>CAVTTC010000001.1:0-125989 GCA_963737465.1 uncultured Acidobacteriota bacterium
GCTTTGTCGGCCACGACGCCGAAACCCACACCACTCGTAATGACAGCACCTTCACGACTTTCTCCGTCGCCACCAAGCGCAGTTGGAAGAACCGGGCGACCGGCGGTTACGATTCGCAGACCACCTGGCACAAATGCGTCGTCTTCGGGCCTCAAGCGGCGTTTGCGGCAACGTTGTCAAAGGGCGCCCACGTGCAAATCGACGGCGAACTGGGCACCCGTGAATATACCGATCAAACCGCGGGCGCGAAGAAGTCGATCACGGAAATCCGCGTACTCCGGATCACCAAACTCGACCGTGCCGCGAAATCCGAACGCGAAGGGGCCGCCGCGTAAGCGGCCTCTCCTTTCATTGGGAAACGCCAATCGCGCCTTCGATGACGCTCCGCAGTTCGGCCGGCAAGAGTTCATCCGGTTGACGTCCTTGCGGTACGCGGCCGCGATAGACCTTCATGGTTTCAGACAGGGTGGCCGTGATCTTCGCTGTCGCACGTTCGCCGGCTTCGTCGCCGTCCAGCAGGAGAACGGCTTCAGCAAAGTGGCGGGTGAGCAAGTCAGCTTGTTGGCCTGATAGGCTGCACCCCATCAGTGCGACCACATTCGGAAATCCGGCCTGATGAACCTTCACGCAATCGAAGAACCCTTCGACGACGAGAACGCGGCGACACGGCCACGCGCAGCGCGATGGAGGTTGAACAGTTCGCCGCTCTTTCGAAAAGCGGGAGGAAGCCTATATTTCGGTTGCTCTCCATCGATCGACCTGCCCGCATAGGCGATCAGTTGGCCCGCCTAATTGTGAATCGGGATCACGACTCTACCCGACAAATAGCCACGCCTGGAATAGTAGCCGATCCCAAACAATCGTGCAGTTGCGAGTGAGATTCCACGAGCAGCGATGTATTCGTGCGAAGGATCGACCCCGAAAAGCTGGAACCCGAGTGCACGATTGCTCGCCGTGACGGACGGCCTGATGACCCGATCGCGTCCGTTTCGGGATCGGCCGGCTACTTCAAAATGTCCTTTGAGAAGCAGGCTGCATCGCGAATTGCACATCCTTCCATCACGGCCACGAAGTCCAATAGATTTCCGCCGAGGGCGCCACCTCGCTTCGCAACGCACGATTGCGAGTGACATGCCCAGACGTTCTTGGCGGTGTTGATCGAAAAACTCAGTGTGGAGTCCTTCGAACTGTGCGTCGGCAATGGGCAGCGTCCGCGCAAACAACCGGGCCCGGACGATTGGAGCTTGACACCGTAACGCCGAATTACGTCCACAAGCCGGATCTGCGCTTTCACTTGTCGGAAGTTTACCCAGTCACTCATTGCCAATTTCCTTCGAGGGGTCTGAATGCTCGGATCTGGCTCGCAGTTCTCGCGGGGTCGGTCCTTCCGGAGTAGACACGTCCGCCAGTTTCTGCAACAACTCGTCGAGGGCGCCGACACCGTCATCAATAGCTGAGACCTCCCCTTCGAACAATGGGATCTCCTGGCGCATCCGCAGCAGATTCGTCTTGCCTTCCAGTAGAAGTGCTGCCGTCGAACTTTTCGGCAAATAGAACGAGCACTTCGCGCACGCCATGCGGTGCTGGCATTGATCGAAGAAGTCGTAGGTGCAGTAGCCATGGCCGAGGTCGTAATACTTCCAGGCGTTGCCATCCGGCAGTTGCTTACGAACGGCGTCCTGATCAATGAGCACGTTGATCGACCGAAGGTTGCGCTCAAAGTAGCCCGCATCGTTGTAGGCCTTGGACAATCTGGTGGGCGTGATCTTGGCGTAATACTGCGTCGAGTGTGGCGAGCGATGTCCCAACCATTCTTGCAATTCGAACAGCGAGAGCGGTTGTTTCGAGTTGTAAAGCTGGGACGCAATCGTGGATCGCCCGCGGTGGCTTGTGATCCTGCCACGGGCGTCCGCCCTGGGAACGCCGGCTTTCTTGCAAAGCAACGGAATTAACATCCGGTTTAAATACCGGTCTCCGAGTGGACGTGCTCGGTAGGCGAATATAAAGTGCACCAGATCTCCGGTCTTTCGGTCCGGGAAGCGGGCTGACGCGGCCGGACTTTCTCCCACCCTTCGATGCCTTCTCCAACAATCGGATCGACGGGCTTGACGAAGGCCGTGCTCGTTTTGTTTACGGGCACGTCCAAGAGGCAGACGTGCGCCGACGAGCCGTCTTCCGCGTGTTTCCAGCGAATGGCGCCGACGCGCAGCCGCGCAATCTCGTCCGAACGAAGACCGGCGAACAACCATACCATCGCCAGTGCTCGAATCATCTCCACCGGGTAATAGAGCGTCTTCCGCCCGGCAGATCCGCCTCGGTCAGGTTGAGGCCCGCCCAGACGAGTTTGGCCCACACGTCGTCTGAAATCACGCGGGGATTCGGGCCGATCAGACGCTTCACACTGGCCGGGGTACGGAGGCAACGCCTGGGATCAAAGCGGCGGGGAAGCCATTCCCACTCCTGGCAATCGCGGAAAAACGTACGCAACATACCGATGTGCCCAATCATGGCTGCGGCCGACAGCGGCTTTCCGTGTTCCGTGATCCTGCGCACCTGGTTATGCCACTCGCCAACACGCATCCGACACACGGCGGCGACCCACTGAGCGGCGGTCTCTCGCCTCCAGAGTTCGGGTGAGGCAACTTCTGGATGAAGCGCCGTCACCCAGCGGCCGGCTTTCAGCAGCATGTAACGGATTTCCAGACGCGTGTCTGGCGCGAGCGTAGACGTGGCGAACCACCGTTCGGCATACCTCGCCCACCGCTTATCCACGTTGGCCACCAAATCCGGGGACTGACCGCCACGAGCGTAACTCCATCCATGCCGCAACGGGGCGTCGATGAAGCCGAGCTGATGAAGAGCCTGCGAAAGACGCTGTATCGCGTAGCGCCTTTGAACGGGACAGCACTTTCCGAAGAGATCGGCCAGCACCTCTCTCGATATCTCCTGCGGCAGCGGACTGCCGGTAAGCAGCATAGCCTCACAGAGAACACTTTCATCGTCGTCCTTGTGACTTGTTCCGTAACCCCAGCTTTTCAGGGGTCGCCGACGTGCTTCACCGCCGAATCCACGACCTTCTTCCCGAACACCTTTTCAGCGAGCAGGATGCGTTCGAATACGCCGCACCTCTGTAACTCGACGGGCCGTTTGAGCAGAAGTAAGACGGCCATAAACGATACCCGTGCGCTCCCATCGACTTTGTAGCGGTCCACGAATGCACCGCGACTCGCGCAACAGATCGCCATCCAGATCCGAGGCGACCATGTCCAGAAAGAGGAGCGCCGTTGGAGCATCTCGGTGAAGAATATTCGCAGGATCGATCTGCGTTCCCTGGTCGAATGGAAGAGTTCCTCGGCATCGAGGATCGGCCGGACGATCCACTCCAGCCGCGGAATCCACAATGTGCGGTGATACTCTCCGCGCCACTCGTGTTTGAGTAACATCCTGATCTCACCCAGTTCCGCAGCTGAGAGCGAGCGCGCCTGGTCGTAGCCGCAAAGGTCCAGCGGCCACCTCCATTCTTTGGGTTTGTCCTGGATTTTTGCCGTCGCGATCATCAGAGTCCCTCCGCCAGCGGGCTGATCCGCAGTTCGTGGAACTTTGTCGATGCCTGCTCGAGGCGCTTGGCCAACTCACCGCCATTCAAATGGATGTAGATCATCGTGGTTTCCAGGTTGCGGTGACCTGCAAACGTCGCGATCTCGTGGACGTCCCACCCGGCCCGCGAGATCGGTCAGCCGGAGATGGCGAAAAGTATGTGTTGAGAAGCGTGGTATCTGGGCGCTCCTAGCGAAAGCCTTGACCGTCTTCGACCATGTCCAGATCGACAAAGGCTGGCCGTGATTTCGATTCGATGTGGACAGGAACAGCCGCCCTCGGCTACTCCCAATCTGTCGCCGGTCGGTCAGGTACTCCCGATAGAGTGCCCCGGTCAGCGTTGAAAACGGAATGATCCGCTCCTTGTGATTCTTGGTCGTCTCTGCCCGAACCCGCAGTATCCGGTGGGCTGGGTCGATGGCGGTCGTTGTGAGGACGCACAGCTCCTCGCGCCGCAGCGCCGCGTCATAGGCCAGGGCCACCATGAAACGGTCTCTCGCCGTTCCGCTGCGCACGGACTGGACGAGCGCCAGCCACTGTTCATCGGACGGAATCCATGGAAGCTTTCGGACTCGCGGCACTAATCCGCGGCCGCGTTGCCCACCGAAAACGTTGCCCGGTGTATAACGGCCGCGCCCGACCGGGTTCGCGCCGCACTGCTGTTCTTCCATCAGGAAGTCGTAGAACAGGCGCACCGCCGTGAGCCGTTGCTGAATCGATGCATTCGACAACCCCAGCGGCGCGTCGATCTCGATCACTGTCGCATTCGGTCTGTTCTTTGTCAGCAGCGACCGGACGTACGCGGCCACGTGGTCCCGCCGCGCCTCGGCGACAGGAACGCCAAGCCCTTTGGTGAACGAAAGATACTCTTCTACGGCCCTGCTATATGCTTCGACTGTGTTTCGCGCATGCCCGAGATCGGCGACCGACTGGAGCCATCGTCGAGCGTAGTCGTTGTTCGCGATAAGCGGGCAGCGTGCCCACAGAATTACGTGCAAAGTGGTCTCCTCCACCCCGGCAAAACTGGCTTTAAAAGAAACATGCCAGCAGTTTGCACTACAGCAAGGTGGATCCGTCTATTCCACGTAACTTATGCATGGGCCAAGCTCGCCGAATACGCCGCCGGATTCAGGAAGGGATCACACTTGCGCGTCGAAGGTGAACTTCGCAGCCGCGAATACCAGAATGACGCCGGCGTGAAGGTCCGCACCTACACTGTCGTTGCCTCTTCAATCATGAACCTGCGTCCTGGCCAGCGGGTTTCGCAAATCGATCCGGAGACCGACAATACCGACACGGCACCCGACGACGTCGGGTAAACGCCGATCTGTGGGGCGGCCAGTGTCGCCCCGCTCTCAACGCACATTCGCCAGCGGAAGTACTGCGGTCGCCCGGTCCACCACCAGCGCAAGCCCATCTCGATCCAAATACGCCGGACACTCGGGCCACATCGCCCGGACGAGTTTGAGCCATCCCTCCAACTTCTCGCGGAACTTCCGAGGTCGCGCGTAGTCGGCTGCTTCCGAGTTGGCTGACAAGGCCGAACTCACCGAAGAGCGGAACTCGCTCTCGACCGCGAGCCGTGAAGCAGCGATAGGAGAGCCAGGTGAACAGGTCGAGCGCTGCCGGGCTCGCCGAAAGGGCCTTCGCCGCTTCTAGATCCGTCGGAATCGGATGGCTGGAGATCTCCCGATAGAACTCGTCGCTCAGAACGATCACGTTCTGGCAGTCGCCAGGCAGCAGGGTCTGTTCCGGATCTCGCGAATACCAAATCCGCGCCTCCGTCATGAAGTTGAAACGGGCGCAATGAACCACGGCGGCGCGGTCCCTCTGAGTGTCCGTTCCGAAGAAGATCGTGGCGCCGAAGATGCGCTGGAACGAAGCGACCAGTCGCCGGTATTGGGAACCGCCCTGCTGGATACCGAACGTATCGAGCATTTCGGCGGCGCTGTTGAAAGTGATCCGCGCGGATTGCTGTCGGACTGCCATCGTCGCCAGGAAGATCGGAACCAGCCGATCCTGTCCCCACGGGAGTCCATAGCTCGGGTGACCGGTGACTTGGAGCACGAATCGTCCGTTCCGCCGTTCGTGAAGGAGGCATCCGGCTGGCGGGCGCTTCACCGGCAGCCCACAAAGTACAAACGGCCGCGAAGAGAACCCCAGATTCTGCGCTTCGCTTTCCCGCTTCTGCCGGACCATCTGTATCGCGTCTGCCTGTCGGAGTTTCCGTTTGGAGATGACCAGCTTCGGGTGCTGCAACCGCAGCAGATCGCCGGCGCGCTCCAGGCCCGAATTGCTGGACGCGTGCGTCGTAGAATGTGTTCTGTGATGCAAGGTGTCGATCCTCGGGTAAGTTCCCGGTTAGCGACACAGCGACCGAACTGTGGCAGAACTGTGCCAAAACTCGATCTGTTGACACTGCTAGGGTTAGCCTTTGAGCGAAAAGCAGATTCCCTATCTTGTTGGAAACAATGAAAACGGGAAGTAAACGATGGAGCTATTGGAAACCACGCCCATTCCTTGGGCGCAGGGGGTCGGGCGTTCAAATCGCCCCGCCCCGACCAAATCTTAACTGATTCTAAAAGGCTTGATCGTTTCCCTACCATCGTCTTTACCCGTTTCCAGCCCTAACTGTGTCAGAACTGTGTCAAAACCCGTCTGGTTAGGGCCTGTGTCAGAACCCTTCCCGCTCTCGTTCGCGGTGCGGTCCAGCTTCTGCAGCGCCTCCCTCTTCATCTGCAGCTTCCGCTGAGAGTATTTCTCGAAGACCTTCGCATCGACTTGCCGGAGCAATTGCATGACGAATTCGCCGGCACCTCCGCCAGCGCTCAACCGTGTGGCGTTCGTAAATCTCAGGTCAAAGATCCGAAAATATGGAACACCCGCCCGGCGCAACGTGGCGCGCCACATAGTCTTGAACGTCTTCTGATGCTCATCCGGATTGTCTTCGCTCGGGAAGAAGTCCTTCCGCACTGTCCCCGAGTTTGCCCATTTCGAACACCGCCCTCAGATGCTTCATCGCGCGCTCGTTGACCTCAAGCGTCTTTGGCGCGCGAAACGGACGAGCGCAGCGTCGCAGTTGCCCGCTCCGACGGTCGAGACCGTCTTTGAGGTCGTGACGGCCGGACGTGTCTATCACGTAAGCGGCATTACAGAAATGGATTCTCGAGCACCGCCAAGCGTGGAAGAGGCCAAAGGGTCTCCTGTTCAGTCAGCGCCCGACTCTGAAGCTTCAGTGCTTAGCGCGCATGGCTGGACCCGTCAATGCTGAGATTGGTGGCGCCGAGTGAGAAATGTTCACCCACGTTTCATCGAGCCGATGCTCCTGTTGCGCACCAACCGCCTGCCGGATGGAGACCAGTGGGCCTACGAAATTAAGCTTGATGGATACCGCGCGATGGTTTTCAAAGCCGGAACAGATGTTGGACTTCGATCTCGCAACGACAACGACTTCGCCGGCACATACGATTATCGCGTATGCACCTCGATTCGTTGGTTTCGTGAGACTGTTGGTTCTCGGTGCGGTCTTCGAGCACCGGCGCCGAAGCGCTGATTCGATAAACGGAGCACGCGAACCGCCGCTTAACTACCAGTTGCGCCCGGATCCCAGACCGTGGCTTCGATGGTGCGTTCCTTCTTCGGATCCGCAGTCCAATAATAGACCGTTACCAGCTTGCCGTCAGCCCGCTGAACGCTCCGCGTATAGCCGATGTCCCAGGCGCCGCCATGGTCGCGGAGAACGACGGGGTTGCTCCACGTCTTGCCATTGTCCGCGCTCGTGCGCGCTCGGATTTCGAACGGCTCGGAGCGGCGGCCGTAGGTGAGCACCAGGCGCCCGTCGCGCAGGCGCACGAGACTTGGCGGGTTGCCGCTCATGTCCCCGGTGTCCGGCGCGGGCCGGCTCAGATGTTGCCAACTCTTGCCGTCGTCGGTCGAATAGTAGGCATCAATCCAGTTGGGACCTTTGTCCGGAACCTCCTCGTGGCGGTCAGTGGAGACGAGTTCGGATTCCGATAGCCGGACCGTCGACGTCATGATTGAAAAGCCTTGGCCAGGATCGGGGCCGATCCACGAAACAAACTCCCAAGTCAGTCCGCCGTCCGTCGTGCGCGCAGCCAGCGGCCGGCCTTCTCCTCCGGCGGCCTTTGAGGCTGTAACGAAGACCATCGCGTCGCGTTTACCATTGACGAGGTAGTCGGTGCGCGCCATGATCGACTTCTGCCCGAGCAAAGGAAAGTTGAAGGGCCCTTTCCAGTTCTTGCCGCGGTTGTACGAATAGAAGAACCACGATCGCCCTTCACTACCGTCGGACATCCGAAGCGTCATGCAGAAACCGGGGTTGGTGAAGTCGATCGGTTCTGCAAGATTTTGGGCTGTGCCGCCCTGCCGGGAGGCCACGTACATGCCTTCGGGCGGCACAAGCGAGGGTGCCGGTTCAATCTGCCACGTCTCGCCGCCGTCGAAGCTCCGGGCAAGATACGGCTCCTCGGGTTTCGACCGGTTGTAAGGATGCCGGTTCGGCCCCAACCATTGATAGTAGGCCGCGCTAAAACCAACCAGGATCTCGTTTCCCCAAACCCAGATACCGTGGTTCGCGGGCCAGCCTCCGTAGCGTCCGGCGACCGAGTACACGCTGACGTTCCGGATCACTTTGGGCGGATCCGACGCCGCCCCGCAGCCACCGAGCAACGCCATGAATGCAACCAGCAAGAGACGATTCATCCTTCCTCTCCTCGCGGCGCTTCAGGCCACCGGTTTCACGTCCGCTTTCAATTCCTGGGCCAGCCGCCGCGTGTCGCGCGGGGCGGTGACGAAAGCGGCGGTCGCCAGCAGCACTCCGGCGCCGATGTATGCGATGGCGGCCACGGAGATGGCGAAGCTCAGGCTGGCCTGTTGCGCCAGGATGCCAATCACCACCGGCGCTGTGCCGGCGCCCACCATCCAGCCGATCATATTCATGAAGCCGACCGAAGTGCCACGTACTTCCGGCCGGACCACGTCGAACACCGAAGCGAAAATGTTCCCGTCGTACATGCCTTTGAAAAAGCCCCAGGCGGTAAGTGCGATCGTCAGCGTGGCAAGCGAGGTCGTCTGTCCGCACAGTACGACAAACGGAGCACCGCAAAACACTCCGATGGCCTGAACCATCATGCGGCCGCCGGGCTTCGTTCGCCGCATCCGGTCCGCCATCCATCCGCCTACCGGAGAGCCTACCAGGCTCGCAAGCTGGACGAAGATGGTGGCAGTCAATCCCGCCATGGCCAGACTAAGCGAGAACTTATCATAGAGAAACTTGGGCATCCAGGAAAGCAGCACCATGCCGACAAAGTTGTCGCACATGAAGGCAGCCATCAGCAGCGGCACGGATGGTGTTTTCGCGATCACTTTCAAGAATTCGCGCATTGGCGCGCGGCGTTTCAATTCCATTCGTGTTTCGAAGCCCTCGTCTTTGAGGTCCGCCGCGCCGCGCTTGGGCTCCCGCAGAAACCTGTTCAGGACAAAGCCCAGCAGAATTCCGGCACCGCCGAAAACGATGAAGGAAAGCCGCCAACCGTAATACTCGCCGATCAGGCCGGCGAAGAAACCGCCAGCGATGGTGCCCACATAGACGCTAGTCTGGTGAATCCCGATGGCCCGCGACCGCGTGTTCTTCCCGTGATAATCGCTGATCATCGACATTGAGGCAGGGAAGTAAATCGTTTCGCCCAGACCCTCCGCCGCGCGGAAGAAGAGTAAGTGGACAAAGTTCTGTGACAAGGCAGTCGCCGAACAAATAATGCTCCAGATGTGCAGTCCCCAGAGCACGGCCGACTTTCTGCGAATATGGTCGACAAAGTTACCCGCAAAGGGGCCGCAGATTCCATACACCCAGGCAAACGAGGAGCCGAGCAGCCCCAATTGCACGGCGTTGAGGCCCATCTCCTTTTCAAGCAGCGGGAACAACGAGAATATCGCTTGACGGTCCGCGTAGTTCACGAAAGCGATCAACCAGAGCATGCCGACGACGTGCCAGCGGTAATTCGGGGATTGCTTCTCGGAAACTGCCGCCTCGGCGGCACTTACTTTGTCGCTTGCGTTTTGCATAAGTTGGCGATGTTAGCGGTGCTGTGCAGGCTCGGGTCCGCGGGCGCCTGCGGGCTGACGTGAGTTCCGACGCTGCAGTAACGCACGCACCTCGTCAAACATCGCGTCGCGATCGATGAAGCGGATCTCGTCAGCGATCCATTCCCGCATCCGTTGCCCGTCTGGACTCTCCTGCGGCGCGGAATTGAATTCCAACTCGATCCCCAGGGCCTCGGCCACCTCATCTGCAACGACGGGCCAGACGACGCCAATGTCGCCGGTGATAGGAATGCTGCCGTGAAGACGCGCGAAGCCGGACATCTCCATGCGGAACGGCATTCCGGTGAGTTTGGTTTTCGGGAGACCCTGATCCACCGCGCCCTGCACTTTGCTGTTCTGCCGTTCCATGTTCCAGGCGGCTTCCAGGTTAGGATCGAGGTCGATGCGAATCAGGGTCTTGTGCTCCAGCGAGAAAACCGGGCGGTGCTGCCATGCCGACCAGATGCCGTGGCCGGTGTGAAGTTCGAAGGGACCGTCGTGGATCTCCTGCGCCAAGGCGATGGCCGACTCAATGATGACATCGGCGCCGCCCAGAACTTCGGCGATCAACTGGCAGCGGCCGGTAATCGGAATGGCATCGGCGATCGACAAGCCCACATCGCCGCCGCCCACCAGTTGCGGCACCGAGACCAGCACAGGCAAGCCCAGGCGTGCGCCGGCGCCGATCATCGTCCGCGGATCGGCTCCCAGCCCGGCGACATGTTCGACCGTTGTCGCCGCCTGGCGCGCCAGCACCTCGGCTTCGCGCGCCAGCGCCTCGGTGCGGGGTCCAACGGGCCACGCCATGTTGCCGGCAGCCTTGATGATCACGCTGCCTTCAGCCGCCATGACGCAATCGTAGAGTTCCCAGTTTTGTTTGGTCCAATCTTCCAGCGCGGCGCGTTCGCCGTCGCTCAAAACAGTTACCTCGAAGATGCCTCCACGCGGCAGGATATTGTTGTCCAGCCCGAACTGGCCTTCTTCGGTGACTTTCACGCGCTTGACGCGATCCAGCGTGCCTGCCATCTCGTGCGCCACCACGGCCGAACTGGTAATGATGCCATCGACAATGCCCTTGTGCATCAGTTCCGCAAGCAGGGTCGTGACGCCTTCGTGAATGTTCGGCCCGCTGCCGGTGACGACCACCACCTTGCCGCCGCGCTCTTTGGTCTCGACGATTTTCTTCACCGCGAGATTCGTGTGGATTCGCGAAGGCTCGCGCAGCCGTGCAAAGTGGTCGCGAATCGTATAGCGTTCCGGCTTCATCGGCTCACCCCCGGCAGTTGCGGGGCGAGAAGCGCGCGCACCCGCTCCAGGTCCTCCGCGGTATCGACGCACAGTGCTTCCTCGGTACACCGTGTTTCGGCAATCATGATTGTGATGCCGTTTTCGAGCGCGCGCAGTTGCTCCAGTCCTTCAATCAACTCCAGCCTGGACGGGCCCACGGCGGCAAACTGCGCCAGCGCCTCTTTCCTGTAGCCGTAGATTCCAATATGGTCGAACACACGAAAAGCCGGCGTCCGGAAGCGCGGGTACGGAATGAGCGATCGGGAAAAGTAGAGCGCCCTTCCGTAGACGTCTGTCACGACTTTTACCGCGCCGGGATTTTCAAAATCCTCTTCCCTGGTGATGCGCCGCATCAACGTCGAGACACCCGCCGCCGGGTTGTTCTCGAGCAGTTCGATGACTTCGTCGATCATCTCCGGCGCTAGCATCGGTTCATCACCTTGGATGTTGACGATGAAGGAAACGTCCAGATTCCCAATTGCCTCAGCGATCCGGTCCGTTCCACAAACATGGGACGGGCTAGTCAAGACAGCCTCGCCGCCGAAATCTTTTACTGCCTGAACGACTCGCTCGTCCTCGGTGGCCACCAACACGCGATCGAGGCGCCTGGCGCGCATCGCCCTTTCGTAGACGTGCTGCACCATCGGCTTGCCATGAATCGAGGCCAGTACCTTGCCTTCGAAACGCGTGGATCCAAATCGGGCCGGAATGACTCCTACAATTTCCATGGTCGATAATCCTTTGCGATAGAATACGCCTTAGCTCCGGCTACTCCGGAAGCTACTCGCGCTGGTATGATGTGCGGCGACTGGTGGTTAGCGCCGGGTCTGGATGGCAGTAGGATCAACGGTAACATGCTTGATCCGCTGCCGTTTCCAGGTATAAGTAATTTGTAGCTTTCCATCTCGTCCCTGAATAATCGCGGGATAGGAGAATTCACCCGGTTCGTCCTCCAGGACGTACGGCGTGCCCCACGTCTTCCCGTCGTCGTCCGAGAACGCCAGGTTCAGCGGCGTGCGGGCAGTCGCGGTGTTATTAAATATGAGGGCCACGCGGCCGTCTTTCATCTTCACTGCGTCGATTCCCGCGTCAGGATTGGGAAGCGAAGTCTTGGTAACGGTTCCCCAGGTGCGCCCTCCGTCGGTCGATGTGGATTCCACGATGGCGCCGATTTCCTCGGTGGACCGCAACAGCGCTCTGATGTTTCCGTTCTTCGCCTGCCAGACCGTCGGCTGAATCAGTCCTTCACGGACATTCTTGTATACAAGCGGCCCATGGATGGTCCACGTGTTGCCGCCGTCCGTGCTACGTTCGATCCAACCGGTCCAGGTTTTGTAAGCTTCCACCGAAGTCGGGGAAAGAATCGAGCCGTCGGCGAGAGTAATCGGCTTGCAGCGTATCGGCCCTAGCAGTCCCGCCGGCATATATACCACGTCGCTCCAGGTCTTCGCATCGTCGGTTGATGTGCGGTAAGCTCCGATCCATTCCCGTTCATTCGGTCCGATCTTAAAAAACAGCCAGACCTTTCCCATAGCGTCACGGAACAATACCGGGTTCCAGGTTGGAACCTCGGGATAGTTTGTTATTTGTAGCGGAGCGGACCACTTGCCGCCGTTCGGCTTCCGAGATAACCAGATCTCAACGCTTTTGTCCTTTTCGTGCTTACCACCAAACCAGGATGCCAGTAAGTCGCCATTGGACAATTCCAGAATGGTCGATGCATGGCATTGCTCAAAAGGAGCCTGGTCGAAGATCATCTCCGCTACTTCCGGTTTCAGTTTCAGGCTCTGGCTGTACGCGCATGACGCTGCCAATGCAATCACCAAGGCGGGGAGGAGAATGGTAGTAGATAGTTTCGTTCGAAGTTCCATTTGCTTTGTCGCTCTTCTAAGTTACTCTAGTGAGGGCGCGCACCGCGGTAAGTCTAGCCGGGCGCGCGCGCCGGTTTCATACGCCCCTACCAGGACAGCCGTACCGCAAACTGCAGAATGCGAGGATCCCTCGCTTGGGTGATCTGCATAAAGTAACTGCTGCTCAGGTCGCTATCCGGATTTACGAAGTTCGCGTGATTGAGCACGTTGAACGCCTCAAACCGGAACTCAGCCTTGACCGTCTCAGCGATTGGGAATTGCTTTTGGAGGCCAATGTCCAAGTTGGCGAAGCCAGGACCGCGGAATCTGTTGCGGCCGAGATTTCCATACGTGCCCAGTGCGCCTTCCGTGAAGGCGGCTGCATTGAGCCATCCGCTCAGGCGCTCGTTGGTGCTGCCGCTGACGTACGGGTTGCCGATGAGATCGGGGCGCTGTCCGTCCTGTCCGGTGCGGGCAGTGTCCGTTCCACTAAATACAGTGAAGGGAGAGCCGCTCTGCAGCGCCACGATTGTCGACAGGCTCCAACCTCCCAGGAACAAATTATTGAGGCGGCTGTCGAAATGGCCAGGTAGGTCCCAAAGGCTGGAGAAGTTAAAGACATGCGTTTTATCGAAGTCTGAAGGACCGCGATCAAATCTCTGGTACAACGGATTGGTAACACTGGTGCCGGCGCCTTTGTTCGCCGAACCCATGTTGTCATCGATAGATTTCGACCACATATAGTTCGCATTGAGTGTAAGTCCGCGACTGAAGCGCCTTTCCGCCGTGAACTGGAATGCGTTGTAGTTCGAATTTCCGACTCCTTCAATCAAGGTGATGCGGCCGAAGTTCGGATAGAGGGGCCGGCGGATGGTGGTCGTTGAGGTGCTCGCCGTGGGATCGGGGAAGGGAGCGTTGATGTCACGTCCACTTACGAGGGCCGTGCCTTTCGAACCCGCATAGGATGCCCGCACAATGAAGCCTGCGATCAGGTCACGTTCGAGGGTCAGGTTCCACGATTGGGCGTACGCGTTCCGCATATCCTTGCTGTAGACGAACGCCTCATGCGGGAGCACAAAGGCGACATCCGGCCCCGGATTCAGCGCGTCGGTGCCCACCGCGCTCTGTCCAACCGCAGTGAAGGGGTTGCCGCCCGGGAAGCCCGCAAATGGGTCGAGCAGCGAATTTTGGTCGTTGCCATCGACCGTAACCTGGGTGCCGAAGGGTCCCTGGTTGGCCGCGGAGTTAGTGGCAATGCTGTTCGGCTGATCGTAGAAAATGCCGTAGCCGCCCCGCAAGCTGGTTCGGCCGTTGCCGCTGAGGTCCAAAGCAAAGCCGACGCGCGGCGCGAAGTTTTTCCATGCAGTGTCATATCCACCGTCCGGCACGCCCGGATCGCCGGGATATAGAACGCCGGACGGCGCATTGGGGAACCGGGTGGATTGCTCGCCCGGCGCCCATACGGACAGTTTTCCCAAGGTGTCAGTAAGAGGGAAGAACGGCTCCCAGCGTACACCGAGGTTTAGCGTCAGCCGTCTGGTTGCCCGATACGAATCCTCAAAAAAGAGCCCCAGGCGTTTTATGCGCGTGTTCTTGAATTCACCGAGCCCCTGCCTCCAGGTAGCGATCTTGCCGATAAAGAAGTCCGCCGGAGCATAGCCGGTAAAGCCCGCGTCATTGGAGAATCGAGGCCGGCCGCCGGCCATATAGTTGCCCGCGTTGTCGCCGATGGCATGCCCGAACTCACCGCCGAAGCTGATCTGGTGTTTCGGGGTGGACCAGCGGAGAATATCCGCGTACTGGAATTCCTGCCGCAAGAAGACTTCCGTCTCCCCCGTATTAAAGCTGTCGAGCGCGCCTTGCATATCGAAGCGCATCTGGGGGGCCTTGGTATCCTGCGTCGCCTTCACGCCCAAGTCGGCCCAGCCCTTCGAAGGCAGAATCGGCTCGCCCGCGCCTCTCGTTCTCAGATAACCGAATGTCGCGACGTTAATGATGGCCGGGCCGAAAATGTGCGTATCGCTGGCCGATACGCTGATGTTCCGCCACACGCCGCCGGTAAGGTGCTCGTAATAGTTATTCGGGTTCAGTTGCGCCGGCGTGTTCGCATCCGACTGGTAAAACCGGCCCGACAGCTTGTTGTTGCGAGCAAGGTTCTGATCGCCCTTGACGAGAAACTGGTCGTCATTGAAGTTATCCACAGTAGACGTGACAATGCGCCGCTCTCCGATGGTCGGCTCAGGCATCCAGTTCTCGACCACGTACGCGGTGGCCGGGTTGAACTGGCTCAACGGAATAATGTTGTTCGGATAGTTACCGCCCGAGAACGGGTCGCGCAGGACCGTATCCGGCAGCAACGCGGAGAAGTCGCCGCGGCGCTCAGCGTTCGTATAGACCTGGCTGAACTGCGACGAGGGTTGCCGGCGGATGCGGGTTCCCTGGTAGGAGAAAAAGAAGAATGTCTGGTTTCGGCCATCATACAGCTTGGGGAAGAATACCGGGCCTCCGGCCGTCGCGCCGAACTGGCTTCGCTTCAGCCCGTCGTCCTGCTTCGCGGTTGGGTCATCGGTGCTGGGCGGCGCAAAGAAGTTGCCGGCGTTCAAGCTGTGGTGGCGCAGGTAGCCGAATGCGGTTCCATGGAATTCATTCGTGCCGGACTTGGTGACCGCGTTGACCACGCCGCCCGAATTGCGTCCGAACTCGGCGCTGAAGTTGTTCGTCTGCACGCTGAACTCGGCGAGCGCGTCCGGGTTAGGCATGGGGCTCGGGGCATTGCTATAGTGATCGTTATTCTGCGCGCCGTCCAGGATATAGTTCACGGTGTTACCGCGTCCCCCATTGACTGAAATCGGAACGACGCCAGGATAGGTGGTGTCTGAGGTGACGTCGGCGTCTGGATAGGCTTGAACTCCTACCACCAGACGCGCCAACTGCACGGCATCCCTGCCATTCAGCGGCAACTGCTCGATTCGGCGCTCGTCCACAACCGATTTGAGGGTGGCTGTCTGCGTGTCCACGTTCACCACGGACGCCGCGACTTCTACCGACTCGCTCACTCGTCCGACTTCCAGTTGAATATCGACGCGCGGGTTTTCGTTCACTTGCAAGTGGATATCCGAAGCTTCGTAGGTTTTGAATCCCGTGGCTTCCACCTTCAGCTTGTAGACACCAATCGGCAAGGCACGAACCGCGTAGCGGCCCTCCGCGTCGGTGACCGTGCTGTACTCGAATTGCGTACTGGTTAGCACGAGGGTAATCTTTGCGCCCGGCACCACAGCGCCTGAGCTGTCCTTGGCAATCCCTATGATGGTCCCGGTCACGTCTTGCGCGGCCAGCGGCGTGATTGCCGCGGCGGCAAGCAGGACTATCAGGAGCAGTAATAATCTCTCTCTCATCGCTTTCACCTCAATCGACCTGTGGATGACGGAGCGGTCGCGGGCCACTGTACCTACGGAACATCCCCGAACGATCTCCGTCTCCGAATCCATGAATTGGTTTTCTGTGAGCGTCACGCTGCCGTGAAGCATAACCTCATCCGCCTACGTAAGAGGAGCGTTGTTGATCAGATCCCTGCTTCCCAAACCGACGGGCTTGAGCGAATACGCCAACCCGCAGCGTTGTGCCAGCCCAATACGGCGAAGCCGGAGGGAGATGGAGTTTTCACAATCGGCTCCGATCCTACATAAGTGAAATTTTAGGGCATATGTCAGCGACAGTCAACAGATAAATGAAACATTGATTCACAATAGTAGCCAACCGGAACAGAGTGGTTCAGGCGGCACGATTCCCGGCACTCATGCCGCTAATCAGGCCGATTTGGGGCATGGGTATTGCACGTCTATGGCGGTCTGCTTACGGGGGCATCATTGGCGAGGCTTCGCTCGGGCGAGAACGGACCGCGTCCGAACGTCAAGGCATTAAAAGGCCGGAGAACCCGACAGCGGTTTCACCCAGTCCCGCTCGGCGATCCATTGGCGGCTCCAGGTTCTAAAGTCCCGCACTTGCGCTGCGCGGCGGGGAGAAAATGGCAACGCCGGCGGACCGGGATCAATGCCCCGGGCTTCCAGGCCCAGCCGGATCGCCCAAGGAATGGGGAGTTTGATCACTTCTTGAATCACTTGGTCGAGGTCGGCCTGCAGCCGCTCCGCTTCCCCAATATCGCCGACTCTGAAGGCATCAACGATGCTCACCAGCAACTCGGGTAGGAAGCAGGCGATTCCCGACACAACGCCATTCCAACCCGCTTTGAGCGCGGCGAGCGCCAGCGAATCGTCTCCGGCGAATAGATCAAACGGCTTCCCGTCACGTGCCCGAAGCAGTTCAGGAATGTTATTGGAATCACCGCTGCTGTCTTTGAGTCCCACGAGGTCACCGGAGTCCATCAGTTCTATGAGGCTGTCGAGAGTGAGGCTGTTGGTGAACGACGGTAAGTGATAGAGAAGACATGGAAGTTCCGTCAAACTGCTCACCTTGCGGGCGTATACCGCCAGATCGTCCTGCTCGTAGCGAAAGAAGTATGGCATCGGGAGTAGGACCGCTTTGCAGCCCGCGTTCGCGGCGGCGTCGGCGAGCGCGAGGGTCCCGGGCAGCGTCTGGGCGCCGATTGCTGCTACAACGGTGAACCCTTCAGCCCGCCTAGCGCCTTCTTCAAAGAGGCGGATGCGGTCCTGAAGGCTGAAGCTGGCGTACTCGCCGGTCGCTCCGCCGACCACAATCCCATCGACGCCTCGTTCGAGGATGAAGTCCACCAAGGCCGAAAACGTATTCAGGTCGGCTTGCCCGTGATCAAGCACTGGCACCGCGACCGCGGCCAGAACCCCTCGGCGCAGAGATTTCGATATAGCGATTGACTTCGCGCTCGACATGAGCCGAATCTAACACACTAAGATGAGGTTGACAACTTTCTAAACTGTTGTTTCAGTATTGTACTTTGTCGTTCACTGCTGAGAATGGTCGCGCGAGTGGCGTTCGGAAATCAGTCTGGCGGTTCGTTGAACCGATTCGATGATTTTGGACTCATCGGCTAGCCGGACTTTTGGCAAAGAAAGACTCACTGCCGCACGCACATCATTCCGAGACGTCCAGACGGGCGCACCAAAGCAACAGCCATCGGGCGCACTCTCCTCCCGGTCCACGGCGAAGCCCTGTTCCCGCACGCGCGCGAATTCTTCGTCGAGCGCGGTGGGATCGATAATGGTCTGCGGCGTAAACGCTTGAATCCCATATGCCGTCACCAGATGCTCGCGGCGGTCTTCGGTCTGGTGGGCCACAATGCACTTGCCCACCGAACTGGCGTGCGGCGGAATGATGCCGCCGACGACGTTGTACATACGAATTCGTTGGGGGCTGTCAATGACGGCAACCACCTCAATATGGTTTTCAAAAAGGAAGGCCAGACTGACCGTTTCGCGAAATTCCTTGCCCACTTCCCGCATCAAGGGTTCCGCGAGGCTCTTCAGCTTTACCAGGATTTGGTTCGACCTCAGCGAAAAACCGGGATTGGGCACCGCATAAACGTCTCCGGGACGCCGTTCCAGCAGTCCTTTATGCTCGAGGGTGCAAAGAATACGGAAGACGGAACTCTTGGACTGACCAATGAATTCCGCGACCCGAGCCAGGGAGACAGGTTCGGAACCTTGGCCAATCAGGTCGAGAATGTCAACCGCATTACTGACCGCCCGAATGTAATAGTCCTCATACCGGTCTTTCGATTTGCCGTCCGGGGTTTCGGCCTTGAGGGTGGTCCGGCGAGTAGGATACGTCTCCATTTCCGACACCTCGTTTCACTTTACTTCATGGATGATCAAATTGGCAAACGATTCCGAGGAGCCGAAGGTGCGTTGTCTGGTGGGTCCGCAAGAGGCAGCTACCCCGATTCGAAGTGGGGTAACCCGTGCTAGAGTGCTGAACGAGCGCGAGCGGGCGTTGTTTCAGAAACAACTGGAGCGCGCCGGAAATCCGCAGGGCTCGTGTCTGGGCGGTTCCAATCGGCCCACTGACGGGGAATGTCCCGCCCGCCTCACCGGCAAGCGTGAGGCTGCCAACTTCAAATCCTGGTGTGGAGGACCGAGTTGCTGATCGTACAGCCGTGCCGTCCGACGCACTGGACGACTTAAACTATGGCCCCATCGACGGAAGCGGCATTTCGTCGACCGTCTGGTATCCCCCCGCCGGTAACCTAAGCGTCCGAAAACAGGCGACTCTCGTGTAGGCCAGGAAACCGCCTTGAGCGCAGAGGGCGGGGCGTTCAAATCGCCCCGCCCCGACCAAATCCTCACTGATTCCATAATCCGGCAGGATATTCCTGCTACGCCGATCCCTGAAGCCGCACCGCATTTCATAGGGTTCTCCCGCGGTCCCTTCGCTGCCTCGTCGCCGTGCCACCCAAATTGGCTCCCATCGGGAGTGTTGCGCGTTCCGAGAACGACTGAAAGTAATAGATCGTCAGTCAAATCTGACGCATCTTGTTCGACGGATTTCAATCTAAGCGGAATGCCTGTTTGGATCTGAACTCGCGACCACAGCACATTCCCGAGAGTTGGAAGAAAATGACGCCGAAAAGCGGTCTCCTTGTTGCTCTAGTCTCTTCGACAATCGGACTCCTCCCTATCACGACCTTAAGTGGGCAGACCTCGCCCTCGAAAACGGCAGCGACGACCCCGACGAAATCCGAGCCCGCGGTGATGTCGATTCCGCCCGCTATGAACACCCTTCGCGGGCCGTCGCTCCAATTTGAACCTAATCTCGGGCAGACGGACTCTCGCGTGCGTTTTCTCAGCCGCGCCGATGGGATGACATCCTTCCTCACCGACAGCGAAAACGTCATTGTGCTGTGCCGCCGCAAGGGTGACTCCGAATTCGAACAGGCCGTCGTTCGGATGAAGCTCGAGGGCGCCGGCGCCTTGCGGACAGTTCGAAGGCATGGATAAGGCAGCATCGGTTTCCAACTATTTCATTGGAAACGACCCTTCCAGGTGGCGGTCCGGTGTTCCGAGCTATGACAAGGTAAGGGCTGCGGGCGTGTATCCGGGGATTGACGTCGTCTATCACGGCCATGAGCGGAAACTGGAATATGACTTTGTGGTCGCTCCCGGAGCCGACCCGGGCAGGATCCGCCTGTCTTTCGAAGGTGCGGACAAGCTCACCATAGATGCCGCCGGCAACCTGCTCATCAGCACGCGCCTGGGAGACATCACTCACCACAAACCGCTTGCATACCAGGAAATCAACGGCGAGCGCCGGCGGGTGCCGGCCGCCTACTCCATACGTCACGGAGCAGTCGAACTGGCTCTCGGAAACTGGGACCGTGAGCGGGTGCTCGTCATCGATCCTACTCTCGACTACTCCACCTTCCTCGGAGGGTCGTCGGATGATTTCGGGACTGCGATCGCGGTACCTCCCGCTATGACGGGTAACCCGGGCGATGTCTATGTGACAGGCTATACCGCTAGCACCGACTTTCCCGTCGGCTCCGCCGTGCAGCCCACAAAAGGCGGCAGCTTCGACGCCTTTGTGGCCAAACTGAACACAAGTGGCAGCGGCACGGCCGGCCGGATCTATATCACTTACCTTGGTGGAAACGGTGACGACCGGGCAACGGGCATCGCGGTCGGAGCCAGCGGGGCCGTTTATGTAGTTGGCCGGACAGGCAGCAGCGGGCTGCTTGGTGGATTTCCGACAACCTCTAACGCGTTTCAGGCTGACAATTCCGGAAGATCGGACCTCTTTATCACGAAGCTCGCTCCCGGCGGAGGATCACTTCTGTATTCGACATATCTTGGCGGCCGTAACGACGACGGCAGCGATGATAATTACCCGCCGGATGATAGTTTTGCGACGCAGGCGATAGCCATCGAGGCCGATCGGTACGCGTACATCACGAGCGTCACCAAGAGTAACGACTTCCCGGCAAAGAATGGAATGGAGTTGAAGACGTTCTTTGAGGGCAATACGGCTGCACTCGTATCAAAGCTGGACACCCAAGGCAGTGGTTCGGCTAGCCTGGTGTATTCCACCCTCTTGGGGGGCTCAGGCGCGGATCGAGGCTACGGAATTGCCGTTGGCGCAACTGGAATCGTGTACGTCACAGGTAGTACCACCGGGTCTTTTCCCATTCGGAGCGCCTCCCAGCAAGTTTTCGCAGGGAGAAACGACGCATTTGTTGCTAAACTGAACACAAATCTGTCTGGTGATAGCAGCCTGATTTATTCCACATATCTGGGTGGAGAGAACAGTGACAAAGGGCTTGCCATTGCAGTAGATTCAGCCGGCTCGGCCTATGTGACCGGCCAGACAAACAGCCCGGGTCTCGGCACCCCCGGAGCCTTTCAGCCTTTCTTTCTGGGCATCGGCGACAGCCCTGATGCCTTTGTGGCAAAACTCAACCCGTTCGGTTTCCTCCAGTATTTTACTTACTTCGGCGGTTTCAATGACGACCATGGGTTAGCTATCGCCGTGAACGATGCGTTCGAGGTGTATGTTGCCGGAAGCACGGAGAGCAACACCCTGCCGCTCCAGGACCCTCTTTATCGCTATCAAGGGGGCTGGGAAGCCTTTGTCATGAAGCTCAATTCGAGCGGCACCGCCCTGCTCTTTTCCACCTATTTGGGAAGCAGGTCGGGCAGCGGCGGCAATGACTACGGCAGAGGCATCGCAATTAATTCCGATGGGATTTACGTGACCGGATGGACGAACAAAGGTTCGTTCCCCACCACGCCAAGTGCGTTTCAGCCAGCCTACGGAGGCGCTAACGATGCATTTATATCCAGAATAGCCCTGGCGCCGGCCACGCCAGCCAGCATCACGGTCGCAGGCGGAAATAATCAACAGACCTCAGTGAAGACGGCGTTCACTGTTCCGCTCGAGGTCCAGGTCACCGACAGCCTTGGGCGACCGCTTGCTGAGATCCCTGTTACGTTCCAGGCGCCCGCCACTGGCGCCTCTGCAACGCTTTCCAGCTTCACGGCGACCACGGACGGAACGGGTCACGCGAGCGTTCAGGCGGTAGCAAACTCGATCGCCGGTGGTCCGTACACGGTAACCGCCAGCGTCGCCGGAGTGACTACTCCCGCTACGTTTAGCCTCACCAATACCGCGGGCGCGGCGCAGAAGATCGCATTCGTTCAGCAGCCCGGAGACACCGCTGCCGGCTCGCCCATCACTCCCGCGGTTACGGTCAGCCTGAAGGACGCATTCGATAATCCCATTCCCAACGCGTCAATTACGATGTCCGTACAGGGAGGCGCCCCACCGCTACAGGGCACACTGGCGCGGACAACCGATTCACTCGGCATGGCGACGTTCAACGACCTGAAGATCACTAAGGCGGGAACCTATCGGCTACAGGCGACCGGAGGCGGTCTCACTGCAACGAGCGGCAACTTCGTAATCAGAGCGGGATCGACGATTTCAATCACGCCGGTCATCGGCGGCGGCGGTGGCCAGTCGGCCACGGCGGGGACCGCCTATGCGTCGCCGTTAAGGGCGGTCGTACAGGACAACTTCAACAATCCGGTTCAGGGAGCGTCGGTCACCTTCACCGCGCCTTCTACAGGCGCCACCGTGACCTTCGGCGGCTCTGCAACGGCAAACACGGACATCAACGGCGTCGCCGTGTCGCCCACCATGACCGCGAGTGGACAAACGGGCACCTTCTCCGTAAACGCGACCACCTCCGGGGCTCCAAGCCCGGCGGCGTTCAGCCTGACCATAATCGCCGGAGCCGCCAACAAATTGGGATTCGTTCAGCAACCCAGCAATAGCGCTGCGGATACGCCAATCACCCCTCCAGTTACAGTGCAGTTGCAGGACAGCTTCGGGAATCCCGTGCGGACAGAAGGGGTCTCCATTGCGCTGCAGTTGGTTCCTGTGAACGCTCGGATTCGCGCCAGTAGTGTCATCCCGCCCCAAATGACGGGTCCCAGCGGTCTCGCGACCTTTGCCGCCTTAACTGTGCAACACGTGGGCCAATATCAATTGATGGCATCCTCTACCGGCGTCTCTTCCGCTGTCAGCACTCCGTTCATCATCCGCGCCGGGCCGGCGGCGACGATCATGGCGGCAAGCGGTACTCCACAGAGCACCATCATCCTGATGCCGTTCTCTCAACCACTTCAGGCAACTGTATCAGACGCGTTCGGGAATCCCGTGAGCAACGTAGTCGTGAGCTTCAGCGCGCCAAACGCCGGAGCGTCGGCCACATTGAGTGCCGCTACCGCTACCACCGACGCCAGCGGCAACGCGAGCGTAACGGCAACAGCGAACGGCATGGCTGGCGGCTACGCGGTGAGTGCATCTGCAGGCGCTGTAGGACCCACCACTTTCGCACTTACAAACCTCGTGGGAGCGGCAGGTCAGATCACATACGCCCAGCAGCCATCGAACACCGCGGCCGGAAGCACGATCAGTCCCGCGGTCACTGTCCAGGTAGTCGACGCGGGCGGCAATCCAGTGAATGGTGCTTCGGTAACGCTGCAACTACAGGGCGGCACGGGAACCCTGGGTGGGACAGCGACCCGCACGACGGGATCCGACGGAATGGCGTTGTTCAACGACCTCACCGTAAACACAGTTGGGACTTATCGCTTGAATGCGACATCGGGCGGCGCTTCGGCACTCAGCAATTCGTTTGATATCACCCCCGCTGCGGCCATCACCGTCACCATCGCTGACGGAGATGGACAAACCGCGCCTGTCGACACGGCCTATGCGTTGCCGCTGAAGGCGAGTGTGCAGGACGCATTCGGAAATCCGATCCCCAACGCGCAAGTCACGTTTGCTGCGCGCACCGGCGGAGCGAGTGTGACGTTCGCTGGTCCGACCGACGTGGTCACGGATGCAAGCGGCATCGCCTTGTCTCCTTTGATGAAGGCGAACACGGTAGTCGGATCCGTTTCTGTCACCGCATCCACTGCAGGAGCGCCGTCGCCAGTTACTTTCGTTCTCAACAATGTTGCGGGTAATGCCAATAAGCTCGAATTCTTACAGCAACCGAGGGACAGCGCGGCCGGCGCGGCGATTACGCCGCCGGTGACTGTACAGTTGCAGGACAGCTTCGGCAATCCGGTGCGAACAGCCGGTGTCCACGTTACGCTCCAACTGAATCTGGTTGAAGGGAGATTGCGAAGAGCGCGTGCGATAGAGCCTCAGGACACGGATTCCAACGGGGTTGCGACATTCGCCTCGTTGAGCATCGAACAAGCCGGCCGGTACACGCTCTCGGCCCTCGCATCGGGCATTACGTCCGCAATCAGCAATCAGTTCAACATCACCGCGTCTCCTGGACCTGGGTCTACGATCGTGGCGACGGGTGTAACAACCCAGAGCACCACGATCCTGACGCCGTTTTCTCAGCCCTTGCAGGCGATGGTTCAGGACGCCTACGGCAATCCTCTCAGTGGCGTAAGCGTGACATTCAGCGCTCCGGCAATCTCGGCGCCATCGGCGACGCTCAGCCCTGGTTCCGTGGTTACCGATTCCAGCGGCCACGCGATGGTCACGGCAACGGCGAACGGTCTCACCGGCACATACCCGGTAACTGCCGCTGCGACGAGCATAACGGGAAGCACCGCCACCTACTCGCTAACAAATGTCGCTGCCGCCGCAGCCGGGATAACCTTTGTGCGGCAGCCGTCGAACACGCAGGCAGGTGTCTACATCAGTCCGCCGGTAGTCGTGCGTCTCACCGATGCCCAAAACAACGGGGTGAGTGGAGCGGAGATTACGATGCGCCTGCCGGCCGGCGTGACCCTTGGGGGTACCGTACAGGCCACAACCAGTGCAGCAGGCGAGGCCACTTTCGATGATCTGAGCGTGAACACGACCGGCAGCTACCAACTCATAGCAGAAAGCGGCAGTACCTCCGCCGTAAGCAATCCATTTCAGGTAACACCCGCGCTGGCCTCCCTCGTTATCTCGGTATACGAAGGCGATCGGCAGACCGCAATCACCGGGACCGCCTATGGGGCCCCTCTGAAGGCCGCGGTGCGGGACTTGTACGGCAATCCAATGTCGGGCATTCCGGTGACGTTTACCGCCCCACCGAGCGGAGCGAGCCTGTCATTCGCCGGGACCGCCACGGTGAATACCGACCTCTCGGGCATGGCAACCTCCCCGTCGATGACCGCAAACACAACCGCAGGCGCGGTCGTTGTGAAGGCGGACGCGCCGAATGCCGCAGGACTCGCCGAGTTCACGCTGACAAACGTGCTGCCGAGCGCGAACAAGCTAGCATTCCAGCAACAACCCACCGATACAATGGCTGGCGCGACCATTGCGCCGCCAGTGACCGTGCAGTTGCAGGATGTTTCCGACAAGCCTGTTCACACGGGGGGTGTGACGGTCACGCTACAGGCAAACGTGCCCGCGATGCGGTCGAAAACGTTCTCGGGCAACACAACTCGGACAACCGATGCGAGTGGTCTGGCGACCTTTGACGGTCTAAGCGGTTCTCGAGCCGGCACGTATGAGCTTCAGGCGAACGCAAATGGTGTGGCCTCGGCGACCAGCGGTACTTTCATGATCAAGGCCGGCACACCGGCATCGATTGCTGCTACCGGAGGCACTCCCCAGGGCGCCATCATCAACACCGTTTTCGGAGCGCCACTCCAGGTGACGGTGTCCGACGCGGCCGGCAACCCGATCGCGGGCGTGCCCGTGGTCTTCAACGCTCCTACTCTGGGGGCGAGCGGGTTATTCGGCGGGCAGCTCACCGTGACGGTGAACACTGACACATCAGGCAATGCCAGCGCGATCATCACAGCGAACAACACTGCAGGCTCCTATGCTGTGACGGCTTCGTCCGCAGCCATTACCGGCTCAGCCCTGTTCAATCTGACCAATCTTCCTGCGGGAGCTGGTTCGCTCGCATTCGTGCAGCAGCCCAGCAATGTTGAAATCGGTACAGTAATTGAGCCCGCGGTTACAGTGCAGGTTCTGGACAGTTTGGCAAAAACGATGCGAGTAGCGGGAGTGCCCATCGTTATTTCTTTGTCTGAGGGCACCGGTCATTTGTTGGGGACGGTCGTCCAACTCACTGACGCCACGGGATTGGCAAGATTTGGCGACCTGCGCCTCGACCAGTCCGGAGCCAAGCGTCTTCAAGCAACCTCTGCCCAGCAGGCGCAGGCCAACAGCATCAGTTTTCAGGTCACTTCAGGAGCGCCGTCCGGCATCTTTGTCTTCAGCGGCTCGCCGCAGACGACCACCGTGTTACAGCAGTTCCCGTCGATGCTGCAGGCGCAGGTTAAGGATGCCGGGGGGTATCCCGCAGTTGGTGTGAGTGTGACATTCTCGGTTCCCGCATCGGGTCCGAGCGGCGCATTTGCGGGATCTGCGACAGTGAGTACCAACGGAAGTGGAGTGGCCACGGCGCCGGCTCTAATCGCCAACGGCCAGGCGGGCAGTTTTACCGTAACCGCAACGACCGCGGGAGTCAGTTCGCCCGCTGTGTTTGTGCTTACGAATCTGCCGCAGCAAACGAGCAGCATCATCGTCACTCCTGGCAGCCTGCAATTTGCCAGCGAGATTGGCCAGCCGGCACCTGCAGGACAAACTGTGCGGGTTACGAGCGGCACCGGACAGATCTTGATCTGGAACGCAACACCTTCCGCCCCGTGGCTGGTGGCGCTGCCGCTCAGTGGATCCACACCTGGCCCCACAACGGTCACAGTCGATCCCACCGGTCTGCCGGCAGGCACTTACACCGGCAACATTCTCTTTACCGGTCCGGGATCCGGTACCACGGTGCTGCTGGTGACTTACACGATCAGCAACAAGCCGGCGCTCGTGATTGCTCCGCCCGCACTTGTATTTGCCACCGCCAGCAACACTGTCGTTCCCACAGCCCAAACACTTCAGGCGAGTTCCAGCTCACGGCCGATCCAGTACAACGTGGCCGCCCAAGTCAGTACCCCTTCGGGCGGAACATGGCTCCAAGTCACGCCGGGGCAGGGAACAACCACCGGAACAGTGACTGTTACCACCAAACCAACCGGCCTCGCCAATGGAGTCTACGACGGTTCCATGGTGTTCACGCCGGCGGAAGCGGGACTGAATCAGGTAGCAGTGCCGGTGACACTCATCGTTGGCTGCGGACAGGGAGGTTGCCAGTCGCATCCCACCATCATCGCCGTCGTCAATGGCGCCAGCTTCCAACCCGGCGGGGCGCCTCGAGCGATCATGACCATCTTCGGAACGGACTTGTCGGATGCCATTTACAACGCGACGACAAGCACGCTGCCGACGCAGTTGGGACCGACATCGGTGATGGTAAACGGAGTGCCGGCGCCCCTGTTCTACGCCAGCCCCAGCCAGATCAACTTCCAGATGCCGTCCAGCGTATCGACGACGAATGTGCTGGTGACCGTAACCAATGCTGCAACCTCCGATCTTCGTGCCGCTCGCTCCTCACCCTCGCACGGTGCGACGCTGACGACGGTCGATCCGGGGTTGTTCGTCACACCGGACCTGCGAGCCGCGGCGCTTAACGGCGACCTGAGTGTGCACACGCCGGCCACGCCAATTGCCGCGGGAGGCTATGTGATTCTCTATCTGACCGGCGAAGGGTCCGTCTCGCCGCCGGTGGGCGACGGTGTCGCCGCTCCGCCGAGTCCGCTTTCGCTCATCACAGGCGACGTGCATGTGGCTGTTGGAGGCAAGGCGGCGCAGGTTACCTATCAGGGGGTTGCGCCTGGATTCGCGGGGCTGGCTCAGCTCAACGTGATCGTGCCCTCCGGACTCACTCCGGGCAATCAAGTTGTGTTCGTGACTATCAACGGCGTGCCCAGCAATACCGGACTGATCACGGTTCGGTGAAGCATCGTAGGACATTCAGCGCTTCCACTTCAGCAGTTGGCTCCGTCAACGTTGCGGGAACTTCCCGCTTGTCGAGGATGGTCACATGCCTGGCTCGACGTCGCGTTGGTGGACAATATACAGATGGTGAAGCTACGAATCCTGTTTACGTTTCTGACGGCCTGCCTGGGCATCGCCGTTCTGAATGCCCAGAGCACTCCTTCCAAAATGTTGCTGGTGCTTTCGAAGGGAGACCGAACGGTGTCGATCGTCGATCCGGCCACGTTGAAGGTCCTGGCCCGAATGCCTTCCGGGCCCGACCCGCACGAAATCATCGCGGATACCGATGGGCGACTGGCATATATCTCGAACTATGGCGGCGCCGGCGGTGCCTACAACACAATTTCGGTAGTGGATCTCGTAGAACACCGGGCTTTGGCGCCCATCGATCTCGGCGTGCTGCGCGGATCTCACGGACTCACGTTTGTCGGGGGGAAGCTGTGGTTCACGGCGGAAACCAACAAGGTCATCGGCAGCTACGATCCAGCCGTCAAAAAAGTGGATTGGGTGCTCGGGACCGGCCAGAACCGTACGCACATGATCTCCGTATCCGATGACCTGAAGCGGATCATTACATCCAACGTGAGTTCGGCGACGATGACCATCATCGACAAGATCCAGCGCCAGGGACCGGGCGGACCGCAGCAGGATTGGGATGAAACGGTGGTCCCGGTCGGCAGGGGTGCGGAGGGCTTCGATGTATCGCCGGATGGCAGCCAGATTTGGGCTGCCAATGCGCAGGATGGCACGATTTCGATTATCGATGCCGCCGGCAAGAAGGTCATCGACACGCTAAACGCCAACGTTCGCAGCGCCAACCGGCTGAAATTCACTCCCGACGGGTCCCTGGTGTTTGTCTCCACGCTCGGCGGTCCCGAGTTGGTGATCCTGGATGCCAAGAGCCGCCGTGAAGTGAAGCGGCTGAAGATCGGACGCGGCGCCGCGGGCATTCAGATGCAACCGGACGGCGCGCGCGCCTACGTCGCCTGCACACCGGACGACTATGTCGCCGTGATCGACCCCAAGTCGCTGGATGTCGTCGGTCACATCGAAGCGGGCAAACAGCCGGACGGCCTCGCCTGGGTGGTTCGGCGCTGACAACGTGCCGGACAGGCCGGAAGGAGATTCCTGATAACATGAATCCGCCGAGCCATTATGAGACGATCTAACTCTCTCCTTATTTGGACGTTAATGACCGCCGTCGCTGTGGGAGCCCCCGCAACACGCGTCACGACTGCCAACGGAGTAGTCGAAGGGACCAGCAGCAGTTCCGGAATCCGGGTATTCCGCGGGATTCCGTTCGCCGCGCCGCCGGTGGGTGATTTGCGCTGGAAAGCGCCGCAGCCGGTGAAGAATTGGGAAGGCGTGCGTCCGGCGGCGGAGTTCGGCCCCAACTGCATGCAGCGCCCGATTTTTGGCGACATGGAATTCCGCAGCAAAGGCACGAGCGAAGACTGCCTGTATCTCAACGTGTGGACGCCCGCCAAATCGGTCTCGGACAAGTTGCCGGTCCTGGTCTACTTTTTCGGAGGCGGGCTGATGGCGGGTGACGGTTCCGAATACAGGTACGACGGAGAGAGCATGGCTACGAAGGGCATTGTGTCGGTAACCATCAACTACCGGCTCACGGTCTTCGGTTTCCTGGCGCATCCCGAGTTGACGGCCGAAGCTCCCTACCACGCGTCGGGCAACTATGGTTTCCTCGATCAGAATGCAGCGCTGAAGTGGGTGCAGGCGAATATTTCCGCATTCGGCGGCGACCCCAAGCGGGTCACGATCGCGGGCCAATCGGCGGGGTCGCGTTCGGTCACCGTGCAGATGCTGTCACCACTCTCGAAGAACCTGTTCGCCGGAGCCATCATGGAGAGCGGCAGCGTGCTTCAGGCCCGCAACCCTCCGTCGCTCGCCGAGGGCGAGAAGCACGGGCTCGGATTCATGGCTGCGGCCGGCGCGAAGTCGCTCAAGGATCTGCGCGCGATGCCCGCCGCCCAAGTGCTCGAGTTGACCGCGAAGCCGGAGTGGGCGCGCTTCGAAGTTGTCGCCGACGATTACCAGATACCGTCCAAGGACCTAATTGGATACGTGGATGCGGGAGAACAGGCGCACGTGGCGCTGCTTCAGGGATGGGTTTCTGAAGACCGGCCCGCCCGGTCTTTGCTCGGAGAGAATCCGCCGACACCGGAGGGCTATGCGACCGCCGTGCGCAAGGCATTCGGCGGCGATGCCGATCGTGTGCTGGCGCTCTACCCCGCCGGCCAGACCGAAGACCAGGTCCTCGACGCGGCCCAGACGTTGGCCACCGATCAAGGGATGGGTTACAACATGTGGCGTCTGGGCGAAGGCCATCGCAAGTCTAGCGGCAAGCCGGTGTACCGGTTCTTCTACTCGCGCCCGCGCCCGAAGTTCCTGGGACGGTCCAACCAGACGCCGGGCACCGCCGGCGGCATCATAACGAACGCTCCCGGAAGTTCCGCCACTCCGAAATGGCGCGGCGCCGTGCATTCCGCGGAGATCGAATACGCGCTGGGTAACCTGGCCACCAACAAGCACTACGCCTGGGAACCCGCCGATTACAAGCTCTCGGAGCAGATGGAAACCTACTTCGCCAACTTCATCAAGAACGGCGATCCGAACGGTCCGGGTCTGCCCAAGTGGCCTGCCTATGCACCCGATAAAGGCTTCCAGATCATGAAACTGGATGTCGAGTCCGGCGCCGTTCCCGAAGCGCGTCCGCGATATCTTCTGTTGGACGAGATCCTTCGAAAGAAGTAGATCGACACGGGAGAGGAGTTACGCCATGTCCACCTTCTTGAGAGTTGTTCTACTGGCGATATCGGCAGGGACCTATATGTTCTCCCAACAGGCGGTCATCCAGGAGGAGAAGCAGACCTTCAAGACCTACCCCTTCTCGGGTCCCGACCCCGTGCCTGTTATGACGAGGTCCAGCATCTGGGCGAACGGTACCCGGCTCTACCCGTATTTCTTCTTCGACGAACTCAGCCACGAAGGCGCCAACCAGGACCGGAACGTCATCCGGCTGGAGAACGCGTATCTCCAACTGCTGGTTTCGCCCGCCGATGGCGGGAAACTCCTTGCTGCTATCGAGAAGAGCACCGGCAGGGACTTTCTATACTTTAACCATGTCCGCAAGTACCGCCAAATCGCCCATCGCGGCCCATGGACATCCGGCGGTATCGAGTGGAACTTCGGGCTGGTAGGCCACACACCCGCCACAGCTTCGCCGGTGGATTACGCGATTCGTAAGAATCCCGACGGCAGTGTCACCTGCGTCGTCGGAGCAATGGATCTGCCGTCCCGGACCGAATGGCGCGTCTCCGTTACCTTGCCGTCGGACAAAGCCTACTTCGTGACCGACGCGCTCTGGTACAATCCCCAACCGCTCGAGCAGTCCTACTACGTGTGGATGAACGCCGCCGCCAAACTCACCAAGGATACCGAGTTCATCCTTCCCGGCCCGCGGTACATCGGTCACGACTACTCGGTCCCCACCGATCCCTGGCCGCTGCTGCCAGATGGACGCAGCCTCGCTTTGTACAAGGACCATCGTCCCGAAGACGAGGGCGGCAGCTACTTCGTCCACGGGAAACTGCAGGAGGCGAACGGCGCCTACTGGCATGACTCGAAGTTCGGTTACGGCCACTGGGCTTTGCATGAAGAGGTTCCCGGGCAGAAGTTCTTCCGATGGTCTCTGTCGCGCAGCGGTGCGATTTGGGACTCTCTGCTCACCGACAACGATGGACCTTACTATGAGCCGCAGTCCGGAAGGCTGCTCGACCAGAACGACCACGAGTTCTTCGCGCCTTATACCACCGATCGCTGGCGGGAGTTCTGGTTCCCTTACAAGCAGATCGGTCCGTTGAGCACCGCCACGCCGGCGGGCGTACTCTCCGCCAGGACCGACGGCCAACAGGTGCAACTCGGCTTTAACGCCCTGCGCCAGATCGACGAAGAGATCGTGGTGTCCCAAGGGGAACGGGAGGTCTTTCGAGAAAGGCTGCGGCTCCCACCAATGGGTGTCTACCAGAAGACGATCACCGCCGCCGTGCCCCCCGGCTCGTTGCGAGTGCGGCTCGGTAGCGTACTGACCTTCACGGATGATCCGGATGACGGCTTGCTGAAGCGCCCCCTGCACTTCCGCAACTATGACCGAAACAGTCTGGAGAGCCTGTACCAGTCGGCCGAGCGAGCCGAGAAGTCGCGCGATTACCGCACCGCTCTCGAGCAATACCTGGAGTGTGTGAAGCGCGATCCGAACCACCTGCGGGCGCTCACTCGACTATCTGCTATCTACTATCGCCGGGCCGAGTATCCCACGGCGCTGGAGTACGCCCGCAAGGCGCTCGATTTCGCGATGTACGATGCCGACGCGAATTACTTCTATGGCCTGTCTGCACGGCAGTTTGGCGATCTGGCCGATGCCAAGGAGACCATGGGTTGGGCGGCCCGGTCGATGAAATATCGTTCGTCGGCGTACTGCCAGCTTGCGGAGATCTACCTGATCGAAGGCAACCTGGAACGAGCTCAGGATTACGCGCTGCGGTCGTTGCAATATGATGCGCAGAACGTGAAGACGCACCAGGTCCTCACCACCATTTACCGGCGCCAGGGAAACGGAGACAAGGCCCGAGCCACCATCGCCAGGATCCTTGAGATCGATCCACTGAGCCATCTCGCCCGGTTCGAGACCTACCTGCTGCGGCCGGATGCAGCCGCGCTCGAGGTATTTCGCTCGATGATCCGCAACGAGACGCCGCATGAGACCTATCTCGAGATCGCAGCCTACTACCTCAATCTAGGGTTGACTGCCGACGCGCTGCGACTGCTGGAGATTGCGCCCGACCAGTCGGAGATCCGCTACTGGCAGGCCTACCTGCTCCGCGAAAAGTCGCCTGAACAGAGTCAAACCGTCTTACGCAAGGCCTCTTCGCTATCGCCCTACCTTGTCTTCCCGTTTCGCCAGGAGGCGATCCCGGTCTTCCAGTGGGCGCAGAAGGCTCGGCCCGAAGACTGGAAGGCGGACTACTACCTGGGCCTCATCACCTGGGGCCTGGGCCGCGACGACGATGCGCGCCGGTCTTTCGCCGCAGCCGGCGACCGTCCCGATTACGCCGCCTTTTATGCCAGCCGGGCGTTCCTCGAACAGACCGCCGACCCAGCGCGGTCGCAGGCCGACTACGAAAAGGCGCTGGCGGTGGATCCTGAGGACTGGCGCAACTTCAACCGCCTGGCCGCCCACTACGCCTCGCGCGGAATGCACGACAAAGCCCTGGATGTCGCCACGACGGCGGCGAAGCGATTCCCCAATGAGGACATTCTCAAAATCACGCTCGCGCGGTCATACCAGAACAGCGGCCGCTTCCAGGATTGCTATGCGACTCTCGAACGTGCCACCATCCTGCCTTTCGAGGGGCAGCGGGATGTCCACAGCCTGTTTGCGAATTGCCAGATGGCTCTGGCCCTGGAGGCGATGCGGCAGGGCAAGCTCAACGTCGCCGAGGAGCGTTTAAAGGGCGCCAAGGAGTATCCGGAACGTCTCGGCACCGGCGCGCCTTCCGATCCGGATTACCGCGTGCAGGATTACCTGCTGATGCTCTGCTACAAACAGATGGGGCAGTCGGCTACGACCAAGGCGGCCGAACGGCGAACCGCGATCGATGAATACGCAACACGGCACTCCCGGCCGACTCTGAACCAGCTCAGCGCAAGACTGGACGAATGGCAGTCCACAGGGCTCGCGCAGCCAGACCATTTGACCGCCCTGAGGAAGCTGTCCGCCATCTTTCGCGCCACCGCCGCCGAGTAGCTGGAGATAATCAGGTCTGATAATCTCGAAGAGAATCTCAAAGGAGAGACAATGCACGATCCATTGGTCACTCGGCGGTTGATTTTTTCGGCCGCGGCAGTGGCGCCGGGCTTTCCGCCAGTAGTAGCTTCCGACCGAATCGCGATCTTCGACCCGCCTCCGGAGTGCATTCGGATCGCCACGTCCGCAGCGTCCTACGTGGTCCCGCCGCCGACCTTCTCGCCCGAGGAGATCCGGCAGATTCAATCGCAGGGAAAGAACGTCGAATTGAGGGTGACCCACAACGCCGACGATCTGAACCGGGTGCTGCCGGAAGTCGATGTCGTCTTCGGGTCGATCAAGCCGGAGATGCTCACCAAGGCCAGGAACTTGAGATGGGTGCAGCATACCGAGGCGGGCATGGAATCGGTCCTCTTCCCAGAATTGGTGAGGAGCCCCGTAGTGGTGACGAACATGGCCCGAGTGTTTGCCCCGGCCATCTCAGAAACCGCCATCGCGATGCTCCTCGCGCTCACCCGGGGGTTGAACCAGTATTTCGTTCCCCAGTTTCACCAGCGAAAATACAATCCCGAACGCAACCTCGTGGAAGTTGACGGGATGACCATGGGGATCGTTGGACTGGGGGGCCTGGGTTCGGCCACCGCCATGCGCGCCCATTACGGTTTCAACATGCGGATACTCGCCACGGACGCCAGGCCGCTGGACAAGCCGGTCTTTGTCGATACACTTCGGGAGCCGGGATGGTTTGCCGAAATGGTTCCACAGGTTGACATCTGTCGAGTGCCGTACCGCGCACCGAGCAGACCGGCGGCATGTTTAATGAGAAGGTGTTCCGGTCGATGAAGAAGACCGCGTACTTTATCAACATCTCGCGCGGGTCCGTGGTAGATCAACCGGCCCTGATCCGGGCGCTGAAGGAAGGGTGGATTGCGGGGGCCGGACTCGACGTCACCACTCCCGAGCCTTTGCCCGCCGAATCTCCGCTCTGGGATTGCCCGAACCTGATACTTACGTGCCATACGGCCGGGTTTGCGCCGCAGCGCCGTATTCGTCAAATGGGACTGCTGGCCGAGAATGTGCGGCGCTACGCCAACGGACTGCCTTTACTGAACGTCGTGGACAAGCAACGGGGGTACTGACAAGGGCCGATTGGGCGATGGCAAGGGAAAAATGCAGCTTGAAGGGCACAGCCGTGACCCCTGGGTTACAATCGTGCTATCCTAAGACCGTACATAAACGGATATAGATAAGACGAGGAGTATCGATTCGAGAATGGCACTGGCGACCGAAGTTAAGCAGAATACGATAGCGAAGTATCAGTTCCATAAGACGGACACTGGTTCGCCAGAGGTGCAGGTAGCGATCCTGAGCCAGCAGATTTTACAGCTGAACGAGCATTTTAAGCTTCACAAGAAGGACCATCATTCCCGGCGAGGACTTTTGTCCATGGTTGCGCGCCGGCGTAGGCTGTTGAAATATCTGAAGAGCCGTAATCCGGAGAGATACCAAACCCTGATCCAGAGTCTGGGTATCCGCCGCTAGACGTCAACAAGCGGCAATATGCGGCGTGGGCCGCGCGACCCGGCAATCCGTGAAATGCGGAAGCCGGCCACCCTCCATTCTGTTCACTCCAGTCTTCCTTATTCCGTATTGGGAGGCGGCCACCGGTTGGTCGTTTCCAGGTATAAAGGAAACTCTGATGTTGCATACCGTTGAAATCGACCTGGGTGGTCGATCCATTACCATTGAAACAGGCAAGCTCGCAAAGCAAGCCAATGGCGCCGTTGTTGTCCGCTCCGGCGACAACGTGGTCCTGGTGACCGCGTGCGCGAACGAGAAACCGAAGCCCGGCGCTTCCTTCTTCCCGCTGACCGTCGATTACCGCGAATACACTTACTCCGCCGGCAAGATTCCCGGCGGATTCATCAAACGCGAGGGGCGTCCCTCCGAAAAGGAAATTCTCACCAGCCGTTGATCGATCGTCCGATCCGTCCGCTGTTCCCCGAAGGCTTCAGCCATGAAACCCAGGTGATCGCGCATGGTGCATTTCGGCCGACCCCGAGCAGCGACCCGGCTACGCTGGCCATCGTCGGCGCCGCCGCCGCCCTGGCCATCTCCGAAATCCCGTTCCATCACATCCTCGCCGCCGTGCGCGTCGGCCTGCGTCGAACGGCAAGCTGATCGCCAACCCGACCTACGACGAGATCCGCGAATCCACGCTCAATATCGTGGTCGCCGGCACCGAAGACGGCATCGTCATGGTGGAAGCCGGCGCGCAGCAGCGTCTCCGAGGAGGAGGTCGTGGAAGCCATCGAGTTCGGCCACGAATGCTGCAAGAAGATCTGCCGCCGGCATCCGCGAGACTGGTGGCCAAGACCGGCAAGACGAAGTGGGACTTACACGCCCGCTCCCGTCGACCAGGAACTGTACAACGCAGATCGAAACCGCAGTTCCGCGCCGAACTGACCGACGCGCTGAACACCGAGAAGTACGCCAAGCTCGAAAGCTACCCAAGATCGACGAAGCTCAAGCCAAGGCCGTCGCGCTGGCTGCCCGAAGAGAAGCGCCGCCGAAGCCGGCAAGCTGTTCGATCAGCTCAAGGAGCGGATCTTCCGCGACGAGATGCTGAAGAATCGCCGGCGTCCGGACGGCCGCGCGTTCGACCAGATCCGCCCGATCACCATCGAAGTCGGCGTGCTGCCCCGCACCCACGGCTCGGCGCTGTTCACCCGCGGCGAGACCCAGGCGCTGGTCACCGCCACCCTCGGCACCAAGGAAGACGAGCAGCGCATCGAGACTGCTGGACCGAGCGATCGCCTCCAAGCGCTTCATGCTGCACTACAACTTCCCGCCGTTCAGCGTGGGCGAAGTCGGGTTCATGCGCGGCCCGGGCCGGCGCGAGATCGGCCACGGCGCTCTGGCCGAGCGCGCTCTGTCCGCCGTGGTTCCCGATGAGAAGACGTTTCCCTACACCCTGCGCGTGGTCAGCGACATCCTCGAATCGAACGGCTCCAGTTCGATGGCGACCGTTTGCGGCGCAACTCTGGCGCTGATGGACGCCGGCGTTCCGATGGCTGCGCCCGGTGGCCGGCATCGCCATGGGCCTGGTGAAGGAAGGCGACGAATACGCCATTCTCACCGACATCGCCGGCGCCGAGGATCACTACGGCGACATGGACTTCAAGGTGGCCGGAACGCGCGAGGGCATCACCGCCCTGCAGATGGACATCAAGGTCCCCAACGTCACCACCGCCATCATGGGCGAGGCGCTGGAGCAGGCCCGCCGCGGCCGGTCTGCATCCTCGACAAGATGGCTACGACGCTCGACGCGCCGCGCGCGTCAGCATGTCGCAGTACGCCCCGCGCATCTACACCATGACCGATCCCGACCGATAAGATCCGCGAGATCATCGGCCCGGGCGGCAAGGTGATCCGCGGCATCGTCGAGCAGACCGGCGTGCAAGATCGACATCGACGACGACGGCACGGTCAATATCTTCGCCGCCGACGGCGCTGCCGCCGAGCGCGCGATGCAGATGATCGGCGACATCGCCGCCGTGGCCGAAATCGGCAAGACCTATCTCGGCAAGGTGGTCCGCCTGGTCGATTTCGGCGCCTTCGTCGAGATCTTCCCCGGCACCGACGGCCTGCTCCACATCAGCGAGATCTCGGAGAACCGCATCAAGAATGTGCGCGACGAGTTGAAGGAAGGCGATCAGATCCTGGTAAAGGTTCTGGCGCTCGAGGGCAACAAGATCAAGCTGAGCCGCAAGGCCGTTCTTCGCGAACAGCGCGATAAGCTCGGAAAAAAGGTCGAAGCCAAGCAGCACGAATAGGACCGGCACGGGGCGGGTATCTCCCGCCCCTACAACACTGTCCGAATTCTCCTCAGATCCTCCACAAACTTCCCGTATTCCTCTTTGCGCCGCGTTCGATCCGTCATCCGTAACAGCGATGATGGGTGAACCGTAGCCATCATGCGGGTTCCATCATCATAGGGCAGTAAGACGCCGCGGTCGTTGTGTCACACGAAACTTCGGACCCATCAACGCCTGCGCCGCCGTAGCTCCCATGCACACCACGATTTGCGGCCGGATCACTGCAATTTCGGCCTCCAGCCAAGGCTTGCAGGCCTGAATTTCGAGAGAGCCGGGTTTCTGGTGAATCCGCCGTTTTCCGCGCGGCTCGAACTTGAAGTGCTTCACCGCATTCGTCACGTATACCATCCGCCGGTCCACGTCGGCCTCATCGAGCGCCTGGCCCAGCAGTCGCCCGGCGGGTCCCACGAAGGGCCGGCCCTCCAGGTCTTCTTTGTCACCGGGCTGTTCGCCGATCAGGATTACCCGCGCCGTCTCGGGACCTTCGCCGAAGACGGTCTGCGTAGCACTCCGGTACAGGTGGCATCCTTCGCAGCTCTTGGCCGCGGTCCGCAATGTGACTAACGTCGGATCTGTCGGAACAAACGGTGCGGCTGTCGGCCGCTCGCCCTCGGTCATTGTGTCCCCGGCTGTTGGATCGGGCCGGGCCGGTTCGCGTTACGGCTCTGAAGAAGTTCCCCACGTTAACATAGGTATGTGGCATTTCCTCCCGTAGAAGAACAACTGAAGTATCTGAAGAAAGGATTGGTCGAGTTAATACCCGAGGAGGAGTTGCGTGAACGCCTCACCGAGTCGTACAACACCGGTCGCCCTCTGCGTGCGAAGGTCGGTTTCGATCCCACTGCGCCCGATCTCCACCTGGGACATACGGTCATCATTCGAAAGCTGAAGCACTTTCAGGACCTCGGGCACACCGCGATTTTTCTGATCGGCGATATGACCGGCTTTATCGGCGACCCCACCGGCCGCAACGTCACCCGGCCTCCGCTGACCAAGGAAGAACTGGCGAAGAACGCCGAGACATATAAGGCCCAAGTGTTCAAGCTGCTCGACCCGGTGAAGACCGAGATACGATTCAACAGCGAGTGGTTGGAACCGCTCACGTACGTGGACATTGTCCGCCTGTGTTCGAAGTACACCGTGGCGCGGTTCCTCGAACGCGACTATTTCGCCAAACGATACAAAGAGGGCATTCCGATCTCGGTGCACGAACTGCTGTATCCGCTGGCCCAGGCCTACGATTCGGTTGCCCTGCGCGCCGATGTCGAGATGGGTGGCACGGACCAGAAGTTCAATCTGCTGGTAGGCCGCGAAATCCAGCGCGATTACGGCCAGCCTCCCCAGATCGTCGCGACCACGCCGATTCTCGAGGGTCTGGACGGCGTCGAGAAGATGTCCAAGTCGAAGGGTAATTACGTGGGCATCTCGGAACCTCCCGAAGAGATGTTTCGTAAGATCATGTTGATCGGCGACGACTTGATGTACCGCTACTACGAGTTACTGACCGACCTGCCGGTTAGCGAAATCGAGGCGCTTCGCACGTCGGTGGCCGAGGGTCGCGAGCATCCTAAGAACGTGAAGATGGACCTGGCGCGGCGCATCGTGACCGACTTTCATTCCGCCGCGGCCGCGCGCGATGCCGCCGAGCGTTTCCAGGCCGTGCTGAGCGGTAATAAGGGCGGAGAAACGGACGACCGAATTCCGGTTCGCGAATGGCGCGCCAATAAGCTGCTGGTGGAAGCAGGGCTGGCCGGCTCGGTGCGCGATGCCGACCGCCTGCTGAAGCAGAACTCGGTCTCCATCGCCGCGCCTGGGGGCGACTTCCGTCCCCTGACAAACCCGCAGGAACGTATTGAGCCAGGCGTGTACACGGTGCGGGCCGGAAAGAACTATAAGCACATTTGCGCCTAAATGGTTGCTTTCAACGACAACATCGGTCAGAGCATCGACGCGTTGCGCGCCCACAAACTACGTGCGTCGCTGACGGTGCTCGGACTGACCATGGGAGTGGCGACACTGATTACGGTGATGACCATCGTGCAAGGCGCGAATCTGTACGTCGAACAGAAGATCGCCAACCTGGGAACGGATGTCTTCCAGGTAGCGCGGACTCCCTTCGCCACAGCCGACTTCAACCTCATCATCAAGTCGCAGCGTTACAAGCGCATCGATTACGACGACTATGTGGCGGTGGCGCAGTCGTGCTCGAGCTGTGACGCAGTCGGGGCTCAGGCCAGCTTCACGACGCACGTCCGGTACGGCAACAACGAACTCGTGGACATTCAAGTCATCGGCCACACACCCAACATGGTGGACATCGATACCCGAACCGTGGAGTTGGGCCGGTACTTCACTCCGGTGGAGGACGAGCACGCGGCGAAGGTTTGCCTGATCGGGTCCATTCTGCGGGAACAGTTCTTCGCTACGACAGACCCGATCGGGAAAGTCGTGCGGATCGGGACCGACGAATTCCAGGTGATCGGGACCTTCGAAAAGATCGGCAGTGTTCTGGGCCAAGATCAGGACAACTTCGCCGTTATACCGTTGCGGGCGTTCCTGAAGATGCGCGGCACCCGTTCCAGCCTGACATTTAACATCCACGCCGCCGGCGAGGCCCGCATGCAAAAGGCGCAGGACGAAGTCCGGTTGGTACTCCGCGCTAGACGGCACCTGGCCGGAAACGCTCCAGACGACTTCTTCATGGCCACCAAAGACAGCTACATTTCGCTGTGGCAGAGCATCAGCTCCGCCTTCTTCTCGGTGTTCATCATGGTGAGTTCGATTTCGGCCATCGTTGGGGGCATCGTGATCATGAACGTGATGCTGGTGAGCGTCACCGAGCGGACCAAGGAGATTGGAATCCGCCGTGCCATGGGCGCCACCCGGACCGACATCATGCGCCAGTTCCTGACGGAAAGCGTGATGCAGTGCATTATCGGCGGCATTATCGGTGTGGGCGCAGGGTTCGTATTCGCGCTGGCGCTGCGCACCTTCACCGCATTTCCCGCATCCGTTCAGACGTGGGTGGCGGCACTCGGCGTGGCGCTGAGCTCGATCATCGGACTGTTCTTCGGTATCTACCCGGCCACACGCGCGGCCAAGCTCGATCCGGTAGTGGCGCTGCGTTCGGAGTAAGCCAGGATGATCGACCTTCGCGAGAACCTGGGCGTCGCAATGGACACGCTGCGTTCGCACAAGGTCCGCAGCGCGCTTACGGTGCTGGGCATCGTCATCGGCGTGACGTCGGTGATCTCGGTGGCAGCCATCATCACCGGATTGAATCAGTACATCGAGGACAAAGTAAACCAGTTCGGGCCCAACACGTTCTTTTTTTCGCGCATCCCTCCGGCCACCTCCGGCCGTATGCCGGAGAAGATCCGTATGAGGAAATACCTGGACCCAGGCGATGCCGCCAAACTGCGCGAAACGTGCCCGGATATCCAGAGCACCACGATGTTCGGTACCAGAGCGGTGTTCCTTGGCAATACGAATCAGATCCGGTATGAGGGGCAACTGGTGGAGAATGCGATTGTGCGCGGCGTCGAACCGGACTACGTCGATGTTGTGCCGATGTTCTCGGTGGAGTTTGGGCGATTCATCTCGCGCTACGACAACGAGCATGTCCGGCAGGTAGTAGTTCTCGGCGCCGACGTGGCGGACTCGCTGTTCCCCGCCATCGATCCTATTGGCAGGACCGTGCGCATCAACGGACAGAACTTCGAGGTGATCGGCATTTTCGCGCGTACGCCCGGATTGTTCGGAGGGCCCGGGGTGGACCAATTCGCCATCATCCCGTTCACCACATTTCACAAGAACTACCCGGAATCGAAGGAGTTGGCCATTGGTTTCGTGCTTCGCCGCGACGTGAATAAGGACGTCGGCCTCGACCAGGTGCTTGATGCGATGCGTCGCATCCGTCATCTCAAGGCGAAGGAAGAAAACGACTTCGACGTGATCGCATCGGACTTCCTCAGCACGTTGTGGAATCAACTCACGGGCGCGCTGGTGATCCTGACGGGTGTCATCAGTTCCGTGGGCCTGCTGGTGGGCGGTGTCGGAGTAATGAATATCATGCTGATCTCGGTGACCGAGCGGACCAGCGAAATCGGCGTCCGTAAGGCGATGGGCGCGCGGAAGAAGGACATCCGCATCCAGTTCCTGATGGAGGCGACGATGCTGACCCTGTTGGGCGGCGCCATCGGCATCGCGCTCGGCGGGATTATTGCCTTCCTGGTGCGTACGCTGATTCCGTCGATTCCGGCATCGCTTTCGATTCTGTGGATCGTGCTGGGAGTGGGGATCTCGGTCAGCGTGGGCCTGTTCTTCGGATACTATCCGGCGAACCGGGCAGCGAATCTGGATCCCATCGTATGCTTAAGATACGAGTGAGGGCAACCGACGTGGGTTCTCAGCTTCAGTACATCCTGGCGGAGTTCAGGCACGGCCTCGAGCTTCTTTACGGTCATCGTCTAGTTGAGGTGATCCTGTTCGGGTCACAGGCCCGGAAAGACGCCGCCCCGGACTCGGACATCGATGTGATGATCGTCTTGCGCGACGCGGTCGACTCCAACAAGGAAATACGTCGGGTTTCGCTCTTAGCCTCGGAACTCTCATTGAAGCACGACGTCTTGATTTCCTGTATACACGTCTCGGAAGCAGCATTTCGTCGCGAAGAGTCTCCACTTATGCTGAATGTTCGTCGAGAAGGGGTACTGGTCTGACGCCGCAACAGGCAGGGCTGCTTCGAAAGGCTGACCGTAAGATCCGTTCAGCAAGAGTCCTGGTTAAGGAAGGCGACTTCGATTCAGCAGTATCGCACGCCTACTACGGAATGTTTTACGTGGCCGAAGCTCTACTGCTTTCGAAGGGATTGGCCTACTCAAAGCACTCGGCGGTCATCGCCGCCTTCGGCAAGGAGTTTGCGAAGCCGGGCGTACTCCCGGCGGAGTTCCATGGGCATTTGCGGGAGGCATTTGACGCCAGGAGTGTCGCCGATTACCAGGCTCAATCCGACCTGACCGAGGAAACCGCGATGACGCACATTTCTCGAGCAGAGCGTCTCTTGGCGGAAGGTGAGGCCCTGATTCTCAGGGCCTAACAGACCTAACGTTTCAAGACACTCATTCCTGGCGCAGCGTGACGGCTGGATCGAGGGCCGCCGCCCGGCGAGCGGGGACATATGCGGCTGCCGCGCTCACGCAGGCCAGCAGCGCTACCAGGGACGCGAGTGTCCAAGGATCGGTGGGCGAGACCCCGTACAGCATCGACCGGAACTGGCGAGCGGCGGCGATGGCCCCGGCCACTCCGAGCGGCAGTCCAGCTACGGTCCAGCGTAGGGCGTACGAGAAGATCCAGCGCGCGATGGTTCCACGGGTGGCTCCCAGCGCCATGCGCACCCCGATCTCGCGCACCCTCTGGGAGACCAGGAACGCAAGCACCCCGTATACGCCGAGAGCCGCGAGCACCACTCCGATCGCGGCAAAGAACGAGAGCAGTACCGCGTTGAATCGGGATCGTTCATTGAGCCTTCCGATGCGTGCGTCGAGCGGTTCGATCCTGGCCGGTAAGGTCGGGTCCAGAGCGCGGATCTCTTCCCGGATCGACTGCGCGATGAGGTCGCGTGCGGCCGTGCTCCGGACCACGACGGACACGAAGCGGGACGTCCCCTGAGCGGCGTCGAACGGCAAGTACATCTCGGCGGCATCTTCCGGAATCAAGCCCGCGTTCTTCACGTTCGCGGCCACGCCCACCACCTTGTAGGTCTTTGGCCAGCCCCTGGGCTTCACGGTATGGCCCAGCGGATCTCCGTTTGGAAAGAGGCGACGGGCCAGTCGGTCACTGAGGATCGCGACGCCCTCGGCCGAGTTCTGTTCGGCCGGCGCAAACGGACGGCCCCGCAACATCGGAATCCCGAGCGTTCCGAAGTACTCCGGCGTGATGTGTCGCTCATTCACCATTCCCCCGGGCTCGCCGCCAGGCAGCGGCCGCCCGTCCACGGCAATGGAGGAGTACATGAACGGCGTACCCGGCGCGAGCGGAGGAATCTCATCCGCGAGGGCTACCCGTTCAACACCCGGTAGGCGGCGCAGTCGCTTCTCCAACTGTTCGACGAAGGAGTAGCGGTCGGGCGGAGTTCGGAAGTGGTGGTCGCCGAGCACGACGGATGCGGTTGTCACGCGGTCGGTCTCAATCCCGACGCGGATCTTCCCGAGTTCGAGCAGGCTGTGCATGAGCAATCCCGCCGAGCCGACCAGAACCACGGAGATCGCCAGTTGGGCCGTCACCAGACCGCTGCGGAGGCGCATCCGACGCCCGCGGGCGGCGCGGGAGGGAAGCATGGCAAAGGCCGCCAGGCTCAGCAGGAGTACCGCTGCGCTGAACAACAGGATGTGGGAATCGAGCGATGCCCGAGACAGGCCCACGATTCCCGGAGGGGCGGTCTTACGAACCACGACTAGCAGGCCGGCGGCCATGGCGAGTCCGCCAATCCATCCGGCGCCTCCGATGACCGCGAACTCCGCTGCGCGGTGGATCATCAATCGCAGCCTTCCGGCGCCTAGCGCGATCCGAATCCCGGTCTCATGTTCACGGCTCGCCGAACGGGCCAGCCAGAGATTCGCCACGTTGGTCCAGGAAATCAATAGGACGCACAACACCGCCGCCAATAGCAGCCATGCCGTCCTGCGGGAGTGTTCCTTCAGCAACTGGTCCAGGGAAGCGACCTCGAGGTGGACCTCTTTCTTGAATGCCGGGTTGATGGTCTTCAGGAAGCTTTCAAAGCAGGGATGAAGAGCCGTATTGGCTTGGGCAATGGAGATTCCGGGTTTCAGCCGCCCGTACGCCGTAACCATGGAAACCGCTTTGCGCTCGCGTTCAACAGGCTCATTGAGTTGCTGCGGGATTAGGATGTCCACCTTGGCCAGCGTCGGGAATTCGAACGACGCCGGAAGCGCGCCGACGATGGTGACCGGCTGTCCATCCAGGTTCATCTGGCGGCCTTGAATGGCCGGATTTGCGCCGTACCGCCGCTGCCACAGCGCGTGCGAGATGATGGCCACCCGGGCAGCTTTGGGCTGGTCCTCCTCAGGGCGGAAATTGCGTCCCGCAGCGGGCTGGATGCCGAAGACCGGTAAAAACGTCCATTCCACCCGGGCGCAGCCGATGCGGATTGGGTTCGTTTCGCTAATATCGCACTCGGACGCGTCCCGGGTGGACGTGAAGCCGTCGAAGGCGGTGGATTCCGCTTTCCATTCCGAATAGTCGCCGCCGAGCAGGAAGGCCTTGTCCGCGATGGGAGCACGGACGCCCAATGTTACCAGGCGATCGCCGGCGCCGTAGGGCAGACCCCGGAACAGGATGCGGTCGGCGATGCTGAAGACTGCCGCCGCGGCGCCCACTCCGAGCGCGAGAGCCAATACCGCCGGGGCCGTAAATGCAGGGTTCCGGCGAAGGCTGCGGAGGGCGAACCGCAGGTCCCGGCCAAAGGTTTCGAGAGCGAACGCGAAGTCGCCGATGTGCATTCTGCGGGAGTCCTCATAAGCGACTACCGTGCTCCCGAAGTGCCGGTGGGCGGCCGAGAGCGCTTCCTTTTCACTGGCGCCGCGGCTTTCATACTCGGCGGCGCGCATTTCGAGGTGGAACTGCATTTCGTCTTCCAGATCCCGGTCGAGGGCGCGATCGCGCCAGGAGGTGAACCATTTCCATTTCATGACCCAAACTCGAGGACTCGGGACACGGCCAGGCTGAGGGATCTCCACTGGCCTTCGTGCTGTTCGAGCCGTTGTTGGCCTTCCGTTGTGAGCGAGTAATAGCGCGCCCGCCGGCCGTTTTCCGACTTCCTCCAATCACCCGCGATCAGCCCGGTCCGTTCCATCCGGTGCAAGGCAGGGTAGAGCGAGCCCTCCTCGATCCGGAGCAGGCCTTGCGATGCGTTCTGGATATGGACCGTGATGCCGAAGCCGTGATTGGGGCCGCGATGAAGCGTCTTTAGAATCAGCAGGTCGAGTGTATTTTGAGCGGTTGTTTCGGACATTCTCAAGTCCCCTTGCCCGCTACCCTAGCAGGCTAGGATAACGATACGGCATGATTCGGGCGTTGTCAAGGGGGTTTCAGACCTGAAGATCTTCTGACTTTTGAACCGCGCCTAAAGTAGCCGATGCGCTACGCTGGATCTACATGCAGCGAAAACGTTTTGAATGGAAGATCCGCGCGCGTTCCCTGATGCTGGGGGAGCGGACGCTGATCATGGGCATCCTGAACGTCACGCCCGATTCTTTTTCCGACGGCGGCAAGTACGCCGATCCGGATCGGGCCTTCGCTCGCGCACTGGAACTGGAGGACGAAGGCGCCGATATCATCGACATCGGAGCCGAGTCCACGCGGCCGGGATCGCATCGGATCACTGAGGCGGAAGAACTGCGACGGCTGGTTCCGGTTTTGAAACGGCTGGAAGGTAAGCTCCGGACGCCGGTCTCGGTGGACACGTACAAGGCCGCGGTGGCTGAGAAGGCCTTCGAGTACGGCGCCTCCATCATCAATGATCCCAGCGGTCTGACAATGGACCCGCAACTGGCCCGGGCTTGTGCCAACGCCGACGCCGGACTGATTCTCAACCACATGCGCGGGACGCCGGAGAGTTGGGCGAAGCTGGGCAGCATGAAGAACGTCATGGCCACGATTCGCCAGGAATTGGAAGCATCCATCAGCCGCTCGCGCCGCAACGGAATGGAGCCCGAGCGCATTGTGGTGGACCCCGGCATCGGGTTCGGAAAACGCAAGGAGCAGAACTCGGAGATCCTGGCGCAACTGGCTGGGCTGGGAGAATTGGGGCGTCCCGTGATGGTGGGGCCGTCGCGCAAGCAGTTTTTGGCACAGTCCGAGGCCGCGGCTACCGATTTTGCCACCGCCGCCGCGGTGACGGCGTCGATTCTGAACGGCGCGCATATCGTCCGGGTTCACAATGTGCCGATGATGAAAGTGGTGGCGCAGGTAGCTGACGCGATCGTGGAAGGCGAGTACATCCGAGAGCCGGAAGAGCGTGAGCAGCCGCAACCGCGTTACCCGGAGCCTCCGCCCGAACCGCGCCGCCGGCCGCTGCGGCCACAGGGTCCGGCACGTGCGCCGCGACGTCCGGCCTGAGTCGTCGTCTGTAAGCCTGGCCTACAATGGGGGTATCGCGAGTGAAAATCGAACTCCCCCGCATCATTCCCGCCCTAGTGGTGCTCCTGTGTCTGTTGCCTGAGCCTGGATGGCCCCAGGGAATGATCTCCGGCGGCGCAGTGGCGGTGCCGCGAGCCAAGTTCTCAGGGCGGCCGTGGCCCGTATCATTCGTCGATATCGCGGACGAGGCGGGGCTTCGGATGAAATTCACCTACGGCGCCGAATCCGCAAAGAAATACGTGATCGAAGCCAACGGCAGCGGCGTCGCCTTCCTCGACTACAACAACGATGGACTGCTCGACATCTTTCTGGTAAACGGGTCTCGGCTGGATGCATCCGCACAACAGCCGCCCCCCACCAATCACTTGTATCGCAATGACGGGAACGGCAAGTTCACCGACGTCACGAAGACCGCCGGGCTCGACCATTCGGGTTGGGGCAACGGTGTCTGCGCCGCCGATGTGGACAATGACGGATTCCTTGATGTGTATGTCACCTACTACGGACGCAACGTGATGTATCGCAACAACGGCAACGGCACGTTTTCCGACATCACGGCGCGCAGCGGAACGGGCGGACCTGGAAACGAGTGGAGCACGGGTTGCAGTTTCATCGACTACGATCGCGACGGTCATCTGGACCTCATCGTCACCAGCTACGTCGATTTCAAGAAGGAATCGACGCCCCTGCCGGGCGCACAGCCGTTCTGCATGTGGAAAGGCAGCCCGGTCTACTGCGGACCCCGTGGGCTACCCTTTGGGCACGCCACCCTCTATCACAACCGCGGCGACGGCACGTTTGAGGATGTGTCCGCAAAGTCGGGGATCCGGGCCGTAAAGGACTTCTATGCATTCACCGTGATGACGGCGGACTTCAACGGCGACGGATGGCCGGACATCTACATCGCGTGCGACTCGACACCGAGCATCCTCTTCCGGAACGAGAAGAACGGCACCTTCCGGGATATCGCAACCGAATGCGGGCTTGCCTATAACGACAACGGCTCGGAGCAGGCCGGAATGGGGCTCAGCCTGGGCGACTTCGACAACGACGGGCGATTCGACATCGTCAAGACGAACTTCATCGGCGATTACCCGAACCTGTATCGTAATCTCGGTAAGGGCTTCTTCGCGGACATCTCAGTGCGCGCAGGACTGGCGGTGAACCCGGATTACGTTCTGTGGGGCACGGGGCTGGTGGACCTGGACAACGATGGCTGGAAGGACGTGTTGCAAGTGTCCGGGCACGTCTATCCGGAAGTAGCGCGGATCGATGCGCGCGAGACCTATAAGCGGCCGCGCCTGGTCTACCGCAATCTTGGCAGCGGAAAGTTCGAAGATGTTTCGGCGATGTCCGGCCCCGGCATCACCAAGGAATTCGCCAGCCGTGGGGCGGCGTTTGGCGATTTCGACAACGACGGCGATATGGACGTGGTTGTGATGAACATGCACGAAGCCCCGTCGCTGCTGCGCAACGACCTCAAGTCCGAGAATCACTGGGTGAAACTGCTGCTTGAGGGAACCAAGTCCAACCGTAGCGCCATTGGAGCGACGGTCACAGTGCGGGCCGGCGGAATGGTCCAGAACGATGCGGTACTGAGCCAGTCGAGCTTCCTGTCGCACAATGACTTGCGTTTGCACTTCGGACTCGGGAAAGCGGAGCGTGTCGATTCAATCAGCGTAGTCTGGCCTTCGGGGACGGTGGAGGAGTTCGAAGGCGTGGCCGCCGATGGACTGTACCGGCTGGTGGAGGGCTCCGGCGCGGCGAAAGTGCTGGAGTTGAGGAAGTGACTGCGTTTTTGGCGTTGGTGTTGGCCTTTGCTCCGCCCCAGACGAGCCCGGACGCACTGTCGGACGCGGCCAAGCAACTTGCCACGGAGCAGAACCACGAGACGGCGGCGGTCCTGTGGAAGCGGGCATTGGCGATTAATCCGAACCATTTTCCGTCGTTGTTCAACTTCGGATTTATGCGCTACTCGCTCAAGCAGTATTCGGATGCAGAGCCGCTGCTGGCGCGTGCCGCGAAGGTGAATCCCGGCGATTTCAATACGCGCTATATTCTGGGCGCGACGCTGGCCGCTTCGCGCAAGCGCGAGGCCGCATTACTGGAGTGGCGCGTAGCCCTTCGCCTGCAGCCGGACAACGTGAAGCTGATGCAGATTATGGCGGTGGAGTACGGCAAAGGAGCCTATTTCAAAGAAGCCTGCGAACTGGCCCGGCGTGCGCTCGATGTGAACAAATTCGATTTGGCGGCGAACCTGGTGGCGATCAAGACCTGCCAGGATGCCCGCGACCCGGAGGTGATCGAGATTGCAAGACGGGCCGTCGAATACTTCCCGGGATCGGCCCAGACCAACTTCGAATATGCCTTCCAACTGCAAAAACTCGGGCACCGCGAGGAAAGTGTCCCGTATCTGGAGAAGGCCATGACTCTTGACCGCGCCTATGAGGAGCCGTTCTTCTTCCTTGGCGATCTGCTGCTCAAGGACGAGCGATACGAGGAGGCAGTGGGCCACCTTCGAACGGCACTGCGCATCAAGCCGGACTACGTGCCTGCGTGTGTGTCGCTGGCCAAGGCATTGATGGGACTCGACCAGTTGCCGCATGCGGTTGGGGCGCTCGAAGCCTGCGCCCAGCGGAACCCTCGACACCCCTCGCCCCACTTACTACTGTCCCAGGTGTACTTCCGCATGGGCGACGAAAAGCGTGCCACAGAGGAAAAAGAGTTGTCACTCCGGCTGCGGCGGGAGAATCCGGATCTGATGGAATCGCCTCAGGCACGGCCCTTTCCCGTTGCGATGGGACGATGAAGTTCGACGTCAAACAGAGCTCCCAAGCACTTCGGCAATGGCCTGGGCGAGGTGTTCGAAGTTGACCGGCTTGGTAACGTAGCGATCCATTCCGGCGGCGATGCAGCGCTCGCGATCGCCGGCCATGGCGTGGGCTGTCATGGCGATGATAGGGATGTGGGCGCCAGTGCGCTTCTCTGCCGCGCGGATGGAAGCGGCGGCTTCCAACCCGTTCTTTCGGGGCATCTGCACATCCATCAGAATCAGGTCGAAGGATTCCTGTTCGAACGCTTTCAGCGCCTCTTCTCCGTTGCCGGCAACCCGAACGCTGTGGCCTTGCTTCTCCAGCAGGCGAACCGCGATCAGCTGGTTGATCCGGTTGTCCTCGGCTAACAGAATATGGAGGTTACGCAAGTCCGTAGCGGCGTCCCGCGCAGATGTAACCGAAGCAGACGTCTCGGCAGCCGGGAGTTGGTAGGGCACCCGAAACTCGAACAGCGTTCCACGGCCCGGTTCGCTTTCGAGCCGGATGGATCCGTTCATCAACTGCAGTAAACGCGAGCAGATCGCCAGACCCAATCCTGCGCCGCCGTATTTGCGGGTGATGGATCCGTCGGCCTGGGTAAAGGCTTTGAACACCGCTTCCTGTTTGTTTGCTGGGATCCCGATGCCGGTGTCGCGCACCGAGCAGATCAATTGGTTCATCCGGTCATCTTTCGCGAAACGCACGTCCACTGAGCCGTGATCGGTGAACTTGATGGCGTTGGCGACAAGGTTGATCAAGACCTGGCGCAGGCGGAGGGGATCGGTGAGGATGTGCGCAGGTACGTCCGCGGTGCAACCCGAATGGAGGACCAGCCGCTTCTCACGGGCGTTCACAAGCAGCAGTTCAACGACTTCATGCAACAGGGACCGCGGATCGAAACACACCGAATCGATGGTCAGCTTTCCGGCCTCGATGCGCGAGAGATCCAGAATATCGTTCAGCAGTGCCAGCAGAGAATCGGCGGAGCCCCGGGCCGCCTTCAGGTACTCGCGCTGCTCCGGATCCTCGGCCGTGGCTAGAGCCAGCTGAGTCATTCCGATAATGCCGTTCATGGGTGTCCGGATCTCATGACTCATGTTGGCCAGGAACTCGCTCTTCGTGCGGCTGGCGGCCTCCGCAGCTTCTTCGGCCTTCTTGCGAACCGAGATCTCCTGCTGCAATTCCGCAGTGCGCTGGTCCACACGGCGCGACAACTCCGCCTCCCGGGCACGCAGCGCACGAACGCGGACCTGCACGCCGAGGCCGCCGGCTGCAATGATGCCGGCGACGCTCAGCATCCAGAACCAGAGCGTCTGATAAATGTGCGGGCGGATCACGAACCCGAACGCCGCGCCCTCGGTATTCCAGACGCCTTCACTGTTGGATGCCAGCACCCGAAAACGATACGACCCCGGTGGCAAGTTCGTGTAATAGGCCACCCGCCTGCCTTTGGCATCCACCCAGTCGGGATCGAATCCCTCCAACTGGTAGCGGAAACGAACGCGCTGCGGCGCCCGGAAATTCAAAGCCGTATAGTGGATCTCCAGGTTGTCCACCGAGGGACCGATGGATGCCATCTCGGCGATTTCCACGTTCGTCCGGTCCGCCAGCACTTTTTCGATGTAGACCGGTGGCGCGTGTTCATCTTTCGACAGATGTTCCGGATCGATCACCGCGACTCCGCCGTAGGTCGCGAACCAGAACCGTCCGTCGCTGGTTCGCATTGCGGGTGGGCGAGCGCCATAATTGATTTCGCTGCTGCGCAGTCCATCGAGATTTTCGTAGATGACGGACGGAATCTCGTGGCTCAACTGCTTGTCGAATTCGTCGATGTCGTGAATTGACAAACGTAAAATACCCTTCCGGCAGGTCAGCCAGAGATTTGACGACTCATCTTCGAGAATGGAGAATATGCGTTCATCCGGGAGCCCCTGGGCCGGGCCGTACGAGGTGAATCGGCCCTCGTGGAGGCGATACAAACCCCGAGTATAAGTCCCGATCCATAGGTCGCCGCGCCGGTCCGGCCATAACGTCAGAATCCGGGCATCGCCTGGACCGGCTGGATCGACGACTCTCTCCGCTTGGTTGCTGGTGAAGATCGCGAGCCCCGAGCGGGTACCCACCCATAGACCTCCACCCTGCCGCAAAGCGAGGGTCTCGATGGTGTCATGGGGAAGTCCGTTGACGGTGGTATAGGTCCGAAATGGGAGTCCGTACCGGATCTCCGTGAGTCCGTCGATCGTGCCTGCCCACACCACCTGCTCGCTTTCCTTCACTATCGAATTGATGGGAGCGATGGCGGAGAATGGACTTGCCGTGAGGCTTTGGCCGGTCTGCACCGGCGTGAAATGGCTGCCCAGAACCCCCGCCCAGAGAATCCCGGAGCGGTCCTCGAAGAGGGGTGCGACATTGTCTTTGGCGGTGGTGTAAGGCAGCCGAAACCGGGTGATCCGCCCGTTTTCCCACCGGTTCAGCCAACCCTCGGCGGTGCCGATCCAGATAGACCCAGTGTGGTCCTCGAGCATGGATTGAATCAGGTCGTTCGACAGGCCATCGCGGCGTCCATAGTTATTGAACGGGTCGTCCTTCAGGCAGTTGAGGCCCGCACCCGCAGTGCCGAGCCAGAGTATGCCCTCCCGGTCTTCCATGATGGCGCGGACGATATCCCCACTGAGGCCGTCGGAAGTGGTGTACTGCGTGAATTTTCCGTCGTAGTAGCGGTTCAGCCCACCTCCGTCGGTGCCGATCCAGAGATTCCCATCGCGATCTCCGTGGAGTGCGACGACGACGTCGCTCGATAGTCCTGTCTGTGCTGTAAAACGGTCCACCACGCCGTTGCGCAGCCGGATCAGGCCGTTGCCTTTGGTTCCCACCCACAGGGCGCCGTCGTTCGTGGGCCACAGCGCCCAAGCCCGCGCGGCGGCGTCGCCCAGGGTACCGGCCAGCGCCGTGAATCTAACGCCATTCCTTCGAAATACGCCGCTACCGTCCGTCGCGATCCACATCGCTCCGGCTTTGTCTTCGACAATCTCCCGTATCGATGAAGAGGTGAGGCCGTCCTCGCTGCCAAAGGTTCGGTCCCCACTCGCATCGTGCCGGATCAATCCCTTGCCTTCGGTGCCCACCCACAGGGAACCGGCGCGGTCCTCAAAAAGAGCCCGAATGTTGGCCCCTACCGGCAGGACCAGGGAGAACCCGCCTTTGGGGCTCCAGCGGTAGAGCCCACCCTTGTCCGCCGTCCCGATCCAGAGCGAACCGTCCCGCGCGGCCAGCAGCGCAAGAATGTGATCCAGTTTGATGGGGCTGTTGGAACGATCGAAGACCGTGAAACCAACGCCGTCGAAGCGCGCCAGACCGGCTTGCGTCGCCAGCCACAGGTAGCCGTCGCGGGTCTGCGCGATGGCACGGACCGAATCCTGGGGCAATCCATCGGCGGTATGCCAGACGCTATGGCTGTAATGAGTGATGGCCCGGTGAGGATCGAGGGCTTGAGCCGGAACGGCGCCTATCGCGAGCGTGAATAGCCAGCAACGCCATCGAGAACGGCATGCGGCGTCGCGAGGCGGCATGCTTCTCTTATCGGCACCGGCACCGCCTTGCCTCGCGGAAAAGAGCTTGTGCGGTCACGGCCGTCAGGCGCGCGTTCCTACAAAGGTCCCGCCGCCGCTGGGCCCCTTATATTCGCCCTTATATTCTCCACCGTTCACTTTCCCCTTGACCTCATAAGTACCATCGCCGAGGGGGATCTTGAACTGGAAATCGCTTCCATCCACCTTGCCTTCCGAGATGGGAGTGGAGCCGGCGTCGGTGGCGATGTCGCCAGAGACACTATCTCCTTCCTGTTTCACGTCCAGCGTCGCCAGAATGTCGGTACCGCTGGGACTCTTGACTACCAATTTCCATTTGCCGGTTACGTTCGTGGCCCCCGTGGATGTGGCCGCTGCGGCGGCGGCTGCCGCTGCTTCACGCGTACCTTCAACCGTCCCGGTATCTCCCTGTGGCGTCGCCAACGTGCCTTTGAGGGAATCGCCCGTCATGGTCAGTTTAAAAGCGATGAGTCCGACTTCGCCGTACGGCAACTTGAAGGTCAGTTCGTCTCCGCTGAAGGCGACCTCCTTCAGGGCCACGCTGCCTAATTCCGGGCTGCTGACAGTGCCGGTCATATCGCTGCCGCTCCCTTTCACTGCGAGCGTGAACTTATAGGTATTGCCGTCGGGTGCGTCAGCCGACATCTTCCAGTTGCCGGCGACGTCCGCCGCAAAACCGAGCGCGAGGGACAGCGCAAGACCCAATGCGAAACGAGAGACTTTAGACATGAGATTTCTCCGCGGGGAGCTTTGAAGACCCTTCACTGCTTACGGTACTCGTCCCGTGTGGGACCTGTCAATGTCCCTACCTCAGGGTCCCTCAGGGTCAGGGGCCGTCCCTGGGCATTAGCTTGCCGAGCGTACTGCCGTTGGCTGATAATCGGAGCGCGGATCCTTAACATGCCTGATAAAACTCTTGCTCGAAGGCGATTTCTCGGCGGAATCGCGGCGGCTCCCGTGGCTGCTGCGGCGGCAACGGACAAACCGGTGAAGATGAAACTGGCAGTCGGCGCCGACCATGCCGGATTTCCACTGAAAGGCCCGGTGGTGGCCCTGTTACGATCCTGGGGCCACACTGTGACCGACTGCGGCACCCACTCGGCCGATCCGGTGGACTTTCCCGACATTGCCAGGAAAGTCTGCGACGAGGTTCTCGGCGGCCGCGCACAACGCGGCATCCTGGTGTGCGGCACCGGCGTGGGCGCGTGCATCGCCGGGAACAAGGTGCGAGGCATTCGAGCCGCGCTTTGTCACGATACGTATTCGGCCCACCAGTGCGTGGAGCACGACGACGTGAATCTGCTGTGCATGGGCGCCTGGATCATCGGACCGAAAGTCGCCGAAGAGATACTTGCGGCCCACCTCAAGGCCACCTTCAGCACCGATGAGGATTTTCGGCGCCGGGTCCGAAAACTCGGCGAGATGGAACAGCGGTGACGCCCAACGCCACCATCACTGTTTGACGATGGTGCCGTCGCGGCGGCGAACTTCACCCCAACCGCCGTTCAGGTTGCCGTAGCGTCCACCCGCTCCGTAGGGGAATTTTGCGGCCGCCTTTTCATCGACCTCGATGCCCCAACCGGGTTTCTCGTTCGCGTACAGATAGCCTTCCTTCATCACCGGGCAGCCGTCGAAGACTTCCTTAGTGCGGTCGTTGAAGGCCGAGTATTCCTGGATGCCGAAGTTGTAACAGGCCAAGTCCAATGTGACGTTGGCGGCGTGCCCGATGGGAGAGACGTCGCCCGGGCCATGCCACGCTGTCTTCACCCCGTTGATCTCGCCGAAGGCCGCCACCTTGCGGGCGGGCGTCAAGCCGCCCATCTGGGTGACGTGCATCCGCATGTAGTCGATCAGACGTTCCTGAATGAGCGGGCTCCACTCGTGCGGGCTGTTGAATAGTTCGCCCATGGCGAGCGGGGTCGAACACTGGGAACGGATCTGCCGGAAATAGGCGATATCTTCCGGCGACACCGGGTCTTCCAGGAAGAACAGCCCGAAAGGCTCCACGGCTTTGGCGAACTGCACCGCCATGTTCGGCGGATAGCGTTCGTGCATATCATGCAGCAGGCCCACCTCTTCGCCGAGCGCCTTCCGCGCCTCCTCGATCAGTTTGACGCCGCGTCTCATGGCCGGTCCGGGCTCGAACACGGGACCGTCGTGCAGGGCGGGCACTTTGGCGTCGCCACGGCGCGCGCCATAGCCCGCCATCCCGGGAATGCCCACCTGGATGCGGACATTGCGGAAACCCTGGCCCATGAACTTTCGCGCGTTGTCGATGGTGTCGGCAATCTCGGCGCCGTCGGCGTGCGTGTAGCAATCCGCCGCTTCGCGATGCTTGCCGCCCAGCAGTTGATAGACGGGCATTCCCGCCTGGCGGCCCTTGATGTCCCACAACGCCTGGTCCACACCGCTGATGCCGTTATTCAGCACAGGACCATTGCGCCAGTAGGAACTGTTGTACATGGCCTGCCAGAGGTCGTCGATGCGGTCGGCGTGTTTGCCGATCAGGAAGGGCTTCAGATATCTTTCGACGGCCGCGTTTACCAGGTCGGCACGCTGAGTGAACGTCCCGCAGCCGTAGCCGTACAGTCCATCCTGGTCGGTGGTGACCTTGACCACCGTCAGACGCAGGCCGGCGGGGGCAGTCGCAATGACGGTCACGTCCTTGATCTTGGGCGACGCCATACCTCGCGTCGCGCGCTCGGTCTTTTCATCCGCCGCCAGTTGCCGCGCGGTCACCGCCGCGGCACCCGCGGCCATCGTGAAGAAGTTTCGCCGGTTCATCTTGGTTCTCCTGGGACCCTATCACGTATATCACTAAAGCACCCGCCCTTGCTGACTTCTGGACGGTGCAACAGACAAGAACAGCACGGGGACGTGTCACCGATACGAAAATAGGGCATCCTAGAGGTAGGGGATCGTGGATCCCTGAGGAAACAACTTGCCCGACTGGTTATTGATCGTACTCGTGATCGCGTTCTATGTTGTGCTCCAGCGCTGGATCCTGCCGCGGCTGGGAGTTCCTACGTGAATGGCCAATACCTGCGACGTCGAGTTGCGACGTCCCAAAGCGACGGCGCCGCGTACTCCGGACGGGCCCCGAGGGTAACGCCGGATTAGCTCGCGGCCGAAAGTGCGCGGAACCAACCCAGACCGTCCACGGTCTTGCCTGCCGGCCGATATTCGCACCCCAGCCATCCCGAGTACCCGATCTCGTCAAGCATGCGGAATAGATACTCGTAACGGATCTCGCCCGTATCGGGTTCGTGCCGTTCGGGTGCGCCTGCGATCTGGATGTGGCCGCACTGCGGCGCGTATTTCTTGAGTTTGGTCGCCAGGTCGCCTTCCATCACCTGCATGTGGTAGCAATCCAGCTGCATTTTGAGATTGGGCGCGCCTACCGCGGTGCAGATGTCATAACTCTCGGCCTGCGTGTTCACAAAAAAGCCCGGCATATCACGGCTGTTAATCGCCTCCAACAGCAGCGTGATGCCGTGGGGCGCCAGTTGCTCCGCCGCGTATTTCAGGTTCTCGATCAGCGTTTGCCGGCACGCACCGCGATCCGCGCTCACCGGAGGAATGCCTGCCATCGCGTGCAAGCGCGGTACTCCCAGCCGTGTAGCGTAGAGCAGGGCCTTCTCCACTCCCGCCCGAAACTCTTCTTCGCGGCCCGGGATGGATCCGATTCCCCTTTCGCCCGCCGCCCAATTTCCAGGCGGCATATTGAATAGCACGATCTCCACTCCGTGCCGGCGCAGCTTGCCCTCGATGGCTTCCGGCGAGAACTCATAAGGGAAGAGAAACTCGACTCCCTTGAACCCTACTTCCGCGGCCGCTCCGAAGCGGTCCAGAAACGGGACCTCGTTAAACATCATCGATAAATTCGCGGCAAATTTCGGCATTTCAGTGCTCCTTATCGGATTCGGGCAAACGTGCCCGGCAACGCGGCCATTATATCGACATCGGGCGATTTGCAACCTGTCCAGGCATCCCATCATCCAAAGAACAATGAGCGATACCTCAGTTGAAACCCCGTCCAAAATCGTTCGAGTCGCCTCGCTCTGCGGCAGCCTGCGCCCCGGGAGCTATACCGCTGCGGCCCTGCGCATCGCCCTCGAAGGGGCGAAGTCGCACGGCGCCGAGACACACGCGATCGATCTTAGGGACTATGATCTGAGCCTGCACTGCGGAGATCTGAAACGCGCCGCACTCGATCCGAAGGCCCAGAAATTCCGTGCCGACGTCAAAGCTGTCGATGGCCTCGTCATCGGGACTCCGGAGTATCATGGCAGTTTCAGCGGCGTCCTTAAGAACGCGCTCGACTATCTCACTTTCGATGAGATGGAGGGCAAGATGATCGGCCTGGTGGGGGTGTCCGGCGGCGCTATGGGAGCTTTCGGCGCCATGAACGGATTGCGGCACATTGGCCGGGCCCTGCACGCCTGGGTGGTTCCCGAGCAGGCGGCGGTGCCGGAAGCGTGGAAGGTGTTCGACGCGGAAGGCAGGATGCGCGATGCCCGGTTGGAAAAGCGGGTGGCCGAAGTCGGTCAGGAGGTGGCCCGTTTCGCGGGATACCACAAGTGCGGGCGTTACCATGAGTTCATGCACGATTGGGAAACAGCCCCGGAGAATCCCGGCGGAGAGGGTTGATTGCGATGCTGTCCTGGCTGGTCATCGGGATCGGCGATATCACAACGAAGCGGGTATTGCCTGCGATCCTCGCAGAGCCACGGAGCCGTCTCGCCGGTATCGTCACCCGCCATCCTGAGAAAGCGATCAACTACGGGGTTCCGGCCTGGACTGAACTCGGCGCCGCCCTGTCCGAATCCGAATCCGACGCCGTCTACGTCGCGACGCCCGTGTTTCTACACGCTCCTCAGACAATCGCCGCGCTGCGGGCAGGGAAGCACGTGCTATGCGAAAAGCCGATGGCGTTGAACTATGCTCAAGCGTGCGAGATGCAGCAGGTGGCCATCGACACAGGCCGGACACTCGGAGTCGCTTACTACCGGCGCACCTATCCGAAAGTGGATCGGGCGAAAGAACTCATCGCCTCCGGCGCGATCGGCCGGCCTGTGTTTGCGGAGGCGACCTCTCACGGGTGGTCCGACTTCACTGACGGCGACCGGCAGTGGCTGGCTGACCCGACAACAATCGGGCGGCGGGCCGCTGTTCGACATCGCCTCGCACCGGATCGATCTGATGAACTACCTCTTCGGACAGCCGGCGCGAGCGACAGGGCAACGTTCGACGCTGGTGCAGCGGCTGGCGGTGGAGGACAACGCCACCGTGCTCATCGAGTACGAGAGCGGCGTACGTGCCATGGTGGACGTGCGCTGGCACTCTCGCGTCGAGCGCGACGAGTTTCGCATCCGCGGCACCGATGGCGAAATCGGGTTGACGCCGTTGAACGGCCCGTCACTGATGCTATCCGGCGGGCGTGGAGCAGTTAGCTCCCCACGCCAACCTGCACTATCCGTGCGTGGCGAATTTCGTGGGCGCTGTACTGGACGGGACACCGTTACGCTCCACCGGTGCGACCGCGCTGGTCACCGATTGGGTCACGGAGCAGGTCACGAAGACACAGTCTTAGTCTGGCCCGATCCGGCCGCTGTGAGCGCTTCCGACACGATCTGCCGGGCTTCCTGCTGAATGCGCCGGAGATGTTCTTTGCCCCGGAAACTCTCGGCGTAGATCTTGTAGATCTCCTCGGTTCCAGACGGCCGCGCCGCGAACCATCCCTGATCGGTCATCACCTTGACGCCGCCGATCGCGTTGCCGTCGCCGGGCGCGTTGGTCAGCACCTTCGTGATCGGGTCACCAGCCAGTTCCTTGCTGCGGATGCTCTCCGGGGAGAGCTTGGCGAGCACCGTCTTCTGATCGTTCGTGGCCGGCGCGTCGGTGCGCTCGTATGCCGGATCGCCGAACTTTGCCGTCAGGGATTGATAGACCTCGCCCGGGTCGCGTCCCAGCACCGCCGTGATCTCCGCCGACAGCAGCCCCAGAATCAGGCCGTCTTTGTCCGTCGTCCAGACCGTCCCGTCGCGCCGCAGGAAGGACGCGCCGGCGCTCTCCTCTCCGCCGAATCCCAGGGAGCCGTTCAGCAAGCCATCGACGAAGTACTTGAATCCGACCGGGACCTCGTACAGCTTGCGCCCCAGGGCCGCGGTCACTCGATCAATCATGCTGCTGCTCACCGCCGTCTTGCCCACAGACGCGTCGGAGGGCCACCGGGAGCGGTGGGAGTAGAGGTGGTGAACGCACACCGACAAATAATGATTGGGCGGCAGCAATCCCACGCTCTTGGTCACGATGCCGTGCCGGTCGTGGTCGGTGTCGCAGGCGAACGCGATATCGAATTGGTCTTTCAGGCCGATCAGACTCTGCATGGCGTAGGGCGATGACGGGTCCATGCGAATCTTGCCGTCCCAATCCACCGTCATGAACCGGAACGTGTGATCGATATAGGGATTCACGACCGTCAGGTTCAAGTCGTACCGGTCGGCGATGGCGGGCCAGTAGTCAACGCCGGCCCCTCCTAGCGGATCCACACCCAGGCGCAACCCGGCGGAGCGGATGGCCTCCAGATACAGAACCGACGGCAGTTCCCCGACATACGCGTCGATGTAGTCGAATTTGATGCGTCGTGTAGCCTCTAATGGCTTGTTCGTAGACCAGACGCTTTACTCCGTTCAATCGGGCGGCGAGATACTCGTTGGCGCGCGCTTCCACCACTTTGGTGATGTCTGTGTCGGCGGGGCCGCCATTCGGAGGGTTGTATTTGAAACCGCCATCCTGAGGCGGATTGTGCGACGGCGTGATCACGATGCCGTCCGCCAATGCCGTTGGTGCGCCCACGATTGTAGGTGAGGATCGCCAGCGAGATGGCGGGGGTGGGTGTCGGCCGCAAGTGTCCGAGATCATCGTCTCCACGCGGTTTGCGGCCAGCACTTCCAGAGCGCTGATGAAGGCGGGATAGGAGAGCGCGTGCGTGTCGAATCCGATGTACAACGGACCGTCGATACCTACCTCGTGGCGGTAATCGCAAATGGCTTGTGTGACTGCAAGAATGTGGTTTTCGTTAAAGGCCCGGTTTACCGACGATCCGCGGTGCCCGGAGGTGCCGAAGGCCACCCGCTGTTCACGGATTCCCGGATCGGGCCGCTCCACGTAGTACGCGCTGATCAGTTTCGGGATGTCCACCAGCATTGAAGGATCGGCCGGTTTGCCGGCCTTGGGGCTGAGACTCATGGGGTCGCAATCACCTCTCACAAACATGGTGGCATACAGCCGCCCATTCCGGGTCACCAACGATCTGTTCTCTTTCATGAACCGGGAGATACCGATAAAATATAAAAAGATCCGTAATGCAATTATTAATAGTTTCTGTTTTACTGCTTGCGCCACTGGTCTCTCTCGCGCAGGAACCGAAAGCAGCCCCCGAAATATCCGACCCAATACTTCTGAAACTGGTCGAGAAAGGTGTTTTCACGGCCGCCGAGGCCCGGACGGTTTCCGATCGGGACCGGCTTCTCGAACTGCTGCTGCGCAAAGGAGTGTTCTCGGCGGATGACGTCCGCGAGCTGGCGCCCGCATCCGCGGCTGCGCAGCCGTCGCGTCCGATCCAGCCGGATCGCGACGACAGCTCACGTTACCGCCCCCCTTCCCGCCGCGAAGCCGCCCGCCGCTCCGGCGGTTGTGGCCGCCGTCACGCCCTTACGCGTGCTCCCGGTCGATCCGGTGAAGCAGGGAGGAATCGTGCCCGATATCAAACTGGGAAGCGGCGCCAGTTTGAAGGTTTACGGCTTTGTGAAGGCGAGCCTCATCTACGACAGTTCCTCACCTTCCGGCACCGACATGCCGCTGCCCTATATGAACGGCGACACGGGTCCGACGGTGGATCCCGAATTCCACGCCCGGGCCCGCAATATGCGCCTTGGCAGTCAGTTCGAATGGCCTGACCTGTCGCCGAAATGGGCCATCACCGGAGCGCTTCGAAGCCGATTTCGAAGGCAGCTTCACACGCGCTTTGAATCGCAACATCTCGTCGGTACGGTCCAGTCAGTTTTCCCTGCGTACTGCATGGGGCCGCGTGGATCGCATCGTCAATGAGAAGACGAACGTGTTCTTCAAGATCGGTCAGGACTGGACTCCGTTCGGCTCGTCCACCATTCCGAACCTGGTTGAGACCACCGGGCTCGGGCTCGGCTATGGGACGCTATACGAGCGGTTGCCTATGGCGCTGGTGGGCGTTAGACGGGAGATCGGAGGATCGCGCCGTGTTGTTCTCCAGCCGGAAATCGCGCTGACCATGCCGGCCTTCGGAAACTCGCCAGCCAGTGTGGCCGATCAACTCGGGATACGGTGAACGGCAGGGTGCCGACTCCGGACGCCCGGAAGTGCAAGGACGCATCGTAACCCAATGGCAGTTAGACGAAGCTCCGGCCGTGGCTCCCGCGCAGTTCATCGTGAGCTTTGTCCAGGCGTCGCGAAAGGTGCTGGTGCGTGCCGCCGACGTCCCGACGCAGTTCAAATCGGGCTTTCCGAATGGCGCGGAGGTGGACGGTTCCCGTTACGGCTACACTATCGAGTTGCAGACGCCCACGCGCTTCTTCACATGGCAGGGCAAGTACTTCAATGGCAAGGATCTCCGCTTCTACTTCGTCGGCGGTCTGTATTCGGGCTTTAACGACACCGCCGGGTTGACCGGTGTCACCGCGGCGACGACCATCGACGGGGCGTGCAATGTCGCATTCGGGTTGCAGAACGGAGTCCCGGTGATCGCCCCGGTCCGTGGGGTGCGCACGCAGGGCGTCAACACGGACCTCGCCTTTCCTATATCGCGATGGTTCAAAGTGAATCCCGCATCTCGTGCCGCGGGGTGGACCACCAATCTGCACTACAGCATCGACATGGTCCCGGCACGGGATGCGCGCCGACTCTCCGGTGTCCGGGGCAAGTCGGACTTAGCCGCCTTCACGCTTAATTACAAGATGAACCCCCTGGTCAGTTTCCAGTTTGAAGAGTCGATGTACCGGACCCGTGCAGCCAACAATACGGCTGACAGCCAGGGCGGCCTGTTCCTGCTGCGCGGCATCCCGAGCCGTCAATGGCACGACATCCGCAGCGAACTCGGGATGCTCTTCACGTTCTGACGTCGATTTCAATCTGCCGTTCCACCAAGGTGGAATCGGCTTGCCAGGACCGTACGAGCTTGAGCATCCACAGCGCGCTCCCGTTGCGGTTGGCCCGTACAACCAGGGCGACGGGAGAAGGCTGGTTCGATGGAGGGTCTGTCTGCCGGGGCGGAGGGCCCAGTTCGATCCTGACATCCGCGGCGGCCGGATCTCCGCGAAGGAGTCCGGCCTGCCACTGATAGCCCGCCCCCGCGGCGGAGTGCAACTCGACCCGGGCCTCGCCGCCCGGATGCAACTCCAGGCGGCTCGGAATCCCTTCTGAGTAGTATTCCCCGCTCATGCCGGGCCGATAACGGGCCCTTCGTGCCAGCCGGCCCCGTCGCGCCAGTAGTGCTGCAACTGGCCGTCATTACGAAGAACAATGACTTCCAGGTTCAGCCCCCACTGGCTTTCGCAAAGCCCAGCAACCGCGCGGACATCGTGCCCGAAGTTGGCGGAGTGCCGCCACTGGAGGTCGCCGGCATTCCAGCGCCACCAGTGCTGCACCTGTCCTCCTGCCGCCACACACAACTCGAAGTTGCCGTGGGGTCCGGCTTCGTCGTGCATGCCGTATTGGCCCTGGATCATCACTGGCGGGGAACTGATGCCGGCTCCAAAGACGGCGCCAGGATTCCAGGTGAACGTGGGTTCGTTTCGCCAGAAATGCTGCATGGTCCCATCGTTGCGAACCGCAACCACTTCCAGGTTACCGTGGGGCAGCCCGAAGGTTCCTTGCACCAATGTGGCGCCGGAGAGAGCCAAATTGCTGCCGAACTTGGGACCGAGGTGCCACCCGCCGCCATCGCGCCATACGTGCTGCAACTGGCCTCCGCTGACCAGCACCACCACTTCAAAGTTTCCGGGAGCGCCGTAGTCGCCCTGAATAAAGCCCGGCACTCCGCGACAGTCGGTGGGTCCGAACACTCCGCCATCGTTCCAGGGCCCTGTTCCGGCGCCCGGTCCCCACCAGTGGTGCAGACGGCCGCCGGTGGTCAGATACACCAGTTCCATGTTGCGGTTGAACGTGGTTCCGGTGAGCGTCGGGCAGACTGCGGCGTCATTGGCGAAGCTGGCGGCGGTGCCCCAGTTGAAGGGCGGTCCGCCTTCCCGCCAGCGGTGCAGGACGCGGCTGCCGTTGGAGCCCATCACTTCCAGGTTGCGGTTCATCGCCCCGTTTCCGCTTTCGTACAGGTTGCCGTTGTGCAGGCGGCGCTTGGTCCACGGGTCGGGATTTGTATTTCGTAAAGTCGCTTTCGAGTAACGATCAATGCCCGAGTCGCCGTATGCGATCCAGCCGTATCCGCTCATGCCCCAGGTGGGACCCCACGAGTTCTTGCACAGCCAGGCTTGCAGAGCGTCGCTGTAGCCCACTACCAGCATGAAATGGGTTCCAGCCAGGGTGTTCGACGGTGCGGTGGACCGTCGGAAGACGCCGCTCGAATACCCGAAGAAGTCGTTCCAGACTTCGAGCCACGTGATCACCGGACCGACCGTGTCGATCCAGTCCTTTGCCTGTTGGACGGTGCCGACCCATCCGAACTGCGGCCCTTTCACCGTGCGTCCGTTGCGGTCGGGAGTTGGCGTATAGGGCGGATTGTTGGTGGCCCAGGGGAAACTGCCAGGGTCGCAGATACCGTTGTTAGCGAAGAAGTTCGAGACGTTCGGGATGTTGCCGTAATCAGGGCACTGGGCACCAATTCCGCGATGAACGTCGCCCTCCGAGCGGCGGGTCCACATGGCGTCCTCGATGCGGACCATTGCTTCCACCAGTGCTACCCCAGCGAAGGCCCAGCAGGCATTACAGGGGTTCTGATCGCGAATGCTGGTGATCCAGTTCGTTCCGAACCGGTTTCGCCAGTCCACCGCGGCGGCGGTTCCACCCGACGGGGGAGGACCGAACGACGGTTCAGTTTCGGACAGGCCGGCCCGCAACAGAAGGCTTCGCTCGAACACGGTCTCGAGCGCCTGCGGAGCGACCAAACCGCGTTCGGCGCGTCGCACGGCGAGAAAGGGATTCGTGCCGACACCCAAATCCTTTTGAAAATCGAAGTGCGGAGCCGCCTCGGCCAGCGGCAGTCCTTCGGGATTGCCTCCAAGGCCGCGCACCTGCACGGCTTGTTCATCTTTCAGGTCTGCGTGTGTTTGCCACGTGAGATTCTCGCGCGTTATGGCCGCGCGGAGTTCACCGACTGTCAGGGCCATGAGTTTTCCTCCTATTTACGCAGGATAGCCATCCGAATCGCGGATGCAACCGGGCGCGGAATGACTGTCTGCATGGGGTTAGTGGCGACGGATTGAAAATCGTTTCCTTTTCGGTGAGAGAATGTTGTTTCAGTGAGTGCAATGCGGGAAGATCCGGCCGGCCTTGAATCCGTGCGGTCGCGCACGTTGCTGTACGGGTCGTATATCATCTGGGCGATCAGCGCCGCCCTGGCTCTGATCGCCTTCAATGCCTACGTCTCCGCCGTGCAAAGTTGGATGGGGGCCGCGGAGCGGGTTCGCGGACTCTTCGGATTCACACTGGCTCCGCACAGCCCGGACTGGTGGCTGATCGGCGCCGGGTTGGTAGCAGTGGCCGTTCCGGTTGCCGGCGGCCTTGCGTTGTACACTCTGTACCGCCGTGCGTGGCGGCGCAGGTTGAACCAGCTATGGGGGCCCGCGGGTGGCGGTGTTTTCGAGAGGATCCGAATCCTGCCTTCGTCCGCCGACGAACTTCACGCCGGGCGGTGTTGCGAGTATCTGAACGGTCTGCTTGCGGCCGGGCGTTGGGGCGATAGTGGCATCACCCTGGCCGAGCGGAATGCGGAGTGCTATCGAGCCGCTTCGGAGCGCGTGCTGGCCGAAATCGAGCGGGACATCGCGCAACGGGCGTGGTCGCTCGGCCTGGTGGTGGGACTGAGCCGGAAGAGTTGGATCGATTCCCTGGCCATCGCCGCCGCAGCCATCGAGCTGCAATTACACGTGTTGACCAGCTTGGGGAAGCGTCCGTCGGTGGCGATGTGGATGCATGTCTGGAAGCGGGCAGCCTCCAGTCTGTTCATCAATTGGTACCTGAACGGAGAACAGTCCTTGACGTTCCGTCTGATGATCCGCAAGATCGGTTTCGGATTGCAGGCGAGCGCCCAGATCGTCGAGCAGGCGGCCGATGCCTTGTCGCACTGGGATGCCGCTCCCGACGACGTCGATTGGGATGACGTCGAGCACATGCTGCCCGAACACATCCTGGGTGTTCCCGTGCGAACCTTTTCGCGGGCGGCGTCGATTTCCGCAGGCACTTGATCAGCGTTGGAGCTTTCGGAATGCAACAGATCGGGCGCTTCATCGAACAATGCGGTGAGGATCTGTTTCAAGGCGCACTGGCGGCCACCATCCTGTACGGACACGGGATCGACCTCGCCGCGGATTGCCTGGCGCTTGACCGGCGGCATCGCGAATCGAGCCTGTTCAGTCCCCGAATCGATCAGGTGATGACCCGTATGTGCGGGCAGGCGGGATTGGTGTTGCGGGAGCAGGTGCGGAGTCTGCGGGGGATGCTGCGCGAGCGCCGCAGGCTGATATTGCGGATGGCGAAGGACAAGTCCGGGTCGATGGCAGCGTCGATGAAGGCGGCCGTTAGCGACGCGGCGCGTTCGGTGTTGGGCCGTGAACCGGAAAAGTAGTCAGCTCGGAAGGGTGAAGTAGAAGGTCGCGCCCTGTCCAGGTTTCGATTCCACCCAGATCCGGCCGCCCCGCCGTTCCACAATCCGCTTGCAGATCGACAGTCCGATTCCCGTGCCGGGATACGATCTTGCATTGAGACGCTTGAACATCTTGAAGATGTACTCGGAATACTGAGGCTCGATCCCGATGCCGTTATCGCGGACCGCGAATCGCTGCAATGGACCATCCGCGGTCGCAGAGATGTGAATTCGAGGCGGATCGGCGCCTCGATACCGGAGAGCATTGCCAATCAAATTCAGAAAGAGTTGGATGAGGTGGACTTCAGGAATGCGCACGGGCGGAAGCGCATCATGGGTGATGGCCGCGCCGCTTTCCTGGAGGGCCGCGTCCAGGCTCCCCAGCGCCGACTTGAGCGCCGTAGCGCTGTCAACCGCCGGCAGATGTTCGAAATCGCTGCTACCGAGCCTTGAATACTCCAATAGTCCTCGAAGCAAGGCGTGGACTCGCGCGGTTCCTTCCATCACCCACTCGATGAACTGATCGCTCTCGCGGTCGAACTGTCCTCGATGCTTCCGCGCCAGCATTTCAGAGTAGATGGAGACCATGCGCAATGGCTCCTGCAAATCGTGACTTGCGACATAGGCGAACTGTTCGAGGTCCTGATTGGACCGGCGAAGCGCCTCTTCGGTGGTGCGCTGCTCGCTGATGTCGGTGTTGGTGCCGAACCAGCGGTAGACTTTGCCGTGCTCGTCGCGTACCGGCATCACCCGCGTGAGAAAGGGTCGAAACACTCCATCCGCGCCCCGGAGCGGGAAGACCATGTCGAATGACTCCCCGGTGGCGATGGAAGCCTTCCAGCGTTCCAGAACTTGTGGCAGCATTTCTGGATCGTGCACGGACTGCCAGCCCCAACCTTCCATCTGTTCCGGGGTGGTGCCGGTGTAATCGTACCAGCGGGAGTTGTACCAGAATAACCACCCATTTGCATCGGCCATCCAGGCCAATTGCGGGATGTTGTCGGCCATTGCCCGGAAGCGATTCTCACTTTCTCGCAGAGCCGCTTCGGCCCGTTTGGTCTCCGTGACGTCGCGTCCTACCACCACGGCGCCCACGATGGTGCCCGCCTTGTCACGGATCGGACCGAAACTATAACTCCCTACCCATGTCTCACCGGTATCTGTGCGTCTCAGGGTGTATTCGGCATTTGTGACCGTCTCGCCCCGGAGGGCCCGCGGAACTGCCCAACGATCGAGGGGCGCCCTGGTCCCGTCAGGCAGGAAAACATCGAGAAAGCCAGGATATTCGGCGAGGGTCTTTGCACACTCTTCCTTGTTCCTGAATCTGTGAAATGCGGCAAAAGCATCGTTGAACTCGACAAAGCGCCCTTCGGTATCGGAAATGAACACGGCATCCGTCATGCTGGCCAACGCCGCCTCCAGCGTGGCGCGGCTCTCTCGCAGCGCCTCTTCGGTATGCTTGCGTTCAGTGATGTCCTCGAACACCGTAAATACCTGGTAAGGAGTGGTCTCGCCGGGACGAAACAGCGGCAGTGCATCGATGCTGATCCAGTTGTAAACGCCCGCTGATGGGTTAAACACGCCCATGACTACACCGTGTAAAGGCTGCCCCGTGCGCAGTGCGACCATTGCCGGATGTTCCAGACCGGGAAACGGCGAACCATCTTCACGGACGGTGTCGCGTTCTTCCTGAATGGAAGTACTCCCCAGAAACGACCCACGGCTCTTCCCAAGAATGCGCTCGGCTGCCGGATTCATGTCGATGATCCTGCCATCAGCGTCCTGGTGAACCACGCCTTGCAGCATCGTTTCCGCCAGAAGCCGGTGGCGTTCCTCGCTCGCCCGCAGAGCCTCCTCGCTGAGCCGTAACGCCTCTTCGGCCCGTTTTCGGTCGGTGATATCCACGTTGACCCCGAGCACGCGCACGGCTTCGGGTGAATCGTCGTCGTAAATGGCGCCGCCTCTGCCGGATAGCCAGCGAATTTCGCCAGAGGCATGGAAAACTCGGAATTCCAGGTCAAACGGCTCACGATTGGCGATGGCGATGTCCCGTTCGCGCTCAATCCTCTCGATGTCGTCAGGATGTGCCAGGCGGCGCCAATCCTGATAGGTTCTAATGGTCCCAGGCGCCAGGCCATACAGTTGTTCGAGCTCGGGTGTGAAATGGAGCGCACCGGTCTGCCGGTTCAAATCCCACACGCCGACGGATCCGCGCATCTGGGCCAGCCGTAGCCGCTCCTCGCTCTCCCGTACCGCCTCTTCCGCCCGCTTGCGGTCGGTTATCTCGACATTCACGCCGGCCATTCCTATCGCGCGGCCGTGACCGTCGTAGGCTGCGTGTCCGCGGTCCATGATCCAGTGCACGGTTCCGTCGGGCCAAACAACGCGATAGTCGATCTTGAATTCGTGGTGGTGCTTGCTGGCATCGTTGAGCTGACTCAGGGCCCGGTCGCGATCGTCGGGGTGCAGCGCATCGCGCCACGTTTCGAACGTGACGGCGGTATCCGGCGGCACGCCGAAGAGGTTCCGCCAATTTCCGCTGACGACGATATCCTGAGTGCCAGGCCTCCAGGACCACACCCCGATTTCCGCGGCCGACGTTGCCAGGTTCAACCGCTGTTCGCTCTTTTCCAGCGCTACGGTTGTTCGGCGCAGACGTTCTATCAGTAAACTCACAATCACGCCGGTCAACACGAATGCGGAGATTCCCACGTAATCCGAACTCTTGCTGATTGCGAACGCGCCAGTGGGTTCAAGTGCAAAATAGATTACTTCCAGGACGCACAAGGAAGTGGTGACGAGGCCGGGGCCGAGGCCGCCAAGCCAGGCGCTCACGCTCACGAACGGAACGTATGTGATGAACGGGATGAGTGTCGGGGAAGGTAGGGCCAGGCGCGCGAGTTGAGCGGCAACCGCCAGCAGCACAGCGGCGAGATAGCGTACGGCAGTTGAACCGGGATCGACGAAGCGTTTCCGGCTTGAGTGCTGGTGTCCCGTCATCGCAATTCAGACTATTTTATCCCGATCCGAAATCAGAACTCCGACCGCAGCACGTCGTAAAAGATCCGGATTCCGCGCTTGAACTCCGCCACCGGGATCCGTTCCTGATCGCTGTGCATCGTGGCTGCCGTAGCCGCATCCAGGATCATCGGCGTCAGCCCGTACGCGATCACTCCGCGCTTGCGCAGATTCACCGAATCGGTCCCGAACGGGACGAACATCGGCGTTACCACCGCGCTGGGATGCTCAGCCAGAATCGCCTTCCGGATCGCGGCGAACAGTGGAGTGTCGCTACGGCTCGCGCCCGCATCCACGGGTTGAGTCAACTGCTCCACGGTCACTCGCTGATCGTTGATGCGCGCCTTCATCTCCGATATGAACTCGTCGCCATTCACCCCAGGCAGGAGGCGGCAATCCAGTGTCGCTTCGGCCAGCGACGGAATCACGTTCACCTTCACCGGCGACCCGACTCCGGAGGTTAGCGTAGTCAGCGACATGGTGTTGCGCTGGATCGCCGACGTAAACTTGTTGGGCGCGAACTCGCCGATGTTGCGGCGCATCTCCTCGATCACGGGATTCGGCTTTCCGCCCGCTGGAAGATCCAACGCTTTCCGGATCGCTTCGAGCAGCACCAGGTTCGCATTATTGGCGATGGGCTGGGACCCATGCCCCGCGGTACCGTGCGCCTTCAGCCTCAGCCATAACACCTGCTTCTCGCCGACCGACACGCCAAACACCAGTCGATTCGCCGCCAGCACGTCGCGGGTCCCCATGCCGCCCTCGTCCAGGACATACTCGCAGTCGATGTCGCCTGGGTGATTCTCCAGCATCCATTTGATGCCGTGCACGCCGTTGGTTTCCTCATCGGCCGTGGTCAGCATGACGATGTCGCGAGCCGGAACAATGCCCGTCTTGTGCAGTTGGATCAGGGCCGTTAATTGTTGAACCCCGATGCCCTTCATATCCAACGTCCCCCGTCCCCAGATGATGCCGTCCTTGATCACTGCCCCGAATGGATCCACCGACCATGCCTTGGGATCCACGGGAACCACGTCGAAGTGATTCAATAGCAGCAGCGCCTTCTTGGTCCTGTCCCGGCCCGGAACCCTCACCACCAGGTTCGTCTGGCCATCGGGACCGCTGGTGTACAGCCGTCGGTTTCAGACCGGCGCCTTCCAACTCACCCCGAAACAGTTCCGCCGCGGCCCGGGTATCAGCCGGAGGATTCACAGTGGCGAGCCGTACATAGCGGACCAGGAAGTCGAGGGCATGGTCCTCAACGGCTTTCCAGTCGGGAGGGGCGGCGAAGATGGCCGCCGTAGTCAGTAACAAAGGCCAGTATTCTCATTTTTCGAACTCCGGAAGGTCGACTCAGCCTGGGATTCGACTCCGCTGCGCGATACGCCTCGATCAATGCTCCTGCGGCCGGGCCGAACTCCGGGGGACCGAAACATCGGTAGGATCTGCGGATTCCATCGAGCCGCCGAAACTCGCACAACAGACGCTCGCTGCGAAACACTCCTCCGATGTAGGACATCCGGCGCCGCCTCATCATGCGAGAACAGCTTGCCACGCACCGCATTCGCCAGTTCAGCGAGATCGGCGGCGGCCTGGCCCATCATCCCGGGCGGCGACTTCATCTCCCGATCCCGCCGCCGCATCCACCTGTCTTGCGAAAGTCGCCACGCGGGATCGCGGCCACTCGGCCGTATAGAAGCGGTGCATCAACTCATTCGCGTCCGCGGCGCCTGTCGCCTCCAGCAGGATTTCCCGCAGGCGGGTGGCGGGTCCCCATCCCTCCTCGAATCGAAGGGCGGCCCTCAGAGCCTGCCGGACGATATCGAATGCGCCGCCCTCGTCGCCGAAAATATACCCCCAGCCGCCCGCGCGAGCCACTCGCCCTGCACCGTTACGCCCCAACGAAATTGAGCCGGTGCCGGCGATGGTGATCAAGCCGGGATCGCCGGCGCAAGCCCCCGCCAGGGCCACTACCGCGTCATTCGTCACTACCAAACGGGCGGACGGCAGCAACTCGCGCACCAGGGTTTCCTTATCCGCCGGACCTCCACTGAAGCCGAGGCACGCCGATTCGATCTCCGTTGACTCCGCGCCTGCCTGAGCGCATGCGTCCCGCACACATCCGCCGATCGCGTTCAGGAACTTCTCCCGGCCTTCGGCTGCGCGAACGTGATTACAGGGACCGCCGCGCCCGAACCCCACTACGCGCCCGTTCTCGTCGCCAACCAGCGCCGTCGTGCTCGATTGGCCGCCGTCAACGCCCAGGTATAGCCTTGCCATCTTGTTCCATCTCGACTTCCGGGACTCCCGCCTTTAGAAGGTACAACTTTCCACCGCCGGCGGCGCCGACTTCCTGAAGTCCCCACGCTTCCGGATTGTCGTCCACCTCGGCCCATCCGAACTCGCCCTTGCGGATGAACAGGAAATCGATCCCCCGAAGCTTCAATTCCCGCATCGCAGCCTTCCCCATGAACGCTTGCGGGTTCGCCGGGGAGATGGTTCGCTGATCCGTCAGCGTCCGCCATCTTCCATCGGCCGTCAATGCCTCCAGGCGTTCGGAATGCGCCACGCAATCGTACGGGCCTTCGAGTTGAACGGCGTCCACCTGCTGCGGGGCGCCGAAGTCCACCTCAATGTACATCCCTGGTTCGAATCGCTGCCAGGATCGCCAGCGGGTCACCGGCGAGTTGTCGAACGCCAGTTGGATGTTCCAGGGATTCGGCCGGGCAGTGAGCCGCCAACGCGAACTCCGGGGAATCTCCTTGCCGTCGGAATACAGTCGGACCTCGCCCACATTCCACTGCAATGCCTCCACCGGCTTGCCGGTCTGGACGATCCGCATCTTCTGAAATTGTCCGGGTGCGAACTGCAGCCGTTCGGCGCAGCGCGGCTGGAAATCGCCGAGGAACGCCGTGAAGAAGATATCGCCCAGCACTTCCCCTTGCGCCGATTGGAAGGTGACCCAGACATCCCGGGTCGTGTACGATTCGGGCACACCGCTCATGGTCAGGATGCGGGATCCTGGCGGAGTTTTCGCCTCGAACAGCTTCGGGATCGCGTAGTCGGGCTGTTTCCGCCCCAGCCATGAATCCGGAGATTCGATCCGCAGCGCCTGTTTGAAGGGGATTCTCCCGAGCATCCACGGGTGCGCCGCTGTATAGTGAACCGCCACGCTGGGCCATGACAGAATCGTGTGGCCGATCATCAGTGTCGCGAGCAGGATCGGCATTTCCGTCAACGCCAGTCCGAGCGCGAAGGCGAAGTACGGCGCCGCCGGAATCAGGAATCGAGTACCGATGTTCAACACATAGGGAGCGGCGAAAATGGCGCCTGCGGCCAGCACTCGCCGTCCGGTCCGTAAACGCAATGCCGCCAGCCCGATCGGAACCAGCAGGAAGGCCGGTCCCAGGAATCCGCATAAGGTCTCGCCCCGGAGCGTAACCTCAAGTGGGATTGTCCAGCGATTCGAGAGATAGTAGCGTCGCAGGTACGCGCTCCAACCCTCTTCGAATGAGACGTGTACCCAAGGATTTGGAAACCAGTCGTTGAACATTGGCGCCACCGGGTTACCCGCCCACATCAGGTCCTTGATCACCCATGGCGCAATGAGCACCACCGAACAGCCCACGACGACCAAGGCCGGACGCATCCGGCGCGAGCGCCACAGCACGAATCCGGCCGCGTAAGGCACGGCGACCACGGCGGTGTACTTGGCCGCGTAGCCGAACCCGGCGAGCAATCCGATGACGATCAGCCATCCCGTGGTCCGCTGTTCATCCCATATCTGCACGGCGTAGAATACGGCGAAGAGAATGGCGGCCACGGCGACGTCGATATAGGCGGTGGTGCCGTCCATGCCCACCACGGGGCTCGCATAGACCAGCAGGGCGCCGGCGAGTCCCGCCACGGGGTATCCCGCGCGGCGTCCATAGCTCACTATGCCCAGCGTCAACGCCAGCAGGAACGCGTAGTGGACCATCGCCGCCGACGAATGCCGGCCGAACGTGAACGCCATCAGGTACAACAGTTCGATCCCCTGCGACAATTGGGCGTAGATGTTCCAGGGGATGCGGACAAAGCCACCCGCGCGGGCGTAACGGGCCACGAAGCTCAGGTGGTAGGCGGTGCCGTCGGAGCTGAACTCCGGAGCCATGGCGCTGAAGAAGTACAAGACCGTGAAGATGGCGAACCCAATCCAGAAGATCGCCGCCCAGCGTCGAGGCAGAGGTGCGAACGAAGGGCATACGTTGCGATGCGCACCTGCGAAGTAGGCTGCTGCCAGCGACAATCCGGCCACTCCGAGAAACGCGGCCTTATTGGCGAATCCCGTCGCGGCGAGCAGGAAGATCACGAAACTCAACACGCCCGCGCCGGTGACGAAAGCGAGTGCGTCCTCTTCTCCGCGGTACAACTTCGCGCGAATGGTGCGCAGAATCGTCCGGCCGATCGCGAGCGATGTTACCACCGTGAGCACCGCACCCAGCAGGATCGAGAGCGCGACCATCTACTGAACCAGCCCGATTCGCACGAGAATCACGCCGAGCGGAGGATCGCCCTTCTTTTCGGCCCAGGTTTTGTCGATGTCGGCCGCCAGCGTGTTGTCGGACATCGGCTTCAGCAGGTGCATGGGGATGGGCTGGTCGAAGGTTTTGGTTCCTGGCGAATCGTATTTGACCGACTCGAGCAGTTGATCATTTACGTAGAACGTGACGGTGACCGGTCCTGTCGCTTTGAACGTGGTATCGGCGATGGCGAAGACCGCTTGCATTCGGTAATTCGAAGTGCTCCGAAGGGCGATTCGAACCGTGGGCCGCTTACCGGTCCAGCGCCATGGGGTAGTTTGGGGGCCTGCGGCGATGTCCTGAACAAAGAACTGCTCCGCCATCGGATTACTCATCTCGAGCATAGGCTGCAAGCGGGAAAGGTTTTCATCAAGCGGCTTGCGCTGGGCCGGCGGCGCGTAAATGTCCGGCTGTGACACACAACCAGCCAGGACAAGACAGAGAAATGCAACGGGAGCAACGCGGTGCACGGAAACCGCAGTATAGCGAATACGCCGGACAGCATGCAGTGTCATGCATGGCAGGGGTGCTTCAGTTGTCAGGCCGGACAAGGAAATCAGCCGCAGCCCGCTGAGCCGCAGCGCCTCACCCGCGCCCTGCCGGTTTCAGTCCCAGTCCCGGGCTGACCGGCAGCACGAGTTTCCCGCTCTCCACCTTGACGCCGCTGAACGGATCGTTCGAGATCAGCAGATTACCATCCAGATCCGCGTAGTCCACCAGCGGCGACAGGTGCGCGGCCGCGGTGACTGAAACCGAACTCGACACCATGCAGCCCAGCATCGTCTTCATGCCCAGCGCCTTCGCAATCTGGATCATCCGGTGGGCCTCCATCATCCCGCCGGCCTTGTCCAGTTTCACGTTCACGCCGTCGAAGGCATCCTTGAGCTTCGGGATGTCCGCCGCGTGCAGGCAAGCTTCATCGGCGATGATCGGGATGTGGACCCGGCTCCGCACCCAGCGGGTCTCCTCGATCATCGCCGCCGGCATAGGCTGCTCGACGAACTCCACGCCCATCTTCTCCAGCCAGTTGATCTTTCGGACCGCCTCTTCTTTGTCGGTCCAACCCTCGTTGGCATCCACGCGGAGGGGCTTGTTTGTGATCTTCCGGACCGGCTCCATCGTGGATTCGTCGTTGGCAAGGCCCACCTTGATCTTCAGAACCGGGAACTGGCGCGGCTTCCTCCACCTTCTTTCGTGTCATCTCCGGAGTGTCGATGCCGATGGAGAACGTCGTGACGGGGGCATCCTTCGGGTCCAGTCCGAAGTATCGATACAGCGGAATGCCGAGTTTCTGCCCTATCCAGTCCATCAGCGCAATGTCGAGCGCGGCCTTGCCTGCGAACTGCCCTTGAATCCGCTGGAACACCTGCCCCATCAGCTTGGTGAACTGCCAGGGATCGGTCGCGAGAATGTAGTCGCGCAGCCCTTCAATCGCGGCGCGGGCAGTAGCGGCGGTTTCGTTGTAGCGCGGTATCGGAGCGCCTTCACCGTGGCCGGTAATGCCGTCGCGAATGTAGGCCAGGTGAAAGGTGTCGCGAAAGTCGCTGGACGACATGACAGTTGTCCAGGTGTGCCGCAACTTCAAACGGACGATCTCACTCTGTATGGCCGCCGGAGAACTCACGGCGAATGCAGGGCTGGCTACAGCGGCGGTCGAGACTCTCATCCATTCGCGTCGGGTCATGGCAAGGGATATCCTTCTGCCAGCGTACCAAGGCGCGACTCGCCGTCGGCGCTAACCCTCGTCGATGGTGAACTTTATGGGCTGTTCCAAAAGCTTCGGGTCTGCTCCTTTTGTTTTCAGCATCAGGCTGTAGCGGCCGGCCTTCGCCTTGGCGGGGACCTTGAACTTGATGGTGGTTTCGTCTTGAGAAACTATCTGGACCTTAATATCCGTTTTACCATCCGTCAAATACAGCTCATCCACCTTGGTGGCATCGATCTGCTCGCCGGTTACCCCGATGACGTCGCCAGCCTTGCCGGAATCCGGCGCTACGGTGCTGAGACGACAGGTCTGTGCGCCGAGGGCGGGCGCCAGTGCGAGCATGGCGAAGATACCGATGATCAGAATACCGATCCTCATTTGTTCTTCGACCTCCCGCTAGCAACATACGTCTAATGGAGCCGGGATGCAAGTACCCTGCCCGGTGTCGTTGGAATGGAGTAGACTATTCGTGCTCCCTATGCGCCGAATTCGACTCGCAGTTTCCACCGTTTTCGCGTCACTGCTGATGCTGCTGTTCGTGGCAACGCGCGGCGATGCGCAACCCGACACCTTGAAGCAAATCGTCCCCGGAGTCTGGTTCCGCGAGGGTGACATCCAGCATTCCGGACACTGCAACAACGTCATCATCGAGATGGCCGATCACCTGATCGTCGTGGATGCCAACTTCCCGAGCGGCGCCCGCCGCGTGATGGAGGACGCAAAGAAGGTCTCATCGAAGCCGGTCCGGTTCGTCTTCGATACCCACCATCACGGCGACCATGCCTACGGTAATGCGGTGTGGACCAAAATGGGCGCGGTCACCATCGCCTACAGCGGAGTGGCCGATGAAATGAAACGATACGAACCCAAACGATGGAAAGAGACGGCCGCCACTCGCGAGGACGTGAAGGCTATGGGAACGGATGCGCCAGAACCCCCGCAAAAGACGTTTACCCAATCGCCGTATGTCATGGAGGACGCTTCACGGCGCGTGGAGTTGCATTTCTTCGGATGGGCTCACACCCGCGGCGATGGCTTTGCCTGGCTGCCAAAAGAAAAGGTTTTGTGCACGGGTGACGCGGCGGTCAATGGCGCCTACAACTACACGGCGGACGGAAACATCACGAACTGGCCCAAGGTGATCGCCCAGGCGCAGAAGCTGAAACCGCAATACGTCCTGCCCGGCCACGGTGGCGCCGGAGGCAAGGAGATCCTGGAAGGCCAGGCGCGGTTCTTTGTCGAACTGCGGCAAGCTGTGGAACAGGCCGCGAAATCGGGCAAGAAGCCCGAGGAGATCACGGCGTCCCTGCATGTCCTCCTTCCCGACGCGGTGAAGAAGTGGGCCGGCGCCGGCCTGAACGCCCAGGTGAAAGACGCCTACAACGAGATCACCCTGCACAAACCCGCGGGGGACGTCGCCCACTAATACGGTTCATCACCTATTTGAATTGGCCCGGCGCCCTTTGCCGAGTTAGACTGTTCCTTCGGGCGGTGGCCCCGTGGCTGCCGTCCGATCCCGTCCCATCCACCGAAGTAAGTCACTTCCCCTCTCAGCCCGAGGATCCAATCCAAACAGAGATCTGGAGGAGAATTGTGTCTAACCGATTACTGTCCACCCTATTGTTGCTGTCCGGCTCCCTGCATGCCCAGATTCCCACTCAGTTCATTCGCGGCCGTGTCACGGGAGGCGGAGACTCCCCCTCTGTGACGGCTGACGTTTATGAGCAATCCACCAGCCTGAGTACCGTTCCGGCCGAATTCGGAGTCCCTGTCAACGTGCGGCTTTCGGAGCAGAAGCCGCCCCGACCGGTCAGCGGCACGATCTCGGTGCGGGATCTGGCGCGATCGAAGAACAGCCGGCTCATGAAGGAACTCGCCGCCGCGGATCAGGCTGCCTCCCGGCGCGACTACCGCAGTTCCGCGCAGCATCTCGAACAGGCCGTGGCCATCGATCGCACCTACGCCGCGGTGTACGTCAATCTCGGCGTTCGCTATCTGCAGTGCGGACGGCCTTTGGGAGCGCGCGGCGCGTTGCTGCGGGCCATCGAGTTGGATCCTGGCCTGGTTTTCGCGTACACGAATCTTGCAGTGGCGGATTTGAACCTGGGCAATCCCGAGGCCGCAGTGGAAGCCGGGCTCTCCGCAATTCGCGTGGAGCCCGGGAACGAACTCGCCCGGCGTGTGGTTGAGGCGGCGAGGCGGCAATCCGCTCAAATCCGGCCATAGGGCCGCTACAATGGTGCTTCGATGCTGATACTTGCCTCGAAGTCGCCACGCCGTCGCGAGATTCTCGCCAATGCGGGGATCGCATTCGAAGTCCGCGTCTCGGATGTGCCCGAGATCCGTGCCGGTGACGAGGACCCCGCAGAATACGTTCGCCGGCTGGCCCGCGCTAAAGCCGCGGCTGTCAAGGCTGCCCCGGGAGATATCGTGCTCGGGGCGGACACCGTCGTCGTTCTCCACCACCACGTGCTCGAGAAGCCGGAGAATGCCGCCGATGCCCGCCGGATGCTCCGGTTGCTCTCGGGCTGTGAACATGCCGTCATTACGGGAATCTGTCTGCGTTCCGGGGAGAGCGAAATAGTCGATTCCGAGACCACCGGTGTACGCTTCGTACCGATGTCCGACGCAGAAATCGACCAGTACGTGGCCAGCGGGGAGCCGATGGACAAGGCCGGGGCGTACGCCATTCAGGGCCTCGCCTCCAAGTTCATCGACCGTGTTTCGGGGTGCTACTTCAATGTCGTAGGACTTCCCGTCGCACTGTTCTACCGGCACTGGAAGACGCTTCGAAGCTCATAGGAACGCCCGCAGCAGGCGCGATTGGACATCCTTGAGGTTCGCATGAGCCTCGTCCAACTCTCCAATCTTGATTCGCAGCGTCCGCAGCAGGGTGGTGCGCTCGATGGCGCTTTGCACCACCAGCAGGAGTTGCTGGTTATCCCACGGCTTTTCGAGGTACTGGAAAAGTCCCACGTCGTTGATGGCCTGAATTGCGCTCTGCTTGTCGGCATGGCCGGTCAGCAGGACCCGCGCCGCCTCGGGTTGTAGCTCCTTGGCCCGGGCGAGTAGCTGGAGTCCATTCATCTTCGGCATCAGGTAGTCGCTGATCACCACCTCTACCGGGTTGGTTTCCAGATGCTTCGCCGCCTCGACGGGAGAGGTCAGCCCGGTGATCCGATACTCCGTTTCGAGCTGCAGAAATGCGCGGACACTGGTGATCACCATATCCTCGTCGTCCACGATGAGAACCGCCGGCTGTCCGTTGGGGGTCATTGGTTGTTCCTCTTGTGCATGATGGGAATTCGAACGTGAAAGGAGGTTCCCTGGCCGGGCTCGCTTTCGAAAGCGATGGAGCCGCCGTGCGTCTCGACGATAATCTCGCGGCTGAGAGCCAGGCCGATGCCGGTGCCTTCTCCCAGAGGCTTGGTGGTGAAGCCCGCGCGGAATACCCGGTTCCGATCTTCGGGCCGGATGCCGCATCCGGTGTCGTGCACCTCGATATGCGCCATCTCACCTTCGCGGTTGGTGTGGACGGTCACGGTTCCTTCTCCCTCGATGGCCTGTGCGGCGTTCACTACGAGGTTCAAGAGCACCTGGCTCAGCAGGGCGGGGTAGCACTCCACTTCCGGCAGGTCGCCCGGCTCGATTATGAAGTTGATGCGGCGGCGGAACACAGTCCCCGTCAGCTTCAGCGTGTGGCCCACCAGGTCGTTGATGTTCACGCGGCGGATCTCGTGATCGCTCACCCGGGCGAAGGTTTTGAGGCTGCGCACAACGCTGGAGATCCGCTCGCACGCCAGCTTGTCCACGGCCGCCAGTCCGGCCACGATGTCCAGAATGTCCATGGCGCGTCCCGGCGGAGGACCGCCTGACGCTTCGGCGTCTTTGAGGAGCTTCCTGATCTTTTCGAGCGACGCCACAATCACTTCGTTGTTCGACAGAATGGAGCCGACCGGGGTATTGATCTCGTGCACAATTCCCGCCGACAGCCGGCCCAGTGCAGCCATCTTGTGCGCCTCGGCCAGCTTGCGGTTCGAGGTTTCGAGTTCCTCGCGCAGTTGGGCCAGCTCGGCTGATTCCGGACTCATCTCTGGTTCACCAGCTGGCGGAATCGCTTCACCAGAATCGCGAAAATGGACGCCGTGATCTCCATGTTGTCCGAGAGCAGATCGTAGAAATCATCCCTGCCGATGCGCAGCACCTTGGTGTCCTGAACGGCTTGTGCGGTGATCTCGAGTGGTTCAGGATCGAACAGGGCCCACGCTCCCAGTACGTCATTCCGCCCGGCGTGCGTGGAGACTCCATCCGGCGTCTTCATCTCCACTTCGCCCTCTAAGATGACGAACAGCGCTTCGAGATTCTTCTTGGAGTCGAGAATTACGCTGCCAGGTGGGAACGTAACTTCCCGCGCAATGGTGGCGATCCGCGCCAGTTGATCCGGCTTCAGATTTCGCAGCAGATCCACGGCCTCGAGCGCGATCACCTTCTCTACGATGTTCAGTTCGGACATGGTTTTCGATTCCGGTACCGGTCAGGAGAGCATCGCCTCGGCGGCCCGAGCCACTTCCGCGACCTCATCCCCACCCGACGATGCAGCCTGGCGAACGTCCTGCGCCAGTTCGCGAATCCGCAATTCCGCGGCGGCCGCAATGGCGCATGCCGTAAGCCACGGGTCCCCTGAATGGATCAATGAATGAAGGGCGCTCCGGACGTCCCTCCCTTCGATACGGAACAACTCCCGCGCATGCTGGGCCAGCACCGAATCCTCGTCCAGCAACGGCAGTAATACCCGCTTCAACTGGCGATCCAGCACGCTATCCAGGAAATCCACAGCGGCGACATAATCCTCGCCACCGCGCCGGTTGATCGCCCGGTAGGCTGCATAGATCTGCCGTGGCGGGTACTTCAGTCCGAGCAGTCGGAACAGTCGCTCCAGTGTGATGCTGAGCCGGTCTTCCAGCGTCCGGATGAGCAAGGACACCGCCGGCGGAGGCGAATCGTACTCCCGGAACGGCACCAGCGAGGCGTGCAATTCGAAATAGTATTTCGCTTCGTCCAGAATCTGCTCGAAGAACATGGAGCCCCCGTATTCGAGATCGGGTTGCGTCTCTCTCAGTTTATTCAGTGCTTTCAACGCCGTCGCCCGCGTCGCCAGGTCCCGGCCGGCGATGGCTCGTAACAGAATGTCTACCGAGGCCTGTCCACCGATACGCTGCAGCACCCGGGGAACGTACCGGCGTACGTTGATGGGTACGGTGTCGTCGGCCAGTACATCACCCAGGGTGCCAGTGATCCGCATCCCGAATTCGCTGAGCGCATCAACCGCCGCCCCGCGCAATCGAGGGGACGAGAGTGCGTGAATCAACGGCGGAACGTAGTCGCGATTCTTCAGCGTTCCGGCGCTCCGGATAGCCTGGGCGGCAACGGCTGGGTCGGAATCTTTGAGTAGCGGGAAGAGCACGTCCGTCCCGGCGTCGCCGCGCACTCCAATGGCCTGTGCGCTCAGCTTGCGGCGGGCCGCGGAAGGGTCGGTCGCGGCAGACTGCAGCCAGTCATGGTCCAGGAGTTCGCGCGCGATCTCGGGCATGGCGCCCACAGCATCCACCGTGCTGCTGGCTACCTCCGGATTCGGGTGTTCCAGCAGGCGGCGAGCCAGTTCCCGAGGTTCGCTGGTGAAGGCGAGGGCATAACGCACGGCTTGCCGCGCCGCCGGGGCCGAATCCGGTCCGCGAGCTCTGCGGAGCTCTGCCAGAGCCGCATCGTATAGCGACCCGCTACCGCTCATTCGGGCCACCTCAAAGACCTTCGCGCGCACCTCGGCGTGGGGGCTTCCGACGAGTTCGGCCAGCAGATCGTCGGGACGGTAGCCGGCCGCCTGGCCGAGTAAATCCAGCGCGTAGGCGGCCTGTCGCGCGCCGCCATCGCGGGCGGTGCGCTCCAGCAGGGATATGGTGGCCCGGTCCGTCACGGAAACCCGCGCGCTTTCGAAATCGAGACGCCGCGACTCCAGCCGCTTCCGGATGGTGGCCACGTACTCGCGCTGCGCCGCTACCGACAGCAGGACCCAGACGGCCGCGAGGACGAGCACCACCAGCGGGAACTGGCTCGGGGTGAGCGGAAGCAACACCAGGATCATGCCTCCCAATCCGCGGGAGAAGCGGTCCACGAAGACGTCCACGAACGCCTTGGTACGATTCCGAAGTTCCAGGGGCAACGGCAGGTACAGCAGTTCCATGCCGGTCTTGTTGAAGGAATATCGCGTGCTCGCCTCCGTGAGGCGGGCGGCCGCGGTGGACAGCAAACTGGGAGCCGCCAATGCGGCGATGGATGCCGCGGCGATGGCTACTGGCATGATCTGAAGTGTCCCGCCGACGCCGAACCGGCTCACGACGAAGCTGGTAAGGAAGAACTGCAGTACGAACGTCACCAGGTTCAGCCAGAATCCGTAGAAGTTGCCCAGAAACGCCGTCAGGTCGTGGCCTTTGTAGGACTGCTTGGCGAAGGCGCTGAACTGATATTCCACCATCACGTCCACCATGAAGGTGATCATGATGATGGCGATGATCACCTGTAAGTGCCTCAGTCGGCGTACCGACGAGAGGATCTCGGCGAAGGTGAACTCGTGTTCCTTCTCGGCGCCGGGTGCCGCCCTCAGGCTCTTGCCCGACGCTCTCAGTGCCGCGCGGTAAGCGACATACGAGAGGACCACCATTCCGGCGCTCGCCAGCAGCAGATGCCGGTTGCCGATGTAGTACACCATCACAGCCGTGAACTGGCCGCCGAAGGCCGCCCCGATGACGGAGCCGACCCCGAGAATCCCATAGAGGCGCTTGGCTTCTCGCGACGTAAAAACGTTCGCCGCCACCAGCCACCCCTGGCTCACCAGGATGACGCTGAACAGGCTGACCCAGATGTTGAAGGCGTAAATGATCCAGGACGCTTTCAGATCGATCAACCACCAGAAGAGCACCAGTACTCCGACGCAGAAGACGGTGGCGAAGTCCACGGCGCGGCCCAGCGAACTCTTCACCGCCATCTTCGTGTACAGATAGGCGAGGAGGCCGCCGATGCTGGCGATCAGAATGTACAGCCAGGGCAGCTTATCGATATCAAAGTTATTGAGGAAGAGGGCGCGCGAGACCGGCTTCAGGATGTAGTAGGCAAACAGCACCAGCATGAGGTAGAGCCCCATGCACGCGGTGACGGCATACTCCCCAGGCCGCACATCGAACAAACCTCTCCAGAAGCGTTTCAGCGCCGACATGAACTTACTGGGGTTAGACGCTGAAACGCTCGGGAACTTTCCTTTTTGTAGGCTGTCTTGCCTATTCGAATACGCGGTCCACCGGAATGATGCGGATACTTCCGGGATCGAGGCCGAGTTTCAGCCGCTCCACGATCTTGTCCTCGGACGTTACATCCAACGGCTTGGGCGAATTATAGGTCATCGGCGATGGTTCTTCGGCCAGAAGGCGCTGCTTGAATTTCTCACAGCCGGACGCCACAATCACCACACGTAACCGGTCTGTCCGCAGATGTTTGCGAATGGCCCGGTTCACATCCTCAGCAGTGAGTTTGGCGAGCGAGGTCTTGAGGTACGAATTGTAATTCGGAATCCCGTAAACCAGCGAGTCGATGGCGTACCCAAGCTCGGCATCCTTGGTTTTTGTAAGAAGGTTCACGTACTTCGTCAGGAAGTTGCGGGTTTCGCGGAACTCGGCTTCCGTCAGCCCGTCCTTGACGAAGCGGTCCAGTTCGAACATGGCCAGGCGTAGCGTGAAGTGCGCCGTGGGCGGTTCAACCGGGCGGATCCAGATCTGAAAGATCTGCTGGCGCCGGGCCTGATTCGGGTCGGGCTCGAATTGGAACATGCCCCGGGGGAAGTATTCGATGTAGGAGTAGTCTCCATAGTTGAGTCCGCGCGCCTCGCGAATTCGGGAATAGAGGCGGCCGCCCAGGCGATGCTGGCCGAGGTAGGCCTGCGCCAGAAGCAGGGCGGGGAAGTCCGGATGACCGCGTTTTACGTCGATCGGAAAGCCGATGGAATAGGCCACCGAACGGGTCTGCTTTTCGATCATGGTCACCTGGGTTTGCGTCACTGGTTGCGGCTGCGGCAGCGGCGCCATCTCCTCGGTTCCCTTGGGCAGCTTTGCGAAATCGGCCTTTACCCGGTCCAGAAACCCTTTGGGATAGCCGCCGGCGATGCCGATGATCAGGTTGGCCTGGGTGAAATGTTCCCGGTGAAATTTCCGAAGATCGTCGAGGGTCAGCGACTGCAGCGAACTCACCGTTCCGACATTATTGAAACCGTACGGGTGGCCGGCGTAAATGTCGGAATAGAGTACCTCTTTCCCGAGTTCCTCGTCGTTGTTCCCACGCAGGCTGACGCGCAGGTAGTTAATCGCGTCGTCGCGCAGTCGTTGCAGGTCGTCAGCCCGCCACCCGGGATCGAGGACGGCGTCCCGGAGAATGGCGTAGTAGGCGTCGAGGTTGTCCACGTGAGTGGCTCCCTCGATGACGATCATCTCTTTGTCCACCTGGCCTGAGATCGACGCGGCCATGGGGAACAGGGCGTCCACGATCTGTTTGAAGGACAAACCGCGCGTGCCTCCGCGGGTCAGCATGGCCGTGGTCAGTGCGGCGGTGCCGGGTTTGCCCGCCGGATCCGATGCTGCGCCGGTGCGGAACACAAACCGGAAATTCACCACCGGCGAACTGCCGGGAAGGGCCACCACCTCGGTCTTGGCCATCAGCCCGGACGCCAGCAGGATGCCGATTGCGATTCGTGTCATTTGGCTTTGCCTCCTGTGAGCGTAACGATGGTGCGGCCGCTATCGACGAAGTACTTGCGAGCAGCGCGCTGGATGTCTTCGGGAGTGATGGAGTTATACAGATCGAACCGGCGGTTGATGGTTTCCGGTGTGCGGGTCAGGGCCACGTACCGCGCCAGCATACCGGCAATCGCCTCGCTGCTGTCCATCCGCATGGCAACGCTATAGCGAAGGTATTTCTTGGTGTTCGCCAGCTTTTCGGCGGAAACCGGAGTGTCCTTGAACGTTGCCAGCGTGGACAGGATCTGTTCTTGTACGGACGCCATGTCCTCCTGCTTCTTGATCCGCGACAGTACGGTGAACAGGTAGGGATCTCGGTGATCGGGGTTGCTGGCCATCAACGCGTCCACCTTCTGCTCCCGGATGACCAGCCGCTGGTACAGATCCGATGTGTTCGAAAACCCGAGCATGCTGATGAGGTCCAGGGCGGCCCCGTCCTTGTCCTGGTCCGAGTATTGCGGTGATTTGAACGCAACGACTACCCAGGGCAGCGTCGGCGATGGCCAATCGACGTGGGCTTGCTTCGGTGTGGACTGCGGCGGCTCGGCCGGAATGGGCGCCTTGTAGCTGCCCCCCTTCCATTCGCCCCAGTTCTTGGCCACCATGGCCCGAACGGCTTCCGCACGGACATCGCCGGCGACGATGATGGTGACGTATTCGGGCCTATAGTAACGGTTGAAGAACTCCCGGCTGTACTGATACTGGTTCGGCATGTCCTGGATGTCCTTCAGGAATCCCATGGTGGTGTGTTTGTACGTGTGCGCGTCGAAGGCGCTTTCCCGCAGAACCTCAAACAGCTTCGACGTGGGTGATGCGCTGTTTTTGTTGTACTCGCCAAGTACGGCCAGCGCCTCGGTGCGGAACGCAGCTTCGGAGTACTCCAGATGCTGGAAACGGTCCGCCTCCACCGCCAGCAGTTGCGGCAGGTCCTCTTTGGAGAAGGTCATGTGATAGACCGTGAGGTCATCGCTGGTGAAGGCATTGGCGGCCGCTCCGGCGTCACGTTTCAGGGCCTCGTATTTTTCGGGCGGATAGTTCTTCGTACCTCGAAACATCATGTGTTCGAAGAAGTGGGCGAATCCGCTCTTGCCTGGTTCCACTTCGTTTCGCGATCCGGTCTGCACCACAATGTAGAGCGCGACCACGTTGGGATAGTCCGTGGGTACGGTGATGAGCCGCAGACCGTTGGGAAAATCGTGCTGGTCATAGGCCAGCGGGAAAATCTTCTGCGGAGGTCCGGCGGCAGGCGCCAGGAGCGCGCAGAAAAGTAAAATGAGTGCAACTCGCATACGATCACATAGTAGCGGAAGAAGGATGGAATCTTGTTAACATGCCGCCGGACACCTCCGGCAGGCGATTCTGGCTCTGCGCGCTGTTGCTGATTGGACTGATGGCCGCTGTGCAAGTGGTTACGGTCCGCGGCGAGACCGCAACGTGGGACGAACCCCAATACCTCGCGTCCGGATACAGCTACTGGACCACGGGCCGGTTCGACATGATTCCCGAGCACCCGCCGCTTACCCGGCTGCTGTGCGCGCTGCCGTTGTACCTCTTCTACAACCTGCGCCTGGACACCAACAGCCCGGAGTGGAAGCATTCGGAATTCGTAATGGTAGGGAACTACTTTCTGTACCGGAACAACACGTCTCCGGACGACTTACTGTTTGCCGGACGGCTGGTGGCGATCGGGCTAACGTTATCATTCGCCGGCTATCTGGCATGGTGGACGCGCCGCCGATTCGGCGATGGGGCCGCGTTATTCGCGCTGGCGCTGTTTGTTCTGGATCCCAACATGATCGCCCATGGCCGTTACGCGACCAACGATGTTCCGGTGTCGCTGTTCATCTTCATGACCTGTACGCTGTGGATCGAGTACCTGATCGAGCGGCGCCGCGCCTGGATGGTGTTGGCGGGTCTGAGCCTCGGGCTGGCTCTGTCGTCGAAGTATTCGGCGCTGTATCTCGGGCCGGTGCTGTTCATCATGACGGCGGTCTGGGCATGGCGGAAGAGGACGTTTCGCCCGATTGGGGCTCTGGCTGTGGCAGGGCTGATTGCGGTCGGCGTGATTGGGGTCGTCTACTGGCCGGAGGTAGTGCGAACATCCGAATTGCCGCCGCTCGGATCGAAGATCACCCGTGCGGGGTTGACCGGGCCGGTGCTGTCGGCGCTCGCCACAATGCACTCGCCGGCGTACACCTTTCTCACGGGGATCGACTGGCAATCGGCCCACAACGGCATGGGACACCCGGCCTATCTACTCGGGCAGGTGTCGATGCAAGGTTGGTGGTACTACTTCCCGGTGGTCTTCGCCGTGAAGACGCCGGTGGCGGTGTTGGCGGGTGTCGCTCTGATCCCGCTGTTCATCTGGTTCAGCAAACGACGGATCCTGATGGCGGCATTGCTTTTGTCTCCGGCGGCCTACTTCGCACTGGTGATGCAGTCCCACATCGACCTGGGCGTGCGATACCTGCTGCCGGTTTACCCGTTCGTGTATGTCGCCATCGCCGCCCTGCTGCTCGAATGGAAGAAACTGCGGCCTTTCGCGCTGGCGATCCCGCTGCTGCTGGCCATCGAATGCGCCTCGATCTATCCCGACTATCTGGCGTTCTTCAACCGGATTTGCGGAGGTCCCGACGCCGGCCCGAAGTACCTGCTCGATTCCAACATCGACTGGGGGCAGGATTACAAGAAACTGTCCCGGTACCTGAAACAGCAGGGCATCGCTGACATCCGCCTCGGATTCTTCGCCAACGTCGATTTCCCGCACTACGGCATTCATCCGGACGGCATCCCCGATGGGGCCAATGCGGAGAACCTCGATTGTGTTCTCGCCATCAGCGCGACTCCGCTCTTCGGGCAATATGTCGGGCTGGAGCGCTTCGCGTGGCTGCGGGCGCGCACGCCCATGGCGATCATCGGTCATTCGATTTACGTGTACGACCTGCGGAAACGTTGAGTCTGGGTGTGCTATTCTATTTCTTTCATGGTCGTCAGAGTCGCCGTCCCGAACCATCATCACCATCACGGGCATGTTGTGTCGCGACGGGCTGGCGACTGACTCAGGTCTTGTAAGATTCACCCAACAGCCCGCCCGGAAACGGCGGGCTTTTTTATTGATATCGACACATGCAACTGGACTTTACGAAACTCGATGGACTGATCCCGGCGGTAATTCAGGATCACGCAACCGGCCGCGTTCTCATGGTCGGATTCATGAACGACGAGGCCTTCCGCAAGACCGTGGAGACGGGCTTCGCCACATTCTACAGCCGCTCCCGCAACAAGCTGTGGCTCAAGGGCGAGACCTCCGGCCACCGCCTGGTGGTGAAGAGCATCTCCACCGATTGCGACCAGGACACCGTGCTGGTTCAGGTGGAAGCGATCGGGCCGGGAGTTTGCCACGAGGGGTATCGGAGTTGCTTCTTCCGGACGCTCGAAGGCGGCCAATGGGTTGAGTCCGAGGCGCGCGTGTACGATCCCAAGGAAGTCTACGGGAGCAAGGCATGAAACTGAAACTCGGAATCCCCAAGGGAAGTCTCGAAAACGCGACCATCGATCTGTTCCGGAAGGCCGGCTTCAACATCACCACCAGCAGCCGCTCGTATTTCCCGGCCGTGGACGATCCCGAAATCGAATGCATGCTGATTCGCGCGCAGGAGATGGCCCGCTACGTCGAGGACGGGGTTCTGGATGCCGGGCTCACGGGCCGCGACTGGATCGAAGAAAGCGAAGCCCAGGTGGAGACCATCGCCGACCTGATCTACGCAAAGCAGAGCTTCGGCAAAGTCCGCTGGGTGCTCGCCGCGCCGGAGGCATCGCCGTTCCGCAGCGTCAAGGACTTGGAAGGGAAGATCATCGCCACCGAGTTGGTGCAGACTACTAAACGATATCTTGCGGCCAATGGAGTGAAGGCCAAGGTGGAGTTCAGCTGGGGCGCCACCGAAGTAAAGCCGCCGGAGCTGGCGGATGCGATTGTCGAGGTCACCGAGACCGGCTCCTCGTTGCGCGCGAACAAGCTGCGAATCATCGAAACGGTCCTGGAATCGAACACCCAACTCATCGCCAACGTCGATTCCTGGAAAGACGATTGGAAGCGGCAGAAGCTAGAGGACATCAAGATGCTGCTGGAGGGTGCCATCAACGCGCTGGGCAAAGTGGGATTGATGCTGAACGTCACCAAGCAGAACCTGGATGCTGTCCTGGGTGTGCTCCCGGCGCTCAAGCGGCCCACCATTTCGCAGCTCAGCGATCCCGATTGGGTGGCGGTGAACACGATTCTCGACGAGGCCACGGTGCGCACCATCATCCCCCGGCTCAAGGGGGCGGGCGCGCAGGGGATCGTGGAGTACCCATTGAACAAGATCGTGATGTAGGCGGCCGTCATGATTCGCATTCTGCAATACAACGAAGCCCAGGACCTGGTCACCCGGAAGTCCGTGCGGTTGGCGGAGGCTGAGCGGGTAGTTGCGCCGATTCTCGAGGCCGTGCGCACTCGCGGCAATGCGGCCGTGCTGGAGTACTCGCGCAAGTTCGATGCCTTCGAGGGCATGGACTTTCGGATCTCCTGTGCGGAGTGCGAGGCGGCATGCCGAGGGCTCAGTCGCGAGTTTCTGGATGCCGTGGAAACCGCGGTCACCAATATCCGGAATTACGCCGCAACCCAGTTGCCGGTGGAGAAGACCGTCGAGTACTCCGATGGGCGCAGGCTCGGTCAGTTGGTACGGCCATTGGATGCGATGGGCGCGTATATTCCAGCGGGCCGCTATCCGCTTCCATCGACGCTGCTGATGACCGCGGTTCCGGCCCAGGTGGCCGGTGTTCGACGTCGAGCCGTGGTATGTCCCAAGCCGAGCGCCGAGATTCTGGGGATCTGCTCGCTGCTGGGCATCGAAGAGGTTTACCGGATTGGAGGGGCGCAGGCCATCGCCGCGCTGGCTTACGGTACGGAGACCATTTGCCGAGTGGATCGCATCGTCGGCCCGGGAAACATCTACGTGGCTGCGGCCAAGAAGCTGATTGCGGGCGAGGTGGGGATTGACTTCGTGGCCGGGCCCACGGAGATCGTCATCATCGCGGCCGATGGCAACCCGGCTTATCTGGCCGCCGACATGCTGGCGCAGGCGGAACACGACGTGGACGCGTCGGCGATTCTGTTGACCACGTCTCGCCAGTTGGCAGAGGCGGTTGGCGCGGAGATCGAGCGCCAGTTGGAGAGTCTACCCACGGCTGCTGTGGCGCGTCCGGCAATCGATCGGAACAGCGCCATTGTGGTGGTTGCGGCGATGGAGCAGGCAGTGGATTTTTCGAACGCGCTCGCGCCGGAACATCTGAGCATTCATGATGCCTCGCTCATCGAAGGGATCCGGCATGCGGGCAGCGTGTTCGTGGGACCGTACAGTCCCGAGGCGGCGGGTGATTACGCGTCGGGCCCGAATCACGTGCTGCCCACTTCAGGCGCAGCCCGGCTGCGCGGCGGACTCTCGGCGGCGGATTTCGTAAAAGTGATCTCGGTGCAGGAGTTGACCGCTTCGGCATTGCGGGGACTCGCGCCCGCGGTGACCGCACTGGCCCGGGCCGAAGGGTTGGAGGCGCATGCAAGGTCAGTGGAGGTGCGCAATGGCGTTGAAGTGGGGCAGGCCCCCGGCCTGCGGCGGCCTCTCAGGCCGCCTCCATCATGAGGTGCACCATGCCTGAGGTGCGGCCGGCCGTCCTCCAAATGGCCCCATATTCCCCTCCCACAGGCGGACGGGAAGGGAAGCTGCGGCTCGATTTCAACGAGAACACCGTGGGCTGTTCCCCCAAGGTCATCGAATTCCTGAAGGAGAAACTGAATGCCGGCGGACTTTCCGTCTATCCCGAGTATCTCGAGGCCAAGCACGAGTTAGCCGCTTTCTTCCAGGTCAGTGAGGACGAGTTACTCTTCACCAACGGGACCGACGAAGCCATCCAGGTGCTGGTGAACACCTACGTGGATGACGGGGAGGATGTGCTGATCCTGCGGCCCTCCTATGCAATGTACCGTTTCTATGCGGAGGTGGCCGGGGCGTCGGTTCGCGAGGTGGACTATCGAGCCGGGACTCTGGAGTTTCCGCTCGATGAGTTACTCGACGCGATTCGGCCTGACACCAAGGCCATCCTGATCGCCAACCCGAACAATCCAACGGGCACGGGCCTGGATGTAGCGGGCGTCTTGCGGATCCTCGAAAAGGCCCCGCAAGCGGCTGTGCTGATCGACGAGGCTTACTTCGAGTTCAGCGGCGTGACGGCTCTGCCTCTCATCGGCCACTGGCCCAACCTCTTCGTGAGCCGTACCTTCTCCAAGGTCTTCGGAATGGCGGCGATGCGGTTCGGCTGCCTGTTCTCGCAGACAGGGAACGTCGCGTACCTGCATAAGGCCCAATCGCCGTACAGCGTGAACACCCTGGCCACGCTAGCGGCGCGCGCGGCCGTCCGCGACACCGCCTACGTGCGTCGAGTATGTCAGTGAGGTGCTCGCGGCGCGAGAACTGGCGAATGCCGGCCTGCAAGGGATGGGCATTCGCACATATTCGAGCCAGGCGAACTTCATCCTGTTCGAGGCCGGCGACCGCGCCATTCCATTGCGCGACGAACTGCGGCGCCGCGGCGTTCTGATCCGCGACCGCAGCTATGAAATCCCGGGCTGCGTGCGCGTGACCATCGGCACCCGTGAGCAAATCGAACGTTTCCTCACCGAAATGGAGACCCTGTGGTAACTCCCAGCCTGCTGGTGTTCGACATGGACGGCGTTCTGGTGGACGTGGGCGAATCGTACCGCGAGACCATCGTTCAGACGGTAAAGCATTTCAGCGGCAAAACGATTTCGCGCGACCTCATCCAGGATTATAAGAACCAGGGCGGATGGAACAACGATTGGGCGCTCTCACAGCGGATCGCCCAGGACCTGGGTGCGACGGTGGAGTACCAGGCGGTAGTGGATCAGTTCAACCGCCTATGGATGGGCCATGATGGAACGGAAGGATTGGTCGCGCGGGAGCAGTGGATCCCGGCGCCAGGGTTGCTGGAACGGCTATCCGCGCGATACCAGTTGGCGATCTTTACGGGCCGGATGCACTGGGAGGCGGACATCACCTTGGGGCGGTTCGCTCCAGCCATCCCTTTCGCCCCGATCATCTGCGCCGAGGACGTCGAGTCGCCCAAACCGGCCCCCGACGGCCTACTTAAAATCACAGGAACGAACCCAAGGGAAACGCTGCTCTATTTCGGGGATGTTGTTGATGATGCAAGGGCTTCGCGCGCCGCGGGGGTCCCGTTCGTAGGCGTCGCGGCAACCCGCCATCCGCGCCGCGACACGGTATTGGAGCAGTTCCGCCAGGAGGGGGCAGTGGCCGTAATCGAGGACATCAACCAGATCGAAGAGGTGCTCGGGTGAGGAAAGCGAAGATCGAGCGGAACACCAAGGAAACCCGGATTTCCGGCACGCTCAACGTGGACGGGCGTGGGCAGTACGAGATTTCCACCGGAATCCGCTTCCTGGACCACATGCTGGAATTGTTCGCCAAGCACGGCGGATTCGATTTGACGCTGAAAACCGAGGGCGACCTCGACGTAGACCAGCACCACACCGTCGAGGACGTTGGCATCGTCCTGGGACAGCTGTTCTCCAAGGCGCTGGGCGACCGCAAGGGCATTAACCGGGCCGGCTACTTCGTGCTCCCGATGGATGAAACGCTGGCCGTGGTGGCGCTGGATCTGGGCGGGCGCCCGGCGCTGGTCTACAAGGACAAGGTCAAGGTGCGGCTGGTGGGTGACCTGCAAACCGAACTGGCGGAGGACTTCTTCGGCGGTTGGGTCAATCACGCCGGCGCAAACCTGCACGCGAAGGTGCTCTACGGCCGGTCGAACCATCACAAGCTGGAAGCGATCTTCAAATGTTTCGCGCGGGCGTTGAAGTACGCCTGCTCGAAAGATGCGCGGCTCAAGGATCAGCTGCCATCCACCAAAGGCTTGCTATGATCGCCATCATCGATTACGGAGCGGGCAATCTCCGCTCCGTGCAGAATACGCTCGATGAGATCGGCGCCGCGTACCAGGTGCTGGAAGGGCCGGATCGTCTGGATCAAGCGGAGAAGATCGTACTGCCCGGCGTCGGGCACTTCGGTCAGATGATGCGGGCGCTGGACGAGCGCGGACTGCGCGACCCGGTTCGGGAACGAATCAGCGCGGGAATTCCGTTTCTGGGGATCTGCTTGGGGCTGCAAGGTCTGTTCACAGATAGTGAGGAGGCCGTCGATGTTTGTGGACTGAATGTCTTCCCCGGCACGGTACGTCGATTCCCGCTGGACGCCCGAGTCCCGCACATGGGCTGGAACGAACTCGAGCGGCGTCGCCACTCGCGGTTGTTGAAGGGATTACCGGAACGCCCCTACGTGTACTTCGCGCACAGCTACTACGTCCCGGAGACCGAGGGCACGGCAGCCGCCTGCACCTACACGACGGCGTACACGGCCATCCTGGAGCGGGATAACGTGTTCGGAGTGCAGTTCCATCCCGAAAAATCCGGGCCTGTGGGATTGCAGATCGTGAAGAACTTCCTGGAGTTGTGAGTGCTCGCCAAACGAATCATCCCGTGCCTGGACGTGACTGCCGGCCGCGTCGTGAAGGGCGTGAATTTTGTCAATCTGCGCGACGCCGGAGATCCCGTGGAACTCGCGGGCCGCTACAATCAGCAGGGCGCCGACGAACTGGTGTTCCTGGACATCACGGCATCCAGCGACGCACGCGCCATTATGGCCGACGTCGTGGCTCGCACAGCTCGCAAGGTGTTTATCCCGTTGACCGTGGGCGGCGGTATCCGTTCAGTGGCCGATGCCCGCACGATTCTGCTGTCAGGCGCCGACAAGGTGAGTGTGAACACGGCGGCCGTGCGCCGTCCCGAGTTGATCGGTGAACTGAGCCTGGAGTTCGGGGCCCAGGCTGTAGTGCTCGCCATCGACGCCAAGCGGAGGCCGGGCGGAGGTTGGAACGTGTACACGCGCGGCGGCCGCGACGACGAAGGTATCGACGCCATCGAGTGGGCCCAGCGCGGCGAGAGCCTGGGGGCGGGCGAGATCCTGCTCACGTCCATGGACACCGACGGCGTGCAGACGGGGTTCGACTGCGACCTGACGCGGACCGTTTCGCGCTCGACGCACATCCCGGTGATCGCGTCCGGAGGGGCGGGCACGCCCGAACATTTCATCCGCGTGCTGACCGAAGGCGAGGCGGATGCGGCGCTGGCCGCTTCGGTGTTCCACTACGGCACGTATACCGTAGCCGATCTGAAGAACGAGATGTTGAAGGCGCACGTGCCGGTGAGGCCGCCGCAATGATCATTCCGTGCATTGACCTGATGGACGGCAAGGTCGTCCAGTTAGTGCAGGGTCGCGAGAAGGCGCTCGAGGGCGACTCGCCGCTGCGGATGCTGGAACGATTCGCCGCCTTCCCCGTGATCCAGGTGATCGACCTGGACGCCGCCCTGGGCCGCGGATCGAACGATGAAATCCTGGAACTGCTGGCGTCGAAGGCCGTGATCCGCGCCGGAGGCGGTGTGCGCACCCCCGAGCGGGCTGTTCAGTTGATCAAACAGGGTGCGAGCAAAGTGATTGTGGGGACGTCCGCCTTTACGAAGACCGGCGTCAACCACGAACTCCTTTCGTCCATCGCCGCGGCTGCCGGGCCGGATCCGATCCTGATCGCACTGGATTCCAAGGGCGGCAGGATCGTGGTCAGGGGCTGGCAGGAATCGACGGAGATGACTGCGGAGGCCGTCGTCCACGAACTGGAGCCGTACTGCTCGGGGTTCTTGTGCACCTATGTGGACAAGGAAGGCATGATGCAGGGTACCGACCTCGGCTGGTTCCACCGCCTGCGAACGGCCACCTCGCATGAGATCACCGCCGCGGGCGGCATCACCACGATCGAAGAGATACGGCAGTTGGATTCTATGAAGATCCACTCCGCTCTGGGAATGGCGATCTATACCGGGCGCCTGGACTTGGCCGAATTGGCCGCGATCAATCAGGGAAGCCCGGCGCAGTCTTGATTTCGCGGATTTGCTCCAGGTGGCGCAAGGGATGGCCAATTAATAGCGCCAGGCATTCGCGGCAGTTGATATCGCCGGCCACGGGATGCGTGGTCCTGCGACCGCGCAAGTCGTCCTCGACTGTTTCGATGTAGTGGATGGTGCGGTTCCGGCGATCGGCGAAGGCGTCGAACGCGGCGTTGATGGAGGCATGGCGGTCCGCCGGACGCATCAACTCAGGGGCCTGGAATTTGCGGCCGCGTTTGACCGAATTCGCCAGGTACGCCTGCTCCCGGCTCTCTCCGCGCTCGGCCGGATAGAACTTGCGCGAGATCATGATGAACAATGCCGATTCGGCCAGTGCGACGTGTTCTACGCAGTCAAGGATGGACCACCCGCCGGAGGGTGGACGAAAGCGCGCCTGTGAGTCCGACAGGCCCTCCAACTCGGAGGCCAGCAAGGCCTTGCCGGATTGCAGTTGTTCGAGAAGGGCGGCACGTTCGTCCGGGCTCATCGGATCGGTAGCGGGGCGTAACGGCGGCTAGTCCTCTTCGCCGAGGTCTTCCAACTCGCAAAGCAGGCAGCTGGAATCGGCCGCTTTCTTCAGGGCTTCCAATACTTCGTCCGAAAGGATTCCGTCATTGGACAACTCGGCCTGTGTGTTGGCGGATTCAGACATAGTCATAGACTTTCTTTGGATGATTTGAAATGCGCGTTGGTTGCAGTTTGTGCTCATCCCTGGTCTGGAACTGCCGATAGAGAGGGTATGAGCGAGAGGCGAATCGAGGTCCGCCTGTTGTGTGCGGATCTGGTGGATGTCAGGTGGCGGGACAAGTCCGGCCGTACACGGCGGGTGACGGCCAGTCTCGAAGACATCTCCGATACCGGGGCCTGCGTGCAGCTCGAAAGGCCGCTGGCGCTGGGGACGAGGGTGACGGTGACGTACCCGAACGGAGAACTCACGGGTTCGGTTCGATACTGCCTGTTCAACGAATTGGGATATTTTGTGGGTCTCGAATTCGATCCCGGATGCGGCTGGAATCCCGCTGACTATCAGCCAAAGCATTTGCTAGACCCCCGGGCAGTGGGCGGGGATCTGCCAGATTAAAAATGATGTGCAGTGCCAGTGATAGAGTGAATCACTGGCTACCATGCACTGGTCTTTTCTGATTTTGGCGGCCGCTCTTCCGGCCGCGGCGCAACCGGTTCTCTACGCTTGCGCGAACATCACCAAGGATTACGTCGTCGGCGCAAAGCTGCCGTCCAGCGGCATGTTCCGGCGCGGCATCGACGGAAAATGGCAACACATCGGATACAATCACCCCCTGATTTTCGGTTTTGCGGCCGATCCGCGGGATCCGGCTTCGTTGCTGCTCGCGGCCGGCAACGGCCTTCTGCGGGCCACAGGAGCCGGGCTTAACTGGACCCAGTTGACCGGCAGTGACGTCACCGAACTGCGCGACGTGGCGGTGGATCCGAACGCAGCCGGCGCCATCTACTTCGGCCACACCGCCGGTATTCGAGCCAGCCACGACAACGGCAGGACATGGCAGGAGCTGGGTGGGAGTCTGCGCCGCAAGTTTACCGAGACGATCCGTGTGGACCCACGCCGCTCGGGGGTGCTGATCGCGGGCACCGAGGAGGGCATCTTTCGCAGCGAGGATGACGGACGCACGTGGCGGCTCGCAGGCGCCTCGGGTTTGCAGATTCTGCGCATCGAAGTTTCGCCGCACGATGCCTGTTTCTGGCTTGCATCCACCCAGGGCGGGGGACTCTTCGCCTCACGGGATTGCGGCGTGACGTTCGAGAACAACGGCGCCCTGGGCGTGGGACGCAACTTGTACGACATCGCCTTTGATCCGACGGTCCGCAACCGCATCGCGGTGGCCGGATGGGGGCCTGGCGTCGCCGTCTCATCCGACGGCGGAAAGACGTGGAGCCTCCGCAACGGCGGCCTGCCGCGGCCCGAGGTGACCAGCGTGGCTTTCGATCCCGCCAGGTCCGGGCGGCTCTTCGCGGCCGTCCACGAAGAAGCGGTTTACGTCTCCGAAGATGCCGGGCTGACGTGGAAGGTGGACGGCCTGGAGACCAGCCACGTGAACCGGATGCGATTTGTTCCGGAGGTGGTTCGATGAAGCGGCTGGCAGCGCTCGGCGTCACCTTGGCATTCGCGTTATCGGGCCTTGCCGCCGAGGCGCCGCCATTCGAGCAAAGGGTCCGCTCGATCATCGAAGCTTATGCGCATCCGAAGTCGCTTGAAAACGCCGGTGTGGCGACGATCGCGGCCAAACTCTGGCTGCGTGAGGACGCGGCCTGGTGCTCCACCCGCCTGGAGCAGATGCTCGCACAACCGATCTCGGGCGACATGTTCTGGATGTACCCGATGACGGCGGTCGCTTACCTGGATCGCGGCCAGCTGTCGGCCTCCGCGCGATCCTCCCTGCGCCGGGCCTGGAAGACCTATGCACCCTACCGGGGCGACACCGAAAACCACTTTCTGCTCTACTACTCGTCCCTGTACCTGATGTCGCAGTTATATCCCAACGATGGTCCGGAGACCTGGTACACGGGCAAGTCGTCGAAGGAGAATCTCGAAGAAGCGCGGGAGTGGATCGAGGACTGGGTGCGGCTCACCACCACTCGAGGACAGGGTGAGTACGATTCGCCGCACTACCAGTCGGTATACGTGATCCCGGTGTCGTTCTTGGCTGCGTGGGCCCAGGATCCAGCGATGAAGCAGCGGGCGCGGATGATGCTGGACTACCTTATCGCCGACTACGCACCCGAGAGCCTGGACGGAACCTATGTCGGGGCGCAGTCGCGCGTCTACGACAAACAGCTGCTGGAAAAGTCCCTCAACCTCGCCAACGATTTCGGCTGGCTCTGGTTCGGCGTCGGACGAGGACTGGAACCGCCCGGAGGCGCCACGCTGTTCTATGTGCTGGCCAGCGCATACCAGCCTCCCGAAGTATTGCGCCAGATCGCCACGGATCGCAGCAAGCCCTACACCCACTACGAACGTAAGCGCACGAGGAACCGCTGGCGCTTTTACGACGAACTGCACGGCCCAGTCTACAAGACCACTTACGTACGGCGCGAATACGCAATCGGCTCCGACCAGGGCGGCGTGTTGCAACCCATCCAGCAGCATTCGTGGGACGTAACGTGGGCGGTTCCCGATGGCCGGGGCGTCCAAAACACGTTCTTCACTCTGAATCCCCATTCATCCCTGCACGAACTGCAGACGTACTTCGTGTTCACCCAGGACAGCGGCATCGAAGACGTCGTGCGGTCGAAGAAGATGTATGACTCGCCTGATAAGTTCTCGGGCGGTTCACCGTATGAGAAGATCGTCCAGGACCAGGACACGCTGGTCGCCCTCTACGACGTTCCGAACGGGGCTCGCTTTCCCCACATCAATGGCTTCTTCTCGAAGGATCTGGCCAAGGTGAAAGAAGACCCCTCGGGTTGGATCTTCATGCGCGGCGGCGAAGCGCTGATCGCCTGCCGTCCTCTGCAGCCGTACTTCTGGAAGCCCATCGACGGGGGCGGGCGCCGCCTGTTCAGCCCGTACCAGAAGAACGGAGTGGTGGTGCAGGTGGCGGCATCGTCGGAATACCAGGACCTGGAGGCGTACCGCCGGGCGATCCTGGCACTGCCGCTCGAGTCGACTCTCAGTCCGACCCCGTCGGTGCGGCTGCGCTCGCTCCGGGGTAGCACCATCGAGTTCACGTACGGCGAAACACCGAAGGTCAACGGCCGCCCGCTCGATTACGAGCATTGGCCGTTATTTGGCGGGCCTTTTCTCGAGTCCATGGTGGATTCCCAGGTGCTCACCATCCACCACGGCAACCTTCGGAGGACGCTCGATTTCCGGAACCTGTCGGTTACCGACAGCGGTCAGTGATCAGGCCGGAATCGACCCGCGTTTAATCACGGACTCCAACACATCGGCGAAGGTGTCGATCTCCTCGAGAGTCGTATACACGTTCGGCGTCACTCGCAGACCCTGATATTCGCCCGGCGTCACCACTACGGTGGTCCAGATGCGGTGCTTGCTGAAAAGGTACCCGACCAGTTTCACGGGGTCGATGCCGTCGATACTGATGAAGCCGATGGCGCACGATTGCGCCGGGTCCTCGCTGTGCAGCAACCGCACGCCCTTCAGCCCTTGCAACCGGTCTGTCCACCGCCGTCGAAGATAGCGGAACCGTGCGGCCTTCCGCTCCACCCCGATGCTCTCGTGGAAGGTCAAAGCTTCGGTGATGGCATTACGCTGGGATGCCGGATGCGTTCCGATCTGCTCGAACTTGCGGATGTCGTTTTTCAGTGCCCGCTCCGGCCCCATCATCGGCCACAGCTTCTCGATCTTCGATTTCCGCACATACAACATGCCGGTTCCAATCGGCGCCAGCAGCCACTTGTGCAGCGAGGTCCCGAAGTAATCGCAATCGAGGTCGGCCTGCTGGAACGGGAACTGGGCGAAGGAATGCGCGCCGTCCACCACCACCTCGATTCCGCGCGCGCGAGCCATCTGGCAGATCTGCTTCACCGGGAAGATCTGGCCGGTCCGATTGGTCATGTGGCAGATATGAATGACCCGGGTTCTTGGTGTGATCGCCTGCTCGATGCGTCGTGTCAGGTCGTCCATGCTGGGGGGAGGGACGGGAAACGGGATCTGCTTGAGTACGATGCCATCGCGGTCCTCCCGCTGCTGCCAGGACGAGATCATCCGCGGGTAATCCTGGTTGGTGGTGATCACTTCGTCGCCGCGCTTCAAGTCGAGACCGAACTGCACGATTTCCAGCGCCTCGCTGGCATTGCGCGTGATGGCGATCTCTTCCGTATCGCAGCCAAAGGCTCTTGCCAGCCGGCGCCGTACGTTCTCCACGCCCGGATCGAGGATGCGCCACATGTAGTAGGTCGGCGTCATGTTCTCCATCTCGAGCAGGCGGGTCTCGGTGTCGATTACCGTCTTGGGCGAGGGCGACACACCACCGTTGTTCAGGTTGATCAGGTTTCGATCCACTACGAACGCGTGCCGGATGTTAAACCAGAAATCCTCATCGCGGGCTACGGTATCGGCGGCGCGGCCCGCAACAGACGCCGAAGCCGACTGCGCGCGGGCGGCGGAGTCGTTTTGAAATGCGCGGCGACACCCGCGGCAGAGGCAAAGAACTGACGTCGATGCATAGATCCAGCTAACCCCGGATCGAGGGGCAGCGTCAACTTCGTCCCGGTGTTACCGTGAGGGTTTGGAGGCGCTCAGAAAGCTGACCAGATTGCCCACGTCGCCGGCCTGGAGCACCGGCCAGGTGAGCCCGATCTCCTCGGCGCGCGCCTGCATCTTTGGGCCATGGCTCCACAAGGCGGCGGCGAATGACACGGCGGTGTAGGTCTTCGCCGGCAACGCCCGGTTTTTTGTGCCGCCTTCGCCGTTGGGGCCGTGGCAACTCGCACACCCTCGGTCCGCAAAGATCCGCTTTCCGGCCTCCGGCGTCCCTGGAGGCTCAACGTACCTCAGACTGGCGAGAAATGCCAGTAGATCGGATAGTCCCCCGGTGTCGAGCTTCGGCACTTCCATGCCCTTCTCTTTGATCCGTTTCATCATCGCCGGAGCGTGATTCCACAGGACACCGGAGAACTGAGCGGGACTGAGCGGAAGATCGGTTTCCGGGCCGAGCCCCGGACCGCCGGCCCCACCCTCGCCGCCGACGGAGTGGCATTGGATGCAGTCTTTCTGGAACAACTGGCTTCCTCGATCGGCCGATCCGCGGACCTCCTGCTTGTGCGCGCCTGGCGAACTGCCCCTGGCAAAGGCGTACAGATTGTTCATCTCAGCCGCCGTGAACTGCGGCCACTGGCCCAACTCTTTCGTGATCGGGTCCACCATGGATTGGGCGTGGTTCCACATCGCCGTGGTCCAGTTGATGGATCCGCCAGCTGCGGCTCCAGTGGAGAGATCGGGAGCCGTGTTGCCTCCCGCGCCTCGGACGGCATGGCAGCGCACGCAACCTTTGTCGGTAAATGCCCGTTCGCCAGCCTTCATGTCGCCTGGCGCGTCGGCCGTCTCCGCCTGGTAGAGGAATGCGAGCATATCCGCCATCTCTTCCTGGTTCAGCACCGGGTACGGCGATTTGCTGCCCCGCATCTGCTGCCACATACCGGGCTGGTGATTCCACAGCAGAGACACCAGCCAACCCACAGCGGGCGGCGACGGGCGCTTTCCAGATAAGTCCGGACCTGTGCGGCCGCCAGAACCGTTCACGGCATGGCAGATCCCACAATGCTTGTCTCCGTAGAAGAGGGCGGCGCCTTTCTCGGCCACGCCCTGCACATAGCTTGCCTGAGGGGCCGGTTTCGATCTGCATCCCGAAGCCGTGATGGAAAGAAATATGATCCCTGCAATTGACGCCGAGACCAGGAAATAGGACGGATAACGCTTGCCAGTTCCGAACATGACGCCCCCGTAGCGTGCTGTGATCCCACCAAAGTGAGCCGCGGATCGCCAGTACCCGCGGCTGAAAGCAAATAGACTATGACTGCCCAGTCGCGGCCGGACCGCGGCCACTCTCAATCCGCCGGATCAGGAGCCAGATCGCGGTGATCGTCAGAATGATAAACACCACCGAAATCGCCAGTCCGAACCGGCGGAAGTCCTTCTCCTTCAGGGCCGCCTCGCCGGTCTGACGAGTGTCTTTGGCGATGGTCATACCGGCATCTACGGTCTTGCGCAGGTCCGCCAGATTGAACGAATGCATGGCCAAGCGCGCCTTTACGAGGTCTTCGCGGCCGTCGAGCAGACGGAGTTGAGCCTCGGAAACCTCCATTCCGGAACTATCCGCCGAGGTCAGCACGCCGTCGGACTGTTTGAGTGCGGAATCGAGCCCATTCAGCCACTGTGCGATCTGGACGGCTGCTTTGCCTCCCGCCGAATTGGCGTCGTGACATTGGCTGCAAACGGCGTCTTTTCCGGTCAGCATGGCCGTCGATGGCAGATGGATAGCGTGATTCCCGTGACAAACGATGCACCCGCCGCCCCCCGAGGCGCCCGAGAATATCGGCTTATGAACGCTTTTCTCATAAAGTTGATCGAACAGCACATGGCAACTGCCGCAGACCGCCGCCACGGATTCCACCTGGGGCGGTTTTGCGCCGTGGTTGCCGTGGCACGAGGCACAGTTCGGAGCCGAGAGATCGCCGCGTTCCTTCAGGGCGGCCCAGTGGACGCTGGTCCGGTATTCCGCCAGTTGATTCGTAGGGATCTTGTACTTCGCCATCTTCACGGCGTCGGCATGGCAGTGTCCGCAGGTGTCCGGCAGACGCAACGGATATACAGGCGATAGTGCGTCCTTCACGGCGCGTATGTCGTGAACGCTATGGCAATCGATGCAGGTGGCTACTTCGGTGTCGCCCGCCGCCAGTCGCTTGCCATGGACGCTGGTCTGGTACAACTCGAACTGGTCCACGCGTTGTTGGGGCCGGTATTTCCGCATCAGATTCGGATCGCTGTGGCAACGGGCGCACAGTTTTGGGATCGCCGTCCGCGGAACCTTGCCTACGAATCCCGCGGCCTTGCTCATGGCTTTTTCCATGTCGTCGGTCGAACGATCCCCTCCGTGACAATCCGAACAACTGAAGCCAGCGGCTGTGTGGACGTCGTTCTTTATCAGCATCGCCGGACGCTGTAGCCGGTCATCCAGGCCCGAGTGGCATTCAACGCAGGAGTCCTTTGCGGCCCAAACGCCCGTGGGCATAAGCAGCGCCAGAGTTGCGAACACCAGTGGCGTTTTCATTTGATGTACCCCAGAATCGTGAACGTGACCAGATAGGCAATCATGAGAATTCCGGCGGCCGTCACTAATCGGGTGCGGGCCTCTCCGTTCTTCATAGTTCCCCAGAACGGCAGTAATACCCATGCCCCGGCCAGCAAACCGAATCCGAGCAACCCCAGTAATTCCCCTTCAAAGAACAGGACATGGCTGGGAATGATCTTCAGCGTGTAGAACTGGGCCAAAAAATACCATTCCGGCCGGATTCCGGCGGGAGCGGAGGCAAACGGGTCGGCCTTCTCCCCGAGTTCCCAAGGGAAAATGGCGGCCAGAGCGCCAAGGACGGCCAACGCCAGGTACCAAACCATCAGTTCGCGCAGGAAGAAATTGGGGAAAAACCGCATCTGCCGGACGCTCGAGGCGGGGATCCACGGCGGCGTGCTCATCCCTTTCTGTTGAATGAGCAGGACGTGGAGTCCGATCAGCGCCGCCGCAGCCATCGGAAGAATCATCACGTGCAGCGCGAAGAACCGGGTGAGAGTCGGCCCGCCGACGTCGTCGCCCCCTCGCAGAAAGCGCGAGATCGTCGGACCGATCAGCGGCAGACCCGCCGCTACATCCGTTCCCACCTTGGTCGCAAAGTAGGAAATCTTGTTCCAGGGCAGCAGGTATCCGCTGAATCCGAATCCCAGCATGATGCCCAGCAGTGCGATCCCGGTAAACCACGTCAGTTCTCGAGGCTTCCGGTAGGCATGCGTGAACACCACGCTGAACATGTGGATGAACGCCACGAAAACCAGCAGGTTAGCCGACCAACTGTGGATGGACCGGATCAGCCAGCCGAATTGGACGCGGGTGACGATGAACCGGACACTATCGAACGCCTCACCCACCGTGGGCCGGTAATACAACAGGAGCAATACTCCTGTGATCACCTGGATAGTAAACAAGAAAAGGGTGATGCCGCCGAAGTAATACCATCGCGTCGCGGCGTGAACAGGAACAGTCTTATGAGCGATCAGCTCCTTAATAGGGCTGATATCGATCCGTTCGGCGAACCACCCGCTCACCTTGTCATTCAGCTTCATAGGAGTCAACTTGGCTCTCCTCTGTCCGGATCAGGCTCTACGGGATATGGTCAGGTCGTCGCCGCGAACCTTTACGGCATACTCTTCCAGCGGGCGCGGTGGAGGCCCGCCCACCACCTTTCCGTGCAGGTCATACATGCCGTTATGGCAGGCGCACCAGATCTGATGGCTTGCCTCCTGATACTGCACGGTGCAGTTCAGATGAGTGCAGACCGCGGAGAAAGCTCTCCAATCGGTCTCGCTCACTCGGACCAGCAAAGCTGGTTTGTTGCCGAACTTGATGATCTTACCGGAATTCGGCTTCAGATCCTCAACCTTGCCGGCCGCGACCTCGTTCACCGCGGCTTCGGCGATCGCCGGAGGGTTCAGATACTTCAGAACCGGGTAGAAAAAAGAGCCGAGAGAGGCAGCGACACTGCCGCCGAGTAGCCATGTGAGGATAGACCTTCGGCCAGGATCGTCGCCTTCCGACGTTTTTAGCATGGCGGGAGTATATCATGTCATAGCCAAATTCAAGCCTCGATTCCTGACCGAATTGTCATTTTGGCAAAATGCAACAACACCAGTAAGTCGTGGTGAACTCTGACAGGAGGTCGATAACTGATCCGTGTTACGGCAGTGAGCCGGCTAAGATCCGTTGGCCTTCGATAACAGGACCCGAAAAAGCCGATCTACTTTCACAGTCTTGCCGCGATTCTCTCGCCGGGACCACGGGTCCACTTCTTAATTAAAGGAAGTGGAATTGCACAATCCGCTCAGTTTGCGTATGATTGCCTTGTTTCCTGTTCTCGCCAGGGGGTAGAGGTTCCAATGCGGATCATCAGTGCTTTTGCCGTCAGCGCCGTCGTGTGTTCGATTCCGGTTTTCGCGTCCATCGAAGCCGATGCGCGTCGTGGTGAGGCGTTCTTCCAGAAGCAGAAGTGCGACACCTGCCACTCGGTTGGGGCGGTTGTCCGCGGGAACGGGAAGGCTCCGGATCTGGCCGCTTCCGCGGATCGCGAATACACGCCTTCGGGGCTCGCCAGCCGGATGTGGAACCATGCTCCTGCGATGTGGGATCAGATCGGAAAAGCGGGATTGTCGATCCCGTCGGTCAGTGAGCAGGATGCGGCCGACCTGTACGCCTTCTTCTACGCCGCGCGCTATTTCGAAAAGGCGTCGGATGCCGGCCGCGGAAAGCGGGCGTTTGCGGAAAAGCACTGCGCCGACTGCCATGCCCTTGCGCCGGGCGGTCCCCAGGTTGGTCCCCCGGTTTCAAACTGGCAATCCCTCGGGGATCCCATCGCCCTGGTCGAGCGTATGTGGAACCATCTGTCGCAGATGCAGACCGAGACCGGGAAGCGGAAGATCGCCTGGCCCGAACTGACCACGCAGGACCTCGGCGACATCCTCCTGTATCTGCGGACCGTTCCCGGCGTGAAGGGAACCGCTACCTCGTTCCAGATGGCCTCCGGTACCAACGGCAAGCAGATCTTCGACTCGAAGGGGTGCGTCAACTGCCACAAGGGTTCGCTGGCGCTGGATAAGAGGCTTTCGAACCAGACGCTCACCGACATCGCGGCGGACATGTGGAATCACGGCCCGCGAATGAAGCAGCCGGGCATCAAGCTGAGCGAGGACGAAATGCGGCAACTGCTCGCCTACCTGTGGGGAAACCAGTTCTTCTCGTCGAAGGGCAATTCCACGCGTGGGCGCAAGGTCTTCGAAACAAAGCAGTGCGGCACCTGCCACGGCCAGGGTACGGCGCCCAAGATCGAGGGTAACCCCCAGTTCTCCGACATAACCGTGGTGTCGGCGTTGTGGAAGCACGGCCCAAAGATGCTCGCTACCTTGAAGTCGAAGAGCATGGCTTGGCCGCAGCTGACCGCGAGCCAGATGTCCGACCTGGTGGCCTATCTCGCCACGCCGGACGCGAAGTAACGTGAGGGCCGCCCGGACGAGTCTTCTACAATAGAGGCTTATGGCGCATCCGGTCCCCCCGTCCATCGATCAACTGGGGAACCGGCCGTTTTCCTTCTACCCTGCCGTCATTGGCGTCGATCACAACGAATGGACCTTTCGCCGGGCCACATGGTCGGAGACCCTGGTGCGCAACCGGACCACGGATCAGGAGATCTGGATCCCCAGGCGCTTCATCGGCGAGGTGTCGAAGATCGACGAGCCGGTGGTAATCGTCGGATTGAACAAGGAGCTGGAACTGAAGGGCGGCATGCTGGTGCCGCACGAACGGAGGGTCATCGAACTCCCCCGCTCGTCGGTGCTGGATACGCCCAGGGCTCTGGACGCTCCAGCTGAACCCAAGCCCGCGTCCGTGGTCGGCATCCGGCTGGAAGGCGGCGCCGAGTCCCGGGTGGGACGCCTGCTGATGATCATGATCGCTGGGGGCATTCTTCTGTGCCTGGCCGTGATTGTCGTCATCTCCACCAGCGACCGGCGTATCGTCTACAGACCCGTCATGCAGAGCGACCTGGGCTTCACGGTCAATGACGATTTCTACTCGGTCGTCAATAAGCTGGGTCCGCCCGCGGAGGATCGGTGGAAGGCCGACCAGGGCGAGTTGCAGTACCGCCGCCTGAGCTATCCCAAACAGGGGCTGTCGATCATCCTGATGGGCAGCGATCGCAAGGACATCCACTATCTCGGCGCCATGGACAAAGACTGGCGCGTAGTGCACTCCATCAACAAGAACGCAGAGGCGATGCTGCGGAGTCTCAAGCACTTTTGAAACCGGCAGTCAGCGCGAGATTTCTATGACCTTCCAGCCACTACTTCGGTGATTTTTCTATGGAAAGACGCAGAGTGGGTGTCTGAAGGAAGCACCAGAGCTTCTGTAGGACAAGCCCGGGGTATAGGCCCGGGCCTGTGTCTGGAAGTAGAAAGGAGGGTCATACACATGACCCTGTTACTGGTAAAGCTGCAGTTGCCGTTAATCGGTATGCTTACGGTTCTGGTCATCCGTCGTAAACGGCGGTAACCCGGACCGTGCGGGGCCGGATCCACATTCCGGTCCCGCTACCAGTAGGATACACCCGACAGCGCTCGAATCGCGCACCTCAGATTTTTCCGAAGAGCCTACGCCACTTCGACGAACTTCGCCCCAACCGCCCCGCAGATCGGACATTTCTCGGGCGGGACACCGAATTCAATGTGCCCGCACACCTTACAGAGATAAAATCGCGCTTCAGCCAGATCGCCGCCCTGTTCGACAGCCTCCAGCGCCCGCCGGTACAACTCGGCGTGCACCGCTTCCGCCTTCACGGCATATCCGAACATCGTCTTCGCCCGGTGCCCCTCGGCTTCGGCCGTCGCGACCATCGGCGGGTACATCGACGTGAACTCGTAAGTCTCGCCGGCGATGGCTTCCTTCAAGTTGTCGGCGGTGCTGCCCACTCCGTCCAAGCCCTTGAGGTGACCTTCGGCGTGGATGCGCTCGGCCTCGGCGGTGGTGCGGAACAGTCGTGCGATGTTCGGCTTCCCGTCCCTCAGTGCGCGCTGGGCAAAGGCCCTGTATTTCTGGTTCGCCTGGCTCTCCCCGGCAAATGCTTCTTTCAGATTATCGGTGGTATTCATTGAATTCAGGCCTGAAACTCCCAAATCCAACATAACACGCTGCCTCACCCGGGACGAAACATCTGGACATCGCCGGGCCCGCGGCGCGGCAGGTCGTGGTAGTGGTCGATCCGAAAGCTGTGCCAGTACCCGATCCACCGGGGATCGCGTTCCAACACGCCGCCCATGCGCTGCACCATCGCCTTGTGCAGCCCGGCATGCTCGGGCTTCTGCGCCAGATTGACAGCGTCCGTCGAAGCGAGATCGTACAGTTCGTCTACATCGGATGCCGTGTTGTACGTGTACAGGTGATGGCCCTGGGCGGACTGCCGCTGGATCGCGCAGGCGAAGTTGACGCCGACGTGCCATCCGCACTCAAACAACAGGTCCCGGTCGCCGTGCGCGCCGGTCCCTCCGAGATACGGCGTCAGAGGCCGGCCGTCCAACCGCTCCATCGCCTCCAGGTTCGCGGCGCCCAGCAGGGTGGGCGCGATGTCGAGGTGAGAAACGGTCTCGTCAATCACCGTTGGAGCCACGCCGGGCATTTTCACCGCCAGCGGGACCCTCAGCACATCGGGGAACAGGTACACGCCCTTGTCCACCAGTGCGCGGCGACCGTTCATCTCTCCGTGATCGCTGGTGAAGACGATCAGGGCATCGTCGTAGAGGTTTCTTTCCTTGAGCGCCGCGAAGAAGCGGACCAGCGCGCGATCGATCACCTCCATCTGGAGCGCATCCGCCACCCGGTAATCGCGTACGGTCTCCGGATCGTACAATCCCCAGTTCTTGGCATAGAAAGGGTACACCTTCGGTTCGTCCGCCGATGCCGCCCAGTTGCTGGCTCGCACCCGCTCATAGCTTTCAGGCAGAGGAAACGCCGCGCGAAGCGACCTCTCGCGGGCCGCAAATCCGTCGGGGATGCTGAACGGCTGGTGCGGATCGAAGATGTCCAACTGCAGGTAGATGGGACGCTCGCCCTTCGATTCAGCCATCGCCGCGTCCAACTTTTCGATCGCGCGTCCCACCAGGTAGTGTGTGTACTGCGCCTCCAGCGGAAACGGCCGGCCGTCCTCCTGTTCGATCCATCCCCCGAATGACACATTCTTCGTCTTGCGATCCTGCTGGAGTCCGGCGATCTCCTTTCGGTAGCGCTGACGCTTGACACCGAGTCGCCGCAAGTAGGTGAAATACAACTCGTCGTCATAGATCGGCGGAGCCCAGCGGTCCCACGCGTTGTCGTTCTCGTCGAACGCGTCCATGAACTTCTGCGTTCCCAGGTGGCCCTTACCGGCGTGCTTGGTGATGTAGCCGCTAGCTTTCAAGTACTCCTGGAAGATCACGTCCGTGGGGCGCAGGATGGTCTCGTGCCCGTCGTGCGCCCGCTCGCCATTCGCCGTGATGTAGGTATAGCGTCCGGTCGCCAGGGCGGCGCGTGCGGGAGCGCACAGCGGGCTCGCGCAAAAGGCGTTCGAGAACGTCACGGAATCGCGGAATAGCGACCGCATCGCCGGCAGTTCCATCTCACGATGGAGGGTTCGCGACGGATGGTAATGATCCGGCGAGACCATGTCCAGCGTGATCAGGAAAATGTTCGGGCGCTTGCCGCGATCGTGGTAACGGTACGGGTGCGTCCCGGTCTTGCGGTTTACGAATCGCAGCAGGTCCGGCCGCGCCTCCGCCTCCGTCCGTTGCGCGATCTGTCGCGCCACGGCCGCGGCCGGCTGGGCCGCGAGCGCGAGTGTTGAGAAGAAACTTCGGCGGTCCATCATTACCTCATGTAGCGGGCGACGTTTTCCTTGGTCACAAGCTGAAACGGAATGTACACTTGTTTTTCCACCGGCTGCTTGCGGATCAGCTTGACAGCCGTTTCGACTGCGGCCGCCGCCTGCCCCTGCGCGTCCTGGAACACGGTGGCGTCCAGACGGCCCGCCTTCACGGCTTCAAGGGCGTCGGCGATGGAATCCACGCCGACGGTCACAATCTTATCCTTCAGCTTTGCCTGCTCGATAGCCATCAGAGCGCCCAGGGCCATCTCGTCGTTCTGGGCGAACACGGCGTTGATCTTCGGCCCGTAGGATTGGATCCAGTTCTCCATCAGGGTCATCGCCTTGGCGCGATCCCACTCGGCGGTCTGATCGGCCATCAGCTTCAGCCCGGGATTCTTCGCCAGTATCTCGCGGGCCCCTTGGTCGCGCTTGATCTGGGCGGCTTGGCCCATGAAGCCGTGCATCATGAGGACGTTCCCCTTTCCGCCGAGCCGTTTGGCGATGTACTCCATGGCGATCCGCGCCGATTCCTCGTCGCGCGAACCAACAAAGGCCGACGGCGCCGAGCGCGTCTCCGAATTCACGTTGACAATCGGGATGCCCTCCGCGAGCGCGCGGTCCACGGCTGGTGAACTCGCCTCCACTTCGCACGGGTTCAGGATGATCGCGTCCACCTTCTGCGCGGCGAAGCTCTCCACCTGTTGAACCTGCTTCTCCGCGTTGCGCTGGGCATCGTTCACGATTAGCCGGACATTCAGTTCATTCGCCTTCGCCTCCATGCCCCGGTTCAGCATGACGATGAACTCGTTTGAGAGATTCATCAAAGAGACGCCGATGACCGGCTGTCTCGGCTCGCTGGTCTCGGAACCACGCCCGCATCCCGTGACCATCAACACCAGGACGGCCGATGCCGCCGCAACTCTCCGAATCATGATTTGTGCTGGCTCCTGTCCATCCAAACCGCGCCGACGATGATCAGGCCCTTCACGACCTGCTGATAATACGATGGCACGTTCAGCAGGTCGAGTCCGTTATTGATCACACCCATGAGCAGCGCCCCCAGCACCGTGCCGCCGATTCCTCCGATTCCGCCCGAGAGACTTGTCCCGCCAATGACGACGGCCGCGATGGCGTCCAGTTCGTAACCAACTCCGGCGTTCGGCTGTCCGGTGGTGATGCGCGCCGCCAGGACAACGCCCGCCAGTCCGGCCAGCGCCCCGCACAGCGTGTAGGCGAACATCTTCACGCGGTTCACTCGCACACCCGAGGCACGGGCCGCATTCTCATTGCCGCCAACCGCATACAGGTACCGGCCCAGGCGGAAGTTGCCGAGCACGATCCACGCCGTACAGGCGACCGCGGCCAGCACGATGACTGGCGCCGGCACGCCGAGCACCTGGCCGCTTCCGATGACGGTGAACTCGCGGCTCAGGTTTGAGACGGGCTTACCTTCGCTGATCACCAGGGCCAGCCCTCGCGCGGCGGTCATCATCCCGAGCGTGACGATGAAAGGCGCCACGCGGCCGCGCGTGATGACGATGCCGTTCAACGCGCCGCAGCCCGCGCCCGCCAGGATGCCGGTCAGAACCGGCACGACAACCGGGAATTGCCCGGGGTGCGCGAACGATGCCGCCGCCACGCCCGTCAGCGCCACCAGAGACCCGAGCGACAAGTCCACGCCTCCAGTGAGCAGGACGAACGTTACCCCTACGGCGAGAATTCCGTTGATCGAGATCTGCCGTACCAGGTTGATCAGATTCGGTAAGGTCAGAAAGCCGGGTCGTGCGATGGAAAGGGCCGCGCACAAGACAATCAGGGCGATCGGCAAACCGAGGCGTCCCAACTGCGATGACCACTTCTTCATTGGCCCTCCGGCATGGAGTGTTCCAGTATTTGCTCCTGCGTGGCCGTGCGCGGATCAAGTTCGGCGCTGATCGCTCCCGCGCGCATCACGACAATCCGGTGGCTGAGTGCGAGGATCTCGGCCATCTCGGAGGAGATCATGAGGATGGCCTTCCCATCGCGAGCCAGTTGGCGAATCATCTGATGGACTTCCGCCTTCGCCCCGACATCGATGCCGCGGGTTGGCTCATCCAGAATCAATATCGCGGGTTTCGTGAGCAGCGCCTTACCCAACATGACCTTCTGTTGATTGCCGCCGCTCAAGGCCACCACGGGCTGGTCCGGACCACTGGCCTTGATCGACAGCGCACGCATTTGCGCGAGCGCTGCCTCGCCCTCGGCGCGACCGTCGATCCAAGGCCCCCGCGTAACGGCTTCGAGACTGGCCAGCGTGAGGTTCTGCTGAACCGACATACGCGGGACGATTCCGGAGTCCTTACGGTCTTCGGTCACCATGGCGATCCCGTTACGGATGGCATCGGCCGGATTGGCGATTCGCAGCGCGCGGCCGTTCAGACGGATCTCGCCCTCGTCGGCGGGCGCGAGTCCGTACAGCGCGCACGCGAGTTCGGTGCGTCCCGCTCCCATCAGTCCGGTCAGACCAACGATCTCCCCCTTGTGTATCGTCAGATCGATATTGAACAGCGTGCCGGTCTTCGACAGCCCGCGAACCTCGAGCGCCGTCTCACCTTGCGGCTGTTCCACTCGCTGCGGCGCAGGCTCCAACTCCCTGCCTACCATTAGCGCGATCAACCGCCGCTGGTCCAACTCTTCCACCGGATGGGTCGCGACATGCCGGCCGTCCCGAAGCACCGTCACGCGGCCGGCGATGCGGAAGATCTCGTCCATCTTGTGCGATGTGTAAACCACCGCGACGTTGTGATCCCTCAGATCGCGAATTGCGTCGAAAAGTTGATCCGCTTCGTGTGTCGCCAAGGCCGAGGTCGGCTCGTCCATCAGGATGAGATCCGCCCGACGCGACAGGGCCTTGGCGATCTCCACCATCTGCATCGAGGCGACGCTCAGTCCGCGCATCTTGCGGTTCGGATCGAGCCGGGAGCCGAGCCGGTCGAGCAATACCTGCGCCTCACGACACATCGCGCTGCGATCGATGGTACCAGGGAAACGTCCCGATGGCTCGCGTCCCATGCAAATGTTCTCGGCCACCGTGAGGTCCGGGAAGGGCATCAGTTCCTGATGGATCATGGCGATCCGGTTGCCGGTGAACTTGATGCTGCCGGAATCGGCCTCCAGTTGACCGGCCAGGATCTTCATCAGCGTCGATTTGCCGGCCCCGTTCTCACCCATCAGGGCGTGCACCTCGCCCCGGCGGATGTCGATCGACACTCCGTCCAGCGCTTTTACGCCGGCAAAGGACTTGGAGACGTTTCTGGCTTCCAGCACCGCGATCTGTGCCGATTCAATTCAGTTCTTGAATGCGGATATTGCGAAACTCCACCTGCATCGGCGGCCCCGCGTGGAGTTGCAACCCGATGAGACCCTCGAGGCGAACGGAGTCGTGGATTTCGGCGGTCAGGGTCCCGTTCAGGCGCACTTGGATGAGGTCGCCTTTGCAGGTGACTTCGACGGTGTTCCAGTCGTTCGCCTTAACCAGCTTCTCCCCTTTGTCCTTCCATCCGTTCACCATCACGCCGCGCGTCCCCTTCTCCTCGTAGATGGATCCCCACCAGTTGCCTTCGGCCATATCGGCCTGATAGCCGCGCATCACGTACTCGGGGAGCTCTTCGCTGCGGAACTGGATTCCGGAGTTGTGATTCCGCAGCTTCGCTTCGGCGTGCAGCACGAAGTTCTTGAACGGCTTGCCGTAGATGAGAAAGGTGTTATGCGCGATCTTCGTTCCCTCCGTGGAGCCGACAATCGAGCCGTTCTTGACTGACCAAAGTCGCTCGTCGCCGTGCCATCCGTCGAGGGTCTTGCCGTCAAACAGGGGTTTGAAGCCGTTCTGCGCCAGAACGGGCAGCGTCAGGAATGCGAGTATATGGAAAATCTTCATGGGATTGATATTGCATCACAAATCGGGCAACGTGCGCTTCAGGCACCCACCCGGATTGAAGGTCATCGGGAACGCCTCGCGGCTGAGGGTCACGGTAAGCCCGAGTGTGCTCATAATGTCGATTGCGGTAGCATAGCAAATCCGCGGGTGCGTATAATCAGGGGCACGGTATGGACATCGAGCACTTCAGACGACGCCTGCTCGACAAGGAGCAGGAACTCCTATTGGAGATCGCGCAACTCGAACGGGAGGTGCACGAACCTTCGGATGCAGAGGTGGGGGACGCCGTTGACCAAGCCACGGCGGCCATCATCCAGGCCACGGTGCTTAGCGAGAGCAGTCTACAACGAAGCACGCTTGCCCTCGTGCGCGACGCCCTTCGCCGCATACACGAAGGTCAGTTCGGGTTTTGTGTCGATTGCGGCCGTCCCATCGAACCGGCGCGTCTCGACGCCGTTCCCTGGACGCCGTACTGCCGTAAGGACCAGGAGAAGCACGATGGAGCCTCCTGAAGAGAGAAGCGTGCGGTTACTGAACTGATATTGGACCCGCGCCTTGGGGACGCTCGCTGAGCCCGAGAAAGGCAGTCAATCCCTCATCGATCGCGGCGATTTCTTCACACGTAATCTCGCCGAACACGCTTCGGACCCGCCGCTTGTCGATGGATCGCAAGTGGTCGATCAGCGCGAAGGTTCTCTTCGTGAAGCCGCTCTTGCCCGGTGCCAGCGGGGGATACAAAAGGCCCTCACCCGGAGTGCCCGTGACAGGGACCACGCAAACGAGGGGGAAGCGCTGATCGCCGATCACGTTTGGATCGCTCACGACGATGCACGGCCTCATGCCGCGCTGTTCGCGCCCGATGGTGGGATCGAGTTGAAGGACGACAACAGCACCGCGGCCGGGTATCACTCGCTCCCCTCGACCCAGCCTTCGCCCGCGACCCACCGAATCGGCCTGCCAGCGTTGCCATCAACGAGTGCTGCGGTATCTTCTTCGGGTAAGCTGCGCGTCCACTCCTCAAGCCCCTGATCGGCGAGGTCGACGCTATCGGGGTGGGGATTGTCCAGCGACCGGCGAAGCTCGTCCCGCAGGCGGCGATCCAGTTCGTTGCGGACAGCCTCCGCGATGAATTTACTACGGTTCTTCTCTCGCCGGTCAATATCCCGTACAAGATTGGCCGGGAGGGTGACGGTTACTCGATCAACACCTGCCATTTCATACTCCTAGTATGATCATACCGCGAGGCAGGCGTTGATGGGGCGCCGAAGGCTACGATCCTACAAGAACGCGCCGGCTTGCGGCCCAATCCGCGCCGAGCTGTTCCTGTAACTCCCGAGAGAGTTCGCGCTCGGCGATGCCAAAGATAATGCTCTCTTCCTTGTGGAAGTGCTTGCGGGTCTTCCCGACCGTCTCGAGCATCGCCGCCCGGGCTTCCTCAGCCGCACAGGCAGCCAGTACCCGATCGAGCCCCGCGCCGATCACCTGGTGATCGGTGGGTCCTCCATTGGTCGCCGGCAGATGAGCCAGAATCGCTGGCCTCAAGAGGCGGTCCTCCAGGTCGGCGTGGCTCACCAGCGTTGATCGCAGCAAGCCGGCCTGGGTCTTGAGCTGATCCAGGCTGGCTTCGGCGGAGTTCTTCTCAATCAGGTCGAGCAACGGGTACATCGCGCCGTGCTCGCCCAGTAGCGCTTGGGTAATCCTCATGAGTTGCCCTCTCTCAACGCGCCGACGCTTCCAGGGCGGCTGCTCGCGGGAACAACACATTGTTCTCCAGGTGAATGTGCATGTGCAGATCTTCTTCAAGTTCCCGAAGTCCCGCCATCAGGGAGCGATAGGTCACGCAGCCGTAATCGGGGACCTCGAAGTCGTTGGTGATCTCGCGGATGCGAGCCAGCGCCGTTCCCGCGCTGTCGTGCTCGGTCTCCATCATGCGAATCGGGTTGTTCACTGTGCCGAAATGGGTGCGGGGGAGCGGTTGGCCCGACTCCGATGCGGCCTCATACGCCGCCACCGCTGGGAACAGGATCATCTCTTCTTTTCGCAGATGCAGTTCCAGTTCGGAGCGGAGTGCGGCATACACCTCCGGCAGTCCGGTCAATGTGGGGCCGTAGCGTTCGTTGTAGACGCGATAGACCTTGTCGAGCCGCGCTTGGAGCGGTGCCATCTCGCGCTTCAGATACTCGTGATGGGTTCCTACGATGTGATCGATCAGTTCGGTGAGCGGCGCGGCGTTCCAGTCGCGCGTGGCCGGCCCCTGAGCCGACATCGCGGTCTCCAGTTCCCTTTGCACCTCAGTCGGGTTGTATCCTTTTTGAACACAAACTTCCGCCAAGGGACGCTTGCCCCCGCAGCAATAATCGATGCCCAGCTTTTCGAACACTTTCACCGCCGCCAGCGAGTTCGCCGCGATTTCGGCTACCGTTACTTCTTGTGTCGTGGTCATTTCGTCCTCTCTGGCATCAATGGTAGGATGTCCAGAGATGCGGTTCAGTGACTTCGATCACCGCCTGTTCCCTTTTCGACGCTCGATGGCGCATCACTGAAAGAGGGCTGGCCATGAGTTCACAGGTAGTGACGGCAAACACGGAAGCAGCGATTCTCGCGAGGGTTATCGAATCCGGCCCGAGCGATTTTACGCCGGACGTCGCGCGGTATCTGCTCTCAATGCAGCTTCCTCGCGCCGACGAAGCGCGCGTCAACGAACTCTCGGCCAAGGCCCGAGCGGGTTCCCTGACCGAGCGCGAGGCCCAAGAACTTGACAGCTACCTGCATATCGGCCAACTTCTGGCCGTCATGCAGTCCCGGGCGCGACGATCGAAGAATCCGGGTCCTGAATTCAGCCGGCAGTGAACCGGAAGCTAGTACGAACAATCTGGAAGCGGGCTGGCGATCAGTGTGAGTACTGCCGGATGCCGCAGTTCGCTTTGCCGCTGCCATTTCAAATCGATCACGTCATCGCCGAAAAGCACGGCGGGCCCACGGTCGAGACTAATCTGGCGCTGGCGTGCCCTCACTGTAATCGGTTCAAAGGGCCTAACATCGCCGGCCTCGACCCGGAGTCGGGCCAACCCGTCCGGCTGTTCCATCCCCGCACGGATACTTGGTCGGAGCATTTTGAGTTCGAGGGAGCCTGTATTGTGGGACGCACGCCGATCGGGCGCGCCACAGTCCATGTGCTGGCCATGAATTCGGATGATCTGAGGCTAATCCGCGTCGAACTCCATAGCGAGGGCTACTCGTTCCTGCCGGGACTGGAATGAGAACGGCGAGGACGATTCGTGCAAAATACGCAGATCTTGGACTTGTTCGCCGGTTATTCCAATTCAGGGTATGAGCACTTCGCTGCCGCCATCACAGGCTTGCGGGATTGCTAGCAATGTATTATTATTCATAGTGCTGAATAAACATTCAGTCAGTGAGGAGTCTGCCATGGCCGCATCCTTCCCGTCCGAGTTCAAGGCGCATATGTCGGCAAGCGATTTCACGCAGGACCTGGACCTTTCCATCGACGAGTTGCACTCCCTGCTCGATCTCTCCGCTCAAGTGAAGCGCAATCCGACCCGCTTCGCCCGGGCATTGGCCGGCCGCTATGCCGCGCTCCTGTTCGAGAAGCCTTCGCTCCGCACCCGCATCACGTTCGAGTTGGCGGTAAAGCAACTCGGCGGCGACTCGATCCTCAGCACCGGCTTGATCGGCGAGCGTGAGCCCATTAAGGACGTGGCCCGCAATCTCGACCGCTGGACCAACCTCATCGTCGCGCGTACGTTTACCCAGCGCACCGTGCAGGACCTGGCGAAGTACTCGAGCGTCCCCGTCATCAACGCCCTTAGCGATCTGTACCATCCCTGCCAGGCGCTGGCCGACGTTCTGACCGTGAAGGAGAAGTTCGGGAAGTGGCGCGGGCTCAAACTGGCGTTTGTCGGCGACGGCAACAATGTTGCGCATTCGTTGATGCTCTCCTGTACGCGTCTGGGAATGGACTTCGCTCTGGCCTGCCCCGCCGGATACGAGCCGAACGCCGGGATCGTCGAACAGACTCGGGAACTCGCCGCCGAGTATGGCACCAAGGTGACCATCACCAACGTGGCGCAAGAAGCCGTGGAGGGAGCCCACGCCGTCTATACGGACGTGTGGGCCAGCATGGGCCAGGAGTCCGAGGCCATCGAGCGCCGGGCCCGCTTCCAGCCCTACCAGGTGAACGAAGAATTGATGGCGGAGGCCGGGCCTGATGCCGTCTTCATGCACTGCCTGCCCGCCAAGCGCAACCAGGAAACGACGGACGGCGTAATGGAATCGCCGCAATCGGTTGTTTTTGACCAGGCGGAGAACCGGCTGCACGTGCAGAAGGCCTTGATTTTGATGCTGCTGGCGTAAAGAGACCCTTTCAACATGAAACTCTGGGGCGGCCGGTTCGAATCCGGTCCATCGGAAACCTTTCAGCGATTCTCCTGGTCGCTGCACTTCGACAAACGTTTCCTCGATGCCGATACTCGAGGTTCGCAAACATTCGCCCGGGAACTGGCGCGTGTGGGCATCCTGACAGCGGACGAGCGCGACCGGCTGGTCGCGGCGTTGTCCGAGATCCGCGAAGAGGCGCAATCGCCTTCGTTCTTCGAAGGCGCAGACGACGAGGACGTGCACACCGTCGTCATCCGCAAATTGCACGACAAGGTCGGCGGACTGGCGGATAAGATCCACACCGGTCGCAGCCGCAATGAGCAGGTGTCGCTCGATGCGAGGCTCTGGCTGCGCGATGAAATCGACCGCTCGGTTGTGCTGTTGACCGATCTGCTCGACTCACTGGTGCGGATCGCGAAACGGTACCCGGATGCGGTAATCCCCGGTTACACGCACACACGGCGCGCGCAGGCGGTCCTGTGGCCGCACTACATTCTGGCGTATTTCGAAATGTTCGCTCGCGACCGGGAACGGATGCTCGAAGCGCGGCGGCGGGTGAACGTCTTTCCGCTCGGTTCCGGCGCGCTGGCCGGCAGCGGCTTCCCCTTTGACAGAGAGGCGATGGCGCGCGAACTCGGCTTCGATGCGATCACCGCGAACAGCATGGACGTTTCGGCCGATCGTGACTATGCGCTGGATTTCATCTACGCGGCCTCCGTCGCGATGCTCCACTTGAGCCGGCTCTCCGAGGATTGGATTCTCTATTCGGGGGAAGAATACGGCTGGATGGAACTGGGCGACGGAGTCACCAGCGGCTCCAGCCTGATGCCGCAGAAGAAGAACCCCGATTCACTCGAATTGATTCGCGGCAAAGTGGGGCGCGTGTTCGGAGACCTGGGGGCCCTGTTCATGACCCTGAAGGGCCTTCCTCTCACCTACAACCGCGACCTTCAGGAATGCTGGGAGCCTCTGTTTGATTCGGTGGATCAACTCCAGGGCTCGCTCGAAATGGCGCGCGTCGTAGTGGATACCGCGGAACTGCGGCCGGAGGTGCCCGCTGGCGCCGCCGAGGAGAGTTGGGTAATTGCCACGGACCTGGCCGAGGCTCTCGCGCGTGCGGGCACGCCCTTCCACCAGGCCCACCAGATCGCCGGACGGCTAGTGTTGGCCGGGGTGACCGCGAACCGTAAACCCGCGGAGTGGACGGCGGCCGAACTCACGGGATTTGCGCCGGAATTCGAACCTGATATGATCCGGCTGTTCCAGCCGGCCGAGGGGATGAAGACCCGCGAGATCTTCGGCGGGACTGGTCCACGGACGGTGAAACAGGCGCTTGCTGAGGCTGAAAGGAGAGTGTCGGAATGGCGCAAATGACCAAGGGCTATCGCCACGGTCAGATTCTCAAGCTGATTCGCGGCCAGTCCATCTCCACGCAGGAAGAACTGGCGGCGGAACTCAAGAAGATGGGTGTTCCCGCCACCCAGGTAACCCTGTCACGCGATATACGTGAGTTAGGCCTTGTCAAGACTCCCGACGGCTACCGGCAGATGGCCAGGCAGTCGAGCGGTCCGGACTTGAACACGATTCTCGCGGAATTTCTCCAGGATGTTCGGGTGGCGCAGAACCTGCTGGTGTTGAAGACGTCGCCGGGCCACGCCAGCACGCTGGCAATCGCACTCGATCAGGAGGAGTGGGATGACGTCGTGGGCACCATCGCGGGCGACGATACCGTGCTGGTAATCGCCCCCGACGCGGAGATGGCCAGGAATCTCCATGGTCGCCTCTTGGGGAGCCTAGGCGAGTGAGTGAGGGGCGTCGGCTGCGATAGTGTGCGCTGCTCCGGCACGATACCAGGCATAGGTTTGGGCGACGCCCTGATACAGCGGGATTCCCGCCGACCAGCCGAGCCCCCTCAGACGCGAGACATCGAGCAGTTTGCGGGCTTCGCAAAGCGGACCCTATCGCGCCCCGGTTTGGTGAGCTCACAGCCTTGTCACCATGACCTGTCACGGTGATCGCACAGGGCAGCGTCCTCATGCTATCGTGTGGAGAACAAATCCTCAATGTTGGGGATCGGAGGCAACGTGGCACGGTTGTACCTGGGACTGGTCGTGCTGGGCTGTGGGATTCCGCTTTTTGCACAGCCTTCCATCGGTCAGCGTGGCATTGTGAACGCGGGCAGTTACACGCCGTTCGGTATTCCCGGCGGCGGCATTGCCCGAGGATCGGTCTTTTCTATTTTTGGCGCCGGACTGGGGCCAGCCTCGAGTCCGGCTCTCGCCTTTCCTCTTTCTACGACGCTGGGTGGCGTTTCCATCAAGGTCTCGAATGCCAATGGCTCGGTTTCGGCCGACGCCATTCCGCTCTTCGTCAGCCCGGGACAGATCAACGCGATCATGCCCTCAAATGCCCCGCTCGGCAGGGTTTCGGTGGTGGTTACAGTTAACGGAGTGCGGAGTCTACTGTCCCCCATCGACGTCGTGAACAGCACCTTCGGGATTTATGCCATTTCGAGCGGAGGATTCGGCCCGGGAGTGTTCCAAAACTTCAACTCGCAGACCGACCAACCCGTTAACAGCCTGACCGTGCCGGCCCAGCCCGGGCAAGTCGTCACGCTGTGGGGAACCGGTCTCGGCCCGGTGACGTTCCCGGACAACGTCGCGCCGACACCCGGGTCGTTGCCCACTGACACGGAGGTTTTCGTCGGCGGCAAGCCCGCCGTGGTGTCGTACAGCGGCCGAAGTCCTTGCTGCTCCGGCACCGATCAAATCGTCTTCACGGTCCCCGCCGACGCTCCCCTCGGCTGTTGGGTGCCGGTGCAGGTTCGAACCGAAAAGTCGATCGTGAGTAACACCGCGACCCTTGCCATCAGTTCGTCTCGCGGTACCGCCTGCTCGGAGCCGGCGAATGCCTTCGGCGCGAAGTTCGCTGCGGGCGGCAAAATCGGCTGGATTCACCTGTTCCGGCTGGCGGAGCGAAAGCAGGCCATCAATCTGACGATCGACACGACCTCCGACTACGTCTCCGAGACCTACCGGAATGAACCGGGTGGGCCGTTCGTTTACAACCCGCTGTACTCCCTTCCGCCGGCGGGCACCTGCGCAACCTACACCGGACGCGGCGATCTCTTTTGGAAGGACGCGATTCCCGGTATGGCTACCGCGGCGCCCTGGCTGGATGCTGGCGCCCAACTCGGCGCCGCTGGACTGAGGGTGCCGCAGCCCAAAACCGCAACCGCGAGTTACGCGCCGTTAGGCTGGTACCAAACCGGGATCGGTACGTTCCGTTCCACCTTGAAGCTGAATCCCGGAAATGTTCAGGTGCAGGGTTTGGGGGGTGCGGACGTCGGGACATTCCAGGTGAATGTCGCCTCCCCGACGCCGCTCTCGTGGACGAATCGGGACCAACTGCCGGCGAGCATTGACCGCTCGCAGCCGTTGACGGTGAACTACTCCAGTGTGCCGTCCGGCCACACGGTTTTGATCTCGGGCGGGTATTTCTCACCCGCCATGAACGCGACGGCGATGTTCGTTTGCCAGGCTCCGGTATCATCGACTTCGTTCACCGTGCCCGCTTATGTACTGTCGGCGATCCCGGCCCGCGGCCAGCGAGAACGGACCAGCGGCAGAGGACTGCTGATGGTGGGCTCTACGCCGCTGGCGAGTCCTTCGGCGATCACCCCGACAGGCCTGGACTATGGCGCGGTACTGCTCAGCATCTGGAGCGGAAAGGAGGTTCTGTACCGATGAAACGGCTGATCAGTTGGCAAGCGGCAGTCATCCTGGCGTTGGTAGCCGCCTGGATCCTGGTATTGGCGGGCTGCGACCCGACCTCGGCGGGTACCGATCCGAAGCGGAGCCGCTGGGGCGATCCGCCGACCATCTACACGTTCCTCAACAGCGATACGGGGCATCAGACCGCGGTACGGATCGAGTTCCCGTCCTACACGACTAACGTCAACGTGACGAATCCTCCCGGATTTACGTTTTTGAGACAGGGTATTGGGGCACTGTTGCCGCAAGCGCTAAGGCAGCCGCGATCCACCCGGAGCGGCGGTGGGGTGGACCTGCCGGATCCCGACGAATGGCAGTTCGATCCCTGGGACTGGCCCGATCCCGAGGACGACTTCCCGTTACCGGATCCTCCCGATCCGTTCGAGGATCCATTTGGCGATCTGCCTCCACCGCCGGACCTGCCGCCGTTTCCCGATGATGAGTTGGATATGACCAACATCAGCGATGGTACGATGTCCATGCTCGAGACTGGCGGCGAGCAACTCGGCTATGGAACGGGCCTGCGTACCCAGGGGCTCCACAAGCCGAGAGCCGTCACACTACTCGGCAAGATTCAACTCGGACCGCTGGCGGCGGGTATCGCGACATCGCCGGACAAGAAGACGTTATACGTGGCGATTGGCGGGAACGGCACCATCGCCGTGGTGGACCGGGTTTCCCGCACAGTGAAGTCCAGCATCAAACTGCCGTCCGGCACTCAGCCATATGCCATGGCCAGCACACCCGACGGGTCGCGGCTGTACACGGGGGAGTTCATTCCCAGCCCCGCCGGGGCGTTCTCGATCGACCTTCCGTCAGGCGCCGTTAAGCGTCTGTCCGCGCCCGGAAGCTTCATCACGCAGGCCGTCGTCACACCGGACGGCACTCAGGTCTGGTTCTGCAGTTACTTTGGGAACATCCAGGTCTACGACGTGCTGACTAACACGTACCTCTTTCAGATTCCAATTGCGAATTCATGGAACGTGGCTTTCAGCGCCGATGGCTCCCGTGCATATGTAGCGAACGGCCCCGCAGCTGTGCCTGGGACTGTTGCGGTAATTGATACCGCAACATTGAAGACTATCGCCAGCATCCCGGTAGGCAACACGCCTCGTAACATTCGCGTTTCACCGAGTGGCCGGCACGTCTTTGTCACGAACTATGATTCGAACTTCATCAGCCAGATCGACACCGTCACGAACACGGTGATCCGCAGCATCCCGATCGGCGGTACGGGCGCCAGCGGGTTGGGATTTGCACATAACTGAGGGGTAGCCTTTCAGAAACGGACGAGGCGCACTCTCAACATACCGATTTGTGCACTGGGCAGCGCGGGCAAATAGATCTCATCGCCATTGATCCGGCGGCCGGGTGCCCACTTGCCCTTCTCATAGCGGCCCTCGTCCTTGGCGGAAATGCCGACTCGGGAGGGGCCCGGTGAGTCAACCGCGAAGCTGGGATCTCCGTTGGCCCCGATGAAAAGAAACTCGTCCGGAGCCGTGTTGACGACGATGGCGAACGGCCGCGTGTCGGCCGGCATGGCGCGGGAGTCCAAAGAAACAGCGCCGGGAAGCTCCGAGGCACGGGCGTCTCCGGTTGCCGCAGCACCACCTCCGAAGGTCCTACCTTTCGCAAGGGTGATACGATACCCGCCCAGGGAAACGGGTTGAGGCTTCTCATCATCGATCACGAGAATACCCTTCACCTTCCCGGCTGCCTGCCACTCGGCAAGCTGGGGCAGCATCTGGGAGAGGAGTTTATAGGCCTGAGCCACCTGTCCCTCGGGATTGAGGTCTTCGATACCGAAGGGAGCCCACCCCCACGCGGCGTGATGGCCCAGCGCCCAGAACAGGTTTCCCACCTGGTCCCGGGCTTCGGGGATGAACAATGGATTGCCGGACCGGGTGTAAAGGGCACAGGTGCCCTTGAAATCCTGCACATAGATATCCGGAGCGATGAGATCCAGTGAAGGAGCCGCGGCACGGTAAACGTCCATCACTCGCGCGACGGGTCCGCCGCTGGGCCATTTACCCGGCAGATCCTGGCCCGGTTGGGGCCCCAGCCAGGCGTTTGCATACATGGGAATATTCAGCTCGGCTTTGCCGGCTTTCGCCACCTCGCCAATAAAGCGGCCCACGTAATAGGCCATGAAGACTTCGTCAGCCCATTCATCAGTTCCGAAAACCTCTGCCCAGGTTCCGCTCGGCTTGTAGCCGTTCTTCCCCCAGACCTCCTGCATTTCGGGCAGGAGAGTGGCCTTGTTCTTCGCGAAATAGTCCATCAGTTCGGCGGGAACCGGCTTCGCCCAAGCGGCTTCCGCCAGCGGCGAACGGTCGCGGCTATCGCCGAGCGAGCCGGCTTCGTTCTCCACCTGCATCATGATGACCGTGTGCTGGGGATCGACTTCTTTGATGTGACGCATCAATGCGCGAAAGGCCCTTGCGTCCGCCTTGAGAGTCTCTTCGCCCAGGGGACTGAGCGGCCCAGTGCCTTGTTGTTCCATGAAGGCGGCCACGAAGGACGACATCCCACCGTTCGGCCGGACTTTGAGAACCATCGGAGGGAACCGCTTTCGGTCGGCCTTTACCCAGTGAGGCACGTAGCTGGAACCTGCGTTCTTCCACGTCGCGAACCAGATCAGGACCAGCCGCATGTTTCGCCGGCGTGCCTCCTGGATCTGCGCGTCCACCAGCGTAAAGTCGAACTTGCCCTCCTCTGGTTCGACCAATTCCCAACTGGCCGTGCCGATCACCGTGTTGAGGTGCATGGAGGCGAGTTTGTCCCAGATCGGTTTCATGTACTCGACGCTGGATGCGCTCGAGTTGTGCAGTTCGCCCGCCAGCATGATGAACGGTTTGTTATCGACGAAGAACTGCTTCACCGCGCCATTCTGGCGGATTTGCGGCAATGGAGCCGTTTGCGCGTAGGCAGTTCAATGCGGCGAACGGCAGCAACAATGGTATGAATAAGGCTCGCCGTGAGTGTATTGACATCATCCCTTGATGATGGCACTTAGCAGGTCGGCCGTCGCAATGTCAGAGCGTGGACGGATCCGCCGATTCCGGATCCAGTCCCAGATCGCGGATCGCCTGCGCGGCAGCCGGCCGGATCGAACTTCCCGTCGCGGGCCAGTCGTGAAAGCGCCGCCGCCACCACGGCTTCCGAGGAGATCTCGAAGAATCGGCGCAGATGCTGGCGATTGTCGCTCCGTCCGAAGCCGTCGGTACCCAGCGTGACCAGCCGGTTCGGCAGCCACGGAGAAAGCTGATCCGGCACTACCTTCATGTAGTCGGAAGCCGCCACGATGGCGCCCGTCACACCTTCAAGCGCCGTTTGGATATACGGCTTCCGCGCCGGCTCGGCTGGATGCAGCCGGTTCCACCGCTCCGTATGGAGCGCCTCGCGGCGCAGTTCGTTGTAGCTGGTGACGCTCCAGACATCGGCCGCCACCTGGTAGCGCTCGGCCAGAATCTCCTGCGCTCGCAGGACCTCGTTCAGGATGGTTCCGCTGCCGAACAACTGGATCTGCGCCTCACCGTTGGTCGCCGCGCGGAACCGGTACAGTCCCTTAAGGATTCCCTCCCGGATATCTTCGGCCGGCATGGGGGGCTGGACGTAATTCTCGTTGTAGATGGTCAGGTAATAGAACCGGGCTTCGTTCTCCTGGTACATCCGCCGGATGCCATCCTGCACGATGACCGCGATCTCGTAAGCGTACGCCGGATCGTAGACGGCGCAGGTGGGAACGGTGCTGGCCAGCACCGGACTGTGGCCGTCCTGGTGCTGCAAGCCCTCGCCGAGCAGCGTCGTGCGGCCGGCGGTGCCTCCCATGAGGAATCCCTTGCCGCGCGAATCGGCAAAGGCCCAGATGAGGTCGCCGACACGCTGGAAGCCGAACATGGAGTAATACGTGAAGAACGGAATCATCGGTACGCCGTAATTGGCGTATGCGGTTCCGGCCGCCAGGCAGGATGACATCGCGCCCGCCTCCGTAATCCCCTCTTCGAGAATCTGGCCGTCCTGCGACTCTTTGTAATAGAGCAGGACGTTGCTGTCCACCGGCTTATAGAGCTGCCCGCGGCTGGCGTAAATGCCGATCTCGCGGAACATCGACTCCATGCCGAACGTTCGCGCCTCGTCGGGAATAATGGGCACCACCAGCTTCCCCAGATCGGGATGCTTGATCAGCGCCTTCATAATGGCGACAAACGCCGACGTGGTGGACGCTTCGCGGCCGCGCGAACCCTGCAGTGCGTCCTTGAACAGTTCGAGCGGCGGAGCCTGGATGGTGATCGGTTCCGTGTTGCGGCTGGGCAAGGAACCGCCGTTGGCGCGCAGACGTTCCTTGATGTACCTGATCTCCGGACTGTCCTCAGGCGGGCGATAGAAGGAGATCGTGTGAACCGCGTCGTCCGGAATCGGAATCTCGAAGCGTCGGCGGAACGTGACCATCTCGTCTTCGTTCAGCTTCTTCTGCTGATGGGTGATGTTGCGGCCTTCGCCGGCTTCGCCAAGTCCGTAGCCCTTGATGGTCTTGGCCAGGACGACAGTGGGCGACCCGGTATTCTCGATGGCCCGCTTGTAGGCGTTATACACCTTGACGGGATCGTGGCCGCCGCGGCGTAGGCGCGCCAGATCCTCATCGCTCAGGTGCTCCACCAGCGCCAGGGTCTCCGGGTACTTGCCGAAGAATTCCTTGCGGACGTAAGCGCCGCCGCGGGCCTTGAAGGCCTGGTACTCGCCATCCACGCATTCGTGCATGCGCTTCAACAGCATGCCGCTCGCGTCGCGGGCCAGCAGGTCGTCCCAATCGTCGCCCCAGATGACCTTGATGACGTTCCATCCCGCGCCGCGGAACGCGGCTTCGAGTTCCTGGATGATGCTGCCGTTGCCGCGCACCGGGCCGTCCAACCGCTGGAGATTGCAGTTGACCGTGAAGATCAGGTTATCCAGACGCTCGCGCGAGGCCAGCGTGAGTGCGCCGAGCGACTCGGGCTCATCCGTCTCGCCGTCTCCAAGGAATGCGAACACCTTGCGATCCGTCCGCGGGATCATGCCGCGGTTCTCCATGTATCGCATGAAGCGCGCCTGGTAGATCGCGGAGATGGGGCCGAGTCCCATGGAAACCGTGGGGAACTGCCAGAACGTCGGCATCAGCCACGGGTGCGGATAGGACGACAGGCCGGGATGTTCGCGCAATTCGTGCCGGAAGTTCTCGAGGTGCTTTTCATTGATGCGGCCTTCGAGATAGGCGCGAGAGTACATGCCCGGAGACGCGTGGCCCTGGAAGTAGACGAAGTCGCCCGGCTGATCCCCGTAGCTGCCTTTGAAGATGTGGTTGAGACAGACTTCCGTGAGGGTGGCCAGCGACGCGTAAGTGGAGATATGGCCGCCGATGTTGGCATCGTACTTGTTCTGCCGGACCACCATGGCCATGGCGTTCCACCGTACCAGGCTCTTGATGCGCCGCTCAATCGCGCGGTCGCCCGGATAGGGAACCTCCTCTTCCACGGGAATCGTATTCACATAGGGCGTGTTCAGCCGCAGAGACGAAGTTACGCCAAAGTTCGAGGCGCGTTCGAGAAGCCGCTGTAGGAGGTAGGAGGCGCGGTCTGGCCCCTCCTCGTCAACAATCTGGTCGAGGGCCTGGAGCCACTCCTCGGTTTCGATGGGATTCAGATCTTCGGGCGCTTCCACTTTGGTTTTGAGCATTATTTCCAGCTATATCTCAGGTTACCGTGCGTCAGGGAAACGGGTCAATTC
>CAVTTC010000002.1:0-186808 GCA_963737465.1 uncultured Acidobacteriota bacterium
CAACGCAAACGCAGCTGTGTTAATGCCCGATTAGCCGCACCTATCCGGTTCCCCAAGCGTAGTGCCGATGTTTCTGTGTAGACGCCAGATCCCCGCCAAAACATTTCTCTGGCTGGCGACGCGAGCAAGCGGCCAATTCACCAGATAGAATTACACAAACACAAAAATGTATTCTCAGCGAGTAGCGGCCGATGATTGATTATATCCGCTGAACGAAATCGGGCACACATGATGCGTCAAGGTTGCCGCTGATTTGTTGCATCACGGTTTCGTTATCGAAATAGATCCGCTCTGCGACCAGCTTCCCGGAGTTTTCTCCTTTTCCGAACAGAAATAATCCGGCCACATGAAACCGAACCGCCCTGCCTGTTCCCGCGACGCCGCACCAATCCCCTTTATGGGTTCCCTGAAATAGTCACCTCAACGGAGAGAGCAGCCCACCATATCGAATTCTCCCCAAACATCGATTCGGAAATCCAAAAATGCTGCCTCTGCTGCGCGATAAAAATCCTTCACACCACTCAATCCAGCAAAATGGGTGTGTAGCGGGATGACATCGTAGAACCAGATCTTTCGTCTTGAACGAAAGTGCCGTACACGGCTGGCCAGTTGTGTACATTCTCTGCTCGAATGTGCTCATCTACGGTTGCCCGTTGCATGCGAATGAGGTCTTCCATGTTCACTCCTTATGGAACGATGCCGCTAGTGCGGGCTACCACAGTAGCACACCAAAGTTACGACCACCTCATCCTCTGTTTGGGGTGTTTGGGGTGTTAGACTGTGCATCATGTCAACATCGGCAGAATCCACTCGGACACGGCGATTGGCACCGGCAGCGGAGGATCTCCTGGGCGGTATTCGGGCGAGCGGATTTCCCGGCTGGTCAGCTATGAGTGTTGAACAGGCGCGCGTTGCCATCCAGGAAATGAAGCTATTCGCGGGTCCACAGGAACAGGTCGCGCCAGTTGAACCGATCCGCATCGCAGGACGCGACGAGTCCGAGATTCTTGCGCAGCTCTACATACCGGACTCGCCGGAACCGGTACCAACCATGGTCTACATGCATGGCGGGGGTTGGGTGATGGGAAACCACATTGGCGTGGACGCGCTAGAGTCCTTACCCAAGAGATTGTAATGTAAATGAGTCAAGTTTTCAGGCGACGAGTTTTTCCTCCTCGCAGCAGCGGTCAATCTCAGTCTGGAGACGATCAAAGGCGGCCCGGAGAGGGGAGTCTCCGGGTGGACCAGCGGGCATGATCTGAGCGAGTTTTGGACGCAACAGTCGGGCGTAGGTTCGCGAGAAGAAGAGGGCAATGCGCAGGCCCGCCGGGGTAACGTCATAGCGGTGGCTTTTCGGGATGCGCTCGATCAGGCCGTGCAGACGGAGGCGGCGCAGGTCATAGGTCATTCGGCCCACGGGGTAATGGGCTGGGTCGAGGCCCAGCAGTTGAGCCAGTAAGGCTCGCATTTCCTGATTGGTAAAACCCCGCAGTTGGAAACTGAACAAGACCAGCACGCTGAGCAATGCCTGCACACGCGCATCGCCGAACCGCAAAGCGGAAGCCCGTTGTCCTGTCTACTTCGATGGGACGGACCACCTTCTCAAACGCGTCTTCGCCAATCGAACAATCGTGGGATACAGTTTGGACGTCCAGAAGACGTCGGTTGGCTTGAAAGCCGACCTGCCGCAGTTCTGGCAGGTTCTTTAATAGTTTGCCGATGCCGAAGTCGCGCGTGTTGTTGATGGTCGTTTCGGTGCGCAGGGCGCGCCCTTCCTTGTGGTACTGCTTGATGCGAGAGTTCTTGTAGTCGACGTGCAGCGAGGGAACCACGCCGTCGGTGATCACCCGCGTGCGAAACTTGCCGGGTGTGCGGCGGCTGACCCGGCGATCAAAGATCAACTGCACTTGGCTCGGCCGGCCGATGTCCAGGTTCTCCCGAATGACTTCCTCGAAGAAGACCCGGCCGGTGACCGGACGGTCCAGGACCTGGGTCAGCGAGAACTCGGCTTGCAGAATCGAGATCTGATACCGGTAACCGGCCTGCCGATCTTTCCCTGTAAACGGGTGCGGCAACTTGCGGAACCATTTCCGCAGCAGCCCATCGATCTTCTCCGCCGACAAGCCGTCGCACAGAGCCTGCACTCGCTTGGGATCGTCGCACGACAGGATGCCGTTATCCAGCGCCTCATAGCCGATGCCGCGGTTGGTCAGTTGCTGCTTGACGTATTCGTGACCGTTCAGGCAGAGCTTGGCGTTGTAGGGAAAGTAGGTGCAGAACTTCAGGAAGAAGGGGCCAAAGTCCCGATCCATGCAGTAGACGTAAAAGTGGTTGACCATGGCGGTGGAGCGGACCAGCCAGGGATAGGTCGCTCCGGTCTGTTCATTGCGCCGCCGCTCGGTGCGGAACACCGACGTTTTCTCTTGCGCCTTGCCGATGAACAACACGCCTTCCGGCGCGGTGAACTTCTTCCGATACGCAGCGGCCACGTCATCTTTGCGTTGGCCCTTCTCGAACGTCACGATGGGTACTTTCTCTTGTTTGGCAAACTGCTCCATCTGCGCGATGAATGCCTTGGTGATCGGATCCATCAACGCACTGGAGGCAAACCGGTGGCCCAGATGAAACCGGAAGAAACTGGCGACGCCTCCTGCCCGCTGCAACGCCGGCACGTACACGTTCAAGTACATCCGGTCGATTCCCTCGACCTCCAACGTCACGTGCTCTGCTGAGAACTTCGGCGACCGTCCGTGATAAGCTCATTTTCGGCTCCGGTTGACTCCGGTCCTTCGGGACCAACTACCGCTTTGCGGTCCAATGACGGAACTGGTTTCCAGTTCCTTGCTCGACCGGAGCCATTTCTGAATTATCCCGGAGCGGTGGAGCAGAGATAGCGAGCAGGAATCAGCGCGGGCGAAGACGAGTGTACGGGGCGAGCGCACGGGAGAGGCCGGCGCGGAGAAGACCGCGTCAGCGGGATGGCCGCGCCGGACGATGGTGGAGAGCGAGCCGTAGCGCGCTGGGGCGAAGACGGCAATCACCGGGCGAGCGCACGGCACACCGGTCGGCCAAGGGAAGAAAGGGGATGCAAGGGGAAGGAAACCGTAGGTGTCCTTCCCTTTGCCATGCAGATCATTTACAACATTTTCAAGAACCAGACAGACCCCGACTCATACAACTCGTCGGTCTGAGGCAAAGCCTCGTTAGTCCGTACACTAGTCAACCGTGCTGGATGTGCCATTCTGTCAATTGACTATCGCCTCGCTCCCGAGCATAAGTTTCCGGCTGCGCTGAACGACGTCCATGCCGCGCTCTCGTGGGTAAATGACAATGCTACTAGATGGGGATTGGATGGCAATCGTGTCGCAGTTGGTGGGGACAGTTCCGGCGCGAACCTCGCGTCGGCTGCGTTGCGTTTGCCGCGATCGGGGCGACCGACCATTGGTTTTCCAGCTTCTCGTATATCCGGCGCTCGACCGGAACTACCAGACTTCGTCGTATCGCCTTTTCGGCGATGGAGCTTCGAGCGCGCTGAGCACCGCTGATGTCATGTGGTTTCACAATCATTACGTCAATCACCCTGAGGATCTGGACCTCCTCCCTACGTCTCTCCACGCGAGCTAAGAGCCTGGCAGGTCTGCCGCGCACTCTGCTGATCTGTGCGGAGATCGACCCCCTTCTCGACGACAGCATCGAGTACAAACGACGGCCTGGAACAAGCAGGAGTGCCGGTCGAAATGCAGATCATTCCAGGAATGTTTCACGGCTTCTGGCGGATGGGATGCGTGCTTGCTGAAGCGCGCCAGGCACTGAACCTGGCCGGCGACAGAATGCGTCACGCAATGGCCTCGTAGTCGCACTTCTCCCCGGAACCGGCCGGACCGTGCCGGCTCGGCAAGCGTAGCGTCTGGCAATGGGAGATCCCCGCCCTTGCCGAGCAAAGAGTTTCGGCATTATTCGAGCGCAACGCTCTTGAGCAAGTGTATGGTTTACCGATTCCCGCTACCCATTGAGTGTGCTGGCGAGCCACGCGCCATCATTGTGATCGGGCCGTTCGGCGTCGAGTTGCCGAAAAACGCCCAAACCGCTGATATGGTACCGGTTCAATGATCCGCCGGTGGATTACTCCTGGCAAACGCCCTTGCGCCAGGCCCTCCCGCCGAAGTGCTTGACGGACTCTTCATTGCCAATTCCACAAACCCCACCTCCAACCATGCGCCACTGCCTTGTCGTCACATGCACTATCTCGTAGCACCTAAAAAGGTGCTGCAATCGGAGTGGTCCCATGCTCGACATTACGAAGGACATCCAATCGTTGACGACGTTCCGCCGCCGATCCGGCGACTTCATGAAACAACTCAAGAAGACCAAACGCCCCGTGGTGCCGACCGTGAAGGGAAAAGCGGCGGCTATCGTGCAGGACGCCGAAGCCTACCAGCGCCTTCTCGACATCGCCGCGCGCGCCGATCCCGACGAGGGCATCCGCCAGGGCTTGGTGGACGCGAAACAAGGAAAGATGCGGCCAGCAAGGGAGTTTTTCGAAGACTTCGAAGCCGGGCATGGGCTACCTCGTTGACCTCACCGCCCGCGCACAGCGCGATTTCGTCCAAATGTACGAGGAGATCAACGCCGCACATTCCGACACTGCCCTGAAGTCGGGTTGGTATCACGGAGCAAGACGGGCCAGTTGTTAGCCCTGGAACTGCAACTAAACCGATGCCCTGACGCCCGAGAGGCAGCAAGCGGCGCCACTGCGTAGCGCCTACCCGCCCGTTCGGCCGAGATCTTCTTCACATGGGTGACGTTCTCGGTCACCTGGTCGTGGAACTTCGGGCACATGCCGACAATCACCGGATCCTGCGGCTTGATGTTGCGCAGCGCGAAGCTGAAGGCGCTTTCCACCTGCTGCGGACTGCCCACCGTGCGTCCGGCGCCGAACAGCTTGAATACGAAGCAGGTCTTTTTGGTCTGCCGCACCATCGCCGCCATCCGCTGCCGGATCCTTCTCCATATAGATTTCGGTCAGCGGCGCCTCGCCGCCGAATTCCGCCCGCGCCTCTTCGACGGTCCGGCTCACCCGGTACAGGCAGGTCTGGTAATACTCGAGTTCCCAGCCGTGCTCTTCGATATAGGCCAGCACCTCCGGATTGTGCATCGATACGCCGGCCGGCATCCCGGCATCGTGCACCGCCTTGGTGAAGTCGCGGACGATATTCATCTGTCCGGTCCGGAACCGCTCATCGGTGCGATTGCCGTGGTGGCCGACGCCGATCGGTTTCAACTTGGCCACCTCGGTCATCAGCTTCCAGTCCTTCATCAGCGCGAAATCGGCCAGCAGCAGCACCTTCATCTTGCCGCCCTCGGCGCGATAGCGCTTCCAATCCTCCACGGTCGGATCGTTGTAGTGAACCTGCCAAGTATTAATCCCGGCCCGCTCCGCCGCTTTCAGCACTTCGATCCGTTTGTCCTGCGTGTAGTACTCGCGCATGAAACGGTCGAATAGCGGGTTGAAGTGGGAATATCCGTAAAACGGATTCGACCCGATGATCAGCCGGGTAATCTCGTGCTCACGGAACTTTACCGTGGGCAGCGCGCCCATGGGATCGGTGACGGGTGGTTCGGCGGCTGCGGCGCCCGCTGCGGACAGCGCGGCGGCTCCTAGAAACTGGCGGCGGGTTGCGTCCTTCATTGAATGCTCCTGGTGGGCCGGCGCGGTACGCCGGACGGATGGCAGTCAAGACACTTGACCGTGTGAACGTTGTGACGGCTCTTCAGATCGCGGAAAGTCGTATCCATCTTTTCCACGTCGATGCCGCAATTGGAAAGTCGGGGGTGGCACGTCGAACACGACGCGCGGGTATTCTGCTGATGGCCCTGGTGGCAGGCGAAGCAGCTGAGACCTTCGTGGACGCCCATCGGCGTGCGATCGTCGCCAGACGCGATGTTTCCCTGGGCCAGCGAAGCGTGGCATTGATAACACAATCCCTGCCGCTCGTCGGGACTCATCTTCACCGGACGCTGCCCGTCAAACACCGCGGGGATGGGCAGCATCGCGGCGGCGATGTTCATCCGGCTACGGCGATCGTACATGCCGAGCGAAGAGCGGACCTTGCTCTGCCCCAGGCCGGCGCGTTGCTCGGGCTTCTTCGACGGCTCACCCTGGCGGTGTACCGCATGGCAGGTCAGGCACGGCATCGTGGGCTGGTTCGCCATTTTGGGGTTGACCATCTTCCACGGCCCTTTCGTGTCCACCGGCGTCACCACGGCGTCGATCCCCTGCTCGAAATGCATCCCATGGCAGCGCAGGCAATCGTCCATCAGCTTGCGCTTTCCGTTGTGCTCCGGATTGGTGAAGAGCCGCGAATAGGTGGCGCTGTGCGGTCCGGCCTTCCATTCGCTGTACTGCTGCTGATGGCAGGATTTGCACTTTTCCATCATCGCCAGCGCCTGTGCCGAACCGAGCTTGGGCTGCTCCGGCACGTCGCCCTTTCAGGTGCGCCGTGGCCCGCTGCACATTTCGCATCAGGTTGTATTCATGGCAGGTGGTGCAGGCCACGTCGCGATGGGTGGACTTCTTCCAAAGGTCGATCTGCGGGCGGATTTCGTGGCAGCTGGCGCAGAACTCCGGACCCAGGGCCAGGGCGGAGGTGGAGAATAGCAGAGTGAACAGAAAGAGCGGGACTGAAGTCCCGCGCGGGCTGAAGCCCACCGTACATCGGAGCGCCATCATGCCCGCCTCCAGTTCTTCACCATGAAATCCGAGACGCGGTAGGCGTTGGCCAGAATGGTCAGCACCGGGTTGAATCCTCCGTTGGTCACGTGGACGCTGGAATCCACCACGAACACGTTGTCCACGTCGTGCACCTGGCAGTTGCGGTTCACCACGCTGGTCTTCGGATCGTTACCCATGCGACACGTGCCGGCCTGGTGCTGGCCGCCGCTCAATCCCCGCCCGGCGGTCTTCTTCCATGTGCGGACGGCGCCCGCCTCCTTGAGCCAGGCTTCCGCCTTGCCCGCCATCACAGTGCTGATCTCGATGGTGTGCGGATGCCGCTCGCCCGACATCCGGGCCACCGGGATGCCCCAGCGATCCCGCAGCTTCGGATCCAGTTGGACGCGCGCGCTGAACACCGGCATCTCCTGCGTCGGCCCCTGGATTGCGATGGTCCGCCGATACATCTTGCGCATCGCGTCCTTGTGTCCCTTCCCCCACTTCGGCGTGTCCGGCGGAAGCATGCTGGTGAAGTGAATGGGCAGACGGATGAACTCATTGGCCAGCATCGCCCCGCCCTTCAGCCCCGGATTGCCGTGGTTGTAGTCGCACAGCGCGATGCCCGCGCCCGGACCCACGTCGTCGTACACATCGGAATCGAACACGCCAAAGGCGCCCGTGTAGGTGTGGCCCTGCAGGTTGCGCCCCACCCAGTCGTAGCGGTTCCCCAGGCCTGTGGGAAACATACGGCTCCCCGAGTTCAGCAGCAGCCGCGCCGATTCGACGGCGCAGCAGGAAACCACCACCAGATCGGCGGATTCGGTCTGCCGGCGATCCTTCGCATCAAAGTACTCCACCCCCGTGGCCCGGCCCCGGTCGTCGGTCACCACGCGGCTCACCATGGCTCCCGTGCGGATCTTGCAGTTGCCGGTGGCGATGGCCGTCGGGATCACCGTGTTCTGCGTCCCGTTCTTCGCGTCCACCTCGCAGGCGAATCCCACGCACCAGCGGCACCGCATGCACGGACCGCGCCCGTTATACGGCACGCTGTTGCGCAGCATGGGGATGTGGAACGGATGCAGGTTCAGCCGCTTGGCCGCGGGTTCCAGGATCTCTTCCTCGCGGGTCGGAGGAAGCGGCGGCATCGGGAGCGGCTTCTTCCGGGGAGCCTTGAACGGATCGGTGGACACATCGCCCGAAACGCCCACCTCGTATTCGGCCTTCTCGTAGAACGGTTCCAGGTCGTCGTAGGTGATGGGCCAGTCCTCGAGTGTGCTGCCCTCGAGGGCGCCATAAATGGACCGCATACGGAAGTCCTGCGCCATATAGCGCCAGGCCATCGCGCCGTAGCTGAGCGTCCCGCCGCCCACACAGGCGGCGTTGTTGTTGTACCCGCCTTCACTCGGCGCGATCACCCGCTCCCGGCCGGCGATGTCCACCAGCACCCTCGGATTCCCCTCGTCTTCCGGACCGAAAGCGTTCCCCAGCAACGTGGTGCGCTGATTTCGAAGGTCGTCTTTCCGGCAATCGGCGGCGGTGTACCAGAGGCCCCGCTCGAAGAGCACTACCTGGAACCCGGCCTGGGCCAGTTCCTTCGCGACGACGCCTCCGCCCGCCCCGGCTCCTACAATTACGGCCTTCATGCCTTTCCACCTTTGTTGAACACGTACTGGTTCCGCCCGCGCACCTGCACCGGTGACAGCCCCAGCATTCGCCAGCTCACGGCGTCGCGATTCCCGCCGTGCCGCGGCGATCCGTAATAACCCTGCATCGTGTGTCCCACCAGCAAGGCGAAGAAATCCGGCGCGGTGCGCTCCAGCTCCTCGGCACAGCTCAATTGCTGTTCAGCGGACAGCTGGGCGAACGCCTGGTGAAAACGGGTGCCGGCGATGGAATCGGCTTTCGCCAACCCCTCTCGGTATTTCGCGCGGTGGACTCTATACCGGCGGGTCAACTGGATGTCGATGAAATTGACCGCTCCTGCCTGGTCGGCCCCGGGCAGGTCGTCGGTGGGGATGATCCGGCCGCAAAGTGCCTGCAGCGTCCGGGCTTCCGCCTCGGTCAGGGTGCGCCATGACGACTGCTCTCGACGGCAACCGGTGCCGGCCAGGCTTGCCGCCGCAGCCCCGGTAAGGAACATGCGCCTCTTCATGAGTGCTCCAGAAGCTCCTACTATATCCGATTTTCGGATCCTGCTGTCCTGATTGGTCTGTAGGGTTGGCCGCTGATTATTCTCGCGTCCCGCTAACCGATCGCATGTACCATTACGGCCACACGGAAACCGACAAAGTGTGGCAATCTGGCCACAACAAAATTAGCTAAGTTCTTTGGTTGCAATAGCGAGACCAAGGCTAGTGGATTGCTACTCTGATTGCTACTCTGGTAGAAGCAGCTTGATGTTCAGGAGGACGTTTGCGTTTCGAAACCACCATTCAGAAGCCCGTTGAAGCGAGCGGCGTCGGTTTGCACAGCGGAGTGCCGGTGCGAATCCGCATACGCCCCGCTCCGGCTTCCACGGGCATCGTCTTTCTGCGAACCGATCTGGACAATTTCGCCATCTCCGCCAGTTGGAAGAACGTCGCCAGGGTCAGCTATGCCACCAGCCTGATGCGGCAAGGCGTCCTGATCTCCACTACCGAACACCTGCTGAGCGTGTTGTACAGCATGGGGATCGACAATGCGTTCATCGATATCGACAACCTGGAAGTCCCCATCCTGGACGGCAGCGGCGAGCCCTTTGTGGATTTGCTGCGCGAAGCGGGCATCCGGACCTATCGCCGCCGCAAACGGTTTCTCCGGATCAAGGAAGCGGTTTCGGTGGAGGGCAATGGAAAGCGCATCACCATTCTCCCCTCGGACCGGTTCCTGCTCACCTGCGACGTCTTCTTCGACCATCCCATGGTGGGGCGGCAGACCCTGGATCTCGAGGTGACGCCGGACCGCTACGCGGCCGAGATCGCCCCGGCCCGCACGTTCGGTTTCGAAAACGACCTCAACCAGTTGCGCGACATGGGCCTGATCCGCGGCGCGAGCCTGGAGAATGCCGTCTGCTTCAACCACTACCACGTTCTGAATCCCGGAGGACTGCGCTACCGGGACGAGTGCTGCCGCCATAAGGCCCTGGACCTGATCGGCGACCTTGCACTCATCGGCAAGCCCCTGCTTGGCCACGTCATTGCGGAACGCGCCGGACACGCCATGCACGTCGCGCTGGTGGCCAAGATCATGTCCGATCCGGCCCTCTACGAGATCCTCTCCTTCGATCAACTGGCATCGCGGGTGGTGGCCGCACTGGTATCCTGATCAGTTGGTCCGCTTCCTGCCGAACCTGATCAGCCTGGCGCGCCTGCTGTCGGTTCCATTCATCCTGCGCCTGATCCACCAACGCCAGTACGAATGGGCGCTAGCGTGGTGCTTGGCGGCGGGTTTGTCCGATGCCCTGGACGGTTACCTGGCCCGGCATCTGCGCGCTCAATCCCGCTTCGGAGCGTATCTCGACCCTTTAGGCGACAAATGCCTGCTGAGCGGGATCTTCCTGGTTTTCGGGCTGGACGGAGTCATCCCCTGGTGGCTTACCGCACTGGTGTTTGCCCGCGATGCGATGATTCTGGCGTTCGTCGGATATGCCATGGCCTTCACCCGCATCCGCAACTTCGCGCCTACCGTTTGGGGCAAGGTCAGCACCGCCATCCAAATCGCCACAGCACTAGTGGTATTGGTGGCGCAGACCGGGGCAGGCGCCGCCTGGGCGCGTCCCCTGGAATGGCCCATGATCGTCCTGACCGTCATGGGAACCGGGTGGAGCGCCATCCATTATTCATGGGTGGCCTTTAAGATGGTTAAGATGGAATCCGCCGCCGCCGTCGGACCTAATGCGCATTGACGCGGCGGATATACAGGGGTACGCTGAGATTGTGGTTACGCCAGTCTCGCGATATTTGCCGTCCCGCCATTATATGTCGGCGGGATTTGTCGCGCTCGGATTGGCCGCGTTTTCAGTTTGGGTCGGGTTTCGCTGGTCTCCCGCATTCTTCCCCGCTTTTCTGTTCCTGGTGAGCGCAGCCGTCGTCCTGTTCGTCGCGTTTCAGCCCGTCATCGAGATCTACGATGGTCAGCTGAAGATCGGCAAACGGGTGGTGCCCTGGAACCAGGTCCGCCGGTTGGACCGGACCGGATGGGTTTCCCCCCTGGTGGTTCACGTCACGCTGATCGACGATCAGCGCATCCTGTTGATCTACCCTGGGGATCTGGATTCCGCAAACAGTCTGCTTCGGCACCTGCGGAGATATTCGAAGGAAGCTTTGATCGATGGAATTCCGTATCGCCAGTTCTGGGGTGAAGCCCTCACGGGGGTTCCCGAACGCCGCCAATTGACCTCGCCCAAGTATCAACTGCTCCGTCCCGAGGACGAAGCGGAAGTGGAACGGATGTTTCAGCGATTGAAGACCGTTGGTCACATCGATCCCAAGAAATCCTCTGACGAGAAATAGCTGGTGACACCCGGTCTCCGGCGTTTGGTTCGCTACCTTGGTCTGACCGCTGCGGTGCCGGCCGCAATAGTGGTCTTGCACGGATGGTGGCTGCCGCATGCCGGCACGAAGGTTCTGGTGAGCGGCCCCAGCGGAACGTACGGGCATTGCGGTTCTGAGTTGACCATCGCGTTCGCGGTGAACAAGGGGTACATCTTCCTACGCTCCCCCAATAGTGCGAGGTCCGCCCCCCGCCGCGCGGGACCAAGCTTTCAGCAATCCGTTGTCACCGAATTCTTTAAGCCGGTGGCGGAACGCGTGGAATTGTAAAGAAAATGCGGGAAGCACTGAAGACTCTGGGACCGTACCTGTGGCGCTATCGCCGCGGGTTTGTTCTGGGCATGGGCGCGCTGATCCTCAAGGACATTCTGGGGGCCGCGGTTCCATTGCTCATGCGCGCCGGTATCGATTCGCTCGGCAAAGGATTCCGGCTCGAAACCGTGCTGTGGTTCGCCGCCTCTCTGGTGGCCGTCTCGGCCTTCAAAGGCGTGTTCCAGTACTGGATGCGGGTGATCCTCATCGGGATCTCCCGCGACATCGAGTACGACCTGCGCAATGACCTGTTCGGGAACCTGATCCGTCTCTCCTGGGGCTTCTACACCAAATTCCGCACCGGCGACATCATGGCCCGGTCCACCAATGACCTGAATGCCGTTCGCATGATGCTGGGCCCGGCCGTGATGTATCTGTGCGAAACCGGGCTCACCCTGGTGCTGGCCATTGCCGTCATGCTCTCGGTGGACTGGCGGTTGACCCTGCTCGCGCTGATGCCCGCGCCGTTCGTCAGCATCGCCGTCATCTACTTCGGCGGCCGCATCCACGACCGGTTCGAAGCCATTCAGAAGATGTTCAGCGACATCAGCAGCCGCGTGCAGGAGAATCTGTCGGGCGTGCGGGTAGTGCGCGCTTATGTGCAGGAGGAGTCGGAACTGCGCCAGTTCGAAGCGCTCAACCAGGATTACATCGCGCAGAATATCCGGCTGGCCAAACTATCGGGCCTGTTCATGCCGCTGTTGCAGGCTCTCATCGCCATCACGTTCCTGATCGTGCTGTGGGCCGGCGGCTACCGCCTGCTGAGCGGTAGCATCTCGCTGGGCAGCTTCGTCATGTTCAACACCTACATGGGGATGCTGGTGTGGCCGATGATCGCCATGGGCTGGGTGGTGAACCTGGTTCAGCGCGGCACGGCCTCGCTCGTGCGGATCAATGAGATCCTGCGCGCGGAACCGGAAATCGCCGCGCCGGCGTCCCCCCGCGCCCTGCCCGAACCGCTGGCCGGGGAGATCGATTTCGAGAACGTGGAGGTGCGCTATCCCGCCGGCGCCGCGCTCGACCGCGTGAATCTGAGGATCCCGGGCGGATCCACGGTGGCCATCGTCGGCCATACCGGCAGCGGCAAAAGCACGCTGCTGAATCTGATCCCGCGGCTGCTCGATCCCACCGCCGGCCGGGTGCTGCTGGACGGCATCGACCTACGGGATCTATCCCCGGCCGAATTGCGGCGCCAGATTGGGTTCGTTCCTCAAGAAACGTTCCTGTTCAGCGCCACCCTGGGCGAGAACATCGCATTCGGAGTGACGGGGGCCACCGAAGCGGACATCCGGGAAGCGGCCGAGATCGCCGGACTGATGTCCGACATCGACGGATTTCCCGACGGGTTCAAGACCGTAGTCGGTGAGCGCGGCCTGACCCTCTCGGGAGGACAGAAACAACGCACGGCAATCGCCCGCGCGCTGCTCCGAGACCCGCGGATTCTGATCCTCGACGATGCCCTCTCGAGTGTCGATACGCTGACCGAAGAGCGCATTCTCTCGGCCTTGTCGGGGGTGATGCGCGGGCGGACGACGATCCTGGTCTCGCACCGCGTGTCCACCATTCGAAACGCCGACCACATCTTCGTGCTCGAGCATGGGTCCGTGGTGGAGTCCGGTTCGCACGAGGAATTGCTGGAAAACGGCGGCTACTATGCGGACCTGTATCAGAAGCAGTTGCTGGAAGAGGAGTTGGAAGCGATTTAGGGTTCCGTTGGGAAGCATCACCCGGATCCCAACACTCCAGCGCGCCAACTGACAACCGACAACTGACAACTGACCACCCGCTGGAAGGCCCCCCGAACCCGCCCTTGACTCTCTGCCCCGCATGTAGAATGTGGATTGCACGGAGAACCCAACAGGGAGGCATCATGGAAAGCAGACGCGATTTTCTGAAGATCTCCACAGCCGCTGCCGCCGCCTCGCGGTCGGTTCTGGGGGCGAATGACCGGGTCCAGATGGGCGTGATCGGGACCGGGACCCGCGGCAACCAGGTCTACGATGCGTTCGTCCACAACACCGACGTCCAGTTCATCGCCGCCTGCGACGTCGCCAAATCCAAACTCGATAAGTTCGCAACCAAGGCGGGAGGCAAGATTGCCACTCATACCGACTACCGCAAACTGATCGAAAGCAAAGATATCAACGCCGTCCTCATCACCACCCCCGATCACTGGCACGCCCCCATCATGTTGGCCGCCTGTGAAGCCGGCAAGGACGTCTACGTCGAGAAGCCCGTCTCCAATGCCATCGAACCGGCGCTGAAGATGATCGAAGCCGCCCGCAAGTACGACCGCGTGGTCCAGGTCGGCTTGCAACAGCGCAGCTGGCAGCATTTTCAGGACTGCGCCAAGCTCGTCAAAGACGGCTATATCGGTCCCATCAATCACTGCCTGATGCTGTTCGGAAGTTTCAGTGGGTTCCCGACGGCGGTCGAAAAGCCCGCACCGCCGCCGCCCGACCTCGATTGGGAGGCGTTCCAGGGATCGGCCCGGCGCCATGAGTACGTCCCGAGCCGGCAGAACGCCTGGCGCAACTATTACGACTACGGCGGGGGATCGGTGACGGACTGGGGCGTGCACCTCATCGATGTCGCCATGTGGTACATGGAAGCCGACAAGAAGCAGCCGTTGCTCACCAGCGGCGTGGGCCAGTACATCTCCACTGTGCCCGATCCGGAAAGGGCGCCGGACACCTTCACGGTGACCTGGAAGTTCGACAAGTTCGTCGCCACCTTCACGAATGCCGTGCCGCCGACGCAGGAAGGCTATCTCCTGTCCGAGAAGTACGGCAACTACTTCTTCGGCTCCAGGGGGATGATGCTGGTGAACCGTTTCGGCTACGAGATCCTGCCCATCCCGCCCATCAAACTGCCGCCGGACATGGCCCGCAACATTCAACTGCCGCCCCAGCCTCCACCCATCGAAGGGAAGAAGGACATGGACCCGGACCGCATTCGCGAGAATCCCGACTCCAAATCCGGCTCGGCTACGGTCCGCCACACCCGCAACTTCCTGGATTGCGTGAAGTCGCGCCAGCGCCCGATCTGCGACATCGAGATCGGTTTCAACTCCACGCTGCCGTGCCTGCTGGCGAATCTGTCGATACGGCAGGGCAAGTCGTATCTGTGGGATAGTGCCGCCCGGATCGCCCGCCCGGCATAGCCGGAGTCAGGAGTCCAAACGAAGACTCTGGCTTACTACGCCGTCAGGCGCGGCGCCGGCGCTTCCGTGGCGTTGAAATCTGCGCCGCGTCCGCCAGGACTCTCAGGGCCCGGTTCACCGCCTCACCGTCGGGGAATATGCTCGCGAGATCAGGATCAATCAGAACCAAATTGCTTCCAGCCTGCGCCTCGCGGTAGTACTTACCTCGGACTCCGCCGGAGAGTTTCGTCAGATCATACTCCGGCCGCATTTCGTCGTCCCGATCAGCTTCTGCTTTCTTGCTCATATTGGCTCCGCTCGCTTCGAGTTGCGCGACGTGCGCTGATAATACGAATTCCGGTTCGGCGTTCGCAGTGAGAAACGAAGACCACTTGCTCCTTCATTGTAGAACCGATGGTGATCTCGCGGCGTTCGCGAATCGAATGGTCCGGATCGGGGAACGTGATCGCGAACGGGTCGCGAAACACTGTCGATGCATCCTCAAACGAGACTCCATGCTTTGTTCGATTCGCGGCCGCTTTCTGGGGATCCCACTCGAACTTCACGGGTTGAGTCTACCTCAAACATGCGCGGCCGGCTCAGGTCGTTGAAACGGCCTCTTCCGATTACTCCTCTGATGTCGGCATCGACTGCCCGCATCCGAATACCACGTGATACACGCAGAATCCCGGACTCAACTGCACCGGCCCACTCCAATGTTACGGATATACACCTCTGAAGATCTGGACTATACTCAATCCGATCACGCAGGAACCCCGATGACGAACGCCCACCTTCGTAAACTCTGGCTCGGCCTGGTTCTCTGTTGCGCTCCGGCCTTCTCGCAAACCGTCACCTATCAAGTCTCCTTCCCCGGGGTAACTACAGGACCCGTGCTCGTCCCCGCATTCGGCTTCCAGTACGTCAGCCAAGGCTTCCTGCAGCCTCAGGGGAACGGCCTCGTGCGGATGATCGGAAACCCGGGATTCTCAATGACTGGAACCCCACCCCCCGGTTACGGATTGAGTGACGCGGTCTTCTTCCCCAACGGGGGAATGCCCTATTTTTCGGTCGGATTCGTGAATGGCGCGATCAGTATCCTGGTCGACTTCCGGCCCCAACCGCCTTCACCGCTGTTGGCGGCAGGGTCCTACGACCTGACAGTCGCCACCAATCTCGTGACGGCGGGTGCGCCCGCGGTGGCCGGGAATCCGGCAACAGGCACGCTGCTGATCACTGCAGTCACGGTTTCGAAACCTGCGCTCTCGGTGAGTCCGTCCACAGTTACCTTAACGTACCGGCCGCAGTATCCGGCGCCCGATCCCGTTGCCCTCGCTGTCACAACGAACGGAGCGAGCGTCGATTTCACCGCCCAAATTTCGGACCTCAGTTGGATGATGCTCGATCGCACGACCGGCACGACGCCGGCTACGCTCCGGCTGATGTTCTTTCCGTATTCGCTGTCTACCGGCGTGCACAACGGCGCCATTACCATAGCTGCGCCCGGCGCCAGCACTCCCCTCACGACGGTAAATATCTCCATGACCGTGGCTCCGCCCACTCCGTTCGTCTACATCTACCAGGTATCCAACACCGGGAGCTATGCGCCGCCTGAGGCGCCGAATGGCGGGATTGCTCAGGGGTCGCTGTTTGCCGCGTTCGGCGATGGGATCGGACCACAGACGCTGGTGCAATCGGCCTATCCGCTGCAGACGCGTCTCGCCGGAACTTCGGCCAGGGTCACGGTCAAGTCGGTAACGGTGGACGCCCTGATGGTGTACACCTCCTCCCGGCAGGTCGCTGCGATCTTGCCTTCCCGCACGCCGGCCGGCAACGGGAGCATCACGGTGACATACAACGGCACAGACAGTCAGCCGTATCCGATCAGGATCGTGTCCAGCGCGCTGGGCGTTTATACCGTGACCAGCAACGGACTCGGCCCCGGAATCATCACGGGTGCGGACTACGGAATCAAGACTGCACAGGCCCCGGCGCGTCCGGGGGAGACCGTAATGCTGTGGGGAACCGGACTGGGCGCAGTGGATGGCGACGAGGGTCTTCCACCGGCGCCGGCGAACCGTTTCTCGCCGGAGGTTTTTGCCGCCGGCAAGCAGGCGAAGGTCGCGTATGCCGGGCGAGCGGGCTGTTGCAGCGGGCTCGATCAGATCAACTTCGAGGTGCCCGACGGCGTGAGCGGCTGTTTCGTGCCGGTGGCGGTACGAAACGGAGGAGTGACCAGCAACTTCACGACGCTTCCGATTTCGAGCGCGGGCGCGTGCTCCGATGCAGTTGGATTCCCGCAAGACCTGCTGGCACGCGGCGCGGGCGGCAATACCATCCGGGCCGGATTTGCCGCAGTGGGCCCGCTGACGATTCTCCATGAGCTCGGTTTCCTCCTGACGGAGAGCGTTGCCGCGCGCCTGTCAGCGGTGCTCGGAAGGCGCGTGGACCCGAACGACGTTGCCAAACTCATCCGGGCGCCTGACCAAGAGCGTGCTCAACTGGCCGCCCGGATGGCGAAGAAATACGGCGTGCGGACAGTGAGCCGCGCGAGGGAGTTGCGGCGAGAGCTGAGGTCCGTGTTGTCGAACAAAAGCGAGGGCTTCGTCGCGCTGTTCTCGTCGCTTGCAAACCTGGGGGCCGTGGCCCCGCAATATGCCTCCATGTTTCCGCCGCCGGGAAGTTGCACGGTGTTCCAGAATATGCCAACGACCTCAGCGAGCGGCAACGCCCAGCTGAAGCCGCTCGATGGCGGCGAGAAGATGACGCTGAACAGTCCGGCCGGAACCACCTCGCTAACGCGCTTTAAGCCCGGCGAATATCAAGGTCTGCTGGGGACCAACTTCGCACCGCTGCAGGCGCCAGTGGGCACCTATCTCCTTTCGGGCTCAGGCGGAGTGGATTTCGGAGGTTTCTCGGCTTCCATGAAGGTGTCGAACGCGCTTGAATGGTCGAACAAGGACGCCATCACATCCGTGGATCGCTCGCAGCCGCTGACAGTGACATGGTCCGGCGGGCCAGCGCCAGGGCATCTTGTCTTCGGTGGTTACATGGGTGAGACTTCCGGGGCAGCCTTTCTTTGCACGGAAGACGCCGCAAAGGGCTCGCTCACGGTGCCGCAATACGTTTTATCCGCCCTGCCGGCAGCGACCTCGCACAATGGATACGTCTTTCTGGCTGCGCATCCGCTAGAACCGCGGTTCGCGATCCCAGGGCTCGATATCGGGTTCTTCTTCAATCTCAGCAGCGACGGCAAGGCCGTGGAGTTTCGCTAAATGGACGTGGTTTCGGACAACAACATCCCGAAATCGGACACTGCCCCGTCCTATCCGGCTGCAGAATCACCGACGGCCTTGATTGGCGAAGGGACCGAGGATTGCTCTAACTGAATCGAGCCGCTCCCATGGCCAACTGGCTGTCCGATTTCGCATACGCCGTTCGCAGTCTGAAGAAGAACCCTGGCGTGACCGCGGTGATGATCCTGGCCCTCGCCCTCGGCCTGGCGGTCACTGCGTCGGCTTTTCTCACCGTCAACGCCCTTGTGCTCAAACCCCTACCGTTCAACGATCTCGGGAGCCTCATGACGGTCTGGGAATCCCCGCTCAACGTGAGTGCCGAGCGGGGACCGGTTGCTCCCGCCAATTTCCTCGATCTTCAAGATCAGAACACTTCCTTGGAGCGGTTGGCCGCCTACCGGGGGTGGGACGTGAATCTCACGGGCGTGGACGACCCTGAACGTCTTCTCGCGTACCGCGTCACGACGGATTACTTCGACCTGCTCGGCGTGCGCCCGGAGCGGGGCCGGTCGTTCCTGCCTGCCGAAGCCGCGGAAGTGCATCCCAGGGTGGTCGTCGTCAGCAACGGATTCTGGAAGCGCCGGATGGCGGCCGCCCCGGATGCCGTCGGACGCACCATCGCACTGAACGGCGAAGCCTGCACCGTGGTCGGCATCATGCCGGAAGACTTCAACTTCCCGCTCGAGACCGAGGTATGGGCGCCCCTGTCCTTCACAGCCGCGGAACGGCATGATCGGAAGAATCACGATCTGGCCGTGCTGGGACGGTTGAGGCACGGCGTCTCCGTCCAGCAGGCGCGCGCCGACCTGAGCGCCATTGCCCGCCGCATTGCCTCCGCTCATCCCGACACCAACGAGAACCGCGACGCCCGGGTGGTCCCCATCCTGGAACTGATCAACCATGTCACGGACCGTTTCTGTCTGGTCATGTTGGCCACCGCCGGGTTCGTGCTGCTGCTCGCCTGTGCCAATGTCGGCAATCTGCTCCTGGTACGATTGGCGGGCCGCCAGCGGGAGTTAGCCATGCGCACGGCCCTGGGCGCCACCCGATTTCGGATCGCCCGGCAGCTCGTAGCCGAGAGCCTCGTCCTGGCGGCCGCGGGCGGGGCGGGCGGATTGGTCTTCGCCTCGTGGAACATGAGGTACACCGTCTCAGAGATTCCGCCCATAGTCCTCCGCTATGTCGCCGGCGCCCGAAACATGCACATGAACGGTGTGGTCGTCGCGTACACATTTTGCGCCGCTCTCGTTGTCGGGCTCTTGTGCGCTGCGCCTGGCATCCTGGAGGTGCTTCGCAGCGCCACCGGACGAGACTTGATCGAAGGCCTGAAGGAGGGCGGGCGCGGCGGATCGGTGGGCCGCAGCCGCACCCAGCTGCGATTTGTGCTCGCCGCCTTCGAGGTGGTGCTGGCCGTCGTCCTGATGGTTGGCGCCGGAGTCATGGTCCGCACGTTCCAGCGTTTGCTCACTGTGAATCCCGGCTTCAACACACAGCACCTGTTGAGGCTCCAGCTTTCCCTGCCGCCCAACAAGTATCAGGACGAGACCCAGGTCCGGGCATTCTATGAGAAACTGCTGACCGGATTCGAAGGCGTCCCGTCGGTTACGGCAGCCGCCGTGTCGAGCGAACTCGGGCAGGCCGACGGGATCTGGATCGAAGGACGGCCGGACCCGCGCCCAGGTGAGCCGCGCCCCTCGGTTCGAGCCGTTTCGCCCAACTACTTCCGGGCTCTCGAACTGCCGGTGGTCAACGGTCGTCCGCTGTCGGGCCGGGATGGCCGCGACGCACAGCCGGTCGTCGTGCTGAGCGAGAGCATCGCCCGGCATTACTGGCCCGGTAGCGATCCGGTCGGGGCCCGCATTCGCCTGCGCAAGGACGATCCGCGCTGGCTGACAGTCGCCGGCGTGTCCGGGGATATTCGGGATTGGTTCTTCGGCAATGCGCTACCGGCGGCTTACGTGTCTTTCGCGCAGACTCCCCGCGCCTCCGCAGGCGCCGTCCTCAGGACATCGGGAGACCCCATGGCGGTTGTGAGCGCTGTCCGGGGAGCCATCCGTCAGGTGGACCGGAGCCAGCCCGTCTTCGATGTTGAGACGGAGGAGCAGATGATCGCCGAACAAACCTCGGGAGTCCGCATCACGGCCGTAACCATGACGATCTACGCCTTCATCGCGCTGCTGCTGGCTGCAACCGGCATCTATGCCATCATTTCTTACTCCGTCGAACAGCGGACTCACGAGATCGGTATCCGCATGGCCCTTGGGGCGGATCGCACGGCCATCCTGGGAATGACTCTTTCGGGCGCGCTTCGCATCGGAGGGCTCGGCCTGGCGATCGGGATTCCGGCGGCCTTGCTGCTGATTCAGGGCATGTCGAGGGTCTTGTACGGAGTGGTGAAGCTCGATTGGCTCACGTTTGGCGCCAGCGTCCTGGTGCTGGCGGCGTCAGCCGTTGCGGCAGGCTATCTTCCGGCCCTCCGCGCGGCCCGCGTCGACCCGCTTGACGCTTTGCGCGACGAATGATCGGGTGATCCCATTGGCGGTCACCGCTTTTGTATTCTCGATACGCAGCTCCTAAATAAGAGCTCTTCTAAGTACACGGGAGATAGACGTGACCCTTTCGAGCATCATTATCATCGCAGCTGCTGCGTCGCCGCTGCCGTCGTCGTCATGCGCCGCCATAAATGAGGTCGTTCGCGCTAGTTAATTCTGCATCTTCATACCCGTCACTAGACGCGGTGGCCGGACAGGCGGTTGTCAGCCTCGGATCTGTTACGGACGTCAGATCATTCCGTCCGTAGCATCCCGCTGGTGTTGCGCTTGGGCACCGCGCCCACTGGGATCGTCTTCACGACGTTCATCGTCTGGTTACTCACTACCACCACCACGTCCTCGCCCGCGATCGCCACATACAGATTCTTGCCGTCGGGAGGGATGGTGAGCCACTCCGGGTGGCTGCCGACCCGCACCACCTTCAGCAGCCTGCAGTCCGGCAGCGAGTAGGCGGCTACATAGCCGTAGTACTTGCTCGTGACCCACAGCGTCTTTCCATCCTGCGTGATCGCCAGCCCGTGCGCGGGCGCTCCCTGGATGCCTTGCGTCTCCTTCTCCTGCCCGGCTGGGTCCGGAAGCGTGACGCGCCGGATTTCCTTTCGCGATGCAAAATCGACCACCGCGAATCCGTGAAAATCGGAGAGCTGCACGATGATCTCCTTGGTCGAGCCATCCGCATTTCGAGTGAACGACATCGGCCGGATTCCGTGCGCTCAACGTGAGGGTCCACGCCAACTGATTGCTGCCGGTTTCGATCACGTTGATCGTGTGCGACGGGATCGACCCGGCTACCACATACTTGCCGTCCGGTGTCACATACACGTTGTGGATCGCACCCTTCACTGGGATGCTCTTAACCTTGGTGAGCGATGCCGTGTCGATCACATCCACCGCGCCCGCGCCTTCCGCGATCCCCACATACACGCGCGAGCCGTCCTTGGCGACAGCGACATTATTCGGGCGGCCGCTCAACGGAATCCGCTTGGTCACCTTGAGCGTCTTCGCGTCGACCACATCCAGCGTGTTCAGCGATTCATCGGTGACGTAGATACGCCTCCCATCCGGAGCAATCGCCACTCCATGCGGAACCTCGATATCCTCGATGGTTCCTACCACCTGGTTCGTGGCGGGGTCGATCACATGAATGTTGTCCCCGGCCGAGTTGGTTTGCAGAACCCGAGCCCCGTCCGCATGCAACAGCGTGACTGCCGCGAGAACACCGAGCACCACACGAATCATTTGGAGCCTCCTATCTTCCGGCCGTTTACCCAATCGGCCAAGGTCTGCCATTCTGGATCGCCCTGCGACTTCCAGTGCTTGCCGCCCTGCATGAAAGTGGTCGCCGCCCGCCTCCACCGCCAGCGGATGCAACAACAATGGACTCTCGAGCGGGCTTACCCGGGCACGACGAATTGCCTCCACATCGCGAAGTTTGCGCGTGACTGCTCCTCGTTCCACGTGGCCGCCCCCGGCGCCAGCGGTTGCAGCGGCGGGCTGCCATGACTGTGACACGTCACGCAGCGCGCGTGCCCCGGACGCTTCTTGAGAAAGATCGGCTGCACGCGCTCTTTGAAAAAGGCGTAGTCCAGGGGCGGTCCGTCGCCAGGAGAGGCCGCCCACAGTGCCGACAACGTGGACAGTGCCAAGATTCGCAGTGCCGTCATTCCCACCTCGCTCTACAGAACCTATCACACCCGAGGCTGTCGCGCCCCTTTCGGATCCACCTTTCGGATCCGCCGCGAGGCCAAGGTACTTCCCCGTATGCTCCGAGTATCGAAACACACAGCTTCCTGCCGCAGTGTTCCGCCGGTCATCCAGCCCGAGAATCCAGTTTCGCGTTAGGGACCATATCGGAATCCGCGAGCAGGTCAACACGGAATGAGTTCGACTGATTGATTGTTGTAAGGCGCGCAATAACTGAGGGCGGTGTCCCTCCTGCATTCATAGGATTGACGTAAGCTAACTCTGGTAACCCGGCTGTGCTCTAGCAACGCTGACTCAGCCGCGATGAATGTCACTCGCCCGAATCAGCGTGAGTTTGATTATGTTCGGCAATTGCTCATCTTCGGGCCACTTACTTACAAAGCGGCCAAACCGTTCAGCGCCATTGAGGTCGCCCCAAACCGGCGACAGCCGAATTGGATAGGCGTTGCTAATCGCCGTTTGTGAGCGAACGGGTTGGTTTTGCCTCGTAAGTGGGTTTGTTCCGCCGCTGAACGACATCTCAGTTTCGTAGTCGAGCCGGAGCCTGGGAGCGAAACGACTCCATGGAATTGCGCGGCGAGGTCAGCTGCGCTGACCTGCCGTCGGATTCTCAACATATTGCCTGGGCCAGGTTACAACTAATGTTACACCATTTAAACGAATTAGTCTTCATGACTGTTGACTTTTGGAATAACCACTGTTAACATTTCGAAACGTACGTGTTCGTTGCCACGGCTTCTGGGAAAAGCCCGATATCGTGTACTCGGGGGCGTAATGAAATTCCAAGCGATCACCCTTCCTTTGGTAGGTCTGATGATTCTCTCGGGAGGCCTGCCATGTCTCGCGCAGGCCGTCTCAGGTTCCATTAACGGGTACGTCACGGACCCGAGCGACTCACCCATTTCCAATGCATCGGTCCTGGTTGTAAATGAACAGACCGGCATTCAAAGCCGCGCGCAAGCGAATGCAGAGGGCTTCTACAGCGTGCGGAGCCTCCAGCCCGGACTCTATTCAGTCACTGTTGAGCAGGCAGGATTCTCGAAGCTGTCGCGTGAACATGTACGAATCGAAGTGGATGCGACGGTTCGTGTGGACTTGCGGTTATCGGTGGGAGCCATTGCAGAATCCGTTACCGTCGCGGCTGCCGCCGAACTCCTGCAATCGGAAAAGGTTGACGTCTCGCAAACGATGAGCGAACAGCAGATTCACGATTTACCGGTGATCGGGCGCAACATTACCCAACTGTACCTGGTTGTGCCCGGGGCATTGCCCGACACATTTCAGATGGGCGCCGGCGAAAATCCGTCGGGAGGTGAGCGCACCTACGTGAACGGAACATGGTCCGGCTCTCAGGAATTCATTTTGGATGGTATAACCGACCGCTCTTACGGGTTCAGTGGAGTACAACTCATCGTGCCCCCACAGGATTCCGTCCAGGAATTAAAGATCACGACAGCCGACTACGATCCCGAGTTCGGAAGCACTTCGGGCATGGTTGCTCAGTATGTGACGAAATCCGGAACGAACGATCTGCACGGGAGCGTGTTCTATTACAACCGCAACAGCGATACCTTTGCGGCGGATCCGTTGACTCAGAAGATCGCAGGTACGGGTAAGGACGGTAAAGGCACTGGTGTTGCGCCGTTCAATTGGAACCAGGGTGGGTTTAGCCTTGGCGGTCCGATTAAGAGAAACAAGCTTTTCGTATTTGGCGATTACCAGGTGGCCCGCACAATTCAGGGAGCATCCATCATCGCCACCGTACCTAATGACGCGTTCCGGTCGGGCAATTTCAGCGGTCTATCGCAGACGATCTACGACCCGACCACGGGAAATCCCGATGGCAGCGGGCGCACTCCTTTCCCCGGCAACATCGTCCCGGCGGACCGGATCAATCCGGTATCGAAGAACCTCCTTGCGCTTCTGCCGGACCGAATATCAGCCAGGCGACGGATAACAATTTCGTAGGCGACGTCAAAGAGAGATTCAACCAGAATGCGTTCGACACGCGCGGCGACTGGAACATCAGCGAGAACAAGAAGTTTTTCGTTCGCTACAGCTACTATTCGACGTACCTGGACAGTCCGCCGTTGTTTGGCCAGAAGGCTGGGGGGCCTGCGCAAGGCGGACTCAGCGCGGAGAAGGCTAATACCTCTTCGCACCACGCCGCCCTGAATTACGTTCACACCTTCAACCCGAGCCTGCTCGGTGAACTTCGCGCCGGGTACACACGTTTCGATTTGAACGCCCTGCAATACGATTCGAGCCTCCAGACGAATAACGACGTAGGGATCAAGGGCATCAACACCGGTGATCCACTGACAGGCGGCCTGGCGGGGATAAGTGTCGGCGGACCGATCGGCGGCTGGGGAATGGGTATCCCGAGCGGTGTCGGCATCCCGCGCTTCGATAAGGAAAACACCTACGAACTGGTGAATAACTGGTCAAAGATGACGCACGCACACCAGGTCCGCTGGGGAGCCGACATACGCTACTATCAGTTCAATTTCCAATCGGTGAACGCGAGTTCTCGCGGGAACTACAACTTCTGTCAAACGGCCAGCGGCACCTCCGGTGTCGGCGACTCCGGACTTGGCATGGCTTCGTTCCTGCTTGGAGGAACGTGTTCGTTCGATCGGGCCATCTTCACGGCCTTTCCCTCCGAGCGTCAAACAAATGTCGGGCTCTACGCCCAGGATGTCTGGCATATCAGCCCCCGGCTGAGCCTTAATTATGGGCTGCGCTGGGACTACTTTACGCCTGTTACATCGCCGTATAAGGGCGGCTTGGCGAATTTCGACTGGACCACGGGCTACATCCTGCTGGCCGGCTTGGGCGATGTTTCTAACAGCGCCAACGTGAATACTCCATTAAACGATTTCGCACCCCGGGTGGGCGCCGCTTGGAAATTGACCCAAAACACGGTGGTTCGCGCCGGGTTCGGACGCAGTTTCTTTTCGTCCGGTTACGACGCTACCTTTTATCATTTGACTAGCGGCTATCCGATCGTGACCCAGCAAGCGATCGCACAGACCAATCTGTATCAGAGCGTGTTCAGTGTGAGCGATCTGCCGCCGTCTGCCATACCGCCATCACTGCCCTCGTCCGGACGACTCCTGGCTCCGAATGGCGTCACGCTTAAGTCGCGCGAATCGGATTGGAAGACCGAGACGATGGACGCCTGGAACTTTACCATCGAGCAGGCCGTCGGCCATGGCTCGACGTTCTCTGTCGGCTATATCGGCAACAAAGGCTCGCATCTCTCGTGGGGCGAGAACCTGAACGCGGCTAACGTGGGTCAGGGCCCGTTGTTGCAGCGGCGGCCGTATTACTCCAAGTACGGCCTCTCGTCAGGCATCAGCATGCAATGCAACTGCTCGGATTCGAACTATCACGGACTCCAGACCGTGTTCAACAAACAACTCTCGCGCTTTTTCACAATGAACTCGAGTTTCACGTGGTCGAAAGCGATGGGCTACGGCTTCAACTGGAGTGCAAATACCTACAACCGGGGCCTGGACTATGGGCCTGGGGGCAACACGATCGGCAGCGCGTCCATGGACCGAAAATTCGTGTGGATTACGACGCACACGCTGAATCTGCCCTACGGCCCGGGCCGGCCATTCGGAAACACCGTTACGGGCGTCCGAAAATTCCTCCTGGCCGGATGGATATTCAGCGGCATTACGGCGGTCGAGTCAGGCATGGCGTTCACTCCGACCGTGTCCAGCAACGCCAGCCTCAATGCCGATTTCACGCAACGCCCGAATACGGTTCCGGGCGTTTCACCGGATGATGTGGCCGGCGGCAAATCCTCTGCGGGTTGGTACAACCCGGCGGCATTCAGCGTTCCTGCGTGTTGCGTGTTCGGCGACTCTTCCGTGGGATCGCTGCGCGGTCCAATGGTCATCGATGCGGATTGGGCTCTGTCGAAGCAATTTGCCCTATCGATCCTTCGCGAGTCCGCAAAAATCGAGTTCCGTGCGGAATCGTTCAACCTGTGGAACAACACGAACCTCGCGCTGCCGAATTCGAACGTGGACGCCTCGTCCGCCGGGCGGATCACGAGCCTCCAGTCACCGATGCGCCGGCTTCAGTTCGGTTTACACATAAATTGGTGAAGAGGCTTGCGCTCCTCGCGGTTTTCACCGCCGCTTCCTTGGTGTGCGGCGAAGAACAGAAGAATGAAATCTCAGAGCACGCCAGGCGCGCACAGGCCGCGATTCAAAGCAATAACGCCGATGTGGCCATCCAGGAACTCAAGGCGCTCTTGCGCCTCGACCCCACCAACGTGAACGCGATGGCCAGTTTGGGAATGGTGGAGTACTCGAGGGCAGAGTACGCACTGGCGGCTCGGCAGTTCGAGGCCGTTCTTTCGCGTTCTCCCGGAATGACAAATGCACGTACCTTCCTCGGCATGTGCGAGGTTCGAATCGGAAATGTGCGCAGGGGGCAAGAGCTTCTGGAAGATTCCTTCCCGCATGTCACCGACAAGGCGCTCCGAACGCAGGCTGGCCTCGAACTTATCCGATCGTATTCGATGACATCAACAATCCAAAAATCCGAGCCTGTGATCAACGCACTCGCACAGCTCGATCCGGAGAACCCCGAAGTCCTCTACACGTTTTATCGCGTCCACTCCGAGCTCGCTTCCACTGCGCTTCAGAAACTGACTCAGGTAGCTAAGGACTCGGTATGGGTTCACGAGATCCTGGCGCAGAATTTTATGGCTCAGGAGCAATATCCAGCAGCGATCAAAGAATATAAGAAGGCTCTCGAGTTAGGGACGCACACTCTCGGCTTACATTATCAACTGGGAGAAGCATTGTTCGCCGAGGCACGCACAGAGGCGAATCGAGCAGCAGCGGAGAAGGAGTTGTTGGCTGAGTTGCAGCTGAACCCGTCAGATGCCGACTCGATTTACAAATTAGGGGAGATTGCCCTGGAGCGGTCCGATCGCGCGAGGGCGAAACAGCTTCTTCTTCGCGCCCTGGAATTGCGGCCCCAATTCGCGAGCGCCCACGCTGCGTTAGGCAGACTCTTATCAGATGAAGGAAACATCGAGGCGGCCGTTCAGCATCTTGAGGCCGCGGCGCTTGCCGCGCCGGAAGTAAAGACCACGCATTACCGCCTGTCGAAGCTCTATCGGGTTCAAGGCCGTACCCAGGATGCCGAACGGGAACTCGCGACTTTCCGGAAACTATCGGAGGCCGAGTCCGGCCTGCAGGCTGCCAAGCCGGCAGACGAGAGATAGCGTCGCTGAATGGACATCGTCCCACCAACGCCGGTAGGCAACCGGCGCGCAGGATGACATCCTGCCCCACAGCCGCGGAGCACTATCACCCCGCAGCGCCGCTTTCGATCCGGTATCCTCTTTACTAGTGTCGGTGAACTCTACTTCGCACCACATGCGCGAACTGACGGACGAACTGCACCGGTTGGAATCCCGATTGCGATCGGGTGGCGGTCCGGCCAAAGTGGAGAAACAGCACCGCGACGGCAAGCTGACGGCGCGGGAACGGATCGAACGCCTCATCGACCCCGGTTCGATCTTCGTCGAGATCGGGCTACTGATCGCCTACGACCGGTATGACGGGCAGGCTCCGGCCGCGGGTGTCGTCACCGGAGTGACTCGCATCGAGGGACGTCCCGCGGTGATCGTGGCCAACGACGCCACGGTGAAGGCCGGCGCCTGGTGGCCCGAGACGATCCACAAGATCCTGCGCGCGCAAGAGATCGCCATGCGCAACCGGATCCCGATCGTCTACCTGGTGGATTCGGCCGGCGTGAACCTTCCCTACCAGGACGGCATCTTTCCGGGCCAGTACGGGGCGGCGCGTATCTTCTATTACAACTCGCTCATGCGGAGGAAACTCCGCATTCCGCAAATCGCGGCCGTCATGGGACCGTGTATCGCCGGCGGCGCTTATCTCCCGGCTTTGAGCGACGTGATCGTGATGGTAAAAGGAACCAGTTTCATGGGTCTCGGCGGACCCAACCTGGTCAAAGGCGCCGTGGGGCAGGTGGTGGATTCCGAATCGCTGGGCGGAGCCACTCTGCACACCACCGTGAGTGGAGTGGCGCACTACGCGGCGGAGAACGATGAAGAGTGCCTGGAAATCATCCGCCAGAAGATCCGGGAACTCCGTCCGGCGGCTCCGCCATCCGAGGGAGTCGATCCGCCGGAACCGGCCGCCGGACTCTATTCGATCCTGCCCTCCGACCACCGGAAACCCTACGATGCCGAACAAGTGATCGCCCGCATTTTCGACGGCGACGATTTCCTGGAATTTCAGCCGCACCATGCCCCGGAGATGCTGTGCGCCACCGCGCGGCTGTGCGGCCGTCCTGTCGGGGTGATCGCGAATCGACGGGGATTCTTGAAGACGCCGTCCGGCCCGCGCGTGGGCGGCATCGTCTATACGGAATCGGCGCGCAAGGTGGCGTACTTCGTGGAGAACGCCGAACGCGCCCGCCAGCCACTCATCTATTTGCAGGACGTTTCCGGATTCATGGTGGGCGCCGAGGCTGAAGCGGGCGCTATTATTCGCGCCGGAGCGGAGATGGTGGAGACCATGGCCTGCGCGACGGTGCCCAAAATCGTGGTCACGCTCAACCACGCCAGCGGGGCCGGCTACTACGCCATGGCGGGCCAGGGCTTCGATCCGAATTTCACCTTCGGTTGGCCCACGGCGCGGATCGGAGTCATGGAAGGCGACGCGGCGATCCAGGCCATTTTCGGCACCGAGCTGGCGCGGTTGAAGGCAGCCGGAGAGGCGGTTCCAGCAGAACTGAAAGCTCGCATCGACCAGACTCGCGCGGATTACGAGACGTGGCTGGATGCAAAGTATGCCGCCGCGCGGGGCCACCTGGACGCGCTGATCGATCCTGTGGAAACCCGGAAGATCGTGGCCTTCGCCCTGGAGGTGTGCACCTATGCGGGGGAGACAGGGCCCCGCGCCCTGGACGTTTTATGACGGATGTCCTCCTGGTCTCTCGCGAGGAGCGCCTGCTGCGCCTTCGCCTGAACCGTCCGGCCAAACGAAACGCGCTGAACCGGGAGATGTGCCAGGAACTCGTATCACGACTGGCAGAAGCCGATGCCGACCCGGGAGTTGGAGCGGTGCTGCTGGAGGCGGAAGGTCCGGTTTTCTGTTCCGGGCTCGATCTGGACGACCTCCTGTCAGAGAGTGCCGCCGAGGACGTGCTGCTGCATGATCGCCTGTTCAATTTCGGAGAAGATCTATCGAAACCGGTAGTGGCGGCAGTGGAGGGCGCCGCTCTGGCCGGGGGTATGGCCCTGGTGGCGAACGCTCACGTGGCGGTGGCTGCACAAGGCAGCAGTTTTGGCATGACCGAGGTGCGGCTGGGACTCTTCCCCTATGTACCGTTTCGTGCCGTGGCGATCGCGCTGGGCCGGCGACGGGCATTGGAACTGTGTCTGACAGGACGGATTTTCACGGCTCCCGAGGCGCTGAGCTGGGGCTTGGTCCATCATGTCGCGCCAGCGTTCGAGTATGACGATCTGGCCCTGACCATCGCGCACGGACTGGCGGCATCGAGTGCTACCGCTCTAAGCAGGGGGCTGGCTTTTCAGCGGATTCAACATCCGGATTTGCCCAGAGAGATTCGCGCCCGGGCGGTGATGGAACGGCAAGAAGCGTTGAAATCCGCCGATCTGGAAGAAGGGATTCAGGCGATCCGGGAAAAACGGCGCCCGATCTGGCCGTCCCACCAATTCGCACGGGAGCAGCCGAAATAATCACGAGGCTCTGACTGACGACCTATTTCCCGCGCATCACCGGGCCACTACCCCATTCCCGCTCAGTGAATGAACGCCCCTTCCCCAGGGGTGGACCCACTTCCTGGATCACCATTTGTACCTTGCCTTTTTCCACAGATGCCCGAACGTGATGGAAGAACCAACCGTCTTTGAATCCAGTGGAACGCAGGTGCGCTCCGGAGCTGCCGACCATCAAGTACGTGACACCGCCGTTCTCGAACCGGGCAAACCGGTGTGCGTGGCCGCTGACCACGTACTGGACGTGGTACTGGACGGCCAGCCGGTGCAGGGGGAAATCGCCGCCGAGCATAACCGGGATGAGCCAGAAGGGCCGGTGGAAGAAGATCATCTTGATCGGCCGGTCTCGCCACCGCTCCAGGTCCCGGGCCAGAAACTGCATCTCGCCATCGGACAGTGACTCCGTCTCGCTGTTGTCCAGCACCGTGAAGTGTACGTCCCGGAAATCGAAGCTGTAGTGGGCCGGACGCCGGGTGTGCCGTTCGTATGATCGCCGCGAGGCTTCCGACCAGATGTCATGGTTGCCTGGCGTGAAGTACAGGGGAAAGCGGCGGTATTGGGCGAACAACGGCTGAAGCGCCGTCCATTCGCGATTCACGGTGGCGTCGTTGCCTCCCTGGATCGTGTCGCCGACATTGATCACCAGATCGGGCTTCCAGGCCGCCACTTCGCGCCAGACCTGCTCATAGACGCCGGGCTGAACTTCGCCCGTCCGGTCGCCGAGGATGGCAAACCGGAAGTTGGCATTCGGCGCGGATGCGGCCAGAGCGATGCCCAGTACGGCGAGAACCGTGACCATCACGATGGAGGCTCCCCTCCGGGGAAGTTGCATGTCTGGATTGTCCCAGATCGGCGGAGATAAACGCGAAGCGGTCGGCACTAAGGACCTGAGGCATTTTGTGACTGCCGTTCGCGATCTCGCCGACCAGCTCGCGGTGTGGATGCTGGCGCCTCTCGGTCTGCTCATCCTATTGAACGGGCTTGACGATCTCGTCGTCGACCTGATGTGGGCCTATTACTGGCTTCGCCGGGTTCTGCTGCGGCGCCCTCCCGTGCCGCTTCCAACCGAGGCGGATCTGGATTCCACCCCGGAAAAGCGAATCGCCGTCTTCGTTCCCTTGTGGCACGAGCACGAGGTCATCTCGGACATGCTGGCCCACAACATCTCGGCTGTCCGGTACCGCAACTACCACTTTTTTGTCGGGGTATATCCGAATGACCGCCTAACCGTGGACGCGGTACAGGCGGCCTCCAGACGTTTTGTCAACGTCCATGAAGCCATCTGCCCGCACGACGGACCGACTTCCAAACCCGATTGCCTCAATTGGATCTTCCAGCGGATGCTCCTCTACGAGGAGGTCAACGGGGTTGAGTTCGACATCGTATTGACGCACGATGCCGAAGACCTGATGCATCCCGAATCGCTGCGCTGGATCAACCATTACAGCTCCAGCTATGGGTTCGTGCAAATTCCGGTTCTGGCACTCCGCACGCCGGCGCTGGAACTCACCCACGGAGTGTACTGCGATGAATTCGCGGAATTCCAGACTCGCGATCTTCCTGTGCGCAACCGGATGGGAAGCTTCGTGCCGTCCTCGGGGGTCGGAACAGCCTACGCGCGAGAGGCGATCGAGTTGCTCGCCAGCACGAATTCGAACCGGGTTTTCGATCCCGGCTGCCTGACTGAAGACTACGAAAACGGGTATCGCCTACATCAACTCGGAATCCGTCAGTTCTTTGTACCAATAGCCGGCGGCGCGTCGCCCATAGCTACCCGGGAGTTCTTTCCGCGGCGGCTCGCGTCCGCTATTCGACAGCGGACCCGCTGGGTGACCGGAATTGCCCTGCAGGGTTGGGAGTTGCACGGCTGGAGCGGAGGATGGCGTCAGGTGTTCTGGCTTTGGCGGGACCGGAAGGGCCTTTTCGCCAGCCCGCTCAGCCTGCTCACGAACCTGGTCTGCGCCTACGGACTATCCTCTCGGATTTGGGATCGGGTAAACCCGCCGTCCCAACTGGTCCACCTGCTCGGGATTACGCTGGCGCTTCAGATCATCCGCATGGGCGTCCGCATGGGATGTTCGGCGCGCATCTACGGCTTGGGGTTCAGTTTGATGGTCCCGGTCCGGGCGATCGCCGGAAACCTCATCAATGCCATGGCCGTAGTTCGGGCGATTCATCGCTATCTCCATGCGAAGGTCACCGGCGAGAAGCTGGTATGGGTAAAAACGGAGCACGCCTATCCATCGCGCCAAGCCCTGCTTGGGACTCGCCGGCGGATCGGTGAAATCCTGGTCGGGTTGGGATACCTCGAACAAACGGACCTGGATGAGGCGCTCGCGATTAAGCCGGCGACGGTACGGCTGGGCGAGTATCTGGTGGGACTCGGGATGATCGGAGAAGAAGAATTGTATGAGGGCTTAGCCATCCAGCAACTGCTGCCGCTGGCGGATATCCCGCTGCGCTCGGTGACCCGGCGAGTGGCTCGGGCGCTGCCGGCGGCCGTTTCGTCACAGTGGAATGTCCTGCCCTTCCGCGTGACTTCAGGACGTCTGGATGTAGCCTGTCCGGATCTGCCGGCCGCAGCCCTGGAAACTGCCCTCAGAGAGCATACCGCGCTCGAGATCCGCTTTCACCTGATCACTCCAATGAGGTACCGGGAACTGGCGGAGAAGCTGAACGCCTACCGAAGCCGCGCGGCTACGCGCAGGTTGAACTTCTTCATCTTGTAGCGCAGTGTGTCGCGCGTGATGTGCAGCAGCCGCGCCGCCTGAGTCTGGTTGCCATTGGCCTTCTCGAGCGCCTGGGCAAGCAGCATCCGTTCGTGTTCGGCGAGTGACAAACCACTATCCGGAATCGCCGCTGGAGCATTCACCGCCACAGGCATCGCCACAGGGTGTTCGTTCACCGTCATCGGAAGGCTACCCGGCGTGATCAGGCGGGATTCCTCAAGTATCATCGCCCGTTCAATCGCATTTCGCAGTTCGCGAACGTTACCCGGCCAATCGTGGTCGGCGAGAATACGGGCAGCTTCGGGCGTGATGCCTTCAATGTGGCGCTTGAACTTCAGGTTGTAGTGATTTACGAAGAAACGGGCGAGTGGTACGATGTCCTCGCGGCGCTCGCGCAGCGACGGAATAGTGATGTGAATCACATTCAGGCGGAAGTACAGATCCTGCCGGAATGCACCCGCAGCCACCTGGTCCCGTAAGGTGCGGTTCGTGGCGGCGATGACCCGCAGGTTCAACTGGATGTCCTTGAGACCGCCCAAACGCCGGAAGCACTGTTCCTCGAGGACGCGCAGTAACTTAGCCTGGAGCATGAGGGGAATCTCGCCGATTTCGTCGAGGAACAGCGTCCCCTTGTCGGCCAACTCGAAGATCCCTCGCTTCTGCGCCCGGGCATCGGTGAAGGCGCCCTTCTCGTAACCGAACAACTCGCTCTCGAGCAGCGTATCCGGAATCGCCGCGCAGTTGATCGCGATGAATGGCTCAGCGCGGCGCATACTCTCGTAATGCAGCGTTTTGGCGATGAGATCCTTACCGGTCCCGTTCTCTCCCTCCAGCAGGATAGTGGCGGCCTCACTGGCCGCTACCCGCTTGGTGAAGTTGATCACGTCGCGCATCAGCTTCGAATCGGCCACCACCTCGCGCCGCTGCGGCGCCACCTCTTCGGTGATGTCTTTAATGGTCGCCACCGCGCCTTCCAGTTCGCCGCGATCGTCGTAGATCTGCGTCGTACTGATGACGGCCAGCCGCTCGCGTCCATTATCGGTATGCAGGCGGACAGTACTGCGGCTCACTGACGGAGACTGTTGGATGCCGACGAGGACGCCGCACCCTGGTTCGCAGACTCCGCACTTGAAGACCTCGCGGCAATCCCGCCCGACCATTTCATCCGAGGTCATGCCGAACAAACGTTCGGCTGCATGATTCACCCCGCTGATGCGGAGGTTCGAATCATAGATGATCAGTGCGTCCGACAGTTGATTAAATACGGCGGCAAGCAGATGGGAGTTCTGCCATTCCAGCGCCAGATTGGGCATGTTCGCGGCTCTCAGGATAATTTCAGCATATCACGGCCTGCGTAATTTAACCCAGCTATGTTTTATGACTCTGTAGCACCCGCATAGGCCAAAACCTACTATGTTGAAAACAAAGGAAGACTTCCGTGGTTGGGCGCTTGCTCCTGGGACTGTCGGAAAGGACCTCACATCTTATGATGATTCCGTTAGTCGTGAGTTGGGCCATATTGGCCACAGCTGTCCTGGCCTTGGCCCTTTATCGTCGCGTCGTCGCTAACAAAGAGGACGACTACGTACACGTCAATGTCGATGTTGCCGCTCAGCAGACGGCAGTCGCCAAGAAGTTGGAGGTGATCGATAAGTGGGGAAAGCTCCTCACCATCGCCGCCGCCGTGTTCGGGCTCATTTTGTGCCTGCTGTTCTTGTATAACGGGTGGGTGAATCCACCGAAGCCAGTCTGATCGCCGAGGACAACATGGCCCTTCTGGAGCGCATTCTCCTGCCTGTCGATTTTTCCGAGCGCTCCGCTGGGGCAGCCCGGTATGTAGAGGCGCTCGCGAACAAGACAGAGACCGAGATCTTTCTTGTCCACGTCACCACCCCGCTCAATTATGAGTTGAGCGCGCTCGATGTAGGCGGCACAGTTCTGAACGAGCTGAATGCCGACCGGACCGCCGAACTCCAAGAGCAACTCGACAACTTCGCGGCCGACGAGTTGAAACCGTACCGTGTCGAAAGGCACCTGTTTGAGGGTGACCCGGCGAAGCGCATCGTCGAGTTCGCCCACGAACGGCATATCAGCCTGATCGTAATGCCGACGCATGGATACGGCCTGTTCCGGCGGTTTCTGCTCGGATCGGTTACCGCCAAGGTTCTGCACGACGCCGAGTGTCCGGTCTGGACCGGTATCCATCTGGACCAGTCTCCTTCACTCGACAAGATTCACTTCCGCAAGATTATCGTGGCGGTGGACGTCGTGTGCGTGCCACAAGGTCTCAGAGCGATCAGTTGGGGTGCGCAGATGGCCGAGCGCGAGGGCGCGGAAATGGTGATTGTACATGCCTATCCATCGCTCGAAGGCCGGGCGGGAGACTATTTTGACCCGAACTGGCGAACCTATCTCACGCAGGCCGCTAACGACGAGATCATGAAGATGCAGCAGAAACTCGGGACCGACGCCGAACTGGTGTTGGAATCGGGGGATCCGTCGCAGGTGGTTTGCAACCTCGCGGCCACCCGCAACGCTGATCTGCTGGTAATCGGGCGAGGATCCGCCGCCGGCGTTTTCGGACGCCTCCGGGCGAACGCGTACTCGATTATCCGGCAGTCGCCCTGTCCGGTGGTAAGCGTTTAGTATTCGTGGGATGGGCGCGCTGCGCCGCCCCGCCATTTCGAAGGAATCAGAACGTCAGGAGGCGCTCGGCTTCCTTGACGATGTTGTCCACCTGCGGGAGAGTTTCGGCCTCGAGTTGCGGATGGTATCCCACCCAGGTGTCGAGTGCGGCTACCCTTCCCACCGGGGCATCCAAATGCTCGAACAACTCGCCGGCGATGCGGGCAGCCAGTTCCGCGCCATACCCCCAAGAAAGACAATCCTCGTGCGCGATCAGTACTCGGCTGGTCTTGCGAACCGACGCCGAGATCGCCTCCCAATCGTAGGGCGCGAGCGAGCGCAGATCGATCACTTCGATGGACATCTCCGGATTGCGCGGCTCGATCTGGGCCGCTGCCTGAAGCGACTTCTGCACCAGCGCGCCATAGGTGACGATGGTCAGGGAGTTCCCGGTCTTGGCGATCCGCGCCTTGCCGAACGGAATGGTGAAGTCCGGACCAGGGTGCGGCGCGCGATTGTACGGTTCACGGTACAGCCGCTTGTGTTCGAGAAACAGCACCGGGTCATCGGAGCGGATCGCCGTGCGGAGCAAACCGCAGGCGTCCAGCGAATTCGACGGCATCACCACCCGCAACCCGGGGATGTGCGTAAAGATGACCTCGCCGCACTGGCTGTGATAGATGGCGCCGCCGTTCAGATAGCCGCCGATGGGAACGCGAATCACGGCGGGACACGACCAGCCGTTGTTAGACCGCCACCGCAGCGTCGCCAGTTCGTCCCGGATCTGCATCATCGCAGGCCAGATGTAGTCGAAGAATTGAATCTCCGCCACCGGCTTGAGTCCGCGGGTCGCCATGCCGATCGCCCGGCCGAGAATACTGGCCTCGGCGATGGGAGTGTTGAAGCAGCGCCGGCCGCCGAACGCGACCTGCAGGCCCGCTGTGGCCTTGAACACTCCGCCCTTGCCCTTCACCTCACAGAGGTTGCCTTCGCGGCTGCAATCGGCGACGTCCTGGCCGAACACTACCATGTCAGGATTGCGGCGCATCTCCTCATGGAGGGTGAGGTTGATCTCGTCCACCATCGTGCGGGGTTCGCCTTCAAAGCGCGGCTCGGTTTCGAATCCACTGGAGGCGGGATCGACGCGTTCCGAATACAGGTGCATCAGCGCGGTTTCAGGCGCAGGCGGTGCGGCTTTGAGCACCCGGTCAGTGGCTTCCTGGATCTCGACTTCCACGGATTGCAGGATCCGCTGGATCTCGCTTCGTTCCAGTATGCCTTCAGCGATCAGGTAGGCGGGAAACCGGATCAGAGGATCGAGCGCCGCTTCCTCTTTACGTTCCTGGGCGGTCTTGTAAAGGCGTTCGTCGTCGGAAAGTGAATGCGAGTACGGCCGGATTACACGGGCGTGCACCAGGGCTGGACCGCGGCCGGCGCGGCAGTGTTCGGCGGCGGCGGTGATGGCGTGGTACGAAGCGACGAAGTCGGTCCCGTCGGTTTCGATCACCAGCAGATCGGGATACTGCGAGACCAACTTGGCGACGTTCCCGCCCGCGGTTTGGAACTCCACCGGGACCGAGATGGCGTAGCCGTTGTCCTCCACCACGTACAAGAGCGGCAGCCGCTCCAGGCAGGCGGCGTTAAGCGATTCCCAGAACTCGCCTTCGCTGGTGGCCCCATCGCCGGTGGAGACCACCGTCACCTCGGCACCCTCCGGATTCAACAGCTTCGACGCATGGGCGCATCCCGCCGCTTGGAGGAACTGCGTCCCGGTGCACGATGACCCGCTCACGATGTGAAGCGACGCCGCGGACCAGTGCGAGGGCATCTGCCGTCCGCCCGAAGCCGGATCGGCTGCCGCTCCCACGCTGCCCAGAAGCATCTCTTCCGCGGTCACTCCCACGGCCAGTGCCATGGCGCGATCCCGATAGTAGGGATAGAACCAGTCATGTCCCGGCCGAAGGGCCATCCCCATAGCGGTGCTGATCGCCTCGTGCCCGGCGCCGCTGATCTGAAAAAACACCCGGTTCTGGCGTTTGAGAAGGATTTCGCGGTCGTCAATGCGCCGCGACGTCTGCATCACTCGGAACGCTCGGATGAGCAGTTCGCGATCCAGTTGTGCCGATCGAAGCCCAGATTCGGTCGACGATGCGGAAGTGCTTGTGAGCATCTAGCGCGTGAGTCCCGATATCAGTTTAGCAGTCCCGAGAGTAAGCGCTCCTGCTCCGGCCGGGAAGTACGGCGTCAGAAAGCTAACTTGACCGAGAATTGCATGGATCGCGCCGGTAACTGGTTCGTGATGCCGGCCAGAGGCTGCCCGAACCCGGGGCCTGGAGTGTTGGCATTACCCCACGTTCCGCTGTAACCGACGAAGTTCGGGTGATTCAGAACGTTGAACGCTTCGGCCCGCAACACCAACTGCCAGCGTTCGCTATAGAAGGAGAACGGACGTTCGAGGAAGGCGGAAACCTCGTAGATGGCCCTTCCCCGCCCCGCATTGCGTCCCACCACGACGCCGTCTATCACGGGGCGGTCCGCGGTGGCGCCGGTGTCGCCGCTGTTGTTGGTTCCGGTGACGATGTTGAAGGGGAGTCCGGATGCGAGGGTCGAGATTCCGCCGAAGTGGATCTTCCAAGGAAGCACGTATTCGCCACTGAGCACGAAACGGTGGCGCTGATCGAAGATGGCACTTCCGTTCTCCACTTTGCCCGTGAAGTTCGGATCGTTCGGATTCTGCCCCGGCACGTCGGGATCCACGTTGTCGATGGCGTGCGACCAAGTGTAGCTCGCCAGCAGCAGCAGGCCGCCGGAGAAGCGGCGGGCAAGGTTCACATCCAGGGCGTTGTAGTACGAGTACCCGTTATTGACATCGCTCTGGATCAAGGCGTACGGCGGCTGGGGATTCGTGGCGGCAGCCGGGTTACACGTCGTGCCGTGGTCGCCATACCACCACACCCAGTAGGGCCGCGTGCAGTTGGCGGCCTGCGCGCTGCGGATCTGTCCTGGGGCGGTGCGGATGAACGGCGCCGGAGGATCGACATCCAGGGGGCGGTTGATTTTCAACGTGTGCGATCCGATGTAATCCACGTTCAAAACCCAAGTGCGGGCGAGGCGCCGTTCCACTCCGAAGCTCCACTGTTCGGAGTATGGATTCAGCAGTTTGTCCGGATAACCGATTAACGTGTTGGTGGGAAAGAACGGGTCCAGGAACGAGCTTTGACCGGGCCGGATGTAGAGGCTCCTGACCGGCGCGGCCGCTCCGGCGGGGAACGCGGGCAAGGGCGCGGCCGATACACTGGACGGAAACCCGATCTGCCCGGGCCCTGCCGTGTAGTTGAAGACACCCGTGGGTCCGGTGATGGCCCAGTTGGCTGCGGCGTTATCGACGATTTGCGAATAGTAAATGCCGAAGCCGCCGCGCACCACGGTGATTCCGTCGCCGCGCCAGTTGTAGGCGAAACCGACGCGCGGGGCGAAGTTCTTGCGGGCATCGGTGAAGGTCTGCTGTTCGTATCGCAGGCCCAGATTCAGCGTCAGATCCGGACGCACCTTGAAGTCGTCCTGAACAAACAGCGCCCACAGGTTGTCGTCGACGGTGTAACTGGCGTTCCCATAGCTCTGCGTATAGCTGCGAACGTTGGAGATGTTGTTCAGATATTCAGTGCTTTCGCAAACCGCGAGAGGCTGCGTGCAGGTGTTGTAGACGAACTGACCCAGCAGGAGAGGACCGCCGAACTCCTTGCTGTTTCCGCCGTTGTGCGCCCGGATGAAGCTGCCGCCGAACTTGAGCTGGTGCCGTCCGCGGATGGCCGAGAGAGTGTCGTTCACCTGGTATTGGCGGTTCATCAACAGGGCGGATTGGGACGTCCCAGTGGTGTAGGTCCCGCCCGTTGAGATCGGAACCTGGTACTGAGTCCCATACACGACGGGATCGAACTGCGTGATCGGAGAGCCCAGTTGAAACTGGAGCCGGAGGTTGTTGATTAGCGTCGGGCTCAAGACGGCCGTTTCGCCCGCTTCGATGGAGTAGGTCCTGCGACGGAACACGCGGGCCACGGTCGGGAGGCTGTTCCCGCCGACGGTGCCGTTCGGGTTGGTGTCGTAGAAATTGTCGAGATTACCGCGAAGAAAGGCATTGTGTCGCGAGTTGATTTGGCGATCGAGGCGGAGATATCCCAGCCACCCTTGGTAGTGACCGACGTAGACGCCGGGAGCCACAGGGGAAGTGACCGGCGACGCCCGATCCTGGCGGCTGAACTCGGCCGCGGCGAAGAAATGCGTGCGCCGATCGCGTCCGAGCGGGCCCGAGATCGCGGCGGACGACTGGCCCAGGGTGTCACTGGTCAATTGATTGCCGCTGGTGACCGTGGCCGCATTGTATCCGGCGAGCGCAGCGGCGGTGCCCTCGGGCCGCCACAGTTCGAACAACTCTCCATGAAATTCGTTCCCGCCGCTCTTGGTTACGATGTTGACCACACTGCCGGTACTGCCGCCATACTCGGCGGAGAATGCGTTGGTGAGCACCGCCATCTCCTCGACGGCGGCCACGGGAATCGTGCTGAATATGGTCTGCCGGCCCCAGGCGTCGTTGCCGGTGCTGCCATCCACCTCAAACCACGTCTGCCGCCGCCCCGCGCCGTTGGTGGTGAACAGAGTCTGGTTCATGAAGACATCGCCCTGATTGATGGCCGGGTGGTTGGCCGCATTCAACAGCGGAAGGCTGGTGATCTTCCGGCCGAGCAGAGGCATTGCCTCGATCTGCTGGGAATCGAGCCGGACGCCGAGTTGGGGCTGGTCCGTTCGCACCTCGCCGGCAACTCCGGTCACCGTCACCTGGGTCTCTCCGGCGGCCACGTTCAGCGTCAGAGTTACCGTCGCCGTCCCGCCGCCCACCAGCGTTACCGCGCGGATTTGGGCGTCCGCAAAGCCCTCGTGCGCGGCCGTGATGTCGTACAGTCCGGCCACGGGCAGGCCCGCGAAGGAGAACGTGCCCGAAGCATCGGTCTGTGCGTCACGTTCGAAGCCGGTCTGCAGGTTCTTCACCATCACATGAGCGGAGGCCATCGCGGAATGGGTTTGGTCCAGGACCTTGCCCCGCATGGTGGCTGTGTCGGGCGTCTGAGCGACGACAAAGGGAATGGCCGCGATGAGAAGCAGGATCGCAGCGAGCGGTGATCTGGGCATGACGACAAACCTCTAGCGTATGGAACCGCGTGTGATTACTACAACCGGACTAGTGGTCAGTGGTCGGTGGCCGGTGGTCGGTGGCGTCACACATTTTCGGTGCTCGGTGAGCTACCCGCCAGAGCTCTCCCAATGAGATCGACGAGTTCTGTCAGCCGGTACGGCTTTCGGATGAAGTACTCGGGTAAGCCCTCGAGAGATTCAATCGCTCGATCCTCAGCATAGGCACTGGTGGCGATTACCGGGCTTCGCGGGGCCAACTCCCTGGCCTCCTTTAATACTTCGTGGCTGGACGCACCGGGCAGGCTGATATCCAGCAGAATGATGTCCAGGGCGTCCCGATGTTCCCGGATCGTGTCGATTGCAACGGAACCATCGCCGGCCTCTAACACGGAGAGCCCTTTGCGCCGGAGAATGGTCGAAACAGCCTGTCGCAAAAACTGCTCGTCTTCCACTACGAGTATTGCCGCCGGGGACAATTCCGCGACGAGTTCCTTTACGTCCGGGACCGTTTGCCGAACCGGTTGGCTCCCCGTTCGCGCGGTGCCGGGTAGTAATACCCGAAAAGTCGTGCCTTTGCCAAGCTCGCTCTCGACGCGAATCGCACCGTTCAAACTCCGCACGATTCCCTGCACCACAGCCAGGCCAAGTCCACGGCCCGTGGATTTGGTGCTGAAGAACGGGTCGAACATCCGGGTACGCGTCTCCGGCGACACTCCACAGCCCGTGTCGGACACCTTCAGTTCGATGTATTGCCCCGCTGACAGTCCTTCGCCGCTTGCCCCGAGAGTATCGGGCCCCGCCGTAACGCACCGTGTGCTTACTTCGATGACGCCGTCCCGTTCCGATATGGCCTCGGACGCGTTGGTGACCAGATTCATGACAACCTGCCGGATTTGCGACGCATCTGCGCGGACCGCCGGCAGATCTACATCCGGATCGAACTCGAGCACGGCATGCTTGGTAATCGAGACGCGCAGGAGTTCGAGCATGTCCTGTACCGTCGAGGAAACGTCCACGAGGCCGGCTTCCTCCGCACCCTCCGCGCCTGCATAGATCATGAGCTGGCGCACGATCTCCGACCCGCGGGCGGCGACATCCGCAATCCGGTTCAGCTCGTTCTCCGGGCTCTCGCCGGCGCGAACCACCTCCAGCGCGGACTCGGATTGGGCAAGCACACTGCCGAGCAGGTTGTTGAAGTCATGCGCGATTCCGCTCGCCAGCATGCCGATACTCTCCAGTTTCTCGCGAGTGGCCGTCTCCTCCTGCCGCCGCTTCACATCCGTTATGTCGATCACAGAGCCGACCTGGCCCGCATACTTTGTTCCCACATAGCGAGGGCTCGTGGTACCGAGCATCTGCCGGTACTCGCCATCCGCACGACGCGCCCTGTACTCAAGCTGAAATTCGAGCCTTCCGTCGACGGCCCGGTAGTAATCAGCCCGGGACCGCTCCAGGTCATCAGGATGAATCACGTGAGCCCACCCGTGGCCGAGTAACTCTTCCACCGGGCGGCCCGTGAATCGGGCCATTTGTTTATTCGCAAACACAAGGCGTTTCTGCTCGTCGCCAAACCAAATGATGACTGGGCACGCGTCCGCCGTACTCCGGAAACGGGCTTCGCTCTCCCGGAGCAGGTCTTCGGTGCGTTGTCTCGCCTCAGTTACATCGACGAATGCGGCGATCGCGCCCCGGACGCGTCTGGACGAATCATAGAGGGGACTGGCATGTCCCCAAAACATTCTCTTCCCGTGGGGGAGCGGGACGTCCATCTCGCAGTCCCTGACTTCCTCACCGCGCACAGCGGTTTGCAGGGGCATTTCCGAAGCGGGAATTTCCAAATCGCCGCGAAGAAACGTGCGGACGGGGGTTCCCGGCACAGACACCGACAGGTTCTCCGGTTCAGGCAATTCGAGCATCGCATAGGCGGCCCGGTTTCCGGTAACGACCCGGCATTCCGGGTCCTCGGCAGTGAACAGGGCCACCGGGGCAACGTCCATGATGGTCTGCAACTCTTCCGCGCGACGTCGCAATTCCTCGTCGATCCGCTTGCGCTCGCTAACGTCAACCACAGTCCCGGTCAACCGAGCAGCCCGGTTTTGGTGATCGAAGAACATACGGCCACGAACGGCGAGCCATCGTTCCTTTCGGTCTTCGACTCCGACGGCTCGATATTCGATGGCGAGTTTCCCGCCGCCGCCGGGTACCGCGGCATCCCGCGCCGCCTGTAGAACCCGCTTCCGATCTTCAGGGTGAACCGCCTCTAAGAACGCATCATGGGTGATAGCACTTTCAGGAGACATCCCGAAATGAGCTTTCGTAGCATCCGACCAGATTAGCTTTTGCGACTCCGGATAGAAATCGAACGTGCCGGCGTCTGCCGCCTCGAGCGCAACCCGCAAACGCTCCTCTTTCTCGCGGACGGCCTCCTCAGATTCTTTACGCTCCGTGATGTCGCGAATGGAACCAACAATCCTATTTTCGTGGTCGTCGCGGTCGCGCCGGACTGAAGCGTTGATGAGGACCGGAACACCGCCGCCATTCAACTTACGCGCGGCGATTTCCTTATTGGTCACTCTCCCCTCCAAAGCCACGGCCGCCAACATGCTCTCGCACTCTGTGCGGACCTCGCAGAAATCGGCCAGAGGGCGGCCGATCATTTCCTGCCGTGGCAAACCGAACAGAGTTGCTCCGCCGGGGCTCACTTCGAGCACCGTACCGTCCGGACCGGTCTCGAAGTACACGTCCTGTATGTTCTCGAACATCCGGCGGTAACGGAGTTCGCTGGCGCGGACAAGCTCGAACCCTTCGTGAATTCGCCTCGAGATCAGCCGTCCCACCGTTGCCCCGAGGGTGCAAATGACGGCGAAGATGAAGAGATCACCCAGGTCACCCTTGCTTAGAGGCGCGAGTTGGAGCACGTAATCTCGAATAGCGAGCATCACCGCGGTTGAGAGAATCGCGGCGGCGGAGAAAAGCACGAACGTGAATCCGTCCAACACGAGGCTGGCGACTACGATAAGGAGCGGAATGGCGGCGAGACCGACGCTCTGGACTCCCGAGTTGAAGGCAGCCAGGTAAAGAACCACATATGCAATGGCTGCGAGGGCAACGAAGATTCCGGTTCGAATCCGGCTGGAATGGGCGAGAATTAGTCCAACTGCGATCAACGCTGCCGCGAGCAGCGTAAGGCGCGGAACTTTCGACCATCCAAGAGAAGCTGTGAAGACGGCGACGACCAGAGTGGCGGCAAGGCACGCCACCAACGTCATGCGCAACGCGCGCGCGACACCGGGTTCGTCAATCAAAAGCCGTTCGACGTGTGGGCTATCGGTCATGGCCGCTCCTTCCCTGGCGGCAACCCGCCGAGCATATTCCCCGGACGCAGAGCTAATCCGATACCGGGCAATTCCGGACTACAACTGGCTTCTAGGCCCTGATGCTACCACGGACTGAGGGGGTGCAATGCTTGTGAGGCGGAACGGAGAGGGGATGCCGGGCGTTCCCGTACGAACAGAGCCGTGCTGGCGCCCGGGCTGCTAGCGGATAATCTTGTTCTTCCGGGCTACGCGCTTCGGACGGGGTCCAAGAAGACCGTGGACCGTCTCGCTGCGCTTGGGTTCCGGCTCTTTTTCGATTACGGTCCTTGATCCATCGGGGGCGACCCGTTCGATGACTGGCTGTTCTTCCCGTAGCGTATACGTCTGGTTTCGCTGCTCCGTCGTTCTGCGGCGCGTGATGTGCACTTCTTCCTTCAACACCAGTTGCTTGCGTACGACAGGCACTTCCTCGACGATCGGGAGGATGATGGTATCGCCGTCACGGCGAATTGGCGGAGCTGAATCAACTGGCCGATCCACCAGTATCCGGCGAATTTCGGCATGTTCGCGTGCAAGAGGCATGGAAACGGCCTCTTCATGCTCGCGAACCTCTTTTCCGATACGAACCGTTCCGGTCACCCGTTTCCGAGTACCCACGTGCAGTTCTTCACTGATGACCGGAATGGTTGTATCCGCAGAATCGGCGTGGGTAGCGTCCGCCGTCGTTCGGGGAGGTGCGGATCCATGAACGCGCCACCCTCCGGCATCGTTCGGATGGAGGGAGGATACCGGCACGGATATTTCGCGCCCGTCTTCCATTTGGATCGCAACGTGATCAGCCGCATCGTCTGCCGGCCCCACAAGGTAGCCGACCCGGCCGTTGTCGTCGATAACGCGTCCTTCGTCCGTACCGCTCATATCCCCACCCTCCTTCGACTGGTTATACCCGGCCTGTCACTTTGTCCCAACCACGCCGAACCGAATCTTTCACCCGGTCCCAAGCCGAATCCGAATGGAGCCGTGCGTAATCCATCCGGAGTTCGTCCTCGACCTCGTCCCAACGACGGCCGCGGTAGCGCGGATCGGAGGCAATATCATACCCATATCGATAGCCCGGGTCACTGCCGGCGGTCTCCTCCACGTGAACATCGCTGCGGCGAACGCTGTCGCGAACGGTCTCAGTTCGGTCGTTCACATCCTTAGTAATGTGTACCTCTTCTATGACCCGCGACCGCTTCTCGACCACCGGCTCCTCGACAGTCTCGCGAACTTCGATGACTCCGCGTTCCGCCGCCGCGAGATCTGCGTCCGTCGCAGCGCGATCTACGGAGCGCCTCTCCACACGGACCCGCTCTTCGCGCAGGTGCACGTCTTGCTCGACGGGCTGCTGGCCGAGGCGGCTGTAAACGCGAACTCCACCGCGCTGAACCGCCCGTTTGGCGACGCGCAGCTCTTCCTTGACAACGGGGATGCGCTCCCCGGCTTCGCCGCGCACGATGCGGTCGCCTTGGACCTCAATCGCGCCGTTACGGTTGAGAACGTCGGCAGCCCGATCGGCAAGTTCGCCATCGGCGTGGACGATCACAGCGCAGCGGCTGCCGCGCAACTCCCGAGAATAATAGTCGTAATCATCGTGGTCCTCCGCGCCGAATAGGCGGCGGAAGAAACCTGCGATGCCCCCGCCTGAACTATCGCGGTGATGTCCGCTCAAGGCGGCACTACCGGACGCCGCATCCCTCGCGAACTCGTCGCCCGAGGCGACTTCGACTTGATCCGCGGCCAAGCCCTGCCCGATCAGCTCTTGCCGCGCGTTCTCCGCCGCGTCGCGGCTATCGAACAATGCCACTAAACCCTTGTTGTAAGTACTTTCCTGCATATCAATTGCGACTCCTTCCGTCGCCTGTGAGACGACCGTCCGGAGGCACAGTTTCCGTGAAATTCGGGAGGTCAACCGGTGAGTTCCGCCAGCACTAAGGGCGCGCAGCGGATTTGAAACCGGACCGTTGGCACAGTAAAGAACTCCACCGACACCATGCTCTTGACATGATTGTCGAGGAAGGTCTGCCACGTCTGGGATGGCGGCTTTCGCTGCCTGACGATGTACTTGGCGACCGTGGGTTCGGTAATCGTAGTGCCCAGCTCTAGCAACTCTCCGTGAATGCGCGGGGCACCCCAACGCGGGTTGTTCCGACTCATCATCCGTGTGAGATCCCGGACCTCCCGCGGAACGCTCGGCCGACCCGGTTTGGCTGCGAACACGCCAGGTCCAGTAAGCCCGAAACCCTCTGCGATGCCACGCCAGGACGGTCTCCGGCTTGACGATCATCAGCACCTGATCCCAGCGCTTCCAAATACGATTCCGTTTTTTGCGCATGGATTCATCCTTCAACTCGATCCGGTGAGCTGCCGGTCACAGCATGATAAGAGCAGCCCAGCGTCGCTTCGCTCCGACGGTGACCGGCATCCCTCGAATTCCTTGGTAGAGAGTTCGGCTTCGTGCTTCTTAACCAGGCTGGCGAACTCGGTTCGCGGACCTCCGCGGACCTCCGCGGACCTCCGCGCATTCCTCTTGAGCCCTGTATGAAGCTCATGCTAAGCTCGGTCCCAAGGGAATGCTGGGAAGCAGGAGCAGTATATGCTGGGCGCGCGCCATCGTGGCGGTGTGCCTCGCTGCGTTCTTCTCCTTCGCGTCTCTAGCGCCGCTCGCAGCCCAGTCGCTCAACCCGGACCCATCGTCCTGTTGTTGCCGGACCCGGGCAAAGTGCTGCTGTAACAAGCGAAACACTCCGACCGGTGATGCAATTTCCGGTAAATCCTGCGGCAGCGATTGTGGCAAATCGAACCCCCGAAGCCTCGCGATGGGCGGTCTCGTACTCCCTTCGTTCCGGTCTCTGGCTCCGCCAACTGACGCTCCCGGCAGTGTCCGCGCGGGCGAGTCCTCTTTCGTAACCGCCGTCTCCAGCCACGCCCTACAGCAACGTCCCCCGCCCACCTGTTCACTCGTGTAACTAACTGAGTAACTACCCTCTGCCCGACTCGTAGTTTCGAGGAACATTATGAAGTTTATTCTGCTTGCGCTTGGCTTGATCACCGCAACGGCTCAGGAGTCCATCCAATACGGAAGTATCGGCGGACGTGTCACCGATGCGACTGGAGCTGTCATACAAGGCGCCGTCGTCCGTGCGCGTCAAATCGACACCAATGTCTCCAGCGCCCTGCTAACGGACAAGGAAGGGCGGTTCCGATTCCCGTATCTCAGGGCTGGGACTTATGAAGTCCGCATCCAACAGCCGGGGTTTGCCGAGGCCGTGCGGCCCATAACGGTCAGTCCGGGGTCGGCTTATGAGATTCCCTTTGCGCTGACAGTGGCCTCGTCACAAAGCGGTGTAACGGTGAGCGATGCCGCGGATCTGCTGGAGACGGCACGCACCCAGATCGCCGGCACGGTGTCGCAAAGGGAAGTGGAGTCACTGCCGCTCAATGGACGAAATCTCCTCGACTTGGCACTCCTGGTTCCCGGAGTGTCTCCCACCAACACCGCGTCCACCCAACTCTTTGCCGAGACCTCGGCGGTACCCGGTCAAGGGATTTCGGTAGGGAGCCAGCGGAACTTCTCCAACAGCTTCATCGTTGACGGACTTTCCAATAACGACGACGCGGCCGGTCTCACGGGAGCGTTTTATGGCATTGACGTCGTGAACGAGTTTCAAGTAGTCACCTCGGGTGGTCAGGCCGAGTTCGGCCGCGCTTTGGGCGGATACATCAACGTGGTCACCAGGAGCGGCACAAACGATCATCACGGCGATCTGTACGGCTACTTCCGGAACCAGCGCCTCAACGCGGCCAACCCACTTTCGCATACTGCCCTTCCGCTGACTCAGAGCCAGTACGGCGCAAGCCTCGGCGGACCTGTCATGAAGGACCGCACATTCTACTTCGCGAACTTCGAGCAGCGGATATTGAACCAGTCGGGCCTGACGACGATCTTGCCGGCGAATGTCGCCGCGATTAACGCCCGGCTCACCGTTTCCGGTTACCCCGGTCCACAGATCTCCACGGGCATCTATCCGAATCCGGTTCACAGCGCTAACTTCTTCGGGAAGGTCGACCACCGATTCAACGATCGGGACCAGGTCAGTGCGCGATACAGCCTCTACGATGTGAACAGCAGGAACTCGCGGGGCGCCGGAGGACTGAGCGCGCCCACCGCGTCCGCAAACCTGGACGACATCGATCAGACCGTTGCCGTCAGCAACATCGCAACCCTCTCGCCACGGCTGGTCAACGAAACCCGGGGACAGTTCACCTACAGCAATCTCGAGGCGCCTCCCTCCGATCCGATCGGCCCGGCCGTCAGCATCTCCGGTATCGCTTCTTTCGGCACGCTTTCCGGATCGCCCACAGCGCGCTTGAACAAACTCGGAGAAGTGGTGGATAACCTTTCCTACCAGGCGGGCGCGCATGCCATGCGCGTGGGAGTGGACTTCCTTTACAACGATGACACCATCACTTACCCTCGATCCGTTCGAGGCAGCTATTCCTTTTCCTCGCTGGCGAACTTCCTGGCGGGAGTCTATAACAACCCCGGTTTCACTCAGACATTCGCCAACAGCACAGTCGCGCAGACCAATCCGAATTTCGGCCTCTACGCCCAGGACGAATGGAAACTCAGCTCGCGCCTGACTTTGAACCTGGGCCTCCGGTACGATCTGCAGTCACTCAAGACCATTGCTACGGATACCAATAACGTCTCTCCGCGCGGCGGCTTTGCCTGGACCCCGTTCGCTTCGCGAAGGACCGTGATTCGCGGGGGATACGGGCTCTTCTATGACCGCGTCCCTCTTCGTGCGCTCGCCAATGCTCTTCTTTCGGCCGGAAACACCTTCGACGCCAACAATCTGAGCCAAGTCAGCATCAGTCTCTCGCCGGCGCAGGCGGGAGCGCCCGTATTTCCGAACATCCTCAGCAGTCTGACCCTGCCTCCTGGAGTTCTGTTCAACTTCAGCACCATGGATCCGCACATGCAAAATGCCTACTCGGAACAAGGCAGCTTCGAGATCGAGCAGCAACTCGGCGCGCATAGTACTTTGAGCGCCGGCTATCAGCACGTGCGTGGACTTCATCTCATCATGTCGGTCAACCAGAACGTACCCAGTTGCGCCGCATCCGGAAGTAACAATGGGTGCCGGCCCAATCCGAACATAGCCAACAACAGCCAGTACTCCTCGCTGGCCGACTCTCATTACGACGGCTTGCATGTGTCCCTCGTGCAACGTCCCAGCCACTGGGGCAGCTACCGGGTCTCCTACACCTATTCGAAGGCGCTCAACAATGTGGGCGAGTTCTTCTTCAGCTCCCCGATGAACAACTTCAACATCTGGCAGGATTACGGCCGCTCGGATGACGATCAGCGCAACCGTCTGGCCTTCGACGCCACGGTTCATTCGCCCGAGGGCAAGGCAAGTTCCGCGTGGCAGCGCATCAGCCATGGCTTTCAACTGACCGCCATGCTGCAGTATTACTCGCCCTTGCCCTTCAACATCACCACCGGGTCCAATACCATTCAGGGCACCGCCGCCCGTCCGGTGATCAATGGCGTCTCCATTAGCCGAAACGCTGGTTCCGGCTTCGACTTCCTGAATGTCAGCGCCCGCTTGAGCCGTGCCTTTCAGATCACGGAAAGGATTCGGCTGGAAGGCGTCGTCGAAGCGTTCAACCTCACCAACCACGTCAACGGCGTAGCATTGAACGGCACATTCGGCTCCGGGGCGTATCCCACGAATCCGGCTCCCACTTTCGGCCAGGTCACCGCGGTTAACGATTCGCGGTCGCTGCAACTGGCGCTGCGGTTCCGATTCTGAGGACTCCGAAACTCGTACAAGCGTGACCGCGGAACGAATTTCCAACGCCGCGGAGGGCCGGCAACCGCGCATGGCTGTTAGAGGCGACCTCGTCCTGAGCGGGCCAGTGGGCTGCGTGGCTACACGGTTAGGGGGCGGCCCAACCACTCAGACCGGCTACCCGCTTCGTTCCGGGACTGATGGCGCAGGAGACTGCCAACCGTACATTCGCCCGGATGCCGGCTATGTGAGTGCTTCGCGGTTGCGACGGGACGGTGCAGGTGACGTTGCACGACCAGGGTCTGCAGTCGCCGCGTGAAAGAAGAAGGGAGGCCCCAATCACGCGGATGCGGATATCAGGTCGGCGGCCGGATACAGAATCGTATTATTCGAGTGCTCTGCGGGCTTGGTGGTCAGCAAAACGAAAGTGAGATTCCTCACTGGATCGTGCCAGCATAACGTTCCCGTCGATCCGCCGTGTCCGAAGGTCGCCGGTGATGAACCGCGTCCGAACTTCCCATCATTGAGAGCCCATCCGAAACCCCAGCGCGGCTTCAGGCCGTGCGTCTGTTCCGATGTCATTGCCCTGGCGGTGGATGGTTTCAGCGGCCCTCTATTATGCGTGGCGAAGTATTGGAGGAAGGCAACGATATCGGTCGCGGTCGAATGAGCGCCGCCCCACGGTGAAGCCAGGTTCCTCCAATACGGGCTGTTCCAATCCCACTCGCTTACTTCGTCAACCTGACACTGCATCGTCTGCGCGATCGGGCGCCCGCCGAGACCGAGCGAGGTCTGCGATAGGCCCAGTGGCCGGAACAGTTCGGAAGCGAGATAGGCGGCGAACGGCCGTCCAGTGATCCGCTGCACAATCTCCGCCGCAAGCAGAAGTCCCATGCTCTGATATCGAACCTGGGTGCCCGGCGGGAACAACAACGGAGTTCGACACGTTCCCCGAACAAACTCAGCCAGCGGCGCATGACGTCTTCGCAATTCTACGTTCTCAGGTAGCATGTCGGGCAATCCCGAAGTGTGGTTCAGCAGGTGCCGGACCAGCACCCGGAGTCGGTCGCCGCTCTTGAACTCCGGGATGAAGCGCGCCACGGGATCATCGATCGAAAGTTCGCGCCGGTCCGCAAGCAGCATGACGCCAGCCACCGTCATTGGCTTCGTGATCGACGCGAGCAGGAACACAGCACCGCTGCCGGAGGCCTTCCCAAAAATGCGCACGAAGTGGGTGTTCCCGTTGCGGACTGCGAGGACAGCCGCTTGGAGATAGCCCGACGCCGCCTGTTCCGAGATCAGGCGCGCGGCCTCATCGAGATTGCCGCGCCGAATGGCGAACCACAAGCCGCTGAACAGGTCACGTCTCGTCATGCTCTGATCAGCTTAACGCCAACGGACGGGAGTCGTGCTCAACGGAGGATCGCTCAGGGGTCCTTGATCCGGTCAACCGCCTCAGTTCCGACCCGGGGCCGTCTGGTGGGAAGGGGATTTCGCCATGGGAATCGACACGACCGCAACAATTACCTCCGCATCTCCGACGCAAGGCGCTCTTGCCGTTTCCCATGGAGCTCCAAGAGTAGACATACACGGTCTCTTACGCCGTCGACTACCGGGGCACCCACCGGAGCATCCCCCAGACCCAAGGCGCCACACGCTGTACAAGCTAGAATGTGGTGAGTGCCCACGGTCACCTTTACCGAAGCCCGCACGTGTGTCTTGCGGGAAGTCCGCGCCCATGCCCCCACCCCGGCGGTGGAGACGGTGGCATTGCTGGATGCAGCGGGCCGGGTGCTGGCCGAGAATATCACCGCGGATCGCGACTACCCGCCCGTCGCCCGCTCGGTCCGTGACGGCTTCGCCGTGCGCTCCGCCGATGCGCTGAAAGGCGTCCGGCTCATCGGCGAGGTCCGCGCCGGCGCATCCTTTTCAGGTACGGTAGGATCCGGCGAGACCGTCGAGATCATGACCGGAGCGCCCATCCCGGCCGGAGCCGACGCCGTGGTCATGGTGGAGCATGTCCGGCGCGAGGGCGGCCGGATCAGCACGGACGCCGTGCCGCATGCCGGCGAGAACATCAATCCCCGGGCGTCGGAGGCGCATCGCGGCGACATCGTCGTTCCCCGTGGGCGCCGGCTCGACTATTCGTGTATTGCCATGCTCGCCACCGTGGGCCGGTCGAGCGTCAGCGTATACCGGAAGCCCTCTGTTGCCATTCTGGCTACAGGTGACGAGATTGTACAGGTGGATGAGCACCCGCGCGATTTCGAAGTGCGCAATTCGAATGCCTGTTCGCTGGCAGTGCAAGTGGCGCGCGCCGGCGGAGTTGCGGAGATTCTTCCCGTGGCCCGCGACGACTACGAATCCACCCGCGGACTCATCGAACGGGGCTTGGCCGCAGACCTGCTCTTGCTTTCGGGTGGTGTATCGGCCGGCAAGTACGACATCGTGGAAACGGTTCTGGCCGACCTTGGAGCGGAGTTCTATTTCGATCGCGTTCGGATCCAACCCGGGCAGCCACTGGTGTTCGGCCGGGCGCGAGGGACGTTCTTTTTCGGATTGCCCGGGAATCCGTCATCGACCATGGTGACGTTTGAGGTGTTGGCCCGAGCCGCACTCCAGGTGCTCGGCGGTGAAGCGGATCCCGTCCTGCCGGTCACCACGGCAAAATTGGCCGCTTCGTTTCGCCAGAAGCCGGGATTGACGCGGTTTCTCCCGGCCACTCTGGAGCTCGACGGTATGCTCACGCCGATCCGCTGGGCTGGATCGAGCGATGTTCCGTCGTTAGCGCGCGCGAATGCGTTCCTCGTAACCGAGCCGGACCGCGAGTCCTGGGAAGCCGGCGACCCGATCGGGGTTTTGCTGAAATGAGCAAACTGTCGCACTACGATTCTGCCGGGCGCGCCTCCATGGTGGACGTGTCGTCCAAGACGGAAACCCGGCGCTCCGCCCGCGCGCATGCATTCGTCAGAATGAATCCCGCGGTGCTGGCGCAGTTGAGCGGCAACCCGAAGGGCAACCCGCTCGATGTGGCGCGTTTTGCCGGAATCATGGCCGCCAAACGAACGTCCGACCTGATCCCCATGTGTCATCCCATCGCGCTCACGCACGCCGACGTGGAAGCCACCGTGGAAGAAGGCGGAGTCCGGATCTTTGCCACTGCCGTTACGACGGCAAACACAGGTGTGGAGATGGAAGCGCTCACGGCGGCGAGTGTAGCCGCCCTTACGGTATACGATATGACCAAGGCCCTGGACAAAGGCATCGAGATCCAGGACGTCTTTCTAATCGAAAAAACCGGAGGCAAAAGCGGTCCGTGGAGGCGCTCACAGTGATGAGGCGCTCTCAGTCATGATCGGCGTTCTGGTGGTCACTATCAGCGATTCCTCCGTGGCGGGGACGCGCGAAGACCGGTCCGGTCCGGCGGTGGCCGAACGCGTGGAGCAGCTGGGGTGGACCATGGTGGGACGCGAACTGGTGGCCGACGACTCCGAGCAGATTGCCGAGCTGCTGAAGTCGGCCTGCGACAGATCCAGGGCGAATGTCGTGCTGACGACAGGCGGAACCGGCGTTGCGGCCCGGGATGTGACGCCCGAGGCGACGCGCGCCGTGGTGGAACGTGAGATACCGGGGCTGCCGGAAGTGATGCGCGCTGAGGGCCGGAAGCACACCTACCTGGCGCCGCTCTCGCGGGCCGTCGCGGGAACCCGGAAACGAACACTGATAGTGAACCTGCCCGGTTCACCCAAAGGGGCGGTCGAATCGCTCGACGCCATCGCCAACCTGATCCCGCACATCGCGGATCTGCTCGAAGGCCGCACGGAGCATTCCTCAGCGCGGCGAAACTCCAAGGATAGGGACCACGTCCAAGAAAAGAGACTATGAGAACTCCTGCACTCGTTTTGCTTGCGTTACTCACGCTTTCCGCGCAGGAGGACACGCTGAAATTCGGTATCACCACCAAAGTGGTGATTGTGCCCACCACCGTGACCGATCATGACGGACGCTTCGTGAACGGACTGCAGGTGGACGATTTTGTCCTCACCGATAACGACAAGCCGCAGCGCATCACGCAGGATGTGGTGTTCCAGCCCTTGTCGATCGTCGTCGCCGTGCAGGCCAACGCCGATATGGAGGGCATTCTGCCGAAAATCAGGAAGATCGGCCCCGAACTGGCGTCGCTGGTTTCCGGCGAGAGCGGTGAAGTCGCCGTGATGTGCTTCGATCACCGCATCCGCACGCTTCAGGAGTTTACCGACGATCCGAACAAGCTGGACCTGGCTATGAAAAAGCTCACCCCCGGCAGCAGTTCGAGCGCTTTGAACGACGCCACCATGTCTGCCATCAACATGCTCCGCAGCCGTCCGCAGAATCGGAGGCGAATCATCCTGCTGATCAGCGAGACCCGCGACATCGCCGGTTCGTTCCGGCCTCGCGAGGTGTTGAGCGCCGCCCAGTTCGCCAACGTTTTGGTCTACTGCTGTCGATGTCCCGCACCTGGTTCCGCGTCCACTCGCAGCACCCCTTATCCACGGCCGCCCTCCATCCCAGCCGAAGCGCACGCGAACCCCACCGGGGGAGTCCTGACTCCCACCGAACAGATGCAGCTGAGCACCAGCAACTTCGTTCCGATGTTTGTGGAGATCTTCAAGGGCGTGAAAGGCATCTTCGTCGACAATCCGTCGGAGTTGTACACGAAATACACGGGGGGACGGGAGTACTCCTTCGCTTCGCAAAAGGGCTTGGATCGTGCGATTACGGATATCGGCGAGGAACTTCACGCCCAGTATCTGCTGAGTTATGCGCCGACAAACCTGGACGAAGCCGGATTCCACACCGTCAACGTCGTCGTAAAAGGACGGCCGGGACTGAAGATCCGCTGCCGGCCGGGCTACTACATCGCGGGCGGCAACCAGTAGCAGCGCGCCAGGACCGCTTACTGACGTGCGCGGCTCTGAAGAGTCAGCCACTTACCGCGCCGCGACCGTAAGGCAGACCGCTGATCCGCCCCGCGGCAAGCGTCGCCTACAATAGATCCAGCATGTCCAAAATGCTCGATGAGATCCGGCAGCAGCCGGCCGCCCTGGATCGGACGCTGCGGGGCGAATTGCGCGGAGCGGAGAAACTCCGCAAATTACTGGCCGTGCGCCGCCCGAAGATGATTGTGCTGGCCGCTCGCGGCACCTCTGACAACGCTGCGCAGTTCGGCCGGTACCTGCTCGAGATCACAACCGGTATTCCCACTTGCCTGGCCGCGCCTTCGGTCGCCACGCTGTACCAGGCCGAGATCGATTACCATGACGCGCTGGTGGTGGCAATATCGCAGTCGGGCGAATCCACGGACACCAACGTCGTGCTTCAACGGGCGCGGAAGAGCGGCTCGATGACGGTGGGTATCACCAACGAATCCGACAGCAGCCTGGCGCATCTGGCCGAGCATGTCTTTCTGGTGCGCGCCGGAAAAGAGAAGAGCGTCGCGGCCACCAAGACCTACACCGGACAGCTGCTGTCGATGTACATGCTGGCCTGGGCCCTGGGTGGGCCCATTGCTCTCGACGACCTGCGCAGCCTTCCCGAATGGACCGATCGGGCGTTGAAGCTGGAACCGCAGATCGGCGAACTGGCGGGCCGTTACCGGTTCATGGAACACTGCGTCGTAATCGGCCGCGGACTGAACTACTCCAATACCTTCGAATTCGCACTCAAGCTGATGGAGACGTGCTACGTGGTAGCCGAACGGTTCTCCTCCGCCGACATGCAACACGGCCCCATCGCCATGATGGAGCAAGCCTTTCCCGCCTTTGTGTTTGCGCCCGCCGGCGTCACTTGGCCCGGAATCCGGGATCTGGTGTTGAGATTCGATCAGCTCAAGGTGGACACCCTCGTTATCACCGACCAAGGTAATAAGGGAGCGTTTGAGGCCGCAGGCCGGAAGGTCGCCGTGCCCCTGAAGTTGGGCCGCAAATCGCACGCCGTAGAGGATCTGTACACACCGATACCCTACGTCATTCCGGCTCAGTTGTTCGCGGCGAAACTGGCCGCTGAAAAAGGCCTGGATCCGGATCAGCCCCGTACCCTGCAAAAGGTTACGCGAACGCTGTAACTCAGCAGGTACCCACTCCTGGCGTCTATGAAATACGAATGGACGCCCATCCGCCTCATATTAACCCCTGGCTGATTGCCATTGCCGTGATGTTCGGCACCTTCATGGAAGTGCTGGACACGACAGTGGTGAATGTCTCCCTCCCGCATATCGCGGGTAGTTTGTCGGCCTCTATCGATGAGGCCACGTGGGTACTCACGTCGTACCTGGTGGCTAACGCTATCGTACTGCCCATCACGGGATGGCTGGCTGGACGTTTCGGACGGAAGAACCTGCTCATTTTGGCCGTGTTTGGATTCACGGCCAGTTCGTTCGCCTGCGGCATCGCCCCGAACCTCAGCTCGCTGATCTTCTTCCGTATTCTTCAGGGAGCTTCCGGCGGATGTCTGCAGCCGCTGTCGCAATCGGTGCTGCTGGAGTCGTTCTCTCCCCAGGACCGGGGCAAGGCGATGGGCTTCTGGGGTCTCGGCATCGTGGTGGCCCCGATTCTCGGACCCGTGCTGGGCGGGTGGCTCACCGAATCCTATAGCTGGCGCTGGGTCTTCTACATCAATCTCCCGGTGGGAGCCGCCAGCATCTTCATGGTGCGCCGCTACGTGTTCGATCCGCCGTATCTGAAGCGCGATCATTCGGGTATCGACGTCTGGGGCATCGGGATGCTGGCGCTGTGGATCGGGGCGCTGCAGATCATGCTGGACAAGGGTCAGGAACTCGACTGGCTATCTTCGGGCGTCATCCAGATTCTGGTCGCCGTGACGGTGGTGTTCTTCATCGCTTTCGTTATTCGCGAGTTGGTGGCGCGCCATCCCGTGGTCTATCTGAACGTCTTCAAGGACCGCACCTACACGGCAGGGGTGATTCTCATGACCATTGTCGGAGTGGTGCTATATGGCAGCCTGGTGATTCTGCCCATCTGGCTCCAGACCCTGCTGGGCTATCCGTCGCTGCAGGCAGGCATCGCACTGGCGCCGCGAGGAATGGGTTCGCTCATCATGATGCCGGTGGCCGGAGCGATTCTGACCTGGATTGACCCTCGAAAGCTGCTGATGTTCGGGGTTGCGCTGGGAGCCTACACCCTCTATCGTTTCTCCGAGCTCAACCTGAACGCGGGATATTGGGACTTCTTCTGGCCGCAGTTCCTGCAAGGAATGTCGCTGGCCTTTCTCTTTGTGCCGTTAACCACGGTCACCATGAGCCCGATTCCCAAAGAGCGCATCGGAAATGCCAGCAGCCTGTTCAACCTGATGCGGAACATCGGAGGGAGCGTCGGCATCGCCGCCGTGACCACCCTGGACCAGCGCTACACCCAGAAGCACATCAACCTGCTCGGTTCGCATGTCACACCTTATGATCCTGCGGCGTCCCAGTTGTTAGAGCAGCTGGGCTCCAGGGGAACCGGAGTGGGTCCTTCGCGGGAAGGAATGGCCAAGCTGTTCGGAATGGTCCAACAGCAGGCGGCGATGCTGGCGCTCGTGGATTTATTCCAGTTGCTTACGTTGATGTTTCTCGCCATGCTGCCTCTCATTTTCTTGATGCGACGGCCGCCGAAGGGCGCTCCGACGCCAGTTGCCCACTAGTTCGCATGAGAATCCTGCTGCTCGCATCGATGAGTGCCACCAGGAAATAGGTATGCCGGACCGTACTGAAATCGAGTTGCAGGAATTACGCGAAGAGATCCGGCGCTTGCGGGAGGAGCGCAACGGCGACGGCAAGCCGCCCCAACCTCCGAAGCCCGAGCCCGAGCCCCCCAAGCGCCCTTTCGTCGAGCGAACCGCCGTCTACATGCGCACCCATCCCGTCGGGATGTTGGTGGGACTTGTGGTGGTGGCGATTGTGATGATCGGCGGATATTTCCTGTGGCGTTACCTGGAATCGTATGAATCCACCGATGACGCGCGCGTGGACGGACACGTCAATCCCATCGCCACGAGAGTCTCCGGAACGGTGACAAAGGTCTATGTCGTCGAAAACCAGATGGTGAAGCAGGGAGACCTGTTACTCGAGTTGGATCCTCGCGATTACAGCGTCGCGCTCGAACGCGCCAAGGCCAGTCTCGGGCAGGCGCAGGCGGCGATCGTGGCCGGGCAGGCCAATATTCCGATTACCTCCACTACGACGCAAACCACCATCGAGACCGCTCGCAGTGAGGTCGCGAATGCGCAGGCGTCGCTGGCGGAGGCTCAGCGCGATCATGACCAGGAGACCGCCAAGCTGGCCGAAGCCCAATTCAATAACACCAAGGCTCAAGCCGACCTGGCGCGATATCGCATGCTCGTGGCCAAGGATGAAGTTTCGCACGAGGAGTTCGACCAGCGCGTAGCGGCAGCCGAGGCCGCGGCCGCACGGGTTCGCGCACAAGAGGCCGCGCTGGCCGGCGCCCGGAAAGTGATTGACCAGCGGCGAGCCACGGTGGAGACGGCGAATGCCCGGTTCAACCAGGCGCAGAGCAACGCGCCCCAACAGGTGCGCGCGCAGCGAGCGGGAGTGGATGCGCAACGGGCTCAGGCGGAAGCCGCCCGTGCGGCGCTGAATGAAGCCTCCCTGAATCTCGGGTACACGAAGGTCTACTCGCCCGTGGCGGGCATCGTCGGACGCCGTGCAGTGGAAGCCGGACAGCGTGTGCAAGCCGGGCAGCAACTGCTCTCAGTGGTGCAGGTGGACGATATCTGGGTGACGGCCAACTTCAAAGAGAACCAGCTGCGGCATATGCGCGCAGGCCAGCGGGCGACGATTCACGTGGACGCATTCGATCGCGATTTCGACGGTTATGTCGAGAGCATGCCGGGCGCCAGTGCCGCCACCTTCAGCGTCCTGCCGCCGGAGAATGCCAGCGGCAATTATGTGAAGGTGGTGCAGCGGCTCCCGGTACGGCTTCGCTTCAAGCCCGGCCAGGATCCGAACCACCAACTCCGCCCGGGAATGTCCGCCGAGCCCAAGGTCTGGCTGGAGTAACGCCCCCATCCACCGAACCCGCCTGACATAATGTAGGCGGAGGAAAGAACATGCTAGTGGAGACTCCGGCGTTGCACGAGAACGAGACCAATCCATGGCTTTCCGCCGAGGCCCGGTTTAACAAGGCCGCGGATCTGCTCGGCGTTGAAGACGGAATGCGCAAGGTTCTGAAATCGCCCGCCCGGGAGATTTGCGTGAACATTCCGGTCCAGTTGGACGACGGCCGGATCGAGGTCTTTACTGGATACCGCGTGCAGCACTCCATTGCTCGCGGGCCCGCCAAAGGAGGCATCCGCTTCGCTCCCGACGTGACCCTCGACGAGGTACGGGCGCTGGCCTCCTGGATGACCTGGAAATGCGCGGTGGTGAATATCCCGTTCGGCGGCGGTAAGGGCGGCGTGATCTGCGATCCCTCCATTCTGTCGCAATCCGAACTGGAGCGGATCACACGGCGATACACGGCTGAGATCCTGGATTTCATTGGCCCGGAGCGCGACGTTCCTGCGCCCGACATGAACACGAATGAACAGACAATGGCGTGGATCATGGACACCTACTCCATGCATATGCGCCACACCACCACCGCCGTCGTTACCGGGAAGCCGTTGAACCTGGGCGGGTCGCGAGGCCGTCCGGAGGCGACTGGCCGCGGATGCATGATCGTCACTCAGCAAGCGTTGCGGCGGTTCGGCCTGGAACCCACCAACACACGCGTGGTGGTTCAGGGATTCGGGAACGTGGGCGGAATGGCGGCCAAGTTGATGGCTCGCGCGGGCTTCAAGATCGTCTGCATCATTGAGTACGACGGCGCGGTTTATAACCCGCACGGTCTCGACATCCAGGCCCTCATGAAGCACCGCGAGGACACGGGATCCATCACGGGCTTTGCGGGCGGGGAAGACATGGACCGCAATGAGGCCCTGTTCCTGGAGTGCGAAGTCCTATTGCCGGCCGCGAAGGAGAACGTCATCACCTCGGCCAACGCAGAGCGGATTCGGTGCAAGATCCTGTGCGAGGGCGCCAACGGTCCCACCACGCACGTAGCGGACTCGATTCTGCAAGACAAGAAAGTGTTCGTGATTCCGGACATCCTGGCCAACGCGGGCGGCGTGACCGTGTCGTACTTCGAGTGGGTGCAGGATCGCCAGGGCTTCTTCTGGAATGAACAGCTGGTGAACGGCCGGCTGGAAGAAATCATGGTGAACAGTTTCCGCGACGTCGTGGCGTACGGCGACAAGCACGAGGTCAACAACCGGATCGCGGCCTACATGCTGGCGCTGGACCGCGTCCAGTTCGCCATCAAGCTCCGCGGGATTTACGCGTAGGTCGCGTTGCTTCCCGCGACCAGGCGCCTCAGGTTCGAGTGAGCCGGCGCAAGGTGTACATGTCCGGCTCAATGTTGGAATGTTTCAGCTTCTTCCAGTCGTCACTCACGTGGATCAGGCGTCCGCTGATGTGGTTGGACTGTTCGGAGGCGAGAAACTGCGCCAACTGGATCTGGTGGTCGGCATTCACTCCGCCGGTCATGCGGACCCCCCGCGCTTCCTCGCTCTCTTTCCAGCCCGCCCGCTCCCCGGCCCGCAGGATCTCATCGGTCATGTTGGTGTAAGCCGCCCCGGGCCCCATGCAGTTGATCTGGACGTTGTGATCCCGGACCTCGTCGGCAATGGTCTCCACGAATCGCACCACCGCCGCCTTGGATACCGCATAGGCGGAGAAATTCGGCCGCGAGTTGGCGGCGCCGCGTCCGCTGAGCACGATAATCTTCCCCGACCGCCGCTCCACCATCTGCGGCAGGACGGCGCGGCAGCTATTCACCACTCCCAAGAGATTGGTGACGATCGTCTCGTTCCACGCCTTCGGGTTCGAATCGGTGAATGGACCAAGGGGCCCCTGGATCGCCGCCGCGCAAACCAGGACGTGCACCGGACCCAGATGAACACGCATCCGATCCACCGCCGCCAGCACCTGCTCCATATCGGAAACGTCCGCCCGCATTCGCAGAGCGTTGCCGCCGTTGTGTTCGATCTCAAGGTGAGTAAGGTCTATCTCGGCTTTGCTCCGGGCCAATAAGCCGACCCTGGCTCCGGCCCTGGCGAAACCGATCGCGAGCCGTTTACCGATGCCCCGGCCGCCGCCGGTCACCAGGACGTTGGTGTCCTTGAAGTGATACAAGGGTGTTGTTCCCCATTGCGCTATTACATGTCACCCGAGTAACGTACGTCAACTCGCTACGCCGGCGACACCTCGACATCCACGTTCCACTCGCGTGACCTCGCGAAACAAGTGTACCTCCCGGAGATCCAGAGAATCGGCCCTGCGTCATCCGGGGAACGTACTCGGGCCGACCAACGTCCTAAATTTCGGACTTGCATTCCCGGGCTCCGATCCCGCAAGCTCGATGTAGAACATAATCCATGCTCCGTGTTTTGGTCCTGGTAATACTCTCCGCCGCTGGAACCACCTTCGGCGCCGACGTTTGGCCCTCTAGTGGCGACAAAGAGGCGTTCACCCCCGCTCACCGGTTGGTCGGGGTCGGAGCGAGCCATCGCGAGCTGACAGATGACCAGATCGCTGCCCGAACCGAGATGATGATCGACGCGCAGACTTTCGGCGTCGTTCGCGACCCGCGCTGCCTGGCGGGAGCACAGAAAATTCTCAGCCCGCCGATGAGGAAGATCTTTCAGGAGGCCGCGCGGCAATCCGGCCTGCGTTGGTCGATCATCGCCGCCATCGCTTATCTCGAAAGCTACGGCGATTTTGATGCCCAGAGTCCCGCCGGTCCCAAAGGCGTGATGCAGATATCCGTCGGCACTGCCCGAAACATGGGCCTGCGCATGATCTATACCACCCGCTATCGCACCGTCACGCAGAAGCAGACCACCAAGTCCAAGCGCGGAAAGACCGTAACCCGCCAGGTGAAGAGAAAGGTCGCCTACAGCGTTCTCCTCCGTGACGAGCGGCTGATCCCCGAGCGCGCCATCCCAGCCGCGGCTAACTACATCGCCCGGCTTGCCAAGCGATACGACGGTCTCGACTGGGCTATCTTTGCCTATCACTGCGGCGAAGGCTGCGTCGCCTCCATGCGAGCCCTCACCGAAAACGCCCGGGATCTCAAACCTCCGTATACCGTTCCCAAAATGTTCTTTGCCGGCGACCCGTCCCACAACCGCGAACTGTACCAGGCCATCATGCGCGAGATGGAGCGCGATTGGTCGCCCACCTATTACTTCCGCGTGATGTGCGCCGAACGGCTGCTCGAGCTGTATCGGACCGATACTGCCGCCTTCAAAAGACTCGTCGAAGAACATCGCTATGAGGCCGATCCGAAGCAGCGCGCTCCGCATCGTCTCTCGGTCTGGCTCAAGACCGGAGACCTCGAATACCAAAGCTGTGAGGACATCAAGCGAGACATCGGCACGCGGCTGATGAGAGCTTTCGACAACGAAGACTTCTTCGGCTTCCGGCTGCGCAAGGACGTGCTCGGCGCAGGCGAACCCGCTGACCTCGAGTATTACCTGCAAGCCTCGCCATCCGCCATCGGGACACTCGCCTACGTCGCTTTCGAAACGCGCCGTCTGCACGCCGCCATGAAGCCCAAAGGCGAGAAGTTCGTTCCCCTGGAGGTGACGGCGCTGGTGCAGCCGGTCGATTCTCCCCGCAAGGCTGGTCACGGCCGCGATGAGTCCATCTGGCATTGCACGGGCCAGGTCTTTGACATCGACATACGCAACCTGCCGGTGGGCGAGCGCGAAGCGCTGGACTTCGTGCTCGACGACATCGGCAACATGGGCTACCTGGGGTTCGTCGAAGAAACCCGCGGTGGAGGTGTCATGCACATCGGCTGCTCCCCCTCCACCCGCAGTTTCTTCAATGACGTCTTCGAGGACGCCCAGAAGGCGGCCCCGAAGGAGAAGGTCCTATCGCTCCGGTAGGGCGACCGTGATACTGCGGAACCTCAGGCCTCCCGTGTGGTCGCCCTGGATGTAGAATGGTCCCGGCTCTCCCTCATTGGCGTCCACGGCCCCGCCGGTGATGCCTTCAATCTCCTGTTTGTCGATGGTCGTCACCCCGTTGTGGACCACCGTTACCGTCCGCCCCACCAGCGTTACATCAAAGGTCTCCCACTGTCCCGGCGTCCGGGGCAGGTCGCCCTTGGGTGCGATCCGGCCGTAGATGGAACCGATCCGGCGCTCCGGAGGATTGGCGCTCAAAGGCTCGTATTCGAGTTGCACCTCATACCGTCCGCGCAGGTAGAATCCGCTGTTGGCGTGATCGGGACAGTTCACCTCGAAGTGCAGCTTGAAATCGTCGAACTTCCGCGTCGATTTCAGGTTCGCCCCGTGCTCCTCGTTCACCAGTAGCCCGTCCTTCACCGTCCAATGACTATTGGCGGGATTGCCCATGGGCTCCCAGCCCGAGAGATCCATACCGTTGAACAGCGCTTCCGGCTTCCCCCACGCTTTCGGAGGGTTCCGATTGAGCTCCGGTGCGCGCACGCCCGTCAGGTTCAGCGTCGCCTGGCCGCGTTTCTGCGCGCCCGCCAGTTTATCTCCCGACGCATCCAGTTCCCACATCACAGCGGGCTTTCCGTCTTCCGCGGGCGAGATGGTCAGCGAGAGATGGTTCCCGTTCGCCTTGAAATCTTTCACCGGGTACACATTGCCCCCGGTCGGCTGATACTGGACGTCCAGTCCGCCGTCCTTCTCCGTGATGCCCAACCACGCGGCGCGCGTTCCCCCGGGCGTGGTGATGTTGAAATCCCACCGCCCCGCAAACGGGCTCGCACAGAACGCGGGCAGAGCTACAAAAGTCAAAGCGACCGCACAGGTCGAAAAGAATCGCATGTCCGAAGTGTAGTACGCCGCGCTGATCAATCGAAAACCGTAGGCCACTCCGGATGCCGCGAGTGCTCAAACAACATGGCGATCTGGGAAGGAACCACCCGGGTCAAAGATAACTCCGGCATTTCATGCTCGCCGAAGAACCCGACATCCGACGTCTCATAACTTGCGGCCGCGGACCCGCCTGTCAATTCGCAAATGAAGAATAGCTTATAGGCATGAAATGGAATCGGCGGATGCCCGTGTATGTCGCGATCCTGAACCGCCACCAGTCGGCGGGCCACCACGTCAAACCCCGATTCCTCTTTTACTTCCCGAACCGCGGCCACGCTCGGCGAATCGCCCACATCCGCCCAACCGCCCGGCAAGGTCCAGCATCCATCCTCGCGCTCCTTCACCAGCAGCAGGCGGCCTCCCTGGAACACCGCCGCGCGGACATCCACCTTGGGCGTCGCATAACCGCCGTCACGCCGGAAGTGATCCACCAGCGTCTTCGAATCGATCGGAGCTTCCGATCCAGCGGCCATCATCTCAGCGGCAATCTCCCGGACGGCCTCGTAGCGTTCGATGTCATACTGCCCGGCGGCGTAAGTGAGACCCGTCTGCGCGATCGCCTGGAGCCGCTTCGCCCAACTCAACCATTGAGGATCCATCTCTCCGATCCTATTCGATTCCATCCGAGGCGTGCCCGCCGGAACCTCGCGTTGGCATCCGGTGTCTAACTCCCAATGCGCCGCTCTGGGACAACCTCGTTCGCGATCTTCGCTATTCGGTTCGCGGATTCATCCGCACCCCCGGTTTCACCCTCGCCGCGCTGGCCGCCATCGCCGTCGGAGTCGGCGCCAGCACCGCGGTGTTCAGCGTCGTTGATCGAATCCTGTTCCGTCCCCTTCCGTACGCGAGTGGGGACCGCCTGGTTTCCATCGGCTTCAACGCCCCCCTCGACACCAGCGAGTTCATGCTCGGCGCCGATTACTACGAGTGGCGAACGGAGCGCACCGCCTTTGACGGCATGACCTCCTGGTCCATGGCCACCGATTGCGACCTCAATGCCGAACGCCCCGAGCGGCTCTCGTGCGCTCGCGTCGAGGCGAACTTCATCGACGTCCTGGGCGTCCATCCCATGCTGGGCCGCAACTTCACCCGCGAAGAGGACCGTCCCGGCGGACCCGGCGCCGTCCTGCTGACCTACGGATTCTGGAAGAGCCGGTTGGCCTCGGATCCCGCCGCGGTGGGCCGCACCGTCCGCATCGACGGCGTGCCGCGCACCGTGGTGGGCGTGCTGCCGCGCGGAATTCGAAATGCCGCGGCTGAACCGCGTGGACCTGCTCATCCCGCAAGCGCTCAACGAAGCCGGCCAGCAGCGGCCGAACACCGGCGCCGTCCTTCGGGCCTTCGCCCGTCTGAAGCCGGGCGTGACCATCGAACAAGCCAAGTCCGTGCTCACTCCTTATTTCGCCCGTACCTTGCAGTTCGTGCCGGCGCCGTTTCGCCATGAGGTTCACATCGCGCTACGCCCTCTGCGCGATCTGCAAACGCAGGATGCGCGCGCCGCCTCGTGGACGCTGATGGGCGCGGTACTCGCGGTATTGCTGATCGGCTGCGCGAACGTGGCTAACCTCCTGCTCACCCGCTCCGTGGCGCGCCGCCGGGAATTCGCCGTCCGTTCCGCTCTGGGCGCGTCGCGAGCGCGTCTGCTTGCTGAACGCCTGGTCGAGAGCGGGGTTCTTGCAGTGGCCGGCGGCATCTGCGGCTGCGGAGTGACCTGGGTGCTGTTGCGCGTCTTTACGCGAATCGCGCCCGACGGCATTCTACGGCTCGATCAGGCCACTCTCGACCCCCGCGTATTGGCGTTCGCCGTGCTGCTCTCCATCCTCTCCGGCGTCACATTCGGCCTCGCGTCGGGCTTCCGGTTGCCGCGGGCGGAGATGCTGACGGGATCGCGAACCGCGGGTTTCCGGCGAAACACGCTGGGACACGTCATCCTCGCCGGTCAGATCGCGGCGTCGCTGGTGCTGCTGGCCGCCGCTGGATTGCTGCTGCGAAGTTTTTGGAAGATCCAGGCGAGCCCGCTGGGCTTCCGTCCGGCACAGGTCTTCGCCGTTCCATTTGGTCCTCGGCCAGTACCAGTATCCGGACTCCAGCCGGCGCGTTCAGTTCTTCGAAGAGGTGGAGAGCCGGATGCGCCGCCTGGCGGGCGCCGACTCGGTGGCTATCAGCGATTCGATTCCACCCACAGGCGGGATGGGATCCATGATTCACTCGCTCATCGAAGTGCAGGGTATGCCTCGAGTCGAGTCGGGCACGGGAGGTATGGTGGGTTGGCGCGCTGTATCGCCGGGATTCTTCGAGACCCTGGGCATCCCAATTCTGCGTGGGCGTCCTATCGAGGAGCAGGACCGTCACCCGAATGCCGACGTCGTCGTTATCGGCGAGGCCCTGGCGCGGCAACTGTTCGGAGCCGGGAATCCACTTGGGCACAGCCTCCGATTCGGGAGGTCCGGACCGTGGCACACCATCGTCGGTGTCGCCGGGAACATCCGGAATCGGGGGCTCACCACAGCCGCCGATCCCGAATACTACGTCGCTCGGAAGCACCTTCCGGATAGTGGCGTGGGGAACCGCGTGCTGCCCGATGCCGCCCGCCGCGCCGTACTCCTGGTTCGGAGCCGGATGCGTCCGGAAGCCATGGCGGGACTCATCCGGGCCGAACTCGCCTCCGTGGACCGGGCTCTCCCGGTGAGCATCGAGACGATGGACGAGCGGGTGTCGCACCTGGCCGCGCGGCCCAGGTTCAATGCCACACTGCTGGGCGTATTTGCGGGAGCCGGGGTCCTAATGGCCGCCATAGGATTGTACGGGCTCATGAGTTTCCTGGTAGCGCAGCGGACCCAGGAGATCGGTGTGCGCATGGCCTTGGGCGCCACCCGCGCGGGCATCGTGAGCATGGTGCTGAGGCACGCGGCAATCTGGACGCTGGCCGGATGCGCGTTGGGCCTGGCCGCGTCACTCGCATTGACGCGAGTGTTGAAGTCCCTGCTGTTCGACGCATCCGTGCAGGACACAGCCGCCCTCGCCGGCGCCGCAGCCCTACTGCTGGCCGTCGCCTTCGGAGCAGCTTGGCAACCTTCGCGCCGAGCCGCGGCCGTAGATCCAATGGTGGCTTTAAGGCACGACTAAAAAGGAACAGTGTGCTCCGCTATTCGTGGAGGCTGGTATCCAGGAAAGCCCGCAATCGGTGGCTCCGGCTGGGATGCCGCAATTTCCGCAAAGCCTTAGCCTCGATCTGCCGGATGCGCTCGCGAGTGACCGCGAAATGCTGGCCGACCTCTTCCAAGGTGTGCTCGCTGCCATCCTGCAGCCCGAAGCGCATCTTGACGATCTTCTCCTCGCGCGGACTCAAGGTCTTCAGAACCTCGGCGGTCTGCTCGCGCAGGTTGAGATTGATCACGGCTTCCGAGGGCGACACCACGCGCCGGTCGACGATGAAATCGCCCAAGTGCGATTCTTCCTCTTCTCCCACCGGCGTCTCCAGCGAGATCGGCTCCTGCGCGATTCGCAGCACTTTCCGAACCTTGCCGAGCGGAAGCTCCATGCGCTGCGCCAGCTCCTCGGTAGTGGGCTCTCGACCGAGTTCCTGCTGCAGCTGCCGCTGCGTGCGCACCAGCTTGTTGATCGTCTCGATCATGTGCACCGGAATGCGAATGGTTCGCGCCTGGTCCGCAATGGCCCGTGTGATCGCCTGCCGCACCCACCAGGTGGCATAGGTCGAAAACTTGTAGCCGCGCCGGTAGTCGAACTTGTCCACCGCCTTCATCAGGCCGATGTTGCCTTCCTGAATCAGGTCCAGAAACGCCAGCCCGCGATTGGTGTAACGCTTGGCGATCGACACCACCAGCCGTAGATTGGCTTCGATCAGTTGCTTCTTCGCTACCTCGGCTTCAGACTCGCCCCGCTCCACAACCTGCAACGTCCGGCGCAGTTCAGTGGCGCTGGCGCCGCTATCTTCCTCGACCTTCTGGATCTCCTGGTTGAAGTGCCGCAACTCTTTCTTCAGGTCGCGATTATTCGCTCCAGAGGTGTTTTCCGGCTCCTCGATCTTCCGTTGGATACGGGCGATCTCACGCTCCAACGGCCGCAGATCCTCCACTGCCTCACGCAACGTCCCCGCGAGATTGCGCAACACGGTGCCCGCAAACTGAATCGACCGGATCATCCGCGAAATGCGAACCATCGACCGGGCCAGTTGATATCGCACCGAACGATGCTGCTTCGGCTTCAGGCCCCGCGGAATCGCCATCAGCTTCTGCCGCAACTGCTGCGCCTTCCGGTATTGGCGATCGATTTCGTCGAGGGTCTGGCCCAGTTCCTGGCTGTGCTCGAGCAAAAGCTCGTCCGTGGCCATCAGGTCCGGTAGGCTCAGCAGGTCGCGAACCGACATCGGATCACGCAACAGGTCTTCCTTGATGTGGACGATCTCGCGGATGATCAGCGGTGAGCGGGACAGCGACTTGCGTACGCTGCGCTCGCCTCGTTCAATGCGCTTGGCGAGTTCGATTTCCCCTTCCCGCGTAAGCAGGGGGACGGTGCCCATCTCGCGCAAATACATGCGCACCGGATCATTGGTTTTGTCGCCGACATCCTGAGCCGAATCGAGGTCGTTGAAATCTTCTCCGTCCTCGATCTTTTTGTCGAACTCGAGCTTCGGCTCTTCCAGAATCTCGACGCCGGCCGTGTCGAGATCGGACAACAGCTCGTCCAGTTCGCGGCCGCCGCTAAAATCATCGGGCAGCAACTCGTTGACTTCGTCATACAAGACGTAGCCCTTCTCTTTACCCGTGTCCATGAGTTGCTTCAAGCGGCCGTACTTTTCGTCTGATGCCACCGGTACCCCAAAACCAATCTCCATTGTGGCAAACCCCAAAGGCAGTTGCCGGGGCCTTCCGCCTACAACGGAACCGAATGTTCCCATAGTGTACAACACCAAAGCGTGTTGGACGTCACCTCGCCGGGCCACTCAATCTCTGCAGTTCCTTTGTCCACCGTACCGCTTCCTGGAGGTCGCCGCTACGTTCCGCGTCACGCACCCTCGCTCGCAATTCGGCGCGCTGGGCGTCAAGGCTGGAATCCTCCAGCGTCTTGAGGCAGTTCAGCGCGTCCTGAACGCTCTCACCGTTCCCGTCTATATCATCGGCAAACACGATTTCATGCAATAGGGCTTTAGAAGTGTCGTCCAGGCGCGCCTCTAGTCGCGAGAACTCCACCGGTTCGCCCTGCGACGCCGCGGCGAGAATCGCCTCGAAGATCCTATGGGTCGCCAGCTGGTTCAGCGTCGGCAGTTCGGCGATCTGAGGGAGCGCGGCCGCGCACGCATCGGCGTCCATCAGCACGGCCTTCAACAGAATGCGCTCGGCATGTGGAACCGGCGGCTTTTCTTTCTTCACCACCACCGCTTTCCGATCCCCCGCCGCCTTTCGGAACTGTTCCAGCACCGCGCCCGCATCCACCCGTAGGTACGCCGCAACGTCGTTCACCACGGCCAGTCGCTCCAACTTGTCCGGGATGCGCTGGATGGCGGGCAGCAGCAACTGGAAACCCTGCATCCGGCCATCGGCCGTCGAGACGTCAAACCGCTTCCGGGCGCGATCCGCCAGCCAGTGAAAGAAATTCGCGGCCGTCTCCACTTTCTTTCGATAGGTTTCCGCGCCGTGCTCCTTCACGTACTCGTCCGGGTCCAGACCGCCCTCCAGTTCGAGCACGCGCACGTGCAGGCCTTCGTCCAGAAACATCTGGATGGAGCGCTCGGCGGCGGCCGCTCCCGCGCGGTCCGGATCGAAATTCACGACAATCCGGTCCGAATGCCGCTTCAGCGCGCGCACCTGAGAGGATGTCAGCGCCGTGCCGCAACTCGCCACCACCTCCCCCACCCCGGCCGAAAACACACCGATTACGTCCATGTAGCCTTCCACCAGAATGGAATGCTCGAACTTCCGGATCGCGGCTCGCGCCCGGTTCAGGTTATACAGTACGTCGCTCTTGTGATAAATCTTCGTTTGCGGTGAATTTAAGTACTTGGGCTCTTCGTCTTTGAGGGTCCGCCCGGCGAAAGCGACCACTTTGCCGCTCTCGCTATGGATAGGAAAGATCAACCGCCCGCGGAAATAGTCGTAGAAACTGCCGTCTTCCCGGCGGCGCACCAGTCCGCTGGCCTCCATCTGCTCCGGGTTGAACCCCTCTTCCCTCAACTTCCGCGTCAGCGCCTGCCCCGACGGATCCGCGAATCCCAGCCCGAACTCTTCCACCAGCGCCTGTGTGAGCCCTCGTTTGGCCACGTATTCCCGGGCTGCCGCCGCCGCACTCGAACGAAAGCCGCCGAGGAACATTCGCTGCGCCAAGTCGTTCATATCGTAGAGCGACCCGCGCAGCTTCGATTCGGGATCCGAATATTCGGCGCGCTTCGGCATGGGGATGTTGAAGCGTTCCGACAAGTTCTTCAGAGCCTCATAGAAGCTGAGGTTCTCGATCTGTTCGACGAACTTGATGACATCGCCTGTAGCCCCGCAGCCGAAACATTTGTACGCCTGAATGTGCGCGTAGACCGAAAACGACGGAGTCTTTTCGTTGTGGAATGGGCAGAGTCCCTGAAAGCGGTTTCCCGACGCCTTGCGCAACCGGACGTATTCGCCGATGACGCGGACGATATCGACGGAAGCCTTCAGCTGTTGAACGAATTCCATGCGTGCGGCGTTCGGGAAGCGATATTCAGTGTAGCAACCCCGCTGAGGGGCGGAAGGCCCGGCGTGGCCGCGTTAGTCGGCAACCTTCCGGGACCGCTTCCGGAGCAGGAAGCCGTCGTTCACAGGGGAAGGATGCATCCCGGTCGGAGGCCCGCCCCGAAAATTGTGGATGGCTTCAATCAGAGCGTCCAGCATCCATCGCTGGAACGAGAGCGTTATAAAAAACGCGACTGCTAACAGCGAGAAAACAACGACCCCGATCTGTCCCATGCTGCACCCGATTCCAGGTTACAACCTTTCGGGGACGCCGGGCGCGCGACACTGCAACCCATTGGGGCGCCATGATGTGGAAGGTTCTTGATCGCTTGCCTGCATCCATTCCCGGCGAGCTGGATGCCTTCAAAGTGCCTGGCGTTATCATGGATAGGGGAGGCTGAACATGGCTCGAGCATCTACGGATATCGACTGGCTGGCGTGCGAGTTGATAGAGCAAATCCCCGGCAAGGTGTCGGGCCGTCCAATCGTGCGCGGTACCCGAATATTACCCGATGCTATCGTCAACAGCTACGATGCCGGAGAAACGCTCGACGAAATTCATGAGGATTACCCCGGCCTCACCACTTCTCAAATCCGCCGGCTGATCGAATTTGCTCACGCTGAACGTAGGCAACCCGTTTCGTGAAAGTCCTGCTCGACGAGAACCTTCCGCACCGGTTGAGGAACCATCTCGGCGGTCACGAAGTGTTTACCGTACGTTATCAGGGCTGGTCGGGGCTGAAGAACGGCGAACTTCTGCGAGCTGCCGAGGACGACGGCTTCGCGGTGTTCCTCACCGGAGACCAAACCATGTCCTACGAGCAAAATCTGGCGGGTCGCCAAATCGCCGTTGTGGTTTGGTCCGCGATCGAATGGCATATCATCCGCCATAGTCTGTTGACGATCCAGTCTGCCATCGGTGCAGCCGCACCTGGATCTCACCAGGCGATCGAGTGTGGCCTCTTCAATCGAAAACTTCCACGTCCGTGAATCCGTACTGGATGGCCAAGCGCTGGCTTCCGCTGAGAAGACGTTTAAGCCCGTGCATCCCACCATCGCCATCGGGCGATCGAATTTGGGGCTGATGCTCAAGAATCTCGGGCAGCTGGAGGAAACGTGCGATCTGCTGCGTCACGCCTATCGAGCGTACCTGAACCACATTGGCGCGGATCATCCGGTCACCAGGACCATCAAGGGCCACCTGGACAGATTGGGGCAGGAGGAATCCGCCTAGCTCAGCAGCATTTTCCAATCCAAGAATGATACTGAAATCGACTTTCATTCCAAAGCAGGATGATACTGAACGGGAAGGTGGCCAACCGCTTTGAGGGTGGTCCTTTTCGGCTCGGTTTGAGCCGGTTCTTAAATGGTTCTTCTTCCTTGCGCCGCAGGCTGTCGGGCTGTGGGAAAGTGGGAATCCTGCGGTTTGGATTTCCACTTTTCCACAGCCCTCAGTTTTTCCGCCTCCGGTGATGGTTATTAAGAAGAAGAGAAAAGCAGCCGGAACTGCGTCATTCCCACAGCTTGTCGTGCCCGCTGTCATCCGAATCGCGGCGGAACCGGCGACTCGGTTTTGCAGGCCCGCAATAGTCTGGCCTTGGCAACCCCCAACTTGCGGGCCGACTCGGTTGTCGCCTCATCAGCCCCGCGGTCCGTTCCAATTGCGCCAGGCTGATCCCCGGTTTCAGGTTCCGCTCTACCTCGGATAGTGACTTCAACTTCTCGTACGGTGTGGCATAGTCGGCCAGCTTGTACTCCCTCTTGCGTTTGCCTCGTGCGTCCAAGCTGACGGTGGCGAACCCGCACGGCCGATGAAAGTTCAGATGCCGGTTGAGGTGCGCCGTATAGAACTTCTGCAACCGTTCGGCATGCTCGCTGGGGATGTGACCGTAGCCGATGTGTTTGCGGATGACGGCCCCGTTCTTGCCTTCCACCAGGGCGTTGTCCTGGCTGCGGTTGGCCCGGCTCTTGGTGAACTCGATCAGCAACTTCTTCAACAGGTGGGCCACTGTATGGTTGATGTATTCGGAACCGTTGTCGGCGTGAAACCCCGCAATAGCGAAGGGAAACTGATGCAGGATGGCCTCCAGCACCGGCATGAGATACAGTTCGCTGATCTTGCTGGCGCACCCCACCACCTCCCACTGCGTCACGCTGTCCACGGCGTTGATGTGATACACCCCCTTGGCTCCCTCCCAATCGCCTTGATGTACCGTGTCGATCCGCAGAAATCCCGGACGCCCCTTCGGATCCGGTTTCCTGCGTTCCCCAATGGACACCGCCGTCGGCCGCGTCGGTTCCCACACCGCCGCTTGTTTTCGGTAGCTCACGCTGTTGCGCAGGTTGTATAGGTGCCCCACCGAGATCCCCGCCAGGCGCACATACTCCAGCTTGCCGAACCGCTCGTACTCCCGCTGTAGAATACACCGGGTCGCCGGTCCGCTCATCCGTTCGTGCGCCCGGTCCAACTCGGCCAGCAGCGCGATATCGGCATCGGTGTAGGTGCGGCGGAACTCGTGCCGCAGCTGCGGCTTCAACTCCACCACTCCCGTTTCCCGGTACATCTGAATGAGTCGCGCCGTTTGCTGGCACGCTCAATCCCGTCACCTTGCTCAGGTAGGCGCCGATGATTCCACGCTCTTTCTTGCCCTGGCTGGCGTACTCCCTCGCCACCAATAATCGTTGCGCAAAGGCGTACTTCTCGGCCCGGCTTTGGGCCGGCAAACGAGATCTCCTCGCCCAACTTCAAAAACTCGGAAATCTGGCTCGGATTCAGAAGGTCTCGGCGTTCTGCATGTGTACGTGCACCCGGCCGCGGACAGCCTACCCCTGACGCCCACCTTTCAGTATCATCCTGCATTGGAATCGAACTCGGCTTCAGTATCATCTTGCATTGGACAATTCTCAGCTCGGACCCGCCGCTGAACCATGGCAAAATGGTGTTGCATCCCATGTTGACGGCCACGGCCTACGACACTCACGTGGAACAACTTTTCGACCGCGTACAGCAACTGCATCGGATTCTGGACGCCAAGGGCATTCCATACCGGATCGTCGGCGGCCTCGCGGTCTTCATTCACGTCTCCGAACGGGATCCAGTCCGGGCTCGGCTAACCGCAGACGTGGACGCGGCAATTCGCCGCCAGGACCTGCCCGCCGTTATAGCGGCCGCAGGTGAACTGGGGTGGCTGTACAAACACGTCGCGGGAGTAGACATGCTCGTAGACGCGGATCGGCCAAAAGCCCGCTCGGCTGTGCACCTCGTTTTCCTGAACGAGAAGGTCCGGCCGGACTACGTGGAACCTGTCCCCGACTCTCCGCCTGACACGACCAGGGAAGGCGTCCTTCTGGCGCCCGTCGCCGACCTCGTTCGCATGAAACTGACCAGCTATCGCCTGAAGGACCGTGTGCACGTCCAGGACCTCGATGCCGTAGGCCTGATCACCTCGGAAATTGAGGCTACGCTACCGGAACTGCTCCGTACCCGCCTGCGGGAAGTCCGGGCCACCGAGTAGGCCCTGACGGAGGCGGAACGCAGACTCTGCGGCGGCGCGAACGGTTACCAACTCCGAGGGGTGGCGCGCAGTACCAGCTCCGGAGCGAAAATGGATCATGTCACTTCCGCCCAGCGCTCTGGATGCACGCACGCAGGCCTTCCCCGCGTTGACCCGCGAACAGATCGACCGTATTCGTCCATTCGGCCACTCCCGCCGCGTCCGGCCCGGGGAGATTCTCTTCGAACCCGGCGACACGATGGTCCCCTTCTTCGTGCTCCTGTCCGGCGGCATGGAGATCGTGCAGCCGAGCCTCGAAGGCGAGCGGCAGTTGGCCACACATGCCGCGGCCGGGTTTACCGGCGAAATCACCATGATCTCCGGGCAGAGGTGTCTGGTTCGGGGACGAGTGACGGAGGAAGGCGAGTTTCTGGAAGTGAGCGGAGACGGGCTGCGTAAACTAGTGGCGAGAGACGCCGAGTTGAGCGAAATCCTGATGCGCGCCTTCATTCTGCGACGGCTGGCGCTGATTCAAAGCGGCTTTGGAATGGTGGTCCTGATGGGATCGCAACACTCTGCAAAAACCCTGGAGTTGCGGGAATTCCTCACGCGCAACGGACATCCGTTTACCTACGTGGACCTCGATCGCGACCGGACGTCGCAGGAACTTCTAGACCGGTTTGACGTGAAACCGTCGGAGGTGCCGGTTTTGATATGTGGCGGGCGCAAAGTCCTTCGCAACCCTTCCATCAACGGGCTGGCCACTTGCCTCGGACTGAACGCGAACGTGAATTACAGCGATGTTCGTGATGTGATCATCGTCGGCGCCGGACCAGCCGGGCTGGCCGCGGCAGTGTACGCGGCATCGGAAGGTCTGGATACATTGGTGATCGAGACGCATGCCCCGGGCGGACAGGCCGGGTCGAGTTCCAAAATCGAGAACTACCTGGGTTTTCCCACTGGAGTCTCGGGACAGGAACTGGCGGTGCGCGCCACCACTCAGGCGCAGAAGTTCGGCGCGAACATGATGATTGCGCGCAGCGTTGCCCGGCTCGACTGCGGCCGGACGCCCTACCGGGTCGTGCTGGACAGCGGGGCGGAATTGCCGGCACGCACGATTGTGATCGCGAGCGGGGCGCAATACAACAAGCCGCGGATCGCAAATTTGGAACAATTTGAGGGCGACGGGATCTATTACGGCGCTACTTACATGGAATCGCAGTTGTGCACTGGGGACGAGGTGGCCGTGGTTGGCGGAGGCAACTCGGCCGGACAAGCCGCTGTCTTTCTATCCCAGACCACGGCTAAGGTGCACATGCTGGTGCGTTCGGGAGAGCTCGCGAGCACGATGTCCCGGTACCTGATTCAACGGCTGACGGAGAACCCGGCGGTGGAACTCCATTTCAACACCGAGATTACGGGCCTCGAGGGCAATGGGCGCCTGGAACGGATGACCTGGCGCGATCGGGAAACTCGCGTGGAGTCGACCCACGCCATTCGGCACGCGTTCATCATGACGGGCGCATCGCCGCGGACGGAATGGCTGCGCGGGTGCCTGGCCTTGGACAATAAGGGATTCATTCTCACTGGCCGCGACCTGGATGTCGCGGGCGGTCGGGATGGAGACCCGCGGTGGCCGCTGCCACGGGCTCCCCACATGCTGGAGACGAGCTTGCCCGGGGTATTCGCTGTCGGCGATGTGCGCGCGGGGAATGTGAAGCGAGTGGCGTCGGCCGTGGGTGAAGGAGCCATCAGTATCCACCTGGTGCACCGGGTGCTGGCGGAGTTGTAGCCTCGAAGCAGGCCGGCGGCATCCACGAGGGCGGGGTGTCTCGCAATCCTGATTGGCCGGTAAAGCCCGGAATCTGCGCGGAAAGAAGCGCGTCGCCCTCCCAGTTGCTCTGACGTCCCAGCGGCTGCTCCGGCGAGGAGACGGGTAACGGTCCCCGTAGGGACCCCGAGACCGTCACGCTGGCGGATGAACCGACCCGCCTGACCGGCCCCGAGTGGCCGCCGTATGCTGGAAGCGGGATGGCAGTTCCTACATCGAGGGCACCGTGTTTCAAGGAGCCGGACTGGTGATCGAAGGGGCCGCGGCCGATGGGGCACAACCGGAGGGCCGCAGCGTGAGCAGGGAAAGCTGCGCTTTCCCTGGAGGCTCTGCCTCCAGACCTCCGGGATCTAACGCTGTTGGGCCAGAATGGCTGCCTGGCTGTGGGGGGCTCGGCGCCGCCGGCCATTGGCGCCTGGATCGATGCCCGAGGTGCTTCCCAGCGGAGCTCTATCCCCCGACCAGGTCATTGCAGGGTAGCAGCCGAATAAAACCAGACATCTTGAAGTGCTGCGAACACCCAACCCATCGACTCTCGAAACTGATATGAATAGGGGGTTTGAAGCGATTCAGAGATCTTGTGGGAGAAAGAGCGAGGGCCAATGAACAAGCTGGTTGTGTTGATGGCGTTTCCATTCTGTATTCCGCGGACATTCGGGCAGAAGGTGCACACCTCCCGCACGGTTATACACTATCAGGAGATCGGGAGCTGAAAAGGTCCAAATGTCGAAATTCCCTCGTTCGATTCCTTACCTCATTCCGGTTCTACTCGCCGCCGTGACTCTTGGGTGGTCGATGGGCCCGAACCTCGATTCCCCCTATAAGCCCGGAGAGCACATCCCCGGATTGAACGTCGGCGGATGGTATGACGCATGCGATTTCGACATCCAGACCCGAAGCCAGTTCGCGGTCATCCAGGATCTCTCGCTGGCCTACAAGGAGTTCAATCTGAAGTGGGACGAACTCACAGTGGACTGGAAGGTCCGCTCAGTGGAGATGCATCGTCCCGACGGAGTTCCCGACGTCGTCGAGCAGGTGAAACACGGCGTTCTGCAGGTACTGGCCCAGATCAAAGCCGTCGGGCATACGTTTCCCGTCATCGAGGATCCCACTCTGCGGATGTACACGCACCTGGGCGATGGCGCATCGGCGACCGATAGCCGCATCTATTCGGAGAGACTCGGCCCATACGAGGTAGACGGCAACTTCTCCGGGATGCCGGACGACCGCTGGGCTTTCACGACAAAGTCGGCGAGTATGCAGTACGCTTCCGCGGCTTCGCTGGCCGCCGCAGCCCCGGTGCTGAAGGACTTTGACGACGCGCTGGCCAGGGAGTGCCTGGATACCGCCGTCAAGATCTGGGAGGACGAACACGCAAATCCCACGCCTACCCGGCCAGGAGCACCCGGCGGCTTCCCCGGAATGGCGGGGATCGACGAGTGGAACGCGGCGGTGCAACTGCTGATTGCGACAAATGGCGGGGAGGCCTACAAGAAGCGGCTGTCAGAGCTGTTCCCCACGGTGTCGCAGCGTTTCGCCTTCGGCTGATGGTCGGCCGTGCACGTGCTCCCTTACATGGATGCGGCATTCAAGCGGCAACTGTCGGAAACCGTCAAGACCTATGTGGCCCAGTTGGATAAGGAGTTGGCGGCCACGCCGTTCGGCGTACCGCCGAGCCGCGGCGGTTGGGGCGGTTCCCAAAGCGTGATCGATCTGGGAGTGCGCATGTATTTCCTGCACAAGGCTTTTCCGGAGATCGTGGGCAAGGACTACACGATTCGCGCGGCAAACTACATACTGGGCACGCATCCCGTATCGAGCACGTCCTACGTGTCCGCCGTCGGGACATCGTCGAAGTTAAAGGCGTACGGAAACAACCGGGCGGACAACACGTTCATCGCCGGCGGAGTGATCCCCGGCTACGTTGTCATCAAGCCGGATTTCCCGGAGTGTATCGACGACTTCGGCTTCCTCTGGTTCGAGAACGAATACATCATCAACGTTGCCAGCCGGTGGGTACTGGCGGCCAACGCCGCCGACGCTCTGGTGCGTTAAATAGGAGTTCCATAATGCGAAACAACATCTTCCCTGCTTTGACAATCGCGTTCGGGCTGGCGGTACTCGCGACGGCCCAAGTAAAGACCGAGGTGCCGGCCGTAGAGCCCGGCGCCAAACCCGTCACGATGGAACGGATCAAGATCCACGGTACGGCGCTCGAAGGCAACCTGGAAGGAAATGCGGTGGACCGCGACGTCCTCGTGTTCCTGCCGCCCGGTTACGCGAAGAACAAGAAGCAGCGTTATCCGGTCGTGTATGCGCTCCACGGATACTCGATCGGGGCCGAGCAATGGTCCAAAGAAATCCACGTGCCCCAGACCATCGAGGGCACCTTCGCCAAAGGCGCGCAGGAGATGATCGTGGTGCTGCCCGATTCGAAGACCGTCCATAACGGATCGATGTATTCGAGCTCCGTCACCACGGGCGACTTCGAGCAGTTCATTGCGCACGACATCGTCACATACATCGACGCGCATTACCGGACCATCGCCAGGCGCACGAGCCGCGGACTGGTGGGGCATTCGATGGGTGGCTACGGCGCGAGCCGCATCGGCATGAAGCATCCCGATGTCTTTGGCAGCCTGTACATTATGAGTCCGTGCTGCATGTCTCCGCGCGCGGGCGGCCCCTCCAACCCAGCCATGGAGAAGGCCCTGGAGGCCGTGAAGTCGCCGGCGGACTCGGCGACGCTTCCTTTCGGGTTGCGGGCGCAACTCGCTTCCGCCGCCGCGTGGTCCCCTAATCCGAAGAACCCGCCGCTTTATCTCGATCTGCCCACGAAGGATGGCGTGGTGCGACAGGATGTACTGGCCAGATGGACGGCCAATGCCCCGCTCGCCTTCGTTCACCAATATATCGGGAACTTGCGCCAGTACCGGGCGATCGCGATGGACGTCGGCGACCAGGATGGGTTGCGGATGGATACGGCGAAGTTGCACGAGGTACTCGACACATACGGCATCGCCAACGCGTTCGAAATCTATCCCGGCACTCATACTAGCGCGGTAGCGGTCCGGTTCCAGAACTGGGTCATGCCCTTCTTCAGCAAGAACCTCTGCGGCGCCAGTGCCTGTAAGTAATGCGAAATTTCGCGAACGAGACTGTATATGAGCAACGCTTGGATGTGGAGCGGCGCTGGCTGCGGCTCTAACGGCTAAATTTAGCATCGGCGTTTTTGAGTTCGGTGTGAGATAGCGAATTCACGATCTCTTGACTTTGTATGAACCATCTGATGCCATGGTGCTCGATTTATGAGAAAGCCGCGTTTTCTGCTTCTCGCCATTGTGTTGTGCGGAATCATGGGCGTTGCCGCGCAGACTCAATCCGGCCGTGCGCAAGCGCCCGCGGGCGCTTTTGCGACAAAACGGTACCAAAACCTGTTTCTGGAGGCCGGACACTCGCAGAAGGAGATTTCGGCGAAGATTCAGGCCGCCTTCGAACAGCTGTTCCACGGCGACCCGCAAGCGCAAACGGTGTATTACCAGACCGGCCAGAATGCGAACGGGCCCCTGGCTTACTTGAGCGACATCAATAACCGCGACGTGCGCTCCGAAGGGATGTCGTACGGCATGATGATCGCCGTCCAGTTGGACAAGAAGGCCGAGTTCGACGCGCTGTGGAACTGGTCGAAGACCTATATGTACCAGTCTTCTCCAACCCACCCTTCGTACGGTTTCTTCTCGTGGTCGATGAAGCTGGACGGCACGCCAAACAGTGAATCGCCGGCGCCGGACGGTGAGGAGTACTGGGCCATGGCGCTGTATTTCGCCTCCAACCGGTGGGGAAACGGCAAAGGCATCTACGACTATCGCGCCGAAGCCGACCGCCTGCTCGACAACATGAAGAATCGCAAGATCATCGACGGCCCCACCAACCGCGGCGCGGAGACCGGAGGCCCGGAGTTCCACCCCGAACACAAGATGGTCCGGTTCACTCCGAACCTCCGGCGTCCCGACCACACCGACCCCTCCTACCATCTGCCGGCGTTCTATGAACTGTGGGCGCGTTGGGGTCCGGCCGCGGACCGTCCGTTCTGGGCGGCGGCGGCCCAGGTGAGCCGCGACTATCTTCCGAAGGTGACGCATCCGGTCACCGCGCTCGCGCCGAATTACGCCAATTACGACGGCACGCCGGTGCCCGGCTTCGGGGGGCAGAACGGGAATTTCGGACCCGACGCCTGGCGCACGGCGGCGAACTGGTCGGTGGACTGGTCCTGGTGGGCAGTTGACCCGCGCGAGCAGGAGTTGAGCGACAAGATCCAGGCTTTCTTCGAGTCGCAGGGCATCGACTCCTATGGGAACCGATACACGCTGGACGGAAAACCGCTGGGCGGCACGCACTCGACCGCGCTGGTTGCGACGAATGCCGTGGCCAGCCTCGCCGCCACGAATCGTGAGCGGGCCGCGAAATTCGTCGAGGCGCTGTGGAGGGCCGAAATACCATCAGGCCGATACCGCTACTATGACGGCATGTGGTACCTCATGGGCCTGCTCCATGTGAGCGGCGAATTCCGCATCTGGGAGCCGAAATAGCGATGCCCAAGATCAAGGGACTCCGATGGTGGATGATCAGCCTGATCATGCTTGGGTCGGTCATCAACTACCTGACGCGGAGCACGCTGGCGGTGGCGGCACCCACCCTGCTGCAAGAACTGCACATCAGCGCGCGCGAGTACTCCTGGATCGTCGGGACGTTCCAGGGCGCCATCATGGCGCAGCCGGTTTGCGGCTACGTGCTGGACGTGCTCGGTCTCAAGATCGGGTTCGCGATCTTCGCCATCGCGTGGTCGCTGGTCAACATGGCGCATGCCCTCGCCAATAGTTGGCAGGCCTTCGCCTGGCTGCGCGGCGCTGCTCGGATTCAGCGAGGGCTCGGCGAATCCGGCCGGCATGAAGGCGACGGCGGAGTGGTTCCCGGCCAAGGAGCGCGGACTCGCGGGCGGCGTCTACAACATCGGCGCTTCGGTGGGCTCGATGCTCGCGCCGCCGCTGGTGGCGTGGGCGATTCTGGCCTACAACTGGCGGGTGGCATTCGTGATCACCGGCGCCTCGGGCTGGTCTGGGTCGGTGCTGTGGCTGCTGTTCTATCAATCGCCCGACCGGCATCCCGCGCTTTCCGAGCGAGGAGAAGGCGTACATCGCCGCCGGCCAGGAGAAGCACCTTGCAGGGCGATGGCTCGCGGCCGTCGCTGCCTCAAGATCCTCGCGCAGCGCAATTTCTGGGGCATCGCGCTGCCGCGGTTTCTGGCCGATCCGACGTGGGGCACGCTGAGCTTCTGGCTGCCGCTGTACCTGAGCAGCGTGCGCCACTTCGATCTGAAGCAGATCGCCCTGTTCGCCTGGATGCCGTTTCTGGCCGCCGATTTCGGCTGCGTGTTCGGCGGCCTGGTGGCCATGAGGCTGCAGAAGCGATTCGGCGTGAGCGTCATCAACGCGCGGCGCTGCGCCTTCACCCTGGGGGCGCTGCTGATGATGGGCGTGGGTTTCGTGGGCGTTGTGGAAAGCCCGTACGCGGCGATCGCCCTGCTCAGCCTTGGCCGGCTTTGCGCACCAGACGCTGTCGGTCACGGTGATCACCATGTCGTCCGACCTGTTCCGCAGAAACGAGGTCGCCACGGTGGCCGGCATGGCCGGGCACGTTCGGCAACGCCGGCCTGCTGATCTTCTCGCTGCTGATCGGCGGCCTGGTGGCGACCGTCGGCTACACGCCGTTCTTCATCTGCCTGGGCCTGCTCGATCTGCTCGGCGCGGCGGTGTTGTGGACGGTGGTTCGCGAACGCGCCGAGGACGCGTGCGAAGGGAGCAATCTGAACATGACGGAACATCCGCGCGAATCCGAAACCCGATCCTGCCCGGGTTCAATCCCGATCCTTCCATCGTCCGCGTCGGCGACGACTACTACATCGCCACCTCGACCTTCGAGTGGTATCCCGGCGTGCAGATCCACCACTCCCGCGACCTGGTGCACTGGCGTCTGCTCACGCGTCCGCTGAACCGCGCCAGCCAGCTCAACATGCTGCGGCGATCCCGATTCCTGCGGCATCTGGGCGCCCTGCCTGACCTATGCCGACGGCCTGTTCTGGCTGATCTACACCGACGTGAAACGCTACGGCCGCACCACGCAGGCGGCGCGCCGGGCGCGTCGCTGCGCGACACCCACAACTACCTCGTCACCAGCCCGCGCATCGACGGCGAATGGTCCGATCCGGTTTATCTGAACAGCAGCGGCTTCGATCCCTCGCTGTTCCACGACGACGACGGCCGCAAATATCTGGTCAACATGCTGTGGGACCATCGGCCGGGCCACAATCGCTTCGCCGGCATCGTGCTGCAGGAGTACTCACCCGCGGAGCGCAAACTCGTCGGGCCGGTTCACCTGATCTTCCACGGCACGCCGATCGGCTTCACCGAAGGCGCCGCACCTCTACAAGCGCAACGGCTACTACTACCTGCTGACCGCCGAAGGCGGCACCGGGTGGGGACACGCGGTCACCATGGCGCGGTCGCGGGAACTGACGGGACCCTACGAACTGCATCCGGACACGTACATCCTGACCTCGCGCCATCGGCCGGATGTCGAACTGCAGCGCGCCGGGCACGCCGACCTCGTGGAGACGCCGACGGCGAGACCTACATGGTCCATCTCTGCGGCCGGCCCATCCCGAATCGCGGCCGCTGCACCCTGGGACGCGAGACCGCGATTCAGCAGATGGCGTGGTCGGAGGACGGCTGGCTGCGCACCGCCGATGGGACCGGGGTCCCGCAGGTTCGAAGTAGCCGCGCCGGCCCTGCCCTGGCACACGTTCCCCGCATCGCCCGAGCGCGAGGACTTCGACAGCCCGACTCTGCCGCTGGATTTCCAGTGGCTGCGGTCCCCTTGGCCGGAAGAACTCTTCAGCCTTACGGAACGGCCCGGATATCTTGCGGCTGTACGGCCGCGAAACGATCGGCAGCCTGTTCCGACAGTCGTTGGTCGCGCGGCGCCAGCAGGCGCATTGTTTCAGCGCCGAGACGGCAATGGAATTCGAGCCGGAGACGTTCCAGCAGATGGCCGGCCTGGTCTGCTATTACAACAGCAGCAAGTTTCACTACCTCTACGTTTCGCACGATGCGGACTTGGGCAGACACATCCGCGTTATGTCATGCCTGCCCGACCAGGTTCAGTCCGACGTCTTCAGCGCGCCTGTCGCAATTCCCGCCGGCGGGGCGGTTCATCTGCGCGTGGAAATCGACTACGAACGCCTGTACTTCGCTTTCCGAATCGGAGGCGGTGAATGGCGCCGGATGCCGGGGCCGCTCGACGCGAGCATCCTGTCCGACGAGGCCGCGGCTCCGGGCACTCCCAATTTCACGGGCGCCTTCGTCGGCGTATGTTGCCAGGACTTGGCCGGGACACGCCTTGCCGGCCGACTTCGACTACTTCGCCTATCGGGAGCGCAGTTATCGCGCAGACCCTTTCACCGAAGTAGGGTCGTTTCGCAGGTTCGCCTCGGACTAACGTGGGTCCGGCGCCTTCACTACCGCTCCTTCCGGACTACGCCTCCAGGCGAAGTAGCTATCCAACACCCGCAGCGACTGCTCACTCGGAACAGGGCCGGTATGCGGAGTGCCGGCAAAGTACATGACCGCCGGGCTCTTGTCACTGAAAGCCGCCCAAGTCGGCACGCCTTTGCCGTCCGGCTTCCCGTACTTGGCGAAGTTCGTCCAATACGCTGCCATGGCGTCCGAGATGCGCTCATCTTCGGCAGTCGCGGGCCGGCGGATGTCGTACAGGTGTTCGAACACATACGCAATCTCGGCGCCGTGCGGGGCGCCCTGTCCTGCCTGCGGAGAACCCGCCGAGTGTTCCGCATGCTGATCGAAGTAGTAAAGGTAAGCCTTCCCCTTGCCATGTTGCGATTGCAGGCGCGCCCACACCCAGGTGTGCCAGCCGAATGCCGAGTCCCGCGCCAGATCGCGAGCGGTCTTGGGAACGATATCGGCCGCCGTGGGATAGGCCTGGAGCAGGCGGTCGGCGAACGGTCCGTAGCGCTCCCGCACACCGGCGATGTATTCGGCAGGGACGCGTGTGCGCGTGAAGCTGGCGCCTTCGTCGGAGTTGTAGCCGACCAGGATTGGGGTGTCGTTGAAGCGTCCCTCTTCGTAGAGCTTGTACTGATCGTTCGGAATCACCCAGCCATCCACAATGGGCCATGCCATTCCGCGCTGACGGCGGCCGACCTCGAGCAGTTTGTCCGCCGCGAGGGCGCGTAACTCCGGTAAAGATGGTGCGCCCGCGGCCTTGGCGAACTCGGTGCCTGACGCTTCCGCGTCCGCGAGAACGCGCATGTTCTCGCCGGGTGAAGGCGTCCGGCTCATCGGTCCGAACGATCCTCCGCTTTCGGAGATCGCACCGTGAAAGAGCCCTTTGGCAAGCGGCGACGCACAGAGCATGCTCACGGCAATGCCGCCCGCGGATTCACCGAAGATCGTGACCCGTTTCGGATCGCCGCCGAACGCGGCGATATTGTGCTGGACCCACTGGAGGCCCGCGATCATGTCAAGCAAGCCGTAATTGCCAGAGACATGATGGGATGACTCAGCGCTCAACTCCGGATTCGCATAAAACCCGAAAACACCCACTCGATAGGCGATGCTGACCAGCACTACACCGCGCTTGGCCAGTTTCTCGCCGCTATAGACCGGGATCGAGGTGGCGCCTCCATTAAACCCGCCGCCGTAGATCCAAACCAGGACGGGAATGCGGTCTTTCGCGGACTTCGCCGGCGTCCAGACGTTCAGATACAGGCAGTCTTCGCTCAAACCGCTGGGAGGCGGACCGCCAATCGACTGCATGCACCCAGGCGCGAACTTGTCGGCAGGAGCGAACGCCCTCCCATTTCGGGGCCGCCTGCGGAGGGCGCCATCGCAGGTCGCTCACCGGAGGCGCCGCGAAAGGCACGCCTTTGTAGACGGTCAAATTGTCTTCGACGGCTCCTTGAACCTGGCCGCCTTCAACTTTAACGGCCGCCGGCGCCGCAGCCCTCAGGCATACGGCGCAACAAAGGACGAAGCAGAAATTTCTCATTTGTTTCCCAATGCGCTAACGGAACAATCTCGGGGCGAAGTCATTGAGGTCCCTGCGCCAAGTCTGCCACTCATGGGCCGTCCCGGGCGAAGAGAAGTAAACGTACTTGATGCCGGCCTGATCCAGCATCCTCCGAAACTCGCCGATTGCCTTTGGAAACGGATCGGGTTCTTCGGTGCCCATACCGATCCAGATCAGTTTCACTTTCGCGCTGACTGCGGCTCCATCCGCAAACACGCCGTCGATGAACGTCTTCCGATCGATCGGTGCGGTGCTGAGGCCGTTGCCTGTGCCGCTGAACGCGCCGATCCAGGCGAACTTGTCCAAGTTCCGGAAGGTGAGCTGGCACGTTTGATTGCCGCCCATCGACAGGCCGGCCATGGCGCGGTGTTCCCGATCGGACATGGTGCGGTAGGTCTTGTCGATCATCGGGATCACATCGTTCAGCATGACGTCGTTGAATCCGCTCGTATCGGCGGGATATCCGCCCACCCTGGGAGCGGGACGATCCAGATCCGTCGCCGCAGCGGGCATTTGAGTTTTACCACCTTTGCTCGCGTACCCGTTGTCCATTACGAGGATCATCGGCTTCGCCTTGCCAGCGGCGATGAGGTTGTCGAGGATGAGGTTCGCCCGGCCCTGAAAGATCCAGCCGGTCTCATCTTCGCCGGAGCCATGTTGCAGATACAGAACGGGATAGCGCGCTCGTGGGTTCGTTTCGTAGTCGGGCGGCGTGTAGACGAAACAGCGCCGCCACTGACCGGTGACCTTCGAGAGATACTTCCGGATGCGGACTTCCCCGTGCGGGACATCTTTGGGCTCGTAGAAATCGACGCCCTTCTCGGGCACTTCGATCCCGCTGGAATCGCGACTGACCCCGAAGTAGGTGTGGCTCGAGGGATCGGCGACGTTCGCGCTGTCCACAATAAATGAGTAATAGTGGAAGCCGGGTACGAGCGGGGGCGTGGTGGCGTACCAGAAACCATCCGAGGCCCTGGTCATGTCGTATCGGGCGCGGCCCATCGCAACTTGCACTTTCTGAGCATCGGGCGCGTTCATGCGGAAAGTGGCCTTCAGGTCCGGATGGATGCGCGGATATTGCGCGTTCATCACGTTTGAAGAAGCCGGCCTCGAGTCATCGGCGGCGGGCTGTCCCGGACAGAGACTCGCCGCCAGTAGGATCAAGAATAGTCCTCGCATAGCGCGCTCTTATTTCCTCTCGAATTCGTATATCTCAATGCTGATTGGCGCAAGCTGTAAAGCTTTGGGCACCTCGGCCACGGGTGACTCGGTCACCTGAACGTCGTGCCGGGTCAGACCAGCCATCGCATTAAGTCCCGATCCTTTCAACCGCCAAATCCGCCCTTTGCCTGTGAGGTCCACACCGTTGATTGTCAAATCAAGGCTCTGCAACAACTCGGTGGGATTGATCACCGCCACCGTGAGCGACTTCCGGTCGCTCGAAAGCGCGGCGCTCACGTCCAACGGGTACGTGGGACTGCCCGCGTTCACCTTCGGCTGATCACCGCCGACTGGGTACTTCGGCGCGGGCGGGCGGCGAGTTACCACTCACTTCCACTGGCACAGTCCCGAAATGATCGCGATAGAGTTGGAACAGCAGTCCCGTGGCATTCAGCGCCGCGTTCGTGGCGTTGAACTCGATCGAGGACGTCCCCATGGTGTGGCCTGCCATCTGAATCAGGTCCGTGTGGCGGAACATCTCGTGGAACACCGCGGCATTCGCCAGGGTCTGTTTCAGATTCGCTGGCAGACGCGTGAACGCCCACTCATCGATCGCGATGGTCAGGTGCTTCTTTTGAAGTCCCGGAATCCGCCGCGCATACTCTTCATACGCCTCTACTTTCGAGCGCACCCGATTTGCCGCGCGATAGGCCGCTTCCGGCAGCGGCTCCTCGATCGGGATACGTTTGTTCTGGTCCAGGTCGAAACGCTCGCCGTTGTAACTGTAGAAGTGCTCCGACATCACGTCGATATTATCCAGGCAGTTAGCCAGCAGGAGCCCCGTGAAATCCGCGTCCGAGCCGTAGTCGGGCACGACTTTGCCGGCGAGAGCCATCGACAACCGGTTCACCGTCATCTCTTCCGGAGTAGCACCCGTGGCGAGCAATGTGATGGTGGGGTCCACCGCACGCATGGCCTTGGCGAACATGTTGTGCTTGATCACGTACTGCTTCGGAGCCATGTAGCCGAACTGCCAGGTCCCGTACATCTCATTGCCGATGCCCCACCATTTGACCTTGTAGGGACTGGGATGGCCGTTGGCGGCGCGCAACTTTCCCATGGGCGTGTCGGCGGCGCCATTCACGTACTGCACCTCCTGAGCGGCCGAATGGGCATCCCCAAAACCCGCGCTCACGCTGATAAAGGCATCCACGCCGAGCAGTTCGCACATCGTCAGGAATTCATCGGTGCCGACATCGTTCGGCTGCAATGCCGACCACACGTAATCCCACTTCGGCGGCCGCTGGTCCGGATCGCCGATGGCGTCACGCCATTCGTGCGCGGAGAGGAAATTGCCGCCCGGGAATCGATACATTCCCGACCGGAGTTGCTTCAGCAGGGCGATCACCTCCGGACGGAAGCCGCGGACGTTGTCCGCCGGCATGAGCGACGCCGCTCCGACGTGAAAAAAGCCGGTTCCGGTGGCGGCGATCTCGATGCGCGCATCATCGTTATCGCCACCGGCCGTGAAGCGGAGAGGGAACCTCGAGTAAGTCGATTGCAGCCGGGTAATCGGGATGGTCTGGCGGTCGCCCGGACCGGGTCCCCATACGAGGCTGATCCTGACTGCGGCGCCCGGGCTGCCCTGGAGCACCACCCGCCCCACATAGGCTTCAGATTTGCGCAGCACCAGTCCCGACTGCTGAATTCCTCGCTGCTCTGAACCGGCGAGTCTGATGAGCGGAGTGTGTTCCCCGACGTAGGGATGATCGCGATCCATGACGACGGCCGAGTCGGGGCCGATGGGACGCCAGCGATTGGGTTGGCGGCCTCTAGGCGGGCCGGGCCGGACTGGGCTGGGCGCGGGCGTGTTCGAGTTGATATCGTGATAAAACTTCCGATCGTCCAGCATCTCCGACCACACGCTCCGATTCACCAGATCGCTAATGTGCTCGATGAATTGGCCGTAAAGGTAGGGAGATATCGGTGCGCGAGCCTTGCCGGCATCAACCGTAACCGAGATCTGGGGATCCGCCAAACCCATCAGGGCCGCGAAGATTAAGAATGCGGGGAGTAGCCTGTAACCCATGAGTTTGTCCGTTTGCGCCACTCAGGCCGTGAACCAGGCGCTTCCCGGCCGGACCATCTTCTTCATTGCTTCTTCGTTCAGGGTGAGGCCAATTCCCGGGCGATCCGACACCGTGATATGACCCTTTTGGATGATGTCGCCCTCCTGGACGTACTGCTTCCACCGCGCCAGACGTTCTGACGGATGGCCCCAGTGCCATTCCTGAACCAGGAAGTTGGGTACTGTCGCCATGACATGGCACGCGGCCATCATTCCTATGGGCGATGCCTGACAGTGGGGAGCGATCGGAACGTAATAGGTGTGAGCCATATCCGCGATCTTCTTCGCCTCCGCCAGACCACCGCACTTCTGGATATCCGGCATGATGATATCGACGGCCTGCTTCTCTAACAGCTCCCGGAAGCCCCACCGCAGAAAGAGGTTCTCGCCGCAGCAAATCGGTGTGTGGGTGGATTGGCGAACGTCGCGCATCGCATCGACGTTCTCCGGTGGCACTGGCTCTTCGAGCCAAACGAGTTTGAATGGCTCAACCTCTTTGGCAAAACGCTTGGCCGTCGGAAGGTCGTATCGGCCATGCATATCTACCGCGAGCCCGATCGTCTTCGGCAGCGACTCCCTGATGAACGCGACCTTATCGAGCATGTGATCGATTTCGGCGTTATTGGCGGTCCAGTTCACGCGGTCGAACCGCGCTGGGTCGCGTGCGTCATCTACGTCGATCTTGGCCATCGTCCACCCGTTTTCGACGATCTGGGCGATAAAGGCCTTGGCCTGCGGGTCGTCGCGGCTGTCGGTCCCTGAGTCAATGTAGACCCGGATGCGGTCTCGCATCTTGCCGCCCATCAACTGATAGATGGGCAGCCCGACGGCTTTGCCCGCCAGGTCCCATAAAGCGATTTCAACCGCGGTTAGTGCCGTCACATACTGGCCGGCCTGAGCGCCGCCGAAGATTCCGCCGGTTCGGATTCTCTCCCAGATCGCCTCGATATTCAGCGGATTCTGGTTCATCAGGAAGAAGCGGAACCCCGCCACGATGGGCCCGGCGCCGCTGATTGCGTCCACCGCTTCTCCGTCACCGGTAATGCCCTGATCGGTATAGATTCGCACGTGGAAGTTCTGAAGATAGGTTGTCTTGATGTCCGTGATCTTCAGTTTGGGCCGTTGCTGTGGCGATGTAGTCTCCTGCAATGCCGCAGCCAGGCGAGGCAGTCCAAATGCCGCAGCGGCCGCGCCGCCCCCCTTCAAGAACGACCTTCGTTTGAGTGAATTCATATGTTCTCTCCCTTGATGGAATGCAACCCTTAGTGCCCGCCCCGAGCAACTGGTGCAGATGCTTTCTGAAACAGCCGCGGAGCGAAGTCATTCAAACATCGCCGCCACGTCAGCCATTCGTGAGCCGTGCCGGGCGACTCGAAGTAGACATTGTGAATGCCCGCCTTCGTCAGCGCCTCGCTGAAGTTCTTAGTGCCGGGGCCTTCCACGGAGCCGATTCCCAGGAACAGGACCTTGACTTTCTTATTGAACGCCCCGGCATCCGCGAATACGCCGTTGCTGGACGTCTTCGGATCGAATCCGCCGCGGCCACCGGTGCTGCCGCTGAAGCCGCCGATATAGGCGAATTTGTCCAGGTTCGACAGAGTCGTCAAAAAGGTCTGCATGCCTCCCATCGATAGCCCGGCCATGGCGCGATTGTCGCGCCCGGGAGCACGCGATACGTCTTCTCGATCATGGGGATCAGGTCGGTCAACATCATCTCGGTGAACGTCGCCCCTGTGAAATTGGCCAGGCCGAACCTGGCAGGGGCTGCCGGGCGTCCTCCCTCGGCCGGAGGCGCGGTGGGCGGTGGCGGAGGCCAGAGCCATCGGGCCGAGAATATCCTGGCATCCTCACCCGGCTTAGCGGCATTGAGATTATCCATGACGATAATCATCGGCTTGGCCTTCTTCTCCGCGATCAAATTGTCCAGAATGAAGTCGGCGTGCCCTTGGATGTGCCAGCCCTGCTCGTTCTCTCCCCAGCCGTGCAACAAATACAGAACGGGATAGCGGCTCTTCCCGCCGTCATAGTCGGGCGGCGTGTAGACGTAGCAGCGCCGCCACTTGCCGGTGACCTTGGAGTAATACCATCGCTGGCTAACCTGGCCGTGCGGGACGTCCTTAGCGGAGTAGTAGGCCGCATCCGTCTCCGGCTCGGGGATTTCGATGCCACTGTTGTCCCATCCCGATCCGAAGAAGGTGCGAGTGGCCGGGTCCGCGATCGTCGCCCCGTCAACGACGATGCTGTAGTAGTGGAAGCCGATGACTTGCGGCGGTATCGTCACCGTCCACAAGCCATCCGCTCCGCGGGTCATGTCATGGGCGCCGCCCAACCGCACCTGCACCTTCTGGGCATCGGGCGCCGCCACGCGGAACGCTACTCGGCGATCCGAATAGACGCAGGGATATGGCGATCCGGGAATGTTGAGCGACGAAGGCTTGCACTCGTCCGCCGCCTGCCCGGAACATAGAGCGCCACCGAGCAGCGCCAAAGCTACGATTTTCATCAAGTCCTCCCTCGAGGGGTTTCAACCGCTCGCATCAAAATGTCGTACGTCAGTACGAATTGTATATGGGCGCACGGGTTAGTTGTGGGAGTACCGACTCCGGAATTCTGATTTGCACATGGCCCCCTACTTCTCGCCGGTCTCCTTCTGATAGAGTCTGATAGACAAGGAGACATGCGGTGGACGATCATCGGTTTTCGAGACGCTATTTCTTCTACGGGACGCTGCTGGCGGGCGCGGTCCCGGCGGGCGGCTTCGGCAGCACGCCATCCCTTCCGGGCCTGGGCTACAAGTCGCCCAACGAAAAGCTGAATATCGCGCGCGGTCGGCATCGGCATCCGCGGTCCGGCGATTCTGGTGGGAGCCGCCGCCACCGAGAACATCGTCGCGCTGTGCGACGTGGATGAAGAGCGCTCCGCCCGCGGCTTCGCACAATATCCGAATGCCAAAAAGTACAAAGACTATCGCAAGATGTTCGAAGCCGAGGGCAAGAATATCGACGCGGTGATGATCGCGACGCCCGATCACATGCACACGCCCATCGCGCTGCTCGCCATGCAACAGGGCAAGCACGTCTATTGCGAAAAGCCGCTGACCCGGACCGCCTGGGAGTCGCACCTGCTCGCAGACGCGGCGGTAAAGTACAAAGTCGCGACGCAGATGGGCAACCAGGGTTGGAACCACGAAGGAACCAAGACGGCGTGCGAGATCCTCTGGTCCGGCGACATCGGCGACGTCAAGGAACTGCACGCCTGGACCGGGGGAATCTACGGCGGACAGCCGAATCTCCCGGCCACGGGCCCCGAGACGGTGACCGTTCCGCCCACGCTCGATTGGGATCTGTGGCTCGGTTGTGCCGAGCCGCGCGCGATTCAATCCCCTGATGACGAATCAGTGGCGCGCCTTCATCGACTTCTCGACGGGCGGGTCGCTCGGCGACTGGTTGGTGCACAATCTCGGACCGGCCCACCTCGCGTTGCAACTCGACAAGGTCAGCCCGATCAGCCGTCGAGTGCGTCTTCGTCGAAGGCAAGAATCAATGGGTGTGGCCGTTGCGGGCGCACATTGTTTTCGAGTTCCCGGCGCGCGGCGGCATGCCTCCGGTGACCGTGCATGCGTACCAGAACATGCGCGGCGATTTCGAGAATCCGCCGGGAATGGCCGGAAGGCGAGCGACTGTTCCCGCCCATGAACAATCTGACCGAGAGGGGACGGCCTTTCGTCGAAGGCGGCGATGGCATGATGCTGGTCGGCACCCAATTGACCATCGACGGCAAGCCGATGCCGCGCGACGGGCGGCGGTGCGGCCGGTTCCTCCTGGCGCGGCGCGCGCCGGCGGACCGGCGGCCCGGGCGGTTCCGGGCGGCGGACGTGGCCTCTCCCGCCTGGCATGTCCAGGATCCCAAGATGCGCGCGCCGGGCAACGGCGCGGTGTTCGTCGGGTCGAAGGGCTACATGGCGACCACCGCCCGCGGCGAGGGCGTCTGGCTGCTGCCGGCGTCGCGGTGGGCGGAATACAAACTGCCGCCGCAAATGCTTACTGCATCGGGGCGTCAACCACCAGCAGGACTGGATTCGCTCCTGCAAGGGCGGCGCGCCCGGTGTCTCGGAATTCGCCGTAGCGACGAAGTACATCGAGTGGCTGTCGCTGGGCGCGATCGCTCTCCGCGTCCCCGGAAAGCTGATGTGGGACGCGAACAAGCGGCGCTTCAGCAACAGCGACGAAGCCAACCGCTACCTCAAGCCGTTCCTCCGCAAGGGATGGGAACTGAAGGCCTAGCACCAGCGTTCATGACTCGAACCCGTCCACGCCACATATTCGCTTTTCTGCTTGCCGCTGCGTCCGCCTGGGCGCAGCGAGCCCCGATCCCTCAGCAACTCTCTTTTACGCCGTACCGGGCGAGCTGACATCTACGAGATCGGGGAAACTGTCGGCTGGACCATCACGCCCGGCCCTGTTGCGCCCACATATGCGTACAAGTGGACCATTCGCCGCAATAACGCCGTGGTTCTCAAGGAAGGCAAGCTCGACCTTTCCTCGGGCAAGGACAAGATCGAAATAAACGGCGACCAGCCCGAAATGATCTACGTCGCCGTTGAACCGTACGCGCAACCTGGCCGCCGATGGGTCCGCCACGGACAGCGGTCCAGCCTACGCTTTCGTTGGAGGCAACACGGGTCGGAACAACGGGCTCTACGCTGTCGGCGCGGCCGTAGCGCCCACAAAGATCGGGCTCTCGACGCCGCGTCCCGACGACTTTGACGCATTTTGGAACGCCAAGCTGGCCGCACAGGCCAAGATCCCGATGAACCCCTCCTTGACGCCCGTCGAGACCGACGTGCCGGGTGTCGAGATGAGCTTGTTTGTTCTCGATGCGCTTGGATCGAAGGCGCACGGCTACATTGCCAAGCCCGCCAGGGAAGGCAAGTTTCCCGCGCTCGTCCAATTGCAGTATGCGGGCGTGTACGCCTTGAACGCTCACGCCGACGCGCTCCGCGCGGCCGAAGGCTGGCTGGTGATTAACGTCGACTCGCACGATAAGCTGCCGTCCGATCCTTCCGGGGGTGTCCGGCGCGATTACCAAAAAATTGGCAACACCGATCCTGAGAAATCGTATTTCCTGAATATGTACCTGCGCGATTCCCGCGCTCTGGATTATCTGACGACGCGGTCCGACTGGGACGGCAAGACGATCGTCCTGACCGGAGGCAGCATGGGCGGCCAGCAGAGCCTCGCGCTCGCCGGACTGCAGCCCGAAAAGATCACGGCGGTGCTAGTGTGCGTGCCGGCCGGAGCGGACACCAACGGCGACCTTCACGGCCGCAAAGCCGGCTACCCCAACTGGCCTTCGGACAACCCCGACGCGATGAGAACCGCGCTCTATTTCGATACGGTCAATTTCGCCTCCCGCATAAAAGCCCCGGTGTTTGCGGGCATGGGTTTCATTGACACGATCTCGCCGCCCGCGGGAATCTGGACGGCTCTGAACCAGGTCGCGGCGCCTAAAGAGCCGTTGCCGCTGATCGAATCGGAGCACGACAATCTCACGCCCCAGAAGGGACGGGCCTGCCCGGCCAGAACGAAGGAAATACTCGACCTTCTGGTGAACGGTGGCGAGTTCAAGCCGAACGGTCTCTAGATGTCTCGTTTCGCCGGAATCACGGCACAGCCTCAACGGCCATGGGTTTAAGACGATGGGTGGTGAGTTGAAGCTGCCGTTCCAACTCAAGACGTTTCAGGGCGTCCGCTATGCTTTGTTCAACTACAACACCGGCGGCACTCCCGGCGGGCAGGCCGACTTCAATGATTTCGTGGTTGCGGAACCTCGCGGTCGCGGATTGAAACAAGCCGATCCCCTACGCCCGCTGGATCACGTTCGCCGATATTTCCAATGGGAATGTGCTCGGGGTCGTGGACGGGCAAATACAATCGAGCGGCCAATCGGATCTGGCGACGCCATTCCGCATCGTGGACCGGGGCCGCGGCAGGGTCGCGCTTCAGACTGCGTCCGGAGCTTACGTTTCGGTCGGCGGATCCGGGAAGACCGGCGAGATCAGGCTAAAGACGGGAAAGCCACGCGATACGGAGACATTCCAGTGGGTGGATCTCCAGCGTGGCGAGACGCTGCTCATGTCGTTGGCCACTCATCGCTACATCGTCGCCTCGCGACCTCCCGGCCCGATCGCCGCAGACGGTCCCGGACCGGTTCCCGACAGTAAAGACGGCTCCTGCTTCCAGTGGCGGATCGTCCGCTGACCTTTACCAGACTACTGTGCGGCGTACTGCCCGACCAGATCGGTCAGGGAATTCGCGATGCCCTGTTCCGCGCATCCGGGCTTAAGGCGCGAGCCCAGCACCTGGAAGCTATAGGCGCCGAACGCAGCGTCATTGGGGACGTAGCCGGAGTTTGCGCGGCCGTTGGCAAGCGTAACCATCACCGTGTTGGCCATGGGAGACTGCTTCTTCATCCGCTGCGAGATCAGGTTGTAGACTTCGGCGTTGACGGTCGTGAGAGCGATGTCGCCAATTCCCAACAGGCCCAGCCGGAAGACCACCGGATCGCCGTCCTGATAGGTTCCGGGCTGCCCTTCGCGGCCTGTGTTGGTGCGTTGCCGTCCTGGACAGGTCAGCGCCTTTTGCGCCCCCGAGATGGCAACATCGGCGGCCATCCTCCGCGTGTTCGTCATCACCCGAATGACTTCCTCGCCGAGCAGCATGCCTTCGCTTTCAATCCAGCGCTCGAAGTTGTCGGCGACCTTGGGGTCGAGTTTGCCGTGCGGAACCTGGCCTTCCCGCAGGGCCGCTTCCACGGGCTCGCGGACCAACTCATAGCCCGTGACCTTCGTGCCGGACTTTGACGCCAATGCGTTCGTCGATGGGCGCATCAGCAGCGGATTCTGGTCGCCGGACGCGCCTTGTGTCCAGACCATCACCATCTTGTCGTCAAACGCCTGTTCCACGTACCGGCAGGCTGCGCCAGGAAAGTCGGCACTGGTGATGCCGACCAGGTAGCCGTTCACCGGATGCATCGCGTAGTTCACGTACGCCGCGATCGGTTCACCGGATGGACTGCTGAACTTGACCACCGCCAAGGTCTTGTCCGACGGTCCGTCCAGATTGGCTGCCTGCGTCCAGAGATGGGTTTCCTCACTGACGGAATCGCGAGCTACGTTCAGATACGAGAAGCCCGTTCCGAAGCCGACCTGCGCAGGCTGGAGTTTCGCCTTCGCCTGCCGCACGGCGTCCATAATCGCTGCGACGGTGGGGGCGGTCGGTTGTTGAGGCGGGCGGGACACGCCTGGCGCCGGTGGTCCGGACCGGATCGCGCTGTGCGAATGCGTGGCGGACATGATGACGTTTTCAGCCGGGCACTTCAGCTCCTCGGCGATCTGCTTGGAAGCGAGCGACCAGATCTCCTCACCCAGACCGCTCAGGTCCGCACCGATGAGAGCAGCGCGGGTGACACCGTTATCCAGCACGATGGCACGGATGTACAACCGCTCGTGGGCGTACTTTCCTGACGGCGGGTACTCCGGATTAGCTGGAGGAGTGATATCGACGCGTGCGGCACCCACGCGAAGCGTCCCGCGCTCGGCCGCGGTTGCGGCCAACGCAATTCCAAAAGCCACGATCATCGATCGAAAGAATGCGTGTTTCATATGAATGTCCTTGAACCAGCCAGCGTCAACGCGCACGGCGTAATTCTTCTTGTACGCCGGCTATGAAATCGACTCCCGAGGAGTTGAACCGCTCGAGGCGAACGGTATCGCCGATATTGAACCAGAATTCGTCCTTGGGGTTGTACACAGGCCACTCAGTCAGTCCGGCGCCGTTCGGGTTCCCCGCCTTAGCGAAGTTAGTCCAGTAAGTCGCGAGTGTATCTGCGACTTTGCGGTCCAATTCCGTCCAAGGATAGTCCTTCATGCGAAGGTTATTGAAGACGTAGATTACTTCGGAGAAATGAACCGCTCCCACCGGGGCGCGCGGGTTGTTGCCGTTGCCCTCCGGATGGGGCGGCACATGGCTGAACAGGTAGATCCACGCCGGCGCCTTTCCGGTGGTGGATTGCAGTTTGGCCCAAGTTCGATGACCCGCGAAGTTGATGTCACGATAAACGTCGTGATAGGCCTGCTTCGCCTGGGCATCGTCGCTTGCCGGATAGAGCTTGAGTAATGTACCGGCCTTCTCAGCGAACGTTTGTTTCGCCCACGCGACATACGCCGCGAGCGAGTTTGGCGGGGCAGCGCCTCGTCCGCCTCCGGCTGGACCAGTTGCGCCAGTACCGCCGATATTGCCTCCCTCGTCATTGGTGGCGCCGGTGATGAGGGCGATGTCGTTCTGCTTGCCCTGCGAGTACGTCGTGTAAAGGTCCTGTGGAAGGAACCAGCCATCGACGATCGCGCCGTTCAGCCCTCGCGGATTCTTGATGGAAGCCTGAAGCAGTTCCTCGGCGGATGCGGCTCGCAGATCGGCCAAAGTGGTCTGGCCGATGCTGCCTCCGAACTTCACGCCATTTGCCTCCGCCTCGGCGAGAGTCAGCATGCGGCCGAAGGTGGTGTGAGATTCGGCGATGGCTCCCCGAACCAGGCCCTTCAACAACGGCGACGCTGCGAGGAAATTGACGCTCCGGCTCCCGCCCGATTCGCCCCAGATCGTGATTTTAGAAGGGTCTCCGCCGAACTGGGCGATGTTTTTCTTGACCCACTGAATTCCGGCCAGTTGATCGAGCGAGCCGTAGTTGCCCGATGCGTGATGCGGCGATTCAGCAGTCAGTTCCGGATGCGCGAACCAACCGAACACGTTCACGCGATAGTTCATGCTGACCACCACCACGCCTTTCTTGGCGATGGAGTTGCCGTCGTAAATCGGTTCGGCGGTGGATCCGGATACTCCTCCGCCGCCGTAGATCCAGACGAGGACGGGAAGCCGTTCACTGGCGGAAGACGCCGGAGTCCACACATTCAGATACAGACAGTCCTCACTGGTGTTGATCAGGCCGCGGTTCCACGAACTACTGTCGGGATTCTGCGCGCGCTGCATGCAGGCCGCGGAGAAACGGTCGGCCGGGCGCGTGCCCTGCCACGGGACCACCGGCTGGGGCGGGCGCCATCGCAGGTTACCGACCGGAGGCGCCGCGAAGGGGATCCCGAGATACTCGCGGATTCCCCATCCCCATCCGGGCGTGCCCGAGATGAGACCACCTTCCACTTTGATCGGTTCCTGAATCGCTCCGAGCAGAGGCAGGGCTGTAACCACTACCCAGATGAATCCGGCAATTCGCATAACTCTTTCCTATCGGAACAGCTTGGGAGCAAGATCGGCGAGCGAATGTCGCCACACCTTCCACTCATGTGCGCCTGGGAATTCGGCAAAGGTCACTTTGATCTGGTGGTTGCGAAAGTCCTCCAGCGCTTTCTTCTGGAACGGCAGCCGGGGATCTTCAGTCCCGCACGACATGTAGAACAGCTTCAGCTTCTTGTTGGTCGCTGCCGGATCTGCGTAGAATCCTGGCGCGATCTTCTCGATATCGAATTGTCCGTATCCCGCGACGCCGCCGAAGATGCCGGAGCTGAATTCGGCGATCCAGGAGAAGGAGTCCAGACTCGCGAGGCCCACGTTCATAGTGGTTCCGCCGCCTGCAGAAAGCCCCGCCATGGCGCGATTTCCGCGATTCTCGACGGTGCGGTAGTGCGTGGACACGAACGGGATGATCTCCTCCAGAAGTTCGCGCTTGAGCAACGGGTAATTGGCTCCTCCCGGACCGGTGGCTGGGGTCGGAGCCCCGGCGGACGGCAGGGCGCCCGGCGCAGGCGTGCCGGGGACGTTGTTCGGCATGACGATCAGCATCGGTACCGCCTTCTTCTGCGCGATCAGGTTGTCCAGGATCACGCCCGCGCGGCCGTCGCGGCTCCAATCCAGTTCGGCGCCGCCGCCTCCGTGCCAGAGATAGAGCACCGGAAATCGCTTGGCGGGTTGGCTGTAGTAGTCCGGCGGTACGTAAACGTACACACCGCGCTGCGTCTTGCTGACGGCAGAGGCGTAGGTGTGGATGTCGATGGAACCGTGCGGTACCGCCTGCACTTGATCGAACCGGGGCGGATCGCCGGGGATTTCCACCACGCTCGCGTCGATCGACGCCCCGATCTTCGCGATCGGGTTGGAGAGATCGATCGTCTTCGTGCCGTCAACAAGGAAGGAGTAGGTGTAGATCTCGGGTTCCACCGGGCCGATGGTGACGCTCCATACGCCGTCCTCCCCTTTGGTCATGGGATGAGATTGCGGTCCGCCTTCACCGAACCGCAAGGCAACTTCCGTCGCTTTGGGAGCACTGATCCGAAAGATGATGCGATGGTCGGTGAGTACTTCCGGCGAGACGATGCGGCGGGCGCCCGGCTGCGCGAGGGCAACTGCCGCGAATGTGAGGGCAAGTGTCAACCTGGTCATAGGTGGATGCTCCAATTTCATACGCTCTCGCAGGCGGAGTCAAACTGGATGGTCACGGCAGCGGTGTGGCCGTGTGGTCCGCTTCAATCCCCAGCGCGTGCTGCATGGCTTCCAAGGCAACGCCTTTGGTTTCAGGCACCATCGTCTTTACCCAGATGAGTTGAAGCACCATCATGCAGCAGAAGAACAGGAACACAGAAGCCGGCGCGAATGCCGAGACCATGATCGGGAAAAACGTCGTCAACAGGGCCGCGAACACCCAATGCGTGAAACTGCCCAGCGCCTGCCCCTCCGCGCGATGGCGGTTCGGGAAGATCTCGGAGATGAAAACCCAGATCACAGTTCCCTGCCCCATTGCGTGCGAGGCAATAAAGAAGAAAATGCAACCGGGCACAATCGCGTAATGCTGCGTTGAGAACGCCCACGAGGTCAAACCCAGCGAGAGGATGTAGCCGAACGAACCGATGTAGAGCAGTGTTCGTCGCCCCAGCTTGTCTATCAGTGAGAGACCCAGGATGGTGAAGATAATGTTCACGATTCCAATCCCGACCGATTGGAGCAGCGCCGCCTTTTCACCCAACCCCGCCATCTCGAAAATGCGCGGAGCAAAGTAATTCACCGCATTGATGCCGGAAAGCTGGTTGAAAAATGCGACCAGAATCGCCAGAAAGATCGGGACACGCAAGCGCCACGTCCAAAATCTCGAGGCCACGGTCCGCTCAGTGTTCGCCGCCGCGACCATTTCATCTGCGTGGGCGTTGAGTTGGGCCTCGGACAGATCCGGCTCAATCAGGTGCAGGACCTCGAGACCCGCCGCACGGTCGCCCCGGCGGCTGAGCAGCCAACGGGGACTCTCGGGCAGTCCGAGGCACATCACCGCATACACTACCGATGGAATGGCCGCGATGCCCAGCATCCAGCGCCAGGCGTTCGCGCCTCCGATCTGGGCGATCACAACGTTCGACACAAAGGCAACGAGGACACCCAAAACGATGTTGAACTGGAACATCCCCGCCAGCCGGCCGCGATATGCGGGCGGGGCGATTTCCGAAATATAGAGCGGCGCGGCTACCGTCGAGATGCCGATCCCGATGCCGCCAAGGATGCGGGCCACAACGAACATGGCCACCCCGGTGGCGAAGCCGCAGCCCACCGCCGACAGCACGTAGAGCACTCCGACGAACAAGAGCGTCTTCTTGCGGCCGAACCTGTCAGTGGGCCAGCCGCCAAGCAGCGAGCCAATGACCGTACCGTACAGCGCGGAGCCCATCACCAGACCGTGCAGGCCTGGGCTCAAGCCCCAGAGTTTCTGAATCGTCTGTTCCGCGCCGGAGATGACGATGGTGTCAAAGCCGAAGAGAAATCCTGCCAGGGCCGAGGTGATGGCCCAGAAGAAGATACGAGTGCTCATAGTGATGGCGTTAGCAATGCCAATTGTATATTCACGAGGCGAACGACTGTGAGCGATCAGTGCGTACCCGGCGGTTGCTATAGAATGTAGGCGCTAACCTAGAAGCCATGTTTACCCGAATCTTCCTCGCCCTTTCGGTTTCAGTTCTGTCGGCCTCGGGCCAGCCAACGCTCACGGCAGACGTCACGATCCATGCGGACAAGTCCGGCCCCAAGGTCAACCGTCAGTTGTTCGGCCAGTTTGCCGAGCACCTCGGGGCGGGGATCTACGGAGGCATCTGGGTCGGCGAAAACTCTCCAATTCCCAATACTCGCGGTTACCGGAACGACGTTCTTCAGGCGCTCCGGAACCTGCAGGTCCCGGTGATCCGGTGGCCGGGCGGCTGTTTTGCGGATGAGTACAACTGGCGCGAAGGCGTCGGCCCCCGATCGAAGCGTCCCGTCAAGATCAACACGCACTGGGGTAAGGTCACGGAGCCGAACACGTTCGGCACCCACGAGTTCCTCGACTTCGCCGAAATGGTGGGCGCCGAAGCCTACATCAGCGGGAACGTCGGGTCCGGCACGCCCCGCGAACTCGCGGAATGGGTGGAATACGTGACGTCGCCGGCGGGGTCACTGGCCAGCGAGCGCGCCGCCAACGGGCGCAAGGAGCCCTGGAAGCTCCCCTACATCGGCCTCGGCAATGAACTCTGGGGCTGCGGCGGCAACATGCGGGCCGAATACGCCGCCGACGTCACGCGCCGCTACTCCACTTTCATCAAGGTTCCGGCCGGCGTCCGGATCCTCAAATCCGCCTCCGGCCCTTCCGACGAGGACTACAACTGGATGGAGGTAATGATGCGCGACGCCGGGCGTCATTTCGACGCCATCGGCCTCCACTACTACACGATCACCGGCACGTGGGCAAAGAAGGGATCCGCCACGGTGTTCGACGAAGCCGAATACGCCAAGACTCTCCAGGCCACGCTCCGCATGGACGGCATCATTACGCGTCATGCCGCCATCATGGACAAGTACGATCCCGGCAAGCGCGTGTGGCTCGCCGTTGACGAATGGGGCACCTGGTTCGATACCGAGCCCGGGACCAACCCCGGCTTCCTGTACCAGCAGAACTCAATGCGGGATGCGCTGGTGGCCGCCCTGAACATCAACATCTTCGTCAAGCACGCCGACCGCATCAAGATGGCCAATATCGCCCAGATGATCAATGTGCTGCAGGCGATGATTCTCACCAACGGCGACAAGATGGTGCTCACGCCGACTTATCATGTTTTCGAGATGTTCAAGTCCTATCAGGACGCAACGGCGCTCGCAATCGAAGTGCAGTCGCCCTGGTACAACAAGGACGGTTCCACCATGCCCGCGGTCAGTGCCTCCGCGGTCCGCGACAAGGACGGGCGCCTGCATATCGGGCTGGTGAATGTGGATCCCAACCGCGGCGTATCCATCACGGCCAAGCTCTCCGGCGTCACTGCGGCCAAGGTCACGGGCCGAATTCTCACTGCCCCGGCGATCAACTCGCACAACACGTTCGAGCAACCCGTGGTGGTGAGCCCGGCGGCTTTCACCGGCGCTTCCATCGAATCCGGCACCCTTAAGGTGGTGCTTCCGCCGAAGTCGGTGGTGCTACTCGACGCTCAATAGCTGTTGGGACACAGCACTACTTTTAACGCCTCCTTCGGCGAGCGCAAGCAGCAGGTCAAATCCTGCGGCGCACTGTCGAGAGGCAGGCGGTGAGTGATCATCGGGTTCACGTTGACCTTGCCGGTACAGATCAGATCGTAGGCCTGCCGGACATCGTCATAGGTGGCATTCGACGAACTGGTAAGTACGCGCTCAGAACCGAGAGCCGCCGCGTTCAGCGCGACGGGGGCGTCGTGTACGGCGAGGTTGACGTATGTACCGCGCTGAGCGAGAAGAACGACGGCCTCCGCAATGATCTCACCGCTGCCGATCGTATCGAAGACCGAGCACACCGAGCGCACGCCGCTTCGGGCCAAGCCCTCGGCCAGGGTCGCGGCGTTTGGGTCAATCACGGTGATGTAGTCGAACCGCCGCAGAATCTCCTGTATCAGGGGCGATGGCTCCGATACGAATACCCTGCGCGCTCCCCTGGTTCTCGCGACCTGCGCGATGCTGAGTCCGATCGGACCTCCGCCGATGCACAGAATGTCGCCATCGAGGGTCGCCGAACGCCCGGCCGCGTGTACCGCCACGCAGAGAACGTCCGCCATTGCGGCATCCTCGAAGGAAACATGCTCGGGTAAGGGGTACAGCAGATCCGCCCAACCAAGGCAGTATTCGGCGTAAGCACCCGGGTAGTAATCCATCTGGCCCCAGCCCTGCGCGTGTCCCATGTGTATCGTGTTTCGGCAGAGATTCTGGACGCCCGCCCGGCAGGACTCGCATTCGCCGCAGGTACGATATGCCTGCACGCCGACTCGCGTTCCGACCAGGTGCTCATACTTGCGGGAGTTCACCTGGACAACAACTCCGGCGTATTCGTGTCCGAGGATGATGTTCGGCGGATTGGGGACGTGGCGGCCCAGCGTGTGCAGCGCCCACGGATTGTCGCCCTCCCAGTAGCGCAGGTCACTGCCGCAGATCCCGCAAGCCTCAACTTTAATGAGGACATCGAGGTCGGAGGTCAGCCGGGGCATCGGGACATCGGTCCACTCAAGGTGTTTCGGTTGCCGTAGGACAACAGCTTTCATTTTGGCCACACGACGCCCTGATCCTTCTTCGTCACGGCAGCCAAACCCCGGTACAGAAACTTCTGCACACGCTGGCCCCGGTAGGTTTCCGTCGTGAAGATGTTCCCCTTGGAATCGGTAGCGATGCTGTGCACCGCGTAGAACTGCCCGGGCTGACGCCCGCCATCGCCGAAGCTGGTGAGGATGTTGAGCGTGTCCCGATCCACTACATGGATCTTCATATTCGATCCGTCCGCCACGTAGAGGTACTTCTGCTGCGCGTCCTTCGAGAGCGCGATGTCAAAGACCGACCCGTCACCCAGCGTGTTCTTCGCGATGAACATCTCCTTCAGGTAGGTCCCATCGGTGTTGAACACCTGAATCCGATCGTTGGAGCGGTCGCACACGTACAACTTGCCGTCGTTGGCCAGGGCGACGCAATGCACCGGTGTTCGAAACTGTTGCGCAGGCGGATCACTCGGGTTGTACGGCGGCAGTTGTGTGTCGTCGGGTTTATGGCCATACGCACCCCAATGGCGCTTGTACGCTCCTGTGTCCGCGTCGTAAACGATCACGCGTCGGTTGCCGTAGCCATCCGCTACATATAGTTCGTTGGTCTTGGGATCCACCAGCGTCTTTGCCGGAAGCCTGAGATTGGCGGTGTCGTTACTCCCCCGGCTCTGATTCGGCTTCCCGATCTGCATGAGGAACTTCCCCGATTGCGTGAACTTCAAGACCATACTGTCGTGTACCGACCCGGCACCCGCCATTCTGCTCTCGTCGGTGGGCAAGGGGGCCGGCTGAGCACCCCGGCCGTTTCCGCCGATCCAAACATTGCCTTTATAATCGACATCGATCCCGTGGTTCGATGCAGGCCACTCATAGCCTTGGCCCGGACCGCCCCAATGTCCGATCAGGTCGCCTGCTTCATTGAACTCGAGTATCGGCGGAGCGGGAGCGCAGCATTCAGCCGCGGGCGGAGTGGACACCGCGTACTTCTCTTTCGCCTCCAGGGACCCTTCACGATGAATGATCCAAATGTGGTCGTTCGCATCCACGGACACACCGATCGCGGCGCCGATGACCCAGTGATTCGGCAGCGGTTTCGGCCACATCGGGTCCACTTCAAACCTCGGCGCTTGCACGGAGGCCGCCTCCACCGCGGAATGCCGCTGAATGATCAATAAACCGGCGGCAAGCACGACAACAACCGCAATGAAGCCGAGTCGTTTGCGATACTTCGAGTTCATATTCTCCCTTTTGTTGGAACGTACGGTATGATACTCGATTCAGCGACGAGGGGACAAGCGCTTGCGTTGTTTTCTGTTTTGGACAACCTTTCTGGCCTGCGCGTGTACGGCCGCGGCTCACGACATCCCGAGCGACGTAACCGTTCAGATGGTCGTCAAGCCATCGGCGGCGAAGTTGCAGCTGCTGGTCCGCCTTCCGCTCAGCGCGATGCGCGACATCGAGTTCCCGGAACGCCCAGGAGGCTATCTCGACGCCGAAAAGCTCGCGCCGCAACTTCCCGACGGCGCGCGTTTGTGGATTGCCGATTTCGTGACCATCTACGAAAACGAGTCGCGTGTCTCAAAACCGCGAATCGTAGCGACCCACCTCTCGCTCCCGTCCGACCGGTCATTCCAATCGTTCGACGAAGCGTTCCGTCATATCACCGGCCCCGATCTACCAAACAGCGCGAACGTCCGATGGGAACACGTAATGTTCGACGTCCTGCTGGAATATCCAATTGATTCGGAGCACTCCGACTTCTCGATTCGTCCCGGGATGGACAGGCTGGGCGCGCGCGTCGTCACGGTGCTTCGCTTCGTAACACCGGGCGGCGCGGTCCGGGCGTATGAATTTGTCGGCGATGCCGGGCTGGTGCATCTTGACCCACGCTGGCATCAGGCCAGCGCACGATTCGTAGAACTTGGGTTTTCACACATCCTGGAGGGAATTGACCACCTCCTCTTCCTTTTGTGCCTGGTGCTTCCGTTCCGCCATTTCAAGCCGCTCCTGAAGATTGTGACGGCGTTCACCCTGGCGCACTCGGTTAGCCTGGTCGCGTCGGCGTACGGGCTCGCCCCGAACGCGCTTTGGTTCCCCCCGCTGATCGAAATGCTGATCGCGGCATCCATTCTGTACATGGCGCTGGAGAACATAGTGGGCGGAAGCACCATCCAGCGGCGGTGGATCCTGGCGTTCGCATTCGGGCTTGTGCATGGATTCGGATTCTCGTTTGCTCTTCGCGAGAATCTCCAATTTGCGGGATCGCACCTGCTGTCATCCCTGCTCTCGTTCAATATCGGCGTCGAGTTGGGGCAGGTTCTCGTCCTGCTGATTCTGATTCCGGTGCTGGACGCCATCTTCCGCTTCGTCGTGGCTGAAAGGATGGGAACGATCATTATTTCCGCTTTGGTCGCACATACGGGCTGGCATTGGATGGGTGAGCGTGCCGAACGATTGCGGCTGTTCCGGTTCGAGTGGCCGTCGATGGCGGGCGTGCTCATCCTAATTGCCGGAGCACTGACAGTGCTGCTGCTTCTGCGCCGGCGTCACAGTGGCGCGCGCACTCTTGCGTGCCGTCTCGGCACTCCTGCCGAGACCTCCGACCTCGACATCTTGCGATAGAATCACGCTCATGCGTGTTACGGCTTTCTTTCTCCTTGCCGCCGGGCTCACCGTTGCGGCGGGCGCCACGGACCAGACCGGCGTCGAGTTCGCCCGCCCGGAGGGCAAGCCGCTTCTGCTCGATTTGCACATCCCGGATGGCCGCGGACCGTTTCCTGCCGCCATCCTGGTCCACGGCGGCGGTTTCGACGAAGGTAGCCGCAGCACCAACGTCCGCCCACTCTTCGAACCCCTGGCCGATGCCGGATTCGCCTGGTTCAGCATCGATTATCGCCTGGCTCCGGCCGCGCATTTCCCGGAAGCCATTGCCGACGTGAATTCCGCCATTCGATGGGTCAAAGCCCATGCTTCGGAGTACCGGGTGGATGCCCGGAAGATCGCGTTGATCGGGGAATCGGCAGGCGGCTTCCTGGTGAACTATGCGGGTACACACTACACGCCTGACACCCAGGTAGCGGCGGTGGTGGACTTCTATGGCCCGGTGGATTACGCGAAGCTCGCGCTGGAGCGGCGGGATCATCCGGAAAGGTTCAATATGGCGAGCCTGAACCGGCATGCGGCAAACGGAGGCGGCATTCACTTCTTCGGCGCGGCTGAACTCGATGCCGCCGGATTGGAAAAGGTGAATGCGGTTGCACCAATACGAGGAGTCCATAAGGGAATGCCTCCGTTCCTCTGCATTCATGGAACGAAGGACGATCAGGTCTCCTATGACCAGTCGGTCGCAATGTGCGACGCCATGCACAAGGTTGGTGCGAAATGCGAAATAGTCACCATTGAAGGCGGCAGGCACGGGATGTCCGGCTGGAAGGCGCCGGAGATGCAGCACTGGAAGACCGAGATGATCGCGTGGCTGAAGAAGACACTGATGGCGCCATAGGCCGCTCGCTCACTTACCGTGGGGCAGACTCTCGGCGAGACCGTGCGCCGTGATCTCGATGAACTCAGCATTCGCCTGCAATTCCTGAATGCTGGACGCGCCACCGTAGGAGAAGCCCGAACGCACCCCGTCCAGTAGATTCGAGACAACCCGTTTGACCGAACCCTTGTAAGGCACCAGCGCTTCCTCGCCTTCGACATTGCGGGTCTCCTCGCCACGCAGAGCCTTGTCGCCGAAAGAGGCTGATCCACGATAGACCTTGTACAGCAGGTCCTTCGATTTGATGATGTTGCCCGGTGATTCGTCGGTGCCGGCGAGCAGATTCCCCAGCATGACCGCGTCTGCGCCCGCGGCAAGAGACTTGACGATGTCGCCCGAGTTCTTGATTCCGCCGTCGCCGATAATGGAGATCGTGTGGCCATGGGCTTCGTTGATATCGGCGATCGCCTGCAGTGTCGGCACCCCGAAGCCGGTCATGATTCGGGTGGTACAGAGGCTGCCCCCACCGATGGAGGCTTTGAAGGCCACCGTGCGGTGGAACTCTTCGGAGATTCCCTGGATGAACATGCCGGCGGCTCTCGCGGTCGCGATCTGGCCGACCACGATTGGGTAATCCCGATACGTACGGAAGTACTCGGCCAGCAACTCGACAACCCGGCGATGGTGCCCGTGTGCAACGTCGAGACAGACGATGTTGGCGAACTTGCGGCAAGCTTCCATGCGGTCACGCCAATCCGGTCCCACGCCAATCGAAAACCCGACCTGCTGTCCGGCTTCGTGAACGACTCTCACCATCCTCTCCTGGCCCTGAACCGGACACATGCGGTGGATGATGCCAAGTCCACCCATCTCTCCCATCGCGATGGCCATGCTATCTTCGCAGACCGAAGACATGTTGGCCGCGATCAAGGGAACGCGAAGGTGTACTCCGGCGACAGTGGTGGACAGATCGGCGTCCAAACGAGAGTTCATCTCGCTGTAGCGAGGAACCAGCATGACATCATCGAAGGAATAGGCTTTACGCGGTTTCATAAAAGGTCACTTCCCACCGAACAGCCAAAACTCGATTGGTTTCCAGATCAAGTACAGCGCCGTGCCGCCCAACCAGATCATCGAACTGGTCGAGAAGGGTCGCGCGGTGATGGGCACCTCAGGCGTGCGGTCCAGGCGCAGCAACGGACCGCTCTGGCCGGCAGCCGTGCGGTCATAGAGGAATAGCGGCGCGGCGGCAAAGAACGCAAAAATCGGAAACCAGACCGCGGTGATGACGACATTCGGTTGAGAACCTTGCCCAGTCCGGAGGAGGAAACCGACGGACTTGATCGCGTCCGCAATCGCGAATGCCGCCAATGCCAGATGGCGAATCGCAAGAGCACGTCCGGCGGAACGCAGGCCGGCCATCAGGTCGCGCGAACGCTGAATGGCCGCACTTCCAGACAAACCTTCAACGACGCACAGAACCGGCCACAAGCTATCTCCGGTGATCCAACCAGGTCCGAAGGACACCACAGACCGGGCCTGAGTCTTCAAGAGGACCGGTGTCGCCTTAACCAGCCTCCAGAAGACTCGAAACGCCAGAAAGCGTCTGATGCGGACGCGTTCGTCGATCGCCATTAACGCTGCGGATGCGCGAAGGACGTTATCGGAAAATACGAACAGAATGGCGGCCGCCAGCGAGACTATCACGACCCGCAGTGTGACCACGGGTACCAGACTTTTCGTGATGACGCCCAGAATGGCCGTCAGCCCCAGAACCGCGCCATAGATGGGCACCATCAAGAGGACGTAGGCAGCGAGGTGCTGCAGCAGAAACGCCTTCGATCTGCGCAGGGCGAGAAACTCGGCATCCACCGCGTTGTGAAACCGCCGTGTGAAAGCGACTGCCGAAGCAGGACGATCGGCTGGGTTACGAGCAAGTCCGGCAAGAATCGCATCCGATACATCACCCGGGATTGGGCGGATACTCGCCGGCGAAGGGGGAGTGCCGGCCATGTGAAACTCGAAAAGCTCGCCGGACGTTCCGGCAAAGGGGAGCGCGTCGCAGACGAGGGAGTAGGCTACGACAGCCAGGCTATATATATCGGAGCGAAAGTCGATTTCCTTCCCTAACGCCTGCTCGGGGGACATGTACGCCGGCGTTCCGATCAGGCTGCCGGGCATGGTTTGCGCTCCGGCGCCGCTGTCGTATGACCCGGAGGATGCACTGGACGGCGTGCGCGCAGGAGCGATAGCGATGGTCTCGGTGTCCTCCGCCGTGGTCGGGTCGGCCGGGCGCGCCATCTCAATCACCGCCGTTTCCTGACTTGCGTCGATCGGGATCGCAGCGGGAATCACCGTTGGCGAGTCATCTGAGCCCGAGGCAATGTCGTCCAGCAGATTCACCTTCGCTACTCCGAAGTCGAGTACCTTCACCGTGTACCCGCCGCGGCCATCTGTTTCCAGCCAGATGTTATCCGGTTTCAGATCGCGATGCACAATTCCATGGCGGTGTGCCTCTGCCAGTGCCAGTCCAATCTGGTCCAAAAGATCTGCAACGAGTGGCAGCCCGGGACGTGCATGAGCTTTCTGGAAATCCGAAAGCGTCTGCCCGTCGAGAAACTCCATGACCAGGTAGGCCACGTCGCCGCGAATAGTCTTCGCGATCCCGAAATCCGTGACGTTGACGATATTGGGGTGGCGCAGCCGGCCGCATGCCTGCGCTTCCCGCTGGAACCGGCCGAGGAAGTGCGGTTCCGCCGCCCATCGCGGGGCGATCACTTTCACCGCGACGATACGAGTGGTTCCGAGGTGCGTCGCCAGATAGACGTGCCCCATGCCCCCCGCGCCGAGTTGTTGGTCGATCCGGTACTTACCGTCGAGGATTTCGCCGATCATCGAGTGCGCACTCAGTCCAGGCTGTCATCATAACAACCGGGAGGCGCCAAAGCCGTTAGTGCCAGCTCAGATTCGTTATCGAATTCGCCGGGAGCATGGCCTCGGTCATCGCAGTCCCCACGCGGACCTGGACCTTGCGATCGGCTCCGGTGTTGCTTAGCACCAGGCTCTTGCGACCGTCGGGATTGACGAAGGCCACATGGGCCACCTTCTCGATGTTCCCTCGAGAATCGACCACTTTGGCGCCCCGGCGCGCGGCATGGTTGTAGTGCTTCATCACCCAGTAATTCGGCCCGCGGGTGATTTCCTTTGACTTCGAGTCGATGGTAATCATCCCAGGTCCATGGAACGGCCCAATATTGGGGTTACCCTTTTCGTCAAGGACAACGTTCCAGTTGATGATGGCGCGAGCCCAATTGCGCATGGCGTTGGCGCCGCCGAGACCACCAGTCGCGATCGCGACGTTGGGATCCTGCGAACGGCGCGGGCGGTCTCCGGCCTGTCCGCCAGCCTGAGTCATGGGGCCGGGCGTGGCAGCGAAAACGACCGGACCGACGAGGTCGGCCATGGCGCCAAAGGCGCCCTCCGTCATGTACTGGTGCTTGCCCGGAAACGCATCGTGGATGCGAGTCATGGCGGTCACGGAACCCACGTAGGGATGCCAGGCCACGCCATCTACATATCGGAGCACATCGGGATCCTCGAGGGTGTTGTAGGCCCGGCCCCACAGATTGAAGTTGTGGTCCAGAATCCAGATCTTGGTTTGTAGATTGGCCTCGGCGAGGGCCGGCCCAAGGTGCTTGCCGACGAATACGACCTCGTGCTCCTGCGCCCATGCGCACGCAGGCATGCGGCCGGCCTGGTCCGTATCGGTTTCATTTTGCGACGAGATGGCATCGATCTTCACACCGGCCGCCTCGTAAGCCTGAAGATACTTCACCAGGTACTTCGCATAAACTGCGAAATTGGCCGGCTTCAAGTTGCCGCCCAGCATGGTGCCGCCGTTCTTCATCCAACCCGGAGGGCTCCAGGGCGAAGCGAAAATGTAGAGATCGGGATTGTTCTTGCGCGCGCTCAGCAACTCCGGAATCACATACGGCCGGTCATAGTCGATCGAGAAGCGCCTCAGCTCAGGATCGGGCTCGCCTTCGTCATAGCTGTACATCTTGGTGGCATAATCGCTCGACCCAACGCAGATCCGGGTTACGCTCATGCCCAGTTCGGAAGGGTGAAACAGCTCGTGAAGGAACTTCTCGCGAGTTGCCGGATCGAGCTGGTTGATCATGTACGCCGATGCTTCGGTGAGTGCAGCACCGAAGCCGACGATCTCCTGATAGGTCCGGGTGGCATCGATCACGATCGCATCGGCGGGCGCCTCTGACGACGGGTGCCAGCTCAGGCCGGGTTCGCCGGCGAATCTCTTCGTGCCGGCAGTTTGCTGAACCGCGATTGGGCCGGGAGTTTGAGCGGAAGTGGGTACTGCTTGGCTCAGTGTTGCCATGCCCGCAGTGAACCCGATAAATCCGCGACGAGACGTTTGACTGGACATTGAATTCTCCTCGTTTATGGATAGCTGGTGACCTTCGGCGCGGTACGTGGCCCTTCGCCAGTCGGACCACCCGCGTCGTTAATCACATTGGTGATCTCGCCGTTGTTGCCCAGTCGAACGGTGATCATGTCGTGAAATCGAATGTTGGGGGACTTGGGAGTCTCGATGGCGCGGGTCAACACGACACCGCGATTGCGAAAAACGCTGTAGATCCCGAGTCCCCATGCTTCGTGGCTGGTTACCTTGTCGGCGACTTTGTACGAGGCCCAGCCATTAGTGCCCGCCGCGCTCGTGTAACTCGGCTGATCGGGAGGATCGTATGGGATCTCGGACTGGTAGAAGTAAACCCGCCCGCCGTTGCCGTTCCAGAGCACCTGGAATTCCTGGTAGTGTTCGACGAAAAGGCCATAGATCGTGACGTTGTTGCCATTGACGATGAGCCCGTTCGCGCCGGGATTGCTGGTCCAGCCGACGCCGGAGCCGTGATCCGCCCGCCAGATCCAGGTGTGATCGACGATAGTGTCATTGCTGTTGATTCTGAGGCTGACCGAGGCTCTCGCCGCTGCGGCGCCGCCCACCCGCAGGAAGACATCGTGAAGGGAGACGGGGTTCCTGGAGTGGCTCGCCCGGCCACCATTCAGACCGATTTCGAGCAACACAGGCGAATTGACAGGTCCGGCGTCGAACAACAAGCCCGCGACAATAATTCCATCTACGTCCGCGGTGGTCATCGCGGGAGTCCGCTTCATTGGCCGCAAGGTGGCGAATCCAAGCCCCATCACGACGGTGTTGGCCCGGGTCACGCGGATCGTATCGGTCAAATCGTAGATCCCTGGCGTGAACAGCAGGTTCTTCCCCTTGGCCAACTGCGCGTTGATCGTTGCCGCTGTATCGACGTCCGGTCTTGCGACATAGAACTGGCTGATCGGTATCGACTTTCCCGGTGTTGAGCCGGCCCGCCAGGTTATTCCCGAGCTATTCGTCCGTAACTCGGGAACCCGAACGCTGTACTTACCGGAGGCGTCTACTTGAAGGAACGGTTTCTCCCGAACCACGGGAGTCTGCGCGATCTTCGTGTAAGGCGGGGACGGCCATTCGCCCGCCGGCGGGTGGGCTACCCCGACGAACACCATGTTCCAGTTCGAACCGGTCCAACTACTCCATTCGGTGTTTCGCGAGATCCACTGCTGCTGGGATCCGGAATCGACATTGCCGTCGATCATGGCGTCGGACATCCAGCCGCCGCTCGCCCATCCGCGGTTCTGATGCAGCACGACGCTACCTCGAACGTGCATGCGGCGGAAGGGCACAGCCTGCGAAACGGCCCATTGCATGGTTCCCCCAGCCGGAACCACCGAGAACCCTTCTACTGCTTTCCAGAACGTACAAGTCGCGTTGTTCCTGGGCAGCGTGGCATCCGAGTGGATGTTGCCGGTGATTTGGACGTCGTCCGGAGAGGCGCCCAGTCCGAGTACCTGCGTGTAGTACCCCACCGGGATATCGACCGTGTAGTTGCCCGGCTCAAACAAAATGGCATTGCGCTCCGGACCGAATTGGTTGTTCTTCTGGGTGGCGTAGACCTTGTCGATCTTCTCCTGAATTTCCGCCACAGGCGTGGACTTGTCGAAGATCAGCACATTGGGCCCAAGGTCGGGCTTGGACGGGCCGGCGCCGATAGCCGGGAGCCCGGAAAATGCGAGCACGGTGAGACACACCGCCCCAAACCTATTCGGCTTTTTCATTGTTCAGTGCCAACAATATCACCTCAGAAGCCAGAGGATTCCGTTCTCGAACAATTGGTTCTGAGTGGGACTCTCAAAGATCCTGTCGCCGTGGCCCATGTTGATGTAGAGCATTTTGAACTTGGTATTCGTCCACACTACGGGTACGTCAGGATCTTTTTCGGTGATTAGGCTCTTGATACCCAGCGGATACTCGGCGGGGTCCAGGGTCAGCAGGACGTGGATGTTCGGGTCGGACCGGGGACTGGGGCGCCAGCTATACCACTCGTTCATCGGCGCGACAAAGGTCTTCGGGACGCCGCGCGTCACAGGACTGGCGGCATCCTCCACGATGAGCCTTGCGGGCAGCGCCGGCCAGCTATTGACCCCGAAAGCGCCGCCGCCGATGAACTGCTTGAACCAGGCCCAGTGCGAGTTTTTGTCGTTGTAGGCGGCGACATGAAAGCCCAGCCATGCGCCGCCGTTCTTCATGTATCGCTCGAAAGCCTGCTGCTGCGCGGCGGGAGGGAGACTGTTGAGCCAGACGACGAGTTTGTACTGCTTCAAGTTCTCGTCATTCATGTCAGCCCAGTTGCTGGTCGCGTCCACTCGAAACCCGTATTTGTCCGCTTGTTCGGCAAAGAACCTCATGGCATCCGTTGCGAACTGGACGTGATCCGCTTCAACGTTCAGTGAGAAGAACAACAGCACCCTGGGCGACCGTTTGCGTGTACCCCATCCTCGGAGCAAAGCAAAGCTACGACCAGGGCAATCCAGCCAAGACGTACTCTTCATTGACCGGCCCCCCAGAAGATCGCGTTTCGAAACAACCGGGTGAATTCGGGAGATTCGAAGAGTCCCGCGTGATGCCCCATGAAGATGTAGACATTGCGGGCCGGATACTGCGGGTTCGACCAGACCACCGGGTGGTCTCCCCCCATCTTGATCTTGCTGTCCGGCACATAACTCGACTCATCGACTGAGGCCAGCACCCGCACATTCGGACGAGGCGACCGGCTCCACGTGTACCACTCCTCCTTTTCGATCACAAACGACGGCGGCAGTCCCTGGACCAGCGGACTGGAGGGGTCCTCCACCTTCACCGTGGCCTTCGCGAAGTTCGGCAGGTAATTGACGAAGCGGATACCGCCCAGAAATTGCGAGAACCAGGGGTCCATGGGGTAGCCGTCAAATTCGCCAAGCAGCGATGCGTGATGGAACCCGATCCATCCGCCCTTGCCTTGGGTGATGTAATTCTCGAACGCCTGTTTCGCTGCCGGGGCCCAGCGATACGGCGGGTAGTTCAATTGGATAAAAAGCTTGTATTGCGAGAGAAACCGGTCATTGATGCGCTCTGTTCCCGTGATGTAGTCAACCGCAAAGTTGTTCTCGGCAGCCAGTTGGTTTAAGAACAGCTTGGCTCTGTCTACGAATCCCTGATGGTCCCCATCGGCGCGCTCTGCCAGTGCAACCACGCGAAACTTGGGCGGACTCGGCGGTCGTGCGGCCAGCCCCAGCCCGTCTATGACGGTCACGGTGTCGCTGCCCAGGTTCACCACGTAGACCTGGTTGGAGGCCGCATCGACGGCCATCGCATAGGGGATACTGCCGGCCTTCACAGTCCCCACCACCAGGTTAGTCTTGCCGTCGACCACCGTGACACTCGCTGTCTTCTGGTTGCCTACATAGATCTGATTGGTGTTCGGGTTCACCGCGATCGCCGAAGGACGGCTCGCGAGCGTCAGTGTTTTTGTCACAGTTCCGGACACGGCGTCGATCACCGCCATCGTGTTCGCGAGATAGCTCAGGACGTAACCGGTATTCGTAGCTGGGTTCACGGCGACCGCGAAGGGAAGATCGCCCACAGTGACATTCTTCGTACTCCCCGTGGCGCCGTCGATGATCGAGACGTTCGCGCTATCTTCGTTGACCACATAGATCTTGTTGGCACGGGTGTCCATCGCGATCGCCCAGGGATGTTTGCCCGCCGGGATCGAAGTGACGGTATTGGCAGCGCCGTCAATTTCGGTCGCGTCCCTGCTGCCATAGTTCACCGTGTAGATCTTGGCGGTGATCGGGTTCGCCACGATTGCACGAGCCCCCTGGCCGACCCGTAACGTCTGGGTTGCGTAGGTGGCGCCGTCGATGACCGTCACACTATGGCTGTAGTTGTTCGCGACGTAGATCTTGTTAGTCGCGGGATTCACAGCGATGGCTTGAGGATAGCTGCCGGCGCGCACCGTGGCGGCCACAGTATTCGTCGCGCCGTCGATCACCGTCACCGAACCGTCGCCGGGATTGGCGACATACACCTTGCTGGTGACTGGGTTGACCGCGAGGCCTTCCGGCCCGGCGCCAGTCTTGACCGTCGCAATGACGGCACGCGTGTTTCCATCGATGACAGTTACGGAATTGCTGCCGTGATTGAGGACGAACGCTTTGTTCGTAACCTCATTGACAGCGACAGCCATCGGTTGCCGGCCGGTGGCGATGTCTTGCGAAACGGTTTGAGCCTGGGCCAGGACGCAGGCGAACACCGCGACAGCAGCCGCACTCCTTCGTATGATCATCAGCTAGAACCGTCCCGTGGCGCGTTGACCACCTTCTGCCATGGCTCCACTTGTGCTCGCTTCGCCCAGTTCTCGTACATATGGGACATCCGCGTCACCCGCTCCGGCTGTTGCGCCGCGAGATTCTGAATCTCCGTCCGATCTGCCTCGAGATCGTACAGTTCCCATCGGTCCGGATGGCGCGACACCAGTTTCCATTTGCCCTGCCGGACGGCCCGGTTGCCTTCGTGCTCCCAGAAGATCGCATCGTGACCCTTCCGTTTGCCTCGCTCAAAGATCGGCTGCAGACTCTTGCCCTCCAAAGGAGTAATGCGCTCGCCATGGAACGACTCGGGATAGCGCGCACCGGCAACATCGACGCAGGTCGCCATCAAGTCGATCAAATGGCCGGGTTCCTGTGTGAGCGAGTTTGCTTGCCGGATCATCTTGGGCCAGCGTGCAATGAGAGGCGTTGCGATTCCCCCTTCATGGACCCAGTGTTTATAGAGGCGGAAGGGTGTGTTGGAGACGTTGGCCCAGGGGACTCCATAGCTCTGGTAGGTCTCCTCCGAGCCGGGCATCACGCCCGGTGTGTTGCCCGTCTTTACCGGACGGCCGTCAAGGGTGACAGACGGGATGTGCAGGCCTCGTGAACGAGGCCCGAGCTCCTCGGCGCATCCCCCGTTGTCCGCGAGAAACAAGACCAGCGTGTTGTCTTCCTGCCCGGTCTGGCGAATCGCTTCGAGAATGCGTCCGATCCCCTGATCCAGCCGGTCAACCTGCGCGGCATAGACCTCCATTCGCCTTTGTTGCCACTCTTTGTTCGGCGCGGCCTGCCAGGGCACAACCGAAGGATCGCGAGTCGTGAGCGGCCACTCGTTCTTTACGATACCCATCGCGATCTGTCGTTTTCGGCGCTCCTCGCGCAAGGCGTCCCATCCGTCCTTATAGCGGCCACGATAACGAACGATGTCCTCTTCCAGAGCGTGCAACGGCCAGTGCGGAGCGGTGAACGCAGCATATAGGAAGAACGGATCCGGCTTCCTGGCGGCGTCGGAGATGAAGCCCGCGGCGTTGGCCGCGATGGCGTCGGTGAAGTAGTAGTTCGACCCTTCGAGCGGCGCCTTGTCGTTGTCCCTCACCAGGGTAACCGGATTGAAGTAGTCCGCCGCTCCGTGAATGATTCCGTAGTATCGATCGAATCCGCGCTGCCGCGGCCAGTTATGCTTCGATTCGGTCACGGGTGTGACGTGCCACTTACCGGACATGAGCGTCTGGTAACCGGCCGGCTTCAGCGCCTCCGCGATGGTTACTGCCCTGCGGCTCAGGTCACCCCGATAGCCCGGGAACGGCTTCGGGTTGTCCACCATGTGCCCGACTCCGGCCTGATGCGGGTACAGTCCGGTGAGCAGGCTGGCCCGCGTTGGGCAACATCGGGCTGTGTTGTAGAACTGAGTGAAGCGGATGCCGCTGCGCGCCAGTCCATCGATGTTCGGAGTCCGGATCTCGCCGCCATAACACCCGACGTCGGAGAATCCCATGTCATCAGCGAGGATGAGAACGATATTGGGCCGCCGGGGAGAGGCTGCGCCGGTGAGCGCTGGAAGTGCCGCACCGGCTGCTACGTTGAGGAAGCTTCGTCTGGTGATTAACGCACTCATAAGAGGACCTAACCTAAATCGCCGGGAGCGCTTGGCGCCACCCGATCAGCTTGTCAGAAAGGCGTCTCGCCACGTTTGCATGCTCACCGGCCACGTTTGTATCCTCTTTCTCGGAACGGCTGAAGTCGTAGAGTTCAAGGTTCGTGCCGTCATCGTTCACCAGCAACTTCCACGACCCGCTTCGGATGGCCAGATTCGGGCTCTGATCGATGGGAAGGCCCGGCCGCTGCATGTCTTTTGTACGTCCGTACTCCCAGATCAAATCCTTGCGGCGCTCCATCGGCTTGCCAAGGAAGGCTCTGCTGAGGTTCTCACCGTCGAATTGAGCGCCGGGCGGATCGGTGACTCCAGCAAGCGCGCAACAAGTGGGGAAGAAATCGACTGCGCCCACCACCGTACTCGAGTCCGTTTTGCCGGCAGGGATGCGGCTATCCCATCGAGCGATCAGGGGTGTCCGGATTCCGCCCTCATAGAGGCTCCACTTCCGTCCTCTCAGACCGCCCGTGCTGCCCGGAGGGGCGAGCCGTTCCTTGTAGTAATAGGGCCAGGCCGTTGGACCGTTGTCGCTCAGCAGAACGAAGAGCGTGTTCTGAATCTGGCCGGCGCGTTCAATCGCGTCGATGAGCCGTCCCACCTGATGATCCAGATTGTCGAGCGTTGCGTAATACTCCTGGACGTAGTGATTCGCGCCGAATCGCTCGTATTTCTTCATCAACTCCGGCTTCGGATCGAACGGGTCATGCACTTCGTTGGGCCACAGATGGATGTAGAAGGGTTTGTGCATGCCAATACTGCGCTTCACGAAGTCGATGGAGCGATCGACGTAAATTCCACTCAGTTCCCGCTGCGGAGCGTGCGAGATCTTGCCGCGCCCGAGTTTCTCGTTGAGATCGGACAACTTCCCAGGCGGCAGTACACGGTCGCCGAGCCCTTCAAAGGAGGTGTAGGACTCGTCGAAGCCGTACTCGGTCGGCAGGGGCGCATCTCCCACATCGCGACCTCCGCCCATGTGCCACTTGCCAAAGTGACCGGTGGCATAACCTTCCCGTTGAAAAGTTCGCGCAATCGTGGGCGTCGTCGGATCGAGATAGTCGCGTTCGTGTAATTCACGCTGTCTCCGCCGCGTGTCCAGATACGAGTAGATGTGCTGCCTCGAGGGAAATTGGCCCGTTGTGATGCCTACTCGCGAGGCTGAACACACGGGCGAAGCGTCGTACGCTTTGGTGAAACGGATCCCCTTGGCAGCCAACCGGTCGATGTTGGGAGTGACGATCTCGCCTCCGTAGCAGCCCAAGTCGGCGTACCCCATGTCATCGATCAGAATCTGCACGATGTTCGGCTTCGGCCGAGGCGTAGCGGCGACGTCGAGCGCGAGACCCACGCCAACACTCTTCAGGAAATCCCGACGATGAATCATAGCGTCGTGCTCATCATACTTCAGCGGGCCTGAAGAAGAGATCGCTAGTTCTTCTACATCCTCAACCTGGCGGCATCTTCTCCAGCCTTGACCGCCGTGAGGATTGCCGTATAGGCGTACCTCTCGGCGCAGCGCGTCAGCACGGAGCCGAGCGCGGCGTCGTGTTCGGCCACTTTTGCAATGATCTTCGATATGCGCTCCGCATTCAGTGAAGTCACGGCGTCTCGCAACTCCGAGCGCAAGGCGTCCGGGAGCGACGCAATCGCGTCGTTCCGCAGTTCCCTCGCCGGATCACCGGGCGGTTGGGGCAACTCTTCGGCGCGGACATAACGAACACCAAGGTGCCGCTCCATACATTCGAAGATCTCGTCGTGGCGGTACGGCTTCGTCACGTAGTCGTCCAGTCCGGCGTCCAGCACCTCATCCCGGCGGCTGATTCCCCAGGCGCTCACACCCGCGATTTTCACTTCCCTGCCGCCCTCCATCAGACGGATCTGCCGCGTCGCCTCCATTCCGTCCAACACCGGCATCCGTAGATCCATCCAAATGAAGTGCGGCCGCCAATCCCGGTAGATCTCCACTCCCTGACTGCCGTTCTCGGCCACCCGTACTTGAAAGCCGGCATTCAGCAGCAGGCGTTCCAGCACCATCCAGTTCTCTTGCTCGTCTTCCACCACCAGGACGCGATATTCCGGCTGGCCCGCTTCCACTCGGAGAACCCGTTCCGGCGCCACGGCTGGTTTCGCTTCGAATCTCTCGGTCCTCTCCACCGTGAGTTCCACGCGGAAGGAGGATCCCTGGCCAACCCTGCTGATGACTGAAATACTCCCACCCATCAGTTCCACCAGTTGCCGGGTAATAGCCAAACCGAGTCCGGTTCCCTCCTGGGCGCCGGCTGTTGCCACCTGTTCGAAAGGCTTGAAGATACGTTCCAGGTCTTCCTGTCCAATGCCGATCCCGGTGTCCTCGACCTCGAGAAACAGAAGCACCCTCTCCCCCGAATCGATGGGCACCCCAGTAGCGCGGAGGGAAATGGATCCTTCATTCGTGTACTTCACCGCGTTTCCCAGCAGATTGATCAGCACCTCGCGAAGCTTGGCCGCATCGGCGCGGACGTATCGCGGAATGTCGGATTCAATCACCATCAAAGACAAGCCCTTCTGGTCGGCGCGCACGCGCACCATGTCCGCGACATCCTGCATCAGCCGCTTCAGATCACAAGGCCCGATCTCCACGCCTGTCCGGCCGGCCTCGATCTTTGCGACATCCAGCACATCGTTGATCAGGGTGAGCAGGTGTTCGCCGCTGTGTTTGATGATGTCCAGGTCCCGGCAATCTGTCTCGGAGGCACTGCGTTCGCGCAGGAGTTGCGAAAACCCCAGGATCGCATTCAGCGGTGTGCGGAGTTCGTGGCTCATGTTGGCCAGAAATGAGCTCTTGGCCCGGTTGGCCTGCTCGGCCTCGTTCCTCGCATCCACCAACTCCGCCGTGCGCTGATCGACGAGTGTCTGAAGGCGTATTTCCCGCCGTTGTAAGGCGCTTACCCTCAGCTTGTAGGCGCATAGCAGCAAGCCTGCCACGGCCAGGATCGCTCCGCCCTGACTCCAGGGCGTCTGCCACCAGGGCCGGGCGATCGAGATTCTAAGCGAGGCTTCCTGGTTGCTCCACGTCCGGCCGTCCAAGGATGCCTGCACGCGAAAGCGGTAGCTTGCCGGCCTCAAACCGGTGTAGCGAGCCGACCGGCTTCGGCTGTCCACATAGGTCCATCGGGTCTCGAGCCCTTCGAGTGTAAAGCGATAGCGCATCTTTGCCTGGTCGCGGTAGCTCAACGCGGCAAACTCGAACGAGACACCGTCGTCCCGGTGCGAGAGACTCAGTGAGTCAACCTGCCAAATGGGCCTGGGCAACACCGAATCCCGGCCCACCGCCACGACGTTTCCGTGAATGCGAAACTCCGTCAGCACCACCTGGGATGGAGCGGACGGGCGGGGGATGCGCCGCGGATCGAAGACGTTGAACCCGTGAAGGCCGCCAAAGTACATGATTCCCGCCCGGTCCACAAAACAGGCCTTCCGGTTGAACTGCTCCCCTTGCAGGCCGTCGCTCTCGTGGTAGTTTAAGAAGCTGCTTTCCCGCGGGTTGAATCGCGAAATGCCATTGTTCGTGCTGATCCAGAGGTCGCCCGCCTGGTCGGGGAGAATGCATTGCACCACGTTGTCGGGGAGCCCGTCCCGGGTCGTGTAACTGGTGAAGTGTTCGGTTTCTGGGTCAAAACGCAACAGACCGGATTCTGTGGCGAACCACAGCAACCCCCGGGCATCCTCATGAATGAAGTTGATTTGTACGGAGGACGGCGTGTCCGCGCCCGGGGTCTGGGGTAAGGGGACTCGGCGAACATCGCCCGAGACGTTCATCTTCAAAAGGGCGAAGGCCGAAGCGAACCAAACGTTGCCTTCGCGATCCTCGTGCATGGTGAGACCGCCGGTACTGCTGACGGATGTCACCGAGCCGGTCTTCCGGTCCAGCGCGGCTCGCCTTTCTCCGACGCCGAACCAGAATGTTCCGCTGCGATCTTCGAGTAGCGAGTACGTTGGAAGTGACCAACCGCGGGAGGCAAGCGGTCCACGGTCGAAATGAGTGACCACGCCGGTACTGCGATCCAGCCGGTTGATTCCCATGCCGGTGCCGATCCAGAGATGTCGGGAATCGTCCTCGTATATCGAGTAGATGCGGTCATCATCCAGACTTCCGGGCTTTCGAGGGTCGTGGCGGAAATGGGTGAACTTCCCCGAGATCGGGTCGAAGCGGTTCAGGCCGCCATCGTACGTTCCAATCCAAACATCGCCGGAGCGGTCCTGGTAGAGGGCCCGGACATTGTTATCGCTGAGGCCGCCGGGGTCCGCGGGATTGTGTCGCCACGCCCCGAATCGCAGGCTACCCGGCGAGAAACGGTTGACGCCGCCGGCCTTTGTTCCCACCCACAGGGCTCCGTCACGATCCGCGGCCAGGGACAGGATCTCGGTCGCTCCCAGACTGTTGCGGTCCGCCGGATTGTGCCGGAGAACCTCTCTTGCGCCGGTCGCGGGGTCGTATACCTCCAGGCCTTCTGTCGTGGCTAGCCAAATCACCCCGTCAGCGTCTGCGAAGATCGCATTGGTCTCGGTCCCGAGACGCTCTGGGTTCGGTGGAGCCCAGCGCCTGCTAAAAGCGCCCGCAACAGGATCGAAGAAGTTCCGGCCGCCCTCGGTGGTGGCCAGCCAGAGGTTTCCGCCGCGGTCCTGCGCGATACCTCGGATGCTAATCGGGGATTTCGCCCGAGCATCGGCGTAGTGCGTAGCCGCTCCGGTGAGGGGGTCGAATCGCACCAGGCCGTTGCTCGCGCCCAACCAGAGCATGCCGGCCGGGTCCGCGTACATCGCCACAATCGCATTGTCACGCCCCGGCGGAAGAGTTCCGCCGATGTCGTACCCGGTGAACTTTCCTGACTCCGGATCGAAACGGAATAAGGTTCGGCCGCCGCTCATTCCCAGCCAGAGAAATCCATTCCGATCTTCACAGATCCGTTGAAGACTGAGCGGTCTGCCTTCAGCCCGATTTTGGCGGGGAATTGTGAACCGGGTGAATTTCTCGGTCTGCGGATCGAACCGGCTGAGTACTTGAGTGCCGGTCCAGATCGCACCACGGCGATCCTGCAGCAGAATTCGGACGAAGTCGTCAGAGATCGAACTCGAGTCCTGGGGATCATTCCGAAACTGCGTCACTCGATAGCCGTCGTAGCGGTTCAGTCCCGCCTGTGTACCGAACCACATAAACCCGTCACGATCCTGCAATATGGAAAACACGGAATCGTTGGAGAGCCCATCGGCGGTTGTGACGTGATCGAACCGCGAGCGCGCTTGTAGAGCGCCTGGCATCTGGAGAATTCTCGCAACATCGCTGCCGGGCTGTGCCTGGATGGACACACCAGCGCGCCCCAGTTGCGCGTCAGCCAAAAGCGCGAATTGGATGACGATGAACAGGTATAGAGCCGGCCGCGGCCAATGGATCAAGCTACTCACTCCAAAGGCGAATAGTAACAGACGGCCTGGGTGGGCCGCGTACTTAGGCCGGCAACACACAACAAGCCACGGCGCATCGATGGCGCTGACGTCTAGATGCCGTCATCCACCGGCGAGTTGTTATGTTTCTGAAACCAACAGGTTGCGTCATTCTGGCTCCGCACCTGATCGGGATTCGAAAGAAGGATCTGGGCCTCCCCCGCTGGGAGGAAGCTACCGAGCGGCAGTGCCGCGACGGGATGTGCTGGAAAGATGACGAAGAGGCCTACAACGACAGCCGCCCGTTCAAAGTCACTTGCCGGGACAGGTCGGGGGTTATCTTTACCGTCATCACCGATAACTATTTCGGTTACTGCAAAGAGGAAGTCAAAACGCATGCTTGGGCAGGAGTTCTACGCCGGGCGGACGATCCACATAGTTGAGCCGCCCTTCGAGGAATCGATGCGGTTGCTGGGCGACGGCGTCGTGCATAGACCGGAAGGTTATGCCGTAGACCGGGCGTATCCGAATACCATCTATGTTCGCTGACGGAGTTCACGCAATCGTGGAGGCCCAGCGGCAAGTGGCGCTCGAATACTTCCAGGATGGCAGCGTCGAGGATGCCTGCCCCCCGGTAAGCGCGGTGCTCCACCTGATGGCCCACGGCAGCTATCTCGGCATGACCGGCGATGATCCCAGGCTTCGTGCCTTGTTTACGCGGGAATCCGTCCTCAACAGCGATTGGTACCGGGATCGCCTGCGGTGCAAACAAGCCAAGGATACCGATCTCTGGACACGCCACGTCCGGTCGCTTCCCGAGTTCGACCAGGATCCGGAAATTGCGAAGGAACTCAACATTGCTGAACGGCTGGCCGAAGCACGCCGGCAATTGGAGCGTGTCAGCAGTCCGCGGTACCTGACGGAACTTTCGGGCACGATCGGCGCGGACGTATCCGTTGGACAGCCTTCGGATGTCTCGGAGCCCGGCACTCTCCAGGCACAAGAGGCGATGGCGCGGTAGGTCCTTACCCACTCAGTCCGATATTCATTAAGTCGTCATATTGTGCCGCAGCATCAGTGTTGCGCCATGTCAATCACCCGCTACATTCCGATTGTCGGCGCGCTCCGGACATATCATCGGGACTGGCTTCGTTTCGATATCGTTGCCGGCCTCACCACCGGTGCGGTAGTAATCCCAAAGGCCATGGCCATGGCGACGGTTGCCGGCCTGCCGGTGGAACTTGGGCTCTATACATCCCTGTTGCCGATGCTTATCTACGCGGTAATGGGTACCGCCCGAACAATGAGCATGAGCACCACCGCCACCATCGGGATACTGACGGGCGCCGCTCTGACGGATGTGCTCAAGGCTGCCAGCCAGGAACAGATGATCGCCGCTACCGCGACGCTGACGCTGATGGTGGGCGCGGCACTACTGTTGGGTTCCTTCCTGAAGCTGGGTGGTATCGCGAACTTCATCTCCGACCCGGTCCTTACGGGATTCAAAATTGGGCTGGGATTGGTGATAGTGGCCGATCAGGTACCGAAGCTTCTCGGCATTCACATCACGAAGGCTGGCTTCTTCCGGGACGTGATCTCACTGGTGCGCCATTTGCCGGAAACGTCGATGGCGACCTTTGCCGTAGGCGGGGGCACACTGGTTCTGGTTTTCGCCCTCGAGAAGCTCTGGCCCAAAATCCCTGCGCCCCTGGTCGCCGTGGGTGGTGGGATCTTTGCGTCGTGGTTCTTAGGCTTGGAGAAAATCGGCGTCGGAGTTGTGGGTAACATGCCCGCCGGCCTGCCCGGGTTCCAGTTGCCTGGACCGCTGCTGATCGAGCAGCTGTGGCCGGCGGCGATCGGCATCGCCCTGATGAGCTTCTCGGAAACAGTTGCCGTGGGACGCGCATTCGCACCGGCGGGTGACCCGCGTCCGGACGCGGACCAGGAGTTGCGGGCGCTGGGCTTGGCAAACATTGCGGCCAGTATGTTCCACTCGATACCGGTCGGGGGTGGAACGTCCCAGACTGCGGTGAATGTTCGCGCTGGCGCCCGCACGCAAGTCTCCGAGCTGGCTACCGTCGGGATGACGGTTATGGCCGTTCTGTTTCTCGCACCAATGATCGGCCTGATGCCCCACGCCACACTGGCGGCGGTGGTCATCGCTACCGCCATCGGCCTTCTCAGCCCGAAAGAACTGGTGATCATCCGGCACCTACGGCATATGGAATTCTGGTGGGGGGTCACCGCCGCGCTCGGCGTGGTCTTCCTGGGAACGCTCCACGGAATTCTGGTTGCCGTGATCGTGTCCATGGCGGCGCTAATTTACGAAACGAACCGGGCACCGGTATATGCACTCGTGCGCAAGCCCGGAACAAACGTATTTCGGCAGCGGAGCGCGGCCCATCCGGAGGACGAGAACTTCCCGGGGCTGCTACTGGTTCGGACCGAAGGAAGAATGTACTTTGCGAACGCTCAGCGAGTTGGTGACGCGATCTGGTCCCTGATTCGCGAGTCGAAGCCCCGGGTTCTGGTGTTGGATTGCAGCGCCATACCCGACATCGAGTACACCGCTCTCAGAATGCTGATGGGCGGTGAGGAGAAGCTGCGAGAGGCGGGAATCGAACTCTGGCTGGCGGGACTGACGCCGGTGACTCTCGAACTCGTCCGGCGGGCGCCGCTGGGCGAGGCGCTTGGGCGCGAACGGATGTGTTTCGACGTAGCCCAGGCCGTCAGTAAGTTTCAGGGTCGGCAGGCTCACGCCTGAGTGGGGCCAAATCTTACTGGCCGGCCGCCCGTGTCAGCAGCGGGCCCAGCAACGCGGCAAATCCATTCCACACGATCTGGACGCCGATCGCCAGCAGCAGAAAGGCCGAGAGGCGCTCCACGATATTGGTGCCGGAGGGGCCCAGAAGCGAGGCCAGCTTGCCGGCATTCGCATAGCACAGCGCCAACGTAAGGCAAACCAAGGCCATTCCGATCAGACCGCCGACGAAGGGCAGAATGTAGTCCATGTGCGCCACGTTGCTTCTCTGCCGTATATGAGCGCCAAAAGCAATTGCAACGGAAATGGAGCCGGGCCCAACCGTCAGGGGTAATGTCAGCGGATAAAACGCGTGTTGCATGGCAACCTCGAACGTGCCGGCGCCGGAGTCGTCCGGGTTATCGCTCACTTTCCGGTTCAGCATTTGCCAGCCCGTATTTGCAAGCACGAACCCGCCGGCGATCTGAACGATTGGAAGCGAGATGCCGAAGAAGCTCAGCACCGACGATCCCAACGCCAGACTGCCTCCCAACAATAGAAACCCGTAAAGCGCGATCCGGCGGGCGAGGATCTTCCGTACCGATTCCGGATAGTGTCGGGTCAAACCGAGAAATATCGGGGCGGCTCCGAGAGGGTTGATGATGGGGAATAGAGACGCAAATGTGAGCGTCACATTTTTGAGTGCTTCGAGAATGAGTGCAAACGCCATGATTTCACCAGGCACGCCGCGATTGGGCCCCGCGAGTCTCAGCGGCTCGCGCGCGCACGCACGAGATAGGTTGGAATCGCGAGACCAGTGCCGATCGCGCCGATAGTAAACAGTACACGCAAAGTATATTGGGTCGCCGTAATCAGTGTATCCGGCTCGTTGACGACGCCGCTTGTGGTGAGTGCAAAGAGACCGATGATCGCCTTAGCGGCGAAACTGCCTGGCACCATCGGGATGCATCCGGCAACGTCCAGCACATCCTGCGGCAGGCCCGTGCGGGTCCGCATCAACTGCGCCGCCGCACCCACCGCGAGCGCGGCAGCAAATGATGCCCCTTCCAGGCTCCATCCGGCAGCGAGAAAACTTGTGCGCACAGCCAAGGCTAAGGCCCCGGTCGTCGCACACCATGGCAGAAGCCGAAAGCCGACATTGAACAACATGCCGAACCCGGCAGCCGCCACCGCACCGCAAACAGCCTGCTCGAGAAAAAAGCCCGGCGTCATACGAGCTTCCAACACACGAAAAGAACCCGGCTGATCCAAAGCCCCGCGGCGATGAACACCAGCATCATTGCGACTGTCACCGCTCGCGCGCTGCCGAGCGTCGGATGCCCTTCGAGTATGTCGCTTTGCGCGTTGACGGCGGGGACCCCTGGAACGAGTAGGAGAACCGAAGCGATTACCGCGGGCGTCAACGTCGCGCTGTTGGCCCACCACGCGAGCAATCCGCCCATCATTGAACTCAGGAAGGAGATCAGCGCCGTGCAAAGAAAGGCGTTCATGCGCTGAGAGAGCAGCTTTCCGCGCACGAATTGTCCTACCGCCGCTGCTAGAAATACAGGGCCGGCGCCATACCAGTCCACACCCAGCAGGCGACCGAAGGCCGCGCAGGCCAGCCCTACCCCGATCGCCGTTACCCATGGGGAGTGGCGCGGCGTTTCGGACACCAGTCGCACCATTGCGGCGCGGGTCTGCTCCGCTGTGAGTTCGCCCCGCGATACGTGCCTCGCCAGATCCCAGAGTCTCCGGTTCAGGTCCTGGTTGACCCCCAAGTGTGCCAGGTTTCGCATACGAGTCAAACCCGAGTCGCCGAAGACCAGGGTGACTGCCAGTGAAGCATACCCGATGCGCAAATCCACACGTTCCGCGCCGAGGCCGCGCGCAATCAGTCTCACAATCTCTTCAACGCTTCTCGCATTTGCTCCGGCTTCCATCATCAGCCGTCCCGCCTCCAACGCCGCCATGGCGACCGGCTCCAGCGGAGGGTGGATATCGATGGCTTGTCCGCGAGGGCTGTCCGCCATGCCGGTTACTCTGCCTTCTCCGTACGCAGCGACACGAGCCGGGCCATGAAGATAGCGATGTACAGCATTCCCGCCAGCGCTTCGAGCACCGCCAGCGATCGGGCAATATTGGTGCGCGGAGTAATATCTCCGTACCCAAGCGTTGCGAGAGTGACGAAGCTGAAGTACACCAGATCGGGTTTGTCCTCGGGGGTCAACAAAGCAACGTTTGACGCGAAGCTCCTCGGGTCCAGGATGCTGATCAGGGCGTACACTGCGCCGAACGCGAATCCGAGCATCAGGTACATGGATATACCCGCATAGATCTGATCCTCCGTGATGACTCGTGCCTGCAAGACATAACGTAGAACGCAGTACGTGGAAAACAGGATTAGAACGGTCATCGCCAACAGCGCGAGCGCCACTGTGATCGCGTAGAACCTATCGTCTTCGCGGTGATTCAGCGAGAATACGGTCAAGGCAGCCTGTATTGCCGCGATGATCAAAGTCAGGCGTTTTCGGCGCCGGCCCGCGTCTACTACGAAAACCGCAGCGACGAAGACGCCCGTTAACGACGAGGCGAGGATGACGGGCCTCGTCACTGCTTCCAGGAAAGGAATGGCCATTAGCAGAGCAACGAGGCCGCCGAGAAGGAACCGGCAGTCGTGCAGCCGCTCTGCCGGGTTGGGATGGTCGAACTCTTTATTGCCAGCCACCGCCGAGAGCCTTATAGAGTCCCACCAGCGAAGTCAGTACATCCCGTTGGGATTGGGCAAGTTGCTGCTCGGCAGTCAGCCTCTGGCGCTCGGTATCCAGGACCTCGAGATAGCTGCTAACGCCGCCAACGTATCGCACATTGGCGAGACGGCTTTGATCGCGCAGAGTGTCGGCGAGGACTTTCTGGCTGCTGCTATACTCTTTCGTCTTCTGGTAGCCGACCAGCGCGTCCGAGACATCGCGGAATGCTCCATTGATCGCCTTTTGATAGCCGATCAGCATGGCTTCATTCTCTGCCTTGGCTGTCTTGTAGTTTCCGGAGCGGCGCCCCGCATCGAAGATCGGCAGGTCCACAAACCCGCCCATCGAGTAAGCGAACCCCGCACGGTTGACCACACCAAGAAGGTCCGCGGACTGGTAACCGCCGGCCGCCGTGAGATTGATGCTGGGAAAGAACGCCGCCTTCGCAACGCCGACTCGGGCATTGGCGGCGATCAGTTGCTGCTCGGCCTGCCGCAAATCGGGACGCCGATCCAGAAGTGTGGACGGCAGACCGGCGGGCACCTGCGGTGGTTGAGGCTGCTCGGTCAGGCTCCTGCCGCGGGCGACGGGCCCGGGCTGCTTCGCGAGCAGGTAGCTGATGAGATTCTCTGTCTGCTCCTGCGCCCTTTCAAGCAACGCCATTTCCGCTTGCGCGGAGGCTACCAGGCTCTTCGCCTGGTCCAACTCGAGTTCGCTCGCGACGCCGCCTTCCACCCTGGCGGCAACCAGCTTGACGGACTCCTGGCGTGTCTTGATGGAGTCGCGAACGTACTCCAGTTCGGCGTCGTACTCGCGTAAATCGAAGTACGCGGAGGCGACCTGCGCCACCAGCGCCTGCATCACCGCATTCTGGTTCTCCTTGAGGGCCAGCATGTCGGCCTTTGCCGCCTCGCTGGCGCGGCGCAGTTTGCCGAATAGGTCGATCTCCCAGGACGCCACGCCGAATGCTCCGGCCCACGATTGGGTGGGCGAGTGCACACCAGTGCGCCCGGCCTCGGCGTGACCGCCGAACTGCGGCCAAAGGCCGGAGCGCGTAGCCGAAAGTTGGCCTTCGGCGGCCAGCACGCGCTGTGCGGCGATACGGATGTCGTAGTTCGCCTTCACGGCCTCACCAAGAAGCGCCCGGAGTGTGTCGTCCTGGAATACGTCAAACCACTTTGCTTCTCCCAGCGACGGCTGGGCGGGCTGCGACTCGCCCCCCCGGTATTGCGGCGGCGCCGGCACGGCCGGGCGCTTATAGTTGGGCCCGACTTTGCATCCGGCCAAAATGAGGGTAATACAGAGGATGAGTAGCTTGCCGCGCATTAGTCATGTCCTCCCTGCACTGCGGGCTGGGCGGCTAACGTGCCTTGAATTGCCTGCCGTTGCCCCGACACCAGGTAAGCGGCGCCCTGAATCAGCACATAAAGCATTGGGATGAAGAACAGGCCGACCGTCGAGGCGAACAGCATGCCCGCGAATACCGCGATTCCGATGCTGGCGCGCGCCGCAGCGCCGGCGCCGCTGGCGATGACGAGCGGGATCACACCCAGGATGAACGCGAAGGCCGTCATCATAATGGGCCGGAACCGAAGCTTCGCGCCCTCAGTAGCGGCGGCCACCAGACCCATTCCTTTTTCGTGGCCCTCCTTCGCGAATTCCACGATCAGAATGGCATTCTTCGCGGCCAGCCCCATCAGCGTCACGATGCCGATCTGAACATACACGTTGTTCTCCAACCCGGCCATCGACACGCCCAGAAAGGCGCCGCATACACCAATCGGCAGACCGAGCAGCACCGAGAAGGGCACCGCCCAGCTCTCGTACTGCGCCGCCAGCACCAGGAAGACGAAGATCATCGCCATCGCGAAGATCGGCCCTTGCGATCCGCCCGCCTCTTTCTCCTGGTAGGCGATGGAGGTCCATTCAAAGCCGTACCCTTGCGGAAGCTCTTTGGATGCCAGATCTTCCATGATGTTGAGAGCCTCACCCGTCGAGACTCCGGGGCCGTTGGCTCCGTTGATTTCGGCGGTCCGGAACATGTTGTACCGCTGGAGAATATCGGGCCCGGTGGTCATGTTGATTTTGCTGACTGTGGACATCGGCACCATCGAGCCGTCATTCGATCGAACATAAATGTCGTTAATGCTTTCAGGCGACTTACGGAAGTCCTGCTCCGCCTGGATCATCACCTTATAGGTGCGCCCGAAGAGGTTGAAGTCGTTAACCTGAAGCCCTCCGAGATAGATCTGCAGCCCCTGGAACACGTTGTTTATGGGGATGTTCAGCGTCCGGGCTTTGTCGCGGTCGATGTCCAGTTTGATTTGCGGAATCGACGTGCTGTAGCCCGAATAGATGCCGGTCAGTTTAGGCTGCTTCGCCATGGCCTGCATCATCTTCTCTTTTGCATCCGACAATTCCTGCGGCGTTCTTCCGACCTTGTCCTCCAACTCGAAGACGAACCCGGAAGCGTTGCCGAGTCCATTGATCGGAGGTGGCGGAAAAACCAGGGAAACCGCTTCCGGATAGCTGGCAAACTTTCTTTGCGCGGCCATCAGGATGGGCTTCAGCTGCTCTTCCTTGCTCTTCCTCTCTTCCCAGGGCTTGAGCATGGTGATGATGGAAGCGTTGTTCGAAGTGTACGCATTCGTAAGAAGGTTCAAGCCGCCGGTTGTCAAGACCTCCTGAACGCCTGGGATATTTTTCAGATCTGCCTCAGCGCGCTTCATCAACTGGTCGGTGCGCTCCATGGAAGCGCCGTCGGGAAGGTTGAATACGGTGAAGAAATAGCCTTGGTCCTCATTGGGTACAAAACCGGTGGGCAAGGACATCATGAGAGCTCCGGCGCCGAACCAGAGACCCGCGAGGCACGCTACGCCGATCACCGCGCGCCGCAGAAAGAAGCCGACGCCTCCGAGATAGCCGTTGGTTGTGATGTTGAATACTTTGTTGAAGCCGCGGAGGAACTTCCCAACTGGTCCCCGGATCTCTTTGCGAGGCCGTAACAGCATCTGGCAGAGGGCCGGAGTCAGGGTGAGCGCGACGATCACGGACAGGATCACCGAAATCGAGATCGTGATTGCGAACTGTTTGTATAGCTGCCCCACGATGCCGCCCATGAAGGACACGGGGACGAACACCGCGCAGAGCACCAGGCCGATGGCTACTACCGGGCCGCTTACCTCGTCCATTGCCTTCTCAGTGGCCTGCAGTGGAGTGAGTCCGTGCTCAATGTGGTGCTCCACCGCCTCCACCACCACGATCGCGTCATCTACTACGATTCCGACTGCCAGAACGATCGCCAGCATCGTCAGCGTGTTAATGGAGAAGCCCAACACCGAGAATGCCGCAAATGTGCCTACCAGCGAGACGGGCACCGCCAGCATGGGAATGAACGTTGCCCGGATATTTCCCAGGAAGATAAAAACCACGACCAGGACGAGGATGATGGCATCCCGCAGAGCAAGAAACACTTCATGAATCGCCACCTCGACGAATTTTGTGGTATCGAGCGAGATGTTGTACTTGAGGCCGGGCGGGAAATTCTTGCTCGACTCATGCAGCAACTCCTTCACTTTATCCACGGTCTGGATGGCGTTCGCGCCCGGCAACTGGTAAATAATCAGCACGGTTGCCGGAATGCCGTCCTTGCGCCCAAAACTCGTGTAACTCTTTCCCGACAGTTCGGCCCTGGCAACATCCTTCATCCTCAGGATGGAACCGTCGGAAAGCGTACGCACGATCATGTCGTTGAATTCCGAGGGTTCCGTCAGACGGCCCTTGACGTTCACGGTGTACTGGAACTGCGTGCCTGACTTCGCTGGTGGCTGTCCAACCTGTCCGGCAGGGGCCACGAGGTTCTGCTCGTTCACGACATTGGCTAGGTCGGTGCCCGTCAGTCCCAGTTTGGCCAGTTTGTCGGGCCTCACCCAGAACCGCATAGCATAGTCGCGCTGCCCGACAATCATCGTCGAGCCGACGCCGGGAGTTCGCGCGATCGGGTCTACCAGGTTGATCGAGGTGAAATTCGAGAGGAACGTCTCGTCAAACGTGCTGTCCGGCGAGTAGATCGAAATTGCGAGCAGGATGTCGGGCGATTTCTTCTTCACCGAAATGCCCGCCGCAACCGCTTCCTTTGGAAGCTTCGCGGTCGCTTTATTCACCCGGTTGTTAATGTCCACGTTCGCCATGTCCAGGTTGGCACCGACCTTGAACGTGCAGGTAAGAACGTACCGGCCGTCGCTGGACGATTTCGACGACATGTAGATCATGTTCTCCGCGCCGTTGACTTCGGCCTCCACGTTTGTGGCGATCGACTGCTCTACGGTCTCGGAGTTGGCCCCAGGGTAGTTGATCTCCACCTCTACGGTGGGTGGCGAGATCTGCGGGTACTGCGCGACCGGCAAAGTAGAAAGACTCAAGCCGCCAGCGATCAGAATAATCAGCGATATGACGATCGCGAAGACAGGACGGTGAATGAAGAATTTCGCCATGGCTACTCTCCTTTTTTGACCACCGCGGTCTCCGCAGTTGCCGCCTGTTCGCTCGGATTCACCGTGCTTCCCGGGCGGGCTTTCTGGATTCCCTCGACGATAATCCGTTCCCCGGCCTTGACTCCGTCGAGCACGATGTAATCCTGGCCCACGCGATCCCCGATCGTGATAGTGCGGAGAGCGACCTTGTTATCGCTGCCCACCACGTAGACAACATTGGCGCTCTGCATCTGGGTTACCGCCTTCTGCGGGACGAGCAGGGCGTTCTCCGCCACCGTCGCAGCCAGACGGACTCGGCCGAACTGGCCGGGGCGCAACAGGGCGTTCGGATTTGGGAACTCCGCGATCAGGCTCAGGGTGCCGGTCTTCAGATCCACGGCACGGTCGGCGATGATCATTTTGCCTTTATGCGGAAAAACCGAGCCGTCCGCCAGGATCAGTTCAAGCTCGGCGGCCGAGCCCTTCATCTTCCCTTGCGCCTTCATTGCCTGGTAGATCAGGTACTCACGCTCACTGATGCTCACGTACACCCGCATCGGGTTCACGTTGGAAACCGTGGTTAGCAAAGTGGCCTCGCCCTGTCCGACGAGGTTGCCCGGGGTAACCTGGCGCGTACCGGCGATGCCGTTGATGGGCGACGTGACCGTGCAATACTCCACGTTGAGCTCAGCCTGTTGGATGGCGGCATTCGCGGCTGCCACGGCGGCCTGCGCCTGTTGGATCGCCGCCACCTGGTTGACCTTGGCGGTGTTCAACGAGGCCTTTCTGCCCTCTACGTCGGCACTGGCCGACTGTTGGGCGGCCGTTGCGTTGTCGTAGTCCTGTTGCGGCACTGCCCTTTGCTCGGCCAGCGGTTTGAGGCGCCGGACGTCGGTATCGGCCTTGTTCAACTGCGCCTGGGCAATGTTTACATTCGCCTGGGCGGTGTCCACCACGGTCCTGTCCTGGGCCTGCGACAAATCGGCCTGTGCCTTGGCCAACTGCGCCTTTGCCGTCATCAGCTGAGCTTCATATTCGCGCTTGTCCAGCGTGAAGAGCACCTGCCCCGCTTTGACCATCGTGCCTTCCGCGTAGCTCTGGGAAGCCAGGAACGCCTTCACTCGCGCACGAATCTCCACCGATTCGGTCGCGTCGGTGCGGGCAGTCAGTTCGGTAAGTAACGGTACCGTTTTCTGCACCACCGGGGCGACGACCACTGAAACGACCGGTCCGGCTGCTGCCGCGGCCGTTTTCTCTTCCTTCTTGTCGCCCCCGCAATTCGTAAGCAAAATCGCCGCGGCGGCAAGAAGTGCAACAAATCTCAATGGCCTTCCCGGCCGGTTTCGATGATTTTCGAGTGAGGAACTCATGCGACTCCTGTCGGGCATCCGTCAGCCCGTTCGCGGCTAACGATGCTCGGTGGAACCCGAGAGATCCACAGTATTTTCGGCCTGGGCGCTAGAGCTCTGTTCCGGGCTGTTTCCCCAGTCGTTTCAAGGGCAAATAATGTGCACCTCCACAGGTCCTATGTTCATCGTGGCTTTGAGCACGGCGAAGGAGGATCAATGCCGGAAGGGAATGCGACATCTTCGGAGCACAAGCGGATGGAAGACTCCCGTTTGGGCCTCGCTCCATGGAAGAAATGGGGGCCCTATCTCAGCGAGAGACAGTGGGGCACCGTTCGTGAAGACTATAGCGAGAACGGAAATGCGTGGGACTACTTCTCCCACGACCACGCCCGCTCCCGCGCTTATCACTGGGGCGAGGATGGACTGGCCGGGATCTCGGACGATCATCAGGTCCTGTGTTTCGCGATCGCTCTGTGGAATGGGAAGGATCCGATCCTCAAGGAACGACTCTTCGGACTGACCAACAGCCAAGGGAATCACGGCGAGGACGTCAAAGAATACTACTTTTACCTCGACAGCACCCCCACGCATTCCTACATGAAATACCTGTACAAATACCCGCATGCGGAGTATCCGTACAGTGACCTGATTGAGACCAATCGCCGCCGCGGCAAGCTGGATCTGGAATATGAACTGCTCGATACCGGCATCTTCAACGAAGACCGTTATTTTGACGTGTTCGTGGAATACGCCAAGGACGGCCCGGAAGACTACCTGATCAAGATCAGTGCGGCAAACCGCGGACCCGAATCAGCCAGCCTTCACCTGCTGCCGACCTTGTGGTTCCGGAACACCTGGTCCTGGATGGGCGGCGGAAGCAAGCCAATCCTGAAGCGCGTGCCTCACTCCGATGCCAGCGTGATTTCGGCGCATCACACAGATGTGCTCTTCCAGGAATCCCTGCCGGACTACGACCTGTTCTGCGAAGGCCCGGTGCCGCTGCTGTTCACGGAGAACGAAAGCAACAACGAGCGGCTCTTCGGCGGCATCAACGCGTCGCCCTACGTCAAGGACGGTATTCACAATTGCGTGATACACGGGCGAGCGGATGCAGTGAATCCCGAGGGAACCGGGACCAAGGCCTCCGCTCACTACTTTCTGACCGTGGGCCCCGGGGAAACCAAAATCGTCCGGCTGCGGCTGAAGCGAGCTCGAGGGCGAGCTACTACAAGAGCCCTTTGCAGGTTTTGATCAGATCTTCCAGGCCCGACTGGAAGAAGCGGACCGGTTTTACGAGAGCGTCATACCGCCGTCAGTGCGGGACAAGCCGGACCGTGCCCTTGTTATGCGCCAGGCGCTGGCAGGTATGCTTTGGTCGAAGCAGTACTTCTACTACGATGTCGGCCTGTGGCTTCGGGAACACAACGTCGGACCGGGTTCGAAGTCCTCCGAGCGGAGCCGCATCCGCAACGCCGAGTGGTTCCACATGACCAACGACCACATCATGTCCATGCCGGACAAATGGGAATACCCGTGGTACGCCGCGTGGGATCTCGCGTTCCACGTGTTAGCCCTCGCAGCCGTGGATCTGGATTTCGCGAAGAACCAGTTGGACCTTCTGCTGCGTAACGACTACCTTCATCCGAACGGCCAGATCCCCGCATACGAATGGAACTTCGGCGACGTAAACCCGCCGGTGCACGCGTATGCCACCATGCAGGTCTATTTGCTGGATAAAGGGAGAAATGGCAAAGGCGACATTGAGTTTCTGAAATACGCGTTTTCGAAGTTGCTCGTCAATTTCACCTGGTGGGTGAATCGCAAGGACCGCTACGGCAACAACGTCTTTGAAGGAGGGTTCCTTGGGTTGGACAACGTGGGCGTGTTCGACCGCAGCTCGCCTCTGCCCACCGGCGGCAGCCTGGAACAAGCCGACGGCACGGCCTGGATGGTCTTCTTCAGCCAGCAGATGCTGCGCATTGCGGTGGAACTGGCCCTGCACGAGCCACATTACGAAGAATTCGTCGAGTAAGTTTTTCGAGCACTCGATGTGGATTTCCGGGGCCATGGACCGGGTTGGTGAAAACCACGATGACATGTGGGATGAGGAGGATGGCTTCTTCTATGATGTCCTGCGTCTTCCCGATGGCCAGGCGATGCGGCTGAAGGTGCGCTCGATCGTCGGCCTGCTGCCGTTGGCAGCGGTCGCGATCTTTGAGGAGGACATTCTGGAAAGGCTGCCCGAGGTTCGAACGCGGGCTCAGCGATTCGGGAGATTGCACCCCGAACTCCTCGCCAATCTCCACATGCCGTCCACGCCCGGCCAGCACGGACGCCGTATGCTTTCGACGGTCAACGAGGAGAAACTGCGGCGCATTCTTGTGAAGATGCTGGACGAGAGCGAGTTTTTTGGACCCCACGGCATCCGCGCGCTCTCCGCTACCACCAGGATCACCCGTTCGTGTTCCACTGCGGCGGCCAGGAGTACCGCGTGGCCTACGTCCCGGCCGATTCGGACAGCGGCATGTTCGGTGGGAATTCCAACTGGCGCGGACCGGTCTGGATGCCGGTTAACTTCCTGATTTACATCGCATTGCTGCGCATGGGTTCCTACTATGGCGACTCGTTCAAAGTGGAGTGCCCCACCGGTTCCGGCCAGATGATGAACCTAGGGGAAGTGGCTCACGAGTTGGCCAGCAGGCTGATCGGCACCTTCGAGCGCAACTCCGAAGGCCGGCGGCCAGTCTTCGGCGGCGCGGAGAAGTTCCAGACCGACCCGCTCTGGCGGGACAACTTACTGTTTTACGAGTACTTCCACGGAGACAGCGGCGCGGGCGTGGGTGCCAGCCATCAAACCGGCTGGACGGGCTGCATCGCCCGCATCATCCAGGCCGACGGCCTGTTTACACAGGAGGTCCTGACCAGCCATCAAAATCCCGAGAGCATGATCGGAACCTTATTCGACCTCGAGAAGGAGTGGGCTCAGGCCCGCAGGGACTAGTGCGGGCCAGATACTGCGGTTATCTCCGGCGGCCATCATAGGACGCGCCCTGACATGCCAGTACTGTGGCGCACGCACTCCTGCGACGCACTCCTGCGTGCCGCGTCGAGACTCATCTCGACGCGTGCGCCACATCGGCCACCGGCTAAACACCCCGAGCCAGGCGAACACAAGTCTCGATCGCATTCCGCAGAGGCGCCGGGACTCCATCGGGGCCGCGATCGGCCGCGGCATCCAATAGCAGAATCGCGAGCGCCGGCTTCGAGTGGCGGTCGATCGCACGGCGAATGACAGTCTTTGCCGGAACGTGATTTCGCGACGGGTCGCCCGCCGTGTGGCGGGGATAGGCGGCTCTCCGGAAAGTGTCGGCGTATCCGTATCGCCAGAATGTGTGCTCGATATCCGGCTCCTCCAAAATCGGTGATCCGCTGCTCCCCGTCCGCCTCCTGGTGACGCCGCGCTGATCGCGCATAAGTTTGCCCGGCTGAATCTCCGTCGGAGAGCAGATGCCATTCGATACCCAGGTGATGCGCCACCTTAATGAGAGAATCCAACCCGCACTGAGCGAATTCGACGCACGACACGCCTTCGCTCGCAAAGTTATATCCGCACACCCGCGCCAGCTCTCCCATCAACCAGAATTCGGTTTCGCCCTCCACGAAAAGCCAGCAGCGCGCGAAATTGGCGGCCGCCCTCCGGCTCCGGAGATGGTAGGTGTAGCGCCGCAGTTCGTCCGCATCCAGACTGCCCTCCGGAACCCGCCATTCCTTAACCACGCCGCCGTGCCGCGTCAGCCTTCGGACCGAGGACAGCCGGGCAGACGCCAGCAATGTGCCGGAATGCGTCGCCACGATCTTCTGCCCCGCAACGCGTTCGATCACACCCCAGATGGAGGCGAGCGTCGTCGGGTGAAGATGCGCCTCGGGGTTCTCGATCAACGTCAACGGACTCATGCCGCGCTCCACCCGGGTTCCTCCCGAACGCAGCAGCGCCCCTACCAGCAGCAGCAGCCCGATCTTCTGCGCCGCGGTCCCGAAGGTTCCGCTTCCTTCAGAGGTAGCTTGCGATTTCCTGGACTTGTGTCGCCCGGTCATCTCCTCCAGCACCGTCCCCGCCGCCGCTGGATCGGTCAGCAGGCTGGATCGCGCCTGCAGCATCTGCGTGGCTGCGAATGACCCTCGTTCGATCCCTTGGTACACATCGAGCGTCGTGCCCTCCAACAGGTCACGGTACTGCTCGCTAACCTGCTCCGCCAGCAATCGCGAGGGTTCATCTGGATGCTGGAGCTTGTGGGAATCCGACCTGACGGCCATGCCTTCGGTGAGCCAGAAGACGGGCATGGCTCTCCGAAGCCACGGCAGCAACCCATGATCGTTGACGACCGGCTGTGACGTCCCGGCGCGGAATGTCCAACTGGTGGCGCCTTCCGGGGTATGGGTCACCTCCAGATGAAAACAACGGTCTCTCGTGACGACATCCGGCAGGACCGTGCGAAGGGTCTCAAATCCTGGGCCGTCCCACTCTCCTTTGGCCTCTTCGCAGAAGTCCAACTCGATCGCGATGGAAGGGGCCGCCGTTGCGGACTGCCCGAGTGGGCGATGGAAGTGGAACGGTTCGAACCGGAATCCGCATTCGCCGCCGTTCCATCCCAGCGCCAGCGCGATCGCCTCCATCAGGCTGGAGCGCCCGCAGTCGTTCTCGCCGATCAGGATCGTGGTCTGGTCGAAGGATATCTCTGCCGACTGCACCGCGCGATAGTTTCGAAGCCGCAGTGAGCGCAGGAGCATGGCTGCCTCAATCGCCGAAGCAGATATTCAGCGCGCGCGCTGTGGTTACCAACTCTCCATCGCGAGGCACCAGTTTCAGCTTTACTACGGCGTCCTCCAGCGGCGGGAATTCCAGCTTCGGAGGGTTCAACGCCACCATCACCCCGTCCATGCCGTGTTCGAGCGCATATACCGCGCCGGCGCCAAACCCGAGCCCCAGGATCCGATCCTGGGCGTTGGGCGAGCCCCCGCGCAACAGATGTCCGAGCACAACCGATCGCGATTCCTTGCCGGTCAACTCCTGCAGTTCCGCCGCCACGCGTTCGCCGATGCCGCCGAGCCGTTCCACTCTTCCAGGCTCGTGGCTCTTCACCGTCACGCCGCCACCCACCGGTTTGGCTCCTTCGGCAACTACCACCAGGGCATGTTGACGCGAACCGCTCGTGGCCTGCTTCAGATGTGCCGCCACTTTGTGGATGTCATACGGGATCTCGGGAATGAGGATCGCGTCGGCCTGTCCCGCAATGCCCGTGTGCGCCGCGATCCATCCGGCGTACCGGCCCATCACCTCCACCACCAGGATGCGGCGGTGCGCTTGGGCAGTCATGTGCAACCGGTCCAGACACTCGGTGGCAAACGAGACGGCTGTTGAGAATCCGAACGTCGCGATGGTCGCACCCAGGTCGTTGTCGATCGTTTTCGGGACACCAATAACCCGCAGCCCCTTCCGGTGGAGTTGGAGAGCAATCGTCAGGCTGCCGTCGCCGCCAACCGCAACATGGGCGTCGATTTTGTTTTTGCGGAAGGCTTCAATAACCCTGTCGGACTGATCAGTCTGTTTCATGGTCCCGTCCGGACCTGGCTCCAGAACCTGAAAGGGATTGCCCCGGTTGGTAGTCCCGAGCATGGTCCCTCCCAGATGCGGGATGTTCTTGACCTTTTCGCAGTCGAGTTCGATTAGTCCGCCATCCGGATACCGCTCCGGAAAGAGCAGCCCGTCGTAGCCCTCCCGGATTCCGAGCACCTTCCAGCCCAGCCGGGCGGCCGCATGGACCACTGAATAGATAACTGCGTTCAGACCCGGCGCATCCCCGCCACCAGTATTAATGCTGATCCGTTCAATTGTTGAAGCCACCGTGTTATTTCCCTCCCGCCGCGGTCTTAGCGGCGGTCAGCCGCCCTGTAACCGACTCCGGCAGGCTCTCCAGAATCATCTGCACCGCTTCCGCCGGCGAATCCGTGAGATAGCCGAATCCCGAGTCTTCGGGGGAAATGGCGCCCTCTCGCTGCATCTGGTACATCAGTTCGATCAAGTGCCTCCAGAAATCCTTGCCGATCAGGATCAGCGGAAACGGTCCAATCTTGCGGCACTGGATCAGCGTGGCGGCCTCGAACATTTCGTCCAGCGTACCGAAGCCTCCGGGAAGGCAGACGAAGGCGCAGGAGTATTTCACCAGCATTACCTTCCGGGCGAAGAAGTAATCGAAATGGATGACTTCATCTACGTATGGGTTGGGCTGCTGCTCAAACGGCAGGATGATATTGCAGCCGATGCTGACGCCGCCCCCCTCTTTGGCGCCCCGGTTGGCGGCCTCCATCATGCCGGGACCTCCGCCCGTCATGACAGCAAAGCCGGCACGGGCCAACTCGCGCCCTAATTCGACGCCTGCCCGGTAATAGGCAGTGTTCTCCCCGAATCTCGCCGATCCGAATACTGTCACCGCCGGCCCCAGACGGTAGAGCCGGTCGAATCCGGCCTCGAATTCTTTGACGATCCGGCCCAGGCGCTTCTTCTCCTTCGCCGGCGTTCGCGCCGTTCCGAGAAAATTCCTCTCCCGGTCCGCGCCGTCCTTCGGGCTGCCCGAAGTCAGTTCGTAATCTGGAGGGCCCTCCTTCTTCCAGTGGGCCTGCCACCTCTCGTGCCATTGCTGCAGTTTCTTGGAGTCCGCCATAGGTTCCGTCAATTCTGGTTATGGATCTGCAAAGTGATGCATTGAATGGCCAAGGGATTCATTTTGTGGTGTGACTCGACGCGAGTGTGCTCCACGGGTGTGGCGTGCGCACTCTTGCGCGCCCTTGCCGGCACACAAAGTGGCCTTGTGCCCTTAGCCGGCGATCAGTACCACCACCGAACGCGCACCCGCCTGGTAGGTCTGGCCAGAAACCGGTTGCGTCTGCTGCCATTCGACGATGTCCTCCGGAGAATCCAGAGCAGTATCGATCCAACGCCGCCAGACGGCCCCGCCATCCAATAGCGGCAACTCGAACGTGAGCGGATCCCAATACGCATTCCAGATCATATGGAAGCGCAGCCCCTCCGAGAGGAGTTCTGCACCGAGTGCGACACTGCGCGACGAAGGGCTCCAATCCGGCTGATCGAGCCTGACTCCGTGCCAGGCTTTCTTCGCGTTCCGCAGCAGTTGGTTCAGGCTCACCCGGCGACGCTCCGGTCCCACATCCCGGAGGAGACGCCGTGCCAGCAGCAGCTTCGTAAACCGGTGCAAGCCGGTGTGCCTCTCGAGCAAGCTCCAATCGAACCAACTGGTCTCGTTGTCCTGGCAATAGGCGTTGTTGTTTCCGCGCTGTGTCCGCAACACCTCATCGCCCATCAGGATCATTGGTATTCCCAGCGAAAGCACCGCGAACGTCAGGAAGTTTTTGGCCTGCCGCTCGCGCAGCGCTTGAATTGCCGGGTCGTTCGACGGACCTTCCACGCCGCAGTTCCAACTCCGGTTATCGTCACATCCGTCATGATTTCCTTCGCCGTTTTCTTCGTTGTGCTTGCCGTTGTAAGAGACCAGGTCGCACAACGTGAACCCGTCATGGCACGTAACGAAGTTGACGCTCTGCTCTGCTTCGCGCTCTTCGTGGCCGTAAATGGAAGGGCTGCCGAGAAACCGGTCGGCAACGCGCGAAACCGAGTATTCGGCGCCGCGAAAGAAATCGCGGACGTCATCACGGAACCGGCCATTCCATTCTTTCCAGCTGTCGCCCACGAAGCTGCCCACCTGGTATAGACCGGCGGCATCCCATGCTTCGGCAATCATCTTCGTACCGGCCATCGCCGGATCGGATTCGATGTCCCACAGCACAGGCGGGTTGGATAGGACGTGCCCTCTAGAATCGCGCGCCAGAATCGAGGCGAGATCGAACCGGAAGCCGTCCACATGCATTTCCTGAACCCAGTAGCGCAGGCTGTCCAGGATCATGCGGCGCACAATCGGATGATCGGCATTCAGCGTATTCCCGGTGCCGCTGTAATTGGAATACCACCTCCGGTCCTGCTCCAGAATGTAATACGCGCTGTTGTCGATTCCTCGGAAACACTGCGTCGGCCCGCGATGATCGCCTTCCGCGGTGTGATTGAAAACTACGTCGAGAATGACTTCGATCCCGGCCCGGTGCAGCGCCTTCACCATATCGCGAAACTCATCCACCGGATTCCGGCTTGAACTATATGCCTGGTGGGGCGCAAAGAACGAAACGGGCGCATAACCCCAGTAGTTGACCCGTCCAAACGGGCAGTCCTGCGCGTCGAACTGGAAAACCGGCAGTAGTTCCACGGCTGTGATACCGAGATCCTGCAGATAGGGGATCTTCTGAATCAATCCCGCATAAGTCCCGCGAAGCTGTTCGGCGACGTTGGAGTTAGCATGGGCCGTGAAGCCGCGGACGTGTAACTCGTAGATGATGGTGCGCGACGATGGCCGTTTGAGCGGCTTGTCGCCTTCCCAATCGTATTTGCGCGTATCCACCACCACGCTTTTCATAGCCGTGGAGGTGTTGTCGCCCTCCTTCGCAGCGGCCTCGCGGCTGTAGCCCTTCGGCACCGTAACGGAGCGGCCATACGGGTCCAGCAGGACCTTGGACGAATCGAACCGCAGTCCGGCGGAAGGCTCGAAAGGTCCGTTCGCCCGTATCCCGTAGAGCTGTCCAGGCTCCGCGCCCGGCACGGACGCGTGCCAGTAGTGATACGTCCGGTTGGCTACCGGATCCAGATGGATCACGCGTGAGGGGCGGCAATCATCCTCGTAGTCGAAGAACAACACGTCAAGACTGGAAGCGCTGCGGGAATAGACGCTGAAGTTGACGCCTCCTGGAACAAGAGTGGCGCCAAGAGGATGGCTCCAGCCGATCTCCGCAATGCGCGCTGTTGTAGCCGAGCTTGCCGTCCCGCTGATCATGTGGCCTCCACTCGCGGAGAATCAGCGCGGTCCGAAACCTGGGTGAGAGTTTTCAGCCACTCGAAATTGTGGCTGCTGAGCATGTGGCGCGTGGCCCGCCAGCGCCAGTTCCCTTCCGCGGCTCCGGGCGCGTTCATCCGCCCCCCGCTCCCCAGGTTGAGCACGTCCTGCATGGGCGCAATCGCGAGCGCGGCCGGAGATGCCCAGGCGAGCCGGATCAGATGGGGAGCGACTTCTCGAATCTCGCCTTCCGGCAGACGGAGATACTCCCAGAAGTTTCGCTTTTCGCGCTGAGGACAACCCTCGAACCATTCCCGGCTGGTGGCGTTGTCATGAGTTCCCGTGTAAACCACCGTGTTCGAATCGCAGTTTTCCGGAAGGTGCACGTTTGCGGAGTCGCCATCAAAGCCGAACTGCAGCACTCGCGTGGATGGAATATGGAATTGCTCCCTCAACTCCGTGACATCGGGGGTAATTAGACCCAGATCTTCGGCGATGAACGGCAACGACCCAAGTTTGTCCGAAAGAGTTCTGAAGAACTTGGCGCCGGGACCGGGCACCCACTCGCCGGCCTCCGCCGTCTGCGCCCCTGAAGGCACATGCCAGGCGGCGGCAAATGCACGGAAATGGTCGAGCCGAATCACGTCCACCAGAGCCATCATGGCGCGGATCCGTTTAATCCACCAGGCATATCCGGTGCGTTCGAGTTCGCCCCAGTCATAGACCGGGTTGCCCCAGAGTTGTCCCTTCGCGCTGAAATAATCCGGTGGAACGCCGGCCACCGCTCGCGGACGCCGCCTTTCGTCGAGTAGAAACAACTCGGGGTTGGCCCAAACGTCGCTCGAGTCGGGTGAGACAAAGAACGGCAGATCGCCGATCAGCCTCACCCCTTTTTCGTGCGCGTACTCTTTCAGGCGCCTGCCCTGCCGGAACAACAAAAACTGTGCCAGGCGAACCTCGTCGATCTCGTTCGCCAGGCCGCGTCGTGCCTCGGCCAGCGCGGAAGGTACCCGGCGAACCAGTTCCTCTGGCCAGTCAAGGTAGTGGACGTTGTTGTATTTTCTCCGGATCGCCCGGAACAGAGCATAGTCGTCGAGCCATGCCGCATGGCGTTCGCGGAACTTTTCGTATTCGGGGACAAGATCTCTGCGAGCGCCGGCACTAAAACGCGTCCAGATGATCCTTAACAGCCGGTGTTTGAATGGGATTACGGCGTGGTAATCGATCGCGATCGAGGAGAACGCGCCCTTGCAATCCGCAGGCTGCAGAAGTCCGTCCTCAATCAGGAGTTCCGGACTCGCCAGCAACCCGTTGCCGGCGAACGACGACAGGCATTGATACGGCGAGTCGCCATAACCAGTCGGGCCAAGAGGCAGGGACTGCCACCAGCGCACGCCCGCTTCGTGGAGGCGGTCCACCCAGGCGTACGCGGACGGACCAAAGTCGCCGATCCCGTACGTCGACGGCAGTGAGGTCACATGCATGAGCAACCCTGCGGCTCGGTGTCCAGGCGCAAACGGGACCGAGCGTGGGTCGGCTTCTACGGCACCGGACATGGCTTGACGTTCCAGATCTCGGATGCGTACTCAGCAATCGTGCGGTCGCTCGAGAACTTCCCCGAGCTCGCCACGTTCCAGATCGCCATTCGCGCCCATTCATGCGGTTTATCGTACAAGGCTCCGAGTTGCTCCTGCGCCTGGATGTAGGACGTCAGATCCGCAAGATGCATGTAGGAATCGCCACGGGTCAACAGCACGTCGCGTAGCGGGTTGAAGATGCCGGGTTCATTGCGGCTGAAGTGATCGGTGAAGATCAAGTCGAGCGCTGCCCGCGTCTCCGGTTCGTTTTCATAATGCCACCAGGGACTGTACCAGCCGCGGCTGGCGATTACCTGTTCCGCCGTGAGTCCGAACAGGAAGAGTTGATCCTCCCCGGCTTCTTCCGCCATCTCGATGGTCGCGCCGTCGCGCGTGCCCACCGTCAGGGCGCCATTCATCATGAACTTCATGTTGCTCGTGCCGCTGGCCTCGTAGCCCGCTGTCGAGATCTGGTTGGAAACGTCGCTCGCCGGGATCAGGCGCTCGGCCAGGGAAACGCAATAATCGGGCAAAAAGACGACCTTGAGACGGCCCCGCACCGCCGGGTCGCCATCGATCGTGCCGGCGAGATTGTTGATGAACTTGATTACCAACTTGGCAAAATGATACGCTGGCGCCGCCTTGCCGCCGAAGAGAAACGTCCGCGGATGCATCTCCATTTCGGGATTCTCGCGGAGGCGGTTGTACATCACCACAATACGCAGGGCGTTCAACAGTTGCCGCTTGTATTCGTGAATTCTCTTCACCTGGCAATCGAAGATCGTGTCGGGATCGACAGTGATTCCGGATGACCAGCGGAGCCAGTCGGCAAACTGCCATTTGGCATCGCGCTTGGCCTTCAAAAAAGCGTCCTGAAGAGCCTTGTCCCCGGCGAGCGGCTTGAGTTTGGCCAATTGACCGAGATCCGTGATCCAATCGCTGCCGACGGCATCGGTGATCACCTGGGACAGCGCCGGATTCGCCAATCGCAGCCAGCGCCGTGGCGTCACGCCGTTAGTCTTGTTGTTGAAGCGCTCCGGAAACACTTCGGCCAGGTCCTTAACCGTCGTCGCGCGCAACAGTCGCGAGTGAATGGCCGCGACTCCGTTCGTGCTGTGCGAGCCGGCGATCGCGAGGTTGGCCATCCGGACCTTATCGCCGTGCGAGTGCTCGATCAGGCTGATCTGTTGGACTCTCTCGTCGTCGCCCGGGAACCGGATTCCGACGCTGTGGAGCAAACGGCGATTGATTTCGTAAATGATTTCCAGGTGGCGAGGAAGCATGATCTCGAACCACTCGACGGGACATTTTTCCAGTGCCTCCGGCAGGAGCGTGTGATTCGTGTATGCGAGCACCTTGGATGTGATTGCCCAGGCCTCATTCCATCCCATTCGGGCGTCATCGAGCAGAATCCGCATGAGCTCGGGGACCGCCAATGCGGGATGAGTGTCATTCAACTGAATGGCAGCCTTTTCGCCGAGCGCTTGCCAATCGTTGTCGCCCCGCCGGAAGCGCCGCACCAGATCGGCCAGGGAGCAGGCCACCAGGAAGTACTCCTGTACGAACCGCAACGCTTGTCCTACACTCGTGGAATCGTCGGGATAGAGGACCCGCGTAAGCGATTGCGCGGAGAGAGTTTCGGTCAACGCGCTCACGAAGTCGCCGCCGCTGAATTCCTGAAAATCGAAGTAGTCCGGTACAGCGGCCGCCCACAGCCGGAGCGTGTTAATGGTCTTGCCGCCATAACCCACCACCGGCCGGTCGAACGGGATCCCGATCAGGCTGGACGAACGGCCCGGGACGGCGCGCAAGCTGCCGGCATGCAACTCGAAGGAACAGTTCAGCTGAACCTCCACCTTTTCATCGGGCCGCGGCACTTCCCACGGATCCTGGCGCCGGAGCCAGTTATCCGGCTGCTCGGTCTGCCACCCGTCCTTGATCCCCTGGTGAAAAATGCCGTACTCGTATCGAAGGCCATAACCCATCGCTGGGAGTTGCAGCGTAGCGGCGGATTCGATGAAGCAAGCGGCCAGGCGCCCCAGTCCTCCATTGCCCAATCCCGCGTCGGGCTCCTGCTCCAACAGGTCGATCCAATCGATCCCGTCGCGCCGGACAGCGTCCTTGATGATGCCATCCAGCAGCAGGTTGGTAACGTTGTTGGCCAGAGATCGCCCGATCAGGAACTCCAGTGACAGGTAGTAAACGCGCTTTGCGTTCTCGCGCTGATACGTCTCCTCCGTGCGCACCCATCGTTGCGAGAGCACGTCCCGGACGGAGCGGGCCAACGCTTCGAAGCGGTCACGCTGCGTAACGCCTTCTGGATTGATGACATTATCGAAAAGGAGATGGCGCTCGTAAAGCGCACCGTCGGCCCCGGCGAATCGAATCGGTCCGCACCCATACTGATCGAGGAGGTTCGCGCGTTCCGCGGCTGTACCCATTGTCGTCCGTCCTTTATCTCGAGCCGAATCTAACATAACTCGTTGGCCATGCAAATGGCCGAGCAGTCTTCGAACCACAAGTTTCTTCTACGCATTTCGAGCGTCCGTGTACTCGGTATTGTCCTGGGATTCTTGATGTTCGCGGGATGGAAGGCGGTCTAATTTCTTGAGGAGCTATCAAGGCCCCGGTTGCGGCTCAAGTTTGCAACTGCCCGCGCTTCCCTTCACGGCCGTTTGGTCCTGATGGCCGGCGGGGAGCCCCCTGCCGAATATTCTGAGTCGGAGGACCGGTTTGTACATCCTGACGGTTCGGGGGGAGTGTGCCTGAACGACCGATTGCGCGCATGAGGTCAGTTTTTGTCTTGGCGGGCCTGGCCGCTTGTCTTGCATTACCCGCGTTGGCCCGTGAAAAGACCGACGTGCTCGTGATGAAGAATGGCGACCGAATTACCTGCCAAGTCAAAAGCCTGGATGCCGGCGTGCTTAAGGTCGATCTCGACTACGTGGACGGCACGATTTCTATCGATTGGCTCAAGGTGGCGCGTCTGGAAAGCAATTACCTGTTCCGCGTGCAACTTCAGGACGGCTCTGTTTATTCGGGCAAGGTGATCAACCCGGAGGCGCTTGCAGGCGCTCCCCTCAAGATTGAGATTCGAACGGAAGAAGATGAGTCCGTGGTGGTCGACAAAGACAAAGTCGTCGGCATGACACAGACGTCCGACGTTTTTGCAAAACGCTGGAGCGGTAAGATCACACTCGGAAGCTCCTATTCCAAAGGCAACAACACAACGCAATACAGCCTTGGTTCCGAACTCGACTACGAGCAGACCCGGTGGGGCGGGAGCCTCAACCTGAACTCCAACCTCTCATCCAGCACCGGCGCTACCGCCGCCACGCGCAACCAGGTGGATTTGAGCGCGTACCGCCTGCTGGCCCGGACAAACTGCTTCGTCGCAGGAACTGCCGGTCTCCTACAAAGTTCCGTGCAGGAGATCCAACGCCAGACCATCTTGGGTGCCAGTATGGGCCGCTTTCTGAAGAACACGAATCGGGTCCGCCTCACGGTTCAGGGCGGCCTGGGGTGGCAGAGAACGATTTATGCCCCGTCGGATACGATTTCCGGGACGCAGGACATCGGCGTGGCGCTGGTCTTGTCGAATCTGCAGGTTTTTACCTTTAAGAAGAGCCGGTTCGATCTCACTGGCACTCTGGTGCCGGCCGTGACCGAGTCGGGGCGCCTCTTCTCGAAGGTCAATGCCTCCTACTACCTTAAACTCTTTCGGAAGATCGACTGGAACCTTTCGTTCTATGGGAACTGGGACACCCAGCCGCCGGCGCACCTTCCGTCCAGCGACTACGGCAGTAGCACCGGGTTGAGTTATAGCTTTGGAAACAAGTGAACCACGCATCCCGAACCATCAGAATCCGTCCGATTCAGAAGGCTCACGATCGCTAACAGCGCACCTGTCTGGAAACAGAAACAGACCGGCACTTTGGCGCAACAAATTATTCTTTAAGACTTCGCGATGCCGTCAGCATCGTATCCGCGATGAATCGGGCAGTCAATGAGAGACTCGGCGGAGCCATCCGCTGGCAACTCAAGGCGATCCGCACGGCTCAGGTTCCCGCGGAATGCGTGCCGGGCGCGGACTCGGCCCCCGCACAGGATGCTCCGAACGTAGCGTGCGGCAAGGCCCCGGCGAAGGAACCACAGGGGAGAACATAGGCTGCCTGGCTTGTTTCTGTTTCACGGCGAAAAAAGAGAACGGCGGGTCGGATGGGTGCATCTTTGGGTCGGTCAAGGGGAACCTATTTCCCTTCGATGGCCATGCGAACCACCGACACGAGAGGAATCATGAAACGGCACGCGAAATACTTAGTAGGTTTGTGTCTGATCGCGCTCTTCACGCCCTTCCTGGCCACCGCTCAGGAAGCACCGAGCGCTGCGGAACTCCGCCGTCAACTCGATGCTTTGCGATCTCAGATGGAGGCTCAGGCGAAGTTGATGAATGAACTCCAGTCGCGCATCAACGACCTGGAGAAGGCCAAGGCAGTGGCTCCGCCTGCCCAGGCGGCGGCTGTTGAGCAGGAAGCCGCTCCCCCCGCTCCCCCCTCCGGACACCTGGGTGAGGCCACCCGGCTTTACGTGACGGTTGCTCAGGATCCACTCGCAGCGGCGCGCATCGATAACGCTCCCCTGGATCCCAAATACCCCGGGTTCTTCCGTCTCCCGGGCACGTCAACGCTCTTGAAGATCGGCGGATATTTTAAGACCGACATGCTGTACGACGGCAAACCGGCGGGTAACACAGAGTCGTTCGTCCCTTCCAGCATTCCGCACGATCAGCCCGGCGTGAATAACACGACAGTTTCGATCCGTCCGACCCGCATGAACCTGGACTTCCGGGTGCCCATAAAGACACTCGGCGATGTCCGTTTCTTCGTGGAAGCCGATCTTTTCGGCTCTAACGCCACCACACCGCGCCTGCGACATGCCTACACCCAGGTCAAGAACTTCCTGATCGGGCAGACCTTCTCCAACTTCCAGGATCCCGATTCTGGACCGGACACACTGGATTTCCAGGGCCCCAATGGCCAGGTCGCCATTCGCAACCCGCAGATCCGCTATAGCGCAAAACTTGCGGAAAAGACAAGTCTGAGGTTCTCGCTCGAAAAACCCAGCTCCGACCTCGTGTTCAAGACTCCGGAATTCAACTCCCTGCCGAACAGCCCGGCCCCGGACGGTGTGGTGACCTTCCGTCAGGAATATGACAGCGGTCACGTTCAATTCGGCATGCTCTTCCGCAGCATCGCTGCGTATCTTCCGAACGGCAACCGCGGCACCGTCTTCGGTTGGGGCGGCAACCTGACTGGAGCCCAGCGGGTTATCGGCAAAGATACCTTCATGTACCAGATAGCCTACGGTCCCGGCATTCAGCGGTATGTAAACGACACGTCGGGACTCGGCATCGATGCGGCGATTGTCAGTAATTACGAGAAATACCTCAAGGCGCTGCCCACCACCGCACTCTACGGCGGCTACCAGCACTGGTGGGCACAGAAGGTGCGCTCGAACTTCGTCTACGGCTTCGCGCAGGTCAACAACACTGCATACCAGCCCGGCGCGACATTCCATAAGAGCGACTACATTGCCGGCAACCTGATCTGGAACGTCTATGGATCCCTGAACGTCGGCTCCGAGTTTCTTTACGGGTGGGTGGTAAATAAGGACAATACCTCGCAAAACGCCCCCCGCATCATGTTCAGCGCAAAGTACGACTTGAACTTTGTGAGAAAAGACTAACGCAGACATCGAACATCTGGAGAAAGGCAAAACTATTATGAGCGCAGCAACAACAACGAGTCCGCGAGTAGATGCACTTTTCACCGTAGCGGAGGCACGGTCCGACCGGTGGCGCACACTGGTAAATGCGGCGAACGCCTGGCAGGCTTCCGCCGTGGAACATCTGCCGGAGAGGGATGCGGACAAGGCAACTGTGGCTTCCCGTCTCGCCGATCTGAGGCAATGGGAAGACTTCTTCGCCTATCCAGGCGGCGCCCTGCTTCGGAGGCTGGATGAGCGGATTGCCTCGTCCGACGCCATGGGTACTGCGCGTCTGATCCAACGGATCAGCGCAGCTATCTCGTCGCACTCCTACCGCGGCAATGTCGGCGACTGGGAAACAGACGACGATGCGCCGAATGCCGTGGGTGAAATCGTGAAGGGCATGGGCCAGGAAGGCGCCGTCCACAAACCCTATTTCGAAGTCCTCATGGTGAGTCCAGGCAGTCCCGCCATGCGAGCTCAGACTGCCCAGGAATTCCGTAAACTCCGGCGCCAGCAGGATCAATTCGTCTATGAGCCGGTCATGCTCGGCAGTTTTGAGGATGCGGTGCTCGGAGTAATTCTGAACGGAAGTGTGCAGTCCGTCGTCATCTACGATTCCCTTCCGTTCGCATCCGTCCACAACAGCCCGGTTCTGCGGCAGGTCCTTACCGATCATCTGGGTGCGGCCGCAATCAAGAAGGGAACCCAGGACTACGGGATCGCACTCGCTCAAGCCCTGAAACTCCTCCGTCCGGAACTGGACATCTACCTCTTGAGCGACCGCGAGGTCGAGAAGACCGCCGGCGATCCGGAGGCCAAGTGCATCCGCCGGGTTTTCTACCAGGTTGAGGAGCCCCTCGAAATCCACCTGAGCATCCTCGACGGCGTGCTGGACCGCTACACCACCCCGTACTTCGATAATCTCCAGAAGTACGCCCAACGTCCCATCGGCACTTTCCACGCCCTTCCCGTCGCCCGCGGGAAATCCATCTTCAAGTCGAACTGGATTCGCGATATGGGCGCCTTCTACGGCATCAACCTCTTCCTCGCCGAGTCGTCCGCTACATCGGGAGGTTTGGACAGCCTGCTGGAACCGACCGGGAATATCAAGGTCGCGCAGGAAAAGGCAGCCCGGGCTTTCGGTGCGGACCACGTGTTCTTCGTCACCAACGGCACTTCCACCTCCAACAAGATGGTGGAACAGGCGCTCTTGAAGCCCGGTGACATCGTCCTGGTGGACCGCAATTGCCACAAGTCGCACCACTACGGCGCGGTCCTTACGGGAGCCTTGCCGCTCTACGTCGAAGCCTTCCCCATGACAGAGTACTCCATGTACGGCGCTGTGCCGCTTCGCGACATCAAGAAAGCGCTCTTCGCGCTGAAGCGGGAAGGAAAGCTCGATCGTGCGCGAATGCTGGTGCTGACCAACTGCACTTTCGATGGCCATATCTATAATGTCGAGCGCGTGATGCAGGAGTGCCTCGCCATCAAGCCCGATCTGATCTTCCTCTGGGACGAAGCCTGGTTCGGCTTTGCCCGGTTCAGCCCGTTCTATCGCCGCCGCACCGCCATGGGCGCCGCCGCAATCCTGGAGAACAAATTCCAAGACCCGAATTACCGCGCCGCCTACCAGGCGCAGGCGATGGTATATGGTTCGGACCTGGATCCGGCCGACGAGTCGCTGCTCGATACGGCCTTGCTGCCCGACCCGGACAAGGTCCGCCTCCGCGTCTACCAAACCAATTCCACCCACAAGTCGATGTCCGCACTGCGCCAGGGATCCATGGTCCTGGTCAAGGACGTGGATTACAAGAAAGTCGAGGAGCAGTTCCACGAGGCGGTATTCACCCACGCATCGACCTCGCCTAACCTCCAGATCATCGCGTCGCTCGACATTGCACGCCGGCAGATGGAATTGGAGGGTTACGAACTGGTTAACCGGGCCATCCAACTCGCCCTCGATATCCGGCGCGAGGTAAACTCTCACCCACTCATCTCGAAGTACTTCCGCATTCTCGGTGCGGATGACATGATTCCCGGCGAATTCCGACAATCCGGTTTCGTGGACTACCTCACTCCGGGCAATGACTGGGGTAAGTCGGCGCGTGCGCTGCGGGAAGACGAGTTCGCCCTCGACGTGACACGCCTGACACTGGTGTGTGGTTCCGCCGGCTTTGACGGCACTCAGTTCAAAGGCATGCTGGCGGCCGACTATGACATCCAGCTCAACAAGACATCACGCAATAGCGTGCTGCTCCAGACCAATATCAATAACACCCGAAGCGATATCGCGAACCTGATCAAGGTTCTCGCCGATATCTCGCGGGATATCGAAAAGCGCCTGGCCCGAGGCGGCGACGCCGCGAAGAACGCCTTCGCAGCCCGCGTGAAGAACCTCATGGAAGATGTGCCGGACCTGCCGAACTTCAGCTATTTCCATAAGAGTTTTCGGGAGGTTCCTACCAGCATTACCAGTGAAGGAAACATGCGTTCCGCGTTCTTCTGCGCCTACACCGAGGAGGATTGCGAGCACATCAAACTCGCCAGCCCGGAGATCGATAAACGCGTGAAGGATGGCCCCGAACTGGTTTCGGCTAACTTCGTGATTCCCTATCCGCCGGGATTCCCCATTATGGTGCCCGGCCAGGTGATCACGGCCGACACCATTGACTTCATGCGCAAGCTCGATGTCAAGGAGATTCATGGGTACGACGCGACCCTGGGATTGAAACTAATAAAGACATCGGTTCTGGAAAAGATGTAAGAGGCGAGGGGCCTGCCACGCATCACAGTCGTGGCGGGCCCATTTTTGGGCAAACTCCCGGCGCCAACTGCCGGAAAACCAAGATAGGATAAAGAGGTCCCTTTAGGAGGTCACTTTGGACTGGCTCACCGAGACGTTGCGTCGTTATCCGGAAATCGCCGTCTTCCTGGTAGTCGGTTTAGGTGCTTTGATTGGCAAGGTCAGGTTGGGGAGTATTAGCCTGGGCACAGTGACCGGCGCTCTGTTCGCCGGTCTTTTGATTGGCCAGTTGGAAATTCCGGTCACAGGACCCGCGAAGTCCATTCTGTATCTCCTTTTTCTCCTCGGGAATGGCTATTCGATCGGTCCACAGTTCTTCCGCTCACTGAAGGGTGAGGGTGTCCGCTATCTCGCGCTCGCCTTTGTTCAATGTTCAGCCGGACTCCTGGGCGCAGTAGTGATGGCCCGTCTGCTTCACCTGGACGTTGGTATGGCGGCGGGCCTGCTCTCCGGAGCGTTGACGCAATCGCCGGCGATCGGCACCGCCAGTGAGACGATCAACGCCTTACCATTGCCCGCGGACCAGAAGGCGCTCCTCGTCGCACATGTCGCCATCGGGGACGCGCTCACCTATTTATTCGGCACCGCCGGCACCATCTGGCTTCTCAGTCTGATCGCTCCGAAACTAATGCGGATCAACCTGGTGAAAGAGGCCAAGAAACTCGAAGCCGAATTGCACATCGACAAGGCGCAATCCGGGATGCTTTCCACCTACGCTCCATTCGCATTGCGCGCCTATCGGCTTCGTAGTTCGGCTGCAGCCGGTCAGAAGGTGTCCGATTTCGAGGTCAGTTACCCGGGTAAACGATTTTACGTTGAACAACTGCGTCGCGGCGGCACCATCCTGAACGCTCCGGAAGAGACCGTGCTAGAGCCGGGTGACGTTCTGGCGCTCGGCGGTCGCCGGGCGACGGTCATGGAAGTCGGAACCGAGCTTGGCGAGGAGGTGGATGACAGGGAACTGCTGGATATGCCTGCGAATGTCCAGACGATCACCGTTTCAAATCTGGCCGTCATCGGCAAGCCGCTCGAGGACTTGGCCCAATGGAAGGAAACGCGGGGTATTTACCTGCGCCGCATCAAACGGATCGGGCAAGAGATTCCGATTCTGCCCGGCACCACCCTGAATCGCGGCGATGAGGTGGAACTCCTGGGTACCGACGCGGCGCTCAAGCGCTTTGCCGGCATCGTTGGTGTGCCGCACAAATCCGGCCCGGCTACCGACCTAGCCGCAGTCTGTATGGCCATCGTGGTCGGGGGCTTGATCGGCGTACCGTTTGTAGTCGTCCATGGATTCAGGCTGAGTCTGGGGACTGCGGTTGGCGCGCTGGTTATGGGAATTGTGCTGGGTTGGCTGCATTCCGTCCGGCCAACGTTCGGCCATCTGCCCGAAGCTGCCAGCACATTCATGATTTCGATCGGATTGGCGGCCTTCGTAGGAATGAATGGGATGCAGGCCGGTACCCACTTCGTCGCCGCTTTCAAGACCCAGGGAGCTCCCTTGCTCCTGGGCGGTGTCGCTGTGACGCTCTTCCCCCTGATCTGCTCGCTCTGTTTTGGCCGCTACGTTCTGAAGTTGAATCCCCTTCTGCTGCTAGGGGCGTGCGCAGGCGCGCAAACGGTCACCGCGGCGCTGGCGGAGGTGCAGGAGAAGTCGGGTAGCCGGACGCCGGTGCTCGGCTACACCGTCCCCTATGCGATCGGCAACATCCTCCTGACCATCTGGGGTTCCATCATCGTCACGCTTATGGCGTGACATCCTGGTCGAGAAATCGGACGCGTCCGGTTGCGAGCTCGTACACGGCGCCCACCAGCTTCATTCGGCCTTCCTCCTGCCGCATCTGTCCTTCGGGGGATTCGAGAATCTGCCGCAAGATGAACCGCACGTTGGCCTCAACGGCTTGTGCCACTTGCGCCTCCTCATCCAGGTCGGGATCCACTTGGGATATTGCGGGCAGAAGTCCATCCACCAGCAGTTGGATTCGCGACCTCTCCGTTGGGCCCTGCCGCCTGGTCTTGAGGGCGGCTTTGATCGCGCCGCACCCTTCGTGACCGAGCACAACCAGCAAGCGCGTATGCAGGTGCACTCCCGCGTACTGTAAACTCCCGGCGACTTCCGGAGAGAGAACGTTGCCGGCGACACGCACGATAAACAGGTCCCCAAAGCCGGCTCCGAAAATCAGCTCCGGCGGAACCCGCGAATCACTGCAGCCCAGAATCATCGCAAAGGGGCGCTGGTCTTTGGCGAGTTCGGCGAGGACTTCCGACTGTACCGTAGGGAAATGCAACTCTCCGCGGAGAAACCTCTGATTGCCATCGATGAGCCGCTGCAGCGCTTCGGCTGCGGATACTTCGTTTTGCATGAGATTGTTCGATGTCGGCATCCTGATCCTTTCGCCAGTCGCCGCACGCTACTGATGAACCAAACCGGCTCCGGGCGCTAGTGTTTGTTTGATCCGGCGAGGCTGCAAGAAAGTAAATCCATCCGTCCCTTTTAGGAATCTCGCCTCTGTGCCCTTGCCTCGGCGTTCGTCTGTGCTCTGAGGCGGGGCCATCAGCAAACATCTGGCAGCAACGGAGGTTTTCAAATGAGTTTAGTAATCGACAAGAGACAGGTGGGCGAAGTCACCATTTTGGACTTGTCAGGCAAGGTTACATTAGGCGAGGGCGCGAGCGCCTTGCGTGATTCCGTTCGGGAACTCGTGACCGAGGGTAACAAGAAGATCCTGCTCAACCTTGCCCAGGTTTCGTACATCGACAGCTCCGGGTTGGGACTGCTCGTTTCCGGGTACACCACGCTGAGCAACCAGGGCGGACAACTCAAACTGTTGAACTTGGTCTCGCGAGTGAAGGATCTTCTTCTGATCACGAAGTTGTACACGATCTTTGAGGTGTTCGACAACGAGAAGAGCGCCCTTCATAGTTTTGAGGGAGCGCGGGCCGTATAACTTGCGGCAGGGCTCACCAGAGCCAGGAAATTGAAAGATAGAAGGAGAGACATGAAGATCGGAATTAACGGTTTTGGGCGGATCGGCCGCCTGGTTTTTCGTGCCGCGGTAAATGTCCCGGGAGTCGAAATCGTCGGCATCAATGACCCGTTCATCGATGCCGAATACATGGCGTACATGCTGAAGTACGACTCCGTTCACGGGCGTTTTAAAGGTTCCACCGAATCGCGGGACGGCAAGCTCGTCGTGAATGGCCGGGCGATCGAGGTCTATTCGGCCATGGCGCCCCAGGAAATCGGGTGGGCTGCGTGCGGCGCGCGGTACGTCATCGAATCTACCGGGGTCTTCACCACCGTGGACAAAGCCGCCGCCCATCTCAGTGCCGGGGCAGAAAAGGTCTTGATCACCGCCCCGTCTAAAGATGCCCCTATGTTCGTTATGGGTGTAAACCACGACACCTACCGAAGCGACATGACGGTTGTCTCGAATGCTTCTTGCACCACCAATTGCCTGGCGCCCCTGGCCAAAGTGGTCCACGACAAATTCGGGATCGTGGAGGGTCTCATGACCACCGTCCACGCGACCACGGCGACCCAGAAGACCGTTGACGGTCCCTCAAAGAAGGACTGGCGCGGAGGGCGCGGCGCCGGTGCAAACATTATTCCATCCAGCACAGGCGCGGCCAAGGCCGTTGGAAAGGTGATCCCGGACCTCAACGGTAAGTTGACCGGCATGTCCTTCCGGGTCCCCACCGCGGACGTCTCGGTGGTCGATCTGACCTGCCGCTTGGACAAGGCGGCGAAATACGAAGATATCAAGGCCGCAATGAAGGCTGCCGCTGACGGTCCGATGAAAGGTATCCTGGCCTACACCGAGGACGATGTCGTCTCTTCCGACTTCATCGGTGAGTCCTGCACCTGCGTCTTTGACGCTAAAGCCGGCATCGCGTTGAACGATCACTTCGTGAAGCTCGTCGCCTGGTACGACAACGAGTGGGGTTATTCCTGCAAGGTGGTCGATCTGGCCATGCACATGGCTGCCGCGGACAAAGCTATGGCTGCCGCGAACAAATAAGAAATCGGCCGCAAATGGGCCGCGTGGAAGCGCGGCCCGGTAAGTCGCCGATTCTACGGAGCCGCGCACGAGTAAGCAGTACTAGTCCCAGGCCTTTCTGAAACCTCAGCGACAGGTTTCGAACCTGTGCTAGATTCTGATTTTCACTTCTTCATTGCCGACTCTCGCCGCACCGGGCCCGGGACAGGATTCGTGCGTCGGGAAATACGCCAAGGACGGGTCAGGATGAACGTAAGAGCAGCACTGCTCTCTGTCGCTTTATTGGAAGTTGCGGTTTTACCCCTGCGGGCAGCTGCCGCTTCTGAGCACGACAGAAGTTGGGCGAAGGTGTCCGGCGTCGCGACGGACGTCCGGTTCGACGTTCTCACCCGGGCCGACGGCATCCCCAACGAGCGTTTCGAACAGGTCTTGCAGGACCATCGCGGTTTCATCTGGTTTACCACGAAAAGCGGACTGGTTCGGTATGACGGCCATCGTCACATCGTGTACCCCGGCATCCCATTGACCCGGATCCCTCCCAGAACGCCGGCGGTTCCCGGATTGTTGTTCGAAGATCGAAAAGGCAACCTGTGGGTGGCCACGAATGTGCTAACGCGCTTCGATCCATCTACCGGTAAGTTCATGGAGTCTCTCAATCCCCGGCCCGGTCCGGCCCGGCCTGGGGTGGACTTCATTACAGCCGTTCACGACGGTCCCAACGGCTCGCTCTGGGTCGGGGTTTACAGCTACGTCACCGATAAGATCAAACCGAGAGAGATATCGGACCCGGTACTGTATGAAGTGAAGCCGGCAACCGGGGTGTCGGTCCAGCACCCGATTCCCCCGAATATTATTGAAGCGCAAGGGCCCCTGCCGGCGGGACAGCGCCTCACGATTCGCGCCATCGAAGAGGACACCCACGGCCGCGTTTGGCTGGGCACTTCCATCGGCCTCATTCGTTTCGATCCGGCCACCGGCACGTTCCAGCACTACCCTCACACACATACGGATGCTTTGATAGTGCCGCAAAAGCAATTTAATGCGCTGGTCTGGGACAAGACCGGCCATCTCTGGATCCACATGCCCGCCGGGCTGGAACGTTTCGATCCAGACACTGGCACGTTCGACCGTTTCACTGCCGCCAGATTCTGGTACATGTTCGCGGATCCGGGCGGTCGAATCTGGTTGTGGGGCGAGTACCCAGGTCTGAAGGTTTTCGATCCCTCGGCTCCCGCCGAAGCCGCGCTGAAAGCCGTCTCTTACATCAGCCCCTCTGGCCAGTCTTTGGACGACATAGTGGTGGTGACGCTGGGGCCCGACCGCCAGGGAAATGTGTGGGCGTATCCATCCACCGGCAGCACAACATTGCGCTTCTTGCCCGCTTTGGTCAGATTCGGGCGCCACGTTCCGGAGCTGCATAATCCAAATTCTCTGGGCTCCGGGCTGATCCTGGGCCTTTCCGAGACGTCCGATGGCGCGATTCTGGTATTGGACAGTACCGGACTCAACCAGTTCGATCCGCGGTCGGAGACGTTCACCCGGTTCCGCCACGACCCGCGTAACCCGCACAGTATTAGCGACGTGGTTACGGCCATTTACGAAGACCGCTCCCATGTCCTCTGGATTGGCACCGAAGACGGCCACATTGGTACCTTTGACCGGCAGAGCGGGCGCTACACCCCCTTGCGCGGCCCGGATCTGAAGCGGCCGATTACTTCGATGTTCGAGGATCGCTCCGGCAGATTCTGGGTAGGCGCCCGCCTGGGCCAAATGCGTCTGCTGGACAGGCGAACCGGCGTGATCACCCCCATGAACTTCGCAGGGGGATACGTGACGTATGAAGACCGCGCTGGAAATCTGTGGTTCGGCGCTTCAACTGGCGTGAATAAGCTCGATCGCCAGGGCAATGTCCGAATGATCGCGCTTCGCCAACCCGACGCATCGAATCCCGCGCCGACGACGGTCACTTCCATCTACGAAGATCCCGGTGGACTGCTGTGGCTCGCAAGCAACAGAGGCCTCTTTCAACTCGATCCCCGTTCGGACAAGTCGGTTTCCTACGGGACCCGGGAAGGACTTCCCACCGAAGACGTGAGATGCATGCTCCCGGACGATGACGGAAATCTTTGGGTGAGCACGGACCAGGGCGTCTCACGCTTAGATCGCCGCGAACAACGGTTCTACAACTACAACGAAGGGGACGGCCTGCAGAGCGGCGAATTCACGCATTTCGTGGGCCACCGCACGCCGGATGGGAAACTCTACTTCGGTGGACACAACGGTCTGAATGCGTTCTTTCCTCGCGAGATTGTGTCGCGCGGACCGGAGGCGCCCGTAGTCCTCACCGGTTTCCAGATCAACGGGAAAGAGGCGCCGGTCCTGGGCGTCGACAGTGTCCGGCTCACCCACCGCCAGAATGGACTATCGTTTGAGTTCGCCGCTCTGAATCCGCTGAACCCGGCCAAGCTGCGATATCGTTTCAGGCTGGAAAATCTGGAGAAGGGGTGGACCGAAGTTGACAGCGAACGTCGTCTGGCCCGGTATACGGAACTCCCCCCAGGCGACTACACGTTTCGCGCAGAGGCCTCCAGCGACGGCCGCGCGTGGGGTCCGAGTGCTGCCGCCTTGCGGATCACGGTTCTGCCGCCCTGGTGGAGAACATGGTGGGCCGGAACCTTGGGCGCGCTCGCGTTCATTGGATTGCTGGCAGGGGCGTATAAGCTGCGCGTCGCCGCGCTCGAAAAGCACCGGCGAGAACTCGAAGCGCTGGTGGATCAGCGCACCACGGAACTGAGAGTAGCCCGGGATCAGGCCCAGGCTGCGAACAAAGCCAAGAGCGTGTTCCTGGCCAACATGAGCCATGAACTGCGCACGCCCCTGAACGCGATCCTTGGCTTTTCCGATTTGTTACGCGAGAAGCAGGAATCCGAGCAGGAGCGCACCCAAATTGACATCATCAGCCGTAGCGGCCGCTACCTGCTGACCCTCATCAACGACGTGCTGGACGTTTCTAAAATCGAAGCGGGGAAGCAGGAACTCGTAATCGCCCCGTGCGATTTGACTGGTTTGGTGAACGATGTCGTCGAGATGATGCGAGTGCGGGCGCAAGCCCGAAACCTCGAATTGCTGTGCGTGCGGCCTCCGGATTTTCCCCGCCATGTTCTTGCGGACGCCCCCAAGCTGCGCCAGGTGCTGATCAATCTGCTGGGAAACGCGATCAAATTCACGGTTGAAGGAAAGGTCGCGCTTCGGGTGAGCGCCGCGGAGAATGGCGCCGAAAGCTTGCGGCTGCGGTTCGAGGTCGAGGATACCGGGAAAGGGATCGCCCCGGAGGACCAGGCTCGCATCTTCGAACCGTTCGCTCAGGCAGGAGAAGTCGGGACCCGCGAAGGCACCGGCCTGGGTTTGACGATCACGCGGCAGTTTGTGGAGATGATGGGCGGAACCATCGGGCTGGAGAGCGCCGTCAGCCGGGGATCGCGGTTCACGGTGGAGGTTCCCGCGGGTGTCGTCCATGGGTTGGACGCAGCCGGCGAGGAAACGGCTGGCGAGCATCTGTTTGCTTTGGAGCCGGATCAGCCCGAATACCGCGTCCTGATCGTGGAGGACAACCCCGAGAACGCCATGCTCTTGGAGCAGATGCTGAAGCGCGCCGGATTTCAGGCTCGGGTGGCGGAGGACGGCGCCCGCGGGGTCGAGTTGTTCCAGAAATGGCGGCCGCATTTCATCTGGATGGACGTGCGAATGCCCAAGATGGGCGGTGCCGAAGCGGCGCGAAGTATCCGCATGCTGGAAGGCGGGCGGGACGTGAAGATCGCCGCCCTCACCGCCTCGGTGTTTGCATCGGAGCGCGAGGACGTGATGGCCTCGGGAATGGACGATTTCGTGCGCAAGCCCTACCGCCCGGGAGAAATCTTCTCCTGCATGGCGCGGCATCTGGGGGTCCGGTATCGCCCGGTTGGAGTGGAAGCGAGCGCGCGTCGGAAAGGCGCCGTCGTACGGCCCGCGGCAGTGGCTGCATTGCCCCGCCAGTTGCGGAAGGACCTGGCGGATGCGGTGACCTCACTCAACCCCGGGCGCATCTTTGCCGCCATCGATCGAGTGGGAGAAGTGGATGAATCTCTTGCGGCTGCCTTGAGGCGCATGGGCGATCAATTCGCCTTTACCGCCATCCTCAACGCGGTCGAACTTTCAGATGTAGGGACCGTCGGTTCCACTCCCGGCAACGTGAACAACCCGGGCCGATAGCCGCACGCGATCGACCGAACCCCGCGCCCGATTGCGTGGTACACTTCGGCGAGATCGGCCAGCGACTCGGCGATGACCAGTCCGGCGCTTTGTAGCCGCCGCTGTCCATGGCGATCCCGTGGTACTCGGCCGGGCGGAAGGCGCTGATGGACGGTTCTCCAGGTTCTCGCGCTCTGGACAACAAGCGCGGTAAAGGCCGGTCTCACAAAGAAAAGTAAGGATCCGCTGTACAATGAACAAGCTGCGAATACCCCGTAGGCTCTGGCAGGCTGCGGCCGGGATCACCGGCCTCGGTTTGGTAGTGTCTCTTGGCGGTTACCTCGCGGGCTATGAGCGTGGCTCCAGTCCTACCTACAGGATCGGATGGGAGCCTGATCCACCTTTCCAGGTACCAGGCGCGAATGGCGATCCAACTGGCTTCGCGGTGGAGGTGGCCCGCGAAGCTGCCAGACGCCGCGGAATCAAGTTGGAGTGGATCAAGAGCGCGGCGGGTTCGGAATCCTCGTTGCGGCAGGGCCTCGTTGACCTGTGGCCCCTGATGACCATCACTCCCGAACGTAAGCAATTCCTCCATCTCACCCATCCCTACATGCAGCACGATCACTACCTTATTGTTCGTGCGGGCAGCGCGTTCACTCAGACCAGTGATTTGAAACAGGCGACGGTGAGTTTGTCCGGCATGCCCATCGCACAACGACTCGCGCGCGAGCTTCTGCCCCACGGCAATCTCGTGCCAAGGCCGTCCCCGGCGGAAGCGATACGCGATGTGTGCCGTGCATCTTCCGATGCCGCCCTGGTGGAGGATTTTGCCGTAATCTCGACGCTCCTCGCAGGGCAGTTGTGTCCCGATCAGCCGCTTCGTGCGGTCTGGGTCCCCGAGTTCCAGATCACGTTGGGAATTGGCGCAACATTTCGCGCCAGTGAGGTGGCCGATGAGATCCGCGAAGAAATCAGCGTGATGGGGCGGGACAGCAGCCTGGAGCGGCTCATGATCCGGTGGGGATACTATTACCCGCGAACCGTGGAAACCATGAACGCTTTGCTGAACGCAGACCGCGTGGAGCGGCGGTTGATGGTGACCGTCGCGGTGTTTGCCCTCCTCACCCTGATCGCGCTTCTCGCTCTCGTGCATATACGGCGGCAAAGCAACCGGATCAGTCGGGAGATCGCCGAACGTGAACTGGCCGAGACGACTGTCATGGAGTGGGAGCGCCGGTTTCGCGACCTTCTCGAAGGCGCGCAACTCGTCGCCATCATGATCGACCTGAAGAGTGGGATTTCCTTCTGCAACGATTACGCGCTATCGATTACGGGCTGGACCCGCGAAGAGGTGATCGGGCGCCCCGCCAGTGAGTTCCTCGATGCCGACTACCTGCGGCACCTTTCGGGCGCCGTGACGGACCCGACGGAGGGTGGACGGCATCTGCCCATATCGGAAAGTGCGATTCTGACCCGGGACGGCGGGCGGCGCCGAATCCAATGGAGCAGCACCGTCCTCCGAGACAGCAGCGGCCGCCCGGCCGGGTTTGCCAGTTTGGGTGAAGATATCACCGAACTCAGCCGGCTCCGCGCGGAGGCGGCAACCCGTGAGAGCGAGGAGCGTTTCCGCGCGATCTTCCAGTACGCCGCTCTCGGTGTGGCTCAAATTAGTCTGGATGGCAGAGTGGCGCTGGCGAACGACCGCTACTGTTCCATTCTCGGCCTGCCGGCGGAAGAACTGGCGGGCACCGACTATCGGAGCTATACCCATGCGGACGATGTGGAGATCCAGATCGAACACACGCGCCGGTTGCTGGCGGGCGAAATCTCTTCGTTCTCGATCGAGAAACGGTACGTCCGCAGAGATGGAATTGTCGCATGGGCCAGGCTGCATATGTCTCTGGCGCGCGGCCAGGACCAGCAAGCGAAATACTACGTTGCCATATTGGAGGACATCACCAAACGAAGGCAGGCGGAAGCTGCCCTGCGCGAGAGCGAAGAGCGCTTCCGGAATATGGCCGATACGGCACCGGTATTGATCTGGGTGTCCGGGACGGACAAGCTTTGCACCTTTTTCAATAAGAAGTGGTTGACCTTCACCGGGCGGACCATGGACCAGGAACTCGGCGATGGTTGGGTTGAGGGAGTTCATCCCGAGGATCTGGATCGCTGCCACGGAATCTACACGACTGCATTCGACGCACGGCAATCCTTCCGCATGGAGTATCGACTTCGGTCCGCCGATGGCGCCTACCGGTGGGTGAGAGACGAAGGTGTGCCGCGTTTTGGTCCCGATGACGTCTTTGCCGGCTATATCGGCACTTGCATCGATATCACCGATATCAGACGATCTCATGAAGAAGCCCTGGCGCGTCAGAAGCTGGAAAGCCTCGGCGTGTTGGCGGGGGGCATCGCCCACGATTTCAATAATCTCTTGGGCAGCATCATGGCGGATACCGAACTCGTTTTGACGGACATCGAAGCGGGATCCCGCGCCAGTGAAGGACTCGCAAGGATCAACTCGGTCGCGTTACGCGCCGCGGAGATCGTGCGCGAACTGCTGGCCTATGCTGGCAGGGACAGCGCCGTGTTCGAGCCCGTAGATCTCTCCTCGGTGGTGGGCGAGATGCTGGAACTTCTAAAAGTATCGATCTCGAAGACCGCCGTTCTGAAGGTCGATCTTCCGCCGCAGCTTCCGGCTGTCCGGGCCAACGCCGCTCAGATCCGGCAGGTCTTGTTGAACCTGATCACCAACGCTTCCGAGGCGCTGGGTACGGAGGTCGGAACTATTACCGTCGCTACCTCCCTGGTCCGCAACAACCAGGATCCTGCGCCGGACAACTGCGGAACTCCGCCGGCAGGCGACTACCTCCTGCTGGTGGTCGGCGATACTGGCTGCGGTATGAAGGAAGACGTGTTGGAGCGCATTTTCGACCCGTTCTTTACAACGAAATTCACCGGGCGAGGTCTGGGTCTGGCGGCCGTGCAAGGTATCATCCGCACTCACGGCGGTACCATCAACGTCACCAGCACGCCCGGGCACGGGACAAGGTTCGAGATCAGACTTCCATGCGTAGGAGCGCCGCTGCGGCAACAGGTCGGCAGCCGGGCTTCCCGGTTGGTTGCTGAACTGGACAAGTGTTCGGGTACTGTGCTGGTCGTGGAGGACGAGGAGACCCTCCGGGTTCCCGTTTCGAAACTGTTGCGCAAGAAAGGCTTCTCAGTGATCGAAGCGCCCGACGGGATTGCCGCGGGCGAACTTTTCCGCGCTCACCACCATGAAGTGGACGTCGTCCTGCTCGATATGACCCTGCCTGGAATGTCCGGCCGCGAGGTTCTCGCGGCCATGCGGCAGGTCCGTCCCGACGTGAACGTGATACTCACCACCGCATATAGCCAACAGGAGGCGCTCGCCATCTTGGATGGGCAAGAGCCGTTGGGATTCATCCGTAAACCTTATCAGATAAGCGAACTAGTGAATTCATTGCAGGAAGCCTGCCGGAGACCGGAAAGTGCCGGATACGGCAGGCAACTTGAAGACTCGAACCTGAGCGGTGACGGACCTGGCATCCCAAGATGAGCGACTTATCGGTTTCCAGGTGTCGCTTCGGGCTTCCAGCCTATCGATCAGAGTCGCCAAGCGTCTGTTGGCGACTCTTTCTATCGGAGGAAGCCCGGAACCACCCACCTCGATGAACTCAGGCTGGCGGTATCAGGGCTTCCCCGCCCCTTTCGCAGCCGCCTCCTTCGATGCCTCGTATGCTGCCCGATAGCCGCGCGCGATCGAACGCACCCCGCGCCCGATATCGTCGTACACGTCGTCCGGCAGATTGGCCAGCGACACGCGCAGTGACCAGTCCGGAGCCTCGAAGCCGCCACCGTTCAGCAGCACGATTCCGTGGTCCTCGGCCAGGCGGAAAGCAAGGTCGAGCGGATGAACGTGCGTCTTGAGGTACTCGACGGCGTCCTCGCCGATGTTCTTTTTAGCCCAGAACTCGAAATCCACCAGCCCGTAGTAGGCATCGTAGAGGGGGTTCTCCCCGAGCGAGAGGCCGAGTCCTTCGAGCAGCGCCCGGATGCGCCGGTACACGATCTCGCAGCACGCCCGCTGGTACTTCTTCTCGCTGTCCATCAGTTCGGCCAGCGAAAACAGGCTCATCATCACCTGTTGCGGGAGCGAGAGGCCGGCCGTGTGGTTGAGAGCCACATCGCGGCTGTCGGCGACGATGCGGTCGATGAACTTGACCTTGCGCGGCTCCAGGGTTATTGCGCCATATCGCTTATCCAGTACCTTCTGGATCGATTCCGGAAGTTCCGCAATCTTCTTGTCGTAGATGTTGTCTTCGTGAACCGCAATCACGCCAAGCCGCCAGCCCGTGCAACCGAAATACTTGGAATACGAGTACACGCCGATCGTGTTATACGGCAGCTCGCCGAGCAGAGACCGGAAGTCTTCGACAAACGTTCCGTACACGTCGTCGGTCAGGATCATCAGGTCGGGACGCTTCGTCTTCACCAGGTTTGCGAGTTTGCCGATCGTCTCCCGGCTGAGTGCCATGCCCGTCGGATTGCCCGGGTTGACGACGAAGAACGCCTTGATGGTCGGATCTTCCAGCTTCGCGATCTCCTCGTCGGTGAACTGAAACCGGTTCTCTTGCGGAGCCGCGATGTTGACTACCTTCAGGTCATAGTCCTCGAGATGGGTCATCTCGATATAGGGCGTGAAGATCGGAGTAGCCAGCGCGATGGTGTCGCCCGCGTTCAGCAGGCGATTCGCCTTCAGCGACTTGAACAGGTAGCACATCGCCGCCGTTCCGCCCTCCACCGCGTAGAGGTCGAACTTGCCCTGCGGGCGTGGATCGCCGCACATCGCCCACATCAGGTACTCATGAGTGATGCGCTCATTGTGCACCAGCATGCGGTCCGGGACCGGATAGTTGTCGCCAATGATCGAGTCCACGAGTTCGTGGACGAGTGAGTCCGGATTGAACCCGAACTGCGTCACCGCAAACACCACCATCTCCTTGAGGAAGCCGGCGCCGGGCATGTCGGCATGTTTGGTCAGCCACACGTCCAGGCGGTGTGCGATGCCTTGGGCCTGGGGCATGCCGCCCAGACCAGCCTCATGCTCCATCACTCGCTTACTCTCGGTAATTGCAAATTGTCCGAGCAGGAAGAAGCCCTCACGCGGAGTCGTGGCGATCCAGTTCGGATTTCCGCGGCCGGCATTGAGAAAAGCCGATTGCGTTCGTTGCGAAGTCTTCTTCGCAAGCTTGATCAACTCGTCTTTGATTTCAAACGGGCTGAGTGTCTCAAAACTCTGCAGTTCTGCTAATTCAGTAGGCATCTAATCACTCCTTTCAAAATTTCTCTAACTCAGCAGCAGGATCAGCACCATGCCCCAGATCGTGAGGAAGGTGTTGCCCACCGCGTAGGTCACGGTGTAGCCGAGCGCTGGAACCTGGCTGCGGCCCCGGTCGCAAACCATGCCGAGCGAAGCCGTCGTGGTGCGCGCCCCCGAAACGGCGCCGAGAATGATCGCATCGTGGAATCGGAAAATGTATTTGCCAACAAATAAACCCAGGATAAGAGGCACAGTCGTTGCAACGGCGCCCCACAGGAACAGGCCGATACCCTGCGTCTTCAAGCCGTTGACGAAGCCCGGGCCCGCGGAAATCCCCACGATCGCGATGAAAATATTCAACCCGACCGAGTTCATGAACCAGACCGTCGGAGATGGAATGCGGCCAAACGACGGGCGCACCGAACGCAGCCAGCCAAACACGAGGCCCGCAAAGAGGGCGCCCCCGGCGGTGGACAGCGTAATCGGGATCCCGCCCACTTTCCAGACCAGCGAGCCAATTAGCGCGCCGATAACAATCGCCCCGCCGATGAACGCCACGTCTGCAACATCGGTCGGCCGGTCGGCAATACCCAGCATCTTGGTTGCCGCCGCCGTGTCCTGCGTCCGGCCTACCACGGTGAGAATGTCACCGCGGTTGATTACCGTATTCGGCAAAATCGGAATGGATGTGGCAACCGAGCCCCGCGTGATCTTCCGCAGGAAAACGCCCCGCGCCCCGGGGAGATTCGCCAGTTCGGCGAGCGTCTTCCCGTCCACTTCTTTATTCGTCACATAGACGTCCACACCCTCGATCGGCACGCTGAGCAATTCGGGGTCTTCCACCTCCTCCGCGCCTTGCCCGATCACGCCCAGAAGTACATCGCGGCGGCCGGCGACAGCCACAATATCGTTCTCGCGTAGCACGATGTCCGCAGTCGCTTCCTCAATCGCCCCTTTGCGCCGCAGCCGTTGGACGAATATGCGCGCGTCGGGAACCAGCGCCTCGGCCTCAACCGCCCGAAGTCCATCTACCTTCCCGCCCGGTCGTACACGGAATGCCCGCATTTCCCACTTGTGCCACGCGGAACCCGCACCACCAAGCTCCTTCGTTCCTCCGCCCTGCTTCTCTTCATAATCCTTGCAGGCGGCAACCAGGTCGATGCGCAGGAGCGCGGGACCAATCATGGCGATCACGATCGCCGAACCGACTGTGCCGAACAAGTATGTGACCGCGTAGGCAATCGGCATCGAATCGAGCAGGTTCTTCGTATCGGCGGCTGCCAGACCCATCCGATTAATGGCATCCGTCGATAGCCCCATCGCGGCGGATATCGTCTGGGAACCTGAGTAGATTCCCGCTGCGTAGCCAAAGTCATAACCTGCCACCTTGGCGATCGCCACCGGGACAGCCAGGCAGAATAAGCATTGCACCACCGCGAAAATAGCCTGCGGCACACCATCCTTCGCTATTCCTCGGACGAACTGCGGCCCGACGCCGTAACCCACGGCAAACAGGAACATGAGGAACACGAAGGCCTTGAGCGGCTGCGCGATGGTAATCCCGATCTGTCCGATCAAAACGCCGGCCAGCAGAGTGGCGGTTACCGACCCCAGTCCGAGACCACGAAACGTGAACTTACCGAAGTAGTATCCGAGACCGAGCGCCAGAAAGATGGCGATCTCCGGGTACTGCTTGAGTGTTGCAGCGAACCAATCAAACATCATCCAGCTCCTTGTAATAGTTCACTCCCGCTTAGCCGGAGAGTGCCGTCCTCAAGATGCCCGGGTCCAGCGGCAGGATCTAGTAAAATTCGGATCGGCTTCCATAGCCGTGTCACTCGTTCGTCACGTGTGGGGCGGGCCCTCGGCCTGCGCGGGACTCTCAGTCCCGCCTGTGTAACTGACAATTCACGCCTTCTGCTGCAGGGCCTTCCCAGTCGTGCTTCCGGTTCCGGATGGCTGTTCATCGCGGACCGAGGTCAGGATCGGAGTCTGGAGCGCAATGTGAGATCCAGCCGCTTGTACGATCTCCATGACACGCAGCAGAATCTCGTTCTGCATGTCCAGAAAATGCTTGGAGTCACCCGCGTGCACATAGGCGACCAGTTCCAGTTCGAGTGACGATTGCCCGAAACGGACGAAGCGCACAAGGGCGGAATCACGCTCCACCAGCGGATGCTCGGCCAGCAGGTTGCCAAGTTCTTCCACGACAGAGCGCATTTGGGAAGCCGTTGTGTCATAACGGAGACCCAGCATATGGTGGAACCAGAACTTGTCCTTGCAGGATATGTCCTCCAGGCTGAGATTCGCAAGCTGCCCGTTTGGAATGCTGACCACCGTCCGGTCGGACGTGCGGATCTTCGTCGAACGCAAGCCGATCTGTTCCACCGTACCCGTTGTCCCGCCGCACTTCAGCAACTCCCCCACATGTACCACCTTGTCGCTGATCACCGAGAATCCGCCAATGACATTTTCCAGAGTCTTCTGCGCCGCGAGTGCCACCGCGATGCCGCCTACCCCAAGGCCGGCCAGGGCGGCGGTGGCGTTCACACCAAAGAACCGGAGGATGATGAGAATTCCAATGAAAATGATCAGCAAATCCACTGTTCCGCGCACGAATCCGATGATCGATGTAGCGCCACTTTGTTGCGCGAGTGCGAAACGCTTCCGCAATTTGCCCTCAGCCCGGCCGACCAACACGATGGCCAGGCAAACACAGGAGCCGACCGCGAGAATCGCCGCCACGCCGGTCCAGAACTGGCGCGCCAGGAGTGAGATGTTGACCCTCGTAATCGTTAGGTAGATGATGACAGGCACCACCAAAAGGCGAGCAGGCGCGGGCAGGAACTTGGGGTTGGGCAAGTCCGGCTTGTTCAAAATCCGCCGCGCCAGCCAACCGGCGAGAACGGACAGGGGACGAAAGGCCCACAGCGCGGTCACAATCAGAAGCGGTAACCCGACGAAAAACGCGAGGCACTGAAACAGCGGCACCCCGGCCACTCGGTTGGTCACCAGGAACGACGGAAGGATGTCCTCGAGAGAAGTGAGCTCGGTCTCTTCGTACAGATCCGGAATTGCGTTCAGAGTATCCCGGGAGAATAACCAGACTTGGCCCGCCGCTCCCCGATTCACCCGCTCGAGGAGAATATCTACACTGCCGTTCTCGCTGGAGATGGTTCCAACCAACTCATGGTTGGGCTTCAAATTGCCAGCCCGGGAGCCTTCGGGAGCGTCGCTGATGTCCTGCAGGTTGGCGGGCAGGCGGTGGTCCAGAACCACTAGTAGTTGGTGCGCCAGTTGAGTCGCCGCTTTCCCCCGCAGATTCGTGTTCAGGTAATCGACCGCCTGCTCCGGCGCTTCTGTGCGTGACACGCTCAGGAACCCCAGGACAGCTCCCCGCGGCGTCGTGCGGCCGAGCGGGTCGTGGGCCCCTCCCTTTTGTTGCCCTGCCGTTGACGACCCGAGCTGGGCAAGTTGTCCCGGCATGGGCGGGGACAGCGCCAGTAGCAACGGCAGCACCAGCAGGCCTGCCGGACGAACAATTCTGTATGCTTTCATCGGCACAAACACAACCCGCCCCTCTCGTGCATTCCTTCTTGTTAGGCCGTGTTAGCGATGCGAAATCCCGGCCAAAGGGCTCAAAACATTCGCGGGTAATTCCTTCAGCTTTCATGGCAAGGGCGTGGTCGGATGAAAGAAAATAGCGTCGCCGTTACTTCTCTGTCATCATCTCGGGGCAGGCTTCTCCCTGCGCCGAAAGGAACGACCATCATGCAGTCACCCGACCGAACGCTGAAGGCGCTTCTGATGATCATCGCGTTGTTTCTGGCCATGATCGCCGTCCGCCCCTTCTTCTACCCTGCCACGAGCGTGCTGGCACAATCCGCCCGGTTCGATCACGTCCAACTCATCTCTGCGACGTTCCTGTACAAGGGCCAACAAGGTCTGCTGGTGCTGGACCGGCGGAATGCCAATGTCTGGTTCATCCCCAAGACCCAGGACCAGTTTCAGACCCCCATATTTGTTGTCCGGCTTCCATTCGAAAAGTTGGATCAGGGTCCCCAATGAGGCTGTCCCGAGGATAATTCATGTCAGCCCGTCTACTCCTCGCTATTCTGTTCTGGCTACCGCTAGTTGCACAGGAGGCCGGTGTTCCGGTCATCATCGACGGCCGGGAGATTCTGCGCGTGTACGGTTCGATGGGGCAGTTCTCGGCTGCCGATCGCGCCGAGGAAATCCAGCACCGGATCATAACACTCGCGGAAAAAGGTTTCATGGGGCCGCTGAGAACCGCTCCGGCTGACAAAGCTACCGCGGTCTTTGCCGGCCCGGCGATAGTTATGAATGTGACCGACGCGGACGCCGCGCCGGAAAACGTCGGGCGAGCGGTGCTCGCACAACGATACGCAGTCACTATCCAGCACGCCATCGAGAACTACCGCGCCGACCATACTTGGGGGCGCTTGGCGCTCTCGGCGGTAAAGGCCCTCCTGGCCTGGGTGGTGTTCTATCTCGCTGTGTGGGCACTCATCAAGGCCGTCCGCTGGTTCGAGCGCCGCCTTCAGCATTGGCTCCAACGCGTCGAATCAAGTGGGGCGAATCGTTTTTATCGCCTCGTTTGGGAACGCGCCCGGCTTGTCGTGACGGTCCTGGTGAAGGTGGTCGCCGTTCTCGCGGCTATCTCGACATTCTCGTTCCTGCTCTCCTACACCTTCTCGATGTTTCCCCAAACGGCGGGGATTTCCTTGACTCTGATGGACCATCTTAGGTCCACTTTCGGAGCGGCCGGGCTGGCTTTTGTGAACTATCTGCCGAGCGGCGCCTTTGTGATCGTCGTAGCCCTCCTGACCCGCTATATTCTGAACATTCTGAAATTCGTGGCAACCGCCATCGAGCAAGGCGACCTGACCATCAAAGGCTTGCATCCCGAGATGGCCAAGCCCACTTATCAGTTGGCTCGCGTGGCGGTCATCCTGTTTGCGCTGGTGGTCGCCTTTCCATACCTGCCGGGCGGGCAGTCCGATGCGTTCAAGGGCGTTTCGATCTTTGTCGGAGTCGTGCTCTCGCTCGGCTCCAGTTCGGCCGTCGGCAATGTGCTCGCCGGGTTGGTGCTGACTTACATGCGTCCGTTCCGGATCGGCGACCGCGTGAAGATTGTCGATACCACCGGCGACGTAGTTGAGAGGTCATTGCTGGTAACCCGCGTGCGGACCATCAAGAACGTGGAGGTCGTAATTCCCAATGGTGCGATTCTAGGCAACCAGATCCTCAATTACAGCGCTCTGGCGCGCACCAACGGACTAATCCTTCATACCACTATCACAATCGGCTACGATGCCCCTTGGCGCACCGTGCACGAACTGCTGATCGATGCCGCTCTGGCGACCGAAGGAATCCTGGAGCAACCGCGGCCGTTCGTGCTGGAAACCAGCCTGAACGATTTCCATATCAGTTACGAGTTGAACGCCTATACGGACAGGCCGAACGACATGGTCGATATCCACTCACACCTGCATGAGGCCATTCAGGACAGCTTCAATAAGCGTGGTGTTGAGATCATGTCGCCCACCTTCTACGCCCTGCGCGACGGCAACACCGTGACCATTCCCGCAGACCACCGGCCCGCCGGCTACGAGCCGCCCTCATTTCGCATGAGAGACAGCTAGTTTTCGAGAACGCGACCGGAACAAAACACGAGTGGTGGTTATCTGCGCCATGAGTGTGGCGTGCGCACTCTTGCGCGCCGTGCCGGCACTCTTGCCGGCACTAGGCGGGTTGCCAACCTGCCCCACAACCTTTGCTAAAGACCCAGTTCTGGGAAAACTAAGTGGCATTGGACTGAAGCCCCCCCTACATCAGTAACTCCATTCCTTGTTCAATACCGGGGCCAGGATCTTTCGCACCTCCGCCACCATGGTCATGTCGCAGGGCTTTTGCCAGGCCTCGACGTTCTTCCGCACGGAATCGGAGTTGGCTGAACTGAAGAGGGTGGTGGGCAGGTCCGGGTTCTGGCTCGCGAACTGCATGGCCAGCCTCCCGATGGGCACTCCCTGGGCGCGGCAGAACTCGGCTGCATGCCGGAACAGCGCGCGGTCCGCCGGACTCGCCGGATGCCATTCCGCCGGTCCGCGATCGGTCAGCAGGCCGGAGGCGAAGGGCGAACCGTTGATCATGCCGATCCCCTTCTCCCGCACCAGCGGCAGCAGATCCAGCAACTGCGTGTCGTTCAGGCAGTAGTGGTTGTGCACGAGGCCCGCATCCACGTCTATTGTGGAGAAAATGCGCTTCCAGAGATCCATCGGATAAATGCCGAAGCTGACGGCGCCGATGCGCCCCTCATGCTTCAACTCACATACTGACTCATAACCTTCGCTCAGCGCCCATTCGGTATGCTTGCGGCCCTGATACTCGATGTCGTGGATGTGGATGATATCGAAGTAGTCCACGCCCAGCCGGGCCGAACTCTCGTCGAGCGACGCGCGAATCCGCGCCCGGGAATAATCCAGGGTGTCGTCTCCGTACGCGTCGGGATTGCGTATACTTGCCGACCTTCGTTGAAATGAAGTAGCGATCGCGCGCGACGCCTTTCAGCGCCTTGCCCAACGCTGTCTCTGACCGCGTGCCGCCATACGCCGGCGCGACGTCGAAATAGTTGATACCCAAGATCCAGGGCGACGTGGACTGCCCGGATCGCCTCCGATTCGTCCACGGGACGGAACACCGAGCCCAGCGCCGATGCGCCAAAGCTGACCGCCGACACCCGCAGTCCGGTCTTGCCAAGAAGGTTGTATCGCACATCCGAGTTGTATCACGGCGGCGCCGCCGGATTGATAGAGTGTAAGGCGAACCAAATGACAATCCCCCTGCTCGACCTCGTCATCATTGTGGTTTATCTTGCGGCGATTCTGACCATTGGAGTGACGGTCAGCCGCCGCGGGACAGATCACGGGCAGCATCTACTTCCTCGCCGGGCGATCGTTGCCGTGGGGCGTGGTGGGCGCCGCGCTGTTCGCGTCCAACATCTCCACGATTCACCTGGTGGGCCTGACCGCCTCCGGCTACAACGAAGGGCTGGTGTGGGGCAACTTCGAATGGATGGCGGTGATCACGCTTCTGTTGCTGTCGCTGGTGTTCGCGCCGTTCTACTTCAAGAGCCGCATCTCCACGCTGCCCGAGTATCTGGAACGGCGCTACAGCCCGGCCTGCCGGTCATTCCTGGCGTTCATGGCGATCATGGCGGCGCTGTTCATCCACATCGGGATGAGCCTGTACGCGGGCGCGGCGGTGTTCGAGCGGTTCTTCGGGATCAACGTGGTCACCTCCATCGTGGTGATCTCGGTGATCGTGTCCATCTACACGGTGCTCGGCGGATTGCGGGCCGTGGTGGTGACGGAGACCATCCAGACCGTGATTCTGATTCTCGGCGCCACCATCGTCACCATTCTCGCGGTGCTCGCGCTGCCCGATCATGGGATCCACACCATCGCGCAGTTCAAGGCGGCGCTGAAGCCCGACCAACTCAGCATGCTCCAATCGAACAGCAGGGCCGGATTGAACTGGTACGAGATGTTTCTGGGGTTCCCGATCCTCGGCATCTGGTACTGGTGTACGGACCAGACGATCGTGCAGCGGGTGCTGGGCGCCCGCACCCAGCGCGACGCGCAACTGGGACCGCTGTTCGCCGGATTCCTGAAGATCCTGCCGGTGTTCCTGCTGGTGTTCCCGGGGGTGATGGCCTACGTGCTGTTCAAGGACATCATCGGCACCCAGGCCAACCAGACCCTTCCCGTGATGATCAACCAACTGGTGCCCACCGGACTCAAGGGACTCATCTCGGCGGCCGTGCTGGCGGCGCTGATGAGCGCGGTGTCGGCGGCGCTGAACAGCTGCGGGACGCTGGTGGCGGTGGACATCGTCAAACGGCTACGGCCCCGAATCAGCGACGCGACCCAGGTGCGCATCGCACGGATCAGCTCGGTGGTGGTGATGATTCTGGCGATGGTGTGGTCCACCCAGGGCGGACGCTATTCGAGCATCTTCGAAGCCATCAACGCCATCGCCTCCGATCTCGCGCCGCCTATCACCACCGTGTTCCTGTTCGGCGTGTTCTGGCGACGCGGCACCAAACAGGCCGCGTTCACGACGCTGGTATTCGGGTTCCTGCTGGGCGCGACGCTGTTCATCCTGGACCTGCCGGTGTTCGGATCGGTGAAGCTCATCACCAGCACACTGGGCATTCCGTTCATGATGCAAGCCTGGTGGAGTTTCGTGGCCTGCTGCGTCCTGTTCGTATTGGTGAGCCTGATGACGCCGCCGCCCGCTCTTGAGCACATCGAAAACCTGACGTGGGAGCATCCGCTGGCCGTGATCTTCCATGGCCGGATCACCGGGCTGCTGGATCCGCGGGCGCTGTCGGGCGTGTTGCTGGTAACCATGATCGTGCTCTATTACGTGTTCCGGTGAGGGTGGAAATGAAACGGTATGTCGCAGTTTTGTTTTGCGCGGCGCTGACCCAGGCGCAGCCGCTGGCGAAGTGGTCATTCGACGGGACGAGCGCCGATCCTGTCTCGGGGTTCCACAAATACGTGCCGGGCGTTGCCGGACAGGCCCTGCAATTCGACGGCTACACGACCCACATCGTGCGGCCGGCCAAGCAGGCTCCCGTGCCCGTGCGCGAGTTCACCGTGGAAACCTGGGTGGCGATGGACGCCTATCCCTGGAACTGGGTGCCGGTGGTGGATCACGAACTCGACAACCAGGCCGGGTACATGTTCGGCATCGACCCATACGGGCACATCGGACTCCATGCGGCCGCCGGCGGCGCCTGGCAGGTGCTGACGTCGCAGGCCAAGGTGCCGTTGAAGCGCTGGACGCACATCGCGGCCACCTTTCACGCCGACCGCGGCATGGCTCTGTACATCAACGGCCAGCCAGGTAGGGCAACTGGCATCCAAAGGTGAACTGGATCGTCCCGAGAAGTCCGATCTGATCATCGGCCGCGTGCGACGCGCCATGATGCCGGTGCCGTCCGGGCTTGATCCATCCGCGGCACGAGATCTGGTATTCGCTGGAAGGCGTGCTGGACGAGTTGACCATCCATGGGCGCGCGCTGGACGCGGGCGAGATCGCCAAGAGCTATGCGTCGGTGAAGGCTCCCGAGGGCATGTCGTCGCCGTGGGCGGTGATGCCCGCCGGACCTCCGGGAGCGGGCAAGTTCGGCGCGTATTACGCGACCCTGAAATTCCAGGACACCTGGGACCGGCCGCGCCGGATCGGGCCGGAAACCGACGTGGTGGTGCGGTTTGAGCAATCGCCCATGCGGCTGGTCTTCTGGCAGGGACATAACAACGTTCCGGCGTGGGTTACCGAGAATGGCAAGTGGTACACCGATGAGTTCCTGGAAGCCTACGGCAAACCGCACTGTCCCGATGGCGAGGACTGCGAACCGATGTCCGACAAGCAGAGCCGCTATTCGCGTGTCCGCATACTGGAGAGCACCGATGCGCGAGCGGTGATCCACTGGCGCTATGCGCTCTCGGAGACCGACTTCTACAAGGGCGCCTATCCCGGATCCGATGACCGGCTGGTTCGACTGGGGCGATGAATACTGGACCGTCTATCCGGATGGCGTGGCCATTCGCAAGCAGGTGTTGTGGACCTCAAACTTCGTGCCGAAGGACCACGAGTTCCAGGAATCCATTGTGCTGATGGGGCCGGGGCAGATGCCCGAAGACAGCCTGAACCTGGATGCGATCACGCTGGCCAACCTGAAAGGCGAAACCGAAACATACTCCTGGGCGCACAAGGCTCCCGGCACCTTCGATTTTCCGCATGGGCCTAACAGCTTTCCGAAGCCGGAGAGCGCGAATATCCAGTGGGTCAACCTGAAATCCACGTGGAAGCCGTTCCAGGTGGCTCCGGGCGACAACGTCAGCTTCACGGCCTACAACGGCGAGAAGACCTACTCGACTTTCGAGTGGTGGAATCACTGGCCGGTGGCGCAGATTCCATCGAGCGGGCGTCCCGCGCTGGCCCCCGATCGCGCGTCGCACACCTCGCTCTCTCACATCCACTGGCCCGTGTATGAGCAGACCGACCAGACCATCACGAAGATCTTGATGGACGGGCTCACCGACAAGCCGGCCGCGGAACTCGCGCCGCTGGCTAAATCGTGGCTGAAGGCGGCGCCGATCGAGGTGAGCGGCGCTCGCAGCCTGGGCTACGATCCGACGCAGCGCGCGTATGTTCTGGCTGGCGAAGGCGGGTCCAACCGGGCCACCATCACGCTGAAGGGCAGCGCCGAATCGCCGCTGGTGAATCCCGCAATCGTGATTCGGAACTGGGCGGGTGGGACGCGCGTCACGGGCGCGAACGCGCGGACGGGAAGAGTCCAGAAGCTGGAAGGAACGGACCTGGTGATTTTCATCGAGACGCAATCCACCGGAACCGTGCGTTTTCAACGTGGAGCCCTGAGCGTGAAGATCGATTCGCACCACCATCTGTGGAAGTACTCGTGCGAGCAGTATCCGTGGATGTCGGACGGGATGGACGCGATCCGCCGCGACTTTCTGCCCCAAGGTCTCGCGGCCGTGCTGAGCGCCGCGGGGATCGACGGAGCCGTGACGGTACAGGCCCGGCAGATGCTGGAAGAGACCGAGTGGCTGCTGGAACTCGCCTCTGGGAATGATTTAATGCGGGGCGTTGTGGGTTGGGTCCCGCTGGTGGATCCGGCGGTGAAGGGGTCGCTGGAACGCTTCGCAGGCCGTCCTAAGCTGAAGGGCGTTCGCCATGTGCTCCACGACGAGCCGGACGATTTCTACATGCTCCGCGAGGATTTCAACCGCGGCATTGCGGCGCTGAAGGAATTCGGGCTGGCCTACGACATCCTGATCTTCGAGAAACACCTGCCGCAGACACTGGAGTTCGTGGACCGGCACCCGAACCAGGTCTTCGTGGTGGATCACATCGCCAAACCCCGGATTCGCGATGGCGTGATGGCGCCCTGGGACCGCCTGATGCGCGAACTCGCCCGTCGCGAGAACGTCTACTGCAAACTGTCGGGAATGGTGACCGAGGCGAACTGGGCCAGTTGGACCGCGGACCAACTCCGGCCTTACGCGGAGGTGGTGATGGAGGCCTTCGGCCCCGAGGCGGGTGATGTACGGATCGGATTGGCCGGTGATCCTGCTGGCCAGTGGGTACCAGCTGTGGGCGGATGTCGCGCAGGGGCTGACTTCCGGTCTTTCCGCCGATGAGCAAGCGTCCATCATGGGCGGCGCTGCCGCGCGGGCGTACTGCTTGTGACAACCTGTTAATGTGAAGCGTCGCGAATTCCTGACTGCGTTTGCCGCAAGTGCCGTCTTTGCCTCGAAGGGACACGCGTCCGCGCCGTTTCCGGTGAAGTTTCGCCAGCAGCCGCCGTACGTCCCGCTGATGGAGCTGGTTCCGCCGGGCTCGGACGAATTCCCGGGCGAAAAAGTCGCCATGGAGATCGAATCGCGGCTGCACTCCGCAATGGAGCAGGGCGCGCCTCCGTTCGCTCCGAGTTGCGGAGGTGTTTCGCCGCTTCCGAAGGAGTATCGCGACATCGGCCCGGGCGTCGCGAAAGCTGTCTTTCGGGGCTGACGCGGACGTGGCTGGAGGGTGGAAGAAGTGGCGGGCTACGCTGGGCGAGATCCGCGGCGCACGGTTCTTCTCACTTCCGGGAGACCAGGTCCGCTACGTCATCCGTAGCCGGAACAAGGGGCGGCTGGAGTATCGCGTAGGGTGGTGGAAACAGACCTGGGCGGATGGCACAATCTCTCGGCTGGAGCCGGTTGAGGAGATCCTCACCTGGGCGGATCGCCCATGGTTCCGCGACATCACCGGCTATTCGTTCGAGCGCGAACCCTCGTTTCGGGAACAGCTAGTTCGGGGTGTTCCGTATTGGCGCGCGCGCCTGGACCCCGCTTGCGGCATTGACGTGTACGGCGAGAACGGGATCGCGGCGGCGGATATCGACGGAGACGGCCGCGATGAGATCTTTGTGTGCCAGCCGGGGGGCCTTCCGAATCGCCTGTACAAGTTCGACGATGCGGGGCGGCTGCGGGATATCTCGAAGCAGGCCGGCCTGGACCTGCTGGATGACACGGCCGGAGCGCTGTTCGTCGATCTGCGGAACTCGGGCCACCAGGACCTGGTGCTGATCCGCTCAAACCAGCCGATGCTGTTCCTGAACGACGGCACGGGAAAGTTCGCTTTGTTCCCGGATGCGTTCCGCTTCGCCACCAAACCGCAAGGTTCGTTCACCAGCGTCGCCGCAGCCGACTACGATCGCGACGGCCGTCTGGATCTCTACCTGTGCTGCTACGTCTACTATCAGAGCGAGGCGCAGTACCGGTATCCGGTGCCCTATCACGACGCCAGAAACGGTCCGCCGAACTTCCTGTTCCGCAACCGGCTGAACGAGAGCCCGGGATATTTCGAGGACGTGACTGCGGCAACCGGGATGGACCACAACAACAACCGGTTCAGCTTCGCCGCCACATGGTGCGATTACAACGGCGACGGCTGGCCCGACGTCTACGTGACAAACGACTTCGGCAGCAAGAACCTGTACAAGAACACCAACGGGAAATTTCGGGATGTCGCCGTGGAGGCGGGCGTGGTGGACCTGGGCCCCGGCATGAGCGCGGCGTGGCTCGACTACGACGGAGACGGCCGGCCCGACCTGCTGGTGTCGAACATGTGGAGCGCGTGCGGCCAGCGCATCGTCAACGATCCGGCATTCGGGCCGGCGGTGAAGGACCCGTCGCTGAAAGCCGCCTATCAGCACCATGTGAAAGGTAACTCGCTGTACCACAACAATGGCGACGGCACCTTCCGTTATACGGGTGACGTGGAGGGAATCGAGATCTGCCCGTGGTCGTGGTCCTGCGACGGCACCGATTTCGATAACGACGGCGTGCCGGAGTTATACGTCGCCAACGGCATGCTGACAAACAACGGCAGCACGGACCTGATGAGTTACTTCTATCGCCAGGTGGTGGCTAAGTCGCCGGTGAAGCAGATGCCCGCTCCGGAATATGAGAACGGCTGGAACGCGATCAATCAGCTGGTTCGCCAGGATTACAGTTGGGCGGGTCCCGAACCGAACTACTTCTTCGTGCGCCGCGGGGGCCGCTATTACGATTTCTCCGGAGTTAGCGGCATCGACTGCGCCGAGGACAGCCGCTCGTTCGCCTTCACCGATTTCGATGGCGACGGCAACTTGGATCTGGTGCTCAAGAGCCGGCTGGGACCGCAGGTGCGGGTGTTCCAGAACGCGTGCGGAGTGTCGCGGAAGGCGCTGGTGATCGCCCTGCGCGGGACGAAATCGAATCGCGACGCCATCGGCGCCAGGGTGGAAGTGGACGGCCAGGTGAAGTGGCTGTCGGCGGGGTCGGCGTACCTCTCGCAGCATACGCGGAAGCTGCACTTCGGCCTGGGAGATCGCGTCCGGGCGGAGAGGGTCCTGATCCAGTGGCCTCTGGGTGAAGTCCAGACGCTGCCTCCGCTCGAGGCGGGCTTCCTCTACGAGATCACGGAAGGCAGCGCCGACATAAAGAGGAAGCCGCTGCGGGCCCGAACCGATCTGCCCGAGGGTGTCCCATTCACCGCCGACAACCGGTCGCGGCTGCACACGACCTGGTTCTGGGAGCCGGTTCCGCTGCCCGAAAAGCGCAACGGTCCCGGATTGTTGTTCATACATGCCGGTGAAGCGATGCCGGCGATGCCAGTGCCCGTGGACTCGCTGGACCTGCGCAAGGCCAGCGAGGAAACCGTTGCCGGATACGGCGTGTTCCGGCGCTACCTGTTCGATTACCGGGTGGACCTGGAGACGCCGCTCTGGCTGCTGATCGACGGCTTAAGCCGAGTGCGGAAGATTTACGCCGAAGCTCCGGATGCCGCTTCCGTGCAGGCCGATTTACGATCGCTCGACGGACCGCTGCCCGATGCGCGCGGGCTGCCGCTGCCCGGCGCCTTTACTGGTCATCCTCGGCGCGATTACTACAAATTCGGCGGCGCGCTGTTGATGGCGGGCTACGGAGAGCAGGCGCTGCCGTATCTGGAAGAGATGCTGCGGCGGAGCCCCGATAACGCCAAAGCGCTGTTCGCGGTGGGACGAATCCACCTGCAAGCGAAGCGCCTGCCCGAGGCCCGGGAGGCGCTCCAGCGTGCCGTCGCTGTCGATCCACGCCTGACCGGGGGATGGAACGAACTCGGGGGTGTCGAGACCGATGCGGGAAACCTCAAAGAGGCGCTGCGGCTCTATCAGCGCGCGTTGACCATCGAGCCCGATTCCATATATGTGCTGCTGAACCTTGGGCAGACGTACGAGAAACTGGGCGACGCCGCCGCGGCCGAGAGCACGTACCGCCACGCAGTCGCCGCCGACCCCAAGAGCGGCGATGCCGCCAACGCGCTCGGGTTATTGCTGGCGAAACAGGGGAAGACTTCGGAGGCTCGCAAGCTTTTCGAGACGGCTATCGCCATCCGGCGCAATGACTCGTCGGCTATCAATAATCTCGGCGTGCTGTTCCTCAACATCGGCCAGCCGGACGACGCCATCGCGGCATTCCAATATGGAATCAAGATGGCGCCGGATGACGATGGATTGTATTTGAACCTGGCGCGGGTATGGGTGAAACTCGGGAATCGCGACAAAGCCCGCGAGTTGATGCGCGAGTTACTGGAGCGCAAACCGGGCCATCCCGTGGCTCAGAGGGCTTTGCGGGAGTTACAGTGAATTTCAGCGTCGCCAAGAGTGGCGACGCGGCACGCATGAGTGCGTGCGCCACTTAACTAGTCTTGCCACAACCAGATATTAGTCAAAGGTTGGGCATGAGTTACCAGTTAACCGCTAGATCCACCAGGGTGCGCACGGCCACTCCCGACGCGCCCTTGGCTGCGAAGGGCCGGCCATCGTCATGGGATGCGGTACCGGCGATGTCCAGGTGAATCCAGGGGGTCTCTTCCGCGAACTCCTTCAGGAACAAGGCTGCGGTAATGGATCCTCCGGCCCGGCCGCCCACGTTGGCGACGTCGGCGAAGGGGGTCTTGATCTGCTCCTTGAATTCGTCATCGAGCGGCATGGGCCACATCTTCTCGCCCTGCCGCGCCGCCGAAGCCAGGAACTTGTCGCGGAAGGCATCGTGGTTCGAGAAGACGCCCGTGTAGTGGTGTCCGAGCGCGACCACGATCGCGCCGGTCAGCGTCGCCGCATCCACCAGATGCGTACACCCGAGGCGCTTGGCATAGGTGATGGCATCGTTCAGGATCATCCGGCCTTCGGCGTCCGTATTGAGGACTTCCACGGTCTTGCCCGAGAGGCAGGTGACAATGTCGCCGGGACGCTGCGCCTTTCCTCCGGGCATGTTCTCAACCGTGGGGATCAGGGCCGTCACGGGGATTCGCGGCTTCAACTGGGCGATAGCTCGGATTGCCCCGATCATGGCCGCGCCGCCGGACATGTCGTACTTCATCTTGTCCATGTTGTCGGACGGCTTGATGGAGATTCCGCCGGTGTCGAAAGTGACGCCCTTGCCCACCAGCCCGAGGTGATCGCCCGCTCCGCCTTCAGACGGCTTGTAACGGATGACGATCAGGGCTGGGGGCCGCGCGCTTCCCTGAGCGACGGCCAGCAGCGATCCCATCCCGAGCTGGCGCATCTGGTCCTGATCGAGGATCTCGCATTCCAGGCCTTGCTCGGCGGCCATGACGCGCGCCCTCTCGGCCAGTTCCATGGGCCCGAGCACGTTCGGCGGCTCATTCTGGAGATCGCGGGCGAAATTCTGGCTTTCGGCAATGATACGGGCGCGCTCGAGGGCGTTCTCCAGCCCGGCGTCGCCGGCGGTTGTCACCAGCGTGCAAGTCTGCACGGGATTGCGCTCGTGCTTGGTCTTGTAGCGGTCGCTTTCCCAATCGCCGAAAATGGCGCCTTGGGCGACCGCCCCCACCGTTTCGACCGTGGCATCGGGTAGCAGCACGGCGACGTGTGGCGCGCCGGCTTTCTTAGCGGCACGAACGCCGGCAGCGGCGGCCCGGCCAACCTCGGCAGCGGTGGAATTCTTGCCGGCGCCGGCCAGGATCACCCGCTTCGCTTTGAGGCCGGTGGGACGGTGCAGGACGGCGGTGTCGTAGGCTTTGCCCTTGTACTCACCAGTGGCATGAACCTCGGCGACCCACCCACTGGTGGCCTGGTCGATCGATTCCAGGCCAGCTATGGCGGCCTCGGGTTCGCGCTCCGTGGTGATGACGATCAGAGCGTCGGCGGCCACCGTCTCGAACGGCGCTCGAATCAGCTTTAAATCCATGTATTCTCCCCTACTCACGGTTGCGGCGAATGGCGGCGCGTGCCTCATTGGCGTCTTCCCGCGCCCGCTCCGCTTCCCGTTTATCGTGCAACTTCTTTCCTTTGCCCACAGCGATCTCGACTTTGATGAGCCCGCCCTTCAGGTAGATCTTGGTCGGTATGACCGTCAGACCCTTTTCGCGCGTTTTCTGCTGGAGTTTGTCGATCTCGTCGCGGTGAAGGAGCAGCTTGCGCCGCCGCACGGGTTCGTGATGTTCCCGATAGTCGTGGGAATACTGGCTGATGTGAGCATTGAGGAGCCAGGCCTCGTTTCCAATGATCTCCGCATAGGCTTCTTTCAACTGGATCTTGCCCGTTCTGGCCGCCTTCACCTCCGTGCCGGTTAATTCGATTCCGGCTTCCAGCCGATCTGAAAGGTGGTAGTTGTGCGAAGCCTGTCGATTATCGCTCAGAATCTTGAATCTTGGTTCCACAAAATTGGCCTCAACGCCAGCGCAGCGAAGATCGTCAGTTGTTTATAGGGCCCGGTCTACGTTCTCGCGACTACGCGGACCGGAATTGTCAGTGTACCATGGCGCTTCAAACACGATGAAAACCAATAACTTACGCCGCCTGACGGTGCTTGCGGCGATAGCGCTCGCGATGGGGGGTTCGATCCAGGCGAGGACAAAGAAGGGCGACAAGTACCTCAAGGAAGCGCAGACGTACGAGGGCAAACACGAGTGGGATGAAGCGCTGGCTCTCTATGAAAAGGCTCTGGCGACGGATCCCGGCGATCCGGGCTATATGATACCGGTGAAGCGCGCCCGTTTCCAGGCCGCGCAGATCCACGTGACCGCCGGCCTGAAGTTGCGGGAGCAAGGCAACTTGGAAGAGGCCGTCAAGGAATTCCAGTTGGCGATTGTCCGCGACCCTGGATCCGCCATCGCGCTGCAGGAATGGAAGCGCACCTCCGAGATGTTGGAACAGGAAAAGAACGGCAAGAAACTAGAGGGCCCGGAGCGCGGCTTGACGCCGGCCGAACGCGCGCGTAAAGAGATGGATGAGCGCGCCGCGTCGATTCTGCCGCCCCCAGAACTGAAGCCGATCAGCCAGCTTCCCGCCACGTTGAAGATGAATAACCAGCCTCCCAAGGTGCTGTATGAGACCATCGGAAAACTGGCCGGCATCAATGTCGTCTTCGATCCGCAGTTTCAAGCGACGGGTAAGAACACCAACCTAGATCTGAACAATAGTTCGCTCGAACAGGCTCTGGATTATCTCGCCATCCAGACCAAAACGTTCTGGAAGCCGATCTCCTCCAACACGATTTTCGTCACCGAGGACAACATCACCAAGCGCCGCGATTATGAAGACAACGTGGTACGGGTGTTCTACGTGCAGAACGCGACCTCAGTGCAGGAGTTCCAGGAGATCGCCACTGCCGTGAGGTCCTTAACCGAAATTCGCCGAGTGTTTACCTATAACGCCCAGCGCGCGATTCTCATGCGCGGCACTCCGGACCAGATTGCGCTCGCCGAGAAACTCGTCCACGACCTCGACAAGCCCAAGGCCGAGGTGGTGGTGGACGTGATTGTCATGGAGGCGGACGGTACGAAGACGCGGACGCTCGCGGCGCAACTCCAATCCGCAGGCGTTCCAGGGCTGACGATTCCGGTCTTGTTCACTCCGCGCAATCCCGTCCTCGTGAATGGAAGCGGGAGCAGCTCAAGTGGAAGCGGAACCGGGACCGGAACGGGGACGGGGACCGGAACCGGCACCGGGACGGGCACTACCAGCAGCAACTATATATCGCTGGCCCAACTGGGCCACGTCTCCAGCAATGACTTCTCCACGACTCTGCCGGGCGCTCTGTTGAGCCTGGTGATGTCCGACCGGCAGACCCGGGTGCTGGAATCGCCGCAGGTACGCGCATCGGACGGGCAGAAGGTGACACTCCGGATCGGCAACAAGATCCCTTATGCCACCGGTTCGTTCCAGTCCGGGATGGGCGGAGTGGGCGGTCTGCCGTACGCGAATACTCAGTTCAACTTCGCCGAGGTCGGGGTAAACGTCGATCTTACGCCCACGGTTCACGGGAAAGACGAGGTGACGCTGAAGGTGATGATCGAGATTTCCAACGTCGCCGACCACGTGACGATCGGCGGCGTGGAACAGCCGATTATCGGACAGCGGCGGAGTGAAACGGAAATCCGGCTGAAGAGCGGCGAAGTGAATATCCTGGGTGGACTGTCGCAGGACAACACCACAAAGTCGATCAATGGTACACCGGGGTTGGTGAACATCCCCATCCTGGGCCGTTTTTTGGGTGGCGAGACTACCGGCCGGGATCGCCAGGACCTGCTCATTGCGTTGATCCCGCACATTGTCCGCACCCCGAATGTTACCGACGTCGATGTGAAGGGTGTCCTGTCCGGATCCGACCAGGTGGTGAGAGTGTCGTATGCCCCGCATGCGGCGCCCGCAGCCGCGCCGGCTTCCGGCGGAGCAGAAAAGGCAGTTCCTCCAGCCGCTCCGGCCCCAGTCGCTACTCCGGTTGCGCCGCCTCCGGCCCCGACGGCCCAGCCGCCGATCCCGGGGGTTCCGGCTCAGACGGGGCCGCGGCTGTTGTTCCAGCCGCCAGGGGGACAGTCGCAACTGGGTGGGACCGTCACCGTCACGCTACAAGCCGAGAATGTGACGGATTTGTTCACCGCATCGCCTATCCGCGTGCGGTGGGATCCCAAGGTACTGCGATTGAACGAGATCATGCCCGGAGAGTTCCTCTCCCGGGATAACCAGCGGATTACCAGCGCCAAAGATATCCGCAACGACGCGGGCGAAGCGTGGATCACGATGAACCGCCTGCCCGGCGCGGGAGGCATCAGCGGTTCGGGGCCCTTGGCGAGCCTGTCTTTCACGGCCATCGGCCGGGGGAACACGAAGGTGACGGTGACTGAATTCGGGCTGCGCAATACACAATTGCAGCCGATACCGGTGACCGGGCCGGAAGCGGACGTCACCGTACAGTAGTCATGGTGCGAGCGAACAAAGGCGAACGGGGACTGACGCTGATTGAGCTGATTGTGGCGTTCACGATCCTGTCGTTGTTGTGCGGGATGGCGGTGCCATTGGCGCGCTACCGGGTGCGCCGCGACCGCGAGCGTGAACTGCGCTGGGCGTTGCACGAATTGCGCCAGGGGATCGACAAATACAAGGACATGTGCGATCAGAACAAGCTCGGACCTCAGAAATTGGGTACCGAGTGCTATCCCGAGACCCTGGACATATTGGTGGAGGGGGTTAAGGAATCGGGCAAGGTGGACACGAAGATCCGGTTTCTGCGGCGCATCCCGAAGGACCCCATGACGAACTCCTTCGAGTGGGGCAAGCGCAGCATGCAGGACGACCCGAAATCGACGAGTTGGGGCGGCCAGAACGTATTCGATGTGTTCACGAAGAGCACGGCCAAGGCAGGCGATGGGACACAGTACACAGACTGGTAGAAGCCGCACCGGCTTCACGATGATCGAGTTGATGGTGGTGATGGCGATTGTGGCCATCATCGTCTCCATCGCCGTCCCGATGTATCAGAAATCGATTGTCCGGTCGAAAGAGAGTGTACTCCGCAACAACCTGTTCACGTTACGAACGGTGATCGACGAGTACACGTACGATAAGCAGAAGGCGCCGCAGGCGCTTCAGGACCTGGTTTCCGAAGGCTACCTGCGTACGGTCCCTATCGATCCCATCACGAATTCGGACTCTACCTGGCGCATTGTGATGGAAGATGCTACGAGTGCCACCAGCCAGAACGAACCGGGCATCTGGGATGTGCGCAGCGGGTCGGACCAAAATAGTCTAGAGGGTACGCCGTACTCGGAGTGGTGATTCACGCATCCGCAACAGTCGGGCCAACTCGCTCGCGGTGAGATCCCGATACTCGCCGGGTTTTAGCCCTTCCACTTTCAAATCGGCGATTGCGACGCGTACCAGTCGTAGTGTCGGGAATCCGACCTTGGCCGTCATTCGGCGCACCTGCCGGTTGCGGCCCTCCTGCAAATCGATCTCGATCCAAGTGGTGGGAATATTCGCACGATAGCGGATCGGAGGATTGCGCGGCCACAGGTCGGGCGGCGGTTCAAGCACGCGGGCCTTGGCTGGGCGGGTCCGGTAGCGCGTCTTGTATCCCTGTAGAAGCACGCCGTTCTGAAGCGTGCTCATCGCTTCCGGCGTGGGAATTCCCTCCACTTGCGCCCAATAGGTTTTGGAGTGGCCGAATTTCGGATCGGTGAGGATGTGCTGGAGTTCGCCATCATCGGTGAGGAGGAGCAGTCCTTCACTGTCATGATCCAGCCGGCCGACCGGGTAGATGTCGGGAATCGGAATGAAATCGGCAAGTGTCGAGTCAGCTTCGGCGCTTTTCGAGAACTGACAAACCACGTTGAAGGGCTTGTTGAA
>CAVTTC010000003.1:0-119929 GCA_963737465.1 uncultured Acidobacteriota bacterium
GCAAGAGTGCGTGCGCCACTGGTTATTGCAGCGACATGTTCACTACGTCGAAGTGAAAGCGTTCGGGAGGTAACGCGGAAACCGGATCGGGCGACATGCTCGACCAGTGTTCGAATGCCGTGGAGGCCACCGAGTCGTTCAGATAGAACAAGAACTGGTTCGAGAAGCAGCGGATGGGCGGGGGCTCGCGAAAGGTCAACCGCATGCCCATGGCCTTCTGGAGCGTGATGCCGTCCGTGTCCACGCACTTGTCCTGCAGCAGCTTCACGAAACTCACACGTCCCGCGTGCGGCCAGACATCGGCTCGCAGCAAGTTGCGCAGGTCGGCGCGCATCTCGAAGGTCATCTCGCACTGGCGGATCCATTCGAGCACGCTGTCGCCCCACTGCCAGTGATTGACAAAACCCAAATACTGGTCCACGAGGCCCAGAGCGAGATCCATCCGCCGACGCTCGAATTCCATTTCCATTGCAGGGCTCTCGACCGGCGCCATAGGGATCATGTCTTCCGACTCAATGATCTCCGCAGCCATGCCCATCACTTTGTCCAGACGCTTCGGATGGGGTGCTCCGCGCACCAGCAGCGGAGGAAGCTCGTGAGTTTTGTTCCCGGGCAGTTCGACGAATTTCGTGTTACCCACTATGTCCATATATGCCCCCAATATGCATATCGACGACGGGGTCGGTTCACCCTAATAGTGAACCCGATTATAAGGACGTTACAGTGTACTTGCAAGTTTCCCGGCCGAAGGTGAGCGAAGTTTAACACTGGCAGCAGGATCGCATGACTGCTACTAACTAAGCCTTACTTCCGCCAGAATGCGGTCCCATTCTCACTCGCCGCCTCTTCGCGAAATTCGCAGCATCGTGACGTTCGTGCCCTCACCGGCTCGGTGCCCCGGCCCCGATGAACCCGCCCGCCGAAGGAGCGCATCCACGTGGAGAGGCTGTGGAATCATCATCTTGCGGTTCTTAGCCGCCTGCTGCATCGACGCTGCAACCGGCTCCGATCTGGGCTCCGGGACGCTCCGGCTTCTCGCCATTCCGGAATCTTTGGGAGATCGGCATGGGGATCTTCCGGCCAAGGGATTTTACCAGGGTAAGGGAAGTGATACTCTTGAATAGCCCACGAGCTTTGCCACGTTCGATCTGCCGTGCAGAACGCATCTGCTTGTTCTTCGAGATTTGGCCGTCGGCCGAAGGAACAGGCATGACCGTACACCTCGTAAACCCTAGCGACACATCTTTTGGAACGGCCGTTATTACGCCGCGGTGGCTGTATGTGCTGGCCGCAGCGACTCCGTCCACCCACGGCGACGTACGAATCTGCGACGAAACACTGGAGCAGTTCGACCCCGCGTGTATCACGGCGGGCGACATAGTCGGCATCGGGATCCATACAGGCAACGCACTGCGCGGGTACGCACTCGGCCGCATCGCGCGCGAATGCGGCGCGACAGTGATCTTCGGCGGGATCCATGCCACGCTGTACCCGGAGGAGTCCTTTGAGCGGGGCTCGGCCGATGCCGTGGTCAAGGGCGACGGGGACATCATCTGGGCGAAGGTGCTGGAGGACTGCCGCAACGCTTCGCTCAGCCGCATCTACGACGGCGGACGCGTGGACGCGGATCGCTTTCGCGCGGCGCGGTGGGACCTGCTGCCGGAAGGCAAGTACATGTGGGCCTCCGTGCAGACCATACGGGGCTGCGCGAAGCACTGTTCGTTCTGTTCGGTGTGGCGAACCGACGGCCAGCGCCCCCGGCAGCGTACAGCCGACCGGGTGGTGGAAGAGATCGTCGATCTGCGCCGCCGCGGCTTCCGATTCATCGCCCTCGCCGACGATAACTTTTATCCGGTCAGTTTCGAAGACCTGCGCCTGGCCGAGAGGCAGGGGAACCAGGCTCGAGTGGACGAATTGAAAGCCCTTCGCGCCGAGCGATTCGAGTTCATGGCCCAACTGGCCGAACTACCGCACGACATGGTCTTTTTCACCCAGATCACCATGGAGGCCGCGGAGGATGTCGAATTCCTCACGGCGATGCGAAAGGCCAACATCAAAGGCGCCCTGGTGGGTGTGGAGGCCGTGACTCCCGAGGGATTGAAGAGTATTTTCAAGGACTTCAACTGCGCCGGCGAGCAACTGGTACAGCGACTTCGGCGCTTCAACGAGAGTGGAGTCCACGTCCTGGGTTCGTTCATTTTCGGCCTGCCTTCGGACCGCGCCGATACCTTCGATGCAACGCAGACACTGGCCCGCGACGCCGGGCTGACGTTCGCTCAGTTCGTCATGCTGACGCCGTTCCCGGGGACTGTGGATTTCGACCGCTGGGAAAAGGCTCAGGGCCCAACGCCCGAGAGTGTCGATGGCGTCCCGGTGACCCGGTACTGGCTGATTCCCGCGAGCAAGCGTCCTAAGATGTTCATGGCCGCATCCCACCATGAGCACGGACGAAATCCGGCAGCGCACGCAACACGTGTGGGATCAGTTCTACGGCATCGGCGCCATCTGGAAACGATCCCGGTGCACTCCGACGCTTCGCTCCCGCCTGGCATTCGTCCTCATTTCCAAGCTGTACCGGCAGATGTACGCCAATACCGGCATATCCACCGACAGCGCGCGCCGCAGCCGGTCGAGCAGGTGGGCACGGTGGATGGGCAAGCCGCTGCACAAGCTGTTCCATTCGGCGCCTATGCCATCGCTGCAGCATCCGCGGCCGCGGGTGCTGGATTCCGAGGCGCTGCCGATTCTTCAGTGATTGCACTTTGCGGGGCTGAGAGCCCCGCGCAGACTGAGAGTCTGCCCCACCCGCAAAACGGACATCTTCGGAATCCAGAAGCTGCGCAGTCTCATCGAAGTAGAATTAGCCAAGAAGGCCGCTGCTAATCTCCGATGCGAAACATCCTGGCATTTCTGCTTCAACACGGGTACGCGGTGCTGTTCGTCTGCGTGCTCGCGGAGCAGGCCGGGGCTCCGATTCCGGCGGCTCCCGTCCTACTGGCAGTGGGAGCCTTGATCGGACTGGGCCGATTGCCGCTGTGGCCCGCGCTGGTGCTTTCGCTCGCCGCCTGCCTGATCAGCGACTCTCTCTGGTACTGGCTGGGGCGTCGGCGCGGAACCTCCGTTCTCCGCATCCTGTGCGCGATTTCCCTGGAACCGGATTCCTGCGTCAGCACCACCAAGCGCACATTCTCGAAGCTGGGATCGTGGTCGCTTCTGTTCGCCAAGTTCGTTCCCGGGCTCAGCACGGCCGCCCCGCCGATGTCGGGCGTAACGAGGATGCCCTACTGGCGTTTCATACTGGCGGACTCCGCGGGGTCTGTGTTGTGGTCCGGCGCATTCATCGCAGCCGGCGCCATTTTCCGGCACGAGATCGAGGCGATCGGCGAAAGAGTGATGGCGTTTGGCAGCCGCGCGGGACTGCTGGTAGCCATCCTGCTGGCGAGCTACATCGGCTTCAAGTTGTGGCAGCGGGAGCGGTTCCTGCACTCGCTGAGGGTGGCCCGCATCAGCGCCGAAGATGTTTTCGCGCGTCTGCGGGACGGGGAAGAACTGATCATTGTGGACCTGCGCAATCGCGCCGAGGTGGAGGCGACGGGAAAGCTCCTTCCAGGCGCCATCTGGTACGATCAAGCCAGCCTGGACCGAAGGGCTCTGGATATTCCCCGGGATCGCGATGTTATTCTCTACTGTTCTTGACCGAACGAAGCTACGAGTGCCCGTGCGGCGCTCTCCCTCAAACGGCTCGGAATCGAACGGGTGCGCCCGCTCGAAGATGGATTCGAAGGGTGGCGGGAGCGCGGCTATCCCATGGACGATGCTCGTCCTGTTGACCGCGTGCCCGCTTAGCGCGGCCGTAATCGAAGGGCCCGCGGCCGAATCGCCGTATCGTCAGCCGCAGGTGGCCGTCGCCGGGGACCGCGTCGCCGTTACTTTTGGGGCCGGCAATGTCCTGTACTTCAGCGAGTCGAGAGATGGGGGACGGACTTTTTCCGCTCCCGTACAGGTGGCGGATGCCGGCGTACTTTCCCTGGGAATGCATCGCGGACCGCGGATCGTACTCACGCCCGATGCCATCGTGATCTCCGCGATCTACGGCGATAAAGGCAAGGGCGCCGACGGCGACCTGCTTGCCTTCCGGTCCACCGATGGAGGCAGGAACTGGTCAAAGGGAATTCGCGTGAACGATCGGCCAGCAGCAGCGCGCGAAGGCCTGCATGCGATGACCGCGGACGGCAACTTCGTCTACGCGGTTTGGCTGGACGACCGGGCCGGCGGCAAGGAACTCTACGGAGCCGCGTCCAAGGACGGAGGCGCGACGTGGTCGCCCAACCGCCTCGTCTACCATTCCCCCGATGGACACATCTGCGAATGCTGCCATCCTTCGGTGGCTGTGCGCGGCGGCGGCAAGGAGATTTACGCGATGTTCCGCAACTGGCTGAGAGGATCGCGCGATTTCTATCTGGGGGTGTCGCATGACGGAGGGCTCACGTTCGACACCCGTAAAGTCGGTGAAGGCACCTGGCATCTCAACGCATGCCCGATGGATGGGGGAGCGCTGGTTGTGGATGCCAAGGGTCCGGTGACGGTATGGCGCCGCGAATCCACCGTATACCTGGACCGCCCGGGTGAACCCGAGGTTGAAATCGGAGCCGGCAAGAATCCCGCGATGGCGGCCGGAACGGTGCTTTGGTCCGCGCCTGACGGCTTGCGGGAGTGGAGGTCCAGCGCGCCATCGCGCTTAGTCGATTCAGCCGGCGCCTATCCCGCAATGGCGGCGGACGGCGGGCACGTGGCCGCCGCCTGGGAGTCGAAGGGCCGGATCGTAATCGAGTTGCTCAACTGACTGGGCTACCGGCTCACTACCGGATTGCCGTTCTCGTCCAGGTGCGGATACGGGCCGCCCTGGCGGAAGCGGTCGAGAATGTAGTCGTCGTATTGCGGCGTGGGCGCAAAGTAGCCGCCCTTGCGGATGTGCTCCTTGATCACCGCCTCGTTCAGTTCGATCCCCAAGCCCCGGAGTGTCCGGCACGGTGATGAAGCCGCGATCCACGATCGGCTTCGACGGGCCCGGTCACCAGGTCGCCCCACCACGGGATATCCACCGCGTGGTTCTCCATCGCCAGCATGTCCTTCAGCGTCGCTGCCATGTGTACGGACGCCATGCAGCCCACCGGCGAACCGGCGAAGTGGATGCGCCGTCTGAACGCCGTGCATGTGCGGCGATAATCGCGCGATGCGCTTGGTCTCGCGAATCGCGCCCGAGGTCAGCGGGTCGGGATGGATGATGTCCACCGGCGCGATTGTCGATCAGGTCGGCTGGAATCCTTCCTCCAGCCCGAACAGGCTTTCGCCCGTGCAGATCGGCGTGGTGGTGGATTCTTTCAGTTCCTTATAGGCGCGCCAGTTCTTGGGAGCGTCGCCGCCCGCGCCCAGGTGGCCCACCTGGATCATGTCCTCGGCCCAGGCCAGGTCGTATTTTTCGAAGGCCCGGGCGTAGCGGATGCGAGTCGTTCAACGTGAGCGGGCCGAAGTGGTCGGCGGCCAGCGGCACCTCCCAGCCGATGCACGTCGCGCACGGCTTGGATGTACTCGCACAGGTAGCCGAGGCCTTTTTCGGTGGCCGCGCCCGCGGATGTTGATCGGCGCCGGGCCGGTGCGCCACCAGGCTGGTGCCCAGGTCCATCTTGAAGAACGTGAAGCCCTGCTCCTTCCGCTTCTTCATGCGCTCGGCGTAAATCCTTGGGATCCTGGCTTTCGGTCGGTATCGCAATAGATGCGGATCTGGTCGCGATACTTCGAGCCGACCAGCCGCCAGGCCGGCACGCCGTACACTTTGCCCGCGATATCGTGCAGCGCCATGTCCACCGCGCTGTAGCCGCCGCCCATGCGCTGCTGGTTGGCGAAGTTGCGGATGCTGTCCAGGATCGGCTCGATCGTCAGCGGGTTCTTGCCCGACCAGGTGCGGCTTCAGCACCAGCGCGATGCCTTCGCGGCCGGCGTCGCGGACTTCGCCCAGCCCGTAGACGCCCTGGTTGGTGTCGATGCGGATGATCGGGTAGTCGTAGTTCGACGCCACCAGCACCGACCGCATATCGGTGATCTTGAGCTGGCTGGGGGCGGAATTTTTGTTCAGAGCTCCGCCGGCCTGCGGCGTTCCGGCCGTCATCTTGAATATCCCTGCCAGCCCGGTAGCACCGGCCAACAGCTTTCTCCGATTGAAACGGACGTTAGAGGACATGAGCGTCTGGTTCTCCTTGTTCGCACCGAGATTATCAACTGAGGGTGGGGAAACGCAAACTCGCTCGTTATAAGATAAAAAGGTCCGGTTAAGGTGCCCACCATGAACAGACGAACCTTCCTTGCCGCGGGTGCGGCGGCGCCCGCTATTGTTCCCTCTCACGCGTTCGGCGCAAACGATCGCATCCGCGTCGGATTCATCGGCGTCGGCGGACGCGGGCGCTGGCTGCTCGACTATTTCCCGCAAGACGTTCCACAAGCCGAAGTGGCGGCCGTTTCCGATTGCTTCCTGCCGCGCTGCTACGGCAAGGACCGGGCCGCGCCGCATCCACAGATGGATCGCTGGGCGAAGTATCAGGACTATCGCCAGATGCTCGACAAAGAGAAACTGGACGCGGTGTTCATCGAGACGTGCACCCATGCCCGCGTTCGGGCCGCGATGCACGCGTTGCAGGCCGGCCTCGATGTATACGCGGAAAAGCCCCTGACATTGACCGTCGCCGAGGGCCGCACGCTCGCGAAGGCCGTCGCCAAATACTGGCCGCATCCTCCAGACCGGTACACAGCAGCGTTCCATGCCCATCAACCGCTTTGCCAGCGACCTGGTTCGCACCGGCAAGATCGGTAAGGTCGATTCGGTGGTGGTGTGCAATTTCCTGCCGCCCATCTCCTGGATTCCCATGGGCGAGAAGCCTGTGCCGGAGGGTCTCGATTGGGATCACTGGTGTAACCAGACCGAGTTGCGTCCGTATCACCCTCGTCTTCAGCGCGCCTGGGGCTGGTACCAGGATTACGACGGCGGCGGACAATCCTGGGGCGTGTCGGGCTGGGGCACCCATTCGCTCGACCAGGTGCAATGCGCGCTCGGCACGGACGACACGGGACCGGTTGAGATCTGGACCGACGACGCCATGATCCAGGACACGCCCGACTTCCCGGCCAAGAAGGATCCGGGGTTTGGATTCACGCGGGGCCGTAAGCCGGTGATGATGCGCTACACCTCCGGCACGGTACTCAAACTCGAGGAACCGGGAAGAGCCGGGCTCGATCAGTTAGGCGCGATCTTCCACGGCGATAACGGAATGGTCCACATTCTGCGCGGCAGTTTTTCAACGGACCGGCCGGAACTGCGCAAGGGAGCGCCGGACGACACGAAAATGGGTAAGGGCGAGGATGTCGCGCATCTGAGGAATTTCTTCGAGTGTCTGCGCACGCGCAAGAAGCCGAACGCCGACGTGGAAACCGGTCATCGCGCCACTACGGTCTGCCACCTGGTGAACATCTGCCGCGTGCTCGATCGAAAGCTCCGCTGGGATCCGAAAGCCGAGCGGTTCGAAGGCGACGAGGAAGCCAACGCGATGCTCTCCCGCACACGTCGGAAAGGATACGAGTTGCCCGATGTATAAGATTTTGTTTGGGCTCCTACTGCTGTCGCCGCTCGTTGCCGCGCAGTGGACTTCACTGATCGACGCGAAGACGCTCGCGGGCTGGCGCGTCGAAGGCAAAGGCGACTGGAAAGTGGAGGGCGGCGTCATGGTCGCCCATCAGGGTCCCGGCAATACCGGCGGCGACATCTTCACCGAACTTGAGTGGACTGATTTCGAGGCGGAACTCGAGTTCCAGATGTCGTCCCCCGGCAACAGCGGACTGTGGTTCCGGGTGGGTAAGGACCAGCCCGGCTACCAGGTGGATTTCATCGATGAGGCGGCTTGGCCCAACGTGTACTCGGGTTCCCTCTACTGCATGGGCAAGGCCTTCATCGCCAAGAACAGCGATGCGTCCACGATTCGCAAAGACGGATGGAACCGCATGCGCCTGCGCGTCCAGGGCGACCGCATGACCGTGGTGATGAACGGTAAGACGGTGGTGGACATCAAGGACGCGACGTTTCCGAAGGCGGGCAGCCTGGGATTGCAGGTGCACCAGGGCAAGTCCGTCAACGGAATGTTTGTGAAGGTCCGGAAACTGCGCATTCGGGCGTTATAACAGTCCGTGGCCAATCCGACTCCCTGACGGTCGCGGCTCGGTTAATACAGAGCGGTATTGGACGAGTGTTACTCGTGGCGTAAGGCGATCAGCGGGTCGAGTCTCGATGCCTTGCGCGCGGGGATCGCGGCCGCAGCCAGGGCGATCACAGACAGCCCGACGGCCACCGCTGCGAACACGAGCGGGTCAGCGGGACGCACGCCGAACAACATGCTCGACATCAGCCGTGTAAGTGCGAGCGCCGCCACCAGCCCGACCCCGACTCCGGCCGCGACGGGAGGGAGCGACTGGCCAACCACCATCCGAAGCACGTCCATGCGGCGGGCGCCGAGGGCCATGCGGATGCCGATCTCCTGGGTGCGGGCGGCGGTGATGAACGACACCACCGCGTAGATTCCAACGGAGGCCAGCAGCATCGCGATACCCGCAAAGGTCAGCACGAAGGCCATCGACGCCCGCGGCTGCCACAGAACGTCGCGAATGACCTGGTCCATCATCAGAACATTCGGAACCGATATGTTCCGGTCGATCCCCGCAATTCGCTGACGGATGGCTCCGCCCAAGACCGCCGGTTCTTTGGCCCGCAGCACCAGCGTCATGGTGGCGAACGACGCGGGATCATGGCGGTAGAGCGCATCCTGAGCGAACGGGATATAGATCTCGCTGTCGGCCGCCACTTTCCAGTCGGATTGCTTCACGTCGGCGATGACGCCGATCACGGTCCGCCAAGGCTGGTGCGACTCAGCATCGCCCTCGCGCAGGCGGCGGCCCACGGGGTTCTCGCCCGGCCAGAGGCTGCGTGCCGCCGTGGCATTGATGATCACCACTCCGGGTGCGGTCTCGTTATCGCGATCAGTGAAATCACGGCCCTCGATCAGCCGCATTCGCATCACATCGAAGTAGCCCGGCATCGCGACGCGGTAGACCGCGCCGGGCATCTGGCCCGGCCCAGGTTGGGGCTTACCCTCGACGGTGAGCCGGGTGCCGAACCGGTCGCCAGCCAAGGGGACGTGATTTACGGCGCTGGCCGCCGTCACCCCCGGCAGAGTGCGGAACTGGTCGAGCGCCTGCTGGTAGAACGACGCGCGAGCGTCCGGCTGTGCATGGCCCGACGCGGCTAATCCGACATTCACGGCAATCACACCACCGGCATCGAAGCCCGGATCGACGTTCAGCAGGTTGCGATAGCTCTCAACCAGCAGTCCGGCCCCGGTGAGCAGCAGCAGCGCGATGGCGACTTCGGCGGTGGCGAGCACGTTGCGCAATCGTCGCCCACTTCGGGTCGCCACCTGGCCGCGGCCCGATTCCTTCAAGTCCCCGTTGAGATCCGTACCGTTGGCGTGCCATGCCGTCACGAAGCCGCACACGAGGGCGGTGGCCAGGCAGACGGCGAAGTTGAACATCATTACCGCGCCGCCTGGTTCGATTTCGCTTTGCCTGGGCAGCCGGAACATGCCGAATTCGGGGATGCCGGCAACGAATAGCGGCACGGCCCACCAGGCCAGGGCCAACCCCAGCGCCCCGCCCGCCGCGGCGAGCACGATGCTCTCCGCCAGGAATTGCCGCATGAGATGGAAACGTTCGGCCCCCAGGGATTGGCGGATGGCAATCTCTTTGCGGCGGCCCGAGGCGCGCGCGATCAACAGGTTTGCAATGTTGGCGCAGGCGATCAGGAGCGTGCAGACAACGGCCCCCAGCAGCACCAGCAACACTGGACGAATGCTGCCCACCGCCATCTCGTGGATGGGCGTCACCGTCGCCGTGAGTCCCGCATTCGTGCGCGGATACGCAGCGGCCAAGCGGCTCGCGATGGTCCTGACTTCGGCGCCGGCCTGCTCCATCGAAACTCCCGGTTTCAACCGTCCGAACACTCGCAGGTAGCCCGGACCGCGGCTCCCGCCTTCACCGGAGCGGATCGCCACGGGAACGTAGACGTCGGCCTTTAAGGCCCAGAACGGCGGGAAGTAGAAGCCGCGCGTGGTTACGCCAATCACGGTGTGAGCCTTACCGTCGAGGATGAGAGTGCGGCCGACAATCGCGGGATCGCCGCCAAAGCGCCGCTCGAAGACGTCGTGCGAGAGCACGACTACATCGGGAGCATCCGCACCCGCGTCCTCATCGGAGAACAGGCGACCGTAAGCCGCGCTCACACCCAGCATTCGGAACAGTGAGACCGTGGCCCGCAAGCCGTCCAGCTTCTCGGCGCGATCCGTACCGGTGAGAGTGGGCCCCCAGACGCTGGCTGCGGTCATGTCGTTGAAACTTCGGGTTTGGTCGCGGTAGTCGAGATAATCGCCCGGCGTAAGCGGCATGGTTCCCCCGTGCCGCTCACTCGATCCAAGAATCACCGCTACCCGGGAAGGATCCTGGTAAGGAAGCGGGCGCAGCAGGACGGAATACACCACGGTGAAGATAGCGGAATTCGCTCCGATGCCAAGAGCCAGCACGAAGATGGCAGTGATGGCGAAGCGCGGAGTCTTCAGCAAAGTTCGAAGTGCGTAATGGAGGTCGCCCAGCATGCCCCTTGGACGGGCAGGATCGCCTCCGGTTAGCATACCCCTTACTGACGTGCGCGGCTCTGTAGACTCAGCGACTTATTGAGCCACGACCGTCAGGGAATGGTTATCAGTGCATCTTCCGCTGCAGTTCGGCGGGCGGGCGTTCCCGATCGTGTGGCTCTACCTGGAGGGTCCACTTGAGCGGAACCGTCTGCGGGATATAGCAAAGCCGGTCGTCGCAGGCCTGGTACTTGAGCGTGCCTTCGATGGTCAAAGGACCGTTGGGCGCATTGGTAATGGTCAGATCTCGCACCAGGCGGAAGCTTCCGCTATAAACCGGAACGGTTTCCTGGATCACGGGCAAGCGCAGCATCCTGGGCTTTGGAAACGTCGGGTCGTGCGGAACCGCGGAGGTCGTCTGCGTCACGTTCCACTCAATCGGGATATATCCATCGACGCCGGGCGCATAGACGTGCATTTTTGGCTTCATCTCGATGTCGAGTGTGAGGGCAATGCGCTGCCCCTGCCGCACGTGATCGGAACTGGCCGCCGCCGTGACGGTGAGATGCTTGGTCTCGGTTGACGTGCGCGCGGTTCCGGCCGCGGCTCCGAATTGCCGCACCAGGATCTCCGAGGTCATGTACCGTTGCTTGAAATCCTCGACGAAGTATTTCGACAGGACGCGTCCGGACCGGTCCACGATGTACGTGCCGGGATACGGGATTCCGGCGTAGGGCGAGTCGGCCGGGACCTCGACGTTGAGAATGCCGAACGCGCGAATGATCGCTGAACCTTTGTCCGAAAGCAGGGGATACGTGATGCCCCTACGCTCGGCGAAGTTCTTCAGTGTCGGAACGGCGTCGTAGCTGATCGCCGCAACTCCCAGTCCCCGGGCCCGGATGTTCGCCAGATTCTGCTGCAGCTCCACGAGCTGTCCTTTGCAGTAGATTCACCAGTCCGCGGAGCGGTAAAAGACCAGCATGGCCCCCTTAGGACCGATGATCGTCTTCAGACTCTGCACGCTGCCACTCTGATCGGGAGCCGTGAAATCAGGGATTTGTTGTCCGACCGCAGGTCCGGTCGCCTCAGCCGAGTAGGCACACACCGAAAACGTGAGAAGGGCCGCGGTGAGAATGGGAGCTGAAGGACCGCCCATGGGGAGAGTCCATTTCAGTATAACAAGCTACGGGAGTTCCAGGACCGGGAGTACCTTCATCGCTGGGTGATAATGTGCTCGCTATCGAGACGACGGAGCATCGCAGCCGAACATCGAGTACCGGCTCTATCCATAGAACCTCCACCGATCTCCACCGAATCTCCACCGAAAACTCACCATTGCCAGCCCGGCTCGATTGTACAGTGAAGGTGACCTGATTGAGGTCGTGTCAAAGGGCACCAGCGGCGTTGGCCATGCTAGTAGGACCGGTACGAAGGAGCGCAGAGGGGCAATCACTTCGTGAGTCGCAGGATGCTTTCGGAATTTTCAATTTCTAACAATTTCAGAATACTGTGTTTTGCGCTGTCCTAGCCAAACATAGTAAGTACTGGGCTAATCTCCGGGGTCATTACCCTACCAAGAACTGCGATGACCCTCTGTGGGAACTAGGTAAGTTATAGGCACGATAAGCTTGGCACGCCTGAATTGTGAAGAGTACTAGAACCCTATAGAATCAAGGCAGAGTATAGGTCAGAGGTTATGGATAATATCATCGCCGCCGCCCAGCACACCGAAATCGGTCAGGAGATTACGGAGAAAAGGAAGAAGCTGATCCGGATCGTAATCGCCGACGATCACCCCATCGTTCGAGACGGTCTCAAGAAGCTGCTGGCGCTTGAAGACGATGTTGAGGTTGTCGGCGAGGCCGGAGACGGGCGGGAAGTACTGGAGCGGGTCCAGGAACTGGAACCGGACGTGCTCCTACTCGATCTGCGGATGCCTAATCTGGACGGTCTCGGAGCGTTAGAGGCTCTACAGCAATCGAACCGCACCACAAAAGTCATTGTGCTGACGGCCTCCGAGGACAAGAACGAGTTCGTGCAAGCCATGAAGCTCGGTTGCTCCGGGATCGTGTTGAAACAGACAGCGCCGGATCTCATCATCAAAAGCATCCGCAAGGTATACGCCGGCGAAATCTGGCTGGATTCTCACACCACGGCAGCCGTGATGCGGCAGTTCTCATCGCCGCTCGACATGGCTTCGACCACACAGAGCAAGACCCGCGAGCGATCGCCGCTCAGCACGCGCGAACGCGAGATTGTCGGCCTGGTCGCCCAAGGATACAAGAACAAAGAGATGGCCGAGAAGATGTTTATCAGCGAGCAGACAGTGAAGAACCATCTGCACAACATCTTCGACAAGTTGGGGGTCTCGGATCGTCTGGAACTGGCGCTCTACGCGATTCACAAGGGCCTGCATCTGGGCTCGGACCGATGAGCCTCTAAAGTCCGCCCCGGCACCCGCCGATCACTCCAACGGGAGACAGAAGGTCGGCATATGCAGGACGGTCCATTGTGCGTTTCCATTCCGTGTACAGCTACCATTAGCCTGTCGCTACTGGGGGAATCCGGTCCCCTGGCTGCCTCTCAGATCCTCACTGTCGATCCAGGCAACGCGGCGCCCGGCGCGGTGATCACGGCCCTCGGGACGTCTCTAGGGAATGACCAGGTAGGGGGCCTTTTTCTTTCAGACCGCCAATTCGATTGGGAAGCGGAGATTGTCGCTCAAAGCGGGAATGAACTCCGGTTTCGAATTCCGGAATGCGCACGTCGCGGCCGCCAGCGGATCCTGCTGCTTTCAGCGGGGGACCGGCGAGCTCTGCTGGAGCAGAGTGTCACGATCGAGGTCGAGTAGTCAGTCCCGGTTCTGGCGGACCTTTTCCAGAAACAACTGATGGACCCGGGGGTCCGCGGTCAATTCGGGATGGAAAGTCGCTACCAGATGCCGGCCCTGTTCCACCAACACCGGGTCATCCTGATACTTCGCGAGGACGTGGGCTTCTTTGCCCACCCGCCGTATGATGGGTGCGCGGATGAACACAGCTTCGATATCTTCGTCCGTGAGCCGGCTCTTCTCAGCCGGTTCGAGGTGGGTGATGCGGCTGTCCACCTGCCGCCCATAGGCATTACGTTCCACACCAATGTCCATCAGTGCAAGCGATTCTTGCGCCGGATGAGAAACCTCGCTAGCCAGCAGGATCGCCCCCGCACAAGTCCCGAAGACCGGCTTCCGTTCGCCGAAACTCCGGAGCGCGTCGAACAAGCTTTCCTCACGCAGCAGCTTGAGCATCGTGGTGCTCTCGCCACCCGGAATCACCAGGCCGTCCACCGCGTCGAGATCCTGCGCGCCACGAACTTCCAGCGGATCGGCGCCCGCCCGCGCGAGCGCCCGCCCGTGTGCTTCGAAATCCCCTTGCAGGGCCAATATGCCGATCTTTGGCTTACCGTTCTTCATTACCAGCCGCGCGTCTGCAGCAGTTCGCCTTCGGCAATCTTCCCGATCTCCAATCCCGGCATCGCTTCGCCCAGTTCCTCACTGGCCTCGAGCAGTTTGGCCGGATCCTTGTAGAACGTGGCCGCCTTAACCACCGCCTTGGCGCGCGCCTCGGGATCCGAGGATTTGAAAATGCCGGACCCGACGAACACCGCCTCGGCCCCCAACTGCATAACGAGCGCGGCGTCGGCCGGAGTGGCGATCCCGCCCGCGGAGAAGTTCGGCACCGGCAGCTTACCGTTCTGAGCGACGTATTCCACCAACTCAAGCGGGGCCTGCAACTTCTTCGATTCGGCCACCAGCTCTTCCTTGCCGAGCACGGTCAACTGCTTCATCTCCTTCACAATGGTGCGGATATGACGCACGGCTTCCACGATGTTGCCCGACCCGGCCTCGCCCTTGGTGCGGATCATCGCGGCGCCCTCGGCGATACGCCGCAGCGCCTCGCCCAGGTTGCGGGCGCCGCAGACGAACGGCACCTTGAAAGCGCGCTTATCGATGTGATGTTCCTCGTCAGCCGGGGTCAGCACCTCGCTCTCGTCGATGTAGTCCACCGCCAGGGCCTCGAGCACCCGCGCTTCCATAAAGTGGCCGATGCGCGCTTTGGCCATCACGGGGATGCTCACGGTCCTCATGATTTCGCGAATCACGCGAATGGATGCCATGCGCGCCACGCCGCCTTCTTTACGAATATCGGCGGGCACACGCTCGAGCGCCATTACCGCAGTGGCTCCGGCCTGCTCGGCGATGCGCGCCTGCTCGGCGTTGGTCACGTCCATGATCACGCCGCCTTTCAGCATTTCGGCCAGTCCAACCTTCAGGCGGAATTGTTCGTCCATGTACATAGTGATTTCTCCTTACGAAAATGTCATACCAGCGCCGGCTCCATCCCCGCATCCACCGCCGACCGCGTGCGTAACGTCTCTTCGGTGAAAACGCGTCCGAGAATCTCGACACCCTTTTCGATCCGCGCCGGGACCAACCCGGCAAAACTCAGCCGCGCCGACGAGCGGTGTTCCTTGGTCACGGCGAAATGTCTGCCCGGCAGATACGCCACGCCCTCTCGCTGTGCGCGCGGGAGCAGGTCGCCGGTATCCACCGGGTTCTCGAAGGTGACCCAGATACTCATGCCGCCCATGGGGCGCGTAAACGAAGCGATTCCCGCCAGGTGCCGCGAACAGGCGTCCAGAACGGCACGCAACCGCTTCCGTCCGGCATCCAGCATCAACGTGCGATGGGAGGCCAGCCGGCCGGATTCGGCGAAACGCAGCAGTACGGCCTGGGACAGTTGATCGGTGTGCAGATCGCACCACTGCTTGGCTTCGGCCACACGCCGGGTCAACTCGCGCGGCCCTACGATCCAGCCTACCCGGAGTCCCGGAAATGCGGACTTCGAAAAGCTCCGCAGCAGAATCGTATCGCCGGTCTCATCCAGTTGTTTCAGCGTGGGGATGCGCTCGCCCTCATAGCGGAGGTCGCCGTAAATGTCGTTCTCCACCAGGATCACACGCTGCTCGTGCGCCATCCGGACCAATGCCGCCCGGGCTGAAGCCGGCAGCGTTGTTCCGGTCGGATTCTGGAAGGAGGAGGTCACCACCAGCAGCCTCGGGCGCTCGCTCTTGAGCACTCGTGCCGCTGCTTCCAGATCCAGGCCGTCGCGGCCCACCGGTACGGCGATTACACGCGCGCCACCACCCGCGAAGGCGTTCTTCAATCCGGGATATACCGGATCCTCAATGGCCACGGCGTCGCCCGGACTTAACAACGAGCGGTGGATGAGGTCCATTGCCTGCTGGCATCCGCTGGTGATCACGATGTCGTCAGTGGATTGCGCGACGCCTTCCTGGCGGGCCGCCTCGAGCAGATACCGGCGAAGGGGAGCGTACCCGGCAGGCGTCCCGAGTTGAAGGATGTTCACCACCTCGGGGCTGGTTGTCACTTCTTCGCACGTCCGCCGGAAATCCTCGAGCGGAAAGAGCAGTTCCGAGGGCCGCGACGCGACAAAGCTGATATCCGAATCGCCGCCGAAACCGTGGGCGGAAGGCGCGGGAACCAGCAATTCCTGCCAGTTCAGCCTCGCGGGCTGCAGTTTGTGCGTCACGAAACTGCCCCTGCCGACTTGTCCGCTTACCAGGCCGTCGTGGATCAGTAATTCGTATGCCGCCGAAACGGTAGTCCGGTTCAGGCCAAGTAAGCCAGCCAATTCGCGGGTGGCTGGTAACCTTGTACCGCTCTGGAGGGTTCCCGCCAGGATGGCCGCTCTCACCTGCTCGTATAGCTGGCGATAAAGCGGGACTTCAGACCCCTCGTTCAGCTGTAACGTGGGAAGCATGCCAATACCACTTGAACCATACCATTTTGGACTGGCTCCGGGCAAGCCACCGGTCGCCGGGCGGGCTTTGATAAAATCGAGCCGAACTCATGAGATATCGGCGCTTGGTTGCTCTGATGCTGGCGCTTACGATCGTGGCCGGCGTTGCAGTCGCCAAGAAAAAGAAAAAGAAGAAGGACGAAGAGCCTGTCACGCAAACGCTGCCGGTGCTGCAGGATCCACCTCTGGCCGTGGTTACGGACGCGGAGTTGCTGGTCTTCCGAGTGGCTCCGCTATCCCCGAAGGGCCTGCTTTCTCAGCAAGTCCGGGATGCGCTGAAGTTTTTGATCCAGAACTCGCGGGGTGCGACCATTGTCAAACTGCGGGCTTTCGTTGCCGGCACCGGCGATTTGAGGCGTGTGCAGACCATCGTGAGCGAACTGTTTTCGGACCGAAAACTGTTTATTCCGGCGCTCAGCACCATCCAAGGCGGACTGCTCCCGGGCGAAGGCGTTCAAGTTGTCATCGAGGCCATCGAGGCACAGAAGAAACCAGCCAATCCTGAGGGCCTGGCCTTCATCTCCGCTCAGTCCGGCGGGAATATTCAGGAGTCCCTGGACCGTGTGCAAACAGCAGTCACGGCACTGGGGCTCGGCCCAGATAGTGTCCGCCAAACTACCTGTTTCGTCAGTACCCTCGACAACTACACGGATTTGAAACAGGCGGTTACCGCCGCGTTTCCCGCGGCGGCACTGAACGTCGTCCAAATGCAGCGTGTCCCCGTATCGATTGGGGCAGCCTGCGAGGCGGTGGCCGCACTCGAGCGGGCGCCCTCCCCGCGGGTGGAGTTCGTCAATCCGGACCGGCTGGCCAAATCACCGGAGGATTCCCAAATAACCCTTATCGGACCCGGGCGCCTGGCTATCAGCGGCCTGCAACTCGGATTCGGGACCGAAGATAAAGACATCCGCCTGGCATTCGAGAGGCTGGGCAAGGCTCTGGATGCCATCCAGACCAGCTTGAAAGACGTCGTATACACCCGTTTCTACCCGGTGTCAGATCAGGCCGCTGCGAAAATCCGATCACTCAGGTTCGACTTTCTCGACAAGTCCCGCCCGCCCGGCAGTACGCTGCTCCCATTTGAGGCGCTGCAGTCGCTTGATGCGTCATTCGGCATGGAAGTGATGGCCGCCAAATAGGACGTTTAATTCGGTTCTTAGTCGTCATATCGGGCGGCAGTCCAGTTGAGAACAGGCGACGTTTGCAGAACTGAGTGAGGGAGAAGTTCGATTGAAGTACTCGCAGGAAAGGCACCGCTCCCGGCGGCGGGCTCATTAGGCAAAACCACCAACGGTTACCTTCGGCCCTGGTGCTGCGGCCAGAGCCGAAGGTCGATAATTCCTGGGCGAGGTCCGGTTGCGCCGCTCACCACCGCCCGCAGTCTGTCACTCCAGCCCTTCGGAAACCGTGGAGACCTCGGGGGCCGGATTCATCTTCGCCATCTCGCGTTCCGCCCGCGACGTGAAGAGTTCGACACCTTCGGTGGCCCTCGGTTCCACGCGCTGCAGGAAATGCGCCGAACCGTAAGCATGGAATACCAGTCGCCCCTTGGCGACTTCGTTGCCGAGCAGTCCGGTCTTGAAATTCAGGAAGCAGCCGGCCTTGTTGTCGATACCGTTGATCGTGACGTGCCGTGATTGCTGGTCAATACTCACCTGGTAGTCTCCGGCGGGCAGAAGCTCGCTCCCCGCGTGGAATTTGAAGGGAATGGAAACGCGCATGGTCTGCGCCTGAGCCGCTATAGAAGCGAAAGCGAATACCGCGCCCGCGATCGCCAGTTTCGAGAAGTTGTTCATGATATTTCCTTTCTGGCGCTGTGCGCCGCTACCTATACAACGGAGAATCCGGGTTCCGGTGATGTTGCAATAGCACGCCTGCAGGGCCGTGGCGAGGTTTGGCGCACTTTGGCGCACTTCCGGGCGGTGAAGGAAGAAGATTTGTTATAAGAAGCTGATGGATCGACGCAATTTCATGACGTCCACGGCCGGATTGATGGCCGCCTCAGGCATGCTCGAAGCCGCCGGGGCAAAGCTGCCGAATGCGGTAGTGGGTGGTGACAAAGCCCGGGTGACGCACGAGTCCTTCGGCGATTTGCACGTGTACTTCGAGGGGCCCACCGATCAGCTGAAATCGATGACGGCAGGAAGCCTCCGGCTGAACCCGGGCCAGGAGCCGCATCCGCCTCATCAGCACCCGGAAGAGGAAATGATGGTAGTGACGGAAGGGACCGGTGAGATCTCGATTGAAGGCAAGGTCTCGAGCGTCGCGCCCGGCGCGATGATGTACTGTGCCGCCGGCCGGGTGCACGGAGTCCGCAACACCGGCAAAACGCCGCTGTTGTTCTATTACTACAAGTGGATGAAGTGACGATCAGGCTAACTCGCGGAGCAGTTGCTGGAACCGGGGATGACTGCGGATGTTGTCCAGGTTATTGTCGTGCTGGTACCACGCCTTCTGGGTGAGGCCTTTCTGTGCCGCCTGCACCACGCAATCGACGGATTCCTCGACGTTGCCGAGCATCGAAAAGATGCAACCCACGTTGTAGAGCAACATGGCGTCGTCCGGACGCATGGCCAGCGCGCGCTCCGCATACTCGCGGCCCTGTTCGCGATCTCCCAGTGCCGCCATTCCATTCGCGGCCATGTACATGGCTCGGGCATCGTCGGGGTTCATCGAAAGGTGCCGTATTGCGTTTTCCACTCCGCGCTTCCGGATTTCGACTGCCTCCGCATGGCGTCCCACGTCGTCGTAACTCTGGGCCGCCAGTAATGGCGCCTGGAAATCCTCCGGCCGCGCCCGCATGGCCGCATCGTACTGCTCGATGGCCTTTTCCGATTGGCCGTGAATGAACCAGTGACGGGCGAAAAAGTATCGCGCCTCGAACAGGCCCGGATCGAGTTGGATAGCAGTCTCAAAGGACTGTTCCGCCTCCAGGTCCCGGCCCGCGATGGACAGTGAAAACCCGTGCGACGCCTGCGCTTCCGGCGACGACGGATCCATTTCCACCGCCTTCGCGCTAGCCCAGTTTGCTTGTTCGCGAACCACTTCGCTGCGGTCCGAGTAAATGTAGATGTAGGACCAACAATCCGCCAGCCCCGCATAGGCGGGCGCGTAGTCCGGATCCAGTTCGATGCAGCGAGCAAATAACTGGACCGCGCAATCCATGTCGCGCGGGCCGTATTGGTAGTAGTATTTGCGCCCGCGCAAATAGCAATCGTACGCCTGAAGGTTGGCCGCTGACCGTGTTCGCAAGGATTGCTCCTCACGCGGAGTCAGCCGGACCGCCAAAGCCTGGACGATGCTCTGGGCGATTTCGTCCTGGATCGCAAAAACGTCGTGCAGTTTACGGTCGTATCGTTCGGACCAGACCTGGTAGCCGCTGTCGCACTCGACTAGCTGAACGGTGATGCGCAGGTTGTCGCCGGACTTCCGCACGCTTCCGTCGAGGATGCTGGCCACCCGAAGCCTCCGCCCGATCTCGCGCACGTCGGCGCCGCCGCTCCGAAACTGGAACGACGAGGTCCGCGACGATACTCGAAGGGATTTCACGCGCGACAGTTTGTCGATGATTTCATCAGCGATGCCCTCGCAGAAATAGGCTTGGTCCTTCTCCTGGCTCATATCGGCGAACGGCAGCACTGCCATCGACGACCCGCTTTGCGCGTCGGGGCTCGCCTCCTGCTCGAGTTGGGCGCCACGCCTCGACCACCAGGCATCCAGCTCGGAACGCCAGGCATACACGGAACCGAGTTTCTCGTGCTGCAGGCGATGAACGGGTAGTCCCGCCTCACGCTCCCACCGCTGCACCGTCCGGGCGCCCCGTTTCAAATAGGCAGCGATTTCCTTCCAGGAATCGAGCCGTTCAGTTTGCATCGAAAGGACTTTCGGAGCAGTCATAGAGATCGCACTGTGATCAGATGCACGCCTTCGCCGTCCTCGTTTCGGGGCACTGAGCTAGAGACGTAGAAAAATGGAAAATGTTCCGTATGCGGAGACCGGCTAAGCCCGTGTCCCGGGGAGTGATAAGCTCGAACGACAGGACGATCTTCACACATGGTAAATCAGGGTTTCTCCAGACGGCACTTCTTTTTTGGAAGCGTACTGGCCGGCGCCGTGCCCAGCGCGGGCTTCGGCAGTGCGCCTTCCCTTAAACAACTGGGCTACAAATCACCTAACGAGAAATTAAACATCGCGGCCATCGGCGCGGGCGGAAAGGGTAACAGCGATATCAAAGGGTGTCAGCCGGAGAACATCGTAGCGATGGCCGATCCCGACGACAAGCGGGCAGAGCGCACATACAAGGAATTCCCGGATGTGCCGAAGTTCAAGGATTTCCGCAAGATGCTGGACAAGCACGAAAAGGAAATCGACGCCGTGATCGTTTCCACCCCGGACTTCATGCACGCCACCGCCTCCATGTGGGCGATGTCGCGCGGCAAGCATGTGTACTGTCAGAAGCCGCTGACCCGCACCGTTTGGGAAGCGCAGCAACTGGCGCTCGCGGCCCAGAAGTACGGTGTCGCCACGCAAATGGGGAACCAGGGATATTCCAACGAAGGGGCGCGGCAGTGCTGCGAAATCATCTGGTCGGGAGACATCGGCAACGTCACCGAAGTGCACGCCTGGACCGACCGCCCCGGCAAATACTGGCCGCAAGGTCCCGAAGTGGTTCCGGCCGAAGCTCCGGTACCCGAGACCCTCGATTGGGACACCTGGCTGGGCATTGCCGAACCGCGGCCCTATAGCCCCGCCTACGTTCCCCATAACTGGCGCGCCTTCCCCGATTTCGGATGCGGAGCGATCGGCGACATGGCCTGCCACATCATGGGAACGCCAAACATGGCGCTGAAACTCACGGCTCCCACCAGCGTGGAATGCTTGAAGAAGGAAGGCGTGTCGAAGTATACCTTCCCGCATCAGACGGTCATCCGTTTCGATTTTCCGGCTCGTGGAGCAATGCCTGCCGTCAAGATCTTCTGGCATGACTCGTTGAAGGCTCAGCCCGAGTTCGACCAAGTGCCGAAGGGTGAGTTACTCGGCGATTCCGATATCAACGGCAGCTTGTTCATCGGCGACAAGGGCATGGTCACCACCGGATGCTATGGCGAACGCACGCGCCTGGTTCCGGCGGAGAAAATGGCGGATTACAAGATGCCCGAGCCGGTTCTGACCCGATCGCCGGGCCATTATCGCGATTGGATCCGGGCTGCCAAGGGCGGCGATCCGTCGTGTTCCAACTTCAGCGTCGCCGGACCGTTCGTGCAATGGATGCTGCTGGGCGTCATTGCCATGAAGTTCGAGGGCAAACTCGAATGGGACGCGCAAAAGGGCCAGTTCACGAACAACCCCGAGGCGAACCGGTATCTGAAACCGACGTTCCGGAAGGGTTGGAAGTTTGTTTAGACGGTCATCATGACGAAAGTAATTGCGCGTCCGCTCCCTGACGGTCGCGGCTCGGTTCCGGCTCCTGAGCCACGACCGTCAATGAGTGGTTGGTGGCATACGCAAATAGTAACGGGTCTCTTGCTGGCGTTCCTTTGCGCCGCCGGTTTGAACGGCCAGTCGCCGGCCGAGCCCAAAAACTGGACCGCGAACGAGGACCATCGGAATATGATGGAGCAACTCGGTATCAAGGCGCTCCGTCCCGGGCCCAGCGGAAACGAGTCGGCTCCCAATCACGCTAATTACGACGAGTCGGCCGCGAATCCCTACCCGGATTATCCGGAAGTGTTGAAGCTGAAGAATGGACAGGCTGTCACCACCGCGGCGACATGGTGGAAACTGCGCCGTCCCGAGATCATAGAGGATTTCGAGCGAGAGGTGGTGGGGCGCGTTCCGCCGGTTGTCCCCAAGGTCACCTGGACCGTCACCAAGACCGAGAATGACTTAGTGGGTCCCTATCCGGTCATCGCCAAGGAACTCACCGGACACGTAGATAACTCGTCGTTTGCGGCCATTAGCGTCGATATCCAAATGGTGGTAGTCACGCCGGCATGGACCACCAAGCCTGTTCCCCTGATGATGATGTTCGGCCGCGCCGCTCTTCCATCCGCTCCGGTCCCGGCGGCATTCGCCCGTTTCGCGGCAATGGCCGGAACCGATCCGCCGGCGACGGTACAGCTTATTGCGGCCGGATGGGGCTACGCGGTGCTGAATCCAGGCAGCGTTCAGGCCGACAATGGAGCTGGACTCACCAAGGGGATCATCGGCCTGGTCAACAAGGGCCAGCCGCGCAAGCCTGACGACTGGGGAGCATTGCGCGCATGGGGCTGGGGCGCCTCGCGAGGACTCGACTATCTCGAGACCGACCACGCCGTGGACGCCACCCATGTTGGAATTGAAGGCGTCTCGCGCTACGGAAAAGCGGCGTTGGTCACCATGGCGTTCGACACGCGCTTTGCCGTCGTGCTCGTTGGATCTTCCGGAGAAGGCGGCGTCAAACCGCATCGCCGGAACTTCGGAGAAGCGGTGGAGAACCTCACCGGGTCGGGCGAGTATCACTGGATGGCGGGAAACTTCCTGAAATACGGCGCATCCGATGCCGCGTTCGGAAGCAAGACCCCGGGAGACCTGCCGGTGGACTCGCACGAACTCATCGCTCTGTGCGCGCCACGTTTGACCTTCATCAGCTATGGGGTGCCCGAAAAAGGAGACGCGAAGTGGCTGGATCAACAGGGCAGCTTCATGGCGACGGTCGCGGCGGGACCAGTGTTCCGGCTGTTGGGAGCGAAGGACATTGGCGTCGCCGAGGACTATCGAACGGCGAAGATGCCGCCTGTGAACGTCGGGCTGCTTGACGGCCAACTCGCCTGGCGGCAGCATGATGGCGGCCATACCGATGGGCCGAATTGGAAGTATTTCATTCCGTGGGCCAACAAGTTCATCCAGTACGTGGGTCCTCCCCGCCGCCGATCGCTGCGGACGTTCCCGTTCCGCGAACCGACGCCAACTCCCTCGTAGCCCACGCGCAACTGATCGAGAAGACCAAGAAGGGGCGAATCGATATCTACTTCGAGGGCGATTCCATCACGCGCCGCTGGGGCGCGACGGACTATCCCGAACTCCTGGCCAATTGGAATCAGAACTTCTTCGGGTGGAATGCGGCTGATTTCGGGTGGGGCGCCGATCGGATTCAAAACATTCTCTGGCGCCTGAACCACGGCGAGTTGGAAGGCGTAAATCCGAAGGTTGTCGTCCTGCTCGCCGGCACCAACAACGTGGGCAGCGCCGATCACGAACGTAGCGGATATCACCAAGGGACTTCAAGCCATTCTGACGACCATCAGGAGCAAGGCCCCGGAAGCCACCATTGTCGTCACGGGCATCTTTCCCCGGAACGACCGCATGGAGGCCATGGCCACCATCAACGCGATCAATGCGGGGCTCGCCAAGATGGCGGATGGAAGCAAAGTGCGGTATCTCAACGTGAATGACAAGCTGGCGGATGCCAATGGCAAGCTGTTTGACGGGATGATGAACCCCGACAAACTGCACCCGGCGATGAAGGGTTATCAGGTTTGGGCGGATGCGTTAAAGCCGATCTTCACCGAGTTGCTGGGACCGCCGGCCAAAGAGGACCACGCACCGCCGCCCACTGGCGACCCGAGCGCGCGAGCCAGTAGGTAACGCTACAGCTTCCGTCCGAAGATCGCGTAGTCCATGCCGTCAAAGAAGGTGTCTCTGACGGACTCGGGCAGCGCGCTGACTGCCGGAATGCTCTCAGCCGCGGGAGACAGCCGCACGATCTCGATTCGTCCGAGCCCTGCCTCCTCCAGATAGAACGCCATCAACATCGGCGGCACCGGACGCGTGTGGGTCGGATCGAGATAGAAGTGCGTGGCGAAGATGGCCAGACACTCCGGATTCGGCGTCTCGAAGGCGACTAACGCGCCCCGCTGCAATTTGGCTGCAGCCAGCCGCACCAGTTCGGGAATGCGCGGCGGCGGGAGATGTTCGATCACCTGTGAGCAGTAAATGCCTCCAAGCGAAGAGTCTGCCTGTTCGCTGAGATGCTCGAACAGGTCCGCAACCTCCGCGTCGAGCCCCTTTGAGCGGCACAGCGCGACGGTTTCCGGATTCAGATCGATCCCCCGCGCACCGATGCCCGCAGCCTTCGCCACCTCTAGAAACTCTCCGCGCCCGCATCCAATATCGAGCACGTCAGAGGCGCCGGCAAACCGCTCCACGTACATCGCCTGATTCTCGAGAACGTGCTGTTCAGGTCCGCGGAAACGATCGGCAAAGCGCAGCCAGTCGATCTTCGGCGGATCCTCGGAAGCGGCGGCGGGTGCACTCCCGCTCACCGTCCGCACCAGGCCCCGCTGCCGCACGATACGCAACTCGGCCTGGATGATCTCCTCGTACTCGGTGCGAATCCGGTCCAGGTCGGCCCACAGCCGCTCCTGGATCTCTTTCGCCGCCTTATCGAGGGCCAGTTGATAGTTGGCATGCTGTTCGCGCATGGACTGGCGGAACTCGGTTTCAGTCACTGTCGCGCGGTGCTGGAACGATGCATTCAACTCCGAGATGGTTCGCAGCATGTAGACTTCGCTGCGATTCAGTTTCTCTTCCCACCCGGCGCGCCACTGAGCCCAATGGGCGCGAACGTCCTGCAGTTCCTGCCGCAGCGCGCCGGCTTGCCCGACGCCCGCTTCAATCATTGCCTCGAAGCGCTGATGTTCACCCGTTATCGCGCTACGCAGCGCGGCAATCTCGCCCCGCACGTCGGAGATCCGGCCGTCAAAGTAGCCCGCCATCTGCGACATCGATCGGGTGTGTTGTTCGAGCGCGTCGAGCGTGGCCTGGATGGAGGCGATCACACCCCGGTTGAACTCCACCTGCTCGCGGACGTGCCAGTCGAGTGCCCGCGCCATCAGCTTCTTCGCCGTTTGCACCACGGCGTTGACCAACCCGCCCGCGCGTGGATTGACCGTGCCGATGGCCGCCACTTTCGCTTCGGCCGCATCGCGTGCGTGCACCAGCGGCATCAGATCCGGAATCGGAATGTCGCCGACGCCGAACATGCCTTGCGGGTGCCGGCTGCGCACTCGATCTTGAATCTCGCGGATGACCGCGGTCAGTTCTTCGGTTTTGACGTCTTCAGCGCTCACGTTTCTTCGATCCGGACCGGCCCTTCCTGTCTTTGGCGCGCTCGTAGGTGGCAGTGACCAGGGTGGTCAGTCCGCCACGCGGCGCGAACTCCCCGATGACGGTGGCGCGAACCGGCCGGCATGCGCGCACCACATCATTCAACATGCGGTTGACGGCGTTCTCCTGAAAAATGCCCAGGTTGCGATACGCCAGCGTGTACATCTTGAGAGACTTCAGTTCCAAACAGGACTTGTCCGGAACGTAGCGTAGCACCAGCTCACCCGAATCCGGGAGTCCAGTCTTCGGACAGACCGAGGTGAACTCGGGCATTCCAATCTCGATCTCGTACTCGCGGTCCGGGAACTGGTTGGGCCAAGTCTCGATGTCCGGGAGTTCCGCATTCACTCCCGCTCCGGCATGTTCGTCAGTATACTGGCGATTCAACTCTTGGTCTCCTGTTGGCAAAGGCAGCGGGACAGCAGATCGAGAAAGAGCCCGACATCCGTCACCACGCCGACCGCCTGCCCCGTTCCACGATCGCTCACCTTGGTTGCCACCGCCGGATTAATGTCCACACACACGACGCGCACCCAACTGGGAAGCATATTGCCGACCGCGATCGAGTGCAGCATGGAACCAAGGGCCAGCACCAGTCCCGCGCCCTGCAAGTGGTAAGTGTAGGCGTCCTGCGCCATGTTCATGTCGGTGATGGTGTCCGGCAGAGGCCCATCGTCGCGCAGGCTTCCAGCGAGCACGAACGGCACTTTGGCCTTCACGCATTCGTACATGATGCCGCTCTTCAGGCGGCCGCTCTCCACGGCCTTGGCGATGCTGCCTGCCCGGAAGATGGCGTTGATGGCGCGCATGTGGTTGCGGTGACCGTGTTCTTCCGCCCGCCCATCGCTCTGGCGGATGCCCAGCGAAGTCCCGAACAGCGCCGCTTCGATGTCGTGGACACCCAGGGCGTTGCCGCTCAGTATCGCATTCACCCAGCCGTTGGCGATCAGCGCGCTCAGCGGCCCCGCGCCGCCGGTGTGCACCACCACGGGTCCCGCGACAACGATGATCTTCTGGCCCGAGTCGCGCGTTTGACGGAGCAGCGCCGCGGTCTGCCGCACGGCGGTTTCCACCTGGCGCTCCGAGGAGATGCCGTTCGTCATGAAGGCGAACGCCAGCCGGTCGCGCTCCTTCGATTCGGGGATGACACGGATGCCGCGCATGCCCACCACGACGCGGTCGCCTTTGCGAATTTCCCGCAGTTTCCGGCACGTCGCGGCGCCATCCCGCAGCACCACCAGCGCGTCCATGCGCTGCTTCTTCACCTCCAGCCATTCTCCGCCGCTGCGGACCAGCGTGCGGTGATTGGTGGTGGAATAGAAATCTTCGGGCGCGCAAAAATCCTGGTCGATCTCCCGCAGATTCGCGTCGCCGCCATCCACGGGCGAGCAGCCGAGACCGAGCAACTCGCCAAGCAGTTGCTCCATCGATTCGGCGGTGGGCGTCTCGATGCGCATCCGCAACTGCGAGGGCTCCGCATTGGTGCGCCCGATCCGGAACTGCTCCACTTCGAAGCGCCCGCCATATTCCACGACGCTGTCGAAAATACGCTCCATGATGTGGGAGTCGATCAGGTGTCCCTGCGCTTCCACCACCTCATGAAACCCGTGCTGATTCTGATTCGAGCCGAGCGATTGCTCGCCTCCGGTGACATTCATGCTTCTTTTCAGGATAGCGTCTATCCGGGGCCGGGAGGCGCAGCCTCGCGCTTCAGCGGGATGTGTCCCCAGCGCCGTGGGTTCGCCAAAGTGGGTCCTGTTTGGCAAACAGACGGCATCGCGATACTTGCACGTAGGCACTGCCACGCGAATGCGGTGAACAGACGAGGAGCATCTACCGGGATTGGTCAAGATTGTTTGGTCCGGACTCGATCCACACCAGTGAAGTCGCTTTCATCGCGGAAGACGCGCAGGGGGCGTTGCGGGGCTGGAAGTCTTGTCGGTGGGCGATACGATGCGATGGCTTTTTCCAACTGAATCGCGAACGGCTTGTCCCTTCACGAGTAGCTGATAAAAGTGTCGTAGATGAACTGCGGCTCTGGCGCCGTTCTTTCCGTTTCCATGGCGGACCGCCTCAGCCTAATAAACCCGGCTTCTTGAGATACCGATCCACCACCGCGTCCGCCGTCCGCAGCGTCAGCGCCAGCACCGTCAGCGTCGGATTCCCCGAGGGGTTCTGCGGAAAGGCCGACGCCCCCAGCACAAACACGTTCGGCGCATCCCAGTGCTGCAGCCACGGGTTCACAACGGACGTCTCCGGCGACGTCCCCATAATGGCGCCGCCCTGAATATGAGTGGACCGGTAATCATTGACGTCGTAACGCGAGAAATCGGGCCACCGCACAGCCTGTGCGCCCATCGCTCTACCGATCTCCGTCAGTTTCCCACTCAGGTGGCGGATCATCCGCCGCTCGTTGTCGTGCCAGTCAATGGTCATCCGCAGCAACGGGTCGCCGAATGAATCCCGGTACACCGGATCCAGGTCCATGTAGTTCCCACGGTACGCCAGGTGCTCCCCTGTGATCTGCAGCGGGGCTACGTGATCGAAGTTGGCCAGGGCGGCGCGCTTCCACTCCGATCCCCAGTTTCGCTTCGGCGGGTCGGGCACGATATCAAAGTTGGCGATCGGCCGCAGACCCGTGGTGACGGCGAAGATGTTCCCACCACGGACGAAATCCAGGCCGGCATGATCGAAGTTGTCGCCATCGAAATCGGCCATGGCCACGCCGTCCGCTCCCGCGCCCATAAAGGCGTTCAAGGGCCGGTCGAAAAAGGCCTTCGCGACGGTCACTGCCTGATGTGTCAGATTCCGACCCACGACGCCTTTGCCTGTCGAAGGATCGTACGGCGCACCGAGCTTCGAGAGCAACAGAAGACGAGCGTTGTTCAGCGTCCAAGACGACAGGAACACCATGCGGGCGGGCTGAAAGACCTCCTCGCCGCGTTCGTCCACATAGGTGACGCCTGTGGCCTGGCCCTTCTGGTGCATCACACGGCGGACGTTCGCGCCCGTCCGCACCTGCACGTTCTTCTGCTTCTGAATCACTGGCAGAAGGACGTTCGTCGGCTGGGCCTTTGCGCCCACCATGCAGCCGAATCGCTCGCAATATCCGCAGTACTGGCACCCGGACCGGACGATCCCGTCCGGATTGCGGTACGTCTGGCTCAGGTTCGCCGATGGCATCGCATAGGGATGATAGCCCAGCGACTTCGCGGCATTGCGAAACATCTGGCTGAAGTAGCTGGACTTCATCGGAGGCGTGGGGTACCCGGCGGATCGCTGCCCTTCAAATGGGTTTCCGGGCGACTCGCCCGACGCACCCACCAGCCGCTCCGCCGCCGTGTAATAGGGCTCCAGTTGGTGGTAGGTGACGCCCCAGTCCTGGCAGGAGTGCATTTCGGGAAGGCGGTCCGCCCCGTAACGCTCCGCAGTCCGGCTCACCAGCTCGAATGTGTCCGGCTGAAACCGAAACAACATACCGTTCCAATGTTCTCCGGCCCCGCCGACACCGGTGCCCGGTAGAAAGGACGCGAACTGCCGGATGGGCAGTGCCTTACCGGATGGCGCATGCCGGAAGGTGACGGTCTCGCGCGACGGGTCCTGCATCATGCGCAGACGCAGCGCGTAGTCGAGTTCGTCCATGCCATCGACGTAATCCGCCGTCTTGCGCGGACCTCCCCGTTCCAGCACCACCACGCGCAGTGACGTCCGCGCACCGAGTTCTTTCGCCATCAGCAGCCCCGCCCAACCGCCGCCGGCGATCACCGCATCCGCCTCGGGAAGCTTCCTCACTCGGAATCCTCCCACGGCTTCACGGGGCGCTCCAGAATCTGGCTCAGGCTCATTGGTTTCGGCCGGAACGCCTGCCCGTAATGCCGGTCGATGTCATCGCGCCAGCTCATGTGAGGGCCGGGGAATCCAATGAGCCGCCATCCGACGAGGTCCTTGTTTCCGCCGTGCATCGGATCGCAAAACATTCCTTCGATCGTATGTTGTCGAAGCAATTGGAAGAACCGGGTCTTTTCGATGCGCTCCAGGCGGTCATCCTGCGCCTCCGGATCCAGCGCCTCGAATCCTGCCAGCAGCTTCAATCCCTCGCGGTAAACCTCGCGCGGGGATGCCTTGCCCTGGTAGCCCTGTTCCGGCAAGCCCTCCTCAAAGGGAGGCTGCGTGTAGCGGTAGCGATCCCTCCCATACGGACCCGCCAATTGACGATCAATATAGATCGCCACGCCAGCTTCCTTGGCGCCAGGGCCGCTCTCGTCGGCTGGAAAGATGCGCGCGGCAGCAGCGGCCATGGCCAGCGCCTCCTGCTGGGTGAAGAACCGGAGTGGTATCCGGACCGTCTTCACCTGCGCGCCCGCTCCGCTCGCGGCGGCAGCCGACAACGTAAGAAAACTCCGCCGTTTCATGCGACCTCCCAGTCACTGGCGGAAGGTTCTCCTGGTGTCCGCCGGCCGCGGAGGCTTTGCCGCCTCCGAGGTTTTTTTATACCACGCCAGATACCGCTCCAGGCAGTGCGAGGGTCAGAACGAGCGTACGGATAAACGAACCAATGTTTCGGTTCACCGCAGGTGGTAGAATGCCCCGAGCATGGAAAGACGCCAAATCGAGGAATTGTTCTACGGAAAGCCGGACCAGCAGCGGCGATTTACGCAGGATTTCCCGGTGCTGCCGGATGTCTGGATGGAGTACGGCCAGGCGCCCGATGCCCGCCTGGAGTTGCTGCTGACTCCCCACAACCGTACGGATGCCGCGACACTGGCCCAGGCTCTGCGCGAACGGATGAAGGCGGAACGCGCCGTGACTGTGGATGGCGCGAACTATTGGGAAAGCACTCACGTAGACCTGGGCCGCCCGCGGATCCTGTTCAACGAGTCAGTAGTACTGGCCTCCTTCACCTTCTGGGAATTGATCCGCGTGGCAATGCCGCTCACCGAGTGGTGGAAGCGCGTGGTGGCTCCCCTGGATGGCCAATGGACCCGTGAGAACCTGGTGCTCATTGCGCAGACCGCGGACGATTACCGGATCGGTGACAGGAAAGCGCCGGTGGGCGATCCCAAGCTGATCAAGAAGCTAATCGGCATCGTGGGGGCCATCGAATCCGACCGCGAAGGCCAGCCGGTCCCCGATTCAGAGTTGTCCGCGGATCCGCTCGCCCCGGCGCAGATTGAGGCTTTTGCTACGCTGCTGCGCGATCTCACCAATCCCCGGGAGAACCGTGGAATGTTATGGTCCGTCAGCCGGAACCGTCCCGCCAACACCAGTATCTGGCGGTCCAGGATGGCCACCAAGGCGGACGCCGCGGCGCGCCTGTTTGCGGTGAAAACCAGCGGCCTCCGTTGGGCCGTGCTCGACACCGGAATCGATGCCACCCATCCCGCTTTCGCCCGCCGCGCGAATGTGGGCGGAGAGGTAGTCAAGGACGCCGGTGAGGATGACGAAGGGAACCGGGAGTTTCCGAGCCGCGTTATCCGCACCTATGACTTCATGCGCCTCAAGGACCTCCTGGATCCCGAGACTCGCATCATCGCGGAGAACTCCGCGGCGGCGAAGATTCCCAAAGCGCAGCTGGACGCGCTGCTCGATGAGTTGGATCAGCACCTGAAGCGCGGCAGGGCCGTGGATTGGGACCTATTGGAACCGTTTCTTCGAATCCCGCACGACGACCAGTATGCGGCCCACAATCGGCCGGACAATCCGCACGGCACCCACGTGGCCGGAATCATCGCCGCGGACTGGCCGGAGGCGGAAACGGATACCGCCCTGAACCAGCCGCTGCAAGGGATGTGCCCGGACATCGAGTTATACGACCTGAGAGTGCTCGGCCCCGGCGCCGACGAGTTCACGATCATGGCGGCTCTGCAGTTTGTCCGGCACTTCAACGCTCACAAGGACATGATGACTATCCACGGCGTGAACATGAGCATGTCGGTGCCGCACGATGTGGCAAATTACGCCTGCGGGCGCACGCCGGTGTGCGAGGAATGCGAACGTGTGGTGAACGCGGGCGTGGTGGTGGTTGTGGCGGCGGGCAACCGCGGGTTCAACAAATTCAGCTCGCCGCAAGACGGAGCGAGCGGCGATTACCGCTTCATCAGCATCACTGACCCGGGCAACGCGGACAGCGTGATCACGGTGGGATCCACCCACCGCTTCATGCCCCATAACTACGGAGTGTCGTATTTTTCGAGCCGCGGTCCTACGGGCGATGGCCGCACGAAACCCGACTTGGTAGCTCCGGGCGAGAGGATTGATTCATGCTCGCTCCAAGGGGATTATGAAACCATGGATGGCACCAGCATGGCCGCTCCTCACGTCAGTGGAGCGGCGGCGTTGTTGATGGCCCGCCACCGGGAGTTGATTGGACAGCCGAGGCGAGTGAAGGAAATCATCTGTAAGAGCGCGACGGACCTGGGCCGCGAGCCGCGCTTTCAAGGGGCCGGAATGCTGGACGTACTCCGGGCTCTGCAATCGGTGTAACGGCCGCCAGTTGTGAGAATGAAGTCCGGTTTCCTGGGAGGGAAAAATGGCGTTTCAATTGGAAGCAGTGCAAGGCAATGATGGCGACTGCCTTATCCTGCACTATGATGCCGGCTCACAGCCCGGCTTGATTCTGATCGATGGCGGATCTCGCGGTGTCTACAGGGGATTCCTCAAGAAGAGACTGGAAGAGTTACGGGCAAAGTCCAAATTGCTCGACCTCCGGTTGGTGATGGTCAGTCACATCGACGCGGACCACATTACCGGCCTGCTCGACATGTGCAAGGAACAGGCGGAAATGCTGGACGACGGGAAGACGCCTCCGTACAAGATCCATTCCCTCTGGCACAATAGCTTCTCGAAACTGGCCGGTAAAAACACTGCCGTCAAGGAATCGAGTATCGTGGGCGCGTCCATGACCGGAGCAGTGCCGGCGGGCCTCACCCGTGAGACCGAGGCGGTGGTGGCGAGCGTCGCGCAGGGGAACGACCTGCGACGGTACGCATCGAAGATCACCACCATCAACAAGGAAGTGGGCGCGGATGTGGTGCAGGCGCCGGCCAAGGGCAAGAAGGTAGTTCAGATTGACGACGGGTTGACGTTCACCATCCTCGGCCCGCACGAGGCGGAACTAGAGGCGCTGGAGGAGAGTTGGAAGACGTCCAAAGCGTCGGCGGGAGCCACTGAGGAATCCGTGGCCGCCGACTATCTCAACCGCACTGTGCCGAACCTGTCCAGCATTGTCGTGCTCGCCGAATCGAAGGATGCGGGCCACGCGCGCCGCATGCTATTGACCGGCGATGCCGGCGGCGACTTGATTCTCAAGGGCCTGTCCACGGCGGGGTTGCTCGATTCAAAGGGAAGCATCCACGTGGATCTCCTCAAGGTGCAGCATCACGGCAGCAACCACAGCGTGGACATCGACTTCTTCCGCAAAGTAAAGGCGGATGTCTATGTGATTTCCGGCAACGGCAAGCACGGCATCCCTCACAACGACACGATGCACTGGCTGTCGCAGGCGCGCACCGGAGAGTCATACGACGTCTATATGACCAATCGGACCGGTGATGAGGGCCTTACGGCGATGCTGGATGCATTCCTCGCCGAGGAAAAGAAGAAAGAGCCGTCGCACCGGTATCATTTCCGCGAGGACAAAGCTAATTCGATTCTGGTGGAGTGGCCGGGCAACCAAGACGTCAAAGCGGCGGGATGATAGCGGGCGTGGGACTAAAGTGCGGGTGGTTGCTTGCGGTTGGGCCCCGGCGCGGCGCAGAGCCGGACTGGCAGGCTCCGATGTCCGGGCGAGTGCCGGCTGGAATGGGCGAACCGAAGAAGTCGCGGCTACCCGGGTCGATGTTGAATCGCCCGCGCAAGTCAAGGCCGGACCCGGCGGCCGGGGAATCAGGCAATAACTGGTACTCGTGCAACTTGGGCAGGTCCGCAGGCGCCATGATTAATCCGGCTCCGTCCTTGGCGAGGAGCGGATCGGCGAACATACCGACCAGTTCCCCATTCTGCATCTCCTGGCCGGTGGCCCGAGCCCAGGCCCGGAAATCCTTGTATCCGTCCACGTTGAAGCCGCGTTCGCCCATGGCCCAATAGAGATTGCCGGCAAACCGGCCTCGATCCGCGCCACCGGCGATCTGCGCCTGGCGGCTGACAAAAATGTTGTTATAGAAATCCATTTTAGGCCGGTCAGCCGAATACTTGGGAGAGCTGCCGAAGACAACCGCTGAGCCCTTGGTGTTGAAAATAGTGTTATTGTGCACCAACGTGCTCTTCATTCCCGCTCCGCCCACCCAGACATAGATACCGGAGTTATGGGCTAACAACCCGTCATCCTGGCTGATGTTATAGCGCACGACATTATTGGCAAACTCGCCCGCGCCGTCGTACTGGCAGATGAGGTAACCGGTGCCGAAATTCCCGTGAGAGTAGTTATATTGGAGAACCGAGTTGGTCATTCCGCCGTCAAAATCGAAGCCGCCGCCATCTTCCGCTGTGCTGCGGTTATTATGCGAGACGCAGAATTGGATGGTGACGCGGTCGGACTCGTACGCCCAGATCCCCACCGGTCCGTTGCCGGTCCACGGCATGTCCCAGCCGTTGTAGCGGGCTTCGGAATACTCGATGATGCCGCCACGCACGTACCCAATCACAATTCCGTTGCCGCTATGATTCGTTCGGACGGTGGGATCTCCGGGGTTGTTCTCCGCCAGTGAGTAACCGATGTACAGGTCCCGCGAGATTCGGCCGCCGGAACTGATTCCCGCTCCACCGTTCTCGTGCGCGTGGACCCGGAGCAGCCTGGCGCGATCAACCCCGTCCACCTCCACGCCGGACTTGCGGAATCCGGAGACGTCGATCCCGTCCACTTCCACATCGCGGCCGCCTGCCAGGAAGAGTCCCGAATCGGTGTTGCCCGTCTTGCGCCCCGCCCCGATCAGCTTGAGATTTCGGAAAGCCACGTAACTGCCATCCGACCGACGAGATCGCCCGGCCCTTGCCGCCTGCCAACGTGGCCCGGCCGCTACCGAATGAGGTTATTACCACGGGCCGTCCGGCTGCGCCGCTGTCCCGCTCGTTCAACTCCAGCGTGCCGGAAAAGGCTGCGCCCCCCTCCATCAGCAATTGATCGCCGGGGCGGAAGTCCTGGCGGTTGGCGCGTTCCAGGGTCTTCCACGGCTCTTCTTTCGTACCGGGGTTCGCGTCGTTCCCCGTCCGGCTCAGGTAATAGTCTGCACCGAGTGCCAATCCGCAGAAATTCACACAGACGATCGCCAAGACATTTTTACGCATATTCTCATCCCTTCCACTCGTCGTCCGTTTGTGATTATATATGTCAGGTGGAACGGACATGCAGAGGTGGATCTCCTGAAAGAACCCACTTGGGTCAATCTGCATGCGCCAGATTTCCGGTGTGAACGAGGTTAGGGATGAAACATTCAAGTATTCTGAGGTGTTCTACCGCCGTCTTGTTTGCGCTTACTGCAATAGCACAGCAGGACCGCGGAACCCTTGTGGGAACGGTAACCGATCCCAGCGGTGCGTCGATGCCCGGTGTTGCCATCGTAGCCACACACATACAAACGAATCAGAGATACGACAGCCTCAGTAACGAGGTGGGCCAGTATCGCATACCCAATCTGCCCATTGGCGACTACCGTGTGTCGTTTGAGCAGAAAGGATTCAAGACGGCTGTTCGCGAGAGCATCAAGCTCAGCGTCACCGACGTGCTGCGGGTGGATGCGCGCATGGAGGTGGGCCAGACCTCTGAATCGCTGACCGTGACCGCGGAGGCGCCGTTGTTACAGACAGAGACGCCGGAAGTGGCCACCCTTATGGGCACTAAGCAAGTAGTCGATCTGCCGCTCGGATTCTCGGGCGGACGTTACGTGGAGAACTTTGCGTACAAGTTGACACCGGGCGTGGGAGGCGACAACTGGACGGCTCACATCAACGGTGCACCTTCGTTTGCGAAGGAAGTGGTGCTGGATGGCGCTTCCGCCAGCATTTACATCGCCGGACACTTGGGTGAATCGAGCCCCTCCATGGAGGCGGTGGAGGAGTTCAAGGTGCAGACCAGCGGCATGAGCGCGGAGTACACGCGAACCGCCGGCGGTGTTTTTAACTTTGTGATGAAATCCGGCACCAACGCCTACCACGGTACCGGCAACTACCAGTGGCACAATGAGAGCTTCGACGCAAATACTTTTGCCAATAATTTCTACGGAAACCCGCGCCGGCTGGACCGTCGTGACGACTGGGCGCTGAGCCTGGGCGGCCCGGTCGGAATTCCCAAGCTTTGGACGGCTAAGAACAAGTGGTTTTTCTATGCGGCATATGAAAAGTACAACGAGGCTTTTGCGGGCGGCGGTTCGCCAACTGTGACAATGCCCACCACGCCCTGGATATCCGGCGATTTCAGCAGCTATCTCACCACCGAGGTGTTGGGCAAGGACGCTCTGGGCCGCAATGTCTTACGCGGAGCGATCTACGATCCTAACAGCAGTCAGACCGTGGACGGGAAGCTGGTCCGGGACATGTTTCCGGGAAATATCATCCCGAAGAGCCGTATTTCGAAAGTATCTCAGAACCTGGACAACATCCTGGCGCAGCACTACAAGCCGCAGGTGGATGCATTGATCAACAATTCGTTCTTCCCGGTTTCCAACCAGGCCGGGTTCAACCAGACGCAGTTCTCCACCAAGTCGGACTTCCAGATTAATGACAAACAGCGGCTGAGCGGCTCCTTCGTTTTCGTGGACCGCCCCCGCACCCTGCTCGATCAGGGCGGCGCCTGGGACTTCACCGACCCGAATGGCGGTCCACTATCGCGGGCACGCCTGCAATGGGTATCCTCGCACTACGTCCGCCTGGCGCACGACTGGACGTTTTCACCGACCATGATGAATCACGTGACGGTGGGATACGGCCGCCAGATCAACCCGAGCACGTCGAAACATGTGGACGAGAATGGCGCTTCGGTTCTGGGCATTACTGGCATGGGAGATTTCAACTATCCCCAGATCTCCGGCCTGTCCGGGGATCGCGTGAGCTTTCCGACTCTGGGCTATACGGCCAACGACATGGGCGCTGGAACCGCATACCAACTGGTTGACACGTTCAGTTGGATCTACGGCAAGCACTCCCTCAAGTTCGGCTTCGATTACCGCTGGAACGGTTTGAACTGGCGAACGAACGCCGGGCCGGGTCAATTCAACTTCGGCAGCGACATCACCGGATTGCCCGGGTTCAACCAGACCGGACACGGTTTTGCGAGCATGCTGTTGGGAGAGGTGACCAGCGCCAGCGTTCCGGTGGATCAGCCCGTCGGTTCGCAGTTCCCCATGTATTCCTGGTTCGTTCAGGACGACTGGAAAGTGAACTCGCGGCTGACCGTGAACATCGGCATGAGATGGGATTATCAGCCGCAGGGGACGGAGAAGTACGATCGCCTGCACAATTTCAATCCCAGCCTGATGGATCCGAAGTACGGCATTCCCGGCGCCATCGAGTTTGCCGGTAACGGGCAGGGGCGCGACGGCAAGCGGATGTTCTACTCGAACTGCCTGAACTGCACCTGGGCTCCGCGGCTTGGTTTCGCGTATAGCGTGCCGAACCAGGGTATTTTGAAAAATACGACGGTTCGGGGCGCGTACGGGATATTCTACAGCCCCCGACTGCCGGACGGATGGTCTGGCGTACCGTGGGGCAACAAGCTCGGTTTTACGGCTACGAACACGGTGAATCAGCCGTCGCCGAACACGGCCGCCTTTAATTGGGATAGCGGCTATAACGGCACTGTGAAGACCGCCGCTCTCGATCCTTCAGCGGCGTATTCCATTTGGGGCCCAGTGAGTTGGGACCCGAACGGTGGCCGGGTCGGCTATACGCAACAGTGGAACTTCAATATCCAGCGCGAGTTGCCGGGGAGCATGGTGCTCGACATCGGCTATCTCGGGACCAAGAGCACCGGCCTGCAGGCCAATGAGCTGCGGAAGATGAACCAGATTCCCACCGGCGCGCTGCAGCTGAAGGATACCCTGGGCCAGTGGGTGAACGATAACGCCAGCATTCCGGCTTCTGCGAAAGCGTTGGGCGCACGTTATCCATACGGCAGCCAGGGCGATTATATCCCGCTCTGGCAGACGCTGACGCCTTTCCCGACGGTGATCTATTGGAGCGACCTTTATAGCTGGAATTCGCCGCTGGGATTCAGCAACTACCAGGCCCTGGAGGTTCAACTGAATAAGCGGTTCTCCAAAGGCCTGCAATTCCTGTCGAACTACACGTTCTCGAAGAATATCGGAAACGTGAGTTCGGCGTTCGGCGACACATGGGGTATGAACTCCGGGCGGCCGATGGATTACAACAATCTCTCGCTGGATAAGGCGGTAATGGAATTCGACCAGACTCACGTCGTCAAGATCGGCGCGGGTTACGACCTTCCGTTGGGCAGGAATCGCCCGTATGGGTCGACGATGCCAAAAGCTTTGGATTTCCTCGTCGGCGGTTGGACGCTCCAGTACATCGGCAACTACACGAGCGGTATGCCCATGGGCTTCAGCGCCACTGGCACCCCGAACAGCAATTTCGCTACTAACAGGCCGATCATGAACAATCCGAGTGGCGGCTCGCTGCTCAACCCGAGCTTCGATTCCTCAACGTTCGACATGACCGACATCTCGAACTCGAGGGCGAGCAAAAAATACATCGATACGACGAAAGTGATCGACCCGGCGACCATCGACCGCTATCTGCGAGGGAATGCATCTCGCCTGATTTCGCAACTTCGCAACTTCGCGGCCTACTCGGAAGATACGGCGCTGCAAAAGAACTTCATTCCGCGTGAGGGTATGCGCGTTCAGTTCCGCGCGGAGGCACTGAACCTGTTCAACCGGCACCGGTTCTCCGGAATCAATACGAATCCGGCGAGTCCGCTTTTCGGGCAGATCAGCGGCGTCTCCGACGACCGCCGTCAGATTCAGTTTGGCGTCCGGGCTGATTTCTAATCTGACTCGACCCCTACCAGCCCCGGGCCGCTTCGGCGATCCGGGGCTCTTCTCGTATAGGGAGATGTTCTCACATGCGTTCGGCGATTGTTTTCCTGGCGGCAGCGTACGTTCTGAGCGCTGCCGAATATTACGTGGATTCGCTGAAAGGCGCGGATTCAAACATCGGAACGGCAGCAGACCGGCCCTGGAATAGTCTGGAGAAGGTGAACGCCACGGCGTTCGCGCCGGGTGATCGAGTGTTGTTCAAGAACGGATCGGTATGGCAGGGCCAACTGGCTCCGAAGAGTTCGGGGGCGATGGGCGCTCCCGTCATCATCGACAGTTACGGCCGCGGAGCCCGGCCGCGCATCGACGGTGGAGGCGCGGTCGAGGACACGGTGCGGCTCTACAACGTCCAGCACATCGAACTCCGGGGATTGGAGATCACCAACCGGGGCGCGACGCCCGCCGTCCGGCGCGGAGTGCACGTATTCCTCGACAATTTCGGAACCGCATCCCACATCGTAATCGCGGGATTGTACATCCACGACATCAACGGCACGAATGCGAAGAAGGACAACGGCGGGATCATCTTCCGCACCAGAGGAGAACGGACACCGAGCCGGTTTGACGGATTGTCGATCGAGCGCAACATCGTATGGCGCGCGGACCGCTCTGCGATTGCCGCCGATAGCGGTCACTGGCGGCGCACTTACTGGTATCCCAGCCTGAACGTCGTGATCCGCGACAATCTGGTGGACGATATCGGGGGCGACGGGATCGTGCCTTGGGCCACCGATTCCGCTCTGGTGGAACATAACATCGCGCGCAACTGCAACCGCAGGGCGGGCAGTTACAATGCGGGAATCTGGCCGTGGAGTGCCGACAACACGGTATTTCAGCTCAACGAAGCGGCCTTCACGCGGACCACCCTCGATGGAGAAGGGTTCGATTCCGACTTCAACTCGCGGAACACCCTGTTCCAATACAACTTCAGCCACGATAACGATGGAGGATTCCTGCTGATCTGCACTCCCGGTAAGCGAAACCAGGAAGAGAATATCGGCAACACCGGGACGACCGTCCGATACAACATCAGCCGGAACGACCGCACACGGGTCTTCCAACTGGCGGGTGCCGCTGAACATACGACGATCCACGACAACGCGATCTACGTGGGCCCAGCAATCGATGTTCAAATGCTGATCACAACCGACTGGGACGGATGGGCCACCGATGCCGTGGTCAAAAACAACCGGTTTCTTGTTGAGGGGACGGCGCGGTACGGCCACCAGGTAAAACGCAATCCCGACGGAACCTACTTGATGGAGCCTGGATGGGGGCCGGCAGAGGGGATCGTTTTCGAAGGGAACCGGTATGCGGGCCACCAGGTGGATCGGCCACCGGACCCGTCTGGGGCGGATGTAAAGCTGACGAATTCGCCAAGGGTCAACTGGAAGACTCCGGAGTTCGACCCGTCCAAGCCAGATGATTTCGACGCATTCCTAGTCCGCCATCGCCAGTGGATGATCGAGTTATTCGAGCGTGAGTTCGGGCGTCCCGTGAAGCTGGGCCGGTAGGCCGCGAATCAGCGCGGTTCGTCGATGTCGAGGTATCGATCGGCCGTAAGATCTTCGAGGGTCTGCCGGACGCCGGACGGCCAACACACCTCGATCAGCCGCACAGTGGCCGCGGGGCCCAGACCGAAGTGGGCAGCGGGCTCGCTCGATCCTGCATATCCGACAGAAGTGGTGACGTGATTCCATTGCGGGCCGGTTTCCGAGACGACGCGGATCACCGCACCGATACCGTCGCGATTACTTCGATGGCCATGAACCCGAACGCCCAGCCAGTGGTATCCGGGAGCCGTGACGTTGGTGAGCACGACGGGTGATTCATTGAGGCGGGTGACTACGGCGTCCACGCGCCCGTCGCGGTTAAAATCGCCGAATGCGGCGCCGCGGTGGAAGGCTTGGCCGGGAAGCGCCGAGGGTTGAAATGTTCCATCGCCACGGTTCAGGAAGACGAAGTTCGACTGCCGCGATTCCAGGCTGGAGGTTAGTTCCACATTATCGTCTACGTGGCTTCCAGCAGTGAAGACATCCTTCCAGCCGTCGTTGTTGAAATCGAAAATGCCGGCACCCCAGCCACCTGAACGGAGGCTGGGAGCGGAGATTCGCGCCGACTGGCTCACGTCGGAGAAACCGCCGCGCCCGGTGTTGCGAAACAACGTGAAGCTCTCATTCGACAGGTTCGTCACGAAAACGTCATCGTGGCCATCGTTGTCGTAATCGCGGAAGTCCGCGCCCATTGTAGACGTTGCCCGCCCATCACCGTTGTATGCAACGCCTGCCGCGGTGGCGATTTCCTCGAACTTGCCGTTGCGAAGGTTGTGAAACAGGAAGTTCGGCACAGTGTCATTGGCGACGAAGACGTCCGGAAAACCGTCGTGATCATAATCGGCGAACGCGATGCCCATTCCCTTGCCGCGATGGGCACCGATACCGGATGCGGCGGAAACATCGAGAAAGGTACCGTCGCCACGGTTCCGATACAACGAATTGGGAAGCGGCGAGTAATACTTCGGGTGGCAATAGGCCCGGTATTCGGGCCGCCGGTCGCCGCAATACGGTTCTTCGGCGGGGTTCCAGGTCACATATCGCACCACAAACAGATCCAGTTGGCCATCATTGTCGTAATCGAACCACCCGGCTGCTACGGCCCAACCTTGGTCACCGGCGAGCCCGGCTTTGGCCGTCACATCCTCGAAGCTTCCGTCACAACGGTTCCGATAGAGGATGTTCTCGCGGACCCCCGTGACGAATAAGTCGGGGCAGCCATCGTTGTCGTAGTCGGCGACGGCCACACCCATCGAGTAGCCCCTGCCAGCGACTCCCGCTTTCGCCGTGACGTCGGTGAACGTGCCGTCGTGGTTGTTGCGGAAGAGGCGGTTCGCATAGGACGGATCCTTCTTGACGAGGCCGGGCAGCGTGGCGCCGTTGGCAACGTAGATGTCCGGCCAACCGTCGGCGTCGTAGTCGAAGACGGCCACTCCGGCGATCATCGTCTCGACCTGGTGTTTTTCGCCGGTAGCGCCGTTTTTCACGACCATGGGGAGTTCGTAACGGGAGAAGCGAACCGGCAGTACCTGAGCGAGGCGTGAGGCCAGCGGGGGGCGGGCGGCGAGTTGGCGCACGGCGCGGTCGAGGGCCTCGTTATTTCCGGCTCGCCTCAAGACCTCGACACTTTCCTGCAAGCGCCCCTGACGAAACAGGAACTGGCCGTACTGGGACAGCGCATCGGGGCTGTTTTCACGGGCCGCATCTTTCAAGTACTTCGCGGCCTCGTCGTAACGCCCCAAGGCTTCAAGAGTCAGACCCAGCCCCGCCTTGATTCGGGCAGAGTTCGGGAAGTTGTGGAGCGCCCGTTCGAGGACAGATCGAGACTGGTCATAGCGGCTCAAAGCGTAGTTGTTACGGCCGAGGTAATAACATGCGGTTTCGTCGAGCGGGTCCAATTGGCAGGCCCTTTGGAGGGGCTGGTCGGCCTGCTGAAACTGCTCTCGGGCGACGTACACCATTCCCAGCAGTTTGTAGGCGCGCGCGTTCCGGGGTTCCTCGCCGATGGCGATGTTGCACTCTCGTTCGGCCGCGGCCCAGTCGCCCTGCTGAAAGAGCCGTTGGGCTCGCAGCAGACGCTCCGAATCGCGCGCTGAAGAATGGCGAACGAGCCACAGCGACTCCGCCGCACAGACGATCAGCAGCACCCAACCGCGCATTCGCGACGTGCCGGCCACCAACCCATTAATACGGTACGGACACCTGTGATGGCAAACTGCGTACCATTGCTATACAGCGACTCATCGACTTCGAGTGGCCGGAAAATAAGTCCCAAGCGGTCGGCTGATCAGCCTTGCGCCGATGCAGCCTTGGCGTTCTCGATCAGCGACGACTGGCTGTTCAGTTCGGGTTTCGTCGAGGTCGGCTTCACCCGGACGTAGGTTCCATCGCTCTTCATCCTTCGCCGCTTGACGGTATCGGCAAGATAGGTGGCCAGAATCTCGTCCCGCACGCGTGCTTTCAGTTTCGGATCTTCCAGCGGGAACAGGACCTCCACACGCCGGTTGAGATTTCGCGGCATCCAGTCGGCGCTGCCGAGATAGATCTCCTCCTCGCCGCCGTTCAGGAAATAGTAAATCCGGCTGTGTTCGAGGAAACGTCCAACGATACTGGATACCTCAATGTTCTCGCTGATGCCTGCCAGGCCAGGGCGGAGACAACAGATGCCACGCACCAGCAGATCGATCTTCACGCCGGCTTGTGAGGCCCGGTAGAGGGTGCGGATCAGCGGTCCGTCCACCAACGAATTCATCTTCAGGATGAGGCGTGCGGGACGCCCCTGTTTCTGGTGCGCGATCTCCCGCTCAATCATCGCCAGCAATCGCTGGCGCAAGTTGACCGGCGCAACCAGCAGCTTCTTGTAATTCGATTTTGCGGAATACCCGGTCAGGAAGTTGAACAGATCGGTAACATCGTCCGCGATCTCCTCATCGCACGTGAACAGACCCAAGTCGGTATACAAGTGGGCCGTCACGGCATTGTAGTTACCCGTGGCCAGATGAACATAGCGCCGGATCTTATCGCCCTCACGCCGGACCACCATGGCCACCTTACAGTGAATCTTCAAGCCCACCAGTCCGTAGACAACGTGGACGCCGACACGTTCCAGCGCACGGGCCCACTCGATGTTGCTCTCCTCGTCGAAGCGGGCCTTTAACTCCACGAGGACGGCGACCTGCTTGTCCTCTTCGATGGCTTCGAGCAGCGCCTCCACCACGGGGGCGTTACGGCCCACGCGGTACAGCACCATCTTGATGGCAAGCACGTTGGGATCGTGAGCGGAGCGCCGCAGGAAGTCCACAACTGGTTGGAACGAGTCGAACGGATGATGCAGCATCACCGCATTGCGCTGAATGGTGCCGAAGATATCTTCGTCTTCAGTCGCGGGCTTCAGCGTATCCGGGACAGCAGGAAGGAACGTCGGATACTTGAGGTGCGGCCGGTCAATCTGGTGTACCGCCATCAGCCGTTTCAGGCTGAGGGGCCTCTTCACCCGGTACACCTCATTCGAGTTTACCTCCAGGTTACTCATGAGGATGTCGAGGACGTGACTCGGCATGGAATCCGTCACCATGAGGCGGATCACGCTGCCGAAGCGGCGCTGGCGAACGCCTTCCTCGATGGTCTCCAGCAGGTCCTCCGCCTCGAGTTCTTTGATGGCCACCTCGGCGTCGCGAGTTACGTGGAACGGGTGACTTTCGACGACCTCCATGCCGGGGAACAAGTCAGCCAGGTTTTGCGCAATCACCTGCTCCAGCCAGACCACGGCGGTACGCTTGTTGGCACGGCGGGGTTTCCGCCTGGCGCCGGGCACGGTCACCGGAACTAACTGCGGAAGGGAGTCCGGAACCTTGATGCGGGCAAAGTGCTCTACGCGGTTCGCGTCCCGGATAACCACCGCGAGATTGAGGCTGAGATTGGAGATGTGGGGGAAAGGCCGGCCAGGGTCGAAAGCAAGTGGAGTGAGGACGGGAAACACGGTCTCCGCAAAATACCGGCGTACGTTTTGCTTTTGTTTGTCGGTGAGGTCCTTGTAATCGAGGAGTTGAATACCCGCTTCCTGTAACTGCGGGATGAGTACCTCGTCCATGCACTTGTGAGCATCGGCAAACAATTTCTTGACGTCGCGCCGGATGGCGATGAGTTGGGCGCTCGGCGTCATGCGGTCGGGACCTACTTCCACAGTCCCGGCGTCCACCTGAGCGGCCAGTCCGGCCACGCGGACCATGAAGAACTCATCGAGGTTAGATCCCAGAATGGCCAGAAACTTGATCCGCTCCAGCAGGGGATTCGTGTCGTCGATGACCTCCTCGAGCACGCGACGCTGAAACGCGAGCAGGCCGAGTTCGCGATTCACATACAGGCCGGAGTCGTGCAGATCGAGCGCGGTAGCGGTAGCGGCCGCAGTCGCGGCCGGGACGGGATCAGGGGGGGTGGAGTTACTCTTCTTTGCCATACGAACTCAACGTTTCACGACTGACAGACTTATTTCCGACGGATGCAGGGTGGAGTGATGCACGCTGTTATGGGCCACCAGGCCCTTGGTCTCGTCGTAGTTATTGCCTCCGGTGTTCAGATTCCGGTCAAAGCGGGGAAAGTTGCTGCTCGAGATTTCGAGCCGGATCCGGTGACCCGCGGCGAAGTAGTTACTGGTGGTCAGCGACGGCAATTTGACGCGGTAGACCTTGCCGGATTCCATCCAGGCCAGCGGCTTGTCGTACCCATCGCGGTAACGAAGGCGCTGGATGGTCTCGTCGAGGTTGAAGGCCGTCCCATCCGGATAGACATCCACCAGCTTGACGGTGAAATCGGTGTCTTTGACGTCCGATGAGACGTGGAGAGTGACATCCACCGGCCCGCTGACTTCGACGCCTTCCTTCAGCGGTTCGGAGGAGTAGACGAGTATGTCGGCGCGGGCCTCCATTTTGCGCTGATCGAAGGCGCCGCCCGCCACGGCATTTCCTGTGCAACAGACGTTTCCGCCATAGGACGGCACAGGGTTCATAGGATCGTACGTGAACGTGTCGGCAGCATCGGATGACGGTGGCTTCTCAGTAAGCGAGCCGTCGCCGTACAGGCTATTCGCCTTTCCGCCGCTTGTGAGGTAGTAGGTCACGGGTTGCGCTCCGGCCGGCGGCCAGGTGTCCGATGACTGCCACTTGTTCATCCCCATGGTGTAATAGCGGACCTTGGGCATCTTCTCGAGAAACTGGTCGTTCTCTCCCTTGAGGAAGTGATCGAACCAGCCGTAGGTCAGGCTGTCGTAATCCAGCCGGGCATCGCCCAGATTTCGCTCTCCGACCACGGTCTCCTCGGACGCGCGCTTGTAGGAGCAATGCAGCGTGGGAGCAATGATAGCGTATTGCTGATTGGCGATTTCGGGCCGCGCGGTCCGGCGCACGTGATTGTAAGCGGCGAGGTTCGGTCCAACCGAGACATCGTACCAGGACATGAACCAGAAGCCGGGAATATTGATGGGCTGATCGTCGTGCCAGAGTCCGCCGCGGTACCAGGCGGGGTCGTTCGGAGTGCGCTTGATCATGGCGCCGCCGGTGGAGACCTCGGCGCGATCGGCGAAGATTCCGTGCGGGCCGTCCACAGCTTGGATAATGTCCATCTCGGGCAAGCGAGTCAGGGCCTTCGACCAATCCACGGGCGGCAACTGCGCGGCCAGATCGTAGGCTTTGGAAGCGCGGATCAGATCCTCCTGCGAGGTGTTCGGGGGGAACATAGGGCGCACCTGGTTCTGCTCGCCGTAGAGCCAGGCGATGAACAGCATTTGGACGGCGCCGCCGCGGTACCAGTTTCCCTGCTCGTACCACGGGCCAACGCGTCCCACGCCGGCGCCGAATCCCTGGGGGATCATGGTGGTGAACGCCGGGTTCCCCATGGCGGCGACGCCCAACTGCCACTCGGCGGTTGACGAGCAGCCGATGGTCCCGACTTTGCCGTTGGACCAGGGCTGCGCGGAGATCCACGATACGGCGTCATAGCCGTCGGTGAGGGGCGGGCCCAGGATGTCATAGCTGCCTTCCGAAAAGAAGTGGCCGCGCTCGTTCATCTCGATGAAGGCGTATCCGCGTTTGACCGCCGCGAGTTCCGCGCTCATGTCCCGCGGCGCGCCCAGACGAATGTCCCAGTAGTTGAAGTTGTAGGGCGTGCGAACAAAGATGGCTGGATATTTCTTGCTGCTGTCCTTGGGGCGGTAGATGTCGGTAGCCATGCGCTTGCCATCGCGCATGGAGACCATCACTTTCCGATCGACAACGGCGATCGCGGCCAACTGCTTTTCGGTGGCGTTGCGAGCGGCGATCGTCTGGGCGTCCGAGCCTGGTCGGGGCTGGGCGGAGAGCGTCAGACAGGCAGCGGCGAGGGCCAGCAGGACTGGCGAGTGGTTGAGTTTCACGAATGAGGTCACGGAGTCATCAGTGTATCGCCTTTACTGCTTCCCGAACACGGCCTGGGCGATGAGCACGAGAATCAGCCCCACCACCGAAGTCACTACCTTCATCACGGTCCAGGAACGAAGGGTCTGGGGAACAGTCATGGCGAACGACTGGTTGACGAGCCAAAAGCCGGCGTCGTTTACGTGTGACAGGATGGTGCCGCCCGCGCACAGCGCCAGGACAATCATCTCCGGGGTGTAGCCGGGAATGCCCTTCACCAGCGGGGCCACGATGCCGGCTGCGGTAATGATGGCTACTGTTGCCGAACCCTGCGCCACTCGCATTCCGGCGGCCACCACGTAAGCCAGAATCAGCGGGGAGATGCTGGAGTCGGCCAGCATCTGACCGGCGTATGCGCCGACACCCGAATCGACGATCACTTGCTTGAAAGCGCCACCGCCGCCCATGATGACCAGCAGGCTGGCGGTTGGAGCGAGCGCCTGCGTCGCCATGCGGGTCACGGCCTCCTGATCCAGTCCCCTTCGGAAGCCGAGAAAGTACATCGACGCCAAGGCCGCAATGGTAAGGGCGGTGAACGGATGCCCGATCAGGATCAGAAAGCCTCGCGCGCCGGAATTCCAGCGGTTGGCGATCGTGGAGGCGAATATGAGCAGCACCGGCAGCGTCAGCAACAACGCCACCAGTCCGACGTTCGGCGGAGGCAGTGTGCTCTTCTCGACAGCGGTCTCGACCTTATCGGCGGGCACCGGGATGAACATCCGGTTCGCGATCCAGCGGCCGTAGACGATACCGCCCGCGACGGCCATGGGGATCGACGATGAGCGCGCCGTAGAGAATGATCAACCCGAGATCGGCGCCGAGCAACTGCGCCGCTGCGGCGGGCGCGGGGTGGGGCGGCACCATGGCGTGGGTCACCGTGAGCGCGCAGGCGATGGGCAGTCCGAAGTACAGCAAGCGAGCGCTTCGATTGCCGCCCGAGGCTCAACGCCAGCGGCAACAGAATGATGAAGCCGACCTCGAAGAAGATGGGCAGTCCAACCAGGAAGGCCGACGTCAGCACCGCCCATACTGCCCGATCCTTGCCGAACTTGGCCAGCAGCGATTCGGCCAGCGCGCGGCCGCCGCCCGAATGTTCGATGTAGCGGCCCATGATGGAGCCGAGCGCCACCACCACGGCGATGAAGCCGAGCGCTTCGCCGAAGCCCGCCTGAATGGACTTGAGCAGTTTCCCGGGTTCCATGCCGCAGGCGAGCCCCAGGCCGATGCTGGTGAGCAGCAGCGCCAGAAACGCGTGCATCCTCGCATACAGGATGAGAAACAGCAGAAGGCCGATGGAGGCCAGCGTGTACAGAATCAGGAGATTTCCGCCCGTCATGAATGTCCCTAGGTGACCGGAGCCGGATTGAACAAAACCGGGGCGTTGTGCAGGCCCCAGTAATCGGACCACGTTCGCTTGCGTCCGCTGGCCACACCGAGGATGAACCGGAAGATCTCCCAGCCGATTCCCTCGATGGTGGCGTTGCCCGTGGCGATGGCGCCGGCGTCCACGTCGATGAGGTCGGGCCAGCGCTCGGCCAGCGCGGTTCGCGACGAGACCTTGATTACCGGGACCGTCGCCAGGCCGTACGGCGTACCCTCGCCGGTGGTGAAGACGTGCATATTCATAGACGCCGCGGTCTGTAGGGTTCCGCAGACGAAGTCGCTGGCGGGCGTGGCGGCGAAGACCAGGCCCTTGGACGTGACGCGCTCGCCGGGACCGGCGACGGCGTTGATGGCGGTGGCTGCCGGCCTTCGCGATAGAGCCGAGCGCCTTCTCGACGATGTTGGCCAGCCCGCCGCGTTTGTTACCCGGAGTGGGATTCGCGCTGCGGTCGGCCCAGCCGCGCGCGGAGATAATCGTCGTACCAGTTCATTTCGCGGATGAGGTGCGCGGGCAACCTCGGGGCTGATGGCCCGGGGCGTGAGCAGGTGGATAGCGTCGCGAACCTCGCTCACTTCGGAGAACATTACGGTGGCTCCGGCGCGAACCAGCAGATCAGCAGCGTAGCCAACGGCGGGATTGGCGGTTACTCCGGAGAACGCGTCGCTACCCCCGCACTGGAGCCCGACCACCAGCTCGGATGCCGGACAGCGTGACCCGGGTACGGCGGTCGAGACGTTCGAGCCGCTTCTCGGCGAGGTTCATAATGGCGTCGATCATGTCGCCAAAGCCGAAGTGTTCCTCGTCCTGAAGGCGGACCACCCACGGTTCGTCGCTGAAGCACTGGCAGACCCGGCAGTCGAGAGGCGCGCGGGTTGCATCTTCTCGCATCCCAGGCTGACTACCAACGGCTCGCCACCGAGGTTCGGGTTGCGCGCAAAGTTGGCGATGGTTCGGATGGGGATCTCCGAGCCTGGAGCATTGATGGCGACGCCGCAACCGTAGGGGTAGGTGATGGCCAACACATCGTCTACATTCTTGTAGCGGGGCAGGATCTCGGCCTTGATGCGGCGTACAGCGAACTCCACGGTCGGTGCGACGCACTGGACCGTGCTGGTGATCCCCAAAAGGTTCTTGGTTCCAGCCGTTCCGTCGGCATTGCGGAATCCCTCAAAGGTGAAACCCTCAAGCGGCGGAGGCGCGGGCGGCGTCGCGGTGGCCAGCGGCGAGTTCATCGAGCGGCGGAGGCTCGGGAAGAGAAACGAACTCCTCCCGCACCCACGCGCCTTTCGGGATGGCGCGCACTGCGTGGCCGATGATCTCACCGTAGCGCCGGATGGGAGCGCCTTCCGCAATGTCATCGAGGGCGACCTTGTGCGACTGCGGGATCGCTTCAACGAGCGTCAGGCCCGAGGGAAACCCGGCGCCCTTCGGGAGTCCTTCGTCGTTGACGATGATGGCGACATTGTCGCGCGGGTTCACCTGGATGTAGCGAGGCCGGTCGTTCACGACGATGCAAGCTTATCGCAGGATGGGGTGTGGCCGCTTGACATACGCTATACTGCTCGCTTGCCACCCGCGGCCCCCACCCCACTACCACCTGCCGGATCCCGGCTTGTAGCGCTCGATGCATTTCGCGGCGCCACCATGGCGCTGATGGTGCTCGTGAACACTCCGGGAGACGGCCGAACCACCTATGCTCCACTGCAGCACTCGGAGTGGAACGGGTGGACTCCCACCGACGTCGTGTTCCCTTCCTTCCTGTGGATTGTGGGAGTGGCGATGACCCTGTCCATGGGCCGCCGCCTCGCGGCCGGAGCCTCGCGATCCTCCCTGTTTCTGCAGGCGGCCCGGCGGGCGGCGATTCTGTACGTGCTCGGATTGATCTGCTACGTTTATCCCGGATTCGACCTGTCCACCCAGCGGCTGCTCGGCGTCCTGCAGCGGATCGCCATCTGCTACCTGATCGCGGCGGCCATCTATCTCACCACCGATCTGCGCGGACAGGTGGTCTGGATCGTGTCGCTGCTGGCGGTGTACTGGATGTTGATGACGTTGGTGCCGGTGCCGGGGTACGGGCCGGGGAGGCTGGACGTCGAGGGCAACTTCGCGCATTATATCGATCGCATCATCCTGGGAACCCACAATTACGCGCAAACGAAAACGTGGGATCCAGAAGGAATTATCAGCACGCTTCCGGCGATCGCAACGGCTTTATTCGGCATCCTGGCCGGCCGCCTGCTGCGACTGGAGCGGTCCCTGGCCGAGCGCACCACCTGGATGTTCTTTGCCGGCAACCTGCTGATTGCCGCCGGCATCATCGTGAACGTCTGGCTGCCCATCAATAAGAAGCTGTGGACCGATTCGTTTTCTCTGTTCATGGCCGGACTGGATTTTGTTCTGCTCGCGATGTTCCTGTGGCTGGTGGACGGCCTGGGATACCGGAAGATCGTCCGGCCGCTGGTGATTATGGGGATGAACGCCATTACCGTCTACCTGGCTTCCGAACTGCTGGAAGAGGTATTCGAGGCGATCCACTGGACGGCCGGCGGCCAGGCGATCAACCTGCATCAGTGGATCTACCGGACCGTTTTCGCGCCGCTGGCGTCACCCATGAACGCATCGCTGCTGTTCGCCATCGCCTACACGCTGGTGATGTATCTGCTGGCGTATGGAATGTACCGGCGGGGCTGGTTCGTCCGTATCTGATGGGGGCTGGCTTCGGACCTGATCCGGGTGCTACATCTCGAGTGGCAAGCCGGGAGAGTTGTTCTGGCTGGACCACAGGGACGTCCATTACGCTTGACGTAACGCGTAAGAAGCTGTTACTCTCAAGTTTGATTGCCGGTTACAGAGATAAGCGCACCAGAGACTTTGCTGCGGGAAAGCGCGTGAAGGCGTTCGGAGGCTTTGAGCGAGTAGCCCGCTTGAAATTGGACCGGCTCGATGCTGCAATTGTGTTGACCGATCTGGCTGCATTGCCCGGCAATCGTTTCGAGAGGCTGATTGGGGATCGGAACGGGCAGTACAGTGTCCGCATCAACGATCAGTGGCGAATTTGTTTTGAGTGGCCGGCGGGAGCGCCAGGCCCTTTCAATGTGGAGATAGTCGACTACCATTAGCCGCGCGACCGGCGCTCGTTGGTGAGGTGATATGTCATTGACAGCGATTCATCCCGGTGAACATCTCGGACTTGAACTGCAGGAACTTGGTATGAGTGCTGCCGAACTGGCCCGTAGGTTGGGCGTGCCAACCAATCGGATTACGAGCATTCTCAATGGACAGCGTGCGATTACCGGGGACACGGCCTTGCGCCTAGGCCATTTCTTCGGAACAACAGCCGCTTTTTGGTTGAATCTTCAGAGCCAATATGATGTGCGGATCGCCGAACGGAAATCCGGCAAAGCGATTCGGTCCCTTCCTACGCTGAAGCGCGAGCGCATTCCCGCCTGAACCTGTCAACTCGGAACCCTTGGGCGCTCTTACCGGGGGTCACGTGGGCATGCGTATAGGAACTGGATCACACAAGCAGCCAAGAGGACGACGGCCAAGCCAATGAGCCGCTTCCGAGACTGAAGGAGTCCGGCTGAGATTCCTGGAGCTTACCGGGCACCAACAGAACGTGAGTACTTGCCATCGAACCGCTGCGCATCACTTTGTCCGCTGAAGAGGAACTCCACTGGCTGGCCCTGCGGCTGGTTCCCGGCCTGGGGACCCGCCGGTCGGTGCAACTCATCGAACGGCTGCAGACGCCCATGGCCGTATTCCGCGCCTCGCCGGTCGGAATTGGAGGGGCAGGGATTGTCTGGGGCGGTCGCTCAAAGCGTGGCCAGTGGCTGCATGTTCGACGACGCCGTCCAGCAGCAGGAGCATCTTCGGGAAGCCGGCGCGGTGCTGATTCCCTGCACTTCCCCGGCCTATCCGGAGCTGCCTGCGGTCGATTTATGACCCCCCATTGGTCCTATTCGCACAGGGCCGGCTCGAACTGCTGAATTCCCTGATGCTGGGCGTGGTGGGGACCCGTCACCCGACCGCGTATGGAAAAGCCGCCACGGAACGGCTCGCCGCGGATCTGGCCTCCGCCGGACTCACGATTGTCAGCGGCATGGCGCGGGGCATCGACACTTCGGCCCACACAGCGGCGTTAAAGGTCGGAGGGAATACAATTGCGGTTTTCGGATGCGGCGTGGACCTCGTCTATCCCGCCGAGAACCGGAAACTTGCCGGCGAGATCGCCGCCAAGGGCCTGGTGCTGTCGGAGTTTCCGATGCGGTCCCCCGCCTACCCCCAGAATTTCCCGGTCCGAAACCGGGTAGTGAGCGGCTTGAGCGTGGGAGTGCTGGTGGTGGAGGGGGCACAGTACAGTGGATCGGGCATCACGGCGCGGCTTGCGCTCGATCAGGGCCGCGAGGTATTCGCGGTCCCTGGGAACATCACGTCGCGCATGAGTTGGGGACCTAACCTGTTGATTAAGCAGGGCGCGAAGCTGGTGCAGGAGTGGAACGACGTGGTCTGCGAGCTCGAGCCGGGTCTGCGCCGCCGGCTGGTGGCGGAGGGGCGAGACACCCTGAATCTGCCGGAGGACTCGGGTGAGGCCCAACAACCCTGCCTACCGATGGGACCCGCCGGGGAGGTCTGCCGGGGGGTTTTAGCGAAGCTCACTGTTGACACGCCGACACAATTGGACGCGCTGCTCGAATCTTCCGACGTCTATTCCTCATCAGAAGTGATTGCAGCCCTATTCGAATTGGAGATGCTCGGCCTAGTCCGCCAGCTGCCCGGCAAGAATTTTGTGAGGGTCTGGTCAGGAGGTTAGCAATTTCCGATTGCATTTGCGCTGAATCCTCATGGTAAGATTCCCGTGTTCTCATCCGCACTAAAACTGTAAGAGAAATTACTGTAACAACTATGGCGAAGAATCTCGTGATCGTCGAGTCGCCTGCAAAGGCCAAAACGATCGGTAAGTACCTCGGCAAGCAATTCGTCGTCAAGGCCTCGCTCGGCCATGTCAAAGACCTTCCCAAGAAGGACTTGGCCGTCGACGTGACCCGCGGTTTCGAACCGAAATATGAAGTGATCGAAGGCAAGAAGAAGCTGATTCAGGAGCTCAAGAGCGCCGCCAAAGGCGCCGATGCCGTGTACCTGGCCGCTGACCCGGATCGCGAAGGGGAGGCGATCTGCTTCCACCTGCAGGAGGAACTGCAGGACAAGAAAGGCGTCACCCAGGTGTACCGGGTGATGTTCAACGAAATCACCAAGAACGCCATCCAGAAAGCATTCGAGAAGCCCATGCAGGTGAACGTACACCTGGTGGAAGCTCAGCAGGCCCGGCGGGTACTGGACCGTCTGGTGGGCTACAAGATTTCCCCGCTGCTGTGGGACAAGGTGCGGCGCGGGCTCTCGGCGGGGCGCGTGCAAACCGTCGCCCTCCGGCTGATTGTCGACCGCGAGCGTGAAATCCGCGCCTTCGTCAAGCGCGAATACTGGACCATCGACGCCAACCTGAACGCCAAAAAGGCGCCCGTTCTCACCGCTCGCCTGCAGAAGCGCAATGACGAGACGGTGGAGATTCCCGACGAGGCAGCCTCCAAGAACCTGACTGAACAGGTTCAGGACGCTGCCTTCGCCGTACAGTCGGTGACGAACCGCGAGAAGAAGAGGAATCCGGTACCTCCGTTCATCACCTCCACGCTTCAGCAGGAATCGGCGCGTAAGCTGCGGTTCAGCGTGAAGCGCACCATGATGCTGGCGCAGAGGCTGTATGAAGGCGTGGAGGTGGGCGAGGAGGGATCGGTCGGTCTCATCACCTACATGCGTACCGATTCCACGCGCGTGTCGAACGATGCGGTAGCCGAAGCCCGTGGATGGTTGGAGGAGCGCTACGGCAAGGAATACATCCCCGACCAGCCGAATGTCTATCGCAGCAAGAAGGACGCACAGGACGCCCACGAAGCCATCCGCCCGACCTCCGTCCTGCGGTCGCCCGAAGTGGTGGCGAAATACCTGGCCGAAGACGAGATGAAGCTGTACCGGCTCATCTGGATGCGCTTTGTGGCGTCGCAGATGGTGCCGGCGGTATTCGACCAAACCACCATCGACGTGGCCGCGCAGGGCAAGGACGGAGCCAAGTATGTGTTCCGCGCCACTGGCAGCGTCCAGAAGTTCGACGGTTTTCTGAAGGTTTACGAAGAGGGCAAGGATCAGAAGGACGAAGAAGACGAGGAGTTGAAGCACAAGCTTCCGGCGGTGACCGAGGGCGAGACGCTGCGCCTGAAGTCGCTCGACCCGGAGCAGCACTTCACCGAGCCGCCTCCTCGCTTCACCGAAGCGACGCTGGTGAAAGAACTGGAAGCCGACGGCGTGGGCCGACCTTCCACGTATGCGTCCATCCTGTCCACCATTCAGGAGCGCGAGTATGTAAAGAAGGAAGGCGGGAGGTTCGTGCCGACAGAACTCGGCATGGTGGTGACCGACCTTCTGCTCGAATCGTTCAGCGACCTGTTCGACGTGACCTACACGGCGCGCATGGAACAGGAGTTGGACGAAATCGAAGACGGCAAGCTCGACTGGCGGCAGGCGATGGCGGAGTTCTACGAGCGGTTCGAGAAGGATCTCGATCACGCCGAGCGGAACATGACCGACATCAAGCGCATGGAGCGTCCCACCGACCTGCGTGTGCGACAAATGCGGCAAGCCCATGGTGATCAAATGGGGCAAGCACGGCAGCTTTATCGCCTGTACGGGATATCCCGAGTGCACCAACACGCGGGAACTCACCGTAGACCTTCCGGATGTGGATACGGCGGACTTGGGCGAGCAGGACGCGCAGGAATACTGCGAGAACTGCGGGCGTCCGATGGTGCTGAAGAAGGGACGATTCGGGCAGTTCTTCGCGTGTTCGGGCTATCCCGACTGCAAGACCACCAAGCAGATCGGCGGAGAGCAGAAGAAGACGGACGTTCCGCTCGAGGAAAAGTGCCCGCAGTGCGGCAACCACCTGGTGCTGAAGAACGGCCGGTTCGGCGAGTTTACGGCTTGCAGCAACTATCCTACGTGCAAGTTCGTAAAGCAAAAAACAATCGGCGTCCCGTGCCCGAATTGTTCGCAAGGCGAAATCGTCGAGCGGCGGTCGAAGCGCGGCAAGACGTTTTACGGATGCAACCGGTATCCCGAGTGCGATTTCGTGGCATGGGGCAAACCGATTCCTGAGAAGTGCCCGGAATGCGGATCGAGCTACATGATCGAGAAATACCTGAAGGCCGGCCCGATGGCGCAATGCCCGAACGCCGAATGCAAACACAAGCATCCGCTGGAACCGGAGAAGGTCGGCGCATAGGGATGGCGGCGAAAACCGAAGTACTCACCAAACCAGACTACGGGCTCGACGAGCCGCTGTTGTTCCGGCGTATGCTCTGGCGCGGGGGCATCACTGTGGCCCTGGGCCTGGGACTATACATCATGAACCGCGCCGATGCCCCGAATGCGGGACTAGCGCTGTTTGTGGCGCTCGGTTTCATCGGCGCGTTGATGTTGGGCGCCGCGGGTGTGATGTACTGGTCGAGCCAGACGGCCAAAATCCAATACCGCGACCGGATCTTGGATGCCCTGCCGTGGCGCGGCGACGAGAAGGTACTGGATGTCGGCTGCGGCCGCGGGCTCATGCTGATCGGCGCTGCGAAACGGCTCAAAACGGGGCGGACCAACGGCATCGATATCTGGAGTAAGGAGGATCTGAGCGGCAACAGCGGTGAATCGGCCATGGCCAACGCCAAGGCGGAGGGAGTGGCCGATCGGGTCCGGGTGGAAAATGGAGACATGCGCAGGCTGCCGTACCAGCCGAATTCGTACGACACGGTGATCTCCAGCCTGGCCATCCACAGTCTGCCGGAGAGCGCGGACCGGGAGAAGGCGCTGCTCGAGATGGTGCGGGTGTTGAAACCCGGCGGGCATCTGGCGATCTTCGACGTCCACTATACCGGCGACTACCTCCGAACCCTCGCGCAGAACGGGATGGAGATCGTCACGAAATCCGGGCTCAGTTTTTTGTGGTGCGTCCCGACGCGCTGGTTCATCGCCCGAAAGGGTAAATAGGGCGGTGGGGCTCGGTTCGCTTGGCACGCCTCCGGACTTTGGACACTTTCTGGTCCGATGTGGGGCAGCCGCCCCGGCTGCGCGGGGCTCTCAGCCCCGCTCTGGACTTGGACAAACCCGACGTGGAGCGGACTCCAATCCGCGCGGGCCTCTGGCCCCGACTCGGGCAGGGCGGCCTGAGAGGCCGCCGCAGGCCAAGGGCCTGCCCCACCGGTTTCTCTTCCTCCTTCTCGCAGCCTGCCTGTTCCTCAGCGCCTGCGGCACGAATCTCTGGTACCCTCCTCCGGCTCAAAAGGTGATGCCGTCCGGCCCGGAGCCGCTGCCCGCTGCCTCTATGCTCAGCATGGACGGGCCCTCGGCACAGGGCGCGATTATCCAGGACGTGCTGGGGCCGCAGGCGGGGGTGAGCTGGCGCTGGACCAACCAGCATCCTCGTTTCCGGGTGTGGCTCGATCCGCGCCAGAAGTGGGACTTCGTCGTGCGCTTCACCCTGCCGGACGCGGTCTTGAAAGCGGTGGGACCCGTCACTCTCCGAATGATGGTGAATGATCAGCAACTCGATTCCCGCAAATACGATCACGATCGGGAATACGCATACTCGAAATCGATCCCGCCCGAAATGTTGGGGTCGAAGGATTCGGCCATCATCGGTATCGACATCGATCCGGTCTACGTCGCCCCCGCCGACGGAATGAAACTGGGCATCCTTCTCGAGGAGATCGGGCTCACGCCCACGCCGGCGAAATGAAGGCTGTCCTCTACATCCTCCTGGCCGCCGTTCTGACGTTCTCGGTGTCGTACTCGCTGGGTGCGATGCTTATCCGTTCGCTGCGGTTGAAACTGTACCGGGAGGAGGAGCGGTTCTTCGCGTTTCTCGCGGGCAGCGCCTGTCTGAGTTCGCTGATCTTCATTCTGACCTCGGTAGGACTGGCCCGGAAGTGGGCCTTCATCGCGGTGAGCCTGCCGGTTCTCTGCTCCGCCATCCGGGGCCGGCTATACCGGCCTTCAGGCAAAGCCCTGCCCCCCGTTCCGAAAGCGTGGATGTACCTTTTCTGGGGGGTATTCGGCGTTTTTACATGGCTCTACCTGAGCCACGCTCTGGCGCCCGAGGTCAGCGCGGACGGGGTCTCGTACCATGTCGCACTGGCGGCCCGCTATCTCCGCGAGCACCGGTTCCCAGGCATCACCACCAACATTTACGCCAACCTGTCGGAAGGCCTGGAGATGCTGTTCCTCTACGCCTTCGCCTTCGGCAAGAACTCGGCGGCGGCGATGTGCGAGTTCCTGTTCCTGCTTTCACTACCTTTTGGAATTCTGACCTTCGCCCGCCGCATGGGTCATCCCGTTGCCGGTGTGACAGCGGCGGTGCTGGTGTATGCGTCACCGGTGGTGGGGCGTTCCGGGACTGTCGCCTACAACGACGCGGCCGGAGCAGCCGTGGTGTTCGCGATGTTCTACGCCATTCAGATCTGGCGGGAAGAACAGGAGCATCGATGGCTGGTAGTGGCGGGAATCCTGGCGGGGTTCGCCTACGCGGTGAAGTACACCCTGGGGGTCGGATGCATCTACTCCTTCGCCATGGTGGTGTGGATTTGCTGGAAAAGGAGACGGAGCGTCTGGAAGCCGGCCACGCTGCTGGTGCTGTCGGCAAGTGCATGGGTAGCGCCGTGGATGATCAAGAACGTGGTCACGGTGGCCAATCCCGTGTCGCCCTTCGCCAACCGGTTATTTCCCAATCCTTACGTCAGCGTCGCGTTCGAGGACGGCTATCTCAACTATCTCCGGCAATATGACGGCGTGAAGTCGCGCGAGATCCCGCTTGAGGTGACTGTGCGGGGGGGCCGCCTTGCTGGATTGCTAGGTCCGGTGTTTCTCCTGTCGCCACTTGCTCTGATCGCGCTGCGATGGCCACTGGGGCGACAGTTGCTGCTGGCCGCGGCCGTGTTCCTGCTGCCGTACTACAACAACATCGGGACGCGCTTCCTGATCCCCGCATTGCCATTCGTCTCACTAGCGCTGGCGATGGCCCTGGAAGTATGGCCGCCCGCGGCTGCCGCGCTGCTGGTGGCCCACGCGGTTCTGTCCTGGCCCCCCGTGGTCCTCCGGTACGCGAACCAGTACGCGTGGCGCATCGAGCACCCGGCGTGGGCCGCCGCCTTGCGAAAGATCCCTGAAGATCGCTACATCCGTGAGTGGGTTCCCGATTACGACATCGGCGTGGCGATCGAGGAGAACGTCCCTCCGGGAGGGCGCGTTCTGTCGGCGTCGCTGGCGAACCAGTCCTACCAGAGGCGGGAGATCCTGGTGCCCTACCAATCCACCTTCGGCGCCCAGTTGTATGACACATTGCTGCGGGCCTCGGTGGACGACATGAAGGCGGAAGTGCGGGACTCGTTTGCCTTCCAGCCCCGCGAGGTCCGGCGCTTGCGGATCGCACTGATGCATCCGACGGTGCTGGCCTGGACCATCGGGGAAATTCGGGTGTTTGAAGGTGGCCGCGAAGTGGCGCGCAATCCGGCGTGGAGGCTGCGCGCTTCGGCAAACCCCTGGTTCGTGCAGAGGGCGTTCGACAACAGTCTGGTAACGATGTGGGACAGCGACGTCAAGGGACAGCCCGGTATGTTCATCGAGATCGACTTCGGCCGCGCGCAAAAACTGGACCGGGTCACCATCGACGTGCCCCACGCTCTCACAAACGCGGTGATGCGTGTTGAAGGAAACGGCCGCACGATTGAAGAGAAGTACACGCAGGAAACGATGCCTGCTTCCGCCGCGAATGCGGCGCGCCGCGATGGAGGAGTTGAAATCAAACGGAGTGGACTGGCTGGTGTTCCGCGACGGAGAGTTTCGCGCGGACGATCTGGTGTCGCGCTACGTGCAGTGGGGCATCAAGCAGGTAGCCGAGCGCAACGGCTACCGTTTGTGGCACATCGGAATAAGGGGGACCGGAGTCCCCCGATCGGGTTACGATTTCTCGTCGGCTGAAGGACCGTAGATCGACGGCACGGGGATGTCGTTCATCCGCATGTAGACGGTCAACTGTCCGCGATGGTGGACGACGTGGTTCAGGATCATGCCCCGGATCACCGCAACCCGCGGCATCGTGAAGACCGCGTTTCCGCCCGAGAGCAGCGACCACGGTTTCATGAAGTCCGCGTCGCTCGCCGCCGCGATGGCAGCGCGAAACGCGGCACGACTTTTGTCGAAATCGTTCAACAGTTCTTCGCGGGTTGCCGGATTCGCCGGCTTGTAGTCGGATCCGCCGGGCGGGTTGATATCGAAGGAGTCAGTCTGCATGGTCGTGGCGCCCCATTCGAGCATTTGCGCGATATGGCCTGCCAGCCAGCCCATGGTTCCCGATTTAGGGTGTGGTTTGTAGGAGAACTTGTCTTCGGGAAGCCGCTCCAGGGCTTTCCGCGTATTGGCTGCTTCCTGATCAATTTCCATTAGCAGGCTTTGGGCGATCATTCCGCCCCCCTGTGGCATTGGAGTGCTCATCTGGCTATTATGACTCGCGGAGGGCCTGGTTGGGCGTTACTCGGGAAGCGTACCGGGCCGGAACAGCCAGGGCTAGAATCGTCAGCAGACAGGATCAATCCCACGGTTCCGGACAGCACTGTGGCATTGATCGGAGCGGCCTCGAAAACGACGCTCCGAAACAGGCGCGAAACAGAGGCGAATAACAGCAATCCGGCTCCGATGCCGGCGACCGCAATCCGCACCCCTTCGGCGAGGACTTGAAGCAGGAGATCGCCTGGCCGCGCTCCAACGGCGGAGCGGATTGCGAACTCGACGGTGCGGCGCCGCACCGAGTAGGACACTACGCCATGGAGGCCGACCATCGCCAGTGCCGCGGCGATTGCGGCGAAGACCGTCATGATCTCGAGAGCGAAGCGTGGGCGCGCGAGCGATGCCGCAACCAATCCATCCACCGTTTGGACGCGCGTGACTGGAGACTCGGGAGCGAAGCGGTGCACCACCTCCTGGATGGACGGAGCCAGGCTGCGGGGGTCGTGCTGCACGCGGACGAGCAACGTCAGGCCCGGCGACGTGTCGATCTCGTACAGCGTGGGCCGGGGCGGCGCGGCAGCGTCGAGATCCCGCACATCGCGCACGACGCCTGCGATCTTATAGGTCGTGGGTTGTGGCGTCCCGACGCCCAGCACCAACTCGCGGCCGACGGGATCCTCGCCCGGGAAGAACTCGCGGGCCAGGGTCTGATTGATGGAGCACACCGGAGCACCTCGATCCGCCTGCGTGAGAGCGCGGCCGCGCAACAGCGGGATGCGCAGCGCGCCGAAGTAACCGGCACTCACCCAGCGCAACTGTGCGACGGGGTACGATCCTTCGCGATACTGCACACCACCCACTCCAAAGCGGGTGGCGAAGCGCATGGTCTCGGTACTGTCAAGGCTCATCGGCGCCATGTTCGCGCTGGCCACTTCCTCTACTCCCGGCAAGCTTCGGATAGCTGGAGCCAAGCGGTTCACGAACAGTTCGGTGGCCGCATCCCAGCCCTTTGGCCCGGCCGGCAGAGATGTGCTGATGGCCAACACGTTCGAACCGTCAAACCCTTTTTCGACATTCAGCAGCGAGTTGAAGCTGCCCAGCAGTAGGAGTCCGCTGCCGAGCACAACGAAGGCGAGCGCGATTTCGGAGACGAGCAGGACTGAACCGGCTCGACCATATCGTGATAACGCTGAACCTCCGCGCCGCAACACCTGAAGCAGACCGGGAACGGCGACACCAACCGCGGCGAGGGCGGCTGCGGACAACAGATAGCCGAAGACCGCCGTGTCGATCCGGATCTCTTCGAGGCGCGGGATCCGGCTGCCGGCGATGTCGCGGACTACGGGCAGCAGAACAGCCGCACCGGCGGCGCCGACAACGGCGCCCGCCGAAACCAGGATCAGGCTCTCCGTCCCGAGCAGCCTGGCGAGATCGCGTCCAGGACGCGCCGAGCGACACGCGAATCGCCAGTTCGCGACTCCGGGCGACGGTCCGGGAGAGCAGCAGGTGTGCGACATTCGCGCCGGCCATCAGCAGAATCAGGGCAGCCGCCATCCACAGGATCAGCAGAAGCGGACGCACCGGGCCGGTCAGGTGTTCGAGCATCGGTACGACGAATGCGCCCATGGCTTTATTGGTGACGGCGTGGGCCGCTGCATTCGCCCCGGCGATGGACGTCATCTCCGCCTGAGCCGCCTCGACCGAGACGCCGGGCTTTAATCGACCGATCACCTCGAGCGGATGAAATCGACGGGTCTCGCGCAATCCCGGCTCGAGCATTGAGATGGGAAGCCACAAGTCGGCCCAAACTGGGAATGCCGTGCGTCCAGCCACCACGCCGGCAATGCGTGAGTTCGAGCGGCGGTACACGGATGGTGCGTCCTACGATGTTCGGATCGGAGGTGAACTTGCGGCGCCACAAAGCCTCGCTGATGAGGACTTCGGTCGGTTTTCCCGACATCGGATTTCCGCCGCGCACGAAGTTGACTCCGAGCATAGGGAGGAGTCCGGGCGAGATCATGGTGGCCTGAAGTTGTTCGGGTGGCCCATCCCCTAGCAGGGTGACTTTGTTCATGGCCTGGAAGGTATAGGCTTCCACCGACTCGAAAGAGCGCGCCTGCCTCCAATCGAGGTAGTCGGGCCAGGTGACCTGCAGGTTCCCGAGGGTCGGATGAGTCTGCCAGATCTGGACGATCCGGGCCGGATCGCGGTAGGGCAGCGGGCGCAGCAGCACCGCGCGGATGAGTCCGAAGGCGACGGTGTTCGCCCCGATTCCGACCGCGATGCTGAGAACGGCTGCCAAGACGAGCGCCGGGTGTCTCGATAGGGAACGAAGTGCGTAGCGGAATTGCGGCATTGGTGAGCCTCCCAGACGCTGTTCTCATTTTAGACGTTCGAAGGATGAGACCGATCCGATTAACGCCGGAGTAAATTGGAGGTCGGAGGAGAAGGACGTGCCGTTCGACCGGATCGCGATCAAGAGATCTCTCTTGGACAGGTGTGCGTTAAAGGCACCTGAATGCCCGTGCACGGGCGCGACGTGCTCGTCGTAGTGTCGCGCATGACCACCAGATTCGGCCACTCCTTGGTCGGATGGTTGCGAATCTCTGACCAATGCGAATCCCGATCGACGAGAACGTACCTCGCACGCTGATCTCCGCTAGTCGAAGTTCGCTACCGACGCTACGCGCGCGGAGCCCTGCAATGCGCGAATCTAAAGCCGTATCATCTATTTCAGACCCGGCGGTGTGTTACGCTGAAACTTGCGCCGGTCCAATTTATGCCGGCTCGGGTGAGTGAATCGTTCGTATTGCGGACATTTCCCTTTGCGGAAGCGGATTTAATCGTCAGCTTTTTCACCCGGGATCAAGGCAAGTTGCGGGGCGTGGCAAAGCGGGCGCGGAGGCCGAAGAGCAACTTCGGTTCCGGGCTGGAGCGCTTGTCGCAAGTCCGGGTGACGTACTACCAGAAGGAGACCCGGGAACTGGTGACGCTGGCCTCCACGGAGTTGATCCGATCCCAGTTCGATCTGGTTTCCGACTTCACCGCTGGTGTCGCCCTCGATTATTTCGCGGAGGTCAGCGAACATCTGCTGCCCCCGGCGGAAACGAACGAACGGTTCTTCCGCCTGCTCGCCGCCGTGCTCGAGCATCTGCACGCGGGAGGCGATGTCTGGGCCGCGGTGACTTACTTCAGTTTATGGGCGGTCCGGTTGTCCGGATTCTTGCCTGAATTGAGAGTGGGCCAGGAGTCGAGAGCGATCGCGATGGAGATGCTCAAGACGCCCATCGGGCTGTTGGGGACGCGGGAGTGGTCGAAGGCAACCGCTTCGGATCTCCGGCGTTTTCTGGTTCGCCAGATGGAAGAGCACGTGGAGCGGAAGATGCTTTCTGTTTCGATGCTCGAAGCCTTGTAGGAGCTCCGATAGACCGCAAGATGGATTCCTTCCAGCAGACAATCTTCAAACTCAAGAACTACTGGTCCGAACGCGGCTGTATTATCACTGAGCCGTACGACATAGAAGTGGGCGCGGGCACCATGGCCCCCGAGACATTTCTGCGCGTCCTCGGGCCCAAACCATACCGGGTGGCGTATGTTCAGCCGAGCCGGCGTCCGGCCGACGGACGCTATGGCGAGAATCCCAATCGCCTGTACAAGCACCAGCAATTGCAGGTGATCCTGAAGCCGTCGCCCGACGACGTGATCGATCAATACCTGGCGAGCCTCGAAGCCATCGGAATCGACCTCTCGAAACACGACATCAAGTTCGAAGAGGACAACTGGGAATCGCCGACACTCGGCGCCTGGGGCATCGGCTGGCAGGTGATGCTCGACGGGCTCGAGATCACCCAGTTCACCTACTTTCAGCAGTGCGGCGGCATCGACCTGGAGTTGGTGCCGGCTGAACTCACCTACGGGCTCGAGCGGCTGGTGGCTTTCTTACAAGTGCGTGACAGCGTGTACGACATCGAGTGGACGCCGGGCGTTAAGTACGCCGATGTGCGATTCGCCGACGAGTTGCAGAACTCGGTGTACAACTTCGAGATGGCGGACGTCGAAGCCCTGTGGAAATTGTTCGCCGTTCACGAGGGCGAGGCGCAGCGGCTCATCGACCTATGGGCGAAGTATCCGGACAAACTCCGCTTTCCGACACTCGCCGCCTATGACCACGTGCTGAACTGCTCCAACACGTTCAACCTCCTGGATGCGCGCGGCGCCATCAGCGTCACCGAACGCGTGGGCGTCATTGGACGGGTGCGAAAACTGGCGGTGGGCGTGGCGCAGATCTGGAACGCGCAGCAATCGGAGGTGGCGGCATGAGCGGCCTTCCCTTCCTCCTGGAGATCGGGACCGAAGAGATCCCCGATTGGATGATTGTTCCGGCGCTCAACCAGTTGCAGGATCACTTCCAGTCGATGCTGGACGGCTATTCGCTGCAGGGCCGCGTAAGTTGGGTGGAGGGTACGCCGCGGCGCCTGGCGCTGAGGGCGGACGGCCTCATCGAGCGGCAGCCGGATTCCGAAGAATTGGTGACCGGACCGCCGAAATCGTCGGGCCCGGGCGCAGCCAAAGGGTTCGCGAAGAAGATGGGCGTGGCGGTTGAGGACCTGAGCACTGCTTCCACCGCCAAGGGCGAGTACTTCGGTTTCACTCGGAGAAGTGGCGGGCCAGGCCGCCAAGGACATTCTGGCCGCCGAACTCCCCGGGCTCATCCTCAAGATTCAATGGCCCAAGGCAATGTACTGGACCGGCGGCAAGACGGGCCCGAGGTTCATCCGTCCCATCCGCTGGCTGGTGGCGCTGTTGGGCGATGACGTGGTTTCGTTCGAGGTAGCGGGCGTTGTCTCCGGCAACGTCACGCGCGGCCACCGAAAGCTGGGCAGCGCGTCGGTGCCCGTCACGGTGGAAAACTACCGCGATGCGCTCGCGGCGAGCGGTGTCATTCTGGCGGGCGCAGACCGGCGGAAGAAGATTGAGGACGAGATCGCGGTCCTGCTCGACGGCACCGGGTTGCATGTTCATTCCGATCCCGACCTGCTGCATACTCTGGTCTACATCACCGAACATCCCACGCCGATCTCCGGGAGCTTCGACCCGCAATATCTCGAGTTGCCCAGCGAGGTGCTGGTGACCGTGATGCGGCACCACCAGAAGTATTTCTCGGTGGAGGACGCGGAGGGCAATCTCGCGCCGCGCTTCATCGCCGTGATGAACACCAACGCCGATCCCGAAGGCCTGGTCCGGCGGGGCAACGAACGCGTGCTGCGCGCCCGCTTCAACGATGCCCGGTTCTTCTGGCAGATGGACCAGCACAAGGCGCTGGCGGATCGCGTGGCGGATCTGGCCCATGTCACGTTCCAGGCCAAGCTGGGATCGTACCTGGAGAAGACGAATCGCACGGTGGCGCTGGCGGGCGAACTCGCCCGGTTGGCAAGCGTGGATCCCGCTCCGGTGGAACGCGCCGCACTGTTACTCAAAGCCGACCTGACCTGCGAGATGGTGAAGGAGTTTACGGAACTGCAGGGCGTGGTCGGCGGTCTGTACGCGAAGGCTCAGGGCGAGCCGGAAGCGGTGTGGCGCGCCATCTACGATCACTACAAGCCGGTGAGCATGGAGGACTCCATCCCCGGGACACCGGCAGGCCTGCTGGCGGCTTTGGCCGATAAGCTCGACACCCTGCGAGGCTGTTTCGGTGTGGGCCTGATGCCGACCGGATCGAAGGATCCGTTCGCACTCCGCCGCGCCGCGCAAGGGGTGGTTCGCATCCTGGTGGAAGGCAAACTGGATTTCCCGCTGTCGAAGCTGGCGGGATCCGACGTGCAGCTGCGGGAGTTCCTGCTGGACCGAATCAAGTATTACTTCCGCGAGGTGCGCGGCTTCCAGTACGACGAGGTGAACGCGGTACTGGCGTCGGGGGCGGAGAACCTGCCGGATATCGCGCTTCGACTCGAAGCGCTGAAGGCGGTGCGGCCGACGGAAAACTTCGAGCCGCTCGCGGCCAGCTTCAAGCGGATTCAGAACATTCTCCGCCAGGCTGCGTTCGAAGGCGCCGGCTCGATTGCGGAGCCCCTGCTCGAAGCGGGACCGGAGCAGACTTTATACGACGAATTCCGGCGGGTGAGTGACACGGCCCGCCAGAGCGAATACCTGCCGGCGCTGGAAGCCATCGCTTCCCTGCGGCCGGCGGTGGATTTTTTCTTCGACAAGGTGCTGGTAAATGCGCCGGATGCGGATGTGCGCCGCAACCGGCTCACGCTGCTCTCCAGCATCCTGACCGAATTCTCGACGATCGCCGATTTTTCGGAGATCGTCACGCAATGACTCACAACCGACAACTGATAACCGACAACTTCTTAGGAGCTGATTAGATGGCGAAATACGTATATGCGTTCGGCGGCGGCACTGCCGACGGCGATGGAAAGATGAAAGACCTTCTCGGTGGCAAAGGCGCCGGCCTTGCCGAGATGAGCAGGGCCGGGGTTCCGGTGCCTCCGGGTTTCACGATCATCACCGACGTTTGCAACGTCTTCTTCGACAACGATAAGAAAGTCCCGAACGAAGTGGACCAGGAAATCTGGGCCGCCCTCGAGAAGCTGGAAGGACTGATGGGCAAGAAGCTCGGCGATCCCGCCGATCCGTTGTTGCTCAGCGTCCGCAGCGGCGCCAAGTTCTCCATGCCCGGCATGATGAACACCATCCTGAACCTCGGTCTCAACGACGAGACCACGGAGGGTTTGGTTCGGTTGACCGGTAACCCGCGCTTTGCCTACGATTGCTATCGCCGCTTCATCGGCATGTTCGGCGAAGTGGCTATGGGCATCGATATGGCGCTGTTCGACGAGGCTTTCGACGCCCGCAAGCACAAGATCAAGGCCAAGCTGGACACCGACCTCCAGGCGGACGACCTGAAGGCGATCATCGTCGAGTTCAAGAAGATCGTCAAGAAGGCCGCCAAGCGCGAATTCCCGCAGGACGTGCGCGAGCAGCTCATCATGTCCCGCAACGCGGTATTCATGTCCTGGTGGGCGCCCAAGGCGTCCTACTATCGCAAGATGGAGAAGATCTCCGACCGGCTGGGCACGGCCTGCAATATCCAGTCGATGGTGTTCGGCAACATGGGCGACACCTCCTGCACCGGCGTCGGCTTCACGCGCGATCCCGGATCGGGCGAGAAGACTTTCTACGGCGAGTTCCTGGTGAACGCGCAGGGCGAGGACGTGGTGGCCGGCATCCGCACGCCGCAGGCGATCAGCGAACTCAAGGACTGGAACGCGGACGTATATAATCAGCTCTTCGAAATCACGCAGCGTCTGGAGCAGCACTACAAGGATATGCAGGATTTCGAGTTCACCGTACAGGATGGCACCCTGTACATGCTCCAGACCCGCAACGGCAAGCGCACGGGTCCGGCGGCGGTTCGGGTTGCCGTAGAGATGTTCGAAGAAGGCCTGATCGACGAGAAGACGGCCGTCCAGCGCGTGGCTCCGTCGCAGCTCGACCAGTTGCTGCACCCCGTGTTCGACCCGGTCAGCGTGAAGAAACTGACCAAGCTAGCCACCGGTATCGACGCCTCCCCGGGCGCCTCGGTTGGACGGCTGGCCTTCACGGCGGAAGCGGCCGTCGAGATGGCGCCGAAGGGTCCGGTGGTGCTGATCCGCAAGGAAACCACCCCCGACGACATCCACGGCATGGATGCGGCCAAAGGAATTCTGACGGCGGTCGGCGGCAAGAGTTCGCACGCGGCTGTGGTCGCCCGCGGCATGGGCCGCCCCTGCGTAGTCGGCTGCGGTGCGCTCTCGATCAATGAGCGGGCGGCCTCAGCGACGGTGAAGGTGGGCGAGAAGATTATCACCATCAAGCAGGGCGATTGGGTTTCGATGAACGGCACCACGGGCGAGGTATACCTCGGCCAGGCCGAAACAAAGGACCCGGACCCCAACTCGCCGACTTTCGCCAGATTCATGAAGCTGGCCGATGTGTTCCGCGGCGACTTCGGAGTCCGCGCGAATGCGGATATCCCGCGCGACGCGAAGGCGGCACGCGCATTTGGCGCCGAGGGCATCGGACTTTGCCGTACCGAGCACATGTTCTTCGCCGAGGATCGCCTGCCGTTGGTCCAGGCCATGATTCTGGCCGAGAACGAAAAGGACCGCCGCAAGGCGCTGGCGAAACTGCTGCCCATGCAGCGCAAGGATTTCGCCGGGCTGTTTGAAGCCATGGACGGATTCCCTGTGGTGATCCGCACCCTGGATCCCCCGCTGCACGAGTTCGTCCCCAAGCGCGAAGAGCTGATGGTGGACCTGGCCAAGCTGCCTTCCGCCGACATCAAGACGAAGCGCGAGATGGTGGCCCGTTACGCGAATTTCGGGGCCGAAGTGAAGAACCTCAAGACCGTAATTCCGGACTTGTTGAAGCGGGTGGAATCGCTGCATGAATTCAACCCCATGCTGGGCCATCGCGGCTGCCGTCTCGGCATCACCTATCCCGAGATCACCGAGATGCAGGCGCGCGCCATCTTCGAGGCTGTCGTCCAGGTAGCCAAGAAGGGCAAGAAGGTCATTCCCGAAGTCATGATTCCGCTGATCGGCGGCGTCCAGGAACTGGCGCACCAGAAAGCGATCGTGAAGCAGGTGGCCGACGAGGTTCTCGGTAAGGCCGGTCTGAAGAAGCAGAAGTACATGATCGGCACGATGATCGAGATCCCGCGCGCGGCGCTGCTGGCCGACCAGGTGGCCACTGAAGCCGAGTTCTTCAGCTTCGGCACCAACGACCTGACGCAGACCACGATGGGGCTGTCCCGCGACGACTACACGAAGTTCTCCAAGGACTACGAAGACAAGAAGATCTTCAAAGCGGATCCGTTCGGCGTGCTCGACCAGGAAGGCGTGGGCATGCTGATCAAGTGGGCGGTGGAGAAGGGCCGCCAGACCAATCCGGACCTGGAAATCGGAATCTGCGGCGAGCACGGCGGCGAGCCGAGTTCGGTGGAGTTCTGCTACCGGGTGGGCATGGACTACGTGTCCTGTTCGCCGTACCGGGTACCGATCGCACGGCTGGCGGCAGCGCAGGCGGCCATCAGCAAGAACGACAAGAGCGAACGGTCGACCACCGCTTAGGGTTGGGGTTCAATCTGAGCGTGAAAGGGGCGCGGCTTCGGCCGCGCCCCTATCTATTCCGGCGAACTCTCAAGGCAAATCTCTTCACCGGTTACCTGGGAGTACAGGACGTCCGGGTCAAGGTCTGCACCGTTGGGCCACACCACCGTACCGAGTGCAGGCTCGACGCGGACTTGGGCGAAATAAACTGAGTTTCTCAGTGGTTCGAACACACCCCGAAATCGCAACTGCTTCTCCAGGTCGACGACTCCTTCGATGCCATCCTCGAATCGAAGATGCAGCTTGTAACCGCCCAATGCCTGAACCGCGACAATGTCTTTCAACATATCTACTCCAACGGAGCGATGGACTTGAGATCCGTTTCAGCTCTCGCCAGATTCCAGTCCTCGATCAGTTCGTTTCTGTGCATGGCAGCCCACTCGATAACCAGCCCGAGCGCCCTCGGCGGTAATTCGCCTTTCAGGACGGCCAGCGTTTCAACGGCGATCAGTGCCCTATGGTTGCCGTACCGTACATGGAAGTGAGGCGGAGCGTGGTCGTTGTAGTACATCTGGATCACGATCCCGAAAAACCGGCTGATTTCGGGCATGCACTAATTATCTATTATTACCCTCCTTGCTTGCGTAGTTGTCAGCACTCGTGGGCAGCCTTCGCATCGCGCGGGACATCCGCGGTCGCGCTGCCGCCGACCTCGCCCACGAAATGCGTCTACCATGTTCAGTAAATTCTCGGACACCGGGGGAGCTGGGATCCGGTTCCTTTCGGCCGCTGCGATGAGGAGCGAATATACTGAACGTTCCTGAAACCCATAAACTGCGGAGATGACCTGGACATGACAGAGAAAGAGATGGAAGATCTCCTTTGGAGTTACCCGAAGCTATTGCTGAACGAGCCCTTAACACAGTATTTGCGACAGCCGCGATTCGGAGTGAGTCGGGCCGATCTTGTGTTCATTGATGTTCTCGATCGGTTGCTCGTGATCGAGATCAAGAAGGGCGTACTCTCGCGAGACGCAATCGGTCAAGTGTTTGACCATTTTGGTGGAGCAAAACGCCAGCACCCAGATCGGTCAGTTGAGATGATGGTCATCGCGAATCAGATTCCAGTTGAACGAAAGACCGCGCTCGGGAACCTGGGCCGTCCCGGTTCGGCGATGAAGAAATAGATCACGCGAAAGCCTCCGCTCTTCCCTTCGCCGCGCCCGCGCCAGCGAGCCTTGCGGAACCCACCAGAGCCCGGAATGACCGGATGCCTCTCCGGCGCTGAGGCGATGAAGAACTCCATTGCCATCCTCTCGTCTTCGTCCAGGAGCGCCGCAACCGGGGATTCATATCCCGGCAGGCTCACGACATCGGCTATCACTGTCTTTACTATACGTCGCCGCGGCCGATTCTTCGCGTTCGTGTGCTCGAACCCGCATGCCCGTTACTGAGTGAAAATCGTCACCCCAGGCTGACTCGCCCCGTTCCCGATGTTCAACACGACCGGCACGGCCGCGCCCTTGGGCGCGGCGTCGGGCACCCGAACATTGATCTGCATGAGTCCGGCGGCGAAGGTGGGCGCCGCCCCTGCATACACGACCTCGGCCTCCAATCCGCCGATGGTGACGGTTGGCGTCAGCAGCGGCTTCGGCAGCGTGGCGGAATTCGCCAGAAGGCCGTCGATCCCCGTGGGGTTGGTTTGACCCTCGCCCGTAGCATAGAGAACCACAATGGACCCGGGAGCGGCACCCGACGACGCCGTGTTGTAGCCGCCGTCCTCGTTCAATGCCGCAGCGGGTCCTGTCCCGCTCGCCGATGCGGTGAAAATGGCAGGTGCCGACGGCGCCACCTGCACGGTCATCGGCGAGGAGAGCAATCCCTCGAAGCCGACCTGCACTTGGGTGGACGCCCTACCGTCGAGCGAGTAGGGAGCAATGGCCGAGATTTGGTCCGACCGGGAATAAATCAGCGGAGCGGGCACACCGTCGAAGGTGACCGTAGTCCCGCCCAGCTTGTTGTCGAGCGTTCCCTGTGACGTCAGCCGCGATGCCACCAGCCCCGACGGCCCCATTCCCGAACCGAAAATAGTCACGATTTCACCAGGAGAAACCACGCTTCCCCGATAGCTGGCCGCGTTCAGGATGCCCGCGATCGAGGGCGCCGATTGGGCGACCGTGAGCGTAACCGGAACGGTTACCGGAGTCAGCGCCTGCGTCCCCGAGGCAACGACGATCGAGCCCTGGTAAGTCCCCGCGGGAAGCCCAGTTGGATTCACAGAAACGGTGGCCTCCAGTGGAGTTGAAGCCCGCACGGGCGAGACGAACAGCCACGTGCCGCCGGATTTTGTAGTGGCCGAGACGGCCGTATCTACCGACACCCCTGCGCTGGCGATCTTTAGGGTTTGAGCCGCGGTTAGCGGCTGGCCAGGAGCGACGACAAAGCTCAAAGCGTCGGGCGCGGCGGCGAGGCTGGTCGGCGGCAGCACGCGGAATGTCACCGGGACGCTGATAGGCGAGCCCGCGGGGCTGGTGGGCATTAACTGGATCGATCCGATGTAGGTTGACGGGCCAAGCCCAGCCGGGTCCAGCACAACCGTCAAACTGCCGGGGGTATCGCCGGAATTGGGCGTTACCGACAACCATCCGCTTCCATTCACGATGGTTGTATACACCGCAAAATGGGCCGGTCCGGAGGCGTTCGTGACCGTCAGGGTCTGTTGGACCTTGGATTCACCCGTGAGGACCGAGGCATCGACAGCGCTGGGCGACGGCGCCAGGACCGCCGCCGGTCCAGAGGCAGTAACCGTCACAGGAATACTCTTGGTACCGGCCGAGGACGAAACCGTGATGGTCCCGTTATAGGTGCCGGCCGGAAACCCTCCAGCGGAGGACGCACGAACCGTCAGCGTGATCGGCAGCGAGCCGCTGACCGGCCCAACCAGGCTCAGCCAGCCTCCGCCGGCCGCAGCCGATGCCGTGAAGGTGGTCCCCACAGGACCCGAAACCGTTACTGTCTGATCGGCCGCTGGATTCCCACCAGCCGCCGTCGCAAAGGTCAGGGAGGCGGGCGTAATCGTGAGCGAACCCGGATTGGTGGACGTGCCGCCAATCGTGATACTGAAATTGGAACTGCCGCTCCCACCGCAGGAATCAGTGACCGTAATCGTGAAGTTGAAGGTTCCGGCTTGGGTCGGAGTACCGGAGATCGCGTATTGGCGAAGGTTGTCCAGTAGAATGACGTTCAATCCCGCCGGGAGTGAGCCGCCCGACAGGGTGTACACCGGAGGAGCCGAGAACATCCCCGCGCAACCACCCACGCTGTTCAGCACTTCCTGGTAGGCTTTTCCCACCGAGCCTGCGGGAAAACCGCTATTGGTGATGGAAGGCGGCGAAGGCTGTCCGCCCGAAGCCACCACCGTCAACACCAGCGTTCGATTCTGCGTGAGCCCTGCGGCATCTCTGACCGTGACCGGCAAAGTGTAGCTCCCCGCTACTGTTGCAGTTCCCGTAATGCTGCCTGTCGTTGGATTGAGAGTGAGCCCGGCCGGCAGCGTTGCCGTCGTGCTCCAGGAATATGGCGCCGTGCCTCCGGTGGCGGCTAGTGACGCCGTATAACCCGAACCGGTCACGGCCGAAGGCAATGCCGCCGTGACGATGGAAAACGTCGAATTGCCGGAGGAAGCAGCCGCCTGGCTGACAGTGATGGTCTGACCAGCCACGGTTGCTCCGCCCGTCCGGGCCGGCCCCGTATTGGCGGCTACCGTGATACTGGCCCCACCGTATCCCGATCCGCTGCTCCCGGACGTCACCGAAATCCAACTCGCGTTGCTCGACGCAGTCCACGAGCATCCGCTCGCGGTGGAGACGTTAATGTTGCCCACTCCGCCGGAAGCATTGAACTGCAGGTTGGCGGGCGTAGCGGTGAAGGTGCACTTTGGCGCCGAGGTGATGGTCAAGAGGAACCCTGGGGTAAATACGAATTCGCCCACTTCCGCACTGAGCAGATACGATCCCGGAGGCCCCGTAATCGCGAGATCGCACTTAGCGTCGCCTGACGCATCCGTCAGCGGCTGGGTAGTACACTGCGCCGCGGGCGTCGCCGCCGGATCCTGCGCGTTGACGATCCTCATTCCGACGTTCGGTATTGGCATGCCCTGCTGCGTACCGCTTACCTGCACGATATTGATGGAAATCGCGCCTCTCAGAACCGTGCCGGAGGGGCCCGATAGCTTTCGGTTTTCGGGCGGAGGATTCAACAACTGAACCAGCGGCGGAGAGGCTGACCCACCTCCGGAAACGCTACTAACCGTTGCCGTTTCGACAAAATTCACCGTGCCAACCGAGGATGTCACCGTGATCGTTTGCTGGGACCAGGAATACCCGGGAGTGACATCGCCCCGGAAGTAGACCGAGGCTTGGCCGTTGGCATCCGTGTGGTCCGGTGCGCCGGCGCCCGCAAAGTTCCCGCTGCCTGAAGTCACCGTCCATTTGAGCGGGAGATTCGCTATCGGCTTGCCCGATACATCAGCGGCTTGGACCGTCAGCGGAACAGGGGTGTTGAAATGCTCGCGCGCCACCTGGCCATTCCCTCCGACGATGGTGAGTCCCGGCGACACAGCCGCTTTCCCGATTTGGGACAGCAGGAACACAACAAGGGCAGCTGTCCTTCCGAAACTGCTCAAAACGCGGGCAGTTGAGTTACTAAACAAACGTCACCTCAGTTATATGATCGCAATTTCTATGCCGAACTTTAGCCCCACCCGCAAGAAACACCCCTGCGAACCCCGACGGACGCTACCGTTTTCACCCTCAGGTGCTTAACCGTTTTGGGGGCATGAGCATCTGAGTCTCGTTTTGCCCGCCGACGCTCTTCCGGGATCTCTGGTGGTCTCCGATCGCCGCTGCGGGAAACCAAACTGCCACTGTGCGGAAGCAACCGGCCATCCGTTCTGCTCACTCACCTTCATGGCCGATGTTTGCCACTGACGCTCGACTGCTCGCGCTGGCCCGCCAACAGCGGCATCGACGGGCTCGGGCCAGTCCATCGCCGGAGTGAAAGGAGTAAGGTTATGGCGCAGCGCCGCCCGTCCGGTCCCGAGCCGGTGGAACCACCGCTGCGGCCCCGGTTGGCCGATCAGCCATCGCGCTTTGTTTTGCTGGAGCGCGAAGTGGGATTGCGGGCGCTGCCAACAGGAACGACGGCCCCTGCAGGTTCTTCTGGGGCGTGGAACCCAGGCGCACTTGCAGCGCGATCCCGAAAACGGTTAAGCACCCCCGCACCGGATTGCCCCGAGCCCACCCCGCCCCTGCCTGTAGGAAGGACGATTATCTCACAAGATTGGCAAGCATGAAACCGCAAAAGCCCGTGGCGATCACCGCGCCGTCAAAATCGCGCCGCATCGGACTCGCGTTCAGTCCGATGATGGTGAACACGGCGAGCATCACGACGTCCCGCCGCACCGCGTCCGGCTGAAGGTCTACGACGCGCCCGTGCAATGCCAGGATGGGGCGGCGTACATCACCAGTGGGACCAACCTACTTCAGCCCCGCGCGCTTCCACAACTCGTCCACCCGCTGTTGGACGTCGGCCGGCATCCTAATCACTTCCGGCCAGGGCCTCACGAACCCCTCCGCCGGCCATTTCCTCGTCGCGTCGATGCCCATCTTCGAACCGAGATTCGGCAGCCGGCTGGCGTGGTCCAGCGAATCGATCGGCCCCATGACGAACTCGATATCGCGCTGAGGATCGATGTTGTTCAGCGCGCGCCACGCCACTTCGCTCACGTTCTGCACGTCCACATCCTCGTCCACCACCACGATGCACTTCGAGAACATCGCCTGGCCCAGTCCCCAAATGGCGTGCATCACTTTGCGGGCGTGCAGCGGATACGATTTCCGGATGGACACGATCATCAGGTTGTGAAACACGCCTTCGGCCGGCATGCACATATCGCGCACTTCGGGCAGTTGCATCCGCATCAACGGTAGAAAAATGCGCTCGATCGCCTTACCCATGTAGAAGTCCTCCATGGGCGGCGGCCCCACGATCGTCGCCGCATAAACCGGGTTCTTCCGATGGGTGACGCACGTCACGTGGAACACCGGATAGTCGTCTTCAAGCGAGTAATAGCCGGTGTGGTCGCCGAAGGGACCTTCGCGGCGCAACTCGCCCAAGTTCACGTAACCCTCCAGCACGATCTCGGAGTTGGCGGGCACCTCGATGTCGCAGGTTTCGCACTTCACCATCTCCACCGGCTTGCCGCGCAGGAAACCGGAAATCATCATCTCGTCCAGGTCCGGCGGCAGCGGCAGGATCGCCGAATACATCGTCGCGGGATCGGCGCCGATGGCCACCGCCACATCCATGCGGGTCTCCTTGCCTTCCGCCATCAGCCGCCGGTAGTGCTCGGCGCCCTGCTTGTGCGTCTGCCAGTGCATGCCCGTGGTGCGATCGTCATAGACCTGCATGCGATACATCCCGCAGTTGCGCTTGCCGGTGAGCGGATTCTTCGAAAAGACCATCGGCAGAGTGATGAAGCGCCCGCCATCGTCCGGCCAGCAGTGCAGAATCGGGAACTCCGACAACGAGAAATCGTCTTTCCGAACGACCTCTTTGCACATGCCGTCCGAAACAATCTTCGGAAAAAACGCACCCACTTCGGCGAGCTTCGGCAACATCTTCAGCTTGCCGATCAGACCTTGCGGCATCTGCATCGCGAGGTATTCGGAAATGCGGTCCGCGACGTCTTGAACGGAATCCACCTCCAGGGCGATCTCCATGCGACGCATGCTGGCGAAGGCATTGATCAATAGCGGCACGCGGCTGCCCTTGGGCTTCTCAAACAGCAGCGCAGGGCCGCCGTTCTTCACTGAACGGTCCGCGAACTCAGTGATCTCCAGGTAGGGGTCCACCTCGAAAGGGATCCGTTGCAGCTCGTTGTGTTTCTCGAGAGCGCGGATGAATTCACGGAGATCGGAGTAGGCCATGATCGAGGTACTACGTTTGATGATAGCGGTTCGGGGGAGAGACCATCGAGATACCGGAGACGTGTGGTAAGCTAGGCGCTACCTGGGAACTACTTGAATAAATTGTGGCGAAAGGATGAGAAATGGCTGGATTTCCGTCGATAATGCCGATGAGTGGACCGATCACCGTTGGCAACGAATGCAAGAGCCCTTATCAGTGGGCTGCCCTACTTGCTCCCAAGGAAGAGGGCAAACTGGTCCAATACAAGAACGCGATGCTCTGGCTGGAGGATGAAACCTTCGGCTCGCGCGACGAGTTCCTGGCGAAGGTCCTCCGAATCATCAAATTCCAGGAAGAGGAGGAGCACAAGCCGACCGCTACGGTGTCGGTTCCTTCTGGTATCAGTGCTGAGGAAGATGACGATCAGTCGGATTCCGATACCTGGAGCACTCCTGTCAAGAAGAAGAAAAAAGCCAAGGGGCCGGTTGTCCGTCTCACGAAAGCGCAACTGGCGAAGGCAATCGTCGATGCCTGCATCAATGAACTGAAGCGGGTGTTTTCCTTCACCGGCCCTTCACTCAACATCAGTTCCATCTATTCGGGTTTCAAGAAAGACGAGTTCACCTATCCGCAACTGATCGGCGCCATTCGCGACGAGATTGTCAAATTGCGAAGTCCATCCCAGGAAGGATTTCCAGTGTCTTCCTCGGCCCGGTATAACGCCGCTTCGAGTGCTGGGAAAGGGAAAAACTTCAATTTCAAAGTCCAGCGAAAGGACAGTAGCAAGCCGAATGGGTGGTCGGCCGTTGCCCAGATCCACGTTTTGTGGCAGTAGTGTACGATCCCCTTACTTCTGCGGCGCGATGAACCGGACCTCCGCGAGCGCCGCCAGGGCATTCAGCTTCGCTGCATCCAGTCTGCCGACAACGATCCGTCCCGACTGCGGCAGCGCGACTATCTCCAGACCGGCGTCCTTCAGCTTCTTGACGGTCTGCGCCGAGACATCAGTCAGATAGACCTGCACCAGGATCTTTCCGGAGAGTGCGGCGTTGCGCAAAGCCGGGCTGATCTTCCACGCGTTTGCCTGTTGCGGCGGAACCGGGCTATCGACCGCGGTCATCGCCCTGGCTGCGGGCGCCCGCATCGGGTACCCGCCACTCACACCGCCCACCACTCCGCCCATGAAGGACTGAGAGGCTGGAGCGGCCATCTTGGCCACCTGCATGTCGCGCCCATACACGCCTTCATAGTTGACGCCCTCCGGCATCTCCACCGGCACCTCAATCCGACGCGGCGCCTTGCCGGGTTCTGTCACAACGGTCTCCTCCACCGCCACGAAAGACGTGTACTGCGTCATGATCGCGTAGTCGATGCCCAACTGCGTGACGGCATCGCGGATCTCGGGCTTCTGCTGGTTGGACTGAGCGCCGATCAGATCGCGGCTCATCAGGTCTTCCACTTTGGCGCGAGCCCACAATGTCGAGACCACGTCGTGCGAGGTTTGCGAGGACGGCAGGTCGAGCGCGATGGTGCGGTCGAACGGACGGCCCGCCACCTTTCCGCGCAGGTGAACGTTGCCCCGGGCCGAGCCGGTGTAGCGTCCGAACACCACCACCGGTTTGGCGCTGAACAGATCGGGGATGCGCTGGGGATAGACTTCGGTCACGGGCAACCCGCCCCAGTCGATCTGGACATCGGTCAGGATCGGTGTCCGCACTCGCTCGTGCAGACGCCTTGCGGCAGCCGATCCGTCGTCGTTCAAACCGACGTACTCCACCTCGCCGCGGCCATACCGAGCCATGTTGTCGAGCAGGAATCGATTGGTAGAACTGCCGATGCCGAAGGCGAATACGCGGGCGTTGGGGTGCTTCTGTACTTCGTGGATGATCTCGAAGTCGTTCCCCACCTCGCCGTCGGTCATGAAGCAGGCGATCCGGATATGATCCTGCGCGTCGGAGGGATCGAGCGCCGCGCGGATCGCCTTCATCATCTCGGTGCCGCCGCGGCCCTGGCGCGACGCAAGGAATGCCTGCGCCTCACGTACGTTCTCGGGCGTGGCGGGCACGGGCTTCGGGAACAGAATGTGTTCGTCGCCGGAAAATGTGATCAGGTTGAAGGTATCGCGGGGGTTCAGGCCGTCAATGGCCAGCTTCATCGCCTCTTTGGCCTTCTCGATTGGGAAACCCATCATGGAACCCGATGTGTCCAACACGAACACGATCTCCTTCGGTGTAATCTCGGCGGGCGCCACGCGGGCTGGCGGTTCCAGCACCATCATGAAGGTTCCGCCGCGACGGTCGGTGTGGGTCAGGGTCGTGTCCTGGATCTGCTTGCCGGCAACGGAATAGCGAAGGATGAAGTCCTTGTTCGGGATGGTCGCCAGGTCCTTCAGTTTCAGAGCCGCATGGCGGGAGTCGGGACGGCTGACGTCCACCATGTGCGTCGGCGATTCGAGCGCGGCGAGCGGCAATCCGGCGTCCAGCGATACCTGGATGCTGAGGTCGTGCCCCGCGCGAGTCCCCTCAGGAGTGCGCCGCGGGACGACACGGCCGGCATCCGGCAGCCCATTCGGGATATAGCGAGGCCCCACCACCATCGGGAAGACAAACTCGTAGGAGGCGTCCTCGTATTTCAGCGTCTCGACGTAGCTGATCAGGATCTTCACCGTTGCGCCCGGCGCGATATTGGCCACCGACTGCGTGAAGATGTTGGGACGCTCCTGATCGAGCAGGCTCGCCAGCTGGCCCCGTGAACGGGCATCGTCGTAGATCTTCCGCGCTTCTTCGCGGCGTTTGATCTTGCCGGTGATCTTGCGATCACCCACCAGCATGGTCATGGAGTCCACGGCGGAGTTCGGCGGCAGCGGGAACTTATAGACGGCCTCGATCTTCTCGCCGGTCGGATTGACGAACTCCTGCGTGACGCTAACGCGGGCGACAAACCCGCTGATCTCGGCCTTCACGTCGGTGTGCTTCAGCGGACAGGGATCGGCCACGTCTCCCTTGGGATCGATCCGGACGAGCATCCCTTCCGTGACAGAGTCCGGAGCGGCTGGACGGCGGCCGGCCCAGGCGGTGACGGACAACGCCAGAATCGCGATGGCGAATAGCGAGTTGGACTTCATCAACATTCTCCTCGATGGGAGAATGCCTCGCACCCGCGGCGCCTTTCAGGATATTTTGTGACTTATGCCCCAGACTCTCGGAAAGTTCCAATGCAACCTGTGCGGATCGCAAACGGAGTCGAACGCCAGGCCGGAAGACCGCGAAAGCAGTACCTGCGAGGTCTGCGGCTCGTCGGCGCGCTTCCGTGCCATTGCGCTCGCGCTGTCGCGAACTCTGTTCGGGTCAGACTTGCCCCTCACCGAGTTCCCATTGCTCAAGAGCGTCCGCGGCCTGGGCATCAGCGACTCTGAAATGATCTCGAGCCGCCTGGAACGGTGTTTCACGTACATCAACACCCACTATCACCGCGACCCGATGTTCGATCTCATGCGGCCGGATGAGCGCGAGTTTGGACGCTACGATTTTGTGATCTGTGCCGACGTGCTGGAACATGTGCCGGCACCTGTGGACATCGCCTTCCGCACGCTATCGCGGTTACTGAAGCCTCGGGGTTTCATCATCCTGACGGTGCCTTTCACGCTGGACCCGGAAACGGTCGAGCACTTTCGGGATGTGGGCGAATTCGGCCTTGCCGAGGTGGGTGGCCGGACGGTGTTGGTCAGCCGGACGAACGAAAACGAATATCGGGTATACGACCAACTGACGTTCCACGGAGGCGAGGGCTCCACTCTCGAAATGCGAATCTACTCCGAACAGGACCTTCGCGCGAAGTTCGCAGCGGCTGGGCTGAGCGAACTGAGGGTGGAATCTCGCGCGAACCCTGAATTCGGCGTCAGGCTAACGGGACCATGCTCACTCCCGCTGGTGGCCAGCCGGGAACCGTTCGCTCTGGACGGCAGTGGAATTTCGGAACTGATGGAACAATTGATTTTCGAGCGGAAACTGCTCGGAATGGTGCGTGAGTCGCGATGGATGCGGATCGGGCGTAAGTTCGGAATCGGGCCGCGGCTGGCTCAGTCGCCCCGGTTGTAGAAGGGCGTCTGCTCGACTGGAGCGTCGCCGAATCTCGAGCGCGGGTTCCGCGGCCGCCGGCCGGGCCAGTCCAGGCGCATGTCGGCGCTGACTTCGTCCAGCATGTCTATCGAGCATTCAAGCTGCTCGGTGGCGAATGCGGTGAGCAGCAGGTTGTCGCAAATCCCATTGATCAGGCGCGGGATGCCTTGCGAGCGCGCGTGGATGCCCGTCAATACGTCCGACGGGAACACAGTCTGGTTCGGCATTCCGACCTTGGTGAGACGGCTCTGAATGTAATCGAGTGTGTCCGCTTCAGAGAAAGGCTCCAGGGTACACCGGAGGACGATTCGCTGCTTCAACTGGCGGAGGTTCGGGGCATCCAGCTTTCGGTCCAGTTCCGGCTGTCCGGCCAAAATCACCTGGATCAGCTTCCCTCGACGGTTCTCCATGTTTCCCAGCATGCGAATCTCTTCCAGCACTTCCCACTCCAGGTTGTGCGCCTCGTCCACGATCAGGACGGTAGTCCGGCCGTGGCTGGCCTGCTGGATGAGCATTTCGTTGAGCTGGAACAGCACTTCGGTCTTGGACGTCTTCTGGCACCGCAGGTCCAAGTCGTAGGCGATCATCTCGAAGAACTGATCGGAGTTGATCCTCGAGTTAAAGATGAACGCAAACTCGGTCCGTTGAGCTTCGAGGAAGTCGCGCAGGCACTCGAGCATGGTCGTTTTGCCCGTGCCAACCTCGCCCGTGAGAACAATGAATCCCTTGCGGCTCTGTACTCCGTAGATCAGGTTCGCCAGCGCCTCTTCGTGCTGGGCGCTCCGATATAGAAAGCTCGGATCGGGACTCAGATTGAATGGGCTCTCGGTGAAACCGAAGAAGGCGTTGTACATAAAGTCGGAGAGAACCTACACAATCAGTGGCTTACCCTTGCGCAAACTCACTGAAATGGTAGCACGCGGCGGGCCAACGGAGAAAGGTAACAACTTTGTTATACCACACCCCAGTGATATACGATCAGTTCTTGCACGAATAGGAATGAAACATGCTCAAGTCCGTTACCCTTCTTACGGTTCTACTCTCCTCGACGATGGCCGCGCAGACCGCCGTCAACCGTGACATCAAAGCCAAAGTCGATAGCCTTCTCGGCCGCATGACGCTGGATGAGAAGATCGGGCAACTGGCCCAGGTTGGCGGACTTGCGTTTCTGCCGGACGCACCGAAACCAGAGGATGCCATCCGCAAGAACCAGGCCGGATCCATCCTGTGGGTCTCGAACCCCGCTGCCATCAATCGTCTTCAAAAGATGGCGGTCGAGGAGACCCGCCTGCACATTCCGCTGATCTTCGGGCTGGATGTCATCCACGGTTTCCGCACGCTGTTCCCCATGCCGCTGGCCATGGCCGCGTCGTGGGATATGGCGATGATCGAACGGGTGCAGTCGGTGGCGGCCCGCGAGGCCCGGGCGGCAGGCATCAGTTGGACCTTCGCGCCGATGGTGGACATCGCGCGCGATCCCCGCTGGGGCCGCCTGATCGAAGGCGCCGGGGAGGATCCCTATCTCGGCGGCGCGGTGGCCCGCGCGCAGGTCCGGGGATTTCAGGGCAACGACGTTTCAAGCCCCGACCGGGTGCTCGCCTGTGCCAAACACTTTGCCGGATATGGTGCGGCCGACGGCGGCCGGGACTACGACTCCTCCTACATCCCCGAAGAGCAGATGTGGAACGTCTACCTGCCGCCGTTCCGCGCCGCGCTGGACGCCGGAGTGGCCACCTTCATGGCCGCCTACATGGACCTGAACGACGTTCCCGCAACCGGCAACCGGTTCCTGCTTCAGGACGTGCTGCGGCAGGCCTGGCGATTCCAGGGCTTCGTGGTCAGCGATGCGTTTTCCGTCCGTGATCTGTCCACCCATGGCTTTGCGCGCGACGCGCAGGATGCCGCATACCGGGCCTTCACGGCGGGAGTCAACATGGACATGGCCAGCGGGGTCTATCTCGCTCACCTGCCGGCACTCATCAAGGCGGGCAAGGTCGAAGTCGCCGCGATCGATGCCGCGGTACGTCCGATTCTGACCGCCAAATACCAACTCGGGCTGTTCGAACATCCCTACGTCGATGAGGCTCGGGCGAAGCAGATCATTGGAGCGCCGGCGCACCGGGAGGTGGCGCGCGTCGCGGCCCAGCGGTCGGCGGTGCTGCTCCGCAACGAGGATCAAGTATTGCCGCTCGCCAAAGACCGCAGCGAAGTCCATCGCGGTGATCGGGCCATTGGCCGATGCCAAGCGCGACCTGCTGACCATGTGGAGCGGTTTCGATCTCGATCCAAGTACGACGGTGACCGTGCTGGAGGGGATCCGCAACAAGCTGGGCTCCGGCGCTCGCATCGAGTACGCGCCGGGCGTCCAGATCAGTAAGGTGTACTCGTCGATGTTCGAAGCCATGATCGGGGGGCCGAAGCCGACCCCGTGGACCGCCGCACAGGCCGATGCGGAATTTCAGAAGGCGGTGGACCTGGCGAAGCGGTCCGACGTTGTCGTGTTGGTTATGGGCGAACTGTCCATGATGAGCGGCGAACTCGCATCGCAATCGTCTCTGGATTTGCCCGGGAAGCAGCAGCAACTGCTGGAGGCGGTGGCGGCAACCGGAAAGCCCGTCGCCCTGGTGCTGGTAAACGGACGTCCGCTGAATATCACGTGGGCGGCCTCGCACGTCCCTGCCATCCTCGAGGTCTGGCATCCGGGCACCGAAGGCGGCAACGCCGTGGCCGACCTGCTGTTCGGCGATGCCGTGCCCGCGGGCAAACTGCCCATCGCGTGGCCTCGCGACGCGGGCCAGATCCCCATCTACTACGCACACAATCTCACTCACCAGCCGGACACGGAGCCCCGCTTCAACTCGCGCTACTGGGACCAGCCCAGCAAGCCGCTCTACCCATTCGGGTACGGTCTGAGTTACACCCGATTTGCGATTTCGAATCTCAAGCTGAATGCCGGCACCGTGAAGCTCGGCAGCAAAGTGGAGGTCTCGGTGGATGTCGAAAACACGGGCGGCCGGGCCGGTGACGAAGTAGTGCAGGTGTACATCCATCAGCGGGCCGGCAAGGCGTCGCGGCCGGTACGTCAGTTGAAGGGATTCGAGCGGGTCTCGCTCAATCCGAAAGAGAAGAAGACGCTGCGGTTCTCGCTCGGCAAAGACGAACTCAGTTACTGGAGCGGCCAGGATAAGAAATGGATCCAGGAGGCCGAGGCATTCGATGTGTGGGCCGGCAGCGACTCGACCGCGGCCTTGCACAGCGAGTTCCGAATGACGCAATAATCGGAACGATCATGATCAGCCGGCGCCGGTTCACCGCTTCCCTGCCCTTCGCGACATCGCTTGCTTCGGCGGCGGGCCCAGCGCCGCCCGCCCCCTACGGCGCCCTTCCGTCGGCGCGCCAGCTGCGGTGGCACGAGACTGGAGTTCTACGGCTTCCTCCACTTCACCGTGAACACCTTCACCGACAAGGAATGGGGCTACGGCGACGAGAGCCCGATCCGTCTTCAATCCCACCGACTTCGACGCCGACGAGATCGTGGAGGCGCTGGCAGCGGCCGGCATGAAGGGCGTGATCCTCACCTGCAAGCACCACGACGGCTTCTGCCTGTGGCCCACCGCAGACCACCGAGCACTCGGTCCGGCAACAGCCCGTGGCGGGGCGGCAAGGGCGACGTGGTGCGCGAGATCTCCGACGCGGCCGCGCCGGCATGGCCTGAAGTTCGGCGTCTATCTTTCGCCCTGGGACCGCAACAACGCGGACTACGGACGGCCCGAGTACATCGACATCTATCGCAACCAGCTCCGCGAGTTGCTGACCGAATACGGCCCGATCTTCGAGGTCTGGTTCGACGGCGCCAACGGCGGCGACGGCTACTACGGCGGCGCGCGCGAGAAGCGCCAGATCGATCGACAAGCACTTACTACGACTGGCCGAACACCTGGGAGATGGTCCGCGAGCTGCAGCCCGACGCCGTGATCTTCAGCGACGTGGGCCCGGACATCCGCTGGGTGGGCAACGAAAGGGGCATCGCCGACGAGACCTGCTGGGCGACCCTGGATCCTGTCGGCGGGGATGGGGGGCCGGCCGCTCCGGGCGACGTGCGAGGAGAAGAACTCACCACCGGGCACCGCGACGGCAAGCACTGGCTGCCGCCTGAATGCGACGTTTCGATTCGTCCGGGCTGGTTCTGGCACGAGCGGAGAATGAGCGAGTGAAGACGCCGGATGCCCTGATGGATCTTTACTTCAAGTCGGTTGGCCGCGGCGCCAGTTTCCTGCTCAACGTCCCGCCCGATCGGCGCGGGCTCGTCCACGAAGCCGATGCCGCCTCGCTCCGCGGCTTCGGGAGCTGCTTCGAAGACCTTCAAGACGAACCTGGCGGAATCGGCCAAGGTGACCGCCAGCAACGTCCGCGGCAAGAGCCGGACGTTCCGCGCCGAGAACCTGTTGGACGGGAGCCGCGAGACCTACTGGGCCACCGACGACGGCGTCGCACTGCCCGAGGTGGTACTGGATTTCGGCAGACCCACGGCCTTTAACATTGTGCGGCTGCGGGAGAACGTCCGGCTCGGCCAGCGGATCGATTCCGTTGCACTCGACGCATGGCAGAATGACGCCTGGCAGGAGATCGGCCAGGCCACGAGCATCGGTCCGTGCCGGTTGATTCGAACCCCGACCGACATCACCGCCGCTCGGATCCGTTTACGCGTAGTGAAAGCCGCGGCTGCCCCGGCCTTGTCCGAACTGGCCGTGTTCCGCGGCTGAAGTTGGAGGAGGAACCCATGTCCGACACCGACCTGATCTTCAACGGTATCGACGGCGCAACCGGCGATTACCTAACGCCCCCTCTCACGCCCGCCGCGGTCGCGGCGCTCGCATGCGGACAACCTGCCGACCCCGCGTCGTTGAACGTACTACGGAATCTCGCACAGCAGGCCAGCCAGGCACATCTCGGACTGCCCTTCGATCGGGATCCCAAGCGGCTGTCGGAGGCCGGATGGTGCATCGTCTTTCACCAGCAGGAAGATGACGCAGTGAAGAAAGCGCTCGCTCCGCTGGTGGAGCATCGCCAAAAGCAGATCGGCGACGACCGGGTGGTTAAGGTGCTCGACTATGCGAGCGGCGAAACCATGCAGAAGTGGCTGGCACGGAACAAGGTGGCGCCCGGCTCCGTGGATGCCACCAAGGTGCCGCTGTATGTTCTGCTCATTGGCAGCCCGGACCGCATTCCGTTCGACTTCGGCCACATGCTGGATGTCGAATACTGTGTGGGCCGGCTGAACTTCGATACTCCCGAGGGCTACTCGCGATACGTCGCCAGCGTGATCGCCTATGAGACGGGTGCCAGTGCGCCGAACCCGCGGCAGGCCGCATTCTGGGGACCGCGCCACATCAATGACGGCCCGACGCGCCTGAGTTCTGAAAGCCTGGTGCGTCCCTTGGCCAACGGGCAGCCCGGTCAAACCAGTTTGATCCAACGAATCTCCGACCGAACCGGCAAGCCGTTCACCGCGCGCTACTTCGCACCGGAAGATTCGACAAAGGCCAATCTGCTCTCGGTTTTTCGTCCCGCTGCGGGTGGCGCGGCTCCGGCCTTCTTGTTCACCGCCAGCCACGGCATGGGCTGGCCGCTGAATCACCCGTTGCAGGCTACCGCCAGCGGCGCGTTGCTCTGCCAGGACTTCCCTGGAGCTGGTATGGGTCCGGTGCAACCCGCTCACTACATGGCCGCGGCCGATCTGCCCGCCGACGCCCACGTCCACGGATTGGTGGCGTTCCATTTCGCGTGCTACGGTGCGGGAGTGCCGCTGAACGATCGCTTCACCCATTCCGCGGGAACGGCACCCCGGCAGATTGCGCCGGCGCCGTTCTTCTCGCCATTGCCCAAGGCGCTGCTGTCTCATCCCAACGGGGGTGCGCTGGGCGTGATCGGCCACGTGGAGCGGGCCTGGGCGACCTCGATTTCGGCCACTGGGGCGGGCGTGCAGCTGATGCCGTTCGAGAACGTGCTCGGCTATATCCTGTTGGGCCTGCCACTCGGATACGCGCTGAAGGATTTCAACGAGCGATACGCGAGCCTGTCCACCGCTCTGGCAACGCTGCTGGAAAACCGCGATTTCGGTGTCGCCGTCGCGGATAGCGACCTGGCTTCCCGCTGGATTGAACGCAACGATGCCGAAGCGTACACCTTGCTCGGCGACCCGGGCGTACACGTCCGAGTGGATAGTCTACAGTAGAAAGACCATGCCGATACGTACGGTCCCGAATACGAATCCGCCAGTCCGTTATTATCTGGTTACATTCGACGAAAACGGCCGCGAGCGCCGCGAGCCGGACCAGTCTCTTTTGAGTGAAACCATACTCCAAACGCTGCGAAACGAGCCCGTGACCGACGTGCTGACGATGAGCCACGGGTGGATGGGCGACGTGCCGGCGGCGGTGGCCCAGTATGACGACTGGACCCGCAACCTCATGAAAGACACGGCCGGGATCCAGGCCCTGGCCCAGCGGCGGCCCGGATTCCGTCCCATTCTGATCGGCATTCACTGGCCGAGCCGGCCCTGGGGTAACGAGGCCATCACCGGCAGCTTCGAAATTGAGGGCGCCACGGGTACTCTCGACCAGAACGTGGAGCAGGCCGCAGCCGAACAAGCTGCCAACCTGGGTGTTGGAGCCGAGGCGGAGGCGGAGCTTCGCAAGATCTACCGCGCGTACGCCACCATCGACAATCCGGAAACGCTTCCGGCCGAGGTGGAGCAGGCGTACCGGCGGTTGAACGAGATCCTGCACCCGGCTCCGGCTGCAGCCATCCCAGCCGATGGCATGCCGCCGTTCGATCCGCAGTCTGTCTTTCAGGCCGCCCGGCGCATGCAGGAGGCCGATCTCGCGGCCGGCCAATCCTTCGGCACTTTGTCGTGGGACACCATCCTGACCCCGTTGCGGTCGCTCTCCTTCTGGCGCATGAAGGACCGTGGCCGGAACGTCGGCGAAGGCGGCGCCCACCGGTTCCTGCTGGCCATGCAGGCCGCCGTCTCCGGCAAGGATGTGCGGTTCCACCTGATGGGCCACAGCTTCGGATGTATCGTGGTCACCGCCGCGGCTGCCGGCCCTAAAGATGATGCGACCACTCGACGGCCGGTCCAATCGATGGTGCTGGTACAAGGCGCCCTCTCGTTGTGGGCCTACTGCGAATCACTGCTTCATTCTCCTGGGACGCCCGGCTATTTCAACCGCCTGATCGCCCGAAAGCGCTGCGAGGGGCCCATCGCGACGACGCAATCGCAGTACGACACTTCGGTGGGACGGCTGTATCCGCTCGCGGTCGGGGTGGCCGGCCAGGAATCATTTGCGGATCCTACGGCACTGCCGGAGTTCGGCGGCGTCGGAACCTGGGGGATTCAGGGTCTCGACGCGGTGACTCAATCGCGGAAGATTGCGGCCTCGACGGAAGACTACGGCTTCCAACCAGGACGCATCTACAACCTGAACTCCGACGGCGTCATCAGCGGCAACAGCGGGCAAAACGATGCGCATTGCGACATCGTGCACCCGGAGGTCGCGCACCTGATCTGGCAGGCACAGCTGTAGGGGCCTGAGCCCGGGGTTTTATTCAGTTTTCAAACATCTGGTCTCCGGTGCCGACGATCTTGCGAAGGTCCGGCCGGAGGTTGCTGCGGGAGAGGGCCGACGTTTTTAGAGTTTCACTCGCGACGGGACTGGACCGGCGCCGGTGGCACTTGGATGTTCGGAGGCGCGGCAGACTGCGGTGGCGGCGCGGTTGGACGCGGATAGGACTTTCGCACCGTTGGTCCGGTCTCGCGCTGCCGGATGGCTCGCCGGATTTCCTCGAGCGACTTGCGCCAGGCGCGTTCGCAGTCGGCGACGTGGCGGGTGACGGTCTTGAAGGTGTCGGGGCTGTTGGTGAGCAGTTCGAGCGGGTCCACTTTTTCGAAGAGGCGCCGTTCGAGGGTCTGAGCGTCGTTAAAGCGCTTGAGCGCCTGAGCGGCTACTCCGAGGAGCAGTCGGTCGTAGGCGGTGACGGGTTTGTAGTGTTCGGCCAGGTCATCGCGATAGCCGTAGACCGGATCGAGCATCGACGGCTCGCCGGCAGATTTGATTGAACTATTCATCTTCACCCACAGCTTATACCGGGGCGCAAGAGAGGCCTCAAAAACCGTACTGCGCTCTTTCTTTGTTTTGATGGGTTTGAGTGGGATTCGGGGGTTTGTGAACGTCTCTCGTCGGGGTGTGCTTGTCGGGGGAGAAGCCGTTCCAAAACCGCAAGTCCCCTGGCATCAGGTTCAAATCCTCTCGGGGTAGCGGAACTCTCAGAAATCCTGCGCTGTCGGACGAATTACGATCTCATTAACATCGACATCGGGAGGCTGCTCGATCGCGTAGGCAACAGCTCGAGCGACGGACTCGGCAGGAATAGCCCAAGCCTTGTACAGCTCTTTGACCGCCTCCGAAGAGGCCGGATCGGAGGTGTCTTGCTTCAGTTCGGAGTCGACCGCCCCAGGGGAGATGATCGTGCAACGAATCTTGTCGGCATGGGCCTCCATGCGCAGGCCCTCGGTAAGGGTTCGTATCGCCTCTTTGGTCGCGCAATAAACAGTGCCACCGGGTGCGAATACCTTGATGCCGAAAACTGAAGCAGTGTTGATGAAGTGACCGCTCTTCTGCTTCTGCATGTGGGGCAGAGCAGCAGCGACACCGTAAAGCACCCCCTTGATATTGATATCGACCATACGTTCCCACTCCTCGACCTTGAGGGCCGCAAGCGGCGCGATCGCCATAATGCCGGCATTGTTCACCATGACGTCGATCCGCCCGTAGGTGTCTATGGCCTTTTTCACCAAGCCTTCGACCTCCGACCGCTTCGTTACATCAACTGTCACGGCAAGTGCCTCTCCGCCAGCGGCGTGAATATCTTTCACAATCGCGTCCAGGCGATCCTTGCGCCGCGCTCCAAGAACGACCGTTGCGCCCAGTTTTGCAAGATAGCGAGCAGTACTCTCGCCGAGACCGCTACTTGCTCCCGTAATGACAACGACTTTCCCTTCAATGTTCCTGCTCATATTGATTTCCTTGTTCTATGCTCATTTATCCAGCGAGAGCTTCGGCATCGGGCACTTTGCAACCGCTGCCGATTGTGTGGCTGCCCGAGATATGGGCGTATTCTCAGCAGATCGCCGTGCGGACGAACCTTATCTCCTGTCACCCTCCCGCTCTTGAGTAAAGCGCTTCTGGGGAGCGCCAGCGCTTAGCCGGACATTGGACGAACAAAGCTGGGGGGTGGTTTCGCCTTAGTTAGAGAACGGGAAAACCCAACTCATTGCCGGCAGTCAACGCTCTTCCCAGTCGGGGCGAATCTCGCTCGCCACGGCACGCAGGTCGTGCCAGAGGTCTACGACGGACGGGCGCCCCCAGAACCAGTAGCCGTTGTAGATGCGGTGTATCATCAGGCCCGGGGGGGGGGGGGGGGGGGGCGCCAACAGACGCACGGAACTCCTGGAGCGTATGGTGCTCGTCGGTGGAGATCGTGGCGATCTGGGTGTGGGCCACGGCGACCTTCGGGTAGAAGGCGGCGAGTTCCAGATGCTGCTGGTGCTCCTTGGGGCAGTAGTGCCCGCGCGCGAGCGTGATTGGACTCCTTCCATGGGGATCGCATGGGCGTCGCTGACGATGGTAACTCCGTCCGGCCCGCGGTTACCCGGACCGGCGGTTCGAGGTGAACTCCAACACCTTAGAGCTTCGACTGTGAGTATGGCCCTCTTCGAGGCACGCGGTCAAGGCCTGGCGGCGCCTCTTTAAGCAACTCTGGCCGGCGGACAGTTAGCACCCGGATTCAGAGAAGGGGATGGTGCTGCGGAGAATTCAGGGCCTTGATCGGTTCAGGCCGCCGGAGTATATTGAAAATGAAGTAGCGGTGGAGTTCGCTCAACGCCGTCTCCAGCGGCCAATGACTCCTACAGTGATTTTGCTGTGGGAGCGTTGGTACTCTCCCTCCAGCAAACCACAACGACTTGATGAGGAGATCCTTCATGGATCAAGTGTGGTTTGTCGCGGCTCTTTGGCTTCTGCTGGCGCTGGTCGCGGTCCTCGCGGCCAACTGGCTCCGAATCTCGACGGCGCTCTCCGAGATCGTCGTCGGCACCGTAGCCCAACTTCTCATCGGCGCACTTGCCGGCGGCAATGCATTGGGAGCCAAGGCGGATTGGATCACATTTCTTGCCGGCACCGGCGCCATCGTGCTCACCTTCCTCGCCGGGGCTGAACTTGATCCCGGGGGTGTTTCGCGCGAGATGGAAGGAATCGTCCGCCGTAGGTCTGGTCGGATTTCTCGTGCCCTTCCTGGGAGCCACGCTCGTTGCCCGCTATGTACTTGCTTGGGGATGGCGTCCGTCGTGGCTGGCCGGCGTGGCGCTTTCGACGACCTCAGTGGCGGTGGTCTACGCCGTCATGCTCGAACTGGGGTTCAATCAGACGAATTACGGCAAGGCGATTCTCGCCGCGTGTTTCATTAACGATCTGGGCACGGTCATCGCGCTCGGCCTGATCTTTTCGCCATTCACAATAAAGACGTTGATCTTCCTGGGCGCCAGCCTCGGTCGTGTTCTTCATCCTGCCTTTCGTCACGCAGTGGTTCTTCGCCAGGTATGGCGGCCGTGTGTCCGAACTGGAAACCAAATACCTGCTGTTCCTGCTGTTCGGCCTCGGCGGGCTGGCGGTGTGGTCCGGCAGCGAAGCGGTTTTGCCAGCCTATCTCATCGGGATGGTGCTCGCCGGCACAGTGGGCAAAGACCACTTCCTGATCCGCCGCCTGCGAACGTTGACCTTCGGGTTGTTGACCCCGTTCTACTTCATTCGCGCGGGCAGTTTCGTTTCAGTCCCCGCCCTGGTTGCCGCGCCGTTGGCCTTCGTGGCGCTTTTCTTCGCAAAAATGGTCTCGAAGATGCTGGGCCTGCTGCCCACAGTGCGCGCCTTCGGTTACAGCGGTCATGACGGGATTTACTACTCCCTGATGATGTCCACCGGATTGACGTTCGGGACGATCTCTGCCCTGTTCGGCTTGAATCACGGGATCATCGACCAAACCCAGTACTCGCACCTGGTGGCTACGGTGATTGGGAGCGCCGTGATCCCGACCGCCATTGCCAACGCCCGCTTTATGCCACGGCATTTGCTGCCTGGGAAGGAACCTGAGTTGGGGGATTCCGTATACGGAGAGCCAGTGGGAGACCTGGACACATGAAGCTAAAGGAGATTCTACGGATTGGACAGATACTTGGTTGTGCTGGCGGGAGCCGGATTGGGAGGCTTGACGCGTTACGCCCTCGGAACGTGGATCATGGCGAGATCGGGTGTGCGGTTTCCGCTGGGCACGTTCCTCATCAATATCAGCGGGTCGTTCTTCATCGGCCTGGTGATGACGCTCCTCACCGAGCGTCTGGGGCCACACCCAAATTGGCGATTGTTCCTGGTTGTAGGGGTCCTCGGCGGCTACACGACGTTTTCGAGCTTCGAGTACGAGACTCTGCAGGCCGTACGGGATGGCGAGCGCTGGGCGGGTCTACTCTACGTCGCGGGCAGCGTGCTGCTCGGCTACGTGGCCGTTTGGCTGGGCGCAGCCTTGGCTGCCCGCCGATAATGAACATGGAGGCGAAATGCTGACCAAAGGCTCCGCAAAGAAGGTTACGATCTTCATCAATGAAGATACCCAGCACCATATGACCGCGTTGCACGATTCCATCATGACCTTCCTCATGCACAAAGGAGTCTCCGGCGCGACGGCCACGCGTGCCTACTCGGGTTTTGGGTCCCACCAGGTGCTGCACACGCCGAAGATCGAGGTGCTGGCGCAGCACCTGCCCATTCGTATCGAGTTCGTTGAGACCAAGGAAAAGGTTGAGGAGGTCCTGCCCACTCTCTACGAGATGGTCTCCGATGGCTTGATCGAGGTGCAGGACACCACGGTGGTGAAGCTGGCGCGAAAGTCCCCTAAACCGGAGCCCAAGATGCCGCACGAACGCAAGCAGGGGCCTGCCAAGCTGCTGCGCGTGTTCATGGGAGAGGCCGACAGATGGCACGAAGCGCCGCTCTACGACGCCATTGTAAAGAAGTTGCTCATGATGGACATCGCCGGCGCGACGGTTTACCGGGGCATTCTCGGATATGGCGCGAAAGGTCATCAGCACAAGGCGACCTTCTTTCATCCAACTCGCGATCTGCCGATCATGGTGTCGGTGATTGACGCGGCCGAAAAGATCTCCCTTGCGGCCGAGGTGATCGAGGAGATGCTCGAAGATGGCCTGATCGTCATTTCAGACGCGGAGATTGTGCGGTTGGTTCGGAGTTCCAAAGCCACGGAGGCTGCCGATGCGACAAGAATACTCAGCTAGACTTCTGCGCATTCATATCTCGGAAGGGGATCGGTTTCAGGGCAAGCCCCTCTACGAAGCGATTGTCGCCAAGTGCCGTGAGTTGAAGATCGCCGGAGCGACGGTCTTCCGTGGTCTTGAAGGATACGGCGAGAGCGCCGAAATGCACAGGTCGCACCTGGCGCGCCATGACCAACCCATCCTGATCTCTATCGTTGATTCGGCGGACAATTTGGGCCGCCTGGTTCCAGTCGTCGAAGAAATGATGGACACCGGCCTGATCGCCGGATCGGATGTTCAGGTTGTCCGGGTGCAGAAGAAGGTCGCCACGCATGAAGGAACCGGTGGGTGAGAGCGAGCAGCCTCAAGGCCAGCCTGTGCCGTTGGTCGGACGGCGGGACGAGGTGCAGACTCTGACGAACGCTCTTCGCGATCGGAAGTCTTGCCTTGTCTTTGGCCCAAAGGGCGTAGGCAAGACAAGACTCCTCCAGGATTCGCTCTCAATCGCGCGGCAGCCCTACGTCTATGTCGAAGGGCCAGTGGTGCTGCACCGGCTTCTCGTCGAACTGGCCGAGCGGCTGTCATGCCCAGTCGGCCGCTTTGGGAATATCCGCAACGCAACGAGCGTCGCCCTGAAACCCTCCGTGCTGGACGCGATTCGCCGGCTGCCCCGATGCCTGGTACTGGAGGACGTCGCGGACGCCGATCCGAGGATGTATCGCTTCCTGCAGCAGGTCTATTACGTCCCAGGCGCCTGCTTGGTCGTCACCGCGGCATCGCGCGATTGCCTGGGCCACCTGCGCAAGCTCCTTTGGGACCCCCGCGAGGAGATCGCGCTGAGGCCGTTGACCCGCGCGGAGGCACTCAGCCTCTTCGATGCGGCATCCCGCATGTACCGGCTGGAATCATTTGATCTCGATGCGTTCCGATCGAAAGTGCTGACAGCCGCGCAAGGCAACCCCGGGCAGATCCTTACGATGTGCCGGATGGCGAGTCGCCCGGAATACCAAGACGGGCGGCATATCAAGTTTTTGCCGCTACGAATTGATGCGTTAACGGCTTTCGTCCAATGACCGAACCCGATACAGCATCCGTCGCCCCTGAGATCGTGCAAGATGCGCTCGACACGGTAGAGGCGTTGTGCAGTCGCCACGAGATTTCGGCGCTGGAAGACTTCCTGGAGAGCTGCCGCACCTTTGCGCAGGAGAAGACGCTCAACATCGCCGTGCTGGGGCGCTTCAAGGCCGGCAAGAGCAGTTTTCTCAATCATCTTCTCGGCCGGCCACTGCTGCCCATTGGAGTGATCCCGGTCACCTCCGTCGTCACCGAGATCCAGTGGGGGCCTCACGAGCGAGCCGAGATTCTGTTTGCCGATGGCCGCAGGGAGCAGGCGCCCGTGGATCGGATCGGCGATTTTATCTCTGAAAGTCATAACCCGGAGAATTCCAAACAGGTGGCGCGAGTGCGCGTCGAATTGCCCTCGATGGATCGCTACCGAGGGATTCGGTTCGTTGACACGCCTGGCCTCGAGAGCGTCTTTGAGCACAACACGGACGCCTCCTTGGAATGGCTTCCCAACGTGGGGTTGGCGTTGGTTGCGGTGGGCGTCGATCCGCCCCTTTCTCAGCACGACATCGAACTGATCCGAAATCTAAACCGATATACCCCGAACATCTCGCTGTTGCTCACCAAAGTTGACGTCATGGATGAAGCGGAACAAGTCCAGGTGCGGGAGTTTGTCCAGAAGCAACTTGCACGATATTGGAATGATGCCGTTCCTGTATTTCCGTACTCGGTCCGGCCGGGCTTCGAGCATCTGCGGGCAGAACTCGACGACAGCCTGCTGTCCCAAGTGCGAGCCGATGCCGGCGAGCACCGCGCTGCAATTCTGCTGCATAAGCTCGATTCGTTATTGACCGAATGTGCCGATTACTTGAATGTCGCTCTCAAGGCCGCGGAAGTTGCCGATTCCGAGCGGGAGGAATTGCGTCTCAGAATTCTGGGTCAGAAGGAAGCGCTCGACGACACGCGGCTGGCGCTGAAGCTCATCGTTCGGCACACAGGTGGCAGCACCCGGTCCGCATTCGAAGCGCTGTTGCGGCCCGACGAGTTGCCTGTCCGGAAGAAACTACAGGAAAGCCTCGACCATGAGTTCCCATCGTGGACTCGGAGCCTGCGCGTCGTGACAGAGAAGTTCGACGACTGGCTGGGCGCGGTCTTGACCAGCGATATGGCGGAACTGTCCAGGAAGCACCGGAATGAGTTCGTGGAACCGGTTCGGCGAGTCAGCCGCCAGCTTTCGCAATCGCTGCAGGACTTCCGGAACCGGCTTTCAGAGCGGATGCTGGAGGCGCTCGGTGTCCCACTCCGGACCACGGAGATGGAGCTGCACACGGAGGACCCCGGATCGCCCGATGTGCGCGTGGGCAGGATCTTTGACCGCAGCTGGGAACTCCTGTCCTGGCTGATACCGGTGGCGCTCGTCCAGGGCGTCGTCTTAAAGCACTTTCACCGCAAAGTTGAGGATCTTGTTTTCACGAACCTGTCAAGATTGGCGTCCCAGTGGGAGGACATCGTGACCGCCTCGCTAAGGGGACTCGAAAAAGAATCCATCCGCAGGCTCGATGCGCTGATCGGGACCGTCGAGAAGCTGATTGCGTCGGCTGGACAACAGGCTCCCCAGATTCGCGAAGACATTCAGCGCCTGGAAGAGGTTCGCAGCTGCCTGAACAGCCGAGGTGCTTAATTCCTCACGTCCGCCGCAACCATGCTTTCGAGTTCCGCGAGATGACCTTCTATCGTTGCTCTCTCCTCACCGGATAGCGGTCCGCGGTTCATCAGCCTGGCCAACTGAGCCCGGTGAGTGTCCGCCTTTGCATCGAACCGGCGCTGGAGTTCGGTCAGGACCCGCCGAACCCACGTTTCCAGCGCGCGCCCGTAGTTCGTGAAGCCGGTCCGCAATTCCGACGAGACGCTGCGCCTTAGTGTTCGAGTCACCCACGGTCGGGCCATGCCTCGGAAGGAATGGAACCAAGGAGGAGCAATATCCATCTCGGGCAGCGCTGCTTCGAAACGCGGCATCTCGCGCACGCAGTCTTCCAGTTGGTCGTCTTGCACGGATGAATGATCGTCCAGGGCTTCCGTGGCAAGCGCCAGCGCCGATTGGAGGTGTTGCGCCAGGGTGGTGAGACGCCCTGAGATCTGCGAAGCCGCCTCCACCGCGAGTGTTTCCGATGCGTGCCGGATAATCCCTGTGCCAGACGACGGAGCATTTCTTTCACCGACCCAACTCTCCACGATGGCCTCCACCGACCTTTGGATGGCGATTTCGTTGAGCGAACGGACATCGTCGGTGGCAGCCAGGCAGAATTGACGCGCCTCTTCGATTTCACCAGCCGCCGTGCGCAGTCTCCGCTCGATCTCTTCTAGGGGAACTGTGGCGGCCGGCGCTGTTGTCCCGGCCACGCCCAGCTTCGAGCGCAGGGCTGCTATCACGGCCTCCCTTAACGCACCAGCCTTTCTTTGGATGGATTGCCGTGCGAGTTCCCGGTGCCGCCCGAAGAGGGGAGCCATGTGACGCTGGAACCAGTCTTCGAGCAGTCCCTCGTCCTGCGCCACGGTGCTCACCGGATACACTTCGATCCGCAGGCCCAGGTTGGCGAGGACCTGTTTCTTCGTGTAGGCCAGCGCTTTCTCTCTGTCGGCAAGGGACAACAGGTCGGCCTTGCTGAGAAGTCCCATCACCGGGATGCCAGCTCGCGAAAGCGCATAGATCGTGTTCAGATCCTCCTCGTTGATTGGGTTCACGGCACTGATCAGCAAGATTCCGAGGTCGCACTGGGGAAGGTAGGACAATGTTTCGGCCGCTCCGGCTGTCGCGAGGGCGCCCAACCCCGGCGTGTCTACAAGCACCAGCCCGTCCTGCAGCCGGGCGCTCGGAAGCTCCACGATCAATCTGGCCACGCCGAGATCGTTGCCGGGATTTCGCTCTTCGCTTGCGTACTCGGCCAGATCATCAACCGGACAATGTCGTAGTTGCCGATCTGCAAACGCTACCGTGAGACGAGCGTCGCGGCCGAAGACAAGCCGCGTGGGCACCGCTGTGATTGGGTTCACTCCGACCGGCAAAACATCCGTGGCGAGAACATGATTCAGCAAGGAGGACTTGCCGCTGCTGACGCGTCCAAAGACAGCGATTTCGAAGTGAGGCGATTCGATCTTCTCGACAACATTCAATAGCGCGGAGCGGAACTCTGCGAGTTCGTCCTCACTGATGATTCGGTCCAACAGCCGGAGGAGATCTACCTCGACGGTGGTGCGCTGTAAGCGGTCGAGTCGCGCCTGTAGATCCACCGCCGCGCCGAGGGCGAGATTACGCTCCAGGCTGTCGATCAGGCCCTCCAGTTCCGCACACAGACCTCGCAACTCCAATTCAGAGCCATCGGACAGCGCTCCATAACCTCGCAGGTGTTCGGGGGCCATCTCCTGGATGGCGATCCGAACGAAGCTGAGCGTCACCCGGATGGAGTGGAGAGCGCCAAATCGCGCGCCGTCGCTCTCAATACCAACCGCCGAGAGCACTCGGCTCAAGTGATCACGGAAGCGGGAGATGTAGCCACGTATCAGCCGTGTCTGGTGGAGAGAGACGTCGGGACGATATTTCGGAAAGGGCGACTTCGATTCCGACGCACGGAGGATCTCCTCGAGGTCGGAAAGCAGCTTGTCGGCGTACTGGGCGTTCGCGAGAAGCCGGCGCCGGTGCGATTCGTTGAGATCACCTGCTTCTGACATGCCGTCAACTCTCCTTAATTCGTTCCGGCACGGTGCCGAGTCACGCTTTGAAGGGTTGCCGGCGTCGGTGGTGGGCACTCCTACCGGGGAAACCCCTCGTAGGAGTCATCTGCCATAAGGGCGGTTCGAGGCGAACTCCAACGCCTGTTTCCATTATCCGACCTCTACACAAGGCGAGCAATAGCTTAGCCCGGGGTCTGGCGCGGAGTGCCTGCGTAGTAGACGGCGGGCAGTCCACCAACTGCGGAAACGCGTCCACGACGGGAACAAGCCGGGCGGGCCCGAACCGATTAGCGTTGCTGTCCACGAGTAGATTCACGAAGGCCGAGTAGGGCAACATCCTCCGCAATCGCGGCGACTCGTAATTCGCTGTCGAGAGTAGCGAGCGGCAGGCAGCGGCGGCGGGCCAGTTCCAGGTACGCCGCGTCGTAGAGAGTCAGGCGGTGGCGTGCAGCCAACTTCGCCGTGGCACCCCATGCCTGACGGTCGGTCTCCGGATCCACCGTGATGGGAAGAAGCGCGAGATCGGCAAGTGCCGCGTCCCGAAAGGTGGAATCGGACCTGCCCTTTCGAACACCCATTTCGAGAACGCTGGCGACCTCCAGTCGCCAGAGCGCCGGAACCCATGCCCCGGATTCGACAACTCGCGCAAAAACAACAGAAATCTCTTCCGTGGTTTCGGCGGAGTAGACCCAAGCAAGAGTGACGGAACTGTCGAGAACCAGACTCAAGGCCGACCCTCGTCGCGATCGGCTTTGAGAGCACTCCAATCGAAATCTCGAGTCGGCAGGAGTTTCGCACGGGCACGAATGCGTCCCGCGGCCGCCTTCGCCTTGGCGCGATCAATACCTGTAGTGCTCGCAACCAGACGAGCGACGGGTTTGCCGTGTCTCGTGATCACGATTTCTTCACCCCGCTCTACGCGATCTAATAGTGCGCCGAGGGTGTTCTTGGCTTCGAAGGCGCCGATTTCCTGCAAGTCTTTTCCTTAATCTAGCTTAAGCCAGCTTAACACAGTTCGCACGCACGGTTCAGCGATTGCCTGTGCGGCTTCGTACCGTAATTCCTTAGAGCGAACCGTTCATGTGTCGCATCACTGCGGTCCATACGTGGTGGTCCTGCAAAGGAGAATCGAATGAGAATGCGGGTGGCGGCGGGCCTTTTGCTCTGCGAATTGTTGTGCTTACAGGGGGCTCGCGCCCAAGGCGTCGATCCGAACCTGATGCGTGAAGCGACGGCGGTTCGGGCGGAGGTGGCCCGCAGCAGGGACGCCCTGCGCGACTACACGTGGACCGAACACACGGAGGTCTCCGTCAAAGGCGAGGTCAAATCGGCGACCGCGGTCACTTGCCGCTATAAGAGCAACGGCGATCTCATCAAGACCCCGATCGGCGCGGCTGACGAAGAGAAAAAGGCGAACGCGACCGCCAAAAGGGTGGTGACGCGAAAGAAGGCCGAGATGCAGGACTACATCGAGAGGGCGGTCAGCACGATCCAGGATTACGTGCCTCCGAAGCCCGAGCAGATCGACCATCTCCTGCGAACCGGTTCCGCGACGCTTGGGCAGTCGGCAGACGGCAAATCCGAAGTCCGACTGAAAGACTATTACCAGGAAGGGGACTCTCTGGTAGTCACCTATGATTCTGCCTCGAAAGTGCTCCTGCGGGCCCATATCGCATCCACGCTGGGGAGTCCTAAGGATCCCGTGACTTTGGATGCAATCTTCGAGAAGCTTCCAGACGGCACGAACCACCTCAGCTCAACCACTTTGAGCGCGCCGTCGAAGAAGATTCAGGTGAAGACGCGGAATGTGATGTATCAGAAGGTCAACTGACTCGAGGCTACTGGGCCCCATCGTTGTACTGAATACTCGCGCCGTCATACACGTCCCAGGTGATGGATCCGTGTTCAAACGACTGCGTCCGGACATCGCCACCCGAGTCGTCTTGTTCGTCACCGACGGGGTAGCCGAGACGCGACGCCGGACCGCCGTTCTCGAGCCAGGCAGCGCGGACGGGGCCGAGAATGGCATGCGCTCCACCCTTTGCCGTCCAGTAGATGTCGCCGTTACGGTAGTAGCGAACCACGGCGCGATGGTCGGGCGCCCATCGTTCAACGGTTAACGGTGGACCGAGCGAATTTCCGGCTCCGGTGTACGCGGCGTCGATGGCGCCGGCATCGGCCGGCCCGCTGGTATCGAAACCGTTGCGCGGTGTGTTCAGTGGAAAGGTTGGCACTGTCACGATCGCTGGCGGCGGAGCGGGGGCTGCTGCCGGCGTCACCGGCCGAGGCGACCCTGGCGGGCTGGGAGTGGCCGCTGGTTCCTCGCGCGGTTTGGCGGCGCGCGGCGTGACGCTCTTGTTCGTCAGGCCGAATTCGATGCGATCAACATCACGCGTGTGAAAGGTTTGGGGGACTCGTGCGTCGGTGGTGAAATGGATCCAGGTCTTATTGCCGCTTACGAAGGTTCCTGTGTACTCTTTTCCGCTCTTCAGGTAAAGAGTATCCGCCTGAGCCGCGATGGCAAGGGCCACGGCGGGAATGAGGATGCACCGCACGAACCGTTACAAGCAATCAGTGGGCCAATAGTGCCCGGCCCGATCTCGGCGGGACTGCGGGGGGCCACCAAAAGGGGCCCCATCCGCGAGCTGGCATAGAGACGGATCTGGATACCCGATCGAATCAGGCCCGGTAGCCGCCGAGCTGACGCTCTCCCCGGGGACACTGTGAGATACTTGTCGATCGAAGTAGCTTCGCTAGCCTTATGACGCCTGCTGCCGATACCCTCGCGTTGTCTAACACTGTTCTCGAGGGGACACGCGCCGTTCTGTCCCTAGTGATCCTCGTGTTTCTGGCTGTGGTCTGCTACACCGGTATCAAGCGGCTCACCGGCTCGCGGGCGCGCCACTTGGGAAGGCGACGGTTCACGCTCGCTGCCATCCTGGTTGGGATCACGGCCCTGCTGGCCAGCATGCGGACCCTTGTCGAGCCATCGCTACAACGGGCTGGGGAGTCCCTCGACAGGCTGATAGGCACATCGACCGTCTACTTCGGGGCAGCCCTTGGCGGGCTTTACTCCCTGCTTACGACAATTCCCGCATTACTGGTCGCAATGCTGCTGGTTGGCTGGCTTTATTGGCTCCTGGAAAGCTGGATCGAGAGATACGTCGAGTCCGGCGGAGCGAAGGGGGAGGCGGCCGATGCCAAATCGCTGCGGATTCACACGGCGAATGGATTCCGACTGCTCAACCGCGGTCTGCGGATCATTCTATTGGTCCTTACAATCGCCGGTTTCCTGGCAACCGCCTTCCGATTCTTTCCCCGCACTCGAATCTTATTGACGAAGCTGAGTGAATACCTCGGCTCACCGGTGCAGGCTGTGGCGGCCGCGATCCTCGCGTACCTGCCCAACCTAGGCTACTTGATTGTGATCGCAACGCTGGGGTGGCTGGTGTTGCGGGCGGTCAGGCATTTCGCTGATTCGATATCGAACGGCAACGTATCGGTGGGGGGGTTCCTCCCGGAGTGGTCTGCGCCCACATACAAGCTGTTTCAGACGCTATTTCTGCTGTTCCTCCTGATGGTGTCCTATCCTTACCTCCCCGGAGCCAATTCCCAGTTCTTCCAGGGGTTTTCGGTCTTCTTCGGGGCACTTGTGACATTCGGGTCGGCCGGGATCATTTCCAATATCGTTGCCGGGATCGTCCTGACTTACACGAAGTCGTTTCGGATTGGCGACATGGTGAAGATCGGCGATGCGGTCGGCGTCATGCTGGAGAAGACCATCTTCGTCGTCCGGCTGCGCAACACACGTAACGAGGAGATCACACTCCCGTCGAGTTCCGTGCTCTCCTCGTCGGTGACCAATTTTTCCGCGCGAGCGCGGACCGATGGGCTCGTGCTCACCGTGTCGGCCGGAATCGGGTATGACGTAGACTGGCGCACGGTGCATCGGCTGATGCTGGAGGCGGCGACAAGGACGGAACACATCCGGAGCGAGCCTGCCCCGCGGGTCTGGCAGAATTCGCTGGGCGACTACGCCGTGAACTATGAATTGCGGGCCGCGACCGACCGGCCGGAAGTGATGTTCGATACGCGGTCGAAGCTCACGCAGAATGTTCTCGACGCCTTCAATCGTGCGGGGGTCGAAATCATGACTCCAAGCATCCTGGCACACCGCGATGCCTCGACGCTGGCAGTCCCCGGAGAGCAATACCCGGACAGGACCGCACCCCATGGAATTCGTGTGCGGCTGGATGGGGATCACTCAGAGTCAGGCTCTGAGGTGCGGTAGAGGATCCCCCGGGCCGCGGCGTGCGCCAGCGCATTTCAGCTCTACGGAGGGGAGGAAAGTGCCCTCTCGAAGAACGCGAATGAAGCCCGAGCGCATTCCGACCAGCGGTAGCGCGCGGCATGCGCAGCACCGGCGGCCCCGAGCTTCCTTCGCAGTTCGACGCTTTCCAGCAACCGGCTCAATGCCGAACCGATCTCGGCGGGACTGCGAGGGTCCACTAGAAGCGCTCCAGCACCGGCGATCTCGGGCAGGCAGGAGGTGTTCGAAGTAACCACCGGCACCCCGGCCGCCATGGCCTGAGCAACGGGGAATCCGAAGCCCTCATACAACGAAACATAGGCAAAAGCGGCGGCTCCGGCGGTGAGCGACGGGATATCGGATTCCGGAACGTAGCCCAGATACTGGACGCTTTCCGTATTCCGCTCGAGGCGCGCGAGTGTCGCCTCGGATTTCCATCCCAACGGGCCGGCGATCAGGAAGTCGAACTCGTCACGAATGCCGCGCGGGACCTGCTCCCACCCATCCAGCAGCGTGTCCAGATTCTTGCGAGGCTCGATGGTCCCGAGAAACAGAACATATGGACGCGCGCGGACCAGCGGAGGGGCGGTGAAGAAACGCTCGTCCACACCCGAATGGATCACGTCGATCCGATCGGGATCGATGCCAAGCACGCGCACGGCGTCTTGCCGGGTGTTCTCGGAAACGGCGATCAGGCGGGCGGCTCGCTTGAGAATACGCTCGGCGAAGTACCGGTCGGCCTGGATGTTGCCAGGAGTGTGGAGTTCCGGCATCAGCCAGCAGGTCAGGTCGTGCAGCGTGGCGGTGAGCCGCGCGCGTGTCGGCGGGACGCGGACCATATTCGAGCAGTGGAAGACGTCATAGCCCCGGGACAATGCGTCGAGTGCGGTACTGCCGAGGACGTTGGTTGCGAAGACGGCGCCCAGCCTGGCCCAGGTGCCCACGGGACCGATCACCGATTTCGAATGGTCCAACGCCATACCGGCGTCCCCGAGCATCGGAAACGCGTGAACACTCCCCGCGGCCGGCAGGCTCTGAAGGGCTTGGAGCCAGTGCCACGTGTAGCTTTTCACTCCGGCGCTACGGAGCAACAGGGAAGTGGCATCAATCAGAACCCGCACGTGTTGACCTAGTGATTCGAGAACAGGAACTTGCCGCCGCTTTCAGCAACGGTATGCAGGGCGGCCCGTCCCACCAGTTTCTCGATGCGCGCCACCGACGGCTTCTCCACCAGAATGTAGAACCGCTCATCCGATGGCCACAGCCGCACGAAATCGCGATCGTCGATGAACACATCCTGGGGGGCATTCGGAGCATTCGAGCCATACTCGAGATTGTTCACGCGCCCATTCAACAACATCGCCCGCCGGTTCGTGTAGAACAACACGGATGACCAGGTGTAGTACTGGTCATCGAGCACCAACCGTCCTGGCGGCGCGGCATCGAGCGCGCGGGCCAGCGGACGCGAGGACAGGTACGGATCGAACGACATCATGGCCAGCCTGGCGGCGTGGAAGAACAGCACCATCATTAAGGAGACCCCTAGCACCAGCCGCATGGAGGTCATTCTCCAGGCGACCACCGCGCCGAGGGCGAAGGCAATTCCCGCCAGTACCAGTGGAGCGCGCAGGTAGGCAAACGAGCTCAATGTCAGATCGCCCATGTGCCCGAGCGATAGCGTGTACAGGTCTGGGTTCTGGGTCAACGCATTGGAGATGTCGCCAGGCGTTGGTAATCCACGGACCGCGTACAGGATGGCCGCGATGGCGCAGGCAGCGAGCCCGGCGATCACGGCGAGGGTGCGCCGGCCGGCGGTGATCCACTTGTCTTCGGTCGTCAGAGCGCTTGCCAGCAGCAAAGCCAGCGCTGGATAGCAGGGCATGGAGTAGTATTCCTGCGTCGAGGAAAACGTGAAGAACACCAGCAGGAATCCAGTCCAGCAGAGCGCCAGCAGTCGCATCCGATCGGCTCGGGTGTCAGCGGGTTTCGCGGTCCAGACACGGCGGAAGGCGGCGGGGAAGAACACGCTCCATGGGAATAGCCACAGCAGGTGAAACAGCCAGAAGTATACCCGCGGGACCGTGTTGTAGTCGCGGGGAAAGCGGCGGTTCAGAAAGCGGAGCACGTGCTCGTTGATGAAATAGAACCAGAAGAACCCGTGCCAGTTGCCCGGACCGCTCTCCATCGTCCACGCGAAGTAGGGCGGGTTCCGAAGTGTCGCCAGAATATGCCAGGGTGCGGCGATGGCGAACGCGACCAGCACACCCGAGACGACGTGCAACCTCCGCCAGATATCGCGAGATAGGAGTTCTTTGCGAAAGGCGAGATACAACAGTGCGGCGGCCACCGGGAATACCGCCGCTATCAGGCCCTTCAGCAGCAGTCCTGTGCCAATGGAGGCGGCCATGATAGCTGCCCACAGCCGGGGCCGGGTCTCGACGGCATCGAGCGCGCGCAGAAACGCCCAGAGCGCCAGGCGTGATGGTGAGCGTCAGGACGATGTCGGGGATGAGGATCCGTGTAAACAGGAACAGGCCGATAGAGGTGGAGAAGACGAGTCCCGCATAGAGCCCGGTGCGTGGCGAGAAGGCCCAGGCGCCGATGCGCGCGACGAGCCATGCCAGCAGGATAACGGACAGGACGATGGGAATCCGCGCAGCCCAGTCATGAACGCCGAACAGCCGGAAGCACACCGCCATCATCCAGTATTTCAGCGGCGACTTCTCGAGATACAGGACACCGTCGAGCCGCGCCGAGACCCAGTCGCCCGAATCGAGCATGTTGCGCGCGATCTGCGCCTGAACGGCATCGACGTCGTCCATCAGAGACGGCGGACTCACCATGCAACCCGCGAATATCAAAGCCGCGATCAATACAACGATGAGCTCGTAACTCAGGCGGTAATAGCGATGTTGTCGGGTTCCCGATTGTCCGCGGAGGGAATTACGTTCCATCTCCTCATCCATAGGAACAGCACCAGCAGACCCCATAGGTGATACCCGAGGTTAGCACGACGCTCCATGTGAGTGCGAATCAACGACTCGACTTCCGGCCAGTGGAATGCGCCCGAGTCCTCGACAGTGCGGCGATTGAGCGTGTCCATCAGCAGCGGCTTCAGTATGGTGCGAAGCCACTGGTGAGTGGGAATGTCGAAGCCCTGTTTTTTGCGGGAGAGCACGGACTGCGGAAGTTTGTCGCGCATCAACTCGCGCAACAAGAATTTCAGATTTCGTCCTTGTACCTTTAGCGATTCGGGCAATCGTCCGGCGAACTCGACGATGCGATGATCCAGGAAGGGCGGCCGCACCTCCAACGAGTGGGCCATGCTGATCCGGTCGCACTTATAGAGGATATCGTCGGGGAGATAGTAGGACTGGTCAAGCCAGAGATACCGGTTCAAGTAGCCGGGCTTCGCACCGCTCTCGAACACGGAATCCAGCAGGTCGCCCGTCAGTTTGTGCCCGTTGCGCAGGTGCAGCCGGTCCTTCTCGATTTCCGAGAAGGTGCCGTTCCAGAACACGTGGGCTTCGGTTTCGGGCAGGAGGAACCCTGCAGGAATCGCGTCAGCTTATAATCGAGGCCCACCTTCTCATCGGATACAGGAAGGAAACGGGCCAGCCTGACGGCGAAGTGGCGGGCCGTCTGCGGCGCTTTGCGGAACCACCGCGCGTAGTGGTCGGCCAGGTACGTAATGTAGCCGCCGAACAACTCGTCGGCGCCTTCTCCACTGAGAGCTACCGTAACGTGGCGGCGCGTCATCTCGGAGAGGTACCACACGGGCACGGCTCCCGCATCTGCACTGGGCTCGTCGGAATAATATGATAGCTGCTCGATGACGCCGGGCAGCGTGGCATTCGGGCTCAGGTCAAACTCGTGGTGATCGGTTTCGTAGGCCTGCGCGATCTCGCGGAAGTACGGGCTCTCGTCGAATTTACGTCCCTGGAACGAGACTGAAAACGTCTTGAGGCGCGCGGCTCCCGACTTCCGGGCGTAATGCAGAATGGTGGACGAATCCAGGCCGCCGCTGGCCCAGATGCCGAGAGGGACATCGGAGACCAGGTGCTCCTTCACCGAGTCGAGCAGGAGCGAGTCGAGTTCCTCCTTGGCGGCGTTCACCGTGATGTTCGGATCGGGAGCAAAGTTCAACCGCCAGTACGGCGCGCTGCGGACTTCTCCGTCGCGCCACTCCAGCCAGTGTCCAGGGCGTAGTTTCTCGATTCCGTCAATCAGCGTGTAGGGACAGGGAACGTAATTAAGCGAGAGGTAGTGATGCAGCCCCTGGGAGCTGAGTCGCCGTTCGATCTCGGGGTGTTCCAGGATCCCTTTCAGTTCGGAAGCGAAGTATAGATCGCGGTTCTGGAACGCGATGTAGAGGGGCTTGATGCCCAGGCGATCGCGCGCCAGAACCAGGCGCCGGCGGGACTCGGTCCACAGCGCCACGCCGAACATTCCGCGCAGGCGGGTGAAGCACTCCGTGTCCCATTGGACGAAGGCGCGGAGCACCACTTCAGTGTCGCATCGGGAATCGAAGCGATGACCTAGCGCTTCGAGTTCGCGGCGCACCTCGGCGTGGTTATAGATTTCTCCGTTGAAGACAATGACCGTGTCGCCGTTGTTGGCCGACATCGGCTGCTGGCCGTGCTCGAGGTCGATGATCTTCAGGCGCACCGCGCCCATTGACACCTGCCCGGTTTCGAACACGCCCTGTTGATCGGGGCCTCTATGGACGAGGCACCGGGTGGCGCGGCGAATCCGTGCAGGATCTACACGCCTGCCTAGATGTGTGTACCCAACAATCCCGCACACGTACTACAATCCCCGTGGAACTTTCCGTTTGAGCAAACTATAGCACACCGCCGGGAGCTCACTTCACGGCTAGTTGGAAATCGAGTACCAGGACCAGCGAGTCGGGCAAAACCCGGATCTCCCGGATATCGAAGCCTCGCAACTCACGGCGGAAGGGTGCGGTGGGATTCGGCTCCTCCAGAATTCGTTTGGCGGCGGGAGCCATGCTGTACCTGAAACTCCGGCTCAAGCTATCGGCCATAGCGGCCCGGACCAGCCGTATGTAGAAACTGTCACGCTCAGGGCTGTCCACATGCACGTCGCGCAGGGCGAGCGCACCATCGCGATACTGCGGCACCGCTCGGATGAGGACGTCGAAGGAGTCGCCCAGCCCGATGCAGCGCCCGAAGAAGTTCTGGGAGGAGCGTCCGCTGAATCGTGCCCGGACGATGAGGCGCCCGTCGGCGCCTGAAACCGCGGGCTTCTCGAGATAGGCGAAGTTGCATTTATTGCTGGCGCTGTTCTTGACGTACAGGCGGCCATCCTGGGTGAAGATCTGGTCGGCGAGGATCCGTTGCAGGGCGGAGAAGTACAACTGGAGTTCGGCCGCGGGGGTGGCGAGTGCGAACAGCAGGGCAGCGAGCGTGGCACTGCCTGTGGGTTTGAACTGCACGGTTGTCTTCATTGTACGTGTGCGGGGTCCGTTATACAGTGAATGAGATCTATGCCGACCCGGATACTGACACGGAGGGCCGCCTGCCTGGCTGCCTTGCCGCTGTGGAATGTACCTGGCCGGGCTCAGACTGGAGCGGAGCTTGCCTACCAGAGGAGAGGCCGCTACAACGAGGGACTTCGAGGAGCGCCTTCCACGGGAGTTCCGCTCGACCTGGTTGCGGCGATGGTGGACTATCGCGAACCCTACACTCAACTCCCGCCTCAGTTCCAGGCACTGGTGTTCGTGCCGCAGGCGCAACCCGTCTATCTCACCATCCGGGAAGTGGAGCCGGAGTATTACTACTGGCTCGACAAAGCGCAGCCGGAGTCCGGTTGGCAGCCGGGAAGAGTGAATCGTTTCCAGTGGTCTACCGGCATCGTGATCCGGTATCTGACCCAGAGAGACCGGCCCCTCCGTCTCAGCGATCTGGGCGCCGTGGCCCGGCTTGGCAGTGACGTCCCGACAACGCCCGACGTGATCCTGCCGGTGGCGTTTTATCATTCCACGCCGCCGGCTGAGGCCCTGGGTTACCGGTTCATCTTTCGGCCCGGGTGCCGGCGTGCACCTTACATTCACGCTCGCGGCGGATGGCAGCGGCGCGCCGCTGGGCAAGCCGCAGGAGTTTCCGGAGATCGGCGCCGGCGAGCCGCAGGCCGTGTCATGGAAGAGCGCCGGGTGGCCGGACGGCTGGTACCGGATCTCCATCAGTGGTTACAAACTCTCTGACAACACGCGTGTCGATCAGCGAGTGCGCTTCTATCATCGCCGCGCGCTGGGCGGGTAGACTCGTCATGCACGAAGTGTTTCTGAGTTACGCGCATGAGGACCGGGAGATAGCGCGCCGGCTCGTCGCATTACTCGAAGAGCGCGGCTATTCCGTCTGGTGGGATCCCGACCTCGTCCCGAGCCGGAACTACCTGCGTGAGATCGACGGGGTTCTGCGCGACGCGAAATGTGTGGTGGTTCTGTGGACGCGCGCTTCGGTGGCGTCGGACTTCGTGCTGGAGGAAGCCAGCATCGCGCGCGAGCAGGGCAAACTGGTCGGGGTCTTGTTAGAGGATGTCGAACGGCCGGTGTCGTTCCGGCTGGTCCAGGCGGCCAACCTGCAGGGGTGGGACGGCGATCCGGACCAGCCTGGGATTCAGCGGTTGGAGGCTGGGATTCGCGCTTGTCTCGGCACGCCCCCGCCAGTTCCACCGCGCCCAAAGCGGCGCTGGATCCGATGGCTCGCCCTGCCGGCGCCTACCTTGATCGCCGCTGCGATCGTGCTGGTCTTGTGGCGCTGGCCTTGGGCGACGGCGGTGGAAGCAGACGTGGTGACGAAGCGTGTCCGGTTCCGGACTGGGGACGCGGCCTCGCAGACGCTGTTCGAAGCAATGCCCATCCGTTCGCTCGCGGTCCGCGGGTTTCAGGAGATGCGATTGCCGGGGGAGGATGGTCCGCCGGTATTGCGCCCATCGGGAACCGATCCGGCGAGGGTGTCCATACGTCCGGTGGACGCGCGGGAGACGTTGTCCATCGACGGCGTGGCAGCGCGTTCGGCTGAGGTGACCCTGGATTCGCCGGAACAGGGCAGCATCGGAGTGACGGTGCGCGGGCCGAAGGTGAACGCCGGAGCGTCGTTGCCGCCGGAGGTGGTGGTGGTCGCGACGGGGTGCGCGATCGGCGGGGATCAGCCATCGGTGACCTTTCGTAAGCACGTCGCGCAGTCCGATCGCCTGATGGAGTTCTCGTCGGGAGAGGGACCTCTGCGGTTGGTTTTGGGGCTGGTGCAACCGGTCCTGAAACCGGTCCTCACCGGGGGCAAGTTTGAATTCCAGGATGTGGAGAGCACGATCCTATCGGGAACCCTGCGGTTCCCCGACCTCGGGCGCGTTGAGAATCTGAACGAGAAGGACTTCCTGCGGTTGGATGAAGCTCGTCCGTTCGAGATCCGGGGAGTGGATCTGCTGGACGCGGGCTCGCTTCGTGTACGATTGCGCGGTGTCGCGGAGAGCCTGGCTTACGGCCCACAGCGGGAGCGATTCACCATGCTGTCTCTGTTGTCCGCACGCCCTGTTCTGGCTGCGGTTCTGGCGGCTGTCTTGTGGCTGATTCCGCAGTGGTGGGCATGGCGCCGGTATGGACGTGCGGTAAGATAATTCGACTATGCGGCTCTTATCGCTGGCGCTTCTGGTGGCGCTACCCGGCTGGAGTCAGTCCGCGGACTGGCAGTCGGGAGTGGTGCGAGTGTCGGATGGAAGCGGCTTTGTGGTGGCGGTCCGCTCGGGGCGGGCATACATCGTGACCTGCTCTCACGTAATTGAGGGGAACCCGAAGCCGAACGTGACGTTCCGCGTTGCTCCGGAGGAGCGTTACCCGGCGGAGGTTCGAGATCTTCAGGGAGGCCGGCGGGACGGGCTGGCCCTCCTGGTGGTGAGCAGACCTCCGGCAGGCGTTCGCGCCCTGGAGGTCGCGACTGACGCGCCGGCACCCAGTACACCGGTGGATTTTGCCGGGTATCCGGAATCGCTCGGAGCATTCACCTCTGTGTCGACGAAGATTGCAGCGGTGAGAGGCGCCGAGTTCTTTCTCGATCGGGACGCTCCCGAAGGCTTTTCGGGTGGACCGGTGCTGCGGGACGGGCGCATCGTTGGTGTCGTATACGGACGAAAGGGCGGATTCGGCAGCGCCGTCCCGGCGGCAATCGTGGATATCTACCTGCGTGGACTGGACGTTCGTTGGGGAGGTGAGGCACCCAAGGCTGAGGAGCGAAAGACCGTGCCAGCAACCCCGACCGCGCCGGCGGCCGGCACGGTCCGCGAGAATGCCAAGGATGGGTTGAAGTACGTGTGGATTCCGCCGGGCAAGTTCATGATGGGCTGCTCGCCTGGTGATCAGGAGTGCGCACGATCCCGAGAAACCGGCCCAGGAGGTGACGATTTCCCAAGGGTTCTGGCTGGGTCAGACCGAGGTGACGCAGGCTGCGTACCAGCGGGTGACGGGCGCCAACCCGAGTAAGTTCAAGGGACCTCAGCGGCCGGTGGAACAGGTGAAGTGGAATGAAGCCGGAGACTACTGCGGGAAAGTGGGTATGCGGCTTCCGACGGAGGCAGAGTGGGAATATGCGGCGCGTGCGGGGAACCCGAACGCCCGGTATGGGAACCTCGAAAGCATCGCCTGGTACGACGCCAACAGTGGCAGCCAGACTCACGACGTGGCGCAAAAGCAGGCGAACCCTTGGGGGTTGTATGACATGTTTGGGAACGTGTGGGAGTGGACAGTCGGACCTGTACCCGAACTCGACTTTTCGGATTCTGCGGGGCGGCTCCTGGGGCAACGATCCTGCGGAACGTCCGCGCCTCGGTCCCTGCCCCGGGCGTGCCTACGTACCGGGACCGCTATGGCGGGTTCCGGTGTGCCGGGGAATTGCGTTAGCCCCGGTCTGATATGCGGATCCTGTTGCTGGCATTGTTGACAGTCGCACACGCTCCGGAGTCAGTCCGCGGACTGGCAGGCCGGGATCGGCCGTGTCTCCGCTAGCGAGAAAAGCCCTGGTTCCGGCTTCGTGGTGGCAGTCCGCTCCGGGCGGGCGTACATCCTTACTTGCGCGCATGTGGTGGAGGGAGATCCCAAGCCAACCGTAACCTTCCGCGCCGCTCCCGAGGAGCGATACTCCGCGGAAGTCCGGCATCTGCAGGGCGGTAGGGCGGATGGTCTGGCGTTGCTGATCGTAGACAAGCCACCCGCCAATGTTCGCGCTCTAGAGGCGGCGACCAGCGGCGTGCAGGCCGGCGCGTCGGTAGCGGTTGCGGGTTACCCGGTGTCGGTGGGAGCTTTCAGTGTCCTGCCCGCAACGGTGGTATCAGTTCAGGGGACCGAGGTGTATCTCGCGCCGGTGACCGGTGAAGGCTTCTCGGGCGGTCCGGTGATACTGGATGGCCGGGTTGCCGGTGTCGTGTTCGGACGCGGAGAATTTGGCCGCGCCGTTCCGGCTGCCCTGGTGGATGTTTACCTCCATGGGCTCGACGTGCAGTGGGGCAATGAGGCGCCGGTGGTTGCAGGGGGACGGTCCGGGAGAACCCGAAGGACGGGCTGAAGTACGTGTACATCCCCCCGGGGAAGTTCATGATGGGTTGCTCGGCGGGAGACAAAGAGTGCTTTAGTGACGAGAAGCCGGCTCGGGAGGTGGCGATCTCTTTGGGGTTCTGGATAGGCCAGACCGAGGTGACTCAAGCGGCTTACGAGCGCGTGATGGGGAAGAATCCGAGCCAGTCGAAAGGAACCACGCGGCCGGTAGAGAACGTCAGTTTCGCGGACGCTGGAGAGTACTGCGGGCTAGTTGGTCTGCGGCTCCCAGGCGATGCCGAATGGGAGTATGCAGCGCGCGCCGGCAACCCGAAGGCGCCAGGTATGGCGAACTCGGGAACATCGCCTGGTACAGCGCCAACAGCGACGGGGAGACGCATCCGGTGGCGGGGAAGCAACCGAACGCGTGGGGACTGTACGACATGTTGGGAAACGTCCTCGAGTGGACGTCGGATCTGCATCCGATTACGCCTAAAGGCATCCTGCGGGGAGGCTCCTGGGCCGGTCTTCCGAGGGTCATCCGAGTTTCCTATCGCAGCGGAGTCGGGCTTACGAACTTATTCGATAGTATCGGATTCCGATGCGCGGGGGATCTCCGCTGATGCGATTGGCGTGGCTCGCAATTCTCGGCTTGATGCTAAGTGCTCAGACGCCCGACTGGCATAACGGGATTGTGCAGGTTGAGGCGACCGGCCGGAGTCCTGGCACGGGCTTCGTCGTCGCCTTGCGACCCGACCGCGCTTATGTCGTCACTTGCGCCCACGTGGTGGAAGGGGATGCGTCGCCCTCCGTCACGTTCAACGCCGATCCGGAGAAGCGCCGATTCCCGTCCGAAGTCCAGAATCAGGACCGCCGTACCGATCTAGCGGTTCTGGTGGTGGAGAAGCCTCCGGCCAATTCTCGCGTTATCGCGCCACTTCTCAATTCGGCTGTCTCCGAGGGAGCCGATGCAATGATCGCCGGATATCCCGGGGAAACGGGCGCGAGGTTCACGGTGCTTCGGTGTGTGATCGCCTCCGTGAGTGGGACGGAACTGTCCATTTCTCCGGCCGCGGAAGAAGGTTTTCCGGCGGTCCTGTGCTGACCGATGGGCGTGTGATTGGTGTGGTCTTTGAGCACACGAAGACCTTCGGGAAAGCGATTCCCGTGGCGATCGTCGACCTGTACCTCCGTGGGTTGGGGGTGCGGTGGGGAAGTGAGGCGCCGAAGCCCGAGGAACGGAGGGCCATGCCAAGACCCCAAGTGCGCCGGCGGCCGGCACGATCCGCGTGAATGCCAAGGATGGGTTGAAGTACGTGTGGATTCCGCCGGGCAAATTCATGATGGGGTGCTCGCCCGACGACCAGTTGTGCGCCGATGACGAGATGCGGGCTCGGGAGGTGACGATTTCCCAAGGGTTCTGGCTGGGGCAGACGGAGGTGACCCAATCTGCGTACTTGTGGGTGATGGGCGCCAACCCAAGTAGGTTTAAAGGAACTCAGCGGCCGGTGGAAATGGTGAGTTGGTATGCAGCCAGTGACTACTGCGGGAAAGTGAGTCTACGGCTTCCGACGGACGCGGAGTGGGAGTACGCGGCGCGGGCCGGGAGCCCGGACGCCCGGTATGGGGACCTCGAAAGCATCGCCTGGTACAAGTCCAACAGCGGCGACCAAACTCACGACGTGGCGCAGAAGCAGGCGAACACGTGGGGGTTGTATGACATGCTGGGGAACGTGTGGGAATGGACAGCGGATTCCTATCCCAACACGTCTGCGCCAATTGTGCGGGGCGGTTCCTGGAACGGCAAGCCAAGGGACGCCCGCGTCTCGGTCCTTGAAAGGTACTCGCCAGGAGCCCAGGTCGTTAGCGTCGGATTCCGGTGTGCCGGGGAATTGCGCTGAGCGTTAACATGGTCGGAAGCCATCATGCGCAAAATCGTATTCATCATCGCGGGCATCCTGGGCGCACTGCTTGCACTCGCCGCGGCGATCCTACTGCTGGTGGACGTTAACCAGTTCCGCGAGCCGATCCGCGCGCAGGTGGAGCAGCGGCTGAAGCGCCCCATCACCATCGGTCAACTTGGGTTGAAGCTGATCCCGCTGTCCATCCGGCTGGATGACGTTGCGGTGGGGGAGTCGCCGAAGTTCCCATCGAGGGCACCGTTCCTCGCCGCCAAACAGATGTACGTGCGAGTGGACCTGATGTCGCTGTTGAAGAAGCAGATCAATGTCGAGTCCGTTCGCGTCGAGCAACCGCTGGTGGAACTGATCCGCAACGCCGAGGGCCAGTGGAACGCGTCCTCGCTGGGCGAGTCCTCCAGTGAGCCGTCTTCGAGCGGCGGCAGTTCCAAGGTGGAAATCAACGACCTGCGGATCGAGGATGGGCGCGTGGCCATCACCGATCTGAAACAGAAGCGTCCCCGGGCGGTCTACGATCACATCGACATCGCAGTGCGGGACTTCTCGGCCGGGAAGAAGTTCAAGCTTGAAGCGAAGGTGCACCTGCCCGGGAAAGGTACCGAAACGGTCACCGCGCACGTGACCGGCGACACCCCGCTGGGTAGCAAGACGCTGCTCTCGTCGGACCTCGACGGTGGAGTGACGCTGGAGGCAGTGTCGTTGACGGGCCTGCAGGCATTTACCGGATCCACTCCCAACCAGGCGGCGAAGGCGGTGTTCGACGGGAAGCTCGATTTTCAGAACCGCTCCGGAGTGCTCACCGGGAAGGGCAATCTGGACATCGCCGAGCCGCGGTTGAAAACGCCCGCACGCATCGAGTTCAACCTGCGCGAAGAATCTGAGTCCGGGGCTTTGACTCTGTCCGCCGTGAAACTGGCACTCGGATCGTTAGCCACGAGCGGCAACGCGACGATCCAGACAAAGGCGACGCCGTCCACAGTGGTTGCCGACTTCCGTGCCGATAACGCCGCGCTGGGTGACGTGCTGCGGCTGGCGTCCGCATTCTCCGGTTCGGAGGGAATCGACGGAACGGGCGTTCTGTCGGCGGCCGCACACGTGAGCGGGCCCGTGGATGCCGTCGTCTACAACGCCAGTGGGACTCTGCGCGACGCGCGAATCACGCTCGACTCCTTGCGCAAGCCGGTGGAGATTCAGTCTGTCGCGTTCAAGGCGAGTAAGGATCAGGCGGCGCTCGAGAACATTGTTGCAGGACTGGGATCGAGCCACCTGCGGGGGAACATCAACGTCCGCGACTTTTCGCATCCCGACCTGCAGTTCACCGCCGACATCGACCGGCTCGACACCGCCGAACTGGAGCAACTGCAGGCGCCTTCAAAGGACAAGAAGTCCGGCGGCTCGGCGGCGCACCCGTTGAACGGGTCGGGGACGATTTCGGTGGGGACCATCCAATACAACCAACTGGCCCTGACCGACGTGCGCGGCACGTGCAAGCTGGAAAACGGCATCATCCGTTTGGACCCGCTGACGGCCAAGCTGTTCGGTGGAGAGCAAGCCGGCAGCATCGCCGTGGATACCCGGACCCAGCAGACCGCGTTCAACGTTCGGTCCAAGGTGCAAAACGTGGACGCGAACAAACTGCTCTCTTCCACCACGGCGATCGGGAAGATGCTTTCCGGGTTGCTGTCGGGAGACATCGATGTGCGGGCCAATCCGCAGCCCGGACAGGAACTGGCACGCGCTTTGAACGGGACGGTGAAGGTCCAGTTGACGAATGGGAAACTGGCCGGGGTCCATTTGTTGAACGAGATCGCAAAGCTCGCGAAATTCCTGGGGTACAACGCTTCCAACGCGGGTTTTACGAACATCATCAAGCTGGCGGGCACACTGACTATCCAGAACGGTGTCGCCAATACCGACGACCTCCAACTGCAGTTCGACGGGGGCACGCTGGGTGCATCGGGCAGCGTGGGCCTGGCCGATCAACAGGTGAAGATGCGAGTGATGGCGGTGCTGCCCAAGGAGGTCAGCCAGCGTGCCGGCGGGAATCGGATTGGCGGGTTCATGTCCACGGTGCTGGCCAATTCCAAGGGCGAGTTGGTGATTCCGGCGCTGGTGACAGGGACGTTCGACAAACTCCGGTTCGCGCCCGATCCCGAGAGGATGGCGAAGATGAAGCTAGACGGCTTAATCCCCACACGCGACAATCCACTGGCGCCCGCGAGTAAGATCCAGGGCATTTGGGATGCTTTGACTGCCAAGCCCGGTGGGCCTACCCCGGCCGGTCAACAGCCGCAAAAGAAGAAGGGGATCCTGGACATTATCGATTCGATTCAGAAGAATTCCGGGCAAAAGTAATCCGGCACAGCGGGGCTACCTGCGCCACGGACTCGTTATGCCTGCATCGCCCGAATCACGGCCTCGGTGAATTCGGCGGTGGTAGCCTGGCCGCCGACATCGCCGGGAAGGTGCTTGCCTTCGAGGTAAACCTTCTCGATGGCATTCTGCATACGATCGGCCGCCTCGCGCTCGGCCAGGTGCCGGAGCATCATCACCGCTGAGAGCATTACCGCGGTTGGATTTGCGATGCCCATGCCGGCGATGTCGGGAGCGCTGCCGTGGACCGCTTCGAAAACGGCGTGCCCCTCACCGATGTTGGCTCCGGGCACGATGCCCAGTCCGCCCACCAGTCCCGCGGCCAAGTCGGAGACGATGTCCCCGTACAGGTTGGGCATGAGCAGGCAATCGAACCGTTCCGGACGCATCACCATCTGCATCGACGCATTGTCGACGATCAGCTCTTTGTACTCGATATCGGGGTAATTCAGGGCGGTCTCGCGGGCGCAGCGAAGGAACAGCCCATCGCCGAGTTTCATGATGTTGGCTTTATGGACGGCGGTCACGCGTTTGCGACCGTTTTCTCGAGCGTAGCGGAAGGCGTATTCGGCAATGCGAATGGAGGCCTTGCGGGTGATCACTTTGAGGCTGGTAACGACATCGGTGACCACTTCGTGTTCCAGGCCGGCGTAGAGGTCCTCGGTGTTTTCGCGGAAGATGATGAGATCGATCTTCACGTCCTGATAGCGCGTCTTGACGCCAGGCAGCGTGTGTACCGGGCGGATGTTGGCGAACAGGTCCAGCGCCTTGCGGAGAGCCACGTTGACGCTGGGGAATCCGCCGGCGATGGGCGTAGTGACAGGACCCTTCAGTCCGACCTTAGTCTTGTTCAAGGATGCAATGATTTCGGGTGGGAGCACCTCATTGCGGCGCAGGATCACTTCCTCGTTCAGTTCACAGCGATGCCACTCGATCTTCACGCCGGTCGCATCCACGACGCGCTGCGTCGCCTTTGTCACTTCAGGGCCGATGCCGTCTCCGGGAATGAGGGTAACGTCGTATGTCACGTGTCCATTGTAGCGGGGTCATTGACACGGTCGAACGATCAGGGTGCAGAATAGAAGTTCCGAATGCATAGAATCCTTACGCTCCTTCCACTGCTGATGGCGCCCTGCCTGGCGGACCCTATCCACCCGGTCCGGCCTGTCCAACTGTTCAACGGCCGCGATCTCACGGGCTTCTATACGTGGCTGCGCACGCACAAGTATGACGACCCCGCGAAGGTGTTCAGCGTTACCAACGGCATGCTGCGCGTTTCCGGGGAGGAGTGGGGAGGACTCGCTACCAAGGACGACTACCGCGACTACCGTCTAATCGTGGAGTGGAAGTGGGGTGGACCGAACCTGGGCGAACGCGCCACCAAAGCCCGCGACAGCGGCATTCTGGTACACGGCGCCGGTCCGGACGGAGCGGGCAATAGCGGCATCTGGCTGGAGTCGTATGAATCGCAGATCATCGAAGGCGGGACAGGGGACATCATCATCGTGAGTCCCGCTGGGGGCTTGTCGCTCACGGCCGACACCCGCACCGGTCCGGACGGTCAACCGTACTGGCAGCGCGGCGGCACCCCCTTGAAGCGGGACCGGGGCCGCATCAACTGGTACGCCCGCGATCCGCAGTGGAAGGATGTTCTGGGTTTTCGCGGAGCCGTGAGTATCGAGAAGCCCGTGGGTGAATGGAACCGCACTGAAGTGATCTGTCAGGGTGACCGCATGACCAACAAGCTGAACGGCAAAGTGATGGCGGAAGCGTATGGGCTCAGCCGGTCGGCGGGCAAGATCCAGATCCAGAGTGAAGGCGCGGAAATCCTGATTCGAAAGATCGAACTGCGGCCGCGCTAGTGATCGCGCGCGCGGCCGCCAGATTACCTCCCCACGCTATATTCAAGCCGCGGCGGGCCGCCCGGCCGGCACGTCTTCCTTGGTGATGGCCTGGTAGACGAAGCCCGCGATTGCGGCTCCAACGATCGGCGCTAACCAGAATAGCCACAGCTGCTCGATCGCCCATCCGCCGACGAACAGCGCGGGACCGGTGCTGCGAGCAGGGTTCACGGACGTGTTAGTTACCGGAATTCCGACCAGGTGGATCAAGGTCAAGGCGAGTCCAATCGGGATCCCGGCGAATCCGGATGGCGCGCGCTTGTCGGTGGCGCCCAGGATGACGATGAGGAACATGAAGGTGAGAACGATTTCAGCCACCAGGCAGGATAGTAATGGATAGCCGCCCGGCGAGTGCGCGCCGTAGCCGTTGGAGGCGAATCCGCCCGCCAGCGAGAACTTCGGATCGCCCATGGCGATGACGTACAGCACTCCCGCTCCGAGCACCGCGCCGATCACCTGCGCGACGATGTATGCTGGCAGTTCAGCGGCCTTGAAGCGGCCGCCGACAACGAGTCCGACGGAGACTGCGGGATTCAGGTGGCAGCCAGAGATGTGGCCGATGGCGTATACCATGGTCAGAACAGTGAGTCCGAAGGCAAGTGCCACGCCCGCGAATCCGATACCCAAATTGGGAAATGCGGCGGCCAACACTGCGCTACCGCAGCCGCCGAAAACCAGCCAGAATGTGCCAAGACATTCGGCCGTTGCTCTCTTAGTCAGGGACATTACGCTCATACTCCTTTGAGTTGAATGTGCAGCTGAAGGCAGAGTCCATTATGACCCAAGCGGAGCGAGTGGCAACTACTGATTTGTAGGTAGGCGCGGAATAATTCGGCGGGGACTGCGGGGCAGCCGCAACAAGACGGCATCGCTTCAAACCGAGGCCGAGAAGCAGGCGAGACTGCTGCAGAAGAGCGCGGCGGGGCTGGTCCCATGGCGCCCTGAAACGCGTGCGGGGTGGTTCCATAAGTGGTACTTATCGACGAGGTTTCCGAGTGAAGACTGACTTGCATCTGGAAGAGTATCCATTTGCGGTACTCCCCATGACCGCCGACGAGGGCGACGGGTTCCTGATCGAGTCCCCCGATCTTCCGCACTGCATACCCGACGGCGCGACGGTTGAAGAAGCCATCGCCAACGGTCGAGACGCACTGAAGTGCGTGTTACTCACCATAAAGGAATTCGGAGATCCTATCCCGAAGCCCGGTTCCGTCAACGCATCGAGTGGCCAGTTCCGGCCGCGCATTCCGATGTCGTTGCACGCACGCTTGACGGCGCGGGCGGAACAAGTGGGCGTCAGGTTGAACACCCTTGTTACGGCGATGATCACGGAAGAACTCGATAAGCGTGAACGCAGCCGAACCTGATCTATCCAGACACATCGCAGATCGCTCCGCTAGGGGGCAGCCGCAACCGGTGTGTCGTTTCTAACGCCGAGGCAGTAAAAAGCACTGCGGCGATCCACAGGACGTCGGGCATGCCCAGGTGAACAGCATCGATACGGGCGCGAACAGCGCCAGGTTCAACGCTCCGATTGGCGCCGCGCTGGCCCAGAAGTAACCCACGCCCGCTCACAAATCCCCCCCGTGTAAGCTTTTTGCTGGCAATCGTGCAAGCGTAATGCTAACATCTAATCCTGAACGTGATCAGCAAGCGCGGGTTGGCGGAGATGGCCGAGGCGAAGAGCATCGACTCCACGACATCTGACCAGTTGAACGCATGGTACCGCGCGGCGCATGCTGCCGACTGGCGCAGCCTTTCTGATGTCCGGAGCGAGTTTCCCGAGACCGACCAAGTCGGCTCTGTTCTGATCTTCAACATCCGCCACAATCGATATCGGCTGATCGTGTTCGCCGTTTATCCGAAACAGAAGCTGTACATCAAGGCGCTTCTGACGCACAAGGAATACGACCGGAAGGAGTGGATGAAATGGGCGTAACCACGCTGAACCCTGCCAAGTATGGTCGGCTCTGCGCCGACGTAATCCCCAAGGTAATCGAATCTGACGAGGAGTTCGATCGCCTCGTCGCAAAGATGGAAGCCCTCGACCGCAAAGAGAAACCCACGCCGGAAGAGGAGGCGCTCTCCGCACTTCTGGCGAAGCTGATCCGAGACTACGACGATCTGCATTACCCGCTGCCCGAACTGGAGCCGCACAAGATGGTCCAGTTTCTGATGGAGCAGCGCGGACTGCGGCAAGCCGACCTGGTGCCGATTCTCGGAACACGCACGCAAGCGAGTGACTTGGTAACCGGCAAGCGCGGAATCAGCAAGACTCAGGCCAAGAAACTGGCAGAGTTTTTCAAGGTGTCAGTGGAGTTGTTTATATAAGCGCGGTTTCCTCTCAGGCATCCGCAATGGAAGCCGCATCCGCATCAACGATCAGTACCGGACCTGCTTCGAATGGCGCGAAAACGGAGCGCACAATGTCGAAATCACGGACTACCACTGAACCCAAATCCTCGCCGGTAACACCCGGCGAGGTCCTCGCGGATATTCTGGCGGAAGCCGGGATGGCCGCCAACTCTGCGGCCATCGCCATGGGAATCCCCGCCAATCGAGTGACCGGCATCATCAACGGACAGCGTGCGATCACGACGGACACGGCGATGCGCCTGGCGCGGTATTTCGGAACAACACCCCAGTTGTGGATGAATCTACAAACGAACTACGAACTGGAGATGGCCAAGGACGAGTTAGAAGAGCGGATCGCGGCCGAGGTCCGGCCGCTGAAGAAGACTGCATAGGCGCATAGAGGATCGCTCCGCTA
>CAVTTC010000004.1:0-1089749 GCA_963737465.1 uncultured Acidobacteriota bacterium
GAGGATGTACTTCAATTCTTCATGTTATCGCTGTGCTTTGGCGGATGGCGGGTTAGCGAAACGGCGGCCCGAGGTCGCTATGTTAAACTACAGGGGAGTTCTGCTCCGTTAATCCCCGGTCGTCTAATGGTAGGACAGCGGCCTTTGGAGCCGTGAATCGTGGTTCGAATCCATGCCGGGGAGCCATATCGTTGCGTTACCAACTCCACGCCGCGAAATTATTGACAACAAAGGCGTTCCGCCTGTCGCCGATATCCGCCACATTCCGCAGGTTTTTGCGGTCGGCGGCCTCTCACCGGTTTGACGCGAGATGTGCAGCGCGGGCGTGTTCGACCCCCAGGGTTCAGCCCGGAGGCCGAGGAATTCGCTGCGAACTCTCCGGTTTCTCCGGTTGACAGGGTGGCCTTTGTTGACGGCACTTGCCGCGCCCAGTTTCGGCCGCTCCCGCGGTGCCGCCTTACGTGCTGGCGGATCAGCGTTCGCGATTGCATCCCGCACCATCCGCCGGTGCACCCCGAACTTCCGGGCCACTCCTTTGATTGTCCCGACGCCGTATTCATACTCGCGCCGGATCTGCTCGAATAACTCCACTTTCTGCCTCCTGTTCAACCGGCCTCCGTTCCCGACCCTTTCAGGTCGGAAACAGAATATCCGGTCCACGTTTTGAACAGGGGGCCAATTCAGAGTAGCGAAGTGGGCCAGTAGCGCCATGCCCCACAACGCTCGGTCACCGCAGGCCGTTGATAACTTAGCCGCGAGCGCCAGTTGTATGATGTGGGTGTCCGGCTAGACCGTCAGTGATATGAAGAAGAGAATCCGGAACATCGATGCGTCATGCTCGACGCAACTTCCCGAGCCGGCGCATGTCCGCGAAAATGACCAATTCGATGACCTTCTCGCGAGAATGCAGACACCGATCGCGCTCGCTGGGATGAAGGCCGCGTTCAATGCAACCTCGAGAGAATGAGGGCAAGCTGCGTCAGCCGCGACGCGCAAACGAACGCGATTGACCTAGCTGCAAGCCGCCAAGCTCAACGTCGTCGCAAACACCAGTAGCGTCACGAGGGATGGTAAACCGCCCGTGCGGGCGCCTGCGTCGAGAGAGGCGGGGCAGGTTTGAAGTTGGGCATCGCCAGGATCGAGCAGGCGATGTCTCCAGGGATGAAGGAGCCCAGCGGCGAGGATCATCGCCTACCGCCCTCCGCCGCGGATGAGCCTGTCGATGACGATCGCCTCGAAAAACGACAAGCTTAATGCTTACGTTGTGAAGGTCACGCGGTGCCAGGCGTGAGCGGATACCAGGTCGAGGGGCGCGAGAGACATTGTCTATGCCATGCCTTCGATCCGCCGGCGGCAGAGGTCCAACACCTCCACTGTCATCTGCCGCGTTTCATCGCTCAGATGGATGGCCTTCGGTACTGCGATCACGTCGAGCGCCCCGCGCAGCCGCTGCACAACCTCATCCACAGCGCCTTCCGCGTCGCCGGCCCGCAGACCAGCCGTCGTCGCCAGCGCCTGGAAGTCAGCGCGGCGGAGGTTATCATCCTTGCCGTTGAGCTTGAGCGCGAGGCGGTCATGTTTCAGCTTCGGAAAGACACGGGTCGTCACGGCATCGTAAAGCGGCGCCATCCGCACGGTGCGGAACTGCCTGTCGCCCGGCTCAGCGATCTTGAGCAGCGCCATGTTTTTGAGATGCATGTCCCCATCGGCAATCAGCCATGCGAACACCGCGCGCTTCACGATAATGAGCAGATCCTCTTCGGGGGCCGTGGACAGCGGGCGGACGGCACGTGCGACGCGCTCCATGGTGCCGTCGTACTTCGCGCTCGTCGGCAGATCCAGAACGGAGCACATGTCTTCCAGCGCCAGAAACCGCGCGTCGGCATTGCTCTCGCGAATGTCGAAGCGCTCGACAAGGAGCGCCGGCGGCATCTTGTCCGGCATGGCGACAAGCGCTGTCGCCGGCGCTTCGAAACCGGCCGCCCGGCCCAGCTCCATCGCCATCCACTCCACGACCGGCAGAGCATCATAGCCGCTGGCCCCGGCGGGTTTGAGGATATGGGTGAAAGGCTTTCCGGTCGCGGGCGAGAGAATGCCCTTTTCATCAAGGTACATGGGCGCCTTGATCTGCACGCCCGAGAGGCGCGGCGTATCCGCTCGCGCATAAATCTGCGCGAGATTGCGCTCGAAGTTCTTCTCGATTTCGCCCCGGCCGGGTCCTTCGTAGGCGCCGGTAAAGACGCCGCCTTTGGTATAACCGGCCAGCGGTCTCAGGAGGACGTCCTGCGGAAGCTGCCTGAGCTCCGCCTCCTGTTCAACAATCGTGATATTGGACATGTAGCGTTTCCCGGACCGCAGCAGCGCGCGTTCATCCTTGTCGTGGAGAACCTGCTCCAGCCAGCCTTCCGGCAGCAGCGAGACGATGAACGGCGGCAGCCTGCCGGGCGTCGTCTGCCGAATGAGCGGCGGTCCCTCGCCCTCGTCCGGCTTCCAGCGCCACTCGAACCCGTCGTGAATCAGGCGCCCCAGAGGCGGGCCGTGCCAGGCGACGATCAGATCCAGCGCCGCCTCGTTCTTTGCGGGCGCAGAGCTCGGCCGCCGCAGAAGGTAGCGTTCCGCCGCCTCCCCCTCGCGATACCACTCGTTTTCGCGCGCCAGTCTCCAGACCGAATCGGCCGCGCCCTGTGCCGAGCCATATTCCTCGATCAGGCGCGCAGCAATCGAGACCCGCATGTCGTCGTTGATCGAGGCCCCGTGCTCACTGCGCAGACGGAAGGCCTCAAGGAAGCGCTGACGGATTGATGAAACGGCAATCCGGAACTCGCCCATGCCGTCGTCGATGACGCCTTCCGCGACGGATGGATGCGCGGGGGCCTCGTTCTGGATGATTTCCAGTGTACGGATGCGGGTGCGTTGCTTGCGCCTGGCGCTCAGGAAGAGGCGTCCGTCCGGGGTTGGCCCGAGCAGGACGGCGCTCGCGGCCGACAGGTAAGCTTGGGGGTACAGATATTTGGCGATGCGGACGGCGTGCCGGAGGACGGTGGCTTCGATGTCGTCATCGGCATCGACATAGATGCCGCGCATGAGCTGGACGAGCTTCCCGGTCTCCGACCGGTAATGGCTGCGCGTCTTGTCGATTGATTCGCCAACGAGATGGATCGCCATCCTAACCTTCCCGTACTTCAGGTACGACTAAGTTAGCATTAGCGAACGACCGTTGCAATAGAAATTCCAACTTTCCCGTACCTCAGGTACGGGAAAGTGCGCTGAAAAGTTCGCGAGCGGCATGGCCCGTCAGAAGAAGTAGGCTATGATTTTTCCGACGGATATGGACACGATTGCAAACAAGATCCTCGCGCGAGCCAAGCGGCATGGAACCGGTTGGGTGTTCACTCCGTTCGATGCTCCCATCCGATGCCAAACACGGCCTTCGCAAATTGATGCATCAAGCTCCGCGAATGGACGGCGCCGGTCATCGCCGCAATTACCGCATAGATGAATGGTGAATAAGTTCGCTTTGCCCCCTTCAGCGGATCGGGCGGCCATTCTGGAAGGGACCGCTGCAAGAAGGGGCGTTGATTCTCCGGCCACGGCCCGCAGATTGATCCATCAAAACCGATATTCTTGCAAGAAGAAATGGACCTTTTTTCTTGCAAATGGGTCGCCTGCTTCCTATATCTCTCTGCTGTCAACCTTCCGCCTCCTGACGCCCCACATTCGCCTTTTGTTTTCAATAGGTTAAATATTGGAGAGAGGGTTGTATTCCGAGTTTCCTGGGGAGCCACCGTCCGTTTTGCTAAGTTTCTCTCGCCGTTGTGACCCAGATCAGTTCTCGCTGAGGATCTGCAACAACCGTTCTCTTGGCTCGATGAGCTTTGCGGCGGACACGTGGCGCGCGCGGTAAACGACGATCCCTGAATCAGCGGTGAACACCCGGTTGGGACGAATCCGGCTGCTCCGGTTGAGACCGCCGGCCGTGAAATCGGCATCGTCGAGTTGGACCGGGTAGGCGTCATCCCTTGCAGGCTGGTGATCTGGCAGAGGATCGAATCATCGCCTCTCAGCGCTGCCACAACCAGTGCCGGTCGGCGCTTCGTCTGACTCAGATCGGAGAAAGGGAAGTTGAGGACGACAACGTCGCCCTTTACAAACTGGCCCAGGCTGCGTCCTCCTCGGGCGACAACCAGTCTTTGGCCAGCGTGGTCTCCGCTGCCATCGTGGGGACCGTCGCTTCTGCGTGGTCCTCAGCGAGGGTCCGCAAGAACGCAAGCAGCCGGTCAAGGTCCGGCTCCGATAGCCGTCCGAGTTCCTTGAAGATGAGTTCGCGCTTGCTCATTTGCTGTCCATCTTCAATTTTTCGGCATATCGTAGTTTGTCAGCTGGGGATTGAGTCAACTGAGCGACGGCTTGTTTGAATCGGGGACTTTATTTCGTCGCCACCAGTGCTCGATTCCCGCCGATTCCAGAGCAGGATCCAGATCGAGCCTCGTACCGGCCACTTCGGCCGCGTAAGACGCGATTGCCTCGTTCCTCGCCCTCTGCAACTGATCTCGAAGGCAGCGGTCGATCGCCTGGCGCGCCAGCCTCGTCGCGGGCACCTGCAGACGCTCGGCGTATATCCTGAGGTCCTTGTCGGTTTTCTCTGACAACGGCACGTGGAAGCTTTTCATTTGTGACTCCCAACCTCAGTACGCCACGACTGTATGGCATTTCGGATGGCAGAGGTGGCGCGACCCGGCCCGCTTGAGCCAAGTGAGACGCCACCTCTGTCCGTACCGATCCAAACAAACACCAACCGGCGGGTTAGGCCGATGTGACAGCTCTCTTCTCTACCGCGCCACAGGCAAGGTCGAAGCGATCGAGGTTCATCACCTTGTTCCACGCAGCCACGAAGTCCTTCACAAACGCCTCTGCCGCATCGTCACAGGCATAGACTTCCGCGAGGGCTCTCAGCTGGGAGTTGGAACCAAAGACCAGATCGACGACAGTGCCCGTCCACTTGAGTTCACCGGTCGCCCGATCGCGCCCCTCCAACACACCTTCCGATGCGGCGGATTTCTGCCACTTCGTGCTCATGTCGAGCAGGTTGACGAAGAAATCATTCGTTAACGTCTCGGGCCGCTTGGTGAAGATGCCGTCTTTGGACTGCCCGAAGTTTGCATCCAGGGCACGCATGCCACCAACCAGTACCGTCATCTCCGGGCCAGTCAAGGTCATCAACTGCGCCCGATCCACTAGCAACTCGGCCGCCGATCCCTCGTGTCCCTTCCGGAGGTAGTTGCGGAAAGCGTCTGCGACCGGCTCCAGTATGGCGAACGCAGGCACATCGGTCTGTTCCTGCGACGCGTCCATGCGCCCCGGCGAGAAGGGGACCTTCACATCGTGACCGGCCTTCTTCGCCGCTTCCTCGACGGCTGCGCAGCCGCCCAGAACAATCAGGTCCGCAAGCGAGACCTTCTTCCCACTGGACTGCGCGCCGTTGAATTCCTTCTGGATCGCTTCCAGCGTCCGAAGCACCTTCGCCAACTCGGCCGGCTGGTTGACTTCCCAATCCTTCTGCGGTGCGAGCCGAATGCGCGCCCCGTTCGCCCCGCCCCGTTTGTCGCTGCCGCGGAACGTTGACGCCGAGGCCCAAGCGGTCATGACCAGTTGGGAGATGGACAGCCCGGACGCGAGGATCTTGACCTTCAGGACGGCTATGTCCTGCGCCCCAATCAGCGGATGATCCACCGCGGGGATCGGGTCTTGCCACAGCAGCGGCTCCTTCGGAACGAGCGGGCCTAGATAACGCACGATCGGGCCCATGTCCCGGTGGGTCAGCTTGAACCACGCCCGGGCGAACGCGTCTCCGAACTGATCCGGATTCTCGTGGAAACGCCTAGAAATCTTTTCGTAAGCGGGGTCGAACCGCAAGGCGAGATCGGTAGTCAACATGGATGGAGCGTGACGCTTCGACGGGTCGTGCGCATCCGGTACTGTGCCGGCACCCGCACCATGCTTCGGTTTCCACTGCTGCGCACCGGCCGGGCTCCTGGTCAGTTCCCATTCGTAGCCGAACAGGTTCCAGAAGAAGTTGTTGCTCCACTTCGTTGGCGTGGTGGTCCAGATGACTTCGAGGCCGCTGCCGATCGCGTCGCCCCCTTTGCCCGTGCCAAATCTGCTGTTCCATCCGAGGCCCTGCTCCTCAATGCCGGCAGCTTCCGGCTCTGGCCCCACTAGTGACGTATCGCCGGCGCCGTGAGTCTTGCCGAAGGTGTGACCGCCGGCAATCAGCGCGACCGTTTCTTCGTCGTTCATCGCCATTCGGGCGAATGTTTCGCGAATATCCTTGGCCGCCGCCAGCGGATCCGGGTTGCCGTTGGGCCCTTCCGGATTCACATAGATGAGGCCCATCTGAACGGCAGCGAGAGGATTCTCCAGGTCACGGTCGCCGCTGTAGCGCTCGTCTGCCAGCCACTTGCCCTCGGAGCCCCAGTAGATGTCCTCTTCCGGCTCCCAAATGTCCTCGCGCCCGCCGCCGAACCCGAAGGTCTTGAAACCCATCGACTCCAAAGCGACGTTGCCGGCGAGAATCATCAGGTCGGCCCAGGATATTTTCCGGCCGTACTTCTGCTTGATCGGCCACAGCAGCCGGCGCGCTTTGTCGAGGTTCACGTTGTCCGGCCAGCTATTGAGAGGCGCAAAGCGTTGCGCGCCGGAGCCGGCGCCGCCGCGGCCGTCGCCGATGCGATACGTGCCGGCGCTATGCCACGCCATCCGAATGAACAACGGCCCATAGTGGCCAAAATCCGCCGGCCACCAGTCCTGCGAGTCCGTCATCAAGGTATGGAGGTCCTGAATCACGCCTTTCAGGTCGAGGCTCTTGAACTCCTCGGCGTAGTTGAACTCCTCGCCCATGGGATCGGACAACGGGCCGTGTTGTTGCAGAATCTTCAAGTTCAGTTGATTGGGCCACCAGTCTGCGTTTGAGTGGGCGCCGGCCACGGCGTGTTTGCGAACGCCGCCCGAGAATGGGCACTTGGCTTCGATTGACAGGTTGTCGGGGATGGACGTCCCTGCATCGGTTGTGTGTTTTTCCATATGTTCATCTCCCTATGTATTATGAGTTCTTCAGGTCCTATTATCTGTGAGTCTCCTGCCGATCAACGCGGCAGGTTGGTACTACCACCAGGTCTCGGCTTGAACGCCGGCGGTGAATCCGTGGAGGCTGTTCATGAACGCAGTGCCTCCGACGCGTCCACGGAGTTCGTCGCTCCAGTTTGCGTACGTCACAAACACGCGCAGCAGCGGCCGCGCCATGAACTCGCGACGGGTCCCGATCTGCTGAGCGATGGTGAATTTGCGCAGCCAGCCCGAGTAGCTCCTGGCCGGGTCGGGCACCGATACCCGATCAAAGCCGGCGTCGAAGGCGAGCGAAAGGTGCTGGTGATAATACCAGACCGGCTGCGCGCCGAAGGATACCCACTGCAGTTCCGATTTCAGACCCTCCGCCTTTGTCGTGCGGAAAACGAAAATCGGCATGACGGCAAAAGCAGGCGCTGGCTGCAGCAAGAGATGGTCGGTGACCAGCACCGTTCGAGGTTTGCGCAAGAGGTAATCGGGATCGAAAGGAGTGGTAGAGAAGTTGGCTGCGGCGCCATCGCCGTATTGGATACTGAACTTCTGGTACCCGCCGGCAACCTCGCCGACTACGTGCTCAAAGCCGAAGGCATTTCCGTGGTTCGGGAGCGAGACGCCGGTTTCGCCCACTTCCGTGCCGTACGCGCGGTTGTACCAGAACCCACCCTCGCCGCCGAGCATCTTCAAATCCTTATACCGAAAGTCCCAGTTGTTTTTCGCGTGAGCGCCGACATCGGCGACCTGCGTTCCTTTCGCCCCTCCGATGTACGCCACCGAGAGCTTCCCCTTGGAGATCGGAAGGTCCTCGAATCCCCCGCCATATCCTGACATATCCAACATAAAGAAATCGTTGGTGTAGATCTGATGCCGGCGATAATATCGCTCGCCTGCCCAGACGGTGACCGGCTTAGCCCAACCTTTAAAGAGATTGCCTCCTTGAGCGAATGCCTCGCGGAAGTAGAATTTGTGGGACGAATCGAGGTTGGTGAGATTGTCGGTAATAGCGGTGACGAGAGCTTCGGTCTTGAACCAGGGTGAATTGCCGGTCCTATCCTGCACCCAATTATTGACCAGGATCATCTCAGCGTAGGTTTCGGCCTCATTCCCGAGACGGTATTTCGCGCCTGCCCCGGGCGCCTTGAACGCTACCATTTCACCGCCGTTCGAATTCATTCCGAAGCCCGAACGCAGGTAGCCGTGAAATTCGAAGTCCTTCTTGTGTTCGCTGTCAACCTGGTCGGGGAGGGGAGTCGTACCGATTTCGTTAACGCGCTCGCGTAAAACCTCCGCCGCCCTCGACGTATCCTCGGACTGCTGCCGCACCGCAGCAGTGTCCGCCGCGATCTTGCTGTTGGCCACTTCCATCTCGAGCAACTTCTGCTCCAGGGCGGAGATGCGGGATTCGTATTCGGCTTTCAGTTTCGAAATTTCCGCCCGAACCTGATCCAGGTTGGCAGGCTGGGAGCTTTGAGACCAGCCCACACAGGCGAAGCAGAGAATCAGTATCCCGGCCTTGAGCGGGCGCAGAGCGGCGCCAACGGAGCCAACGAGTCTGCGCCTGTGGGCCAGCACGTGAACAGCTGCATTTTCATTGTTCATATCAAAGGCGCCTGGCCCAATGCTGTAAATGAGGCCGGCGAGGAGACGGCAATGCCCGTGGCACGAAGTGCTTTGGGTGCCTGACCCTCATCGCGGACCACGATCCGGAGTCGCGTCTCGGCGCATGCAACGGCAGCTTTCGCCTCGGAACCGCTCGCCACGAACTGCACCTTCGCGCCCTGGTCGATTTCCAATTCCATGATCGCTGTTACGCTGCGGGCGTTCGCCTGACGCCCGCCCAATTGGAGCTTGATAGTGGACTCAAACCTCCTTGCCAGGCTCGCCAGCACGGCGGAAGGCCTCCGTGCAGTCCGTTGGCGTTGAGATCAAAATGTCTTCGGGGGTGACAGTTGTCCCCGCCGGCCTGGACACACTCGCCGGCGAACTAGCGGAGTTTCGCCCCGGCGGGGTCATTGCCAAGACTCCATCTGCACGCTACGATGATTCACCGTTACAGGTATCTTTATTTTTTTGGCGGGGGTCGGTCAAATTCACATAGTTTCTGGTGTCCAGAGATGCCGGAACCCGACCTGGCAAGCTGGAAATCGCGACGATTCCGAAACTTTTGGACCGGATGCCCTCACCTCAGCATCGTGTCTGGCGAAACCTCGTCGATGTGTATTCTCCACCTGGCTGCAACCCAACGCCTGATGGATTCGGCGGGCAGATTGCCACTTGCGCCCGGGCGGAAACCCGCGAAGAAAGAAAACCATGTCTCCGACACCAACATTAGCGGAAGATCCGCTGCGGACCCCCCGCGCCGCAGCTATTGCGGGCGTGATCTTCGCTGTACTGATGATTGTCGCCTTGGGAATCGTTCGGATTGCGGCGTCAAATGTGGATTCGCATTCGGGGGCCTGGCTGGCCATCACCGGCTGGCGCATCGCTTTCCGGGTGGCCGTCAATCTGATTCCATTCGCAGGCGTCGCCTTCCTCTGGTTCCTGGGTGTGCTCCGCAGCCAACTGGGCCGAAGAGAAGATAAGTTCTTTGCCACGGTCCTCCTCGGTAGCGGGTTGATGTTTGTGGCAACCCTGTTCGGCGCCGCCGCGGCGTTCGCCGGCACGATGGAATCGGTTATCGCAGGCGAGGGCGGTTTTGCCATCTACGATTTCGGTTTGCGCGTGAGCAGGATCCTCTTGAACGTCTTCTGCATGAAGATGGCGGCGGTTTTCATGTTCTCGACATGCTCCATAGCGGTGCGCACAGGTTTCCTTCCGCGCTGGCTGGCGATGATGGGGTTTGGCTGCGGCTTGATCCTGGTGCTGGTGATGCAGAGTTGGCCCTGGATTGAAATGCTATTCCCGCTCTGGATATTGACGCTCAGTGTCCGCGAACTGGCAATGGAGTTCTCGGGCCAGAGGGTTACGCTCTAGCAGCCCGCTACCGAGCCCGGCAACTGGCGTTACCGGCATTGGGCACTGCCAGGAACGTTATGCTGGCCGGCTCTAACTGGACGTCCCCCGCTCCCGTGGGCAGACCCATTAGTGAGGGCAACGCGTCGCCGGAGCCCAGTTTCAGCCCAGTTCCATTCAGCATCACCGTCGCACTCACCAGTTCCTTCGCGGTCAAAGTATAGCGTTCCGACTTCGAGGCGACATTGACCGTATGCGATGCCTCCCGGTCCGTATTCACGGCCAGTACAGCCACCCCGCCGGAATGACCGCGCAGGCAGTGCGCGAACACATGCACCGGTCCCGTGGCCGCCGCACCGGACTCCAGCACCGTTCGACCCATCAGCTTGTGCCAGAGAAGAGCCGACCAGTAATCCGGACGCGGCTCCAACGTGTCCTCGTCGATCAGCGCGTAATCGCTGGCGGCCAGGGTGTTGTGCGCCACTACCTGCACACCCCGTTTCGCCAGCCGGCCTAACTGCTCCAGATAGCGAAAGCTGTCGAGAAACGTCGAAGCCCAGGGATTTCCGCCGCATGCGGTTTCGCCGGTTTCCGTCAACCACAAGGGTTTGCCGGGCTCGAAACGATCCCGCAGTTCGGCGTAGAAAGCGGCATCGTGCTCCGTGCGCGACAGCCATTGCTCCGACAGAGCCGCCTCGGGCGTGGTCCCGGGCGCCCCACTCATGGAGCCGCAGCGCTTGGACACCCCACCATAAGAGTGATACGAGAAAGCGTCCACCCCGGGGCCCGTCGCCTTCAGCATCTCCTCGGACTTCAACCCCGAGAAGGTGGACGCTAATCCGGCCTCTCCTACTGAGCCTGGCCCCAGGATGAGCATGTCCGGTGCGCTCTTCTTGGCGAAGGCGCGAAAAGCGGCGAAGTCCCGCCCATAGGCCGCGGCATCGTAGCCCTTCGGCGCGCCGCCGATCGCTGCGAAATTCGGCTCGTTGAACATCTCCGCCGCCGCGATGCTCCCTCCAACCGACTTCGTGAAGGACACGATCTTTTGCGCCTCCCGCGGAGTCCAGACACCTGCCGCGTCCCGCACACCGGGGCTCACGGCGAACGACGTGACGATCCTGGCATCCACGGCCCGCGAGAACTCCACCACTCCTTTCCATTGCTGCCGGGTCAGCACTCCACCGAACCCCTGCGGTGGGGTTGTCGGAGGCGGGTCGCCGGAGTCATCGAAGTAGGTTGAATTCGCCCATGTGCCGCTGACACGAACGTAGGAAGGCCCCAGGGCGCCGGCCAATTTGCGGAGGCGCGCGTTCGAGAGGTCGATGGGGGGCCGGTAGCGGAACAATGAAGGGTCGAGCCCGGCCGGGGCGGAGGCGGCGCCGGGCGTTTTTTCCGGAGGCGCCTGCCCGCCGCTGCGGTAGGGCGCCCAGAAGCGGCCGCCGGTCACTTCTACCATTTCGACGTTGAACGATTGAAATCGTTCGTCCACAGTGCCTAGCCGGGACATCTTCCCGGGCGCCAGCCGGACCGGTTCCGCGCCCCACGCACAGGACACGGCAACCAGAAACAGGCACACCTCGCCACGGGAGATAGGGAGACTCATCGACATTCCTCTCTTACGCTGCTGCGATTCGGGATCACTTTCGAGTTTACCTCGGTGCGCTAAAGTAAGAACCGTGCCATCTGATACCGCCGCCGTACGCAGCGGAGAAGAACTCGACACCAACGTCCTGGCTGCCTATCTTCGGGAGCAGCTGCCGGACATCCAAGACGACCTGGTGATTGAGCAGTTCCCGGGCGGTCATTCGAATCTCACGTATCTCGTCAGAGCCGGCGATCGCGAGTATGTTCTGCGTCGGGCTCCGCTCGGCCCAGTCGCCCCTAAGGCCCACGACATGGCCCGCGAGTATGCCGTTCTGGCTGCCGTATCCCCGCATTTTCCGGAAGCCCCAAAGGTCTTCCACCTGTGCGAAGATCCCTCCATCGCGGGCGCGGTCTTTTTCCTGATGGAGCGCCGCAGCGGCCTTATCCTGCGGGAATCCGTTCCCCCCGAAATTGCTTCGCAGCCCGATTACGGTGCGCGCATCAGCGAAGCGTTCATCGATTGCCAGGCCCGTTTGCACGCGATCAATATCCACCAAACCGGGCTCGTATCGCTCGGCAAACCGGCGGGATTTCTGGAACGCCAGGTCCAGCGATGGGCTGAGCGCTGGCACCGCGCAAAAACCGAAGACCTGCCGGAGATGGACCGCGTCATCGCCTGGCTGGAAGCCCGGTTACCGTCCTCCACCGAGGCAACCCTGGTGCACAACGACTTCAAACTCGACAACGTAATGCTTCCCCACAGCGTTCCGGGCCGCATCGAAGCGGTGCTCGATTGGGAGATGGCCACGGTGGGCGATCCTCTGGCCGATGTGGGACTCACGCTGTGTTACTGGGCCTGGGCCAACGCTCCCGCGGTCCGTGCGGCTGGAATCCCAGCCATCACCGCCCTGCCGGGCTGGCATTCGCGGGAACAATTCATTGAGCGCTATGCTGCCAGGACGGGCCGGGACATGCGCGGTATCGGCTACTACGAAGTCCTCGGAGTGTTCAAACTGGCGGTCATCATTCAACAGATCTATTTCCGTTTCTGGCGCGGCCAGACCCAGGACGAGCGTTTCCGCGGCTTCGGCGAGCGTGCGAAAGGGCTGGTGCGTCTGGCGGCATCCATGGTGGAGCGCTTCGATTGAGTTACCTCTATTTCTTCCGGCACGGACAGGCCGGCACCCGGGATTCCTACGATCAGTTATCGGCCACCGGCCGTCGTCAGTCCGAGTTGTTAGGCGACTATCTCGTAACTGAAGGACTCCGCTTCTCCGCCGCCTACGTGGGCTCCATGTCGCGTCAACAGCACACGGCCTCATGCGTAGCCGCAGCCTATTCCCGCGCCGGGCAGCCCTTCCCGAACCTCGAAACCGTTCCCGCCTGGAACGAATTCGATCTCGACCGCGTGTACAGCGAGATGGCCCCGCCGATTGCCGCCGCCGACCCGCAGTTCCGCCGCGAGTACGAGGTGCTGCTCGAACAGGTTCGTGACAGCCAGGGATCGGAGGAGGCCGACGTTCACAGGCGCTGGTCGCCGTGCGATATCCGGGTGGTGGACGCCTGGATCCGTTCGCTGTACCCTTACAGCGGTGAGTCGTGGGATGCGTTCCGCAGCCGGGTCGGTTCGCCCCGAGCGTCACTCAACGGGGCGGAGAACAACATCGCGATCTTCACGTCCGCCACTCCGGCGGCCATCTGGACCGGCCTTGCGCTCGACATCCACGATCACCGGATCCTGCACCTGGCTGGGGCTTTATACAACACGTCGATTACTGTTTTGCGGCTGCGCGGTCAGCAGTTGCATTTGTTCAGCTTCAATGGAGTGCCGCACCTGGCCGGTGCGGCCCTGAGGACACATCGCTAACCTGATATGAGCTACGAAGAGATCCTATACGATGTCAGCGGCCGCGTCGCCACCATCACGCTCAACCGGCCTGACAAACTCAACGCCTGGACTGCGAAGATGGGCGACGAAGTCCGGGAAGCCATGAACGGGGCGGAAGCCGACAATGGTGTCCGCGCCGTCATCCTCACCGGCGCCGGTCGCGGTTTCTGCGCCGGCGCGGATATGTCACTGCTGAGCGGCCTCGCTACCGCCGCGGGCCAGGTGGACGAGACCCACGCGCTGGCCCACTTCAGCACCGGCGAACAACGGGAGGGCATCGCCCCCGATTTCCAGCGCAAGTATTCGTACTTCCCCTCCCTGAAGAAGCCGGTGATTGCGGCGGTGAACGGTCCCGCAGTGGGTTTGGGCTTCATCATCTCCCTCTACTGCGACCTCCGCTTCGCTGGAGATTCCGCGCGCTTCGGCACTGCCTTCGCCCGGCGGGGTCTGATTGCCGAGTACGGCGTCGCCTGGATGCTGCCCCGCCTCATCGGTCCCGCGAACGCGTTGGACCTGCTGCTTTCCGCGCGCATCATCGACGCGCAGGAGGCCTCCCGCATGGGCCTGGTGAACCGGGTGATTTCTGGCGACGGCTTCCTCCAGGGGGTGCAGGCCTATGCGAAGGAACTGGCCGATTCCGTTTCCCCGCGCTCGTTGGCCGTCATCAAGCACCAGGTCTATAACGGCTTCTTCCAGACATTGGAGCAAGCCACTATCTCCGCCGAGAAGGCCATGATCGATAGCCTGAAGTCGGAGGATTTCAGGGAAGGCGTGGCGCACTTCATGGAAAAGCGCGCGCCGGTTTTCACCGGGAGATAGGCCATGCACTTCGAATTCTCCGACAGGACGAAGCAGTTGCAGGAACGCCTGACGGCGTTCATGGACCGCTACATTTACCCCAACGAACGCCTCTACTACCAGCAAATTGAAGAGCAGCGCTGGCGGCCCGTTCCCATCATCGAGGAGTTGAAACCGGTTGCGCGGGCGGAAGGCCTTTGGAACCTCTTCCTGCCCGCCTCCGAACACGGCGCGGGCCTGAGCAACCTGGAATATGCGCCGCTGTGCGAGATCATGGGACGCGTCACCATGGCGGCCGAGGTATTCAACTGCTCCGCTCCCGACACCGGCAACATGGAGGTGCTCGAACGCTACGCCAGTCCCGAACTCAAGGAACGTTGGCTCAAACCGCTGCTGGCCGGCGAGATCCGTTCCTGCTACGCCATGACGGAACCCGGCGTGGCATCCTCCGACGCGACGAATATCGAAGCCAGCATCGTGCGCGACGGCGGCGAGTACGTCCTGAACGGGCACAAGTGGTGGACTTCCGGCGCGGGCGATCCGCGCTGCAAGGTGGCCATCTTCATGGGCAAGACCGATCCGTCGGCCCCGAAACATAAACAGCAGTCCATGGTGGTGGTGCCCATGGACGCCCCGGGCGTCCAGATCGTGCGCATGCTGCATGTCTACGGCTACGACCACGCTCCCCACGGCCACGGCGAGGTGTTGTTCCGCGACGTCCGCGTACCCGTTTCGAACCTGCTGTTGGGAGAAGGCCGGGGGTTTGAAATCGCACAGGGACGCCTGGGGCCCGGGCGCATCCACCACTGTATGCGGCTTCTGGGAGTGGCTGAACGGGCGCTCGAGATGATGTGCAAGCGCGTGAAGTCGCGCGTGGCGTTTGGGAAAGCGATTGCCGAGCAAGGCACCATCCGCGCCGACATTGCGCGCTCGCGCATCGAGATCGAGCCTGCGCGGCTGTTGGTGCTGAAAGCCGCCTACATGATGGACACCGTCGGAAACAAGGCGGCGCGCGCCGAGATCGCCGCGATCAAAGTGGTGGCGCCGAACGTCGCGCTGGCCGTCATCGATCGCGCGGTGCAGGCGCACGGCGGCGCCGGCATTTGCCAGGATTTCGAACTCGCCGCGATGTGGGCGAACTCACGGACACTGCGCCTGGCCGACGGCCCCGATGAGGTCCACCTGGAGAGCATCGCGAAACTCGAACTGAGGAAACACGAGCCCGCTGCGACGGCTGCTCGCCAATGAGTCTACTGACGCTCATACGGCACGGGCAGGCGACGGCGTTTCAGAAACAATCGGATCGCTTGACGGAAACGGGCGAGCAACAGGCACACCGTCTGGCCGCCTTTTGGCTGCGCAACGGCGCGCGGTTCGATGAAGTCTATACGGGCACGCTGGAACGGCAGACGCGTACGGAGCGGATCGTCGCCGCTCACTTCGTGGACGCCGGCGCTCCATGGCCCGCACCGGTCGCGGTCGAGGGTTTCAACGAATACGATGCGCCGGGTGTGCTTATGGTGATCGTCCCGGCCCTGGCTGCCCGTGATCCGTCCCTCGCCGCCTTGGTGCGCGACTTCGAAAACACTCGCGAGAATCGCGCATTTCAACGGATGTTTGAGGTTGCGATGTTCGAGTGGGCACGCGGCCAGGTAGAAGCGCCGGGCGTGGAACCGTGGCCCGCGTTCCGCGGCCGGGTGCTCGAAGCGCTTCAGCGCGTCATGCTGACGGATGGTAGCCGCAGGATCGCGGTTTTCACGTCGGGCGGACCCATCGGCCTAGGTGCGGAGGCCCAACATGGACAACCCCAATGATTCCCGGTACAACTTCTACGCCAGTCCAACGTTGGACGAATTGATCGCCCAGCAGGGCAAGGGCCCCATCCACGATCCCAGTATCTTATTGGGCGACTTCTGGCCGGAGGACGAACCCGTCGAGGAGTTCCTTGCCGCCTTGCGCGAATGGCGCGGCCACAACAGGTCCGATCGCGCCGCATGAGCACCGCCGTCGTCGTCGATACCGACGTAGTCTCCTATCTGTTCAAGAGCCATCCGACCGCCTTCAGTACCTGCCGGATCTGGCGGACCGTACTCCGATGATCTCGTTTATGACCTTGGCGGAACTGGATCGGTGGGTCCTCGAACCTCACTGGGGCGTGACGCGCCAGCAGCGGCTGCGTGAGTACCTGGAGCGCTTTGTCGTGTTGCCATACGACCACAATCTGTGCACCAAGTGGGCAGAGGTGACCGTCGCGGCTCAGTCATTCGGCCGTCGGATTGACTGCGCGGAACGCCTGGATAGCGGCCACGGCTCTTCTCGCCGGCGCGCCGCTGATCACCCATAACCCGCAACGACTACCTCGGCGTGCCGGGCCTCACTCTGATCTCTCACGGGCAATAGGATGAACATTCACCCTGCTGATCGGTCTACTGCGCGGGCAGAATGCCGCGGGTCCGGAACCAGTTCTCGAGCAGCGTCGGCCACACCCGTAGCGCCGGATCGCTTTGCGCCAGGCCCAGCCCGTGCCGTCCCTTTTCGAAAATGTGCATCTCGGCTGGAACGCCTGCCTTCCGCAGCGCCAGGTAGAACAGAATGCTGTTCTCGGGCGGAACAGTAGTGTCGCCGGTGGTGTGGAAAAGGAATGTGGGCGGCGTCTGGGGAGTTACCTGCAACTCGCTCGACATCGATTCCACCAGCTTCGGATCGGGCTGCTTACCCAGCAGGTTCTCGCGGGAACCTTTGTGAACGTATAACTCCTGGGTGAACGTAATCACCGGGTACGTCAGAATGGCAAAATCCGGACGGCTGCTCACACCGTCCACCGTCTCGAAATGCGTAGCCGCGCTGGAGGCGAGATGGCCGCCAGCCGAGAATCCCCATACCCCAATGCGGTCCGGCGCGATGTCCAGTTCCTTGGCCCGCGATCGCACCGTGCGGATGGCCTGCTGGACGTCGTTCAGCATCGCGGGATGGTGATAGCGCGGCCCGAGCCGGTACTTCAAGACGAATGCGGAGATCCCGCGAGCATTCAGCCACTCGGCGATCTGCTTGCCTTCGTGGTCCATCGCCAGATTCTGGTAGCCGCCGCCGGGGCAAACCACCACTGCCGGATGCGTCGCCGCCGGATTGGTTGCCCGATAGGTGGTCAACTCGGGCCGGTCACGATCCTCGGTGCCCACCGCTCCGGGGACTCCAGCGGGCCACAACGGCGCCGTCTGCGCCGACAGGCAGGCAGCGATCAGAAAAAATGCGGAAAGCGTCTTCATCGCTTCGACTATACTGCAAAGCGATCGGTCCGACGCGGCCCCAGGCAGCCGGTGGCGGGAGTCCAGGCAGGCTGAATGCCCATAAGCGCTAACTTAAAACCATATAGCTCAGGAGGCGGCTCGCGATCCGACCAGAAGAGCACTGATGGAGGCCAGATGTACGGAATGGCGACTATACGCTCAAGTGGATCGGCGGACTGAAGGGCGTTTATGGGGAGTGATGTTGCCGCCGAACCAGAACTTCCCGCCTTTCACCGGTTTGCGGAACCAGCACGTGACACCGAACAGCTACAAAATGACACGCGCACAAATCGGAATCCATAAGTCAGTGCGGAAACGCTCCTGCACCACATTGGCCCGTTGGGATCGTTGTTCGCGGCTGTTGACGACACCGTATTTGACGCAGATGTCAATTCAGGCATACACTGGCGTTTCAGAAAAAGCGCGGCGGACTCGGGAACTGCTCACCGAACAGTGTCGCTGCGTTCGCCGGATATGCGCCTGTTGCGATGGTTCTTCAGTTGGCTGCGTTCTCGAATCACTCGCCCAATTGCCGCGATCTGCACGTCATGCATCGGAATCCCCATCCTTGCGCTAATCGTGCCTCCGTTTGGCTGGGAACTTTGTGCGAGGGCGGCTGCCGCAGCGATCAAGAACGGCGGCACTACATCGCTGGGCTTCACGCTTCAATTTCTCGCCCCAGCCTTGGCGTTTATCATCGTCCTCTGGCGCAAAGGCGTTGGCGAGATGAAAAGTGCTTGGCACGGGGCACAATACGGGATACTGGCTCTTGGTGGCGTATGGAGCATCGTATTCTTTTACTATCTCTGCATCGGCGTGCCCCGAACAATATCCATCGACGCCGCTAAGGCGTCGCTCCCGAGCTCACACACCCACCAATCCCTCCACTACTCGTAAGCCAGCTTCTTCGGCCATTGGTACGCGGATCTGTCGCTGCCACCGCTCGCGCTGATTTGCAGTTGGCGTTTGTGGGTAGGGACAAACTTCAATTCCTGTACGTCAACGAGTCCCCCGAGTCCGCCAACCTCCCAAAACGATTTTTCGGGCTATGGGACCTCGATCGACCATTCCACGACGAACAGCAACCCCTGGCACTCGCCAACCCGCTACCGCTCGCCGTCAAAACAGAAGCAGACTTTGTTTTTCGACACGCCAAGCAAGGACCACAAGACGTTCTCGATACGCCACTTGCCATTAACCATGTCCGGCCTGGAGATCGACTATTTGGGTTTGCATACGTGCTATGCGCGAATTGCCGAAAGGAAAGATGGTACTGGATCTACTTTCAGATTGGTACCGGCGGATGGTATGGGGAAACGATTAAATCCCTATGGGGCCAGGCAATAACGATGCCCGGAGTAAACGCTACAGAATACCAAGTATCCGCTGTATTAGAGCACACCATCCCAACCAGTAAGAGAGTACCAATTCCGGCACGATGAATACTCTGTCGACTCCTACCCCGTGACAAAATCGCGATGCAGCGGAACGCGGCAAAGCCGACCCTCTATGTCAAGCCGATGGCGTCACGCTCTTGTTGGAGACGTTCCTTGAGGGTCCGTTCCTCGGGGTCGGCCTGAACCGGGTCAATTTCGCCGGCTGCGCCTGGAACCTGTCGACGGATTACTCCCCACATGTCGGCTTGCCTCCGCCGATCTCGCACATGGACGTATAACGCCCAAACCGCGGAATGCTATGTCCAGTCTGGTTGCATCACCGAACTACTCAGAGTCGTCTTCCTTTGAGAGCGATCGGCTACGGAAAGCGGCAGAAACCTAAGTTAGCGCTTATGGGCTGAATGCCTGCCCCACCAACGCCGCAAACCGTTAATTTGAACCGGTGGCGCCGGCGGTTTCGCCTGCGTTTCCGAAAGTCGGCCACTTCTGCCACGGACTGCCAGCGCTACTTGCGGTGGAAAATCAGCCTGGCCTGGTTGCCCTTGCTGCCGGATTTCTGATCGATATCCAGGGTCATCTGCCTGCCGTCCTCGGCGAGCGTCCGCGTCCAACGCCCGGTCACCTGCTTCCCGTTGACAACCGCCGTGTACTCCGTCACCAGCTGATTCCCATTCTGGGTAGTCTTCGAAACCTGCTTGAACGGACCGATATCATTGGTTGCGTCCTGACCGTCGAGGTTCAGCTTCAAGTTCGTCGTCATGATTCCGAGCAGGCCCAGGGGCGCCATGCCGTCGTGTGGCTCGCGCCAGGTAGTCAGGATCGTCAAGTCCGATCCCTTGTTGCGAATCTGTTGGGTAAGTTGGTCCGGGATATCAAAGGTCGCCGTACTGGCCCCTTTGTCGATCACCCATTTGCCGGCAAAGCCCTGATCCTTCGGAATGGCGGGCAATGCAAGAACCGCCGCCAGAATAAAACATCGGGATACACGTATCTTTGTCACCATTTCTGGGACGATTCGGGGTCCGAAAAGATTTCGCGATTAGAACACCAGCCGCAGCGCGACCTGGACCGTTCGCGCCGGTTCCGCCGACGAGATCACGCCAAAGTCCGGATTGCCGAGAATGTGCCCTGGCGCGTCGAAGTTCGCGTGATTCAACACGTTGAAAAACTCGCCGCGCAGTTCTGTCTTCCACCGCTCGTTGATTCGGAAGTATTTCGAAAGCGTCAGATCCGCGTTCTTCCACGCCGGACCGCGCAACACCGAGCGGGGGGAGTTGCCGAACTTGAACGGCGCGGCGCTCTGGAAGGCCGACGTATCGAACCACCGCGAGAGCGTCTGTTCGCCGTGGTTCGGATCGCCAATCCGGTCGGGACGCATCGTGCCGGCGGAAAACGAGTTCGAGTTGTTCACTGAATCGTAAACCGTGAACGATTGGCCGGATGAAAGGATCGCGAGAACGCCCAGTTGCCACCCGCCCGCCACCAGGTCCAGCGCACGATGCCGGGCGATGGACGGAAGTTCGTATAACACGGTGAGCACGGCCCGCTGGGGCACGTCGCTGCCGCTGGGGCCTTTGTCGAGCCGGCGGTTGTACTGATCCATGTAACTGCCGGGGTCGCCGAATTCATTTCCGGAAGCGACATCGTCCAGGTACTTGGAGAAAGTGTAGTGAGCAAGTACCGACAGTCCGTGAGTGAACTTTCGTTCCAGCCTCACGAATCCCGCCTGGTAATTCGAGTTACCGATGGCCGGATTGATCTGGCTCACATTGCTGAACTGTGGGAACGGGCGGAGGATCTGTGTATTTCCAGGACCCAGTAACTGTGGCGGCACCTGGTTAACGGGAAGATCGTTCGCAGTCAAGTGATGACTCACGTTCCCCAGATAGCCGGCCTCCACAATCAATCCTTTGGATATCTCGTCCTGAATCCCGAAGTTAACCTGGTAGGACACCGGCGTGAGGCGGGTCCGGTCAAAGTAGGTGACTGCGGTAACTGGCTTGCTTCCCAGGGGAACAGCGCCGTAACCCGGAGTATCGATGGGCTGCCGGGTGTACACTGGGAATCCGTCCCGCATCGCCAGGACCGCGCTGGTGTCTGCGCTCGCAGTCACCAGGCTGAGGCTGTCGCCAAAGCCGAGCGACGCGGCGGGACCGACGCTGGTACTGACCATCGGGCCGTAAAAGATCCCCGCCCCGCCGCGAATCACGATGTTCTTGGCAAAGCGGGGGTTGTAGGCGAAACCGAAGCGTGGGCCGAAATTCGTGAAGTTAGGGTCGAAAGCAGTCGCCGGCACGCCGTTCACACCGGCGAAAGTCACCAGCCCCGGAGTGCCCGAGACCGGATTGACCGCCCGCGGATCAAACGAATTCATCCGATTATTCTCAACCCAGCGCGGTAATTCCACCTCCCACCGGACTCCCACATTGAAGGTCAGATCATTCGTGATCCGGTAATCATCCTGGACATACGTACCCCAATACGAAGCGTGCGATGGGATGCTATCCAGGTTCTGCAGGGAAGCCTGATTGGCAAGCCCCAGCAGAAAGCTCGCGAATGCGTCGCCAGTTCCCGAGACGCCCGGCTGATCGGTGATCTGCCTGGTGAAGACCAGGTTTCCCGACGAGGTGATATCGTCGATTTCGCGATTGTAGCCCCTCCGGTATTCCACGCCTGCCTTAATCGCGTGCTTCCCAAAGAACTTCGAGAACGATTCCAGAAACTGGGTGTCCGTAATCGGCGTCTGCACCCGCGCCACCGCGGCGTTCGCAGTCCCTTGGGCCCCCAGCAGGGCGTACCCGTTGACGTTCAGAGTCGGAAAGGCGGCGTCGCTCACATTGGCCAGCCCGAGTTTCTGAGCATAGCCCTCGCCGTATCCGATTCGGCGCTGGATATAACTCCGCCGGTCATAGCTGTAGGAGAAGTTATTGATCACCGACGGGCTGAAGATGTGGACATAACTGCCCATGATGCTCTGAATGCGGCCATCGGTGGCGCCGGCGTGCGGGTCGGCGGCGGGACTCCCGTAGGCTCCATCATCTTGCTGATGGTAGTCGTTGATGTAATAGCGCGCGGTCAACTGGTCGCGGGATGAGAGGCTGTGGTCGAGCTTGCCCACCAGGATGTCCCGGCGCAGGCCGGAGTGGCTGTTCGCTCCGAAGTTGCTCGAGTTGCCGGAGGACGAGGTGCGGTTAGCCGCCGGGAAATAGCTCAGAGCCGCCACCGCCACCGGGTCCAACCGGTTTAGCGGGATGACATTCCCCGGAAAGGCCTGCTTTTTCCCGCCCGAAAGCGTCGCGGGATCGTAGATCAGGCTCTTGATGCCGGAGAAGTCGCCCAGCCGCTGGGCCTCGGTCGGGACCGTCAGCACCGTCGCGTTTCCAAAGGTTTCGCGAGTCTCCTCCCAACTCGCGAAAAAGTGCGTCCGGTCATGGATGATAGGACCTCCAAGCGCCCCGCCGAACTGGTGCATGTTGAGCGGCGGCGTCGATGCCGAAAAAAAGTTCCGCGCGTCCAGCGAGCTGTTCCGGACAAATTCGAACAGGCTTCCATGGAATTCATTGGTGCCGGACCGCGTGGAGAGCGCGATGATTCCCCCGGTGGAATGCCCGTACTCGGCCGAGTAACTGTTCGATATCACGCGAAACTCCTGCATGGCATCCAGGGGAAGGCTCGTCTGCTGCTGCGGACGCGTCACTCCCACGGCATTGGTCACATTCCCGCCGTCCAGCGTGAAACTCTGGTTCCGCGCACGGCCTCCCGCCACCGCAAATACCGGATAGTTCTCCGCGCCTTCCCCGCTGTTAATCATCACCACTCCCGGCGAGAGATTCACCAGCGAGGTGGCCGCGCGGTTGGGAGTGGGCAGGTTGTCGATCATCTTATGATTGACCAGCTGGCCCACGCTCGACCCCTGTGTTTCCAGCGAAGAGGCATCCGAGGTCACCTCCATCATCTGGGTCTGCTGACCCACCTGAAGGGTAAAGTCTGCGGCGACGGTCCGTGCAACTTGGAGAACCAGGTCCTTACGCACCGCCGGATCGAAACCGGACATCCGGACTTCCACGCGGTACCGGCCCGGAATTAGCGTCGCGGCACGGTAGATCCCTTCGGTGTTGGTGACCAGTTCGGTAGCCGAACCGGACTCCTCATTGACTACTTTCACCTTCGCGCCGGGAACCGGCGCCTCCGTCACATCGGAGACCTTTCCGGTGAGGACGCTGGTGCCCACCTGCCCGGCCAACGGCGCCCAAAGGACGACCGCGAGTACGGCAGCAGCTGCAAAGAAACGACTGAACGGGAATCTCATAAATCTCTCTCAAAACTCAGATTCAAAAGGGGTCGAAGAGCGGCAGGACCGCCGCGGAGGACACTACCGGCAGGGACAACAACAGGCGTGAAGGATCAATCGCCTCATTCTCTATAGAGAATAGGAGTATCGATCGTCGTTGTCAATAGAAAAGTCAGTGGGTCAGATCGTAGATGAAGTAGTTCATGGCGATCCGGTAGGCGAGCGACGCCCATTTCTCGAGATAGCGCGGCTCATCGGAGTGCTCCCAGGCATCCCCCAGGTCCATGTTGTGGCAGATGGCGACCATGATGCGGCCTTTGTCGTCATAAATGGCGCGCCATTGGGCTTCCACTCCGCCGTGCTCATAGGTGCGGCCGGTTTCAAAGTACTGCGCTCCGGGAACCTGAAAGCGCTCGTTCAAATCGTACAGCGTATGGAAGATCGGATCGGCGTTCGGAATGTCAACGATGGGGCGGTCCGGAAACACCTTGCTCATACTCGCCACGAAGATCTCCCATTCCTGGGTTCCGTGAAAGTCGTCCACCATCAGGAAGCCGCCGCGCAACAGGTACTCACGAAGCTGGCGGGCGTTCTGCTCATCCAACTGCCAGTGGCCTACTTCCACGGCGTAGACCACCGGCCAGTTATAGATCTCGTTGGACCCATCGAGTTCCACCACCTGCTCCACCGACCGTGTGTCGATCCGTGTCAGCCGTCGAACTCCGGCGAGCAAATGCCGGTCCGACCTCGGATAGTCCATGGTCCAGTACCCCGGGAAATAGTTCCCGTCGCGATAGCGCGGCGCCGATTGCGGGTATCCTGTGATGTCCGGATAGAGGAGCCGGGCCCGGGTCCACTCGGTTTTCTGCAGGTAGTCCGCGGGAATGCCGAAGCCGTCGTATTCGATTGCCGGGTATTCTTTGAACGGTTTTTGTGCGAGCAGCAGGCCTAGAGCCACCAGCCCCAGAACCGCCGTGGTGAGCGCGGTGCGCATGAACACGAGTCGGCTTCAGAATAGCACAGCAGCCCGGACAGGCAGCTTTGAGACCAGCGCCGGTAGCCAACCGGCGCGCAGGATGCCATCCTGCCCCACAAGACGAAGAGTTCGGTTCCGGGAACACTAAGCGGCATTGCGGGTGTCATCAGCCGAACGCGGTGTGGGCCTTCTCGATATCATCGAAGAACCGGAACACGCGGTCGAGCCGCGTTACGCGGAAACTTTCGCGCACCTGTCCGGTCGCTCCCGCCATATGCAGTTTTCCGCCGGATTGGGTCACTTTGTTCAAGCTCGAGATGCAGCGGCCGATCCCCGTACTGTCGATGTGGGTGACGCCGGACATGTCGAGAATCACCCGCCGGCAGCCGCTCCCAAGCAGTTCGGCGACAGCGCTTTCCACCTGCTGGCCCTCGGGTCCGAGCATCAGGCGACCCGACAGCGCCACCACCACCGTACCCGGCGCGAGTTCGCGATGTTCAATGTTCAGTTGTACAGGCTTCAAAGTATACGGATATCACACTCGCGAGGAATTAACGTCCTGCCGGATCCACTCGATACAGAAAAATCGAATAAAGGTGGCCTGGCCACCGGTGTCATGCCCCGGCGCCCGGTTACGGAGACCCGTCTCAAATAAGGCTCGATATTCACGCGCCGAGCGTCAATAAAATGTCAAGACCGGCGGGCGCCAACGAGCGGCCCGTCGAGACCCAATCGCCGGTTACGTGAAACGTGACGAGGGCGAACCCGGCTCAAACAAACAGAACTTTCAAGGAGTAGCAAATGGCGAAAACAACAGCAAACATACTGATTGATCGGCTCATCGATTGGGACATCGACACGATTTTTGGCCTCCCGGGCGACGGCGTGAACGGAATCTTCGAGGCGTTGCGAAATCGTCAGGACAAGATCAGGTTCATCCAGGTTCGTCACGAGGAGGCCGCTGCGTTCGCGGCGTGCGGGTACGCCAAGTACACAGGACGGCTCGGGGTGTGTCTCGCGACATCGGGACCGGGCGGCATTCACCTGTTGAATGGTCTGTATGACGCCAAGTGCGACGGGCAGCCGGTGCTGGCGATTACAGGTCACACGTTTCACGACCTGATCGGCACGCACTACCAGCAGGACGTGGACCTCGACAAGCTGTTCATGGATGTGGCGGCCTACAGCCAGCGCGTGATGGGACCTGCGCACGTCACAAACGTCGTGGACGAAGCGATCAAAACGGCCCTGGCCTACCACACCGTGGCGCACATCACCATTCCCAAGGACGTCCAGGATTGGACCTATTCGAGCAAAGACCGCTCGCCGGCAAACATCGGGAAACACAGCGCCGACATTTACAGCGGTTCCCGTCCGGTGCCTCCGTCCGATGCGCTTCAGGCCGCAGCCGATGTGATCAACGCAGGAACGAAGGTGGCTATCCTGGCCGGTCGCGGCTGCCTGCGGGCGCGCGAGGAGGTCCGGGAACTGGCCAGGAAGGTTGCCGGGCCCATCATAAAGCCCCTTCTCGGAAAGGCGGTGGTACCGGACAACGACCCGTATACGACAGGCGGTATTGGCCTCCTCGGCACGGCCCCATCACAGGACGCCATGGAGGAATGCGACACGCTGATCATCGCGGGGTCGAGTTTCCCTTACCTGGAGTTCTACCCGAAGCCCGGCAAGGCGAAGGTTGTCCAAATCGATATTTCACCCACGCGAATCGGACTCCGCCATCCAGCCGACATCGGGCTCGTGGGCGACTGCCGCACGGTGCTCCGCGCGCTCATCCCGCTGCTCGAGCCCAAATCGGACGACTCGTTTATCCGCAAGTGCCAGGACCGGATGCAGAGTTGGAACAAGGTGATGGCCGAGCGGGGCACGCGCGACGACATGCCGATGAAGCCGCAGGTAGTCACCTACGAACTCAGCAAGCTCCTCGACGACAACGCCATCGTGTCCTCAGACAGCGGAACCATCGCAACCTGGTCGGCGCGATACATCGAGATGCGCGGTGATATGCAGTTCTCGCTCTCGGGCATGCTGGCCACGATGGCGAACGGACTGCCCTACAGCATTGGCGCCGCAGTCGCGTATCCCGGGCGGCAGGTGGTGTGCGTTGTGGGCGACGGCGGCTTGAGCATGCTGATGGGCGGAGACTCGCGACGCTGGTCAAATACAACCTGCAACGTCAAAGTCATCGTCATCAAGAACAACGTCCTGGGAATGATCAAGTGGGAACAGATGATTCTGGAGGGCAATCCCGAGTACGGCGTCGAACTTCAGCCCATCGACTTCGAGGGAGTCGCGCGGAACTGCGGCGCCGCGGGCTTCACCATCGTGCGTCCGCAGGAGGCAGCGTCGATTCTGCGCCAGGCGCTCGCGCATCCCGGACCCGCGGTCGTACAGGCCGTGGTGGATCCGAACGAACCGCCGATGCCCGGGCACGTAACCACGGAGCAGGCGGTCAAGTTTTCGGAGGCGCTTCTTCGCGGCCAGAAGCGTGCCTGGTCGATTCTCAAATCTGTCGCGGAGGACAAGGTTCGTGAGGTTGTCTGAGCCGGTCATGCCGTTCCCTCGACAGCCACTACCGCCCATGGCGCGTGTCCGCCAGCGGCTTCCGGCCGCACGCGTAAGGGATGTCCGGGGCGAGGTGAAGCAGAAGATGGATGCCTCTGGGATCCGGGGCAAAATCTCAGCCGGGTCGCGAATCGCCATCACCGCCGGAAGCCGCGGAATCGGCGGCTTGGCCGAACTGGTCGCCGGCATCGCGGATGCAGTGCGGAGTTGGGGCGCGGAGCCGTTCATCGTTCCCGCCATGGGCAGCCATGGCGGCGCCACCGCCCAGGGTCAGTCCGAGATTCTGCGGCGTTTGGGATTGAGCGGGCAATCCGCGGGCGCGCCCATCTGTTCATCCATGGAAACCCGCCAACTCGGTGTTTCGGAATCGGGAGCCGCGGCCTACATGGACCGGTTCGCTTTCGAGGCCGGCGGAATTATTGTCCTGGGCCGCACAAAGACGCATCCGGAAAGTGCGGGCGAACTCGCTTCCGGTCTGCTGAAGATGTGCACCATCGGCCTTGGCAAACAGGTCGGGGCCCATCAGGCCCACAGCCATGGTCTGTGGGATTCGGTACGGGCGGTCCCAAAGCTGCAACTCGCCAAATCGCCCATCCTGTGCGGCCTGGCGGTGGTCGAAAACGGATATCGCGAGCCGTGCGTCATCGAAGTCGTACCGCCGGAATATGAGGCGTTCCTGGAGGCCGATATCCGCCTGCTCCGGATCGCCAAACAACACCTGGCGCACATTCCTTTCGAAGATCTGGACCTCCTGGTGGTGGACGAACTCGGCAAAACCGTGTCGGGGGCCGGAATGGATCCCAATGTCATCGGGCACTGGCGGAGTTCGAACGTGTCACAGCATCCGAATTACCGGCGGATCGTCGTACTTTCGCTGACTCATCCCTCTCTCGGTAACGGATTGGGAATCGGCATGGCGGACTTCACCACCCGGCGCTTTGCCGGCGCGTACGACCCGGCGGTCAGCTACATCAACCTGCTGACGGCTTCCGAACCCGGCGGCAACACCAGGGAAGGCCCTCTTCCACTCGCCCTCAAATCGGATCGGGAAGCCATGGAGGTAGGCCTGTTCTCGTCCTTGGCCGGCCGCGAGTCGCGAATCTGCCGGATCAGGAACACGGCGGCGCTCGCTGAGATTTGGGTTTCCGAAGCGCTCCTTCCGGACGTGAAATCGAACCCGAAGCTAGAGGTCCTGAGCGAGCCCGAGCCTTTGGCCTTCAATGCCGAGGGAAACCTGTTCTGAGGCAAGCATGCAAACCATCGAAACCAAACTGTCCGAATCGATGATCCGGATCACCACCAAGACCCCGCCCACCCGGATCGAGGAGCGGCTGCAGACCGGGACAACCCGGCACATCGACATTGATCTCCGAGCCCTGGAGCGCGAACTGCGCGATGGCGTGAAGGGTGAGGTTCGTTTCACCGACGGCGACCGGGGGATGTACGCTTCCGACGCCGGCAATTACCGCATGGTCCCGATTGGCGTGGTGCTGCCCAAGGACGCCGGTGATGTGCTCCATACCGTCAACGTGTGCCGCCGCTACGGCGCTCCCATCGTCGCTCGCGGCGGCGGCACGGGCATTCCGGGACAGACGGTGAATGTTGCGGTCGTATTGGATTTCTCGAGATACATGAACCGTATCCGGGAGATGAATCCCGACCGGCATTATGCATGGGTCGAGCCTGGGATCGTGCTCGACGATCTGCTCGACGCCGCCGGACGGCATGGCCTGACGTTCGGGCCCGACCCCGCCACGCACAGCCGCAACACTCTCGGCGGCATGATCGGCAACAACTCATGCGGCATTCACTCGATGATGGCCGGCGAGACCGTGGACAACATCGACGAACTCGACATCGTCCTCTACGACGGCACGCGCATGAGGGTTGGAGCGACTGGCGACCAGGAGTTCGAACAGATCGTCGCCGCAGGCGGCCGCAAAGCCGAGATCTATCGCCGCCTTCGCGCCTTTCGCGACAAATACGCCGGCCGGATCCGAAAAGAATTTCCGATGATCCCGAGGCGCGTCTCCGGCTTTAACCTGCCGGCCCTGTTGCCGGAACAGGGATTCAACGTCGCCAAGGCCCTGGTGGGAACCGAAGGCACGTGCGCGTTGGTGGTGGAAGCCAAGGCCAGGCTGGTCTACAATCCGCCCGTACGCTCGCTTCTGGTGTTTGGGTATCAGGACATCTTCCATGCCGCCGATAATGTCGTAGAACCGTCCAAATTCCATCCGACCGGCCTCGAAGCGCTGGACGACACGTTTATCCAATACATGAAGAAGAAGGGCCTGCATCCCCCGGACTTGAGGCTCATGCCTGAAGGGGACGCCTGGCTTCTCATCGAGTTCGGAGGCAAAGACAAGAACGAGGCCGATGCCAACGCGCGTAAATGCATGGACGATTTCAAAAACCGCGAACATCCGCCGAGCATGAAGCTGTTCGACGACCCCGAGGAGGAGAACTTCGTCTGGCATCTTCGCGAAGAGGGGCTAGGGGCGACAGCAAAGGTTCCGGACATGCCCGAGAACCACGAAGGCTGGGAAGACGCGTCCGTCCCGCCGGATCAGCTTGGCGCCTACCTCCGCGATTTCAAAAAGCTGATGGATAAGTACGGCTACGAAGGGCCGCTGTACGGGCATTTCGGCCAGGGCTGCGTCCACACGCGGCTCACGTTCGACCTCCGGACGGCTGAAGGCATCGGGAAATGGCGGCGGTTCCTGGAAGAAGCTTCCGATCTTGTCGTCGGCTACGGAGGTTCGCTGTCCGGCGAACATGGCGACGGACAGGCCCGCGGCGAGCTGCTCGCGCGCATGTACAGCCCCGAGATCATTCAGGCGTTCCGCGAATTCAAGGCCATCTGGGATCCCGATTGGAAGCTGAATCCCGGCAAGGTGGTGGATCCCTATCGCGTGGACGAGAACCTCCGCGAGGGGACCAACTACGATCTGACCCAGGTCAAAACGCATTTTCATTTCCCGGATGATCATCACTCGTTTGCCGATGCGACGGACCGGTGCGTCGGGACGGGCGCGTGCCGCCGGCACGGAGGCGAGGGAACCATGTGTCCGAGTTACATGGTCACCCGCGAGGAGAAACATTCCACCCGGGGCCGCGCCCGGCTGCTGAACGAGATGATTCGCGGCGACGTCGTGAAGGGCGGCTGGCGCGACGAGAGCGTCCGCGAAGCGCTCGACCTTTGTCTCTCGTGCAAGGGGTGCAAACACGATTGCCCAGTGCAGGTGGATATGGCCACCTACAAGGCGGAGTTCCTGTCGCACTATTACGAACGCCGGCTGCGGCCGCGCTACGCTTACACGTCGGGACTGATCTACTGGTGGGCTCGCGCCGCTGCCCACATGCCCGCCACCGCGAACTTCTTCACCCAGACGCCGGGGTTGCGCAACATCGCCAAGGCAGTGGGCGGTTACTCGCAAAAGCGTCAGATCCCGCCGTTCGCTCCGGAGACGTTCAAGCATTGGTTTGCGCGGCGCCCGGTTCGCAACCCCGGTAAGCCGCAAGTGATCCTATGGGCCGACACCTTCAATAACCACTTCACGCCTCCGGTGGCGAAGGCGGCGGTGGAGGTGCTCGAACACGCCGGTTACCAGGTCGTCGTTCCCTCCCAGAGTCTCTGCTGCGGGCGGCCCCTCTATGACTACGGGATGCTCGATACAGCCAAAGGACTGCTCCGCCAAATCCTCGATACGTTGCGTGGTCCCATCCGCGCGGGAGTGCCGATCGTCGGGCTGGAACCGAGTTGCATGACGGTCTTCCGCGACGAACTCGTGAATCTCTTATACGGCGATCAGGATGCGAAACGCCTCAGCGGCCAGACGTTCATTCTGAGTGAGTTCCTCCATGACCACGTGAAGGATTACCGTCCGCCGGTGCTGAAACGCACAGCGCTGGTTCACGGGCATTGCCATCACAAATCGGAACTTCATTTCGAAACTGAAGTGGACCTGCTGAAGAAAGCGAGCCTGGACTGCCACGTGCCTGATTCGGGTTGCTGCGGAATGGCCGGATCCTTTGGATACGAAGCGGATCATTACGATGTTGGCCTGGCGTGCGGGGAACGTGTGCTGTTGCCCGCTGTGCGAAGCCTGCCCGTTGATGAACTGGTGGTCACGGATGGCTTCAGCTGTCGCGAGATGATCCAGCAGGAAACGGACCGGCGGGCGCTCCACTTTGCACAGGTTCTCCAAATGGGCATCCGCGAAGGTCCCCGTGGGCCCGCCGGACCGCGCCCCGAAACACGGTACGCCGCGGAGGAACGGACGCCTGCCGTCCCGGCCGGCGTGATCGCGGCGGGAGTGCTGGCGGCGGGAGCGGGCCTGTGGTGGGCGCTCAACCACGGCCATCGTGGGTAGCCGGTGGAGCGCGACGTTTCAGATAACTAAAGGAACGCCGTCCAAGCCAAGATGGCGATCAGTTGACCAGCAGCAGCCGATACGCAATTCCCTCATGATCGCAATCCCATGGGCATCCGCCAAGGTGAGGTTCTGGTCGGCAAACTTCTTCACGATGCGGCCCGACTTGGAAAGTTCGGACGTGTCGAAGCCCCGGATCATCAAGCCCGGGAGGGCATCCACGAAGGCCAGGAATTGGATCGCCCGGTTCTGGTCATAACGGCGGAGGAACCACCCGTGCCCTTCCGCAACAACAAGCGAGGATGTTACCAGCGGGGGCGGCGCCGAAAAAAGACGGCGGAACAGCGCGTGGAAGCTATCGGAGCGGTCCAGGAAGGCAATCAAGGCTGAGGTGTCAACGTAGCACTCAGTCTTTTTGGCCATAGACAATCTCATCGATGGACTGGCTGGACCGGGGGTTGCCGGTCTCCACGAGACCCGCGAACTTCATCCATGGGCCCGCTCCGCGGGGAGGAAGGGCTTCTCTGATTGCGCGCCGAACAAACTCCGCCACCGAGATTCCCAACGCTTCCGCCTCCTTCTTCGCATCATCGTACTCGTGCTCATCCAGGCTGACCTGAGTTCGTATCATGTTATCACCATCCAGCATGGATGATAACATACCAGAGGCCGACTCTCATTTCAGATAATGATCAGCCCTGTACCACGCTGAATTCCGAGCGGCGTATCCGGACATGCCCGAACAGTTCCTCGATGGCCCTGCCCTCAGGCGCCGAACGAAACCATTCCCGAAACCGGACACACTCTCCCAACGGTCATCGCCGGGTATATAGTGTGACTGGTGAACCCATGAGCCGCCTTCAAACCGTCTTACGTCTACTCATCTGTTCGGCGCTGCTGCTAACAGCGCCGCACCTGCGCGGGGCGGAACCCGCAGCCGTAACAGTATCGGAACAGCAGATCGTAATTCCCACCTATCTCGCCGGCGCTCCCGAGCCCAATCCCATCTTTCATCTCGGCAGGGAATCGCAAGGCGCGCAGGGCCGCGTCTACCCGTACCCGCTCTATGACATCCTGACTCATCAGAAGGTGGATAAGAGTTACACGATCGTCTATCTCGAAAACGAGTACGTGCGCATCGGCATCCTTCCGGAAATCGGCGGCCGCCTCTTCGAGGGCGTGGACAAGACGAACAACTACAACTTCATCTACCGCCAGCACGTCATCAAGCCGGCTCTCATTGGATTGATCGGAGCGTGGATCTCCGGCGGCATCGAGTGGAACATCCCCCACCATCACCGGGCCAGCACATTCCTGCCCGTCCAATACCAGGTGGAAGAGGGTGCGGACGGCGCAAAGACAGTGTGGGTGGGCGAGCTCGAAGTGCGCCACCGGATGCGGTGGGCCGTCGGTTATACGCTCCGGCCGGGCAAGTCGTACTTTGAGGCTCAGGTCCGTATACTGAACCGGACTCCCGTCGTCAACTCGATGTTGTGCTTCGCCAACGTCGCCGTACACGTGAACGACAACTACCAGGTCATCTTCCCCCCAGGCACCCAGTACGGCACATTCCACGGCAAGCGCGAGTTCGTCAAATGGCCGATGGCTGACTCGGTGTATGCCGGCGCCGACTTCACCAAGGGCGTGGACGTCAGCTGGTATAAGAACCACATCAACGCTAACTCGATCTTCGCCTGGAATTACTCGGACGATTTCTTCGCCGGCTACGATCACGGCAAACAGGCCGGAACCATGAGCGTCGCCGACCATAACATCGTTCCCGGCAAGAAGGTATGGACCTGGGGCAGCGGTCCGCGTGGACGCATGTGGGATCACATACTCACCGATGAGGATGGTCCGTACGATGAGCTGATGGTCGGGGCCTACTCGGACAACCAGCCGGACTACAGCTGGCTGCAACCCTACGACGTCAAGTCGTTCTCCATGCACTGGTATCCGTTCCGCGACATCGGAGGCGTGAAGAAGGCCAACCTGGACGCCGCCGTGAATCTCGAGGTCGCACAGGATGGCTCCGCTACTGTGGCGTTCTACACCACTTCAGCCCGTCCAAAGGCCACCGTGTCCCTCCGCGCAGGCGCCAAGGTGCTGCTCGAGGAAACCGTGGCGATCGATCCGGCCCGCCCGTACCGCAAGCAGGTTGCGATTCCCGCCGGCGTTGACCAGCACGATCTGCGAGCATCCATTTCGGCCGATGGAAAGGAGTTGGTGTCTTACTCGCCCGTCAGGCTGACTCCCGAGCCGATGCCGAAACCCGTAACTCCTCCGGCAGCTCCGAAAGACATCAAGACGAATGAGGAGTTATATCTGACCGGACTGCGAGCCGAACAGTTCCACGATCCGGCCATCGACCCGGAGGCATACTGGGAAGAGGCCCTGCGACGCGATCCGGGTGATGCACGCGTGAACACCGCTCTCGGTATTACCTACTACAAGAAGGCGAGATTTGCCGAAGCCGAAAAGCTCTTCCGGACAGCCCTGGCCCGGCTGACGGACCGCTACACGACGCCCAAGGACGCCGAGTCAGAGTACTACCTGGGACTCACCTTGAAGGCGCAAGGCAGATTGGATGAGGCCTACGCTCACCTGTACAAATCCACCTGGAGTCTCGCCTGGCGCGCGGCGGGCTACTACGGCATCGCGGAGATCGCGGCTACTCGGGGCGATTTCTCCGCCGCGCTGAATTTCACCGACAGGTCGATCGATAACAACGCGCTCAATATCCGAGCTCTCAACCTCAAGGCCGCGATCCTGCGTCACCTCGACCGAAAAGCGGAGGCGCTCGACGTATTGGCGACAGCCCGCCGGAAGGCCGATCCCCTGGATGTCCGATTAATGGCCGAACAGTGGCTGGCATCGGGAGACGAGAAGGCGCGCATGCGCATGGCCGACACCATGAACCTCCACCCGGCGACTGCGTCCGAGACGGCCGCCGAGTACCTCGACGCCGGATTGTGGCAGGACGGTACGTCGGTGCTCGATGAAGCGGTTCGTGCCGCCCCCGATAAGGCCAAGGTCCACCCCATGGTGTACTACTATCTCGGCTACTTTGCGGGAAAGATGAAGCAGCCCGACAAGGCCTCGGCCTATTTCGCGCAAGCTACAAAAATGCCGGCGGAGTACGTCTTCCCGTTCCAGAACGAAGCCATCGAAGTACTGCGGGACGCGATGAAGGCCAACCCACGGGACGCGCGCGCTCCGTACTATCTGGGCAACCTGCTCTTCGACTGGCAACCCGCCGAGGCGGTTCGGTTGTGGGAGACATCGGCCTCGCTCGATCCGTCCTTGGCCATCGTTCAGCGCAACCTCGCAATCGCCTGGGCCTTCGGTAAACCCCGCCGGTCGCTGGATCGGGCCATCGAACATCTGGAACGGGCGGTGTCTCTCGATCACCGCTACGCGCGGCACTTTGCCGAGTTAGACGAGTTATACGAAGCGGCGGGAGCGGCTCCGGAGAAGAGGCTGGCGCTCCTGGTGAAGAATCAGGAGATCGTGAGCGGACGGGACGATTCGCTGGCTCGCGAGATCGCCCTGATGATTGCGACCGGCAGCTACGATGAAGCCGTTCGCCGCCTGACCGGCCGGGAGTTCTCGGTCTGGGAAGGCGGGAACCTCAACGTCGCCGAGAACTGGACCGATGCTCACGTTCTGCTGGGTCAGAAGGAGTTCCATGGGAAGCGATACCCCGATGCATTGCGGTGCTTCCAGGCGGCGCTCACGGTCCCGTCGAACCTGCCATCCGAAGGCATCGGAGCGAGTGGCCGCACGGCCGAGTTGAGTTACCTGATTGGGAATACCTATGAGGCCATGGGTGACCGGACCCGCGCGGAGCAGGAGTGGCGAAAGGCCGCCGCCACAGCCCAGCGCGAGGGGCGCCGTCCGAGACGGGCCGAACGGGGAGTGCCGCCGGGCGCCGTCCAGGTCTATTATCGGGCCCTGGCATTGCGGAAGTTGGGAAAGTCCGCGGAGGCCACCGCTCTGCTTCAGGGCTTGGTCACTTCGGCGAATAGCTGGCTGAGTCAGGCGGGAGCTCAGTTGGTTCCACAAGCGCCGGTGGATGAGTTACGCCGCCAGCGCACCCGGCTTGCGACGGCGCACTATGTCGCCGGATTGGGTCATCTCGGACTGAGCGATCCGCAAAGCGCGAGGCGGGAATTCGACGCCGTATTGCAGGTTTCGCCGGATCACGTGTGGGCACGGACGGCAGTGAAGGCGGTGGACTAAGAACCCCGGGCGGACGCGAGAAACTCGTCGGTCTCTTTCCGGCTGGGGATGGACGCCTGGGCACCCATCCGAGTTACGGAAAGGCCGGCTGCGGCATTGGCGAATCGGAGCGCCACCGGCACGGGCTGCCCCTCGGCCATAGCCACTGCGAACGCGCCGTTGAAGGTGTCGCCGGCAGCCGTAGTGTCCACCGCGTTCAGCGGAAATGCCGGCACCGTAAACACGCTCGTTCCATCATCGTAATAGCAGCCGCGGCCGCCGAGTTTCAGTATGACCGCGCGCGGTCCCAATGCCCGGAGGTCGGTCGCCACCCGGGCCGGATCCGTAACGGGCGTTGAGGGATCGGCGCCCAGAAGCAGCATCGCTTCGCTCTCGTTGGGAGTGAGCACATCCACTTGCGCCAGCAGTTCGGCCGGCAACGACTGGGCCGGAGCTGGATCGAGAATCGTCTTCGCCCCTTCCTCGCGCGCCAGCCGCAAGGCGGCAGAAACCGCGGGAAGAGGCGTTTCGAGTTGGAATAACGCGTAGGCCGCGCCGCGGAAAGCGCCGCGTAGGCCTTCGACGTCCGAAGCCGCCACCGCGTGGTTCGCCCCGGAGGCGACGACGATCGAGTTCTGCCCGTTACGATCCACCCAGATCAAGGCAACTCCGGTGGGCTGCGACCGGGTGGCATGAACGTAGGCGACGTCCACGCCCGCGGCTGCCAAGCTGGCTTTGAGATGATCGGCGAAGACGTCGTAACCGACGCGGCCCACCATTCGCGTGAGCAGGTCCCGTCCACCCAGGCGTCCCGCTGCGCAGGCCTGGTTCGCGCCCTTGCCTCCCGGAATCATCTGGAACCCGTGACCGAGCACAGTCTCACCTCCGGCCGGCAGGTGCTCCACGCGGACCACGAAGTCAATGTTCAGACTTCCGAGCACAACGATGTGGGAGGGCATGATCGAGGATCAGCGGTTCAGGTCGATACCGAATTTCTTGAGCTCTTCGGCGTAGTAGCGCTTCAGCAACAGGTCCCACTCTTCGGTGCCTTCGCCGATCTCGCGCTTTTGCGACTTGATCTTGGTGCGGGCCGCGCGATCGATCTTGTCCTCGAGGCTGAGCAACTCCGTCATGTGTTTGACAATCTCGAGGCGGACATCGTTCGGCGGTTTCTTCACGCGGAATTCGCGGGATTTACGCAGTTCCGCGACGATTTTGTGGGAGAGGTCGTTGATCTTGTCGCGGGAAAGCTTCATGTGGTCGCCGGTGTCGCGTCCCGCGGCCCGAATGACCTTGCGCTGCGTGATCAGGGTGTTCTTGATGCGGCGAAACATCTCCTGATAGCTGACGTTATTTTCCCGCATGTAGTCCGCGTACTGGCTGAGCAGTTCGCGAACCTCGTCGTTGAGGCGGTCTTCTACCGCGAGTTCCTCTTCGATGATGCCGGAAAAAATCTGGGCAGCAATCTGGGGCTCAGTGGTTTCAATAGTCCGTGGAGTGAGCCGCGCGACGAGCTGCCGGGATATGTAGCCGATGAACTCTCGTGCGAGAAGCATCGTTTCAGTAAGAGCCCTATGAGCCTTTCTTCACTCAGTGTAACAGATGGATCCGCCGATCACTTTTCCGCAGCGCCTGGCCTGGTCCGAAGCACCTCACTCAGCCACGCCCTCACCGCGCGCCGCTCCGGGATATCCCGCAGCGTCCACGCATCGTTGTGGTTTCGGAATCCGATCGGCTGGAACGTGAATGGCGCCCGAATACCGGTGGACTCGATATAGGCCCGGGTCTTTTCGATCGACCGCTCATGGCAGATGAACACGGCCCTGCCCTTCAGGCGCCTGAGCCGGACCAAAGCCGACGCGCGATCGGCGGCCGGGTACACCCACGTGTCCACGACGCCGTCGTAGTGGCTGTAAGCGATGAAAGCGAGCCACAGTCCCGCGATCCGGTCGTCGTGCAAACCGATGTAATTGCACCCGATGGACCCGCGCGAGAAGCCACTGAGGATCACCCCCGAGGGGTCGCCACCGTAAAGTTCGCAGATGCGCGGCACGGTCATGCAGGCATAGTGGACCGTCGCTTCGACACTGCCCCACCAGATGGTTTGATTCCGCTTGTGGATGGTGTCCACATAGGGCATGCACACCCAGATGAACCCGCGGCCGCCGGAGATGCCGTAGCCCAACTTCGAGCCTTCCACCTCGCCGGTGGAGACATCGCCGTACGGGCTTCGATAGTCGCCGTTGCCAGCGTATTCCACAATGACCGGGTACTTGTGCCCGGGCTGCCAATCAACGGGCAGGTACACGGTGTGATGGACGGCGGTACGGGCGAACTCGGGGTGAGTCTCGCGGATACGCTTGCCGGGCGCAGCGCTTCCGGGCGTCACGGGCGGCACCACCAGGTCCGGCTTCACGGTGCTCAGATCGGGGAAGTCCCCGGCCGCGAAGACCGGGGCCGCCGCAGCCGCCAACCACTCGCGGCGGTTCATGCTAACGGCCCTTTACCGCCGCATCGAACGAGATGTTATTCCGATCGAGAATCGTTCCGGTGGCCCGATCGAGGGCGGCCTTGGCCTTGAGGTACGAGCTTTTCGCGACTACTTCCGTGGATCGCGCCTGGGCCAGTTGGCTCGCATACTGGATTACGAAGAAGCTGGTGGAGGCGCCGGCTTCGAACTTTGCCTGCTCGGCCTCGAGTGACTGCTCCTGGAGAACCCTGGCCTGGACCGCGGCATCGTAGGAGGCACGAGCGCGGCCGATCGCGATCAGCGCATCCTCAACCTCCAAGCGCGCCTGGTTCTGGAGCTGTCGAAGACGGATTTCCGACTGCCGCACCTGCAACTCGTCCCGGGCAAGGTCGGCTTCGGCGATCCGGTTTTTGATGGGAAGCGTTACTTGCAGTCCAATGCCGTAGGTGGGGTATTTGCGTGTGAAGATCTGGCCCAGAGCCCCGCCGTAGCCGCTGAGAAACGTACCATCGATTCCCGGACCGAATTGATTGGTCAAGCCCGCAAGGCCGCTGTTCTGCGCGATCCCTACCAGATCCACCTGCGGCAAGGTGGCGTTCTTAGCGCCGGCGAGACCGATGCGTGAATTCTCGATTTGAACTCCCGCCTGAGCGAGGTCGGGACGTGTGACGAGCGCTTCAGCCATCAAATCCTGAACGGGGCGGATCTCTTCCTTCTCCGGGATGTTCAGCGTATCGGTGGGAATGATGCGGGCCTGCCGCACTTCGGGATCCTCATGTCCCTGGCGCGTGAGAACGTTCTTCAAAATCGCTTCCTGTTCCTCCCGCAACCCTCCCGCGTTGATCAGGTCCTGACGGGCAGAAAAGATCTGGGCATTGGCGCGGGTCAATTCCACCGGAGCCAGCGTCCCCTCCTCCACCTGTGCCTTCACGTCGGAGTAGAGTTTCTCGGCGAGACGCACCGTCTCCTGCTTCACCTTCTCGTCCTCGTAGAGAGCGACCAAGTCGGTATACAGTCGGACCACACCATATACAGTGACGATCAGTTGCTGGCGGAAGATCAGGCTGCTGAGACGCTGTTCGTTGGCGGCGATGCGGATGAAGCGACGGTTCAGGGCACGGCCGAAACCACGCAGGAGCGGCTGGGTGGCGTTGATGCCCAGGCTCGAGCCGGTATACGGGTTGTAGCCATTCTTGAGGGAATTCTGCGACTGGCGGGTGTTATTGAAATCGAACTGAGCGAACCCTCCGGATGCGAAGCCCTGCTGGATGCCGGCATTGGCCAGCGTCGTGTCCGTGACGAGTGTGTTGAAGCCCGTGTTGGACAAAGCCAACTGCGGTGTTGTTTGATGCGCCCAGTTCAGCTGCCCAACAACGGCGGGATCAAAGACGGGCACGGCCGTGCCGAGGGACTGCGGTACGGCGCCCTGGACCGACAGGTTGGTGGTTGTACCAGCAAGGGTGATCAGGGACACGGCATTGGCCGCCACCGCGGAGTTTGCAGTGGCTCGTCCCGCAACGGCCGGACTGGTGAGCAGCGAACTCAGCGGCCCACCCACGCCTGCGGGGGCTTCTGCCACTGTAAACAGGACGCCGCGCGTCGCACCTCCACCGGCGGTACGGAGCTGTTCCGTGCGGGTGACCATCAGTGCGTACCGCTGCAGTTCGATGTCGAGGTTGTTCTCGAGTGCGAGCGCGAGAGCATCCTGCAGCGACAGGTACATGTTCCCTGCCCGCACCAGGTCATGCACTCGCTGCGAGTTGCCGAAATTCACCGCGGGAGCGCCCGTCTGCCCAAAAAGACTCAGTGCCGGGACCAGCCAAAGAAAGGCCAGCCGCCTCACGACCGCTTCCTCTTCGGTTTTTCCTCCGACAGTACCGGTTTGACCTTGGCGCCCTCATGGACGTCGTCACTGGGGTTCACCACTACCTGTTGCCCATCCTGCAAGCCCGAGAGCACCTCGAGTTCGAGTCCATAGTCCCGGCCGACCTGGATCTTGACGAAATGGACCGTCCCATCGGCGTCCACCACGGCGGTCTGGGGACCGTCGGTTCGCACCACCAGCGTGTCGCCGGGGATGATCGCGGCGGCCGACTTTCGCCGAACCGAGAAACTCACCTGCGCGTACATCCCCGGCATGAGCGCGCCGTCTGCGTTCGCCAACTGCACTTCGGTGAGCAGCGTTCGGGTGGCCGGGTCGAGCGCGTTCGCAGCCCGCGTCACTACACCATTGAAAGTCCTGCCCGGGAGGTCCGGGAATTGAATCTTCGCCGGAAGGCCCTGCTTCACCGAGGAAGCGTCGGCCTGCGGCACGTTGACGTACACGCGCAGGCGGCCCATCTGCGCGATCCGGAACAGCATCGTATTGCCTTCATTCACCAGCGCCCCGGTATCAACGTTGCGAACGGTGATGACTCCGGCGAAAGGAGCGCGCACCGACTGGTAGGTCTTCACCTGATTCAACCGAGCCAGGTTGGCTTCGGCCGCGCGCGCGTTGCTCCGCGCCGCTCCCACCGCCTTTTCGAGGGCCTCGACATTGGCCTGCTGAGAAACGTATTGCGCCTGGTAGGTATCGTTCTCCTGGCGCGATACTACTCCGCGGCTCGCCAGATTCGCCCACCGTTGGGCCGTCACCTTGGCCAGATTCTCATTGCTTCTTCCCTGCTTGAGCGCGGCTTCCGCCTGTTGAATGGCGCTGTTGGTCTGATCGAGTGCCGCAACCGCCTGGCGAATCTGCTGATCGAGTTCCGGCGCTTCGACTTCGGCAAGCAATTGGCCCTCGCTGACGCGATCGCCGATATCGACCAGCCGGCGTTTCACGTAACCCGTAGCGCGCGAGAGAACCGGTGCTTCGGTCAGGGCCTGGATATTACCGGGCAGCACGAGTTCATTCTGAGCCGGCGCGGCTTTCACCTTGACCACCGTCACCACCGGCAGGCTGTCAACATCCGCCTTGGTCTCTGCCGCGAGGATCGCCTCGCGCTTCTGGCGCGGCAGGTATCCAGCAAAGAATCCGGCGACGATCAGGCCCAGGATCAGCACCGCCAACAGAATCAAGGTTGCCTTGGAGGGACCGGCCTTACGGCGTTCCACCGGGTGCCTGCGGGCCTCGGCAAGCTGGCGTTTCAGTTCATCGATCTCCGCGCGTAGTTGATCCACGCCGTCGTTGACCTGGTTCATATCAGTTCCTCGGGCAGCATCGCAGTGTGTTCCAGTTCCTCACGCGAAAGACGTTCATCGAAATCCACGGGCGGCTTCTTGCGCAACAGTTTGTACACCACCGGAACTACCAGAAGAGTGGTGATGGTGGCCAAGGCGAGACCGCCGATGACCGCGCGCCCCAGAGGAGCGTTCTGTTCACCGCCCTCGCCGAATCCGAGAGCCATGGGCATCATGCCGATGATCATCGCTCCGGCGGTCATCAGCACCGGTCGAATGCGGGTGTGGCCGGCCGAAAGCGCCGCAGCTTTCGCATCCAGTCCGTCCAGCCGTTGGTCATTGGCGAAAACCACCAGCAGAATGCTGTTGGCGGTGGCCACGCCGATACACATGATGGAACCCATGAGGGAGGGCACGCTGAAGGTGGTCTGGGTGATGAAGAGGATCCAGACGATGCCCGCCAGCGCACCGGGCAGGGCCATCAGAATGATGAACGGATCCAGCCAGGATTGGAAATTGACGGCCATCACAAGGTACACCAGCACCACCGCGAAGATCATACCCAAGCCCAGCCGGTAGAAGGAACTCTGCATGGTCTGGGCCTGTCCTCGCATCTCGATGCGGGTGGCGGGAGGCAGTTTCGCCGACATCTGATCGACGATCTTCTGAACGGCCGAAGCCACACTGCCCAGGTCGCTGCGGTCCACGTTGCAGTACACGTCGAAGACGGGCTGGACGTTGTAGTGACTTACCACCGCGGGCGCCTCACCGCGGCGCGTGGTAGCGAGGTTGGCCAGAATCTGGGGCGTGCCGGCATTGGCGCCGGGATTCCCGTAGGCGGCCGTGTTCTGGGCCGGCGCCGCTCCCGTGAACGACGCATTTGCGTTCGAGAGACCGGCCAGCGATGTCGTCGTGTTCGTATTCACGGCGCCGGAAGGCGCGCCGATGGGCGTTCGCATCAGTGCCTCCAGGGAGTTCATCTTGTATTGTGGCGTTTGGATCGATACACCGTAGCTGATGCCGGTGCTCCAGTCGAGCCATTGGGTGGGCGCGATTTGAGAACTCGAACTCAGCGAGATCAGGAGGCTGGTGGTCACATCGCGCTGCATGAGCCCCAGTGCCCCGGCCCGCGCGCGGTTCACGTCAATGCGGATCTCCGGCGCATCCACAATCTGGTGGATGTGTACGTCGGCAGCGCCCGGGATGCGCTCCATCCGGCGCTGCAACTCCTGCGCGAGTTTGAGGTTTACGGGAATATTCCGGCCGACGACCTGGACGTCAATGGGAGCGGGCAGGCCGAAGTTCAGAATCTGGTTGGTGATATTAGCCGGCTCAAAGAAGAACGTGACGTCGGGGAACTTCTCTTTCAACCGTCTTCGCAGTTGCTCGGTGTATTCGGAGGCCGGCCCGTGCTCAATGTCCGTACGGAGCGAGATCAGGATCTCGCCGTCGCTCACGCCGATGGTGGGGTTATCGCCCATGGCCAGGTTCACGCTACTGAAGGGCAAGCCCATGTTATCGATGATATTGCCGATTTCGCCGGGCGGAATTACTTGCCGGATTTCGCGCTCAATCCCGGCGAAAATCTGTTCCGTGGTCTCGATTCGGGTACCGGACGGAGCCCGCGCATGGAGACGAAGCTGCCCGCTGTCCACGCTGGGGAAGAAGTCGCGGCCCACCAGCGGGGCGAGGCTGAGGGATCCGGCGACGAACAACAGGAACGCCGCCAGCACAAGCACCGGATGGTCCAAGGCCCACTCCAGCAGGGAGGAGTAGGAACTCCGCATGGCTTCGAATCCACGGTTAAAGATGTAGTGAGCGCGCCAGATGATCCCTTTGCCGCCTTCGGCTTCGCCTTCATGCCCGAGTGCGTACAGCCGCGATTCGCCGCGAAGCATGTGGTGCGCCATGGTGGGGACCAGGGTTCGCGAGAGAAAGTAGGACGCCATCATGGCGAAGACGACGGCCATGGCAAGCGGCGTGAACAGAAACCTGGCGGCTCCGGTGAGCATCAGCACCGGAACGAAGACGATGCAGATGGCCAGCGTGGATACGAAGGCCGGAGTGGCGATCTGCTGCGCACCGTCGAGCACCGCCCGCACGAGCGGCTTACCCTTCATGTTGCGATGGATGTTCTCGATGGCCACAGTGGCGTCGTCCACCAGGATTCCCACGGCCAGGGCCATGCCTCCCAACGTCATCACATTAATGGTCTGGCCGAGCAGGCTGAGAATCGCGAGCGACGCCAGAATGGATAGGGGGATGGAGATGCAGACGATCAAGGTGCTGCGCCAGCTTCCGAGGAACAGCAGGATCATCAAGCCCGTGAGTCCGGCCGCCATCAGCGCCTCACGCAACACGCCGTTAACCGCCGCGCGCACGAACAGCGATTGATCGAACAGCTCTTTGACTTTCAGTTCCGGAGGCAGGCCCGCGAGAATCCGCGGCAGTTCCTTTTTCACGCTGTTAACGATGCTGATGGTGGATGCTTTCCCGTTGCGGAGGACGGTGACCAGGGCGCCGCGTTTTCCATTCGTGCGCACCACATTGTTTTGCACCGCATAGCCGTCGCGTACCTGCGCCACGTCGCCTACGAACACGGTTGCTCCGTTCACCACCTTTACCGGCATGCGGTTCATCTCTTCGATGATTCGCGGGCTGCTGTTCAGCTTGATCTGGTAATCGATGTCGCCGAATTTGGCGGTTCCGGCCGGCAGGATCAGGTTCTGCAGCCCGAATGCGGCTGAAATGTCGGAGGCGGTCAACTGCCGTGCGAGCATCGCTTCGGGATTGAGGTCCACCATTACGACGCGGGATTTGCCGCCCATCGGGGGCGGTACGGCAGCGCCCTGAATGGTCGCCAACTGAGTACGGATATAGTTGTTGCCGAGGTCCGAGATCTCCTGCTCGCTCAACGTGTTACTTTCCAGGCCGATTTGCAGGATGGGCACGCTCGACGCATCGTATTTCAGGATGGAGGGCGGGAAAACGCCCGGCGGCAGCGGTCTCAGGATGCTCTGCGCCAGAGCTGTGACTTGCGCCACGGACATTTCGATCTTGACGTTCGGCTGGAAGTACAGACGCACCACCGAGACACCGTTAATGGACTGCGATTCGATGTGCTCGACGTCATTGACGGTGGTGGTGACGGCCCGCTCGAAGATGGTGACGATGCGTTTTTCCATCTCCTCGGGCGAGAGCCCGGCGTAGGACCACACTACGCTGACCACCGGGATATCGATGTAGGGAAAGATATCCACGGGCAGGGTCACGATGGCGGTGCCGCCGAGGATTGCGATCAGAACGGAGATCACAACGAAGGTATACGGGCGCCTAAGAGCTAGTCGGACTATCCACATGCTTTCCTGCTAACGGTTGACAGTACTTCGGGGCGGCGTTGACGGACGAACCGGCGGTCGCCCGAGGGCCTGTTATTGAATCCGGAAAATACATCTTATCGCGGGTGCGGACCGGACGGTGACCTTGAACCTAACAACCTATAAAGGAGTTGGCGTTAGCGGCCTTGCGAGGGTTACGGGGGCGGACGGATGGGGCGTGCTCTGACGGGTGTTCGTTTGTGGGAATGGGTTCGTTTGTGGGCCGCGGGAAATGGCGGCGAGGCACTTGAAGGCGAGGCCGTCGATGAAAGGTTTCGAGGAATGTCCGGAAAGGTTCTGGTTTGACGGACGTCGAGGCTGCGGGGCGCGTGAATAGACGATTTGGTTAAGGAATATTCATTCAGCCCCACATGCGCCGAAGGGAAGGCCGGCCGCCCGGCGCACCTTGACCCAGTTCGACTACGGGGCTGGCCGTGGTGGGCAATTGTTGACGGTCCTTCTTCGGCGCCTTCGAGCAGCCGGGAGAGCCCGAACTCGACGTTGACCGGGTGAATCTCCAGCTTCGGAGCTCCGCGCCCGACTCCGTGGAGCGTCTGTTCCATGTGCCGCTTCCGGGCACCCGCAGGTCGAACAACTGATGGCGGAGCAGGGCACCCGCTGAACGTGAAGACCTTCGCGCGCGACGTCTTCGCTTTCCGATAGAATCGACGACAACCATGCGGATCTACCTTGATGTCTGTTGCTTGAACCGGCCCTACGACGATCAAACCCAGGACCGGATTCGGCTCGAGGCTGAGGCCGTTCTGCTGATTCTTCGCAGGTTCCGCACCCAAGATTGGAAATGGGTCACAAGCGAAGCGGTGGAGTTCGAGGTGGACCGCATGCCAGACTCCTCGCGCCGGGCGAAGGTCCGCCGCCTGATAGCGGCGGCAGACTCGAGAATCGCGGTGGATGGCTCGCTTAAGACACGCCAAGCCACCATCCAGACTCTCGGGTTCACGCCATTGGACGCGTTACACTTGAGTTGTGCGGAGGCTGGCGCCGTGGATGTGCTCCTGAGTACGGACGATAAACTGGTCCGGCTTGCACTCCGATCGATGGAACACCTGGCGGTGCGCGTGGAAAACCCGTTAACGTGGTTGAGGGAGGTAGTTCAGTGATGGACGCCAGGCGGCTGACCGACGAAGAACTGCGCAACGCGGTGTTGGACCTGATTCTGCGGGAGATGGGCCCGGACGCCCTGATCCGGTTTCAGCAGATGTTCTCGAATGGCAGCGGTGACTACACGGCGGAGCGTCATGCCTGGCTCGACTCTCTCTCCGCCGACGAGATCGTTGGCGAGATCGAAGTGAAGCGCCACTGAGCAAGCCACCCCGGCTGAACACCCAGAGAAGATTTCCAGCAGTAGCGGAAATCCCCACTACCGGCCCCGCAACTCCGCCGGAAGCGGTTGGAGTTGGACCGCCTGGAGTCCGCAACTAGAGTCGGTCCGATTTCTAAGAATCGAATTCGCCAAGGCCAAGATATCGGGTGTAAAGCCCCGTCCCGATCCGGGCATGCCCCGATTTTCGGCTTGCGTAGTATTCCAAAAAAGTGCAGAATTCTAAAACCAGTGGGGCTGTCTGCGTCGTATACGAAAAGGAGTAAGCTGGCGGCCATCGGAGGGCGGATGAGTTCGATCTTACGAATCGTGGTGTTTTCGTGTTTGGGAACGGCGGCGATTGCCGGTCCGTGTGTCCCTGACACGTTGCTCAACTACATCAATCTGGGTGCCGGGGGTTGTGAGCTCGGCAATGTATCCTTCAACAACTTCGAAACCGCTCCCGGGCAGGCGGGAGCAACCGTACTCGACCCGAGTGGTATCGCAGTCACGCCGGGCGGAACTTTCGCTGTTCCCACGCTCCAGTTCACGTTGAACCAGGCCGCAGCCGCGGGCCAACTGTTTGATCTTTTCTTTCGGTTCAACGGATCTGGGAGCAGTCTCACAACTGTCTCGATCACGTTGAACGATTCGGCGGCCACCGACGACGGCGTCGCGTTGGCCACTCTGGACGTTTGCAGCGGCGGAGCCTTCAGCGGGTCGAGCCCGGTTGGCTGTGCCGGCGTGCAAGGGGCGGCTATTGCGGCTATTACGTCAGACCTTCCGGTACCCTCGGATCAAACCCCAGCGATGGTTTCCAGCTTCTTCGATGTGTTCGTTGACCTAAGCGTGGACGGCGGGCTGGTTGGGACCTCCTCGCTCGGCTCGGGCACGGTTGCGATCACTTCGCAGGGAACGGCCGCCGTTCCCGAACCCGGCGCGGCCATTCTGGTCGCAGCCGGTCTGGCGTTCCTCGGCGGGCTCCGAGCTCGCCGCAACCTTTAGACTTACTGTCCACACGAGGTCACGATGAACCGAGTCAAGAACGTACTCGCTCCAGTGCTCGCGCTGGCGATGGCTGCTCCGCCGAGTTTTGCGGCCAACCATCGCGAAGCGCCCATCACCGCGCTCGATCACAAGGCGGACATTACCGACGTTTACGCATTTCGCAGTTACGGAGGGGGCGTACCGAAGGTGACGCTGATTCTGTGCGTCGATCCGCTGCTGGAACCAGCTAACGGGCCAACCTACTTCCCGTTCGACCCCGACATCCTGTACGAGATCAAGATCGACAACAACAACGATGCCGTGGAGGACATTGTCTTCCAATTTCGGTTCGCCACGGAACAGCGGCTGCCGAACCTGTTCACGGTGTATGCGGGGGCCGGGGCCGGGATCACCGCCCCGACCAATTCCCCGAGTCCAGTAGCGCCCGGCACGCTGATTGTGCCTCCGAAGATCACGGATTTCAGCAGCGCCGGGCTCGGACAACGGCAAAGCTATACGGTACAGATGCTGAAATCCGGAGTGACCACGCCAATCACCGGGGTGGGCCCGTTCTTCGCAGTGCCCGCGAACGCTGGACCGCGCACGATGGATTACAACGCGCTGTTCAACGCCGGGACGTACTCGACGAACACGGCCAACGTGAAGGTGTTCGCCGGCACTGTCGATGATCCGTTCTGGATCGACCTGGGCGCCGCTTTTGACACGTTGAACCTCCGAACCGCTGTCAACGGAGGCGTACTGACGCCGGTTCAGGACGCCTCTCTGCAAAATTTCGCGAGCGACACGGTGGCGGGCTACGCCGTGAACGCGATCGCGATCGAGGTGCCTGTCTCGATGCTGACGCACACCGGCGCAATCGAAGCCGCGAGTTCCACCGCGGCCACTATCGGTGTTTGGGCCACCACCTCGCGCCCGCGCCTCACGTCGCGACGCGCGCCGCTCCCTGCCTTGAGCAGCGGGTCGTGGAGCCAGATCCAAAGGATGGGCAACCCGTTGATCAACGAATTGCTCATCGGAGTCGGGTTCAAGGACAAGTTCAGCATGGACGTTCCGAAAAACGATTCACAGTTCGCGCCGTTCTTCCTGGATCCAGCTTTGGCGCGCATTCTCAATGCGGCGACTGGCGGGGCGCTGGCGATTCCGACGCCGCCCCGGACCGATCTGCTGCCGCTGGTGACGTATGCGCCCCCCATCGCCGCGGCGGGCACTCCGGCAGGGCCAGTCGCCGACCTGCTGCGATTGAACACCGGCGTACAGCCCACGGTAGAGGCGAACATCAGTCGGCTTGGGCTTTTGGGCGGAGACCCGGCGGGGTACCCTAACGGACGGCGACCTCAGGACGATGTGGTGGATATCTCGCTGCGCGCGGTCGCCGGCGTCCTGAATCCCTCATTCAATCATTCTCCCAACAATGTCCTGGGCGACGGAGTGAATGTGAACGATGCCCCGTACCGGCCGACGTTCCCGTACCTGGCCAATGCGCCGAGCGGACGCGACCGGAGACATATCGATCCGGGTGAGCCAGGTTGCACGGGCGGCGCCGGCGGACCGTGCGCACAATAGGCGCTGGTTTATGAAACCCCTGGCCTGCCTGATTTCGGCAGTTCTGGCGGTTGCCGCCGGACCCGTTCCGCTCGATCAGTTGCAAGCGCGCGCCCGCGTATGTCTGGACAAGTCCGATTACGCGGCCGCGCTGGCTGAGGCCAAATCGCTGAACAGCCGGAACCCGGACGAGATCGCGGGATACCAGTTGATGGCCGAGGCCCACCTCGGGCTCGGCAACTACGACGAGGCGGACAAGGCTCTTCAATACATGCTCGACATGCGGATCGGGAAGGCCGATTCGAAGGGCTGGTTTCTGATTGCCCGCTTCCGCGACACCATCGGAGATCTGGACGGCGCGCTGGATGCCGTGAATATGGCCTATGCGCGTGTTCTGCCAGGCGGAGATGCCGAGCGCCGGAGTTTTATGGTCTATTCCGGCGATCTGCTTCGGCGGCTTGGCAAGCTCTCGTTGGCCGAGCGGGCCCTCGTTGAGGCCATGAAATCCGGATCCGACGATACCGCAGCACTCCGCGGCCTGGCGCGCTTGCGAGTTGCCCAGAATCGGCGTGACGAGGCACTGGCACTGCTGCGCAAAGCGGCAGGGCTTCGTTCCGACCCGGAGATCGTTTACGAGTTGGCCGAGATGACGGGAGACAGCGCGGATTGGGACAAGTTCGAACAGGCCGCGCGCGCCATCGCGGAATCGCCAGGCAACGCGAATCGCGAGTTGGCGCTGTATCTTGCGGGAGCAGGGAAGCGTCCGGCGGAAGCGCTGGAGATGGCCCGGCGGGAGTCGCAGCGGCGGCACGACGTGTTCACGCTCGACTCTCTTGCCGTGGCGCTGTTTGCGAACGGGAAGGCGACGGAAGCGCGGAACGTGATGCGTCGCGTGCTCGAAACGGGCAATCGGGATTCGGGCATTGTCGCGCATGCCGCCGCGATGGGGGTACAGCCGGAGTGAGGCATGTCTGTTGTGTGGCGATGCTGAGTTTCATCGCGGCCGTCGCGGGCGAGCGCACCGCACAGGTCACGACCGACGCCCGGATTGCCGTCCTTGAATCTCGCTTGAAGCAGAGTCCGGATGACAACTCTTTGCGCGACCAGCTTACGGGTGAGTTCATTCAAAAGCTGCGCGAGACCGCTGACGCCGTCTACCTCGATCGCGCGTCGAAGATGGTCGCGGCGATCCTTGCGAAGGACCCTTCCAACTATCCGGCCCGGCGGCGAAACGTCGAGATCGAGATGCACCGGCACCGATTCAAAGATGTCATCGCGCTATGCGAGGTCCTGGTGAAGGAGCGGCCGGAGGACAGCGTCGTTTGGGGTTTGATAGGGGATGCGCTGATGGAGCGCGGCGAGTATGATGGCGCCGCCGATGCGTATCAGAAGATGGTTGATCTGCGACCAGGGCTGGCCAGCTACAACCGCATCGCGTTCTTCCGTTTCGTGACGGGGGACGCGGAAGGCGCTATTCAGGCGATGGAGATGGCGGTTCGCGCGGGGTCACCCGCGCCGGAGAACCTCGCGTGGTGTTACGTCGAGTTGGGAACGATGCTGTTCAAGACGGGATCGCTCGATCAGGCTGAGGAGGAGTTTCAGACGGCCCTCGCGCTGTTCCAGGGATATCATCGCGCACTGGCCGGACTCGCGCGCGTGCGTCGAGTCCAGGGACGGCTGGACGAAGCGATCCGGCTTTTGCTGGATGCGCAATCGCGAGTGCCGTACCCCGAGTATGCGGGCATGCTGGCGTCGTTGTACCGGAAGACGGGAAAATCCGCGCTAGCCGCACGGCAGATCGCACTGCTGGATGTGTCGGACAAACTCGGTCGAGCGGCGGGCGAAACGGCGAACCGGAATCTCGCGCTGGCATTTGCCGATCTTGGACACTGGCCCGAACGGGCCTTGGAATTGGCGCAGGCTGAATTGAATGTTCGCGCGGACGTCTACACCTATGATGCGCTGGCATGGGCATTGTTCCGCAACGGCCAGACGGCTGAGGCGACAACGGCAATGGATAAGGCGCTGGCGCAACGGACTCCGGAGCCGGCATTTCACGCGCACGCCGCGCGAATTTTCGACGCGGCGGGACGGGAACAGGAAGCGCGGTTCTATCGCGAGCGGGCGAACCCGTTCGAGTTCTGATCCGAAGTCGCGCGAGGCCGCGCAGCGAGGATTTGGTCTGAGAGCGAGACGCGAGGAGGAAATCGATGCCAGTCATCTCCGACGACGAGCAACGAAGCGATCGGGCCAAATCCTGGCTGCCCAGAGGGTTGCAGCGGCGCTCGCAACGCGGCCCACGGGTCTGCCACGGGCTGCCAGTGCTGATGTCCCAAGCGGCAGTCCGATTGGCGTTCCTCCCAGCTGCGCTGGCGATGACGGCTGGAGCGCACCCGATGGGGAACTTCAGCGTCAGCCACTACGCGCGGTTCAGTGCGCAGCCGGATCGGTTGAATTTAACGTATGCTCTGGACCTCGCCGAGATCCCCACGTTCGAGTTGATGCAGAACTGGAATCTGGACGGAAAGGATCGGGATGCGGTGCGAGCGAGCGCCGCCGCCGATGCCCGCAGGTGGCTAAGTGGACTCCGGCTGTTGTGCGATGGGCGGCCGGTCGCGATTCAGTTTGAGAGCGCCGCCGCGGTGGTGTCCGACGGCGCAGGCGGGATGCCGGTACTGCGGATCACGATCCACGCTGCTGTTCCTTCGGGCGGCGGCTCGTTCGAATACGAAGACGCGAACTATGCCGGACGCGCGGGATGGAAGGAGATCGTCATCGCGGGCGGCGACGGCGCCGGACTGGAGGCGGCCAGTCACGGATCGGGAGATCGGAGCGGGGGTTTGACGGAGTACCCGGCGGGTGAGATTGCCGCGCCTCCGCAAGAGCTGAAAGCGGCGTTCCGATGGACGCCGTTGCGCGCTGCGCACGCGCCTCGGCCGGGTGGAACGGCTCCGGTCAGTCAGCCCGCTGCCCGGGTACAAGCCGGGGCTGCGCCGGCCGTTTCTCAGGAACCTCCGAAGCCACAGGCGGCGCCGGGCGGGACGGTGGTGAAGGGCGATTACTTGTCGCGCATGCTAGGCGGGCGTGAGATCACGCCGTGGATGCTCTTGGTGGGATTGTGCGTCGCGTTCGGGTTGGGCGCTATGCACGCGATGTCGCCGGGGCATGGGAAGACCATCGTTGCGGCATATCTGGTTGGCAGCCGTGGGACAATCAAGCACGCGCTGCTGCTGGGCGGGTTGGTCACGTTCACGCATACCGCAAGCGTGTTCGTGCTGGGGCTTGCCGTGCTCATCTTCGAAACGCAGGTTGTGCCGGAGAAGGTGTTCCCGGTGCTGGGGGCGATTTCGGGGCTTTCCATCGTTGCGGTCGGCGCCAGTTTGCTGTACCGGCGCGCGAGGGCGTTGCGGTCAGTCGGCGACGTGGTATCATCATCATCATCATCATCATCATCATCATCACCATCACCACGATCACGATGCTCATCACCACCACGACCACGATCATGGCCATCATCACCACGACACGATCTTGCACGGGCATTCGCACGTGCCGGAAGGGCGGATCACGACGGGCAGCCTGATCGCACTGGGCGTCAGCGGCGGATTGGTGCCGTGTCCGTCGGCGCTGGTGCTGCTATTGAGTTCCATCGCCCTGGGACGCGTGGCGCTGGGACTCGGGCTGTTGGTTGCGTTCAGCGCGGGGCTCGCGATGGTGCTGATGGGGATCGGCGTAGCTGTGCTGTACGCGAAGCACCTGATCCCGGAGCGAGCGACGTTGACGACTTCGGTGTTTCGCTATGTGCCGGTGTTTTCCGCCGCTGTAGTGACGGTGCTCGGGTTGTTGATGACGGGCGTGGCGCTGGGCTGGATCCGGCCGGGCGGGTTGATGGGATAACGCGTGACAGGCGGTTGGGCCGTGTGATTCCGGGATGCGGCTCGCTGTCCGGAGGCGAAGCCCGCTAGATCAGCGCCCTCGATTGTTCGAACGATCCGCTGGGCGATCCACGTCCGCCTGGTTATGTGACGATGGACGCTATCTTGATCTCAACCACCTTATCCGAAGTACCGAGTCGCCGTTGAGAGCTGCCGCATGCTCCAGAATGCTTCGAGCTTGCAGCGCGACTCCCCGTACGCCTTCCTCATAACGTTTATTGGGATTGTTAGAGCCACCGTTATACGCGCCGATCGCCAGACCGACATCACCGTGGAAATGGTCAAGCAATTGGCGTAAGAGCAGACCGGCATAGGTGGTCAGTACGTCGGGGCTGACATTCTTGATGTCGAGCCGTTTAGGCGGTCGAAGGTGCTCAGGCAATTTTGTGTAGTCGCGGGTGTCGCTGAGGTAGAGGCGATGAACCGAGCGTAGTGTTTCACGGGTGATCTGCCATACTCCGGCCGAGTCGTTCAGAACTCGCACGCGTCCCCTCCGGCGTTCGAGCACGATGTCGTCTTTGGCGGGCCGCCGCTTCCAGATGGAGTGCGTGAGGTCACCGCGGACGTTCATGTAATTGTTCTCCATAGCGCCGATGCCCAATAGGAAATCGAGCGGCAGGTCATAGAAGTTCGCCACTGCAATGATGTCGCCGGCAAGCCGCTGAGCACCGGCTGAAGTCAGCACGTCAGGCGTGGGTTCAATGCCTTTTCGAACTCTGGGATCCGTGGTCGATTTGAACCGGATGAACCGAAGTAGCAGACTTCGGAGTTGCGCTTTCGACAGGTCCTCCATTCTTCCGCTTGACCGGAAGATTATAGGCCGAAACGAAGAGCTTCGTTTCATCCACGTAAGTGGCTAGGGTTCGGCTTGCGACGAGTCTCCACGCGAACAGCTCGATGCGATGATCCTCATTGAGGTCCGCGGCCCGGTCGATGCCTGCGATCAGATCACTGCTCAACACGAGGATCACTTCGTAATTCCGTTCTCGCTTTCCGGGGTTGTATCGAAGGAGCAGTTCTTCACCCGTGAAGTCTTTAGACAGCCGGTAATGCTGGTACATCAGATACGCAAACAGTTCATCATTGAACGTTGCTACGGTGGTGACAAATGTTCCGTGCGGGTACTCGATGGCCGTCTTGCCACCGGGTGAAACGTGAACCGAGGGAAACGGGGGCGGCCGAATGTCAATAGGCTGGATTCTGAATCTCAGGATGGTCCAGATGCCTCCCACGATAGCGCTGACGGCGATCACGCTAAAAACAACCCACATCCAGCGTGTGCCGCCGGTGTGTTCTGTTTCGGTATCCGCCATGGTGTCCACCGGAGCCATACTCAGTCAAAAAGTACCGCCGATGCAGTGTCTTGCGGTCTAACCTCTCCACTCTTCTCGAGGGCAAACCGTGCCCCCACCGGACCCACCAACTCGAACATCGCAACTGACGCCAGAACAATGGTCGCGACAATCGGACCAATCGTAGGAAAGCGGTCGGTGATCACCAGGACGAGGCCGATCGCTAGTCCGGCCTGGGACAACATCGCAAGGCCCATGAGCTTCTGAATTCCGGCGCCCAGTCCAACGTACCGAGTGGCATAGCGAGTTCCGACGAACTTGCCGGCCGCCCTTCCGAACACGTAAACGCCGCCCAGTACGCCCAACGTCGGGAGAAGCGCAAGATTCAAGTCCGCACCGGCAATCACGAAAAAGATCGCATACAGCGGCGGGTCCGTGCGTGACAGAGCATCGAATAGCCGGCGGCTTTTCGCGGAGAGATTGACCATCGTCGCGCCGACAGCCAGGCTCGCGATCAATGGAGACAAGTCCAGCCATTCCGAGAAGCCAACGCAAAGCAATACGGCGCTGGCCATCAGGATGAGCGTTTCTCCCTGTTCCTTGACATGAGCGGACCAGACGCTCAGAACCAGGCCGATCAAGAACCCGAGTGCAACCGAGCCGATCAACTGCCATCCGAGGGGGAACAGGGATTCGTGGAGTGTGCGGGCAAAACTGGCCTGAGCATTCGATTTTGTCGATAGATCGATCACCGCGGTGACCACGCTGAAACAGATCAGGCAACAGATATTGTTCAAAGCGATTACGCCCGTGAGAATTTCGGTAAGCGCACCCTTCGAATTGCACTCGCGCATGACCATCAACGTGGAGGCGGCCGCGGTTTCCATTGAGATCGCGCCGAGCAGAAGCGCGACCGTCCAGGGTTGGCCGGCAATCAACATCCCGGCGGAGACGATCGTGCCAGCGAGCAGAGATTCCGCGAGCGTGATGAGCACCGCGCGTTTACCGATCTCACGAAACCGCTTCAGTTCGAATACGGAACCGATCGAGAAGAGGATGAGCCCGAGGGCCACCTGGCTAAATACTTCCAGGCTGGCAAGATTGTCATGAGTGATCCAGCCTAGAAAAGACGGGCCGACGGCGATCCCGGCGAGGATGTAGCCGGTGACTTCGGGAATGCGAACATACTTCACGAGATGTCCGGCAAGCAGCGCGAACGCCAATATGATTCCGAGCGACGCCAATGAGTTCATTTGGTCACCAGGGCCAGCTTCCGCGTTCTGTCGCGCTGATAGACGATCCAAACCGGCTCACTGTTCGCCGCTGTAATCGCGCGGACGAGATCCGCGGAGGTCGGGTTCGATCTTTGTCCAATTTGAAGAATGCGGTCGCCCGTGCGCACACCGGCCCGGTAAGCGGCCGATTCGGGAGCGATCACCACGTCCGTGCCTCGCCGGGGACGCACGATGCGAATACCCGCCGACTGCTCAGCGGCAGTGACCTGGCGTGCCTCTGCGACAGTCGAGCAAACGAATCTTCGCCGCTCGGCTGCGCCGGATAATCCCAATTGTTCGTGATGCCTCGTCCGGCGACTCCATTGCGGACACGAGCTGGTCCTCGGCCAATAGAGGCTGCCCGGCAATGGAAGTGATTACGTCGCCCGGTTCAAGGCCACGCCTGATCCGCGGGTCCATCGTCGGCCACTTCTGTGACCAGCATTCCCTGCTCGATCGCGAGTGCACGCTTCGAGTCCGGAGTGAGTGCTTCGATCCGGAGGCCGCAGGTGGCTTCAAGGCGTTTAGCGGCCCGCGCGAATGCGCCGAGAAGCGACGGAACGCTTTCATTCGAAACGAGGCGGTAGTCGTCGGAGTTGCCACAGTTGGCAACAACGCCAAGCAAGGCGCCGTCCAGATCGAACACTCCTGCTCCTGACATTGCGGGCCCAAGCCGCGTATTGACGATCAGTTCCCGGAATGGCTCGCCGGCACATACCGACTGCTTCGCGCCTCCAAAAACGGCGGGCGTCCAGAGCAATTGACCTTCGGGCGCTCGCGCCACTGCGAGAGTCCATTGACCGGCGATCGCTTCACCTAGAGGAGCGGCAGGCGGTCTCGATTCGGTGGAAGGGACGAGCGAAAGCGGTGGCGCAGATTCATGCCCGGCAGTTCGGGTGGTAAGCATCTGCCCATCCTCCCGCCACGCCACAGAACTGGATGCCCGGCCCGTGTTGTACCTCACGTACGCGCTCACAGCCTGCGCGCGCTCAGCGAAGTATTCAGCTGTTTCTGCCAAGTGTTCACGTCGGACTCGCGATTGTAGGGAGGCCATTTCCGAAGGTGAGGGCGGCTCCGGAGTCAGCTTTTTCGGTCTAAACAGCGCTCCGCCGACGAGCAATAGCAACGCCAGTCCGGCGAGCACCAGGATGTACTTCCGATTCGCGGTCTCGTTCATGGTGGTCAGCCGATCGGAATCGCTCCAACGCCCGTGTCGGCAAACCCATCATAAATCGCGGCCCTCTCCGCAGGGGCGCCGGCCACTGCGTTTTCCGGACGCAAGTAAAGTCAACATGGGATCTCTTACTTCCGAATGGCCGACCTCAGGCCTGGAAATGAGGGGACCCGTTACGAATGGTTCAGTGCGATCGGAATCCGGCAAGTGGACGAAAACAGGCCGAGGAACGCCGAGTCAGAGATCTGAGTGCTGCGACCTGCGCGTTACAACGAGTCCGCCGGGCCATACAGGCACCCGTGAATCGCACCGGTGCGGTTCGGATGCGTCGTTCAACTGCTTGAGCCCGCCGGTTACGGCGGCTTGAGCTCAGTTGCTATGTATAACAAATCTCGCAAGATACAGGCAAAACAGTCGGCGAATCAAGGGTCGTGGGGATGGCCTCATCCTACCTTAGACTCGATCATGGTATGTGATGACGAGGAACCCTATTACCTCTCCAGCAGTTCTGAAATATCAAAACGATCTACTGAGCATGAGGCGCCGAATCGAGCAAGCCTCGCCAAATGCGGCCAGCGATTCGGTGACGTTGCGCCACATCAATGCCGCGCTACACAGAATCGATAACGGCAGCTTCGGAATCTGTGACGAATGCGAAGAGACGATCTCCCCACGGCGGCTGAATACTCAGCCGTGGGCCCGGCTGTGCATACTGTGCCAGCATGAGGCTGACCGTCGAGCCCTCGGTACGACCGCAACTAAGAGCGCCGGCGCAACCGCCGAAGGTGCGCCAAAAGGGAGAGATGCGCACCCATTTGGAATATCTGATTAAATTGACACCTGATGAAAAGCGACGGGTTTTTTGAACAACTCGCAAGGTACTTTGGCTCAATCCCGCACCCCAGTGCCGCACCGCTGTCGGGCGGCCTCGATTGGTGCAGCGTAAGCCGTGTTTGCGTTACGTTCAGATCCGCCGGTTCGATAGTAACTGGTGCGTTCGTCGCCAAGCACCTGCAAGGCCGTGAGCTTGAGGTTTATCGGACTCTGCGCGCCACGATGAAGGGTGCCGGCGCGCCGCGTCTACTCGGCATGCACCACAGCAGCCGCGATATGCGCGGACCAAGACAGTGGCCGTGGAGCGACCAATCCGCGATCCGCACGCTAGTCCGGCGTCTCGCTCTAATCCACTCACGGTCCGCCGGCAAGTTCCTTCGAGTTTTGGCCGATCCTGACCTCGAGTCTGAAAAGCGATCATCGGCGGCGACGACCGCAGAATTCTATCATCAGATCCCGGTAGGTTGCGGAAGCGCAGCCGTACGTCCCAGGCATCGGGCCATCGATCGGATTGCCTCCGATATCACGGCCATTCGCGGTTACCTGATGGGGCGCACCAGAATCGTTGAAGCCGTGCTCCTCGACTGGGGTCGGGCCCGGTTAGGCTCTCCTCGGGAGGGCATCGCCTCGTGGCTGCAATCAATAGCATTCCGGGAACCGCAGGTCCGGCGTTTGCAGGAGTTTCGTCGCCCTTATTGCCTTGCCGCCACCCCTGACGCTTCGGCCGGAGCGCTCCGTTATCATCTCGCAATTGTGGCAGACTCGACAGCTCCGGCGGATGATCGGTACCGATCTCGAAGCGCTGCGAACGATTGGATGCGGATCGCTGGGCCGACGGATGAATACTGGCGGGACGCGCAAACCAGTGCTCGACCTCGGGCAGGTGGAGGCAACACGCCCGCAAAATACACCGGAGAAGGGAAGGGAGTGTGAATGCAATCAGAAGCGGCCGCTATCAGCCGCGTGTGGGATCATCTTGGCTCACGATACCTGGGCAACGCCAGAACCGCCTTTTCGGTATGGGCGCCTTTCGCCGCGAACGTTTCCGTCCACATCACCTCCGGGCATGAGCGGATCGAACCGCTCGAGGCAGCCGACTCCAGCTACTTCTATCGTGAGATCGAAGGTGTAGAGCCTGGCGTTCATTACAAATACCGGCTTGACGATTCACGAGAGTTCCCGGATCCCGCGTCGCGGTTCCAGCCCGAAGGAGTCCACGGGCCCTCGGCCGTGATTGATTCAGAATTCCCATGGACCGACCAACGGTGGGCCGGTCTTCCGCTTCAGGAATACATCATCTACGAATTGCATGTCGGTACGTTCACTCAGGAGGGAACATTCGATGCGGTCATAGAGCAGCTCAGGTACCTGAAGGAACTCGGCATAACGGCCATGGAGCTGATGCCTGTCGCTCAGTTCCCCGGGGGGCGCAATTGGGGCTATGACGGCGTGTATCCGTTCGCCGTGCAGGCTTCGTACGGAGGACCGGCAGGATTGAAGCGGCTTGTCGATGCCGCCCACATGACAGGCCTTGCTGTCGTCCTGGACGTTGTCTACAACCATCTCGGTCCGGAGGGCAACTATCTCAGGCAATACGGGCCATACTTCACAGACCGCTATCACACCCCTTGGGGCCAGGCGGTAAATTTCGATGGCGAGGGCAGTTCGGAGGTGCGGCGCTACGTGCTGGAGAATGCCATCCAGTGGATCGCCGATTATCACGTGGACGCACTGCGCCTCGACGCGATCCACGGCATTCACGACGCATCCGAAGTTCACATACTTCGCGACATCGGCAACGATGTTCGGAAGGCCGCCGGCGACCGCATGGCTTACACCATTGCCGAGAGCGATTTGAACGATGTGCGCGTAATCAAGCCGGCAGCAGAAGGCGGCTACGATCTCGATGCGCAATGGAACGATGACTTTCATCACGCGTTGCACACGGTCCTCACCGGTGAGCGATCGGGGTATTACACGGACTTTGGCAGCCTCCATCATCTTGCCAAGGCCTATCGAGAGGGATTCGTCTACTCGGGTCAATTCTCCGAACATCGCGGAGAGTGTCACGGCACCAGCTCTAATGAAATTCCTGCGCGACGATTTGTAGTCTGTTCCCAGAACCATGACCAGATCGGGAACCGAATGCTCGGCGAACGGCTGAGCCAACTTGTTGTCAGTGAAGAGCTGAAACTCGCAGCATGTTCAGTGATTCTGTCCCCGTTCATTCCAATGCTGTTCATGGGACAGGAGTATGCCGAAGAGGCGCCGTTCCTGTACTTCGTCGAGCATTCAGATCCTGCCCTGATCCACGCCGTACGCGAGGGGCGGCGGCGCGAATTCGCTGCTTTCGCCTGGAAAGGCGATGTGCCAGACGCCCAGTCGATCGATACTTTCCTGAAATCGAAATTGAGGCCGGAAATCACGAATGAACCGGCGCACCGCACTATGCTCGACTTCTATCGAGAGCTCATCCATCTGCGGACGAGTGTGGAATGCCTGCGCAATCTCAGCAAAGAGCACTGCCGCGTGATCACGACGGACGAACCACCGGCGATCATCCTGCATCGCTGGTTGGACGACCAGGAAAGTCTGACGATCCTGCACTTTGGTGAGAAGGACGCCGAGTGCGCAGTGGGCGCGGCTGTTGGAATGTGGACGAAGTTAGTTGACTCGGCCGACATCAAATGGCGCGGACCCGGAGCCAGTATAGCCGCAGAGATCCGTTCGAACGGCGTTTTGACAGTGCCAATCCGACGGAAGAGCGCGTGTCTGCTGTCGAGGCAAGTGGAATGAGCGGCTGCCGCGTTCCGTCATCGACATACCGTCTGCAGCTGACCTCGACGTTCACCGCACGGCACGCACTCGAGCTGGTTCCATATCTCAACGCGCTCGGCATAGGCGCGGTTTATTTGTCCCCTATTCTGAAGGCGCGGGCCGGGAGCGGACATGGCTACGACGTCGTCGACCACGGTCAGGTGAATCCGGAACTTGGAACAGTTGATGACTTTCGGGAGCTCGGTAAAGCATTGCGGAATGCGGGCATGGGCCTGATCGTCGACATTGTTCCGAACCACATGTGCATCGCGGACGCAGCGAACTGGCGATGGTGGGATGTTCTCGAAAATGGGCCAAGTTCACCGCAGGCCCAGTTCTTCGACATCGATTGGAGCGCGCCGCGGAAAGACCTCGCCGACAAAGTGTTGGTTCCCGTTTTGGGCGACCAATATGGCAGCGTGCTAGAGGCCGGCCAGCTTCGATTGGAATACACGGAGGGAGCATTCAGCCTTGCGTATTGGGAAAAGCGCTTTCCGGTGGCCCCACGCACCTGGTTAAACGTGCTTGCGCCTATCGAAGCGACACTCGCGATGGAGTTGGGCGACTCACATGACCAGGTAAATGAACTACGCAGCATCATGACCGCGCTCTCATATTTGCCACTTCGCACCGAAACCGACCCCCTGCGAATCAGCGAACGTCAGCGCGAGAAGAAGATCATCAAGGCTCGAATCGCACGCCTGAACGCGGAATCTTCCGAGTTCAATGCCTCCCTGGAGTCCCGCCTACAGGTGATCAACGGAAGGCCGGGGGTCCCGGAATCCTTTAACGAACTCGAAGCTCTTCTGGCGGATCAGGCGTATCGTTTGAGCTACTGGCGTGTAGCGGCCGACGAGATCAATTACCGTCGCTTTTTCGATGTGAACGAACTCGCTGCAATCCGGGTCGAGAACCCGGTCGTATTTGAAGCCGTACATGCGACTATCCTGGACGGAGTTCGCGAAGGCTGGATCACCGGCCTGCGAGTGGATCACCCGGATGGCCTCTACGACCCGGCCCGCTATTTCACCGACCTGCAACGGGCCGCCGCGGCTGCCACCGGCGCTCAGCAATGGCATGACTCCAAGCAGCCATTTTATGTCGTCGCGGAGAAGATCATGGGAAGCGAGGAGCAGCGGCGACGGAACTGGGCGGTGCACGGAACCACCGGCTACGGTTTTCTCAACGAAGTGAACGGTCTCTTTGTGGACCCGAGCTCCGAGGTCCATCTGCGGTCCACCTATGAAACCTTCACAGGCGAGCGATCCAGGCTCGCCGATCTTATATACGAATGCAAACGTCTGATCCTTCGTGTATCGCTATCGAGTGAACTGAATGTCCTAACTGCACGGCTGGACCGAATCTGCCAGCAACATCGACAGACGCGCGATTTCACGCTTTACAGCCTGCGCTACGCCCTGCGGGAAGTGATTGCGTGGTTCCCTGTCTACCGGACCTATATCGCGGAAGCTCAACGCACGGTTGATCCAGAGGATCGCCGCCACATCCTGGGCGCGGTAGAGCAGGCGAAGGAATGCAACCCAGCAACCAGCAGCACGATCTTCGACGCGATCGCTTCCATTCTGCTTCTTGACGACCCGCCGGGCCTCACGGACGAACAGATTTCGGAGCGCAGGCTCTTCGTCATGCGGTTCCAGCAACTGACCGGACCTGTGATGGCCAAAGGCGTTGAAGACACGGCCTTCTACCGACAATACCCACTCGCTTCCATAAACGAGGTCGGCGGGGACCCGCTCGTGTTCGGCCTCGACCCGCCGGCGTTTCATGAACGGACAAAGGCGCGCGCCAGCCAATGGCCGTCGAATCTTCTGGCAAGCTCGACGCACGATACGAAACGCAGCGAGGACGTCCGCGCCAGGATCAACGTCCTTTCGGAAATCGCCGGCGAATGGCAGGCCGCCCTCAATCGGTGGCGCGACATGAATAAACATTACAAGCAGATCGTAGACGGGGAACCGGCGCCGGATTCGAATACCGAGTACTTGTTGTACCAGACACTGATTGGAACCTGGCCACTAGCCGGCGCCGCAGCCGCCGCCGAGGCCGAGTACGTCGGGCGAATCCAGGCGTACATGGAGAAGGCCAGCCGGGAAGCGAAATTGCACACGAGTTGGATCAATCCAGATCCGGCATTCGACGACGCGCTTCGAACCTTCGTCACCAATCTGCTGACACCGGGAAACGCGTTCCTACAAGACATTGACCGGTTCAGTATGGGAATTACGACCGCGGGGTTGCTGAACGCATTGTCTCAGACTGTCATCAAGATGATGTGCCCCGGCGTGCCGGATACGTACCGGGGTACTGAGCTGTGGGATTTCAGCCTGGTGGATCCCGACAATCGCCGCCCGGTCGACTTCCGGACGCGCCAGCATCTGCTCTCGACACTTCCCGGCGACGGCCAGGATGCCGCCGCATGGCTATCCGATGCTGTCCATCAGATGGAAGATGGGCGCCTGAAGTTGTTCATCACGTCGCGTCTGGCACGGTTACGCCACACCGGGGCAGGCGTTCTTTCGACGGGCCGCCTATGACGGCCTGGAGATTGAAGGCGAGCAGGCACGCCACGTAATCAGCTTTTCGCGCTCTTTGAACGGACGAATGGCCGTTGTTGCGGTCGGACGGTTCTTCGTGGAACTGTCCAAGCGGCAGAGGGTTTGTGCCGGCGATGAAGTCTGGGGCGATACCCGCGTCAGGCTGCCTCCAGACACCGAGGTGCGCCGGTTCACTGACGTGTTAACCGGCAAGAGAAGCGAAGCTTGCGATCAGGCTGGGGGCGGACGGTATGTGTCTGTCGGGCGGGCCTTTTCGCACTTGCCGGTTGCAGTTTTGGTCCCCGATGAGATGTACAGAGTATGATTATCCCGATCGTGTTACATTCGCGTGGACGGACCTGCCGCCGATCCTCAAGCGGAGGCCACCTGTGAATCGCCGCGAGCTCCAGCGGAGCATGTATGAATTGCAGGATCCCTCAGTGGCGCAGCGGCTGACGCTGGCGGCAATTGCCGCCGTGTGGGTCGCAGCAGCGTGGTGGTTGTTGTTCGGCGAAGGGATCGAGGCGGTCGGCGGCCCGTTTGGATGGAACTGGCGATCCGGAGACCTGATCCGAAGCGCGTGCCTCGCGTGTGCGCTGACCATCTACTACGTCCGGATTCTGTTCACTGAGTTCGTCTTCCTGATACGAGGCGTGAGTTGGAGCGAGGTGTTCACGATCGCTCCGTGGATGTTGTGCATTTACCTGCTGCTGGCGATCGCCGGCGGGACGAACGCTTCGCCTTTGGGCGCGCCAGGAGGAATCGGCATGCTTCTTTTTATAGTCGGGTCGTGGATGAACACGCATTCGGAGTACGCGCGCCACGCGTGGAAGCAAAAACCCGAGAACCGAGGCCACCTTTACACCGAGGGACTCTTCCGTTACTCGAGACATCCGAACTATCTCGGCGATCTCATCTCGTTCTCGGGGCTGTCGCTTGTTTCCGGAGCCTGGGTCACGGCGGCGATACCGGCATTGATGCTTGCCGGGTTCGTGTTCTTCAATATCCCAGCGCTCGATTCCCATCTGCACGACCGGTATGGCGCTGCGTTCGACGACTATGCCAAACGCACACGAAAGCTGATTCCGTTCGTGTATTGAAGCGCCGGGTAGTAACAGCTCGGTGACGGGGCCCTTGGGCGCGCGTTCAAGCAATGATCTTCTTGCGAACCGCGTACAGCACGAGTTCGGCGGTGTTGTGTAGATTCAGCTTCTGCATGAGATGCGTACGGTGCGTCTCCACGGTATAAGTGCTGACGTTCAACGTAGTGGCGGTCTCCTTATTTGATTTGCCCTCAGCGAGAAGTTGCAGGACTTCCCGTTCGCGTTCGGTCAGTAGTTCGTACGAGTCTTCCAGCCCCTTGCGCTGGAGCTGGCGGACGTAGTCCTCAGCGAGCGTCTGGGCGATCTCGGGGCTGAAGAACGACCGCCCAGTGGCAACCGCACGCACGGCGCGCAGCAGGTCAGCCTGAACAGCATCCTTCAACAGGTATCCTTTCACTCCGGCCATGAGTGCGCGGACGATGAACTCCTCATCGGAATACATGCTGAGTATGATGACCTTTACTTCCGGGTCGCGCCGGATGACCTGGCTGGCAGCATCGATACCATTCAACTGTGGCATCGTGATGTCCATCACGATCATGGAGGGGCTCAGTTGTTCCGCCAGTCGCACTACTTCGCGTCCATCCGCCGCCTCGCCGACAATCTCGATGTCTTCCTGACGTTGGAGCAGCGCCTTGATGCCCGCCCTCACAATGTCGTGATCGTCAGCAATGAGCAGTCTTATATTCAAGCTGAAATCTCCTTTGATAGAGGCAGTTCGCACCGAATGAGGGTGCCCTTTGAGGGACTCGACAAGAACTGCACCCGTCCTCCCAAATCCCTTGCACGTTCCTCGATGTTCAGTAAGCCGAGCCCCTGCCCACGCGCCTTCTTAACGTCAAAGCCGGCCCCATCATCTTCCACCGTCAGGGCCAACGCGTCCGCGCCGCCGTGAACGCTGACACGAATCACTTTTGCCCGGGCGTGACGGGCGGAGTTTGTCAATCCCTCTTGCACGATGCGGTAGATACAGGTTCTGTGCTCCTCAGGAATGTGGTCCAACTCGCCATCCAGTTCCAGTTCCACATTCACACCGCTACGCCTCTCGAATTCCCGAGCCTGCCACCGAAGGGCCGGTGCCAAGCCGAGTTCATCGAGGACAGAAGGACGGAGTCCCGATGATATGTTTCTGACTGTTCGCAACGTATCCTGGTTGAGCTTTTTCGCCTCAACGAGGTGCCTGCCAAAATCGCCGCTCCCTGCTGGCCCAAGCTCCTCGAGGTTCCCCAATTCCATACTTAGAGCCGTGAGCATCTGTCCCACCTGATCGTGGAGCTCCCGGGACAAGCTCCTGCGCTCTTCCTCCTGCGCCTTTGTCAGCTTCTGAGACAACTTTCGCAATTCGTCAGCGCTCTGCTCGATCTGGGCCAGGTGGGTCGCGGCTTGCGCTTCCAAGGCTCGCGTGCGCAAAACGCTGAATAGCGCGACGAGAAAACCTAACAGGAGCGAAAATCCGACGATCTGCCGCAGGGAGGCTTTGAGGTCCTCCTGCGTTTGCAGGATCTGTTCCTGGCGGCCGAGCGTCCGGCGCGCGCTCAACTGGCCAACCCTCTCCGCGGCCGCAAGGACTGCATCGCGATGCGGAACTACGGACCGGCGTAGAAACGCCCGGCCTTGCATGCTCTTTTCCGCGGGCGTCCACTCAAATATAGGATCCATCGATGCCCAGTAGTTCAGAATGGCTTGGCGTAGTCCGGCATTCGCGTCCAAGTCATCAGATCGTACGGCTTGCTCGAGTGTGGTTACGTCCAGCTGAATTGAAGCCCTGAGTTTCGCCAGATCCTGTCGCTCGCTGGCGGCCGCTTCCGCGGACGGCTCCAACAGGTAATCGCGAACGAGTATTGCGGTTTGATACAGCTCTGAACGCAGCTGATTCAGGATGCGGCGGCTCTCCCGCTCGTTCTGCTGAATTGTTGCCACCTCGTCGTATACTTTCCCCATCCGGTTGTGCAGAGCGCCGGCCGACAATGCAATCAATAGCAGCAAGGCGCCGAACCCGATCAGCAGAAACGGCCACGTGCGCATCTTCATAAAGCACGCATTTTAACAGCAGTAGATGCCCAACGTGGCAATCCAAGGGGACGGCGCTTACGGCTTAGCGTCTCGGTCAAGCACAAGATCAAGCTCGACTACGAGCCGCGAATCGAACTGGCTGACCCTCTTGGTCGAACTCGACCGGCTGCGGCGCCGCGCGACGATCTCATAGTCGATATCCGGGTTGAGACCGTAGAAATGATAGGCTCCATCCATTTGAGAAATGAACGAACGGACGAACAATGTTCGCGTGTCTTTCAGTTGAACCACTGCGCCCGTGATGCCCTCGTTGCCGCTAAACACTCTTCCCTTGACGAGCGGAAGATGCCGGGCCGCCAGTGGCAGGGCAAGCCCGGCCAGGGCCATCAAGAGGGCGACTTGGACGGCGATGCGCCGGGCTCTCATCCTGCGAGGAGCGTCGATCACACCTGCCGTCATTCGACGGTCACCTTCACCGGTTCTTCAACGAGCTTCGGCGTCTCGCCCGCCGTGAGGATCATCAGCGCGAAGCGGCCCGTGCTTGCATTCACCGGGATCATAAACGTGATTGCTGTCTTCGTTTGTGAGCTGATCATAACCTTGCAATCCTTGGATCCATCGGTAAGGTAGAGGGCAGCTACATTCACCGCATCCAGGTTGTCGCCGGTGATCGTCAGGGAATCACCTGGACTGACCGTATTCGGGTTCACGGTCTTGATCAGCGGGAACGCGGAGTCGGCGAGCAGAAGTGCCGGGCACAATAACAGCGCAGCAATGAATGCGATCAGAGCTATATAGTGTTTCATGTTGAATCCTCTCTAACGTCTCTAACACCAAGTTATTACCGATCGCGCTTGCGGTCGATCGCTTGTTGTAGTGATTTCTTCGCTAAAAGGACAGGTTCACAAGGCGGCATGCCTGCGAAGAGCCATCGGCTGCGAACATAACGGCACCGCCACCCTGAGAACAGGTGCAAATATCATGCCTGCGCTTGATAGGCTTCCGGCGGCTGCCTCCTTACACTCGAAGGTGCGTGAAGAAACGGAGACCGATATGAAGGCTGCAGCTCTGCATCATTTTAGAAATCGGCTTGAGGAAGAACGGAATCAGGTGTTCCGAACGTTGCATTCCGTGACGAAGGGATTGAGTGCGTCGGCGCCGATTGGCGATGCCGTTGACAAAGCAGAATGGCTGGCGGAGCGGGAAAGCGCCGCCGAGGCGGCGATTCACCGAACTCGCCTGCTCCAATTGATCGACGGTGCGCTGAGGCGCGTTGAGGACGGCACGTTCGGTGAATGTACTCTCTGCGGCCGTGAGATCCCTCGGCGGCGACTCGACATTATTCCATTTGCGCGCCACTGCGTGGAATGTCAGGAGCGGCTGGAGCGGCCCGCAAAGGAACTCAACCCGCACGCGTCGCCGGGTTTCGATCGCGGCTACCCGACGAGCCAGGCACTATCGGGAGGGGCGCTGCTTTGAAGCATTGGCTCGCGCTCGCGCTATTGCTTGCCCTACGATTCGCCGCCGGAGCAAATGGAGAGATTCTCGAGTTGCAGAGGGACGTCGCATTGCTCGGTGACAGGGCGCGCACGTTGCAGAGCGCTTACCTCGCCTAAACCGTGGGTGGACCCGTCGTGGTGGCAGCAACCTCTGGCAGTGCCGGAGTTGGATCCCAGACCGCTGGGTGAAGCCGCAGGCCTGCTCAATCGGTGTAGACTAGCCGCTGGGATGTGATCAGGCGGAGACCCCAATATGGCAGCGCCTCAACGGCCGCGTGCTGATTATCGGTGCTGGAATCGTGCTGCTGATCGGCTTTCTTGCGGGATTCGTCGCGCAGTTCAGAAACGCTTCAGCTCTTCGAAACGACTTGCACAACCGTGACGAGCGCGTTCGGACCCTGGAGCGTGAGGCAGCGACGTCCCGGGCCCAGGACGTGGCGAGCCTGATCTATCAGGAATTGACGCGCAGGAACTATGGGATCGCCGCCCAGCACCCTACTGAGTCCTTCGATCAGGTGCGTACAAGGCTCGGCGACTCCCCTCCTGAGGTTCGAGGCGTTCTGAAAAAGCTGTTACGTCGAAGCGACGCCGTAACGGCCGGCCTTGCGGAGGGCGACCCGCGATCGTTAGCGTGACCCGTTACACGATACCGACTGAAACCCGAATGAGCACTACCAGTGCAATCCCGAGCATGGCATCATCCGCGATGATCCTCCAGGAGGCGAATCGGTTCAGATCTGAACCACGTCCTCATCTGGATGATCGAGTGCGAGGACCAAAAGCATATAGTCCCGCAAATGTCGGGTGAGCAGGAAATTGTCACGGACGTGCATATGTCCGTTCTGACCCAGGCGTTCGCACAACTGAGGATCGGCCAGGAGTTGGGACAGTCGCGTCGCGGCACCTTCCGGCGAGTGGACCAGGAAGCCCGTTACGCCGTTGATCACCTGTAGCTTTATGCCTCCCACTGCTCCGCCGATAACGGGTTTGCCCTTCCACAGGGCCTCGGCCACGGTCAGTCCGAAGCCTTCCTTGATGGACTTCTGCATAACAATCGTCGAGCCACGGACGAATGCGTTGATTTCGAGGTCACTATATGGCGGGAGCAGCAGCACGTGAATATCCGGATCTCCGGCACTCGCTTCTCTGACCTCCTGCAGGACTGCACTGCCTTCGGGATCATCTTCTGCACCGCCTCCAGCTAGAACCAACTGGCAATCGTGCCTCTTTTTGACCAGCCGGTACGCTGCTATGACGCCCAGTGGGTCTTTCAGGCGGTCGAACCGCGAAATCTGAGTGATTACGGGCCGCTCTGGATTGATGCCGTACTTCTCGAGGACCGTAGCAACGTAGGAGGGGTCCAGTGCGCGATTCTTGTCACTCAAAGGATCGATCGACGGTGGCACGTTGTACTGCGGAATGGAGAGCGCCTGCCCGAAGTCGGGCATGGAAAACATGGCCGCATCGTACTGTTCGACCCTGGGCTTCAGGAACTCCCAAACCCGTCGTTCAGGACGGGAAACATCAATATGACACCTCCACAGCCAGCGTCGGCCGTCATGGCAGCGGCGATCTATTAGGCCCACTGGTTGCGGGTCGTGCACAACAATGACGTCACCGGTTAGGTCGAAATCACGCAAATTCTCTGCCGTCGTTTGCTCGAAAATCCCAAACATTGCTTCCGTGATCTCGCCCGCTTTCCCATGCAAAGCGTTGTGCATTGCCTTGGTGACGCCGAAGAAGGAACGGTTTCCCTTGATCACATCCCAAACGCAGTCGATCTCCAACTCCCTGGTCAGCGGCACAAGCCGAGTCAAAATCTCGGCGACACCGCCTCCTACCGGGGTGGAGTTGATGTGCTGAATGCGCCGTCCTTTAACCCGCAACGCCAGCGCGCGAAGCTCGTTGATGATGTCGTGGCCGACGACATCGGTGTAGTCGTTCAGTGATAGTGCCATGAGACGCTATGCCTTCGAGGCGTTGAGAGATGCGATCTGGTTCTTGAGTTGATCCAACGTTACGACATACGGATCCAACTGGTCGATTGCCGCAGCAAGGCCGTGCTCACCGATGGCTTGCAGCCAGCAGGAAAAATCGTTCGTCGTGCGCTCCAGGCGCAGCCGTGATTCGAAGAAATGGTAAAAGAGCGAGGCGTTCGAAACAGCGGGAAGGGCCGCGAAGAACTCGGTCGCGTCGTGTGCTTTCAGGCCGGTTGCCATCACGAAGCTCTTGGATCGGCAGAAGTAGAACTCGTCACCGAGAGGGCACCGCCGATTTCCGTCGTTCTGGCGCAATTGAGACTCGACGACGGCCACCAGCGAATCACGAACACTTCGAACTGACGTGTGAGCCAGAAGGTCCACCGCGGCCAGTTGTTCTCCCAGCGAATCGTCCTGCAATGCTTCGCTGGCCCAGAGTGCGAAGTCGTTGGTGAATGTCGGCGTCTCATAATGGTGAGCCAGGTACATGTGGTGTGTGTGGTAGAAAATCGATGATCCGGAAACCGTTCTCATATGCATAAGAAGTTCCTGGGCGTTCGTGGCGCGGAGTCCGGTCAGCGCCACCAATCGTTGTTCCGTGTAGAACGTGAACGGACCCGCAGGCGGCGAACCCTCGCATCTCCCTGGCGCGAACATCGTGTCTTGGCCCACAATTGGAATCTATCGCAGTTCGGTGTACGCCGCGCGCTCGTCGTCCGCATTCGGGGGCAGAATACGGGGTTCTCGGGATATTTCATCGAAAGAACGATGGAGGATCACGGCTTGAGCTGGCTTGAGGCTCACCCTCAGCCGTTGTAGGTTGTATCTATGCTGTTGTTGTTTGCCCTTGCCATCGCCTGTTCGCGGGCCATCTATGCCCAGGCGCCAGAGGCGAGCGAGCGCATAAAGACAGCCGATGAAATCGTTCAGGATGTCATGCGAGCGGCGGACAGACAGCGAACAACGCTAAAGCCGTACTCAGTAACCAGGCGATACACCGTTCGAAATCGGCATCTCAAGCGGGATGCGGTTCTGGACGTCCTTTGGACGTACGATCCAGCAAAGGGCAAACAGTTTCGGATCATCTCAAATGAGGGCGCTACAGGGCTGACACGAAGTTCGCTTTTGAAGGTTCTTGAGGAGGAGGCAAAGAACAGCCGAACGAGCGCTGACCCTAGCCGGATCAGCCCCGAGCATTATCGTTTCACACTCGCTGGCGTTGAGCAGGCGAATTACAAGTTACGACTAGAGCCCCGCGAGAGAAGCAAGTACCTGCTGTACGGGCAAGCGCAGGTACTTCGATGCGCTAACGCCATCGTTCGCGTGGAAGGACGGACGTCTAAACGATTGTCATTCTGGGTGAGCGAGGCTGACATTGTTCAAGAATTCAGCAATGTAGCCGGTTTTTGGCTCCCGTTCCGCACTCAATCTGTAACCAACATACGTTTCGTTGGCAGGACTGAACTGGTAATTGACGCCGGGCAGTATCAGTTCTCGCGATGAGGCGCCTACCCGGGGTCATCGTCGAAGTCACTTAGCGGCGACGCTGCATCGTACGTTTCTGGGGAGCTGGCGGAACCGGCGGCGGGGGATTCGCCTGTTCGAGCAAAACGCGAAGTTGAGAAAAATCCATGCGGGCGCGGAGGAGGTTTTCGATTACCTCTCCGACGGCTGGATTCAGGGGTTCGGGTGCGGAATAGCGCACATGAACTACCGTTTCGGTGGGTGTAAATCCGAGCTCGAAATCCGTGAGCGTCGCATTGCTCGCGGGCCAGGCTTCCTTCAAAGGTGCATCGAGTCTGGACACGAGTTCAGAACGTAGCGTGCCCAGATCAGGAACCGCCTGTGGGGCTGGGGCACGGAGCCGCTCCCGCAACAAAGCGAGCTCTTCCTCGCCAGCTACCTTTCTAACCGACAATGTCACCTCCTTGCCCGTGCGCCTGATGAGCTCTCGCTCAGCCTCGCGGGTCTTCGTCGCGTCGAGTCGAGCAGTCACGACGAGACGTACGCTCACACGGTCCGGTGCAACGTCGACTTGCCGCGTGACGACTGCGTCGGCTGGAGCGAGCCGCCGCACAACGTCTGCCACCGCGTTCCGAGCGATCGCTTCATCGCGAACTTGAAGAAAGCCCTCTCGAAGGGGTACGAACAGAATACCGAGAACCGCTAGCAACATCAAAATCCGCCAATGCAGCCGACCGACGTGACCAAACGAGCCCGCAAGCCGCGTATTCCGGAGAAGTCTGAATAAACGATCATCCGCTGCCCGCGTCGAAATCAGAGAATTGATGCGTTCCCGAATATCGGTCGCGTCCATTCGGACGAGCAGGAAAACGGCGAACGCACTGGCGCCAATGGCGATGAGGTTCGTTACGAACAGAGAGACCGGCTCCGTAGATGATCGAGCGAACCCATCCGCTGCCGACGCCAAAACCAAGCGTGCAGAGTGGCGGCATCAAAGCCACAGCGATTGCGACACCCGGGAGAGCTGTCACACCGCCTTCTCCTCCCCCACGACAAACGACGACTGCGCCGGCTATCCCGGATAACAAAGCCACGCCCAGATCGAGCAGGTTCGGCTGCGTGCGGGCGAGGATCTCCCCCGTTTGCGAATGAAACGGCAGCGCCCATACCAAAGTGGCGGAAAAGGCGACGGCGGCCAAAATACTCGTGAGGAGGCTGAAAACAGCTTTCATTCCCAGATAAAGGTCGCCGGTCGCGAGCCCCAGTCCGGCGCCGAGAATTGGTCCCATCAGGGGGGAAATGAGCATTGCCCCGATGACAACGGCGGGGCTGTTGAGCACCAGGCCCAGGGTTGCGATACCGGCAGAGATGACCAGTTCAAGCCAGTAATTGAGCTTGCCGGTATCGGTGGCATCGAGGATGGTCGCATATATCCGCGTTCGCGCCCCCGGATCGACGCCGAGCCATGCGGAAACGCCAAAACCGGAAGTCTGGGTTGCTGCCATTCCTTGATTCTATGGCGAATGGGGGCACCGGTACAGATGACGGAGAGCGCTGATACCGATAATTCCTGTACGTGACGCGGTGAATGACCTCCGCTCTGAATTTCGCTCAATGGTACTCGACCTTGTCAATCCACATCCGCTCCTTCATTCCCGTCAAGACTCGGGCATCGCGGTTCGGCGGGCAAGTCGAATGCGCTGGTATTCGCTGTCGTTCTTTCGGCGAATCTCTCGCGTCTTTCTCCAACGCGTTCACGGTCTGCCGGCAGCACTTTCCCGTCAAGAGCAATCAAACACTGATATGGGCTACGGTCCGGACGGCGTAGGTGCGATCGTTCGGCTGCCTCCTTCTGTTTCGATGTCCCGTTCCGTCCAGGCGAGTTCTGGTCCCGTGTTCCGATCGCGTTCATTTGCCGATACAGCCTTCTATATGATTTCGGCTCGACCTGGCTTGCCCCAGCACGGCGCCGACACTGATGAAGGCTGCTATCGTGGCCACAGTACGCATAGATTGGATTCGCTTCAACGGCTCGAGTCTGGCGGTTGAGTGGCTGAGGCACCCTCCGTGTCCAGCATCGTGAATCCCCGCCATTGATTTGCCACCGCGCGTCGGTCTGAGGTCACGGATATCGAAACAGCGGTCACTATCATTCACTCGCCTCCGCCGCCTCCGGCCGGGGTGGAGAGCTCCAGTGTGCGTTTAGTGCCAGTCCCGTCGCAACGCGTGTTTGAGAACGCGCTTCGGAAACCAGCGCTGCCTCGCCTCGGTTGCGAATGGGTCGCTTCCCCGGGTCGAGGACTCCAGAGTCGTCGTTATTCACGCTTGCAGTTCGGCAGGCGGTATTCTCTCAGGCGACTCGCATCAGATCCGCGCCGACTCTGCAGAGTAGGGCGGCGCTCAGTCTTTGCGAAACGGGATCACGTCCGGGATGTCGTCGAGGCGCGAACATAGCTTACGCAGAGGGGGTAAAAGACGGGTTTGGCCGGCACAACACCACAAACGGGGTTTTCTCTTTTCAGTTCCTGCCTTTTCGGGATCACTTCCCAGGCCAAAAGAGCCAAGACTGTAGTAGGCAGGAGGTTACGATGGCTGACTTCTATCAGACTGGTCTTGTCACAACGCTTCATCGACTCAACGCCGACGGTCTGGCGCGTCTCGAAGCCGACCTCGAACGTTTCAAGCCGGATCTGCCAGTCGGACTGGTGTTGCCGGCGTTGTACTCCGAATTCGAGACGCCTGCAATGCGTGGAATCGTCGATGAACTCCGTAAGGTGAAGTTCCTGAAGCGGATAGTCGTCGCTCTCGGAAGAGCGAGCTGGAACGAGTTTAACCAGGCGCGCAAGTTTTTCGATTTGATGCGAATTCCCGTGACTGTCCTTTGGATTGACGGTGACCGGGTTCAGTCGCTCTTTCGCCTCCTGGAAAAGAATGGCCTGCCGGCGGGCGAAGATGGCAAAGGGCGCTCCTGCTGGTTGGCTTACGGATACTTGTTGGCGTGCGGCGATTGCGAAGTCATTGCACTCCACGATTGCGACATATTGAACTACAGTCGGGAACTGATCGCACGGCTCTGCTATCCGGTAGCCAACCCAAATCTTGGATTCGAATTCTGCAAAGGTTACTATGCCCGCTTCACACGGACGATGCATGGGCGCGTCACCAGGCTCTTTGTGACGCCATTGATTCGGGCGATGGACAGCCTGTGCCCGCGCGTTCAGTTCTTAAGCTTCCTGGACAGCTTCCGTTATGCTCTCGCAGGCGAATTCGCCATGCGGGCGAACCTCGCCCGGGTGAATCGCATCCCGGGCGACTGGGGGCTCGAGGTAGGAGTTCTTGCGGAGGTTTATCGGAACGTTTCAGCCGCCCGCATTTGCCAGGTCGACCTTGCCGATAATTACGAACACAAGCACCAGCCGCTCTCGTTCGACGATCCCGCGAAAGGCCTGCGGCGAATGGCTTGCGACATCGCTAAATCGCTCTTTCGGACCCTGGCGAGCGAAGGCGTGTGCCTGTCGCCGGATCATTTCCGTGCGTTGCGGGTGAGATACGTGCGGATTGCCGAGGACACAATACACCGGTACTATGCCGATGCGATGCTGAACGGACTGGAGTTTGACCGGCACAGCGAGGAGATGGCAGTTTCAACCTTTGCGAAGAGTCTCGCTCAGGCAGGCGAGGAATTCCTTGAAGACCCACTCGGTGCTCCGCTCATTCCCAACTGGAACCGCGTGCTTGCGGCAATTCCAGACTATTTCGAGCGTCTCGTGGACGCCGTGGACCAAGACACTGCGTCGCACGCACATAGGGCCCTGGAAGAAGGTGCGGGACTCGACAACCGAGGCCTGTTATGCCTGATCCCGGGCTCCCGGACGGGGCCCGCCACGCCCTCGATGCCATTCGTGAGACCGACATCGTGATTGGGATTCCGAGCTATAACAATGCCCATACGATCGGCCACGTTGTTCGTGCAGCACAAGCCGGTTGCGCGAAGTACTTTCCGCAGTTCAACGCCGTCGTCGTCAATTCTGACGGAGGATCTTCGGATGGTACCCGTGAAGCAGTGCTCTCGGCGACCGTCGACTTCTCACGTTTGCTGATCGTCTCGACGCCGTTGAGCGGTATCCACCGGCTCTCTTTCCCTTATCACGGCACCCCGGGCAAGGGGAGCGCATTCCGGCTCGTGTTCAACATGGCTCGTCAGTTACGGGCGAAGGCTTGCGCTGTCGTCGATGCGGACCTGCGCTCCATAACCCCCGAGTGGATCGACCTACTCATTCGCCCGGTCCTGCACGCCAACTATGATTTGGTGGCCCCCTACTACCACCGGCACAAATACGATGGCACCATCACGAATAGTATCGTGTACCCGTTGACCCGGGCGCTCTACGGCCGTCAGATCAGGCAGCCGATTGGCGGTGATTTCGGCCTCTCTGAGAGAATGATCGACCGCTACCTCTCGCGGCAGGATTGGGACACGGACGTTGCAAGATACGGCATTGATATCTGGATGACGACCATCGCCGTGGCCGAGAATTTCAGGACATGTCAGAGCTTTCTCGGGGCAAAGTTGCACGATGCGAAGGACCCGGGCGCCGATCTCAGCTCCATGCTGCAACAGGTGGTGGGCAGCGTCTTTGCGTTAATGAGTGAATACGAGCCGCAATGGGTGTCCGTGCGGAGCAGTCATCCCGTCGATTTGTTCGGCTTCCCGTACGAAGTTGGATTGGATCCGATCGATGTCAACGTGGATCGCATGCTTGCGATATTTTGTGCCGGGTGCCGTGATCTTGGAGAAATCTGGTCCCTAGCTTTGACGCCGGCGACGTTGAAGTTGCTGCAAGGGCTCCGTGAAAGCACGAATGGAAGGGACCGGGAATTTCATCTCAGCGATGAATTGTGGATACAGATTGTCTACGACTTCTCTACCGCTTACCGTGCTCACTCGCTGGACCGCGGCCACCTGTTGCGCTCACTGACCCCGCTCTACCTCGCGCGTGTCGCCTCTTTCGTCACCGAAACAAGGGAGATGTTCGCTGCCGAAGTAGAGGATCGGATCGAGAAGCTCTGCTCGAACTTCGAGAGATATAAACCGTATCTGGTCGATCGGTGGCGGCCAGGCGAGGGCGATCACCTTCGCGAGAAATCGGTCTTTGATCACATGCGAAACCACCTCAAAGACAAACTGGAGGTGCAATCATGATTCAGGTTCTTCAACAGATCTTCGAGAAGACGTTAGCGCGGCTTTCTCAGCATCTGATAACGTACATGCCGCCGCTCATCGTGGCGGTGACCATCATCGGGATGTCATTTCTTTTCGCAACTCTGCTGCGGTGGCTCATCCTGCGAGTGGTCAAAGGCGTCGCTTTGGACAAGTTCCTCCGCGATTCAGGGCTCTCCTTGATGGTCGACCGGTCCGGACGGCTTCGCGGGGCTTCACTGGTGGCTGCCACCTGCTATTGGGCGATTCTGGTAGTCGGGATCCTAACCGCCATTGATGTATTCGATACCACGCTGACCTCGCGCATGGTTGAGGCCAGTGTGTTTGCCTTTCCAAAACTGATCACAGGCGCCGGCATACTCCTCGCGGGTTTCTGGCTCGCGCAATATTTGGGCCGTGGCGCCCTGATTTGGGCTGTGAACGAGGGAGTCGTAATCGGAAGGCGATTATCAATCGCGATCAAGCTGCTCGTCGGTTTTGTCACGATTGTGGTTGCGGCTGATGCACTCAACTTCGCCAGTAAAGTGTTCTTTTCGGCGTTTGTCATTCTGGTCGGAGGAGCGGTGCTGGCGGCGAGCATCGCTGCCGGGCTGAGCCTGCGTGGATCCTTCGAACATTACCTCACCAAAGCGACCTCGGCGCCGGAAGAACACGAGGAGCGATCCTTGTGGAATCACCTGTAGTGCTTAGCGCCTTCCGGTTCACCCAGAAGCGCGGTGATTGCTTCGTTCCACCCCATGGGCCCGGGCGATGAAGTCGGCTTCCCGTTTGGAACGGCTTCCCGCAGTCTGTCCAGCCAACGTCCACGGATGAGAACCGGCACATCGACCGAATTGAGAAGCGGGACGTCATTGAGACCGTCACCGAGCCCGATGGTGCGCAGTCGAGGATCGACACAACGGTACAAATCGAGGAGACATTGCACAGCCCGTGCCTTATCGTTATTTCCAGTGATGTGGCAGAATCGGCCGCCTCGTGTGAAGTTCCTCCCGGCACGGCGAATCGCAGCGACGAGCGCCGCTTCCCGATCAGGATCGAGGACGACGAACGGCTCATCGAACTCGCGCTGTTTCGCCAATTCCGCAAGCTCTGGACTCAAGCCGCACAGTTCGCTGACTTCAGACATGCTCATATCATGAAAACCGCGGACGCGGCAGTCACTCTCGGCGGTAGCCTTTTGCAGCGACGTGACGAGGTCGAGATACTCCGTTCCCAACTGCATAACGTCATATCCTTCCCTCCGTCGCGAATTGGCCACCGGAAACGCGAAGCAACCGACCGGAATATATACCGCAGCTCCGTTTTCGATGACGAACGGGTCGTTGTTCCCGACCTTCTTCCGCCAGAATTCGACTTCGCTCCGCGTTTTGCTGGTACAAAACACAAGTGGGATCGATTTCTTCTTCAGCAGCGTGATTGCCGGTAGAGCGTCTTCAAAAGAATACGTCTCCTCATTCAGGAGAGTGCCATCGAGGTCGGTTACGACAATGTCCATCGTCTTCAGCGTACACGGGCCGTGTATCGGTTCTATAGAGAGTGAAACACGTTTTCGGCTGGTCGGGCCGTCGTGACAGTTATTGTTTCGAGTTGGTCGCACTGGCATTGGAATGCCCGCAAGCGAATCCGGGACTTCCGAGTGACACCTCAATGGTAGTGGACGCGAATGCTTCAAGCTGCTCCCGAATATGGCCCGAACTGCCGAGCACGACAACAACGGGAGCCGTAGAGGAGAAGTATTGTCGTAGGACCCGATTTGCTTGCGCCACCGTCACTGAGTCCAATCGAGTGAACAAGCCGTCAATTTCAGCACGTGGACGGCGATACAATTCCAAGTCGGCGAGAACGTATGAGAGTTGACTCGCTGTCTGAATGTTGTCCGGTGGGTATGATGACTCGATGTAAGTTCGCGCTGACGCAAGCTGCTCAGCAGAAACGCCGTCCTCGACGAGCTGCCTGACTACCGCTAGCGCCATCTCAATCGCCCGTTTGGTGTTCACAGTTGATGCGGAGCTGTAAAGTGAGATGGCGCCGGGCAAACGATCTTGCTGAAGACTAGAGTACGCGCCGTATGTCAGTCCGGAGGAGACCCGCAATCGCTCATTTAGCAAGGACGTAAAGCGACCCCCGAGGATGTTGTTGACCAGCGACAGCCCCGCCGCATCGGGGCTTGTTCGCGAGATCCCAAGAAACCCGATCACAAACTGCGCCTGGGTAGCATCCGGCGCGTCGATCAAGAGCAAGCGCGGTGATGTCTGTTTTGAAGCCGCTTGCCGGGTGGGCCAGACATACCGTCGTCCCGAATTGATGTTCTCGAACGCACCAGTGAGGAGGGCCTTCATTTCTGAGATCTTGATCGGTCCAACAGCCGTAACGATAAGGTTACGGCCCGTGTACATCCTGGCGTGATACTCGACAATGGCCTTGCGTGTGATTTTTGGAAGCGTGGCTTCGTCGCCCGAGAGAGGCCGGCTATATGGATGCTCTTCAGGGAAATAGAATGCTCGGAAGTATTGCCAGATTACATCTCCTGGTGTGTCTTTGGCCGTTCGCGACCATTCAATCGCCAGACCGATGTGCCGTTCAATCTCGGAGTCGCGAAATGCTGGATGAGAGATCGCATCACTTAACAAATCGAGGGCGGCGGGGAGGGTGGCCGGCAGGCTCTCCAGGGCAAACATCGTGCGCTGCGGATTAACACTGCTTTGAATCGACGCGCCCAGAACGTCAACATCTGCCGCGAACTCGTCGTCGGACCTGGTCATCGTGCCGCGCAGCACCAGGCTGCTGACCACAGACGACAACCCGGCCAACAGAGGAGGATCGGATTCGGATCCTCCGGGAACAACGACGCGAACACTCACCAGTGGAGCGTCTGCCTTGTACATGACGCGTACCGTGACCCCATTTGACAAAACGTCACGGGTAAACGGTGGCAGGCTCACTGGAACCGCGTTCGCGGCGGCGGTAGCGAGCAGGAGTCCTAGCGGAACCGATCTCATTCGGTCTCTCCTTGATGCCGAAACCCTTCGGGGCTGAGCGTTACCATAGCCCGGTTCGACGGACGGAAGTAGTCCTTTGCGACACGTTGCACGTCGGCTGCGGTAACCTGCTCGATCCTGTCAGGCGCCGATAAGAGGACGCGGTAATCACCAAAGAATATTTCGTACGTCCCGAGCTGATCCGCCTTGCCGGAATTCGTGCGCAGACTTCGCGCGAGCTCTGTCAAAAGTCCATTCTTCGCGGCGCGTAGTTCACGTTTCGATGGAGGGCGAGTCTGCAGGAGTTCCAGTTCTTCATCGAAGAAGCGATCGAGCGCCGCAACGTCTGCGTCGCTTCGCACATCAATACTGAAGAGCAACTCGCCAGGATCCAGAGTGAAGCGCTGCCAGGAGGTTACCGACGAGGCCAGTTGGTGGTCGCGTACCAGACGCCGATACAGCCTGGAGCTCCGGCCGCTGGACAGCACAGCGTTGGCGACTTCAAGCGCCCAATGATCCTTGTGCGAGGACCCAGGAACTCTATACGCAATGAGTTGTGCGGGCGCCTGTGCCTGCCGTTTGATCTCAACTCGACGCTCCTGTTTCTGATCGGGCTCGAGGAAGTGTGCGTTCAAGGACGGGCCCCGGCGTTTCAGGGGGCCGAAGTACTTCTCGGCCAGCGTAACGAATGCCGGAGCCGTCACATCACCCACGGCCACCATCACACAGTTCTCTGGTCCATAGGTCCGGTCGAAATATTCCCGCAATTCAGAAAGGTTCCACGAACGAATGTCGGAGATCCAACCCAGAACCGGCCAGCGATAAGGGTGCTCACGATACAGCGTCGCGTACACCCGTTCGAACAGGAAGCCGAAGTTGTCGTTCTCCACCGTACTCCGCCGTTCTGAGAGCACAACGTTTCGTTCGGACTCCACCATGGCGGGATCAAACGACAGGTTCGCGAGGCGCTCTGCTTCCATGGACAGCACCAGGTCCAATGCCGAACTCGCGAACCAGTCAGAGTAGACTGTTACGTCGCGAGTAGTATAGGCGTTATTGCTGCCGCCATTCGTTTCCATCACAATATCGAATTGTTGAGGTCCGTATTGTTTCGAGCCGTTGAACATCATGTGCTCGATGAAGTGGGAGAGTCCCGTGATCCCCGGTTTCTCGTTGCGGGAACCTACCCGAAAGTGCAGGTAGAGCGCGACATTCGGAATATCGTGGTCCTCGTGCACCAGAATCTTCAACCCGTTGGCAAGCGTGTGCGTCGCCACCGTCATGGGCATGGCACCGGCGACAACTGCTGTTGCAAAGGCCGTGAAGAATACGACGGCGGCCAGCTTGACGCTCCGCACGGCTCGGATGATCGGGCGACTTCGGAACGGACCCGCAACTCGATCACTCATCGCGAGGACCCCGTTGGCTTGGACTGTCGTTTGGGCGCTCTTCGCCTTTGATATACAGCGTTCGGATCGGGAATGGAATCTCGATTCCCTCCGACCGGAACCGCTTGAAGATTCGCTTCCGAAGCTCGTGCTGTGCCAGGTACTGATCGACGAATTCAGCTACCTGACAGATAAGAGTGAAGTCGAGGGAGGAGTTGCCAAAACCTGGAATGAAGCGCACAAAAGGCGCGGGATCGGCCAGCAACCCGGGAATGGACTGGGCGCCGATCACCGCTTCCTCAATCAATATTCGCTCGATGATCTCCGGGTCTGATTCGTAGCTGACGCTCACAGGGATCAATAGAGACATCCGCTTCTCAGGGAGATGGTAATTCGTGACAATCGCCTGTGCGAGCTTCGCATTCGGGACCACGATCAGATTATTGGGAAGCGCTCGGAGGGTCGTGCTGCGCCAACTTATGTCGGAGACGTACCCCTCCTGCCCGCCGTCCAGCTTGACGTAATCCCCAGGTCTGACCTGCCCGGCGAGGCTGATATAGAACCCGGCAAAGAGATTAGAGAGCGTATCCTGCAAGGCTAGCGCGACCGCAAGGCCACCAACCCCCAATGCGGTGAGGATGGGCGTAATCGAAACGCCCAACGAATTCAGCAGGATCAGGAAGCCTACGCCGAACACCACGAGGCTGGCAATGTTCTGTGTCAGGGTTGTTACGGGCAGCGCTGCCGATAATCCCCCGCCATAGTGGCGTACGAGCAGCCCAGCCACTTTCGCGCCGAATACTGTCACGGAGACGATCCAAAGCACCAATAGAAGTCTGCTGACCAGCACGGACGCGCGAGGGGGCATCATGGACGCCTGCGTAGCCAGATGGAGGGCGGCTATGAAGACCCAAATCGTGAAAGGGCCACGCAATGAACTAATGAGGAGATCATCGAACTGCATCCGGCTCCGGGCAGACCACGATTCGAGCGTGCGGAAGAGATATCGGCGAACAACGAGCCCTGCGCAAACTACAAGGACCAGCACGATCGCAGGAACCGCCAGGGCATGCCAATTGGCAAATATGTAATCCTTCAATGCATTCATTTGACGATCCTTTCAATACCTGAAAACTGCAGCCGTCGAGGCGCCGTCCGGCATCTGCTCCGATGGCACGCAGTGCACACGCCCGCCGTTCACAAACGTGTCTAGCACTGCCATCTCGATGAGCTCCGGCCCACAACCGCTCGCGCATGTCGGGTTCTTGATTGCGTGCCAGCATCGCTCGATTACGAACAGCACAGCGATTTGGCCCTGGCGGGCGGCTGACGCGATAACGGGCAGCTCGTTGGATGCGCGCGCAGTGTGCCACAGCCGTAGGTACTCATCCAGGTCCCGTTTTAGACTGGTTCGCAGATGCGGAGCAGCCAGGTGGTTTGCGAGCTCCCACAGTAAGTCTGCCGACATGTGCTCCGGATTCCCGTGGATTTCAGCTTCGGGGAAATGCGGATAGCGGCTCACGTGACGATACATACAGCACAGTTGCTGAACCGCAGCTAACACAACCGGTGATCTTCGCTGCCCCACTCGCGCAATGAGGAGTTGGTCGACTTGGCGTAGCCATAAACGCAGTTGTTGCGTACGCTTCTCGTCATTGCCTCGACGCCGGCGCAAGATACTGAACGCCTGCCGCCAGGATCTATCGAAGCGGCCCTGCCAACTCGTAGCCTCGGCGCGTGTGGGATACCCGGGAAACGTGACGCCGTCAACGACGGCCATGCGGCCGTGGGCGGCCTCCAGAAGCTTCGCGCCTGTCCGATTGAGGGTCAGTACGTAAAAGTGCGGATCGTCATCACCATCATCGATCAACGGGTCGAGATGGAACCTCTCGCCGACGAAGACCACCTCGGGTGCCGCGAACGCTACAGGATGGCGCCGGAATACCCCCTCCGATCGAAACAGGGCAATGCCATTGGCTTCCGGAGGCCAGTTGTAGTTCCGTGCAAAGTCGTACAATGGCGCCGTCAATTCAGCGATCGACTCAACCGGAAGTCCCAGCTGCTCGAGTTTCCATCCGGCTTCGCTTACCAGCACCGGAAGCCGCGATGCAGGAGGCGTCATGTTGCCGTTGTTTCCAGCTCTGGGCATGTAGATTGAAACGCGCGGATCTGCCAGGCGCCGGCCCGTTTGGTCAGAATCCCGAATGTTACAAAGTTTCATCTGTGGTCCTCGTAAGCGGACGTCACCGCGCTCTATTTCCACGGTAGGACCCGGTTGCCGCTCAACGTATCCAGAGGACCCTTGAATGACGTTGCCAAAAGCCAGTACCCGCCGGCCGCAGGGTTGATGTTCAAGCGGTTACAGCCACTGACCGCTTAGCCCGCAATGAATGTGCGGCTGAAGGAACGACTTCGGCACTAGTGCCGGGCCGAGAGGATCCGCCCTGCAGCGACAGCACCAGCCATGGATTAAACGTTTGACGGATGACCGAACGACACCAGCGGTACCCGCCATCCGGCATCGGCCTCTCGGATGAGTTGAGGCGATCGGACGACCGTACACGCAGCCGGCGCCCGATCTGCAATTCCATTTTCTGACGGGGGCGGGTGTGGAGGCCGGCCTTTTACCATCCGGCCAGCACGTGCAAAATGGGTGTTGACGCGAGTGCGGTGGTGGATCCGCAGTTGCGCTTGATCGATTCCTCGATCATGCCGGTGCTGACGAGTTCGAATGCGTTCGCGCAGACATGATCCTCGGCAAGGGGGTAACGAAGTGAGCGACCTTCTGTTCTATGAAGACGCGGAGATCGGGCTGTCCTTCGAGACGAGCGGCCTGCTGGTGACCGACAGCCACATCGTCGGGTTCGCGGGACTCTCCGGCGACTTTTTCGATCTCCACATGGATGACGAGTTTGCCCGCGGGCTCGGATTCAAGGGCCGCGTGGCGCACGGACTGCTCGGCCTGATCCTGGTGGACGGTTTGAAGAACCGGGCCGAGAGCCGCTTTGCGGCGGTGGCATCGCTGTCCTGGCAATGGAACTTCCGCCAGCCGCTCTACCCCGGCGACCGGATCACCGGACACCTGACCGTGGCTGACAAGCGCCTGACCAAGCGGGGCGACCGCGGAATCCTGACGCTCAAAGTGGAGGTCCGCAACGGAAACGGCGAGGTCCTGCAGGAAGGTACGAACCTGTTGATGGTCCGCACGCGGGCTGCGGAGGTCCGGCCGTGATCGTCGCGGATCCTGCTGAAATCGCCGGGCGCCGGTATCCGCCGCGGCGGCTCACGCAAAACCTGGCGGCACTTAGCGCGGGTCAAAATCCGCCGACATGCGCCTCTATTTCCCGACCACCAGTATGTGGAACGTGTCCGGCAGGACCGGGGGACGGGTTCTCCTCCCCTCCTTTGCTTCCGGCGCGGGACCGTATTCGGCAGCCAGTAAGTACACCAAGTGATTCTTGGGATCCACGGTCATCGTCCGGGCGCCCCGTTCGGTCGTCACACTATCGACGGTCTCGTACTTGCCGTTGACCTGCTTGACGATGCTCAGCGTCCCATCTCCGCCGTTAGAGCTGAACGCGAGACCGAGGCCGGTATCGAATCCCGCGCCGTCCGCGCCCGGTCCGATCGGCGTTGTCGCGATCACTTTTAGTGTCGGGATATCGGTGACGGCCATCACTTTGTTGCTGCAGGCGGAAAAGAGCTTCTTGTTCTTGACGTCGATCGCGAGCCCGGATGGCGATTCGCAAGGCGACAGCGAGGCGTGCCTCAGTATCGCCGGCTTGGCGGCGTCCATCTCGATGATCTCGTTGGAGTCTTCGAGGTTGACATAGATTTTGCCCGTGCCATCGGCTGCGCACTCCTCCGGCTTCCCGGTTAGCGGGAGCGTCTTGATCACCTCATTGGTTTTCGGATCGATGACCGTGGAGTCGTTCGAACGGCCATTGAATGTGAAGATCCGTTTGGTCCTGGGTTCGAAGCAGACGGAGTCGGGACTTTGACCGGTCTGCGGCTCGCCCACCTTGGCCAGCGTTTTCAGATCGAAGATGGTGACGCTGTTTGACTGTCCGTTGGTTATGAATCCCTTGCCGAATTCCGGCGCGACGGCAACGCCGTGTACTCCGTGCAATTGGGTAATCTGACCGACCACCTTGCCGGCCTTGGGGTCCACGACTTCCACCAGCGTGCCATGCGAGGCGTAAACACGATTAGCATCCGGATCGACCGCGACGTAGTCCCAACCGCCGGTGCCGCCGATTTTGATTTTGGAGATCACCTTGAAACCTTCCGCGGCGAATGCCAGTGCGCCGATCGCCAGGGCCGCCGTCAAGAGACGCTTCGTCATTTGTATTGCTCCTTTTCTATTCAACTCCGGCCCCCGACATAGAAGCGGACGGCCGGCGTGACTACCAGAGACAGGATCATCGAGGCGAGAATGCCCCCGATCACCGCGATCGCGAGAGGTTGAAGCATCTGAGAGCCCGCGCCGACGGCGAAGGCCAGCGGAAGCATGCCGGCGATGGTTGCGAGCGCGGTCATCATAATGGGCCGCAGCCGGCGCTCGCCCGCGCGGATCATGCTTTCTTCGGGGGCGACGCCCGTGGCCCGGAACTTCTGGTCGGCGTCGAGCAGCAGAATGCCGTTCTTGGCCACGATGCCGACCACCATGATCAGGCCCATAAAGGACGACAGGTTAAATGTCGTTCCCGTAATGAGCAGCGCCAGGAACACGCCGCAGGTGGACAACAGGGCCGAGGACAGCACTGCGATAGGTGCGCTGAACTCGCCGAATTCGAACAGCAGCACCATGAACACGAGGACGATTGCAAGCGCGAGCACAAACACCAGGTCGCGGAATGATTTCTGTTGCTCGGCATATTGGCCGCCGTACTCGATTCGAATGGACGACGGGACACTCGATTCCGCCACGGCTTTCTGCACCGCGGCAATGCCGGCGCCGAGATTGAGGCCCTCGAGGCGCGCGGTCACATTCACGTCGCGTTGGAGGTTCTCGCGAATGATCTCAGTCTGCCCGGGGATCTCGGTCAGGGTGGCCAGGGAACCGATGGTGGCGGTCTTGCCGGTTCCGCTGACGATGAGCGTTTTCTGCATGCTCTCGAGGGTCTTTCGCGCAGACGGCGGGAACTGCACCCGGATGGTGTACAAGCGGGCATTGAGAACAACAGGCGTGGCGGCCGGCTCACCCTGGAGCATCGCGCTCGCATCAAGTTCCACCTCCTGGGGCGTGAACCCGGCGCGGGCGGTGACCACGGGATCGACATTGAACGTGACGGCCGTGCCGCTCGTGGTGTTCTCAATGCCATCCTCGACGTCGACGATACCGGGGACCTTCTTGATCGCACCGGCGATCACCGGTGCCCAGTGCCTTAGCAGGTCGGGGTCCTCGGAGAAGAGCTTGATCACGACCGGTTGTGGCGCGCTGGTCAGATCGCCGATCATGTCCTGAAGCAACTGGGGGAATTCGACGTCCAGTGTGGGCTCGGCCTCCGTTATCTTCGCACGCACGTCGGCAATCACCTTGTCGCCGGGCCGTGTCCGCTCGTTCGACGAAGCGGTGCCGAGCAGCCTCGCCCAAAACGGCGCCATCGGTTTCAACTTGACGCTGATATCGCCCTGGTTTGCCTCCGTCACCGTCGCCAAACCGAGTTGCAGCCCGGTGCGGCGCGCCGTGGAGGCGACATCCGGCGTGTCGCGGAGGATTTTCTCCACGTGGCTGATCACCCGGTTCGTTTCTTTTAGCGAAGAGCCGGGAGGCATGATGTAGTCCACGATGAAGCCTCCCTCGTCCATCGCCGGAAGCAGATCCGAGCCGGTGTTCTTGTAGCAGAGATACGACCCGGCGATGAGCAGAGCGGTAAACAGCGCCAGCGCCAGCGGATGTTCGAGCGTGAAGCGCAAAGTACGCTCGTATGCCCGCATCAGCCACCCGGGCACGGTCTCATGGTGCTCGCTGCCGCCGGAACGCCGCATTCGCAGTAAGTAATGGCTGAGCGTCGGCGTCCAGGTGAGAGCCAGGGCGAGCGATGTCAGCAGCGCCACCCCGACCGTGATGGCCAGGGCGCGGAAGAACACGCCTGTTACGCCGGTAATCGAGATGAGCGGCAGGAACACGACAATGGGCGTAATGGTGGAGCCGACCAACGGAAGTCTGATCTCTCGAATGGCGCTGCGAATCGCTTCGGCCCGCGACTGCCCGGAGTCGCGATGCATGACGATGTTCTCCACCACCACGATCGCGTCGTCGATCACGAGGCCGACTGCCGCGGCCAGCCCGCCAAGCGTCATCAGATTGAAGCTCTCGCCCATGACGCGCATCGCAATGAACGTGACCCCGATGGTGGCGGGGATCACGAGGCCGGCCACCAGCGAGGTGCCCCAATCCCGCAGGAAGAGCACCATAATGAAAGACGCCAGGATCAGCCCGATCAGGATGGCATCCCGCACGCTCTTGATGGATTCGACCACCAACTCCGACTGATCGTAGAACGGGCGGATGTCGACGCCAGGTGGGAGATCCTTCTTCAGATTCGCGATTTCGTTATGAACCGCGTTCGCGACGTCCACCGTGTTACTGGCCGGCTGACGGAAGATGTTCAGCAGAACCGCCGGCTTGCCGTTCGCGGTCACCACGGTGTAGACCGGCATCACCGAATTGCCGACCACGGCGACGTCCTTGATATGCACGGCGGCGCCCGCGGGAGTAGTCTTGACGACGATATTACCGATGTCGCCGAGGCTGCGGGCCTGGCCGCTCATCAGTGTCAACACCAGTTGGTGATTGGTTTCGATGAGGCCTGGCGAATCGATCATATTACTGCGGCTGATTGCGTCCAGGATGTTCGGGATGGTGACTCCGGCCTCGATCAACTTGGCGGGATCAGGCTCGACGCGAAACTCGGGTACCTGTCCCCCTTGCACCACGACCGAGGAGACGCCCGCGGCGCGATTCAGGCGAGGCTTCAGTGTGTAATTCGCAAGCTCCCAAAGAGTGGTCTGGGGAATTCTCTCCGAGGTCAGGCTATAGCCAATAATCGGAAAGGCCGCGAACGTCAGGCGATTCGCCGTCACCCTGGCGTTGGGTGGCAGCGTAGGCTGTACCCGTGCCACCGCCGCATTCACCAACTCCAGAGTCAGGTTCATGTCGACGCTCCAGTCGAAGAACAGGTCGATTTCCGCACTTCCCCGGCTCGTAATGGAAGTGACGAGATCCAACCCGGGTACGGTGTTGAGGGCCTCTTCGAGCGGCTTCGTGACCGTCACCAGCATCTGGTCGATGGGATAAACACCAACATCCGCGCCAACGACGATGCGTGGGAAATCGGTGCTTGGAAACACCGAGACCGGGATGGACACCGCCAGATAGATGCCAACAGCCACCAGCGTGAGGATGACGAAGATGATCGGCTTGCCATGGCGGGCGGTCCAGTGGGGCTCTTCCCGGCTGGTGTTCGGCGAAGTTGTGAGGACGTCGCTCATTTTTCTTTCGCCTGGCCTTTTTTCGCGGCGCCTTTCTGGTCCTGAGCCGGTGGACCCTGGGGTGCGTTCTCCTCGTCTTCGTCGCCAGACTCCTCGACGGCGGTAGTCACAATCTTCACCTTGGCCTTGTCATCCAGCCCCATGCCGCCCACTATGACCACCTCTTCGCCCGGACTGGCGCCCGCGAGGATCTGCACCTGATTGCCTTCGCGGACGCCGAGCGTTACGGCGCGCTTGTGAGCGATGGAGTCAGGGGAAACGGTCAGAATGGCCGTGCCGCCTTCTTCGCCCGGAAGGATCGCGGCTACCGGCACCACCGTAGCGGCCTTATAAACCTCGGTGGCGATGGCGGCGTGTACTGCCGTCCCCGGTTTCAGCCGTTCATCCGGATTGTTTACCTCGATCCAGACTTGAATCGTAGTGGTATTGGGGTCGGTGGCGGGACTCACCACGGTGACCTTGCCTTCCACTTCTTCCTTACTTTCGGGCTGAGTCAGGGCCGCGGTTTGGCCTACTTTCACGGCGGACGCGTCGGATTGAGGAATGTTGACTCGCGCGATCACTCGGGAGATGTCCACGATGTTGATCAGGGGAGAGCCTGAGTTCGCCATTTCTCCGACATTCAGCGGCCGGTCGGCGACGATTCCCGAAATCGGACTTTGAATGCGCGAGTAGGCGACTTGCGCCTCCTGCGAGTCGAAATGGGCCTTCGCAGATCGTACCTGCGCGGCAGCGGACTTGACCTGGTCCTGCCTCACCGCTTCGAGCGTCTTCAGGTGCTCGGCCGCGGCACGGTACTGACCTTCGGCTTGCGCATACGCAACCTGCGATTCATCGACAAGCCGGCCCGCCACCGCGCCTTGTTTGTACAGTCGCTGGCGGCTTTCCAGGATCGTTTTGGCGCTGTCGCGCGCCTGGCGCGCGGCTTCCAGATCGGTTCGCGCTTTGACGACGGAATCGGGGACGGTAGAGACTTCCGTCGTCCGAAAATTCGATTCGGCCTGCTCCACGGCGCCCTTGCTCTCCGCGGCAGCGTAGACGAGATCGCGGTTTTCGAGCACCGCGAGAAGTTGTCCCCGCTTGACGTGATCGCCGCGGTTGACATAGAACTTCTGAACCGGCGCGGAGAGCTTCGGCATGATGCTGGCCTGGTCGATGGGAAACAAGGCTCCATCGCCGTTAACGATGCGCCGGATGGTGGCTTGCGTAACCGCGGTAACCTGCACCGGTGCGGGCGACTTATCTTTCTCCGGAGGTTTACTGGAGCAACCGGCGAGAAAGACCGCGGCAACGGCTAAAGCGTAAATTCTTGGCGACATGTCTCAGAATGTCCCTGTCACTGTTTGAAGATTGCCGATGGCGACGCGATAGCGCACCATACCGTCGTCGTAGGCGTTTCGGGCCTGGATGAAGCTGGTTTGAGCATCCACCAGATCGATCAGGGCAGATTCGCCCGCCTGATATCGGAGGACGTTCAGACGGAGGTTTTCCGATGCCAGGTCGACCGAACGACGCAGTAAATCGATCTGCTGGCGGGCAACGCGAGCCTCCTCGTACAGTCCGCGCAGATTTCTGACCAGCGTGCGCTGCGCGGCACTCAAATCCACCTCGGCCGCTTCGCGCTTGAGTTCGCTCTGTTTCACCTTGCTGCGCCGGATACCCCAATCCCACACGGGAATGTTCAGGCTGGCCGTTACGAAGTAGCCGAGATTCGGCAACGGGCCGAGTTCCTTGGCGGCGGCGACGGCGCTGTGTAGCGCGAAAGCATTCGCTTCAATCCCGTAAACGGCGTCCACGGTCAGCGTCGGGAGATACGCCTGACGGGCGATCTTCGCATCCAGGGTGGTTGCGCGCAGCGTTTCGATCGCTGCCGCAAGCGTGGGATTTCCATGCGCGGCCATGTTTTCCGCTTCGTTCAGCGCCGGCAGTGCGGGCGCAGCATCCAGGTCGTCGACTATGGTGAAGTTCTCGTTGAAGTCGCGGTACAGCAGGACCGCTAGATCGAGCCGCGCGTTTTCCATGGCAAGTCTGGCGTCGGCGAGCGTCTGCTGCTGACTGTTCTCCTGCAGCTGGGAGCGCACGACGTCGCTATGCGCGACCTCGCGGCCGCGCTCGAGATCCTGGCTGATGGCCAGCGAACGCCGGGCTTGGTCGAGAGCCGTCTGCGCGGTGGCATACTTGCGCTGAGCGACCAGCAGCGCATAGTAATTCCTGGTCACGGTTGCGGCCAGGCCCCGGCGTGCGATCTCCAGTTTCGCGCGCGCGATCGCCTGGGCCGCATCAGCGCGGTGGACGCCGGTCCGGCTCAGCGGGCCAGGCGAGAGATCCTCATGGACAACCGCCCATTCCCGGTACACATGGATACCGTCGTTGGTGACGTAGCGGCCCGACGCGAGCTTCCCATTACCCTGAGTGCCGAGGTATTCCGCGCGGTCCGAGAGCGAGGGGTACAGCGCGGCGCGAGCCTGCCGGATGTCCTCGCGTGCCGAGATGGCATCGCTGGCCGCGGCGAGCACGGTGGGATCGTTTTTCTCAGCCAGCGCGAGAGCGTCCTTCAGGGTGAGCGTCACGGGCGCTTCCTTGGCGCCGGCGGCCTGATTGAACAAAGCATTGTGGTTCTGCGCGGAGCCCGGCAACGAGCAAGCGATTAGCACAGCCGTCAAAGCGGCGGCTCTTGCGCGCCGGTTCCGCGGGGCGTAACAAAGCATGGCATCCCCTTGGTTCTTTTGGAAGCCGCCCGCGGGTGCGGCGGGCAGCATCAGCATAGCAACCCAATCTGAAAATTGGCTTAATGAGCAGGTTCGACCAGTGCGACTTGAAGAGGATTGACCGTTCCAGGAGTGGGGTTGGGGCATAAGACACTTCCCAAGTGCTTGATGAGAATCACAGACGAGCCTTGAGATGTCAAAGGACGTGAGGAGGGCGAGGTTCGATCTCATGGTTCCAGTCGCCAAGGAACTTGTCGCTTCGGATTCTGAGTTGAGCGAGTTCCTGATCGGACACCTTGATGCCAGCCGGATAGGAATCAGTATTCAACTCAGCTTGCACCTGGAGTCCAGTGTGAGTGGTGGTAGCAGGATGAGATTCACGATGGTCTGGAAGCTGCGCAAGGGCTTGCCGCGCCAGTTTTGGCTGATATCGGAGAACAGCCGATGTTCGATTTTGTTCCACTTGCTGGTGCCCGGCGGAAAATGACACGCGACCATCCGCAGGCCCGTTTCATCGGCGAGCTTTTGTGGTTCGAGTTTCCACAACCGTAATCGGGAACCGTTGCTTCCGACGACGTCGGCGGTGATCAGCAGACCGTCGCCTTGCGATAGGTGGGGTGGCCCATGGATCGCCACCAGCGTCGGATTGTCTCGACCGCGAATTGGGCGGTGTCGTGATCCATGCGGACGCTCACCCAACCGCTGTTCCGGACCAGGCCGTAAATCCCGTAAGGAGTCGCCCGCCCCTGTTCCGGATCCACGAAATCATGAACCCGGACCAACTCCGGATGTCCTTTGGGCGGCAATTTCTTGCCCGCTATTCTTGAAGTCCCCCACCAATTCTTGGTGTCCACCGAGATCACCGGCTGCCGTCGTGATCCGAACTCTGCAGTCCTCACTCGTTGTGGTTCCAGGTATGTGGTTGCGACACGGCCAGCGTTTCGCATTGATGCTGGACCCCGAGTAAGTAGCGCTCGCGATTGGCCGAGATACTCGTCGCCGCCAGACGGCACCATTCAGGACTGGCGTCAAGCCCCGCCCATCGCGCGAGAGTCACAGCCACAAGTTCCGGAAACTGAAGCGCTTTCTCGTAAGAAATAAGGAGGCAAGGTGATGCGGACTCAGCGACAAAGTCGATAATTCGTTGCTGCCACAGTATCGCTTGGCGCATTGCAACTGTAATATCGAGTGCCGTTGCGATCGATTCCCTGCACGCGATCCCGACTACATCGCGCATAACCAGCACGAACGCGGGGTGACGCAGTTCCTCTTCAAGGAGCGGCAGCGAGTTCAGCGCCATGGGAAGCTTGAATCCCCAACGCGGATACTTCTGATTCCGCGAAACCGTAAGTTCACGAAGTCGCTCTAGGTTCACCGGCCCGGGTTCAGTTCGGTGCAGGACTGCCTGCAGTTCCGGGTCCTCGTGGTTGAACATGTCCACTGGCGGAGGAATCGGTACCCCCAACGGAAGTCCGAGCACGGCGAGGCACTCGGCCACCATCGTAGTGCCACCGCGCGGTGTGCCGACAATCACGGTCGTGCGATCTGGCTGCAAACGTTCAGCACGAACTGCCACCAGCCCTGTGTTGTACGGCAATCCAGAGCTGAAGGGAAACAGAGGGTGCTCGACCAATCCCGTAGACATACAAATAACTATATCGGCTCCGGACTCATGCGCGGTCCCATTGGCTTATTTTTCTCAATCCAAAAGCGGGTCACTTACCGCCGAGATAGCCCAGGCTGCGCAGCCGCTGCAGCGTCACTTCATCGAGCGGCTTCGATCCGCTCTGTCCGATCCGCGCTTTCACCGCTTTCTCCTGCTCCAGCCATTTCAGGATCTCGCCTTTCATGCGGTCCGCCACATCGGGATGCCGGGCCGCAACGTCCGAGCGGTCCGCGCGGTCGGTTCGGCGGTCGTAGAGTTCCATCCGCTTCAAGTGCGCGCGCTCCGGCTGCAACCGGAAGATCAGCTTCCAGTCGGGCTCCACGCGGGCGATGGTGTCGGTGAGGTTCTCCGGTACGCCCCCGCCCGGCCGCGCCTCGGGCAGCGCCAGTTTGGTGGCCATGGCAGGAACGGCCGGGCCGCGGCCTCCCTTCAACAGTGGAACCAGACTCCGTCCTTCGATCCCCTCGGGCTTTGTCAGGCCGAGCAGATCCAGGACGGTCGGCATGATATCGACCAACTGCACCGTATCGGGCACGCGGCGAGCCTGCGGAATCAGCTTTGGATTCCACATGAGCAGAGCCACGTGGATCAGTTCGTTATACAGCGACTGCCCGTGCGCCCCGAAGCCGTGCTCCCAAAATTCCTCGCCGTGATCGGAGGCAACCACCACCAGCGTGTCGTCGAGCGCGCCGAGCTCCTTCAATTTGCCGGTCAGCGCCTCGAAGCTACGATCGTTGTGCGCGATCTCCGCGTCATAGCGATCCACGGACCGCTTCAGATACGCATCGGGATCGATACCCTTGGCGCGAATCTCCGCGCGCGTCACGGCGGCTCCGCCACCATAGGCCCGCATGTTTTGGAGCCGCCGGTAATCCTGGTCGAACTGCGCGGTCTCGGCCGGATTCGCGAACTGCTTCTCGAACTCGGCCGGCGGCCGGTAGGGCGCGTGCGGATCGGTGGAAAGCACGAACAGAAACAGCGGTTCATCGCGGCGGCGTTCGAGCCACGGCAGGATCGCGCGATTGATGGCGGCCGAATCGGTGCCCCGGTCCACCCGGTCGGTGCGCTGGCGCTGAACTACCGGGTATTCCATTACGTAATCGAAGCCCCGATCGAGTCCGCTGGCGCGCCCGGCAAAAGGATTCGCCACGATGCTCGCGGTAGTGTAGCCCGCGGCCCGCAGTTGTTCGGCCAGCGTTTTGGCGCCCCGGGGGATCGTATCGGATTCCCGCACCAGGCCATGTGTCCAGGCCTGCAGCGACGTGATTAACGACGGCACCGACGCCTTGGTCCACGGTGCCTGCGCGATCGCGTCATCGAAGACCACCGACGAGGCTCCCAACTTCTTCAGAAACGGAGTCGTGTCGCGGCCATAGCCATAGAGGCTCGTGTGATCGGGACGCAGCGTGCACACCACGTAGAGCAATACGTTCGGCCGCCGCGCCAGCGTCCTGCCGACTACCCGGGGATCGGCCCAGAACCCGACGGCTGAAGGCGCCGCCGAACCAGTCTCCAGCACGATGTGCGCAGTGGTCCCGGAGTAGGCGGACAAGTCCACCTCCTCGTCCTCCCATCGGTCCGGGTCGCTGACGTCGCGCCGGAGTAACTCCCTCTTCCCTGCTCCGGCCAGCACCCGGAACGTGACGGGCGTCTTCCCCGACACACCGAGACCGAAACGCAGGACCGGGCCTCCCGCCGGCACGGGAATGTCATAGGCGATCGATGAAGCGGCCCGCGAGAACACTGTACTCCGGTATTCGTCCAGTTTGCCGACCGTGGCCAGTCCGGCAGGGGCGCCCAGCGCTTCCCTGCGCGGAACGAGTTCGATGAACTCCAACGCCACCGTCGCGAACAGGTCGTCAGTCGGCATAATCGCGAGCGGGCGCACGAAGCCGGGCGGCACGGCGGGCAGATCGAAGCGGTAGACCTTCCACTCCATCGCGGGCGCGAGTTTCTGCTTCATCTCATGGTCGCCCAGCCTGAGCTTGATCTCGGCGCCGCCCTCGGCGATCATCCGCAACCGGACCGCCTCGTACCGTCCCCAGTCGATCGCCGGATTGGTCGGGGCCGCGATTACCGGAGTGCTGCCTTCGCCTTTCACCACCAGCAGCGCGGGCTTCTTGAAGCCCATGCGCCCGCGCAGCGGCTCCCAGGTGATCTTCTGATCGGCGAACCTCCAGACCACCGGCTGCGCGGCGGGCGCCGAGGCCGGAGCCGCCGATGCCGTGGTCACCTGTTTGGGGTCGAAGTGGTCTGTAAGCCGGTACGGAGTATACACAGTCCGCTCCGGCGCCTTCGAGGGAGAAGGCGGCGCAGCCGTCCGGCACCCGGCCAGGACAGCCAGAAGCAGAACGGGAATCGAACGACCTGGCACTGTGGAGCCGATCATAACAAACGCCGCGCGCCTGGGCACAAAACAAAAGGCCGGCTCCCTTTGCAGAAAAGCGAGCCGGCCTTACCTTTCGCGGAGCCTATCGATGGCTAGAAATCGAACTTGGCCGAAAGCTGAATGATTCTCGCCGCGTTCGTTTGCTGGCCGAGATTGATCAGCCCGGTGGTGTTGTTCGGGTTGATGTCGTTCGGGTGGTTGAAGGCGTTGAAGAAGTCGCCAGCCATCCGCAGCTTGTACCTTTCCTTGATGGTGAACGCCTTGTACAGCGACAAGTCCTGGTTCCAGGCGCCCGGCCCCTGTAAAAAGTTGCGGGCGTTCGGATTCACCATGTTGGTCAGGATATTGGTGTTTACCACCGTCCCGTTCGCCATCACCTGCGGGATCAGGTTGTTGTTATTGCCGACCCTGGTCATCACGCGCTTGGAGAAGTCCACCGGCACCAAGGCCTGCACGGCGGAGGCGTTCGTCTTCGCCTGGGACGAGTCGAAGTAGCCCTTGAAGTACACCTGCTGAATTTGGCCGAAGATGTCCGAGTTTACGCGATCGCTCTTGCTGAGGGTCGGATCGCCGAAAAGGAAATACCCCGAGTTCACACCCATCCACGTGCCGCTGCGCCATTCGCCGATGAAGGCGATGGACCAGCCGCCGATGATTTGATTGACAACGCCACCCGTATTAGCGCCGAACTGCTTTCCTCGTCCGAACGGCAATTCATAAATCCCATTCCAGCGGATGTGCTGGGGTGGAACGTCGCCGGAGTTCGTGTAGCCCAAGCGGAGGCGCTGCGAGTCCGACATGGTCGGGTTTCCGATGATCTGGCTGGATGCCGGGACCAGGAACGAATAGCCGGACCCGTTAGCGGAGGTGGAGGCGTCGCCGGAGCTGTTGCCGCTCGAATCGCTGGTGCTCATGGCGTGAGCGTAGGTGTAGAACGCCTGCACGGTGAGGCCGCGCGAGTAGCGGTGCTCATACTCGAGTTGCAGCGAGTGGCTGTTCGAGTACCCGTTGTGCGCCACGGCCTGGCCGTTCCAGTTGGGATTGGGACGCAGCAGATCCGTATTCGTGGGGCCGACCACTTTGTTGATGGCCCGGTAGTTGTAAATCGCCATCGGGTCGTTAAAAGCCCAGCGCTGCTCGAGGCCGCTGCCGTGATTGCCGAGGTAGCTGAGGCGCAGGGACGCGTTCTTATAGATCTGCCGCTCGATCACGAAGGTCCAGGTCTGCATCCTGTCGTCGCCCCACTGGCGGAAGTTGAACGGCGTGAACTTCTGCGAACCCGACGAGACGGACGAAGCCGTGACGGTCGCTTTGCCAACATAGTCGGTCGCCGCCGGCACATTCGAGATCGAGTAGACGTAGTTCGTCCCGTTCTGGCTCGCCACATCGTTCTGGAACACCAGGTTCAGCGGCGGGTTAGTGCGCGACGATTGCAGAATCTGCGACAGCGGTGTGGTCCAATAGTACATTCCGTAGGATGCCCGAACCACGAACTGGTTCGTCAGTTTGTACGCGACACCGAGGCGCGGTCCGAAGTCCGAGTTGACCGAGGGAGTCAAAGCGCCCGGAATACCGGCCTTGTCCGCAGTGGTCCAGGTGAGCCCGCGGCCCGCCCAAGCGGTCAGGACTTCCGGTGGAACTCCGGGTATAGAGGTCATCTCGGCGCTGTGCGGGGTGATCACCTGCATGTTGGTGGGCGTGATGGCGGATACGTCGAGGTTCACCAGCCGGTTGTACTTCTCCGAGTAGGGCGTCCACTTGTCCCAGCGCAGGCCGTAGCTCAGGGTCAGGCGGTTGTTCACCTTCCAACTGTCCTGGAAGTACAGTCCGAACTCCTTCTGCTGGAAGTAGAAGTAGCCGCGGTTGTACTGATTGCTGAGGTAGGTGGGAAGCCCAACAGCCATGGTGGCGAATCCGGAACCGGTGAAGGGGACTTGCGACTGCGAATCCGGATCGTAGAGGCCGGTCCAGTCGTTGTAGAACGAGTGGCTTCCCTGCGCCTGCTGCATCTCGCGCACGTTGTTGCGCTCCGTTCGTCCCCGAAAGCCGGCCTGGAAGTTGTGTGTGCCCTTGATCCAGGTAACGTTGTCGTCCAGTTGGTACTGCGTCAGGTTCTGGTCCTTGGGATTGCCCGCATCCCAGCCGCCGTAGTACAGAAACTGGCTGTCGCTCGTGTAGATGCTGGGCCACCCGGTGGCGCCGAAGGGATTGGGCAGACCCAGCTTGTCGGCCCAGTTCGTGGAGTCGGAGAGTTGCCCCTGGTGGTTAGGCGCCCGGTTGGCCGACACCTGGAATTCGTTGAGCAGGGTAGGCCGGAACACGTGAACTTCGCGGGCGACAACCGACGTCAGCCCAAACGTGCTGAGTCCCGAACCGCCGCAATCCGAACAGCCGAGCGGAGGATAGCCGAACCTCCCGCCGGCCGTCACGTTCTTCTGATAGGAGCGGGTCCAGCGGGCCGACATGTTGTCTTTTGAAGTGAGCGCCGCGTCGAACTTCGCGGTCTGCGAGTTGTAGTCCTGCGTGACCGGATAGTAGACCTTGAAATTCGGCGTCAGCCAGGCGTTCACCGACGTATCCGTGGGCACCGGCGTGATGCCCTTCATGACGTTGTAGATCGGGGCGATCCGGCTCGACGGGATCTTGTTACCCGTGAAAGGAGTTCGGACTCCGGTGGAGGTGGTGGTAAGCGGGTCGTAGATGACGAACTTGGCGCCGCTCGTGTCGGTAGCCCCGCTGAAGTCGCCCGCCCACATGGCGGCATCGGGAACGTTGGTCTGGGCGTACCGGCCCTGCCGCAGCTTCATGCCCTCATAGGAGTACATGAAGAATATCTTGTTCTTCTTCACCGGACCGCTCACCAGCCCGCCGTATTCATTGCGGATGTATTGCGGCGGGACCGAGAACGTATCCTGGCGCGCGCGGGCAATCAGCCCGCCGTAGTTGTTGCGGAAGGTCTCGAAGAGGTCGCCGTGCCACTGGTTCGAGCCGCTCTTGGCCACCACCGAGACCGACGAAGGACGGGAGAATGCGGCATCCGACCCGGCCGTCTCATAGCGGAACTCCTGCACGATCTCGAGTCCGGGCTGCACCTGGGCGATGCCGCCGGTGAACCGGTCCACCATCGAGATTCCGTCGAGCGTCATCTCGGTGGAGCCGACCTTCATACCGTTGGTACGCGGGTTGCCGCCGCCTTCGACGCCGGCCGTCAGGTTGAACAGGCTGGACACCTGCCGGCCGTTCAGGGGCAGGTCGTGGATCCGCGCGGCGTCCTTGACGTCGCCGACGTTCGCCTTTTCGGTCTCAACGACTGGCGTCGCGTCCTGCACGTCAACCGTAACATCGACGCTGCCGACCTGCAGCACCGGATCGATCACGGCAGACTGTCCAACCTCCAACACCAGCGAGCCGGTCCACTTCTTGAAGCGCGCCATTTCGACCGTCACCGAGTACCGCCCCTGGCGCAGAGAGCCGAAGTAGAAGACTCCGACGTCCGTCGCTTCAACGGTTTGCGTCACACCGGTTTCGAGATTCAGGAGCGTCACTTTCGCTCCTGGAACAATGGCTTGGCTCTGATCGCTAACCGTGCCATGGATTACGCTGAGACCCGACTGGGCCGCCAGCGGCAGAACCGTGGCGAGCGCGATCAGTACAACCAGGCACTTGCGGGCAAATTGTGAAAAGGCAGGCTGCTGCGTAGTCATCCGACCGTTAACCTCCTGACCATACCTTGAGGTCGTCGTGGAGGGCTTTCTAACAGCCTGAAAGAAAATTGGTAGAGCTACACTTTTCCTCAAAGCCGCACGACTAACTCATTCATTGGGATTATTAGGCCTTTTTCTGCGGATGTCAAGCCATTTTTAGGGGTTGAAGGGGGTACGAAAACGTCCTATGATGAGGTTGCCTTTCTTGTCAGATGCAAGAAAGTTCGCCTATGCAACGCGCCCCTCATCCGCGCCACGTCTTGCGCCTTGGTCAGGTTCGGGCGGCGAACCGGGCGGCCGTGCTGCGGCTGCTGCGGCGGCACCGGCAACTCTCCCGGGCCGAACTCGCCCGCCGCACCAGCCTCTCGGAAGCATCCGTCTCGCGAATCATCGCCGAACTGATGAGCCAGGGACTGCTTGTGGATGTTGGCAATGGACCCGGCACCGGCGGCCGTCCCGGCGTCCGACTGGAATTGAATGAGGACCGGCTGCAGTCCGTCGGGGTCGATATTCAGAACTGGGAGACTCAGGTGGTACTCGGAACGCCGACGGGCCGGATTCTCCGGACGGAGAAGTTCCGGACTCCGCCTGGTCCCGTGGAGACGTTGGACCAGATCGCGGCGAAAGTGCGGGACCTGGCGTCCGGGCTGGCGGAACCGCCTTTAGGAGTGGGGGTGAGCACCCGGGGACTCGTGGACAACGCGCACGGAGTCGCCGAACTGGGCAGCAATCCATTCTGGGTACATATCGAGATCGGGCGCTACCTGTCCGAACTCACGCACCTGCCGGTCTACGTGGAGAACAATGTCCGGGCGGCTGCCATCGCCGAGTACGCGCATGGTCCTACGGACGTGCAGGGCGCCCACTGCCTGCTGCTCGTCCAGGTGGGCGAAGGCGTCGGCATGGCCATCGTGCTGAACGGCAAGGTGCACCATGGCCCGCACATGGCGGCGGGCGAGATCGGACAGATGGTGATCGCCGACCAGGGCGGTCCGGAACGGCACAACCGTCCGGGCAGCCTGGAGGCGCTCGCGTCCGATCCCGCCACCTGCGAGCGGTACAACAACCTGATCGGCGCCAAAATCCGCACGTCAACGCCGAGCAGCTACACGCAGCAGATGCGGCAGATCTGCCAAATGGCGATGGAGGGCGATCCGCACGCACGCGCCGCCGTTACGGCAACCGCAAGGTGCCTCGGCATCGGGATAACGAACACTGTGTGGGCGCTTGACGCTGATGCCGTGGTCCTCGATGGCACCCTGACCGAAGCCTGGCCGCTCGTCTCGGCGGCCATTCGCGACCAGTTCCCGGAAGGTCCGCTGTTCCCCAACTTCCGCAACCTCGTGCTGAGGCCATCGGCGCTGTCCGGCCAGGCCTCGGTGATCGGCGCCACGACTCTGCCGCTCGCTCCGATATTCTCGTTCGACGGAATCTTCGCGTAGGCCCTTCAGTAGGAGATCGCAACGGAGCGGCAGCGAATCAGCGCCGGCGCGTCCACCGTGTAGCTCGCTTCGTTGTTCCGGAATGACGCGGGAAGGAGCATCTGGACATGCTCGCGCACGCCGTCCGCTGTGTCGTACCGATATTTCACGGTGATCGGTCCGCGGAGGCTCGCGGCGGCGCGAACTCGCAGACGGAGCGTGTTCTTCCCGGCGAACAGCGGCGGAATCGACATGATGCCGTTTTCGAAGTACAGCTTCAGCGCCAGTGCCGATACTGCTCCCTTGTTGACCCGAATCTGGAACCGGTACACGCCGTGGATACTGACATCGCGCCCGTTGAATCGGGGACGGCCCAATTCGACAGCCACCGTGCCGTCACCCGCGGTGAGGCGCTGCCACGGCGACCAAACATCGGGTTCGGCGGCGCTGCGCGCTTTTGGCGCCAAGGTGCGGATTGCGATCTCAGCCCCTCCGGCAAGGGCCGCCGACAGCGTCCCGTCCACGAGAACAAACGGCGACCGTATATCGAGTACCGCCTGATCGCCAATGGCCGGCCGGTAATCGATGACGCCATAAGCCTGTCCGATGGTGTACCCGCCCCGGAGTTCTTGCGGATATCCCTCGCCGGAGGGCACGGTGGCGAGATACGCCTTCACGCGCGCATAGTTCGGATCGTGCTTCGGCCAGTTACCTCCATGCGAGTCCTCGGTAACCCGGTAGAATCGTCCGCTTGGCAGGAAAGGCCACTCCTTCTGAGTATGGCTGGCGGCCGGGGCATAGAACTTACGGGCGCCGTTGTCCCAGAACCGCTCCACCGTCATTCCGCGCTGCAGGTTGAAACTCATGTCGTGTAAGGGCGTACCCATCCGGTAGGCGCCGTCCCCGAAGACGTGCTCTTTCGGAGCACCGGCGGAGCGCCAAGCGTCTTCGCTGTCGAAGTACGCCGGATGGAGCAGCAGTGCGCGCTCCCACTCCACTCGCCCGATCTCGAAGAACGGCCGCGACCGGTTCGCGTATCCGCGGTTGATTTCGAAGCTGCCGTTCAGTTCCGCCCAGTCGAGCACCCGTGCATCGGGGGAATCGCGATCAATCAGGTAGTAGCCGTATCGCGGATCGAAGGCCCCCATGCGGCCGTCCATCCGGAGACGGTACATCGTGTGATACCCGCCGTCTTTGTGCTGGACCACCACCCGCGTGGCCGCTTTTGGATCGCGCTTGTATTCCTGCCAGGCGGCTTCGGCGATGCGGCTGGTGGTGTCGCAATAGCCCCAGCCATAAACAAATAACTGCTTGTGCGCGTCGAGGACATATTTCTCCTCGCCGTACGGCCCCTCGTAGGATTGGATCATCCCGCCCACCGCCATGCGCGAGAACAGCCGGAGCCATTCGAAGAAGGCCTTGCCCTGCGCGGTCTCCGAAGCCCGTTCGAGTCCCGAAATGCGCATCACGTCGGCGGTCCATTCGGAGAGAGCGGTCGCCCTCGGCCACGCGTCGTTGCTCAAGACGACGTCTGTGGCAGGACGCGTCTGCGCCGGCAGCGCGACTGTGGTGAGCGCGGCGATCAGAGTCCGAAATACTCGGTTCATTGGCTTGGCATGGGCTACGCCCGTGTGATCTAATCGCAGGTTAGGAAATCAGACTAACCAACATGGTTGTGTCACGGGTATCCATTATGTCAAGTAGGGATGGGTTCCCTTGCTAGCGCTCGCCTTACTCATGCTGGCGCCCCAGGATCTCCGCCTGCTGACGCCGCAAGCTCATCAATACGAACTCGTGGAGTTGGAGTTCGCCAAGGGCATCGGGAACGCCAATCCTTTCGACCCTAGCCAGGCGACCATCGACGCCATCATCACTCTCCCTTCAGGCCGAACGCTGCGGGTACCGGGTTTCTGGTTTCAGGACTTCCGCCGCTCCCTGAGGAACCCCGAGGCTTCTGGCAACAACCGTATCGAGGTGCTGACGGCAACTGGTCAACCGGCGTGGCGCATTCGCTTTTCCAGCCCCGAGGCAGGCGTTCATCGTGTCGCCGTCGAGTGGCATATCGCGGGCGATAAAGGTCGCACGGGCACTACCGATGTCCACATCGAGGCGGGCTCACGTGCAGGTTTCATCCGGCGAAGCCCGCGGAACGCCCGGTTCCTCGCGCACGATTCGGGACGCCCGTTCTTTCCCATCGGCGAGAACCTCTGTATGTACGAAAAGGCTGAGGGAACGTACTACTTCGACCGCCTGCTCGAGAAACTGGCCGCCGCGGGCGCCAACTACGTCCGGCTGTGGCAGGAGTATTACGTCCCCGGTGACCCCTCCATAGTGGCCGCGGCCGGAGATGGCGGGTTCACGGGTTTCCCTCTCGAGACGCAGGCAACCGGGCTGGGCCGCTACGATCTCGCCTCCGCCTGGCGCCTGGATCACGTTGCATCAGAATGCGAACGCCGTGGGATTTACTTCCAACTCACTTCCGAGATGACCGTATGGTGGCAGCCACGCATGAAACACCGCTGGCCGCGCAACCCCTACAACGCCGCAAACGGAGGGCCTTGCGCAAAACCGGGCGACTACTTCACGAACCCGCAGGCTCGCGAACTGGTACGCCGCCGGTTGCGCTACAACGTCGCCCGCTGGGGCTGGTCCATGCAACTGGCCGCTTGGGAACTGTGGAACGAGGTGGACAACAACGCGGACTTCGACCCGGCCGCCAATGAGGACTGGCATCGCGAGATGTCCGCCTACCTGAAAGCGGTGGACCCGTGGAAGCATCTCATCACCACCAGTTGGCGTGACCCGCGCATGTTCGCTCTTCCCGGCATCGACATCGTGCAGGCCCACTCCTATTGGAATGCCGAGTACGACGCCGCCCAGTACGCGGTCCAGGATACGGACCACCTCATGCGCCCGTTCGGTAAACCTTTCTTCTTCGGCGAACAGGGCATTGAAGACCCGGCTTCCGCGGCTATCAATGACCCGGAAGGCCGTCATTTCCACGACGCTCTCTGGTCGAGCGCCCTCAGCGGCGCTGCCGGCACGGGACTCTATTGGTGGTGGCACAACTATGTCGAGCAACTCGACCTGTATCGCCACTACAAGAGCCTGGCCGCCTTCATCGCAAATGAAGATCTGCCCGCACGCCAGTGGGCCGCGCCCGGTCTGTCGCGCCCTAATCTTCCCGTCAGCCTGGCACTGTATGGTCTGGTGGCCACGGACCGCGCGCTGATCTGGATCCACGACCCTCTCGCGTTCCGCATCGTTGACGGCAAACCCCAACGCGGCCCCGCGCAACCGTCCGCCAGCCTGAACTTCACCGGTCTGGCCGACGGCGAGTATCTCATCGATTGGTGGGACACCTTGAAAGGTGAAGTAGTTCGCCGGGACTCAGGGCATGTCCGCCGGTCCAACCACTTCGGCTATGGACTCGAAGTGAAACCGCCTCCCTTCTGGGGCGACATCGCCGCACGTGTAACCAGAAAGGCACTGCAGTGAAATTCTCCGCGATCCTTCCCGCAATCCTGCTGCTTCCGGCAGCGTTGGCCCAAACGCCGGACCTCGACTTCCTGATCCATCAAACCGACGGGATGGCGTTCCCGGAGATGCTGTCCCAATATCTGAGGAGCCAGGCCGCTCGGCGGCGTCTCGTATCCCCGCCCGATAACCCGGCCTTTCGCGCCCGGTTCATCGAATTGCTGGGAGGGCTGCCGGAGCGCACGCCGCTCAATGCGAAGGTGACCGGCGTCATCGACCGCGAGGGCTACCGCATCGAGAAGATCATTTTCGAAAGCCAGCCCGGTTTCTTCGTCACGGCCAACCTGTACGTGCCGACCACCGGCCGTCCGCCCTTCCCCGCCATTCTGTTCCCGATCGGCCACGAGCCCGGCGCGAAGGCGTATCCCGTCTGGCAGCAGATTCTGGCGAACTTCGCGCGCCGCGGCTACGTGGCGCTTACCTGGGATCAACTGGGCCAGGGCGAACGCATCCAGCACTGGGACCCGGCACTCGGCGACTCGAAGGCCGCAGGTTCCACCATCGAGCACACCGTCCTCGGCATTCAGTGCCTCATCACCGGCGACGCGCTCGCTCGCTATACCATCTGGGACGGAATCCGCGCCCTGGATTACCTGCTCTCCCGCCCCGAAGTGGACAAGAACCGGGTGGGCGTCACCGGCAACTCCGGCGGGGGCACCCATACCGCCTACCTCGCCGCGCTCGATCCGCGGATCCAGGTTGCCGCTCCCTCATGCTTCATTACCTCGTGGAAACGGCTGCTCGAGACCATCGGGCCCCAGGACGCCGAACAGTGCATCCCCGGATTCCTGGGCGCAGGCTTCGAACACGTGGACCTGGTGCGCGCGTTCGCGCCAAAGCCATACCTGATCCTTTCGGCGATCCGCGACTTCTTCTCGATTGAAGGCTCGCGACTGACACATGCGGCAGCCGCGGAAGCATGGGCCAGTGCTCCGGAGAAGTTGAGCCGGGCCGAAGCGGACGCGGGCCATGGTTACACCGCCACGCATCGCCAAGCCGCGTACGCCTGGTTCGACCGCTGGCTGAGAAGGACCACCGGGCCGGAGGCCGAGGATCCCTCCCCGAACGCATCGCCCGAGGATCTGGCCTGCACTCCCACGGGGCAGGTGGCCACTGCGCTCGGTGGAGAGACGGTCTACACGATGAACCGCGAACGGGCCCGTGCGTTGAAGACGCCGACGACGCCGTCCGCGGAAGCCGTCCGCCGCCGCATCGGATGGCGCGAAGAGGCGGCGCCGCCGGCAGTCCGCTTGTACGGATCGGAGCGCCGCGGAAAGCTGCTGATCCGGAAGATGCTGTACGAGTCCGAACCAGGGATCTCGATCCCCGCGGTGCTGGTGTCCGCCGCCGCATCCGCGCCCCAGCCGGGCGTACTGTTTGTATCGGCGCAGGGCAAAGGATCGGCCTGGAGCGAGATCGAAGCCCTCGCCACAGCCGGCGCGACGGTGCTTGCCATCGACGCGCGGGGATTTGGCGAGACCCGCCCCGCCGGCGCGACGAAGGGCGGACGCTGGCAGGAGTGGTTCGGCGACTACGATTCCGCGATGACCGCCGTGCTGCTCGGTTCGAGCCTGGTAGGCCAGCGCGCATACGACATCCAGCGCGGCTACCACCTGCTGGCCGCGAGTCCCGGCGTGGATCGCCACCGGATCTACGGTGCGGCGCGGGGCAACGCCGCTCCCGCCCTGTTGCATGCGGCAGCCGCCGGCGTGCCGTTCGCCCGGTTGCTGCTTGACGGCATGCTGCCCTCCTACCGCTCGGTGACCGAAGCGCCGATCCACCGCAACACCTTCGAGTCCGTCGTGCCCGGAGCGCTCCGCGACTACGATTTGCCCGGGCTGATTGCCCTTCTGGCTCCGAACCCGGTGATCGTCGTAGATCCCATCTCACCGATGGGCATCGCTCTGCCCAAGGCTGCGGCGACGGCCGAGTTCAAGGGAATCGCCAACGTCCGCGTCCTGACTCGGGTCATCGAGGAACCAATGGCCTCCGCGTACCTGCGGCTGCTGGACTGACAACCGGGGAGTTTTGCCATGAGATTCATCCACACGCTCCTGCTGCTGGCCTCGACGGCCGCCGCTCAGACGCCGACGCCCCTGTTTCTCCGGGGTCACGCCGTCATCCCTGCTCCGCAGAAGGTGACTCTGTCGGAAGGCGACGTTCGCCTCGATTCTGCCTGGACCATCGACGCCGCGCAGCACGTCGCCACCCGCACATTGCGGCGAGATCTCGCCGAGTTCCACGGCCTTCGCCTCGAATCCGCCGGCGCCGCTTCGGGCAACCGCATCGTGCTGAGGATTCATGAAGGGGCGGTGAGCGCCGCGCCGGCCGAAACGCGCGCGCAGGCCTACCACCTCACCGTCGCGCCGGGCCGCATCGAGGTGACCGGCAATTCAGACGCCGGCCTGTTCTACGGCGTTCAAACCCTGATCCAACTGGTGAAGCCCGGACCCGGCGGGACGCTCCTGCTGCCCCGGTGCGACATCGAGGACTGGCCGCGCTTCGCGCTGCGCTTCCTGCACTGGGACACGAAGCACCACCAGGACCGCATCCCCACGCTCAAGCGCTACATCGATTGGGCCGCGCGTTTTAAAGCCAACGTAATCGGCTTCGAACTCGAGGACAAGTTCGCCTACCCGACAAACCCCGTTATCGGCGCACCCGGCGCCTACTCGCCTGCCGAACTCCAGGAGATCGTCGATTACGGCCTGGAGCGTTTCGTCCAGGTGGTTCCCATCGTACAGGCGCCCGCGCACATGGGCTACGTCCTGAAGCATCCCCAGTTCGCCCACCTGCGGGCCGACGGGAATAACTACATGTCCTGTCTCTGCCAGGAAGACACCTACAAACTGATCTTCCAAATGTACGACGACCTGATCGCCGCAACCAGGGGCATCGACTACTTCTTCGTTTCCACCGACGAAGTCTACTACGCGGGCATTGACTGCAAGCAACCGTACAACGCGGCAAGTCGCAGCGCCCATTGGGCCGACTTCGCCATTCGCGCCCACGATCACCTGGCCGCGCGGGGACGTCGCATGCTGGCCTGGCTCGAGTACCCGCTTCTCGCCAAGGACGTGGAGCGCATTCCGGCCGATGTCATCGACGGCGTGGACGGCGACGAGTCCTTCGACGCGGTGGAGAAGCGCAAGGACATGCGGCAGCTTCTCTATGTCTCGCTGCAGGGCGCGGAGTTCCTGTTCCCCGATCACTTCGCCATCGCGAGCGTTCCCGCCGGCACGGCAATGGGCGAGTTCGAGGAGGTCTTCACCACCGGACGGCTCTCGTACGTGTACAACGACATCGCTCATTCGCGGGTGAATGCGCTGAATCCGATCGGCGTGTTCGGCGCGGCCTGGGACGACTCCGGACTGCACAGCGAGACATTCTGGCTCGGCTGGAGCGCGGCCGCCCGCTGGGGCTGGCATCCCGGCGTCCCGGATCCCGAACAGCACGCCGCCGAATTCATGGATGTTTACTATGGCCGCGGCGCCACGGGAATGATCGAGATTTACCGCACCCTCCAGCAACAGGCCCGATCCTGGCAGACGGCGTGGGATCGCGTCGTCTCTCGCATCCGTGGACCCGGTTATGGCAACTCCGAAGGCAAGGGCATCGGAACCGCGCGTCACGACCTGACGCTCGAGGCGCCTCCTCTGCCGGAACCGGATACTCTCGCCTTCAGCCCGCGCTTTGCAGCCAGGTACAAAAAATGGATCGCGGACGCGCCTGGGTTGAGCCTCCAGAACGACGAACTCCGCCACGCGCTCAACGTGAACATGCTCCGGGCCGAACGAAACCGGTACAATCTCGAGGTCTTTCTCGCTCTCGCCCGCTTGACCGGTCATCACTGGACACTGCTCGCCTCGCTTGCCGACGCCGAACGAGACCTCTCGCTCGCCTCCGCTGAAGCGGCGAAGAACCGTCCCGCCCCCGCGGTGGGGCATCTCGTATCGGCCAGCAACCGCGTTGCGCGGATCGAGCAGGATGCCGCCGCGGTGGAGCGAAATATCACCGAGGTGTTCGAGAAGAGCCGCTACCCCAACGGCCGGGAAGTGGACGGGAAGAAGTTCGTTCAAGTCCTGGATGACACCAAGGACCACTGGGCGGGACGCACGCCCGACCTCCGGTACATGTTCGCCCCTGAGCGAAGCATCGGGCTGGCCGCCTGGCGCGCAAAGATCGACAGCATCACGCGCGAGTACGCGGCTCACAACAAGGTCCCGGTGCGCGGGTTGGTGCCGCCCAGGCTCGAGGAGTAGTCGGTCTTGAAGGTGAAGAAGCAACCCGTCTTGCCCGGAACCGGCCGCATGGGCGCGTCGGGCATGCGCAAAGTGAATGCCGCGCTTCTGCTCGACATCATCCGAAGCAAGGAGTTTGTGTCGCGCGCCGAACTCGCGCGCTTGAGCGGACTCACGAAACCCACGGTCTCGAGCCAGGTGACCGACCTCATCGAGCGCGGCATCGTGGTGGAGAACGGCGCCGGCGAACCCGACGCGCGCGGCGGGAAACCGCCAACCATGCTTCGCTTCGACGCCGGCCGCGGCGCACTCATTGCGGCCGAGATCGGGTCGTCCGCCGTTCGCGTCCTGCTGGGCGACCTCAATGGCCATCCGCTCGACTCGGCCACCTTTCCGATCCGGCCGGAACAAGGCGCCCGCCATGTACTCGATGTCTTGTGCGACGCGATCCTGTCCGTGCTGAATCGTGGCGATCTTCTGTGCATCGCGGTTGCCGCGCCCGGACGCGTCGATGCACGTTCGGGCCGGGTGCTCGAGGCCGGCAATGTATTCCACTGGCGCGATGTGGATGTGAGCGGGCATGTGCAGGGCCGCTTCCGCGCGCCGGTGCTGGTGGACAACGATGTCAACTTCGCTGCGCTGGGCGAGATGCATTCGGGCATCGCCAAAGGCGTGGAGAACTTTGTTCTGATTCGCCTGGGGACGGGCGTCGGCGCCGGCCTGGTGCTCGGCGGGCATTTATACCAGGGCGCTCATTGGGCGGCAGGCGAGATCGGACACATGATTTTCGACCGGGTCCCGGCCGCCGGAAGCGACACTGTCCGCGGCCTGCTCGAATCCGCCATCGGCAGCGACCGCGTCCGGGAGAAGGTTCGGTCGGCGAATGGCTCCGAGCCGTCCGACTTCGCCGCCGAACTCGCCGCGGCCGTCCGCCGGAATGACGCCGCCGCCGCGCGCATAGTCGATGAGTTGGCTCGGCAACTCGCCATCGCCATCACCGACCTGGCCGCCACCATCGATCCCGATTTGATCGTACTGGCGGGCGAGCTTTTCCCCCTGGTTGAGGATCGAATCCGCGAGACGGTGGCCCGCGTAATCCCCTGGCCCACCCGGATCGAGTTATCAGCGCTGGGCGCCGACGCAGCTTTGATGGGCGCGATGGGCTGCGCGCGCGAGGCCGCTCATGGCATCCTGTGCGATTGGGACCATTCCTAACGCGTCATTCTTACCTTCCACGCAAACACGCGGTGCTGGTGGAATTGATAGGCCTGATAGAGCGGTTCCTTGCCGTAGCGCACGTCCGGCGTGAAGGTGAAACTCCAGCTTTCGCAGTCGAGCAGTAGCGGGATCTCGGCGCTAGCGGGCGTTTCGCGGGCCAGGTGGATGAGGCTGGTCCGGTTCTGCGCGGAGGTCCACTCGCGCTGCTTCTGCTCCTGGATGTCGGCCGCTTCGCCGATCCACGGCGAATCGGAGTACACCTTCGCCCGGACCCAGTTGTTCTTGTCGAACGGATCGAGACCCTGCGGGATGCGGACCCAGACGGTAGCGTCCTCGCCTGGCTCGAGGATGCCGTTCCCATTGCCTGTGCCCTCGGTGACCGTTCGCTTGACGCTCGCTCCGCCGCCCTGGTTGCCCTTCTGTCGGAATACGTTGAATTCGCGGGTGCGGCCGTCGAGCACCACGATCTCCGCCGGCGCCGGCAGCGGGTCGGGCTGGATCATGACGTCCATCCGCTCGTTCGACTCCGATCCATCGAACCGCAGGCTCAGTTGCAATCGCGCTCGGGCGAAATCTCCCTCGCCGGCGGTGAATCGGACTTCGAGGGCGTTGCTGAAATCCACCGTTTCGCCGGGTCCGAGATCCTTACGTTCGGCCATGCCGCGAACAATCTCGACAGTCGGATATTCGGAGGTGACCTCGACACGCAGATTCGCGATGGGAACCGTGCGCGGATTCAAAACGCGTAGCGGCAGGTGGACCGGAATGCCCGGCGCGGGACGGGGGAGTCCATCGCCCGCGAGCGGCGTCGTGACCGCCGCCTGCGCACCGGCTCCGGGCCCGGTGAAGCTGATCTCGTGGCCGCTGCAATCGGCCTGCACGGTGAGCCGGCCTTCCTTGTCCGCGGCAACTTCGCGGATCGGTCGCGGAGCGTCGAGCGAATGAGTAGTCGAGCACCTTGTAGACTGCTCCGGGTCGATAGAGGGGCGCCGTGACCGCGGTGAGTTGCTCGCATGACGCGGGCGGTCCGTCGGGCGCCCATCGCCTTGTTCGCACGCGGAAACCGCCCGTTGTGACGTGCTCGAGCAGGGTCAGCGCCGGACCCTCCACCGGCGCGCTGACACGGTAACCCCGAACTTCAAAACTCCGGAACGCACTCGTGTAGCTCCACTGCTGCGGCGTCACGTCGAGCAGCGGATTCGCGAATGCGCGCATGTGGAACTCGAACGTTTCGCCGATGGAAGTGGCCCAGTGCCGGTGATACTCGTCCTGCCGGAATTCGAAATCCACCTCCGGCGTGGCGGCATAGGCGGCGCGCGTCTCCTCGTGGTACTGGCTGATGTAATCGCCACTGGCGCGGATCAGCCGGATCATCGTGTGCTGGTGCGACATCACGTGATCTTTCGGCCGCCAGAGCGAACGCCGGCCCGGTTCGCCGGAATAGAACTCCGGTCCGGGATTGAAGGCGGAGGCACTGCCGATGAGGTCGGGATAGCGCGCACTCAGGTAGAGGCTCATGTATCCGCCCATGCTGAGTCCGGACGTGGCGCGATAGCGGCGGCCTGTGAGGGTCCGGTACGTGGCGTCGATGTGGCGAGTGAGTTCCAGGAAGTACTCGCCGTAGTCGAACTCGCCTCCGCCGCGCATCACGTCGTAGGGAGCGCCGCCGTAGAAACCCGTGTAGTCGCGCGCGACGTAGCCGTCGGCGGCGACCACGATGCAATCGTGCGCGGCGACGAAGGCGGCGATCTTCGGGACGGTATCCTGGCCGTTGTCATACTTTTCGAGCGTGTAGCGGTCGCTATGGCCGTGGAAATAGTAGATCACCGGGTAGCGGCGCGCCGGATGTCTCGTAGGCCGGAGGCAGGAAAATGCGGTAGTGCCTCGGCTCTGCAAAGACCTTGGAGTCGTGAGTGCGGTCGATATACGGTTGCGCCGTCGCGATCCACGCCAGAGAGGCCAGAATGCGCGAGTCTGATCACGGGGGGCGTCCTTGCCGGCCGGCGCCGGTGTTTCGCCGCGCAGTTCGATTTGTGCGGCGAGCAGATCCGGCGATGCTTCGATCGCGCCTCGCAGCAGGCGGTTCGCGTCGCCGCTGCGGCCCTCGTACCTCGCCATGAGCCCGAGCAGGTATCGTGCGGCCGCGCGGCGGTGGGAACTCCTGTCATCGGTTTCGCTCTGTCCGAAGTTCGCGAAAGACTTCTTGAGGCGGGCGGCCTCTTCGGCGCGGCCCAGACGCTCCAGCGCAAGGACCATGAAGTAGTTCTCGCCGGACCACGAATCGCGATCGCCGGAGAGTTGCTCGACGCCCTGCACCGCCCTGGCGTAGGCCGCTTGTGCGTCCTGCTTGCGTCCGAGTGCTTCGTAGGCGCGCCCGAGATAATACTGCTGGCGCGGCGTGCTCTGCGCGGCGAAGTCGTCCATGCCGAGTGAGGCGGGGGGACGCGAAGTCTCTTCATAACAGGCGAGCGCCGCCGCCGCATCGCCGCGATTGAGGGCGATCGACCCTTGCGCGAAACGCATGATCCGGTATTTGTCGCGAAGGCCGTAACTCCGGTGGCGCGGGCTGAAAACGTGCTCCGAGATCAGCCGTTCAGCGCCGGCATACTCGCCTTTGAGCAGATACGCCGTGAGGAGTCCTTCAGCCAGGTCGTCGTCCTTTGGCGATTTCGCGAGCGCATGCTTCAGCAGGTCGAGTTGCGCGTCGAAACGTCCGGCGCGCGCGTACAGATTGCTCAGATCGTTCAGGGTTCGCACGTGCGACGGATTGAGTTCGATTGCCTTTTGAAGTTGTCCGGCGGCCTGGTCGGTCTCGCCGCGTTCGGCCAGGGCGAGACCGAGGGCACGGCGCGATGAGAAGTCACGCGGGTTTGCCGCGATCGCCGCCTCCCAGTGCACGATGGCGTCCGCAGGGCGGTCCAGGTGATAGAGAAGGCACGCGAGCAGGAAATGAGCCTGGCTGTCGGAAGGGTCGAGCTTAGCCGCTTCTTCGAGTGGTGCGACGCTCTCCTGGCGCGACGGGAACCGGTCGATGTGGCCGTTTGCTGCGCGGGCCTGCTTCAACGCGGCATCCGCCGCGACCGCGTCGCCGGCACGACGCTGGCAGTACGCGAGCGTGTAATAGAACTCGGGCGGTACGCCATAGGGATCGCGCGAGTCGCTCTCCACCGACTTCAGCAGCCGCACTGCGTCTTTCCAGCGCCGCAGATCCTCAAACAGCAGCGCGACGGTCATGGCCTCGCGCGTCTGGCCGCCGAGCATCCGGCGAAGTTCGGTGGCTGCCTCTCCACTGATCGCATAGCGCGCAGCCAGGGCCAGCCGGCTCGATGGCTGCAGTTGCGCGGCCGCCGTCAATTGCTGGAGGGCTGCATCACGGTTGCCTTTGTCATCCAGCGCCAGCGCGAGCGCCACTCGCGCATTCAGGTCGCCCGAGTTTGCATCGAGCGCGCCTTCGAAATGCCGAATCGCACTGTCGAGTTCCCCGCGGATCAGGGCCAGCCGCCCGAGTTGGTATTCCCGAGAACCGTAGAATCCGCTGTCGGTCCAGATGTAATAGAGGTTGCGCTCGGCCTCTTTGTCGCGGCCCAGCGCCAGAAGGCTGAGCGCCAGATGGTAGTAGCTTTCCGCCGAATACGGGTCCCGCTCGATGGCCCGGTCGAGATGTTTCACGGCCTGTTCGTAGTTTGCGTGCAGATAATGCTGGATGCCCAGTTGCAGATGAGCGCGCGAGTAGCCGGGATCCTTCGCCAGGGCCTGCTCGAAAAGCGCGGTGGCGCCCGCATCGTCGAGTTCTTTGAGGCGGAACTCACCGGCGAGCACCAACTCCTCCACCGTCCGCTCCGCGGCAGCCTGGTGCAGACGCTCGAGTGGGCGCGTGAACGGTGTGTAGTCTTTGCGGCCCGGCGGCGAATCGGGACGCTCATAGTGCAGCAACTCACGTCCATCCGCACTCCGCACCTCCACGACGACTTCGGCGGCTTCGCCTTTCAGTGCGAAATTCGCAAGGAACGGCTTGGCCGGATCGAGATCGGCTCTCACGTTCAACGCCTCGCCCGATCGCGCGCGTACCCGGACCATCGCGCCTTTGAACACTCGCGTTGCGGCGAGAGCGAGCGTGCCGGTCGCACCGATGTCGAGCCTCAGCGCCACATCGCGCGACAGCGTGGTGAGCCCGCCGGTTCCAGCCACCGGAACCCACCACTCGCTCCAACTCTCGGTCTTGTGCGGGTGGACCCACTCGTAGTGACCGTCCCAGACGTAGCGGCCGCTCTGCAACTCGACATAGGGGCCTGCGTTGTCGGTGTAAGTGTTGACGCTCCTCTTCCCGCTGTCCCCGTAACCGAACGTCCACAGCTTCATGCCCTGCACGACGCGGCGGTCGCCGTAGCGGAAGATGCCGTAGTCGCGATCGAACTGATACGCGCCCTGATAGTCATCGTAGCTGTCGATGCCGAACACGCCGAGCATGTGCGTGTTGTTGCGGTCCCAGCTGTAGTCGATGCCGTTGTAGAGCGGCCAGTCCGCGATGTCGGCCGTGGTGTGTCCCACGGTGCGGGTCATCGGATACAGGAAACGGGTCTTCGGGCGTCGCGTCGATGGCCGTGTTGATCCACAGCATCTGCGGCATGCGAGCGGTTTGGCCGTTGTAGCAACGCACGCCGATTTCGAGCGCAGCCACACCCGGGTGCAGCGTCGCCGACAGTTGGACCTCCATGCCGTACACGGGATCGGTCTCGCCCAGCGCGAGCGTCACGCTGCCGTCCGGATTCTGCACCGGGCGGTTGGACCAGTACGGCTCCGAATAGAGCGTCAGCATGTGCAAGTCGTGGGGACCGGTGAGTTCCAGCCCCGATTGCGGCCAGCTGTTACGCGGATTGTACGGCGCGGGCTTGATCACGTCGTTGCGGTAGAACACTTCGCGCCCGCGCAATTTGTCATAGAGCGAAAAAATGCGTCCGCCGAATTCCGGGATGTAGGTCAGTTTGAGGTACTCGTTTTCGACGAAGATGGCGGCATAGGCGCGCGGCTTCGGGCCGCCGTCCTTGAAAGGCATCAGGTATGTGGTGAACGGGTACATGCCCGCTACAGTAGAGTTGCGGAACAGGGCGGGCTCCACCTCGCGGCCCGAGTGCTCGTAGGTGGGGATGGTGAGCGAACCTTCGTAAACCCGAACCTGGGCGGCCGCCATGGCGACAGTGGCGGCCAGTGCAAAGATGAGCCTTTTCATTGAACGTTCTCTCGCAAGTCGCGCTTCTCCTGGGCGACCACCTCGACCAGTCCCACGATGTCGTCAAGGCTGTTGCGGACCGGGGCGAGCACCGAGATCTTCCCGCCCCGTCCACGCACCGTTACACGCTCGCCTTTTTCGAGCACGCGCTTCATCTCCGGGGGCATCTCCTGGAACATCTCGCCCCATTTCCAGAAGGAACTCATCTCGTACACATTGCGGATCATTACCTGAACCTTCGATGCGTCCGACGGAACCGGCATCCAGAGGTTCACATCGCAAGCAAGCGGACACAACTTCGCCAGCCGGATCAGTGTCTTCTTCGCCTGGATGAACGTCTCGTGATCGACGTCGTAATTGTCGCTCGCGATGTATGGATCCCTCGGGTCGCGCTTGAAGGTGAACTCGACGGAGCGCTTTGTCTGGATCCGCTGGCAAAGGTCGCCGTCCACCATGACCGTGGCGGTGCGGGCCACGCGGTCCAACTCTTTCTCCAGCCCTTCGGATTGCGCAGCCAGCACGCCCGCCGCCAGCAGCAGCAGGATTCCCGTTTTCATTTCGCCTCCCGCGCCAGGCTGAGAACGTAGTCGCGCACCCGCTGCCAGGCGCCGGCATCGAGTTCCGCGTCGAGTTTCGGAGATCGCGGGGCCAGCTCGTCGGCGTTGGTGCGCTCCAGCGGATCCTTGTCGGCGTACGCAGGACGCGGCGAATACCAGTCCTTCAGTTCAGTGCCGTTGAATCGCCTGGCCGCCTCGGCGCGCAGACGCGCGATCGGTTGCGTCTTGCGGAATTCGTTCAGCAGGGTGATGTCCTGCACCGCGTTGCGCTGCAGTTTGAGCCGCATCGATGGGATTGGGCCGTCGATGCCGAAGCGGTCGCCCGGGTACACCAGCGCCTCTGCGCCGCCTTCGAACTTGAACCACGGATCGGGCCCGGCGTCCGTCACCAGCCAGTGGACGAACCCGTCGGTTCCCCACAGCCACGGCCACAGGACGTCGCGGGTCACGTGCGATGCCGGCTTGTTCACCACCGGAGTCGCTCCGTAGGTGAACACGAGGTCGCCGCGCGCCTTCATCATGGCCGGCGCCTCGGGCATGTACGACAGATCGCCGTGCGAGCAGACCCACATGCGGATCACGCCCGCGAACTCGCGAATCTCGCGTTCGAGGTTCCAGCTCACGTCCGCCCGGAAGATGAATTTCACCGGGGAATCGCTGGGCACGGCAAGCTTCAGCAAGCGGTCGTACTCTCGCAGGTAGGGCAGATCATTCGCAAAGCGCGCTTCGTCGCCGTCCCACTCGAACGCCTTGTAGCGCTTCTTGTGGTTGAAGAACATCTCGAATTGGGTGCGAGTCCAGCCTTTTTCGCGGAAGTGACGCTCCATTTCCGACACCACATTCACGAATTCCCGCTCGTAGCCGGGCTCGCCCCACCACAAATAGGATGCGGGCCACTCGGGATTGATAGGAAGGTAAACTAACTTAATAGGGCGCGGACCGAGATGGGTATTGTTGAAGGCGGTCCCGTCGAGCAAGGGACCATAGTGGCGATCGAACAGCGTCCAGTCCGCGATGTGTTTGTTCCGGCCCGTGCCCGCGAGCGCCGGGGCAAACTCCGGTCCCACCTTGCCGCCGTGCCCGTATCCGAGCTGGTGGAACAGTCCGCGATGTTCGTAGAAAATCCGGTGATAGGCGTGGATCAATTCGAAGAACCGGTCGCTCGCGAAGAAGTCGTCCGCGCCGCGGCTCAGCCTGGGATAAGCTCCGGCGAGCCAACTCGTGCCGTAGGTATTGTGATCCATCAGGACGGCGTCCTCGGACGGCACCGTCGCGGCCAGGACCTTCACTTCAAGGTTCGCGGTGGACTTGCGCCCCTCCGCCTCCAGCACCGCCTGAGTGCGATACACTCCGGCAGCGGTCTTGCCGTCGATCCACACATCGAGCCAGTACCCTTGCGCCGTCTGCCGCTCGATCCGGTTGTCCGGCTCCGGCAGCTTCGACTCGACGGCGAGCGAAACCGGCGCCAGTGCGTCGGGATAGTAGTCGCGCGTCTTGGGCAAGTAGTGATACCACTCGCGATACAGTTCGGCCTTCAACCCGCTCGACGCGGCGAAGGGGAGCACCTCGATGCGGTAGGCTCCCTGCTTTGGGATGCTGACCAGCAGATGGCAGGAGACGTAAGCCGAGCGAGCGCCCTCCAGCGTGATGTTCGAACCGGGTTTCAATCCCGCAGCACGGTCGGCTTCGACGACGTTTCCGAAGGGATCCGGACGCCGGTGCTCGGGCAGCGTGAGCAACTCGGCTGCTCCGGCGGTGATGCCGAACATCGCCGCCAACCCGCACGCGCAGGCGCAGGCGCGGACAGCCCGAATTTGATACATGCTAGTAGCCTACAACAGACGAGCCGGAATTCGGCTCACCGGGCGCCGAGGGGTAACTGACGGATGGCCCATGCCGCTTCCGGTTCGCCCGCGCTGAGAAGGATCCTGACGCGCTGGGACCTGATCCTCTACGGACTGGTGCTCCTCGGCCCCACCGCCCCCTACCCGGTGTACGGCATCGTGCAGCAGACCTCGCGCGGACACGCGGTGCTCGCCTACCTGGTTGCGATGGTCGCCATGCTCTTCACGGCCGCCAGCTACGGCAAGATGTCGGGGGCGTTTCCGTCGGCGGGATCCACGTACACCTATGCGCAGAACGCTCTGAGTCCGCAGATCGGGTTCCTGGCCGGATGGGCGATGCTGCTCGATTACTTCCTGATCCCGCTGCTCAGCGTGGTGTACGCCGCGCTCACGGCCAATCGGATCGTCCCGGGGGTTCCGTATGCGGTGTGGGCCGTGATGTTCACGCTCGCCATCACGATGGTGAACATTCGAGGGATTCGCGTGACGGCGCGGGCCGGCAACGTCATGATGGCCTTGATGTGCGTTTGCGCCGCGCTGTTCGTCGTGCTTGCCGCGCGGTACACTGCGGTCCACCATGGGATCGCGGGACTATGGAATCCCGGCGCCATCTACAACCCTTCGGAATTCGCCGTGCGTCCGCTGTTGCTGGGCGCGGCCATCGCGAGTCTCTCGTATATCGGCTTCGACGCCATCTCGACACTGGCCGAAGACACCATCCGGCCAGAGCGCGACATCTCCATTGCGACCGTCCTGGTCTGTGTCATCCAGACCGTGCTGTGCGTTCTTACGGTGTACATGGCCGCCCTGGTGTGGCCGGACTTCCGCTCCTATCCGGAATCGGAAACCGTGATTCTCGATATCGGCCGCACGGCCGGCGGCGCGTGGATGATGGGCTTCATCACGTTCATACTGCTGGTTGCGGGGCTCGCCAGCGCGCTCACCGGACAGGCCGGAGCGTCGCGCCTGCTGCTCGGCATGGGTCGCGATGGCGTCATTTCCCGCCGCATCTTCGCCCACGTGGATCCTAAGCATTCGACGCCTGTGCGCGGCATCTACGTCATGGGCGTGTTTTCACTGGTTGGGTCGCTGCTGTTGCGGTTCCAACTCGTCGTGGAACTGCTGAACTTCGGGGCGTTCGTCGGATTCATTCTGGTGAATCTCAGCGTGATCCGGCACTTCTATCTGCGCCGGCGCGAGCGGCAGGGTCCGGCGCTTTTTACCAACCTGGTATTCCCGTTGGCAGGCGCGCTGGTGTGCGGCTATGTCTGGTTGAACCTCAGCGGGAAAGCCCAACTCGCAGGTTTCGCATGGCTCGCCTGCGGCATCATCTATCTGGCTATCCTCACGCGAGGGTTCCGCGTCGCGCCTCGCGCGCTGAGCGGCCTCGCCTCCGGTGACTTGCAATGAATACAGAATTCGAGCAGCGGCTTCTGGACTACGCCGATAGTAACTTCGACTCCTTGACCGCGTTGATCGCGTCGCTGGTTCAGCGGCCCTCCGAGAACACGCCTCCCACAGGCAATGAGGGCGCCTGCCAGCGGTATCTGCGCGATGAACTCGCGCGATGCGGCTACGCGCCGGAACTGTACGAGATCGAAAGCGTCCCCGGCCTCACGGCCCATCCGCTATTCGCCGCCGGCCGCGACTATGCGGACCGCCCGAACCTCGTTGCGCGGCGTGCGGGCTCCGGCGGAGGGCGGTCGTTAATCCTTTCCGGGCACATCGACACCGTTCCGCGCGGGACTCAAAACTGGACTGCCGATCCCTTTTCCGGCCGCGTCGAAGGGAACCGCCTGTACGGGCGTGGCTCGAACGATATGAAGGCCGGCGTAGCCATCAACCTGTTCGTGGCGAAAGCGCTCTCGGAGGCCGGCATCCGGCTGCGCGGTGACTTCACATTCGAAACCGTGGTGGACGAAGAGTTCGGCGGCGTGAATGGCACCATCGCCGGACGCGTCGCGGGCTACGCGGCGGACGCCGCCATCATCTCAGAGCCATCGTTCCTGCGTATCTGCGCCGCACAGCGCGGCGGCCGCACGGTCCACATCACGTTCCGCGGAGCGGGAGGCGTGCTGAGCGAGGGCCAGTTCCCTGCCGGCGTTATCGAACAGGTGACGCACTTCCTCGGCGCGTTGCCTGGGTTCGCCGCGCTGCGCCGGGCCACGCGAACGCACCCCCTCTACGCGACGTGTCCCGATGCGGTCCCGGTGTCGGTCACCAAGCTGTTCACCAGCCCCTGGGGAACCCATGAGCCCATCACGGTGCCGGACGAATGCCGCGTGGAACTCTTCTGGCAACTGATGCCCGGCGAAGCGCAGGAGCCTGTCGATAAACAGTTCCACGAATGGTTCGACTCCATGCTGGCATCCGCGCCGCAATTGTTCCGGGAGCGTCCCTCAGTGGAGAACCCGATCCGATGGCTGCCCGGCTCGGCCATCGATCCCGCGCAGCCGCTCGTGCGTGAACTGAAGGCGTGCGCGGAGAAGGTGATGGGCGTACCGCCCCCGGTGGCGGGCATTGAAGGGCCGTGCGACATGTACGTCTTCCATCAGTTCGGGATTCCCGCCGTTTTGTGGGGCCCGTGCGGCGGCAACACGCACGGACCCGATGAGTACGTGGAACTCGATTCCGCACGGTCGGCGGCCAAGGCGCTGCTGTTGTTCGTGTGCCGGTGGTGTGGCGTCGAAGGGGAGTGACATGCGATCCCTCGTACTCTGCCTGATGCTGGCTGTGAGTTTGCCCGCGCAAGTATACTCGCCGCGCGTTCTGTCGGAAGGCCAGCCGGATCCCACCGATCTGAAGCGTTTCGCCAACGCTATTTGCACACGTGCCGGAGCGGCTACACCGCGCGCCCGCGCCGAAGCGATCTGGCGCTATTTCCTCACCGACGGACGCTTCGTACCGCCTGGATTCTGGTATCACATCGCGGGCTGGGCCTATGAGGAGCCTCAAGGCGAGGTGCTCGATTCATTGAAGCTGATCAATAGCTACGGCTTCGGTCTGTGCTACCACATCGCGCCGGTGCTGGCCGATGTGTGGAAAGCGGCCGGATTTGCGGATGCCCGCGTGTGGTTCCTCACCGGACACACCGTCGCGGAAGTCTTCTACGACGGCGCATATCACCACTACGATTCCGACATGCTCGGCTACTCGACCATCGGGCGCGGCGCGCCGCGCGATTCCGTGGTGGCCTCGGTGCATCAACTCGAAACCGATCCGTCGATCATGCTGTCGAAGCTGAAGGACCCGCGCCATGTGGATCCCGCACTGGTCGATCGGCCGTGGTATCCCGCCGACGTCAACGCCGGCGCAATCGGCGATCTCGCTTTGACCTTCTCGTCGAAGGACGACAACTCGCTGTTCGCGTTTCAGCGTTCCCCCGCCGGCTACCGGACCGACTTTGTGCTTCGGCCGGGCGAGCGACTGGTCCGCTACTTCCATCCTGAGCGTCCTGGCCTCTACTACCTGCCGTACAAGTTCGACGGACAGACGTGGACCGAGTTTCCACGCGAGTTCGCCGAGTACCGCATCCGCACCGCGGACGGGCCGCGCAGCCAGAAGGACGCGCGGCTGTGGGGGACCGGGCGTTTCGAATACCGGCCGGAACTCGGGGCCGCGCTGGTGGAAACGTTCACGGTCCAGAGTCCTTACGTGATCATCGACGCCGAGTTTCAATTGGAGGCATCGCTTGCCGGCACGGCGGATCGAATCACACTGGAGACGTCAACCGATCAGGGCCGCGCGTGGTCGCCGGCGGGTGAGTTGCTTGGGCCGTTCAAGGGGACCTGGAAGGCCGAACCCACGGTCCTTACGCGCTCCGCAAACGGACGCCGGACCGCGGTGAGTGGACGCTATGGATACCTCGTCCGGTTGACACGCACCGGTGGCGCGAAGGCTTCATCGCTGTTGATGCTCACTCGTGTGCAACTCAATCCGCGCACGCTGCCCGCTCTGGCGGCGGGTCGCAACCAGCTTACGTTCGAATCGTCCACGCCGCAGGTGCACACTCCCGTTGCCGCTCCTGCCGCCGAGGTTCCTCAAACCGCCGTTGCGGTGAAGGGCGCGAAATGGGTGGCTCAGCACGGACAAGGATATTGGGTGCCCGAAGGCGGCGGTCCGGCCGAATTCGTCTTCCGCGTGTCTGCGCCGGACGGTGGGACCATGGACGGCTTCGATGCCGGAGCGCGAATCCTCGATCTGAGCCGAGGGCTCGCGCCCGACAAGTTCACAGCCGAAGTCCGTAGCGTCCCGCCGCTCGATTCTTCGAAGGCAGAGGCCTCCATCGCCTGGAGCCGCAGTCCCTCGGGTCCCTTCCAGACCATCTGGACCTACGACCCGGCTCCGAAGTGGGCCGATGCGTCCCCATCGATCGCACGCTGCGATGGCCCGAGGTGGACCGTCGCGTGAGCACGCCAGGCATCAAAGAAGCATACGTGCGCTATCGCATAGCGGGCCTCGCCATCGACGATTTCCGGCTCGGTGTCGACACCACCGCCGCGCCGGGCGCCTGCGCGCTCAACATCACCCACAACTGGGTCGAGAACGGTCAGCCGCGCTCCGCCACACGCACGATTCCGCCCGGAACATTCGAAACCAAATACGTTGTGGAGACCGCGCCGGGCGCTATGATCGAAAACGAATCGATCGTTTTCGAGTGCCCCGCCGCGACTACGGCTTCACATCGATGATGCCGAGTCCGTACCATCCATCCGGGGTAACTCCGGCGATGGCCAGTTTCACCTTAGGAACGCGTGTGGCCGGATCGACGATCCCGATCGCCAGCTGGTAGGTTCCGGGCCGCAACCCGGAAGGCAACTTCACCGCATCGTCGTAAATAGCGTCGCCCGGCAGCCATTGCCGGATGTCGGCTCGTGTCAGGATCACGGCGGAACCCTCCGGTCCGCTCAGCCGCAGCGCCAGCGGGAAGTCATGGTAGCAAGGCGCGACGCCCTTGTTCTCCCACCAGGTCTTGAACGCCAGTTCCCCGCCGGCCCGCACCTGGGATGGATAACTGAACTTCCGCAACACGAGCCGGTAGCCCATGCTCTTGAGCCAGCGGTCCACCGCGCCGCGCCACTCCACCGGAACGGCTGACGACTTGGCGTTGAATGACGAGATGTGCCACTTCAGCGATTGATCGATGATGTAGTTCACATCCCAACCCTTGTTGAGCCAGTGCTGCATCACCCAGCAGACTTCCATGGTGACCGGCGCCTTCTTCCAGGCATCCGCCATTCCGGAGTTCACAATCGATTGCGGGTAGAGGTCCTGCATGTGAGACCATTTCGGATCGCTGAAACCGCCCATGTCGCCCAGACAATCCACCCGCCAGCCCACATCGCGCCTGCTCAGGCCGTACTTGTTAGTCTTCTCTTCGGTGAGCAGCATCACCAGATGCGTCTTCCTGAACGCGTCGATGTAGCTGTCCACAAGCGCGCGGCGCGTCTTCTCCGACAGCAGCTCCGAACCCGCACCCTCACCCCAGGCGCCCACCAGCGCCATGTCCACGCTCTCGAGATCGGGATTCCCGTCGTAGCGGGCACCGAGCGCACGAATCATCGCGCCGAAGTGCTCTACGTATCGTGGGTCTTCCGGATCGGTGCGCCACTTCGCGATCTTCAGTTTGCCCGTCTCATCGCCCACCAAAGCGCGGTACCACGCGGGGGTGTCCTGGTCCTCGCCGGTCCCGTATGGCGCAATGCGCAGCATCAGAGTCTGGCCGCGATCGTGAGCGGTCTTGAGCGCGGCATCCAACAGATCCCAGCGATACCGCCCCCGCTCAGGCGCCAGATATTTCCAGTAGACCCGGAAGTAGGCGATGGACGTCGCGGGGTGATTCTCGTTGGCAAGACTGCCCGTGAACGGTTGGTATACGATCGGCAGGCCCTCGGTCCACTTGAGGCCTTCGTTCAGCTTATCGCCGTTGAAGCGCTGGAAGGTCATGAATCCGATGCCAGGGTTCACTAGCACGTCACCGATTTCCCGGGGACGCACCGTCACGATTTCCTGCGCGGGCACGAAAGATGCCAGCGCCAACAGACCGGCGAGTATCCGCATTTCGCTCCACACGATATCGAGAACGCCGGCGCCGCGTCAACGGGGCGGTATGCGATAACATCACTCGTATGCTCACCAGCAACCTTGCTCGCCGGGCCTTTCTGCGCTCGGCCGGCGCTGCCACCGCCGTCTCCGCCTTCGGCGCGCCTGCCTTTGCCGCGAACGATAAGATCTCGCTGGCCTTCGTCGGCGTCGGCGTGATGGGTTCGGAAAATCTGAAGGCCGCCATGGCGCAGCCCGGCGTCTCCGTCGGCGCGGTATGCGACGTGTTCCAACCCAACCTGGAGCGCGCCGCCGCCCTGGCCAGGCGGGGGGGCCATCAGCCCAAGGAAATCCGCGATTTCCGCCAGATCCTGGCCGACCCGTCGATCGACGCCGTGTGCGTCTCCACTCCGGATCACTGGCACCCCTACATCACTGTCGAAGCCTGCAAGGCGGGCAAGGACGTGTACGTCGAAAAGCCCGTCTGCGTCGCCATTAACGAAGGTCTTGTGATGCTCCAGGCGGCGCGAAAGTACAACCGCGTCGTGCAGGCAGGCACGTGGCAGCGCTCCGGCGCACACTTCCAGAAGGCGTGCGAGATGGTGCGCAATGGCGAGATCGGAAAGATCGCCATCGCGCATTCCTGGATCTACAGCAATCAGCCTGCGGCGGGAATCGGCAACCCAGCCGAACAGGAACCGCCCAGTGGGCTCGATTGGGACCTGTGGCTCGGACCAGCCCCGGCTCGGCGTTTCAATCCGAACCGCTTCGGCGTCTATCCGGACGCATATTCGTATTTCCGCTTCTTCTGGGATTACGCGGGCGGCCAGATAACGGATTCCGGAATCCACATGCTCGACATTATCCAGATGGCGTTCGGCGATCCGGTGCCCCGCGCCGCCGTCGCACTGGGCGGCAAGTATTGGTTCCAGGACGACAGCGAAACGCCCGACACCATGCAGGCCACTTTCGAATATCCGGGTTTCATCGGTACGTGGGAGCATCGTTCGAACAACACCGAGATGACCACCAGCCGCCTCATGGGCATCACCTTCCACGGCACTCGCGGCACTCTGTACGTTGACCGCGCCGGTCTGCGCGTGACGCCCGAAAAGGGATCCGGCCTGCAGCCGTTCGAGATGAAGCGCGTCACCGATCCGCACCCGCTGCACTGGGCAAACTTTCTCGACTGCGTGCGCACCCGCAAGCGGCCCAACAGCGACATCGAGACGTGCGTTCGTTCGTCCATCACATCGATTCTCGGGAACCTGTCCCTGCGCGCGAAGGTGCGGCTCGATTGGGACGAAAAGCGGAACACCGTGGAGCAGGACGCGGTGCGGCCTTTGCTCGAGCGGGAATACCGGAGCCCATGGAAGCTCCAGGCATGATCTCTCGAAGGGGCCTGATCGCCGGTGCTGTGGCGGCGTCCGCATGGGGGAAGGCTCGGTTCCAGGCCCCGGTCGGCGTCAACATTTATAGCCTCCGCTACCTTGCCGAAAAGGACCTGCCGAAGACTCTCGCCCTCATCCGGGAACTCGGATTCGAGTTCGTCGAGGCGGGCGACCTCTACGGGCGAAGCGCTGCCGCCTACGCCGCCCTGCTCCGCGCGGCCGGATTGCGCGCCACCTCCTTCGGCGCCGCCTACGACGCGCTGGCGAAGGATCTGCCGGCCGTGGCCGCGCAGGCCGGAACATTGGGCGTCGAATACGTTGTATGCTCCACGATTCCGCACAGCGCCCGGCATCTCGTCGCCGCCGACTGCCGGCGCGCGGCGGAGAGCCTGAACCGCTGGGGCGAGCGACTGGCCACGTCGGGACTCCATCTCTGCTACCACACGCACGGTACGGAGTTCGATCCCTCGCCCGACGGCACGCAGTTCGACACCCTGGCCAGGCTGACCGATCCGAAGTTCGTCAACTTCGAAATGGATATCTTTTGGATCGTCTACGGCTATCAGGACCCCGTCAAAATGTTGCGCCGTTATCCAGGAAGGTTTCCGCTGATGCACGTCAAGGACATGCGCAAGGGCTTGGTCCTCGGCGGCATCCCGGCCGAGGTCAATGAGGAAGACAGCGTGCCCTGGGGCACCGGGCTGGTGGATGTCCCGGCGGCGCTGCTCGCGGGGCAGGAAACTGGCGTTCGGCACTTCTATCTCGAGGAAGAGGCCGTCGATGCCGTCCCGCAGATCCGTCAAAGCCTGCGCTTCCTCGCCGGCCTGCGCTAACGTATGCTGATCGCCGCAGGTCTCGTGCTCGGTCTTGCCATCTCGATGACCGGAGTCGGTGGCGGCGTGCTGACCGCGCCGCTGCTCATCCTCTGGTTCGGCCTGCCAGTGGAGACGAGCGTCGGAACGGCTCTCCTGTTCACGACAGCCGTGAAGACCTTATGTGCCGTGTTGTACGCCCGGCGCCGACAGGTGCACTACCGCACGCTCGCACTGCTCGCCGCCGGCGGCGTCCCGGGAGCACTGCTCGGACCAATGGTCCTCCGGAGCGTTCAGCAGCACGCCCACGACCAGGCGCTCGTGCTTGTGGGGTTGACCGTTTTCATCGCAGCCGGATTCAGCCTCGTGCGCGGCCTAAGGCAGTCCGGTCCGCTTGCCGGAGCGAGATCGCGGCCCGCCTTACTCGTACTGCTCAGCGTCCCAATCGGACTCGAAGTCGGGTTCTCATCAGCCGGAGCTGGAGCGCTCGGCAGTGTCCTGCTCTTCGGCGCAACCTCGCTCAGCCCGGTGCAGGTGGTCGGGACCGACCTCGTCTTCGGGCTGCTGGTCTCTGGTTGTGCGGGCGCCATGCACCTGCTCTGGGGACACTGGGCGTCGGCCGTACTGCTGAAGCTGCTGGTAGGCGGCGCCGTGGGGGCGATCGCCGGGTCGCAGTTGGCCGCGTATTGTCCTGCGAGGCCGTTGAGAACGATAGTATTAACTTGGGCCTCGGTGCTCGGCGCGGTACTGGCATGGCAGAGCCTCGGGAAGGTGATGGGGAATTGAACGAACTGGCTTATCTACGGACGCTCGAGTCGGAGAGTATCCATATTCTCCGCGAAGTGGCGGCCGAGTTTTCGCGGCCCGTGATGCTCTATTCCATCGGCAAGGACTCCTCCGTCCTGCTGCGGTTGGCGTTGAAGGCGTTCTATCCTGCGCGTCCTCCGTTTCCGTTGTTGCATATCGATACTTCGTATAAGTTCGAAGAGATGATAGCCTTCCGCGACCGCACGTGTGCGGATCTCGGCGTGAAGCTGATTGTGCACCGGAATCGCGCAGCCCTCGAGGAAGGCGCGGACCCGTTCCGTCTCGGTACGCAGAAATGCTGCGCCGCGCTGAAAACGCGCGCGCTGCTCGACGCACTGGCCGAGGGAGGTTTCGACGCCGCTATCGGCGGAGCGCGCCGCGAAGAGGAGAAGTCGCGCGCCAAGGAGCGCATCTACTCCTTCCGCGACGCGCGCGGCCAGTGGGATCCGAAGTCGCAGCGCCCCGAGTTGTGGAACCTGTTCAACGCGCGCATCGACAAGGGCGAATCGATGCGCGTATTTCCGCTGTCGAATTGGACCGAGGTGGACATCTGGAGCTACATCCATGAGGAACGGATCCCGGTGGTGCCGCTGTACTTCGCCCGGGAGCGGGACGTGGTCGTGCGCGGCGGTCAGTTGATCACTGTCGAACATGACCTGCCGCTGCTCCCCGGAGAACGTGTCGAGCGCGTGATGTGCCGCATGCGCTCGCTCGGCTGCACGTATTGCACCGGCGCCATACGGTCGGCCGCCGCTACGGTGCCCGAGATCATCGCCGAACTCCGCGCCGCACGCCGCTCCGAACGCGAAAATCGCGCCATCGATCACGACCAGGAAGGCTCCATGGAGTTGAAGAAGCGGGAGGGATACTTCTAGCCCGATGAGTCTTGACCTGCTTCGGTTCATGACCTGCGGCAGCGTGGACGACGGCAAGTCCACCCTGATCGGACGCCTGCTGCACGATACGAAGACGTTGTATGAAGACCAGCTCGAATCCGTGCGGAAGGTCTCGCGCGCCGACGGAATCGAACTCGCGTTCATCACCGACGGATTGCGCGCGGAGCGGGAACAGGGGATCACTATCGATGTGGCCTACCGCTACTTCGCCACCGAGCGGCGCCGGTTCATCCTTGCCGACGGTCCGGGGCATGAACAGTACACGCGCAACATGGCTACCGGCGCCTCGACGGCGCAACTCGCGCTGATTCTCGTCGATGCGCGGAAGGGGGTGCTTCCCCAAACGCGCCGGCACGCCGCGATCGCGAGCCTCCTCGGCCTGCGGCGGGTGCTGCTGGCCGTGAACAAGATGGATTTGGTGGGCTTCCGCGAAGAGGTCTACCGTGCTAGCGCGGACGCGTTCGGCTCCGTCGCGAAGCAGCTCGGGCTCACGGCGGACTGCATGCCCGTGTGCGCGCTGGCGGGAGACAACGTCGTGGACCGGAGCCCCCGCCTTGCCTGGTACACGGGACCGCCGCTGCTCGAGTATCTCGAAACGGTGACCGTCGATTCGAATCGTTCGGCCCCTTTCAGAATGCCGGTGCAGTACGTCATCCGCGACGGCGGCGACTTTCGGTCCTACGCCGGACAGATCGCGTCGGGCTCCATCAGGCCGGGCGACGAAGTGTTGATTCTGCCGTCACGCAAGACGGCTCGTGTCGTAGCGATTCCATCGCGCTCGAGCGATTTCGAATCGGCCGAAGCTTCAAGGTCCACCTCCTTGATTCTCGGAGACCACGTGGACGTGTCGCGCGGCGACATGCTGGCCGATCCCGCGAACGCTCCTGTGGCGGCCCGGCGAATCCGCGCGCATGTGGTGTGGATGTCCGAGAAGCCACTCGCCGTGCAGTCGGTGTACCTCGTCAAGCACACCACCCAGACGGTCTGCGCGGAGATCGTGCGGCTGGAATCGATATTCGATATCGAGACGTTCGAGGAAAGGTCGGCCGAGATCCTGAAGCTGAACGAGATCGGCTCGGTCGAACTCGAAACGCACCGGCCTGTTTTCTGCGATCCCTACGGCGAGATTCGCGCAACCGGCAGCTTCATCCTGATCGACCCGGCCACGAACGCGACGGTGGCGGCGGGAATGGTGCGGGAAGCGTTCGAGAGCGGCGGCCGTGCCGCGGCGGCTCCGGTCATGGGGCGCAAAGGCCTGACGTTGTGGTTCACTGGACTTAGTTCCGCGGGGAAATCCACTCTGGCCGAGACGGTATACCAGCGCCTATGGGCCATGGGCATCAAGGTGGAGAGTCTGGATGGCGATGTCGTGCGGCGTAATCTCTGCCGCGACCTGGGCTTTACCAAGCAGGATCGCGACGAGAACATCCGGCGCATCGGCTTCGTGGCGGACCTGCTGACGCGTAATGGCGTGGTGGTCCTGGTTTCGGCCATCTCGCCGTACCGCGCCGTGCGCGATGAAGTGCGGCGCACCATCGGCGACTTCGTCGAAATCTACGTGAACGCTCCGCTCGAGGTCTGTGAGCGGCGCGACGTGAAGGGCCTGTACCGGAAGGCGCGCGCCGGGCAACTCACGGGATTCACCGGAGTGGACGATCCGTACGAGCCGCCCGAGCATCCTGAGATCGAGTGCCGCACCGACCGCGAAACGATCGCCGAAAGTGTGGACAAGGTGCTGCGCTACGTCGAGACGCGTCTTACATGATTCGTCCAATCGCCTGTGTGCTTGCCCTCGTCACGCTAGTCTGCCTGGCGCCGGGTTGCAAGCGCGACCGGAGTGCGGGTAAGCGCCTGATCGTGCTTGGAGTGGACGGCATGGATCCCGGATTCCTCGAACGTCATCAGGACGCGCTGCCGAACCTCGCGGCGCTGCGGCAGCGCGGCGGCTTCCGGCGATTGGCCACCACCATTCCGCCGCAGAGTCCCGTCGCGTGGTCCACGTTCATCACCGGACTCGACCCCGGCGGCCACGGCGTCTTCGACTTCGTCCATCGGAACCCGTCGAACTTGCAGCCGTTCTCGTCCATGGCCGAGACGGTGGAGCCGGCCCACAATCTGTCGATCGGCCCTTACCGGCTGCCGCTTTCGCCCGGACATGTCCGTTTGTTGCGCCAGGGTACGCCGTTCTGGCAGCTGCTCGATGATGCGGGCATACCGGCTACCATTATCCACATCCCGAACAATTTCCCGCCTTCGGAGAGCGGGGCGGTGTCGCTGGCGGGTATGGGCACTCCTGACCTGCCCGGCGATTTCGGTACGTTCACGTTCTTCACCGACGACCCTGAGGAACTGGCGCGCGACGTTTCCGGCGGCCGTGTCGTCCCGGTTCGCCGCGACCAGCGCGGGCATGTCGCGCTGCCGGTTCCAGGACCGGCCAACACGCTGCGAAAAGACCGCGCTTCCACCTCCGTCGAACTCACGGTGGACATCGACCCTCAGTCGCCGGCCGCGCGCTTCCGTCTGGGCGACGAGGTGTTCATGCTGAACGAGCACGAATGGTCCGGCTGGATCCGCGCCGACTTCGCACTGATCCGCCACCTCAAATCGGTGCGCGGGATGTTTCGTGTCTACGCGCAGCAGTTCCACCCGGCCCTGCGCGTGTACGTGTCGCCGGTGAACATCGATCCGGTTGCCCCCGCGCTGCCTCTTTCGAATCCGTCTTCCTACAGCCGTAGACTGGCCGAAGCGATCGGGCCTTATTACACCCAGGGCATCGCCGAAGATACGGCCATCTACCGCTCCGGCCTGTTCAACCTGAAGGAGTACAGGACGCAAAGCGGCCTGGTGGCCGACGAGCAGATCGCCATGTTGCGCCGGGTGCTCGCCGAATACCATTCGGGCCTGCTGTTCTTCTATTTCTCGACGCTCGACCAGGACTCGCACATGCTGTGGGGCAAGCACGAAGCGGAGTTGCTCGCGTCTTACAAACGGGTTGACGATGCCGTCGGCTTGGTGGCGGAACGGGCCGGCCCGGCGACACTGATCGTGATGTCCGATCACGGCTTCACCAGCTTCAACCGGGCCTTTCACGTCAATACCTGGCTGCGAAACGAAGGCTTCCTCGAACTAGAGGACCGGGACGCGCCCAGCGCGGCCGAGGGGTTCGCCGGGGTCGCGTGGCGGAAGACGCAGGCCTACGCCATAGGCCTCAACGGACTGTACGTCAACCTGGCCGGCCGCGAGAAGAACGGCATTGTCGCGGGCGAGGCCGCGCGCGCCGAGGTATTGCGACAGATCACGGAACGCCTGCTCGCCTTGCGCGATCCGACGAACGGCGCCGTGGTGGTGGATGCGGTTTATGAACCCCGCAAGGTTTTCGCGAAGGTCACCGAACTCGCGCCGGACCTGATCGTCGGATATGCACCCGGTTACCGCGGTTCCTGGCAGACGGCTTTGGGTGCGGTGCCGGAACGGATCCTGGAAGACAACACCGATGCCTGGATCGGCGATCACTGCGTCGATCCGCGCGCGGTCCCGGGCGTCCTGCTGGCCAATCGCACCATCCGGTTGAACGACCCCGGACTTGCCGACTTGACCGTCACCATCCTGCGGGAGTTCGGTGTCAAGCCCACGCCCGAAATGCTGGGGCGGCCGGTGTTCTGAATGTGGGAGAATCTGTGGCAGTCATGTTCAGTGGAAGCATCAAACTGAAAAAAGAACTCGCCCAGCGCGTGGAGCGATGCGCCAAAGCCGGAGGCTATAGCTCGCCGCAGGAGTTCGTTGAGCATATCATCGAGCGGGAACTGGCCAAACTCGAAGATGCTCAGAGCGACGAGGAGATCGTGAAGAAACTCAAAGGGCTGGGTTACATCGACTGAGCCATGGCGTTCCTGACCCTATTCGCCTTCAGCGCCGCCGCGGGTGTTCTGATCCTTTGGATCTTCAAGTTGACTTCGAATCAGAGCGCGCTGAAAGCGACGCGGCGGCGAGTGATCTCGCACTTGCTCGCCATGCGGGTGTACGCAGACAATCCGATGATGATTCTCCGATCACAGGGCCGCCTGATCGCGTGGAACGCGCGGTATGCGGCGCTGCTCGTCCCATCGTTCCTGGCGGTTGCTATCCCGCTATACTTTGCGTGGGATTCGCTGGATGCGATCTGGGGACGCAAGCCGTTCGCGCCCGGCGACACGGCGATTGTGACAGCGCGGTTGCGCGGCCCTTCGCCGGACCTGCGGCTATCTGTCCCGCCGTGGATGAACGTCGAGACGCCGCCGGTGCGAGTGCTTGCGGGGGATGAAGTCAGTTGGCGGGTTCGTGTACGCGAGGCGGGATCGGGTACACTCAGCGTTCGCTCCGGAGACGCGCGCTCCGACTTGCCGGTAACGGCGCTGCCCGGCCTGCACTACCTGCGTGAACGCGCGGCTTCGAGCGACGGACCCGTCGAGTACGTCGAGTTCCACTACCCGCGCTCGGCCGGTTGGATCGTCTGGTTCTGCCTGATCTCGACCACTGCCGCACTTGTCGCGCGCTCCCGGCTCCGCGTCACGCTGTAAGCGCCCGGCCGTCCATCCATTCAGGCCGGGCGACGCCGAACAGGTCCAGAATGGTGGGTGCGAGATCCGCAATCCCGGGACTCTCTCCTTCGATCCGCAGATTCGAGAACAGCACGCCCGGCACCAGCAGCGGATCGACGCAGTGATCGCCGCTCCAGGCCTTGGGGTTGTCCTCCAGAACGCACTCGGCGACGGTGCCAACCGCCGACTCCCACGAGATCCGGTATCCATCGCCGTAGCCGACGATGAGGTCCGGCGCGGCGTCGAGATACGGACCTCGATAGATCGCCTTCGAGGCGTAGACGTTGGCTACCGGCGCCTGGCCGTCGTCGTCGCGCAGCGCCACGAGGCCTGCCGAGATCTCCCGCGCCAGCGCGTCCGCGGGTGGGCCGGGCTCCACGATCCCGCGCGCCTCCCGGCCTTTGAGATTCAGATACAGTCCCGAAAGCCCGAGAGCGTAGGCGCGGGTCCGGCTCCAATCGACATTCGCGAAAAACGGCGGAGCGTCCTTCTCCGGGGGCTTTTCGAGTAAAGCGAGATAGCCGTTCCGGTGCAACCAGGTATTGACGTGCACGGAGCGCCGGAACGAACGGAAGCCGTGATCGGAAAGCACGAAGAACGCGGTCCCGCTATCGACGAATGCGAGCGTCTCTCCCACCAGCGCGTCCATGCGACGGTACATGTCCTCAATCACCGCGCCATGCGCGTCGTCCGGCTTGCCCATCTGGTGATAGAACATGTGCTGCAGACGGTCGCTGGTGTCGAATACGCAAGCCACCACGCCGCGGCTTGCATTGCCGAGCGCGCTCAGAAACATCGACCGGCGCTCCTCGAAGATGTCCCACGCCTGTTTGAGGAACGCGTCTTCGTCGATCACACGTTCGTTCAATGCCCAAGTGTCTTCGGCAAGTCCGGCGGTGGCAAAGGGACCCACCAGGCCGCTGAGGTATGTCGAGTAGCAGGATGGGTGGCTGATGGGTAGGGCGGGCCGCTCCGGGTCGAGTTGAATCGGCGTCATGTAGAGCGAGACGTGCGGAGCAGTCTCGGTGAGCAGAAAGCGGACCAGACCGCGCGCCTTGGGCCCCAGGGCACTGCGGAACTCCAAGGCGATCCAGTCCGTGTACTCGCCTGCGCGCAACGGGTAGCACGAGCCAGCCACTTCGAGATCCGCCGCATCCGCCGGACCGTACGCGCAGGCGCAGCGGGATCAGCAGTTGCGCTCCGCCCTCGACGAACGAGTCGGGCGGCCCATCGATCTGGCCTGTCAGCCAGTCGCCCTCGCGGTGGAGCGGGTACCGGCTGCCGCTCTCATAACGGACCTGTTCGACGCGCGTGGTGAATTGCGAAAAGCTTCCCTGTGTCCCGCGAAGATCCGGAACGCACATGGCCGAGAGCAGACGTCCCTCGAACTGTTCCGGCGGGAATGTGACGGGTACGCGCAGGATCGTCGAGTCCACGCCGTACTCGCCCAGAATGCTCCAGAACGTACGGCTCTTGCGGCGCAGTTCGACGGGCGTGCGGCTCAGCGGAATGCGAAAACGGCCGAGTTTCAGGACCCGGGCGGGCTTGCCCACGCGCGCCGACGAAAGCCGCGGCATCGCGGTGCGCAGATCGCGGTCCAGGAAATCGAAAATATTGTGCTTCGCCGGATGAACGCCGGTGGCGAACGTGGACCACGCCACCGGGGACAGCGCGGGAAATGTCGTCCGAAGGCGCTGGTAACTGCCGGTCGCCCGGAGGTTCGCAAGATGCGGCAGCTTGCCCTGGTCCATCAGGCGCTCGGTGATCCGTGGATCGAGCCCGTCCAGGCCCAGGACCACCACCTTGCGGACCTTCCCGGCCGCCCGGCGTCGCCGGAACACGGAACGCCATAATATCCGGAAAGGCCACGCCAGCAGCGACAGCGCGCCCATCACCAGGCCGGCGATCAGCGTCAGGAACGAGCCGAGAAACGCGAACCCGGCGCCCGGCCCGATGTAGGCGGCGAGCAGTGGATCGTGAATCACCGCAGCTTGCCCTCCAGGAAAGGCACTTCGAAAACCTTCTCGTGCATGATGGGGCCGTGCCCGAAATACCCGCCCTCGCCGAATAACTCCCCGTGATCCGCGGTGACAGTCACATAGGTATTCTTCGGTAACACGTCGAATAACTCTTCAAACACGGTGTCCAGATATTTCACCGCCTGGATCTGCCGCTGTCTGCAGCGCGGCGAGTTGACGGTTGTTGAAGAACTCGCCCTTCTTGCGGACCAGCTTGCCGCCCACCACCAGTTCATCGAGATGCTTGAACACGCCATGCACGCCGTGGATGCGCGGCCACGTTTCTTCGGGTTCGTCCGGAAGCGCGTAGGGATAATGCGTCTCGCCGACGTTCAGCAGATAGAACGACGGCTTCTCCTCGCTGAACTTCATGCCGCGCACCATCGCCCGCATGTCGTTGTGTTTGTCCATGAGCCGGAACGTGTCGAACCCGTTATTGACCGGGGTCTTCGGATTGAGCACCGGCAGAGAAACCATGGCGTGCGTCGTGTAACCGAGTTTGTCGTGCAGGAACGGAGGAAGATACAGCTGGGGGACCAGCGCCTTGAATTCCAGGTCCGCGCAGCCCAGCCGCTCGTTGAATTTCAGGAAATCCTGCTTGTAATATTCGGACGCGAACACGTGCGATGGGCTTGTGTGCGGCATCAGTCCCATCAGCAGGTTAAAGTGCGACGGGCAGGTCCACGACGCATAGGACCATCGGCGTTCCAACCGGCCCAGCTTGCGGATGGTCTTCGGGCGCGCTTTCACGAACGAGTCGTACCGGCAGCTATCCAGCACGACTAAAACGTAATTCTGTGGGGATGCCACGCCCCGATTATAATCAGTTCACCTGCATCAATGCGGTCCGTTCCTGACCGCTGAGCATATCCCTCACGCTGATTCGCCAATCTCCCGGCGCGTCGTTAACCGCAAAAGGGACCGCGTGAGCGGCGGCGCCGTCCGTGACCACGACATTTGCCGTGTAATGCGTCGCCACCCGTCCCGCCGGGTCCGTAACGCTCACGTGAAGAACCTGCGCCGCGGCTGGGGACGGCCCGGAGAATCGGATGCCGATCAGCGCCGTGCTGCCTCGCGCGATGCTTCCGGGCGCGTCAATTGTGAAGCCCGGCAAAGCCGACGGACTTAGCGCAAAAATGTTGGGTTGATACGGATCCGCCTTCACGCTGAGTTCGCGCCTCCTGCCGAGGCCAGCGCCCATCCGGATGTCGTACACGAACAGGTCCTCCGGGAGTCGGAGCGTGACTGTTCGGGGCTTCGCGAACCGCTCGTTCGATTTGAAGTCCGGTGGACCGAGTTCATCGACGCGCTGCTGCGGATTGCCGAGCAGCCCCACAATCGAGACCGCGCCGTTGCGGAACGGATGTGTTTCGATCCCGACAACCGGGCCGCCACCGTCGTCCACCACCGCAAATTTCGGGCGCACTTCCCGGGCATCCAGCAGTTTCTTCATCTCCCGATGCAGTTGCGCCTCCTTGCCGTTGAGCCGCTGTTGATGATAGTCGAGGGCGTGAAAGCGAACCGCGGTGCCGTCGGACAGATCAGCCAGCGCAGGACTCGACCTTCGGCGGCTGTGCTCGTCGAAAACGCCCGGCTCGCCATCGGCGATCACCAGGCCGCCCCGCGCGGAGAATTCTCGGATCGCCGTCACCTCGGCGTCGGAGAGCGAGTTGGAGTCCGGCAGAATCAGGACCCGGTAGCCCCGGTTCCGCAGTTCGCCATCTTCGACTTGAGCGTAAGCGACGAAGCGGTATTGCAGCCCCAGGTCCTCGATCAGCCGGCAGTAGGATTCGCGCAGGCGAAGGAAGTTGCTGTCCATACGCTCCGTCGAGGAGGTGCGGTTGATCCAGGCATCTCCTTTCGGCCGCTGGGCGAGCATCCACGCCGTGCGCATGCTCGCCTGCGAGTAGTGAATCGCGATCGGATCCGCCTCCCGAACACTTTGGATCAGCAACGCGCCGAGCCCCGAACGGATCTCGTTGTAGTACGGCGCCACCTCTCGGCCGCGGTCGCCCGGCGCGCCCTCTTTCGAAACGATCTCCGCCTTCTCGTCCCAGATAATGTTGCCGCGCGCGCCGTGCAGCAACTCGTACCAGATGCGGTGCTGTTCCCACGGGCCGCGCGCGAACGCCGTCGTGACGAACGGCAGGGCCGGATTGAACGAACGGAGCATCTCGATGTTGTTCCCGATATCGTACGGCTCGATAGCCGTCACCGTATGGCTGAGTTTGTAGTAATCGTAACCACCCCATCCCGGCATCTGCGCCCCGGCGATGCCGACGTACGCATCCGGATCCACCGACCGGATCGCACGCACTCCCATATCGAGCGCGCGGGCGTACGAGACGTCCATCCACTCCTTGTGGTCCGCCCACGCCGAGAAGTTCTCGCCCGGGCGTTTCATGGCTTCGTTCGTGGTGTCGGGGATAACGGACTCCCAGGAACCGAACGATGTTCCCCACTGGCGATTCAGCGCGGGCAAACTTCCATATCGTTCTTTAAGCCATACCCGCATCTCAGCCAGCGATTGATCGGAGAAATCGAAGTCCCAATACGCCGCCAGGTCCGCGATGCCCGATTCGTCCCCGAGATCGTAGAAGATCGGCCGGTAGGGCGAGAACATGCGTGCCGATTCAACCAGCCGGTCGTGGATCCGCGCGAGCCAAGCCGAATCGGAGAAACTCGGGTGGCGCTTGAAAGCCTCTTTGCCGCCCGGGTCTTTCCTGTACAGTTCCTTCGCTTGCAAATAGGACCACTGCTGGATCCGGTCCGGACGGTAGCGGTGGTATTCGGAGTAGAAGTCCGTCGCGATGTTCTCCACGTACCAACGCATGTCGTTCTTGATGAGGAACTCGGGAAGCGTCTTCACGCGGCCGTTGTACTGGCCCGCGGAAATACCCAGGGTCTTCATCGTTGAGAACCCGGCGGCGGAACCCGGCTGCCACATGATGATGGCGTAGTCGGACCAGTTGCGGTCGGGCGGCCGCGCAACGAAAGAGGCTCGGGCGTCCTCCTCGCGATGGTCCGGCGCGCCTTTCTTGTCAAAGCCGTCGAAGGTGAAGTGGACCTGAAGTTCGTTTGCCATTGCGGCGGCACGGCGCAGATTGAGAGGGAAGCGGATCTCGTTCTCGTCGGCCAGTTCCACCGGGAGCTTGCGATCTTCCACCACCCTGTCGAGCGCGTCGGTCCACCGAATCGCGAGCACTGCTTTGCCGGTTGCCTGGCGGTTGGTGCGGAAAAGCGCTGTGATGGTGCTGTCGCGCTCCAACGCGCTCGCGGGCAACACGATCTCCGCGGCCGCTGCCGGCAGAGTCAAACAGACGAGGATTGTGACAAGGGCTTTCATCAGTTAAGATCCTTCTCCATCCCGAAGACCGATGCGGATCAATCCGTTCCGGGTTCGTACGGTAGATGCTTTCTCGCCATCCACCCACAACTGCGCGGCGGGTCCGGGAAGGTATAGTTCGCCCTGTGCGGCAACGGGCGGGAGATTCTGGCGCGCGCGGCGCTTGCCATGCGCCATGGCCTTGACGGCATCCACCGTGACGCTGAAGCCGGCTTGCGACCGCGCGAGAGTCTGTCCGGCGAATTCGAGCAGGTTGCCGTCGCCCAGAACGTAGCCGAGCACTTTGCCTTCCGGGTCCGTGCGCACCATCGCCAGCATCCCGTCGGTCTTCATGGAACCGCAGGTGATCGCCGCGCCGCCGGAGTCCGGCGTCTCCTCGGGCTGCCATACGATCAGGTCCTTGAAGCCGTCGCCTTCCACCACCATGCTGGATGCGAAATCTGCCGGCGGGCCTGGCCGAAGGCGCGGCGCGGGTTCGCCGTGGCGGGCGGCGGCGGCCAACGCAAGATAGCGCACGCGGACGCCCTTCCGGCTCACGCGCAGCAAGCCCAGTTCGATGGGATCGCGCCGGCCCTCGCTCTTCACAATGCGGAATTCGTGTTGCGGAATTTCCGGCGTGTGAAACACCAGTCGGCAACTGGCTCGCTCGCCGACGATCAGGAATGGTTCTTCGAAAGTGCCCGAACCGCCGATCGACTGAGCGCGCGTGTACCACTGCCAGTGGTAGTCGTGCTCGCCAAGGTCCCGCTGGATGTCGTCCGCCACCACCACGTATGGGCACGGACCTTGCTTCGCGAACAGCACGGTGCGGTCGGCGCGCACCGCCGGTTGTGATCCGGGGACAGACCGGTCGGCGTAGGAAGCGTGCGCATCGCCTCGGGCGTAATCCGCGAAATGGCCTGTCGCGACCCCGGTCATGAAACCGAGGATCGAGCCATCGTCGCCCGCCGAACCCGGGTTGTCCGCCACCGGCATGCCGCCCTCGTCCACAATGACGATGTTGTGTTCGATGTCGGCGCCGTGATTGCGGTGGCTGTACGAAAAGATGTTCTCGTGCGTGGCGAATGGTTCGCCGAAGGCCGTGAACAGAAAGCTGTTCATGTCGTAGTGGGTGTGGTTGGCGTCGTCGTGGCGCGTAATGAATACGAACCAGGAGGCGTGCTCATTGTCCCACTGGTCGCGGGCGAATAGATATCCGGCGCGATGGGAATCGATAGCGAAGTAGTGCGACACGGGCAGATCGAGAGCGCCGGGGCTTGCGGGTTCCAGCCCGTCGGGCCAGTTGAGAAAGACGCGCACAGGATTGATGCGGTCGAGGTCCGCGTACTTCATCCAGGTCCACAGGCCGGCGGCGTCCCGAGTTTCGCGAAGCCCGAACAAGTAGATGGGCTGGAACACGCGGCGGCCGTAGTCGGTGTTGTCGCCCACGGGACCGCAGCCGCCCTGGGGCATCCACTGGTGGCGCAGGTAGTGCATTGCGTGGACCGCTCCGGATGCCGGTATGATGTCGGGGCCACCGAGCCGGCGCACGGCTTCCGCGAACAGTGTCGGGTTGTTGTGGTAGTGGGCGTAGCCGGGGCCTTCGTTGCAGATGCCGTCCGCACGCCAGGTTTCTGGGAAGTAGTTACGGCTGATCTTACGGAAGCATTCGGAGAACCAACGGGGCAGATCGGGGTGCCGCGAATCGCCGCGAATGGCGCATAGCAGGAGGCCCTGGGCGCCCACCGGAATCGCGCCGCAGTTGTATCCCGCATCCCGCCACCACCAGGCTTCGGTGTGGCGGAAGAGCGCGTCGTTCCAGTGTTCGAGCGCCGCCAGCACGCGGGCGCGAGCGTTGTCGGCCAGCAGCGGCTGCAGCCAGTCCCAGGCTTGGGCGAACGCTTTCGGCCAATGCTCGGTGGCGAAAAAGTCGCTGTCCACCACACGGTGAAACTCATCGGCGTCAATTCCCGTGGCGATGCGTTCAAAGATGGCTGCGGCGCGGCGGCCGGTCGCTTGATCCTGTTCCACCTGGTATACCAGCGCCATGGCTTCGAGCTGGGTTGCCAGTCGCACTCCGTCGCGCCCGGCTGCCTGCTTCATGGTCAGTTCGACCGGCGAATCCGCGACGGCCAGACGCCGCACACGATTCCAAGCGTCGCCCGGCATGCCGCCGCCGGAAGCGCGTCGTCGCAGCGCGCTCAATTCGGCGGCGCTGAAGACGATGCCCGGATGCGTGCCCGAGGTCACCGCTACATACCGCTTCCCTTCTGCGGGCTGTCCTTGTGCCTGGACCAGCGGAGCCAGCATGAGCGAGAGAAACTCAGGGCGCGTGATACCGTCATCTCCCGAGTACGGCCCATGAGTGCGCATGCCGCTATTTGATCCGGAAATCCTTGAGGAAGGAGGCCGGCCGAAAGCCACTCCACATCTCAGTCGATATCGAGCGCGATGACGCTGGCGATCCTGTCGGGCGCTGCGGCTCCGGCGACAATGGTCGTCACGGCGCCCGAGGTTGTCACAGGCAGCCGCTTGCCGGTCGCCAGTAAGCGCGCCGCCGGGGATTTTCCTCCAGGCACCGGAACCACGAGATTGCCATCCTTCGGCCAATCGAACACATGCAGGTACAGGCGGGTCTTTCCGCCCGGAAGCGACTTGCGGGTACACCGGCCCCATTCGAGTTTCTCGAAGGGGCTCGCCGATGTGGCGTAAATCGATTCGCCGTTCACTTTCATCCAGGCTCCGATCGCCTTCATCGAATCGACGCTTTCGACGGGAATGGTGCCGTCGGCCTTGGGCCCGATGTTCAGCAGATAGTTGCCTCCCTTGCTCGCGATATCGATCAGGTTGCGGATCAGGGTTTCAGCGGACTTCCATTCATGATCATGCTCGCTGTAGCCCCAAGTAGTGTTCATGGTCATGCACGTTTCCCAATCGACGCCAGGCATGCCAGTGGCTGGGATGTGCTGCTCAGGAGTGATGAAGTCGCCGTACTTCGGATCGAGCTGGGCGGAGATGGCGTTGGTCCCCATTCCAGTGAAGCCCGCTTCAGGGATGCGAAAGAGCCGATTGTTCATGATGATGCGCGGCTGTTTGGCGCGGACTGCGGCCATTAACTCCGTCGCCCGCCAGGCCTCGTCACCCTGGAAGTCAACGGCACTGAAATCCCACCAGAGCACGTCCACCGGCCCGTAGTTGGACATGAGTTCATTGACTTCGTCATGGAGGTATTTCTGGTAAATGGCATGGTCCCGCTTTCCGTTGGGGTACTCGAGTCCCTTGAGAGGATGCGGCAGTTGCTGAGACCGCGCGTATTCGTACTGGTCGTGATGCCAGTCGATCATCGAGTGATAGAAGCCCACACGCAGACCCTCGGCGCGCGCGGCTTCGACGATCTCCTTCACCAGGTCGCGATGCAACACGGAGCCGGCGTCGTAGTCGCTGACCTTGGAGTCGTGCAGCGCGAACCCGTCGTGGTGCTTGGTGGTGAAGACGATATAACGGCATCCGGCCTCGCGGGCCACGCGGGCCCACTCGCGGGCGAACTGCTGTCTCGGCTTGAACAACGGGATGGCACGGGCGGCGTAGGTTGCCGTATCGGCCTTGACCCGCTGCTGAATCCACTCCATGCCGCCGCGCGTGCCCACGGGCTTGCCTTCCCAGGTGCCGGCGAGGCCGGAGTAAAGTCCCCAATGCACAAACATGCCGAAGCGGGCTTCGCGCCACCACTTCATCCGGGCGTCCCGCTGGGCCGGTGTTTCCGCGAGCGGGACGGTCGATTGCGCGATGCTGAGGCGGGCGGCGCCGATGAGCAGTGCCGCGACCAACGTGGCCAGAATCAGACGTTTCACTGGATGATTCCTCGTTCCGTTCACTGTATCATCGCGCGGGTGCGGAGAATTACCGGCGCCATTGGCAGCATCGACTTCGGAGCGCTTCCCCCCACCACCGAGTTCGAGCAGCGGTACATAGCCATAGCGGTAAGTCAGATCGACCCCGGTAGACGAGATGAAGATGCCGAGAACCCAGCGCACCCACCCCTCGATCGAGGCAGATATTTTAGAACCGGCTACGACAACTGACACTCTACATCCTGTCAGCACACCCAAGGTTCAGCGCGCACCCAGGGCGGCCGGATTGGGACGACGTAATCAGGAGAGGAAAGGAGAGGTCATCCATGCCATTGAGCAAGAGAATGATGGCGGAATTCATAGGAACGTTCTGGCTTGTTTTCGGCGGATGTGGCAGCGCTGTACTGGCCGCCGCGTTCCCCCATGTCGGCATCGGTTTGCTGGGGGTGGCACTCGCCTTCGGTTTAACCGTACTAACCATGGCGTTTGCGATTGGCCACATATCCGGGTGCCACTTGAATCCGGCGGTTTCCGTCGGCCTGGTGGTGGCGAAGCGGTTTCCCGGCTCAGAGTTGTTGGGCTACATTGCCGCCCAGACCGCGGGAGGGATTGCCGGAGCGGCAGTCCTATACGTCATTGCCAGTGGCAAATCCGGCTTTGACCTGGCGGGCGGGTTTGCCTCTAACGGTTACGACGTTCATTCACCCGGCGGCTATTCGATGATCGCTTGCCTGGTGGCGGAAGTTGTCCTGACGCTCATGTTCCTGATGATTATTCTGGGAGCCACCGACAGCCGTGCCCCGCAGGGATTCGCACCCATCGCGATCGGCCTCGGCCTGACGTTGATTCATCTGATCGGCATCCCGGTGACGAATTTGAGTGTGAATCCAGCCCGCAGCACGGGACCGGCTGTGTTCGTCGGCGGGTGGGCATTAGCGCAACTCTGGTTATTCTGGCTGGCGCCAATTGTAGGCGCCGCGATCGCGGGCGTTCTCTATCCCGCAATTGCGCGGGAGCCCGAACCGGAGCGCGCGGCAGCGGCTGGATCGCGGTAGAGCGGAGGCATTTCATGATGCGGCAGGTTGGGCCAGTGGCGTTTGCCCTGGTGATGTTCGGCGGCGGGCTCTTTGGGCAGAACCCTCCGAACGGCCCCACCAGCGACTTTGGAGCGATGTACAGCTCGCTGAGATCCGAGCAAAAGGCTCTGGTCGACGATTGGATCCAGCGCTTCAATGCGACCATGCACAAGCAGCTGAGTCCGGAGGAAGCGTACAACAACCTGCCGCTGTCGATGAAGACCACCTTCAACGCGGTGACCCATGCGCTGCTATCGACGCAGTTGACCGATGAATCGGGCGGGAAGCTAGGACCGGCATTTCAGATCGTCGACAAGTTGGATACCGTGCACGGCGAAGTGCCAGGCACACGGGGCGACGAGCAGTACCGCATCTACATCCAGCTGAAGCCGGGTGCTATCGCCATCCTGGAGAAGAGCCAGGAGTTTCGGCGAATGGATGACAACGAGACCTACCACAAGGGATACCCGATCTGTTATCGGAGCAAGCCGCCGGTACCCTCCATTCAAGTATCGGCAACGCGGGACGAGACGCGAGCCGACATTGACGTCGACTACAAATCGAGCGGCTTTCCCAAGGGACTGGTGAACGGTCATTTATCCTCTGCAAATTCGGATGTGCGCGCGGGACGGAACGACGAGATCCACAACAACCAATGGCGGGGATTGAACAATTGGTGGCGGAACGTGCTTTCCCTTCCGCGAGGCGGCGACAAGGAGAACGGCGGAGTCGGGGAAACGGGAAGAACACCAGCAGAACCGGCTGCAAGAGCCAACATGAAACCAGCTGAGGCCGTGTTCGACCTGCTGAACACCTGGCTGGTAAAGAAGAAGCCCGAGGACATACTGTCCTATTTCGCGCCGCAATCCTACGCTTGCGCGGATTTGGAGGCCGGGAAGAGTGTCGATCGTGGAATGGCCAAGTTCACGCTTCTGCTGGCGTTGCAGCGGGCCAATCAACGTTTTGGAGATGTGGGTCAATTGGGGGACATCAGCACAGCGGTGAAGCTGGAAGGGACCAGCGGGCACAGCAAGGTGGTGAATCAAGCCTATCAGGGACAATTCACGCTGTACGACGTTCGCGAGGACGCGGCCGAGCGGTTCAAGTGTGCGAACCGGTTGGAAACCAGCGGAATATTCTCGAAGGCTACGGTCAAGGCGAAGGCATCCACATCATTCGGGAAGTACTACGGGGCGGTCTTCCGGCTCGGTAGAGCGGACGGGGCGGATCAAAAGACGCTGGCAACCCTTTGGGCGAAGGAAGGCAATAGCTGGAAGCTGATCTCATACGATGTCGATCCGGTATGGGACGAGTACCGGGCGCCGGACACGCGGACGGCCGTGTCAGCGGGCGCGCCAGCCGCATCCGCGACGGCTCCCGCGGAACTGGTGGGAACCACCACGAAGTTCCTGGAAACCTGGTTCGTGAAACGCGACGTGGATGGAGCGTTGGGTTACCTGTCCGCACGGTGTGCCGACTGCGTGAAATTGAACCTGAGTGAGGATCAGCTGCCCCCGAAGACTCCGGATGAAGCGCGGGCACTGTTGAAGACGGGGATGCAGCAACTCATTGAGACCAGCGGGGCCGTGAAGCGGTTGGAGGAAGCGATTGTAGCGCCGCAGCCGAACCATGCCGACATCAAACTCGTGAAGCACGGTAACAGCAGGGCGTTTGTACTGGTCTCAATCCCGGATTACATGGCCAACACCCTAGACTGCAAGGGACAGACCGCGGGAGAGACGCTGACCTTTAAGGCACCGACTGGAGAAAAGAGTTGGGGCAAGTACTACGCGATGGGGCTGAGCCTGGCGAAGGCAGGTAAGGATTCCGGCGTCCTCTGGACCGTGTGGGCTCAGGAAGGCGCCACGTGGAAGATGGTTTCATACACGGTGCTGTCGCCGTAGCGGACCGCTTCCTCACGGTCGCGGCTCGGTAGCTTACGGAGCCGCGCACGTTAGTAAGCGGTCGCGGCTCGGTAACTCGGGGTTGTGTGACAGAGCGAAGGAGAATGCAGATGACCTACAAAAGACTGGGGACGCTCCTCGGAGTGACCTTGCTGACCGCATCTTTGGCAAGCGCCAAAGATACACCCGACCAGCAACGCGACAAGATCCGTAAGATGGCGGCACAAACGCTGACGGACTTGTACAAGCTGCAACCGGCATCTCAGGCGGCTATCCAGAAGTCTGCAGGCTACGCTGTCTTCAACAACATGGGCACAAACCTATTGCTGCTCAGCACTGCCCGCGGCGCGGGAGTGGCCGTGAACTCGAAGACCAATCAAGATACTTTCATGAAGATGATCTCCGCCGGCGCCGGCCTCGGGGTGGGAGTGAAGGATTACCGAGTGATCTTTGTGTTCGAAAATGAGCCGGCGTTGACGAAGTTCATGGATTCCGGTTGGGCAGGTGAAGCGCAGGCGGACGCGGCGGCCAAGGCCGGCACCTCAGGCGGAGCTTTTTCGGGAGCAACGATGGTTGCGCCGGGCGTCTGGGTCTACCAGATCACCAAGAATGGTCTTGCGCTCCAGTTGACCCTGCAAGGCACCAAGTACTCCAAGAACGACGATCTCAACAAGAAGTAATCTCTCAGATTGAAATTCGACCTAGTCGAAAAAGCAAAGGGATCATGAGACGTAAGGTTCGCGTTGTTGTTATCCTCGCTGGCGCCGCGATGCTGGCCGGGCTCATACTACCTAGTCTGGTCCATGTGGAGCGCATCCGCCCAACGTTGAGAAGCGAATGGAATGCCTCTCTCGGCAGGAAGTGAACAAAAGAACATGCACATGGAAGAACTGGTTCTGTTGCGAGAGTTACGTGTGGTCCTCACGTCGGATAGGCCGAATTGTCTCATCGCCACTTTGCGCGGCGGCGCGCGCGTTTCCATCACCGGAAGGGCGCCGATGCCAGGATTTGTCGAGGTGGCGTGCGCCAAGGTTCGGTACTATGTTCTGGAACAGGCGCTACGTCAGTGTAGCGTGGCGGCGAGAAGGCATCACGCCTCCGCAGCGAGCGAACCGCAGCGCGCATCGTAATTCCAGCGGCGCATTGCCGCAGAATCATTGCGCGGCAAGTGTGATCACGGCAACGCCAAGACCGTGCAGCGTGAGCTTATCGCCGCCCAATGATTCGCGACCAGGCACGCCGCCCCTGGTGGTTTGATCCACGTACCGAATCTCCGTCGCAGGGCCCGGCAGAGTCAATTCGATGTCGCGGTCGCGCTTATTCACCAGCAACACCCTGCGTGTTCCGTTTGACGCGATGGTTCCCAGCGCGTACACGTACGGCGTGGCGCTCGAGGTTTTCACCAGCTTATCGCCAGGATGGAAGTTGGCCTTCAGCAGTTCCAGCACGCGGAATCGGGCATTGGGCGCGCCGGTGTTCCAGTCGATCAGGGATACGCTCGGGAACTGCGTCGGATAACCTACCAATTGCGATTCACCCGCCACATCGATGCCCAGCTCGGCGAGATTCCCGAAGACGTACGCGTACATGGCGCCCGAGAGATTCCAATAGGAATCAGGAATCGGCAACACGCCCTTGGGATCGCCTGGGAGGATTGAGCCGATCTCGTTCACGGTGGTTCGGGTGGCCGGAGCCAGCCTCTGCCGAATCGCTTCGATATACCGCGCGGTAGCGATGAAGCGGTCCGCCTGATCGAAGAACGTGTATTGCCATATGGCGGGAGACTGGTCGGCGCTCGGCGTCGCATAAAAATGATGCGAGATCATGTCGAGCGGGATGCCGGGCTTGTGATTCTTGGGATTCAGGAAGTATTCGAAGTGGCGGGGATCGGCGGACGGGAAGGCCACGGATATGCCGACGAACTTCGTGCCCGGCGCCACCTTCCGGATAGCTGCGACAATCGCGTCGTAACGAGCCGTGTACTGTTCGGGAGTGGTCTGGTGCTCGATGTCGGGTTCGTTCAGGACCTCCCAGTAGTCGATCTGATAGTGGTGTCCGGATTCGTGGCGCTTTCCGAGTTCATCGGTGAATCCCCCGTTCACGTACCAGCCGACCAGGCGGGCGAAGTAGTCGCCAACCTGTTTTCCAGTAGGGTCGCGGAGTTCTGTTCCCTGGGTGTAGTTCCAGACGGCCTCCTCGGGATCCTGAGGGTACTCGACCGGTTGAGGCGTCAGAAACATCCAGGCGGGGATGGTGCTGAAGTTCAGAATCACCGGGTGCCCCTTGGTGGCTTCGAGGAAATCGATGGTCATCGGGTCGATCAGGGCAAAATCCCAAGAGGTTTTGTCTTTGGTGGGCGGCTCGAGTTCAGCGACTCCGAGCTTCGGATACGGTAGCCAGGGGACATAGCGGACGTAGTCGGCTCCAAGGTTCTTCAACTCGGAGAAAACGCGGTCGTGAATGGCCGATCCACGCCGCAGGGGAGGGTTCACGACGACCTGAAGCGTCGCCGTGGTCTTGGAAATGCGCTCGACCTTGTCCCATTGAACATCAATCTTCTGGGCCAAGCCCGCAGTAACAATGCTAAGAACGGATAAAAGAGAGTACGCCAGTTTCATAATTGCCTCATCAGCAGATCCGAACTGCATCAATACCAAGCAGAGCGCCCAGCTTCTGAAGCTTGGACGAGATGTGGCCTACGCCGATGGCACAGTGGTGCGCCGGACCTTGGGCGTTCCACTCGTTGATGAAGCGGCGCGCGCCGATACCGAAGCGATAACGACTGTTGGTATTGCCAATTTCGAGAATGGGACCGGGGACGGAGTCGGCCTCGGCGAATAGCAACTTCACCCTGCCCTCGCTCTCGACGACCGAGAGCAGGGTAACCGGGCCGTGCTTTACGGACATTTCCACCGACAGCCCGCGGCCGACCTTGCCGTGATAAACGCCGAGGGGCCGGACTTTGGTTCTCCCCTCCGCGATGGCCAGATGTCCAGGGCCGTCGTGGCCCATCAAGACGACGTCGTCAGCGAAATCGGCAGCGTAGTATTCGGTGAACGACCCACCCGCGCCGAACGAGTCCATGATCTTCATGGCCTGGGCGTTCTTCACCTCGCATTCACCCGCCACGGGGATGCTGCGCGCAGTGAGCAAACTGGTACCCAGGATGATGGAGCTGATGGCGTCCTCATTGGCAGGGTTGCCCGAGCCTTGATAGTAGTAGGCCATCGATCCAAGGGCGTGCCGCTCTACCAGACGGTCGAGCGCCACTGATGTTCGGGCCGCGCGTTCGAGTTCGGCGGAGCTCGAATCCGGCTGGACGTCGAAGACCTGATGGAAGTACGCGACGCGCTCCGCGATCTGAGCGGCGGAGACTTCGGCGCGCAGGGCGGCGAGTTCGTCCACCTCCAGGATCTCGATGTGTCCTCCAAATACTGCGCACTGCAAGGTGAGGTCGGAATACACGTCGAGCATGCCGCCGTAGTAATGGCCCAGGATGCCGAGCCGGTTGTACTCCATGACATGCGCGACGCGCGCGGCATCCAGCCACTCGCCGATTTCGTCCCACACCGGCGGATCGCCATCGAGCACGCCGGTGACCTGGAAGAACGGGATATTGCATCGTTTAAAAACGTTGGCGATCTCGGGCACCGGGCAAGCCTGGCACCACGCGAGCCACTCCCCGGTCATGCGCCCGCGATCGGCCATCGCGTTGAAGGCAGCGTAATCAATGGCAGCTCCGGGCGACAGGTTCAGCACGATCACGGGCGCCTTCGCGCGCCTTACCACGGGCAGCACGGTGGAGGAGAGCGCGTAGGTGCCAACGTGGAGAAAGAGGAGGTCGATGCCGGCTGCCCGGAACTCCTGTCCAGCGCGCGCCGCTTTCTCGGGATTGTCGATGATGCCCAGGTCCACCACTTCGATGCCCGGCCGCGCGAGGCGCGCCGCCACTTGGGCGGCCGTATCTTTCAGCCTTTGTTTCAGGCCGTCGAATTGGGGCCAGTAGGTGTCCAGGCCGATGGAGAAGAGTCCGACCCTCGTTTTCGAATCCTCAGACATGATCAAGGACCTGCGCCACGGATGCCCTGCGGCTGAAGTGCCGCGCATCCGCTACGGATGGTGGTTCGGGAATATCAATCAGGCTTCAGTCTATGGCCGCAGTTGCGAAGAGGTCAAGGGAATCTCCTCGCCTTTGCGAGTTTCGCACCGCGAAATACAAATGCTCAGTGCGACTTGGGTTCACTGCAGCCCCGACGGCGGTTGGATCCTACACGGTTCATATGGCCTTCCCGGTTCCGGAAGACTCGGAGAGATTCGATTTGGACGGAAGCCCCCGGCTTACGACGTCCGCTTCAAGTTTCTCTGTGTAAAACCTTGCATCGCGGCCCGACCTGCCCTAAGATGGACCAACATCCGGTCGAGCGCGGGACGTCGTTCAAGGGAATAACGACGCCCGACCGGCGCCGGCGTCGAGTTTAGCGGGGCCATGTTGCTGTGAAAACTGTACGTCCAAACCGATATGTGGTTCAGTCGGTAGTCCACGCCTCCCAGGTGTTGTCGGCCTTTCAGACCAAGGGCGAAGTTCTGCGGCTGCGTGAAGTGGCACAGCGGACCGGATTCAACAAGGGGATGTGCTTCCGATTTCTTTATACCCTGCATGAGTGCGGGTTCCTGGAGAAGATAGGCGAGAATCAATACCGGCTCATCTCAGAAAAGCGCCCGACACGGCGTTATCGGGTCGGTTACGCATCACAAGGACAGGATTGTTCCTTCACCCGAGAGGTATTAGCCAGCATTGTCCGCGCCTCCGAAGAGGCAAACCTGGAACTGATTGTGGCGGACAATCGCTACGATCCGAAGGCAGCGCTCCGCAGTGCCGACCAGTTAGTCCATGAGAACGTGGACCTGGTGATCGAGTTTCAAGCCGACGAGGCCGTGGCGCCGGCCATCGCGGCGAAGTATATGGAAGCCGGCATCCCGTTCATCGCCATCGATATTCCGCACCCAGGCGCGACCTATTTCGGCGCCAACAACTACGAAGCCGGTATGATCGCGGGCCGGCACCTCGGCCGATGGGCGAAGAAGTACTGGGCCGGCGAGTTGGACGAGGTTTTGCTGCTCGAGTTGTCCCGGGCGGGTTCGTTGCCGAGAGTCCGCATGCGCGGCATCGTCGCGGGGCTCCGGGAAGTCCTGCGGTTTCCGGAACAAACTCCGCTCGTGCAGATCGACGCGGACGGCCAGTTCAAGACCGCACTGGAGGTGGTGCGGAAGCATCTCCGGGGTTCGCACTCGAAGCACATCCTGGTGGGAGCCGCGAACGATGCCAGCGCATTGGGGGCACTGCGGGCTATGGAGGAGTCCGGACGGGCTTCACATTGCGCCGTGGTGGGCCAGAACGCAGAGCCGGAGGCGCGAGCCGAGATGCGGGAGCCTCGCAGCCGGATGATCGGATCGGTAGCGTACTTTCCGGAAAAGTACGGGGATGGTCTGATCCGGCTTGCGCTCGATCTGCTTGCGCATAAGCCCGTGCAACCAGCCTGCTTCACGAAGCATCAGCTGGTGACTCCGGAAAACGTGGATCACTTCTATCCGAATGACACCTTGCTCGGACTTGCGGCCGCACGCGTCTGACTCTATTGATCTGCGTGGGCGCCTGGGTCGAGTTGCTGCCTGGTGATTTCCCGGCGCGCATCCGTTGGCTCCTGGGTTGCGTTTCTATCGCGCAGGCGACGGAATTCGGCCAACGCCTTCCGCTGCCCAGCCGTGTCCCCCAACGCTCTGTGCGCCTGGGACAAGGAGAAGAACGCAACATCGCTTTCAGGGTTCAGGGCGACGGCTTTTTCGAGGTGAGCGAGAGCCGGGCCGGGTTTGTTCAGTGCGAGGAGGGCCCGGCCGAGACCGATATGGGCGTCTTCGAAGTCGGGATAGGATTTAAGACCGAGTTCAAAGTATTCGCAGGCCGCATCGAAGCGTCCGGACTGGCGATGTATTTCCGCGATCTCGTATGCCGCATTGGCGTTGGTCGGATCCAGCTGAAGCTCCTGCTCGAACTCCTTCAACGCCGCTTCGGTGGCTTGGCTTCGGGTGTTGGTCAGCCGTCCCCGGGCCAGCATGGCCCTACCGATCCGGAAGTGAATGCCCGGATGGCGGGGGTCGAGCGCGAGCACCTGGCGATATTCCCCGATGGCGGCATCATACGCTTCCTGGCTTTCGTGCACTTCGCCCGCAGCCAATCGCCTCCATGCCGATTCGGGCGCCACAGTCGCGAGACGTTGCATGGTGACGTAGGCGAAGTTTCCGAACAGTCGGGCCGCGTGATAGAGAACCTCCGGATCCTCAGGATAGAGACGGTTCATCTCCAGTGCGACTTCGACGGCTTTGTCGTCTCGCCGCAGTCCCGTGTAGACTCTCTCCAGTTGCAGCCCGCTCATGCGCTTGATCCAGGGATCCTGCGCTCTGCGGAACCCCTTCTCGAGGCCCGGCAGAGCCTCTTTGAACCGCCCGAGTTCAGACCAGGACATCGCCAGCAGGGTGTCGGCGTTGGGTAATCCCGGCTTGAGCTTCAGCGCCTGACTCAGCGCCGGAGCCGCCTGGGAGAATTTGCCCTGCTGGTAATAGATCACGCCCAGTTTGGCATACACCTCCGCGGTGCCGGGCACTAGTTGCCTGACCCTTTCGTAGGCCTGTTCGGCGTCCGCATAGCGGCCCTCGGCCAGTGCACGGTCGCCTTCCTGGACATAGCGCTGTACGTTGTCGCCGGACGCCTGGGCGAAAAGCCCGGAAAGACCCAGAAGGCAGAGCAGAACGAAGCGGAACATCGTTGATTTCGATGATAGCGCCCTGGAAAGACCGCCGGGCCAAGGCGCGGCGGTCACCTACTTGGTAAGGTCAGGGCTCTGTCACCATAGGAACTTCAAGCCGAGCTGATTGATGCGGGCGTCACGAGCCGAGAGGATCTGCCCAAACCGGGCGTCTGCTATGTTACGGTCTGGACCATCCCACTGTGTGTGATTCCAGGTATTGAAGGACTCGAACCGAAACTGAACGTTTGCGTGCTCCGTGATCGCGAAATTCTTGAACAGTCCCGTGTCCCAGTTGTTTGTTCCCGGCAGCCGGAGAATACCCCGCCCAGAGTTACCGAGGAATCCCGCGGCGGGCTGCCGAAATGCGTCGGTGTTGAACCACTTCGCAATGGTCTTCGTGAAACCGCTCGGGTATGGGTTCCCGACAATATCCGCCCGGTTAGTACCGAACGTATCGGCAAGCCCCCCGACGTCCGCCGCGGCGATGGTCATGGGAAATCCACTCTGGAACGTCGCGATCCCATTTACCTGCCAGCCGCCGATCAGGGCGTCCGCCACCTTGTTCATCGAGCTGAGATACTTCGCACCACGCCCGACGGGGATCTGATAGACAAAGCTGGTCACCAGCCTGTGATCCACGTCGAACTCGGAGCGCCCGCGGTCTCGCCTCACATTGTGGTTGTCCAGGAAGCCTTGCCAACCGGCCACGTCATTTCCGATACCGGCTGCGGCCGACTTGCTGTCGATGCTCTTGGCCCACGTATACACCGTCGTGATAATCATTGAACCCGTTCGGTGCTCCAGCTTGGCGTTGAACGAGTTGTAGCTGGAGTTCCCTGACCAGTCACTGTCGATGTAGGTCGCAAAGTTGGGGAACGGCCGGCGGGACAGCACCGGACAGTCAGCAACCGTGGGGTCGGCCGAGCACAGGGCGGGGTTTTGGGGTTGGTAGGCCTGGTTGATTTGCCGCCGCATTAGTAGGTGGGTCCCCTTGTTGCCGATGTAGTTGAGGTCCAGGAACGTGTTCGAGGTGAGAGCGTGCTGGATGGAGAAGCTCCACTGTTGCACATACGGGTTCCTGGGCTCCGGCGACATGCTCACCGCCAGAAAGCTGTTTGCCGCCGGCGTTGCCGCGCCGAGGTCGGCAAAACTCGGGAACATCTGGTCCGTCGTAATCAGAGGCGCGGATTGCCCCAGACTCTGGGTGTAGTTTCCCCGGCTCACATACGGGTAGATGTCGGCCGCGCCATCGATCTCGCGACCTTCGGCGGAATCGAAGAAGACACCGTAGCCTCCGCGGACCACTGTCTTATCGCCGGAGAACGGCCGGAACGCGAAGCCGAAACGAGGAGCGAAGACTTTCAAAGAAGCGTCGGTGGGGCTCCTCCGGTTGGCATACTTGTAATACGACCCGTCGCCGACAATCCCTTTGTCCACCAGGGTCTTGTCAGCCACCAGCAATCCTCCTTTGGGATTGGAGAGGTCGCGCCAGCCCATCCGGTTGTTCGTTTCATAGGGGACGTTGCGATAGTCCCAGCGAATCCCCAGATTCAGGGTGAGCCGCTGGCTGACCTTCCAGTCATCCTGGAAATAAGGCGCAACGTAGAGGAGATTGAACTCGCGCGGATTACCGGCCTGGTTACCGACGCTGAAACCGGCGGGCTGGAACGCGCTGGCGCCCGAGAAGTAGCCGAGCAGCATGTCCGCCACGGCGTTGTCGGCGGTCTTGTTTCCCGTGAAGAAGCCGCTGAACGTAAATTGACCGAGGAAGTCGTTGGCCAGGTCCCGCTGAAGCCACCAGCGGCGGTAATTGATGCCGAAGTTGATGGTGTGCCGGCCATGAACCCAGGTGGTGGTATTGCTCACGTCCCACATGGGCTGATTGCTCGCCTGGTAGTCGTTCACGGCGCTGCCACCGCCGGAGAGCCCGCTCCCCACTCCGCCGAAGCCTACGGCCGGGTATGATCGCTGCTGGTCGTCCAAGTTGGTGAAAACGCCGGTGAGCTTGAGCGCATCGATGTCGCCCTGGGGCGCCGTCGCGCCGTACTGGTTGGCGAGCGCCTCGATATAGCCGAGACGAAACGAATTGACCAGATTTGGGGTCAGCGGCACGGAATGAGAGATCTGCCAGTTCTTGGTTTCTTGAACGAAGAAGACGTCCCCAAGCTCCGTAGTGTTCTGCACGGAGATATTCGTCCAATTCGTGTGCGTGTAACGGCCGAAGACGGTTCCAAAGCGGCCTAACTGCTGATCGAGGCGGAAGGTGTACTGATCCGTATCGTTGGGTATGGCCCGGCTGCGGATATAGTTGCCTTGCGCCAGACTGGAATTCGGCGCGGGGATGAATTTCGCCACGGCCAGGTTGGCCAGCCGGGTGAAACGAGTTTGAGGGATCGTGTTGTTCGGAAAGGGCTGCCCTGTAATCGGGTCGATAATCGTCGAAGTGAACTTGCCCGCCAACTGGTCGGGAGTCGGGACAATCAGAAAGTCCTGAAAGCCCGTGCTGGTGCGCCGGCCTTCGTAGTTTGCCAGCCAGAACGTCTTATTGCGGCCATTATAGAGTTTGGGCAGGAACACCGGTCCCGCGGCGACGAAGCCAGGCTGGTTTTGCCGCAGTTTCGATTTCTCGCTACCCGTGAGGTTGTTGAAGAAGTTGTTGGCGTCCAGAGCGTCGTTTCTCAGAAACCAGAACACCGCTCCGTGGAAATCGTTGGTGCCGCTCTTACTCACGATGTTGACCTGGTTGGCGCTGAACCCGTACTCGGCCGAGTAAGTCGCGGTCTGTTCCTTGAACTCCTGGATGGCATCCACCGAGAGAACCACGCCCGGAGTACCCAACGCGGTGTCGGTGTTCGAGGTTCCATCGAGCAGGTAGTTGTTCGACGTCGGCCGGGATCCGTTGATGCTGATCGCGTTGCCGGCGCCTTGTCGCATGGATCCCTGCTCACCGGACGTCTCCACTGCTCCCGCCCCCACGAACAACAGCTGCAAAAAATTCCGCCCGTTCAGTGGGAGCTGGGAAACCTGCTTTTGAGACACTACCTGTCCGATAGAAGACGTCTCCGAGTCGATGGCAACCGATGCGGCTTGCACGTTTACCGTCTCGGTCGTGGTCCCGACCGCCATTTCCAGATCGAAGCGCAAGACTTGATCGACATTGAGCATAATGTCAGACCGCTTCGCCAAGCTGAAGCCTTGTTGCTCCGCGGTGACCGAGTACACCCCGACTGGCAAGAGTGGGAATGCATATGCCCCGGCCTCATTCGTGCGCATGTCGCGCGTGAAACCGGTCTGTTGATTTCTCAGCGTAACCTTGGCATTGGGGATGAGCGCCCCGCTAGGGTCGCGCACAGTCCCGGTAATTTGTCCGCTGGCAGTCTGTGCGTTCAGCCCACCCGCAGTGGCGAGCAACAACACGAACAAGGCACTCAGAAACGCTAGTTTCTTCATACTGACGCCTCCTTTCGGCTGAGCGAGGCCCCGGTCCTCCCTGGCCAGCGCAGAGCCATGGCCTCCGATTGAACCTGGAGAATCGTTGGGCAGTCCGGATCGACCCCTCCACCCGTTCGAGAGAGTGTACACTCGCAGCGTGCCGAACAGGAAGGTCTGTGTGCGATATCAGCTAAGTCTTGCAGTGCAATACGGTCACTGTCACGCTGCGGGTTATCATTAACCCGTTGTGGGCCAATCAGAATATGTGCTTATTACCTAAGCATGAGCAGCTTGTCGGCAAACGCCTACGATTCGTCCAGGTTTCGCACTGCAAAATGTAGATCAACTGAAGATGTCAGCTTGTAGATCGAGATGAAGCGGGGTAGAAACAGAAAGCGGAATCTAGTCTAAGGACGAAGGCTCGGCTCAGGTGTCACGTTGTTACAACCATGGAGAATCTTAATGCGTATTGAAGGCAGGCATATTCTGTTGGCCGCCGGACTGTTCACGCTGGCGGGGTGGGCTGCCTGGGCGCAGTCGGGTGACTCACTCTTACGTGGTTTCCAGCAGCCGCCAAACAGCGCCAAGCCAAGAGTCTGGTGGCACTGGATGAACGGCAACATCACCAAGGAAGGCATCAAGCTGGACCTGGAGTGGATGAAGCGGGTAGGTATCGGCGGTTTCCAGAATTTCGATGCCGCCTTGGCCACCCCCCAGGTGGTTCCAAAACGGCTGGTTTACATGACACCAGAGTGGAAGGACGCCTTCCGCTACGCGGCCACGCTGGCCGACGAGCTGGGATTGGAGATGGCCATCGCCGGTTCGCCCGGATGGAGCGAGAGCGGCGGACCGTGGGTGCCGCCCTCACAGGCGATGAAGAAGTTCGTGTGGAGCGAGACCCCGGTTCAAGGTGGCCGGCCGTTCGCGGGAATGTTGAGGAAGCCGCCATCGACCACGGGCCCGTTCCAGAACATCAAAGGCGGAAGCCTGATCGCCCAACTGACCGGACAGGCGACCCCGCCCATACCGGATTACTATGCGGACAGCGCGGTAGTCGCGTATCGAGTCCCGGACAGCGACAGGCCGATGGCTGAACTGCAGCCGAGGATCACGGCGAGCGGAGGCCGCTTCGACCTTGCCGCGCTCGCCGACGGCGACCTTGTCCAATCCAGCCCCCTGCCGATGGCGCCACCGAATGAAAAGGCGTGGATCCAGTTCGAATTTGCCCAGCCTCAGACCGTTCACGCCTTCACGCTGGTGATTCGCAACGTGAGGCGGAACCCATTCGGACCGCCCGCCGAGAGCGGTCAACAACTGGAAGCGAGCGATGACGGGAGTCAGTTCCGGTCCATCGCCACGGTTCCGGGTGGGGGAGCCGTGGCCAACACTTTGGCTTTTCCGGAGGTGACCGCCAAGTTCTTTCGCGTCACATTCCGAACGCTGCCGGCCACTCCTCTGTTCGATATCGACATTCCTGGTTTCAAGACCGCCCCCGCCGCCTACGAACTACCAGATAGCGGAGCTCGTGCTGCACACTGGGGCGCGGGTAAACCGGTTTGAGGAGAAGGCGGGCTTCGCAGCGCTCCCCGAGTTGTACTCGCTGGCGACGCCCCAGGTGAACGCCAAGGATGCCATCGCCAAGAGCGAGGTCATAGACCTGACCTCCAAGATGCGCGTCGATGGCACTCTCGATTGGACGCCACCCCCGGGCCGCTGGATTGTGCTCCGAATGGGATATTCGCTCCTCGGCATCACGAACCATCCGGCCTCGCCCGAAGCCACAGGTCCCGAGGTGGACAAGCTCAGCCGCAAATACGTGAAGGCATATCTCGACAACTATCTGGATCAGTACAAACAGACGGCCGGGCCGCTGATGGGCAAGCGCGGCCTTCAATATATGGTTACCGACAGCTGGGAAGCGGGGACGCAGAACTGGACCGACGACATGATGGCGGAGTTCAGCAAGCGGCGCGGGTACGACATGCATCCCTGGATGCCCGTTCTCACCGGCAGGGTGGTAGAGAGCGTCGAGGCCAGCGAGCGCTTCCTGTGGGACTTCCGTAAGACCATCGGCGACCTGACGGCGGAGTATCACTACGATCAGATCGGCGCATCTTTGCACGAGCGGGGGATGGGCCGCTACTCGGAATCTCACGAGTCGGGGAGGGCATTTATCGGAGACGGCATGGAGGTGAAGCGAGGCGCAGACATACCCATGAGTGCGATGTGGACTCCGCGGCCGGGCGAACGCGGCGAGTCATACGGCTATAACGCGGACATTCGGGAATCGGCTTCCGTCGCCCATATCTACGGCCAGAACATCGCCGCGGCGGAGTCCCTCACAGCCATCGGGACCGCCTGGGCGTGGTCGCCCGAGACACTCAAGCCCACGGCCGACAAGGAACTGGCCAACGGGCTGAATCGCTTCGTCATACACACGTCAGTGCATCAGCCGGTCTCGGACAAGGTCCCGGGCTTGGGCCTCGGGCCGTTCGGGCAGTGGTTCACTCGTCACGAGACGTGGGCGGAACTCGCCAAACCCTGGACGACTTACCTTGCTCGAAGCTGCTACATGCTCCAACAAGGCAAATTCGCCGCCGACGTGATCTATTTCTATGGCGAGGACTCCAACATCACCGCCCTTTTCGGTCATAAGTCGCCGGACATCCCCTCGGGATATAACTTCGACTATGTGAACGCCGATGCCCTGATGCATGAGTTATCGGTCGATGGGGGGCGGATCGTGACACGGACCGGAATGAGTTATCGAGTACTGGCGCTCGATGCGAATAGCCGGCACATGTCTCTTCCGGTGTTACGCAAAATCCGCGATCTGGTGGGCGCTGGGGCAACCGTGGCCGGACCCAAACCCATTGGCACACCCAGTCTCAGCGACAACGAGGCGGAGTTCCGGACCATCTCCGATCAACTCTGGCCTTCGGAATCCGGCGAGCATACGTTCGGCAAGGGCAAGGTGTTCGGCACGCAGGCGCTGTCTGGGGTTTTGGCCTCCGTCCAGTTGGCGCCCGATTTCGAGTACACGAAGCCCCAGAGCGACACGAGTCTGCTGTTTGTCCATCGCAAACTGGCGGATGGGGACGTTTATTGGGTGGACAATCGAAACCACCGGATGGAGACCTTGGAAGCGACGTTCCGCGTGGGGGGGAAAGCACCCGAGCTTTGGCATCCGGAAACGGGGGAGGTGGAACCCGCCGCCTACCGCATCGAAGTTGGCCGAACCATTGTGCCCTTGCACCTGAATCCAGATGAAGCGGTGTTCGTCGTGTTCCGAACGCCGGCTTCGGCCCAATCGCGGGCGCTCCCGCCAAAAGTCGAAACAAAGATCGCCGTTGTGGGCGGTGCGTGGGACGTGAGCTTTCAACCGAATCGCGGAGCTCCGGCGAATCTTACTCTTCCGACGCTGAGCTCGTGGGCCGACAACAGTGACGCAGGGGTGAAATATTTCTCGGGTACCGGAACTTACAGTAAGTCCGTCGAGGCACCGGCGAGCTGGTTCGCGAAGGGAGGAAAGCTGTGGCTGGACCTCGGCGACGTGAAGAACCTCGCGGAGGTGGCGGTGAACGGCAAGCCGCTTGGCATCGTCTGGAAGACGCCATTCAGAGTGGATGTTACCGGCGCTTTGAAGCCAGGCGCGAACACACTTCAGGTCAAGGTGACGAACTTGTGGGTAAATCGATTGATCGGCGACGCACAGGCGGGCGCTACGAAGTACACGTACACGACCATGCCGTTCTATCGGGCCAACTCACCCTTACTTCCCTCGGGGTTGTTGGGACCTGTGCAAATCGTGAGGTTGGCCACAGAGTAGCTGGCGGGTTTGCGGGTGGGTCCTCATAGACATCCATTTCGCGAGAGCGTATTTTGGATACGGCGGTCCGCGCCTCTGCGCTGAGCGAGCCGGTGGCGGGCCTCGGATGTGGCCGTGATGGCCGCTCCATCTGGCAGGAGGAAGCCAATGAGCAGACTCGACAGGCTGAACCGAAGGACTTTCTTAGGAACCGGCGCGGCAGCGTCTTTCATGCTGGCCGGGCAACCCGCCACTCGTGCGGCGGCTGGTTCGGAAAGAGACGAATGGCCCAAACTGCGGCCGGCGACAATCTACAAACTCTATGTCGGCCGATCCGGGGCAACCACGAACGCCGACCGGCAAGAGCGTCCAATACCTGACCTGGGGTCAGGAAGAGATCACGAAGATGGACAACTACCTTCGCGACCTGGAGAAGAAGCTCGGGGACGTGACTTTCGTGGGCGGCGAGACAATTCCGCCAACAGACGTGGCTGAGGTTGCGGCGAGGGCGGCGTCCGCGGACGGTATAGTGCTGATCTGGCTTTCCGGACACGGCGGCGATTACGCAACGCTGGACAAACTCAGCTTCGGGCTGGACAAGCCGGCGGTCTCCTTTTTTCAGCCGTTCAGCGGGCATGGTTGGATGTGGCACCAGCAGTGGAAGAACCGGAAGGTGGTGCTCCTCTCCACCACCGATTGGAACGAACTCGATGAAGCGATCAGCCTGCTGCGGGTTCCGGCGTTGATGAAGCAGACGCGAATTCTGGCCGTGAACGGGCCGCGCGGAACCAAGGCGGCCTGTTCGCCCGAAGAGGTGAAGAACAAGCTTGGCGTCGAACTGGTGACGATCCCGAACGAACAGATTCTGGAAATCGCAAAATCGATCGATCTCAAAGCCGCCGTTGCCGAGGCCGAGCAGCTACTGGCTCAAGCCGGCGATCGGAGTCCTGGAGCCCACGCGCGACGAGATTATCGATTCGGCGAGGTATTATCTGGCGGTGAAGCAGCTGATGATCAAGGAGAAGCCCAGGGGATCTGCAGCGCGGCCTGCATGGGAAACCCGCGGGCTTGCCTGACCTTCAGTAAGCTGAACGATCTGGGGCTGGTGGGCGCCTGTGAAGGCGACATCGATTCGACGCTCACCATGCTGCTGTTCGCCCACGCATTTCGGACACCTGGGTTCATCACCGATCCGGTGGTGAACGAGGCAAAGAACGCACTCGTCCAATTCCATTGCACATCGTTCACGCAGAGGCCGGACGGCAGCCGCATGCCGTTCGTGATTCGAAACCAGACCGACAGCGGAGGCGGAGTCGCGTTGCAGGTGCAGTGGCAGGTGGGGGAACCGGTAACGATGGCCAAGCTCGTCAACCTGGACACGATGCTGGCCGTTCCGGGCAAGGTTACCGAGACAGGGACCAGCCCCTGGCCTGCCGCACGCAGTTCACACAGTCCGTCCGCGATGCCCGGCACCTCTTCCTGAACTGGGGTGGCGGCGCCATCGTGCAACCCGGCAGCCCCGGCGACCTGTCGCAGTATGCCGGGGCCATGCCGATGCTGCACCGGGCGGTGTTCTACGGGAATCACATGCGTGGCATCAAGCGTTTGGGCGATCTGATGGGTTACAAGGTCATCGAGGAGGATATCCCCACGTAGGCAGACGAACGGATATACTCCAGTCGTATGAAGATCACAATCGCAGCCGCTCTGGTACTGTCCAGCCTGGCACTCGCGCAGCCGCCTCCCCGGGACACGCTCGTATCTCCGGAGTTGCAACCTGACGGGAAGGTGACGTTCCGTGTGCGCGCGCCGAAAGCGGCTCGTGTCACTCTGTTCGGAGCCTGGATGCCTCTGGGAACCGAAGAGCCCATGACCAAGAATGCCGAAGGTATCTGGAGCGTCACCGTGGGTCCGCTGACTCCCAACGGCTACCTCTACACATTCAACGTGGACGGCCTCACCATTGCCGACCCGGTGAATCCCGATGTCAAACTGCGGCAGCGGACTTCCGCCAGTCTGCTCGAAGTGCCGGCCACGCCGCCCGCGCCGTGGGAAGCGGCCGACGTTGCCCATGGCAGCGTAGAGGTGAACTGGCTGAAATCGAGCGTAATCGGTGACACTCGCCAAGTCTGGGTCTACCTTCCCCCGGGATATGAGAAACAAAAGGCGGCGCGCTACCCGGTGATGTATCTGTTCCACGGCAGCGGCGATGTCGCAGCCAGTTGGACCCAGGCCGGCAAAGCCAACCTGATTCTCGACAGCCTGATCGCATCGAAGAAGGCGGTACCGATGATCATCGTGATGCCGCTGGGCCATGCGGTGGCGTTCGGCTCCGCTCCGGAAGTACAGGCCAAGAACCTTCCGCTGTTTGAGGAGTACCTGCTCAAAGAGATCATGCCCTGGGCCGAGGCGAAGTACCGGATGGCGCCGGGCCGCCGGAATCGCGCCATCGCCGGACTCTCGATGGGCGGCGGACAATCGTCGAACATCGGTTTCGGGCACCTCGACCTGTTCAGCGCTATCGGCGTATTCAGCTCATCGGGAGGACCGGATTTCGCCACGCGGCACAAGGCGGTTCTGGCTGATGCGAAAGCCGCCAACGCGAAGATCAGCCTGTTCTGGATGGCGATGGGCAAACAGGACGCGGGTTACGCGCGGGCCAAGCAGTTCTCGGAACTACTGAATCAGAACCAGATCCGGCACGAGTTCGTGGAGACCGAAGGCGGACATGTGTGGGCGGTGTGGCGGTGGTGTCTCGCCCAGTTCGCTCCGATGCTCTTCCACCGGAGCACGTAAGCAGGTCACAGCTCGGCGCGCAGTTTCTCGATTACCGGCGCCAGGTTGCCGGCGGCTGTCTCCGCTCTCCGTATCAGCATGGAGAACACGGGCACGGAGACGCACGATTCGAAGTCTTCGGTGGGAGTTTCCCGCAAAGACGTGATCGCCTTCGGGAGGCGGTTCACCGCGATCTCTTCGGGCCCCTGCGACCCAAGCAGGATGCCCACAAACGGGCCGACATCCGACGGGCGGATCCATTTTTCGAACACTTGGGGCCCACCATCGCCCATGGAGAGCGCGAGCGACCGGAACAGGGTAGTCCACAGCGACCGAAGTCCGAACAGTCCATCCAGCAACAGTCCAGCGTGGCGCGAGGCGAGTTCCAGGTCCGGCCGGTGGGTCAAATAGAATGTCCCGAACTGGTTCAGCCAGGCGCACACCGATCCGCGCGGTCCCCACCAGGGTGAAAGCGTGTGCGCCAGTCCGAACACCGGCCCCACCTGGGCCATGGTGAGATTCGCCATCCATAGAGGACGCTGCATGGAGCTGTTGTAGGCATTGGCCAGGAATGCGAAAGTGTCGTCTTCAAAAACGGTATCCCCGCGCGCGTACACGACGGTCCGGGTGTTGGCGGCAAGCAGGATGTTATCTCGGTCCCAGATGGCGCCCGGTTCCAGTGTCACCGCGTTTCGGACCACCGTCATCGGGTGGCCGACGTTCTGGGAAAGGACCTGGAGCGAGTGGATGATTGCGGGATATCCCAGCGTGACGACTCTTGGCACTGCTCAATTCTCCAACGGTTCGCGCTTCATGGCAAGTAGCGCTTCTGTATTCAGGATCCACTAAGTGCCTGAGATGTTTCATGGTTCCGCGAAGCCCGCCCGAAATCTTCATCCGAAATTAATGTATCCGCCGTACACCGATGCCGGCCTCCATACGTTTTTTCGGATAGGAGGTAGACGATGAGAGGAAAGTTGCTGGTCCTCCTTCTTCTGGTTGGAGGCTCATTGCTTGCCGGGCCCCGAATCTACGTGGGCATCAACGCCGGCGGATACTATCCGGGATACTATGCAGCCCCGCCACCCCCGCCCGCGGCAATCTACGCACCGCCGCCCTCCCCTGGGCCGGGATACGCATGGGTGAGCGGCTACTGGTACCCGGTGGGTACTCGCTACCATTGGCATGCAGGATACTGGGCGCGTGCCCCTTACCGAGGCGCATACTGGGTGGCGCCGCACTATCGCGACCATCGGTACTATCGAGGCTACTGGGCTCGCCGATAGAAGCCGCACGGGCCGGCGCGATCAAACCAGAGGACCCGTAAAACCTCCGAGGTTCCCCATCAGCGCCGGCTCATAAGTGGATAGCCGGATTTCGGAGATGAGTTCGTCACGAAAGCGCAGGACGACGGTGGCGGGAAACGTGACATGAACCCGGTCCCAGCGTTCGCAATCCACATCGGCGTCAATGATCGCCAGACTGCGTTGCGCCCAAACCACCACCGGTTTGCAACGGATCGAATAGACTGCGCCAAAGGCCCGCACCAGGAGCCTGCGTACCCTGGGTTTTCCCGTAGCGTAATTGCGCGAACTCAATGTGAGTAGGGCATCGTCGCAAAGCCCGGCCGAGACTTCTTCGACATCGGCGTTCCACAGACCGTCAAAGAGCTTGCGAGCTGCCGCAGGCATGGGAACCGGGCATGACTCGGCACGTTCCATACTGGTGCATTGAGGGTCATCCCGCAAAAGTTCCGGCGGCAGACCCGGAAGCGATGATGATTTACGCACTTTAACAAATGGGAACTTTTTGACCGGCTCATGCAATACAAGGTGATCGCCTGATGGACTGTACGGACGAAGAGCTGTTTCGAAGGATCAAGTCGGGCGACCGGCGGGCATTGGAGCAACTGTACGAGCGTCGCGAACCCGGATTGTTCCGTTACGCGCTCCACATTTCGGGCAATCATGCGATCTCGGAAGAAGCGACACACGAGGCATTTCTGGCGTTGATTCAGCCCAACGTCAGGTTCGATCCCGGGCGCGGGTCGCTGGAAGGCTACCTGTACGGGATGGTGCGCAATCTGGTGCGGAGCATGTTGCGCAACCAGCCGGCTGAATCTTCGCACGAACCGGTGGTGGCGGGAAGCGTGCTGCAGTCGCTGATCGGGGATGAGCGGGCGACGGAGTTGCACCGAGCCATTCGGGAGCTGCCGGAAGCGTATCGGGACACTGTAATCCTGTGCGATTTGGAGGAACGAAGCTACGAGGATGCGGCCCGGGCTATGGAGTGCCCGGTGGGAACGGTCCGGTCACGCCTGCACCGGGCCCGGTCATTACTGGCCGCGAAACTGAAACCCGGGAAGGCAGCCGCGGAAATGGCGGCGAGGTGAACAACGTGAATTGCCGGGCATGGATGGACGAAATCGTCGAGAGCGGACGGGCAGGCATCCCGCCGCGGCCGGGGCTGGCCGCCCACCTCGAGCGGTGTGCGGACTGTCGGGGACTTTTCGAGGCCGAGCGGACGCTGGTAGAACCGGTGCGACGACTGCGAGCCGCGGTGGGATCGGCGCGATCGCCCGAGTACCGGAAACGCGAACTGCTCGAGGAGTTTGGCCGCGTTCGGCGTCCGGCACAAAGGTTCCATTGGGCATTCAGCGCGGCGGCTTCGGTTCTGCTGGCGCTGGCGGCGGGTTTGATGTGGCGCACCGCCACGCCCGTGGCCGAACGAGCGGCCGTGGATACCGTTTCCGCCGAAGTGATGGATTTTACTGAGTTCGCGCCGGTGCCGTACGCACCCCCGCTGGCATCGGGGGAGATGGTGACGGTGGTGCGGACCGAGTTGCATGCCGCGGCGCTCGACCGGATGGGATTCGTCGTTCAGGACATGAGCGGCAATGATTTTCAGGCAGAAGTAATGCTGGGCCAGGATGGAATGCCCAGAGCCGTCCGCGTGCTTGCGGACCAGAAATTCGAGAATTGAGGAAATCAGATATGACCAAATCAGGATTGTGTTTCACTTTGCTGCTGGGCACCGCGGTCGCTTTCGGACAGGGACCCGGGGGCCAGCGGGGGTGGGGTGGAGGTCCACGAATGGCCGGACCCGGCGGCGGCCCGGGCATGATGGGTCCGATTATGGGGGGACCGGGATCGCGGGTTCCCGTCACGGGAGCGCCATTCAGCGGTGTCGAGACCACCCAGATCCAGCAGAAGCTGGGCGATGGCAATGTCATCAGCCGGCAGGAAACCACCACCATCTATCGCGACAGCCAGGGCCGGGTTCGCATGGAGCACACCGCCACGCCGCACGGGAGCCAGACGGAGCAGACCCGCATCACTATCTTCGATCCGGTGGGCGGTTTCTCGTATGTGCTGAACCCGGCTGATAAGACTGCCCGGAAGATGACGCTTCCGCCGGCGCCCGTGAGCGGGACCGGGACCGGCTTCGGGCACGCACGCGGTCCGCGAAAGGGAAGCGATCCGGCCACGACCAAGACCGAAGACCTGGGCGCGAAATCGATCAATAATGTCCCCGCGACCGGCACCCGCGTGACCACCACCATTCCGGCGGGCGCCATCGGCAACCAGCAGCCCATTTCGATCGTGCGGGAAACGTGGATCGGCACAACGTTGAAGATTCCGGTGCAGATGACGTCATCGGATCCGCGGTTCGGGTCCACTACGATGAACCTGGGAAACATCGTACAGGCTGAGCCCAATCTCAATCTGTTCGTGGTGCCCGCCGACTACACGGTGACCACCGTAACCGGGATGGGTCCCGGCGGCGGCGGGGGCGGACGCGCTCCGAACCACCGCCAGCCTTCGCAGGATTAGCTCTCTCCCTGAGAGCGGGCCGGACCTCGTATGCCACAATGATCGTGCATGCGCGACTCCGGCCCGCACGTCCCCGAATGGCGCCTCTACCATGATGCGACCCGCCATTCACCCGAGTCGCTGAGACGTAATCCGCACTTCCTGGATTGGGCCAATATGCCCGATCCGTTCCGGCACTATGAAGGCGTCCCCCTCCTCGATCTACCCGCCGATCCGCCCGGGCCTACCGTGCCCGCGTTGTCCATACTCCAGGGAGCATCCGGTATTGCCACCGCCTCTACGGCCGCGGATTTCCTCTCCCAATTGCTCTTCTACGCCGCAGCCATCAGCGCGTCGAAACTGGTCCCGTCCACCGGCTACCGGTACGCGCTGCGGGTGAACCCGTCCTCCGGGAACCTTCACCCGACCGAGTTCCACTTCATCACCCGGGGACTCGAGGGCTGGCCGGACGGGCTCTATCACTACCGGCCTTCGTCCCACATGGCGGAACAGCGCGCCCGGGGACGGTTCAGAGCGTTGGGCGCCGCGCCGGTCACGTTCATTCTCACCAGCATCGCCTGGCGGGAAGCCTGGAAGTATCGCGACCGGGCATATCGGTACTGTCTGCTGGATATCGGTCACGCCTGGGAATCGCTCGCGCTAGCGGCCCGCGCCTTGGGCTGTACCGCCCGGGCGTCCGGAGATTTCGCCGATGACGAGATCTCGGTGGACTACCGCCTCAGCCCCGACGAGTGGCCGATGTTACAGGTCACTATCGAGGGCCCCGCGATTCCCTGCGGGGCGACGGATGCTTCTGAAACCGAGTGGTTCGGGGGAGAACCGAACCGGTTGTCGCATGTGCAGGTGGAGTATCCCCTAATCGACCGGATTCACGCGGCCACTAAACGGACGGCTCCGGGTGGCGGGGTGAATCGAACCGTCGAAGAGCGTTGCCCGGGGATTCCGCTCGGGGCCAGGGCGACATCCTCGCGGAGATTCGGCGAGGTGGTGCGGGCACGGCGTTCCGCCCTCGATTTCACTGGCGGCGCGAATCGTATTCCGCTCGACATGCTCTCGGCGATCCTGGATGCCGCCGCCCGGCCGCTCGCAGCCGATTTCGCCACCGTTGGGTTCGTTTCGCTGTTTTTGTACGTCCACCGTGTGGAGGGGCTCGAACCCGGGGTTTACCGGCACTGGCCTGGATGCGGCAGGCTGGAACTGGTTCGCGCGGGTGATCAGCGCGTCGCCGCCGCCGGTTTGAGCCTGGGTCAGGACCTCGCCGGAAACGCCTGTTTTGCGATTTCGATGATTGCCGACCTTGTCCGGGCCACCGGCGACCACGGCGATCGCGGTTACCGCTACGTCCACATGGAGGCCGGCGCCATCGGACAGCGCCTCTATGTCGCGGCGGAGTCCCTGGGACTTCGCGGGACGGGTATCGGAGCGTTTTTCGACGACCGCGTCCAGGATTACCTGCGCATTCCGCCGGATCAGGGCCGGGTGATTTATCACTTCGCCATCGGATACCCGGTGGAGGATCCGCGGCTGGAGGCGTGATGGTGGGAATCCTGGTGCATGGCGATAATCACTTCATCGTGCGCGGGCCGAAGCCCGGCCGCGAAACGGCCCTGGCTCTGATCCGGCACTGGTCCGTGATTCGGATCGGCACCCAGACCCCTGCTGATTTGGCGCCGTGGAGCATCTCCACCCGGGAATTTCGCGAAGACCTGGAATGGGCGATGGTGGCTGCTGGCGGCGCTGAGCCTTCGCCGGCGGTGGCGATCCTGCTGCAGGAACTGGCCCTGCGGGGAGTGACGATTGAAGTGCTGTCGTAGGGTTCAGTCGCCCAGCGGAAATACCTCGAGCCGGGTAGTGTCGAACCGGATCCGCCGCTTCTCCTGATAGGACTGAACGGCCAGCAGCGGCGGCAGGATCGAAATGCTCGCGATCCCCACATCGGCATTCGGCAGCGCGCGGGACTTGCAGCAGGCCAGGAAGTTGCGTACGTGGTCGAGAGTGATATCGCCCGGAATCTGGTTGGTCACGGGCGTCGCGTTGCGGCCGGCGGGACGAAACTCCCACCGGTTCCGATTCACGAACAACTGGCCTTTGTCGCCGTGGAACGTGATACCGTACTCAGCCCCCGCGGTATTCGACTGGAAGAGCACGCTGAAACCGTCGTATTCAAATAATGCGTTGCAGGTGTCGGGCGCGGTGCGGCCGTCGTGGAAATCGTAGTAGATGCCGCCCGCGAATACGGCCGAATGGGGAGGCTTCTCGCCCATGTACATGTGCACGACGTCCATCCAGTGATGACCGAAGTCGGTCATCTTGCCGCCGTTGTAATCGAGGAAAGCGCGGAAGTTCAGGTACTGGCCGGGGTTCCAGTCGCGATACTTCACGGGACCCAGGAATCGCACCCAATCCAGATTGCTGGGCTTCTCGGCCGGCTCGGTGGGCAGCGGACGGGCCGGACCGCCGTGCCAGATGGCGTCGATGTGATTGATCTTGCCGATCTCACCCGAATCGATGAACTTCTGTTTGGGCTCAATGTAAATGGGCCCCGAGCGCTGCTGCAGTCCCACCTGGCAGATGCGGCCCGTCACTCGCGCGGCGCGGACCATGTCCGGCGCTTCGTCGCGCGTGCGGCACATGGGCTTCTCCACGTACACGTCCTTGCCCGCGTTCATGGCATCGATGGCGCAGGCTTTATGCCAGTGATCCGGCGTGCCGATGAGGACCGCGTCCACTTCCTGGAGTTCGAGCAGTTTCCGATGATCCACGAAGGTTTTCGTGTTCGGCGCCTTCTGCTGGGCCCGATCGACGTGGACGGCGTAGACGTCGCACAGCGCCCGTACGTCCACCTCGGGATTCTTCTGAAACTGCGTCATGACGTAGGTGCCGCGTTCGCCAGTACCGATGACGCCGAGTCCGATACGATCATTCGCGCCGAGCACTCTCGAGTAGGACAGAGCGGAAAGAGCGGCGGCTTTGGCAGCTTCACGCCGGGTAATCATTGGTCTTGACTCCTTGAGATCCGGAACGCTGACATTCTATCAGCCGGGGGCGGAGTCTGGGGGACGGAACTTCAAACTGCGGCTCGGTGACATTTTAGATGATTCAATTTGGCCAGTTGCATCGTCTACAAAAAAACGCGGCGTAGCCACTTGGGCGGCACGATAGCGAACGCAACCGGTTTCCTTTCCGGCCTACTCGGGGTCATCGGGTTCGCTGAGTGTAATGGGCGCTACAGTGGCACCGCAACACGACATGGGGAAAGGGTCAAATGCAGAATCACAGGAAATCGAGCGGCGCCTGGTTGAACCGCTCCAAGCTCACGATTTTCGCGATTGCGGCAAGTCTGTGCGTCCCACGAATCGCGATGGCGCAAGTGCTCTATGGATCGTTGGTCGGAAACGTGGTGGATGCGAACGGCGCTGTGGTGCCGGCTGCCTCAGTCTCGGCTACGAACCAGGGTACCGGCGCAACGGTCACCGGCCGGACACGACACCACCGGGACCTACCAGTTCGTCAACCTGCAGCCCGGCACGTACACCCTGAAAGTAACGTTGTCCGGTTTCAAGTCACTGGAGCGGCGCGACATTAGCCGTTGAGGCCAACAACACCACGCGCACGGAGGTCGCTCTCCAGGTTGGCGATGTCCAGCAGTCTGTGACGATTACGGGAGAGGCGCCGGCCCTGCAGACTGACCGTGCCGACGTGCACCAGGATGTGACCACTACGGAACTCGAGAATCTTCCTGTTCCAATAGGTCGCAATTACCAGCAGTTGTATCGTACGCTGCCTGGCTTTTCCCCACCTGTCAATTCCCACTCAATCGCCACCAATCCGTCGCGCGCCTTGGAGTTTAACGTAAACGGCACCAGCGACGACCAAAACAATACCCGCATCGACGGCGTGAGCACCACTCACGTGCAACTCCCGCATGTGATCTCGTACATTCCGGCGCTCGAATCGATTGCCGAGGTCAACGTCGTCACGAATAGCTTCGACGCCGAGCAGGGATTAGCCGGCGGCGCCGCGATCAATGTGCAGATCAAGAGCGGCACCAATGACTTGCACGGGTCGGGTTTCGAGTACCACAGCAACAACCACTTAAAAGCGTGGCCCTGGACGGGCCCGGCCGGACAGGTCAATAAACCTAAGCTCGTGTATAACCAATTCGGAGGCACCATCGGCGGACCGATCAAACACAATAAGCTCTTCTACTTCCTGAGTTACGAGGGAAGCTACGACCACCGGGCCGTCCAGCGCAAGGTGACGGTGCCGACGGCGGCCATGAAAGCCGGCGATTTTTCCGAATTCCTGGACAGCGGAATCACTGTCTACAATCCATATACGGACAATACCGGAACGACATTGGCTGACCCCTCGAAACGGCTGCCGATGATGGCCCCTGGAGATCCCCGGTGCAATACAGCCACCAATCCGAGCTGTATGAATATCATTCCGCAGAGCCTGCTGAATACTCCCAGCGGGCAGATTGCACAGAAAATCATCGGGCTGTGGCCTGCGCCGAACCTGCCAGGGTTGAGCAATAACTACTTCGCGTCAGGGCCCTTCGGTTTCGATCGCAACACCCTGGATAGTAAGTTCAACTGGAATATCAGCAGCAAACTGAACGTCTTTGGACGGTATAGCTTTCTGCGTTATTCCGACTTTGTCCCTACTGTTTTCGGCCCTGAGCTGTTGGGGCAGCCGATTGGCGGAAGCAGCAACTCGGGACACGCGGACGGCGACACGCACAGCTCAACGATCGGCGGGACCTATACCTTCACACCGAGCTTGATCATGGACGCCTATTTTGGGTTCACAAAACAGGGTACCAACTCCGTCCAGGAGGGTGTCGACAAGAACTACGGCCTGGATGTGCTGGGCATTCCGGGAACTAACGGGACTCGCTTGTTCGAGGGCGGCTTCCCCGAGATGGACTTCAGCGATTTTGCGACCATCGGCATCGACAACAACTTCATGCCGTACTACCGGCACGATCCGCAGTATCAGTACGTGGCGAACGTCAACTGGATCAAGGGCGCCCACAACGTCCGGTTTGGCGGCGATATTTATCGCCAGGGTTTGAATCAGACCCAGGCGGAGTGGATTGGGGGCGGATCATTCTACGGCTCTCAAGGCGGCTTCGACTTCGGCCGCAATACGACCGCGCTGTGCCAGGATCCTCCCGACTGCACCATCAGCACGGCCACCAACCGCGCCAATTCGTTCGCTTCTTTCCTGCTGGGTCTCCCCGATCAGGCGAGCAAATCCGTACAGTTTCCGGACGTGTACTCGATCCGGGCGATGCTGTACAGCATGTACATCCGCGACCGTTGGAACGTCACCCCGCGGCTGACCTTGTCCTACGGCATGCGTTGGGAGTATTTCCCTTATCCGACGCGCACTGATCGCGGTTTGGAGCGCTATGATCCGGACATTAATAAGGTTCTGATCTGCGGCATGGGATCGGTGCCGGACGGATGCGGCACCGAGATTAGCAAGAAGCGCTTCTCGCCTCGTCTCGGCATTGCGTGGCGCCCGCGCGATACGTTCGTCATCCGTGCCGGCTACGGGCTAACAAATGATCCGTACGAGGCACTGGAACTACAGCGAAACAACTATCCGATTATGGAGCCGTTCGGGATCCAAACGCCCAATGACTTCACTCCGGCGACCACCCTGGCGAAAGGAATTCCTCCTGTCCCCGCTCCGACCATTCCGAGCACGGGCATTCTCGACCTGCCGCTGAACGTGGGATTCGAGGGCCAGCCACAGAATCTTCACCGAGGCTACATCCAGTCATGGAATTTCTCTTTGCAGAAGGAACTCGGGCTGGGCTTCGTTGTCCAGGCTGGGTACGTCGCAACCCGGTCTACTCGCCAGTTAGGGTTCGTTGACATCAATGCCAGCCAGATACCGTTTACGAACCGGGCAACTCAGCCCTTATACCAGAAGTGGGGGCGGACGGCGACGACAACTTTCCTGGAACCTGTGGGTACCGGGCACTACGACTCGCTGCAGGCCTCGGTGGAGCGAAGGTTTACCGGAGGCTTCCTGCTGAAAGCGAACTACACATGGGGGCACGCGATCAACTACGTGGATAACAGCAGCTACGCCGCAGCGATTCAATCTTTCTCCTATATGAATATGAATCGGGCGAGCACCGGTTTCGATCGGACGCACAATCTGGGAATCAACAGCCTATGGGATCTGCCTGTCGGCACTGGTGGACGTTGGCTGGCAAATAAAGGGGCATTGTCCTACGTCGTGGGCGGCTGGCAGGTGAACAATGTCGTCAGTGTCATGAGCGGTCGTCCATTTAACGTTACGGGCGACTGCAGTGCCGGGTGGCCCGGGAACAGTCCGACAATGGCCGATGTCATTGGCTCACCCCAAAAGATCGGCTCCCCAGACGCGTGGTACGACCCAACCGCTTTCGCCCAGGTATACGATCGCAATAACCCGGGCTCATGCGCCCAGAGGCTCGGTAATTCTGGCTTTAACAACCTGCGCGGCCCCGGACTTTTCAACTGGGACTTCGGTGTATTCCGCGACTTCCCGATCAAAGAGCGGGTGCACATACAGTTCCGTATGGAGGCGTTCAATTTCACCAACACGCCGCACTTCGATGTCCCCGACAGTTCGCTCGGGGATGCGGGAGCGTTCGATCCAGTCACGGGACGCGTTACGAGCCAGGGCGATTTTATGAGGATCACCGGCGTCACGGACCTGGCGCGCGAAGGCATCGACGAGCGCCAGTTCCGCGTTGGTTTGCGGATCAGTTTTTGAGGCAAGCGACGTGGCGCACGCTCTCAGCGTGCAGCGTCGGCACTCTTGCCGACGCTTGTCTCGGCAGGAGTGCCGAGACGGCACGCAAGAGTGCGTGCGCCACTATCTCTTGTATCTTTCTAACATTGCTTGCTACGCTATCCGCCTCGCCGCAATCCGAGCTGCCTCGCATCAACGCGGCGCATTTCCTGCCTGCCGATTCGCGCTCAGGTGGAGAAAGCCGAACGAGATGCCCGGGCGCATCCGGACGACCCACGGGTTGTCGGCACTCTCGCCATGACGCTGCACGCTTACCAACAGTACGATTCGGCCGCACGCGTCTATGCGCTCGCACAGATGCTCGAGCCCAAGAGACTCGACTGGCTGTATCTGCGCGGTGCGGTCCAGATGGAGTCAGGCGAATTTGAAGACGCCCGTACATCGTTCCAGTCGGCGCTTGACCTCGCTCCCGGTACCCTCGCAGCCCAACTGCGCCTTGCGCAGGCCAGTATCGCGCTGAATCGCTTGCAGGACGCTCTCGCCCTGTATCGGGAGATTCTCCAAAAAGATGCCGGTTGTGCACGGGCCTGGTATGGTCTCGGTCGCGTCCAGGCAGCTATGGGCGATCACGCGGGGGCGATCCAGTCGTATACGAAGGCATGCGATCTGTTTACGGAATATGGAGCGGCGCACTTCGCCCTGGCTCAGGAAATGCGCCGCTTGGGTCAACCTGGAGAAGCCCAACGCCACATGCAGGCGTATGCAGCCAATCCTACAGCCGAGCCCACCCTGGAAGACCCGCTCATTCAACGCGTCTCGGAGTTGAATCACGGAGCGCAGGCTCATATGCAGCGCGCTGCGGAACTCGAAAAGGCGGGCAGGCTGGAAGACGCCGTCCACGAGCAGGAGGCCGCGCTCGCCGCCGATCCGGTCAACGTGCAGGCTCATGTGAATCTAATCGCGCTCTACGGGCGAACCGGCAATCCCGAAAAGGCCAGGGAGCAGTTCGAGGCTGCCGTCCGCCTCAGCCCGGGCGCTCGGACATCTGGTACAACTACGGTGTCCTGCTTCTTCGGGATGGCGGCGCCACTGAAGAAGCCGAGACGCGCGTTCCGCCGCGCGCTCGAAATCAATCCGGACAATGGTGAGGCCCGCGACAATCTCGGCGTGATCTACGAACGGCGGGGCCGCTTGGATGACGCAGCCCGTGAATTCCGCCAAGCCATCGCCTCACGCCCGGATTATCCGCCTCGCACGCTTTCACCTCGGCCGCATTTTGGCCAACCAGCAGAAATATGACGAGGCCGTTCAACAGTTCCTGCGCATCATTAAGCCCGAAACCGACCGCACGCCGGTGTATCTCTACGCCCTGGCCGCCACGTTAGCGCGAGCCGGCGCCGCGAAGAGGCGCTGAGATACTACCAGGAAGCCCGGGACGCCGCCCGCGCAAAGGGCCAATCGCAATTACTCACGAGTATCGAACGCGACATGAAAACCCTCCAGGCCGAGCGATGAGCCGCTTCTCCCGTCGTGATCTTCTCAAGGCCCTGGCGCTGGCGCCGGGCGTGTCGCGGGCCGGCGAGCCGCCTATGTTCCGTGACGTGGCAGCGCAAACCGGCCTTAACTTCCGTCACTTCAACGGCGCCACCGGACGCCACTACATGCCGGAAATCATGGGCTCGGGAGTGGCTCTGTTCGATTACGACAACGACGGCGATCTCGACATCTATCTCGCCCAGGGAATGCAACTCGACCGCGGCGGCAAGCTCACTCTTCCCTCCGGCAGCGGGATGGAAGCCCGGTAACCGGCTGTTCAGAAACTTGCTTGCCGAGACCGGGGAGTTGCGGTTCGCAGACGTAACGGAAAAGGCGGGCGTCGGCCAAATCGGCTATTCCATGGGCGTGGCCGTCGGCGACTATGACAACGACGGGCTTCCTCGACCTGTACGTCACGAACTTCGGATCGAACGTGCTCTATCACAACAACGGCGACGGGACCTTCCGCGACGTGACGATCGAGGCCGGTGTCGATGACCCCCACTGGTCCACCAGCGCCGCCTGGATCGACTTCGATGGCGACGGCTGGCTCGACCTGTTCGTCTGCAACTACGTCGACTTCACCGTCGAGGGTAACCGCGCCTGTTTTTCTCCCGCCGGCGAGCCCGATTACTGCACTCCCAAGATGTACCATGCTGTCCCATCGCGCCTTTTTCGCAATCTGAGGAACGGTAAGTTCGAGGACATCACTGAAGCGTCCGGCATCAACAGTGTCTTACGGGCCGGCTCTCGGCGTGGTCTGCGCCGACTTCAACGGTGATGGCCGTCCGGATATCTACGTCGCGAACGATACCGCCGCGAATTGCCTGTGGCTCAATCAAGGTGATGGCACGTTTCGTGAGGCCGCGCTCGATATGGGCGTCGCCTACAGCATGGACGGGCTCGCCAAGGCCGGCATGGGAGTCGCGCTCGGGGACGTCGAAAACAACGGGGGCCAGGTCCTGCTGGTCACTAACCTCACGCGCGAGGGCGTCACCGTGTTTCGCGGCGACGCCCGCGGCCAGTTCGATGACGCCACCAGCGATTTCGGCCTTCTGCAGCCGACGTTCGGCTACACCGGTTTCGGCACGGGATGGTTCGATTACGATAACGACGGCTGGCTCGATCTGTTCATCGCCAACGGCGCCGTCACGATCGTCGGATCGGATCAAACGGGCGACTTCCCGTACGCCCAACGCAGCCAGCTGTTTCACAACGAAGGACGCCGGAAACGCTTTCGCGAAGTCTCGCACCTGGCTGGCCCGGCGTTTCAGAGCGCGCAGGTCAGCCGCGGGGTTGCTTTTGGCGACATCGATAACGACGGCGCAATCGACATCGTGGTCAACGATAACAACGGATCTGCGCGCCTTACTCCGCAACGAGGTAGGCCGCGGCGCGCACTGGCTGATCGTGAAGCTCGAATCGCCCCGGACGAATCGGTTCGCCATCGGCGCCCGCGTGGCGGTGCTTCGCCGCGGCCAGGACCCGTTGTGGCGGCGCGTCCACACCGATTCCAGCTATCTCAGCGCCAGCGACACCCGCGTGCACTTCGGGCTTGGCGCCAAGCCGGAAATCGAGGCCATCCTCGTCCACTGGCCGGGTGGTACGCAGGAGCGCTTCGAAGGCGTCAAGGCGGACCGAATCGTTACGCTGCGGCAGGGCACGGGAATGCCGCCATAGACCCCCGCTCATGCCGAGACAGACCCTTAGAGACAAAGCGTCGGCAGGAGTGCCGACGCAGCACGCAAGAGTGCGTGCGCCACTTCTGTTTTGGGACAAATCAGGGACCTATTTCAAGCACTCAGCGCGTACCCTAACTGACTCCTGCAAATAGCCGGTAAATGCCTCGAGACCTTTGGACAGATATCGCCGTTGAAGACGGATGTAGCCGACGCGACGGCTCGCCTTCGGTTCGATTTCGATCAGCCGGCAGCCCGCGCTCAAACTCCGCCCCATCTCCGGCACAACGCTCACTCCGAACCCGGCCCGGATCAATTCGAAGATCGTCAGAAACTGATCGGCCTCGAACTGCCCCGCGAAGCGCGCCCTGGCCCGGTCACACAGCGCCAGCGTCTCATCTCTCAGGCAGTGGCCATCCTTCAGAATCAGGAGCCGCTCCTGGGACACACGCCGCAACTGCACCTTCTCCGACTGGGCCAACGGATGGTTTTCCGGAACCGCCAGATACAGGGGTTCGCGGAACAGTTCCTTCATCACCAACCCGGCGCCCTCCACCGGCAGGCTCACCACGGCTACGTCCATCATCCCATCCAGGACTTGCTCCACCAGTTCCGCGGTCGTACCCTCCCGGACATGCAAATCGAGGTCCTGGTAGCGATCGGTGAACCCCTTCAGCAGGGACGTCAGAAAATACGGCAGGATGGTCGGAATCGCGCCCACGCGCAACGGTCCGTGCACTCCTCTTCGTGCCCGCTCGAAATAGTCCGGCAGCGCCGCGGCATCCTCGAGCAGGGCCTGCGACCGTCCCAAAATGGCTTCGCCTAACTCCGTCAACTCGATCCTGCGGTTCAGCCTTTCGAAGAGCGGCGCGCCCAGCCCCTGCTCGAGTTTTGCGATCTGTTCGGAAAGCGACGGCTGGGAGACTCCCAGATCATCGGCCGCCTTCGTGAAACTCAGCGTCCGCGCCACCGCGCAGAAGCATTCCAACTGGCGCAGGTCAAAAACCCGCGCCCGAGTTCTTTGTGCCATAGGTAATTCCGATCACAATGATAACCTCAATCGTATTGATTTATGTCAAGCCCGGCCGTACACTCAGCACAATGAAGAACAACATGGCGTCTCTACTCCCGACCCTCGTGCTCGCAGCCATGCCATTCGTGTGGACGAATGCGGCCAGCGCCCAGCAACCCGAGTCGAACAAGTTCTGGTGGCCGGAGAAACTCGACCTCTCGCCGCTGCGGCAAAACTCCGCCGAGTCGAATCCGTTCGGCAAGGATTTCAACTACGCAAAAGCCTTTGCCACCCTCGACCTGAAGGCCGTCAAGCAGGACATCAACAAAGTGCTTACCACCTCTCAGGATTGGTGGCCGGCCGATTACGGCAACTACGGACCATTCTTCATTCGGATGGCCTGGCACAGCGCCGGCACCTACCGCACCCTGGATGGCCGCGGCGGCGCCGATGGCGGCCAACAGCGGTTTGATCCGCTCAATAGCTGGCCCGACAACGCGAACCTCGACAAAGCCCGCCGCCTGTTGTGGCCGGTGAAACAGAAGTATGGCCAGAAGCTCTCGTGGGGCGACCTGATGGTTCTGGCCGGCAACGTCGCGCTGGAAAACATGGGCTTCAAGACCTTCGGCTTTGCCGGCGGCCGCGCCGACGACTGGGAGCCGGAACTCGTTTACTGGGGTCCGGAGCAGAAGATGCTGGACGACAAGCGGTACAGCGGAAGCCGCAACCTGCAGAAGACCTCTGGCGGCCGTTCAGATGGGCCTGATCTACGTGAATCCGGAGGGCCCCAACGGCAATCCCGATCCACTGGCGGCCGCCAAGGACATTCGCGAAACTTTCGGACGCATGGCGATGAACGATGAGGAGACGCTTGCCCTGATCGCCGGTGGCCACACCTTCGGTAAGGCGCACGGCGCACACGCTCCGGCCAACTGCGTGGGAGCCGAACCTGCGGCCGCCGGTGTCGAGAAGCAAGGCCTCGGCTGGGAAAACAAGTGCGGCAAGGGCAACGCCGGCGACACGGTAACCAGCGGTCTGGAGGGCGCATGGAGCCCAACTCCCACCAAGTGGTCTTCGCGGTATCTGGAGAACCTGTTTGCTTATGAGTGGGTTCAAACGAAGAGTCCGGCCGGCGCCACGGAGTGGATTCCCGCCGACGGCAAAGGCGGCAACCTGGTTCCCGACGCGCACGACCCTTCGAAGCGCCACGCCCCCATCATGTTCACCACCGATCTTGCGCTCAAGATGGACCCGAGCTATCGGCAGATCGCCATGCGCTTCCGCGAGAATCCGGAAGAGTTCCGCCTCGCCTTCGCCAAGGCCTGGTTCAAGCTGACCCATCGCGACATGGGCCCGCAAGGCTCGCTATATCGGTTCGGAGGTTCCAAAGGAAGACCTGATTTGGCAGGATCCGCTGCCCAAGGCCGATTACAAAGCGGTTGACGCGAAGGACATCGCGGCGCTGAAGGCCAAGATCTCGCCTCCGGGCTTGACGGTTCCCGAACTGGTGCGGACGGCTTGGGCCTCGGCGGCTTCTTTCCGTGGCACCGACATGCGTGGCGGCGCCAATGGGGCGAGCGCTACGCCTGGCGCCGCAGAAGGACTGGGAGGTCAACAATCCCGCGGAACTGGCCAAAGTGTTGCCGCGCCTGGAGAGCATCCAGAATGAGTTCAACAGGCGAAGCCGGGCGGCAAGAAGGTTTCGCTCGCCGACCTGATCGTTCTCGGCGGCAACGCCGCGATCGAAAAGGCCGCAAAGGATGCCGGCTACAACGTGCAGGTGCCCTTCTCGCCGGGCCGCGTAGATGCGTCGCAGGATCAGACCGATATGCTTCGTTCGCCGTGCTTCAACCGGCGGCGGACGGTTTCCGCAACTATTACCGCAAGGGTCAGAAACTTCTCCGGCGGACATGCTGGTGGATCGGGCGAAAATGCTCACGCTCACCGTCCCTGAAATGACGGTTCTGGTGGGTGGCATGCGCGCGCTGAACGCCAATGCGGCGGACAACCGCACACGGGGTCTTCACCGATCGGCCCGGGGACGTTGAGCAATGACTTCTTCGTGAACCTGCTCGACATGTCCACGAAGTGGAGCAAGTCCTCCACGTCCGAGGGCATTTACGAAGGCCGGGATCGCAAGACCGGCAAGGTCAAGTGGACCGCGACCCCGGTTGACTTGATCTTCGGGTCGAATTCCGAACTGCGCGCCGTGGCGGAAGTCTATGCCCCGCCGACGGAAAGGACAAGTTCGTGCAGGACTTCGTGAAGACCTGGGCGAAGGTGATGAACCTCGACCGCTTCGACCTGCGCTGAACGCTACCGGACGCGCGATTCAACTAAGCACATGTAGCGGCGATGGCGGCGTTCTGTACGCCGCCATTCTCGTTTCGCGGCAGTGCCAGGCTCGGGTGCACGACTTGCGCTGGAAGCGCCCGGGTGCCGTGTCGTGGCAAAATGGACCAGACTGGGACGCCAGAGAGGAGCACCATCATGATTACGAACCACCAGACCGGTACGCGTGTCGATGAAGTCGCAACCGGTATCTATCGCATCTGCACGCCGCTGGACGTGATCCCGGAGGATTCACCCTCAATTCTTACCTGATTGTGGATGAAGAACCCGTTCTCTTCCACACCGGGTACCGCAAACTGTTCCCGACCACGCTGGAAGCTGTAGCAGCGGTGATGCCCGTTGAGAAGCTGAGATGGGTCGGCGGATCGCACTTCGAGGGCGATGAATTCGGCGCATTGAACGAATTTCTCGATGCCGCACCGGAAGCAACACCGTTCGGCGCCGAAATAGGCGTGCTGACGTCGTTGAACGATTTCGGTTCGCGGCCTGCACGGGGGCTTGCCGATGGCGAGGAGTTCTCCACCGGCAGTCACCGGATGAAGTGGATGTACACGCCCCACGTCCCGCACGGGTGGGATTGCGGGGTTCTGTTTGACTCATCCACCGGAACGTTGATGTGCGGAGATCTGTTCACCCAGGCGGGCGCGAGCATGCCCCCCGTGACGGAATCGGAGATTCTCACTGCCAGCGAGGGGATGCGGGATATGATGGACTACTACGCGCACGCCAGGAGCACGAGCGTCATCCTCGAGCGCCTGGCGATTCTGAACCCTTCGTTACTGGCGTGTCAACACGGCAGCGCCTATCGGGGCGACGGGGCTGCGCTGATCCGCGAACTGGCGCGCGCTATTGAATCGCGCAAAGAAATGTCATCTGGCGCGCGGTAAAAACGACCGGCACTCGCTACTTGGCGCTGAGTTGGATCACAGCAGCCGCCGCGTTAAACCGTACGACCTCGTTTTCGTCCTGAAGCAGTGGGATGATGACCTTGACCGCGGCAGGATCATTCTGGCGCGCGAGCGCTCCCACCACCGCGGCACGGACGAGCCACTTGTCATCCTTGGTGCCGTCCGCCAAGGCCTTGCGCGACTTCGGATCGGAATCGCCAATCAACCTGCCGGCGGCGGCGGCCCGGACAGGTGAAACGTTATCCGCCGTGGTCATCTTCACCACCTTATAGCTGACGCCGCCGAAGGGGATGAAACCGATGCCGACCTCCAAGCCGATCTTCTGGAGCGCCTTGGGATCCTTGAGCATTTTCATCTGGGACTCCATCAGAGCGTCCCCGCTCTTCTTCTGGCCGGTCAGAACAGCGTAGTAAACCTCAAAAGCGGCCGGATCCTTCAGTACAGCCAGTGCGTTGGCTGCGGCAAAAACCACGCTGGTTTCTTTGTCCTTCAAAGCTGCCTTGAGTTTCGGCGCCGACTCTTTGGCCCCCATGAGCCCGAGTACGTCGGCGGCAGTGGATCGTACCTCTTCCCGCTCGTCACCGGCGAGGGCGGTCTCCGCCAGAGTTCGGGCACGAGCGTTGCCATTTATGAGTCCGAGCGATTGAATGGCCTTGCCTCGCTTCTCATAGCTCTTGTCCTTGGCTGCGTCGGACAGGATGGTCCAGGCCCTGTCAACCGGCGTTTGCGCGAAGATGCAGGCCGCGCACGCCACGAATATTACGAATCTGAGTATTGTCACTTTCTTCTCCTGATCTCAAAGAACCTATAACCAAGCTTAACCGACTGCAGAGATTTGGCCGAAGTCATAGCTTAAGTGCGCATGAGCGACAAACCCGGCGTTGCCGTCGAGCACCGCTCACCGGACGCTGATCAACCCCGCATTGCTCGGAATACCATTGATCACGATCACCGCGGGGTGATCGCCGGGACTCAGTCCCTTCGGAATCCGGACATTGACTTGCGCTAATCCCGCGGACTCCGGCGCGAGTCCTGCAAACGTCACCTCGGCCGCCTGTCCGCCGATCGTTGCTTCTGTCGTTCCGTCGAGCATGGATAGCGGACGCGATGGTGCGGCGCTGCCGTCCGGGATCGCTGGAGTCGTGGTGCCGTAGCCCGTAACAAAGAACACAAGGACTGTGCCCGCTGCCTGCGGCGTCGCTGCGGTATGGGGAGTCAGGTCCGGATTCAGCGCGGCCGCGCGCTGCCCGTTCAGGAACAACCCCGGATCCACTGCCGTCAGGATCACCGGCTGTGTGTCAGCCGATCCCTGTTGTCCTCCGATTTTCACTTCCACGAGCGCAGCCCCCAAAGGAGCGTTGCTCGGCATCTGGAAGTTGATCTGACCCGCACTCGCATAGTACAGCGGAGCGGGAGCGCCGTTCACGTTCACTGTTGTCGTTCCCAGTGTGGTCGGCAGAGGGAACACGAGTGCTTGCATCGTAGTGTCCGAGAGATTCCTGCCGAAGATGGTCATCATCGATCCGGGAGATCCGCCGATATGGAAACTCGCCGAGTTTACGATCCCGAAGATGGCGGGAGACTCCGTTGGCGGCGCCGGACACCCGCCCCGGTTGCAACCCACGATTAAAGTGACCGGAACAAGAACCGGACTGATCCCCGCCTCCGTCGATTGGAACAGGACAAAGCCGCGGTAGATGCCTTCTGATGATCCAGGCGTCACGCTGACTTCCACTGTACCCGGCGTCTGTCCCTCCGCCGCGGAAAGCTTCAGCCAAGTCCCACCCGGGGACTGATGACTGTCGCGGTGACCTGATAACTAATGGGCCGCGATGTGGACGTCGCTGACAGGGTCTGGGCGGACGGAAGCGGAAGCGTCCCGTCGCTTTGGGCGAAGGTCTGGAACATCAGCGACCCCGGCGTAACAGTCATCGCCGGCTTGGGCGTAATGCTATAACTCACCACCAGGAGAACCGGCCCGCCGGCAGGTGGAGTGAATGTGATCGTGTCGAGATAGTCGCCCCCCACAAGGCCAGCCGGATTCACGCTGACAGAAACTGGTCCCGGCGTGACCCCACTGCTTGGACTCACAGTCAGCCACGACGCCGAATGCGAAGCTGTCCAGGCAACTGCCGCTCCCGAGATGCCGGAAACAATTACAGTCTTCGGAGGAGGCGCCGGTTGATGGACCTCATTGAGGAAAGTGAGTTGCTGCTGGTCGAGAGTCACCGAAGTACTCGCGGGCGGCAGAATCACGAGAGCGAACGTCGCCGCTCCGGCGACAATCGGCGTCATCGCGGTTGCCGAAAAGCTTCCCGCCGTATCGTTCGCCGTTAGCGCGGGCGCAGTCGCAATGCCATTCGCCCCGGTAGTTGCAGTCGCCGCCCCGGAGAAGCTCCCGCTCGGTCCAGTCGCCGGAACCGCAAAGTCACCGGCACTCCGCTCACGGGATTGCCCGCCGGGTCCGTTACCAGCGCCTGCAACGGTTGCGGGAACATCTGGGCCATCATCGTCATTTGCGGCGATGTGCCGGCCGCCGCGATACGTGAGCCTGTCCGGCTGCGACTACGAATGAATTGCTGTCGGCGGGCGTCAACTCCGCGGCAGTCGCCTGCAAACGCTTGGTTCCGGCTAAATCGACGCGCAAGTTGTCGAACGTGGCGATCCCGTTGGCCGCGGTCACGCGCACAGTGCCCCCCGAAAGCTCTCCCGTGCCCGAAACGAGTGTCATCCCAACTGCGATGCCGGCCGTGTTTACCGGAACTCCTGAGCTGTCCCGCACCTGCACCGTGACTGCGGGTGAGATCGCCTGGCCCGATACCGTGTTGACGGGGGCTGCCGCACGAACGCCAGCATGCGAGTCCCGGCAGCAACATTGGTCAATGCGAAGGTTGCCGGGCCGGTGACTGCGGCGGTGGTAGCCGAGACCTCGTAGCGACCGGGTGTCCCATTGGCGGTCAATGTCACAGAGGCGGTCCCTCGTGCTCCGGTTGTTATCGACGTGGTAGATGCGCCGCCGAAGGTCCCGCTGGCGCCCGAGGTCGGTGCGGTGAACACGACATTTACACCCGAAATCGGGTTCCCGGAAGTGTCGGTCACAGTCACTTCGAGCGGAGTGGTGAACGCAGTCAGAACCGCTGCACTCTGGGGCGTGCCGGCGCTTGTCCGGATCGCCGCCGCGGCGGTGATCTGGAAGGTTGTGCTTCCCGTTGACCCCAGCGAACCGGATTGTGCGTTGAGGTTATAGCTTCCCGCCTTCGCAATGCTGAGATCGGCGAACGTCGCCAACCCGCTGGCGTCCGTGTCTTGCGTGACCGTCCCCTTAAGCGTTGCTGCGGGAACAGTCACCAGAGTGACGGGCACGCCGGCCTTAAGGGCGATGTTGCCATTCGAGTCCAACACCTGCACCGTGACCGGGGGAATCGTGGCGCCTGCCTGTGTGTCAATGGGCTGCCGCACGAAAGCGAGTCGGCCGCCCGACTCCGCTGCCTTATTCGTTAATGGAAATGCCGCAGGCCCAGGCGCCCGTCATAGTTGCATTTACCACGAACGAACCAGTCTGCGAATTCGCCGTCATCGGCGGTGAGGTGGCTATGCCTGTTGTGTCCGTCGTTACGGCGGCGGAGCCGGAAAAAACAACGCTCGCCCCACTCGGTGGAGCTACGAATGTAACCAGGACGCCGGAAACACGATTGCCGAACATGTCCTGTACAGCGGCTTTGAGCGGCAAGGCGTATCGAGTGCTGGGGGCCGCTTCCTGCCCCATGCCCGAACTAGCGGTAATGCTTGAAGCGGACGCGGGCGTGATCTCAAACGAGTTGCTCAAACCGGAAGCCGTACCCGCGCTGGCTGCCAGCTGGTAGGCGCCGGTTGTCCTGACGCTCAGGTTACTGAATACAGCCTGCCCGTTCGCGTCTGTCGTGCCCGTCAAGGTGCCCATCAGTGGAACCTTGCTGTTGGCCAGTGAGAGCGTGACGGCAGTTCCAGCCACCGGAGTGCCGCCCGCGCCGGTCAGACGTAAAGTGACGGGGGCTATGGTACCGCCCGCCGTCGTATTCGATGGCTGTTGCGTGAAGGCGAGCAGGTTCGTCGCCGACGTCACATTAGTTAGCGAAAATGTTGCGGAGCCGGTTACGCCGGAGGCGGTCGCAGTTACCGCGTAAGCGCCCGCGGCATTGTTGGCCGTTGCGTTGACGCTGGCGTGACCGGCGCTGTCGGTCGTCGCTGTTAGAGGCGATAACGTAGCCGACGGTCCGGATGCCGGCGCGGCAAAAGTCACCGAAATCCCGCTCGCGGGATTCCCGGCGGCATCGAGCACGGAAACCTGCAGCGGAAGTGCAAATGCTGAAAGGACAGCGGCATTTTGCGGAGTGCCGCCGCTGGCCGTGATCGTGGACGTCCCCGCGGTTGTGACATTCGTCAATGTCCAAGTGGCCGTTGTCGCCCCGATGGTCGCATTCACCGTGAATGTGCCCGGAAGGGCGTTAGCCGTGAGGATCGGCGCCGAAGCCTCGCCTTGCGCGTCAGTCGTCGCAGATGCGGTCGGCGCGCCGCCAAACGTTCCGCCGGCGCCGCCGGAGGCCGCAATATTGAAAACCACCGTCGTATTGCTTACAGGGTTCTGCAAGGCATCCTTCACCAGTGCTACTAACGGCAATACGAACGCTCTGCCGACCAGCGTGCTTTGCGGTGTTCCGCCAATGGCCGCAATGTTCGCGGCTGGCCCGGCCGTAATATTGAAGGGCGCGCTCTTAGCCGATGGGTAGTCGGTGGACAGTGCGAGCAAAGTGTAAGAGCCCGCACCGGATACACTGTAGTTCTTGAAGGTCGCGGTTCCCGTGGCATCGGTGTTCTGCACCGGTATGGCCAATCCTCCCGATTCTGGCGCGCCGAGGTGCAGAGCCACAGGCACATTCGCAATATTCAGAGCGTTGTTGAAACTGTCCTGAATCCGCACCTTGATGTCGGGCATGGGTGCGCCCGCTGTTGAGTTCGATGGCTGCTGAATGAACGCGAGTCTGCCTGGGCCCGGCGCATTTGTCAGCGTAAACGCGGCGGATCCGGCGCCCGTAGCGGTCACTTGAAACGTGCCCACCACCGTATTCGCGGTGAGGATCGGCGAGATGGCAATGCCCCCTGCTCCCGAGGTGACCGTAGCTGGGAGGCCGGTCACTCCGGGGCCGCTTGCAGGAGCCGTAAAGGTGACGGAGGCTCCGGAAACGGGGTTCCCAAAGCTGTCCATCACCTTCGCCTGCAGCGGCACGGCAAACGTTGTTGTTACTACCGTCGTTTGCCCGTTGCCGAAATACACGGAGATGCTGGCTGGGGATGCCGCAGTCACCTGGATGGTGTCGCTCAGGGCGCTGATTGCTCCCGCCGTGGCTGCCAATTGATAAGTGCCGGCGACAGAAATACTCAGAGCCGCAAACGTCGCCTCTCCGTTCAGGTCCGTGGTGGACGTGAGCGGCAGTATCGGCTGCTCCGTCGAAATGGTCTCCAGCGTTACCGGGATATTGCTAATCGGAGTCCCGGTGCCATCCTCTAATCTCACTTTCACCGGCGGGCTAATTGTCGCTCCGGCTTTGACCGTTGCCGGCGGCTGCTGAACAAACAGGATCCTGCCCGGCGGACCGACCGTGTTTGTAAGTTGGAAATGGACGAATTGTGCACCACCGGCGCCCGTGGCGATTACCGGGAAGGTGCCGGCTATGCTGTTGGCAGTGATCGGCGCCGCAGCATGACCCTGAGCGTCGGTCGCGACAGACACAGTCGTCGATCCACTGAAGAGTCCGCTGGCGCCGGATCCCGGCGCGGTGAAGACCACTGGTGCGCCGCTGACGGGATTAAAAAAGCTGTCCTCCACTGTGACAGCCAATGGTATGGCGTACGGCGTAAGGATGGTTGCGCTCTGCGTGTCGCCGCGGTGAATGAATACATCGGCCGGCGATCCTGCCGTAATCGAAAAGCTGGTGCTGAATGCAGATATCGAATTCGATATTGCCTCCAGTCGATAATTGATTCCCGCTAAATTCGCGGTGGTCAGGTCGTCGAATGTCACGAGGCCGTCAGCCGTGGCGAAACGGGTTATAGTTCCTCTTAAGGTCGTATCCGGCCCGGTGAGCAGCATGGTCACATACGCCCCGCTCGCCGGGTTTTGAAATTGGTCCTTGGCTTGAACAGTGACTGGTGGGATGGTGCTGCCCGCTACTATGGAGGACGGCGGTTGCTGCACGAACGTCAAAAAGCTCGCCGCGCCAGGCAGATTTCTCAAGTTGAACGTAGCGCTGGGTGCGCCTGCGGCCGTGGCCGTCACCTGGAATGCGCCGATCACCGCGTTTGAGGTCAGAGCCGGCGATGTGGCGACGCCGTCTGAACCGGTCGCTACGGTCGTGGGGCCGCCAAACGTCGCGCTCGGCCCGCCCGCAGGCGCCGCGAAAGTGACCGAGACGCCCGGTACGGCGTTTCCCGACGCATCCACCGCCTTGGCCTGTAATGGGGTGGCAAACGGCGTGCCCACCCGCGATGATTGGCCGTCGCCGCCAAATACTGTGACGTTCTGCACCGACGCAGCGGTAACCGAAAAGGGGGTGCTTGCGACAGTTGGGCCGGCAACCGCGGTCGCTTGCAGAGAGTAGCTCCCAACTGTGTCCACTTTGAGATCGGCGAATGTGGCGATGCCGCTCACATCCGTCAGTTGTGTGGTGGTTCCCTGGAGTGACCGCGAGCTGGCGAAGATTCCGACGGTAACTGCGGCGCCGCTGGCCAGGTTCCCGTTTAAATCGCGTGCACGAACGGTAACTGGCGGACTGATCACAGCGCCCGTGGTGGTATTCGTTGGCTGTTGCACGAATGTAACTTCAAAGGCGGCACCGGCGGTGTTTGTAAGGCTGAATACGGCGGGATTCGCAACTCCGGATGTGGTTGCGGTCACACTGTAGGAGCCGGCGGTTGAATTAGCGCGGGCGGTAATAGAGGCAACACCGTTCGTGTCAGTAGTTGCGGTGGAGGCGGAGAACGTCGCCGACGCCCCTGTTTGCGCAGGGGCAGCAAACGTCACCGTGGCGCCGGCGACTCCAAGGCCGTTGCTGTCCAGTCACTGCCACCACCAGCCGCTCCGGGAAGCTGATCTCCCACCTTGGCGCTCTGCGGGGAACCGCCGCCAACCGTAATCGTAGCGGGTGGCCCAACCGGCGCCGTAAACGACGCATCGTACTGAGCCTGAATCTGAGCGGAGGTGAGTGCCGTGTCGTAAACGGAGATCCCCGCCACGCCCCCGGTGAAGATCTCGTCGGTGTGACCAAGTCCGGGTGACTGGTTCCCCATGGTGAAGTTCCCCGTCGGGGCAGCGGTCGACAGTGTTCCGGCCACGCTCTCCACAAACGATCCGTTCACGTAGAAGTTGGCGGCGTTGTTCGCATCCAGGACGACCCCCACGTATTGCCACTCGTTCGGCCGCAGCGTCACCCCCGTTGTGAAGTAGTCCTTCCGGCTAAACGAGGTGAAGACCAAACCGCCGCCAGCGGCGGTACCGAAGCCGTAACCACCGAAGCCGGTTCCAGAGGCCACGATCCGGGTCGTTTGTGTCAGGCTTGAGACAGAGGGGTTGATCCACGCTTCGAGGGTGTATCCGTTGGCGCCCAGATTCAAAGAGGTCGGGAAAGTGATGGTCCCGCCCGTGAAGTTGGCAACGAGGCCGGAAGGCGGCACCCAGGAAGGGCCAGCTATGCCTTGCGGGGTCACCCCAGGTCCGTACGTCCCATTGAAGGCATTGACGCTGCTGTCTACGGCTGTGGTAGTAGCTCCCGCGACGTCGTTCAAGATCCAAAAGCCTTTAGGGTTGTCGCCCAGTACCTGGCTGACGAAATCCGCCCCGGCAGCCCGGCTGCTCGCCGGTCGCGGCCGCCGAGACCCGAACGGCTTGCGCCCAGACAACACCTGCCAAGGCGGCCACGATGATGCAAAATGCCACAACGCAAGCAGAACGCAGGCTAAATCGTACCTGGTGGTGGGGCAGGCATTCAGCCTGCCGAGCCTTTTTCATCACCCTGCTAGATTCTGAATCCTGCATTCGGACTCAATTATTTCCGGCGCGTGTGTAGGAAATCTCTGCAGCCGGCGAGGTAGGCCAAGCTATGGATCGACCCCTGCCCGCTCTATCCCCGGAAACTTGGCGTGAGCAACTCGAACCGCCGTGCACGGACCCGTAGGTACGGTCGTTTGCGGGTTGGTAACGAGCGCCCCTATGCCGGCGTAATCCGGCTACCCGGAATCAGAAAGCCGGTGGCCGAGCTGGCGTGAGGCCGTGGTGCCGCATGATCTCCGCCATCTTCGCGCGTTCGGGGCCCCGCCGCATTGATCACCTCGGCGGACTGAAATACTGCGGACCGATAGCTGCTGGTGTATTACCCAGAGTGCCTTCGCCTCCTGGGGGCTGTTGTTGTCAAAGCGGTGAATGGCGCCGCGCGGAATGCAGAGTGCCTGACCGGGCCTGACATCGATTTGTTTTCCATCGACAGTCCAGGTCAACACTCCGTCGATGCCATAAATCGTCTCTTCATAATGATCATGGCTGTGCGCTGGCGCGGCCAGACGCTGGGCGCCCGGGACAGTGAGATCGAAGGCCGCGATGCTTCCATTCGAGTTTTCTCCGGTGATGAAGAAGCGGACGGTGAGCGGCCCGAGACGGATGGTCTCCTCCGAAGGGTTGATTCGGAGGTCGATGGTCTGCTGCATCATGTGTCTCCCCTCGATAAAGGCTGTTTACCATGCTACCTGACGGGTCGAGGCTACGCCCGCTCAGCAACCTCCAGCCCGTTTCTCGCGGCCGCCTTTACCAGCCGATCCAACATCGCCTGGGTGATCGGGGGCAGCGCCGCGGAGCGTCCCTCAGCGGGACGAAACCCCTCCGCAAGGAAATTCTCCAATCCTGCCAGCGTGACCACCATCTAGGTTGCCCAGGTGATCAGCCCTGGGACGAACGGCGTGAACAGATCCGCATGGTTTGGCCTAACCCTAACCGTGTATCCATGCAGCCCACTGGCGGCACAGGACGAAGTCGCCTCGAACAGCCAGGTCCCATTGCCCGCCTCCGCGACACTCGACATCCGCTCCGCAACCGGCTCCACGATGTCACTGAGTGCGTCCAGCTTGCCAAGATATAACTCAACCGCGACATCGTCCGGGCGCAATCCGGCCAACTGGATGCGAGCCTGGACGCGCATGCTGGCGCCTACCAGCATAGTCACGCCGGTATCTTTCTTCACCTCTGCGATCTTTACGTGCGGCCATTCCCTGCGGACGTGTTCCAGCCACGATGCCAGGGCGCGGGACCGTGCGGCGCCATCCTGGTCTACTGCCCGGAACTGGCTATGCGCCCGGAAGTAATAGCCGCACATGTAATCGCCTACCATGCGGTGCGTGTTCACGAAGTGGCACAGCGCGCCGATCGACGATTTCATGCGCTCGATCCACCGGCGCGGGAGCCGGTCCGCGCCGCGCTCGTAAAACGCCGGAACCACGTCGCGCTCCAGCAGGTCATACAGCGCGTCGGCCTCCACCTGGTCCTGGTACTCGGTGTCGGTATACGCTTCGCCTTTACCGATGGCCCAGCCGATCAATTGCGGGTTCTTCGGCATCCCGCCAGACCTCGTCCCACCAGCCGTCCAGCGTACTCAGGTTCAGCACGCCATTGGCAGCCGCCTTCATTCCGCTGGTGCCGCTGGCTTCGTTGGGCCGCAGCGGAGTGTTCAGCCACACGTCCACGCCCTGCACCAGGTAGCGCGCCACGGCCATGTCGTAATCTTCCAGGAACACTACTCGCCGACCGAGTTCCTTATTGCGGGTGACCAGCCGACAATCTGGCGGATCAGGTCCTTGCCCTGCGTCGTCGCGCGGGTGGGCCTTTCCGGCGAAGATGATCTGCACGGGGCGGTGGGGATCCGTGAGAATCCGCTCCAGCCGCGGCAGGTCCCGCAGGATCAGGGTTGCGCGCTTATAGGTGGCGAACCGGCGGGCGAAGCCGATGGTCAGCGCGTCGGGATCGAGGATTTCATCGGCGGCCTCGATCTCCGACGGCGGCGCAGCTGCGGCGGATCGCGCTGGTCGCGAACGCGTCGTGCGGGCCCATGCCACCAGGCGCTCGCGGCGCCGCTCGTGGGTCCGCCAGAGCTCCTCGCGCCGGGATCGAATTTACGCCCGATCCAGACCTCGCCATTGGCCGGCTCCTCACGCCAGTTCGGACCCAGGTAGCGGTCGTAGAGCTGGTTCATCTCCAGCGAGATCCAACTGCGGAAATGGACGCCATTGGTGACGTGGCGGATCGGGATCTCCTCTTCCGGAACACCCGGCCAGAGCGACTGCCACATCTGCCGGCTGACCTCGCCGTGCAGCTTGCTGACGCCGTTCGATGCGGCTGGCGAGGCGCAGGGCCAGCACCGTCATGCAGAAGTCGCCGTTACCCGGCGCCGGACGGCCGAGCGCCAGGAAATCGTCCACGGGAGCCGAGCTGCGTCGGTAACCGGCCGAAGTAGCGTTCCATCAACTCGGGACCGAAGTAATCGTGTCCGGCCTCGACCGGCGTATGGGTGGTGAAGACCAGGCTGGCCGAGGCCAGCTCGCGGGCCTCGGCGAACGACAGGCCGCCGCGTCTCCATCAGCCGGCGCATACGTTCCACGGCGAGGAAGGCCGAATGGCCTTCGTTCATGTGATACACCGTCGGCTCGATTCCCAGCGCTTCCAGCGCCCGATAGCCGCCGATGCCCAGCAGGATTTCCTGCCGGATGCGCGTTTCGCGGTCGCCGCCGTAGAGCTGGTCGGTGATATCCCGGTCCTCGGGGCGTGGGTTGCGTGCGAAGTTGGTGTCCAGCAGATAGAGCGGGATCGCGGCCGACCTGCGCTCGCCAAACCTGCGCATACACCGGATGGTCGAGTAGATCCACCGGAAATCACCAGCGGCTTGCCGGCAGGGTCGCAGGCCGGGCTCACCGGCAGATTGTGAAAGTCGTTGTCCTCGTAGGCCTCCTGCTGCCAGCCCGCCTGGTTCAGGTACTGGCGGAAGTAGCCCTGCTGGTACAGCAGCCCCACGCCGGTCAGCGGCAATCCGAGGTCGCTGGCGGATTTCAGATGATCGCCGGCCAGCATCCCGAGCCCGCCCGCGAAGATGGACAGGCATTCGGTGATGCCGAACTCCGCCGAGAAATACGCCACCAGACGGCCGTTCCAGCGTTCTCGGACCCGCACAGTTTGTTGAACCAGTGCGGCTGCTCGGAGACAGTAAGCTTCCAACTCGGCTTCGACGCGCTGCAGGTGGGCCAGGAAGGCTTCGTCTCGGGCCGCATCTTCCAGCTTGCTCTGCTCGATGGTGCCGAGCATGAGCACCGGGTTGTGCCTGCTGGTCTCCCACAGGTCGCGATCGAGCCGGCGGAACAGCTCGATGGTTTCGTGGTTCCAGGCCCAGCATAAGTTGTAGGCGATGGTGCGGAGCGCTTCAAGTTCTGTTGGGAGGGAAGGGATGACGCTGAATACCTGGATGGGCTTCACGTTCTGCATCGTATGACCGGGCGTTGGTGCGGCGCAACCGGGTGCGATGCTCGGCGTGCGCCACGGTTGCCGCTGTGATGCTCGAATCGGCGAAGGAGAACGTGGCGCCGCAGCCGTCCGGCCACACGCCGTGACCATCCTGCGATAATAGTCGCACTGGTTGCGGAAAATGAGATCACGCCTCGCACTGGGATTCATCGTCGTCGCGCTCTGCGCCTGCGCGCAGCGGAAAGAGTGGGAGCGGCCCGTCCGGCACGCGGCCCGGGGGACCCGAGGCGCCGTTGCCGCGGGAAGCGAGTATGCCACCGAAGCGGGCATGCGCTTGTTCCACAGCGGAGCCAACGCCGTGGACGCCGGCGTGGCCACCATGTTCGCCGCCGCCGTTACCGAGTTCTCGCATTTCGGCTTCGGCGGCGAGGCGCCCATCCTGATCCGCTCAAGTCCGGCAAGGTCTGCGCCATCGCCGGCGTCGGCACCATGCCCGAAGCTGGCTACCGCCGAACTGTTCCGCAACCGCCCGCTCAAGCCCGGTGAAGTCCTGCAGCGCGACCCGGGCGGGTTGAAGGGCATCATCCCGGTGACCGGCATCATGCCCGCGCTTGGTGCCGGGCATGGTGGACGCCGGGCTGGTCGCCCTGCGCGATTTCGGCACCAAATCGTTCGCCGAAGTGATCGGGCCCGCCATCGAACTGGCGGACGGCTACGCGATCGATGAGCATGCGCGCCGGATCCATCGCGCGCTCGCCGGCAGTTCTTCGAACTGTGGCCCGATTCAAAGCGACATTGGCTGCCGGACGGCCAGGTGCCGCATGCCGGGCGAGATCTTCCGCCAGCCCGAACCTCGCCGGACGCTCCGCGCCATGGTGGACGGCCGAGAAGAAAGCGCTGCGCAGCCGGCAAGGAGCGTGAAGCCGCCATCGACGCGGTTCGCGATTATTTCTATCGCGGCGACATCGCCCACCGCATCGATGCGTTCATGCAAGGCCAACGACGGACTGCTGCGCTACGAGGACATGGCGGCATTCAAGCTCTGCAACCGGAAGAACCCGTCTCCACCACTTATCGCGGCTACAAGCGTTTACAAGCCCGGATTCTGGAGCCAGGGTCCGGCCATGATCGAAGCGCTGAATATGCTCGAGGGCTATCGACATGCGCATCCTCGGCATCAATTCCGCCGAGTATATTCATCGCCATGGTGGAAGCCCTCAAGCTCGCCTACGCCGATCGCGACACCTATTACGGCGATCCGAAGTTCAACCAGATTCCCGCCGACGTTCTGCTATCCAAGGAGTACGCCGCCGAGCGGCGCAAGCTGATCGGCCACGCGCGCTTCGCTCGAATTCCGTCCCGGTACCATCAACGGGAAGACCGGGCGGCATCCATCCGAGGACGAAACGGCGCACGTCAAGATCGACGAAGCCTTGATGGCCCGCGACACCACCTGCGTGGATGCCGATGGACAAAGATGGCTTGATGTTCTCGGCCACGCCTTCGGGCGCCTGGATGCCTTCGGTGATCGCGGGCGACACCGGCATCCCGCTCACGCAAGCGAGCCCAGAGCTTTCTCCTGATCAAGGGCCATCCCAACGAACTGGCCGGCGAAGAAACGTCCGCGGGTCACGCTCAGTCCGACTCTGGTGCTGCGCGCCGACGGATCGCCCATGCTCGCGCTATCCACACCGGGCGGCGACAACCAGGACCAGAGCCTGCTCCAACTGATCCTGTACGTCCTCGAGTTCAACCTCAACGCCGAGGCGGCCGTCGAAGCGCCGCGTTTCCAAACGCGCCACCTGGTCTCGAGCTTCGATAACCACGCCTGGAATAAGGGCGATTTGTTGCTGGACGAGCGTACCCCCGCGGCCACCACTTCTGAGCTGATTGATCGCGGACATCGCGTGGAGATACATTCGCGTTGGGCCAGTGGCGCGGCGCCCGTAATGATTCGCGTTTTGCCCGATCACGTCATCGAGGCCGGGGCCGATCCCTACGGCTATCGCGTCGCACACGCCTGGTAGCGGCGTTCAACGGACGCGAACGGTGACGCGCTCGGAATCCGTGGCTCCTCCCGCCCCGGTCGCGGCTACCTCATAGGTTGTGGTCTGCGCGGGGCGGTCGGTCACACAGCCCTTGTCGCTGGATTGCTGTGCGCCCTGTCCAGGCGTGATCTTCACCGACGTGGCATTCTTCGCGGTGTAGCAGATGGTCACCTGCTCGCCCGCTGCAACCTGAAGTTTGTTCACCGTGACTTCCTGAATGATCCGTCCCGTTGCGCGCTTGGCCACGGGCGGCCCCACTTCGATGGTCGCGCTCTTGGATTCCGAGTGTCCCGCCGCATCGCGCGCCGTCAGCGTGTAGGTAGTAGTGGTCCCCGGCTTCGCTTCTATGCACCGTGAGTACGAGGGCCATACTTCGTCCAACCGGGGCGTCAACTCCACGTTGGATGCTCCCTCTACCCCGTAACATAGCTCGGTGCGGTCGCCTTTGCCGATACGCGGTGAAGCGGCGTAAAACTGCGTGATCTTCACGGCGGAAGGCGCCGCCGGTTCCTCTTTCTTGGGCGCGGCCGGAGGCGGATTGGAGCACGCTATCGAGAAGACGGCCGCAAGACCCGCGGCCACATTGCAGCCGCGGTACAAATAGGTAGAGATATCCGATGAGACTTTTATCGTTTTCAACTCTGTCGCTCCTGGCCTACTCTCTCTGTACTCCGGCGCTCCATGCGGCCGGCCCCATCCGAGTCATGCTCCTCGATGGTGAACAGGGCGGTCCCTACCACGCCTGGCAGGAAACCACGCCCTACTTGAAGAAGATGCTCGAAGAGACCAAACGCTTTCAAGTGGACGTGGTCACGGCCCCGCCCGCCGGAAGCGATTTCTCCGGATTCAAACCGGAGTGGGGCAAGTATCAGGTGGTGGTGGCCAACTACGACGCTCCCGACGAGCGCTGGCCCGACGACCTGAAGGCCTCCTTCGAACAATACGTGCGCAACGGCGGTGGGCTTGTGTCCGTCCACGCGGCCGACAATGCCTTCCCGAAATGGAAGGCCTACAACCTGATGATCGGCATCGGCGGATGGCGCGGACGCAACGAAAACTCCGGCCCGCTGTGGTACTACAAAGATGGCAAGCTGGTGTCCGACCCATCGCCCGGGTCCGCCGGCGGCCACGGCGCCCGCCGCCCCTATAAGATCGAGAACCGGGTCACCAATCACCCCATCACGAAGGGATTGCCGGTGGCCTGGATGCACGTCGCCGACGAGTTATACGCGACCCTGCGAGGTCCCGGGGAGAACATGACGGTGCTCTCTACCGCCTACTCCGATCCCGGCAATCGCGGAACCAGCCGCGACGAGCCAATCCTGATGGTGCTCACCTACGGGAAAGGGCGGATCTTCCACACCGTTATGGGACACGACCTCGCGGCGCTCAATTGCGTCGGCTTCATAACCACGTATCAACGTGGCACGGAATGGGCCGCCACCGGCAAGGTGACATTGAAGGTTCCGGCCGATTTCCCGACTGCGGAGAAGGCCTCCACTCGCCCGGAATACAATCCACCCGCAGGATGGACCTCTCCCGGCGGTGCACCGCGCCGGCCCGCAGGCGCTCCTAAACCGCCGACGAATTAGACTCGACACTCGGCACCGAGCCGCGACCCGTCAGGGAGCGGATTGCTTAGGCGTCACTGGATATCGGTCACTTTACCCTTCACGAACGTCACCTTGACGTCGCGGTAGGTATGGATCTCCTTGTCGCCCATCTTCACCACCTGTAACGGTTCGCCGAGCAGTTTCTGAACGTCCTCCATCTTCTGGCCCTCGCGCAGCTCAATGCGGGGGCCCGGCGCTGGCACTACATCGGGTCCCGCGCCCTCGGCTCTCGCTTCCGCAACGGCATCCCGTTCCAGTTGGTCCACCTCCTGCACCTGTTGCACGAGTTCCGTACCGACATTCGGATCGGGGGGCGGAGCGGCCTCCACGAACGCCGCGGCGGCAGGCTGCACATTGGCGCCCTGCGGCAATGCTGGAATCCCGCTCTGGCCAGCCTTGGAGTACAGTTCACCCATGCCCTGGCTCATCGTCTCGCGCATCTGGTTGTCCATGTCCTGCAAATCGGCGAGTTCCACGGCCACGGTGTCGCCGCGCGGACAGCTCCCAGCCGTGCTCGAGAGCACCCGGACCCACGCCGTCCTGCTCCCCGCCGGTACGGGGCCGCTCAACTGCAGTACATCCCCGCGCGTAACAGAACACATTTGACGCTGCTGATCCTGCACCTCCACGTTGTAACTGACCACGAAAACGTGGGAGCTGCCGGCCAGCCAACCCGGCCCGGCCTCACCACTATCGGCTACCTGTCCGCCCCCCAGGCTCTGCGCTTCCTGGCGCTCGAGCGCGAGTTGCCGCTGCACCTCGTTAGCGATCTGCTCCCTGATTTCGGGCGTGATCTGGTTGCCCGGAACATAGGCTGCCGGCCTCGTCCCCCGGTCCTGGTAGGCCAGCGCGAGTTGCGTGGCGATCAGATAATCCGCCAGCCAATAAGCGGGACTCGGATAATACGGTGCGGGTACGAAATACCCGCCGTACCAGGAGTACCACGGGGCGCCCATCCACCCCCAGCGGAATGCCACCGGCGCGCCCCACGGGCGATAGGCCCAACCATAGAAAACCGGCGAGTAATAGCGGACCGGAACGTAGCGGTGAAGTTCGATTCCGTGATAGACGTAAGGCCGGTAATACCGGGAATAGACCTGGCCGCGCACGTAATACGTTCGAGACACATACGTGTACCCTCCGTATGTGAATCCCCGCTGGACATATCCGTGTCCGGCGCGGTTCGTCACAATCACGCGTCCGTCAGGCCGGTTCACGATCATCCGCTGACCCGGGCCGTGCACCACTGTCACACCATTGCGTTGAACCGACGCCACTCGCCCTCCCTGACCGTAGTGGACCTCTGACCCGCTTCGCGTGCGATAAACACGTGTCGGTTCCGCCGCGTGGGGAGCAACGGGTGGCCGCACGCCCGCCTCCCGCGGCGGCTTGTAGGCAGGCGTCGATCGTTGGACGTTCGGGTGATCGGCCGGGCGGTTGCCGTGCGCTCCGCTATCTACCGCGGGACTTTGCCGGTGGGTATTATCCACCGCTGGTGACGACCCATGCTGCCGGCTCGTCCCAGGCTGACCGGACTGGCCGTGCGATTCTGGCCGGCCCGGAGCCGCGCTCTTCGGCGCTTCGCGCTTCGTTTCCCTATGCTGGTCCTTCTGATCGTCGCCGCTGACAACACCGGCCGCAAGCAACGTGAGCACAGCCGGCACCCAACAGCGAACGCGAAATGCATGGTCATCACCCCGTTTAGCCGTTATATCATCGATTCACCCTGGTCGCGCGAAGGTGCGACACTGACATTTCGGACCCATGCGCCTGATTTGTCTGTTATTCGCTGCCGTCGCATCCCTACACTCCGCCGCCGGACGGACGGTCCAATCCCTCGAAGGTCCCTGGCGGTTCGAACTGGATCCGAACGGCAAGGGAGTGGACGCCCGCTGGTTCAGCCGCGCCCTAACCGATCAGGTCCTGCTCCCCGGTTCCACCGACACGAACCACAAAGGCCCGGAAACGACCGCGCTGGAACCATGCGGCTGTCGCGCCGGTGGAATTACACCGGTAAGGCCTGGTATCAACGCGATATCGACATCCCGGCCGCCTGGAACAGCAAGCCGGTCAGCCTGCTGCTTGAGCGCACGAAAGCGACCCGCGTCTGGATCGACGACCGCGAAGCCGGCAGCCTGCAGGTCCGGCTGATGGTCCCGCACGTGTACGATCTCACGGGCCTGGCCACTCCCGGCCTCCACCGGCTCACGATTTTGGTAGATAGCGGTTATCCGTTCCCGGTCTCGGGTCACGCACTCTCGCCCGATACGCAAACCAATTGGAACGGCATCATCGGACGCATCGAACTGACCGCCACTGACCCGGTTTGGATCGAGCGGATCAAGGCGACCCCGGACGTTCGCCGCAAGTCGGTGACACTCGCCATCGAGGTTCGCAACGCGACCGGCAAGGAAGTGAGCGGCACCATTCGTGTGAATTCCATCTCGCGCCCCGTTACAATTACCGGCGAGTCACAAACCATCCAGTTGGAATTACCCGTAGCCGCCACATGGGACGAATTCGACCCCGTGCTCCTTCCGGTATCCGCGATTCTCCAGACCCCGGCCGGATCGGATCGCCGCACTCTCGAAGTCGGACTTCGCCAGTTCGGCCGCGAGGGCACGCAATTCGCCGTGAACGGCAAACGCACTTTCCTTCGCGGCAAACACGAAGGCGCCGTGTTCCCCCTCACCGGATATCCGCCCACCAGCGTGGACGCCTGGCTCCGCTATTTCCGCACCCTGAAAAGCTATGGAATGAATCACGTCCGCTTTCACAGTTGGACGCCGCCGGAAGCCGCCTTCACCGCAGCCGATCGCGAAGGCTTCTACCTGCTCGCCGAGAACCCCATGTGGGGCCCGCTCCCCGATCCCAAGGTCCCCGAAAAGGCCGCGTTCATGCGTGATGAGGCCTTTGCCATTCTGGATGCCTACGCCAATCACCCGTCGTTCTGCATGTTCACACCCGGAAACGAACTCAGCGGCGATCGCGAAGTCTTGAGCGCGTTCGTGGCGGAGTTGCGCGCCCACGATCCGCGCCCGCTGTACGCCACCGGCACGAACGCGTTCTTCAACGAACCGATGCAGACTCCCGGTGACGATTTCTGGGTGACGATGCGCACCCGGCAGGGCGAGTCGGGTCGCACCCGCGCGGCGTTCTCGCACGCCGACCTGCCCTTGGGTCACATCGAAACGGGACCACCGGGCACCAACAACGACTATTCCCGAGCGCTCGCCGGCGTCACCGTCCCCGTCGTCGGACACGAAGTGGGACAGTTCCAGGTCTTCCCTGATTTCGACGAAACCCGCAAGTACACCGGCGTGCTCGAGGCCCGCAACTTTACGGAGTTGCGAAAAGGTTTCGAGAAGTCCGGCATGTTCAATCAGCGGCGGGACTTCTTCCGCGCCAGCGGCGCGCTTTCAGTCCTGTGCTACCGCGAGGAGGTGGAAGCGGCCCTGCGCACACCCGGCTTCGGAGGCTTCGAACTACTCGATTTACAGGACTATCCTGGACAGGGAACCGCGCTGGTCGGCATCCTTGACGCGTTCCTCGATTCCAAGGGCCTGATCACGCCTGAACATTGGCGCGAGTTCTGTTCCCGGACCGTGCCCCTGCTGCGCACGAAGAAGTACACCTGGACCCGCGGCGAGACCTTCCACGCACAGATCCAACTGGCCCACTACGGCGCTCGCGACTTGAACTCAGCGGTCATTGAGTGGAGTATCGCCGGAGGGCCTTCCGGAGCTCTTCCACCCCGCAAGATCGCACAGGGGACGTTGGGCAATATCGGCAATCTCGACATTCCGCTTCAGGGCCTGCGCGCTCCGGCGCGTTACGACATCACACTCCGGCTCGCAGGTACAGCGATCCGCAACTCATACCCCATCTGGGTGTATCCCGATCACGTGGAGACTCGCGCGCCCCAGTCAGTCACCATGGCTCGGTCACTGACACCGGAGATTCAGGCGAAACTGAACGCCGGAGGGCGCGTGCTGTTGATTCCGGAGCCAGCCGATCTGCGCGAAACCCTGGGCGGCTTGTTCATGACCGACTTCTGGTGTTTCCCGATGTTCGAGCAGATCGCGAAGAACATGAAGACGGAGGTATCGCCCGGAACCATGGGCATCCTCACGAACCCCCAGCATCCTGCCCTGGCGCAGTTTCCGAGCGAGTTCCACACCAACTGGCAATGGTGGCATCTCATCAGGAACAGCCGCGCCGTCATCCTCGACCAGACACCCGCGAGTTACCGGCCGGTGGTCCAGGTGGTGGACAACGTATTCCGGAACCATAAACTCGGCCTGGTGTTCGAGACGCGGTATGGGTCGGGCAGACTCCTGATCTGCAGCATCGATCTGCTGGCGCTGCAGGAACGCCCCGAAGCGCGTCAACTGCTGGCGAGCCTGCTGGCCTACGCCGCATCCAACAGTTTTAATCCCTCGGCGACGCTGGACCCGGCCCTGTTCATTCGATGAACTCTGCGGCGGGGATATCCACGTAACGCTCCCAGGCGCGGATCCGCTCGATCAAACTCCGCACACGTTGTGGCTCGGCGGGAGCAAGGTTCTTGCGTTCGGAAGGATCGGCTTCCAGGTTCGACAGCCAGACCTTCTCCGCCACTGGCTCACCGGGAAATTGCGGCGGATTGACGACGAGTTTCCAATCGCCGTTGCGCACGGCACGGCTCTTGTTGAAGCTCCAGAACATGTACTCGTGGGACGGCGCGTCGCCCCGAAGCACCGGCAAAATACTCTGCCCGTCGATCCCAGCGGGCGGACCGCCTCCCGGATCGGCCATGGCCAGCAGCGTGGGCAGCAGGTCCATCGACATCATCGGCCGTGTCTCGACGCGTCCCCCGGTCACGAACCCCGGCGCGCGCAGGATGGCCGGCACGTGCATGCCTCCATCGAACAGCCCCTGTTTGTATCCCCGGAACTTGCCGTTGCTGCCGCCAGTGGCCGGCTGGCCCAGGCTCGAGGCGCGTTCCTCGCGGGTGGCGCCGTTGTCGCTCTGGTAGTAAACCACCGTCTCGCGGTCGATCCCGAGACTGGTGAGCTGATCGAGCAGCGAGCCCACGACATCGTCCACGGCGGCCACCATCGCCAGATGAGTTCTCCTGTCGCGTTCCATCGACGCCGGGAACCGGTCGAGGTATTTCTTCGGCGCCATCATCGAGTAATGCGGAGCGCCGAACGCGAGATACAGCAGGAAGGGCTGCTGCCGGCTCTGGCGTGCGAGAAACGCCTGCGCTTCGCGGCCCAGCAACTCGGTCATGTAAGCGGGCTCTTCGAAGGCCTCGGTCTGGTTCCGCCAGAGGTCGTGAAAGATCTTGCCCGGCGGTCCGCCCAGCTGGTAGTACCGGTGCGAGTAGGCGTCGAGCCAGCCCGAATACCAGCCGAAGAACTCGTCGAAGCCCTGCGCCATGGGACGGCTGTGCGCGATGCTGCCAAGGTGCCACTTCCCAAACGCGCCCGTCCGGTATCCGAGTTTCCGCAGTGAGCCGGGCAGCGTGGTCTCGCCAGCCCGTAAGCCCTGCACGTCCCACGTCGGCTGCGAGGGTAGCGCACCCTGCACACCGGCGCGGTCCGGATACTTGCCGGTGAGAATGGCCGCGCGCGAAGCCGAACAGATGGGCGCATTCGAGTACCACTGTGTGAACCGGACGCCGGATGCCGCCAGCCGGTCGAAATTCGGAGTGCGGGCTTCCGGGCGTTCGTAGCAGCCGACATCGCCGATACCCTGATCGTCCGTGACAATCACCAGGAAGTTAGGGCGCCGGCTTTGAGCCATGGCCGCTCCGGCAGCCGCGGCGCCGAGAAACTGTCTACGGTTCATTTCCTGACTAGCGTATCAACTCGAGGGCCGCTACGATGGAAGAACGCCTACATGCAAACCTCGCCCCGAGCGAAAGACGAGGGCCGAATCCGCCTTCACCGCCGGTTCCCTTCCCGCTATCTATCGACACCTCGGGACGTGGTGGTCTATCTCCCCCCGGGCTATGATCCGCATGGGCGCCGGCACCCGGTGTTCTACCTTCAGGACGGCCAGAACCTGTTCGATCCGGCCACGGCGTTCGCCGGACAGGACTGGCAGGCCGACCTTACGGCCGATCGCTTGATCCGCTCCGCCTCCATCGAGCCCGTGATCCTCGTGGGCGTCTACAACACCGGGGTTCGGAGGGTGTCCGAATACACTCCCACGCGGGATCCGCGCAGCCGCAAGGGAGGCAAAGCTGATCGCTACGCCGAACTGCTGGCGCGTGAGCTGAAGCCATTCATCGACGGCGAGTACCGGACTTTGAAAGCGGCATCGCACACGGGCGTGGGCGGATCGTCGCTGGGCGGGTTGGTGTCGCTGATGGCGGCGCTCTGCTATCCCAAAGTATTCGGACGCGTCGCCATGATGTCGCCCTCGGTCTGGTGGGATCGCCGGGCGATCCTCGACAAAGTCCGAAGCTTCTCATCGAGCGTGCGGCCTCATGTCTGGTTGGATGCCGGAACGGCCGAAGGTAACTCGCCTCAGCAGGTGGTGGAGGATGTTCAATTGCTTCGGGAGACCATGATCGAATCGGGCTGGCGGGAGGGCGACAACCTGGTCTATTCGGTGGACGAAGGCGCCGGGCACAACGAACTGGCGTGGGGATACCGGTTTGAGAAGGTTCTGGAGTATCTGTTCCCGCTTCTCGCGGCGCGGCCCCGATGAGGAATCGGAGTCGCGCCGCCGCGGAAGCGGGCTAGGGGACTTAGAATGCGTAGCGGAGTGCGAACTGGATCTGCCGCGCCGAGGTGGCGCTGGTGATCTTTCCGAAATCCGGCGAGGTTAACGACACGTTTGGATCGCCGAAGTTGATTACGTTCGGAAGGTTGTAGAATTCCGAGCGGAATTCGACCGATTGTCTCTCCATGAACTTGAATTTCTTCGCGATGGAGACATCGGCGACTACTTTTCCGTCCGAGCGAACAGTGTTGGCGCCCGAGTTGCCATAGTTGTTGACCGGCATGGCGAACGCCGCAGTGTTGAACCATTTGTAAATCGAGCGCTGCTCTACCGGCAGCGTGGGATCGCCGATTGCATCCGGCCGTCCCTGGTATTTGCCGGTGTGCGCAGTATCCAGGCCGGTGACTACGTTGCGAGGGCGTCCGGTCTGGACCTGTACGATACCCTCCAGCGCCCAGCCCCCGATCAGTGCGTCGGCGAAGCCGTTCATACTGGCGCCGTAGGTGCGTCCCCGTCCTACCGGAATATCGTAGACGTAACCGGTCTTGAACGCGTGGCGGATGTCGAAGCTGGACGGCGACCAGTCCAGCCTGCGGTTGAACATGTCCTGATACTTGGCTTCCGAAAGGGAGGACTGGTTATCCATCGTCTTCGCCCAAGTGTAATTAGCCAGGATGGACAGGCCTTTGCTAAAGCGCTTTACGACCTTCACTTCCATGGCATTGTACTCGGAATCGAATACATTGCTGCCGCCGTCGATGGCGCCTGTGAATCCGGAAGAGGCCAGGCGCCGGCGCGGATCCACCGGCGTCCCGGCAACAGCCGGAGTAAGCGCATTGTTCCAGCCAACGTAACCGATCTGGTGTCGGTTGGCCGAACCGACATATCCGACGTCCAACGTGACATCGTTCATCAACTGGCGCTGGATAAAGAGGTTCCACTGCTGGGAGTAAGGCGAGCGGTTATTCGGATCCTGGGGCCAGCCGCCGATGGCTTGCGTGCTGGTGAACGACGGCCCCTGTTGGGATACCGTCAAGTCAGGAATTACACCGGCATTCGGATTGAACTCCTGCTGCGGCAGGTAGGGCCAGAACTTTCGCAGGTCGTTCAGCTCCTGCATGAAGGTGCTGTTGAAGTACATGCCGAAGCCGGTTCGGATGACCGTCTTCTGATTCAACTGGTACGCAATGCCGACGCGGGGAGCAAAGTTCATCCACCGGTTTCTTCATCAAGCTGCGGCCGTAGCCATAGGTACGAGGTGGCTCACCTGCCTTGCCGGTGTCCGGCGCGGGAAGCGGGTTAACGCCGGCCCACATGAGCCGCGCGACATCTTTGCCGTCCTCACGGGTGACCAGCAGGTTGCCGAGAGCGTCGTTGGCATCGTAGGGCCGGTTGAATCCCTCCCAACGCACGCCGAGGTTCAACGTCAGCTTGTCGGTAACGCGCCAGTCGTCCTGGTAAAAGGCCGAGTAGGAGTTCTGCCTGCCCTGTGCGTTCGGGATACCTTGACCGCGCCTGACATAAGACGGGTACCCCAACAACAGCGATGCGTAGGCGTTGCCCGAACCAGGGGTGTCCGCCGAACTGGTAAGGCTCGTCCAGAATTGCGCCTCTCCATTGGTTGGGTTGGCGAAGAAGGCGTCCATGGCCCGGCGCATGTACTGGAATCCGAATCTCATCTGGTGGCGGCCGATCATCTTGGCCAGCTTCGCTTCGTACTGGTGGTCGGTATCGATGATGGTCTCGCCACCGCCGCCCGCCAGGGTGCTCAATAGCCCGGTGGCATTGAAGCTCGGGAGCGTGTCGCAGAGGGCTTCCGGAGCGAACAGGTTGACGCCGGCCTTGCTCAGGACGTCCGACCGCTTCAACCCATTCGTGAACTGGTCGCAGCCAGGGTTGTTCGGATGATTGTAACCGTATTTCACCTCCAGAACCGTGGTGGGGCTAAAAATGTGATTCCATCCCACGCCGAAGTTGTCGGTGTCCATGCGAACCCCGTTGTAGCGGACCGTGGAGAAGCCTGATGGAGAATTCTCGGCGACTCGCTGGCGCAGGAACCGGCCGAAGACTGTGTCGCTGGCGCCGAAGGTGTGGTCGCCGCGCAGAACCAGGATGTCGCGATCGTTGGCTGTCGGGTCAGTCATGACGTAGTTGTTGGTTTGGCCGGACGCGTTGGGGAGTGGGAAGTAAGTGTCGGTGAGGGACTTCATTCCGGCGTTGATCCGATTGGTGGGAATAACGTTGCCCGGAAACTGCTGGCGAAGAATTCCAGTAGCGCCCTGGGTGCCGGTGAGCGGATCGAAAACCTTTTGGGAAAAGCTGGAGAAGTCGCCCGTGCGCCATGCGGCGATCGGTGTGGAACTGATGCTGGTATTGCCGCGCCGGCGGCGGAAGCCTTCCCAACTGGCGAACCAGAAGGTCTTGTCCCGGCCCTTGTAGATTTTCGGGATCACCACCGGTCCGCCGACGGCTACACCGTACTGATTCTGGCGGAACGGAACCTTGGTGGCTTGAGTGGACGGATCCTTCTGTGCCTGTGCGTTGCGGAACCAGTCGTTCGCGTCGAATGCGTCGTTGCGAAGGTACTCGTACACGCTGCCGTGCAGGTCTCGGGTACCGGACTTGATCGACACGTTGACGTTGGCGCCCGCATTACGGCCGTATTCGGCCGAGTTATTCGTCGCCACGCGGAACTCCTGGATGGCGTCCATGGGAGGCGCGCCGACTCCGGAGCTCATGTACATCATGTTGTTGTCCACACCGTCGATGGTGTAGTTGCTGTCCTGCTGACGCTGTCCATTGACGGATACCATCTGCAGACCGGCTTGGCCGCCCTTCGACTGGTTGGGCGAGATGTCGCTGGTGCCTGGCATCATGACGATAAGGCGCGTAAAGTTGCGCCCATTCACGGGGATGCGTTCGAGCTGCGAAGTGGTGACTACGCCGGCCACCGAGGCTTCCTGTGTTTGGAGGATCGCCGCCGCCGCGGTCACTTCCACGCTATCGCTCACCGCTCCGACTTCGAGCTGAAAATCGACCTTCAGCACGGCGCCGGTCTCGAGCACCATATCGGATTGAACCCGAGTCTTGAAACCGGGACTGGTTGCCCGGACTTCGTACACACCGGGAATGAGAGGAGCCGCAGTGAAAGCACCCGACTCGTTCGTGGTCAGCGTACGGCTGACACCGGTAGCCTTGGCAGTGACGGTGACGGTAACGCCGGGAATAGCTCCACCGGAGGCATCGGTAATGATACCGGTAATGGATGAGTTGGAAGATTGGGCTACCGCGGACGGCACACCCACGAGAAGGATAAGAATACAGCTGCACAACACGAGCAGCCTCAGATTGGTCATACGAAGACCTCCGTGCACGATGTTTCCATCGCGCCTATAAGTTAGCGATTACTGGGTGCAGTATATACCCGTCGTGGATGCAGGGGCAACGTCCTTTTCAAGCGAAAACTGATATTAGGGCGGCGGCTTCACGGGCGCTGGCACCGGGGGCAGTAATGCGTCCCGCGCTGCGCGATCAGCATCTTACGGATAGGGGCGCCGCATACCGGACAGGGTTTCCCTTCCCGCCCGTACACCTGATGAAGCAGTTGAAACGACCCCTTCACCCCGGCGGCGTCCACGTAATCCGAGATCGACGATCCCCGGTTCGCGATGGCGAGTTCCAGAGTCTCACGGATGGCCGTGTGCAACAGCATGCCGCGGCGCCGGCTCAGCCGCGAGGCCAGGGCGCGCGGGTGTATACGCGAACGGAACAACACCTCGTCGGCGTAGATGTTTCCGATCCCCCGCAGAAACCCCTGGTCGAGCAGCAGTGGTTTGATCGGGAGCGCCGGGCGCGAAGTCCGGACAGGAAATCCTCCAGCGGCACGGTCAGCGGATCGGGACCAAGACGGGCCACCCGATCAGGCAACTCCAGGGCGTACTCGATCCGGCCGAACTGCCGCGGATCATCGTAGAGGAGCATCCCCCGATCCAGGTGGAAGATGCCGTAGCTATGGGTCGTAACCGGGACGTCCAGCAGCAGCTTCCCGGTCATACCGAGATGGATGACCAGGACCCCGCGATCGAGTTCTACCACGATGAACTTCCCGTGCCTGCGAATTGCGGCGATGCGCCTGCCCGCCAGTTGCGCCTCCATTCCGGCGCGGTCCCCGGGAGTCACGAAGGGCGAACGCAGTTCCACCGAGACAATGGTGCGGCCGGGCAGGTGCGGCGCAAGTGACCGCACGACGGTTTCGACTTCGGGTAGCTCGGGCACTCAGATTGGCACGTCGATCAGAATGTCATCGCCATCGATGCGGACGGCAAAGGGCGCGACCTTGATATCGGGGTCGAAGTCATTCTCGCCGGTCCGGCAATCGTACTCCCAGGCGTGCCAGGGACAGACCAGCATATGGCCGTGCAGCGCTCCACACCCCAGCGGCCCTCCGGCATGCGGGCAGACGCCATCAAGCGCATAGATTGTGCCCTCCACGTTGCACAGCGCGTAGGCGCGTCCGGATACTTCCACCTGAGTCGCGGAACCGGGCGGCAGCTTCGCGACGGACGCGACCTTCACAAATGGCATGTCTCACTACCATGCTACGACGGGGAAAAGTGCGGGTCGACGGGTGTGGCGTGCGCACTCTTGCGCGCCGTGCCGGCACTCTTGCCGGCACATTCTCAGGGTTACAAGTCCGGATGTGCGGGTCTTCGGCCCACCCCGCCCTGCTAGGGAAATCCCTAGTCTTTACAGTTACTTGTGACCGTTTACCCCTTGCGTCGGGCCCCCGGGTGGTCTAAATATCATAGTAGGTACAAACAGGAGACGCGATGACAACGACTCCGGGTTTACCGCTCGCCGCCGGCGAGCAATCCTTTGACTTCATCCACTCACCACGGACGTTCCACGACAAACCTCCGAGAGCGCCGCGCTCCGCTGCCGGCCGGAAGTTTGCCGAGATCTTCAGCAAGGCCGGCATCCTGGTCAACGGGGGCCGCCCCTGGGATCTGCGGGTTCATGACGAACGCTTCTACAATCGCGTACTGTCGGAAGGTAACTTGGGCGCCGGTGAATCCTACGTTGACGGCTGGTGGGACGTGGATGCCCTGGACGAATTCTTCACCCGCGTCCAGCGCGCCCGAATCGAGGACCAAGTCACCGACTGGACCGTCCGCTGGCTGGCGCTGAAGGCGCGCTTTGTGAATCTTCAGTCGCGCCGCCGTTCGCGCGCCGTGGCCAGCGAACATTATGATCTGGGCAATGATCTCTACCAGGCCATGCTCGATCGCTACATGCAGTACACGTGCGCCTACTGGAAAGACGCCCGCACTCTGGACGAGGCGCAGGTAAACAAGCTGCATCTGGTTTGCCGGAAGCTCGGCCTGCGCGCAGGCATGACTGTGCTGGAATTCGGCAGCGGGTTCGGTGGTCTGGCGAAATTCATGGCCGCCGAGTACGGCTGCCGAGTGGTGAGCTACAACATTTCCCGCGAGCAGGTGGCGTTCGCGCAACAGATCTGCACCGGCCTGCCGGTGCGCTTCGAACTCCGCGACTATCGCGACGCGATTGCTGAACCGGAGACGTTCGACCGGGTGGTGTCCATCGGACTCTGCGAACACATCGGCTACAAAAACTACCGCGGTTTTCTGGAACTCGCCCATCGCAAGTTAAAGCAAGGCGGCCTGTTTCTGTTGCACACCATCGGCGGCAACCAATCCTACACCTGCACCGATGCGTGGATTGACCGATACATCTTTCCGAACGGCATGGCTCCCTCGATCCGGCAGATCAGCGAGGCTGCCGAAGGGCTCTGGGTTACGGAGGACTGGCACAACTTCGGACCCGACTACGACCGGACCCTCATGGCCTGGTGGGACAATTTCAACGCTGCCTGGCCGGATCTCCGGGCGCGTTACGGCGACAGGTTCTACCGCGTATGGCGGTATTACCTGCTGGCCTCGGCCGGGGCATTCCGGTCCAGGCACCTGCAACTCTGGCAGATCGTGTTTTCGAAAGGCGATATCGCCGGCTACACGCCCGTCCGGTAATGTAATGAACGGCCACGAGCGTCGTCGCGCGGAACTGGTGGCCAGTCTCACGGTGGCGCGCGCGGCCGGCGTGAAAATCGCTCTCGGAAAATCGACATCGAACCTGTTTCGACGGCGCGATCTCTCCGGCGCCCACCGGGTGGATGTGCGCTCGTTCAACCACGTCCTCCTGATCGACCGCGATCACATGATTGCGGATGTCGAAGGGATGACGACGTATGAGACCTTCGTTGACGCGACTCTCCTCCATGGCCTGCTGCCGGCCGTCGTCCCGCAGCTAAAAACCATAACCACAGGCGGCGCGGTGAGCGGTATCGGCATCGAATCGTCGTCGTTCCGCTTCGGCCTGGTTCACGAAACCGTGGAGGAGATGGAGATCCTGCTCGGGGACGGGAGCATCGTGCGATGCTCGCGCGACGAGAATCCCGACTTGTTCTTCGGCTTTCCGAATTCATACGGGACGCTCGGCTATGCGCTGCGCTTGCGGATGCGCCTGATTCCGGCGTTGCCGTACGTCCGGCTGTCGCACACGCGATTCGACGACCCGGACCGTTACTTCGGTCGTATCGAGGAGTTATGCGCCGGGCGCGCGCTCCGACTATCTCGACGGAACGGTGTTCGCAAGGGGCGAAATGTACCTCACCGAAGCGGTCTTCACGGACGAAGCGCCGCGCGTGAGTGACTACACCTATCGGAGGATTTACTACCGCTCGATTGCGAAACTGCGCGAGGACTGGCTGCCCGCGAAGGACTACATCTGGCGCTGGGACACGGACTGGTTCTGGTGTTCCAAACAGTTTCATGCCCAGAATCCGGCGGTGCGATTGCTGGCCACACCGCTGTTGCTGAACTCGCGCACCTATCAGAAGATCATGCGCGCGGCGCAGCGAGTAATGCCCGATTCCGGAGGAACGGAATCGGTGATCCAGGACGTGGACATTCCCATCGCCAACGCGGCACGCTTTCTCGATTTTCTGCTCTCGGAAATAGGGATCACTCCCATCTGGGTGTGTCCATTCCAGAGTTCGGACCCCGATGTTACCTATCCGCTATACGCCATGAATCCCCGAACACCGTACGTCAACTTCGGGTTCTGGGACACGATTCCCACCGTGCACGAAGATGGATGGTACAACCGCAAGGTGGAGGAGAAAGCCCTGGAACTGGGCGGCAAGAAGGGCTTGTATTCCACAGCCTGGTACGACGAACCGGCGTTCTGGCGGATCTACAACAAGCCCTGCTATGAGCATTTGAAGCAGAAATACGATCCCACCGGAGCCTTCCGCGGGCTCTACGAAAAATGCGTTGGCCGCCGGTAGCCCACATACAAGTTAGAGCAAGATAGGCGTTCATGTCAGTCCCTCAGATTCGTTCCGTTCAATTCGATAAAGACATCCTCCAGCAACGGCCGGTGATGATCCGGTTTGAATCACGTGACGATAAAGCTAGAACGCGATAGACACAGCCCTTACTTGCTCTCGTCGTCGAATAGATCCTGCCTGCGGATTCGCTCGCCTTTAAAGAACAGCGCTGAGATGCGCTCGGTGGCGGCGATATCCTTGGTCGGATCGCCGTCCACCAGCAGAAATGTCGCCTCGTACCCTTTTCGGATCGCTCCCATCCGTTCTCCTGCCCCCAGCAGGCGAGCGGCGTTCGAAGTCGCTGCCTGCAACGCCACAACGGCGGGAATTCCGGCTTGCACCCACAACTGCATTTCGCGATGCACCGTGGGCCCGTGGATCACCATTGGATTCCCCGCGTCGCTCCCAGTTACCAACACCACCCCGTTACGGTACGCCGCCAGCAGATTTCGATTCGCGATCTCCAGGCTGGGACCCGCTTCCTTCGTCTCCGATCGTTCGATGAACTTCCGCGTCCCCGCCAGCAGTTTTGGCGGAGCCACCTGCTGCACCAGCGACCGTTCCAGCGGCTCCGTCTTCCCGGAGCGCATGGCCAGGACAGCTTCATACACCGTCAACGTGGGGTCGTACGCCATCCCGCGCTGCTTCATTTGCCCAAACAGGCCGTCAGGCACAACCTGCCGGATCGACCCGTGCTCCACGGAGTCCGCACCGGCCCGAATGGCATCGGCGATGTCCTCCGGCGATCCGGTGTGCACCGCCACGGGCAAACGACGGTCGTGCGCAGCGCTCACAATGGCATTCAGAATGGAAGCATCCATCCGGTTGAACAACATGCCGGGACCGCCTGCCTCCATCACCGCCTTGATCGCATCCACGCCTCGCTTCTTCAACGCTTCCACCTGGGCGCGCGCTTCCTCCGGCGTGTGCGGCGTCCGCACAAAATCCTCGGATAGCGACTTGCGGGCGTTTTCCGGCATCTTGTCGAACCAATCGCCCTTGAAGTACTCGGTGCCGTGGCCGCCCTCGGCGGTGAAAAGCGGTCCGGCAGACGAACAACTCCGCCCCCAGTTCGGTACCGCCCCGGATCTTCTCCCGCTCCGCCAGGACAATCCCCGTGGAATCTCCGACACTCCGCACCGCGGTGACACCGCTGTACAGGTACGCGGCCAGTGCGTGCTTCAGTGCGGTCTTGTTCCCGTAGTCCTTTGGATCCTCATAGAAGCCGCCCGGCGCGCCCAGGTGGACGTGGACATCGATCAATCCGGGCAGCATCGTCTTGCCGGCCCCTTCGATCTCGGCGGCTTTCAGGTCTTTGGCCGAAGGAGACTCGCCGGTATAGATCTCGGCAATCTTTCCGTCTCTGACCAGTACCGATCCGTTTTCGATCACCCCCCCATCGCCCGTGAAGATGCGCACGTTGCGCACCAGGTAAGTCATGCTCCGGCTCAACTGCCGATCGAAGACCTTGTTGCGGGCCAGGTTCTCCTTGCTGTAGGACTGGTACACCCCCATCAGCACGAACGGCGCGAGCACCGCCAGAACCCACAACTTCGCGGCCGGCCGCAGTTTCTCGTTCTTCTCCCAACGGAACAGCTTGATGCCGATGAACGTCCCCACCACGATGGTCAGCAGCAGTGCCGCCGTCGCGGTCAGGTTCCGAACGATCGGACTCCCCCTGACCCATGATGGATTGCATCCCGGTGAACAGGTGCGTCGCCGGCAGGTACTGCCCGACGGTCTGGACCCACTGCGGCATGATGCTCAGCGGAATGGTGGCGCCGCTCAGAAACAACATCGGCATATAGAGCAACTGAACCAGGATCTGCGCTTCCTGAGCGGAGTTAGCCACGGAAGCCACCATCGATCCAATGGCGCGGAAGGCCATCACTCCGATCAATACGAAAACGGTCAGGGACACCAGATTGCGCGGCACCGGCATTCCATACATCCTGTTGGCCAGCACCAGGATGAGCGCATACACGGGAATGTAGTTCAGCACTCCAACCACCATGGAGGCCACCATCAGGGGTGCGGGACTGATAGGCGCGACTTTGAAACGGCGCAGGATGTTGGTCTCGCGATCCATGGTGGCGCGGATCCCGGCTCCGAACAGCCCGGTGCCCAGGATTCCGATGGTCAGCACCATGTTCACGATCAGCACCGATATCCCTCGCTCGGCATGGTTCATCTCGCCGAACAGGAAGAAGAACATCAGCGGGCATCACATAGGTGAAGAACAAAGCGGCCCGGTCGCGGAGAGTTAGCCGGAGATAGGTTCGAGTCAGCGCAACATAAGCGTTCATGTCAGTCCCTCAGCTTCTTTCCGGTCAACTCGATGAAGACATCCTCCAGCGTTGGCCGGTGCAGCCGGATATCGGCCACTTCGAGTCCGCTCTGGTCCATCCACTTGACGGCATCCACCAGCGTCTTCGCCGGATGCGCGGAGTGGATGGTGATGGCGGTGCGGTCTGAACTGAATGCGTGTGATTCCGCGCCGTTGAAATCGGGGACGCCGCCGGTGGCGAAAGGCGCGCTGGCGACGATCTCGATCCGCGATTGGCCCAGCGTTCGCTCCTGGATCTCGCGAGGAGTGCCGATGGCGATGATGCGGCCTTCGTCGATGATGGCCACACGGTCGCACAGCCGCTCGGCCTCTTCGATGTAGTGCGTCGTGAGCACGATGGTACGGCGGGCGTCCTTCAACTCCTGGATCAGGCTGTGGATCTCCAGGCGGACCTGCGGATCGAGCCCCGTGGTCGGCTCGTCCAGGAAGAGGAGTTGTGGATCGTTCAGCAGGGCCAGCGCCAGGGCTACACGCTGCTTCTGTCCACCCGAGAGGCTCGAGTAGTAGGAGTTGCGCTTCTCATGAAGTTGCAGCCGCTTCAGCAGGGCGTCGCGATCGACGCCGCGATCGTAGAAAGCCGCAAACAGAGTCAGGGCTTCACGCACCGTGATCTTATCCGGCAGGTTGGTGGCCTGCAGGCAAACGCCGATCCGCTGCTTCAAGGCGTTCACCTGCACACCGGGGTCGTGACCCAGCACGCTCACGTCGCCGTGAGATCGCGGCCGGAGCCCTTCTAGGATCTCCACGGTGGTGGTCTTGCCCGCGCCGTTCGGGCCCAGCAGTCCGAAGACCTCGCCTTCCCCGACTTCGAAGTCGATGCCGCGGACGGCTTCAAACGACTCGTATGATTTTCGCAGGCCTCGAACGGAGATCGCGTTTTCGCTCATAGCGTCCAGGATGTTACTTTGCACGAACGGCGACGGATCCGCAAGGTACGACCGACGAATGGCGCGTGGCTGCCGATGAGTGACGCCGGTGATAGAGTGGGACGCAGATATGAAATCCCTACAGCCCACCCGCAGGACCGCCCTTGCATCCATCGCCGGCGCGTTGAGCATCCGCGCCGCCGGTAGTGACTGGGTCAATCTGTTTGACGGCAAGAGCTTGAACGGCTGGAAGGCCAGTGAGAACGCCTCCGGTTGGGGTGTGAAGGATGGCTGCCTATCCTTTTCCGGCCCGCGTTCACACCTGTTCTACTCGGGTCCCGCGCAGGGCGCGCAGTTCCGCAACTTCGAACTGGAGACCGAACTGCGCACGGAGCCGCGATGCAACTCGGGCGTGTTCTTCCACACCGCATGGCAGGAGAAGGGCTTCCCTGCCAAGGGCTTCGAAGTCCAGGTGAACAACACCGCGCTCGGCGAAGGCAGTTACCCGGAACGCAAGAAGACCGGGTCGCTGTACGGCGTCCGGAACCAGTACAGGTCGCTGGTCAACGACAACGAGTGGTTCAAGCTCAACATCCTGGTCCGCGGTAAGAACGTGCAGGTGCGCGTCAATGGAACGCTGGTGGTGGATTTCACTGAACCGGATCCGCCGATGGTCTCCGGATGAAGGCCGCGAGCGTGTGCTCAGTTCGCGGAACGTTCGCGCTTCAGGGCCACGATCGCGGGTTCGAAAGTGATGTACCGTTCGGAGTGCGCGTGCGGCCCCTGCCGGACGAACACTCCCACGCCGGTACTCCGCCCGCCGCCACCGATGCCACAGCCCGCGAACTGCTCGATGCTGGGCGCGCACAATTATCCGGTGGTGGACTATCACGGCCATCTGAAACTCGGGCTGACGCTGGACGAAGTGCTGCGGAGATCGCGCGGCCACGGCATCTTCTACGGCATCGCGGTCAACTGCGGGAAGGGCTTTCCGGTTCAGGACGAAGCGACGGCGCCGGCAGTTCGCCGACAGCCTGAAGGGTGTGCCCGTGTTCTGCGCCATGCAGGCCGAAGGACGCGAGTGGACGCAGATGTTCAGCCGGGCCGCCGTCGGCGTGTTCGACTACGTCTTCACCGACTCGATGACCTGGACCGACAACCGCGGCAAGCGCATGCGGACCTGGATCGCCGGCGAGGTGGGAACCATCGCCGATCCCGCAGGAGTTCATGGACACGCTGGTGGACCGGGCCTGGGTATCCTCGAACGCGAGCCCATCGACATCTACGTCAACCCGACCTTCCTGCCGGACTCAGATCGCCAAGGACTACGACCGCCTGTGGACCGACGAGCGGATTCGCAAGGTGGTCAAAGCCGCGAAGTCGGGCGACGTGGCCATCGAGTTGAACGACCGCTACAAGCTCCCGGGCGAGCGCTTCGTGAAGATGGCGAAGGAGGAAGGCCTGCAAGTTCACCTTCGGCACCAATAACACGGGTCCCGGCGACCTGCGACGCTGCGAGTACGGCATCGAAATGGTGAAGGCGGCGAAACTGCGCTGGCAGGACTTCTTCGTACCCAGGGACAAGGGCGATCGCGCTGTGGACCGCAAGGGCAGCATCCTCAAAGGCTGACCGTCATGTTATATGATGCGGGCATGACACGGAGATCGTTAATCGCCACAGCCGCGGGCGTTGCGGCGGCAAGCCAGGTCCCAATTGCGAGCGCAGCGGGCGCCGGACGCCTGAAACAGTCGGTAGCACGCTGGTGCTACGCCAAGATGAGTCTCGAAGATCTGTGCGCCGCGTGTGCTCGCATGGGCATCGTTGGCATCGACCTGGTGAATTACAAGGAATGGCCCGTTATCCAGAAAGCGGGCCTGGTTCCGGCCATGACACCGGGCGCGGGCGGCATCGCCAACGGCTGGAACCGCAAGGAGAACCACGCCAAGTTCGAAAAGGACATGCGCGAGAACATCGAGCGCGCGGCGGCAGCCAAGGTCCCGAACGTGATCACCTTCTCGGGCAACCGCGCCGGCATGCCCGATGAAGAGGCCAAGGATAACTGTGTCGCCGGTCTGAACAAGGTCAAGAAGATCGCCGAGGATGCCGGAGTCACCATTAACATCGAGTTACTCAACAGCAAGGTGGACCACAAGGACTATCAGTGCGATCACACCGCCTGGGGTGTGGATGTCTGCAAGCGGATCGATTCGCCCCGCGTCAAACTGCTCTATGACATCTACCACATGCAAATTATGGAAGGCGACATCATCCGCACCATCCGGGAGAACATCCAGTACATCGGCCATTTCCACACCGGCGGCGTGCCCGGCCGGCACGAACTCGACGGGACGCAGGAATTGAACTGGACTCCCATCGCGGCCGCCATTGCGGACCTGAACTACACGGGCTACTTCGCCCACGAGTTCATTCCCGTGCGCGACCCGATGACGTCGCTTGCCGAAGCCGTGAAGATCTGTACCGTCTAAGCCGGTCTACTTCTCGATCGGGACCTGGATCTCGGTGACGTAGGATTCATCATCCTGCCGCACGGGTTGTGAGGACTTCAGATACAGCTCGCGGACCGGTCCCGCGATCTTGTAACCGTTCGCCTCGATCCATCGCATGATGCCGTCGTAGGCTTCACTAAGCCGATTGTAGGCGCCATTGTGAATGATGCTGGCTACCTTGGCGGCGGGCAGTTCCCGAACGGTGACCCGGCCCTTCGCCGGCACCGGTTGTTTCAGGTAGACACCGGCTTCGGCATCCACGTCGTGTTCCTTGTACTCGCCGTCGTGCCAGAGCGCGACACAGATGCCGCCGAACGCGCTGGGCCCGAGCGAGCCGAACAATTCGCCATACAGCTTGCCGACCGCTGGATACGCCGGTATCGTCTCGCGAACCGAGGCCATCCACTGCGGGGCTAATTCCTTCATCACTACGTCTTTCGCCATAACTCCCTCCAGTTCAATGAGGCGCAAGCGTGCTTGCAGCCGGTCGAGCCGGTCCTGCTCTTCCCGCACCCGGGTCTGCTGCTCGGCTTGGCGCAGCATGAACATGCCGCGTATCTGGCCGGGCGTAATGCCGCCATCCAGAACGCTCGCGATCTGATCGAGCGGAAAGCCCAGGTCCTTGAGCGCGAGAATGCGGTGGAGCCGGGGTAACTGGCTCGCCGAATAGTAGCGATAGCCGGATGCGTGATCGACGAAGACCGGCGGAAGAAGGCCGGTCTCGTCGTAGTAGCGCAGCGTCTTAACAGAGACTTGCGTGAGTGCGGAGAAGTCGCCGATCTTGAGCACAGTACTGTTGTAAAGCCTCCAGTAACGGGAGAGTCAATAACTAATTTTGAGCCAACTCCTCCGCGGTCTCCAGGGCGTCGATGACCACGTCCAGCGCTCGCCGGTGCCGGGCGTACGCTTCGCGCGCACGAGCGATGTCCGCCCGGCTGAGTCCGGAGCGGGCGACGCCGCGGCGGTCGATCAGCCGCGCCACCACCAGGGCCGAGGCGGGACTCTCTTCCACGAGAAGGCCCGAATCAGCGAGCGCCGCCAGGTTCTCGACGATGTCGGTATAGCTCATGCCGGTGAGCAGAGACTCCCAGACGGCAGCCGAGTTCTTCCACTCGGCCGGAACCATTTCAGGAGTCAGGTCGAACTCCTCCACCAGGCTCAGGGCTTCGCGCTCCTCATTGGTCCGCTTGAGACGGTCAACGGCATACACCTGTTTCAGTTCTCCGGCGACTGAGGCGGACATTGCCAGATGTCCGAGTTCGCCATCCACGGCCCACTGGAACAGTGCGTTGTGGGCCGGGGTGGCGGGCTCGGGATGAGCCATGCGCAGCAGGTCGCGATGAGTCCAGCCCTCGTACTCCGGGCACTTCAGCATGTCGGCCGCGACTTCCGCCGCGGGCCGTCCGTTGTACCAGTGCGCCACGGCCGAGCGCAGTGCCCGGCCCCAGCCACGCTCATGGCGCGACCTGACGACGAATTGGAACAACTCGAGTGCGTTCATAAGATCCTCGAAAAGAATAACCTCCGGATGCGGATAATTGAGTACCGTGACGGGACGGCGGGTCGACCCGCATCACACGGGCAGATTCAGATTTGTTGAGGGTTTGTCAAAAGGCGGGACTGACCAGAAGCAGGCAGCCCAACATTACGACTGGATCGTTGATGGTAATGATCACCGTATGGCTGCCTCCTTCTTTACATATCTACCACAAGTCGGTGGTGCTATCAAGAAAAAAGTCATTGCTTTTTATTAATAGGCGGCGCGGCCTGCTGCTCATTGGTGGCGTCGGCGGGCAGCGCCGCCGGGGTCTCGACGTCGATAGCCTTGATGGTGGATTCGGCGCTGAACTTGCGATACATGCGGAACTCGACTTCGTTCTTGTTCAGGAACTTCGCACCCTGGCGCGAGGTCAACACGGCCTTCAAGGGCAGAATGAAGTCGCGATCGGAGATGGCCACGTGATCGTAATCCAGTGACAGGTTGACTTCGCGCACCGGGAATCCGGAGGGAATGTCCTCGGTCTGGAGAGTGATCTTCATAATCGCCATGGTTTGCCGATCTACGTAGATGAGCCCGTGGTAGGCGGCGATGATCCGCTGCTTCACTTCCTCGGCGTAGATACTGTATTTCGAGCGGCTTTGCTCAACTCGGTACGAGAACACGTGCATGCGCCGGCCGCGCAACGTTCCCCAACGCTCCCATTCGAATCTCGTTTCGGTTTCAGGCTGGAAGATCTCGAGCATGACTGATCCGAATTCGCCGCTGGATGTAGCGCCTCCGAGTTTATCGTGGGACAACTCCACCGGCCGGCTGTTCACCAGCACCACCTTGTAGTCTTCGTGCTTCTCGAAATAACTCAGACGTTCGGTAATGACGTCCTGCGCGATCCAGGATTCCATGCCGCTCGGGTCAACGTACCGCCGGGTGACCTGCGTGCAGATGAAGTCAGGCAGGCGTGTCGTGTAGTTGAGCGCATACTCCTTGGCGTCCTGGAGTACCTGGCCCTGCTCCTCGGAGCTTGGCGGCGGAGGAGGAACGTACACGGGTTTGGGCGGCGGCGGGGGAGCCTTGGGCAGGGACGCCGTCGAGGTCATGAGCGTCTTCAGCGCCTCCACCGTTTTGGGGCCGGCGCCGAGTCCTTGCAGGTCTTCCACCGTGGAAGCATCCAACTGGTTGGTCAGCTTCACCTTTTTGAGGTACTCGGCCACCCTGCGGTCAGGCTGCTTGAGGGCTACGGCGGAACGGATGAACTCCTTCAACTGCTCGACGGAGAGCCTCATCTGGGCGCTGGCGGCGAGGCTGACACAGAGGACGAGGAGCAGAACCCCCCGAAGCCGGGCGTCGCCAGGAGTGGCGACGCGGCACGCAGGAGTGCGTGCGCCACATCGAACACCGCCCGAATTCGAAGTAGGCATGGAATTATTCCTTGGAGAAGAGACGTGAGCGCTTCTCTTTCTGTTGCACCGGAACGGGGGCGGCCGTCCGGGCGATGGCGGCCTGGGCGATGGGAGCCATGATCCGATAGCCTTTGCTGTTGGGGTGCAGGCCGTCGTCGGCGAGGTCCGCGGTGAGTTGCCCGTCTTTGTCCACCATGGCCGAGAAATAGTCGCAGTAGACGTATCCGCGCTGCTCGAGAGACATTCTTGATCCAGGCATTCAAGGCCCGGATGAGCGCCGGAGAACGATCATGGGTACGTTCCCAGGACGGATTCTGATCCTTGTGGTAGTCGCTCACCGGTAGCACGGACGCGAAGATGATTTTGATGCCATGGCGGTCGGCGAGATCGGCGATCATCGAGAGGTTATTCTCGATGGCAACGATATTGACGCCGCGGGCCAAGTCATTGGTGCCGGCCAGAATCAGTACGGCCTCGGGCTTCAGGTCGATGACATCGGCCTTGAACCGCCCCAGCATTTCGCCGGTGATCTGGCCGCTGATGCCGCGATTGATGAAATCGCTGTCCGGAAAGTACTCGTTCAGACGCCAGAAATCGGTAATGGAATCGCCGAGAAACACGATGCGCCGCTTGCCTTGCTGGGGCGGCGGCAGTTTCTGGTTGGCTTCCGCATAGCGCGCCAGGTTGTCGCGATCGCCGCTACGCAACTGGGCCTCGCGCTGGGCGATTGCAGCGCGGAAATGGGCCTCGATCCGATCAGTGGCGGCGCGGAGTTCGACCAGTTGCTTGCCGGCCTCGGCCGGGAAGGGATACGGCCGCGGGACGGATTCCGAAAGGGTCAGATAGGCGCGGATGTTGGTGAGAAAGTCGTAGGTGTAGGCGACCTGATTCGGCCGCTGGCGGAGGTTTATCAGCGCCTGGCGGGCGTTCTCCAGCAATGGAGCGCCGGCGCGATTCAATTCGGGAACTGCCACGGCGGAGGATTCCACCAACTGCAGCACGCGGGCATACAGTTCGTTCGACTCCGTCGGGGACATCAATGCGGACGGATTCTGGGCGCCGGCGAGCAGCGCCGCGGCGAGACAGCAGATGACTGCTTTCATGATTGCTCAATTTTATCGAGACTGAGGGTGACGGTTCCGATGGGGAAGTTCATGCGCACGCGAATCTGAACCGGAATCCGGCGCGCGTCGTCGGTGATCCAGATGAACAGGCGGGCACTGCGCGAGTAGATCACGTTGTTGAACAGGAACGCCTCATAGCGAATGGCCTTGTAGACCTTGCCGTTAATCTTGACGTCTTCGCGCTCCTGCGCTTCGACGCGAACCATGGCGGATTTCTTCCCGTCGGTGATGGCAATTTCGGAACTCTTGCCGACGTCGATCCGCATAGTGCGCAGGGCCAACAATCCTCCGACGACATCGTGGACGCAATGCGGGACGTCGATCTCGTCCGAGCGGACGATGGCATTCTTGATCAGGTCGCGCTCCAGATAAATGGCCTTGTTGCGAGTCCGGTCAAAGTCGATCTTGGTCTCGCGGCGGCGCCGGCCTTCCGTAGCGCTGATCTGCGCGCTGATCGCACAGAAGCCATAATCGTAATTCCCGAAGTACTTATCCTGGACCTTGTACAGTTTCGAGACCAGCCCGGTGGATTCGAGGTCCATCTCGGAGTGCAGTGACGGATACTCCGGCGTACCCGAGGGGGTGACGCGGAGCTTCATCGTACCAGCGGTGATCAAGCGCCATTCCACCGTGTAGGTGAGCGTCTCCGGGCTCGCCGCTGGCCCTCCGACCTTGGATGCGCCATCACCCGACTGGCCGCTGCCACTCGAGGGGATCAACAGTAAGACCAGCACGACCGCGATCAGTCGCGCAGGTTGCAGAAAACCCAGCATGTAACTCCAGTCTAACAGTGGCGGCCCGAGAGGCCGCCGCAGGCCGAGGCCCTGCCCCACCCCTGAAACACTCATCGCTGTGTCCACCTGCGGCAACGGCGGAAGTAGGCCTGGGCGCGCCCGACATCCCGGAGGATCTGCGCCTTCAACGCTTCGGGACTTTCGAACTTGCGTTCCTCGCGAACGCGCCGGAGGAACTCGAGCCGTATGTTGTTCGGAGTATCGCCCTCGAGCGGGTCGAGAAGGAACGTTTCCACGGTGAGCGCATCGCCGTTGAATGTGGGGCGATTCCCGATGTTGGTGATCGAGTTCCACCGGCGCGGCGCATCCAGGTCGCGGGTGCGGGTAATGTAGACGCCGTTGGCAGGGAGGATCTCCGCATCGGTGTCCAGGTTCAGCGTAGGCACGGTCTGCTTCGATCCGACACCGAAGCCGGGGACGATACGGCCTTCGATGAAATAGGGGCGCTCGAGGAACCGGGCCGCGAGGCCGACTTCACCGGCGAGGATGAGCCGGCGCACGCCGCTCGATGAAACCGTGTGGCCGTGGCGGCGAACGGCGGTCAGGACTTCGGTGCGGAAACCGTATTTGTCGCCCAACTCGCGCAAGGCCCGAACGTCACCGGCCTGGTGGGCGCCGAAGTGAAAATTCTCACCGACCAGCACAACTCGGGCTTGCATCCGGCCAGACAGGATCCGCGCCACAAACTCCTCCGGCGAAAGTTCGGCAAGTTCCGGAGTGAACGGAAGCACCAACACCTGTTCGATCCCCTCGGCCCGCATCAGGTCACAGCGCTGGGCGGTGGTAGTGAGCAGGCGGGGAGTGCGCGAGGGCGCCACGACCGTGGTGGGATGGGGGTGGAACGTGAGGACGCTCGGTTTCCAGCCGTAGCCCTGACCGATGGCGGCCACACGTCTCATGATGCGCCGGTGTCCGGCGTGCAGGCCATCGAAATTCCCAATGGTGACGGCGGACGGCCCGAAGTCGGCGGGGATGGCGTCGAGGGAATGATAAACGCGGAAGTCGCCCATCAGCGGACGCCCTCCAGCAGAATCTCGAGCCCATCGTAGGCGAGGCGGGCATGGGGCGGCATCCGCTCTTCCACGCGGGCGTGCATGACATCGTGGGACATGTGCGTGAAGAAGGCGCGGCGCGGCTTCAACTGCTCCACCCACTGAAGGGCGCGATCGATGGTGGTGTGGGTGGGGTGCGGCTTGTGGCGGAGCGCGTCGAGAAAGAGCACGTCCAGTCCCTCGAGGCGCGCGGCGGTCTCCGGCGGGATATCGCTGTGATCGGTGAGGTAGGCGCAATCGGCGAAGCGAAATCCATGGGTTGTGCCGCGGCCGTGGTTGAGCCGGAGGGGCTCAAAGGCGAGGCCGAACAGTTCGATGGGCGCCGAATCGAACAGGTGGGTGGCGATGCGGGGCAGCGAGGACTCCGTGGGCCGGGTCTGAAAGATGTAGCCGAAACAGGCGCGAATGGTTTCGAGCGCTTCGGCGGAGGCATAGATGGGGATGTTGTCCCGCTGCATGAAGTTGAAGGGACGGATGTCGTCGAGGCCCATGATGTGGTCGGCGTGGGCATGCGTGTACAGGATCGCATCCAGGCGGCGCAATCGCGCGCGCAGAACCTGCTGACGGAAATCGGGGGTGGTATCGATGACGACGTTGCGGCCAGCGTACTGGACGAGAATCGAGGGACGCAGACGGTTGTCGCGCGGGTCGTCCGAGGTGCAGACCTTGCAATCGCAGCCGATAGTGGGCACGCCGGAACTGGTGCCGGAGCCGAGTACAGTGACTTTGATCGCGCCGCCGGCCGGCTGCATCAGCCTTGGGCTTGTCCTTCGGCGTTCTGCTGCGGATGGGCCTCGAGCGCCTGAACGAAGCGGAAGCGCAACTCGGTCAACGAGTTTTCGAGGAGCCGCTGCTCGTCCATGTCGAGATTGCCGCGGGTCTTCTGCTGCAATAGGGACAACAGGTCGATGGTGTGCCGCGCCACCCGGAAATCGGGCTTGGGACGGTCCTTCTCCGGTCCGAAGTGCAGGATGCCGAGTTGCATTTCGGCCTGCGCTTTGAGGGAGAGAATCAAAAATTCCATCGTGGGCGGCGGAATCGGAAAGTCCCCGGTCTGGTGTTCGGCGGTTTCCTGTTCTGGCGTTGTCTCGGGAGTGGTATTGTCGCTCATCGGGGAGTCCATCACTTCCTATGATAAATGGGGATTGGGCGGCCTGAGAGGCGCTGACCGTGCCCAGGCCGAGTACACTGGTTCGTATGGCGTCGGGACCGATTTCCGCGGAGCAATCGCTCCACTACCAGGATCAAGGCTACACGCTGGCCAGGGGCTTTTTCGATCGCAACGAGATCGACCTGCTGCGGCGCGCGGCCAAGGAAGACCGGGAACTGGACCAACATTCCTACGCTCGCGGCGACGGCGAGGGCGGCAAGGTTCGGATGTCGCTGTGGAACCATCCGGGCGACACCATTTACGGCATGTTCGCCCGGTGCGAATCGGTGGTGAACTCGGCCGAGATCCTGCTGGGCGGCGAGGTGTACCACTACCACTCGAAGATGATCATGAAGGACGCCAAGGTGGGCGGCTCGTGGGCCTGGCACCAGGATTACGGCTACTGGTATCAGAACGGCGTGCTGTCTCCGCTGCTGACCAGCGTGTTCATCGCGGTGGACCCGGCTACGCGGGAGAACGGGTGCATGCAGGTGATTCCCGGCTCGCACCACCTGGGGCGGATCGATCACGTGCTGACGGGCGACCAGGCGGGAGCGGACCTGGAGCGGGTGAACGCAATTCTGACGCGTTTTCCGCTGGTACACGTGGAGATGGAACCCGGCGACGCGCTGTTTTTCCACTCGAACCTGCTGCACCGGTCGGACCAGAACCGATCGGAGAAGCCGCGCTGGTCGATGATCTGCTGCTATAACGCGGCCCGGAACGATCCTTACAAGGACTCGCACCATCCCCGGTATACGCCGCTGGCGAAGGTGCCGGATTCCGCGATCCTGGCGGCCGGATTGACGCGTTTTGGAGACACTTCGAGTGAGGTCGCCTGGCTTCAGCCCGACGCGGACGTCAGCGCCACTTCCCTTTCGCACGGTTCTCACGGAAAACATTAGGATCGGGCCGCTCAGCCGGCATCGATGTCGTCGAGTCCGGGGACGGGCGTGGGTTCCTTTGGCAAAATCGTCGATTCGGGGAGGTCATCGAACCCAAAGAGGGACGGGTCATGGGGAGTCCGGATCTGCTCGAGCCGCTGTTTCATCCAGATTTGGGCGTCGTTGGCTTCGTTTCGTTTTTTCCGGTTTCGGCTCTGGGTGAGCTCCCGGTGAGCGCGGAAATAGGACCTTTCGGCGGCGGTAGCGTAGCGCTGGAGGAGATCGATGATGTTGGGAGTCCGGATGGTCAACCTCTCGACGATCAGGTGGTCGGGATCTGACTCATCGACTTCACCGAACATCTGTTCGAAGGCGATGTCTTCAAACCGCCGGGTGCGTTCGAGGCGCCAGCGGGACTGGGCCATGATATCGACCAGGAATTTCTCGTGTTCGGAGCCTGGGGTGAACTCCTTGGCGAGCTTCTCGAGGAGTTGCTGGAAGGCGGACGAGTCCTCATGGGGCAGGACGGAGAAGGCTGATGTCAGGCCATGAGTGGTGGCGTTCCCGGCGGAAGCCGCTTTCCCTTCCGGCGTTTTCGGGCCGGTGCTCTGCTTTGCATTGCGCTGATTGGCGCGTTTCTTACGATTCGAACTCATTTTGGTCTACTCCCACCTTCAGGATAGCGGGCGCGCCAAAAATTCCGGGGTCTGGGGATGGCGGTGATTTTTGGCTGTATGTTGTTGAGCGTAAGATAGTTGGTGGGGTTTCTTGGGCCTGTGGAAAAGTGGCTGGGAAAGCATAAGTTTTCATCGGCGAGGCGGGGAGAAAGTCCGGCGAAGACACGCCGTGAGAAGTCATATTCGAAGTTGTAGACCCTCGTCAATTCGGCGGCATCCGCCAGCGCGGCGTTGGTGTCGGTGGCACTACGAGGGGGATTGAAACCGCTATAGCGGGGCGGCGAATGCAGATCAGTGACCACTGGACTCCTTCTCCGCTTTTTCCCGTATGGCTGATAATGGACTAGAGAGGCCGGTCGGCCCGAGGCATTGAAAAATGACCGTTACACTCGAAATCCCTGAAGAACTGGCCCGGCGCTTAGGGCCGGAGGCCGTGCGCATGTCGCGCGAGGCCTTGGGGCTGGAAGCTCACCGGCAGGGGTTGTGGACGGAAGCCGAACTCGGCCGGTTTCTGGGGCTGACTCGCCTGGCATTGGACCGGTTCCTCAAGGATCACGGCGTCGAACTGGCCTACGACTGGGACGATCTGAATCGCGAGCGAAAGGTCTACCGGGAGGTTGCCGGGCCGTAATGCTGGTCGTCGCCGACACCAGCCCGCTCAATTACCTGGTCTGGATCGAATCGGTCGAGATCGTTCCAGCCATCTGTTCTCCTGATCGATGAACGTGCGGGTTCAAAGATTGCCCGAGGCCTTGGACTGTCGGTCACGGGGACCCTCGGCATGCTCGATGAGGCAGGCGCGCCGCAAGCTCATTTCGCTGCCGGATGCGATCAACCGCCTGAAGCGAACTTCGTTCCGATACCCGAAAGCGATCGTCGAGCGCTTGCTCGCTGAGGATGCGGATCGCGGATAACACTCTGTCCAGCACTTCTACTCTGGCTGCGATCATTTCGCCGCCAGCGCCAATCGGAGGCGTAATCCCAACGGTCTCGACATCGATGCCAGTGACCCTACATCGGATTAGCCGGCGCTTGCGGCGCGGGCTCGGGGTTCGGGTTCCGCCCGTGCTGGGAATTCGTGGCCGCATTGCGGGCAGAAGATGTTGTCTTGTTCCTTTGGCGGCTGGTCGTCCGGCTCGAAATGCAGGGTGCATTTCGGGCATTGCACACTGTTCATTACAAGTTCTCCTGTTCGGGAAAAACTCTTGCGGGAAGTCCCCCGCGTGCTGAAGCCTACCCTACGCGCTGGCAGCCAGATACCCGTCAATTGCTTTCGCGGCTCTTTCTTCCTTCGCTGATGGCCCACACCACCAGGCTCTGGCCGCGCCTTGCGTCGCCGGCGGCGAAGACTCCCGGGACGGTGGACATGTAGTTCTCGTCGGTCGCGATGTTGCCGCGGCGGTCTAACGAGAGGCCCACCGATTCCAGCATTCCGGTCTTCACCGGGCCGGTGAATCCCATGGCCAGTAACACCAGGTCGGCCTCCAAGCGTGAACTCCGTGCCGGGGATCGGCTCGAAGTTCGGCGGCGGTCCTACGCGTACGGCGTGCAGTTGTTTCACGTTGCCTCGGGCGTCGCCGGTGAATTTCGTGGTCGCCACCGCCCATTCGCGCTGGCCGCCCTCTTCGTGCGAACTCTCCACCCGCAACTGCAGCGGCCACAGCGGCCACGGCGTCGATTCCGCCCGCTCCGACGGCGGCATGGGCATGATTTCGAACTGCGTCACCGATGCCGCGCGCTGCCGGTGCGAGGTGCCCAGGCAATCGGCTCCGGTATCGCCGCCTCCGATGATGATCACGTTCTTCCCGGTGGCGAGAATGGCCGTGCCGGGAATGGCGCGGTCCCCCGCCACCCGGCGGTTCTGCTGCGGGAGGAAATCCATGGCGAAGTGGATGCCCTTCAATTCCCGGCCGGGCACGTTGAGATCGCGGGGCGCTTCGGCTCCGGCGGCCAGCAGGAGGGCATCGAAGCGGCGGCGCAGTTCTTCCACCTTCACGTTTCCGCCGACATGGGCGTTGGTTCGGAACTCGACGCCTTCGGCGGTCATCTGCGCGACGCGGCGATCGATCAGATGCTTTTCCATCTTGAAATCGGGGATGCCGTAGCGCAGCAAGCCGCCGATGCGGTCGGCTTTTTCGAAGACTACGACGCTGTGTCCGGCGCGCGCCAGTTGCTGCGCCGCCGCCAGGCCGGCGGGGCCGGATCCCACCACCGCCACCGATTTCCCGGTCTTCACCTTGGGCACTTCCGGCTGAATCCAGCCCTGCTGGAAGGCGTGGTCGATGATGTTCTTCTCGATGACCTTGATGGTCACCGGCGGTTCGTTGATGCCCAACACGCAGGCCGCCTCACACGGCGCCGGGCAGATGCGGCCGGTGAACTCGGGGAAGTTGTTGGTGGCGTGCAGCATGCGGATGGCGTCGCGCCAGCGGTCGCGGTAGACCAGGTCGTTCCAATCCGGAATGCAGTTGTTGAGCGGACAGCCGGTGTGGCAGAACGGCACGCCGCAATCCATGCAGCGCGCGCCCTGGGTCTTCACCTTGTCGGCCGGGAAGTCCTGGTAGATTTCGAACCAATCGTTGATGCGCTCGGCCACCGGCCGGCGATCGGGCACCTCGCGGGTGTATTCGAGGAATCCGGTGGTCTTACCCACGGGCCACCCCTGGCTAGTGGTCAGTGGCCGGTGGCCAGTGGTCAGTGGCGAGTGCGCGTGGCGAGTGGCGAGCTTACCCACGGGCCACCCCGTGGCTAGTGGTCAGTGGTCAGCTGGCCAGTGGTCAGTGGCAAGTGACTGGCCGCTAGTGGCGAGTGGCGAGTGACGAGTGACGGTAGTCTTACCCACGGGCCACCCCCTGCGAAGCGGCGAGTGGCGAGTGGCTGGCGGCGAGTGAAACCGCGTACTGTTGCTCGACTCGGGCAACTCCCAGCACTCTCTTGTACTCGTGGGGGAACACCTTCACGAATTTGGGAATCATGGCTTCAAAGTGATCGAGGATCCATTGCCCTCGCGGGCTGTCCGTCTCATCGACGTGGCGGCGGATGAGGTCACGGACGGTCTGTATGTCGGCGGGCTGTTCCAGGGGTTCCAGATCGACGCCGGACTGGTTGCACATGGTTCGCGAGAACTCGCCGTCATCGTCCACCACGAACGCGAATCCGCCGGTCATGCCGGCGGCGAAGTTGCGGCCGGCTTTGCCAAGCACCACCACCAGGCCCTTGGTCATGTACTCGCAGCCGTGGTCGCCCACGCCTTCCACCACGGCGGTGGCGCCGGAGTTGCGGACCGCGAAACGCTCTCCCGCCATTCCGTTGAAGAACGCTTCGCCGCTGGTGGCGCCGTAGAGGCACACGTTGCCGACAATGATGTTCTCCTCCGGAAGGTAAGTCGCGGACTTGGGCGGTGTACACCACCACCTTGCCGCCCGAGAGGCCCTTGCCGACGTAATCGTTCGCGTCGCCTTCGAGCACCAGCGTCACGCCTTTTGCCAGGAACGCGCCGAAGCTTTGCCCGGCCGATCCGTTGAACTCCACGCGGATAGTGTCGGGGGCCAGCCCTTCCGAACCGTAGCGGCGCGACGATCTCTCCGCTCAGCATCGCGCCCACCGTGCGGTGGACGTTGCGGATGGGCATCTTGAACTCCACCGGCGTTTTGTTCTCGAGCGCGTCCTTGGCGCAGGTCGATCAGTTTGTAATCGAGGGCCTGGTCCAGGCCGTGGTCCTGCGAAATGGTGCAGCGCCGCGCCGAACGCGGCCGGGAACCTGCGGATTATAGAGCAGCGACGACAGGTCGATTCCGCGCGCCTTCCAATGATCGATGGCGGTGCGCGGCTCGAGCATGTGCACGCGCCCGATCATTTCGTCCATGGTGCGGAAGCCCATGCGGGCCATCCACTGGCGAACCTCTTCGGCGATGAAGAAGAAGAAGTTGACGACGTTCTCCGGAGTGCCCTGGAACTTGGCGCGCAGCGCCGGATCCTGCGTGGCGATGCCCACCGGGCAGGTGTTCAGGTGGCACTTCCGCATCATGATGCAGCCCATGGCGATCGAGCGGCGCGGTGGAGAAGCCGAACTCCTCGGCGCCCAGCAGCGCGGCGATCACCACGTCGCGGCCGGTCTGCAGTTTGCCGTCGGTCTGCACGCGGATGCGGCTGCGCAGGTCATTCAGCACCAGCACCTGCTGGGTTTCGGCCAGGCCCAGTTCCCAGGGAGTGCCGGCGTGCTTGATGGAGGTCAGCGGACTGGCGCCCGTGCCGCCGTCGTGGCCCGAGATGAGCACCAGGTCGGCATGGGCCTTGGCCACCCCGGCGGCCACCGTGCCGACGCCGACTTCGGCCACCAGCTTCACGGAAATGCGCGCCCGCGGATTGACGTTCTTCAGGTCGTAGATGAGCTGCGCCAGATCTTCGATCGAGTAGATGTCGTGGTGCGGCGGCGGCGAAATCAGACCGCACGCCGGGAATCGAATGCCGCACGCGCGCGATGGTCTCGTCCACTTTGTGGCCGGGCAACTGTCCGCCCTCGCCGGGCTTGGCGCCCTGGGCGATCTTGATCTGCAACTCGTCGGCGTTGACCAGGTAATTGGTGGTGACGCCGAAACGCGCGCTGGCCACCTGCTTGATGGCGCTGCGGCGGCTTGTCGCTTGAAGCGCTCTTCGTCCTCGCCGCCTTCGCCGGTGTTCGAACTTGCCCGCCGATGCGGTTCATGGCGATGGCCAGCGTCTCGTGCGCTTCCTTGCTGATGGAGCCGAACGACATGGCGCCGGTGGCGAAGCGCTTCACGATCTCCTTGGCGGGCTCCACCTCGTCGATCGGGATCGGGATGCGACGGCGGTGCGGATCTCCAGCAGCCCGCGAATGGTGCAGAGCTGCTTCGATTCGTCGTTGACGAGGTCGCGAGTATTCCTTGAAGGTCGCGAAGCTGCTCTGCCGCACCGCATGCTGCAGTTTGGTGACCGTCATGCGGGTTCACGCGGTGATACTCGCCGTTGGCGCGGTAGTGGTAGTTGCCGCCGATATCGAGTTCGGGTTCGGAGTCGCGTCACCGGGCGGAAGGCATGGGAGTGCTTCATGCGCGCCTCCTGCGCCAGCACGTCCAGGCCGACGCCTTCAATCCGGGAAGGCGTGCCGGTGAAGTACTTGTCCACCAGCGACTTGTTCAGTCCGATGGCTTCAAAGATCTGCGCGCCGCGATAGCTCTGCAGCGTGGAGATGCCCATCTTCGAGAAGACCTTCAGCAGGCCCTTGTTGATGGCCTTCTTGTAGTTCTTGAGCGCCGTTTCAATGGTGACGCCGTCGGGCAGCATGCCGCGCGCGGGCCATGTCTTCCAGCGTCTCGATGGCGAGGTAGGGATTGACGGCGCTGGCGCCGTAGCCGATGAGCAGGCGAAGTGCATTACTTCGCGCGGCTCGCCGGATTCGATGATCAGCGCCACCTGCGTTCGGGTCCCTTCGCGGACCAGGTGATTGTGCACCGCGGTGAGCGCCAGCAGGCTGGGGATGGGAGCGTACTCGTCGTCCATGCCGCGATCGGAAAGGATCAGCAGCGTGTAGCCGGACTTGATGGCGAGCGAGGCGCGGCGGCACAGGGCGTCCAGCGACCGCTCGCAGTTCCAATGTCGCCGCCTTCGACGCGGAACAGCATGGGCAGCGTGGTGGCCAGGAAGTCGCCCCAACTGACGCGGCGCAGTTTTTCGAGATCCCAGTTGGTGAGGATCGGGATGCGGCAGCTTCAGCGTGTGGCAGTGCTGCGGCGTCTCCTCGAGGATGTTGCGCTCCGTGCCGATGTAGCTGGTCAGCGACATCACCAGTTCTTCGCGGATCGGGATCGATGGCGGGATTCGTCACCTGCGCGAACAGCTGCTTGAAGTAGTGGAACAGCGGCTGCGGGCGGTCCGACAGGCAGGCCAGGGGCGTGTCGGTGCCCATGGATCCGATCGGGCTCTTCGCCCCTGGTAGCCATGGGCAGCATCAGCATGCGCAGATCTTCTTCGGTGTAGCCGAAGGCGCGCTGGCGGCACAGGATGGTCTCGTGATCGCGTGCCGATGACGCGCGAGGGCGCGGGCAGCTGATCGAGCGTGACCTGGTTCTGTTCCAGCCACTCGGCGTAGGGCTGCCGCGATGCGAGCTGGTGCTTCAGTTCTTCATCGGGGATGATGCGGCCTTCGTTCGAGATCGGCCAGCAGCATGCGGCCGGGCTGCAGGCGGCCTTTGCTCTTGATGTCTTCGGGCGTGACCGGCAGCACGCCGGTCTCCGAGGCCATGATGAGCAGGCCGTCGTGGGTGACCAGGTAGCGCGCCGGGCGCAGGCCGTTGCGGTCGAGCGTGGCGCCGATGACGCGTCCGTCGGTGAAGGCCACGGCGGCGGGGCCGTCCCAGGGCTCCATCAGCGACGCGTGGTATTCGTAGAACGCGCGCTTGTCGGCGGGCATGGTGGCGTCGGCGTCCCAGGCTTCGGGGATCAGCATCGCCATCACGTGCGGCAGGCTGCGGCCGGCCAGCGTCAGCAGTTCCACGGCGTTGTCGAGCGAGGCCGAGTCGCTCTGGTTGGCCGTGATGAGCGGGAAGATCTTCTGGATCTCGCGGGAACTTCGGCGATGCCAGCACGCTCTGCCGCGCCAGCATCCAGTTCACGTTGCCGCGGATGGTGTTGATCTCGCCGTTGTGGCAGATGTAGCGATAAGGATGCGCCAGGGGCCAGGTAGGGAACGTGTTGGTGGAAAAGCGCTGGTGAACCAGGGCCAGGGCGCTGACGCATTCGGGGTCGGACAGTTCGCCGTAGAAATTGGCGATCTGCGGGGCCAGCAGCAGTCCCTTATAAATAATGACGCGGGAGGACAGCGACGGCACGTAGAAGAACGACTTATCCTTGAATGTCCGAGCGCCGCGATCTCGGCTTCGGCGCGCTTGCGGACGACGTACAGGCGGCGCTCGAACTCGTCCTGGGTCATGCCCGCGGACGCGCGCGGATGAAGATCTGCTCGATGTAGGGCTGCGATGCGCGGGCCTGGCGGCCGATGGCGTTGGCGTTCACCGGAGTGTCGCGCCAGCCGAGCACGCTGAGGGCCTCTTCCCGGGCGATGCGCTCCAGGATGCCTTCGCAGAGCAGGCGCTGCTGCGGTTCGACGGGCAGGAAACCATCCCCAGCCCGTACTGTCCCGGTTCGGGCAGCGTGAATCCGAGCTTGGCGCACTCGCGGGCGAAGAACGCGTGAGGAATCTGGATCAGGATGCCGGCGCCATCGCCGGTTTCCGGATCGCAGCCGCAGGCGCCGCGGTGCGTGAGATTGATGAGGATCTGCAGACCCTTCTGGATGATGTCGTGGGACTTCTGGCCTTGAATGTTGGCCACAAACCCGATACCGCAGGCGTCGTGCTCGTTCGCTGGATTGTAGAGCCCTTGCGCCTTCGGAAGACCGAGAGGGTGATCGACTTGGTTCATGAGCTTGGATTCCGGTATCCGCCGAAGCGGAGGTTCTTGGCTACACCACGAGCGCATGAGCACGTCGGGGTGGTAAGGACAGTATACCAGCGCTTCAAAATATTATGCAATCCGAAAATAGACCCGTTGCTATATCGGATTTACTTATGATATAGTCGAGCTGTTGTCATTCGATAATCTCAAGCTTTTCAAAGACATAGCCCAGACGCGGAGCGTCAGCCGGGGGGCTGCGCTGAATAGTGTAAGCCAATCGGCAGCGAGCCAGCACCTGCAAGAGCTCGAGCGGCAGTTGGAGGTTGTGGTTCTGGACCGTTCCACTCGTCCGCTGACCATCACCGATGCCGGACGCCTATACCTCGATTTTTGTAAAGATGTTCTGCGGCGGAAAGAAGATTTCGAAGCCGCGCTGGACCGGCTGAAACACCAGGTGGAGGGAACGGTTCGCATCGCGGCGATCTACTCGGTGGGGCTTTCCGAGATGTCGGAGCTGGAACAGAGTTTCGCCGGCCGTTACCCGGGAGCGTCGTTGCAGGTGGAGTATTTGCGGCCGGAGAAGATCTATGAGGCCGTGCTGGCCGATCGGGTGGATCTGGGACTGGTGAGCTATCCGGAGCCGAACCGGGAATTGACCGTGCTGCCGTGGCGGCGGGAGGAGATGGTGGTGGTGACGTCGCCGTATCACTCCTCTGGCAGGGCAGGCGTCGGCGCGGCCGGCCGATCTCAACGGGATCGACTTCATTGGTTTTGACGACGATCTTCCGATCCAGCAATCGGTGCATCGGTTTCTCGAGGAACATAACGTCCACGTGAAGCGGGTGATGCACTTCGACAATCTGCAGATGATCAAGGAAGCGGTAATGCAGAGGGCCGGGGTGAGCATCATGCCGGCGCGAGTGATTCAAGCGGAGCTGGCGGAGGGCCGGCTGGCGGCGGTCGCACTGGCGGGGACGTCGCTGTTCCGGCCGCTGGGGATTATTCATCGGAAGAGAAAGCGGTTCAGCGGGGCAGCCGGGGCGTTTCTGGAGATGCTGCAGGAGAGTCCGGTGCCGGTGCTGGTAGGGATTGAGTGACGGTGCGCCGGTGGGTCGGCCCGATGAGTCCGCCAGTCTATCCGCTTGGCAGGCTCTGATCTCAACTTCCGGTTAGGCGTGATCCGGGAGCAATTCGGATTTGGAGCAAATTGACCTCACGGCGGAGTGATACCGAAAAGCCGGCCAGGATTGATCAGCTACCCTGTCGAAACCGGATGCGATTGCTATCGACGATCCATAGTTCGCCGGTCGGATCCCGACGAGCCAGTGCCGTCGTCAGTCGCCGAAGATGAACGAGCACCGTGGGTTTGTCCTGGTGCTTGACCCGCAGGACAACGATTCCGGCGTGCTCACCGGGTGGATACGCTCGGATATTCGCGAAGTCCAGATCCAGGGTCACCAGAATTCGGTCCTCCGATCGGCTGGCGTCGGCGACTTTTTCGTCATTCGCCCCCGAGAGGTTTTCGTCTCCAACCGTGTGCGCATCAAAACCGGCGCTCTTCAATATCTCGGCCGCTTCGGCTGGGAGATTCTCGTCAATCTTGAATTTCACGCCGTGAGCTCGGCTGGCAGTTCGATGGAGCCCTCGCGGACCAATTCCGCGGCGTAGGCAAGGGCGGCGTCGATGTCCTCAGACTGGATCGCAGGGTAACTGGCAAGAACTTCCGCCCTTGGAACACCGGCAGCAACATTGTCGAGGATCGCGGATACCATAACGCGGGTTCCCCGGATGCATGCCTTCCCGTGGCAGACAGCCGAATTGACGCTAATGCGCTGCTTCCAGTCTTCCATCAATTCGATGGTATCGCGATCTGTCGTACTCGGGGGCCTCCTGACTGCACGGACGAGCGAACATTTACCAGCACTTGGACATGTTATGTCTGAACCGCCAAACGGGCTAAGATTTGAGCAATCCGGTCCAGATGCTCCAGTGAGGGACAGGCCGGCGAACCCGCCGCCTACGAATGAGCGTCTGTCATGGCTCCTCCGGAAATCCTCAGCGCCCCGTTAACTGCTGCAGCCTTTCGGGATAGCGTGCACCTTGAACGGCGATCTTCGAAACGGCATCGTTAATCATGCGGAGGTCCTCGGAGCTCAGCTCCACGGCGGCAGCGCCGATGTTCTCCTCCAGGCGATGGAGCTTCGTGGTTCCCGGAATCGGAACGATCCATGGTTTCTGCGCCAACAGCCATGCAAGCGCGATCTGAGCATTCGTTACCTTCTTCTGCGCTGCGATTCCGCTGAGCACCTCCACCAGCGTCTGATTGGCCTTGCGATTCTCAGTCGAGAAGCGAGGAACGATGTTACGAAAGTCCGTGCTGTCGAAGGTGGTGTTGTCGTTTATCGCGCCGGTCAGGAAGCCTTTGCCGAGCGGGCTGAAAGGCACGAAGCCGATTCCCAGTTCCTCGAGGAGCGGCAGTATCTCGTTCTCCGGCTCCCGCCACCAGAGGGAGTATTCGCTTTGAAGGGCCGCGACGGGCTGAACCGCGTGGGCGCGGCGGATCGATTCAACACCGGCCTCCGACATGCCGAAATGCTTCACCTTGCCCTGCCCGATCAGATCTTTGACAGTCCCGGCAACGTCCTCCATCGGCACGTTCGGATCAACGCGGTGCTGGTAGAACAAGTCGATGACGTCGGTTCTGAGGCGCTTCAAAGCTGCGTCTGCCACCTCGCGGATGCGTTCCGGACGGCTATCCAGCCCATTCAACGGAACCCCGTCCTTGAAGCCGAACTTGGTTGCGATGACAACTTCCTTGCGGAAGGGCTCCACCGCCTCGCCGACCACCTCTTCGTTCAGGAATGGCCCGTAGGCTTCGGCCGTGTCGAAGAATGTCACGCCGCGGTCATAGGCCGTCCGAATGAGCGTGATCGCCTGTTGCCGCTCCGTCGCGGGTCCATAACCGAAGCTCAGGCCCATACAGCCCAAGCCCATGGCCGAAACTTCAAGATTGCTCTTTCCAAGTTTGCGCTTTTGCATTGGCTCCTCCTGGAGAAACGTTCGTCTTATCTCAGGTTAAGCAGGAGAACACCGAGGGTGGTATCCCGATCCTATTGAGTTATTGCCTATTCCTCTTGACCGCTGGGTTTGAGCACACATCGGGATGCCCGAGCCACCGCCACCCAGGCGTACCAGACAGGCATGTCTGCGCTGCCACAAGGCCGGATCGGAACGTGAGTCTGCACCGTGCTCACGACGTGTTCCACGACCAGCAATGCGTGCTGTGACGGCCCCCTGAAGGACATGAGGGATGCCCGGTTTCGCCGTCGGTCTGTGGGGGGGCGGGTCCATCGGCGTGCGCCGATTTCCGGATGCGCAATAAGGCCACCCAGGGTTTACGCGGCCTGCCCCCAAGAGTATCCATGATGAAGACGGCCGGGCCTTGGGCTGGAGACCACCTTCGCCGTCGGAGGCGGCCGCTTGTCTATCGGGCGCTGGTTCGGCGCGTCCTTGAGGGTATCGAAAATCGGTCCTCCTCGATGCTAGGCTGCGTATTCACGATTGACCCTTGTGGTGAAGGGCGCGCAGCGGGTCGATACGGACGGCGCGGAGGGCGGGGACGGCCGTGGCTGCGCCGCAGATCAGCAGGAGTCCGAGGGCGGCGGCGAGGAGTGTGAGCGGATCGGTTGCGCTGACGCCGAACAACTGGCCGGCGAGGAGGCGGCTCATCGCGAGATAGCCGGCGATTCCGACGGCTAGACCAGCGACCGCGGCGCGCAGCCCCTGATTGGTTACCAACCAGACGACACGGGATGGCGATGCGCCAATGGCGATGCGAATGCCGATCTCCTGCGTGCGCTGGGCCGCCAGGTACGACATGACTCCGTACACGCCGGCCGCGGCCAGAAGGAGCGCCAGGCCGGCGAAGAAGGTCAATAGCGCCATGGTGAACCGGCTCTGCCAGTAACTATCGGACAGGTGCACCTCCAGCGGCTCGATCTGATATACGTTCATCAGTTTTCCGAGGCTCCACAGGGATCGTTCGGCGCTATTGGCGATGGCCATGGGAGCGGTACTGGTGCGGATCACGAACGACATCGTCGGCGCAGTCATCTGAGAGTGCGGAAAGTACAGGACATCGGGAGCCTGGGTATCGAGGCCCCGGGCGCGGACGTCTTGCACGACGCCTACGATCCGCCAGTCCCGCCGGTCGTTGTTCAGGCGAAAGCTCTGGCCCACGGGATCGCGCCTCGGAAAATAGCGCTTCACCACCGATTGCGAAATCACGGCCACAGGAGCGGAATCGGCGGTATCCGCATCGGATATGGAGCGTCCGCTCACGATGGGAGTGCGCAGCGTTTCGAAATATCCGGGCAGAACAACCAGCACAGTGGCCGTGGGATCGTGGCCAGGATCGACGGGCTCGTCCTGAGGGCACGAAACGGGATGGCGCAAAGGGGGCGACCGGCGGCGGAAAATCGATCGCACTCACCGCCTCGACGCCGGGAATCTCCCGCAGTTTGCGAACTGCCGCTTCGAAGTAGTTGTGCTGGGCCGAGGCTGTGCGGTATGACTCGCCCCGGAGCGAGTTCCGGATTAGCAGGACCTTGCCTGGCTCAAATCCCCAGGACGTTTTCGAAAGATGCAGAAAAGTCTGCACCAGCAGGCCCGCCGATGCGAGAAGGATGAGCGACAATCCGATTTCGCCAGCGATTAGAGAATGTCGCCAGAGAGCACTCGACCGGCTGGCGCTTCGCGAGCGGCCGGAGTCTGCGAGGTGCTGCGCGGCGCCTGCGCGAGATGCCTGGCGCGCGGGCGCGAGGCCGAACAGAATGGAGGAGAGCAGGCTCAATCCGAGCGCGAAGACAAGGGCCTGGGGGCTTACGCGGACCTGGTCGGCGAACGGCAGGCCGGCCACGGCAGGCACCAGGGTGAGCATGGGGCGCAGACTCCAACTGGCGAACAGGATCCCGCCGATAGCGCCCATGCCGGAGAGCACCAGATTCTCGGCCAGAAGTTGCCGCACGATCTGACCGCGCGAAGCGCCGATCGCGATGCGGACGGAGAACTCGTATCCCCGGGCGGAATATCGGGCTAGCAGCAGGTTGGCCACGTTGGCACAGGCGATCAGGAGCATGATGCCCACGGCGCATTGGAGGAGGAAAAAGGGTCTGCGATATTCTCCCGTCATATCGTCGCGAACGGCGTTCACCACGGAGCCAGGCGGCGTCACCCCTTCGGGAGTCTCGCGCACGACCTGCGCGGTGATCGCCGCAATTTCGGCACGCGCCTGGGCTACGGAAACGCCTTCGCGCAATCGGCCGATGATCACCATCGACCGGGTGACGCGCTCCATGCGCTGACTCTCAAACGAGGCCGGCAGGAAGAGGTCGGGCTGTCTGGTGATGCCGTTGTTCGGCATGCGATACGCCGGGGGCAGAACTCCCACGATCCGCACACTGCGGCCGTCGAGTTGCACGGACGCACCGACCAGGGATTCGGAGCCGCCGAATGTCGAACGCCAGAGCGCATAGCTGATCAGCGCCACGTCGTCCTTGCCCTGCAATCCCTCGTCCGGAAGAAAGGTGCGACCGCGAAAAGCCCGAATGCCCGCGACATCGAACAAGTTCGGAGTCACTTCGTGGGCAAAGAGGGTAACAGGCCGGTCGAGGGCGGTAAGAGTGCGATCGGTGTTGGCGAAGGCAGCCATGCTTTCGAAGCTTCGGCTGCGGTCGCGCCAATCGAAGAAGAGGGCGGGTGCGGTTAGAGCTCGGCTGTAGCCTCCCTGGCGGCTGAAGTCCGACCAGATGACGGCGAGCCGCGCGGGGTCGCGGAAGGGAAGCGGATTCAGCAGCACCCCGTCGATGAGACTGAAGATTGCTGTGGTAGAGCCGATACCCAAGGAGATGACCAGGACCGCGAGCAAGTAGAACCCAGGATTGCGGCGGAGCAGACGCAGACCATAGAAAAGCTCTCGGAAAAAGCGCATATCGAGATGGACGCGCAGTTGAAGTAAACGTATCGGCGTCGGAGTGCGGTAAAGGTAAGGCAGTCACATGGCACAAGGCAGCGTTCTTAGCATTTTCATGCATCGGTAATGACCCGCCATCCACCGATCACGGCGACGTACCGTTTCGGATCGCTGCCAGGCCGTTTCAGAACAAACTCCTGAGCGCTACTACCGGGATGGCCACAGTGCCAGGCCATCGCCACGGCAGGAGTTCCAGGGATCACCCCGGATCGGCCTTGCCTTCCGCTTCTGGCGGTGCGATAAGTCACGGCCAGGCGTGAAGGCCGCCGCTGTCCGTCGCTGCCAAGTTTCGATCTTGGGGCACTCGGGGCAGAACCGCTTATCGGTATTGGCTCTGGCCATAGCTCAATACTCGGGCCCGACACAAATTCACTGCCATTTTGACATCGGCGTTGATCCATGGCCCAAAACTCCGCCGTCGGTTTACACCGTTAATACTGAGTTTTCCACAGGGCACCAAGCCTATTACTTCAATAACTTAGTAAGAAATAGGCCAATCTGGGATTTGGAGCCGTCCGCTACTGTGAAGGTAGGGAGAGACAAATATGAGTTCCAGACGTAAATCCGCCGCCAACCGGCGTAGCGCCCAACGCAGTACCGGCCCGAAAACGCCGGAAGGAAAAGCCGCGTCCGCCCAGAATGCGACTACCCATGGACTGTCATCGTCCTTCACCGTCCTCCCGCATGAGGATCACGAGGCCTACACCCAACTTCTCGAAACTCTCCAAAAGGAACACGCCCCGACCACCGGACACGAGAAGTTCCTCGTCGCCCGGATGGCGGAGTCCCGCTGGCGCCTCGATCGCACCCACCGCTTCGAAGCCGTCGCCTACGAACAGCTCCTCGATGAATACGACGAATCGAACCCGGACCACCTCATCGTCCTGAAACTGACCAACCGCACGGCAAACATCATGGACCTGCTCCAGCGCTACGCCACCGCCGCCGAACGGTCCTATTACAAGGCTCACCGCGAGCTCACCCAGGGCCGCAAAGCCGAAAAACGAAACGAAGCCAAAGTCGCACCCGACCCCCTGGCCTGGATCAAGGCACAGCTCGACCAGAACCCCGACCCGCCTGACCACGAAAGCTTCTGGACCCCTCCGCGGCACCCCAAAACCGGAAACGAGCGAAACGAACCCACCGCCGCTCCGCTCAACACGGAACAATCCACTTAGGCACACCGGGTATAGAATGAGTACGTTTATGTCCGAATCATCTACTAACTCCGCCCGCCGCGATTTCATCAAGACTACCGCGGCCGGTTCGGGACTTCTCTTGTTGAAGCCCCAGACAGTCTTCGGCTACCAGGCGAACTCCACCGTCGAACTCGGCCTTGTCGGCTGCGGCGGACGTGGAAACTGGATTGGACCGTTCTTTCCCGAATACACCGGTGCGCGCATTGTCGCGCTCGCCGATGTCATCCGCGATCACCTGGATTCCACGGTCCCGAAATTCAAGGTGGATTCCGCACGCGCCTACTATGGGCCGGATGCCTACAAGGAACTGGCCAGCTCAAAAGTGGACGGCGTCATTATCGAAACGCCCCCGTACTTTCACCCCGAGCAGGTGAGGGCAGCCGTGGAGGCGGGTAAGCACGTCTACTGCGCCAAGCCCGTCGCGGTCGATGTACCGGGATGCAAGAGCATCCTCGAATCGGGCCGCAAGGCGCGTGGTAAAACCAGCTTCATGATCGATTTCCAGACCCGTAGCCAGCCCGTTTACCAGGAGGCCGTCGCGCGCGTCCATCGCGGCGAGATCGGGAAGCCCGTCTTCACTCAGACGCTCTACTATGCGGGCCGGCCGTCCCCCGACAAGTCCAAGCCCGGGATGGATCCCGGACAGCGCGACATCATGAACTTCTACATGGACAGGGTGCTGGGCGGCGACATCATCGTGGAGCAGAATATCCACGTGATTGACGTCACCAACTGGATGCTGAAAGGTCACCCGCTGAAAGCCAACGGAACCGGCGGACGTGCCGATTGGTCCGGCACGAAATACGACGCAGGTAACGCCTACGATCACTTCGTGCTGACTTACTGGTACCCCGGTGTCGAGTGCAGTTTCAGCTCTAACCAGTTGACTAACTCGTATTCCGACCTGTGCGTGCGATGCTTCGGTATCGACGGGTGCGCCGACACCCACTATGGCGGGTTGATCCGGATCACCGGTAAGAACGCATGGCTCGGCTCCGAGAAGGACGACACCTTCAAACAGGGCGCCGTCAACAACGTGAAGGCGTTCGTCGAAAGCATTCGCGCCGGGAAGCCGCTGAACAATGCCGAAGTGGCCGTCGAAAGTAATCTCACGGCGATTCTGGGGCGCACCGCGGCATACAAACAGACCACCGTCACCTGGGACGAGCTGATGGCGTCCAATGAGCGGTGGCACGTTGATCTGAAGCTGCGCTGGTAGACTGCTATGGTCAGCCGGCGCGCGTTTCTGGGGAGCTGCGCAGCACTCCCATTGTTCGCTAATAAGGTTCCAGGGCTCAAGATCGGCGTGATGGACGGCGTGCTCAAGCGGACGTCCGACCCCGAGGCGTGCGCAATTGCAAAGCGGGTCGGACTTGCGGGCGTCCAGGTAACCCTGGGCCGTCCCAAAGAGGGGCGGCTTCCGCTCGAAGATCCGGCCCTGCAGGCGCGCTGGGTAGCGGCGTCGAAGGCAGCCGGGATCCCGCTCGACGCGACTTACATCGACGTGTTACACGCCGATTGTCTCAAGGATAACTCCGCGGCCCGCGACTGGGTCCGCAGCGGCATCGATATCACCCACAAGCTGGATGCTCGGATTCTGATGACGGTGTTCTTCGGCAAGTGCGCGGTGGATAATAAAGCCGAACTTGAGGCAGTGGCGGGCGCGTTCCGCGAGCTGGCTCCCGAGGCCGAGAAGGCCGGAGTGATTCTGGGTTTTGAAAACCTGCTCAGCGCCGAAGATAACCTGCGTGTGTGGGACCGTGTGGCATCCAAGGCTTTCAAGATTTACTACGATGTCGGTAACTCGACAGGGCGCGGCTATGATGTCCCAAGAGAGATCCGGCAGTTAGGCAAAGATCGGATCTGCCAGTTCCATTTCAAAGATGGAGCGAGTTATCTGGGCGAGGGTAAGGTCAGTTACCCGCCCATCCTGGAGGCCATTGGTGAAATCGGATTTAGCGGGTTCGCGAACTTGGAGACGTCCAGCCCTTCGGGCGATGTCGAGGCCGACGCTCGCCGGAATCTGCGGTTTCTCACGGAACTCGCAAAGAACGGTTGAGGCCGCAATTCTCGGATGGCTTCTGCTGTTCACCTGCGCCGCTCAGACGGTGACCGTTCTCACGCCGCAGCGCGTGTTTGACGGCGAGACCGTCCACGAGGGCTGGGCCGTGCGCGTGAAGGGCGATCGCATTGAGGCGGCCGGGCCGGCGGCGTCGATCGATCGTTCCGGGGCGAAAGTGGTGGACCTTCCCGGCGTCACGCTGATACCTGGGCTCGTCGAAGGGCATTCGCACATCCTTCTCCACCCTTACAACGAGACCACCTGGAGTGATCAGGTGCTGAAGGAAGGCCTGGCGGTGCGCGTGGCGCGAGCGGTGAACCACCTCAGGGCCACCCTGATGGCAGGCTTCACCACCATGCGCGACCTTGGCACGGAAGGGGCCGGCTATGCGGATGTCGAACTGCAGCAGGCGCTGCGCGAAGGCATCGTCATCGGCCCACGGCTGCTGGTTTCGACACGGGCCATCGTGGCCACCGGAGCCTACGCCCCCAAGGGATACGCGCTCGAGTGGCGCGTCCCGCAAGGCGCCGAAGAGGCCGACGGCGTCGATAGCCTGACGCGCATCGTCCGCGACCAGATCGGGCACGGCGCAGACTGGGTGAAGATCTACGGCGATTATCACTGGGGGCCGCACCCCGGCGCGCATCCGACATTCTCCCTGGAGGAGATGAAGCTCGCGGTGGCTACAGCAAGGAACGCGGGCGTGCCGGTCTCCGTACACGCAAGCACGCCCGAAGGGATGCGCCGCGCCACCCTGGCCGGAGCGGAAACCATCGAGCATGGGGACGATGGGACTCTCGAAGTGTTCCGGCTGATGGCCGAACGCAAAGTCGCCTACTGTCCGACGCTGGCCGCGGGCGACGCCTACGCCCAATATGCGGGTTGGAAGAAGGGTCGGGAACCCGAGCCTCCGGAGGTGGCCAAAAAGCGTGTTAGCTTTAAGGCCGCCCTCGAATCGGGAGTTACCATCCTCAGCGGAAGTGATATCGGCGTGTTTACGCACGGCGACAACGCCCGCGAGATCGAGTTAATGGTGGATTACGGGATGTCACCGTTAGCGGCGGTGAGGTCGGCGACCTCGGTTGCCGGGCGCGTCCTGCACCTGGACATCGGACAGGTCAAACCGGGCATGTTCGCGGATCTCGCGGCAGTTGAAGGAGATCCGACCAAAGACATCACTGCGCTACGGCGCGTGACGTTTGTTATGAAAGCCGGGTTCGTCTATATGCAGTAACCCTTTCATCTGTCCGTAACCGGAAACCAGTTACACTGACTGATATGCTCCAGTCAGTCTCGCGTATCGCAATTACATTGGGTTTGCTCTCCGCCTCGGCTTTTGGGCAAGCCGAAATCGGCGGAGCCACCCTCAACGGAACCGTTACCGACCCCACCGGGGCGGCGGTTCCGAACGCCAAAGTGACGGCAACCAATACGGCCACGGGAACCATCCGCACCACGGAAACGAACGACTCCGGACTGTACAGTTTCTCACGGCTGCCGGTGGGCTCGTATGATGTGGCGGTGGAGGCCGCCGGATTCAAAACCACCCGGCGTACCGGTCTCAGTCTGTCCGTGGGCGCGGTGGTGACCATCGATCTCTCGGTGGAAGTCGGCACCGCGCAGGAAACGGTGAGCGTCACGGCCGAAGCCCCGCTGGTGGAATCGACACGCTCGCAGACCAGTACCAACGTCTCGGAGCAGCAGGTCCGCGACCTTCCCATCAACGGGCGCAACTTTCTCGACTTCACCGTACTGACGCCGGGTGTCACGCGTGATCCGACCCGAACGGGCGATCTTTCGTTCGGCGGCCAGCGCGGCACGTCGAATAGTCTGCTGGTGGATGGTTCCGATGCTAACAACGTGTTCTTCGGACAGACCAATGGACGAACGGGCACCGGACGGAATCCGTATAGCTTCAGCCAGGATGCGGTGCAGGAGTTTCAGGTAAACACCAACGGGTATCAAGCCGAGATCGGTCGCGCGGGTGGCGGTGTGATCAACGTGATCACCAAGTCCGGCACCAACGATTTTCACGGAACGGCGTTCGAGTTCTTCCGCGACAAGTCGATGAACGCCAACTCCTGGGAGAACAACCGCCGCGGGGCGCCGAAGCGGGCCTATCACTTCAACCAGTTCGGCGGGAACCTGGGCGGCCCGGTGATCAAGAACAAGCTGTTCTTCTTCTTCAACTACGACGGCCAGCGGAATACGACACCCAACCCGGTGTTTCTGACGGTGGGCCCGGATACCACGGATCCATTGTCGGTTCAGGGATACCAATCGTTACAGAAGTACGTGACGTCCTATGCGAATGCTCTCAACAACGATGTCTATCTGGGCAAGGCGAGACTGGGACATTACGAGTAATCAGCGGCTAAGCGTTCGCTATAACGCGAACCGGTTCAAGGGGCAGAACTTCGAGAACTCGGGAAACGCCAGCGCGGCGGAACACACGGGCAACAGCCTGGTGACGACTGACAGTGTGGCCGGCACGCACACCCTGGTGCTGGGAACGCGCGGCGTGCTGGAGACCGCGCTTGGCGTGGACTCGCGATAACGAGCCGGGCGAGGCGAACACGACGGCCCCGGAGGCGGTGATTCGCCAGGGCGGCACCACGGTGCTTTCAATCGGCCGGAATAGCTTCAGTCCGCGATATACAAACGCGAAGACAGTGCAGTGGGCCGAGTCGCTCTCCTGGGTCAAGGGCCGGCACTCGCTCAAGTTCGGGACCGATAACAACTTCCAGAAGATCGATAACTACTTCCCCGGTAACTTCAGCGGGAGTTATACGTTCAACAGCTACGCCGACTTTGCCGGGAATCGACCGTTCAGTTTCACCCAGGCGTTCGCGGGAGCGGACACGACGGGTCCGCTGACGCAGCCGAACGTGAACGAGTTTGCATTCTTCGCCCAGGATAGCTGGCGCGTAAACGACCGGCTGACGCTGAACTACGGGATCCGCTACGATTACTTCGCGCTGGCCCAACCGCAGGTGAAGAACCCGGACGCGGGGCTGGCGGCAATGGGCCTGGACACGTCCCGCATCAATCTGGACCAGAACAACATCGCGCCTCGTTTCGGCTTTGCCTACAAACTGTCGAGCCGCACGGTACTACGCGGCGGCTATGGCATCTTCTATGGACGCACGCCGAGCATTCTGACGGGCACGGCATTCTCGCAGAACGGGATTCAGGTGCAGACGTACACGCTGAACGCGACCACCGGCGGCATGCCGACCTATCCGAACATACTGAGCGCGCCGCCAGCGTTGAGCCGCCGGCCGGATATCTACGTGTTCGCGCCGGACTACGTGCAACCGCAGACCCACCAATGGAGTTTCAACATCGACACGCAACTCGGCCGGGACTATGCCGTGACGGTGGGTTACCTGGGTGTCCGAGGCATTCACCTGTCGCGCACTCGGGACATCAACCTCCCGGCTCCATTGTCAACTCAGGCCACTTACTCCGACGGCACGCCGGTCACGTTCCTGCGCTATCCCGGCACTCGTCCGAACTCGAACTTCGGACGCATCAGCCTTTTCGACAGCGGCGCGGATTCCATCTACCACGGGGTATTCGTCCAGTTGACCAAGCGCTTCTCGAACAGTTTCTCGGTGCAGAGTTCGTACACGTTTTCACATGCCATCGACGATGCTCCGGATTTCACATCGGTGGTGGTGGGCGCCGACGACGTAAAGAACGCACAGTACACGGTGTATCCGAACCTGGAGCGCGGTCGCGCGAACTCCGATATCCGGCACCGGTTCGTATTCGCCGGATTGTGGCAGATCGACTATGCCCGCAACCTGCAGAATCGCGCGGCACGGGCAGTGCTGAGGGGCTACGAGTTCTCGACGATCACTCAACTGCAGAGCGGGCGGCCCTATACGGCCAACGCTGGGAACGACCCGACCAATGACGGCAACAGCCGGACGGACCGGCCGCCGTACGTTGGACGTAATACGATCGACGGCCCGGGATTCATCGGCGTGGACCTTCGCTTCACCCGCGACATCGCCATCTGGGAGCGCGCGAAACTGCGGTTGATGTTCGAGGCGTTCAACGTCCTGAACCATCCGAACTTCAGCAGCATTCTGACGGCGCAGTACAACTACAACGCCACGACGCGCGTGTTCTCACCGGCCGCGGGCTATCTGACACCCACGGCGACGTCGGATCCGCGGATCCTGCAACTCGCCGCGAAGTTCACCTTCTAGTCACTACCGTCCGGCGCAGATCACTCCGAAGGCAACCACCAGAATCATGACCACGCCGACGATAAGGGTAGATGTCAAAGTGGAAGCCAGAGACGCCTTGATTCGTTCCTCGGCCTCCTTCATGTGCTCGATTCTGACGGACATGGAGACCTCCGCTTACATTGTAGTGCTGTGGGCGGCCGCGTCAAGCACTACCGGACTTCCGCGACGCGGAATGGCAGACTCCGGGTCAATTCGTTGCGGTCCTGCCGGATGGTGATCCGCACTTCGTACTCGCCGGCGTTGAACATGGCATTGGCCAGTTTTGCCAGGTAGGGGAATTCGTGCTTCTGCTCGCCGGTGATGCCGCCACCGCCCGAGCGGGCATCATCCCGCAGATTATCGGTGAAGGCGAGCGCCGTCCCGCCCACCACTTGTCCCTTGCTCAGGATGTCTAAACGGAGTTGGGGCCGCTTGCCGTTCATGTCCGGATAGAACAGGAAATAGACGGGAAGTTCGAAGGGCGCATTGGGAGGATAGACCGGGTTCAGGACGGGCGCCAGGGCCTCGCCCTCGTATTGAAGAATCTGATCGCCTTCAATGACGTCGGTGGATTTGGCGAGCTTTCGCACAAACAGCGCCCCGCTGGCTGCCAGTCCCGGAAGGCTGTCGATGGCGGCAAGGGGTTCGTGCGCGGTGGTTGACTTGCCCGCATTGAGGTCTTCCACGGTTGCTTCGACGACGTAATCCCCGGCCGGAAGTTGGACCTCGCGCAGATAGAACAGGCTGCCCGCCTTGCGCGATTCGAGCTTGGAGGCGACCGCCTTCACCGTCATCTCCTTTTTGGCCTGCCATACGGTTTCACCACTCTTGTTCTTAGCTGCGAGGCTGACCCTCACCCGCGCGGAGTGGTTCCCGCCCTGGGGGTCAAACTGGAGGGAACGCATCGGTGACTCCGCGATGAGCAATCCGCGCATCGATGCCAGCGTGGAGCCCGAGCCTTTGACGCTGGCTGGCGCGCCCCGGAAGAACCGGGTATAGACGACGGGGCCTGGCGGAGGGGCCGCGACAACCAGCTCCACCCGAGCGGGCGCCGGGGCGGCGGTGTTTGGGAATCTGGCTTCGAGTTGCGGCAAGTCGCGGGTGATAGCGCCGCCGGTGTCTTCAGCGAGCGACTTCCAGGTGGCGGACGTCCTCGAACCGGGGGCGGAGAGATCGAGCAGCAACACTTTGATCTGCCGCTGCTTGCACGTCTCCAGGGTCTGCTGGACACGGTTGACCTGGTCGTCGTTCAGCGCCGGTGGATCGAGCACGGCCACCAGGTAGCGTGCCCCGGGGCGCCTGGCCAACGCGTACACCGTCAGGTCCAGGCTGTCCAGAAACCGCTGGGCATCGGTCTCACGCCCGCTCTTTGCCGCATCGGCGACTGCCTGCGCAACGGCGTCGGGTTTGGTGAACTTAACCAACTCCTGACCGATGCGGATTCCGGGCCGTCGAAGTTCCAGTTCGGTTTTGGGCGCCTGGAGCCACTCGTACACCCGGGGCGCGATGGCGCTTGCCGCGGGGCTGCTTTGCGGCTCGAGGGCGGGCCCGAATACCAAGGCAAACGATCGCTCCTGCGCGGACATCAACGCAGGACTGACCGCCAACGTGAACAGAATCATCAGATAGCGCAGCATTCCTTGCATTCTGCATGCATTATGTCACGTGTAAGTATCCGACCTAACTAATACCCGACCTCTCTCCGGCCGATATCCTCTATAGATGTTGCACGCTGTCATAGTGGCTGTGGCGAAGGAGTCCGCCGAGATCATCGCACGAATGGCCCAGCAGAGTGGGCATATCACGGTTGATTACGTCTTCTGCCCGGCGGAATCGGCCCATCACCTTGTCCGCAGCATGAACGGCCTGTCGCCGGAACTGGTTCTGGTGGAAATGGGAAGCGCGCGCAACGCCTCGTTCTGCCAGCTGATCCGGGAGAAGGCGCCGGATGCGGTGATGGTGGGCTTTTCGACGGTGGAACCCACGATGTTGGACCCGCAGTGGCCGTATGCGCCAAGTCACGATCAGCCAGTGGAGCCGTGGCCGCTCACGCCGGACGACTTGCTGCGCGTCACGCGAACGGCAATGGAATTACACTTTCCGGGGCCGATCGAAAACGTCATCGCAATACTTCCGGCCAAGGCCGGATGCGGCGCGAGCACGACGGTCTTGAACATAGCGGGGGAACTCAGCGGTTCGTTCCAGCGCAAAGCGCTGGTGATCGAAGCCGATCTGCGCTCGGGAGTCCTGTCTGAGGCACTGAACATCACTCCTGAATGCTCGCTGGCACGGACGCTGGGGAATTCAGACATGTTGCCTACGCTGATGTGGCCGCAGCACGTTAGCGAAGTGCATGGCATCCACATCATGCCGAGCCGGCGCGAGTCGGTCAAGCCGCTCCCGGAGTGGTATCAGTACCGGCGGCTGCTGCGATTTGCGGCGCCGAGGTATGACCTGACGATCGTCGATTTGCCGGAAATCATCAATGACGCCACCATCGAGGTGGTGCGGCTGGCGCGTGTCGTGTACGTTGTGACGACGCCGGAACTACCGTCACTCCAACTGGCGCGCAGCAGGATAGCGGAACTGGACGAGGTTCTGGACGACCCTGACCGAGTGCGGATCATTTTGAACCGGTGGCACCGGAGTGACGTCCATCCACGCGATGTCGGCACGGCCCTGCACCGTTCCGTGGAGGCCGTGCTGCCGAACGACTACCTGAGTGTGAAGAAAGCCATTTTGGAGAACTCCTGCGTCGACGGCAACACCGGTTTGGGACGAGCGTACCACGCACTGGCAGGCTTTCTGATCGGAGAAATGCCTGCGCCCCTGGTAGAACAGCCGAAGTCCAAACTGTTCGCGGCCCTCGTTCAGCCGCATTTGCGAGTGGCGCGACGCATGATTACCGGCGAGTAATCGAGCGCTGCGGTAGGATCTCGGTATGTCACAACCCGAAGAGCCGCGTCCACGCGTCGATAGCGCCAAGGTCACCACCACGTTCACGCTGGACGGATACCGCATTGTCCGCAACATCGGAGTGGTAAGAGGAATCATCGTACGATCGCGTTCCGTATTCGGAACCATCGGCGCCAGTCTGCAGACATTGGTGGGCGGCGACATCACGCTGTTCACGAACCTCTGTGAGGAAACCCGGGCGCACGCGTTTGACCGGATGTTGGAGCACGCCGCCGAGATGGGGGCGAACGCCGTGGTAGGCGTCCGTTACGATGCCACCGAGGTAATGCAGGGCGTTACCGAGGTGCTCTGCTACGGGACTGCCGTGGTGGTGGAAAGGGCCGGGTAAATCACCTGGCCGCGAGAAGCGCGATCGGGAAAGCGGAGAGGATCTCCGCTAACTCAGCGCTGTTTGTGTGCTCACCGGTCAGAATGTTCGTCCATCGAGTGGGCCATCCTTCCGGCAGAAGCAGGACCGTGTCGCGCCACGCCCGCCGCCCCAGCGGCGCACGCGGCGTGGAGTGAATCCGTGTGACGAACCGGGGCACGACCGAAAGGCAGACGTCGCCGGAGTGCCGGCGGGCGTAGACCACCACGCTTTCGCTAAGAGCACCTTCAACCTCTACCGGGATGTATTCGCCTTCGAGGAACAGGCGCGGATGCTCCCCACGGTAACCGAGGGCGCGATGGGTGACGAACGTCTTGATCCGGCCATCGGTCCAGTTCGAAAGCACGACCTGGGCGGTCCAGCGGCCCATTTCGGCAACGCAACTCAGGCGCGCGCAGGTGTCCACAAACCTCCGGTTGTCAGGATCCACCAGGCTGAAGTCCCAGGCTTCGGTGTTCTGGTAGAAGTCGGGAATGCCCGGCGCCGTGATTTTCAGGAGCGTTTGCGAAAGGCCGTTGAGGGCTCCGAAGAACGCGATTCGCCGCTGGAACTCGACAAAGTGCTGGAGAAACCGGTTCCCATTCGCCGGGCTCAGGATCGCGTCAAGAAAAGCATGGATCGCGCGCTCGTGCTCTTCATCAGGCTTGATCCAGGTGGAGTAGACTTTGGCTTCACGCGCGGCCTTGACGGCGTACTGCTTCACGCGATCGATGACGGAGGGAACGTCCCGTTCATCGAACGGCCAGACGCCGAGCAGGGTCTGGTACAGAAAGATCTCTTCGTTCGGGTCGGGAATGGGGCGCCCGTCAATGACGATCTTCTTGTCGCGATTCCAGCGTGCCCAACGGAACAGGTAACGGTCCCATTCGGCCGGGATCTCGGACAGCACGTTGAGCCGGGCCCGGACGTCTTCGCTGCGTTTCGTGTCGTGGGTGGAAGTAGCGCTCATGGCCCCTGGCCAACGCCGCTGACGGGCGCTGTTGAAATCGTGAAAGCGCTGCAGTGAGACGGCCTCGTGCTGGCCGCCGACCTCATTCATCGAAATCAGCGGATTGTAAACATATAGAGTGGTGTCCTCGATCCCCTTGGCCGTGATGGGGCCGGTGAGCTGCTGCCACCGCATCACGAAACGTTTCCAGGAACCACGATCGGTCTCGGAGAGCCCTGGCGGGAAATCGCACATCAGCACCCGGCGGATGAAATTGACGATGTCCGGAGCGAGATCCGGATTGCGCCGGGCTCCCTCCGCCACCGCACGCTGAATGCAGGCGCGGCCACGGTCCGGCATCTCTTCGCGCTCCAGATAGGTCCGGTAGACGGGCAGGCAGGCGGTGATCTCGGCCAGCGCCCAGCGCAGACCGTCGGGGCTGAGGTCGCGGCCATGGCGATCGGTGTCGGCGATGAGTTCCAGGTGCAGCGAGAGCGCGAACATTTCGCCACGGAACAGGTGCCGGATGATCCACCGCTTCTGTTCGTACGCGGCGTCGGCGAAGCTCCAGGTGAGGCCGGTGAAACGGGCATAGGTTTGACGGAGCGCTTCTATGTTGTCGATGAAAACGCCGTTGACCATGCCGAGGAAGTCGTATCCGGACGTTCCGTCCACCGGCCAGTTCTCAGGCAGACTCTCGTCGCCGATCAGGATCTTCTCGACGACGATATAGGGGCGATTCGCGATGGCCGCGAGACGCTCAAGGTAGGCGCGAGGCGCGAACAGTCCGTCCACATGATCGACGCGAAGACCGGTGACCTTGCCCTCCTCGATCCACCTCAGGATGGCGGAGTGCGTTGCGGCAAACACCTCGGCATTCTCCACTCGTACGCCGATCAGCTCGCTCACGTCGAAAAACCGGCGGTAGTTCAATCGCTCGCGTGCGCCATGCCACCAGGCCAGGCGGTATCCCTGGCGGGAAAGCAGGTCATCGAGCAGGTTGAAACTGACAGGATCGCCCTTGACGCCGTTGAACAGGGCGATGCCGGCATCGACAAAGGCGCGCACCTCGGGCTGCGATTCGTACAACGACCACAGCTGTGATTTAACAGACGGAATCTCCCGGCGGCGTGCTTCAATCGCGTCCCAGGACGCAGCCGCGCGCCCGGGCAGCCGCTCCAGGAGCGCCGTCAACGCTTCGAACGCCGGGTTTTGCGGCCAAGCTTCGCGCCGCTGACCAAGGATGACTTCGTACGTACTCGGATCGAGCGGCAGGTGGATCGTGTAGTAGTTAACCGAGAATCCGTCACGGTCCAGCGCGATTTGGATCTCCCGATTTTCCAGTGCCGTCCCATATGGGGAGCCAAGCACCGGGAGAAAGATCTTTTCCTCTCCACGCTCCCAGGCGGTGTCCCATTCAACATCGAAGAAAGCGGCGTAGGCGGAACTGGGCCCGCTTTCGAGCACGTCGGTCCACCACGCGTTTTCGGAACTCGCGGCCATATGGTTGGGGACAATGTCCAGAACAAGCCCCATTCCGGCGTCGCGCAGCGCGGCAGCCATACGGTCAAAGCCCTCATCGCCACCGAGTTCCGGATTCGCGCGGGAGGGATCCACCACGTCATAGCCGTGCGTGCTTCCGGGACGGGCCACGAATACCGGCGACGCGTAGAGGTCCGAGATGCCCAGCGTCTTCAGGAACGGAATGAGTTCCTGAGCTTTAGCGAACGGGAAGTCCTTATTCAGTTGGAAGCGGTAAGTAGCAACCGGATATCGAGGCAAAACAACTCCTCACGGCGCCGACTGGAACGGCCGAGCGTCAACTTTTCAGCACGGCGGCTTCCGGCGCTTCGGTCCGGACATTCAGCTTGGCGCCCAGCGACTGGAAGCGGTCCAGCCACTCGATCGCATCGTTATCGCCGGCACAAGCCTTTCGGAGCATGTCCGGGTACGTGCTGCGGAGCACGTCATAGCACCTATTCTGCACTGACCAGATCACTAACTGGAACGGCAACACATCCTGCAATGCCAGAGCTTCGTCCAGCCGCTCCAATGTCTTCAGATCCTGGGGGTCCGCGTCGAAGCGGTCCGAAATCCGTTCGATTCGCTTTCGCAATATGTATTCGAGCGTGGTTGTGTCCAATTCGGCACCGGCTACCTTCGCTTCCTCGAGCAGAGTCCGAATGCGGTCCACATCGAAAGGCCGGGCCTCGAAAGCCTTTCGAAGCAGGCTGTTCAGCGCCACTCCGGCGGCGTGCTGGAAGATCTTCGGGGTGGGCAGCTTCAGGCCGTGCAGGAACCTCATCAGCGGCGCGTGATGTTCATAGACGCCGCGGTAGGCACCCTCGGCCTCTTCAATGGTGGTCCGCAGGATGAGGTTGAGCAGGTTACGCTGTTCATCGCGGAACAGGCTCTTCAAGGAGTAGATATTGGTGCCGAAGCCGCGGTCGAGCAAACGGATGACCTCGGGAACATCGGCGCGATAGAAAGCGTCGACGGACTGCTTGACCAGTTCCCGGTAGGCGTCGTCGCCCTGAAACGGCCGAACGCCTCCGGTGAGGTTGTGATCCCCGAAGTGCAGCACACCGAACGATATGTCTTGAGATTCCTGGGTGACCGACGAAGTGAACACAGCGCGGCCCAGAGCGAGCCTGAGTTTCCCGGCCTCGATGATGCGATAGTCCGTACGCCGGATCGAATAGCAGTAGATCTGCGCCTCTTCAGGGTAGTTCTGGAACAGCGAACTGATGGCGTAGTGAGCGCCGAGTTTTTCCAGATTCACGAGATTCGGTTTGACGGACCTGCGGTAGATCCGCGCTCCATCGCCTTGTTCGGGCACGTTGCTCTTTGCGTTCGACAACCGGTCGAGGAAAGAGGTTTCCACCGGGGCCGCGAAAAGTTCCTCTGCCAGTTGCACCACGCGACCCGCATACTGGATGACCTGGACGGTTTCGATGTTGGAAAGATCGTCGAAGAACCAGCCACAGCTGGTGTACATCAGCATGGCGTGCCGCTTCATTTCGAGCAATTTCCAGAGCCGGACCTCCTGACGCTGGTCCAGCGAGTGGACGGCGTGCTCTCGCAGGAAACGGGCGCGGCTCGCATCGGACCGGTCCAGAATCACGTGGATGTAGCCGTTACGCGCCGCCCATGGATCGCGAACCAGTTTCCCGGCTTCTTTCTCAAACAATGGCGAGACCAGATCGCGCAGCCAGTCGAGGGCCTCGCGCAGCGGCTTGCGCCAACTCTGATTCCAGCCGCCGTTTGCGCCACTGTTGCAGCCACAATCGTGACTCCAGCGGCCGACCCCATGCACGCAGCTCCACGCCGTGTTCTCCAGGATTTCCACCTCATGCAGGGGCGCGTGTCTGGACAGGTACTCGCCGTAGTTGGTGATCTTTGCCAGGCCGCAGTGTTGGATATGGTCGAGGGCGTATGCCAGGGCCATCTCGCCGTATCGATGGTGGTGTCCGTAGGTTTCGCCGTCCGTGGCGATGTGGACCAACTGGTCCCAGTCGCGCGATTCCGAGAACGCCGTCATGAGGCGGTTTGCGAACCGCTCGCCGCTGTCGAGCAAGCGCTCAAACGCGACCGCCTGGGAGACCGGGCCGTCGTAGAAGAAGATACTGATGGACCGCCCGGACGGAAGCCGCTGCACGTATGGCCGGGTCGGGTCGATCTTGCCGCCAGTGACATCGCGCCAGCCCTCGGCTCCGATCTTACGGACGCGGCGGGCCTGATATGGCGAAAGCACCGTAAAGGTGATGCCGAATTCGGCCATGATGTCGAGGGTCTCAAGATCGACGGCGGTCTCGGGCAGCCACATACCTTCCGGCCGGCGGCCGAAGCGAAAGACGAAATCGTCAATGCCCCACTTCACCTGCGTGTATTTGTCGCGGCGGGTAGCCAGCGGCATGATGATGTGGTTGTAGGCCTGCGCCAAGGCTGATCCATGGCCCGAGAATCGCTTTGCGCTCTCCCGGTCCGCGACGAGGACGGCCCGGTAGGCTTCGGGCGCGCCGGTTTCCGCCCACGACAGAAGAGTGGGGCCAAAATTAAAGCTGGTGGACCCGTAGTTGTTGACGATCTTCGTGATCTGATGGCGGCCGTCCAGGATGCGGCTGGCTGTGTTCGGCGCGTAGCACTCGGCATTGATGCGCTCGTTCCAGTCATGATAGGGATGCGCGGAATCCTGGCTTTCGATGGTTTCGAGCCAAGGATTCTCCCGCGGCGGCTGATAACAATGCTGATGGATGCAGATGTATTTCATTCAGTCTCTTACGCAAGTGGCCAGGCTATTGGATCGTTTCACAAAACTTTCACTCTTAGATGCCCAGTGAGCGCTTCCTCGATTTCTAAAATCGGCGCCAGCGGCGCCGTCAGGCCGTGATCCGTTGGAGCGTATTATAGAACTCCGGAAAGGACACGCTGGCCGCATCAGATCCCGTAATGGTGCAAGGGCCATCCGCCGCCAGTGCGGCAACCGCGAATGCCATGGCGATGCGATGATCTCCGAAGGAGTCCAGTTCCGCTGCCCGCAACTGCTGGCGGCCCGGGACGTGAAAACCGTCAGGGCGCACCTCCACGTCCACACCCATTCGCTTCAGGTTGCCGGCGACGGTGGCGATACGATCCGTTTCTTTCACGCGGAGTTCGCTGGCATCGCGAACGGTGAGACCTTCCTGGCTGGCTGCGCCGAGGATGGCGAGCACGGGGATTTCATCGATGAGAGCGGCCGTGGTGGCTCCTTCCAGAACGCCCCCCCTCACCGGCGCGTACTGAATCATGATGTCGCCAACGAGTTCGCCCGATACCTGCTGCAACTGCTGTACGCGGACTTGCGCGCCCATCCCGGCCAGGACGTCGAGCAGGGCGGAACGGGTGGGGTTCAGCCCGACGCCGTGAATCACCAGGCTGGAACCCGGCACGATGAGCGCCGCCACCATGAAGAAGGCCGCCGATGAGAGATCGCCGGGAACGGTGAGTTCACGACCCAGCAGCTTGGGGCGTCCCTGAAGGCTGATCACGCGGCGCTGGACGTCGATTTCCGCACCGAATTCGGCCAGGGCCAGTTCCGTGTGATCGCGGGTCCGCACCGGTTCGCGGACGACGGTAACACCCTCGGCGAAGAGACCTGCGAACAGAACGCAGGTCTTCACCTGGGCGCTAGCCATGGGCAATTCATAGTCGATGGAGTGCAGTTTCGTGCCATCGATTTGGAGCGGAGGGAACCTTCCATCGCGGGCCTGGATGCGGGCTCCCATTTGCGCCAGGGGGCGCATGATGCGATCCATGGGACGGCGGGAGAGGCTGTCGTCCCCGCCGATGTGGGACGTGAACGGCTGCCCGGCCAGGATTCCAGACAGCATACGGATGGTAGAACCGGAATTGCCGGCGTCCAACGGCGCGGCGGACGCCCTCAGTCCGTCGAGTCCAGCACCGTGGATGGTTACGGTGCGATCGTTTCGCTCGACCCGAATCCCGAGCGCTTCCACCGCGCCAAGGGTGGACTGGCAATCGGCGCCCGAGGAGTAATTGTGGACGACGCTGGGGCCTTCCGCAATCGCAGCGAGCATGGCGTAGCGATGGGAAATGGACTTGTCGCCCGGCAGCAGGATGGATCCGCTCAAAGAGGAAGCGGGAACAATGGTTTCTTGCATGTAACCTATCCAGTTTCGCACTGACGAGCGAGGCGGGCTACTTGCGGGCGATGTCCTCGGTGACCCACACCATGGAGGTCCCTTTGGCCAGGCGGAAGGGTTCCGAATCCAGGACAACGATGGTGACGCCCGGGACGTCGCTCGGCCGGGTGCGCCGGCCCGGGGCGCGGGCCAGTTTGGCGAAAAAGCGCGCATGATAACCGGGGTACTCCAGGTCAGTGAATTCGAGTCCGAGTATGTACTGGCCGGGAGCCTCCAAATCCGGCTCCATTTGCCGGATACGGCCCTTGATCGACGCGCCCTGGGGAATCACCACCCGCTTCTTATGAATCACGTCCGAGGTGACCAGGGCTTGGATGGGATCTCCAACAGCGGCCCGCGATTCGATATCCGCGGCGAGTTCCAAGGGAACGCGCAGATCGCCGGGAATGACGGTTTCGCGGACACCACCTTCCGAGGCCGGGGCATCAGTCTTGGGCGAATCGACGCCGTACCGGATCTCGGAGTTCGTCACGTACTGGCGGCAATGGCTGAACTCGGTGAAGTTGAGGCTGCGGTCACCGGTAAACTCGCTCAGCCGGGTGGTGGCCGTTTGCGGCAGCAGCACTTCTCGATCGCCGATAAGCACGCGGGCGTAGTCGATGGTGGTTCGCGCTTCGGTGATGGGGAAATTGGGAGGGATCCCGTCGGATACCGCAGTGACGCGGAGAATATCCAGTGTTTCGGCGTCGGCCCAGAAGGATCCTTTGGCTCCCGCCATTATCGAACCTGCCCCTGCGAAGCTGATCCGCCACTCGCTGGCAATGTGAGGGGCAAGATAATAATCCCAGCGAAGCACGTTGCGGCCCAGAATGTTCCCGGATCCCGCGAATTTCAAGACGGCGTTCTGGTTGAAAATGCTGGCCAGGTGACCGACGAACTCCCCTGAAGAGAACATGCCGGAGCCGACGATCTGGGCCGGATCGGTGGTTTCGAAGCGTGCTGCTCCCGGCCAGGCGAGGAGGTCGTGATGATCGGCGTGGGCCACTTCCACGCGGACGGTGTCGATGCGATGGGGCGTCCGCTCCCGGGCCGATTGCCGCGAGCGCTCGGTGACCGAGAGGCAGGTGTAGTTTGGCAGGGTATTCATTGCTTCCCGCATCTTGAGCCTGATCCTGGAGAGCTTCAGGACGTCGTCGGGAATTTCGCCGGCCGGTGCGCACAGGAGAGCGCAGAGTACCAGGGCCGCCGCGCGGAGCATGTATTCAGGATAATGGGTGGCGTCGGGCTGAGTTTGTGTCGCCCCACACCGAAGGGCTGGCGAACTTCGTGCAATACTCTCTCACAGGACGATGGCGAGACATTCGTGGCGGTCGAGAGGTGGCGCTCGACGAGCGTCAGCTACGACAACCTATGGATGTTCATTAAGGAGTAAAAGGACCGCACTCATGAAAATCGGGATTCTATACGGCATGGAGAACACGTTTCCGGGGGCGCTGGTGGACCGCATTAACTCCCTGAAGATCCCCGACGTCACAGCGGAACACATCAAGATCGGCGGGATCCAACTGGCCGAGCCCTGCCCGTATCGCGTCATTATCGACCGGATTTCGCAGGACATACCGTTCTATCGCGCGTATCTCAAGAACGCAGCGCTGTCGGGTACCACGGTGATCAACAACCCGTTCTGGTGGAGCGCCGACGACAAGTTCTTCAACTACTCGCTGGCCTCGAAACTGGGGATCGCGATTCCGCGGACCGTTCTTCTGCCGCACAAGAGCCACCCGCCCGGGACGACGGACCGGTCGATGCGCAACCTGGTTTATCCGCTCGATTGGGATGGGATTTTTCAGCACATCGGATTCCCGGCGTTTCTCAAGCCGCACAGCGGCGGAGGCTGGAAGAGCGTCTACAAGGTGAACAACCCCGACGAGTTCTTTCAGGCCTACAACGAAACCGGCGACCTCTGCATGACTCTGCAACAGGGGATCGAGTTCAACGAGTATTTCCGATGTTACGTGGTGGGGCGCGAGCACGTTCATGTGATGCAGTACGATCCGCGACGGCCCCACGCCGAGCGCTACGTAATGGACGGACCGCCGATCGAACCAACTCTCTACAACCGCGTGATTCACGACTGCCTCACGTTGTGCCGAGCCCTTGGATACGACCTCAACACGGTGGAGTTCGCCGTTGAGGATGGCGTACCGTATGCGATCGACTTCCTGAATCCCGCGCCGGATGCGGACCTGTACTCCGTGGGTCCCGCGAACTTCGAGTGGATCGTGAACACGGTAGCCCAGTACGCGATCGCGGAAGCGCTGAAAGATCCTGTGATTCCGGAATATCATTGGGCGCATTTCCTGAAGGGCACCCAGCGGGCCGCCGGATCCAAACAATAGCAGATCCGGGTGGCCCGGCTGCACGTCTGATACGCCATTCTGTAGAATCGAATTTCCGATCCGATAAGAAGTTTAAAGCGGCCATTCGGTACGTCCGGCCGCTGGTACATAGAAGGAACAATGGATCAAGCTGCAACCAGCGTATCGGCTCAGGACCATGCTTTCGAACTGGCGCGGTGGTATCACGAACTCGCCAAGCTGTGCATTCAGGCCGCCGAGCAACACCTTGCCCTGGCCGAGGATTCACCCCTCGAAGAAGTGGACCGCGCGATGGCCATCAATGAGGTAGTCCGAATCCGCATGGCCACCGTTCAGTCGGTCGAGCGGGTGTTCCGGTCCGAGTTCCAGCGTCTGTATATTGACCACCATGTGGAGCGCATACTAGCTCTGGGACCCGTGGAATAGAGCACGACGCCGTTACTGTTTGCGCTCGCCCGAACCCCTGAAAAGACGAATGCGGGGCTGAAGTCCCGCGCGACGAGGGCGGCTTCCGCCGTTCATGATCGAGGAAGCGACGATCACGTATGTACGGACTTTCATGCCATCGTCGGTTTTCGTCCTCCCGGCTGCTCAGTTCGGCTTCGACTCGGATGTGAGAGCCCTCTGTGAACCGTCGGCGAACTCGGCGAGTTCCGCCCAATCTGAACACGGAAGCAAGATGTCTCGGGATCAAGCAGTAGTTTGCCAGAAGAATCTTGCGGCGACCACACGCGCTACCAAGGAAGATCCGCAGGGTTCGATCTATCTTCGCGGGGAACTCGTGGCGTCGCGAGGGCCCTACCCGGGCTGCGGCAAGTCCGAGGGGGCCGCCGGCGATTCCAGTTGAGTTCTGATCCAGGCGCGCGCCATCCGTAGTTCGCGCTTAATGGTCGGTTCCGAGACGCCTATGGCGTCGGCGACGGCAGCAGTGGTTAAGCCGCCGAAGAAAGTAAGTTCGATCACGCGAACCTTGCGTTCATCGAACTTAGCAAGCCGGTTCAGGGCATCGTCGATGTCGAGGATCGCGGGATTCGGCTCGTTCGCGACCACAAGCGCCTCCTCAAAGGCGGCGCGCTCGGCGCCCCCGCCACGCCGCTGGCGATTGTGATGTTTTGCGTAGTCCACCAGAACACGCCGCATAGCAGTGGATGCGACGGCGAAGAAGTGGGCGCGGTCCTCGAAGCTGATGCCGGCCTCCGCAACCCGGAGATAAGCTTCGTGAACCAGTGCCGTCGCCGCGAGCGTGTGACCGTGCCGTTCATGACGCAGGTGGCTGCCGGCCAGCCGGCGCAGCCGGTCGTACACAAGCGAGACCAGGTTCTCGGCCGCGTTTGCATCCCCGTTCCGCCAGGACTTCAGCAACTGCGTTATGTTCGAATCGGATTGATCCATCGGTTTCGAGTGATGTCTCGCGGCCGCGCCTCCACACGCTCAGTTAGCGCGGCATGCGGAGATCGCCTCCTCCACCTTGGCGGCGTCGGCGAGATCGAGACCCTCCAGTTTGCCCATCGATTTCAGCCGGGCGTAGATTCCGCGTGCTTTGTCGCGACAGTCGCGCGCCCTTGCGCACTGGCCATCGCGAACAGCCGACTGTTCAGCCGCGAGGTATGTTTTCGCCAAACGCGCCGCCGTTTCAATACGGTCGGGATACTCGGCGACCAGCGGCGCACGGAGGTCGATTGCGCGCGCAAAACTCCTTTGCGCGGAAGCGTGGTCGAGAGAAGCCGCCTGGGCGGTGCCGAGCCGGTACCACGCCCACGACAGATCTTCGCGGGTTTCGACGCTGGTCTTATCGTTCTCAAACAGCTTGAGGCGGATGGCAAGCGCATCGCTGTACAGCCGAATCGCTTCCACCGTCTTCTTCTGCGCCAGCAAACACGAGCCGAGGTTGATCTGCTCGACCGAAAGCTGGCGGCGGTGCATGGCGCTGGCAGGGTCGGCCTGGCTGAGCGACTCGCTCACCCGGAGCGCCTGTTCGAGGTGTGGTTGGGCTTCGGCGGGACGGCCCTCGAGCGTCATCGTGAGACCGAGGCGCTCATGCGCAAGCGCGACCTCCCGTTGCGCCAAAGCGCTGTCAGGCTCGAGAGGAAAACGGGTTTCCTCCACTGCGATGGCATCGCGATAACAGGCTTCGGCTTTGGGGAGATCTCCCTTGACGATCCGGTACAGATCGCCGATCGAGATCTGCGCGCTGGCGACATTCTGGAGGTTCACTGGCTTTTGCCGGGGGTCGGGATCGGCGGCCGCCAGCTGTTTCGCCATCTTCAGAGAGAGTTGTAAGTTGGCGAGCGCGGAATCGGGCTCGCCGCGCATGCGATGGATCTCGCCCATGTCCTTATACGCGACGAGGAGGCTCGACACGGCATTGCTATCGCGAGGGTCGGCTGCGGCTGCAGGCGACAGCAGTTCCGTTGCGCGCGCGAGGTGGGCGAGACTAGTCTCCAAGTCGCGAGTTTCCGATTCCACCTCGCCCAAGTGGAGGTAAGCGAGACCGAATTTGATACGCGAGGTCTGATCGGGTCTGGCCCTGAACACCTCGTCGCGCAAGCGCAGCGCCTTCCCGCCGCTCCGAAGAGCGCCTTGTATGTCGCCGACGCTGCCGCTTCGAACATTGGACTGGATATCCCGCACGCGTTCGTACGCCGTGGCGAGCTCGTCCTGGAGAGAAACATCTCCGGCGTGCTCGGCAGCGAGGCGGTCCAGGTATTCCAGCGCGCGGGTGACCAGCAGCGAACGTGCCCGGGTAGCGCCGGGGAGATCGGCAATGGCGTCGTGGAACTCGAAAATGAACTTTCCGGAGAGTTCACGGACTTCTTTGAATCGCCGTTCCGCGCGGGCCTGCGCGATCCGGGTGGAGACGCCGCCCCACGCGAGCGCGGAGACAAGCAGGAAGGCCACGGCGATGGCGGCGCGGTGGCGGCGTGCGAACTTAACGCTGCGATAACGCCAGCTGCCCTGCCTGGCCCGAACCGGATAGCCGTCGAGATAGCGGCCTAGATCCTCGTTGAGCGCGGCGACGGACGCATACCGCATCGGCGGCTCCTTGCGCATCGCTTTGAGGATGATCTGCTCGAGGTCGGTATCGAGTTTCAGGATCGTGGCCGGACGCGGCGGCTCGGTTGTGCAGATCGCGTTCTGAAGGTCGAGCGGGCTCAGTGTGCTCGAGTTGTAGGGCCGTCTGCCGGTGATCAACTCGTAAAGCAGAATTCCGAGCGCATATACATCGGTCGCCGTTGTGACGGCTTCGCCCCTGACCTGCTCCGGACTGGCGTAATCGGGGGTGAGCAGCCGTTCGCTCGCGCGCGTCAGTTGCCCGTAGTCGCCCTCGAGCAGTTTGGCGATTCCGAAATCGAGGAGCTTCGGCTCGCCCGCGGCACTAATCAAAACGTTGCCGGGTTTGAGGTCGCGGTGGACCACCAGGTTCTGGTGCGCGTGCTCGACGGCCTCGCACACCTTTCGGAGGAGGGAGACCTTTTCCCTCGGACCGAGTTTATTGGCGGTACAGAAGGTGTCGATGGGCGTGCCATCGACAAACTCCATCGCAAGCCAGGGTAGGTTGCCCGTAACGCCGCCGTCGAGAAGGCGGGCTATATAAGGATGATTCAGGTTGGCGAGGATCTGGCGTTCGGCGCGGAACCGAACGATCGCTTCGGAGTTGCCGGCGCAATCCGGCGCGACCACCTTGATGGCGACCTGTTGACGATATTCATCGTCCCTTTCAGCAAGGTAGACTGCGCCCATGCCGCCCCGGCCAATGAGGTTCAGGATGCGATACGGACCGATACGTTCGCCGGGCATCGCGGCGCTGAACATGCGCAGCGCAGCGTCCGCGACAGCGCCGCCGAGGTCGTCATCCGTCAGTTCGCCAGACGCGACCAGGGCCTCCAGTTGGCATTTGAGTGTGGCGTCGCCGCCGCAGGCCAAGGCCATGTAAGCCGAGCGTTCTTCGGGCGCGAGGGCGAGAGTCGCATCGAACAGGTCCTGTAGGCGGCGCCACCGGTCGGGCGTCATCGTCCTGGGTGCCGGTGTCACGGGCTTCCATTGTACACGTGCCCCAAGTCCCCTGTGTTGCCGTAGACTTACGTAAGTTATGTAACAGAATTAAATTCTTGATCTCCGGTGATCCGTTCCAGCAGAAAATGTCGCTGCCCAGTACGTTCAGAGGGCCATTGGCGATGCGAATCATCCCAAACCTCAGAGGAGATCAATGAACAGCACAACCTATCGCAAACAGCGTTTGTTCGGGGCGACGGCCAGCCTGGCTGGTCTACTCGCGCTTGCTATCCACGTACCAGCGAATGGGGCGGACGTAACGTTCGCCTTTACCGCCGATATTCACAGCGCATACGACGGCAACGACGACGAACCGGGCCTGGGCTGGAGCTTGCTTCGCTATCCGACGGATACGTCACGCAACGCCTACTACTGGCTTGGGCAGCACGAGACCTGGACAAATCCGCCCCACGACGGTTGTCAGATTCCGGGCAGCAGCGTTTTGGGCGGCGTCATGGACCTGTGCAACCAGATTCAGCTCGTGCGAAAACTCAATGCCCTACCGGGCAATCGCTGGCCCACAGCGCCGAGTTCCGGGCAGCCGATCGGTCCGCTGAGGGGACTGTTGATTGGGGGCGACCTGACGCTGTGCGGCAAGGGCCACGACGGCAGTACGTGCGGAGATGAGAAGGTCACCTACCACGGAGTGGAGGGCGCGCAACTGGGCGCATTCGCCGCGCTTTTCGACCGCGACGTTAAGAATTCATACACCGGCTCATTTGAAGGCAAGTCGTTCCTGAAAGGCTTGAATTTCATGAACGAACTGCCGCTTCACTATGCGATCTACCCGGGCCTGGGCAATCACGACACGAGCGATGACTCGGTCTACCAGTACTTAATGAACTGGGGAGTTAACGCCGATTATGCAAACGGCGACCGGAAGGTGACGAACCGCGACGACAAAACGGGCGCATATTCGCTCGACTGGGACGGAGTCCACATAATCAGCGCAGGCGTGTGTGCCGGCTGCGACAAGAGCTACAACTACTCCGAAGACAGGATGAACTGGTTCAAGAAAGATCTGGCGACTTATGCCTCCGACGGAAGGCCGGTCGTCATCTATCAGCACTTTGGCTTTGACAGCTTCTCGATGTCCACCGACTGGTACGCCGCGTCGCAGCGCGTGAAGGCGTACTGGGGGCTGTGGCAGGCGATTGCAAACTACAATGTCGTCGGGATCTTCCATGGCCACACTCACGGCCAACGGTCGCACTATCTCTATCCGGCGACGGGCGCCCTGAGCACCGTGGTTCTGCTGCCCGCCTACATCACCGACAGCTATCTCCCGTACGACGTTTTCCTGCCCGGCTCCGGATATAGTCAGAACTTCGCCGTGGCCAGAGTGACGGACCACAGCTTCGAGGTCGCGACAACTGGGAAATCCGTCTCCGAGGTTCCCGATCTTGGGGAGCTGACGGACGATTACGACGGTTCCGGCCAGGTGAACCTCCTCGGGACGCTGTCCAAGCGCCTGGTGCCCGGTCCGAAGGACCTCAAGCAGGGACGTGCGATGGGGACAGCCACTGCGCAGGCCATCGGGCTGTTCGCCTCCGATAGGACTCACTATCTGTTGAATGTCGATTCCTCAGGCGGTTACAACGTCTGGACCGTGGACCAGAATAGCCTGCCGCAGAGCATAGTGTCTCGCGGGACAGGTCTATACGGTGCTCTGACGCCATACTATGATCCGGCGAGCGGCGAAACTCGCGCACTGGCGCTGAACTATGGGACGGTGACTGCGTACAGAGTCAACAAGTCCGCCGCCGGAGCCACACTCCAACTGGTGTGGCAGTCGTCCGCCGTGGTTGGTTCGGGATTCATGGTTTACAATCCGGGCGACCAGAGCAGGATCACGACTCTCCAGAATCTCGCGTCCGCCGACAACAGCGCGGCGTATCTGATCATCGATCTCCCGGGCTCGTCTTTCTTCATCTATCGGATCGGGCCCACGGGGCTGACGCTCACCACTTCAGTGAGCAATGCGCTGTCCCCGGTCAGGACGGATAGCACGCACCTGTTGCCGTATACTTACGCGGGTGGAAACGGCTTTGTCCGCTACTCGCGCAAGGTAGATGGACAGAACGCGGAGTTCTTCAAGATCGGCGATTCGCGGGCGGCCGAGGGCATCTTCAGTTTCACGGCAGCCGGCACGGAGCGGTGGCCGACGGAGTATACGGCGCGCGAGATCAAAGTAGCGGACGGGAGCACTCAGATCCTGCTCAAGCGTAATCCCTCGGATTTGCCGAAAGCGGCGGAAGATGCCTGTCCGCAAAGCCCGTATTACATCCGAACGGTTCGTCCGAACGGGAACAATACCGACGTGTCGTGGAGAGGACTGGTGCTTCCAATCGACGCGACCAGTTTCGCGCAGCTTGGATATAACAACGGGCAGGCGGAGCTCGGCGTGGTCACGGCCGCCGGCTTCGTGTTTCACTTCCAGATGGGCCTGTGATCCTGGCTCGCCAAGCGCCCCTGGGGAACCCCCAGGGGCTTCTTCTTTTTTGGGCGGACGGACGCAACCGGCGCCGCGACCAGCACGAGGGCGGCGTCCGCCGCCAGCTCAAGTCCCGCGCGGACTGCGATAATAGTCCGCCCCACACCGGAGCGTGCGCTAAATCGGCCATTCAGCGGTTGACGTGCACCACCTTCGCCGGCGGGAAGCCGTTGAACCAGGTGGCGGAGGCGTTGCTGTAGGCGCCGATGTTTTCCGAGTAGACCAGGTCGTCGATTTCGAGCTCCGGCAGCTCTTCCGACTGCGAGATGGTGTCCAGGCCGTCGCAGGTCTGGCCGAACACCGTGCAGATCTCGGTCTTGCCCGTGCTTGAACGCCTTCAGTGGTACTGGCAGTGGTCGAAGATGATCCCGCAGAACGTGTGATACACGCTGTCGTCGATGTAGTAGCACGGTCTTGCCGTCGCGCACGGCCTTGCCGATGATCGCGCGATACGGCGGTGGCGGCGGTGGCCACCAGAAAGCGCCCCGGCTCGGCCAGGATCTCGATGTTCGTGCGCGAACAGCCGGTCGATCTCGGCGTTGATCTTCCGCGCCAGCTCGCTGAACGGCTTCACGTGCTTGTCGTAGGGCGCCGGGAAGCCGCCGCCGATGTCGAGGATCTTGATTTCGTGGCCGCGCGACCGGGCTTCCTCCATCACCGCGGCGGCGATGTTCAGCGCCTGAACGAAGTTGTCGAAATTGGTGCACTGGCTGCCGACGTGAAAGCTCAGGCCTTCCACCACCAGCCCCAGTTCGGAAGGCCGCCACGATCAGGTCCACCGCCTCGCCCGAGGTCGCAGCCGAACTTGGATGACAGCTCCACCATCGAGCCGGTGTTCGGCACGCGCAGCCGCAGCACCACGCCGGCGTGCGGCGCGTAGCTGCTTGATCTTGCGCAGCTCGTCGGAGTTGTCGTAGGTGACCAGCGGCTTGTATTGGTCGAGCGCCTGCAGCGTTTCCTTCGGCTTGATCGGATTGGCGTAGATGATCTTGTCCCAGATGAAATCCTGGCGCTCGCTGGTCGGGCAGGTGCTTGATGTTCTCGTGAACCAGCATGAACTCGGGCAGCGAGGCGACGTCGAAGCTCGCGCCGGCCTTGTAGAGCGTGCGCACGATCTCCGGCGCGGGATTGGCCTTCACGGCGTAGTAGGCCTGCACCTTGGGCAGATGCCGCCGGAAGCTCGCGTAGTTCCGGCGGATCACGTCGTGGTCGATCACCACGACCGGCGTGCCGTGCTCCCTCGCGAGAGCCATCAGCTGTTTCTGAGTCATCAGTCGAGCGCGGGTTCGGAGCCGTCCACCATCTTCACCTTGTTGTGGGCGAAGTACTCGCGGGTCAGCGCCTTCATCATCGCGCCGCGCTGGTCATAGAGCCGCTTCGACTTGCGCGGCTTGGGATGGCGCGAAAGCGCGTAGTGCGTGAGCAGCGGCATGGCGATGGTGGTGTCGGTGTAGCACACCACGGCGTCGGGCAGACGGTCGGGATCCACCTTGCCCCAACTCACGGCTTCGCTCGGCGTCGCGCCGCTCAGGCCGCCGGTGTCCGGCCGCGCATCGGTGACCTGCAGGAAATAGTCCTGCCCGTATTCCTTGATCCGCAGCACTTCCTGGATCTGCGGCTCGGTCTGCAGCATGAAGTTCTTGGGACTGCCGCCGCCCCACAGCACCACGCCGCTCTTGCCGCCGCCGCGCTTGGCGGCCAGCACGTAGGCCGTGGTTTCGTTCACGTCGATGGAGGGATTGACCCGCAGCTTGTTGCCGCGCAGTTCCACGCCGGCCACGTTCATGCCGATGGTGGAATCGCCGGGCGAGGACGTGTAGCAGGGCACTCCGGCGCGATAGGCCGCGGCCAGCACGGAGACGTCCTTCAGGCCCGCCTTGCGCTCCCACTCCGCGGCGTAACGGCCGAGCAGGTAATGCAGCTCGGCCGGTGCCCATCTCCTTCTGGAATTCCGGCTGCACCAGGATGTCGCGCAGGATCTCGTCGGTGGCCATCAGGCAGTCGCTGTAGCCGAGCAGCACATCGTAGACGCGCACGATGTCGTTGTCGCGCAGTTCCGTGTCGTCCATCTTGAAGCTGCCCACCCGAACCGGGTAGTTCAGGGCGAAGTGCAGATCGTGATAGAGGATGGCGCCGGTGGAGACGATCCAATCCACGAATCCGGCTTTGATCAGCGGCACGATGGACGAGCAGCCGAGGCCGGCGGGCGTAAGTGCGCCGGAAAAGCTCATGCCGATGGTGACGTCGGGCTCCAGCATCTTCTCCGTGAAGAGCTGGCAGCCTTCCTTCAGCCGCGCGCCGTTATACGCGAGGAAGGCGTTATCGATCATGTCTGCGAGTTTCTCTTTGCCCGTAATGTTTTTTGGCAGGATTCGCTGCCCGGAAAGGTAACTTGTCCCGGTTGGGACACTTCTTCTTCTTCATCCAGTCCGGCATTTCGGACATATCTTCGCGGTATCCGCGCGGATTCTTCGGAGGAGTTTTTGCCATGGTTGGAACGAAGCCCATACCAGTCTACCAAGTACGGGTAAATGGACAGATCCGGTTGCGGCGAACTATCCTCGACGTTGATGGCAAGTTCAAAGACAGCGCCCGCGGCGCTCGGATTCTCGATGCCCGCCGAGTGGGAGCGGCATGAAGCGACCTGGCTCGGCTGGCCCCACAACCCCACCGACTGGCCGGACAAGCTCGATACGATCCGATGGGTCTACGGCGAGATCGTGCGAAAGATCGCGCCGGGTGAGAAGGTACGCATCCTGGTCAATTCCCAACGGGACGCCAAACTCGCGCGCGGGTACCTGGCGCGGGCGGGGGCGCCGCTCGAGCAAGTGGAGTTCATCACCCACCCAACCAACCGCGGGTGGACACGGGACAGCGGTCCGCTGTTTGTGCGGCGCGAGGGCGGAGACGGCCATCGTCCACTTTCATTTCAACGCCTGGGCCAAGTACGACGACTGGCAGAAGGACCGGCGCGTTCCGGACACTGCGGCGAAGCTGCTCGGCAAGCCCTTGTTCGACGCCCAACTGGAGGGGCGTACGTTCGTGCTCGAGGGCGGCGGCATCGACGTGAACGGCCGCGGGACGCTGCTGACCACCGAGGAGTGTTACCTGGACCCGACGGTGCAGGTGCGGAATCCGGGAGTGGGGCGCGCGGAGTTCGAGAGCGTACTGCGGGATTATCTGGGCGTCACCAACACCTTCTGGCTCGCCGCCGGTCCCAAGGGCGACGACACCCACGGGCATATCGACGACATCTGCCGCTTCGTGAATCCAACTACGGTGGTCCTGATCCGGGAAGACAATACCAGCGACATCAACTATCAGCCGCTGGCCGAGAACTGGGAGCGGATCGGGGATCTGCGCCTGGAGGACGGATCGCGGCCGGAGGTCGTGGCGCTCCCGATGCCGGCCCCGCTGTACTTCGACGGCGATCGCCTGCCGGCTAGCTACGCCAATTTCTACATCTCGAACGCCGCCGTGATGGTGCCCACCTTCAACGATCCGAACGACCGCGTCGCGCTGGGGATTCTCGGCGAGCTGTTCCGGGACCGTCCGGTGGTGGGGATCCACGCGGTGGATCTGGTGTTGGGTTTCGGCACGCTGCATTGTCTTACGCAGCAGCAGCCGGCGGTCGCGTTACTCCATGGGACCGGGTAACGGCGATTCGGACCTGCGCCGAAATCCGGCAGCGCGAGGCGCTCGAGCGCCGCCTGGTTGCCGGCGACCCAGGCCTTTAGCAAACGCGTGATTTCCGCAGTCTCCGGAGCCACCGCGAAAGAATTATAGCCCGGTTTGTAGTTTGTCTCGCTCGCTTCCGCTAAGCGCCCGGAGGCGAGAGAGATGAAACAGGCTGGATGGCGGCGATGGCGGTGGCGGCGGGGATGAGCGTGCAGGAGCAAAGGGTGCGAACCCGGTGTTCAGATGCTGACGGTCTACACCGTTGGCGAGGGCGTTCCGAGCAATGTACTGGGGCGCGCGAAGTACATGGCCGGACAAGGTGCTCGCGGGCGCCGAAGTGACGGTGGCAGTGGCAGAAGGGGCGAGAGGCCGCGAGACGCACGGCAGGAGTTTGCGGAGAGCGGATCGACGATCGCGTTCGACGCCAAGGCGGCTCCGGGTTACGCCGCGCAGGCCATGGCTTTTACGAGGATGAACGCCGGATCGTCGATGGAAATTCACATCTTCTACGACCGCGTGTGCGGAGCTTTGCGGATCGAGGCCGGATGCCGGAGTTTCTGGGCCACGTGCTGGCGCACGAAATCGCGCACGTGCTGGAGGGAGTGTCGCGGCACTCGAACGATAGGGGTGATGAAGGCCCGATGGGGCGAACGCGATTGCGCCGAGTTGGTCGGAAGCCGCTGCCGTTCGCGCTGAGGATATAGGAACTCATCCGGGCGCACTTCAGCTGCGGCGGACGGACCGGCACCGTTTGCACGAACGCAGTGATTTCGGAGTCACCGGTGGTATACTCGACGGCAAGTCGAATATGGACCGCGAACGCTGGAGGCAAATCGAAGAGATCTATCGAGTCCGCCGAGGACCGCAAGCCGGAAGAGCGTGACGCCTTCCTGGCTGCTGCCTGCACCGGGGACGAAGAACTGCGACGGGAGGTCGAATCGCTGCTGGCACAACGGTCCCAGGACACCCCGCTGGACCGGCCGCCTGGGAACTGTCCTCGGGTGCCCGGTTGGGACCCTACGAACTGCTGGAGCCCATCGGTCGGGGCGGCATGGGCACGGTGTTCAGGGCCCGGGACACCCGGCTTGGCGCAGCGTCGCCATCAAGGTTTCGGCGGCGCAGTTCAGCGGACGGTTCGCCAACGAGGCTCGGGCGGTGGCGGCGCTGAACCATCCGCACGTCTGCACGCTGCACGACGTGGGACCGAACTACCTGGTGATGGAGTTCGTGGAAGGCGAGAACCTGGCGCAACGTCTCGAAAAGGGCGCACTGCCGCTCGACCAGGCATTGCGATACGGTGTGGAAATCGCCGATGCGGTGGCGGCGGCGCACGCGCGGGGAATGGTTCATCGCGACCTCAAACCAGGCAATATCATGCTGACGAAATCCGGCGTCAAGGTGCTGGACTTCGGGCTGGCGAAGTTCGAACAGCCTGCCAGTCCAGGGCAGGCGCAGACCGCCGCCCACCGCATCGTCGGCACTGTCGCGTACATGTCGCCGGAGCAGGCCGAGGGCAAGCCGGTGGACGCGCGGAGCGACATTCCCACCCGGCGAGCCGGCTAGAATCACCGATCAGCGCTACGGCGCGGTGGAAGGCATCGCGTGGACCGCCGATGGCCGTGAAATCGTCTACGGCGCTAGCAGCAGCTCTCAGATCCAGAGCTTGTGGCGGGTCTCCGTTTCCAGGCAGGGGCCCCCGAAGGGCCTGCCCTACTCGCTTCCATCCGCCATTTTTCCGGCGATTGCACGCACAAGGCCCCGCCTCGTGTACACGTGGCAGCTCTCCAATGTGAATCTGTGGCGGTTGGATGTCCGCGCGAATCAGCGGAAGATGCTCATTGGGTCGACCTATGAGGATCGCTTTCCCCAGTACTCACCGGACGGCCATAGGATCGCGTTCCAGTCCAACCGGAGCGGGAACGTGGAGGTCTGGACCTGCGACGCAGATGCGTCGAACTGCCAGCAACTCACCTCCTTCGGAGGGCCGGTGTGCGGTGCACCGCGATGGTCGCCCGATGGGCATTGGCTGGCCCTGGATTCCCGCTCGGATGGGCAGCCTGAAATCTACTTGATCGCGGCGGACGGGGGGGCGCCGCGGCGCATGACGCATCACGCCGCCAACGATATCTTGCCGAGTTGGTCGCGGGATGGCCGGTGGATATATTTCGCTTCCGACCGCGGTGGGCGATACGAGCTCTGGAAGATGCCCAAGGAGGGCGGTCAGGCGCTCCAGGTGACGCGCTCAGGCGGCTACTCTTCATTCGAATCGCCAGATGGCAGGAACGTTTACTACACGAAGTGGGTGCTGAACGGATGGAGCAGCCTATTCAGAATGCCGGCCGAGGGTGGGGAGGAGATCCAAATCCTTCCGGAAGCTGGCGTTACCTTCAGTGTAACCGCGAAGGGCATTTACTTCGCGCCGGATAGAAAGACGATTCAGTTTCTTGATCTCGCCACCGGCAAGGTGAGCACCCTGGCTGCACTGGATAAGAGAATGTGGGGCGGCCTGTGCGTCTCGCCGGACGACGCATACGTGGTCTGGTCCCAAACGGACAGGAGCAGCAGGGACCTGATGCTGGTGGAGGGCTTCCGCTGAGGCAGGGTGGATTTCGCGGATTGTATACAGGACAGATTATCTCCAAAAAGAGGAGATGTGCTGCAACGCAAGAAGCTTTCGACTACGATCGGCGCAGGGAACTACGCCTACCTGCGGCGAATGGTGGAGTCGGGCAGAGCCGAAAGCGTTGGAGCGGCAGTGGACAAGGCCGTCGAGATGGCACGGAAGCTCGACAACCGGGCCACTTTGGAACGTCAAACCGCTGCGTAATTCAAGAGCCTGCCGCCTCAATCTGCCGCGGAAGAAATGGATCTCGAAACCGCCCTGAGCACCGCATCTCAGGAGATGGACTTTGACCAGCCATAGCGCCCCGCCCAGACGCGGCGAGATCTGGACCGCGATGCTGGGAATGCCGCCGGCGCGCCATTGGGTCCTGGTGGTGTCGCTCGACTCGCGCAATATGAGCGACCGCGTTGACTCCGTTCTGATCGTGCCGTTCGGCAGGCAGGGCGCCGATGGTCCAACCACGTTGCCCTTCGAGCCGGGAGAGACGGGACTGCCAGGGCCATCCTGGCTGAAAGGCCACCTCGTTACAACGCTCAAGAAGTCGCTCTTGGGTGATCGTCTGCCCCGGCCGCTTTCCAGTCAGCGGATGCGGCAGGTCAGCCTGGGCATTCGGCGCGCATTCGATCCAGACTCGCCGTGTCGCCAGACCTGATCGTCGGCGGGTTAAGGACTTCCGCTGAACCCTGGCGGTACCTCAACTCTTCGCTTCGATCAGTTCCTCCCATCCCAATGCGTACCCGACAGCGCGCTTCACCTCTGGGATGCGGCTTGCGTCCAGTCTGGAGATCCTCCCCACCAGCGCTTGGCGAGGTACGGTGCGGAGATTGTCGCAGTTGGCTACGCACGGCTTCTGCATGTTCTCCCTGCGGCCCAATGTAATCTCGACCGGAATACCGCGAATAGTAGTTGTCACCTCAGCCACCACGAGCTTATTGAGGTAAGCATACGCATCACCGCGACTCAACAGAAGCACCGGTCTGCGCCCGGCTGGCATCGGCAGTTCCGCCCACCAGATCTCGTATTGCCTCACGCTTCGAATTCCTCACACGAGGACCAATCGTCAGCGTCCGCCGCCGAATCGGGTTGCCGGCGGTAGGCTTCCCGGATCTGCGCATACTCATGGTTTCGTATCGCCGTTTTCACCGCTTGGCGAATGAACTCGGCGCGCTTGCGTTGTTTCGCTGGAGCAATCCGGTCGAGGGCCTTCGAGGTCGAATCATCGAGATGGATCAGTATCGAGGGCATACCTATTTGTAGTATATGCTCATTCCATATAGAACGACGGCTCTCTGCCAACCGGGTGCGAGATCTTCCGTCCAAGTAACTTCACCCGCACCGCGTTGGTAGTACATTCGGGAGGGGACTCATGCTGACTTTCTTCCAAGACATCCAATACGCGGGACGAACGCTGCTGAAAGCGCCCGGATTCGCGACCGTTGCCGCCCTTACGCTGGCCGCCGGTATCGGCGCCAACACCGCTATCTTCAGCATTATCGATGCCGTCTTGCTGCGCTCGCTTCCGTATCACGAGCCGGACCGCCTCGTGCGTCTGTATGAAACGGAGGCGGCCCCTGGTAAGTACCCGTTCACCGGGCCGGATTTCCTCGATTGGAAGACGCAGAACAGCACATTTTCCGACATGACCCTCTTCTTCTGGCCGGGCGAGATGAATCTCAGCGGAGGCGGGCAGGCCGACCATGTCACCGGCGTTCCTACCGAGGCCAATTTCTTCGCTCTGCTCGGCGTGAATCCCATCCTGGGACGGACGTGGGCGGCCGGGGAGGATCAGCCCGGCAAGGACGATGTCGTGATCCTCGGATATGGGTTGTGGCAAAGCCGGTTCGGCGGGCGCAGGGAGATCCTGGGGCAGTCTCTGGAACTGAACGCGCGCAAGTACAAGATCATCGGGGTAATGCCGGCGGGCTTCCGATTCCCCTTCCAGGCGCAATTGTGGACGCCGATGGACATGTCGGGCCGGGGTCTGGGCCCGCGGGGAAGTCACTCATACAACGCCATCGGCAGGCTGAAACCGGGTGTCGCCATTCAAAAAGCTCAGGCCGACGTTGGGCTCATCGCCGCTCGGCTGGAGAAGACGTTCCCCGATACGAACCACAAAGTCGGGGCCGTCGTCGTGCCTCTTCAGGAGGATCTCACCGGCAAATCCCGCGACTCACTGCTGATGATGCTCTCGGCCGTCGGGTTGGTGCTCCTGATTGCTTGCGCCAACATTGCCAACCTCCTGCTTTCGAGAGCCGTGGCGCGACAGAAGGAGATGGCGGTGCGGAGCGCCATGGGAGCGTCCCGGCTCCGACTGGTGCGGCAACTGCTTACCGAGAGCCTGCTTCTTTCGCTGGTTGGAGGGATCTTGGGCCTGTGCGTCGGCTGGGGGTTGATTGCCATCTTGCCCAAGATCAAGAGCTTCAACATAGCGAACTTCAACATGATCCAGTTGAATGGATCCGTACTGGCGTTTGCTTTCGCTTTGGCGGTTATCACCGGCGTGCTGTTCGGACTCGCACCCGCGCTACAGTCTTCGCGTCCCGACCTCATTGACGAACTCAAGGGCGGCGCCGGAAGCTCGGTTAGCCCTGGGCGGCGGCGCCGGTTGATCGGTAACGCCCTGGTGGCGGGTGAGGTCGCGCTTTCCATGCTATTGCTGATCTCTGCCGGCCTTTTACTGAAGGACTTTGCCCGCGTGCGGAGCGTCGAGATCGGGGTTCGGCGGGAGGGCGTGTGGACCGGGGCCGTTCAACTTCCGGATACCACGTACAAGACGGACCAGCAGCGAGCGGCTTTCGCACAACGGCTGATCGAGGAGGTGCGGCAAATTCCGGGAATCGATACCGTCTCGCTGAGCGATCGCATGCCACTCGAAGGCGGCAGCAACTACTATGTCCAAGTCCGCGGACGAGTGACGGAGCGAATGAGCGGACCGCTGGTGGAATCCCACAGCGTCACTCCCGAGTACTTCCGCGCGATGGGGATACCTTTGCTCAAGGGCCGGCTGCTCACGCGGCAGGACGCGCAGCACGCCATGGAATTCGACACGCGCAGGAGCGAGGCCTACGAGAAAGGGACCAACCTGCCAGCCGTCCAGCGCAATGCCATGATCTATGCCACGGTGATCAACGCCACCATGGCCCGAACGTTTTGGCCGAATGAGGATCCGTTGGGGCGCATGTTCGCGGGCGGCGGAGGCGACGAGAACGGTCCGTGGCGTCAGGTGGTCGGGGTGGTGGGCGACGTCCGGCAATGGGGCCTCACCCAAAAGGCTCAGCCGGAGGCGTACGATTCGCTCTCCGCGCCGGAAAGAGTCTACCTGGCGCTGCACACGTCCGTTCCGCCGTCTGGCGTGGCTCCCGAAGTACGGCGCGCGCTGGGTCGAATCGACTCCACCCTGGCGCTGTATCGCGAGCGAACGATCGAGGACGTGGTGGACGACAATTCCCAGGGTCAGCGCTTCCTGAGTTCGCTGGTGGGTACCTTTGCGGCATTGGCCGTGTTGCTGGCGGCGCTGGGAATTTACGGCGTTCTGTCCTACCTTGTAACTCAGAGGACTCGAGAAATCGGCATACGCATATCGCTGGGTGCGAGCAGGGCACGCGTGCTCGGTGGGATCGTCCGGGAAGGCATGCTGGTGGCGTTCGTGCGGGTTCGCGGTGGGGATCGCCGGCGCGTTGGCGGCGGGCCGTGTGATGGAGAGCTTTCTGCATGAAATCCAGCCGCGCGATCCGGCGATCTTCATTGCTACCACGGCGTTGCTGGGTGCGGTGACCCTGCTCGCCTGCTATATCCCCGCACATCGAGCCGCGCGCCTGGATCCGATGCGCGCCCTGCGATACGAGTGAGGGTAATCGGCTCAGTGCAGGCAGTCATGAGGTAGGATATAGCTTCCTATGTCTCGATTCCTGAGCCTGCTATTGGTGGCTTCGGAGGTCTCGATCGCCGCCACGCCCGGTTGTCTGGTTGCGGGCGATCCGCTGACGGTGTCGGTGGGCGGCGTCTCGAGCGGGGCCGCGGCGCTCGATTTGCGCTCGTCTCATTAGTCCGGCGGAGCCGTCTACAGGCAGAGGAGCTTGAAATGGAAACTCGGCGAATCGGATCATTGGAAGTCCCGGTAGTTGGAATCGGGTGTAACAACTTCGGCTGGCGCATTGACGCCGACGCCTCGGCTGCCGTGGTGCGCGCCGCCCTGGATCAGGAAGTCAATTTCTTCGATACCGCCGATATCTACGGAGGCGGCGCGAGCGAGGAGTTTCTGGGACGGGCCTTGGGTGCGGACCGCAACCGGGCGGTGATCGCGACGAAGTTCGGGATGAAGATGGACGAGCAGCGTCGCGGGGCCAAGCCCGATTACGTGCGCCGCGCGGTGGAGGACAGCCTGCGGCGGCTGGGGACCGATCACATCGATCTGTATCAGCTGCACGAGCCCGACCCTTCGACGCCCATCGCGGACACGCTGGGTGCGCTGGACGAGTTGGTGCGGGCGGGCAAGGTGCGGGAAATTGGCTGTTCTAATTTCAGCGACGAGCAGTTGCGGGAGGCGGCGCAAGCGGCGCGGCCGGGCGCGGCGAGGTTCGTCAGCGTGCAGAACCAATACAACCTGATCCATCGCGATCCGGAGGCGGAAGTCTTGCCCGAGTGTGTCCGCCTGGGACTCGCGTTCATTCCGTACTTTCCCCTCGCGAATGGGTTGCTGACGGGGAAGTACCGGCTCGGTCAGCCCCTTCCGGAAGGCAGCCGCGCGCACGATGGATGGGGACCCAAGGTCTTCACAGACCGGAATCTGGAGTTGGTGGAAGCGCTGACGCTATACGCGACGGGCCACGGGCGAACGCTGCTGGAACTGGCCGTGTCGTGGCTGGCGGGGCGTCCGGCGGTGGCGAGCGTGATCGCGGGTGCGAAGACTCCGGAGCAGGTGAAGGCGAACGCCAGGGCCGCGGACTGGAAGCTGACCGAGACCGATTACTCGGCGATCGACGCGATTCTCGCGGAGAAGAGTTAGTGAGCGAGATCGACTGCCTGTTTGTGTATGGGACCCTGAAGCAAGGCCACTACAACTACCGGGTTGTGGAGAAGTTGGTCGGGCGAGTATCGCACGGCTGGCGGATTCGGGGGACTTTGTTCGACCTGGGCCGGTATCCGGGGCTGGTTCTTGACGGCGCAGGAGAGGTGCGAGGCGAGCTCCTGGAATCGGGCGAGATCGGGGAATTGCTTCGGGTCACGGATGAGATCGAGGGGGATGAGTACGAGCGGGTGGAGGTGACGGCGGTCTCGGAGGACGGTGTTTCGCGGCGGGCGTGGACGTACCGGTATCTGGCGGATACGGGTGGTCTGAGGCGATTGATGGGTGGGGAATGGCCGGGGTGAGTTGTAGCTTGGCGGCGGGCTTGGATGGTAAGATTGGGGTGTACCAGATTGCCAACGCAGGGCCACCCTAGCTCAGCTGGTAGAGCGGCTGATTCGTAATCAGCAGGTCGCCGGTTCGATCCCGGCGGGTGGCTCCATCTAACCCGGGCTGGAGTCTCGCTTCCACGCTTGTTCCAGCGATCAACGGAACGCCGTTAGGAGTCCACGGCCTCGAGCATCGCCGGTCCACGACTGATTCGGTCGCGCTTTTCCGCCCTGATGCAATTCCCGAGATAGACACCCGTCCAGAATTTGTTCCAATTGCGCAGGCCGGGCGGTGGTTCGACCAGCGGGATCGTTCAGCCAGGTGACCTTGCAACATCCTGCTCGAACAGGGGGTGGTTTGCCGGGCAACCCTTGGCGGTCCGCGGCTTGCGTGGCCGGTTGATGAAGTCATGACAGACCGTCGAATCGGATCTAGTGAAAGCCACCCTCATTCTGAAATCATCTGCACTTCGAACTTGCCTCCTTGCAGATGGATTCGGGCACGGTAACAGCCGCGGGGCAGACCCGCGGGCGGAGCGACGAGCCGGCTGAGGGGCGGAAGAAGCGCGTCTGGGGCGTGCTGAAAATCGACCACGGCCTCCACCGGACACTCGGGGCCGATCTGTGCCCGTATACGATGCGCCATGTCGCGACACACGATCTCATAGGCGAAGATTTCATCGAGGTATTCGATCACCAACTCACCTGCGGCTCGCTTCCGGGTAAGTAACCTCGCAAAAGCGACGTCTTCGCCTGTGAGCTGGTAGTTGGAGGGGCTCCACTCCGCCCACAGTTCATCCAATAGCTGGCGTAGCACGGGTTCCAACAACACGCACGTCATCGGGAACGTACCGGCAATCACCTCGAAACGGTTCCCCCGCGACAGGCTGCAGTTGATCGACATCCCGGGCTGGCGAGCGATAGCGAGCAGCCGGTCCCGTTCTTGCGTTGTAAGGTCGAATTCCTGTAGTACGCCTGAATCGCCCTGATACAGCATCCGGGCCTTGTGCGGCGTGAGCGTCAAATCAACCAGAGCTTGCTGAAACGCTTTGAGGGACATACTTTTGCACGAGGGAACGCGCACGCTCAACCTGCTCGAACACTCCGTTCTCTCCCAAGCGTCCAAAGGAGGATTCGTGGAACTCAAAGGTCACACCACGTAGCTTCGAGGCGCGGGGTACGGTATGGTCCAGTAATTCCCAGACTCCCTCGAGGACCGGCCCGGTGTGGGAGTCAGTGTGGAAGCCCATCATCGGCACGCCACCAGCGATGTGGATCTCAACAACATTGGCGAGTTCCAGATTGTCCAGGTAGGCTCTGGCCGAGAAGCCATGGTTGAGGGCGTTCGTATACAGGTTATGCAGATCGAGAAGTACGCCGCACCCTGACCCGCGACACAGCCGATTCAGGAACTCCTCTTCAGAGAACTCCTCGTTCGGGTACGAGAAGTAGTAAACGCTATTCTCCAAGAGGAAGGAGCAGGGCGCAGTCTCTGTGCACACACGCAGACGAGGGATCAACAGGTCGAGAACTTCCTGATCGTAGGGTACGGGCAACGGAATAGCGGAATTCACCTCGTGCCCGGTTCCGACGCGAGTAAACGACAGATGTTCACTGATCCAAGGTGAGTTGAGGCGCTCAGCCCAGTCCATCAGGTTGCGAGCATATGGCTCGTCGAAAAGGTCTGCGCTGCAGATCGAGAGACCAATGCCATGTAAAACCACGGGCCGTACGCGTGCCATCTCTTGCAGCAGCGCCGCGGCCTGGGGAAGCATTTCAAAACGGTGCGAGGAACCCAACCCATGGTCGATCCAGCCGCGGTCGGGGATGAATGCCAAATAGTCCACATGATCGAGCGAGCGCTCGACAGACCTATACATACTGGGGTTGAAGAGAACTCCAACCCCTGGTCGATGCGGTTCTTCGCCAACCACAGCGGCCTATCCCTCTAGCTGCACGTTGATGACTTTATCAAAGCGGTCGCGGATGTTGATGTCAAGGCCCGACTTGCAGCCTCCACAAGCTCTCAGACCCGCGGCCGTGAGCACTTCTTTATTCGTGGTGACGTTCTGTATCAATGAGCCGAGCTGACTGGCGCTGATCTTGCCGTCCACCAGGATGTCGGCCCGCGGACTCCCGGCGGACCCCAGCTTTGAGACTCGAACTTCAACTGTCATTAAGCTCCTCCATGATCGAATTTACCCAGTTAACCCTGAGGGTTAAGTCAGGATACACCGGAAAGATCCTCGTGACAAGAAGAAATAAGGGCTTGTCGATGGATCGGGACGCGCCGGTCCCTGTTCCAATTTGCCGAGTCGCTTGGACTTGGACTTCGAGTTCATCCTGCCCTCGGTGCGCCCAGGACCAAGTCGCCGTCACGATCGGGCGGACGCTTGCTTGCCCATCGCCTCTCGAATGTTGTTGGGTTTGGCAATATCCGCGACACCGGCAGTTCGGGACGCAGCGGGGCTCGCTTGGCTTCGCCATCATAGAGTCGTGCTTCGGCGAGCAGGGCGCGGCACTTGGCCAGAAGTGGCCCACCCGCCCGCGACGATGCGCCGCGTTCGGTCGAGTACTGGGTTCATCGCTACGGGCGGGAGGCCTGGTACTGGCTTGAGCGAGGGTGGGCGAGCAGGACACGCAATTCCTTGAGCGGAAAGCATGAGGGCGAGAGCGGCGGTCCGCTCTGCAGCGGGTTTGTCGCGCCCGCCTAAATGAAAAAATGAGGCGCCGCTCCGATCAAGAGCTTCACCTCATTATGGACAACCAATTAGTGGAGAGGAGACTCTAGCGAATCGCGCGCTTGCGGAGCAACATTGCCAGCCCAAAGAGCCCGCCACCCAGGAGACACATCGAGCCAGGTTCGGGAACGGCACTCGCGGTGACGCCAACGACGTCGCCGCCGATGATGAATTTCTGGAAGTGGGAGTCGTTACCGACGCCTTCAACAACGTAGAGATTGTCGAGCGCGTGCGGGAGCTGCCCCTTCAACGTCTCCGCCAGGCCGGCGGGGTACACAGAGGCCGCAAACACAGCAGCGTCCACTTGCGCCTTGTACGCGTAATTGCCGTAGATATTGTTGTCATCGGACTCGTTTTGGTCCATGAGGTCCCAAACGCCGTACTGAAGACCTTGCAGGACTTCCCACGGCGTGACCCCGGGGATCTCGGGCAGGTTATGCATTCCGAAATATGCGAAGCCGGCGAGATCATACAGCGCCTGCGTCTGCTGGTCGCCATAATCGGTGAGTTTCGTGACGGTGCCGTTGTACTGCTGTCCGCTCCCAATCTCGTGCAGGAAATCGAAGCACATTGAGTCGAAGGTCTGAACGTGGCCGGCGTTGTCCTTCAGTGTGATCTGAGTGAGGCCAATGATGTAGCGGCCGTCGTTGCCGGCGGATCCATTGTTGTAGGTGATGTCAAACACCGGCGAGGCCGAAAGCGAAGCGGCTGCCAACAAAATTATGCAAAACAATCGAGACATGTTCATATTTCTCTTCTTCAAAACCGCAGGCGTCGGATCAAGTTCGACGCTCGTGGGTGTATTGAATTTGGGGTAAAGCCAGATGCCGGTCAGTAAGACCGTGGATTAATTACGCGAAGCGGAAGTAGTTCCCGGCTTCTACGCATTCCTCAAGCGGATCTTCCGAATCCTTTACTACATCCATTCTGCTATGGTTCTAGGCCAAGCGAAATGCTCTCTTTGGTTAGCATCTGCCGTGGCCGGACCGCAGGCGCAACCGGAACGTTCGTTCCAACTACCAAGGCCCGCATGCTCTGCCATCGAGCGGCGAATTGCATCGATGAGCCCCAGTGTTCTGCCTTTTCAATCCGCATCGCCAGTGCTTGCGCGTTCTCGTGATCAGCTCTTTTTATCGGCGGCCTGGGAGGAATCAGCTGGTGTAGGCCGGTTACTCAGCCCGGACCTCAAAGCTTCCGTACTAAACCGTATGAAGGGCGGCTCGGCACCGTCTCCTTCCATGCGCAGCATGCTCGCGCCATGGACCAAAGCCCAAACGACGCGCGCCAGAAGAGCTGGCTCACCCTGGCGGACTTCGCCCTTTCGCTGGGCTTCGCGAATGGTCTCCTCCAGAATTCTGAGATTCCGGCCACCCCCTGCCTCTGCGGCGCCGCCGGGTTCGAGCACCCCGGCGAACATCACCTCGAATTGGGCGCGGTGTTCGTCCGCAAAACGGGCGTAGGCGAGCGCCATGGCGTCCATTTGCGCCGCAAAATCGTCTCCCGCCTCGGTTCTAGCCGCCTCCATCAAGTTGCCGAACTCGAGAAATCCAGCTTCGCTGATGGCGGAAAGCAGGGTAGCTTTATCCTTGAAATGCCGGTAGGCGGCCGACCGCGAAACACCCAACTGTTTTCCGATCTCACGCAGCGTGAGCGCGTGAATTCCCTTCCGCTGGATCAGTTCGAGCCCACATTCGATCAGAGCGGCGCGCAGATTCCCGTGATGGTACCTGGTTTTCGGTTTTTTCCCTTTCACAAAACCATTCTCGCACAAAGTTGACATCGTTCACTTCCGCGCGGTATCCTGAAGTTACCCGCAATGTTGACATCGTTCACATTAGCGGAGTCCATCACTTGCCCGGATTGTCCCGGATGGCCACCGACATGGGTGGCCGCCGAAAACCGCCGTTTGAAGTCTTGACGTCTGCTTGGAAATCGATATGCGAACTGTATTACATATTACTGATGAGCCCGTTGTTGCGGAGGGGTTTCGCCGCCTCATCGAAGGTGCCGGCAACCTCCACTTCGTCCCGGTCTCATTTAATACCAAAAGCCTCCGTGAGCGCCTGCTAGAGGCTCAGCCGCACGTCGTTCTGGTCAGTTGGAACCAGGACCTGAACTTGACGGCACTCGCCGGTTATTGCCGGAATTCCCTGGTGTGTCCGATCATCTTGGTCGCTCGCAATCCATCTCCTGAGCTGGTGAACAAGGCTCGGGAGGCAGGCTTCTCCGGACTGCTCGATTCGCGGTGCTCGCGAAGCGAGATTCTATCCACGCTCGAACGCTGCGGCCGCGAAGGCTTCGCTTTCAATCGCCCCGAGGGCGCGCAGTTACGCTCCGCGAGGACCGTGCGCATGTCACCGCGCGAAGGACAGTTGGTCCGTCTGCTTGCGCAGGGCATGAAGAACAAAGAGGTTGCGACCTGCCTGGGGATCTCCGAGGGAACCGTTAAGGTGTATCTCTCCAAGCTGTTCAAGAAGGTGGGCGCAAAGGACCGCCTTGAGCTGGCGCTGTTCGGTCTAAAGAACATGGTCGGGACGGATGATGGGGCCGAGCGATCCCCTGCATCTTTCGGGTCTCCGAACGGGCGCAATCATGTGGCTGGTCTTCGGACACTGGTTTTGTCCGAACCGGCGGCGTAGAGACGACGATGGTGTCTCCTCACTGCGGATTGTGTCGAACACCGGAGTCAGTGCAACCCGCACCCAAATGGAATTGGGTACGCCAAGGTAGCGGTCGGTTCCCAGAGACGACGGACCTGTGGCAGAGTCGGCGGGCCTAACCAGATGGCCCGCAACCCGCCCGGAGTCACGACCGGACGGCCCTTGCTTTGCCAATCACTTGTCGAATCTTTTGCGCCAGCGCTTCCGGCGCATAGGGCTTGGCAATATACAAGAAATCCCGATCCACAACATTGCGGTGGGCGATCACATCGTGGGAATGACCGGAGGTGAATAACACCGGCAGTTCGGGACGCAGTAACGCCAGGCGTTCCGCCAACTGCTTTCCATTCATTCCGGGGAGCACCACATCGACAAGCGCCAAGTGGATTGGACCTTCGTCCCTTCGGGCCAGGACCAGCGCGGCAGGCCCATCAGCGGCGCTGAGAACCCTGTACCCCAAGGACTCGAGCAGTGCGGTCGCCAGGCCGCGCACCTGCTCCTGGTCTTCTACCACCAGAATCGTCTCGTCATGAGCGCGCTCTACCGCGTTCGCCGGCCTTTCGATAGCGGGGACGAGACTCCGCATCCGTGCGAGGGAGATAGATTCTGAAGGTGGTCCCTTTGCCCACATCGCTATTCACCTCGATCCATCCCTCACTCTGCTTCACGATTCCGTAAACGGTGGCGAGGCCCAGCCCGGTTCCTTGTCCGGGCCCCTTAGTGGTGAAGAACGGATCGAACACCCGCGCTCGTGTCTCCTCGTTCATCCCGATGCCGGTGTCGGTGATCGCAAGCATCACCTTGGGGCCTGGTGTCGCCTCGGGACACTCCGCCTGTTGTTCGGCCGAGACCGTGACGTTCATTGTTTCGATGATCACTGTGCCCCCGCCGGGCATAGCCCCGCGAGCGTTCGCCAGAAGGTTCATGAGCACCTGGTGCATCTGGCCCTGGTCAGCCATCACCAACCCCAAGTCACAACCGAGCTTCGTTTCCAGTTCGATGTCCTCACCCAGCAGACTCCGGAACATCGCGCTGGATTCTTCCACCAACGCGTTCAAGTCCACCGGCCGCGGCTGGGTGACCTGCCTGCGGCTGAAGGCGAGCAACTGCTGGGTCAGCTCCGCTGCGCGCGCTCCTGCTTTCTGGATTTGTTGGATCTTCGGCCGCATGGCGTCGCCTTCCACGAGGTTCCTCAACACCATCTCGCTATATCCGTTGATCACTGTGAGCAGATTGTTGAAGTCATGCGCTACACCACCGGCCAATGTACCCAAACTCTCCAGTTTCTGCGACTGGAGGTACTGTTCCTGGAGAGCACGATGTTCGGTGACGTCCGCTCCCAGGGACGCGACCCCCGCCACTTTGCCGCTGGCATCGCGCAAAGCCACATTGTTTACCTGCAACCAGCGCCGCTTGCGGTCCTTGGTCAAGACTGGCGTTTCCGAGTACCAGTGCGCAGGCTCGCCGGTTTGCGCCAAGCTCTCTAACAACTCGCGGATGCGAACGTGCTGATCCGGCGGCACGAAGTCCACGGCGTGACGTCCCATCATTTCGTCTCGAGTCCACCCGGTCAAGGCGAGCATGCAGTCGTTCACGAAAAGGTACTTCCCCTGGATGTCAAAAATCGCGGCCGCCAGTTGCACGTGCTCCAGGAGTCCACGGAAACGCTGCTCCGATTCACGCAGGGCTTCGTCAGCGAGCTTCCGTTCCGTCACGTCGCGTTCGCTACCTTGCACGCCAATCTGTCTGGCGTCTCCGTCGAGAAGAGGGCCCCAGGTGGCCGAAACCCACTTGGTTCGGCCGTCCCGGGTAATCATCCGGTATTCTTCATCCTCGAACCCTTCGCCTCGGAATAACGGGTCCCAGTAACCAAGCATGCGAGCCTGATCGTCCGGGTGCACCCAGTTAACGAATCGATTTCTCTCCAGGTCCGTGATGGTGTAGCCGGTCAGCGTTTCCACTGCCGGATTGGCGTAAATGAGCCTTCGATCCATGTCGTAAGCCAGCACCACCTCTTTCATGTTGTTAGCCATGAGCCGAAGTTCCTGCTCGGTCTTCCTGAGCGCCTCCTCGGCCAGGCGCGTACGCCTGGTCTCCCTCCGGAAGCGAACGCTTTGCCAGCAGGCCACAGTGGCCAGAAGTGCAAACAGCAGGGAGGCAGCCGCCAGTAGCCGTCCACGTTTCCGCGCCCGCAGGACCGCCTCCATGGATTCCAGTTGCTGGGACATGTAGCCCGATTGGCCCAGAATGGGGGCCAGTTTGCCTTCCGCGGCAATCAGGCCGATCTCATCGCGCAACGCATCAGCAGCAGCTCGGAATTCGAACGGCGCCCCAATTCCCAGGCGCGAACGGATCCCCGGCGTCGCGATCCATCGCAACGCCTGTTCTCCGCAAACACCAGGCTTATCCAGCAGAGTCGCAATGCCCGTGAAGGCGTTCATAAAGGCGGCATCGGCGCGCCGCTCGCAGAGGTCCGCCATTACTTCCGACCGATCGCCCCTCGACAGCCTGCGGACATTCGGCAAGTAGTGATCGAGGTGCCAGGCATCGACCGGCCGGTCCGAGAATGAAACGGTGGAGGCAGCCAGGTCTTGCATCTTGGCGAAATGGCTATCTGCGCGCACCAGCAGGCAAAACTCGGCCTCGAGGTAGGGTTCGCTGATATACATGTGCTGGAGCCGCTCCGGGGTAATAGTCATCAGCGGCCATAGATCAACGCGTTTGTCGCGTAGCGCATGCTCGGAGTTGCCTCCCCAGTACACCCACTGCAGGTGGATGCCGCGGCGCTGCGCAGCGGTTCGTACCAGGTCTACAGCCAACCCAGTTGGCTGCCCGTCCGCTCCGCGCACCTCGAACGGGGGCGAGTCCGTCCAGCCCATCCGGTAGACACGGGAAGCCACTCCAGGCCCTCGAAACTGCAGCCAGACCAGAACCACAAACGCAGGAATCGTGGCCACAATCCACCATATTTTCTTAGACATGTGGCAGTCCTTGCGTCTGCGACGATCTCCGTAAGCCGCTGTAGGTACGATTATAGACAAACAGGCGGTAGGGGATTTTGCAACTCCTCCAATGAGCAGCTTTCCGTCCTGACACCGGAGGTCAGATTCCACAAAGAGGATCCGGCTAAATCCGCAATCAGATCCTGTAGCTTGTCAAAGTCGAGGGGCTTCGTCAGGTACCCGTTCATTCCCACGTTCAAGCAGATTTCACGATATTCCGTCGTCGCGTGAGCTGTCAGCCCAATGATGACAGGCTGACGGTTTTCGGGTAGCCGGCTCCGAATTTCCCGGGTTGCAGCCAAACCGTCCACCTCCGGCATTTGCACATCCATCAGGATGAGGTCATAGTCATCTTCCGTAGCGGCCGCGATTACTTGCGAACCGTTAGCAGCCAGGTGCGCCACTACGCCGAGTTTCTTGAGCATCTTTAGGACAACCCTTTGGTTTACCAGGTTGTCCTCCGCCACCAACACTCTTAGATGCTCCCCGCACGCAGTGGGCGGTGCGACCCTAAGCGCCGGCGCGGGTGCCGGAGCATGGCCCATCAAGAGGGTGAATCGGAACCGTGTGCCCTCGCCGGTCCTGGATTTCACCTCGATGCTTCCTCCCATCAACTCCACCAGCCGTTTGGAGATCGCCAGACCTAAGCCGGTACCGCCGTAACGCCGGCTGATCGAGGCGTCCGCCTGATTGAATGGCGAGAACAGGCGGTCCAATTGGTCTGATGAAATCCCGATACCGGTGTCCCGAACCTCAATGGTTATGCGGTGAAATGCCGCGTCATGCCGCTCGACCCGGGCAGAAACCAGCACCCCTCCTGAACTGGTGAACTTTAAAGCGTTCGAGACCAGGTTTAGCACCACTTGCTGCATCCGAGTCTTATCCCCCGCCACCCACTCAGGCAATCCCGGATCGAGATCACTGCGGAGGTACAGGTGTTTCTCCTCCGCCTGGGCGCGAAACAGCCACAGACTCTCCGTCAGGGACCGGCGGAGGTCAAACGGAGCGACATCCAGTTCGAGCTTTCCGGCCTCCACCTTGGAGAAGTCCAGGACGTCGTTAATCACTCTCAGCAGAGCATCGCCGGAAGACCGTATGATCTGGACCATCTCCAGCGCCTCGTCTGGAATCGCCATTTCCTCGAGGAGCCGGCTCGAGCCGATGACACCGTTCAGCGGAGTCCGGATTTCATGGCTCATGGTTGCCAGGAAGCGGCCTTTGGCTTCGCTCGCTTCGTCCGCGCGCTGCTTCTCTTCCATGACCTTGGCGCGTTCGGATTCCAATTCGGCCGTCCGTTGGAGTACGGCGTCTTCCAATTGGCGGTTCCGACGCCGGAGGACGCCGTCCCTCCAGCGATTGAAGGACCACATGGCGGCGACGGTGAGCAGTATAGCAAGCAACCGCACCCACATCGTTTCCCACCACTTCGGCTCGATCTCGAACTCCGCGGCAGCCACCTTTGACGAGACCGGCCCGCCGCGGACTCGCGACCGGATCTCAAGCCGGTGCCGCCCGGGAGCAAGGCCGGCGATTGAGACCATTCGTTCCGTTGCCGCTGTCCAGTGTTCTCCGTCTAATCGATACTCAAAACGCATCAACTGCTCGCTCTTGTAATTGAGCGAGGAGAACTCTACCCTGACGACCCGGAACTTCTGGCCGACATCCAGCGCGGTGATCAGTGGATCGGCAACGGCCGGCTCCGGCAACCGACCCTGCGGAGGCCGGTAGTGAGCCAGTCCGCCGCTGGTGCCGATCCAGACGCTGCCGTCCGGATCGGCCCAAAAGGCTTCACCATCCGTATCGTTCCAGATCAGTCCGTCTTCTGTGCCGAAGTAGCGCCAGTAGCCATCGGCCATGACCGACACTCCGTTCGAACTGCCTCGCCAGAGACGACCGAACACATCAAGGCCGTGGAAAGCGGTAACCTCCACCGAAAAGGGATCGGCGGGCACCACCGGTGTTGATCGGATAATGCGGTCTCCCGCATACTCGACCCGTTCGATTCCAGCATCCAGGCGATGGTGCACCCAGAGTGTACCGTCGGACGCGCTGGTGGTAATGTAGGGCTGGTCGGCCAGGAGTCCATCCGCCTTCCGGTATTGCCGCCACCCGCCATCACTCAACCGCCATAGGCCATCAGGGTTGGTGATCCATATCGTCCCCTGTTTGTCTTCCGAAAAGGACCACGCTCCGTGGTCCAGCGAGGCTGGTTCGTCCACGCGGTTGAAATGATCGGAAACCGCCGGGTGGTCGTTGCGGAAGACGCCGCAAGCGGTGGCTATCCAGAGACGGCCCAAATGGTCCACGAATCCGCGGTGCGATGTGCCACAGGTTAGCCCCTCGGCCTTGCCGAAGAGCCGGATCCTTGCGGTTGCCGGATCAATGCGGGCCACGCTGCCGGGCTTCATCACGGCCCACACGGCGCCGTCGGAAGTTTCGCCCAGCCATCGAACGTTGTCGCCTCCCAACCCTTCTTTCCTGGTCCAGGTCTTTGGCGGCAACTGTCCGTCCAGCCGCGCCAGACCCAAGGAGGTCCCGACCCAGAGAGCGCCTTTCCGATCGCGGCGAATGCTCCAAATCAGGTCGGAAGGCAGGCCCTGCGCCTTGGTCCAAGCCTCCCATTCGCCGTAACCTAACCAGCGGGCCACGCCGACCCCGATCAGTCCGATCCACAGCGATCCCTCGCGATCTTCGAGAACTGCGCTCGTCATTGCGGCGTGCAACCCCCGCTTCTCGTCAATGACGGTCCAGTTAGAGTCGTGGCGGACCGCCAGCCCTTTGTCGGTCGGAACCATCACAGATCCGTCCCGAGCAATGGTCAAGGCGCCGAAGAAGATGCTGGATGCGATGTCCGGATCTTCCTGAACCGGTTTCGCCGCCCCAGGCGGCTTGCGATACAGCCGGCTCGGGCTGCGCGCCCAGACAGAGCCGTCCGGAGTTATGCCGATCGCGTCCCACGCGTCTTCTGGCATTCCTTCCGCAGGTCCGAATATCGAAACGTGCCCGCGGTCTTCGGTGCAGATCCGCCTCCCGCACCCAAACCAGAGTTGGGAACCATTTCGAGCGATTCCGCGCATGGGCGTGCCGGCCAGTTGGGGTCCCAACGGATACGGACGTGCCGAAAAGCCGCCGGATGCGTCCGGCGCTACCGTGTAAAGGCCGTTGGGGGCGGCCACCAGCACCTCGCCGTGCGTACCGTTTGCCATCGCTTGAGTGCTGGCCAGCATGCCGCTTAGCCCGGGGATGGGGTGGAAACGTTGCCCGTCGAACCGAAAGATCTGCGAGCAGGCATTGGCCCATAAGGCGCCATCCGCCGCCACATGCAAGGAATGGACTTCGCTGGCGCACGGCAGACCTTCGGCTTTGGCCATCAGACGAAAACGGATACCGTCATACCGGTACAATCCCGCCTCTGATCCAGCCCAAATGTAACCGGCGCCGTCTTGCGCCAAGGACAGGACGCTCAGGTTCTGAAGCCCCTCGGCGCTGCCATAGTGTCGGAAGCTGTACTGCTGGGCAACGCCGGGTCCACTCAACGCCAGGATGAGTGCAGCGCACGCACCGAAGCTGTTACAGGACTTATTGCCGGCTCCCACACCATACATATCGGCAGGAGGCTGAGCCGGCGTGAAACTTCCTGCCCCGCCCGCAAGCGTCCCCTACTTGGGGGTAAAGCGCAGATCCGAGATTGCAATCTCGTCGTTGCCCGGGATGATGAAGCCGAACCGGTTGTCGGCGCTCAGCTTGGCCGGGTGACTGTCGATGGTCACCAAACTCCCGCCTGATCTGACCTTATGGACGATCCGATCCGGCGCGAGTTCGATCTCAACCGCATAGGTTTTCTCGTCCTCCTCGCCCTTCTCCTTGGGCAGGTCCTTTGATCGCGAGCCGGCGGGACCCTTAGCCTGGAAGCGGCGCTTGTCTAATTCGTACTGCGTATTCCCGGAGGCGTCGTCGATGAACCAGCGCAGCCGTGCGCCCCGAAACACGCCGCCGGCCTTAACCAGGTGTGCGGTGAACGTGAGTGTACCGACCATGGGGCCGGAGGCCACCACCACACGATTGCCTCCCTTGCGCACGAACTCGTTGCCTTCTTTCGACCAACCTGCCCAAGTCACCACCGGCTTGGGTTTGGGCGCTTCCACTTTCGTCAGCGTGATCTCCACGTTGCGCGTCTCGCCCGCCACAACGGTGGCCGGTACGGTGCGTTCGACGTGATTCGGCGCGCGAACCACGAATACATAGCTGCCCGGATCGAGCTTCAGAGTGGTGTCGCGAGTGGTGTGGAGCTGGGTTTCATCCGTGCGGCGGTAGGAAACTGTGGCATCCGGAGGCGCGATGGTCAGCCGGAGGGTGCCGGCGGCGGGCGCCAGTGCCAGCTCGGCTCCTCCGACAGTCAGCGTCTCTCCGGCTTTCAAGCCGCGCTGGATCTTCTTCGGGACGAAGCCTTCCCGGCGGGCTTCGATGGTGTGCTCGCCGGGCGGAAGATTGGCCGCCGAGAGAGTACCGTCCGGTCCCACGCGTCCCAGCGATTGATCGTCCAGCAGGATCTGCGTACCGGGAACTGCGTTATGGACCTGGAGTGCGGCCACCTTGGGCAGCGGCCTCATTTTGAACTCGAGCTTGGTTTCTTCGCCCTTCTTGATCTCCACCCTCTGATCCGGTTCCGGTTGAAACCCAGCCTTGGCAACATGCACCACCACGCTGCCCAGCGCCGGAATGCGCAATGTCCCGCGGCTGGTCTTGCGGCGGTACTCCTTGCCGTTCAACGACACCGTCACGTCGTCCTCACCGGTAGAGACCACCAGGGTACCGCTGGTCACGTCCGGCTTCTTGAAGAAGGCGGTTAGGGAGGGCGCGGGCCCGAACGAAACCACCAGCCGCCGCTCGCTCTGTCCTTCGCCCAACGAGAGGGTCTGATCTCCGGCCGGAACGTCTTTCAGATCGAGCCCCTGTGTCCCGATCTGGCCTTGAGCCTGCCCATTCAGCGCCAGTTTCGCGGCGGAGTTGCTGTACACCTTCGCTTGCGGGCCCATGCTGGTAACCAGCACGGCCAGCAGATTGGCGGCTTTGATGGGACCCGTGACGACCGGTTGTTGTCCGCTTACCACCTCAAACGGGAATTCCACCACGCCACCCTTGCCTTCCAGTTTCACCACATGCGCACCGGGCGCTATGCGGTCGAGCGTAAACTGCCCGTCTTGAATCGTCCCCACGGGACTGCCGTCCAACATTACCGTTCCGGCATCCACGTCCGACATCACGCGCAGGCTGCCAGACTGAGCCGCCAGCGTCAGGTTCACAGTCATCGGGTTGCCGGCCACCACAGTGATAGCGGCAGCGCCCGGTTCGAATCCCTCCAGGGCCGCAGTCAATTGGTAGCCGCCCGGCGGCAACTCCACCCGGCAGTTCGATTTGCACTTCGTTTCGCCGTTGATCTGTATCGAGGCTCCAGGCGGGACGGTGGTAACGTCGACGGCCACAGCACTCGCGGCCGGCGGGGTGGGCTTCCCTCCACTCTGCTGTTTCAGGAACCAGTAGCCGCCGCCCGCCAGCAAAACCAGCAGCCCGGCGATGCCGCCGATCACCGCGAACTTTCGCCCTCCGCCCTTAGCTGCGGCAGGCTTCGGCGGCGCCGGGGGTGGGGCCGCCGCGCGGGACACCGGTGGCGGGATAGGAACGTTCGCGGTTGATGAAGGTGGGGGAGCCGGGAGCGGGCCCGACCCAGCCGGAATGTTTGACGTCGCCGGCGGAACCGGTGGTGGCACGGGAGTCTTGAAAACCTGCGTCGTACCTGGCCCTGTGGCTGCTGGAGGGACCACCGGCGGTCCTGCGAAGGCCTCAAATGTGTCCGGCGGCTGCGGGGCTTCGGGCTCCGCCACGTCGGGTTCGGATTCCTGCTGTTCCAGGGCGTCCTGTTGCTCACGCAGCAGTTTGCCCTTATCGATGATGTGGCGGCGAATCTGATCGACGGCCAACACTACCTCGAAATCATCGGAGTGGTCGCGGGAGATCGCCGTAATTCGTTCGAAAATCGGCCGGAGTTCCTCCAAATCGGTCGCCTTCTCGACCTGCGTGTTCAAGGCTTGCAATTCTTCGAGTGGGGACATATATCGACTCAGCGATCCTCTACCGGAATTATATGTTGATGAGAAGGCCGTGGATGACCGTAACAACTGGTTTTCACAGGCGCTTCACGCGGATATCCTTAAACTCGGTCCAATACCCGGGGCGGTGCGCCTGTAATTCGATGCAACCTTCTTCCAGGTTGGCCAACTCACTGTACTCGCACACGGCGTCCCCGTTGATCCGGACCACGCAGTGCTGGTCCTTCACGATCAGATGGAATGGAAACCAGCGCTCATCGGCGATCTTGGGATACACCGAACGTTTGTAGTAGTACAGCGACCCTGTCGGGAAATGCGCCTCTTCCACGTTGTGCAACTGGATTTCGTAATGCCGGCTCCGCAGCCCCTCCCCGTTGGTTCGGAACAGGACGCCGCTGTTGTGGTCTTTCATCGCGCGGATGTACATCCGCAGTTCGAAGTCGCGGAATTTCTCTTTTGTCGCCAGGTGACCCGAACCATCGCCGCGCAGCACGGACCCAATGGCCTCGAAATGCGGTTTGCCTTCGGAGACAAACCAGCGATCCATGCTCGTAGGACCATCGAACAGAACGTCCCACTTCTCCTTGGAAGGCAACTCTTCGATAGCGAGATTGCGGAAACGGATGGGGTACGACAGGCTCGCGAGGCCTAAATAGCCTTTGCGCAGGCGATACTTGAAGTCCGGGTTCACCTCCAGGTCGAGATCGTGGATCAACTCGCCATTCGTCCACACCTGCAGGCGGGGCCAGTCCATGCGGATGCGGAACGAATTCCACTCGCCCTTATTCTTCACGTTGACCAAGCGTGGCGGCACCAGGGGAAACAGCGATCCCATGGAGTTCGACACCGGCTTCGGATCAACCTGGTGGAAGATCTTGAGTTGAATCCCCTCCCAGGTATTGCGGCCGTGTTCGGGCGCGTGAAAGTAAATTCCCGAGTCGATCCAGCCTTTGATGAAGAACTCGCCTCGAAGGTCGAAGTTCTCGTACTGACGGGCCGAGCGCAGCCATGCCGGGAATCCCGCGCTCTCGTGCACGACGACGGCGCCGTCGTCCACGTAAAAGGCCGTTTCAGGCCCTTCCTGTATGGTCCAGCCTGACAGCGTCTTTCCATCGAAAAGCGGCGCGGGTCCGGATGGTGTCTGTGCCGCAGCTTCCAGGGCGGATCCCGTAGCCATGGCGGTCGTAATAAATTGACGGCGGTTGGAGGTCATAGAGCGATCTGAGGTTGATGGTAGCGTAACCAGCGGGTCAGTTCACCCCGGCGTCCATCACGGGCAGTTCCAGCCGCGATCCATCCGCTCCACCCAGGTAGACGCGCTCGGTCGCCTTCACGAAGTCGGTCGCGAGCGCCTGTGGAATATTCATGAACTTCTGCGGATTCCGGTCCGTCAATGGGAACCACGAACTCTGCACCTGCACCATGATGCGATGTCCCTGCCGAAAGGTGTGGGCGATGTCGGGCAGGCGGAACACGATGCGGTCGGGCTTGCCGGGTTCGAACGGGACCGGCTTTTCGAAACTCTTCCGGTACTTGCCCCGGAACGGTTCGCCGCGCACCAGTTGCTGGTAACCGCCCATCTTAACGGCGTTCGCCGGCTCGTCCCGCCGTTGCTGCGCGGCGGGTACACCGGGTATCGACGGGGGAGTGGCGTAGTCGGGGTAATCGCCGGGATACACATCGATCAGCTTCACATCGAAATCGGAATCGGTTCCCGTCGTCGAGACCTTCAGGTCGACGCCTACCGGCCCGAAGACGGTGACGTCGTGATCGAGCGGTTCGGTGCGGAATACCAGCACGTCGGGACGGGTGCCGGCGAAGCGCTGGTCCTCGGTCATGTAATCGCCGCGCACGCCCTGTGCGATGTGCGCAATGTACGGCACGGGCTTGTTCGGATCGGAGAGATACTCCTCATAGCCCGCCTCGACGGGACGCTGCCAGGACAACTGGCCATGAGCATCCAGATAAATGGGCCGGGCACTCGCTTCCCGCGGAGGCCAGGCTGAGAAGCGCCGCCACTGGTTGGTCCCGGTTTCGAAAATCCAAGCTTTGGGCAATTTCTGATCCCCGCCTTTCAAGTGAAGGCGGAAGAACGGGAACTCGATGTTCTGACGGTAAAACAGCGCGGTCTTGGAACCGAACGTCACGTTGCCAACGCGGTCTCCATCTCCTCGCGAGAAGCCGCCGTGGGTCCATGGACCCATCACGAGGATATTGGTGGCAGGGGGCGTGTTCTTCTCCATGAATTCGAACATACGCAGTGGGCCCTGCGGATCCTCGGTATCGAACCACCCTCCCACGGTCATTACGGCCGGCTTGACCGCCTTCAGGTATTTCCAGATCGCGCGCGATTGCCACACTTCGTTGTAGGTGGTGTTCTCGACGTTGAGAGTCCAGTAGGGCTGTTTGTGCTTGAAGTACTTCTCCTCGGCATTAGCCAGGGATCCCATGTTGAGGAAGAACTCGTACGCATCGGGAGTGCCCCAATCGAACGGTACGGCAGCCTGCGGAGGCGCAGGGTCGCCCTCGCGCGGACGGAATCCCTGATAGAAGCGAAAGCGGTGCGCCAGCATGAAAGCGCCGTTGTGATACACGTCGTCGCCCAGATAGTAGTCCGTCACCGGCGCCTGCGGAGACACCGCCACCAGCGCGGGATGAGCATCGATCATACCTGCGGTCGTATAGAAGCCCGGAGCGGAAATCCCCCAAATGCCCACCTTGCCGGTGTTGCCGGGGATATGTTTCAGCAGCCACTCGATGGTGTCGTACGTGTCGGTGCTCTCGTCGGTGTCGCGCGGTCCGCTCTTCACCGGTTTGTGCGGCCGGACGATGGCGAACTCGCCTTCACTCATGAACCGGCCGCGCACGTCCTGGTAGACGAAGATGTATCTGTCGAGAGCGAAGAACTCGGATGGGCCAAGCGACGGCCGGTACTTATCGACGCCATACGGAGCGACGCCGTACGGCGTGCGATCCATCAGGATGGGGTAAGTCCTGCCAAAGGTGGTCACGTCTTTCGGGACATAGACGGCGGTGAACAGTTTCACGCCGTCCCGCATGGGCACGCGGTACTCGGACTTGGTGTAGTTCTCACGCACGAATCCGGCCAGTGCGGCGGGGTCGGCAGCGGCGGTGCGTGCGGGAGCAGGCTGAGCGGGCTGCCCGTGAAGGCAGCAACCCATCAGCAGCAGGATCCAGATCAGATTGCGCATGCGTAAATGCCAGTGTATCCGGTCTTCAGCCGCTACCGAAGTACGTTTCCTGCCAGCGCCCGATTCTCGTACCGGACCTGCCCTCCGACGATCGTGTAGACGACGTCGGTTGCGGGAATCTCGTCCTCGGGCACAGTCAGGATGTCGCGCGACAGCACCGTGATATCGGCCAGTTTGCCTGCCCGAAGCGTCCCCTTGATATCTTCCTCGAACGCCGCGTACGCGTTCTGAATGGTGTACGACCGCAGCGCCTCCTCGCGGGTCATCCGCTGATCGCCGAAGAACACGGAACCATCCTTCAGCTTCCGGCTGACCGTCGCGTAGTAGGACGCCAGCGGGCTCACATCTTCCACGGGCGCATCCGTGCCATTGCCCACAACCGCGCCGCTCTTCATCAGCTTCTGCCAGACGTAGGCGCCTTCCTCGGCGCGCTTCGGGCCCAGGCGAGCCAGGACGTAGGGTGCATCCGACGTGCAATGGATTCCCTGCATTGCTGCGATCACGCCCAACTTCCCAAACCGCGGGATATCCGCCGCGCTGAGATGCTGGGCGTGCTCCACCCGCCATCGCAGGTCCTTCTTATCGGGATGCGCCCGGAAGGTCTGCTCGAAGATGTCCAGGGTTTCGCGATTGGCGCGGTCGCCGATGGCATGAACGCACAGTTGGTACCCGTGCGCGATCGCCAGTTCCGCCGTGCGCCGGATGTCCGCGGGATCCTCCGTATTCAACCCGCTGCGGTTGGGAGCGTCGTCCGGCAGGTCGGCATAGGGCTCCAGGAGCCAGGCGCCCCGTGGACCCAGAGCCCCGTCGATGGCTCGCTTGATCGCCCGCACCGTGAGGTAGTTGTTGCCCGCACCGATGATGCGGTACCGGTCCAGGTTGGTCTCGAGTGCCGAGTTCGACGCCCGCAGCATCATCCAGATCCTCAGCCGCAACTCGCCTGCTTCGGCCATGCGCTTGAGCAGGTCCACCGTCTCGAACGGCGATCCCGCGTCCTCAAAACTGGTCAATCCTTTGGCAAGGCATTCGTCAACGGCGAGATCCACCGTCTTGCGCAGGTCCGCCGCACGCTCAGCGGCTGTTCGTTTGGACTGCCACTGACCGAAGGCCCTCGATACCAGTCCTTGAGCGGTCTCCTGCAGCAGCCCGGTGGGGTTTCCCTGCGCATCTTTAAGGATCGCCCCGCCGGCCGGATTCGGGGTCTCGCGTGAGATCGCGGCGGCTTTCATCGCTGCCTCATTCACAAACGCCGCGTGCCCGCTGGCATGGGTCAACAGCACCGGATTTGCGGGCGCCGCTTTGCTCAACTCGGTGTGGATCGGAAAACCGTCCACGTTCGGCTGCGGCGCGCGCGTCCATTTGGACTGGTGCCAGCCGCGGCCGACGATCCAGTCACCGGGCTTGGCCTTTTGGGCCGCACGCGCCACCATGGCCACGATGTCGTCCCAACTCCGCGCCTCGCGCAGGTTCAGGCTCATTCGAAACTGCCCGATGCCGGTAAAATGCCCGTGGCCCTCAATGAATCCGGGAATGGCCAGTTTTCCGCCTAAGTCGATGATTCGAGTCTTCGGTCCGGCCAGTCGTGCGATGGCGGCATCGCTCCCACAGCGGCTATCCGATCCCCGCGCACAGCCAGCGACTCGGCCACCCGAGTGCCCGTCTCCAGTGTCACGATCTTCCCGTGACGCAGGATCAGGTCCGCCGGTTGCGACAAGCCGGCAACGGAACACACGAGCGCGGCGAGGATGGTTCGAGTTGGCATTTCTCTCAGTGTAGGCCTCCTTCGGTCCACACTGGACACCGCCCGACCGCACTATCTACAATGCAGGTGACGCGACGACACACAGGACCTGGCCAATGAATATCTCAGTAAAGGGCGAATACGCCTTGCACGCCATCTTCGACCTGGCTTCCCGGGAACAGGGAGAGCCGGTCCGGATCGCGGATATCGCACAACGCCAGAAGATACCGCAGAAGTTCCTGGAACTCATCCTCGCAGGACTCAAACAGGGTGGATTCGTACAGTCCCGCCGTGGCGCCGAGGGTGGCTATCTGCTGGCCCGTGCACCGGCGTCCATCACCGTCGGCGAGGTGCTCCGTTTCGTCGAAGGACGCGGCGCGCGCTCTTCTTCGCGCGCCCACGAACACGATGCCTTCGCTGATGTGTGGCGGCGCGTGGATGACGCAGTCTCCTCAGTGGTGGACCACACCAACTTCGCCGACGTAGTGCGGATGTGGCGTGAACGCCAAGCCCGCTACGTGCCAAACTGGGACATCTAGCCGGGCTGGTGAGCCGGCTCGAAGCCAAGAGGGAGGACCATCATCTTGTTTTACGATGACAATTCTTTCAGCATCGGCCGGACCCCGCTGGTGCGCCTCAACCGTGTAACGGGCGGTGCCCCGGCTACCGTCCTGGCCAAGATTGAAGGGCGGAATCCAGCGTACTCGGTGAAATGCCGGATCGGGGCATCCATGATCTGGGACGCCGAACAGCGCGGCATCCTCAGGCCCGGCAAGGAGCTGATCGAGCCCACCAGCGGCAACACCGGAATCGCGTTGGCCTTTGTGGCGGCTGCCCGAGGATATCCCATCACGCTGGCCATGCCGGAGACTATGTCCGTCGAACGCCGCAAGGTGCTGCGGGTATTTGGCGCGAAGCTGATCCTCACGGAGGGTCCGCAAGGCATGAAGGGGTCCATCGCCAAGGCTGAGGAGTTGGTAGCGTCGGACCCGGAAAGGTACGTGCTGCTTCAGCAGTTCAAGAATCCCGCCAACCCGGAAATCCACTTCAAGACCACCGGGCCCGAGATCTGGAACGACACGGACGGGGCTGTGGATGTACTCGTATCCGGAATCGGAACGGGCGGGACCATCACCGGCGTGTCGCGCTACATCAAACAGGCAATGGGGAAGCCGATCGTCTCCATCGGCGTGGAGCCTAACACCAGCGCTGTGATTACGCAGACGCTCCGGGGCGAACCGCTCAAGCCGGGTCCGCACAAAATCCAGGGCCTCGGTGCGGGTTTCATTCCCGACACTCTCGATCTTTCAATGGTGGACCGCGTAGAGCAGGTGACCAACGAGGAGTCGATCGACATGGCGCGGCGCCTCGCAAAGGAAGAGGGAATTATGTCGGGCATCAGTTGCGGCGCCGCGGTGGCGGCGGCTGTGCGCATCGCGCACGAGCCCGAGATGAAGGGGAAGACCATCGTTGTGGTGCTCCCCGATTCCGGCGAGCGCTACCTGAGCAGCCCGCTGTTCGAAGGCATGTTCGAGTAGGGGACTTATCCCTTAACCCGCATATTCACCGGGTCCCATTCGACGATGCGGCGTTCGAAGTAGGACATATTCGCCATCAGGGCCGGGCCGGCGGCCCGCAATCCGAACACGGCATCCTCGGTTACCGGTTTGCGGCTGCGAACGGCATCGAAAAAGGTCTCGTGGTGGGCCACCTGCTCGGAGTAACCGTGAGGCATCAGGAACCTCTCTTCGGTCACCGGACGCATGCTGTCCAATCCACGGTCGCGCGGCGGGAACTTCTGCCGGTGCTCCTCGATCAACTGTTTCGCGATGGCCTTCGGGAACGTCTCCGCCGTAGTGCCGGGATCGGTCTGTCGCGGGCGTTTCGCCAGTACCAGCGCGTTGCCCACCGAGAGATTCAGAACTCCGTCGGTCCCGACGAAGCGGAAGCCCTGTCCGTCGCTGCCGCCGGTGCCTCCCGCCTCGAAATTCACACGCAGGTTGATCTGGAAGGGAGGATGTTCGCTGGTTGCAGGGTAGTCGAACATGCCCATCTGCAAGTCGGGCACGTCGCGGCCGTCCTTCCAGAAGTAGGTTCCGCCCATCGAACAGACGCGCTGCGGGCCCAGGGCATTCATCACAAAGTGGATGCCGCTGAACTGATGGACAAACAGGTCACCCGCGATGCCGGTGCCGTAGTCCTGGTAGTTCCGCCATCGGAACAGGCGAACCGGCTCGAATGGCCGCTTCGGCGCTGAGCCGAGGAAGCGGTCCCAGTCGATGGTCTGCGGCGACGCGTCCGGCGGAATCGAATACTGCCAGGCGCCCTGCGGCGAGTTGCGGTCCCAGAACGCCTCAATCATGTGGACCTCGCCGATGGCGCCGCTCTTGATCAGTTCCTTAGCCTTGGCGTACAGCACCGAACTGACGCGCTGGCTGCCCACCTGCAAGATGCGGCCGGTCTTCTTCTGCGCGTCGATGACCATGTGGCCGTCGTCCACCCGTTGAACCATCGGCTTCTGGCAGTAGACGTCCTTGCCGGCGTTCAGGGCGTCGGTAGCGATCCGCGCGTGCCAGTGATCGGGCGTCGCGACGATCACCGCATCCACCCCGGGACGAGCCAGGACTTCGCGGTAGTCGCGGGTGGTGAATACCTGATCGCCGTAGCGCTCTCGGGCGAGCGTCTGGCGGCCGTCGTAAACGTCCGCCACCGCAACCAGTTTGACGCCGGGCAGTGACGTAGCGGTTTGAACGTCGCCCTGGCCCATGATGCCGAAGCCGATGCAGGCTATCTGAACCTGGTCATTGGCGGAGCGCCTGGGTGTTTCCTGTGCTGCGCCAGCGGCGGCGAACGCGGAGGCGATACCGGTGGCCTGTACAAAGTTGCGGCGGGTAATGGACATAATCGAGGTCTCTTTTATTCAGTATCCGCTGTTTGCCAGGGTTTGTGGGGGTAGCCGAGCTCTCAGTACTGCCACGTTTCAGTCCACACTGAGAATCCGTCGGGCCGGAGAATGTCCACTTGAACCCGAGCAATCGCAGGCTGCGTAAAGCGGAGGCCGGCCCGGGAGGATTCTCCCGGGGCGATGACGCTCAAGTCCGCGGAGGCGCGTTCCACCGGGATCTGGCCGAATCCGTACGCGATCCCTCGCACGCGATAGCCGCGCATGGTGTAAGACGGGACGGCCGAACGCGACTTCACGGCCACATCGAGCGCCGCGGGGGAGCCTGAGACGCGCACCGACTCCACTGGGGACGATTCGCGGCGCAGCACCTCCCACGAAGGCTTGCGGGCGCCGTAGATATCCACGACGCCGTGAACTCGCTGTTTGGCCGCGCCGGTACCGCGATCGCCGATGTGGGTGCGGTAATCGTTGTAATCGAAGAAGATCAGGCCGGCGACGTAGTCGTGCTCGCGGAAGACGCGGTCATGTTCTCGCAGCACGTCGATTCGCTTGCCGTCGCCCTCCGGACGGTCCGCGGTACAGGCGCAGTATCCGTACTCGGAGATGACAATGGCCTTGTCGGGGAAGGCAGCGTGGATCTCGTCTAGATTGCGGGCCATGTCGGCGGGCGTGCCTTTGTACCAGCTCTCGTAATACTCGTTCCACATGATGTAGTCCATCAGGCCGGCTGCGTCCTTGCCGGGTGTCTTTTGGAGCGAGTTCGACGCATAGGTCACGAGCCGGCGCGGGTCAAGGCGTTTGGCTTCCTGGTAGAGCCGCTTCGCGAATTCGTAGGCGGGCGGGTTCTGTCCGCCGATCTCGTTGCACACTCCCCAGGAGAAGATGCAGGGATGATTGCGGTCGCGGTCGATCATCTCGCGCAGCTGTTCCAGTCCGTTGTTCAGAATTTCAGGCGATGGCTCGCGCTCCATTCCTTTGAACGTGTTGGCGCCCCAAGTGGGTACCTCGGTCTGAATGAGCATGCCGTGGCGGTCGCACCAATCGAGCAGGCGGCGATCCTGCTGCCAGTGAACGCGGGTGTAAACGCAGTTCAACTCGCGCATGTCGGCGTGATCGTGCGCGATCCACTCTACAGGTTCAGCCATGCCGTACTCAGGGTTGCTGCCGGCCATCCGTTCCGCGCCCATCAAGCGCACGCGCTCACCGTTGAGGTAGAAGCCGCCCGCGCGGGTCTCGATTTTGCGGACGCCGAACGTGGTTTCCATGGCGTGCCCGCTGGCAAGCTCGGCGCGGGCACGGTAGAGGTTTGGATGATCGAAGTGCCACAGACTGGCTTTTCGGATGGTGGCTGCCGGGATCGCGATAACGGTTCGTTCTCCGGACGCAACACGGCAAGGTGCGGCCGTGGTGGCCTCGGTGAGGCCGGTCGATTCTTCCAGAACGCCCAGCGCTATTCGGCCTTCCCACGCGGAACCGCTCACGTTGCGCACCACCGCGGTGGCTGCCACGGAAGCATCGCCAGTGGTCAGATCGGGGTCGGCATCAATGGCGATTCGCTCGATGAACACCTTCGGCGTGATCAGCAGTTGAACGGGCCGGTAGATGCCGCCATCGTGCGCCCAATCGCTGGAACGTCCGCGCGGCAGCATGGATTCGTCAAACGAGTTGTCGGCCCGGACCACCAGCGTGTTCACGGCGCCGAAGCGCAGATGCGGCCAGAGATCGAGAACGAACGCGGTATAGCCCTTGCCCTTGTGGCGGCCCACTTCGGTGCCGTTGAGCCAGACGACGGCGGAGTGGAAAACAGCCTCAAACTCGACACGTACGGCACGGTCCTGCCAGGCTTTCGGGGCGTCGAACGTGCGACGGTACCAGCCAGCGCCCATGTAGTCCGTATTAGCGGCTTCAATCTGCCACGTGTGCGGGACGGTGACCGTGCGCCATCCGGAGTTGGAGGCGGCGGGCTCATGCCACTGTTGAGTCTCACCGGTGCGGTCGGGATCGAGCCGAAAATCCCAGGATCCGTTCATTGATAACCGTGCGGGTCCGGTGAGTTCGGCGGGCGTTGGCCCGGGCTGTGCCACGGTGAGCGACGCCAAGGGGACAGCCGCTCCGAATTTGAGAAATCGTCGTCGTGAGGACATACAGAGTCTGAACTCCTGTTGATGTCCATGATTCTATACGCTGCCGGGTCAGATCAGGAATGCGGGTGCGTCTCCCCGTAGAGATCCGATCTGAGTCCGGAGATGAGGTGGGAAGCTCTGACCTCGTCGTAACTATAGGAGACCAAAGCCTGCCGGAACATTTCGATGCCGCCCTCGAATTCAGGCTGAACCGTTGCGTTTACTCCCCACGCTCGTAAATCGGCGACGTTGTGCTCACGCGCGGCTCGGGCGATCAGAATCAACCGGGGGTTCATCTTTCTCGCGCGCTGCGCGCTCAGGCGGATTGTCTCCTGGTCCGGCATTGTCAGCACCACAACACGGGCCTCTTTCACGTGGGCTGCGTGGAGGATTTCTTCCTGTGTAATATCTCCCCACACCGAAAGGAACCCTTGTGCGTTGGCATCATTAAACACGGCGTGGTCCCACTCAGCCACGACAGAGCCAATTTCCGCCGCTTTAAGCGCGCGGGCCACCGCGCGTCCGGTTCGTCCATAGCCGGCGACGACTACGTGGCCCTGCAACTCGTCGCCAGGAAGTTCGACGGTCATCAGGTTCCCAGCAGACTTCCGCCAGTGTCGCCACCGGCGCCCGAGGGGAAGTGCAGCGCCGGATATCAGTGGAGACAGGGCCATTGTCAGGACGGTGCAGGTTAGGGCAAAATCGTAAACCGGCTTCGAAATCAGCCCTGACCCGAGTCCATTCCGGGCCAGCACGAAGGAGAACTCGCCAATCTGCGACAGGCCCGCACCTACGATCCACGGCGCCATGTTCCCGTATCCGAACATGCGGGTCAGTCCGCCCGTGATGAGTGACTTCCCAACGAAAATCAGCAGTACGAAGAGAGCGATCTGCTTCAGGTGGGCAACAACGAAGCCGGGGTCGAACAGCATCCCCACTGTAACGAAGAAAATCAATCCGAAGATATCGCGCAAGGGTACGACATCGCTGAGTGCCTGATGGCTGAACTCCGATTCGCTCAGAATCATGCCCGCAACGAAGGCGCCCAACGCAAAGGACAAGCCGGCGGCGTACGTTGCGAATCCCACGCCGACTCCAATGGCCACCACGGAGACCAGGAACAATTCGCGTGATCCCCATGCAAGGATCCATTTCAGCAACCAGGGCAACAGGCGCGTCCCGAGTAGAATCAGCGTGGACAGAAACAGCACGGCGATCCCGGTTGCTCTCGCGAGTTTTGGAAATACCTGATTCAGGTCACCCAACTGCGGCAGGATGATGAGCATCGGTATTACGGCCAAGTCCTGTACGACAAGCAGGCCGATCATGACGCGGCTGGCCAGGGTTGACGTCATCCCGGCGGACGACAAAGTCTTCAACACGATCATGGTGCTGGACAGAGAGACCATGGCTCCCAGCCAGATCGCCTCGCCAGCGGGGATTCCGAGAATCGCCGAACCGGCCGCGGCGGCGCCGGCGCACGTGACCAGGATCTGAATGGGTCCGCCGATCAACGCAATCTTGCGGACCGGAAGAAGGTCGCGCAGCGAGATCTCGAGGCCGAGAGAGAAGAGGAGCAATGCGACGCCGATTTCGGCCAGCAACTCGACGTCGTGTATTTGGACGACCGTGGGTCCCGCGGTGTGAGGTCCAACCAGCACCCCGGCGGTGACGTAGCCGACGAGCAATGGCAAGCGGAGCGCGCGGGCCACCAATCCGCCCAGGAGACCCGCAACGATGATGAGCACGAAATCAGATGCAATGCCCACTGGCCAGGTCTCCTTTAGGATGACTACCTCAAGAATGGCTCACTATCGCGGAGAGGTCCATTGCCCCGCGCCCCAGAGCACTCCCAGAACGGCTGCCGCGACGGCAACGAGCTTGCATGTGAGAATCAGATTCTCGCCAAGCGTCATCTGGCGCGGCGTGTAGTCCTCGGCCGTGCTTCCGTTATCTAAAGCAGTTGTCTGTGTTGTCTGTTCCATGTTTGAAATCTCCTTTGCGGACTGATGTGCGAACAAGACCGGCGCACGCAACTCAGACGTCGCGGCGCCAATCCTCAATTGCTGTGGTTGCTAGGAGACTTAAGTTAGGCGGAGATCTGCCGCTCTGGCGGTGGGCCAGAACGTTCTGCGGTTTGCGGGCATCGCGGACGGAAACGGCCGGGTGCTCCAGCGTCGCGGTGTGACGGGGGGAACATCGATGAGCCAAAGTCGCGTTCGGCGCGCTACGATGGCTTACATTTTGTAGCTGCTGGCTTCCACGATAGAACTGGATCGCCTGTGGGTGGGATGCTACCGTGACAACGGTGGCCGCGCGACCGATATCGTCCACCGGACGCGAGCGAGCAGCGCACTGAGCGCCTGTCGAAACCGCGATGACAAGGCCCAGAAATACCGAAAAGATACGAATTGTATTGCCCTTCGCCACCTGGTAATTCAAGTATACCAGGACATTAATAGATCTTCATCTGCAACTTGCGTGTGGCGCCGCGGACTATACCCGCGCGATCACCTTCAGCATTCCTCCCAGCGACACCTCAGTGGAGTGGGCCTTTCCTTCCGGCGACCGCCAATGCGTCTCCAAGGTGAAGGATCCACGGTAACCGTCCTTGCGAAGAGCGCCGATCTGATTGACGTTGTCGAACTCGCCTGCGCCCACGGCGGTCCACTCGACTGTGCCGTCGGACTTGTGGCGGTAGTCGCGCAGATGCACGTGGAAGATCCGCGTGGGATCGAGTTTCCGGTATCCGTCCGGGAAGGACGTCTCGCCCGCCGACGCGGCGTTGTTCGGATCCCAGGCCAAGCCCAAGGCAGCGTGCGGGACGGCCTTCAACAACCGCGCCGCATCGGCCCCAGTCTGCACGTAGCCGCCCTTCAGATTCTCCACAGCCAGGTGGAATCCTCGGCGCTGGGCCCGAGTGGCCGCTTCTTTCAGCAGTTCATAGCTCCGCAGCCAGGCGGACGAGTCCCCGACATTTCCGTCTTTAGGTAGAAAGGCGAAGATGCGCAACAGCTTCGAACCAAGTATGTCGCCGCGGTCCATGGCCGCCTCCAGCAGCGCCCACTCCTTGTCGAGCGCCGCTGCGTCGGCAGGTACGGCGCCCCGGAAAAACGCCGTGTCCACAATGGAAGTGCGGACCTTCGCCGCGTCGAAGGCCGCACGGATCTCGCGGATCTTCTCCTCGGGTTGGACCGTATTGTACTTGCCCCATACGGACCGCACCTCGGCCCAGTGCAGGTCGAAGCGCGCCAGGAACGCGGCAGCCACCTTCGGATCTTCGTCAATTTCGTCCGTGGTGATGCCCAGTTCGATTTCCGACAGCGGCAGGGCCCGGAGTAGTCCGCCAAAGGCGAAGGCCACTGCGGAACGCCGGGTGATCCTGAGGTATGCGTCCATGGCGATTGTCCCCTGACAGCCTAACTGCGAAGATTCCGATAACAAACTGTGTCGATCAACCGCTGGACCCGTTGAGCTTGGCACGCCGGTTCAGCAGACAGGTGCCCTTGGCATGCGCGAGATGCCGTGCATCCAGGTCGGGGAACTCCGTGCACCACCGGCGAACGGTTTCGATCTCATCGGTACGGTCGGCGTCGTCCAGCAGGACGGTTGCTCTCTCACCCAGTGAATTGTGTAACAACGGTATGGCCGGATAGCGGCTAAGTGGCTGGAGAGCGCCTGGGGGGCCGTCGATGACCAGCAATTCAATGGGGCCCGCAAGACTCCGCAGCGCCGCGTCGTCATACCAGAGGAACTCCCGGCCGTCCAGGACGTATTGCCTCAAGGGTGCGTACAGTACCGTCGCGACACCTTCGAGCCCGTGACGGACGACCTCTGCCCGGCTGCCCTCGGCATACACCCGGTCGTGTTCGAGCGCTACGACTCTTCCGCCAAGGTTCTGCTTTTGCAGACAGTAACCAATCAAAAGCGTTGATACCCCGCTTCCAGCTTCAATCACTAGTTGGGGCTTCTGTTCAGTCACGAGTGCTACCAAAGTGGCTGCGAAATCGGGTGATATTGCCCAGTCCCCCATCGCTGGCAAAACCTGCCGAAACTCGATCAGAGAGTGGATAGAGAGCAGATACTGGGTCTGCACAAGCAACTCGTTCTGCTGCCGAAACGCCTGAGAACTGAGATCGTTCACCAACCTCCGTGCTCGGACCCACGATAGAGCAATGAACGCAACTCCGACTTCAATCAACAGAACTAACGCGGTCCGCCTGACCCACGCCCAGGGAGATAACGCCCAAACGGTCGGGACTACTACCGCTGCCGCAACAAGCCCTGACATTGCGCTTCGTCCGGATACCCGCCGCAGCGCTCGCTCCAACCTTCGCATCACGTTTCTCAGTAGAGTCATTAACGGTCAAACCTCATCCGCTGATTGATGGCGTGCCGTGGCAGGCCCACCCCAATTGCTCCAACGTGCCGCCGAGCGAACGTCGGCTCTGATTCCAGGGTCCGTGGTATAGACGAACAATAGTAGCAGAGCTAGAAACACACCTACCCCGAGAGTAGCCGAAACGCTCGCGCCAGCTGCGGCCTCGCCACATTAAACACCGTTGACTGCCAACTCCCGCAAAAACAGTAAACGGCCACGCCCACTCTGTCAGAATACGCCAATGCATACGAACCGACGCCAACCCTCGCTGCGCCGACAGCTCCGAATCTGCGGACGGCGAGGACAGTTGCCGGGATAAATACCCCCGCTTCGAGCGGTTTACATCTGGCGTCAATACCAGGCCTCGAAGTAAGGGCTGATCCAATGGAGGGTGAAACGCGCGAGGAGCGCGGCCGCGCTGGCGCAGCAGCCACTCCCGCCACCTCTGGCAATTTCCGGCCGTTGCACTACACTACGGTCATGCGTCACAAGTAGCTGTATATGGCGGAGAACGACGGATCAAAACGTCACCCAAAGGCACTGGGCTGCCGCGGCCGAGAGTTTTCGCACCTGGTGGTTCTGAATCGCGGAACTAACCGGGCTATTGGCGATGCCGAAAAGACGCTGCTTCGCTATGCGCTGCGGGAACGTTCCGAGGTAGGCATCCTGCTGCACTCCGACGGCGAGTACTCGCCCGAGAAGATCCCGGAACTTCCGGGAGCCGTTTGATCGCGATACCGCCGATTCTCGAATCCCATAAGATATGGTCTGGGTGTCCTGAAGCTGGTTCTGGATTTCGGGAACGGGAAGTATACGCACTATGAACAGGGTATTACTGCTGGCGTTATTCTGCATCACACTCGCCTCTGCGGCGGGATTGGTGTTCGAGGGCAAGTCGGGGCCGGGCAAGGGCAAGAACATCGTCCTGGTAGCGGCCGATGACGAGTACCGGTCAGAGGAGGCGCTCCCGCAACTGGCCAAGATTCTTTCCTCCCGGCACGGATTCCGCTGCACCGTGCTGTTCGCCATCGATCCGGCGGGCGGCACGATCAAGCCGGATCGAGTGGACAACATCCCAGGACTGGAGGCGCTGGATTCAGCGGACCTGCTGATCCTGTTCGCCCGTTTTCGCGATTTGCCTGATGTACAGATGAAGCACTTTGTGGACTACTTTGAGGCGGGCAGGCCGATTGTGGCCATGCGTACGGCAACCCACTCGTTCAACGTCAAGAGCAGCCCCACCTACGCCAAATACAGTTGGAACAGCAAGGATCCCGATGGCGGTTTCGGCCGGCAGGTCCTGGGTGAGACGTGGATCTCGCATCACGGCAAGCACGGGTCCCAGAGCACGCGAGGGGTGATCGTGCCGGGGCAGGAGGGGCATCCGATTCTGAGGGGGATCCAATCGGGCGATATCTGGGGACCGACCGATGTGTACACGGTCACGATCCCGCTTCCAGGGGACAGTCAACCGCTGGTGCTCGGACAGGTGCTCAAGGGGATGAAGCCCACCGATGCGCCGGTGGAAGGCGCGCAGAACAGTCCCATGATGCCGGTTGCATGGACGAAGACCTACAAGGGTGGGCGAATCTTCACCACCACCATGGGCGCAGCCGAGGACATCGAGAACCAAGGTGTGCGCCGCATGCTGGTGAACGCCTGTTACTGGGCCTTGCACATGGAGAAACAGATCGCGGCCAAATCCGACGCCGATCTGGTAGGTGACTATCATGCGTCCCACTTCGGGTTCGGGACCTATGTAAAGGGCCGCCGTCCGGCGGATTACAAATAGTAGGTACCAGGTTCGTATTTTTCCGATTACAACAGTTCGATATGATGACGCTTCATGCCTGCCGCTAACCGCACCCGTATCCGATGGCTTCTCATCGGTTGGACGTTCCTCATCAGCGCCATCGCCTATCTCGATCGCGTTAACATTTCGATCGCCGGAAAGGCGATTGCAAAAGAGTTCCAACTCACAGACATTCAACTGGGCTGGGTTTTCAGCGCCTTCGTTTTAGGCTATGCGCTGTTTCAGGCCCCGGGCGGACGTCTCGCCGACCGGTTCGGCCCTCGCCGGATTCTGATGTTGGCCGTCCTATGGTGGGGGGTGTTCACCACCGTGGTGGTGATTGTGCCGCCTTCGCTGGCCTCCTCGCTGCTGATCCTCATCGGTGTGCGTTTTGCTCTTGGCATCGGGGAAGCCGTCGTGTACCCGGCTTCGAACCGGCTAGTTGCGGAGTGGATCCCGTCACGTGAGCGGGGAATCGCCAATGGCGTCATCTTCGCCGGAGTCGGAGCGGGTGCAGGCATCACGCCGCCGCTCATCGTTTATGTGATGGAAAACTACGGGTGGCGGTGGTCATTCGTGGTCAGCGCGTTGATCGGCATTGCCGCCGGCGTGGTGTGGTTCATCATCGCGCGCGACAAACCCTCCGAGCACCCGTGGGTAGACGCCGGGGAACTCGAACTGATCGAGACCGGGTTGCCGCATGCCGCGAAATCACGGAAGCTCGGAGTGCCGTGGGGACGCATCCTCGCCAGCCGCGAGCTGTGGATGATGACACTCAGTTACTTCGCCTACGGCTATTCGGCGTACATCTTCTTCACCTGGTTCTTCATCTACCTCAATAACGTGCGGGGACTCGATCTGAAGGCAAGCCGCTGGTGGGCCATGCTGCCGTTTATCGCCATGGCGCTGGCCTCGCCGCTGGGCGGTTGGATCAGTGACCGTATCACAGCGCGGAGAGGAGCGCGAATTGGACGTTGCGGCATCGCCGTGTTCGGAATCGCGTTCGCGGCGGTCTTCATCGCGCTCGGCACCCAGGTGGAAAACGCCCGTCTGGCCGCGGTAGTGCTTGCCGGCGGCGCGGGAGCGCTGTATCTGTCACAGAGCTCGTTCTGGGCGGTAACGGCGGAGATCGCCGGACCCTCGGCCGGAACCGTTTCCGGAATCATGAACATGGGCGGACAACTCGGCGGGGCGCTGACCGCCTCGCTGTCGCCGTGGATCGCCAGGGAATTCGGCTGGAGCGCCTCATTCCTTACGGCCGCCGGTTTGTGCGCCATCGCCGCCTGCGCGTGGTTCCTGGTGGATCCGGCCCGCCGGCTGTTCGAGGCGGAGACAAAGTAAGCACCGGACCCACGCGGTATTATGGGACACGCCTATGTCCCGATGCGCGTCGTGCGGCTCGGAGGTGAATGAAGGCGGGATATGTCCCGGATGTGACGCCACCATCGCCACTCCGTCCTCCCCGCCGCCATCCGCCGGTTCGCGACAGAACCGCGCTTCGCAGTCGCGCAGCGAGTACTTCGCCTCTCCTGAGGACGGCCGTCTCGTACCCGGCGCAGTGGTTGCCGAACGCTATCGCATCGTCGCGCTGCTCGGGAAAGGCGGCATGGGAGAGGTATACCGCGCCGACGACCTCACCCTCGGGCAGCAAGTCGCGCTGAAGTTCCTGCCGGAGGCGATGACGCGCAACCAGGACGCGCTTCGCCGCTTTCACAACGAGGTCCGCATCGCGCGCAAGGTATCGCACCCTAACGTCTGCCGTGTCTACGACGTCGGCGAAGTGGATGGCCGCCTGTTCCTGTCGATGGAGTACGTCGATGGCGAGGACCTGGGTTCGCTGCTGCGACGAATCGGACGCCTGCCGGCGGACAAGGCGCTCGAGATCTCCCGCAAACTCTGCGCCGGCCTCGCCGCGGCCCACGATAAGGGCGTGCTGCACCGCGATCTAAAGCCCGCCAACGTCATGCTCGACGGCCGCGGGCAGGCGCTGCTCACCGACTTCGGCCTCGCCGGGTTTGCCGAGGAAATCACAGGTCTGGAGGTACGCAGTGGCACACCCGCCTACATGGCTCCCGAACAACTGTCGGGTAAGGAGGTCACCGTCCAGAGCGATCTCTATTCCCTGGGTCTGGTGATCTACGAGTTGTTCAGCGGCAAGCGCCCGTTCGAAGGGGATTCTCTCGCGGACCTGATACGCGCCCGCAGCGAGACCTCGCCGGTCAGCCTGAACTCGATCGTGCGCGACCTGGATCCGGCCGTCGAGAGGGTGGTGCTGAGATGCCTCGATCCGGACCCTTCGCGACGCCCCAAGTCCGCGCTCGCCGTGTCATCGGCTTTGCCCGGCGGGGATCCGCTAGCGGCAGCGCTCGCCGCCGGCGAGACTCCGTCGCCTCAGATGGTGGCCGCAGCCGGTGAGGGCGAAGGACTATCGCCCCGCTTGGCCATTCCGGTGTTCGCCGCCGTGATCGCGGGAATCGTACTGTGCTCCGTGCTGTCCATTCGCCGAAGCGCCGTCGAGATGCTGGATCCGCAGTATCCTCCCGAGGTGCTGGCGCAGAGGGCCAAGGACGCTCTTGCGCACCTGGGCTACACCGCCCGACCCTACGATGAAGCGTACGGGTTCGACTGGGCGGACTCGTTCCTCAGTTACGTCCGGGCAAACGGGAAGCCTTTCCCGGGCTGGTCCGCGATCCTGTCAAAACGGCCGAGGCTGCTCCGGTTCTGGTATCGGCAGAGTCCCTACCCATTGACTGCGTACAGCTTCCACGACGACCTGCTCACACCGGGCCTGGTCGAACCGGGTGATCCGCCTTCGGTCCTGTCGGGCATGATCGACGTCTTGGTGGACGACAGAGGACGCCTCGTCGAATTCCAGGCGATTCCCGAACAGGAATTGCCCGCCGCACCCGCGACCACATCCACCCCGGCTTGGAGTGTGCTGTTCACCGCCGCCGATCTGGATCCCACGACATTACAGCCGGCTGAGCCGCGCCGGACCTGGCTAGCGACCTCCGACACACGCATGGCCTGGACCGGCACGTGGCCCGACTCTAAGTGGCCGCTCCGCGTCGAAGCGGCCGCCCTGCGGGGCAAGCCGGTCGCATTCGCCCTCATCGGACCGTGGACCAAACCAGACCGTATGCCGCCGCCGGAATCCGTGGGCAAGGGCACGCTGTTCGTCCTCATTCTGGGCATCATCCTTCTGGCCGTCCTGATTGGAAGCGCGCTGCTGGCACGGTTGAACCTGGCCGCCGGCCGTGGCGACCGCCGCGGAGCTCTGCGCATCGCCGGCTTCATCTTCTCGGTGCAGATGGCGCTCTGGTTGACTCGCTCGCATCTCGCATTTTCGGTGGGCACGTTCGGGATGTTCCTGCTCGCCATCTGCACGTCGCTGTTCTATGGCCTGATCCTCTGGACCGTGTACCTGGCGCTCGAGCCATATGTGCGCCGGTACTGGCCGCGCACCATCATCTCCTGGACGCGCGTGTTGAGCGGCCAGATCCGCGATGCTGTTGTCGGGCGCGACGTCCTCTTCGGAATTGCCGCGGGCGTCGCCAGCGCGCTGGTCGTTCACGTTGCTAACTTCTGGTCCGAACGGAGCGCTCCGGCTATCGGGCTTGGATCCACCGACATGCTGCTGGGTACGCGGCAAGTATTCGCTTCGTGGCTGGTGACCTTGCCGCACGGCGTCCGCGAAGCATTGATCTTCTTCTTTATGCTGTTCCTGCTGCGGGTGCTGTTGCGCAACCAGTGGCTCGGTGGGGCCGCCTTCGTCCTGATCTGGACTGCCACACAGGTCCTGCAGAGTGACGCGATGGTGCTGGCCGCCGTCGTGTCTGCTGTCTACTTCGCTCTGATGGTTGTGGTCGTCCTCCGCTTCGGGTTGCTGGCCCTCTGCACCCTGGTGGTGATTAATGGAATGCTGAGCTTCTCTCCGACGCTTCACACTTCGGCGTGGTATTTCGCCAATGCCGATCTGACTTTGGCGGGCGTGGTGGCCTTTGCCGTCTGGGCCTTCTACACCTCCATGCGCAACCGGCTCCCGTCGACTGCTTAGTCGCGCGGGGGCGGACCCGTAACGGTTATCCTGAAAGCATAATGAGAAAGCCAGTCATGGCGGGCAACTGGAAGATGTACAAGAATCCCAGTGAGACCGTCGCATTCTTCAATTCTTTTAAACCTTTGGTTGCGCAGTCGAGCCACTGCGAAATCGTAATTTGTCCTCCTTTCGTAAACGTGCCTGCCGCGGTCGAAGCGACCCAGGGATCGAACGTCGGAATCGGCGCTCAGAACCTGCACCAGGCCAAAGAAGGGGCTTATACGGGCGAAGTGTCGGCCCCGATGATCAAGGCCACGGGCGCGCAGTGGGTGATCATCGGACACAGCGAACGTCGCCAGTACTTCGGGGAAACCGACGAATCGGTATTCAAGAAGACCGTGGCGGCGCTCGAAGCGGGCCTGAAGCCGATTGTCTGCGTGGGCGAACTGCTCTCGCATCGCGAATCCGGCGCCACCGAAGACGTTCTGCAGGCGCAGTTCCTGGGCGGGCTCGCACCGCTCGCGCCGGAGCAGTTTGCTCAGGTAGTGATTGCCTATGAACCGGTATGGGCGATTGGAACCGGGAAGACGGCGACCCCTGAGATCGCGGCGGATGCCCACCGTTTCCTGCGCAGCCAGGCACAGGCCAAGTTCGGCGGCGACGCAGCCGGCGCCGTGCGCATCCTCTATGGAGGCAGCGTCAAACCGGATAACGTCAAGATCCTGATGGCGCAACCCGAGATCGACGGCGTGCTGGTAGGCGGCGCGAGTCTCGACCCCAAGGGATTTTCCACAATCGTCAACTTCTTATAGATGCAGTCCGGGCGTGTGCAGCGTGGGGGTACGGTGGCACTCGCGGCGTTCTTTGCCGTGATGATGCCTGGCGCCGAGAAGCGAAAGGAGCCAGCCAGGTTGCCGGCTCAGCTTGAGCCGATATTCGGGATCGCCATGGCCGCACCTCCCGAGTTCGCCGCCAGCGCGCTGCTCCGCCTGAACAGCCAGGTCACCGATCGGGACTTGCGGCGGGATTTGATCAATATGGCCTTTCTCCTGGCGGCGAAGAGCCAGAATCCGGTCCGATTGATTGCTTTTCCCGGCAGTGAGGTAGACACTCGAAGCGGCTCGCTGGCCAGAGCGTTACGGCTCCGGATGGACGCACTGTCACTCCAATCAACGGCCGTTCAGGAGATGGTGGCCGTGGATCCCCATCGTGCGCGGGAGCTGTTCGAGCAGATCAACCGTCCGGCGATCTCGCGCGCGACCTGCGAGGACAGTTTACTGCCGGATGTCTCGCCTTACTACGACGCCTTGGCCGCTGTAACACGAGGCGCGTTTTCGGAGAAGGAGCGTGCCAAAGGGGAGCACCTCGCTTTCGCCCGCGCCGGGCTAAGCGGTGCATCCACCGTGGCGGAACTGGCTCCGCTGGCACACACACTGGCCAGTCTCGATTGGCCGCGGGAATACTTCGAGATTGCCCTGGGATCGTTCACTTCCAAGCTGGAGGCGATCGGGCCCGAGAGCCGCGCCTTCCTGTACTTTTCGAAGGCCATCGATCGCGCTGTCGGCGCGCTGGTGAGCCATGCCCGTCAGATCGGTTCAAGTCCTGAAGCGCTGGTGGAGACGTACCGCAAATTCCTGGTGACTCAATTGAAAGGTGCGCGCTGCGCCGGTTCCGAACAAATTGCCGGAAGCCTGGTGGGAGGCGTGGACCGCACCGCGCTGTTCGGCGATGCGATCCGCGGCGAACAGCCGGCACTCAGTGCGGAGGAGGCCACTCCCGAGCAGGTGGAGGGCGAGATCAGGATTGAGCGTTACTGGCAGACACCGGGCGCGAAGAAGGTTTTTGAGGAATGCCTGTTGTTGCGTCAGAGCCCTACGGGAGCCACGCTCACGGACGCTGCCCGCCGCACGCCCGAGTGGGCCCGGCAGTTGACGGACTTCTTGAGCACCTTGGCGGACTGGCGTGCCAACGAAGAACCCTCTGAGGCGGATTACTACCATGAGAAGGCGACCGTGTACGAGGCGCTGCTGGAACTTGCGCCGCCTGGCGACCTCGGCGACCGGGTGATCGAGAGTTACGTGGGTTTTCTGAAGTCCGCAAACCTGCAACAGCAGAACGCGGTGGAGTGGTTCTGGCATGCGCGATCGACATTGAACCGCGTCCGCTCGGGGCATGCCGGCCAAGCGCCTAAGTTGCTGGCTGCGTTCCGGTCGTCCGGAAGTATCGTGCTGATGCTGGAGGCAATGCTCGACCAAGCGGCTCCTTCAAATCCTTTTCTCGATCCCAACATTCCCCAGTAGGCCCGGCGTTTCCTCACACATTTCCCCGGTCGGTACGATAAGGACGCTTGGAGCGTCACGTGTCATTTACCCTGGATCAGGAAATCTATCGGGCGGTATTGGAAAGCCTTGCCACGGGCGTGTATCTCGTAGACCGGGAGCGCCGGATTCTGTTTTGGAATCGCGGCGCCGAACAGATCACGGGCTATCTACGCCAAGAGGTTCTGGGGCGTTCGTGCTTCGATGACCTGCTGATGTACTGCGATGCGGAGTGCAACGTGTTGTGCGGTGTGTCCTGCCCCTTGGTGGGCACAATGCACGACGGGATGCCGCGTGAGTCGGATGTGTTTCTGCGTCACAAGGACGGGCAGCGAATCCCCGTGCGGGTGCGCGCGGCGCCGCTCCGCAACGCGGATGGAGAGATTGTCGGCGCCGCGGAGAGCTTCGATGAGCGGATCCTGCTCCCCGAGGCCGAACTGCAACCCAATAGTCACGCCGTCGAGGACCACTTGGATCGGAATACCGGCGTGCTGGACCATCATTCCATTCAATCGCATCTCACCGGCGCCCTTCTGGATTTCACCGAGTTTCACATCCCGTTCTGTGTGTTGAGCATCGCGGTCGATAAGTTGGATGAGTTTCGGGAATCGCATGGGGCCAGGGCCGCCGAGACCATCATCTCGGTGGTGGCGCGAACGCTGGCCCGGAACATTCACCCATCCGACCTGGTGGGGCGCTGGAGCCGGAATCGGTTTGTGGCGATCCTCGCCAAGTGTCCCGCCGCAGAACTGGTGAGGACCGCCGAGAAGTTGCGGCAGATCGTGGGCCTGGCTGCGATCCCGTGGTGGGGTGACCGTATCGCCGCGACCATCTCGATTGGTGGAGCGGCCGCCGGTCCCAGCGACACGATGGAGGGTTTGTTGAACCGTTCGGAGGAAGCATTGAGTAAGAGCCTGTCTGAAGGAGGAGACCGGGTGACCACGCTGTAAGGTTTCCGCAGATACTAAGGACCGTCATGTTTGCAATTATCGGAATACTCGTCGTGTTTGGCGCTGTAGTCGGCGGTTATTTGATGGAGAAGGGTAACCTGCTTGTTCTCCTGCAGCCTGCCGAACTGGTGATCATCGGCGGTGCGGCAGTGGGAACCGTTCTGATCGGCAATCCGCCGCACATTCTCTCACAGATGGTCAAGGGAGTCGCCGGAGCCTTCGGCAGCGCGAAGTATAGCACTGCGCGATATCTGGAGACTCTGAAGATGATGTATGAGTTATTCAGCCGCGCTCGCAAGGACGGGTTGGCGGCGGTGGAGGCGGACGTGGAGGAACCGGAGAAGAGCAAAGTTCTCTCGGCCTACCCGAACATCATCAAGGACCACCATGTCAGGGATTTCATCTGTGACACGGTTCGAACAGCGGCCAGCGGCGGCGTGGACCCCTTCGATCTGGACACAATGATGGAAACCGACATGGACGTCCATCATCATGGAGCCCAGGCTCCGGTGATCGCCCTGAACACAATGGCCGATGCCCTTCCCGGCCTGGGCATCGTGGCGGCCGTGCTGGGCGTGGTGATCACGATGGGAGCGCTGGGCGGACCGCCGGAAGAGATCGGCCACAAGGTGGCGGCGGCGCTGGTGGGAACATTTCTCGGCATCCTGCTGTGCTACGGGCTGCTGGGTCCCATTGCCGCCAGCATGGCGAAGGCCGCCGATGAGGAGCACTCCTACTATCAGGTATTGCGCGTGTGCATCAATGCGTTCGTAAAGGGCGTGTCGCCAGTGCTCGCCGTGGAGGTGGGTCGGCGTGCGATTCCCGGGCATGTCCGTCCGGGATTCAAGGAAACCGAAGCCGCGGTCCGCAACAAGAAGGCATAACGGTGGAAGCACATGGCTGAAACCCGTCCGATCATCGTTGTCAAGAAAAAGGTTTCGCACGGAGGCCATCATGGCGGTGCCTGGAAGGTCGCCTATGCCGATTTCGTGACGGCGATGATGGCTCTGTTCATTGTCCTGTGGTTGCTAAACAGCAGCAAGCAGGTGCGCGAAGCTGTGGGCGGGTACTTCAAGGACCCGACTGGGAAATCGAAGAAGGTAGGGAGCGGAAAGACAGGCTCCGGGGATAACTTCACGTTGTCGAAAGATAACATGGACAAACTCAAGGAAGAACTCGCGAAATCGATGCGTAAAATGACCAACTTCGATAAGTTGAAAGACCATATCGAAATGACGGTCACCACCGAAGGACTCCGGATCGAGTTGCTCGAGTCCGATGTGGGCACGTTCTTCCAGAGCGGGATTGGAGAACCCAGTGCGAGCGGCAAGGAAGTTCTGATCACGTTAGCCGGCGAGTTAGGGAAGTTACCCAACAAGATCTTTCTGGAAGGGCATACGGATTCGAAACCGTTTGCGCGCGATGCGGCATACGGCAATTGGGAGCTGTCCGCCGATCGCGCGAACTCAGCCCGCCGCTTGATGCAACAGAACGGTCTGGGCGCAGGGCAAGTGACTCAGGTGCGCGGCTTCGCCGATCAGATGCTGCGCAAGGCCGACAAGCCACTCGATTCCTCCAACCGGCGTATCTCGCTCATCGTGCAGCACCTGATCGGCCAGGAAGAAGAGGAGAGTGACGCCAAGGAGGAGGGTGGTGCACCCGGCCATGGCGGAGAGAAGTCCTCGGGACATGGCGAACCCGCGAAACCAGCCATCCAGGGCGGTACAGAGAAGCCTTCACCTAAAGCCGAAGGGAAGCACGGCTGAAGTAGTCAGCGCTTCTTGAGGGCATCCAGTTCGTCCAGGCTGCGAGGCCAATCCTCCCTCAGCAGGCGAGACAAAGCCCGGTCCGCGAGCAGTCTTCCGCCGGTCTGGCACACTGGACAGTAATTAGTCTCGTTCGCAGCATAACGGATACGCTGAATTTTCGAGCCGCATCGAGGGCACGGCTGGCCGTAGCGGCCATGGGCAGCCATGCCTTCGCGGAACGCAGTCACCTTCTCCGGGAACCGATCGCCGGTCTCACGGCGGAGCCGGTCCACCCACTCCGCCAGCACCTCCTGGACCGATCGGTGCAGCGTGGTTACCTGGTCCGCGTTGAGACGCTGGGTCATCAAGATGGGCGACAGTTGGGCCCGATGCAGAATCTCGTCGGAATAAGCGTTCCCGATGCCGCTGAATAATCGCGGATCGGTCAACGCGCGCTTCAGCGTGTGATTCGCCGACTTCAGCGCTGCCTCAAACTCGTCCCGTCCGGCCGCGAGCACGTCGATCCCGCCTGGATCGAGTTCACGCAACCCTTCCTCGCCGGCTGCGAGATGCAGCGACGCGCGATGCTGTGATCCCGCTTCCGTCAATGTCAACGTGCCGGCATCGAAGACGAATGCCGCCAGTATGTTTCGGGCCAGGGTCTTCGGCGCCGCTGGCCGCCAGTGCAGACGACCCGCGATCATGAGGTGAAGCGCCAGCCACAATTCCTCATCGAGACCGATCGCTATGCGCTTGCCTACCCGCCTCACCTCGCGAACCAACTTCCCCTGGGCCTCCTGAATCGGCGGCGTTACGGAACGAAGCAAGAACGGTCCACGAATCAGCAGCTTTTCGAGGCGATGTCCCACCGTGCGTTGACGTAGCGCTTCCACGTAGATTTCGACGTCGGGGAGTTCGGGCATGAACGGCACCTATCCGCAGAAATCGGCGGCAACACGAGTGAGAATCCGCGCGGCCATGGCGACTTCGTCCAGATTCGACCATTCCACCACGGCGTGTGCGCCTCCTCCGCCCGGACCGAAAACGACGGTTGGAATGCCCGCAGCCGAAGTCAGCGCCGAGTCCATCCAGGGAGTGTCGCCGTAGAAGCGGGGCTGGACGCCTCGCTCCGCTGTAGTGTGGCACTTGAGCGTCCGGACGATGTCGCATTCCGGATCCACCTCGAAGGGTTCGCGCACCAGCGTCGATCGGAAACAAAACCGTGCAGTTGGATCGTGCTGACGCGCGTGGTCGAGCACGTCCTGGATCTGCTGCGCCGTATCCTCGCGAGTTTCACCTGGAACAGTACGCCGCTCCACGGACACTAGACAGGTCTCGGGATACGTCGAGAGTTCCCGCCCGCCCGAAATGAGCGATGCGTGAATCGACCCCGATCCGAGCAGTGGGTGACGCGGTTCGGAACGCAGCCGGATATCCAGTTCCTCAATGCCGGTGAGGACCCGGCCCATCTTGGCGATGGCATCCACGCCGAGCGCGGGTTTCGATCCGTGCGCAGCCACTCCCTTCGATTCGATCTCGAACCACTGGAAGCCCTTGTGCGCGACGCAGATGTCGAGAGCGGTGGGTTCCGTCACGATGGCGGCGTCGGCGCGCCAGCTCTTCAGCACGGAACTGGTCCCGATGCTCGCGTATTCCTCGTCGCACACCGCGGTCAGTATGACGTCGCCGCGCAGATGCATCCGGCCGACGGTTGCGCCCGCGATCAGAATGGAAGCGAGGCTGCCCTTCATATCGTAGGCGCCACGGCCGTAGAGGCGGTTGCCCTCGACCCGCGGCGCGTGGCCGTCTTCCATGCCAGTGACGCCTACCGTGTCCATGTGGGCATTGATCATCAGCGACCGGCCGCCGCCGGTACCGCGGATCACGCCGACCACCGACGGTCGGCCCGGCGCCGCCTCGTCAATGGATGTTTCAATGCCGGCGCGATTCATCCATCGAGCGACGTACCCGGCGATTTCGGATTCGCCGGCGGCGCCGGGCACGAGGTCGGGATTGACGGAATCGATGGCGACGAGTTCGCTGAGCAGCGCTACATGATCCACGGAGAGGTCCTTTCCAGCATTATCCGGCATGGACGGCAAGGGCGTGCGGAACTATCATGGATTCGATGATTGACTGGCTTTTCGGTAAACCTCTTGCCACCGGCATTCCGGCTCCGGATTTCACGCTCTCCGACCAGGATGGAAAGAAGTACACGCTGTCGAAACTGAAAGGCAAGAACGTGGTGCTGGTGTTCTATCCCGCCGACGAGACGCCGACCTGCCGCCAGCAGCTTTGCGAGTTCCGGGACGGCTGGGGAGATGTAAAGAAGAAGAACGCGATGGTGTTCGGCGTGAATCCGGGCAGCGCCGCCAGCCATGCAAAATTCAAGGAAGGCCGCTCGTTTCCGTTCCCGTTGCTGGTGGACGAAGGCCAGCGCGTGGCCAAGTTGTACGCGGCCGGTGGACTGATGGTGCGACGAACGGTGTATTTGATCGGGCCGGACGGTGTGATCCGGTATGCGCAGCGCGGAAAGCCGGCTCCCGAAGAAGTGCTGGAAGCGGCGGGGTAACTGATGGGCGACTCGGCGCGCGCGTTCTACGATGAACTCGCCTCCCACTACCATCTGATGTTCGAAAGCTGGGATGCCTCGATGGCGCGGCAGGCTGCGGCGCTAGGCCCACTGCTCGAACGCGAATGCGGCGCCGGGGCACGAGTGCTCGATTGTGCGTGCGGCATCGGCACCCAGGCGCTCGGACTCGCCGGGCGTGGCTTCCGAATAACCGGGAGTGATATCAGCACGGCGGCTGTCGAGCGGGCTGGCCGCGAAGCGGCTTCGCGTGGCTTGCAGATGCGGTTCGCGGTAGCGGACATGAAGGACTTGAGCTCTGTGGAGGAGGACGGATTCGACGCCGTCATCGCCATGGACAACGCCCTTCCGCACCTGGAGAGTGGCCCAGAACTCCTGGCGGCGGCCGTCTCCATCCATGCGAAGCTGCGGCCTGGTGGATTATTTGCCGCCAACATCCGCGATTACGATCAACTGATTCTGGATCGGCCCACTGTTCAGGGCCCCGTATTTCTATCCGACGACGGACGGCGGCGGATCGTTTTCCAGATATGGGACTGGATCGACCAGCGTCGTTATCGGTTTCACCTGTATATTACTCGTGAAGCCGATGCGGGATGGGAGGACTGGCATCATTCGGGAAGCTACCGGGCGATCTTGCGGGCGGAACTGGCGGAGGTCTTGAGTCGGGCCGGTTTTCAAGGTGTGCGGTGGATCATGCCGGCCGACAGCGCGTTTCATCTGCCGGTTGTGGTGGGATTCAAGTCCTGTTGCGAGTGATGTCCGCCTACATCGGCACGGTATCATGGAGCTTGCAGATTCCCCGGTTTTACCCCCTTCTGGACACGGCCCTGCTTGCGGTGCGTGGGCTGACGCCGGTTGACGCGGCTGTGGCTCTGATCGAGGCAGGAGCGCGCATCCTGCAGTTCCGGCACAAGGGAACCTACACCCGGATGATGTTCGACCAGGCCTCGATCATCGCCCGGATGTGCCGCGAGGCCGGAACAGCCTTCATCGTGAACGATCGGGCGGATGTTGCGCTGATGGTGGACGCCGGTGTTCATGTCGGCCAGGATGACCTGGCTCCAGCAGACGTGCGCCGGGTGGTTGGACCCGGCCGGACGGTTGGTTTCTCGACGCACAACGAAGAGCAGTTCCGGGCAGCTTTGAGCGAACCCGCCGACTATCTGGCCTTCGGGCCGATCTTCTCAACGTCGTCGAAAGAGAATCCTGACCCGGTGGTGGGGTTGGCTGAACTGGGCCGCATCCGAACGCTCGCGGATCGCCCATTGGTGGCGATCGGCGGTATTACGCGCGAACGTGCGCTTTCGGTTATCGAGGCCGGCGCCGACGCCCTCGCGGTGATTAGCGATCTATATCCGTCACCGCTCGATTACCGGGCGGTACGGCAGCGAGCCGAGGAGTGGCTGGCCATCGTTCATGAGTAATCCGGCGGTCCCGACCATCGCTGTTGTCGCCGAAAAGCCCTCGGTGGCCCGCGACATCGCCAAGGTTCTGAATGCCACCAAGCGCGGCGAGGGCTACCTGCACGGTGACGGTTACGTCGTGACGTGGGCCATCGGTCATCTCGTGGCGCTCGCCCAGCCTAATGAGATCCGGCCCGAGTGGCGAAACTGGCGCCGCGACCTGCTGCCGATGCTACCTGAGTCATGGCCGCTCGTCGTGAGCGAACAGACGAAGGACCAGTTTGAAGTGGTTCGCAAAATCCTGACATCGCCGCGCGTCGGCAGCGTTATCTGCGCGACTGACGCCGGGCGGGAAGGCGAACTGATTTTTCGCTACATCTATGAGGCGGCCGGATGCGACAAGCCGGTACGGCGCCTGTGGATCTCGTCCCTGACGCCAGAGGCCATCCGCGACGGATTCTCGAAGCTGCGGGATGGGCACGACTACGACCCTCTGGCCGATGCCGCACGCGGCCGCAGCCGGGCTGACTGGTTAGTGGGCATGAACCTGTCGCGAGCGTACACGCTGGCCTGCCGGGAGGAATTCTCCGTGGGCCGGGTGCAGACGCCGACGCTGGCCATGCTGGTGGACCGCGAACTCGCCATCCGCAACTTCGTTCCCGAAGACTACATCAACGTGGTGGCCACCTTCTCGCCGCGAGAGGGGCAGCAGTACGAAGGAACCTGGTTCCGGCCCGGTGTCGAACCGCTGGACACGGCGATGAAACTGCCGCCGTCGGGGGACGAGGCTAAGGCCATTGTCGAACGCGTCCGCGGGGGCTCCGCGCACATCGAGAGGATGGATGCGCAGACCCGCCGGATGGCCCCGCCGCTGCTCTATGACCTTACCGAACTGCAACGCCACGCCAACCGTCTGTACGGATTCAGCGCGCAGCGGACACTCGAACTTGCGCAGGCCCTGTATGAGCGCCACAAACTGATCAGTTACCCGCGCACCGACAGCCGGCATCTTTCGCAGGACGTCGCGCGTACTCTGCCCAAGATCGTTTCCGCCATCGAAGGCAACTACCGCGAAATGCTCGCGCCGGGAACCGGCACACGGCCGTTGGGCCGTCGTTTCGTGGACGACACGAAGGTCACGGATCACCACGCCATCATTCCCACCGGCGTATCGCCGGCCAACGCGTCCATCGACGCGGATGAACGCAAGCTGTTCGACCTGATTTGCCGGCGGCTGCTCTCGGCCTGGCACGACGATCACATCTGGCTGGTGACCACTGTGATCACGCTGGTCCGCAGCGGAACTCAGCCGGTTGAGGACCGTTTCCATTCGAGCGGTACGGCCATTCAGCAACTCGGATGGAAGGTGCTCGACATCGGTGGAGGCAAGCGGGACCGGAAAAAGCCCAAGGCGGGCGAGGACGGCGACGATGCGCCGGGCGAAGACGGGCAGATGTTGCCGCCCGATCTCGCCGAAGGGCAGCCCCAGCGCGTGTTGGACACCCAATCGATCGCGAAGAAGACACGCCCTCCCAAGCGGCTAACGGATGCGACGCTGCTGACCGCCATGGAGACCGCGGGCAAGACGCTGGATGACAAGGAACTCTCCGACGCCATGAAAGAGAGCGGCCTGGGAACGCCGGCGACGCGCGCGCAGATCATCGAAGTGCTGCTGAAGCGCGAGTTCATCATCCGAAGGGGCAAGAGTCTGGAAGCGACGGAGAAGGGCATCCGGCTGATCGAAGTGGTGCATCCGGACGTGAAGAGTCCGGCGATGACCGGGCAATGGGAGGCCTTCCTCAAGCGGATCCAACGCGGACAGGCGCAACTCGATCCGTTCATCCGCGGCATTGAGGATTATGTGCGCGATGTTGTGGGCAAAGCCTGGCTTGCGCCGCAGCGATATTCCGGAGGTGCGCGATCCGGCTCCGCCGCCATCGTCTACGCCAGGCGGGACTGCTGCTGCTCCAGCGCGGTCCACCATCGCGGCCGAAAGCCGCACCGGATCCCTCCACGAAGTTCTGCAGAAATGTTTCGGGTTCGCGGCATTCCGCCCCAACCAGGAAGAGGTCTGCCGCGTGGTGACCAGCGGCAAGGACGTCCTGCTGGTAATGCCCACCGGATCCGGCAAGTCGCTGTGCTACCAACTCCCGGGCATCATGCTGGGCGGCACCACGCTGGTGATCAGCCCGTTGATTGCCCTGATGGAGGACCAGGTGGCGAAGCTCAACGCGCTGGGATTCGCGGCCGACCGCATCCATTCGAACCGCGATCGGGCCGCGTCGCGCGAGGTCTGCTTCGCCTATCTCGAGGGGCGGCTCGACTTCCTGTTCATCGCACCTGAACGCCTGCGGGTACGCGGATTCCCCGAAATGCTGGCCAAGCGCAAGCCGTGCCTGATCGCCATTGACGAGGCCCACTGCATCTCGCAATGGGGGCACGATTTCCGTCCGGACTACCGGCACATCGGTAAGCACCTGCCTGCGCTGCGCCCCGCGCCCGTGATCGCGCTCACCGCGACTGCCACACCCCTGGTGCAGGGAGACATCGCAAAGCAACTGGGACTGACCCAGCCCCGGCACTTGATCCACGGATTTCGTCGCGACAACATCGCCATTGAAGTGGTTGAGATCGACGCCGAAGGACGATCGGAACTGGCCGAACTGATTCTCGAGGACGCCGAACGCAGGCCGGCCATTATCTATACACCTCGCCGGCGGGATTCGGAACAACTGGCCCGGCGGCTTCAGGAACATTTCCCGGTGGCGGCGTATCACGCGGGTCTCGACGGTCGCCGCCGCGACGAAGTTCAGTCGGCGTTTCTCGACGGCAAACTGGAAGTGATCGTGGCCACCATCGCCTTCGGGATGGGAATCGACAAGGCGAATATCCGCACGGTGATTCATACGGCGCTGCCCGGCAGTGTCGAAGGCTATTACCAGGAGATCGGACGCGTAGGCCGTGATGGTGCGCCGTCACGCGCCATCCTCATGCATTCCTACGCGGATCGCTACACGCACGACTACTTCTTCGAACGCGACTATCCCGATCCCAGCGTTCTCACTCACATCTACGGACTGCTCACCGAGCAAGCCCAATCGAAGGACGAGGTGCTGGCGCGCAGCCGCATGGCTTCGGATGCTTTCGACACTGCGCTCGAGAAACTGTGGACCCACGGCGGCGCGGCGGTGGATTACGCGGACAACATCAGCCGTGGAACGGACGATTGGCGGGACTCCTACCAGGAGCAGCGCGAACACAAGATGGCCCAGTTCGAGAAGATGCTGGCCTACTGCGAATCGAGCGGGTGCCGGATGGTGTCGTTGGTGCGCTACTTCGGCGATTTTGCGAACGCGCGCGACCGCTGCGGCGTCTGCGACTTCTGCGCTCCCACAGCGGTGGTGTCGCAAACCTTCCGGCCGCCCGACGATACGGAACTCGACCAGATCGGACGCATTCTGGAAGCCCTGGCGGCGGCTGAATACGGCACCGGCACGGGCCGCCTGCATCAGAGTTGTTTCGCGGACGGGTCTCTCGAACGCAGGCGATTCGAAGAACTCCTTGCCGCCATGGCCCGCAGCGGGCTGGTGGACATTGCCGATGCTTCATTCGAAAAGGACGGCAAGCGGATCGACTTCCGCAAGGTCCGTTTAACGAGGACCGGCAGAGAGCCGGACGCGGCGACGATGGTGCTGGTCCCGGAACCGATCCCGCTGGATATCGACGCGCACAGGACTCGGAAGCGCAAGAAGTCCACGAAGAAGGCGCAAGCGGCCAAGCCGAAAGCCGCCGCGAAGCGGACGAAGGCCGCGCCCGCGAAAACGCCCGCTCCGAAGCGGATTGCGCCAAGGCCGGAGAACGCCGCGGCGATCGCTACCTTGCTGAAGGCCTGGCGCATGGCCGAGGCAAAAAAGCAGAGGGTGCCGGCGTTCCGTGTGCTTACCGACAAGGCGCTGCATGCAATCGCCGCGAGTCAGCCGCGGAGCGTAGGCGAGTTAATGGAGATATCCGGTGTCGGTCTGAAATTGGCGGAGAAGTACGGAGAGCAGATCTTCCGGATTGTCGCGAGCGTCCGATGATCGCAGCCAGTTATATAGTGGGAGCATCATGAACCGCAGATCGTTCCTGCAGGCGGCGCTCGGCGCCGGAATCGGTCCGACACAGGCGGCCGCCGAGCACCCGCCCAACGTCGTCCTCATCTATTGCGACGACCTGGGCTACGGCGACCTTGGCTGCTACGGGTCGAAGATCCGCACCCCGAACATTGACCGGCTGGCGGCCGAAGGCACGCGGTTCACGCAGTTCTACTCCGCGAATCCAGTTTGTTCGCCTTCTCGGGCCGCGCTGCTCACCGGGCGTTACCCGACGCGCGTGGGAGTGCCACGTGTGCTGTTCCCCAAGGATCAGGCAGGCCTCGACCAGTCGGAACAGACCATCGCCTCGCTATTGAAGCCGCGGGGGTACAAGACCATGTGCATCGGCAAATGGCACCTGGGGCACACCGGTCCGTACCTGCCCACCAGTCGCGGGTTTGACGAATACTTTGGGATACCCTACAGCAACGACATGTCGCCGCGTTGGCTCATGCACAATACCGAGGTCATTGAGGAGACCGCCACGCTCGAAACGCTCACTCCCCGGTACACCGAGCAGGCCGTCCAATTCATCGAGCGTTCGAAAGACAATCCGTTCTTCCTGTATCTTCCGCATACCTATCCGCATATCCCATTGGGTGCATCGGCACGGTTCCGGGGAAAATCGCCTTTGGGCCTGTACGGTGATGTCGTCGAGGAAATCGACTGGAGCGTGGGTGAAATCGCAGCCGCCCTGAAGCAACACGGATTGGAGCGAAACACGCTGGTCATGTTCTCGAGCGATAACGGGCCCTGGTATCAGGGTAGTCCGGGGCGCCTGCGCGGCCGCAAGGGCGACACCTACGAGGGTGGCGTCAGGGAGCCGTTTCTCGCTCGCTGGACCGGACGGATCCCGGCGGGCCGGGTGACCAGTGGAGTGGCGGGTACGATCGACATCCTGCCGACGCTTGCCAAACTGACCGGAGCCTCTTTACCTTCGAAACCGGTGGACGGCATCGATATCTGGCCTTTGCTGTCGGGCGCGCAGCCGAGTCTCGAACGCGATGTGCTGCTGTACTTCGATAATTGGAACGTCCAGTGCGCACGCTGGCAGCAGTGGAAGCTGCACTTCGCCCGGTACACTACGGGCGCATATGTTCCAGCTCCAGCGGGCGGGCGAGTGAACCTGCCTCTGGCCAAACCGGAGTTATACAACTTGGTCGATGATCCGGACGAGAGTTACGACACATCGGCCGAGCATCCGGAAATCGTGGCTCGGATCCAGCAACGGATAGAGGCGCTGCTTCCCGGATTCCCCGAAGAGGTACGCAAGGCCTACGCCGAGACCAAGGCTCGCCGCGTTGCACCGACTCCGGCGGGCGCGGTTCCCCGACCGGCTGTGTGACCACTTCGGACCACCTCAGAACTCCCAATCGCTGACTGGGAGCATAGGATTCCTCCGTAAGACAGCGCATTCTTCCGTACAGCTAGGCGAATAGACCACGAAGGTCGTACCGCAATCGACGCTTCTAGTGGCGAATCTTCAACAGAATTTCCACAGTAGGGGCGAACAAAAGGCGCATATCCCATTGATATCAAAATACCTATTGCATCGCGACCGAGTGCGTGGCAAAATCGCTACGTGGTTTGAAGTGGTCGAAAATGGTCAATTGAAGTCTGGACTAGCCCAAAGTGGACGAGTTAACTTCCAAACCGGTGGTAGTTGAGCCCCCTCGGGGGTTCCACCCAGCTCGTGTGGACGAGAAGGGTAGGCTCAAACTCCCGTCGATCTTCCAGGAGTATCTCGGCAAGCTGGGCGAAAAAACGGTCTTCATTACCACTCTTGATCGGAGCACAGCCCGAATATACACAAGTTCCGTCTGGGCTGCAAATGAGAAGTTCTTCGCAGATCCCGGTGAGGCTGCCGCCGAGTGGGCCGAAGCTGTCGCGTTCGTGGCCAACCACTATGGCGCCGACTCGGATCTGGACAACCAGGGGCGCGTGCTGGTGCCACAGGAACTGCGCAAGGAACTAGGGATTGAGAACCAGCCGGTTTGGCTGGGACATGAGCAGGGAGCGATCGCGGTTTACGGAGAAGCGATGTACCAGCAGAAGCTGGCGGCGATGAAGTCTCAATTGCCCACCGCGGTTCGCGAACTAAAAAAGAAGAGTTTGCTGAAGTGACGAATGGCACACATACCGGTCATGCTGCGCGAGTCGCTGGAACTGCTCGACGTGCGGCCGGATGGCGTGTACGTGGATGCGACGTGCGGACTGGGTGGGCATACCGGCGCTATTGCGCGGCGTCTGACAACAGGTCTGGTGGTAGCGAGCGACCGGGACGCGGAGTCGCTGGAGCTGGCGCGCCAGAACACGACAGACTGCGCCGGCCGAATCCGGTTCTTCCACGGAGCATTTTCGTCGCTGGAGAAGGCGTTGGCGAGCGCCGGAGTCGAGCGGGCAAACGGCCTGCTTGCGGACTTAGGCGTGAGCCGCTATCAATTGACCACGGCCGAGAGAGGTTTCTCGCTAATGGCCGAGGGACCGCTGGATTTTCGAATGGATCGAAGCCAGTCCCTGACGGCCTCCGACATCGTGAATTATCACGGCGAGGAGCCGCTTGCCGACCTGATTTTCCAACTCGGAGAAGAAAGGAGGAGCCGAAGGATAGCCAGAGCAATCGTTCGGGCGCGGCCCATCCGAAGCACCACGCATCTAGCCAGTGTCGTGGAGCAGGCCGCGCCCCGAACGGGTCGTATTCATCCGGCCACGCAGACATTCATGGCTCTGAGGCTCGCCGTGAACGGAGAACTGGAAGAACTGGATGCATTGCTGGAAATTGCGCCGCGGTTGGTAGCACCCGCGGGACGAATTGTGATCATCACGTTCATGTCGCTCGAAGACCGCAAAGTGAAGCACGCATTCCAGCAGTTGGTTCGCTCGAAACGCGCGCTGGCGTTGTCGAAACACGTAATCAAGCCGGGCAGCGAAGAAGTAGCGGAGAATCCTCCCTCGCGAAGCGCCAAGCTTCGCGGAGTTGAAATGATTTGACCGATGCGCCGGAGATTGGCCGGTCACGTCGGCTTGGCAAGTAGTAACTGGAGTGGTCGAAGGTATAACCGGGGCAGTTAGCACCAGCAAGAGGCACGACAGAGATGGCAACGATCGCAACCGTGTACAACCGATTTCTCAGGCCAATGGCGGAGACCGCCGGCGAAAGGACGGCTGAAGTAGTGGACAACGAGTTCGCTCTCCGGCCCATCCCGAACGAGGACCTGTACCTCTACATCAAGGATTTTGACAACGGCCGCGTCGTACGGCAGGCAGATCCTCAGGCCCAAGGCAACGGCTGGCGCCTGATTCTCTCCGGCGGCTTGGCCGTCCTCTTGCTGATCGGCGTACTGCTGCCCAGCGCCGCGGGACGAATTGCGGGTTATCAGATCCAGACACTCAAGCGTGAGCAGTCGCAGTTGATGGCTGACAAAGCGGCGCTGGAGGTGGAAGAGGCTCGCCAACTGAGCCCCCAAAGGATCAACGAGATCGCGCAAAAACAGAAGTTCCTGGACCCGGCTTCCCGTCAGTACATCGTCTATTTGCCCGGCAAGAGCGGTTCTCTGGCCATGGTGAAAAAGTAGTATCTACGGCGGATTGACGGTGGGGCGGATCGCATGCTTGAGTCAGGGGAAACCAAACGTGTTCGTCTGCTTTTTCGGATCGCGCTGATCTGGAGCGGAATCATCCTGCTGCGTCTGGTACACCTGCAGGTAATCTCGCACGACGAACTGAAAGAGATCGCCCGCCAGCAGCAGGAACGGCAAATGGAGATCGCCGTTCCGCGAGGCACCATCTTCGACCGATCGGGCAAGACGCTGGCCAAGAGCCTCACGCTCGATTCCGTGTGCGTCAATCCGATTCGGGTGCCGGATGCCCAAGTAGCGGCGGGAATCCTGGCCGGCGTGCTTGGGCTGGATAGTGCCGAACTGCAGGCCAAGATCGAAAAGGCAGCGTCCGCCCACCGCGGCTTCATGTGGGTGCAACGCCGCATCACCCGTGAACAATCCCAGCGTCTGCGCAGCTTTAACCTGGAATGGATTGAACTGCGCCAGGAAACCAAGCGGGTATATCCAAGCGGACAACTCGCGTCGCATGTCATTGGCAGCGTCGATTTCGAGGAACGCGGTAACTCCGGCCTCGAATTCTCGCTGGATGAGGACCTGCAGGGGCAAGCTGGAGAAGTCCGGCTGGTGACCGACGTCAAGCGGAATGCCTACGAAGCAACCACTGAAATGAACGCTGTGCCGGGAGAGGACATCACTCTCACCATCGACAGCCGCATCCAGTATTCCGCCGAAACTGAACTGGAAAAGGCCGCCCTCAAGAGCGGCGCCAAAAGCGGTAGCGTCATCGTACTGAAAGTGAAGACGGGTGAAATCCTGGCCCTGGCCAACTGGCCCACGTTCGACCCGAATGGAAAGATCGCGGATCCACACGCCATCACGGGGCGCAACAACCTTGCGGTAACCAGTCCTTACGAGCCGGGCTCGGTGTTCAAAGTGGTGACAGTAGCGGCGGCCCTCGAGACCACTCATCTCCGCCCCGAATCGATGATCGACTGCCACCACGGATCGCTGCAAGTCGGCAATCACACGGTTCACGAAGCTCATGGCGGCTATGGAGTGATGTCCATGGCGGATGTTCTGGCCAAGTCCAGTAACATCGGCGCCATCGAGATCGCGAAAGTGGTGGGTCAGGAGAACCTGCACGAGTACGTAACACGGTTCGGATTCGGAAAGCCGACCGGTGTGCCGGTTCCATCGGAATCGGCTGGCATTTTTCGGCCGCTCAAGTACTGGGGTTCCATGTCGCTGCCCTCTATCGCCATGGGACATGAGGTGAGCGTGACCGCCATGCAATTGGCGCAGGGTTGCCTGGTGGTGGCGAGCGGCGGGCAGTTGATCCGGCCTCAACTGATCCTGAAACGGCAGCGTCCGGGTGAGCCTGAAATCGTGGAGCCACGGTCGCAACCGCGGCAGGTGATCAAACCCGAAACAGCCATCACGATGCGCGCCCTCATGGAAGGGGTGGTGCTGCACGGTACCGGCAAGAACGCCAGGCTCAAGGGTTACACCTCGGGCGGCAAGACCGGCACAGCGAAGATCTTTGATTACGCGACGCGCTCCTACACGCATTTCTACAACGGTTCTTTCATTGGTTTCGCGCCGGTGAAGAATCCCGAGATCGTGGTGGTAGTGACACTGAACCGCACCACGGGAGGCGCCGGGTACGGCGGCGCAGTGGCCGGTCCGGTGTTCCACGCAGTCGCTACCGACGCCCTGAGAATCCTGGACGTTCCGAAGGATCTGCCTGAAGACGCCGACGTGGACCAGACTTTGCCAGTGAGTGAGCCCTCCGTTGCAGGCTTGGAACCAGAGCCAGGTTCCGAGCCTATGTCACCTATCCCTCCGGGTCTGGATGAGGCGGCCAATGCGCCCTTCCAGACCCCTTTTTTCGGGCCTGTACCGCCTCGTGATGGGGATGCGCCGGCCGGCCAGCGGGTCCCGAATTTCACGGGCAGGACGATGAGGGACGTGATTCAGAAAGCAACGGAAGAAGGCATTGCAGTCGAGTTAGTAGGACATGGAGTCGCTCGTGCGCAGGCACCGGAGCCGGGGATGCTGCTTCCCGCCGGAGAAAGGGTCAGGGTCCAGTTCGACCGCTGAGTCCTATGCCCACAAAGCCGAAGTCCTTACGCCAGGTACTGGCAGGTGTTCGTACCCTTGTGCCCGTAGCGGCAGACATCGGCGAACGTGGGATTGCAGGCCTTGAATACGATTCCCGGCGCACAGGCGAAGGCTTTCTATTCTTCGCCTTTCCCGGGTCAAAAGTGGATGGCCGCGATTTTGCACGCCAGGCTTTGGCCAAAGGCGCGGTGGCCATCGTCAGCGAACTTGAGGCGCCGGCGGATTTTGAGGGAACCTGGATTCGCGTCGAGCACGGACGCCGCGCGCTGGCGACCGCGGCCAGGAATTTCTATGAAGCTCCCGATGAGCGCATTCTGCTCACCGGCATCACCGGAACCAACGGCAAAACTACGACGTCGTACCTGGTGGATTCCATCCTGCGCACGGCCGGATACACCACTGCGCTGGTGGGAACCATCGAATACCATCTCGCGGGACGCGTGATGAAAGCCGCGAATACCACACCCGAGTCGCTGGACCTCTTCCGGATACTCGACGAACTGGATGGCGAGGGCCGGAAAGCAGCTACGATGGAGGTCTCCTCCCACGCTCTGGCCTTAGGGCGCGTGTGGGGACTGCGCTTTCACACGGCGGTGTTTTCAAACCTGACCCGCGATCACCTGGATTTTCACGGCACCATGGAATCGTACTTCGATTCCAAGCGTCTGCTGTTCGTGCCCGAACATGGCGATGCGCCGAAGCACGCGGTGCTGAATTACGACGACGCCTGGGCTCACCGGATCGATCCCCCGCCCGGGACGAACGTCTGGTGGTATGGTCTCGGCGAGGGAGCGGGCTACCGGGCGGAAGAAATCCGCTACAGCTTTGAAGGGTTGGAGTTCCAGCTGAATGCAAACGGCCGCCGGTACACGGTTTCATCGGGGCTCGTGGGGCAGCACAACGTCTACAATATTCTGGCTGCGATCGGAACGGGACTCAGCCACGATCTGGACATCGCTACCATAACCCGTGGAATCGAGAATTGCCGCTCGGTGCCCGGCCGGTTCGAGCGCGTCGATATGGGTCAGCCATTCCTGGTCGTGGTGGATTATGCGCACACCGATGACGCGCTCAAGAACCTGATCTCGGTCGCCCGCGCGCTGAAACCGCGTCGGGTCACAACTCTGTTCGGCTGCGGCGGCGACCGCGACCGGGCCAAACGTCCACTGATGGGCATGGCTGCCGGCGCCAACAGCAATTTTGTGGTCTTGACTTCGGACAATCCGCGATCCGAGGATCCGCTGGACATCATCAACGACGCCCTGGTTGGACTGAACCGTTTCGACACACCTCACCTCATTGAACCGGACCGCGAGACGGCCATTCGCCGGGCCATCGGCGAAGCTGAGGAAGGCGATATTGTTTTGATCGCCGGCAAGGGACACGAACCCTACCAGGTATTGAAAGACCGCACCATCGACTTTGATGACCGTAAGGTGGCGCGCGAAGTCTTGCGCGCCCTCGGCTACGGAAAGAAGGCGCGATGAGAATCCCGCTGCGGGAAGCGGCACACGCGTTGGGTGTCGTGATCGAGTCCGATGCGACGATAACCGGGTGGAGCGTGGACACCCGGACCCTGGAGCCTGGCGACTTGTTTTTTGCGTTGCGCGGGCCCAATCACGATGGACACGAGCATGTCGCTGCGGCCTTCGAGAAAGGCGCCATTGCCGCGGTGGTTGAGCGGAACGTGAGCGTCGACGGACACGTTCTTCAGGTCGGTTCGTCAACGGAAGCTCTACAGCAGATCGCGGCTTGGGCTCGGGCGCGCTGGGGTGGCGAAGTGATCGCCATTACCGGCAGCGCGGGCAAAACAACGACCAAGGACGCCATTGCTCGGATGCTGTCGGTGCGGGCGGCGGTGGGAAAGACCACCGGGAACTTCAATAACCACGTGGGCGTTCCGCTATCACTGCTGCGCCTGGCCGACGATGTCCGGCTGGGCGTAATCGAGATTGGAATGAACCATGCCGGCGAGATCCGGGAACTGGCAGCGATCGCCAGGCCGGATGTGGCGGTCGTGACCAACGTCGGATCGGCGCACGTGGAAAACTTCGATTCGATCGACGGCGTGTCGGCGGCCAAACGGGAACTGGTGGAAGCGCTCACCGCGGATGGAACCGCGGTGCTCAATGCCGACGATTTGCGGGTGAGCCGGTTTGCGGATTCCCATCGAGTCCGTTCCATCACCTATGGGTTTTCGATCGGCGCCGATGTGCGCGCCGAGGATGTCGAACTGATGCCGGAAGGTGTGCGCTTCCGAGTCGGGCACACGCGCTTCCAGAGTGGAGTGTCCGGACGCCACGGAGTCTCGAATCTGCTGGCCGGGATCGCGGTGGCCGGACTGTACGGAATTGTCCCAGACGAACTGGTGGAAGTGGTGCGCGGCTTCGAACCCGGAAAAATGCGCGGTGTCCGCTTCCAGCGCGATGGGATTCTGATCTACGACGATTGTTATAATGCTAATCCCGATGCAGTGCGAGCCATGTTGGACGTGCTGCGGGATACGCCCGCAGAACGGCGGATCGCCGTTCTGGGGGAGATGCTCGAACTCGGCCGCTGGGCTGAGCCTTTGCACCGCAACGTAGGACAATACGCGGCGGCTGCGGGGGTTAATGTGCTCGTAGGGATACGCGGCGTGGCCCGTCAAATGGTGGACGCAGCCATTGAAGGCGGACTTGCAAAAGACGCCGCGTTTTTTTTCCCCGATCCCGATGAGGCGGGAACACACCTGCGGAGCATTGCCCGGCCAGGCGACGTCATTCTGTTCAAGGGTTCTCGCGGTACTCACGTAGAACGAGCCCTGGAAAGGTTCCTGGGCTAAGGACCCGACCATGCTGTACTGGCTGCTTTGGGAAAGACTCTACCACTACTTCTCGCCGTTCCGCGTGTTCCAATACAACACGTTCAGAACTGCGTTTGCCAGCCTCACGGCGCTGTTTTTATCGATCCTGCTTGGACCGTGGCTGATCCGCAAATTACGGGAGTTCCAAATCGGGCAGCACATCCGCGAGGACGGCCCAAGGAGTCACATGAAAAAGGCCGGCACGCCCACCATGGGCGGCCTGCTGATTGTGGGTACCGTTGCGATCTCCACGCTGCTTTGGGCGAACCTGCGCAACCCCTATATCTGGATTGCCCTGTTCGGACTGATAGGCTTCGGCGCGGTGGGCTTCTACGACGACCTCACCAAGGTGCGCAGAATGCGGAACCTCGGTCTGACCGCGCGTATGAAGATGACGCTCCAGATCCTGGTGTCGCTGATCATCGGCTTTATTCTTCTGGGACTGCACGCGAAAGGTGCGTACTCGACGAACGTGAATGTGCCGTTCTTTAAGCAGTTCCAACCGGATCTTCTGGTGAAGAGCCTATTGCACAGCCCCTGGACGTATCCCCTCGCCTTCCTGGGTTTCTACGTATTCATCGCATTCATCCTGGTAGGGGCATCGAACGCGGTCAACCTCACCGACGGTCTCGACGGATTGGCGATCGGACTAATGATCATCGCGGCCGGCGCCATCACGGTGCTCGCGTATGTGACGGGGCACGCCCGGTTCGCCGACTATCTCGACCTGGCGCGGTTGCCGGGCGCTTCGGAGTTGACGATCTTTTGTGGAGCGCTGACGGGAGCATCCATCGGGTTCTTGTGGTACAACGCACACCCGGCGGAGATTTTCATGGGTGACGTGGGATCGCTCGCCCTCGGAGGGAGTCTGGGCACGGTAGCCGTGCTGATCAAGCAGGAAATCCTGCTGGTTTTCATCGGTGGCGTGTTCGTGGTGGAAGCCATGTCAGTCATCCTGCAGGTGGGCAGCTACAAACTGCGCGGCAAACGGATCTTCAAAATGGCGCCGCTGCACCACCACTTCGAGGCGCTCGGCTGGCAGGAGTCAAAAATCATTACGCGCTTCTGGATTGCGGGGTTGGTGATGGCGCTTTTCGCGCTCACCACACTCAAGCTGAGGTAAGGAGTTGGGGGGTGGGGAGTTTTGTGGGCGGGCTCCCAGCCTGCGGCTGTCTCTTAGACTGCCTGAGTAAAAGATGCGGTACGAACTGGCAAATAAACGCGTGTTGGTGGCAGGGATGGCGAAGTCCGGCTTCGCCGCCGTCAATGTGCTCTTGAAGCACGGCGCCAAAGTGCGCGCCATCGACAGCAAACCGGACGAGACCATGCGTGTGCGCCTGGCCCAGTCGGGCGTTGCGTTAGGCCTGCAAACGCCCGAGGCGTTTCTGGATGCCGACCTGATCGTGCTATCTCCCGGTGTTCCCGTGGAAGTAGTGCCGCAAAATGCCCCCCCTGTAATCGGTGAAGTCGAGTTAGCGAGTTACGACTTGCAGGGACCGACCATCGCAATCACCGGATCGAACGGTAAGACGACCACGACGGCACTGGTGGGGCACGTGTTGACCAGCAGCGGAATTCCTTGCCAGATCGGCGGCAATATCGGTACACCGCCCGCAGCCATGATCGAATCGTCCCGCGCGGACCAGTGGAACGTGCTCGAGTTGTCAAGCTTTCAACTGGAAACCATTCACGAGTTTCGCGCGAAGATCGGCATGGTTCTGAACGTGACTCAGAATCATCTCGATCGCCACCGGACGATCGAAAATTACACCAACGCAAAGGCGCGGTTGCTGGAAACTCAGGACGAGGCGGGCTTCGCCGTGCTGAACCACGACAATGCCATCACATCCTCACTGGCAACGCGAACGCGAGCCCAGGTGGTCTGGTTCAGCATGCTGGGACCGGTGAACCGCGGGTTCTGGCTGCGGGGTACGGAAATTGTCAGCGCCGAAGGCGCGCTGATGAACATCGGCGACATCCTCCTGCGAGGGATGCACAACGTTGAGAACGTCATGGCGGCCGCTGCCGCGTGCCGCATCGCCGGAGCGACCCCGGAACAGATCCGCGCCGCCGTAATGACCTTCCAGGGCGTCGAGCACCGCATCGAGTTCGTGCGCAAGCTGAACGGAGTGGAGTACTACAACGATTCGAAGGCCACCAGCGTAGATGCCGCTTTGAAAGCGATCGACGCGTTTCCTGGCGGCTTGTGGGTCATCCTGGGCGGTAAGGACAAGGGGAGCGATTACTCCCTGATGCGTGAGGCTTTGCGCGCAAAAGCGCGGGCTGCGCTGCTGATTGGCGCGGCGGCGGAGAAGATCGCCGGTCACTTGGCCGGCGCAGTCGAGTTAGTACGGTGCGGTGACATCGCGACAGCTGTTACGACCGGTCACGCACGTGCGGCGGCGGGCGATACAGTCCTGCTTGCTCCGGCGTGCGCCAGCTTCGACCAGTTCCGGAGCTTCGAGCATCGCGGAGAAGTGTTTAAGTCAATTGTGAACGGGTTGAAGGGGTAGCATGCGACTCAAGACGGATTGGGTGTTGTTTTTGACCATCGTTGCGATGGTTTGCCTGGGACTGGTAATGGTGTACAGCGCATCATCGGTGGTGGCGGAATTGAAGTTCAACTCCAGCAGTCATTTTGTGGTCCGTCAACTCGGCTGGGCAATAATCTCCTTCTGTGTTCTGATGTACTTCCGCCGCACCGACTACCGGGTCCTTTGCAGTCCGACGTGGGCTTTCGGATCGCTGGGCGTAGTGCTGCTGATGTTGGTGACGGTGTATTTTCTCGATTCGAAAAATCACCGGTGGTTCAGACTGTCCGGCTTCTCACTGCAGCCTTCGGAATTCGCAAAGCCCGCGCTGGTGATCTTTCTCGCCTACTTCATCACTCGGCGGCGCAACGACGTCAACAGCCGCTATACGCTGTGGCCGGCCGCTTTGTCCATTATCGTTTTAGCGCTGTGCGTGGTGATCGCCGACCTGGGTACGGCGGTCGTGCTTGTCTTGACCGCGGCCACAGTGTTTCATGTCGCGGGACTCGACCGTCGCTTCTTCATCGCGGCGCTTGCCGTCGGTGCGATTCTAGCGGCGGGAGCGGTGGTCTCCAAGCCCTACCGCGCCGGTCGCATCATTGCCTTTGTCGACCCTTCTGGTGAACTGCTCGACCGCTTCGATCCGAAAGGGACTCTCAAAAACTACATGCACCGGTCCGCTACCGCGCACGATCCGACTTACCAGGCCCGGCAATCGAAGATAGCGGTGGGCAGCGGCGGCCTGCTCGGCTTGGGACTGATGGAGGGCAAACAGAAGATTCTCTACCTGCCCGAGGCCCATACGGACTTCATCTATGCCGTGGTGGGCGAGGAACTCGGGCTATGGGGTACGACGGCCGTCCTGGCTGGGTTCCTGATCATCCTCTGGCGAGGCCTGCAATTGGTCTGGACCGCCCCTGACGATTTCGGCCGCTATCTCGCCATAGGAGTTACCGCCACCATTGTCATTCAGGCCTTTATCAATATAAGTGTCGTCCTCGACATTGCACCCACTAAGGGAATTCCTCTTCCGATGATCAGTTCGGGCGGAAGCTCTTTGTTCAGCACTCTGACATCGCTCGGCATCCTGCTGAGTGTTGGTGAACATGCGGGATGACAGCACCTGCGCACTTTGTCATGGCGGGCGGTCACACGGGTGGACACATCACCCCAGCCCTGGCTGTGGCTCGAGTGCTGCGGGAACACGGGCACCTGCCGGTCTTCATCGGAACGGAGCGGGGGCTGGAGGCGAAACTCGTGCCCTCGGCCGGATTTCCGATTGAATGGATCGAGGTCGGTGGTATCAAGGGAGCGGGGTTCTCTAAGCGGTTCCAGAGCCTGAAACAGTTGCCGCCAGCCATCCGGAGGAGTCTCGACTACCTGAACCGCCATCGTCCGGCTGCGGTGTTCAGCATGGGCGGCTTTGTTGCCGCCCCAGTCGTTGTCGCCGCGATACTGCGGCGAGTACCGCTGGTGGTGATGGAGCCGAACGCGATGCCGGGCGCCGCCAACCGCTATGCCAGCCGGTTTGTTGCCAAGGCCTTGCTGAGTTTTCCCGAAGCCGCGCGGTACTTTCCCAAGGGACGCACGGAGTTATCGGGCATGCCCGTGCGGCGCGAGTTCTTCGCACTTCCGCCCAAACCGCCCGGCGACCGTCTAAACATCTTGATCACCGGCGGGAGCCAGGGCGCCCGGACCCTCAATCAGGCTGCGCAGGATAGCTGGCGCTTCTTTGAACGTGCGCGGATTCCCGTCCGATTGATCCACCAGACCGGGCCATCTCAGTACAACGAAATCTCGCGGGCATTCAAGAAGAGCGGACTCGACGGTGAAGTGACCCCGTTTGTCGCGGATATGCCGGCGGCTTTCGGCGTCGCCGACCTGATCGTGAGCCGGTCGGGTGCGGGGACGGTCTCTGAGATCGCCGCCTCGGGAAAGGCTTCCATCCTGGTACCGTATCCGTTCGCCGCCGACCAGCATCAGTTGAAAAACGCCGAGGCTCTGGTGAACGCGGGTGCGGCGCACCTGGTGCTCGATCAGGATCTGACTGGTGAGCGCCTGTTTTCCGAAGTCCGGCGATTGTACGAGTTGCCCCGCGATCTGGAACAGTTAGGGAACTCCGTGCGCCAGTTTGCCAAGCCCGATGCGGCCGCGCGGGCGGCGGCAATCCTGGAGGAGTACGCATGACGGAGCGCTTCGTACTCTCCTTCGGTGCGGGCGCAGCGTTGCTCAGCGCACTGGTGTTCGGGCTATGCGCCGCAGGTTTGGCACAGACGGCCTGGCTGTTCTCGGCTTTGCCGCTTGCCGCTTTGCCACTGTTCTACTTCAGGATTCCCGGTGGCCGTCCTGAGTTCCAACCGGTCGGCTTTGGACAACGAACGCTGTTCTGGGCGATCGCCCTGCCGTTCGCCCTGGTCTATCTTGTCAACGCAGCGGCTCCGGAGATCAGCCCGGACGGGGCTGGTTATCACCTGGGGCTCGTGCGGCACTATTTTTATCATGGAGGCTTCTCGCGGATCACCACGGACCTCTTTGCCAGCTTCCCGCAAGGCTGCGAAATGCTCTTTCTCGTGGCCTATGCCGCCGGCCGACACTCCGCCGCTGCTCTGGTTCATTGCTCGTTCCTGTTCGCGCTGCCGGCTGCGATGATCTCCTACGGCCGCCGTTTCGGACTGGGACCGGCAGCGACGGTAGCAGCCTTGCTGGTGTTTGTTTCTCCGGTGGTGGGAATCGATGGAAGTAGCGCCTACGTGGACGTGGCCCTGGCCTTTGCTGGGTTCGCCTGCTTCTATTGCCTCGAAATCTGGGCCGATCAGCCGGGCAACAGCACGCACATGCTGGTCGTGGCGGGTCTGCTGGCAGGCTTCGCTTTCGCCGTCAAATACACGGGCGCGACCGTCATCGTTTTCGCCGCTATCTATGTCGCCCTTCGTGGGCGCCGGTTTGGGCCTCGGCTGTGGCGGCCGATCGCGGCGCTGCTGATACCCGCGTTCGTGATGGCCGCCCCCTGGCTGATTAAGAACTGGATTGTCGTGGGAAACCCGGTGTCGCCGTTCTTTAATCGCCTCTTCCCGAACCCCTACGTTTACATCTCATTCGAAGACGATCTACGCCGCGCGATGCGCCATTTGAATGGCGTCACCCTGAACTGGAAAACTCCGCTCGAGTTAGCTGTTCGCGGGGGCCTGTTGCAGGGGACTCTCGGACCGGTGTTTCTGCTGACTCCGATCGGCCTGGTTGCGGCAGCTGGCTCTCGCGGCCGGCGCTTGCTGGGAGCGGCGGCTGTGCTGGGCCTGCCTTGGTTTTCGAATATCGGGACGCGCTTTCTGATTCCCGCGCTTCCCTTTTTCGCTTTGTCCATCGGCATCGCACTGATGAGCCGGCCTCGGATCGCTGCCGCGATCGTGATCCTGAACGCTGTCGCCTGCTGGCCCTGGGTGCTGGACCGCTATTGCGACCGGTATAACTGGCGGTTGACTCGATTCCCCCTGTCCGCGGCCCTGCGCATAACTCCTGAACGCCAGTTTCTGGAGACCTATGCCCCGGACATCCGGTTCGCCCAACTGTTACAGGACCGGATGCCCGATAACGGTGTGGTCTATACGGCGCAGCCCATCATGAGGGCGTACACTGACCGGACCATCCTGCTGAACTACGCCGGCGCCTTGAATCTGCGGCTGAGTGACACGTTGGCGGCCGCGATCAAGCCAGCCAACCAGCCCTCCGTTCAGGTTTCATTCCGATTTCCGCCGCGCCAGCTGCGGCGCATCCGGTTGGTGGCAACCGGGGACTCTGCAATCTGGTCCGTGCACGAGATCCAGCTTGGAGCGAGTGCGGCAATCGCCAGCGCGAATATTTGGGATGCCCGTTTTGCCGCCGACGGACAACTCGCAACGTCATGGCGTTCCTGGCAGCCTGTGCGGCCGGGAATGTACCTCGAATTCAGCCTCCCTGGGGGTAATGAGGCCGGGTTTGTATCCTTTCGAACGCGGCCAGCTGATCCGTTGCCGCCGCTCACTCTGGACGCGCAACTGCCTTCCGGAGAATGGAGAACCCTGAGTTCATCGCCGGTTCTGAAGACGGACGTGCCGGTACCGGATCTTCGCGGTCAGGCAATCGCGGAACTGCGCCGGTGCGGGGTAACTCACGTTCTGATTCACGACGACGAGCCGCTCGGACCCGATTTCAAGGCCCATCGGGCCGAATGGAACGTAGATTTGGCTGGTGAAGCGCCACCCGTGCGACTTTATTCGATCTCCGCCGAAGAAAGCATTGACAGGACGCGGGAACTCCGAAACAATACGAGGTAAAAGTGTTTTTTAGACAGCAGCACTTCCATTTCACGGGCATCGGCGGAATCGGCATGAGCGGTATCGCCGAGGTGCTGTTGAACCTCGGTTATCGAATCAGCGGATCGGACCTGAGACTCACGCCGATAACTCAGCGGCTGGCCTCAATGGGCGCCACGGTATTCGAGGGTCACGCCGCCGGGAACGTCGGATCAGCCAATGCCGTCGTGGTCAGTTCGGCTGTTGACCCGCACAACCCCGAGTTGGAAGAAGCGCGGCGGCTCAGCATCCCGATCATTCCCAGGGGTGAGCTGCTGGCCGAACTGATGCGGCTGAAGTACGGCATCGCCATCGCCGGAAGCCATGGCAAAACCACCACCACGTCCATGGTGGCAACCGTGCTGAGCGACTGCGGATTGGATCCGACGGTAGTGGTGGGTGGACGTGTTGGGACCATGGGCGGCAGCAACGCCCGGGTGGGCCGCAGCGACTTCCTGGTGGTGGAGGCCGACGAGAGCGACGGGTCGTTCCTGAAGCTGAGTCCGATCCTGGCGGTGGTGACGAACATTGACCGGGAACACCTCGACCACTATGCGGACATCGAGGAGATCCGGACTGCCTTTCGGGACTTCGTCAATAAGGTGCCATTCTATGGCGCGGCGATCCTCTGCCTGGACGACGAGAATGTCCAACAGATACTTCCCAACATTAACCGCCGCACCATCACCTATGGAACCACCGCCCAGGTGGACCTGATGGTGACGGACGCCAACTGCGGACACTTCTCGAGTGACTTCCGGCTGCGTCTCCGCGGCGCCGACCTGGGGAAATTTCACTTGAAGATTCCGGGCTATCACAACGTGTTGAACGCGGCCGCCGCGGTTGCCATCGCGCTGGAACTCGATGTCCCCCCGGAGCGCATCAGCGAAGCGTTGGCCACGTTTGCCGGAGTCGACCGAAGATTCCAGAAACGGGGCGAGGCCCACGGTATCACCATCATCGACGATTACGGCCATCATCCCACTGAGATCCGCGCCACGCTGGCTGCGGCCAAGCTCTGCGAATATCGCCGCCTGCTGGCGATCTTTCAGCCTCACCGCTATACGCGCACCCAGGCTTTGATGGATGAGTTTGCAAGGTCGTTCAATCAGGCGGACCAGGTGTATCTGATGGATATCTACGCGGCCTCGGAAAAGCCGATCGATGGCGTGACGGCGTTGGCGCTGGCGGACCGTATGCGCGCCTTCGGCCACCGCGCGGTGACTTTCGTCGGCGGCGTGGAGCAGGCGATTGATGCGGTGGTTCGCGAGGCCCAGTCCGGCGACCTCATCATGACGCTCGGCGCCGGGAATGTCTGGCAGGCAGGTGACCGGATCCTCGAGCGTCTGCGGGAGGGTGATTGATGGCGCGCAAGACCGAAGCGCCCGGGAAATCGCGTTCCTGGGTTTCCATTCTGGGTTACACGATGCGAGTGACCGCGGCGGGCATCCTGCTGGTGGGTGCGCTGTTTGGGTTGAATCGCGCGGAACGATTCCTGGTGAGGGACTCCCGATTTATCCTGGCGGCTCCCGATTTCGGAGTGGAGAGTTCCGGCCTGCAACTCGAAGGCGTCCACAACGCCGCGCGTATGGAAATACTGAATGTGTTCCGGCAGGATTTCGGCCGCAGCATCTACCTCCTGCCGCTGTCCAAACGGCGGGAGCAGCTTTCGCAACTGGATTGGGTACGGGATGCCTCCGTGGCCCGCGTTTGGCCGAACCGGGTCTGCGTACGGATCCATGAGCGGGAACCCGTAGCGTACATGCAATATCCGATGGATGAGGCGGCCCGGATCGTTCTCATAGATGCGGACGGTGTGATTCTGCGGCAGCCGCCGCACGCGAAGTTCCGGCTGCCGGTCCTCACCGGAATCGGGCCCGCCGAGTCGCAAGTAGCGCGAAAGGAGAAGGCGCGGCGTCTGTCTCTGGTGATGAAGGATCTCGGCGAATCCGGCGACCGTGTGTCGGAAGTGGATGTAGGCGACAAGAGCAACATCCGGATCACGGTGAAGGCCGACCGCCGCGCGGTGGTGCTGCTGCTGGGCGATCAGAATTTCGGAAACCGATTCCAGACGTTCCTGAATCACTACTCGGAAATTCAACGGCGGTTGCCCGGTGCGACGGTGCTCGACCTGAGGCTGGAAGACCGCATAACCGCGGCGGAGGACGGACGGTGAGCCGCGGACGTTCGCCGGAGCAGGAGGGTTAAAGTGCCAGCGCAGAACAAAGTACAACTTGCGGTGGGTCTGGATGCGGGGAGTTCGCGGACCCGGTGCGTGATCTGCGCCATGGAGGACGCCCGCCTCCGCTTCCTCGGCTACGGCGATGTTCCATCGGCCGGATGGGCCAAGGGCCGGATCTCGGACGCGACCGCGCTGTCCGAATCGATGCGGAGCGCCATACGCGAAGCAGAGCGGACGGCCCAACAACTGATCGATTCGTGCGTCACCGGCATGGGCGGCGCTACCGTGCAGGGCGTCTATGCGCGCGCCGTGTACGAGTTCGGCCACGCTCGGGAAATCCAGCAGGACGACATCACCTACGTGATCGACCAGGCGACGCGAGTGCGCCTGGAGGCGGACCGCATGCTGCTGCATGTGTTCCCAAGAGACTTCGTGCTGGATGGGCGTGCAGGCTACCGGAACCCGCGACGGTCCACCTGCGCGCGCCTGGAGGCCAATGTCCACGCGGTCACAGCCTCGGCGCACGAACACGAAGCTCTGGTGGACGCGGTTCACCAGGCGCATCTGGCCGTGGAAGAAACGGTGTTCGAGCCTGTCGCCGCCGCTTACTCGGCCATCATTCCCGCGGACCGCGCGCGCGGGGTGGCGGTGGTCGATATGGGGATGCATTCCACCGACCTGGTGATCTTCGATGGGGACGCGCTGATGCTCGCCACGTCGCTGCCGGTCTGGTCCGATCACTTGACCCGCGATATCGCCTGGGTGCTGAAGTGTTCGTACGAAGATGCCCAGAGCATGAAGCATGAGTACGGGTCGGCTGCGGCAGCCACGACGGCGGAGAACAGTTTCATTCAACTGCCGCCCGTGGAGGGGCGTCCCGCGCGGGAGGTGCCGCGTAAGGAACTGAACGAGATCATTGAGGCGCGGGCGGTTGAAGTGTTCCGCTATATCAAGAGTGAGATCAGTAAGGCGGGGATGGACCAATCGCTGCTCGAAGGAGTGGTGTTGTGCGGCGGTGGGTCGCTACTGAACGGGATCTGCGATGTCGCAGAGGACATTCTGGGATGTTCTTCGCGGAATGGGTTGGCGGTGGGCATCAAGGACTGGCCGGAGGAGTTGGACAACCCACTTTGGACTACGGCGGCTGGGCTGTCCATGTACTCGGCGCGGTTGAAGTTCCGGGTCCAGACAAAACGAAGGGCGCCCGGTCTGGTGGGCATGGTGCGCGGATAGACAAAGGAGCGGGAGATGGCTGACTTGAAATTCATGATTCAGGAAGATACGCACGCGGCGACCCGGATTAAGGTCGTTGGCGTAGGCGGAGGCGGATCCAACGCGGTGGCTCGCATGATCAGCGAGGGACTGGGAGGCGTGGAGTTCTATGCCCTCAATACGGATATGCAGTCATTGAACGCCTCGCCGGTGCCGAACATACTCGCCATCGGTTCGAAGATGACGAACGGACTTGGCGCTGGGTCCGATCCCAGTGTCGGCCGCCAAGCGGCACTGGAGGACACCGAACGCATCATCGAGGCGCTGGAAGGCGCCGACATGGTGTTCGTCACCGCAGGTATGGGAGGCGGAACCGGAACCGGCGCCGCACCCGTGGTGGCGTCGCTCGCCAAGGAACTGGGTGCGCTGACCGTGGCCGTCGTCACACGGCCATTTTCTTTCGAAGGCTCGCGGAGAATGAAGGCCGCCGAGCGTGGACTCGCGGAATTGGCCGCGACCGTGGACACCGTGATCACAATCCCGAATGACCGGCTGTTGGAACTCGCACCGAAGGGAACCGGTTTCTTCCAGGCCTTCAAGATGGCCGACGACGTCCTGCATCAGGCAGTCCAGGGCATCAGCGACATCATTACCACGCCGGGCTTGATCAATCGCGATTTCTCCGACATTCGTAACATCATGCTCGGCATGGGTCACGCCATCATGGGCACAGCTTCCGCCCGCGGTGAGAATGCGGCCGTGCAGGCTGCTCAGCTCGCCATCGATTCCCCGCTGATGGAAGCCGGCGGGGTGAAAGGCGCGCGCGGGCTGCTGATCAACATCAGTGCCTCCAGCAAACTTGGCATCCACGAGGTAAACGAAGCCTGCGAACTCATCCGTGCGGCCACGGCGAACGACGACGTCCAGATCAATTTTGGCGTTGTTTTAAACGAGTCGCTGGATGACGAGGTGAGAATCACCGTTATCGCGACCGGATTTCATCGCGAGTTGCCGGCGGAACAGCCGAAGCCCACGGCGGCGCCGGAACCCCGTATCGTGGAGCCGTCGCGCCCGTCGGCGTCTACATTCACTGTGCCAGTGCATGTGGAGCCCGACGTTCCGGCTGCCGGTAACGTCTTTGAGGAACCGGCGGGCGCAATAGCCGCGCCGCCGCTGCCCGAAGCGCCGCCGACCCCGGCAAACGTCCGCGAAGAGCAGGTGCTGCCGTTCGACGATCTCGACGTGCCGGCCGTGCTTCGTCGCGGGAACCGCCAGATCTACCAGTAGCGGCCAATCGCTGACTCGAGTTGGACTAGCCAGCCCTGTGGCGCAGACGGGTTAAGCCCGCCAACGCCAGGAGTGCTATGGGCACCGATACGAACCCGGTGGGCTCGGGCGCCGGGATCAGTGCAGCAGCCGTAAAGTGGGCGATCTGTGCACGCGGGAAGCCACCCTTGAACTGGCCAATGTCGGGCCCGGCTAACGCGGTGCAGCAGTTCATCTCGCTGTTACCGCTTATCGCTTCAATGTGCAGAACAAAATCGGGCTTGCCGTAATGGCTAAAATCAAGGTCAAGGACATCCCCACCGAATATTAATGGCGCTCCACCCTGGGAGAGGAACGAGTTGTACGGAGGGGCATACCCACAAGAGTAACCATAACACCAGAGATGGCCGGAGTCGCCGTCAAAGTCCCCAAGCTGGAATGTGAACCAGGAAAATGTCGGATCACCGACCGATAGGCCGGCGAGATCCCAAATACCCGGTTCATCTACAACACCCCACAACTCAACGAGCCCTAAGAACGGTCCGGCAAATGTCTGAGAGGGAAGTGCGAACAACAAAATTAAGAGAGCAAAGATGCGCCACGCCGTAGATGATCCCGCCCTCGGGCGGAGACGTGAGGCACCTTGAGGAAAGTGCTGGAGCATAATACTTCTCCGATCTCACAATGATCTACACGGTCCGAACCACGACATCCTTCGGCAGTATGGTACAGCCAGCCTTCGGCAAACACAAGGTCCCATCCGATTCTTCCCGAACTGCTATCGCTTGAGCCTGAACCGCTCTGTGGTGGCGGACTCCACGGCCTTCCGGGTGAATGGCATCGGGTGGTATTGGCCTTGCGCCCATTGCTCGAGCAGGTCGTCGTAGTGCGGGCTCGTAGGGTCGCCTACCTCTCCGGGAACATTGGTCATGATCGAGCGGTCCCAGTCACTCAGGTCGATGATCTGGCGGTATGACGCTCCGTTGGTTTGCTGGAACCGCACTCCACTGGTTGCGTTGACCGTGTTCGCATCCCCGGGCCGGGAAAAAGGGCCGCGGTCCCACTTCGGGTTGCCGGCAGGGTGGCGGAAGACGATTTGGTGGAGACGTCCCCACTGGCGCTCTCCCGGTGGGATCTTCTGGTTGAGTTGAGTCATCGCCTCCTGAAGCGATTGCGCGAGCGCCTCCGGCCGGAACTCCTTCTCAAGGGTGGTAAGAGTGGTCTCCAGATTCACCCGGGCGCCGAGTCCGGGACCGAACAGGGCGACGGGGAGTTTGGCTATCCAGAGTTCATAGATCAGAGCGGGGACCGAGTCCATGCGTAGTTGCGCGTCCCAATCCAGCACCTGCTTCACGGCCGCGCGATACGGACTGCCCTCGGGCAATTCCCACTGGCGCACGATGGCCTGAAATCGCCGCGCCGGCAGGGAAACGACGTCCTGCTGCAGTTTTTCAAAGTCGATGCGATCCCACTTCTTCTGGATCGACAGCGCATCTTCGATCCTACGGAACCGGAACGGCAAGCTCCATTCGTACGACAGCATGTGAGCGTATCCATCGGGCAGAATCTTGTGATTGGCAGTCGCAATGAAGTGCCGGGCGGGGTTATAAGTCTGCGGCATTTCAGATAGCGGCAGAAAGCCGCCCCAATCATATTCGCCCGAATCTCCGGGTACCGGGAGCAATCCCGATCCGTTCTTGCGGACCGGGGCATATCCGGCGGCCACCCAGCCGATGTTGCCGGAGGTGTCGGCGTAAACCAGGTTTTCGGAAGGTACCTTGTAATGCGCCACGCCCTTCAGGAACTCGTCCCAGTTGGACGCGCGCATCAGCGAGAGAGCCGCAAGATAGCCGGCACCCCCCGGTTCCGCGCCCACCCATTTGAGCGCGTACGCGACGTTGTGGCGGCGGTCCTCATGAACGATGGGCCCGTGCAGGGTGTAGCGCAGCTCGATCGCGGCCGGCTCGGCGCGGCCTTTCACTTTGACGGCCTGGTGCTCGATCTCGATGTTCCGCCACTCGCCGCGATAGCGGTATTGATCGGGATTGGCGGGGTTGAGTTTCTCGACGTAGAGATCCTGCTGATCGATGCCGACGATGGTGAAGCCCCAGGCGATCTTCTCGTTGTGCCCGAGCGCGATTCCGGGCAGCGCGGGCTCGCCGGCTCCGATGACGTTAATGCCCGGCGCGACCAGGTGCCAGGTCTTCCGCAGGGACGGAAGGATGACGGGACGGTGCGGGTCATTGGCGAGCAGAGGTTTGCCGGAGGCCGTACGGGTCCCGTCCACCACCCAGTTGTTGCTGCCCTGTTCAGCGGTTTGCTCGGGAGGAGTCAGTTTAGGCACGGCGATGGCAGCGTTATAGTCGCGCAGGATGTCGCGGGTAATGAGAGATAGATCCAGGTCCGCGGGAACTTGAATCCTGACGAGCGGGTCGGGCGGGAGATAGCGCTGGACCTGATCCAGACCGAAACGGTGGATGTCTTGGGCGCGCTGCACTTCAGCGGGCGCGTTTCGCGTCATGAGTAGTCCTGCGATGCGGGCGGTAACATCCTCGGGCTCCCACCTGCCGGGATCGTAGCCGGCGAACTCGAACTCGATAGGGCGCTTCCCGCGAAGCGAGTCAATGTAGTGGTTGATGCCGGCGACGAACTGGCTGGCGATACGCTTGGCGTCTGGTGAGTAGCTTTGCCATTCCGCATCCTGATCGCCCCGGTAACGGACCAGCCGGGCGATGCGGTCGCGCGGCAGCGCGGCGGGCCCGAGGATTTCGGCCAGATGTCCGGTGTTCTGGCGACGCCACAGATCGAGCTGAAAGAGGCGGTCGCGGGCAGCCATATATCCCTGAGCAAAGAACAAATCGTCGGTGTTCTTGGCATAGATATGGGGGACACCCCAGCGGTCCCGCAGGATTTCGACATCGGCGGCGAAGGCATGAGCGACGGCGGCCAGCAGCAGGGGACCCACGAGTCTCATATCCGTAGTATGATGCCCCCGAGTGCCCTGCGAGCCAATTTCCACATTGAGGCTCCCGGCGCACACATGGGAGGGACCATGACATCCGATCCGAATCGCCGCGCATTCATTGGCGCCGCGGCCACTGCGTTCACCATCGTTCCTAGAGCGGTCCTGGGAGGACCGGGCTTTGTCGCACCCAGCGACAAGATCACGCTCGGATGCATCGGCGTGGGCACGGAAGGGCTGCGCGAGATGCCACCGCTGCTGGCTGCGCCGGAAATCCAGATCGTCTCGGTCTGCGATCCCAACAAGTTCGCCGGCGAGTATCGCGACTGGTCACGGGACGGGATTCGCAACTCCTACCGAAAGCTGCTGGGTAAGTCGGACTGGACAGCGGGGCCGGACGATCCGATCCCAGGCGGACGGGACGTGGCGCAGAGCATCGTCGACACCTACTACGCTGTAGCGCGGGGGGCAGAGAAATTCAAAAGCTGCTCCGCGTACGCCGACTTCCGCGAGATGCTCGACAAGGAGAAGGACCTCAACGCCGTGAAGGTGATGACACCCGACCATCTGCACGGCGTCGTTTGCATGGCGGCCATGCGGAAGGGAAAGCACACCATCGTACACAAGCCCATCGCGAACCGGCTGGAGGAAGCGCGGCTGACCATCGATACCGCCCGCGAGACGGGAGTTTCGACGCACTTCATGCCATGGGATGCCAACGGTTCCATGGAGCAGGTGATGGCGTGGATTCAGGGCGGGGCGATTGGAACGCTCCGGGAGGTCCACAATTGGACGAATCGTCCGGTGTGGCCGCAATACGCTACGATTCCGACCGACACGCCTCCGATTCCGAACGGATTCAATTGGGATCTGTGGCTGGGTCCGGAAGCAACTCGCCCCTATCATCCAAACTACACGCACATGGTGTTTCGGGGCTGGTACGACTTCGGCGCCGGAACCATGGCGGACATGGGCCACTACAGCCTGTGGTCCGTCTTCAACGCTCTGGACTTGAGCGGACCCACCAGCGTGGAACCGATGTACAGTCACGATTGCGTTCTGAGGAACGGCGTATCCACGACCATCCGGAACGACTTCTCGTTCCCGACGGCAAGCGTGGTGCGCTTCCGGTATCCGGCGAAGGGCTCGCGTGCGGCGGTGGACCTGCTCTGGTATGACGGCGGGATGCATCCGCCGGTGCCCGAGGAACTCGATGAAGATCGCAAGGAACTGCCGCTGGAAGGGATGATGTTCGTGGGGGACAAGGCCAAGATCCTGGCGGGCTTCCATATAGACCGTCCGCGACTGCTTCCGGAGAAGCGGACCGCGGCGGAACCGGAACCCGCCCGGCAGAGACGGGACCAAAACGAGCTCTCGGCGGGATTGAAGCAATGGGTGGCGGCCTGCAAGGGCGGGAAGCCATCCCCGGGGAGCTTTGTGAACGCTTGGCCGATAACGGAGGCGGTGAATCTGTGGGCGGTGGCGCTGAGAACCCGGAAGCGGCTGCTGTACGATAGCGCGACCCGCAAGATCACGAACGTGGCGGAGGCCAACCAGTACTTGTCGCGTACGTATCGCGACGGGTGGGCGCCGAAGACGGTGTAAGACTTCGGTGCTGACGAATTTCGCGAAGGAGAGGCAATGATATCGAGAAGAGGGTTTCTAGGGACGGCGGCGGGTTTGATGGCCGCCGGCGTTGGCGGTGCGAACCCGCTGGGGTTGCCCATCGGGTGCCAGACCTATCCGGTTCGGGAAGCGCTGGGCAAGGATTTCGAAGGCACGCTGAAGGAACTGGCGGGGATCGGATACAAAACGATCGAGATGTGCTCGCCGCCGGGATACGCGAAGGCCGGGTACGGACCGCTGGTGGGCCGTACGGCGGCGGATTTGAAGAAGTCGATTCATGCGGCGGGACTGGGTTGCGAAAGCTGTCATTACCAGTTCCGCGAAATGAAGGAGAATCTGGACGAACGGATCGCGTTCGCCCGCGAGCTCGGACTGAAACAGATGGTGGTCTCCACGTTCGGCGTGCGGGCCGACGCACCAATGGCGGAGTGGGTCCGTGCGTGCGAGGACTTGAACAAGATCGCGGAGAAGGTACAGAAGGCCGGGATGGTGACCGGCTTTCACAATCATCACTTCGAGTTCAAGCAGATCGACGGCGTTCTGGTATACGACAAGATGATGCAGACGCTGGATCCCAAGCTGGTGAAGATGCAGTTCCAGGTTTCGGTGATCAATTTGGGCTACGACGCGGCGGACTTCATGACGAAGTATCCAGGGCGCTTCGTGTCCCTGCATTTGCAGGACTGGTCGCCGTCGGAGAAGAAGCAGGTGGCGGTGGGACAAGGCATGGTAAACTGGAAAAAGGTCTTCACTGCGGCCAAAAGCGGCGGCATAAAGAACTACTTCGTGGAACTGGATATGGATGCGCTGAAGGCCAGTTATCCCTACCTGAAAGATTTAAAGGTGTAACAGACCGTCAGCCCAGCATTCGACCAGTGGATTTCATCCATTCGATGAAGGAGACGGGCACGGCCATGGTGGACAGCCGTCCCTGGCGGATCAGTGCCCAATCATCGAACTTTTTGGAGGCCTTGACCTCAGCGAGGGGCACGGAAGGGATAACTCTCCCGGCGTACTCCAGTTCCACGACGGCGGATTTTCTGTTTTTTGGGTCGTCTCGGGGTTCGGATGCGACCCGTGCGAGTCCGACGATGCTCGGCTCCTTCCCGCTGTGGTAAATCAACACGGTGTCACCCGGGCGCATGGAGTGAATCACCCGAACGGCTTGTGCATTGGTAACTCCGTCCCAGACGGTGCGTTTTTCTCTTTCCAAATCGTCAATGGAGTACGTGCCAGGTTCCGACTTCGCGAGGAAGTAGTTCATCGTACGGTTTCCTTTCGTTTTTGGCCCAGGACTTCCTTTTCCGCCTAAGAGTGAGGTTAGAATCCTGGGGCGATCAGGACTTCAGGTTCAGCGGCTCGGGCCGAGGTCCTGGTACAGCCGGGCATGGACGAATACGGTCCGGATTGATTTATCTTATCTAATGGTGGTCAGGTACGGACGGGGCATTCGCCTGGTTTTCGCCCCGCGCTGTCACGTTAACTGTAGGTTGATATTTGGTCAGGCGACCGATGTTGCAGAAGCGCTTTTGCGCGTGGAAGTTGTAAAATGAGAAGGCTGTTGTTGTCTCTGGACCAGATCCGCACTCGAGGTAAATCGTGAAAATCTACCGCTACTGTATCCTGCTTCTCTGTCTTTGTGTGCTGACGGGGACCCTTACACAAGCGACCGCACAGGCACCGGCACAACGGCCGCCGGCCGAGAGGCCCGCCGACGACACGAAACCGTTGGCCGGAGTGGACCCGGCGACGTTCCAAATCGGGGCTGAGGATATCCTCGCGATTCAGGTTTGGCGTGAGCCGGACTTCTCGCGGCAGGTCATGGTGCGGCCCGATGGCAAGATCACCCTTCCATTGATTGCGGAAGTTCAGGCATCGGGCCTCACTCCCGACCAATTGGCTAAGACTCTGACGGAGAGTCTATCGAAATACCTCAACAACCCGCAGGTCATCGTGACGGTCCTGCAAGTAAACAGCAAGAAATATTTCATCACCGGAGAAATTCAAAGGCCGGGGTCCTTTCCTCTGGTAGTTCCAACGCGCGTCCTCGAGGCCATCAGTGCGGCGGGTGGGTTCCGTGATTTCGCGAACGAAAAGAAGATCGTGATTCTCCGCAAGGGGCAGCGGCTGAAATTCAACTACAAAGAAGTGATCAAGGGAAAGAATACGGAACAAAACATACTCATCGAAAACGGCGACTACATCATTGTTCCGTAGAGATTTTCCACCGAGAAGAGGTCAGGCACAGGCATGCAGGTTCAAGACGCACTTTCCGTTCCGCGTCGCGCTCTCGATCTGGAGGACTACATCGACATCGCGCGACGCCACAAGGGCTGGGTATTAGGACCACTGTTCGCGGCAGTGGTGGTATCGGTAGTAGGGGCGTTCCTATGGCCCGACACTTTCGTGTCCACGGCAACCATCAAAGTGATTCCACAGGTGGTTCCCGAAGCCTACGTACAATCGAATGTAAATCAAGCGATGTCGGACCGGATCAGCGCGATTGCCCAGACCGTAATTAGCCGGCCGGTGCTCACGTCGGTAATCACCACGTACGAGTTGTATCCTCGGGAACGGCAGCGCATGCCGATGGAAGACATCGTGGAAGAAATGCGTAAGGACATCAAGATCGGGAACGTGCTGAGCGTGGCGAGCACAAATGACAAGGTGCCGGCATTCCAGATCCAATTTTCCTATACGGACCGCTACAAGGCGCAGAAGGTGGTGGATACGCTGGTAACCAAGTTCATCGACACCAACCTGCGCGAGCGGTCGAGTTCCAGTTTGAGCACTACGCAGTTGCTGAAGGATCAAGTAGAGATCGCCAAGAAAAGACTCGACGATATCGAGAGCAAGCTGGCCGAGTTCCGGACTCGCAATCAGGGACGTCTACCGGACGAAATGCAGCAGAACCTCCAGCAGGTGTCCGTGCTTCAATCGCGCATGACGGCGCTCAACGCCGCAATCAGCCGTGTCAATCAAGAGAAGATCATGATGGAGTCGGAATTGCGGATTTACCAGGACCGGCTCGCTGCGCTCAATCGGGACATGACGCAGGACGCGACGGCCGCGCCTGCTGGGAAGAGCGAACGAGTGGCCGAGTCGGAGCGGGAGATCCGATTCCTGGAAGATCAATTAACCAGCCAGCGCCAGCACTACAAAGAAACCTATCCGGACGTGCAGCGGACACTGGCCCTGCTGAACGCCGCAAAGAAGAAGAAGGAACAGCTTATTAAGGATGAGGAAGCGGCTAGAAAAGCAGCGCCGCCCCAAGAGAGGATCGTAAATCCGAACGCCGTGCGCGAGAGCCGCGATCTGGAGGCCTCCATCCGCAGGGGTCAGACGCAGATTGAAGCCAAAGACATGGAAGGTGAGCAATACCGGCGCGAACTGGCGCAGGCTAATGAAGCAGTGAAGTCTTACCAGGCACGGCTGGAGGGGATTCCCATGAGCGAGAAAGAGTATGGGGACTATCTCCGGGATCGCGAGATGGCCAAGCAGCAATTCGCCGAGCTGGATCAGAAAATGAATCGGGCTCTCCTGGCCCAGGACATGGAGAATCGGAAAGCCGGCGAGAGCCTGGAGCCGCTGGATCCGCCTTCGCTGCCCCAAACGCCCACGCAACCCAAGCGCCCCGCAGTGGTGGGAATGGGAGCGGTCGTGGGCCTGATGCTGGGTGTGGTCCTGGCGGCGTTTCGCGAAGTAAAGGACACGTCTCTGAAAAACCTGAAGGACGTCCGCGCTTACACGAAGCTGCCGATACTGGGCAGCGTACCGCTTCTCGAAAATGACCTGGTGGTGAAGCGCCGCCGGCGTTTTGCATGGTTCGCATGGTCGCTGGCCTGTCTAACGGGCGTGGTGGTCATGTCGGGATCTATCATTTACTACTACGTCACAAAGGTCTGAGGGAACCGGGGAATTAGAGAATCAGCATGAGTCGAGTTCACGACGCATTACGCAAAGCCGCACAAACAACCAGCGCGCCGGTCCCGGAGCGCATTCGGACTTCACCGGAAATCGATGCGGTGCTGCCGAGCGCCACTGTGGAGACCGGGGAGCCTCTTACCATTCAGGAAGCGCTGGAACGCGCCGAGGAGATCCCGTACGATCCCTCGGTTGACGGCCTTCTGATTGATCCGAATCGGCCCCAGGAAGCGCCGACAGAAGAGTTCCGCAGCCTGCGAACACGGTTGAACCACATGCAGACGCTGCAGCCGATCCGCACAGTGGTTATCACCAGCGCTTCGCCCGCGGAGGGCAAGAGCTTCGCGGCGATGAATCTGGCGTTGACACAATCGCAGTTGGCAGGCAAGCGTGTGCTGATCGCGGATTTCGACTTCCGCCGGCCGATCATCCACAACCTGATGCAGATAGACCGCAGTCCGGGCATCACGGATTACCTGCTGGGCAAGGCCCCACTCGAGAAGATAGTGAAGCGGATCGCGGGCACGAACCTGTACGTGATGCCGGCGGGAGAAGCGGTGATGAATCCGCTGGAGTTGCTGAACCTGAGGGACGTGCGCACCCTGCTGGATCAGCTCCCGTCCTTTTTCGACTGGGTCATTCTGGACACACCTCCCCTGCTGTTTGCCGCGGATGCGAACCTGCTGTCCACCATGTGTCACGGGACCATTCTGGTGGTGCGCATCGGGACAACCACCATCGACGCCATCACACGGGCCATGCAGTCGCTGTGCGAGAACAACGTACTCGGTATCGTGGTGAACGGAGCGCGCCGGGGAGAGCTGTACAGCAAATACACCTACTACCACTCCTACTACACGCCGAGAGAGGAACACGTGGCCGAAGGTGAAGGGGAATCCGCACCGGACGCCGCTGCAGAGGCGCCGCCCGCTAAGGAATAGGATTCGGCATAGATCGAGACATTCGGCCCGCGACACGCTCGCGGCCGAACCTCGTATTATGCGCAAGAGGTCCCCATGCAACGTGAAGCCGTTGTCGTCGATGCCGTACGGACTCCGATCGGCCGGAGAGATGGAACGCTGCGGGAGTGGCATCCAGTGGATCTGCTTGCGCACACGCTGAAGGGATTGGTCGCGCGGAACGGGTTGGATCCGGCGGCGATCGACGACGTGATCGGCGGGTGCGTGATGCAGGTGGGCGAACAGGCCATCAATGTCACGCGCAACGCTGTGCTGGCCGCCGGTTTTCCGGAAAGCGTGCCGGCGGTGACGGTGGACCGCCAATGCGGATCGAGCCAGCAGGCCATCCACTTCGCGGCGCAAGGGGTGATGGCCGGCAGCTACGACATCGCGGTGGCCTGCGGGGTAGAATCGATGACCCGCATTCCACTGGGCTCGTCGGTAGCCAACGGACCGGGCCGCGCGTTCGGGGAACGGATGCTGGAGCGCTATCACCACGCGCAGTTCAACCAAGGTATCAGCGCGGAAATGCTGGCCGAGCGATGGAAGATCACGCGCGATGAACTCGACCGGTTCAGTCTGGAGAGCCACCGGCGTGCGTCGCAGGCCACCCTGGAGGGTCGCTTCAAGAATCAGTTGATACCGGTTCCCATCCAAAACGCGGGTGAGACTGCCGAGTTCAGCAAAGACGAGGGAATCCGCGCCGACACTTCCATCGAGAAGATGGCCTCGCTGAAGACCGTGTTCAAGGCCGATGGCGTGGTGACGGCGGCTAATTCATCGCAGATCAGTGACGGAGCGGCTGCGGTTCTGGTGATGGAACGATCGGTTGCCTTGCGGCTCGGGTACCGGCCAATGGCCCGCTTCGTGTCGTTCGCCCTGGCCGGTGACGATCCGGTGGTCATGCTGACCGCGCCGATTCCGGCAACGCGGCGAGTTCTCGAACGTGCGGGACTCAAACTCGAGGACATCGACCTGGTGGAGATCAACGAGGCTTTTGCCAGTGTCGTGCTGGCCTGGCAGCGGGAGACCGGGGCGGATTTGGCAAAGGTGAACGTGAACGGCGGCGCCGTCGCGCTAGGCCATCCGCTGGGAGCCAGCGGGGCCCGCCTGATGACCACGATGGTGCACGAACTGGTACGAAGCCAGGGCCGTTACGGTCTTCAGACAATGTGCGAGGGCGGCGGCCTTGCCAACGCCACGATTATTGAAGCCCTGGGTTAGGCAGGCATATACTCAAGCCCGAGCTTCTGCCACCAGGGTTTCGCCGACTTCAACGATTCGTTCACGGCATTGATGTTCCGGACACCGTCGGCCGCGAGCCAATCCTCGAGCGCACTCACGCCCAGCTTCGCATAGACCGGAATACCCTCCTTCCAGGTGGCACGGCCACACAGGACCCCCGAAAAGTCGGTGCCGGCCTCCGCGGCCATGCGCAGTGATTCGGTGAATTGGGCGTTGCTCACTCCCGCACTCAGATAGATGAATGGCTTAGCCGCAACTTCCGCCGCCTGCCTGAACAGACGGGTGGCCTCCTGCCAGGAGTATGCCTTTTCGCCTTTGTAAACCGAGCTGCCCTCGACGTAGACAGCATTGACTGGAACTTCCACCTTCAACACATCGACGTTGTATTGAGGCTTCGAGAACTCGCGCATGCTGCCGATCACCACCTCCGGCTTGGCTTTGGCGAATTCGAGACCCTTCTCGTCCCCGCCCTTTGGATCGTACCCGACGAACTCCAGGAAGAACGGGATTTGCCAGGTCTCGCACTCCGCTCCGATGCGCTCCACAAAGGCGTGTTTAATATCGTTCACGTCGGGATTGTCGAAGGGCGAGTAGTAGATCAGGATCTTCACCGCGTCCGCGCCCCAATCGACGATCCTCTTGGCCGAGACATGCGGCAGCAGGTCCGGAAGCCGGCCCGGTTGGGTATTGTCGTACCCGCTGGCTTCATAGGCCAGTAGCAGCCCGGCGTTCGACGCGCGCACGCGAGCGGCGTCCAACCCGTACTCGGGATCGAGCAGGATGGCGCTCGCATGGGGGGTAAGCACGCGCACCACCGCGCTCTTGAACTCCGACATCATCTCCGAAGTGACCTGCTTCGAATCGATGCCCTTGGCGGCCGCAATCGCCTTTTGCAGGCTGCCGCGCTGGTCCATAGCCGCGGCGGCGATAATGCCCTGCGGGTTCGACAGACGCTTCAAATGCTGAACTTTTCCTGGGGACAGATTCATGGACGCTCCTCGAATTCAGTGTACCGCCGGCTTCGGACCGATCCCCCAAATACACGAAGGCCCGATCCGGCAACTCGGATCGGGCCTCCTGGATTCTGTATGCGCACCCGACAGTTTCAGGCGACGCTTTGAGTACGATAACGAGCCATAATCTGGGACATCTGGTCCTTGAGGTGAAGCTTCAGCTTCTTAAGACGGTTCTCTTCAACTTCGTCCTCAGGAGTCAAATGAGCTTTCGCCTCGATCGCCTCGATCTGCTTCTTGTATTCGGCATGCTGTTCGGCTAATCGGCGAAACGCCTCGTCTGTCGCCATCAGGTGCGCTTTCAGTTCATCTTGATTTCTCTCCATCAAGCGGTCTCCTTTAGGTTGTATTGGTGTGCCCGACGATATATCGGCGAGAGAAGGAAGGTGCGGTGACTTTTTGTGATTCCCATTACAATACAGCGATCGGTCACCGACGGCCAACCGCAATATGAAAGTATCATGAACAGATTCTCATGACAATAGCGGCTTCCTCCGGATTCCTGTAATACTTTGGTCGCCGGCCGACCTCGGCAAAGCCGGCAGCCCGGTAAAAGAGTCTCGCTGATTCATTAGATTCACGAACTTCCAGATAAAGCACACCCGACGATTCCGCCCCAACGGCATCGATGAGCGCGCGAGCGACCCCCCGCCTACGGAACTCCGGCCGGACCGCAATATTCAGAATTTCATATTCGCCGGCGGCCACCGCACGTGTAACAACGAATCCGACCGGACTCGGAATCATACTCCGCCACGCGAATGGTGTAGGGCAGGTATTCCTCGGGGGCCCATTGGGAAGCTTCCCTGCTCTCCCCCTGAATTTCGGAGATATCTCGAAGGTCCACCGCCGTTCCGCGCCGGACGGAGATCACGAGGTCCTCCCAATGCTCACCCGCAGCACTCCATATGCGGCGAGCGGCAGCACGCTGAATGACACGCATACGGGCGCGAATCCATGCAGGTGAATTAATTGTCCGATTAGCGGAGAGACAAAGGCCTGCATCACACCATAAGCAAAGGTCAGAGCCGAAACGCTCAACCCCGCCCGCGATGCGCCAAAGAAGTCGATGGGCATCACGTACACGTTGGTACTCATGGCCAGCGTCCAGAAGAAACTGAACGAGATAGCGGCTGCGGCCCATCCCGCCGAGGGCATCCACGGTACCGCCGCCGTCCCCAGCAGAAGCACCGCACTCAGGAGGCACACTCGCATCCGGGCGGCGGTCACCGGCACGCCCGCGCGGATCAGGCGGAACGCGATGGCTCCTCCCAGCAGGCCTCCTGCGGTGGCGAAGATCGGTGGAATCCAGGCGAACTGGCGGTTCGCCGCCTCCTGGGACATTCCCCGCGCTTCGACGAAGTACAAGGTGGTCCAGTTGGTCCACAGCGTGTACATGGTCATGTACAGCAGATTGGCGATGACGATTCCCCAGAAACGGCGGTCGTGCAGCATTCGGCCCACGCCCTCCGGACGCTGGCCCTGAAGTTGACGGCTGGCCGGGATGCGCTTGGCGGTGTAGAGCCACACGGGAATCCAGAGAAAACCCAAGGCGCCGCACAGCACGAACACACTGCGCCATCCGAACGGACCGGCCATGTAGCCGACTAGCAGAGGCGCGGCGATACCACCGATGCTAAGGCCGATCTGGTTGATGGCAGTGCCGATCGCCAGTTCACTCGGCAGCAGGTAAGTTCCGTTGGCCTTTCCAAACCCGGGAATGGACGCCGCCTCCGCAGCGCCCAGCAAAGCCCGGCATAAGAGGACAGATTCGAGCCCTCCAGCGAGCCCTGTCAACATCCCCGCCAAAGACCAGACTGCGACCGCCACCGTGGTGCCCCGGTTCAACCCGGCCCGGTCCAGGAAGTATCCGGCAAACGGAGCGGAAGCCGCGTAGGCTATTGAGAACGCGAATAGGAGAACGCCGTAGTCGCGGTCCGTGAGATGAAACTCGGCCTTAAGAATCGGCGCCATCGCCGCCAGCAATTGCCGGTCGAGGTAGTTCAGGGTAGAGGATGCCAGGAAGACGATGATCGCCACCCAGCGCAGAGGAATCGCCGGCATCTATCGGAACTCTACGAGCTGAACGTCGCCGGCTGTTCCGAGCCTGGCATCTTTGGCAGGTTTGTACTCCACTGTTACGCTGCGGGGTGGACGTTGCGGACCGCAGCCCAGCGCCAGTTCGCCTCCGCCCGTCAGCACGACCTTCCCTGGATCCCGCACAGCTAACACCACTGACGTCTTCGGCCCAGTCTGAATCGTGACCTTGGCACGTCCGCCAGCCAGGCAATCCACTCTCTGCAGGGTTCCCGAGGCCTTCTCAACTGGGCCGTCTGGCCCGTCCCACCATTTCTCCGGCTTCGCTGGGACAGCACCTCCGGCAGCCATCTCCTTCCGCGCCTTGGATTCGGCCGCCCTCACTTCGGCCATGGCGGCGTTCCTGAGACGATCGAGTTCGCGAGCCTCCTCATCGGCGATACGCTTGCGTTCGGAAGCTTCGAAATCGGCGCGCGCGGTTTCGTTCTCGCGGCGGGTCTGGCGGATCTGTTCGCGCTCCTTCTCATCGAGCGCCGCGCGTTCCGCCCCTGTCCACGCCTTCCCTGCCTCGGCGAACTGATTGGCGGCCGCATAGGCCAGTGCCGCCGCCTTCCAGAGTTGGGCGTTCCGCGGCGCGAGTTTGGCGGCCTTGCCCATTTCGGCCGCCTTCACGTTCGGAGCCGTCCCGAGTTCCGCCAGCCGGACGTGGGGATCGGGCCACTTCGGGTTCAATTCGATCGCCTTGATGGCGCCTTCTTTCGTTCCCGTGCCGAGCCAGGCTCTCGGGCTCTTCGATCCCGAAGCCGTCGCCGACTGATACAGTTTGGCGGCGCCCGGATCCTTGCGGCGGTCCGCCAGGACACCGAGTCCCTCCACTGCCTCCGGACCGGTGAGCGCTTTGTATGCGGCTTCCGACTGCGCCGCTTTGGCGGGATCGGCGAGCAGAAGATCCGCCATCGCGACGTTGCCGTCGTAGGGCGTGGCCTCGCGAACTACGAAGTCCCGTTCCGAAAGCGCGCGACCGGAGAGAGGCACCCCGGAGAACTGTCCGGCCTTGAAATACGCATCCACGCGCTTCTCCATTTCGGAGGCGGGCTTCTCGAAGGCATTGCGGCAGGCGCCATCGTAATCGCCGCCGTGCGCCATGTTCGACAGCAGAACCCGGAGCCTTCCCGCGTATTCCGGTTGGGTGGCGAACAGGTGCAGCCGCGCCCAATCGCGGGTGCGTTCCGGCGCAGGCGGCGGAGTGCCCAGTGTCAATTTCGGCCCGTTCGATTCGAGAGTGGAGAGCAGCGTAATGAGGCCGTTGTCGATTCCCGGCGGAAGGGGTCCGGTATTGTCTTCGAGCAGAATGCGGACACAGGCCTTGCGCCACTCAGGGGTTAACGATCCTGCGGCGTCTGCCACGGACATCCACGAATCTCGTCCCATGGCGATGCCGCCGGGAATCGGCGCCCGCGGGCTCTTGATGACAACAATTCGAACCGACCAAACCGAAGTGAGATCCTGGAGCCCGAGCAACTCGCCCGCGGCATGCCGCAGCTGCTCGGCCTCCGCCATGACATGTCTCGCCGGACGCTCGCCGGCGGGGCTGAGCACTTCGAAAGGACCGGATTGGATCCGGATCCAACGCTCCTCCGCGACGGCCAGGACCGCAGTCATCAGCAGCAGCGTAATTCGGAAAAACAACCGCACCTGATGCGATTGTATCGAGAATCAGCGACTTACCGAGGTCTGCGCCACAGGATATCAACCCCCTTCGCGTTCTTCCTCACAACCGTGACGTGGACGTCCACGCCGGTATCGACAGCCGTCCCTTCGCCGGTCACCTTCGACGCTTTCGGAAACGCGGGCGAGATCGTGATGTCCAGCGCCGGCCCATCCACAGTTAGCCGGATGCGAGTGGCTCCATCCGTGTTCTCAACCTCCCCCGAAACCGTCGAGGGTCCTACTCGGTAGTGTTCAAATTGGGTCCGTTTCCACGAGAGCGGGACGTGCGGCGCGAACGTGAGAGTATGATCGAGAGCATCCCCTCGCAAGCCAAGCAACCCACTGACGGTCCCTCGGATCACCGCCGAGGATGAGAACAGTTGATGAGGCACAGCGCGGGGCAGCATCCAGGCGCGGTTGCCGCTCATGTTTTCGGGGATGAACCCGGCGCCTGGGAGTCCTGTGGTGGAGGCCACGGCGGTCAAGTGCTTTAGCCCCGCGTCGCCTTGGTGGTGGCGGAACTCGGCCGAGATCACGAATCCCGTCACGAACGGCCACACGCTCCCGTCGTTGTACGAGAGTGGATCGTAGAATGGGCTGTCGGTGGCAAACAGGCGAGTCCCCCAGGAAGTGCTCAGTTCGGGACGGCTCAATTGAGCGGCCGCCTGCCGTGCATTCGATTCGTCCAGTCCGGCATAGGCCAGCGCGAATGCCTGCCACGACGATTGAGCGTCGTACAGGGACCCGTCGGTGAGGCGCGCGAATGGAAGCCGCTTCTCTTCCGCCGAGTACCACCCGTTCAAGGAACCGCGCGCCCGCTGAAGCCGCTCTGCCGCATCGCGGCGCTCCGCGTCGCGGCCGGCTATGGCGGCGAGTCGGCGGTAGCCGTCGAGTCCCGCAACCCACGCTCCTTGAAGATAGACATCCTTCGCCACCCGACCACTGAGCGCACCGGTTTCAACAGCGGCTGCGCCGGCTTTCAGGTTCGACAACAGCCCATCATCGTCCAGCGCACCCAGACAGAAGCGGTAGGCCTTCTCGAGCGCCGTCCAGGACTCTTTCAAAAAAGCCACATCACCCGACCGCTCTACATACTCGGCGGCCGAGAACAGAAATAGCGGCGTCGTATCGCCGTGAAAGTAGCCGTACGGATATTCGCTCCAATCGAGCAGTCCGGCGCTTTGCGTGAGCTCGTGCATCATCTTGCCGTCGGTGCGCTGATGATCGCGAAGGAACTCGAGCACGCCGCGGGCACGCGGAAAATCGCCGTAATCGACGATGCTCCAGGAGTTCATGAACGCGTCGCCGCCGAAATACCAGGCAAAGCCCGGCCGCTCACTGATTCCGGACGCGGCGTAACCGGCCACCAACCCGCAGCCGACCCCATCGTTGCAGGCCCAACCCTTCTCCAGCGCGTACCGGGCCCACTCGAAGGCGTGATTCAACTCTGCCACCGGAGTCTCGAGGCGGAACGTACGGCTGGCGAAGTCGCGATAGTAGTCGTCCGATTCACGAATAATACTCGCAACTCCGGCGATCACTTCGCGATAGAGTCGGCGGGCCTCGGCCGCGCCTTTACCCGATTCGGCGATCACAATGGGGACGAGCCGGGAATGCGCCATCTCCGGCGTGATGTCCATTTCAACCAGGATGGTGCGGTCGGGCAACTGATGCCCCACCTGTTCACCCGATCTCGTGAAGGCTGGCGACCCGATGACGGCGGCATGCTTTCGAAGACCCTCGCCGAGGACGAACAGGCGCTCCTCCGGCGACCAGGAACTGCTCTGCCCCCCGAACGACGCGGGCCACATTGGCTTGAACTCCGGCACGAAGCTGGCCCTGAGTTTGAGCGGACGATCGCAGTCGATGTCGAGCAGTACGATGAGCGCGGGACGATCCAGCGGCGCAATCCAATGCTGGCGGATGGTGAAGGCGGCATGCCGGTGGATGATGGTGGAACGCCCCGGAGATACGTGAACTCGTTCCGCCAGACCGTCCAGCGGCAATGGCTCGAGCGCGCCATCGAAGTACACAGAGAGTTGAAAATCGCGCAGGATCTTCACTGGGTTGACCCAGGCTTCGAACGTGCCGTCTTCACGGCCCAACATCGCGGATCTCCGTCCGACGGCTTCGAGGAATCGGGTCGCGTGGACGTCCTGGGCGATCAAGGGTTGGGCGTCAGGCACATTGAATCGAAGCGGTAATTCCTGGGCCAGCGCGGGGGTGAGCAGAAGGAAAAAAAAGCCCGGTCTCATCGAGCCTATTGTAAGGACTCTAAGACCGGGCCGAAGATCAGCCTAACAGACCGGACACCGGGGATATTCAGTGCCGGCCCAACTACAACAGACAGTCTGGTTGGAACTGCCTGCCTCCGGAGAAAAACGCCAATTCCGTCCCTCAACAGAACCGGCGCCCTACCACTGAGACGGCTCCTCAGCCGGGTGAACCACGAACGCCGTTGAGTAATTCGACCACGACATTCACAGCCTTCAGTGCTCCTACATCTGAGAACGCGCAGCGGCAGACGATTTCGGCTCACCCGGTGCGAGATTATTTTCTGCTGAGCGAGGTTTGTTCAGATCTCGGGGTAAAATTCGAAGAACGCGTCGAGCGATTGCATCAGCGTGCGGCGGATCTCAGCCTCACCGCCTTCGATCAGGTGCATGGTGACATGCGCCTTGTTGCCATTGTTCAGGGTGATTTCGGCTTCGCTCACGCTCGCAATCTCGTCGGCGGGCAGCAATCTCATTCCATATACCAGGGCCAATCTTGCCATGGCTCATGGTACCAGCGTGGAACTCATCGACCGGGGGTGGTTGACCGTCCTTGGGATGTCCGGATCCACAGTGTTCCGAAATCCCGCAGATGGGTCCGCGTGTTTTTGTAGCCAGCAAACGAGCTCTCGTGATGGAAATGGTACGGGTTGTCCAGTCCCTTGCGCTCCTCGTCCAGGTCGCCGATCAGAATGTTGATGCCCATTGCGCGGTCCCCTAGATCCGTCGAATAGAACACGCCGGGCTCAATCTGCAGGCAGGGATTGAAGCTTACGGCCCACTCGATGATATAGCCCTTGCCGCCGGACTTCGGCTTAGCAACGCACTCCTGCGCGCCCGAAAGGATCCAGCTCTGATAGGTCCGCCAGGCCGACTCCCGGCTGCGCGGTTCGCCTTCGAGCAGACCGCCGGATCCGATGCCGCCTTTCCGTGATTTCGTGACGTTGCAGACCATCTGCCAGGACGATCCATCGCCGTTCGAGTCCTGATCGCCGGACCAGTGGTTCGAGGCGTTGATCAGCACTTCGATCTCGTCGCCGAACCACGGGAAGCCATCGCGGGTCAGATCGTGGGCCTTCGGATTGTTCGGGGGCAGCCACCGGGGCGTGTCGATACCGTAAAGGACGTCATCCGTAACGTCGAAAGCGAAGTACAGCCGCTTCCCGTCGTGTTTGACGTAGCCCTTGAGCGACAAATCCCGAGGGTCGCTCACCGCCGAGAATTGAGGCCGCCATCCATCGACGCCGGTAAACACGGTCGCGTCAGCCCATTCGCCGGGTGAGATGACACCGTCGAGGACCGGAGTTCTGCCGGCGAAGGCTTCGAGAGATCGGGGATCATTGCCGGCCCAGAGGCATCCCCACAGGAAAAGCGCGATGAGTGAACGCATGCTTGTACTATTTCACGAGTGAGGCGCCTTGGGCCGCTTTGGGGGATTTTTCCGATTTCTATTTCGGTGTGTCCACACCGAGGTGGGGCGGGCTTCAGCCCGCTGCGGGATTTCAGTCCCGCAAATGCAGGCCTCACGGGCCGCTCAGCAGGGCTTTCAACCCGGGAAGCCGGGCGCGCGTGGCACCTGCCAGGCTTGCCACAGATGGCGCCGGTCGTGCGCGGCGAGCATGCGCAAGCGTTGGGTGAAGCTGAAGTGGATCCAGCGCGCAAAGGGTGCGGGAACCTTGATGCGCGCCAAGTCGAGCCCTTCCGCCATTCCCAGAATCTCCACCAGGTGGTCGTGAATTCGATAGAACTCGCGCTGCACCTCTTCGAGCGGCTGATCGGGCAATGGCACGTAGATCTTCGGAGCCTTGCTCTTGATCTTCACCGGCGGTTCGAGTTTGCCAATAAGCCACGTGCTGAGCGCGCCGTAGCGGAATGGCCCGGCGGAGGTCCAGCCCTTCGCTCGGGCGTCGATGACCGCGCGCGCCAGCAAGTCCGCATCAATGCCATCGACCACATTGAGGTGCGTCAGACACTCCGAGATGGACCATCGACCCGGAGCAGGACGCCAGTTGAACTGATCCGGTCGGATTCCGAACACCAGTTTCTCAACGTCACTGCGGATCGCTCCGAATTGGTCTCGCAACTGGTCGAGGTCGTTCATGCGGGCCATTCGGCCGAAAGTTCGGCGGGAAACAGGCTCAATTGATCGTCCTTTCGCTTTCGTCCGCGCCGCTGCGGACGGTCATCGAAAACCGTCCGGCCGCCAAGGGACGGCGAAATCGCGCGCTCGTGTTGAATCATCGCGTCGAGATCCGCCTGCGGCTGCGCTCGCTGCTCCACTGCGCGAACGAAGCGATCCAGCCGGGCGAATCCATTCTTCTTGACGCTCCCCTCCAGCTTGGCCCGATCCAGCGAACGCCGCAACACGGCAATGGACTCGTCATAGGTCTTCAACGGGACCGGGAACGGATGGCCGTCCTTGCCGCCCAGCGCGAACGAAAAGCGCGCCGGATCAGAAAAGCGGCTGGGCGCGCCGTGGACTACTTCCGCCACCAGCGCCAGGGTCTGGAGAGTGCGCGGACCGAGTTTCTCGGTGAGCAGCAATTCGGCGAAATCGTGCAGCGGCCGTTCGTAGGCCACAGCCAGCACCGCTCCCAGTCGGGTGAGGTCCAGATCCTCTCGCCGGACGTCGTGATGGGCAGGCATCACGAGTTTCGTGACTTCGCGCAAGGTGACGTCGGGGCGCTCGCGGGCGATGGTCAGCATGGCCTGCTGCGCGGGTGCGGCGTGCGAATCCACCAGGTTCATGATGACGCCCTGGGGCTCGCCGACGATGGAGGTATGCGGTTCCGAGGTGAAATCGCGGACCGTTGTGGAGTGCCAGTGATACCTTCGGGCAAGGCCGCTCGCTTCATTCATGCCTTGCTGCACCACGGCCCACTCGCCGGCCGCCGTGACAATGAACGTGTGGAGATAGATCTGGAATCCGTCGGCGATGGCATTGTTGTCGATCTTCGCCGTGAGACGGCTGGTGCGCACGAGTTCGTCGCCATTCAGGCTGTTCCGGTCCGCCACCTCGCGCAGCTCCTGGGGCGTGTTGCGCGAATGACGGCCGCGTCCGCCGCACACATAAACACCAAGTTCGTTGGCGCGCGGATTGAGCCCGCGTTTCAGCGCTCCGAGCACCGAAGTGGTGATGCCCGACGAGTGCCAGTCCATGCCCATGACACAGCCCAAAGCCTGGAACCAGAAGGGATCACTCAGGCGTGTCAGCAATTCGGAAGGTCCGTAATTCTGGAGGATGCTTTCCGAGATAGCCGTGCCGAGTTGAGTCATGCGATCGGCGAGCCAGGCGGGAACGCGTCCGCCATGGAGCGGAAGGTCGGCTGCGCCGGAGCGCTTCACCGCTTTCTACCGGAGGTGAACGTGTTGATGAAGTTGTCCACCACGTCCTGCGGCACGGTGGCGGCGACGTTCACCACACGCCCGTCCTGCTTGACCTCAATGCCGTCGTAAACCCGCAGCATCTCCGGCCGGCTGTCGGGAGTGCTGAGGCGGCCCAGCCCGATCAGGCCCTTGAGAGCATCGTGGATCTGCTTGGCTCCCGCATCCGACGTGCAGTTTCCAGTGGCCTGAAATTCGAATCCCTTGCGCAGGTCGGCGCTGAACCGGCCGCTCTCGATGGACCGGATGAACTGGTTGATGTTGCCGATATTGCTGTCGTCGGAGAAAGGCAGCTTAATGGCGGAGCCATTGAACACAGCCCAGAATTGGGAATCGGACGGTATGGAATTCACCAGCGGCACCAGCGGCGCCGGGATACCCGATCCGGACCGGTCGCGGTTGTCGATGATGGACTTCAGCACCGAAGTGCTGCCGGCAAGTGCGGTGCTCGAGTTCATGAAGAAGAGCGAGTTCTTGTCGTCGCCGAAGAGTCCGTAGCCCTTATAGGAACTGCGGGTGGCGCCCTCGCGCTGCAGCTTGGGCTCCAACTCTCCCGTTGTGAACTTGCCCCGCACCATCAGCACTCCGGATTGCGAACCGTTGGACGCGAACAACACTTCCCAGATGTCCTTACGCGGGTCGAGGCCGGTCTCGCGTGCGAAGTCGTCGAGGCGCGGCAGGGGCACGCCGGTGAAGTGCTTCTGGTACGTGGGAGTGTCGCGCAGTTTGTCGAGCCTGGCGCCCACCAGGATGGCGGTATCGGCAGGCACCATGGTGGAGAGCGCCGGATCCAAATGGACGTTGGCGCCCGGCGGCTTCTGGCACGACGAGAGTACTGCGAGGGCGAGCATCCCGGGGACGAGTGAACGAAATAGAAGCACCTAGAAATCCCTTCGCATGAAAATGTACACCGCGCCGCTCAGTGCGGCGACCCCAAACAGGGCCGAACTGTAGATGGGCTGGAGAGATTCTACCGGCTGCGATCGCACCAGGTCCAACGTCATTCGACCGATATCGTACACCTTTGGCAATACTTGATACAGGACGCGCCAGGCATCCCGGGCGGTTTCAGAACTCAGCAGCTTCATCATAGTGCTGGTCTGAGCCAGGATGGGGCTGATGATCATCAATCCCACGGTGATCATGGTTGATAGCGCGGCGCTCTCGAACAGGACACCGATCAGCACCACCACGGTGAGCAACACGGAAAAAATGAACACTGTGGTCGCGATCGACCATAGGAACTGGTTGCCCCAGATCTTCGTCTTGATTCCGAAAATGATCCAGACGCCTAGAACCAGGTAGGTCGTGTTCAAGGCCACCACGGCGACATTCCCAGCGAACCGGCCCAGCAGCAAATGCGTGCGGGAAAGCGGTTTGGAGAGGATCAGTTCGATGCGTCCCGGTTCGAGCACGCTGGGAATCAGTCCCGACGACGCGAATACGGAAAGCGCCATGCCCCATGTGTACAGGAACGTGGCGATGCCGCCGTAGACGCCCTTCACCAGCCGGTCCACATCCATCCGGCGCCCGTTGTCGCGGCCGAACAGCGTGAGCGTGGCCGTGGCGCCTTCGACGATGTCGATCTTCATGATGAAGAGGAAGAACAGGATCATCAGGGTGGAAAGGCCGAACAATCCCCAGAAGATCTTGCGCGCAAAGGCTTCGCGGAATGTGTCGCGAATCAGGGCTATGGTAATGCCGGTCATTTCGCGGCCTCGCTGGCGGGACGTTCTTCGCTGGCGCCGTCCACCGCTTTGACGAACACGTCCTCCAAGGTACTGGTGGAGGGAACCAACGATTCCACCTGGCACCCCGCGGTCCGCAACACATCGATCGCGGAATTGACCTGCTCGCGGTCCGCAAAAATGAAATCGATGAATCCGTTGCGCGTCGTAGCGGAAGTGGCAGTGGCAGCCAGTTGCTCGCGCACGGCATCCGGAATATCCGCCGCGCTGAGGCGGTAGCCCTTCCCTTTGGTGAGGTCTTCCACTCGCCCCGTGAGCACCAGGCGGCCCTTCCGCAGGATGGCCACTTCTTCGCAGAATAACTCCACCTCCTGCAAAAGATGCGAGTTGATGAAGATGGTCACGCCGCGCTCTTCGAGTTTGCGGAGGATCTCGCGGATCTGCCGCCGCCCCACCGGATCCACGCCATCGCTCGGCTCATCCAGAATGAGCAACGTCGGATCGTGGATGATAGCCTGGGCCAGTCCCAGGCGCTGCAGCATCCCTTTGGAGTACTTGCCGATGCGGACGTGCCCCCAATTGTCGAGCCCGACCAGCGTCAACAGTTCCGGGATGCGCCGGCTGCGGGATGCCGCGTCCAGGCCGGACAGCGAGGCGTAGAAATCGAGCATGCCGGAACCTGTGAAATACGTGGGAAAGCGGTGATTCTCGGGCAGGTAGCCGATTGGCCGCCGGGCCTCGGGATCCGCTGCGTTGCGTCCGAAGATCAAGGCCGAACCCGCCGTCTGGCGCACGGCCGAGAGCAGCATTTTGACAAACGTCGTTTTGCCCGCCCCGTTTGGACCCAGCAGCCCGTAAGTGGTTCCGCGGCGAACGGATAGCGACAGGTCTTCAACGGCGCGTACTTCCCGGCCGCTCCATCGCGACCGGTAGACTTTCGTCAGGTTCGACGCCACAATCGCCAGATCCGGATCCATCTATCCCATGATACGGATCGGCAAGCGGGTTTGTTCCGGGAGGACGGGGCACGGACTGGCGCCTTGGCTGACGTCTGGCACTATCGGCTAATGTCTATAACCCAACTAAGATATCAATGACTAACAGCAGTATATTGATTTATCTCGAATGCGTCTGGGGACTTTATGCTGAAGTGTCGTTCTCCAGTCGGTGTCTTAATAACTCAAACTACTCTTGTTCGCCGCCGTCCGGGGCGTAGTGAGAGATGCAGTCCCAGTCACCCGGCTCCCGGCGCTATCCTGATTGAGGATAAGGAGACCTGAAATGCCCGTAACAACAGATCTTGAGTTTGCCGAAGTCCAAGTCGCTCCTACACTAGCCGTTCAGCTACCCGGGAGCTGCCCGCCCGATCCCGCCTCGATTGGCGCCGCCATGCGGACGGCGTTTGACGCCTTGGGAAGTTTCGTAACCCGTCACGGCTTAACTCCGGACGGCCAGCCTCGCGCCATCTACACCGCCTACGGAGCCGGCGGAGTTTCCTTCATCGTCGCTCTGCCGGTAGTCGCCGGTCCGGCGGTAGCGGTGGACGAGCCGCCGATTCATGTGGATATCCTCGGCGCGACCAAGTCCTACCGCTTTACCCATCACGGACCGTACGCCTCCCTCGCGAATACCTACAACCAGATCACCGCCTTCATGAAGGAGCAGGGATGGATGCAGTCGGAGGCCGATTGGATGCGGTACATGCCGATGTGGGAGGAGTATCTCAACGATCCCGAATCGACTCCAGCCGCGGAACTGGCAACCTACATCTACCTGCCGGTTGCATGAACCGTTTGCCGACCACCCAGGCTCGACCTCGGATGAGTTGCCAGCTACGCGGTCATGGCGACTGGCCGTGCGGAGTGCTCCCTCTCCAGTGTCGCGGCCAGTTCCCGAAGCAGCGCGGCTCCATCACCGCGATAGGCGCTCCCATGTTGACAGGCAAGCATCGACGGACGGAGACCGGCCAGGCGCTCGAGAATTGCCGATGTGCTCGTCGCGTGCGCGTAGTAGTCCATCATTGCGCGCATTTCTTCACTCGCGGTGAGCACCTCGGATTCGGTCACGGCCGGCATGTTCGCGCCCGGTTGCGTGAACAGGTCTCCGCAAAGCATCGTCCGGGTGGATAGATCGAAGAGTATGCCGCAATCCCAGCCGTGCGGAACGTGCGGCGTATATAGCCACTTCATTCGGCGGCTGCCGATCGAAAACTCCTCGCCGTCCTGCAACCCGCGGGCGGGCCGGGCAGCAAAATCATTGATGGACGTTAGAACACCGACCTCAGCCCCAAACGCCGTCCCTTCCGGTGCGGCCGCGAGCAGTTCGTTCAGTGCGCCAAACTCGTCACCCTCGAAGTGCGAGCCGCCAATCCAGCGGAGCTTTTGGGGCGCAATCACCTTGCCGATGGCTTCCAGGGTAACCGGGAACAGCTTGCGGTACCCCGTGTGGAACAGCAGGGGTTCGTCGTCAGCGATCAGGTATGAATTGAACGTGAATCCCCCGGGAATCACGTCCAGCCGCGTACTAATCCGATAGACTTCGCGCGCTACCTCGTCCACGCGGGTCCCTGTCTCGATGTTTGTGATCATTCTTACGTCTCCTTAACCGTCAGAAGAGTCTCGTACCGTCGACACTCGGATGTGTTACGAGAAGCCTCCGCGTAACACATAGAATTGTGTTGATGGAAGTTGAACTGGACGACGTTGAGCTGGTGCGGAAGATCGGCTCCGGAACAGACCGCGAAGCCGAAGCGGAGTTGTTCCGCCGGATGGCTCCGCGCATCCGGCTTTACGGCCTACGCCACCTGAGAGACGAGCCGGCCGCGGAGGACCTTACGCAGCAAGTTCTGATCACAACGCTGAAAGCTCTACGGGCGTGCCGCCTGCGCGAACCGGAGAAGCTTGCTTCCTTTGTGCTGGGAGCGTGCCGGATGACTGCGCTCGACATGCGCCGCACCGCCCAAAGAAAAGAACGCCTGCTCGAACAGTTCGGGGCGGACCTGACGGGGCCGGTTCAGCCCTTCATACCTCGCGTCGACCACGAAAAGCTCAGGCGGTGCGTACAGAACCTGAAAGAGCGCGAACGCACCGTAGTCGTCATGACTTTCTATGATGAGCGGACGAGCTCAGATCTCGCCGGTCTCCTGGGTGTTTCCGAGGCCAACGTGCGCATGATACGCCATCGAGCGATCCATCAGTTACGCCAGTGCATGGGAGCTACCACGTGAATTGTGCAAATCCTATCGAAGCGGCGGTTCTCGCCGACTATTGGCTGGCCGCGCTGGCGAAACCGGAAGAAGAAGCGGTCGAGGAGCACCTGCTCGACTGCGACCGGTGCGGCGCGCGCCTCCGCGAAGTGATCGCGCTGGCCGAGGGACTCGGTAATCTGGCGCGCGAGGGATCTTTGCGAATGATTGTCAGCGACGCGTTTCTCCGGCGTGCCGCGAAGGAAGGCCTGCGTATCCGTGAATACGCCCCTCCTCCTGGAGGTGGGGTCGAGTGCACCGTGACAGCGGAAGACGACATTCTCATCGGGCGCCTGGCCGCGGACTTAAGCGGCTCAAACCGAGTGGATCTCTGCATTTGCGACGAGTGTGGCGTCGAACAACTCCGGTTGCCGGACATTCCCGTTCATTCCGGAGCAAGCAGCATTGTTTTCCAGGAATCCATCACCTTCGCGAAGGCCCTGCCTACCCAAAGAATAGTCGCGCGTCTGGTCACAGTCGATGAAGCGGGCCGCGAGGGTCTCCTAGGCGAATATACGTTCAACCACACACGCTCCTTACCTGGCCCAGGAACTTGGCAGTCTATCTGACAGCAAGACGTTGCGTGGCGACAGGCTTCGCAATCGACGATCTGGTCCCAACGTCACCAGCGGACGTGTGACGCCAGCCCCGTCGTCGACTCGAAGATGCAGCCCTCTGGTAAACGCCGACCCGGTTGTGGCGTCAACTGAGGAACTCGTCGGCGCTCAGCCATCAGCGGGCTTGTCCCGCACGAACGGGAAAGTGCAACGCCGCCCAATCGCGAATGCGCCGGTTGACGGGTTCCTCGAAGTAACTGCATGCGGCCGCCGATATGGTCACCGCCCCCAGCACATACACCAGCGCCAACGCGCCTTGTGACAGCCATCCGGAATGATAGAGCCAGGTTCGTTTGTACCACCACAACAGCGGGATGTGCAGGATGTACAGGGCGTAGCTCGCCTTGCCGAGATAGACCGCACACCGAGTAGACAGCACCCGGGCGGGAACTCCGCCTCCCAGCGCGAGTCCCATCAGTACAGCCGCGTTCACTGGCCGGAGCGCCCCTATAAGAGTCATCGAGCGCCCTACCAACCACGGGAACGCGATGAAGGCGAGTCCGATCAGGGAGGCCGGCGCATACAGCCAGAATCCCGCGAGCCGTTCCCGCACGCGCGACCTGACTAACGCCTCGAAGATTCCCGCCAGTGCGATTCCGAGCAAAAAGTCCGCCATGTGATACAGCGGCTTGAGGGACCAGGGCACACCCATGATCGGCCAGCAGCAGTGGGTATGGAAATCGCGACCAGCGCCGCTGCCAGCATCTTCGGCCACGTCCGCGACCCAAGACAGACCACCGCCAGGGGGAAGCAAAGATAGAAGAAGAACTCACATGACAGCGACCATGCGGGAGTGTTCCACTGCACAGGCAGCTTTCCGGCCCAGCCCTGCGACACGAACCAATAATGTGCCAGCATCGAAACCTTCCCCGTAGAGGCGGGCGCACGGATTCCATCGGTGCGCAAATACTCGACGAATAAACGGGCTAATGATCAGCAGGCTGAGCAGATAGTTCGGGTAAACGCGGGCGAGGCGGGCCACGCCGTAGCGGATCAGGCTCGTACGGGTCCACGAATTCTGGCGGTAGCTAAGCGCCAGCACGAAGCCGGACAGAACGAAGAACGTGCTCACCGCGAGATAGCCGCCGCGGATAATGGCGCGGACCTCGGCCGGCAGCGACGCGGCCCAAGGCTCCAGCATCATGCCTTTGCCGGTCAGATGGTGCAGCACCACCCACAAGGCCAGCACGAATCGCAGTCCAGTGAGAGCCGGCAGCTGAGCGTTCTTGCCTTCTGCCGCGCGGACGCGGGCGGGCGGACACACCGGGCTCGGGGTCGCAACCAACACCGATGGCGCCGGGTCGGCCAGCTGAATCATTGTTTCGATAACACCATCTTACCTTCAATGCGCCAGGAGAAGCCGCATGCGCCAACCACTGGCGCCGTCCTCGTAATAGCCCCTGACTGTTGCGCTGCGCACGAAGCCGAGGTTGCGGTAAAGTCCGATGGCCTCCCGATTGTCTCGCCGAACCATCAACGTGACTGCTGGCGCGCCGCACCGCCGGGCACGCCGAATAGCCGCTTTCATCAGCAGCGTCGCAATTCCCTTCCCGCGACAGCGCCGCGCCACGGCAATGGAGTCGATCTCGATGCTCTCCCGCCGCGGACACGCGATGCCATAGCCGGCGACGCTGGCTCCGAACTGCGCGACGAGAAACCAGCAGCGGTCCTCCGCGGCGTATTCGCGAAAGAGATCGGCAGGCCATGCGTCCCGCCCGAAGGACTCCTTTTCGATGGCCAGAATGCGCGGCAGGTCATCGGCTCGAAACGGTCGCAGCGTCGCGGTCTTCACTCGTCGCGTAACACCTGCAGCGGCTTCTGCCCGAGAATCCGATAACTGGCCAGCCAACCTGCGGCGTTTGCCACGACGGCACTCGACAGGATGGCGACGCCGTACACCAGCGGCTCGAAATGAGGATCCGTCTTGAGCAGGCGCTGGATGACGATGGCGCCGAACCCAGCGGCCAGCAAGGTTCCGATCAGACCCGCCACCGCACCCAGGATGAAGAACTCCACCGAAAAAATCCCCGCAATGTGGGCCCGCGTGGCGCCCAGGGTCTTCAGAATCACCACTTCGCGGATGCGACGGAATCGAGTCCCCGCCACGCTCGAAGCCAGGATGATGACACCGGCCAGAATGGCAAACGCCGAGATAAAACGCACTTCGAGGGAAATCTGGTCCACCACCTCCTGAACGATGCGGAGTACGTCGGCGACATTGACGACGGTCACCGTCGGAAAGCGGTCGTACATCGCCAGTTGCAGCGGGGCGACACTCGGCGGAGTCACACGCAAGCTGGCATAGGAGACCACCGGGAGGCCGCGCAGCAAGCGTTCGTCGAACAGAAAGTCGAGGCGCCCCATCAGGTGAATGGGATCGATCCTCACAATGCAGGCCAAGCGAGTGGAAACGTCGCGGCCGCCGATCTTCCAATCAAGACGATCGCCGGCCTGCAGCTTCAGCGTGCGGGCAGCGTCCTCCGATGCGCAGACGCTCGAGTCATCCTGCGTCCTCCACCATGACCCGGAGGCGATGTCGGCGTAAGGCGGCCGGGCATTCACCGCCGCAACTGCGCGAGTATTGAGGAATCGCCTGGCAAAGCCCTTCAGTCCTTCCCGCGACAGTCCCGTACCGTTGATACTCACCAACCTGACCGCCACCGTCGAGATGAGCTCGGGCCCGCGTTCGATACCCTTCTGCGCCCGCAACAGGTTGACTACCGCCTCGCGATCGGCCTGCTTCACGTCCAACAGGAACACATTCGGCATGCCCGGCGGAGTGGTGCGCATCATCTCGCCGATGACCCCGCGCTGGATGACATACACCGATACGGTAAACATCACGCCGATCCCGAGGGCTACCAGGATCGCCTCGGCGTGATTACCCGGACGGTACAGGTTCGCCACGCCGTGCCGGATCTGCGACGGCATCAGTGCCAGGTGGCGGCTGGCACGGCGGAGCAGGCGTAACAACAGCCACGCGACGGCCGTGAGGAGAGCCAGGCTGACCACCACGGCGACGACAAAGTAACTCCCGATGCGGGCAGCCTCGCGCGGCGGCGCCGACGTTAGTGAGCCCGCGATCAACCCCAACGCGATGAGCAGAACCGCGCCGGAGACCGCCGTCGGAATGCCATGCCGGATGCGTTCGCGCCAGGTGGGCTTCGATTCTGCCATCTCACGGCGGAAGATGAGGCTCGGGCGGACCCGCCGGATGCCCAGCAGCGGCGGCACCGTGAACAGCAGCGAAGTCAGCAGCCCGATGCCAATTCCCTGTGCGGCCGGGATCCAATCGAGCGCCAGTCCGGGGCGTACTTTGAAATACTTCTCGATCAGAAGGGGAAACACCGCCTGAATCCCCAGTCCCACCAGGATGCCGAACCCGCTGCCAATGAGCGCGAGCATCACGGTCTGGATGACGTAGATGCGCATGATCTGTGGCGAACGTGCCCCCAGGCACTTCATCACCGCGATGGAATCCAGGCGCTGATCGAGATGCGCGCGGATCGCCGTAGCCACACCCAGCGCACCGACAATCAGGCTGATCAGCGATACCAGGCTGAGAAACGTGGTGGCCTCATCGAGTCCCCTCTCAATGGCCGGATGCGCCTGGCGGAAGTCGGCGATCATCGATTCCGGAAACGCGACCTTCAGCGTATTGCGTACGCTTTCCACATCCACCTGCGGCGGAATGCGGAACAGGAATCGCTCTGAAGCGCGGCTTCCCGGCAGTATCAGACCGGCGCGGTCCAGCCCCTCGCGGGTAATCATGATGCGCGGCCCGATATTCATCGAGCCGGACATCCGGTCCGGCTCCTGTTGCACGGTTCCAGCCACACGGAAGGGTTGGCCGCCGATGCGGACGCTGTCGCCCACCTTCACTCCAAGCCGCAGCAGCAGGTCGTCCGAGACCGCCACGCCATCGCGCCCCAGCGCCGAAGCCAGCGGCGCGGGAGGCTCCAGGCGCACGGTCCCGTAATAGGGGTACTTGGCGGGATCCACCGCCTTTACGGAGACCAGTACCGGCGCCCTGCCTTCCACAGCGGCCATCGAAATGGTTTCGGTGATCCATGTGTGATCCACGCCGCGGGCGGCCAGTTGGTTCATCACGGTGTCCTGCTCCGGCGAGGGGAGAGCGAAAACCCGCACCGACAGGTCGGCTGCGATCAGCGTGCGTGCTTCCCGCACCAGCATGAGGTGAAAGGCCCGGCTGAATCCCCGAACCCCGGTGAGCGCGCCGACGCCCACCGCCACCGCCAGGATGACGAAGGCGAACTTCACGCTGGAAGCGCGGGCCTCGCGCCAGGCGATCTTCAGCGCGGTCCGCCAGCTGAGCGCACTCGCCGTCATGGCCGTAACTCGTCGCCGACGATGAGCCCATCGCGAAGTGTGATGATGCGGTCCGCGATGGCCGCCAGTTCCCGGTCGTGCGTGACCAACACCAGCGTGGCCTTTTCGGTCCGGTTCATTTCGACGAGGATCTCGAGCACCTTGCGCCCGTTCTCGGTGTCGAGATTTCCCGTGGGCTCGTCGGCCAGCAGAATGGGCGGCCGCACGATGAAGGCCCGGGCGAGAGCTACACGCTGCTGCTCGCCGCCGGAAAGTTGCACCGGGTAATGATCGGCGCGGTCCAGCAGACCCACCGTGTCGAGCAATTGTCGAGCCCGATCACGGCCGCTTCCGTTGCCGCCATTCAGTTCATACGGAAGCAGCACGTTTTCTTCCGCTGTTAGTGTCGGGATGAGGTTGTAGGATTGAAAGACAAAGCCGATCTTGCGTCCGCGAACCGAGGCCATGCGGTCTTCGGAAAGGCCGACGATCTCCTCGCCGTCTAGTGTAATGCTGCCCGATGTCGGCGAATCGAGACCGGCCAGTAGTCCCAGTAGCGTCGATTTCCCGCTTCCCGAAGGTCCCATGATGGCCGTGAACTGCCCGCGCGGTATCTCGAAATCGAGTCCCCGCAGGATGTCGACGCGGTGCGTGGAAGTGGCGATGCTCTTGGTGAGTGCGGAGACGTTGATCATGGGCAGCCGGGCGGGAGGGGCCATTCCGATTCTACTACCCGGCCGGCGTCCATCACCGCATGGCGCCTACATGCGGCCCCCTTTAGTCTAAAATGGCACTCGAGGAGTCCAAGGGAATGAGGTACGTCGTCGCCCTCTTAACAGCGCCATTGTGGGCCCAGATGGTGGACCAGTTGGAGGTCCGGGGCGCCACGGTCTCCAGCGCGCAATACCAGGGAAAGCGAGCCGTTCGGCTGGAGGCTCTTCCGGATGCCGCTAACGGCGATTCATTCGCCATTCTCAAGGGCAGCCGCTTTCACAACGGCACGATTGAGGTGACGCTGGCCGGAAAGCCTGCGGCGAATTCCGGCCCCGGCGCCCGCGGTTTCATCGGGATCGCGTTCCGGCTGCAAGGCAACCGCTACGAATACGTTTACCTCCGGCCCACCAACGGGCGCGCAGACGACCAGGTCCGCCGCAACCACTCCGTCCAGTATGGATCCCACCCGGGCTACGATTTCGACCGGTTCCGCCGGGAGTCACCGGAGAAGTACGAATCCTATGTGGACCTCGAACCGGGCGTCTGGACCAGGTATAAGCTCGTCATCGACGGGACTAAGGCGCGCCTCTACGTCCATGGAGCGGACCAGCCGTGCCTGATTGTCAACGACATGAAACTGGGGGATTCCGAAGGCGGAGTCGCGTTGTGGGTGGGACCGGGAACCGAGGGCTATTTCGCGGACCTGAAGGTCACTCACTGAGTTGAAGGATGGGATGCCGGGCGATGCACCATCAGCCGGGGATCCTCTATGATGCAACCAGTGCGTTACTCGACTCTGCTCCTTCCCATCCTGTTAGCCGCGTGCTCCACGGCGCCCAAGACCGAGCCGGCGAACTCGCGGCCGGCTCCGGAATCGGCTGAGTCCCGGGCACCGGCGTTGGATTCGCGGCACCGGTTGGTGGCATTCGGCGACAGCCTGACAGCGGGTTTCGGCGCTCCCGCCGGTGCGAGCTTTCCCGACTTCCTACAGAAGCTGATCGACGCCAGGCAGTACCCCTGGCAGGTGATCAACGCCGGCGTTAGTGGCGACACCTCCACGGACGGACTGGCACGCCTCCCGGCGGTGCTCGAGTACAAGCCGGAAATCGTCATACTCGAACTCGGCGCCAATGACGGATTGCGGGGCATTCCCGTGGAGGCGACGCGCGCGAATCTCGATGAGTTAATAGTGGGCCTCCAACGCCCGGGAGCCAAAGTGGTGCTGGCTGGAATGACGCTGCCGCCCAACTACGGGCCGGACTATATCCGTCCGTTCGAGAAGATCTTCACGGACCTGGCGGCGAAGCACAAGCTGAAACTGATCCCGTTTCTACTCGAAGGTGTGGGCGGAAATGCCTCCCTCATGCAGCGCGATGGACTGCACCCGACCGCCGAGGGGAACCGTCGAGTGGCGGCTAATGTAATGCGGGTGGTGGAACCGCTGCTGTCGCGGTAGTCTCTGCCCACGTTTAGAACAGCTTTTCCTGCCGCTTCAACGTTCCCACCGACCCTAGGTTCGCCACCGCGAATGCGATTCGGAATTGGTTCTCGTTTCGCGTGCCGAAACTGAATCGCCGGTACTGCACGCTGAATCCGCAGCAGTCGGTGTTGTAGGTGATCTGTGTATTCATGTACTGCAAAATCTTGAGGCGATAGTCGTAGTAAAAGCTCGTGCCGGCATTCCAACCGCGACGGTTATCGTTACCGATCCCCAAGGAGGTGCGGAACTGATTCTGGCTTGGCGACAAGACCGGATCGTTCCGTACCATGCTGTGTCCAACCGAGATGAAATATTTGTCTTTGCGATAGTCGGCGGTGAACGAGGTGTTGACGAAGTGCCCGCGCATCGGATCGTAGTCGTTGCGCCATTCAAGCCCGAACTTGTACCAGTAACGCAGCGCGCTCACGATGGGCGAATAGCGGCGGTATGTGTCCATGAACGCATAACCTGTCAAATCAGCGGAGCTCTGAATCACATTCCGCTGCCCGGGGATAATTGCTCCCCCGAAGGTCGGATCGAAGTATTGTCTCTGCCAAAGCTGCCATGTCAGAAGTTCCTGTACATTACCGTCCGAGACCTTGTTGTAGAGCCGGTTGGTTAACGAGTACTCGATCTCGCGCGTGTTGGCAATCAGATCGGTACTATCGATGCGGATGATCTTGTTGAAGTCCGTGATGCCGCTGATGTCCCGATAGGTCACACGCGGCTCGATAACGTGTTTCAGCTTGCCGCCTCCGAGCCATTTGGGCGCTATAAAAATCCGCGCCAGCGAAGGAAATATGAGGTCGGCCGTGACTTCGCGCGAGGTCTCCACGATGTTGGACCCATTCGCGCGATTGTCCGTGAAACTCTCCCCGTAGTGCGTCACCTTGGCGGCGAACGAGGGCACCAGCGAGAAGCCTTTCCACTGAAATGCGGTGGTGACCCGCGGCTCCACGTCCACGCGGTCCATAAAATTACGGGTGGAAAACAGCGGTTCCTCGCGCCGGTACAGGCCGGCCGAGGTATCGATCGACACCCAGATCGGCAGAACCTTTTCGTTGATCTGCCTCTCACGGCTGACGAACTCGAACTCCGGCAGTTTGGTCGTGATTACTTTGGCGGACGCATCCGGAGTGGTCTCGCCAGGATTCGCAAACTGGAACACCTCATCGCGATCGAATACGATGTTGGCGCCGAACGATGACCAGTGCTTGGTCAGAAAACCGACCGAACGCGATTCCGCAAAGATCGCCTCATGAAAGGATTCGGTGAAATTCTGGCGGAATTCGAACGAACTCAGATAATTGAATTCTCCGCGTGCCGTCCAGCCATGCCCGAGTTCGCTGCGCCCGCCGGCGGTGACCAGAAACCCGCCCTGCTTCACCAGCGTGTTGCCGATCATGATCCCCTTGTCATTCACGCCGTAGACAACGGCTCCGAACTCGGTTTTGTCGTTCAATTTACCGCGGAAATCGGCGTGGTGGGCCAATCCGCGTTCGGTGAAATACTGGACCCGATAGGTCAGGTCATAGCTGCGGTTGATCGCCCAGTAGTACCCAAACCCGAGCATCTTTCCGCGGCGCGAACTGTTGCCCGCATTGGGAGTCAGAAACCCGCTCTTGCGCGGATTCTTGGCCAGGGATTTGTAGAAGGCCGGAGCGTAGAGCAGCGGAATCCGGAACGTATCCGGAAGCCCCCAGGACCCCGGACCGGGCGTGCGCAGCCAGAAGACGGTATGAAATGCCAGCGCCCGCTCGTGCGGAACGATGTCGAACTTCGGACCCTTCAGGATCCACCAGGGATTCGGGACCTTGCAATCCGTCACAAAGCCGTCGTAGAGGATGTATTTGTCTTTCTGTCGCTCAGCCCACTTCCCCTGGAAGTAGAAAGGGGTGGTGGTGGTGAGCAAGCCAGGCCGCGCGTCGATTTTGGCGGGTGAACTGCCGCTCACGTCGAAGAACTTGCCGGTCTGTTCGTCCAGGTCGTACTCCACCCGCGAGGCGTTCAGCTTCTCGCCGTTCGTAAAATGCTGGAACCGTACGTGGCCCCGGGCTTCCGCCTTACCGCTTTCGCGGTCATAGTCAATTTCGTCCGCCTGGAGCAGCATATCGATGGTCTCCACTTCCGCACGTCCGCGGAGATGATAGACCTGGCCGTCGGCCTCCTGGAAATCGGCAAAGACCCGTACGTCGTTCGGACCGGGAGCATTCGGGCGAATTGGCTTGATTGTATGGAGCCCCGGAGCGGGCTTTACCGCCGGCGGAGGAGTCGTGGGAGGAGGATTCACCGGCTGGGCGGTCTGGGCCCTCAGAGGCATCAACAAAAAGATGAGAAAAATTCCGTAAAACGCTACATCTAAAGAAAGTTCGTGACAAACGCGGGAGAGTATGATACCTACATTGATGGGGGATAGATCGAGGGACGGCTGAGTTGAACTCAAGCCGCACCGTAACACGAACGATAGTCGGCCCGCAAGCAGAGGCCATAATGCGCGCACAGGCCGCCGTAAACGGCCCAAGACGAGGTTGGTAGACCCGGCGAACTCAGCCGGAATTGGCGAGTTCGAACTGCGCGACGTCAGCGAAAGGCGAAAAAGCAATGCAATGCCGATATTGCCATGCATGGAACGGCGACGAGGAGCACCGCTGCACCCGTTGTGGCCGCCGGTTATGGGTGGTCAACGCTCGCCCCATGTCAGAGGCAACCCCGATCCAGACCGCCACCGCGCCCGATTACGTCGAGTATGAGCGCGAACAGGAAACCGTAACCCCTGAAGCGCCACCGGGACCGGAAAGGCCCATTTACCAACGCCCGCTCTTCCGCGAGATGCAGCAGGTGGTTGAAATGCCGCCCTTGCACACCGGGGAGCGGGACCGGCCGGCAAGACCGCGCAAGCCCAAGCCGGCACGGCGAGTCCATGCCGATCAGCAAGCGCTCGATTTTGGCGGAACTCGGTCCAGAACCTCCCTCGAAACCCTGATTTACTGCAACGCTCCGGTAGCGCTGCCGGTACATCGAATGATGGCATCGGCGCTGGATGTCAGCATGATCGTGATGGCGACGGCCCTTTTCGCCCTGACATTCCAGTTTGGCGCCGGAAGTGTGAACGTGGATGCCCGCTCCGCGGCGGTTGTGGCCGGCGTGGCGGGAGTCGTTGGAGTGTTTTACCATCTGCTGTTCGCTCTGTTGGGCGACGGCCACACGCCGGGCATGGCCTGGACGCATCTGGAGTTGGTGAACTTCGACGGCCGGAAACCCACTCGCGAACAACGGATGCGCCGTCTCTTGGCAGGCATTTTGAGCACGGCCGCAGCCGGACTGGGTCTGCTGTGGGCGGTCGTGGACGAAGAAAAACTGGCCTGGCACGACCACATTTCGCGGACGTTCCCGACGCCTCTCGACCGCGAACGAGTAAGCGCCTGACGGGTGTGGCGTGCGCACTCTTGCGCGCGGTGCCGGCACTCTTGCCGGCACCAAATCTACGATACTGTTTCGCCTGTCGAAGGCGGGTGCATCACCCGCCCCAACTACGAAGCCTTAGCCTTCTTCACCGCCTCCACCAGCGCCGGAACCACCTCGAACAGATCTCCGACGATGCCGTAATCGGCCACCTCGAAGATCGGGGCGTTGGCATCTTTGTTGATGGCCACGATGGTCTTGGCGCCCTTCATGCCCACCAGGTGCTGGATGGCGCCTGAGATCCCGACCGCCATGTACATCTTCGGCGAAACGGTCTGGCCGGAGCTGCCCACCTGACGTTCCATCGGAAGCCAGCCGTTGTCACAAATGGGCCTGGATGCCGCTAGTTCCGCCCCCATCACCTTGGCGAGTTCCTCCACCACCGGGATGTTGTCCTTCTCTTTGATTCCGCGGCCTACCGATACGATGAGTTCGGCGGCGGAGAGGTCCACCGCCCGGGCAGCCTCGCGAAACGGCTCATGAGGCTTGGTCCGGATCTGGCCGGAATCCAACTGCGGCGTGAAGACCTCCACCGGCGCGGACCCGTCCTCCACGCTCTCGGCGCGGAAAGCACCCGCCTGAATGGAGACAAACACCGTGCCAGTACCCACCGGACGGAAATCCGCGTTCAGTTTGCCCTGGAATAGCTGGCGCACAAAGACGGGACCGCCGTTGCCGGAGTGGAAGGAGATCACGTCACTGATGAGGTTAGCGCCGAATCGCGCCGCGAGCTTCGGCGCAAAGTCGCGCACCTGATAGGTGTGAGGGAACAGGACATGCGACGGACTGTGCGCCTTCACCAGTTGCTCCAGCGCCGACGTCCATCCATCGGCCGTATAGTCCGCGAGTAGCGCGTGCTCCACGGCGTGGACCTTATCGAGTTTCTTACCGGCCGCTTCGCCGGCCAACCCCTGGATGCCCTGCCCAGCTACGGCGGCGAACACGGGCTGTCCCAGTTCCTTGCCGAGCTGCTGGCCCGCGGCCAGCGTCTCCCAAGACATGCGATGCCATGCACCGCCCTGCTGCTCCATTACCACCAGAACGCCGCTCATATGACACGCACCTCGAATTTGAGCTTCTCCACCAGCTTGGCGGCGGCGGTCTTCGCGTCGCCTTCAAAAATCTGCGTCTGCTTGGATTTCTGCGGTACGTAGACCCGCTCGAGCACCGCTGTGGCTGCGGGGACCGATCCGATGTCGCCGGCTGTCACCCGCCGGATCTCCTTGGTCTTGGCCTTCTTGATCCCCATCAGCGTGGCGTACCGCAGTTTGTTGATTCCGGACTGAATGGTGAGGACCGCCGGCAGCGGCATCTCGATGTGCTGGAACCAGCCGCCTTCGAGTTCCCGCTTCACGTTGATGGCGCCGACGTGCATCTCCACCTGCATGATGATGGTGGCATGCGGGACGCCCAGTAGTTCGGCCAGGACAACGCCGGTCTGGCCGAAGCCGAGATCGTCCGATTGCAGGCCGGTCAGAATGAGGTCGGGCTTCTCGGCTTTCACCGCGCCCGCAAGCAGGTGGGCGATGCCGAGAGTATCCAGACTCCTCAGGTTTTCATCTTCAATGTGAATCGCGCGATCGGCGCCTTTGGCGAGCGCTTCGCGGATAGTCTGCGCGGCCCTGGCGGGTCCGGCACACAGCGCCACTACTTCTCCGCCGTGCTTTTCCTTGAGTTGCAGGGCCTCTTCGAGAGCGTAAGCATCCGGTTCATTGATCTCGAAACTGAGATCGTCTTCCTGAATCCAGTGCTGGCCCGCGTCGATTCGCAGCTGCGAATCGCGCACGGGTACTTGCTTGATGGCAACGACGATTTTCATGATGACAACCGATGATCGGAACACTGCCCGGAAAGGCGACGCGTCGCCGCTCACTGTTTGCGAGTGCGACTGGCGGCCAGACGTGTGCATCTCCGGACAGCATCTGGGTATAGATGCGGGCGGCAAACCACTCGCCGCCCCGGATTTAATGATAACGCTTGAAAATGAGGCACCCGTTAGTGCCTCCGAAACCGAACGAGTTGGAGAGAGCGCACTCGATCGGAAGCGGACGCGCGACGTTCGGAACATAGTCGAGGTCGCAGGCCGGATCGGGTGTCTCATAGTTGATGGTTGGAGGCGCAATCTGGTCCCGGATCGCCATGACCGTAATACCCGCCTCCAGCCCTCCGGCTCCGCCCAGCAGGTGGCCCGTCATGGATTTGGTTGAACTGACGGCAATCTTGGTGTCCGCGCCGAACACGCGTTTGATGGCCACCGTCTCGATCCTGTCGCCCACCTCGGTCGAAGTCCCGTGGGCGTTGATGTACTGCAGATCGGAGGGACTCAGTCCAGCGTCCTGGATGGCGGCGTTCATGACGCGATACGCGCCATCGCCGTCTTCGGAAGGCGAGGTCATGTGATACGCATCCGCGCTCATTCCGTAGCCCACGACTTCCGCCAGAATCGGCGCGCCGCGGCGCTTGGCGAATTCCAACTCTTCCAGAATCAGAACTCCCGATCCCTCACCTACCACGAAGCCGTCACGGTCTTTGTCCCACGGGCGGGAGGCTCGAGACGGCTCGTCGTTGCGCTGCGAAAGCGCTCGCATGGCCGCGAACCCGCCCACTCCCATGGGAGTGATGGCCGCTTCCGCTCCGCCGCTAGATCATGGCATCCGCATCGCCGCGTTGTATGAGTCTGAAAGAGTCCCCGATGGCATGCGCACTGCTGGTGCATGCGGTCGCGGTAGCGGAATTCGGACCTTTGGCGCCCGTTCGGATAGAAACATAACCCGACGCGAGATTAATGATGGTTGCAGGAATAAAGAAGGGCGAAATCCGACTGGGACCCTTTTCGAGCAGGATTTTGTGTTCGCGCTCGATTACTTCGAACCCGCCGATGCCGCTGCCGATGTACACACCGACGCGCTCGGCAATGTCGGACGATACGTTCAAACCGGATGACTTCAGGGCGAAATCCGTCGCCGCAATGGCGAACTGGATGAACCGCCCCATTTTTTTAATTTCTTTTTTTTCGATATACGTGGCAGGGTTGAAGTTCTTCACTTCTCCGGCGATCTGGCTGGCAAAGGCCGCCGGATCGAAAGCGGTGATCCGGCAGATCCCACTCACCCCGTTTCGAATCGCCTGCCAGGTCTCCTCGGTTCCGATACCGACTGAACTGAGGAGCCCGACCCCCGTTACTACTACTCGTCTTGGCAAATCGTACTCCGATTGTTCGAGACCGACGCGGGCTTACTTGCCCTTGCTCTTGCTCTCGATGTAGTCGACGGCGTCCTTGACGGTCTGGATCTTCTCGGCATCTTCGTCCGGAATGTCGAGGTCAAACGCCTCTTCAAAAGCCATCACGAGTTCGACGATGTCCAGGGAATCCGCACCCAGATCGTCCACAAAGGACGCGGTGCTGTCCACCTGCCCTTCGTCGACACCGAGTTGCTCGACAATGATCTGCTTCACCTTCTGCTCAACAGACATGAACCCTCCCGAATTGTTGCAAACGCATTGATTCTAACACGCTCTATGTGGTCGCTAGCGATAGTATCATATAGGCTTTCCGCTTGGCACCTAAGAAGCCGAAAGAACGCCAAATCACGCGTGTGTCATTCTGGATTCGTGAGGTTCGGCGCATTTCTGGGCATCCTGGCGTCGGTTCTGCCATGCATGGCCGATCCACGAACGCAGAAGCTCCTCGACCGGCTGGCCGAAGAAGCATCCGCCTTTGCGCAAGCGGCCCCGAATCTGATCTCGCGGGAGACGCTTCGCCAGAAGGCTCTGAAGGTGGGGAAATCCCGCTTCCGGCCGCGCGTCGAAAAAGACGCCTTACAGCCCGAGTGGCAGGCTCGCGAGATTCGCTCCGAATACGGGTACGCCGCATTTGGAGATCCCCCATCCATCCGCGAGATCCGCAAGGTCCTCACTGTGGACGGCAAAACCGTCAATGAAAACGGTCAGGCACTGCGGGAAATGGTTCGCGCTCTGCAATCGGCCGACGACAGGACTCGCAAGAAATTGCTCGTGGATTTCGAGAAGCACGGCCTCATTGGAACCGTCACCGACTTCGGCCAGCTCATCCTTCTGTTCGGCCGCAGTTCCCAGGAAAAGTATGAGTTTTCCTTCCAGGCCGAGAGACTGACCGGAGCGGACTGGTGCGAGGTCTTTGAGTACCGTCAGCACGACGGACCCGGAGCACTCACCATCTGGGATGACAAAGGGCAAGAGCGGCCGCGGGTGAATGGTGAAATCTGGGTATCGCGCGAGAACTACCGCGTCCTGAAGATCACCCTGGTATCGACGCGCCTCGATGGCGAGGTCACCGTCCGGGACGAGGCCTCGGTGGATTACACGATGGGCGTCCAGGGGGTGGTAGTGCCCGCGGACCTGACCCATCGCGAGTATCGGAACGGCGACATGGTTGCTGAAAACCTGTTTACATACGATCCGTTCCAGAGGTTCGGAGCATCGAGCGACGTCAAATTCAGCACAGAGAAGCCGTAAATGAACGTCATCTACCTTCACGGGTTCGCCTCCGGCCCAGGGTCGAGCAAGGCCCGTTTCTTTGAGCGAAAGTTCAGCGAACTTGGATTGAGCTTGACGATCCCCCTGCTGGACGAAGGCGACTTCGAACATCTGACCGTCACTGGTCAACTGGATGTGATTGACCGGGCCGCCGGGGATGGCCCCGTCACGTTAATCGGTTCCAGCCTGGGCGGGTACCTGGCTGCCCTGTACGGCGCGCGCCATCCTGAGGTGGCGCGGTTGGTGCTGATGGCGCCCGCGTTTTGTTTCGCCCGGCGATGGCTGGCCATGCTGGGCGCGGAGGAAGTGAATCGCTGGCGGGAAACCGGATACCGCACCTTCTACCATTACGGCCAGTCGCGCGAGTGCGCTTTGTTCTACGGCCTGATGGAGGACGGTCTCCACTATGAGGATTTCCCGAAAGTGACATCACCCTGCCTGATCCTGCATGGTACAAACGACACGGTGGTGCCTATAGCGCTTTCAGGTGAATTTGCGCAGAGTGCCCCTGGGAACGTACAGCTAGTGCCGCTCAGTTCCGGGCACGAACTGACCGATGTCACAGACCGGCTATGGGCTGAAACCTTGAACTTTCTGGAACTTGCGGGTAACGCCGGTGTTACCTCCGGCCCCAGGTGTGAATCGCCGTGACGCGTGGAGATGGCGAAACTACTCAGATTATGAATTCCAGAATCTGGAAGCCTAGTTGCATCATCATGTTAGACTAGAGACAGCAACCGGATTTCGATATATTCCAAAAGCTGCAACTTGCCGGAAGATGTGAGCGTCTCTAGGAGAGGGAAGGTCCTTTTTCCTCGGGGCGAGAGAAGGCGTTCATGGAACAGAGCACCATCGATCGGAACTCATCAACGTTGAACACACACGGATCTGGTCACGTATCCCACTCGGCTATGGACGCGCAGGACCCGGACATTCATCTTCAGCGCCTGCTGGTCACATCGGTCGAAGAACCCTGGTATAAGTCGCTCGTCAAGAACGTCAAGGAACTGATAAACCCTCCGAAACTGCCTCCGCTCGAGGTCACCTCGACGCCGGTGGCGGTCAAGGATATCTGGGGCTTCTACGGTGGGCAGGGCAAGAAGGCCGGTGTCTCCTCCATCCTGATCCACACAGGCGTTGTGGTTCTGCTGTTCGCTATCGGTACGAACAAGCACGTCCAGCAGATCGCGAAGGACACGGTCACTCTCATCGCCCCCGACATCGCCGCGTGGCAGCCGAAGAATCAGCCCCAGAAGCAGGCCATGGGCGGAGGCGGAGGCGGTGGAGATCGTTCACCGACACCTCCCAGTAAGGGCCGGCTTCCGCGAGCCTCCGACAAACAGTTCACACCTCCATCGGCCGTGATTCTCAACGAGCATCCGAAGCTTCCGATGGAACCGACCATTATCGCGCCCCCCGACGCTCAACTTCCGCAAGTGGCCATGAACCAGTACGGCGATCCCCTCGCGAAACTGGGGATGGCATCCAACGGCCCTGGTTCCGGTGGCGGAATCGGATATGGCAAGGGCGGCGGCGTCGGATCGGGCTCGGGAGGCGGATACGGCCCCGGGTCGGGTGGCGGCGTCGGTGGTGGCGTCTACCGCATCGGGGGCGGCGTTTCGGCGCCGCAGTTGGTTTTCAAAGTCGAACCCGAATACTCCGAAGAGGCCCGTAAGGCGAAGTTCCAAGGCACCGTGGTTCTGTACGTCGTCGTCGATGAGAAGGGAAACCCGCGGGACCTGAAGGTGGTTCGAGCCTTAGGCCTGGGTCTGGATCAGAAGGCCATCGAAGCAGTACAGAAATGGCGTTTCAAGCCTGGCCTGAAGGACGGTAAACCGGTTCCGGTCGCCGCCCAGATCGAAGTCAACTTCCGGCTCCTGTAGAGCGCAGTCCGGCGAAAGGTAAACCGAAATCGCGGCGGGAGCACACCGCCGCTATTTCTTTACTCCGGTAAACGTTCCCTTCCCCATCCCGCCGAATACCACCGTTCCCTTCATCTTGTTGACGCCTTCGGTGGTTCCCGAATAGGTGACCGTGATCTTGTCCCCCGCCGGCGAGACCTCGAACGAGAACTGGACTTTGTCCCCGTCAACAGTACCGGTGACCGGAGCTTCGCCCAACTGACCGCTGTAGGTGCCGGTGAGCTTGTTGCCGTCCTGCTTGAAGGTGAAGGTGGGAGTGCCCGAGCCCACATCCGATTCCACCTGCAACTCCCAAGTCCCGGAGAGGTCGGCGGCCATCGCCACCACCGCTAATGCAAAAAGGAGAAAAAGCCTTTTCATAGCTGCCGAGAATATCATCGGGTGTCGGAAAAACGCAACCCGTTACTGCCCCGGCGCTCAGCGCCCCTCGTTCAGGAAAGCCGCGAGTTTCCCGAATTGCGCGTCGGAATCGAACGGGAGGACCCCGGACGGCAGGTCCAGAGCGGTAAGGCGCGTCTGCAACAAAGATCCTTTTTCAAACCGGAACGCGAGCAGCAGCTCAGGATCGAGGAGGACAATGTGTGCGACCCCTATACGCTCGTAGTCCCGAAAACGTTCGAGTTGCTCCGGCATCCTGTCGTCAGGCGAGAGGATTTCGAAAACCGCCCACGGAATCGTATTCACGACTTTCCCAGGGGGTAGCGGAACCGGACAAAGAACAAGGTCTGGGACACGATAGCGTGCACGCTCGACGATCTGGGTCCGCACTTCCGGGAGCGAGACAAAGCGCAGCGCTTTCTCGTATTCGGCGAAGCACCGAATCAGGATCATCTGTAGAAGGCTGTGTGCGATTGAAGGCAGGCTGCGCTCCCTGAGGACCCCATCGACATACTCCACGTCGGGGCTATAACTCGAGTCAAGATAGTCATCTACGCGGACCTGCGGCGAAGTCGGTAGAGCTGCCATGTATCCAGTTTACTCCCTTGCCGACAGGTAACCTGACTACCCGGAGACCTCCGCCCGAGCCGTCTGGCACTCCGAACACGGACAAATGTTCCTCAAATGATCGAACGAGTAGATCCCCGAATTGTGACCGTCGTTCCACTCGATTCGGAGGGCATAACTCCCCACCGGCTCGATCTCGAGCATCTTCGGCGACGGCTTAAACATCTGGAACGGGCTGCCCGCGGGCTGCTTGCTCGAATAATCCGTCTTCTGAGGCGTTGTGCCGTGCGCCCCGGTGCAGGACGCGCAGGGACACTCATCGCGCAGAAACGCGCAGGTGTACTCGCTGTGATGCCCGTCGGACCAGTCAATCTTCACGCCCTTCGATTTTGAAATGGCGATGTGTTCGGGATTTGCGTGCATTGTCGGTTATTGAACGCGCTCGACGTCGCGTACGCCGGAGATCCGGCGGATGGCGGCTACCACGCGCTCGAGTTGCTTCTTATCGCGGATTTCGGCGGTCATTTCCACCACCGCGCCGTCGGCGCCGCGCCGGTCGTCGGAACGGGCATCCAGGCTGCGGATATTGCTCTGCTCGGTAAACAGGACATTGGTCAGCTGGTTCAGCATTCCCGGCCGGTCGTCCGTGAGCACCGTCAACCGCACCGGGAACGCCTCGGCTGTCGCGCGGGCCCATTCAACGTCAATCTTCCGCTCCACCTCGTACATCAAATTCTGCACGTTCGAGCAATTGGTGGAATGCACGGCGACGCCTTTGCCTCGCGTGACGTAGCCGACGATGGACTCTCCGCGGATCGGATTGCAGCACTTGGCGCGGTATACCAGCAGATCGTCGCAGCCCTTCACCCGGATGACGAGATCGCCCTGCGTGTCGGGCCCCCCCGGGATTCCGGTGGCGGGAGCGGGAGCCGACATCGACTTCTGCGGCTCCGGCTGCTCGGGTTGCACCTGGTCCGGAGCCAGCTTCTGTAGTACCTGTCGCGCCGAGAATTTGCCGTAACCCAACGCTGCGTGCAGGTCCTCGATCTTGCTGTAACCGTACTCGCCGGCAACCGCTTCGATGGCGGACTTGCTGATGCGGCTAAGCGCGACTCCAAAGCGGCGAGCTTCCTTTTCCAGGTACTTCTGGCCGATTTCGATGGCTTTGGCACGCTCGATCGCGTTGATGACGTGCTTGATCTTATTCCGGGCCTTGGACGTCTTGACCAGCGATAGCCAGTCGCGGCTGGGAACGTGCCCCGGCTGGGTCAGAATCTCAACTACATCGCCGTTGCGCAGGTTATACTTCAGCGGGACAATCCGCCCGTTCACCTTCGCCCCCACGCAGGTGTTGCCGACGTCGCTGTGGATGGAGTACGCGAAATCGATCGAAGTGGCGTCGCGGGGCAGCACGATCACTTTGCCGCGCGGGGTGAATGTGTAGACTTCCTCGGGATACAAGTCCACCTTCAGGGTGGACATGAACTCGCCGGGATCACGCATCTCGCGCTGCCATTCGACGAGTTGCCGGAGCCAGGCGACACGCTGATCGTCCTCGGCCGCGCCTCGCTTGCCCTCCTTGTACTTCCAATGCGCCGCAATGCCTTCCTCGGCGATGCGATGCATCTCCTCGGTACGGATCTGCACCTCGAAGGACAACCCGCCAGGGCCGATCACGGAGGTGTGCAGCGATTGGTACAGATTCGAGCGCGGGATGGCGATAAAGTCCTTGATGCGGCCCGGAATGGGGTGCCACTCGTTGTGGATCACACCTAGAGCGGCATAGCAGTTCTTCACCGAGTCCGTAATCAGCCGGAGGCCCAGCAGATCGTAAATCTGGTCCAGCGGGATCTTCTGCCGCTTGATCTTCTGGTACACCGAATAGGCGCGCTTCACGCGGGCCTGAACGCGGGCGGGGATGCCCTCGCGGGAGAGGTTCAACTCGACAGAGGCTTTGATCTCCTCGAGAAACGCCTCGTTGGCGTGACGCTTGGAGTCGATCTCGTTGATCAGCTCCAGCGCCGCTTCGGGCTCGGCATAGCGGAACGCCAGATCCTCGAGCTCTCCGCGGATTTTGCCCATTCCCAATCGGTGCGCGATAGGTGCATAAATCTCCAGCGTCTCGAGTGCGATGCGCTCCTGCCGGTCGCGCGGGAGCGACTCGAGCGTTCGCATATTATGCAGACGGTCGGCCAGCTTCACCAGGATCACCCGGATATCCGTCACCATCGCCAGCAGCATCTTGCGGACGCTTTCGGCTTGCCGTTCCTCGCGCGAATACAGGTTGACTTTGCTGAGTTTCGTGACCCCGTCGACGCTGCGGGCCACCTCTTCCCCGAAATTCACCCGAATCTCGTCGAGGGTCGCCGTGGTGTCCTCCACGACGTCATGCAGCAGCCCCGTCTGCAGGCAGACGATGTCCATCTGCTGCTCAGCGAGTAGCTGCGTAACTGCGAGCGGGTGGACCATGTAGGGCTCGCCGGAGTTGCGAGTCTGACCGGCATGCCGCTCCATCGCGAAACGGAAAGCCCGGTCCAGCGGCGTCAAGTCTTCTTTCGGCCGGTTCTGGACCACCAGCGAACGAAGCTGTTGATACGCCTCTTGAACACAGTCCATGCCGGATTCGGGAGGAGACGGGATACACGCCGAGCCTACATCGGATTCGGGAGGCATGAACTTCTATTCCCAGTCTAGCAGTCCGTCATAAGACTGACTTCCTCGTAGTCTTTGCGGAGCCGCCACGTTAGTAAGCGGTATTGAACACCGTCGAAATACAAAACGGCGGCACAGGGTGGGTACCCTTGGGCCGCCGTCGTGAAAATGAATGCTAAACTACTTCGATTCCTGCGTGATACCCGTCGTACCGGGCTGGCGCGCAGCCTTCTTCTTCTTCGTCTCGAGGGCCTTCTGGACCCAGTCGTCCGCGACTTTGATCTCTTCCTTATACTGCTCCGGGGTGTCGGCCAGATCGGCCTTCTCACGGATCAACAGGTTCAAATACGCCATCGCGTCATCGTATTCGGGATCGACTTCGAGTGCCTTCTGCAGGCTCTGAATTCCATCGTCGATAACGGTGGTGTACTGCGCTTTGAGTTCTTCCCGAACCTTCTTGTCCTTCAGCGGACCGGGATCCTCAGGCTTCATGCCGAGTTCGGCACGAGCCCTACCGAGAGCCGGATACCACTTGGACCAGGCAATCACACCCAGGCTGTAGTAGGCTTCCTTGTTCTTTGGATCAGCCTGGATCAACTTCATATTCCAGTCTTTGGCTTCGTCGAGCATGGCCATCTTGGCATCGCCCTGCAGCGATCCAGACTGGTTGTAAGCGAGCGAGGCCAGAGAAGCGAGCGCGATCTTGTCGTTCGGATCTTTGCTCAATACTTCCGAGAATTCCTTCTTGGCCTGATCGGCAAGTTGCTTGTTTTCCGGCGAGTCGGCGCCGGGGATCCACTGCGTCATATACGCGGTGGCCAGATATAACCTGGCGTTGGGGTTGGTGGGATCGAGTGCGATGGCGGTCTTGAAATTGTCGATCGCCTCGGCATACTTGGCGCTCTTATAGGCCGAGACGCCCTTGTTCAGCTTGTCCCGCGACTTCAGCTTGTCGCATCCGGTCCCAACCAACACCAGAAGTCCGGTCATTGAAACCAGACCAATTTTCAGTATGCGATTCATACGCTCTTCCTGGTGGGCTCTAAATTCTCCTGCTACTTCCCGGCCTCGACCTGCGGCGTCATCAAACCGATCTTGTCGATCCCGGCGCCCTTGGCAATGTCAATTGCCCTGGCTACCGCCTGGAACTCCAGGTCCGGATCGGCCTTCACGAAGACAACACGTTCCGCGCGGGTCTTGAATACTTCCTCCAATCGGGGCCCGAGCCGGGTCTCGTCCGTATTCTCCTGATTCAACATCATCGAATGATCCTTGTTGATCACGATAACCACGGTACGATCCTGATTCGGATCCGGAGGCGGAGCGTTCGGCGGCGGAGGCTGGGGCACCAACGCCTCGAGTCCATGCGGGGTCAGCGGCGTGATGACCATGAAAATGATCAACAACACCAGCAAGACGTCGATCATCGGCGTCATGTTGATGTCGCACATTGCGCCTTTTTTACCGCCCACTGCCATTGACATAGTCTGTTACTCCTTTGTGCCTTTACTGACCCGCGCCGCCGCTGGCTCTCTTGGTGTCCTTGATCTGCTCGGTGAGCAGACCGATCTGATCGACGCCGGCCGTACGCAGTTATCGATACAATCGAGAACCCGCTCGTAACGGGCTCGCGAATCGCTCTTGATGTATACGGTTCTGTCGAGCTTGTTGGTCAGAAGGTCTTTTACCTTCTGAGGCAACTGGTCCGGCGTCGTCTGCGCATTCCCCGGGCTGAGGAATACCTTTCCGTCGCGCGTAACCGCCACCAGAACCGCGTCTTCCTTATCGGCCGCCTGCATGGCGATCGGGTTCCTGGTCTTCACCAGGTCGACACTGACACCCTTCGTCAACATGGGCGTGATGACCATGAAGATGATCAGCAGCACGAGCATCACGTCCACCATCGGCGTCACGTTGATGTCGGAGACGACGTCTTGCGCTTTCTGTCAATTTCATGAATACCTCCTATTCCGGGAGCGTCGCGGCCGGTTGAACCGGCCGCGACCCGCCGCGAATCAACTCGCAAGATCTGACGCCGGCTACTTCGAAACCGTCCGCTGGGTGCGGCGCTTCAGGAAGTAGTCGATCAGCTCGGAACTGGAATTGCCCATCTCCACGTCAAACGCTTCCACGCGATTCGTGAAGTAGTTGAACATCCAGACCGCGGGAATTGCCACGAACAAACCGACAGCGGTGGTAACCAGGGCTTCCGAAATACCGCCTGCCACGGCGCCGAGACCCGTGCTCTTTTCGCTCGAAATGCCGCGGAACGCGTTGATGATGCCGACGACCGTTCCGAACAGTCCGACGAACGGAGCGGTGGAACCGATCGTCGCCAGGTTGCCGATGCCGCGCTTCAGCTCGGCGTGCACGATGGCTTCGGCACGTTCCAGGGCGCGCTTGGAGGCTTCAATCTCTTCACCCGGAATCTCAGAACTCTGCTGGTGTGCCTTGAACTCCTGCAGACCGGCAACTACTACCTTTGCCAGGTGGCTCTTGCTGTACCGGTCGGCAATCTTGATTGCTTCGTCGAGCTTGCCTTCACGGAGCGCTCCGGCCACTGCCGGCGCGAACTGCCGCGACTGGGTACGCGCACCATTGAAAGCGATGATTCGATCGATCATAACGCCGATCGACCACGCTGACATGATGAAAAGAATGATGACCACGGCCCGTGCGAGCCAACCCATCTGGCCCCACATGGCACGCGGGTCAAAGCCGATCGCCGGCGCTGCTTCCTGAAGGAGCAAAAACGCCCAGACTTGCAACTGTAAAACCATTTTTCTCTCCTGCGAGTTGATTTAATCTGACGAATTCTTCTACTTCGAACACAAACTCTACCCGTTGCACGTCGGACCGTTCTGGAGCGGCGCGCCAGCGGGCCCCTTCAAGCTTCGCCGTTATTGGCTCAGCGTGAAGTTCACATCGATCTGAGTCACCACCTCCACCGGTTCGCCGTTCAGCAGCGTCGGCCTATACAGCCACTGCTTCACCGCGTCGGTGGCGGCCGGCACCAACAAGGGGTGCCCCGACATCAATTGCAAATTCTGAATGGTACCGTCCTTGCCGATGATGGCCTGGAACCGCACCGTGCCCTGTACGCGCGCCTGTTTGGCAAGCGGCGGGTACTGCGGAGTCACCTTGCGGATCAGGTTCGCGGCCTGAACGTTTCCACCAACACGGATTCGCTGGACTTGCTTCACTTCCTTCACCGGAGGAGGCGGAGGAGGAGGCGCGGCCATCGGAACCGAACCGATAATACCGCCGATCACGCCGCCAGCCGCTCCGCCGGGGACGCCACCGGGAACTCCACCCACCACACCGCCGGAAGCGGAGGGAGGAGGAAGGTCCTCTTCTTTAATCATGGCGATATCCTTCGGAATCGTCTTCGGCGCCATCAGACGGCCCGCGTCAAACTGCCTTGGCGCTACCTTCACTACCTTGACCTGTGCGACAGGCTGCGGCGGCGGAGGCGGCGGAGGCGGCGGAGGCGGGGCGACCAGGAAACTGGTCAACGTCGCTTTCGGCAGCGTGTCCGTGTAAATCAACGGGATCAGAATCATGACCCCGATCGCGAGGACCTGGAGCCCAAAGGACAGCATCACTGTCCAACCTTTGTTGGTCTTTCCGGTCCCGTCTACGAAAGTCTGTTCAAACATGACCTTTCCCCTTCTAGCCCGGCAGCGTGTCCCGGACGCCGGCTCAAACAGGAGGCCTGCGCCTGATCCGGATACGCCGTCTACCTGGTCTTCACAACCTTCTTGACCCCTGTGTCTTTCACCGCCGCCGTCGCCGGAGCCTTCTTGCGGCCTTCAATGAAGTTCTGCCAGAAGACTAGAATCGGGCTGGCGATGAAAATCGACGAATAAGTGCCGATAATAATGCCTATCACAAGGGCGAACGCAAAATTATTCAATACCTGCCCGCCAAACAGAAACAGCGATATGGCGGTCAGGAACGTCAGACCCGAAGTCAGAATGGTCCGGCTCAGGGTCTGGTTGATGCTGATGTTGACCAGCGGCTCAAATTTCTCCCGCCGCATCAGCTTCAAATTCTCGCGAATACGATCGAATGTGACGATCGTATCATTCATCGAGTATCCGACCAAGGTCAGTAGGGCGGCTACCACGGTCAACGAGATCTCTTTGTTGAACAACGAGAACAATCCGATGGTGATGATCGTATCGTGGAACACCGCGATCACCGCGGCTAGTCCGTAGATCCACTCAAAGCGGAACGCGATGTACACCAACATTCCGCCCAACGCGTAAAGCGTGGCCAGAATCGCCGTGGTCTGCAGTTCCCTGCCCACCCTCGGCCCTACCACCTCGGTCTGCCGGATGGTGAAGGGCGACAGTGAACACTCCTGCTTCAGCACGGAGATCGCCTGCGGGGTCACACCCGGCACCGCGGACAGCTCGTCGAAACTCCGCAGCAAACCCGACCGCTGCGTGTTCTTAAAATCCATGATGGCCTTGGACAGGTTCTGCACCTGCTCCTCGGAAAGGGCCACACCGGCCTTCTGAAGCGGGTCGCGGAGGCGCTCGGCGAGGCCAGCCGCGCCGGCATTGTTCACATCCAGTTTGTCGGGCGTCCCGAAGGAACTCTCCAGCAGTTCCACCATCTTCTGGCGGTTGGTATTGAGCGATCGCTCTTCCTGGATCTCCGTCCCGATGATCACTTCGTTACTGCCGGATACATTCACTACCGAAATCTCACCCGGAATCTTGGCCGACAGGACACTGCGGATCTTGTCTACCGGAGGGTTCTGGTTGAACAGAACATACATGAGGGCCCCGCCCCGGAAGTCGATTCCGTACCGCGGACCACCCTTCGCTACTAGACTGATCAGGCCGGCCCCCGTAAGGATCAGCGAAAGGATGATAAAAGGCCACTTCTTGCCGAGGAAGTCAAAGTTGGTATTCTTGAAAATTTCCATGCAACCCGCACTGCCGGCCTTTGAACGTTATAGACACCGGCGTTATCGTTTCAGTTCCCTAATTTTTTACCGTGTCAACATACCCGCCGAAATCGGACAAGCACGTCAAAACCACCCGAAACGGCGAAGCGCAGCCCGATCCGGAGACCAAGCCGCGCCAGACCGGTTTAAATACTCAACGCTTCCACCTGACGTTTGCCCGACAGTTCAAAGTCGAAAATCGCCTTGGAGACGAAAACGGCGGTGAAAATGTTGGCTACCAGACCGATCACCAGGGTCACCGCAAACCCCTTAACGGCGGTCGTGCCGAATATGAACAGGAAGGCGCATGATACCACGGTTGTCACGTGGGTATCGATGATGGTCAAAAACGCCTTGTTAAACCCCGCGTCCACGGCGGCAATCACAGCCTTCCCCGCCCGCAGTTCCTCGCGGATGCGCTCGAAGATCAGTACGTTCGAATCCACCGCCATACCGATGGTTAGAATCACACCCGCGATGCCCGGCAGGGTCAGAGTCGCCCCGAAGTAGGCCAGCATCCCAATCAGGATGACGGCGTTCAGGATGAGCGCCAGCGTGGCATTGACGCCCGCGCGCTTGTAGTAGATCAACATCACCGCCACCACCGCGATCACGCCGGCCAGGCCCGAGTACAATCCGTCGCGGATCGAATCGGCGCCGAGCGCCGGACCGATGCTCCGTTCTTCGAGATAAACCACTCCAGCCGGCAGCGAGCCCGCCCGCAGGTTCAACGCCAGGTCCGACGCCTCTTCGTGGTTGGCGGCCCCGGTGATACGGCCAGTGTCACTGATTTTGTTCTGGATGGTGGGAGCGCTCAGAACCATTTTGTCCAGCACAATCGCCAGGCGGTTGCCGATATTGGCTTCCGTGAATCGCTCGAAGCGCTTGGCCGAATCCTGGGAAAGAACAAAGTTGGTCTCCCACCGGCCCACCTCGCCCTGCTGCGCGTGAGCATCGCGAAGATCGCGCCCGGTGATGACGGGCGTGCGGTTCAGCAGGTACCAGCCCTGTTCCTGACCGCCCCGCGGAGCTCCCCGCAGCAACTGTGTGTTGAGCGGCAGCACGCCGCCGTGCTTGGCCAGCGCGTCTTCCCGAGAGCTGAACGGGCCATCTTTCACTTCAAACAGTTCCAGCAGCGCCGCGGTCTTCAGGATTTCCTTCACACGGGCCGGATCGTCTACGCCCGGCATCTGCACCAGCAGTTGCGCGTCCTGCTCGGGATTCCCGCGCTCCTGCACCGAGGATTCCGTCAGGCCCAGGCCGTTGATCTTCTTCTCGATCGTGTTCTGGCTCTGGGTGACCGTGTCCTTCCGGAGTCTCAACGCCTCGCTGGGCTTCATCGTCAGCCGGTAATCGGTGGAGTTCACCGGGGTCAGAATCCAGATCGCACCGAAATTGTCGTTCATCACCCGGCGGAAATCGCCCGCCTTGGTGGACTGCACGCCCTTCACATCGATCTCGATCTTGTCGGCTTCCTGGATGCTCTGAGGATCGTTGCGGTCGATGGCGGCGAAATCGATGCCCGCCTTCCGCAGTTCGTCCTTCATCCGGTCGATGGTAGAGTCGGCATCCGCCTTGAAGGCGTCCTGAACCTGGATCTGCATCACCAGTTGGCTGCCGCCGCGGAGGTCCAATCCCAGGCGAATGTTCTTCTTCCAGTTCTCCACCAGCTCGGCTTTACTCTTGGGAATCCCGATCACCCCGTAAATGCAAATCAGGATGACGGCGATGATCACTACAGCTTTAATTCTCAGATTGCGGTTCATTCGTTGTGTTTCCGGTTCGTTCCAGCCCCTTGGGGCATATCTCGGACTCTCAGGCCTTTTTCGCCTCTTCCGTGACCAGGCTGGCCACGGAGCTGCGCGCTACCTGCAGCTTCAGGTTGTCCGGTTTGACTCGAAGTATCAGCGTATCATCGGCATTGATGGAAACGATAGTCCCCACCAGTCCGCCCGTCGTGATGACCACGGAGCCGTTTTGCAGGTCCTTCAGCATCTGCGCCTGTTGCTTGCGCTGCCGCTGCATGGGCATGAAGACGAGAAAGTAGAAGATACCTACGATGAGGAGAAGAGGCAGGAACCCGAGTAACGGATTGCCGCCGGGAGCGGATGTCTGCAGGAGGATAAATGTCGGATATACCATCAGGCCCACTTTTCGAACGCGGAGAGATTGCCCGAACCTGGTTCAGATTTTTGGGATCCAGGTCTTATTGTAATCCGAAATTTGTGAGCGGAAGGAGAAACGTGAGACGGCGCTCAAGCCGGCTCCCGTTCTACTGGCACGGAACGCACCTCGGCTAGCAGTTCGGGAAATCTCCCAAGTAGTATAGCCTGCCTGATGTGACGCATGATGTCAAGGTAGCGTTTCACATTGTGTATTGTAGCCAACATTGAGTACAGGATCTCGCCAGCCTGGTACAGGTGCCGCAGATAAGCGCGCGAGTAGGTCCGGCAGGTGTAGCAAACGCACCCGGGATCCACCGGCGCCGGATCGTCCTTATACCGATTCTGCTTGATCACTACCCTGCCCTCGGAGGTGAACAGGTAACCGTTCCGAGCATTCCGGCTCGGCAGCACGCAGTCCATCATGTCCACGCCGCGAGCCACGTATTCGGGCAGCTCGAGCGGCATGCCAACCCCCATGACATAGCGCGGCTTGTGCTCGGGCAGAAGCGGCGCGGTAACCTCCGCCATCTCCATGCTGAGCGCTCGCGGTTCGCCCACCGACAGACCGCCGATCGCGTAGCCCGGCGCGTCCAGATCCACCAGGGCCGCGGCACAGTCCCGCCGCAAGTCGGCGTACATGGAACCTTGTACGATCGGAAAGCAGGCGTGCCGGTCGGGATCCGCATGGGTACGGTAATGCGACAAACCGGCGGCCGCCCACCGGATCGTCCGGTGCATGGAAGCCCGCGCGGCCTCATGACTGGTGGGATACGGAAGGCACTCGTCCAGCACCATCAGGATGTCGCTCCCCAGCGCCAGTTGCACATCCACCGTCGATTCCGGGGTGAACATATGCGGATCGCCGTTCAGGTGAGAGCGGAACAGGACTCCCTCTTCGGTGACCTTTCGCAGCGAATCCAAGCTGAATACCTGAAACCCGCCCGAGTCGGTCAGGATCGCCCGGTCCCAGGACATGAACCGGTGCAGTCCACCCATTCTTCGGATCAGTTCGTGCCCCGGACGGAGGAACAGATGATAGGTGTTTGCCAGGATGACCTTCGCATCCAGTTCGCCCGCAAGATCGCCCTGCGTCACGCCCTTCACCGTGGCCTGCGTGCCAACCGGCATGAAGACGGGAGTCTCGATGATGCCGTGAGCGGTGTGGAGCAGACCGGCCCGGGCCTTGGTGACGGGGCATTGCGCCTGGATTTCGAATCGCATGAGGTCGGCTGCTTCTGCGCCGCTGTCGCCTTCAGCCTATCATCCCCGTTAACGTGAGGCCCAATACTCTTCACGCCACAAATCAACAACATTCTTGTTCTACACCAGGCATTGTTTACCGTTTGCCATTCAATGCGAGACGGAACATCATGGAGACTTGATCCGCTCGTTTCGGTCGAAGGATACGGCAAAGCTGTTTCACCGTGAACAGACGCGAATGTAAGCCGGGTTTGACAGTGTGGCAAAGCGGAAGCTGGATCATCTGAACGCCGCGACGTCGCGGTCCGATCTCGCGGCGATTCCGGGAAACCATTTTGAGTCCCTGGCCGGCGATCGTTTGGGGCAGTACAGCATCCGGATCAACGACCGGTGGCGCATCTGCTTCGAGTGGAAGGACGGCGATGCCTACTCCGTCGAGATCGTGGACTACCATTGAGGAAAACATGGCGAAGAAATCTGCAAAGCTCCCACCGATTCATCCGGGCGAAACGCTGCGCGAGGACTTCTTGAAGCCTCTCGGACTCAGCGCGAATCGTCTGGCGATTGAACTCCATGTGCCGGTGACTCGAATCAACGACATCGCGCACGGCCGGCGATCCATTACGGCAGACACCGCGCTGCGTCTGGCACGGTATTTCGGCACAAGCCCTCAGTTCTGGATCAATCTAAAGGCAAACTACGATCTCGAAGTGGCGTTGGATGTCTCAGCCGGGCTCATCGAGACTCAGGTGAAACCACGCCGGGCTGCCTGATCAACCGAGGAGGACTACGAGGTGCAAGTGTGAGGTCCCCTCATCAACTGGAGCTCTGTTCGCGTGCAGCCCGCGTCGCAAGCTCGTCGCAGCGGTTGTTCTCCGGATGCGAGGCGTGTCCCTTGGTCCAGGACCACCTGGTCTGGTGACGGGCATTCAACTCGTCCAACTCCTCCCACAGATCCTGGTTGACCACTGGCTTCTTCGCGCTGGTGAGCCAGCCGTTCCGCTTCCAGTTCTGCACCCACACGGTGATTCCATTCTTCAGGTATTCGGAATCCGTCACCACCTCCACATCGCAGCGCTCCTTGAGCGCCTCCAGGCCCCGCACCGCCGCGGTCAACTCCATACGATTATTCGTGGTGTGCGCTTCACTGCCCCACATCTCGCGGTTGATGTCGCGGTATTGCAGTATGCAAGCCCAGCCTCCCGGCCCCGGATTCCCAAGGCAGGCGCCATCGGTAAACAGTTTCACCGTCTTCATGGAAATACCAGGATACCGTCCGCATGTCGCAGTGGCGCACGCACTCTTGCGTGCCGTCTCGGCACCCTTGCCGAGACACGCCTCTAAACGACCGCTGAAACCCGCTCACGGACGGTGAAATACAAACGATGTCGTGTAGGCGCCGGGCGGGACGTTCTTCTTCCGGAACCGCTCGTCGGAAGCGGCCAACACCTTTCGCGCCAGGTCCGCACCATCGGCCGTAAAAGCTCCATCCGGAGAAAACAACGGCCGCATCTGTTCCACCGCGTTCGCCAGCGCGGTGGCGTCCACTGACCTGCGGTACGCATCCGGCAACATTGCGACACAGTCGCCGGCGCTGTGCTTTCGAATCCATTCAAACGATTCGGCGATCGCCTTCCCGAATCGGCGCACCTGGTCCTCGTGCTCGGCCATCCATCCCGGCGCCGAATAGATGCATGAGGCTGGATAATGCGAGACGCCGTAAGTGGCCAGCAGACCGGCAACGGTGCGCGTATCGGACAGCAGTACGAGGGGCGCATTCCGCGCGGTCAGTTGTTCGACGTTGACCGCATCCAGCACCGCGATCGACACCTGCCGCCGCGCGAAGGCCGTCGCCACATCCGCCGTGCTTCCTATCGGGACCGTGATGCCGCGAGTCAGGTAGTGGGCAAACAGGTCCGTCGAGTCGCCCTGCCCTGCGATTCCCACCTTCTCCGCCGCTGCGCCTCCGCGTGGCGGAGCCTGCCGGCCCGAGCCCACCAAAGCCAGCATCGGGGACCGCGACAACAGCAGAAAAGCCGTCAGCGGCTTGCCATTCTCAGCCGATCTCAACACCTGCTCAAAGCCCGCCGAAGCAAACTGGCATTCGCCCCGCAACAACGACGCGGTGGCCTCGGCGGCGTCGCGGCTCTCCACCAGGCTCATGCGCAGGCGCTCTTCGCCGAACAAACGCTGGCGCATTGCGACGTAGACGGGCAGCTGCAGGATAGGATTTCCGGCGTCCACCGCAATTCGCAGTTGCGGCTCCGGTTTGCGAATGATCGGCTCGGTACAGCCCGCCAGGAAAAGGGCAAAGCCCAGCGGCGCCACTATCCTGAAGCCTATCTGAATGCGGCTAATATTCCCCAGAACTTGCAGGATATCTCGATTCGACGGCGCACCGCCGAGTGACCCAAAAAAAGGCCGCCCTACCGATGTGGGCGGCCTCAAAGCAGCTGCGCCGGCTCCTGCCAGGTGGAGTCCCGTCGCGTCCGTGCTGCAAACTCGAACAGGTTCTACCGTAGATGCTCGGAAAGCGTCACCGGCTCGGAGACCCGAAAGCTGATTCGCGTCTCCACGCGAAGCTCCGCCGGCTTTCCGCGGGTCAGCAGGACACCGCCGGCCCCGGCCGCGCCGCCGGCGCCCGCGCCGATGCCCGCGCCTTTACCACCTCCCGCCATAGCTCCGATCGCCGCGCCGATGGCCGCTCCGATCCCGACCTTCGCGGCGTCCATCTTGGTGGACGATTCGGCTTGCCGCGTGAACGCCGACGTGTTGATCCGCACGTTCTGACCGTCGGACGTGTGCAGATGCGTCAACTCGATCGCCATCCGAGCCAGGCCCTTCACTTTCCCTGATTTCTCCAGTTCGACAATCCGTCCCTGAGCCTTCGCCCCCCGCTCGGCGATCACGAACCCATCCACTTCGAGTGGCTGGTCAAGTACCGCGTTGAACTGGTCACCGGCGCTGTTCTTCTCCGTCGAAAGCGTCTCTCCCAGCCGCACGGTCAGCAGCGTCCCTCGCGAAATGGTGACCGTGGCCGGCGTTGGCGCAGGAGGAGGCGGCGGAGGAGGATCGTTCGGCACAGCCAGGACCGGAGCCGGTTCAACTCGCGCCTGCTGCTGCTGCGGATCAACGGGTGCTGGAGCCGGCGCGGGCGCCTCGGTTCGAACCGCGGCTGGCTCGGGAGGCACCTTGGGCTTATCCGGAAGCGGTTCAACCGGCTTCACACGAACGGTTTGTACAGTTCGGTTGCTCCGTTCGGCGCGCACCGGTGCTGGCGTTGGCTTGGCCGGACTGGTGTTGGCCGCTGCGTCGGGCGCGGGTTTCACCTCCGCATCGGTCGGTGGTAGTTCGGCAGGAGGCTGCTGCGCGGGAACCACTGAAGCGGGGGCCGTGGCGACGTCCGCCGGCGCTGGCGGGTTCCGCTTCATCGCGTAGTAGGTAACACCCGACGCGACAATCAGCCCGCCGACAAAAGCCAGCAACATTTTCGAGTTCATCGGTGCCTCACCTTCTTAAACGTGGAGAGCGCATCTTACGTTTCTTCAACTGTACGCCTGATACAGGTTAAAATGTCTTTGAATGCAGCAGTTTCCAACTGGGACGGTGGTGGAAAACAACCACCTGCTCACCTCGGATCAGGCCCGCGCACGGCTCTCCGGAGAATTTTACATCGGAGGAGTCCGCATTGCGCCTTCCACCGTGCTCGCGCCCATGGCCGGCGTCACCGACACGGTCTTCCGGCGTCTGATTCGCAACCAGGGGGGCTGCGGTCTGCTCATGACCGAGTTCACCAGTTCCCACGGAGTCGTAGCGCTCAGAAAGTCCAAAAAGCCGACCCGCACGTTTCGATACCTGTACTTCGAACCGGAAGAGCATCCCATCTCCGCGCAGTTGTTCGGTTCGGATCCCGAGGTGATGGCCGGCGCGGCCCGCGTCTGCCAGGACCAGGGCTTCGACATCGTCGATATCAACTTCGGCTGCCCGGTCAACAAAGTGGTGAAGTGCAACGGCGGGTCCGGCCTGCTTCGCGATCTTCCGCTGGTGGATGAGATCCTGCGCAAGGTCCGCGCCGCTATTACCATCCCCTTGACGATGAAGTTCCGCGCCGGCTGGAATGACCGGGAACTGGTGGGCGTTCAAATGGCCCGCCTCGCGGAAAACAATGGACTGCAGGCCGTGGCGCTCCACCCCCGCACTCGCGAGCAGGGCTATAGCGGCCAGGCCGATTGGACCCGCATCGCCGAGGTAAAGGCCGCCGTGAGCATTCCGGTGATCGGCAATGGCGACATCCAGACGCCCGAGGACGCCGTCCGCATGGTCCAGGAAACGGGTTGTGACGCGGTGATGGTGGGCCGGGCGGCTTCGTCCAATCCCTGGATCTTTCGCCAGCTTGGCGATTACCTGCGGGACGGCCGCTACGACCTTCCGCCCGAGCGGCAGCGCTATCGACATGATGCGCGAGTATTACTCGATGCTGATCGAGCAAGGCGGGCCGGATGCGGTCGGTAAGATGAAGCAGTTTGCCACCTACTTCACGCATGGCGTACGCAACGGCTCGCGGCTGCGGGCCGAGATCTACCGCACCCATGAAGCGTCGGAAATACTGACTCGGGTGGAGGAATTCTTTGACGCCGAGGCAGCGGTATGCTCCGATCTCAGAAACTCGATTATCCTCTGATTGACCATCGCCGCTTGAACAAAACTCAGGTCGTGACCGGCGCCGGGAACGATCTCGGCAATGACCTGGGGAGCCACTCGTTTCAGACGGCGCACAGCCTTTTGGGCGGAATAGATCACCTCGTGTTCGCCAACCAGAAATAACGTTGGCGCCCTCAGACTGCCCCATTCCGCGTCGGTCAATACCGGAGGAAACGGAACCTTATGCGGCTGTAAACTCCCCAGACTCGTGGAGAGCAGTTCGATCGTTGCCTCGGCCCATTCCGGGTCCTTCCGCGCCATATCCGCAAACATCCAGCGGATCATCGACGGCACGCACCGTCTGACGGCCACCGCAGCCAACATCAGCCGCACCAGGGTCACTGTACCGATTCTCAGAACGGTATTCCCGGGCGCGAGGAGGACCGCCTTGTTGACTCTCCCTGGAAAACGCAGCGCGTATAGGGCTGCCAGTGCTCCACCGTACGAGAGTCCGGCCAGGTTGAAGCTACCTCGCAGTTCCAGCCCGTCGAATAACTCATTCATCCACGAGAGCAGGTCGTCCATCGACTGTGGCGGCCGGGTACAGATGCTCCGGCCAAATTCCCCGATCTGATCGACGGCAATTGTCCGATACTCGGCGGACAGTGCCTCGATGTTAGGCGCCCACATCAGTGAGGTGGACCCCGCGCCGTGTAGTAAGACAAGCGGCGGAGCGCTGGCCGGGCCGCTGATACGAACGAATGTCAGACCGAAGGTTGTGGGGACCGTTCTTGTTTCCGATTCGATGGGCCACTGCTTGGCCACCAGAGAATCGAGATAGGCGAGACAGGAGTCTTTCACCGCCTGAGATCGAAATGGGTAATACGTGGAGGTTTCCATCGTCTCCCTCGCAAGTTTGAGACACCGGAGTGAGCCGACAGGTTCCCGCGGATCACACTGGCGTACGCACTCTTGCGTGCAGCGTCGGCACTCATGCTGACGCTTTGTCTGCAGGGCTCGCTCCGAGGTGTGTCTCGGAGGAGTGTCTCGGCAAGTGCCGAGACACGCTTCCCAGCAACCGATGGAAGTCCAGCGTCGGCAAGAGTGCCGACGCTGCACGTTAAAGCGCTGCATAAGTGCGCGCCAAGTCGCGCACCCAGATGAGCAGAGCACCGAGTCGGCTAATCGTCCTTGCGGTAGAAGTAATAGTCGGCCGTGTACGGCACAAGCGTCTGATTGCCCACATCCACCGAGGTCGAGCAACCTTCTGCCGGGGCTGACCCGCCGTTGGTGTTCAACCGTTGGACGAAGGTGGTCTTGCTCAGGAATGTGCCACCCGTCGGCCCATGTAACGAACCAATGGACTGAAGCAGGAGGCAGGCAATTGAACCGGTATTCGGGCAACTCGCGTCAGAGCCCGCCGAAATCACAGCGGGAACCCCATTCTTAACGAAAACCTGTGCCCAGACCTTGCTGCTGTCCAGGGAACTCTGCCACGTCGCGCTGCCGAAGGGGACCGGCTTCGGGGCGAACTCGTTGGGGTTGGTATCGGGGCTCAGAAAGTGAGTGATGATCTGGAACGCTTGCCCGAAGAAAGTCTGAAATAGGGTGGCTTCGGGGCGAGCACCCTTCACGGTCCAGGAAGCGGTCGAAGCGCCTGGGCTCGTCGGTAGGCAAACGTAGCCCTGGGTTCCGAATGCGTGGCCAACCGCAAAGGCGGTGTTTCCCTCGGGTGGTGTAACCGCGGTGGGCGTGATCGGGGTCATAGCCCCCAGCGTCTGCGCTTGGGTGCTCGTGGCGAATGCGCATCCGATGGCGAAGGCGACGACACACAGTCCTCGCAGTCGCGTTGTTCTTTCTTTTTGTTGATGAACTTGGTAGCTCATAAATATCTGTTCTCCATTTCTCTCTGATATTTGAGGCGTCACAGACGGCTGAGTGCGTTGAAGTGCCAGCGCTTCCAAAACTCATCCGTCCACCTATACACGCGCGTTTGAAACCGCATCGGGAAGCCTTCCTGAGAAGTTTCACAATTGCTTGACAGATCTTTTACAGGGGTGGCACTCTGCGACACGCCCCACGATGGCCGGCAAACAGCACCTTGGGCGTGCGGGACCGAGTCGTGGCGCGTGATCCACCCCGAATAAGCGCTATTCGGGAGCGATCTCGACGTCGTGCTCGTGTTTCGGCGGTGCAAAAAGGACCTGTTGTTCGACTCGACGACACCTTGTAGATTGGACACATGGCGCTCAAACGGATGGACAACGTAGGAATCGTCGTCGATGACCTCGGAGGGACGATTGATTTCTTTCGCGAGCTCGGCCTCGAGCTCGAAGGGCGGGCCACGATCGAAGGAGAATGGGCCGGACGTGTCACTGGACTGGGCGATCAGCGTGTCGAGATTGCCATGATGCGCACGCCGGACGGCCATAGCCGGCTCGAGCTCTCCCGCTTCCTCACGCCACCGGTCGTCGCGGATCATCGCAAGGCCCCGGTGAATGCTCTAGGTTATCTCCGCGTCATGTTCGCCGTGGACGACATCGACGAGACGCTTGAAAGGCTCCGCAAGCACGGCGCTCAGCTCGTAGGCGAAGTGGTCCAGTATAAAGACGCATATCGGCTCTGCTACATCCGAGGTCCTGAAGGGCTTCTCATCGGACTTGCCCAAGAACTCAGCTGAGCGCAATTACGAAACAACCACGAAGAGCGACCAATGTCAGCGAGCGCGTCTTACAAAGGGTAAGTTCTGAAACGGCAAGAGAGCTCGACGAAATCAGCGGTTCGGATGTCGTAGATGACATTTGCAAGTTGATCGTGACGGTTTAACCTCCGGTCGAACTCCGCGAAACATTCGCAGGCCTGTCTGCGGGCTCGGGACAGTAACTGAGCGAAATCGCAAATGTCGTTTGCAAAAGGACGCCGTCAATTTGTCATCGTTGACCGGCGGACGGGCGGGAAACATCGTTGAGACCGCCGCTTTCGGCTACCGAGTAGATCGCTCGGAAGTTGGCCCAAAGTAGGCCCCGCCTGGGACGCCAAGCGCCCGTCCAACCCTGGCCAGATTGGGCTAACAACGGGATGTGAGTGAGAAACCTCGTTCTCTTACATTGAGCTGCGCGCAGCGGCGGGACGATGGTTCGCATCGCAGTTCGCCATCATGATGGCTGGTGGGTGGGATCGAAAACCGCGGCGATCGCCTTCATGCCCGAGGCGAATGCGACCGCCTCGCCTCCCTTGAGCCCACCGACGATCTCCTCCAGAGCCTCCCACGTTGGAGTGCCGTCGTCCCTCGCGCAAGCACGCCGGTCCCCCAGTATGAAGTTCGATGCCGGACACGGCTGGACGTTCAGAGGAGATCCTGGTTGCCGGTCGCGGCCGGCGGATACCAGCCAGGATTCAATCGATTGTTCAGGCGATTTCAAGCTTTCAGTATAGAATCTCGTGACAGTGGCCTCCGTCTCCTCCGTGAGCACCGTGTGAAATTCGGATACCCCGATGAGAGACGTTCACCGACCCCCGAATCCAACCTAACCCCATCAAACCAAAGAAAGAGCGCAGTACGGTTTTTGAGGCCTCTCTTGCATTCCCCGATATGCTCAAGATGGAAATGAACACATCAATCAAATCCGCCGGCGAGCCGTCGATGCTCGATCCGGTCTACGGCTATCGCGACGACCTGACATCGGGGCGGAATCCTTCTCGGCAGAGGCCGCGGTAGCGGAGTTCGTAACGCCGCATGACCTCGAAGCCAGCCCGGACCTGCAATGGCTCGGGACTTTAGGGTGACCATCGGTGGCGCCTCCCGTGTGCTTGGCAATAAAACGCTTCCCTCCCGCCCTGGAATCCGGTAAAACATAGAGGTAGCGTCCTGTTCTGTGGAAATCTGAGGATAACGTCGCGCGGCTCGTTGTTTCTCAATGGGTTGGAGCAGGAGTCCGCCAACGGGTTATCCACCTTTATATCCACAGTCCAGGCATCAGAAAACAAAGACCTGGATTTTCGGGTTGTCCGGTCCGGTCGCGTCCGTTAGGGTAGAACTTAGTCTCGAATCATGGCTGCCACCGACGTTTCCCTGGAGCGGGGACTCCCCACGAATCTCGATGCCGAACGCTTCGTGCTCGGCTCGGTGCTGGTGGACGACTCCGTTTTCCTCCAGGTTGCGGCGGCGCTGGCGGCCGAGGACTTCAGCCTCGAAAAGCACCGGCGCATCTTCGCGCGCATGAACGACCTGTATGACCGGGGCGAACGTATCGAGCGTGTCGCTTTGGCCGAAGAATTGATGCGCCAGGGTCAGCTCGAATCCTGCGACGGCTTCAGCTACATCGTCTCCCTCGACGAAGGCATGCCGCGGGTCTCCAACCTGGACGGTTACATCAAGATCGTCAAGGACAAGGCCCTGCTGCGCAAGATCATCTTCACTTCGCAGAAGATCATCGACCGCGCCATGTTGCAGGAGGACACTCCGGACGAGATCCTGGCCGGGGCCGAAGAAAACCTGATGCGGATGGGCGAGGCGCGGGCTTCCAATTCGCTGTCCAGCCCGGCCCGCATTATCGAGGAGTTCCAGGGCGGCCTGAACGCTTTTCTGGATCCCAGCCGGCGCATCAAGGGCGTCAGCACCGGCCTCACCAAGTTGGACGAAATGACCGGCGGCTTACACGCCGGCGAGTTGTTCATCCTGGCCGCCCGGCCGGCGATGGGAAAAACGGCACTCGCTTTGAACATGGCCCAGTACGTCGCCACCCGGCTTCGGGGCACCGTGGCGGTGTTCTCGCTCGAAATGTCGAAGGAGTCGCTGCTCACCCGCATGATGTGCGCGGGAGCTCGTGTGGATCAGCAGAAGTTCCGCGCCGGATACCTGAACCGCGAAGAACGGCAGCGCCTGCACGACGAGGCCGAGCGTCTGATCGATGCGCCTCTGTTCATCGACGACACTCCGGGCACCACCATCATGGACATCCATGCCAAGGTCAGGCGATTGAAGAATGAGCACGGCCTGGCACTGGTGGTGGTGGATTACCTGCAGTTGATGAGCAGCCGCGGCAAATCGGAGAATCGGAACCAGGAAATCAGCGCCATGTCGCGCGGTTTGAAGTTGCTGGCGAGCGAACTGCAAGTGCCCTTCCTGGTACTCTCCCAGTTGAGCCGCGCGCCCGAGCAGCGCCCGGGCGATCACAAGCCGCAGTTGAGCGACCTGCGCGAATCGGGATCCATCGAGCAGGACGCCGACCTGGTTGGTTTCATCTACCGAGAGGAAGTCTACAAACCGGAACGCGAGGACCTGCGCGGACTCGCGGACTTGATCCTGGCCAAACAGCGAAATGGGCCCACCGGGATCGTCAAAATGGTGTTTCTCAAGGAATTCACGAAGTTCGAGAACCGTACTTCGGACATGGGAGATGACAGCGAGTAACACAAAGCGGGGCGCCCCGAAAGACGCCCCTTTTGCAGTCCCTTCAGGAGTTAATAACGATGGGTCCCGACCGGTTGTTCATTCGCCCGGGCCCATTCGTCCGCTTCTCGCTCCGCCTGGTCTCTGGAATAACCGTACCGCTCTTGAAGAACGCCGAGAAACTGGTCTTTCTTACCCGAAAGCGCATCAATGTCGCTGTCGGTCAGTTTGCCCCACTTCTCTTTCGCCTTGCCCTTCATCTGCTTCCAGTTGCCTTCCACAATGTCCCAGTTCATTTCATTACCTCGCCTGCTATAGAGGGCAACTCGTGTTCCAATGTCTAAGTCCAATAATTCGAGTAGCATTGAGGTACGGCGCTAAGTACCGCCCCGTTCGTGGAGCAAATTATTCCTATGAACACTGTCCTTCTCGATACAAATTTGCCCGGCTTCGAGCGGATCGGCCGGGGTAAAGTCCGCGATATTTACAGCGTGTCGGAGAGAACCTCCTGATCGTCACCACCGATCGCATTTCAGCGTTCGACTACATTCTCGCCACCGGCATCGCGGACAAGGGCCGGGTGCTGAATCAGATGACCCTGTTCTGGCTCGACCGTTTCCGCCCGCTCGTCCCGAACCACTTGATAACCGCTGAGGTGGACGAGTACCCGGAGGAACTCCGGCCTTACCGCGATCAACTCGCAGGACGGTCCATGCTGGTGCGCCGCGCGAAAATGGTGGAGGTGGAATGCGTGGCCCGCGGCTACCTCTCGGGCTCCGGTTGGAAGGAGTACCAGCAGCACGGCAGCATTTGCGGCATTCCCCTGCCGGCCGGATTGAAGGAGAGCGATCGTCTTCCCGAGCCGATCTTCACCCCGTCCACCAAGGCCTCCACCGGGCACGACCAGAACATCTCGTTCGACGCCATCGTGGGATTGGTCGGTTCGCAGGTCGCCGAGACGCTCAGCCGACTGACTCTCGCGCTCTATCGGAACGCCGCTGACTATGCGCTGACACGCGGCATCATCATCGCCGATACGAAGTTCGAATTCGGCTTCATCGAGGGCCAGTTGATCCTGGCGGATGAAGTGCTGACGCCGGATTCGTCGCGCTTCTGGCCGGCGGATACCTATCAACCCGGCGGGCCGCAGCCTTCCTACGACAAGCAATACGTCCGCGATTATCTGGAAAGCATCCGCTGGAACAAGCAGCCGCCCGCGCCGGCCCTGCCGGACGAGGTGGCCGGCCGCACGAGCGAGAAATACAAGCAGGCGTATTCCGTCCTTACCGGTCGCAGCGCATGAATTTCCTCGACTTTCTGCTGGTGGTGATCGTCGGCTACTCCGTGGTCGCGGGGTTCGTGGCCGGATTCGCCCGCGTCAGCATCGGGTTCGCCGCAACCATCATCGGCATCTTCTGCGGATTCTGGTTCTATCGCGTGCCTGGAGCGTTCCTTCAGGAATACTTGCGCTCGGCAACCGCGGCAAACCTGCTGGGGTTCTTTGCGGTTTTCGCCGTTGTCGTTCTGCTCGGCGGGCTGCTCGCCAAGGTCCTTTCGAGGGCCTTCAGGTGGGTGGGGTTGTCCTGGCTCGACCGGCTGCTGGGTGCGGCTTTCGGCGCCGTCCGCGGCGCGGTACTGGCCGTGGCGGTAGTAACCGTGATCACGGCCTTCGCGCCCACTCCGCCGCCGGGGTTCATCGTGAACTCGAAGGTTCTGCCTTATGCGGCCGCGGCCGGAAGCGCCTTTGCCGCCGTGGCCCCGCGGGAACTCAAGGATGGCTATCACCAGAGCCTCGCCAAACTCCGCGATATCTGGGACGACGTGAAGTTGGAAGCAAAACCGGAGAAACTGAAGAAAGAGAGTTTTTGATCCCCCGCATGCAGCTTCTCATCTTCGATCTGGACGGTACGCTCATCGATTCCAAGAAGGACTTGGCGAACTCAGTGAATGCGACCCGCGTGCACATGGGATTGCCGCCCGTGGACGGCGAGGTTGCGGCTTCCTGGGTTGGCAATGGCGCGCCCGTGTTGATCCGCCGCGCCATGGGGCCGGATGCCCCGGAAGCGGAAGTGGAACGGGCCCTGGCGTGGTTTCTCGGCTACTACTTCGAACACATGCTGGACCACACGGTGCTCTATCCGGGTGTTCGCGACGGCCTCGACGCTCTGCGCGACGCGGGATTGCGGATGGCGGTGCTGACGAACAAACCGGTCCGGTTCAGCAAAGCGCTGGTGGCCGGATTGGGGGTGGGTGCGCATTTTTTCCAGGTCTATGGGGGAAACAGCTTCGATCGTAAGAAGCCTGACCCCATCGGAGTCGACACTCTGCGGGCCGAAGCGGGCGGGATTCCGGCGGAATCCACCCTGATGATCGGCGACAGTTCGGTGGACATCCGGACAGCGCGGAACGCAGGTATCGCCGCCTGCGGCGTGACCTGGGGATTCCAGCCCGAGAGTCTGCGTACGGATCCACCCGACCGGTTAGTGGACCGGATGGAAGAGTTGACCGGCTACGTTCTCAGCCGAGCGATAGGTCAGCGCGAACCGAGCACGATCAAGTTACTCTTCGTAGGTTTAATACTCGCCCCGTCATGCCCGATTTCCATGCCCAATATTGCCAGCATTACCGTGCCGGGCGGGTCCGTATCGAAGACCACCGACCGCATATCATGCTGCCAAAGCAGGGAGAGAAAACCCGGGTCATTGGGGGCGATCAGGACGACTCGGTCCGGATGGTCGAGGAGAACAGGATGCCGTTCGAGAGCCCGCCGGTCCGCCACAATCGCACCCGGACGCGCAAAATCCGGCACGGTCGAACGAACAACGTGGCACCCTTCACGGTTGAGCAGCGCGGTGAGGTCCCTCGCGTAGCTCTCAGTCTGTACCAACAGTTGAACCATGGACATCGGGTGGAACCTCCTGGGGAGATTCACACCCGGATGTCTGCAATCGGAGCACCAGACCCGGAATCCGTTCTACATTACGCAGCGGACCCGGAATCAGTATCACATCTTACTGTAATACCTATGCCGTTGTCTCATTCTTCGACAGATCCCGATTCAGAGATTCTATGGAAGCTGCGGCAATTTGCGCAATATCGAGCAGTTTGGGTGGCTCAGTAGACACGGTGGCCAGAGCGTCGCGGAACATGGTGTTGCAGAACGGGCAGGCCGCCCCAATTACCGACGCTCCCGTTGAAACCAGTTGTTCCGCGCGTTCCACGCTGACACGTTTGCCCTTTTCCTCGCCAAGGAACGCCAACCCGCCGCCCGCGCCACAACAGAAACTGCGCTCGCGCGATCGGGTGGCTTCCACCAGGGTCCCGTACTTAGACGCCACCTCCCGCGGCGGCTCGTAGGAGCCCCGGTAACGGCCCAGGTAGCACGGATCGTGAAACACGATCTTCTCGCCGTGAGCGCCGTTCGAGGGCAGCCGGTGAGCGTGCCGCGCCATGAATTCGCTGTGATGCTCGATGGGAGGGGCCTCGCCAAACTCTTTCCAATCGGTGGAAATGGTGCGCACGCAGTGCGGGCAAATGGTCACCATTTTCCGAACTTTGCTCTGCTTTCAACGTCTCGAGATTGGATTCGGCCAGGGTCTGGAACACCAGGTCGTTCCCCAACCGGCGCGCGGTGTCGCCCGTACACTTTTCCTTCTTCAGGACTCCGTAGCTGACACCCAGGTGGGTCATGACCTTGGTGAAGGCGGTGATGATCTCGCGCCCGCGAGGGTCATACGACCCCATACAACCCATCCACAGGCAGTACTCCTGGGTGCCGTCGAAGATGGGGAACCCTTGCTTTTGAATAAATTTATCCCGTTCGCTGGAGGAGAATCCGAGGGAATTGCCGTTACGTTCCAGGTTCAGAAACAGCTTGGTCCCGTAATCGTCTTCCCACTTGCCCGTGTTCACCGCTCCTCGGCGCAGGCCGATGATCATGGGAAGGTGCTGTATCCCCACCGGGCACTGGAACTCGCACGAACCGCAGGTGGTGCACTGGAAAGCCGCTTCCATCGAAAGGTGTTTCCCGATCAGCGGCTCCTCCGAACCCGGCCCGAATTCCTTCAGGTAGCTGCGCATTCCCAGCGCGATCTGCTTCGGGTTGAGAACCTTCCCGGTCAGATTGGCCGGACAGTGCTCCGTGCAGCGCCCGCATTCGACGCAGGAATACGCCTGCAGCGTCACAGGCTTGGTGATGTCCTTGCCGGTATCGAGTCCGAAATCCTCGTCGCCTTCAAGCGGAGGAATCTGGCTGAACCCCGGCCGTTTCAGGAACACCGTCACCGGACTGAGCACCAGGTGCAAGTGCTTGGTGTGCGGGATCAGCGGGAGAAAGATCAGCAGGGACAGGGTGTGCGACCACCACAGCAGCCTTCCCGCCGTGCCCTCTTCCGGCACCCAGAACGTGGCCAGATAGGTGACCATCAACAGGAAGATCAGCAGTGCGATCACGCCCGATTCATAGGACAGTTTCTCGCCCAGCCATGTCGGCCGGACCACGAAACGCCGAAAAGCCAAGCCCGCAATGGACACCGCGACTGCCACGGCGAAGATGGCCGCGAGATAGAAATAGAACTGGCCGAACACGCCGTCGCGGGCGAGAAATGGAAACCCGAATCCCGCGGCAAAGTGATTCAGCGTAATGAGAGCGAAGGCGCAAAAGCCCCAGAACACGAAGGCGTGCGCAATACCGGGGAGGGGCCGCTGCCGGATCACTTTGCCCTGCAGCATCACTTCCCAGAGAAAATCCTTGATCCGCTGTCCGATGGGCTGGAGATGATAACCGGGTTCCCGTTTTGCCTTGGAGAGGTGATCGAGGACGGGGCGGAATCGCACGAAGAAGAACGCACCCGAGGCTGCCATCAAAGCGGCGACGAGCACCATTTCGATTACAGATAGATGAAGCATAACCTTCGGCCATTCAGCGTAACACGCCGTTATGGCGGCGTCATGCCGCTTGAAAGTGAATGAATGTCAGCGCTGGTGATAAAACTGGAGACGACAGACCGTCTCGGTCTCGTTGAGAATGTATTTCAGCGTGAACGTGCGGTACTCGTCAACGTCTTCCATTACCTCTGTCGACGCTTCCGGTCCGCGCACGAATGTGAGCACGATAAAACCGCCGTCGGTCATAGGCTTTAACACTCCATTGGAATGGATGCCGAACGCACAAAGAAGTTGCTGAAAATTCGGAGTCTGGAGTATCGCTTACAGTTTATTCAGCTGAATCGAGCAGGATTTTGAGTGTTCCCTTCCGTCCCGCCTGTTCAAAAGCCTTTGGGGCTTCCTGCAGAGGCATCCTGCCGGCGATCATCTCAGCGACCCGGACCTTGCCCGAGGCCAGCAGCCTCAGCGCTGGTTCGAAGCGGCCGCAACGCGATCCCACCAGCGTGATTTCATTGACGATCAACGGTGCCGTGTCCACCGGAACCATTCCATGCACGGTGGATTTCATCACGATGGTCCCGCGCGGGCGGACCATCCGGCCTGCCCGCTGGAGGCCCTCGGGCGAACCCGTCGCTTCCACGACATAGTCGAATTCCGCTACTGGAACCTTCGACTTGGCGATCTCGACGATGACGCCGGCAGCTTCGGCAATGCGAAGTTTCTCGCGATGCCGGCCGAACAAGTGGACCGACGCTCCACTAGCCAGCAGTACCTGGGCCACCAGGAGTCCCAGTTTCCCATCCCCCAGCACCGCCACTGGCGCGCCCTCGGGAATCGTGACCTGATCCAGGATCTCGCAGGCGGCGGCAACCGGTTCCACAAAAACAGCGGTATCGGTGTCAAGCTCGTCCGGCACGATGTACAGGTTTCGCTCCGGCAAGGTGAGGAATTCGCGGAAGGCGCCAGGATGCCGAACGATTCCCAGCACCGTGCGAGTCGGGCAATGGCGCCCTAAACCGCGAGCGCACCACTCGCAGCGTCCACATGCGAGGTTGATTTCGCCCACCACCCGGCGGCCTTTCAGCGCGGAGTTGTCGGCCTCGACCACCTCGCCCACGAACTCGTGGCCCGGCACCCCGCGGTAGCCGTAATATCCGCGCTGCAGTTCGAGATCAGTATTGCAGATGCCTCCGCGCAGCAAACGGATGAGGGCGAACCCTTCGGGACGGCGTGGGCGAGGCGTCCGGCGCACCTCGATGCGCCCGTTCTCCAGGTGGACGGCGATCACAGCGGCAACCGCTTGAGCGCGGCTTCGAGATCCGCAGGGTGGAACCCGAACGGTCCCGCTTCGCTTCGATAGGACAGGCGCCCGTCGCGATCGATCAGGTACAGGCGGTCCGGCCATCCCGTGTACTGGCGTGTCGACGGTATTGTCGATCCCGTCGATCAGCGCGGGGAAGCGGATGCCGAGTTTACGGACGCAGGATTCGGCAACTTGGGTGCGCTCGGCGTTGCTGGTGGGATCGCGGAAAACGACGCCTTCCTTCACGTTGCTGCCCATCTGCCAGATGTCGCTGGGATGCGCCTCCTGGATGTAAACCGCATAGAACGCGACGCGGTCGCGCCAGGTGTCGTACAGTTTGTTGAGCGCGGGAACCTCCCGGCGAAAGGGCGGTCAAGTGTAGCTGCCGAACACCAGAACCACGGGCCGCGAGCCGCGAAACGACGACAGACGAACGCGGCTGGAATGATCGAGGGTGGGTAGTTCGAAGTCCGGCGCCGGATCACCGGGCTGGCCGTGGCCGGCGCGGGCGTGCTTCCACATGGGCTCGAACGGCAGTACGATCATGAACGGGAACGGCACGTGTTTCATGATCCGGCCGAACGCATCGGGAGTCTGAGTCATGGCCCAATAGAGCGCCCCGCTGAGGGCGAGATAAACCGCGGCCAGCACTCCGGCTATTCGAAATACGACACGTTTCATGAATCCGACCGCCCCGCAAGCTACCATAGAAGTTTACCCCTTATGGCCCTGCGCTTCTACAACACCCTGACCCAGCAAGTCGAGGACTTCACGCCGCTGCACGGGAACGAGGTGCGGATGTACACCTGCGGCCCCACCGTCTACAACTTCGTCCACATCGGAAACCTGCGCACGTTCACCTTTCAGGACATCCTGCGCCGCTGGCTGCAGGCTCGCGGGTTACAAGCTGAACCACGTCATGAATATCACCGACGTGGAGGACAAGATCATCCGCAACGCGATGGCCCAGGGCAAGTCCATCGAAGAGTACACCGCAGTTTATACCAACGCCTTCCTGGAGGACACCGCAAGGCTGCGGCTGCAGCGGCCCGAGCGATACGCCAAAGCCACGGAACACATCCATGACATGGTGGCGGCCATCGAAACGCTGCGGGAGAAGGGCTACACCTACGTCAGCGAAGGCTCCACCTACTACCGCATCAGCAAGTTCCGACGGGTACGGCAAGCTCTCGCATAACGATTTCAGCGGCATTCGCGCCGGCGCGCGCGTGGATGTGGACGAGTACGACAAAGCCGACGCCCGCGATTTCGTCCTGTGGAAAACGAAGAAGGACGGCGAGCCGAGTTGGAACGAACCGATCGGCGACGGCCGCCCGGGCTGGCATATCGAATGCTCCGTGATGGCGATGAAGTACCTGGGTGAGACGCTGGATATCCATGCCGGCGGCGTCGATCTGATCTTCCCGCATCACGAAAACGAGATCGCGCAATCGGAAGCCATCACGGGCAAGCAGTTCGCCCGCTACTGGCTGCATTCCGAGCACCTCAACGTGGACATGCAGAAGATGTCGAAGTCGGTGGGCAACTATCTACACGCTTCGCGACATGCATCGAAATGGGCTACTCGCCCGAAGCTTGCGGTACCTGCTGGCCTCCGTGCCGTATCGCAAGAAACTGAACTTCACGCTGGAAGGTCTGACGGCCGCCGCAACCACCATCGACCGGCTGCGGAACTTCAAGCTGCGGCTGGAGACCGACAAGTATCCCGAACAGGGTGATCCGGAGATGGCCGGCGCGCATTCAGAAGGCACGCCGGCAATTCGACGAATCCCTGGACGACGACCTGAACACGGCCGAAGCGCTGGGCGCGATCTTCGAGTTCGTGCGCGACGCAAACACCGCGATGGATGCCGGCACGTTTGGAGCGGGTGACGCACCGGCCGCTCTCGAACTGCTGGCCCGCTTCGATTCCATCTTCGACGTGCTGCGCCCCTCCGTAAAGGAAGACTCGATTGCGGATGCCGAGGTGGAGAAGTTGATCGCCGAGCGCAACCAGGCCAAGAAGGCTCGCAACTTCGCTCGCGCCGATGAGATCCGCAAGCAGTTGATGGACGCGGGCGTCATCATCGAAGACACAAAAGACGGCGTGCGCTGGAAACGGAAATGAACATTTTTACCAAGGCGGTCCACGCAGGCGACCGCAGAAAGCCCGGGCCGCACGTGCCGGTGACAACGCCGGTCACGATGGCCTCGAGTTACATCTACGAATCGATCCAGCAGTTGGACGAAGTATTCGCACAACCGGATAGCGGCTACTGCTACTCCCGCTACGACAACCCGACCAATTCGGCCCTCGAAGAACTGGTGACGGTTCTGGAGAACGGACACGGCACGCTGGCCTGCGCGTCCGGCATGGCCGCGTTGAACGCCGCCATTCAAACCGCGCTGCTCGACCGGCCCAAACGCATTGTCGCCGCGGATGCGATGTACGGCGCCACCATCAGTCTGCTCAATAAGGTGCTGGATCCGTTCGGCGTTTCCACCACGTACGTGGATATCTGCGACCTGGCCGCGGTGGAACAGGCCATCGCCGCCGAAAAGCCTGGCTGTGTACTGATGGAGACCATCTCCAATCCACTGCTGCGAGTGGGAGCTATCGACCGCATTGCGGCGGCGGCGCGGAAGGCGAACGCCGCGCTGGTGGTGGATAACACCTTCGCCACGCCGCTGCTGGTGCGGCCGCTGGAACTAGGCGCGCAACCTGGTGGTCCACAGCGCGACGAAATACCTGGCAGGACACGGCGACGTATTAGGCGGACTGATTACGTCGGACCAGGAACATTACTCCGTGCTGCGTCAGGTGTCGCGCATCTACGGCCCGGTGCTGGGTCCGTTCGAATCGTATCTGACCATGCGCGGCATTAAGACGTTTGCGTTGCGCATGGAGCGCCAGTGCTCGAACGCCTGTCGGGTTGCGGCGTGGTTGGCGGCGAATCCCAAGGTGGCCAAGGTGAACTTCACGGCGGATCCGGCGCATCCGGATGCCGCGACGATCGCACGGTTGTTCCCTGCCGGATTGTATGGGGCCATGATCAGCTTCGAGTTGAAGGACGCAGGCCGCGCGGAGGTCTTCGCGTTCATGGATCGTTTGAAGCTGATTGTGCGCGCGACGTCGTTGGGCGACGTACACAGCATGATCCTGTATCCGGCCATGGCTTCTCACCGTGAGGTATCGCCGAAGCAACGGGAGCGGTTGGGGATCCGCGACAGCCTGGTGCGGCTGTCGGTGGGGATCGAGGCGGTGGAGGACATCGTCGAGGATTTGGATCGGGCGCTCTGAAGAGAGCCTATGACGGACCAGCGACTCAAGGCAGGCTCACACGGCGCTTGAATTCGTATCCGTGGAGGTATGCGCCCAAGTCCGCCATTTCGGGACCGCTGAAGCGGGGCCAGGACATGTTCTTCCGACGCATGGCCGTGTTCATCGCCGGACCGTGCTTCCAAATGGCGGCCATCAGGTCGTACGAAGTCATGCTTCCCGCCATGTCCGACCGGTTCTCATGACAACCGGCGCAGCCTCTCTTTTTGAATAACTGTTCTCCCGCGCCGGCGTCGCCATGCTCATCGAGAAACTGAATTGACAGAAGATAGCCGGCCAGACGGCGCATCTCCTCCCTGCTGAGAGGAGACGCCTCTGAAAGAGGAGGCTGCGGATGATTCCAGAATGCGGCTGCGAAATCGTTCAGAGTGTAGCGGGTGGGGCGCCCTTCCAATGCCCTGCTCCCCTGATGGCAAGCGGCGCAGCGTTTCGTAGCGAACAGCCTCCGGCCCTCCTCGGGAGATCCCGGGATGAAGTCGGCGTGGTCGGGGCTTCCAGCACTCGATCGCAGATAAACCAGCATGTCCGTAAGGTCCTGCGCGGTTCGGTGGGATCGAACTTCATTGCGGGGATGGCGCCACATCTCGTGTGCGAGCAAGATCGTGTGATCGAGCGACTGCCAACTCGGCTTCCGATTTCCGTGACATCTTTGGCAATTGTCGGACCGGAACACCCGCTCGCCGCGCCGGGCATTTCCAGGGTGCTCAAAGTTTCGCACGGCGTAGAAATAGACGAACAGGTCCGCTGCCTGCTGGCGATTCAACTCGGGGCGCGTGATTCCTTTTTGCTCCAGAGCTCTCCACATGGCTGGTGCGTGATTCCACAGAAGGGCGGCCATATCGGACGGGGTGAAACCCCGGTCGATCACGTCCGCCAGATCCGGCCCGGTGGTTCCACCCTCGCGGTTGATGCTGTGGCAATCGACGCAGCGCTGAGTGCGGAATACGTCCCTGCCGCGCTCCGCGTCCCCGAGCGGAAGCTGCCTGCCGGCACACACGCCCGTAGACGCAAGTACGAGCAAACCGGTCAGGCTGACAATGCGAATCATGGGTTGCTAGCCTGACAATCCTACCTTGCTGCCAAAAAAACGCAACGCGGAAGGGTTATGCCCTCCGCGTTGCGTTGCGACAGTCTGCCGGCAAGTCAGTTTACGGGTTCAACGGCTGGTGAGACCGGCGACGATGGTCACCTCTTCGACAGGAGGCGATGAAGCGGCCTTGACTATTTCGCGCTCAGCCCGAGAGGTAGGGAGCCTGTAAATCAAGCCACCGTGTCCTCTCGCGACCTGCTTCAGGAAGTACTGGTTGCCGTGCCGATTAAAAGTCAGCGTTGCCGGGTCGTTTGGGGCGCTGTAGGCTTGGTTGTACGTCGAATTGAACACTGATTCATGGCTGCCAGCGGCGTGGCTCACCTGCAGCATCCCTTGCGAATCAGTGGAGAAAGAAACGGTGTACTCGCCCGCCGGCATTGTCACTCCCCGGTCGGAAAACTCGAACGGGATATTGACTCTGAGAGGCTGCGCCTGGGCGCTGAGCGAAGCAGAATAGATACCGCAAAAGCTCACAATTGCGAGAGCGAGCGGCGTTGGTTGTTGCATGGTTTTGTCTCCTCCGGCGTTCTGCACTCAACTATGCGGGTTTACGGGTATCAGGGGAAGGTAACGGCAGGGAATGCCACGTAATAAAAGAGGATCTTATCTGAATCCGCCTCGTCGGATGCGGGGCAGTGGGTTCTGCCCCGCAGGGGATGGCGAGCCACCAGGGTGGTGGTCCGTTGATCAATGACCCGCCGGCGCTGCCGGATGGGCCGGCGCTGCTCCCGCAATCGGCCCTACGGCGGGATCTACGTCGGTCACGAACCTTGTGTGACCGTTCGTAACATCAAGAACGACCAGTTGACCCGTCCATGCATTGAATGCGTAGATCGTATCATTCACATTGACGATGGCGGACAAGGTTGTTTCCGTATGCGCGACCTTCGTCGCATGTCCTGTAGCTGGATTGATCTGGTAGATAGCGCCGGGAATCAATGGGGTGAACGTTCCCGTTGCAAAGTTCACCGATAACGTGGCGAAATATGCGTAGAATTTGCCGCGGACGCTGAAGAGGCTCGCACCGAAGACATTTACCGACCCATCCGGATTTTCGCTAAATGGAGGAAGTGTAATACCGGGAATGCCGGTGGGCCCAATCAGCTTGGTCACGGCAGTCTTGGGGTTCAGGGAATACAGGTTATTCGCGAAATCAGTGACGTAGTAATGTCCGTCGATGAGACCGATCCAAAGGGCGGAGTTTGGCCCGCAGGGGGACGTCGGCGTCGAGCAGTCGCCCAATCCGGTGGCACCCACCACAGAGGTCTGGCCCGTAAATGGGTCAATCGCATCCAGGTTGCCAGCGAAGCCGAGACTGAGCAAGGATGTCCCGGGGCCTTGAACCAACCCGTCTCCCACATCCGGCGGGAGGCCAGGACCAATCGACCGAAAAGCGCCGTCGCGCAAATCTACCGCGCCAAACTCGAACCCGACTGTGATCGCGTAGACCATGCGACTGGCATCGCCTGGTGCGGAAGTGTGAGCCGTTCGGCGTTCCGGGTTATACGGGAATCCACACCGCCCCGCAAAGCGCGACGGCTGCTCTGCTATTGCAAGTGTGATGAGCAGGCCGCCCACCAAAACCGAAGTCAGAATGGTTTTCATGTGTCCCTCTACCCCAATAGGCGGCAAACCCCGCGGAAGTTGCTAACGGAAGATCGCGAAATCTTTTCGGGCGGTGGCCGAGGCTATAATCGATCAATACGGATGTAGGGGGCGCTCATGGGCAATGGACTGGATCCAAACGACGTAAGCAAGCTGCTCCGCGCCTGGAGCGATGGAGACCAGAGCGCGCTCGACAGTCTGACCCCGATCGTTTATGAAGAACTCCGGCGGCTGGCTCACCACTATATGGAGCGCGAGCGTCCGGGCCACGCGCTCCAAACTACCGCCCTGGTGAACGAAGCCTACATCCGCCTGGCGGACTACAAGCGTATGCAGTGGCAGGATCGCACCCACTTCTTCGCGGTTTCGGCCCAGGTGATGAGACGCATACTGGTAGACTTCGCCCGGAGTCACAACATAAAACGCGGGCGCGACGTACAGCATGTGGCCCTGGATGGCATCGCAGTCGTGAGCGGCGATCGAACAGGTGACCTCGTGGCGCTAGATGATGCCTTGAACTCACTGGCATGTCTCGATCCGCGTAAGGTGCAAATCATCGAGATGCGTTTCTTTGGCGGACTCAGTGTGGAAGAGACGGCCGAAGTGCTGAAAGTCTCGCCCGCGACGGTAAGACGCGACTGGAGCATCGCCAAGTTCTGGCTATATCGCGAACTTGGCGGCGGGAATGCCGATGGATTCCGACCAGTGGAAGCAACTCGATAACTTGCTGCATGCGGTTCTGGAGCGCCCGCCCGATGAGCGCGACGCCTTTCTACGGCAAGCATGCGCGGGAGACCAACGGCTGGAGCGAGAAGCCCGTTCATTGCTGACCTTGGAACAGAAGGCCGAAGAGTTTCTCGAGAGACCGGCAATCGAAATGGCGGCGCAGGTTGCCGTTCGGGAGCAGAGTGACGATCGCGAGGAAACCGGCATACTACCGACGGGCGCGATTGTCTCCCATTACCGAATCGTAGGGAGGCTCGAGGGAGGCGGCATGGGAGTGGTCTACAAGGCCGAGGACCTCGAATTGGGCCGCTTTGTGGCTCTGAAATTCCTCCCGGACGAATTGTCCCGAGATCCGCGCGCGATTCAGCGTTTTCGGCGCGAGGCTCGTGCCGCCTCATCTCTAAATCATCCCAACATTTGCACGATCCACGAGATTACGCGACAGGACGAACGGTGGTTCATCGTCATGGAGTTCCTGGACGGAACCACACTCAAGCATCGGATGCTGGGGCGGCCGCTCCCGATCGACACACTGCTCCCGCTAGCCATCGAGATCGCCGACGGGTTGGATGCAGCGCATTTATCCGGAATCACCCATCGCGACATCAAGCCTGCGAACCTGTTCGTCACCGCACGCGGAAACGCCAAGATTCTCGACTTTGGATTGGCGAAGGTCGGGTCGGTCGATCATCCGTCGGATATGGATCTCACGGCGCGGCCCCTCGGCACGATAGAGGATCAACTGACTGCCACCGGCAATGTTTTGGGAACGGTGTCGCACATGTCGCCGGAGCAGATCCGTGGCGAGCGCCTGGACCCACGCACAGATATATTCTCGTTTGGAGTCGTCCTTTATGAAATGGCAACCGGCACCTTGCCGTTTGAAGGAGAAACCCAGGGGAGTATTTTCGATTCCATTCTTAATCAGACCCCCGTCTCGCCGGCGCGTCTGAATCCCGATGTACCTGCGGAACTGGAGCGCATCATTGGCAGATGCCTCGAAAAAGACCGGGAGTTACGGTACCAGCACGCTTCGGAGATTCGCGCCGATTTACAGGGTTTGCGTCGCGGCTTCGATGCCGTGAATTCGATCGCAAGAGTACAATTGCCGGCCACGACTCGTCGTTCAAAGACGGTAGCCGGCGTTGCGTTAGCAGTGGCCGCCCTCTGTGGCGCTGGGTATGTTTACTTTGATCCTGCACCCGGCTCCGTCGTGAGAATCCCACTCGTCGTGGCCGAATTCAAGAACAATACGGGCGATGCGGCGTTCGGCGGAACTTTGCGCCAGAGTCTGCTCGTGCAGTTGGAACAGCAGCCATTCGCACTTATTACGGATGGAACCATCCGGCGGACGCTGTCCTTCATGCGCCAATCCGCGGACGCGCGCCTAAGTGCCGACATTGCTCGCGAGATCTGTGAGCGAACGGCAAGTTCCGCCGTTCTGGAGCCTTCGGTCGAGTTATTGGGAAGCAGATATGTGTTGGAATTGAACGCGAAGAAATGCGGAACCGATGAAGTCCTCTTTGCGGAACAGGTTCAAGCAGAACGCAAAGAGGATGTCGCCGATGCGCTCGGTCGAATAGCCGGGCGGTTCAGAGCGCTGGCAGGCAAATCGCCGGACGCCTTCAGGCCACCGTCGCCTCCTCTGCTCGAAGCCACAACCTCATCCCTCGAAGCCTTAAGGGCCTACAGCGCGGGGAAGACAGCGATTTCGACCAAGAGTCCACGTGCGGCTCTGGAGCTTTTTAAGCGCGCGGTTTCCCTGGATCCGCAGTTTGCGATCGCGCACAGTTTCGTGGGCTTGATGTACTCAAGTCTGGCCGACACGGCTCTCGCCGAGGAGGAAATCGTAAACGGCTGGAAGTTGCGAGAAAGCGCCAGCGACCTGGAGAGATACCTGATTGACTACAATTACCAGAGCAGGGTTCTGGGCAATCTCGAGAAGGCGAGGCAGACCTGTGATTTGTGGGTTCAGAGTTACCCCCGCGATGTAATGCCGCACAGCTTTCTGTCGGGACAGGTTTTACAAAGCGTGGGCAAGTTCGATCGCTCCGGGGAGGAGGGAAAGAAATCCATCGAACTCGACCCGGACAACGCTTACGGGTATCACAACCTCGCCAACAGCTATATTCTCCGCAATCGTCCGGCGGAGGCGGAAGCTGTCCTGAAGCGGGCCTACGAACGCAAGCTGAACCTGCATGAATTTGCCGGCCTGAGCCACCAGATTGCGTTCCTCAAAGGTGACAAGCAGGAGATGGAGCGCGCTGCCGCCCTCGGGGAAGACAAGCTCAGCGCAGAAAACTGGATCTACGATATGTCGGGCGATTATTCCGCATATTACGGGCATCTAGGGCAAGCGCGAAAGGCATGGCGGCGAGCGGTGGAAATGGCGGTTGGAACGGGTCATCCCGACCAGGTCGCGCAGCATGAGGCGGGTATCGCGGTGCGCGAATTCCTGTTTGGCAATCGGGCCGAGGCCCGGCGGGCGGTCACGGCGGCGCTCAAGCTTGCTTCCAGAGATCGGGACGCCGAGGCAGGCACAGCCCTGGCGCTGGCTCTCCTCGAGGACCCTCGCGCCGAAACCCTGGTGAACGATATAGATCGACGGTATCCGGAGAGTACGTTCGTCCAGTTCGGTCATCTTCCATTTCTGCGAGCTCAGCTTGCGTTGAACCGTCGCGATCCCGCTCGAGCCATCGAAATCCTCCAACCAGCCGCGCCCTATGAGTTGGGATGGCAGGGCCCGAGCACCGAAGGGTTCTGCGGTTCCCTGTACGTGATCTACCTGCGCGGACAAGCCTACCTGGCGGCGCATCATGGAGCCGAGGCCGCTGCGGAATTCCAGAAAATCATCAGCCACATCGGGGTGGTTTCCAACGACCCTACGATCGTTGTAGCAGCGCGCTTGCAGATTGCCAGAGCGTTTGCGTTATCGGGAGATCGTGTCAAGGCGAAATCCGCTTACGGGGATTTTCTGAATTTGTGGAAAAACGCCGACCCGGACATTCCGATTCTCCAACAGGCTAACGCGGAACAGGCAAGACTCCAGTGACCACGCGGGACCTGGGGTCTGTCTCTAATACTGAAATACGCAACGCGGAGGGTATTGCCGCCGCGTTGCGTGGTCGTAATGAACATTGTTCGTTTGGACTGAACTTGTTAGTGAGCGATCAGGCGGGCCACCAGGGTGACGGTCTCGACGGGACTCGAGGAAGCGATCTTCATCGCCTCGCGTTCGGCCGCGGATGTGCTCAACTCGCGAACCGGATTCCCATCACCACCAGAAACCTGCGCCAGGAAGACCTGGTTGCCGTATCGATGGAACGTCAGCGTTGCCGTGTTGTTCCGGGCGCTGTTTCGGCCTGGAATCGTCGGGATGAACGCTGATTCATGCGCGCCCTCCAGATGTTTCACTTGAATGGCCACCGACGTCATGGGACCAGAAACGGTGTATTCCCCTGCCGGCATGGTCACGCCCCGGACGGTGAACTCAAACGGAATGTTCGCCTGGAACGTTGGTATCGATTGTGCGCCGAGTGAGGCACTCAGGATTCCACCTAAGCTCAAAACGGCAATAGCCAGCGGTGTTGTTCTCTTCATGTTCGTATCTCCTCAAAAGCTCCTCATCTTCGGCGGAGCCCGAGAACTCATTCGAACTCCCAGTGGCTCCGTCCGTCTGAAACAAACTATGCGGTATTAGCCGCGCCGGCGGAAGGTAACACCCGGAATCCCGAGGTAATAAAAGAGGATCTTGCCTGAATTAACTCGACGCGTGCTACTATTTCTGGGTGCAGTTGAAGTATGTCTAGAGAGCCTGGTTTAGCTGTCAAGGGATCTCAGTGCCCGGATTCCAGCGCGGTCCGGGAGCAACTCGGCAGAATTCTGGTAAGTCCGGGCTTCGCACGCTCCGACCGTATCTCGGAACTCCTACGGTTCCTGGTCGAGAGATGCCTGCGGGAACCTGCCAACCAACCCAAAGAGGCGGTGTTAGGCGTGGAAGCGTTTGGCCGCACGCCGGGTTACGACACGCAGGCGGATCCAGTAGTCCGCGTCACCGCACGGCGCCTCCGCTCGAAACTGAAACGCTTCTACCTGGGGCCGGGCAAAGACGATCCCGTGGAAATCGAACTCCCGGTGGGCGGGTACGCCCTCGAGTTCTCATTTCGGGAACAGGTTGAGCCACAGACCGCTTTCAGCGCCGAGAAACAGTCCGCCGCGGTGGCCTCCGCCCAGCCGCTCAGCGGGCCCGGTAAGTCGCTCTTCGATCACTTTCACAAACCCCGGGCCGCCTCGCAGGGGCTGCGGCAGTTTGCCGGTCCGGGCGTCGCTTCTCATCCGGTCTTCGGCCCGGATGGCAACGCCATCGCCTTCGACTGGAAGGGGCCTGACGACACTGCCGAAGCTATTTACGTGCAGGGTGTGGATGCCGATGGGCCAGCCCGACTTAGCCGTTCCACGTCCCGTGAACTGAGACCGGCCTGGTCGCCGGACGGCAGGCGCATCGCGTTCCTCCGCGAAAGGGGCGAAGGATGGTTCGAAGTCCGCACGGCGCCGGTTTTCGGCGTGGGAGATTGTCTGTTAGCGGAGCTCACGACGAGACCCGGTGACGTGCCAAGGCTGGATTGGAGCCCGGACGGCAAGGTTCTGGCAACCTCCGGGCGGGTCTACGCCGAATCGGAGGATGTCCTTCTGCTCATCCTGGTGGAGGGTGGAGTGCGCCAACAGATCACCGCGCCGCCGTTCGGCTGCTGGGGTGATGACGAAGCCATTTTTTCTCCGGCGGGCAACATGCTGGCATTCCGGCGGAGAACGGCGCCGGGGACGGGCGATGTCTACCTGCACCCAATGATGAATGATGTCCCGGAGCGCCGTTTGACGTGGGACGAATGCGACATCTGTGGAATCGCCTGGAGTCCGGCCGGAGACAGCCTGATCGTCTCGTCGCGCCGAGAGGGAGATTTCGCCGGCCTATGGCGGATTTCTTTATCCAACCCTATTCCCGTCCGCTTGGGCGAGACCGGCGCGGCACTAGCGTGGCCCGCCGTGAGCCATCGGGGAAATCGCCTCGCTTTCGTGCGACAATCTGTCGAACCGGGAGATGCAGCGCCCGCGATCGACGGTCAGATTATGGTGGTGGAAGGTTTTCGGTAAGAGGCTCCAACTCGCGCGTGGCCTCGCCCAGAGCTGTTTCCGGACCGGGAGGTTTGACAGCCTCGCCAGGCAAGTTTCGCTCAAACCCCGAAACCCATCTTCGACGGCAGCCTGACATTGAAGCCTGGCCGGCTTTCTGTCGCGGAGGAGAAGCGATGAACGAGCGGGTGGCGCTTTTCTCAAGGAATGGCCGGTCAAGTCCAAGAGCCCACGCAGCGATGCGGGACGAAAAAGTGCCTCCATCAACGGGTCCAAGCCTCCGCTATTAGGGACGCCAAACGCGAAGGCGACGTTGTGTACCAGAAACACGAACCTATGCGATGGCGGAAAGCACTGAAAGCATCGAGGGCACGTGAGGCGACGAAGGCCCAATCACATACGTGCTGACAATGCCCGTTCTGGTTCAACGCCGACCATCTCCGGCGGGTCGTCAGCGATCTGCTAAGATGGCATTGATTGCTGGGTCAACCCACTATTTCGTACCGAACATGAACACACGCCTTGTCATAGATAAAGCAGGCCGCGTCGTCATCCCTAAACCTCTGAGGGATGAGTTGCATTTGGAAGCCCGGAGACTCTCTGGAGGCGGAGAATAGCGGCGAGCAAATCACACTGCGTCCAGTGCGGGGGACGGGTCCCCTCACCAAGGAGCATGGCGTCTGGGTCTTTCACGCGGGACATCCCCTGTCCACCTCCACCACGGATGACATGCTGCGAGAAGAATCCGCGAGGAGCGCGATTTGGTGAATCTCGGTAAGAGCGAATGAAGGCGTTCTTCGATACGTCAGTGCTGGTCCCCGTGTTTTATGGGGACCACGTTCACCATAAGGCCAGCCTCGATCTGTTTATTCAATTCCGGAAATCCACCGGATGCTGCGGAGCGCATAGTATGGCGGAGGTTTACTCGACCTTGACCCGGATGCCGGGTAAGCACCGAATCAGTGCCGAACAGGCCATGCTCTTCATTGGCAGTATTCGCGAAAGGCTTTCCATCGTCGCGCTCGATGGCGAAGAATACGTTGAGGCACTGGAGGCGTCGGCCGCATGTGGAATCGTCGGTGGCGGAATCTACGACGCGATGCTTGCATATTGCGCCATCAAGGCCCGGGCTGAAACGATCTACAGTTGGAACAGCCGCCACTATGGACTTTGTGGCACGGAAGTGACCCGGCGGCTGCGGACGCCGTAGACCTTCGAAATCGGACTCACTCTTCACGGCATCCGAGGTCGGCCTTAGCTGCCGACCAGTTGCTCACTGAGCACCCGAAGCGAGACGTTGGGGGGGGTGCCGTGCTGAATGCGATCGGCGATCACTTCGATGGCGAGCGTTTCGGTGGTGCTGATGGCCTCTTCGCGCGTCTATCGTCCACCGACTGCGGCCGACGCCCGGCGCGGCCTACGAGATCGCGCTGTCTTGTCGCACGGTGGCGGCCTGTTCCGCTGAAACGTCTCGGACTCGTGACATCAGGGCCGCGGCCACGATCATGAAGACCCCGCCGGCCATCACTGCCAGCACTCTGTTGTTGTGCAGCACGTTCGCCATCACCCATCCGAATACCAGGGAGGCGATGATTTCCGGCAGCACGATGGCGAAGTTGAAGATGCCCATGTAGATGCCCGTCTTTTCCGGCGGCAGGCAGCCCGCCAGGATCGCGTAGGGCATGGCCAGCGTGCTGGCCCAGACAATGCCGACTCCGATCATCGAGACGAGCAGCAGCCACTTGTCGTGGATCACCGCCACCGACAGTAACCCGGCCGCGCCGCAGAGCAGGCATACGGCGTGCGTCGCGCGGCGGCCGAGCCGTCCCGCAATCGACGGCAGCAGCCATGAAAACGCGAAACACACCGCCGAGTACATCGCGAAACACAAGCCCGCCCACTCGACGCCCTGGGTGTACAGCGGCGAGTTCTCGTCCGGAGCGCCGAATACGTTCCGCGCCACCGCCGGCGCGAAGTACAGCCACATGCAGAAAAGCCCGAGCCACGTACAGAACTGCACCAGCGCCAACTGCCGCATGGTCTGCGGCGTTTCGCGCGATGGACGAGAAGATCTCGCGGGCGCTCGCCATGAGCCCGGTGCTCTTCGCCTTCTTGCGGCGGAAGGCTTCCAGGTCCTCCGGCGGATATTCTTTCGTGCTCAGGATGGTCCACAACACCGCGCCGAAGAACGCAACCGCGCCCATGTAAAACGAGTACCGCACCGAGATGGGGATGGACCCGGCGACCCGCGTTTCCGTGAGGCCGAAGAGGTTGGTGAGCAGGTACGGCATGGCCGACGCGACCACCGCGCCCAGGCCGATGAAGATGCTCTGCATGGCGAACCCGCTGGTGCGCTGGTCCTCGGGCAGCATATCGGCGACGAAAGCGCGGAACGGCTCCATGCTGATGTTGATGGACGCGTCGAGGATCCAGAGCAGTCCCGCCGCCATCCATAGCACCGACGAGTTCGGCATGAAGCACGAGGGCCAGAGAGCTGAGGATCGCGCCTGTGAGGAAGTACGGACGACGGCGACCCAGGCGGTTCCAGGTGTGGTCGCTCATGTGGCCGATGATGGGCTGCACGATCAGTCCGGTGAGCGGCGCGGCCAGCCACAGGATCGGGATCTGGTCCGCGCGCGCTCCCAGGTATTCGTAGATGGCGCTCATGTTCGCCATCTGGAGTCCCCAGCCGAACTGAATGCCGAGGAACCCGAAGCTCATGTTCCAGATCTGCCAAAAGCCGAGTCGCGGTTTGGTCATAGTAGGCTCTCAGCGATCGTATAACATTGCAAGTTCGCGCAGCCGCATCGCTTGAGCCGTTGTTAGCGCACCGGTCTGGAAACGCCACTGCCAGTGCCCGACGCCGCTGCCGGGCAGATTCATGCGGGCTTCCGACCCGAGACCCAGCACGTCCTGCAGCGGAATCAAGACCGTATCCGCCACCGACGCGAGGATGGTCTCGATAAACGTCCAGTTGATCTCGCGGCCGCCGGTACGGAGATACTTCATCGTGAATTCGCGTTCTTTGCGGATGTCTTCCGCCGACCGGGTGCTGTCGCCTTCACCGGTGCTGGTCCACCAACCCAGGGTTGTGTCGTTGTCGTGCGTGCCGGTGTAGGCAACTACTTCGCGCGGATAGTTGTGTGGCCGGAATGTAGGCGCCTGCGGGTCGGTGCCGAAAGCGAACTGAAGGACGCTCATTCCCGGGTATCCGAACCGGTGACGGATAGCCTCCACTTCGGGGGTGATCACGCCCAGGTTCTCCGCCACAATGGGCAGCGGGCCGAGTTGCTTCTCCACGGCCTCGAAGACCTTCGCGCCCGGGCCCTTGACCCACTCGCCGTTGATGGCGGTGGGCTCGCCGGCGGGCACCTGCCAGTAGGCCTCGAAACCGCGGAAGTGGTCGAGGCGCACGAAGTCCACCTGTTCCAGGGTGTGGCGGAACCGCTCCACCCACCACCGGTAATCCTGCCGCTCCATCACATCCCAACGGTAAATGGGGTTGCCCCATAGCTGGCCCGTTGCGCTGAAGTAATCGGGCGGGACACCGGCAACTACCAGCGGCTTGCCGGACTCGTCGAGTTGGAACAGTTCCGGATGCGACACGACGTCCGCGCTGTCTCCAGCGACGTAGATCGGCAGATCGCCCATGATGCGGATGCCGCGCGCGTTCGCGTAGCTCTTGAGCGCGTGCCATTGGCGGAAGAACTCGAACTGAAAATAACGCTGGGCGTCCTCAGTGAACGGCTGCTTGGCAGCCATGAACCTGGCGTAGTCATCCAACCACCAGCCGTGCTTCTGCTGGAACGCCTTGAACTCTGCGCGCTCGCGGCCGGCGGCATGGAAGCGCTCGGCCGCCCGGGCCAGCAGGGGCAGTTTCCAGTGAATCACCCATCCGAAATCGACGCGCGCGTCGGGGAACGGTGGGCGGTCCTTCAGATCGGCCGGCGTGAGATATCCGTTGGCGGTTAGTTGATCGATATCGATCAGGAGCGGATTCCCGGCGAAAGCGGAGAAGCTCTGGTACGGCGAATCTCCATATCCGGTGGGTCCGAGCGGAAGCACCTGCCACACCTTCTGTCCGGCGCGGTCCAAGAAATCGATGAACGCATAGGCTTCCCGGCCGAGTTCGCCGATCCCGTTAGGGCCGGGGAAAGAGGTGGGATGGAGCAGAATGCCGCTGGAACGTGGAAACTTCACGTAGACATAGTGGAAGGTTTTGCTGTGCGATTGCAACTATGGAACTCGCACGGTCCTCCCGACGTATATTCTGCTTAATGGGATTGCTACGTCTGTTGCTGGTGCTGGCTCCAGTAGTCCTGGCCCAGGATCGCATCCGCGTCGATGTCAACCAGGTGGAGCAGCCCATCCGTGTGGACGTGAACCTGGTGAACGTGGGATTCACCGCCCGAGATTCTCGCGGCGCGCTGGCTCTCGACTTGTCGAAGGACGACTTCGACGTACTCGAGGACGGGATCCCGCAGAAGATCTCGTTCTTCGCGCGCAGTTCGGACGTGCCCCTCACCCTGGGACTGGTGATGGACGTCAGCGGCAGCCAGGAGCACTTCATGAAGCCGCACCACCGCGACCTGGAGACGTTCCTGAAGGCCGTGATGGAACCTCGCGACCGGGCGTTTCTGGTCTGCTTTGGAAACCGGCTGCGCCTGGTAGCGGATTTCACTGCCTCGCCACCCGAGATCCTGGAGGGATTACGCCGCTTTGAAAAAGGGGATCGCCACTTCCCCGAGTTCGCAGGAGAGGAGACACCGGCTGCTCGGGACGGCGTTCTACGACGCGATCTTCTATGCGGCTACCGAGCGGCTGGGGAAATCGGGATCGGGCCGGCGCGTCCTGCTGATTTTCAGTGACGGCGAGGACAATTCGAGCAGCCACCACATGATGGACGCGATCGAGGCGGCGCAGTCCGAGGATGTGCGCCTGTATGCGCTCCGGTACACCGAAGTCAAGAACGGCTTTATGAACGCGCGCAACAAATACGGAATTCGCGTGATGGACCGGTTGGCGCGTGAAACCGGCGGGACTCACTACGACGCCCGCGAGGGCGATCTGCGCAAGTGGTTCCAGGCGATCGGCGAAGAGTTGCGGGCCACGTACGAACTGGCGTATCAATCGTCGAATCCGGTGCGGGACGGGAGTTTCCGGAAGATCGTGATTCGGTCGAGGAGGCCGGATTTGACGGTGCGGGCTAAGACGGGATATTACGCGCGGCCTTGAAGAAAGCTCAGCGTCGCCAGGAGTGGCGACGCGGCACGCGTGGGCGCGTGCGCCACTTACAGAAGCCCATTCTACATTAGATTTGTCAGGCGTGGACGGTTGCGGGCATCTCTTTGATGATTTCCGTGACGAAGAACTTGGCGTCACCGAATAGCATTAGCGTCTTATCGAGATAGTAGAGTTCGTTGTCGATGCCCGCGAACCCGGGATTCATGGATCGCTTGATGACCATCACGGTCCGGGCTTTGTCGACGTCGAGGATGGGCATGCCGAAAATCGGACTCGACTTGTCGTGCCGCGCGGCCGGATTGGTGACGTCGTTGGCGCCGATGACCAGGGCCACGTCGCATTGTCCGAACTCGGAGTTGATCTCGTCCATTTCCATCAGACGATCGTAGGGGATGTCGGCCTCGGCCAGCAGGACGTTCATGTGTCCGGGCATGCGGCCCGCCACCGGGTGGATGGCGAACTTCACATCCACGCCTCGGCGTGTCAGGCTGTCGAACAGTTCGCGGATTTTGTGCTGGGCCTGCGCCACCGCCAGGCCGTAGCCGGGTACGATGATGACGCTGGATGCCGCTTCCAGAATGGATGCCGCCTCTTCGGGCGACGCGCTGCGCACACTTCGCTGTTCCGTTTTGCCCGCCGCCGCCTGCAATTGTCCAAAGGCGCCAAAAAGCACGTTGGCGAACGAACGATTCATCGCCTTGCACATGATGATGGACAGGATCAGACCCGAGGATCCGTCCAGGGCGCCGGCGATGATGAGCATCTTGTTATTCAGGGCGAATCCCATGGCGCAGGCCGATAGACCCGCATAGGAGTTCAGCAGCGCGATGACGGTGGGCATGTCGGCGCCGCCGATGGGGATGATCAGCAACACCCCGAACAGGAGGGAGAGCCCGGCAAAAATCGGGAAGATCCAGGTGTTCTCCGGAGCAATGGCAATCCACACTCCGAGTCCCGCCGCGATGCCGAACAGACAGAAGTTGATGAAGTTCTGGTTCCGGTAGGTGATGGGGCGCTGCGGGAGAACCTCCTGCAGTTTCCCGAACGCCATCAGGCTTCCCGTGAAGGTGAGAAAGCCGAGCAGGGTCTCCACGACAATGGCGACCATCACGAAGCCGTGCGGAGTTTCGCGATAATACTCGGCCGTTCCGACCAAGGCGGCCGCCAGAGCGCCGAAGGCGTGCGAGAGAGCCGTCCGCTGCGGCACCGCGGTCATCGGCATGAGGTAGGCGATGGGCACTCCTACGGCGGAGCCAATGAAGAACGCGATCAGGATCCACTGATAGTTGACGACATCGTGCTTCAACAATGTGCCGACAACAGCCAGAAGCATCCCGATCTCACCAGCCAGCACGCTGCGGCGGGCCGATTCGGGTTTGTTCATCCACTTCAGGGCGAGGACGAACAGCGCCGCCGAGACGATGTACAGGTAGTTGACGACATGCTCGATCACGGCTTGGGCTCCTTTCCGGGCTGTGTCCGCGTCTTGAACATTTTGAGCATGCGGTCCGTGATGAGGAAGCCGCTGACCACGTTGATGGTGGAGGCGGTAACGGCGATGAATCCCAGCACGCGGCTGAGAGTGGACGCGTGATCCGCGCCGGTGATGGCAATGGCGCCCACCACCGAGATCGCCGAGATGGCGTTGGTCAGCGACATTAAGGGCGTATGCAGCAGCGGCGATACCTTGCGGATCACCTCCAACCCCACAAACGTCGCCAGCATGAAGACGTACAGGCCCAGTTCCAGATCGACCGACATCAGGCTGTCACCCCCGTTCGCAGCAGTTCGCGCACGCGCGGATGCACGACTTCCGCGCCATACGTCACCAGCGTCTCGCGCACGATTTCATCCTCGCGGTCAAGAGTCACCGCGCCATCCTTCAGCAGGTATTTGAGAAAAGTGGAGATATTGCGGGCGTACATCTGGCTGGCATGATAGGGCACGGTGGACGGCAAATTCAGCGGGCCGAAGACCCGCACTCCGCCCTCGTCCACGGTTTCTCCCGGCCGGGTGACTTCGCAATTGCCGCCGCGTTCGGCCGCAATATCCACCACCACGGATCCGGGAGCCATGCGCCGCACCATGTCGCGGGTAATCAGGATGGGAGCCTTCTTGCCGGGGACCGCGGCGGTGGTGATCACGACGTTCTGCTGAGCGAGCACGTCGCCCAAAAGCTGGCGCTGGCGCTGGTAGAACGACTCGTCCATGGCCTTGGCATAGCCACCCTTGTCCTCGGCTCCGGCGGTCTCGAGATCGAGCACTACGAAGCGGGCGCCCAGGCTTTCTACCTGCTCTTTTGACGCGGGACGCACGTCGTATCCGCTGACCACCGCACCCAGGCGGCGGGCGGTGGCGATGGCCTGCAGCCCGGCCACCCCCGCGCCGATGATCAGGACCCGCGCGGGAGTGATGGTGCCGGCCGCTGTCATCAGCATCGGCATCATGCGGGGCAGCGCCTCGGCGGCCAGCAGTGCGGCCTTGTATCCCGAAATAGTGGCCATGGACGAGAGAACGTCCATGCTCTGGGCGCGGGTGATGCGCGGCATCAGTTCGAGGGCGAAGAAATCGACGCCGCGCCCGGCCAGTTCTCGCGCCGCCTCCGCGGAAGTGAGGGGCTCGCCCATGCCGATCAGGACCTGTCCCTTTCGCATGAGCGGGAGGTCGGCGCGACCGGCTTCGGGGTTTGCTCCCAGCGCGCGCACCTGGAGGATCACCTGTGCGGTCTGAAACACCTCCTCGCGGCTCGCAGTCACGCGGACGCCTTTGCCGACGTATTCCGAATCGGGGAAGCCGGCGGCTGCGCCGGCTCCGCTCTGGATCAGGAATTCGGTCCCGGTCTTATTCAGGACCGACAGCGCGGACGGAACCAGAGCTACCCGCTGCTCGCCGGGAAACGACTCAGTAACAACTCCGACCGTGGTCGTCAACCTAGACCTCCCATCCCTTCAGAACCGCAGAGGATCGGTATGTATTGTACTCTAGCCGCGGCGGGATGCCGTCAGCGGCGGGGTTCACTCGATGGCGGGACAACTCCCTTGATCCGCATATAGGTAACCAGATTCCCGTAGTGCTCGAAAGCGTGCGCGATGTTGAAGTCCAGAATGCTCAGCTTCGTCCGCTGACCGCCGAACCAGTCTACGGATTTGGCTGCATCCGCGTCGGTCACCTTGCGATACTGGGCATCACAGAATGCAAAACCGTCGTTCAGCGCCGCCACAATTTCGGCTTTGGTCTTGGCGGTCTTCTCGTTTGCCTTCATCACGGGCTTGCCCGACTCGACCAGGCCGCACATGATGTACTGGGCATCCGCGATGTGGGCCAGCAACTGGCCGTAGCTGCGCACATCGGGGCTGGGCTTGAAACTGTAGTCGGCCTCGTCCAGTTTGTCGGCTGAACGCAGCACGAGATTTTTGATTTGTTCATAGAACCCGTTGGAACTGGCCATGAGCGGGTTGGCAGGCTCGGCCCCAGAAGCAAGACCGCACGAAAGCAACCACAGGCAAACACATGGGTATCTCATTCTGACGATGGTAAACGATATGTGATGATGCCGCGAAACCAAGCTGGTATAGTTGTGGTGAAGAGGTCCGGGATTTGCCAGCCCCCGACGATTCCCCAGCAGATTTCCACATTGTCGGAATTGGTGCGTCGGCTGGGGGGCTTGAGGCGTTCCTCGACCTTCTCCACGCTCTGCCGCCTCGCCCCGGCATGGCTCTGGTTTTCGTCCAACACCTGGAGCCGCATTACGCCAGCCAACTTCCCGAGATTCTATCGCGCTCCACGGACTTGCCTGTAGTTAAGGCGGAAGAAGGGCAACGGGTAGAACGCGATCACGTCTACGTCATTCCGCCGAATACGGTGATGGTGATCGAGAACGGAACGCTGCACCTGGCGCCACGGTCCGAGAGTACAAAGCCGAACTATCCGATCGACCTGTTTTTCGAATCTCTGGCAGCGGACCAGGGGGCCAATGCCATTGGCATCGTGCTGTCCGGGTCCGCTTCCGATGGCGCGCATGGAATCCGGGCAATCAAGAGCCGCTACGGGACTACTTTCTGTCAGGATGAACGATCCGCCAAGTACGGAGGCATGCCGAACAGCGCGATCGCGACCGGGGCGGTGGATTTTGTGCTCCCGCCGGAGAAGATCGCCGAGGAACTTAGTAGGATTGACTCCCACCCCTATCTGACAACCGCAGCCGAAAAGCTGGAGCATCCCGTGGCCGACACCGAGGCCCAAGGTGAAATCCAAAAGATTCTGGATCGCCTCAAGGGCGCCACGAAGGTCGATTTCAGCCAGTACAAGCTGAGCACGGTGCGCCGCCGCCTGGGACGACGGCTGGCGGTTCATCATATCGGCACTCTTCGCGAGTATCTGGAGCACCTGGACAGGCATCCTGCCGAGATACATGACCTGTACCGCGACCTTCTGATCAGCGTCACGTCGTTCTTTCGCGAACCGGAGATGTTTCAGGCGCTCGAGACGGCCATTCCCAGGTATCTCGAGACCCGAGCCTCCGCCGAACCTTTTCGGGTGTGGACTCCCGGGTGTTCCACGGGGGAGGAGACGTACTCCCTGGCGATTGTAGTGTGCGAAATCCTGGACCGGTTGCATAAGGACGCGCGCCTTCAGGTATTCGGGACGGACATCAGCGATTCCGCTATCGACCGGGCGCGGTCCGGCATCTATTCCGAAAAGATCGCCGAGGAACTTTCGCCGGAACGCCTGCAACAGTATTTTTCGCGAGTCGATTCGGGATTTCGGATCAAGCAGTTCATCCGCGAGAACTGTGTGTTTGCGCGGCACGATCTCACCAACGATCCGCCCTTTTCGCAGTTGGACCTGGTGAGTTGCCGAAACGTTTTTATTTACCTCAGTTCAGGATTGCAGCAGCGAGTGTTGCCCTCATTGCATTACAGCCTGAAGCCCGGAGGGTTGCTGGTGCTGGGCAGCGCCGAGACGGTGGGGAGCCGGACGGACCTGTTCGGCGTCGTCGATAGCGAGAACAAGATCTATACGAAGAGACCGGCGCGGATCATGCTTGATTTGCGGACATCCGGTGCGGCCGAGCGGAACGCGCCCGCGGCGCCCCAGGTGAAAGCGGCGGTACCGATCAACACGGTTTTGGATCTGGAGACCAGGGCGGCACGCATCTTGCGCGATTTGTACGCTCCGGCGGGATTCCTGATCGACAACGAACTGCAAGTACTGCAGGTGCACGGGCAAACCGACTCCTACGTGGAACGGCCCCCCGGGCAGGCAGGCGGAAATCTATTGCGGCTGGTGCGGGTAAGTCTGGTTCAACACGTTCGTAACGCAGTTGAAACGGCCATGGCCCGGAGGCAACCCGTTCACGAACGAGGAGTGAGGATTCCGGAGGAAGAACGAACCCGGGACATCGAAATCAGTGTGATTCCGATCTCCAACGAGGCCGATTTCCACGTGGTGTTGTTTGCAGAGACCTCTCGGGATGGGGCAGGAGGCGCCCTCACCCAGGAGCGTGGAACTGAGCCGACGGCGGTGGAGTTGCAGTTCGGCCATTTGCAGCGGGAACTCGCGCAAACCAAGGACTACCTTCGCAAGGTGGTCGAGGAGCACGAGGCGACCACCGAGGAGTTGCGGGCCGCTATTGAGGAGAGCCGTTCCGCCAATGAGGAGTTGCAGAGCACGAACGAGGAGCTACGGACAGCGAAGGAACAGCTGCAGTCGTCCAACGAAGAACTCACCACGGTGAACGATGAGCTGAAGCATAGTAACTTCGGATTAAATCTGGCCAGCAACGACCTGAGCAATCTACTCAGCGCGGCCACGATTCCGATGGTGATGGTGGGAATGGACCTTCGTCTGCGCCGTTTCACTCCGGCGGCGGAGCGATTGCTGGATATGGTTCCGGGCGATATCGGCCGGACGATCACAGAAGTCCGATATCCGTTCGAACTGCCCTATTTGAAAGACATGCTGTCGGAAACCCTGCGTACGCTGAATGTTCAGCAGCGCCGGGCGAGAGGACGCGATGGACGCTGGTACAACGTCTTTGTACGCCCTTATCGAACCCTCGACGACAGGATCGACGGTGCCGTGATCACGTTCATCGATATCGACGACGCGACTCGCGCCCTGGCGCAAGCGGAACAGGCTCGGGACCTTGCGGAGCGAATCGTCGAAACGGTACAGCATCCGTTGCTGTTGCTCGATCACAACCTACGGGTAGTACGGGCCACGGGAGCGTTCTATAGAACCTTCGACGTCCGTCCGGAAGACACGATCGGGCAAGCGATTGACGATTTGGGCAATGGACAGTGGCGAATCGCAGAACTGCGCCGCTTGCTGGAACAGGCGTTGGAGCATGAGGCTCCATTCCGGATCTCGAGATCACCCATGAGTTTCCAAACCTCGGCATGCGGACCATGCGGCTCAACGCGCGCCGGCTGCCGGCGATGGACGCGGAATACAGTCTGCTGCTGGCTATCGAGGACGTCACCGAACGCAGGGAGGCCGCGGAAATCCAGTATCGAAGGCTGTTCGAATCGGCCAAGGACGGCATTGTTGTATTGGACGGACCAACGGGAACGGTTCTGGATGTCAACCCCTACTTCTTGGAACTGACGAGGTATTCAAGAGCCGATTTGTTGAATAAGCCATTGCACGAAATCCCGCCGTTTCTGGATGTCGAGGCGTTGAGGCGATTGGCGTCCGAGACGGTGGCGAAAGGGACCGTACGCCACGATTCCGTCTCAATCCGATCGCGGGATGGCCGGGAGCCGGTGGTAGAGGTGATCGCCAACAGTTATCGGGTGCGAGACCAGTTCCTGATTCAGATCAACATTCGTGACGTGACCGAGAAAAGGCGGAGAGAAGAGGAATTACGGCGTTCGAATCTCGACTTGCAGCAGTTTGCTTTCGCGGCCTCGCACGATTTGCAGGAGCCGCTGCGAACCATCACCAGTTACCTGGAACTTTTTCAACGCCAGCACGAGGGTAAGCTGGGGCCCGAAGCGGACGAGCAGATCCGGTTCATCACCAGCGCCGCAGACCACATGCGCCACCTGGTTCTGGATCTTCTGGGATTCTCGCAGGTGGCGCGCGCCGAAATGAACCGGAGTGAGGTGAGCGTCGAGGCGGCTTTGTCCGCAGTTCTGCTGAATTTGCAACTCGCGATTCAGAGTAGCCGCGCCAGGATCACCTTCGATCCCTTACCAACGGTTTATGCCGATGAGACACACCTGATCCGGTTGCTGCAAAACCTGATTGCGAACTCGATCAAATATGGCGGAAAGGATGCGCCCGCCATTCATCTTTCCGCACAGGAAACGGGAGACGAGTGGATCTTTTCAGTTCGTGATAACGGCTTGGGCATCGACATGCGGTATGCGGACCACATTTTTAGCGTCTTCAAGCGGCTGCACGGGCGTGAGTATCCCGGGACCGGAATCGGACTAGCCATCTGCAAACGGATTGTGGAGCGCCACGGCGGCCGGATTTGGGTTGACTCGCAGCCTGGGAAAGGATCGACGTTCCACTTCACCTTGCCAAGAGCCGTGAAACACAATTAAACTATTACGAGTCTAAACGTTGCCTGTGTTGCGTATCGTGTTGGTGGAAGACAACCCGGCGGACGCGATGATGCTGCAGACCGCGCTGCGGCAGGCGGGCGCCCCCACGGAAGTGACGTTGCTGACGGATGGCGCGAAGGCCGTCGATTACTTCTGCGGTGAATCCAGCCAGGATACGCGTCGCTGCGATCTTCTTCTACTCGACCTCAATCTTCCCAAGGTCAGCGGCATCGAAGTATTAGAACAGGTCAGGGCGTGCGAGTACTACAAATGCCTTCCGGTCGTCGTAATGTCGGGTTCCAGCGCTTCGGCGGAAGTGAGGCGTTGTTACGAAGCTGGGGCGAACTCGTATATTTGCAAACCAACTCATCTGGACGAGATTTTCGCTAAGGTTGCCCAGTTCGTCTCGTACTGGTCCAAATGCGTCGAACTCCCGCAAAAGGACATCAGCCCAACGCTGCGGGCCAGGGTGCACAGCTAGCAGGCGCGGCAAATACCGCCTCCCTCACGGTCGTGGCTCAGAAGCCGGAACCGTCAGTGAGGTTCTTCGATGCGAAGGATTCGGTCGGCGGTGGTGTCTTTCAGGGCCTGGACGGCGCCGGCGGGCCACGTGATCTCGATCGCGGCGGCCCGGCTCTCCGCGCCTAATCCGAAATGCAGGCGGAGGTCGCTGGTAGACATGAATCCGACCGATCCGGTGACATGGTTGTAGAGTGTGCGGCCGGAAGGCGTGGTTACCTTCACCTTCGCGCCGATGGCGTCGCGATTGCTCTTGTGTCCGATCAGCTTCATCAACAGCCAGTGATTGCCGTTATCGCCGGAGTTAACCAGGATTCTCGGCTTCTGGTTCAATGAGGTGACTACCAGGTCCAGAAAGCCGTCGTCGTTGAGATCCGAGAACGCCGAGCCTCGCTGGTAGCCCAGGCGCAGGAAATCCGGTCCCATATCTCGCGAGACATCGACGAATTCTTTGCCGCCCTGGTTCTCAAACATCGTGTCGTGCTGAGGCGATCCAGCCGTGAGATTGTCCACATCGCCGTTAGCCGAGAAGATGTCCTTCCAGCCGTCGTTGTCGTAATCGATGAAGCCGTTGCTCCATCCCGAGGTGTGTTGGCTCAATTGGACGATTTTGGCCGAGGGGGATGCGTATCGGAAGGACCGGCCGCGCTGGTTGCGAAAGAGCGCCCATGTCTGGCCCATCAGGTTGTTATAGAAAACATCGACGAAGCCGTCGTTGTCATAGTCCTTGGCATCCGCGCCCATGGCCGACACAGTCGCAGCCTGTTCGTTGTAGGCCAGGCCATAATCCAGTCCGACCTCCCTGAACGTGCCGTTTCCCTGGTTGAGAAAGAGAAAGTTCCGCTCGGTGTCGTTGGCGACGAAGACATCCATCCACCCATCATTGTTGAAGTCGGCGATTCCGATGCCCATCCCTTTGCCGGGCGACTTGCCGAATCCTGACTTGTCGGTGACGTCCTCGAATTTTCCGCCGCCGAGATTGTGATAGAGACGATGCGGCACGGGAGGGTACGTCTGCGGGTGGCAATAGGCTTCGGCACTGCCGACGCTGCAGCGGCGGTCATCTGCCGGAGTCCAGAGAGTATAGTTCGAGACCACCAGGTCAAGGAGACCATCGTTGTCATAGTCGAACCACGCCGCCTGAACACTCAGCGTTTTTGGTGGCTTGTTTCCCAGGCCCGACTGGTCAGTGACATCGGTAAAGGTCCCATTGCCATTGTTGTGATACAGGGTGTTCTTGCCGGTGTTCGAGATAAAGATGTCGGGGAAGCCGTCGTTGTCATAGTCGCCCACCGTAACGCCGTAACTGTAATCCAGGTGCTCGCCGGCGATGCCGGCCTTGGTGGTGATGTCCTCGAATGTGCCGTCGCCCTTGTTGTGCAGCAGGCAGTTATAGAAGGACGGACCGGTCTTCTTCAACTCCGGCAATTGGGCGCCGTTACTGAAGAAGATATCCATCCGGCCGTCGTTGTCGTAATCCAGAATCCCGATTCCGCCGCACATGGGCTGCTGAAAGTACTTCCGGCCAGTGAAGTTATTGTTGGTGACGTAGGAAATCGCCGATTTAGGAGCTATGTCGGTAAAATGCGGGCGCCGTGCCGCCGCTCGCGCTCCGCCGCCTGGAAAAAGGTAGAAGGCCGCAATGCAGGCGAGTCCGAGGAAGATCGCAAGAGGGCGGCCCATGGCAACCCCCAGTGTATAGAATGTGACTTAGAAGTGGAGGTTTCTGGTTGCTCGCGAAACTCGCGCATCCCGAGCACGTGTCTCGGCAGAAGTGCCGAGACGGCACGCAAGAGTGCGTGCGCCACCGAAGGGCCGAAAAATGCCTGGCCGCCCTTTTGTGCGTGGTGTTTGTGTTGGCGCCTCGAACCGCAGCCCAAGAAAGCCCGTTGCGGCAGGCCGCCCGGTTGGATGCGGAGCACAAGTGCGACGAGGCGGAGCGCTTCTACCAACAAGCTCTGGCGCAAGGACCGCCATCCACGGCGCTCCTGAATAACCTGGGCAACCACTACCTCCTTTGTGGAGAGGTTGAGAAGTCCCGCGCATATTTCGAGCGCCTGGTGAAAGTGAACCCGGCTCATGCCAATGCCAACCTGCAACTCGCGCGTATGGCGGCAGACCGTCGCCAGGGCGCGCTGGCGCTGGGATACCTGGCGCACGTGACCGACTCCCAGCCGGCCACCCGTATGCTTCGGGCTGAGGCGCTGCACTGGGCCGGCAAAAACGCAGCGGCACTGTCGATGTTGGACGGCGTTCAGAAGGAAGCCAGGGCCGACCCGCGCCTGGAGTATCTGTACGGGATCACTTGCGCCCGCATCGGTGCTTATGACCGGGCGGTGGCGGCATTCAACTCCGTGCTGTCATCGCATCCCGACGATTTTGAGGTCCTGTTCAACCTGGGGCGCGCCGCGGCTCGCGCGCAGATGTACGACCGGGCTCGCCACGCCCTGGAAGTGGCGGTGAAGCTTCAGCCCGGCAATGTGGACGCCCTGATGGAACTGGCCGGAGTGAACGTCGGCGCTCAAGGACTACGCCCGTGCGGTTTATCTTCTAGTCCAGGCAAGAAAGCTGGCTCCGGAGCGTCCCGAGATTCCGCTAGCGCTGGCCCACGCGGCCCAGGACGGCGAATACTACGGGGACGCAGCACTGGCGTACGACGAGTATGTCCGCCTCAAGCCTGACGATGATGTTGCGCGCAGGGACCGTGCGCTGGCCCTCGGGTACACCGACTCACGGCAGGCCGAGGGGCTAAAAGAGATCCAGCGGTACACCGCCAGGCATCCCCAAGATCCCGTGGGGCACTTCAATCGAGCCCAGCTCACGTGGCGGGATCATCCTCGAGAGGCCATCGACGCCCTGACCACGGCGGTGCGCCTGGACCCGAAGTTCGCGGCGGCGAGAATCGACCTGGCGTGGCTGCTGAACCGGGAGGGCCGGACAGCGGAGGCCGTCCCGCATTTGCAGAAGGCTATCGAGATCAACCCCAAGGATGTCCGCGCGCTGGACCAGCTCGGAGCGGCCTACAACTCGCTGGACCGGCCCGCGGAGGCCGAAAAAGTGCTGCGGCAAGCGGCGGCACTGGCGCCTGACGATCCCGGTGTGATGATGCATCTCGGCCGGGCCCTGATGGACCTGGGGCATGAAGAGGAGGCGCGGCAGTTCCTGGACCGATTCCAGAAGGCTCATCGCGCGCGAGTCCGCGGACCGTGGACGCAGCCCGCCATGATCGAATCGGCGAGTCTTCCGGCGGGGGAGCGGGGTAAGCGCGCGATCGAGCGGCTCCGAAAGGACGCAGCCACTCATCAGGACGATCCCGAACTGCAGCTGCGACTCTCCAGCCTGTTGCTGGCTGAGGGCCGGGTGGAAGAGGCCGAGGCCGAGTTTCGAACGCTGCTGACACGCAATGCTGAGAACCGGATCTGGCTGCAGGCCGGTAGGTTCCTGGTGAGTTTCGAGCGATACCAACTGGCCCGGGAGTTTCTGGAACGGGCCGCGGCATCGAATCCGTCCGCCAATCTGGACCTGGCGACAGCCATTTTCTACTCGGAAGGGCCGGCCAAGGCGTTGGGTGTTTTGGAACGGGTTCCGGCTCAGCAGCAATCCGGCGACTATTATCTGCTAAAGGGGAAGATCCTGGACGCGGCGGGCCAGTGGGGAGACGCGGAGACGGTGTTGAAGCAGGGGTTGCAGCTTTCGATTTCCAACCCGCAGATCGCCAGGGAAGCGGCTCTGCTCCTGGTTCGACATGACCGGAAGGATGTTGCGCTCGAGTTCCTGGAGAAGACCGCGGGGAACAACCCGGAGCTCCTGCTCACGCGAGCGGCCGTGCTGGCCTTGATGGACCGGAGGGGCGCCGCGGAAGCGGCTTTGAAAGAGATCGAATCCTGGTGGCCGGAGTGGGACCGGCCCTACCTGGTCCACGGACTGCTGCTGGAGAAGAGCCAACCCCGCGTGGCGAAGCAGAAGATCCAGACGGCAATCGCGCTCGGCTCCAAGGATCCCGCAGCGCGGTGCACCATCGCGCGGATCGAGTCCGGTCCCTCCTCCGATCCGATGTGCGCGTGCGCCGTGGGATTATACGAGATATTGTTCCCGCGGTGCGGCCGTCCTTGAGTTGCAAAGACCTCAGGGAGTGACGCGGTGGGCGATGATTTCGGAGCGGCTCGATTGAGAACCCAGATGATCCAGACGCATGAGAAGTTCGAGCTGTTCGACTTTCGCGGCTGGATCGATACCCAAGGTTCGTAATGCCTGCGCCAAGCGTGGCAGGTCCGTCACCAATTCACCGGCCGCCTCGGTTCCTTCCATGTTCGTTCCGGCAATAATCAAGACGAAGCCATTGCGGGACAGATTGCGAACCAGCGAGACGATGGCGTAACCCACACCCGGCATGGGGGTCCTCGCCGTTCCCACGTAGACGGGAGACTCTCCCGGGCGCGGCGACTCGTTCTTACAAACCTGCTTGTGGCTGGCGGGATCGTATTCAATATGGAAGTTGAGGTGTTCGTTCACGAGCGATACCCAAGGGTTCGAGTAGGCGCTGCCCAGCAGAATGACGGATCGGTCCGATTTGAAGTCGTCCACTTGAACCATGCGACCGGAGCGGACGGAAATCGAGCACCCGCCCATTCGTAGCGCGCTTCCCACTAATCCGGCGACGGCAACATCACCGATGCTGGTAATCGGCATCAGGCTCAGGCCCGGGATCGTGGGGACCTTCGCGGCGATGTCGCCGAGCCATCGCTGATCGGTGTACTCGGGCAGCGACACATCGGCGTGAATGAGCGATTTATAGAAGGAGAAGTTCGAGTCGGCGGCCACGAGAGTGACGGTACCCCCGGGTGTGGCAATTTGCGACCAAGGCAGAATCGCCAGATGGTTGGGCGTCGCCGCGGTCGAGCGCAGGGAGATATTCTGGACGGCCAGTACCGTGCAGATGGCGGCGAGTCCGGCGGTGATGGCCCAGTGCATCCAGCCGCGTCTGCCGGGCTTCGCCGGTGGCGCAGGAACCGCCTGAGGCGGCGGATCCACTTCCGCGGGAGCAGGCGAAACCGGGTCGGGAAGCTCGAAGTCCGGAATATAGGAGCCGGGAGCCAGGGAGATACGAACATTCGCGGCGGCATGCGCCGAATCGGAGTGCTGATAGTGAGCGGCAAGCCGTTTGCGCAAGTCGCTGGCGGCGACACGGACGATGGCATCCTGCCCGGTGTCATAGGTGATGTTCCGGCGAAACAGCTCAACGCCGATGGTCCGCTCTTTTAACCGGTCCAGGCCACCTTCCAAAGTGTTCTCCACCAGGTACCGGAGCAGCATCTGCCCGCGGTGGCTTCCACGGAATTCAAGACTCTCGAGGACGGACTCCAGTTCGCGGCGGATGTCGCCCTGCACGGGCAACGAGGGTGGCTGGCGCACCAGAGCCGGTGCGTTTCCGCTCAATCCGAGGTTTGCGGATTTTTCTTTGGGGAACTGCAAGATACCCCCGGTCCGCATACTATCACATAACTGTTAGGGGTATCGGGTCGAATTACCCCGAATATTTTCAATAACGTACGAATACGTTACGAAACCGCCCTATCGTATACGCCGGAGTTTCGGAAGCGCACAATCATAGCGTCCATTCACAGATCGACTTTAAATGATTAGAGATGATAGATCATCCGCTCATCTCGCCGTGAACAGTTCTGAGCAGTTGGGGCTCGAAGCCCTGCCGCGAGCGCCGTCCTTGCCTGAGACGGTTGCGGGTAAGTTGAGGGACGCGATTCTCTCCGACCGCCTCCGCCCCGGGCAGCGGCTGGTAGAGCAGAAACTGGCCGCGCATTTCGGCATTGGACAGCCGACCCTCCGCGAGGCTTTGCACGAACTCGAGGCCCAGGGCTTCGTTCGCAGGTCGCATCACAGGGGGACCTACGTTACCGAATTGAGCGCGGAGGAGTACCGGCACACCCATGATGTCCGGATGGCTTTGGAGTCTCTGGCGATGGAGCGTGCCGCACCGAATGTCACGGAGGAGGCGCTGCGGGAAATCGAGGAATCGTTGAATCAACTCGCCGCCGCGGCACGCCAGCCCGACTTGACCCGTTATCACCGGAGCGACATGGACTTCCACAAGGTCATCTGGAGGTTGACCGGCAACGAGTGCCTGTTTCAGACACTGGAGCGCATTACCTTTGGATTATTTGCGTTCGCGTTGCTGGGACGGCCCTCGGCGGGTGTGCGTCCCGACCTGCTGGCCGCGATCGAACAGCACCGGGCGATTCTGGAAGGCCTGAGCACGCGGAATCCCGCGATCGCGCGAGAGACGTTTGCCCGGGTGACGGTACGGTTCTGGAAAGAACAGCATCATGTGGAGACCGGCCCGTTAGGGGAGCCGTCCGAGAGCTTTCATTGTGAGTGAACTATGGGCCGGCGTGGGCCATGACCGCCAACGCCGGCTTTGCTGCAGGGGCAAGGCCGCGACCCCAGCCGGGGCCGCGGTGAAAATTCCGAAAGGAAGGTTGTAGCAGGTATGACAAAAATGAGGTTCAGTCCGCTGTTCAGGACTATAATCACCACGCTCTATCTATTCACGCTCATCGCGGCGGTGGCAACGGCTCAAGAGTACCGCGGCAGGGTTCAGGGCACCATAAAAGACAGTACGGATGCCGTGATTCCCGGAGCGAATGTCACGCTGCGTAATGTCAACACCAACATTTCCATGGTGCGGACAAGTGGCGCGACGGGGCACTACATTTTCGACCTTGTCGAACCGGGCTCCTATACCATCACGGTTGAAAGTCCCGGATTCGCCAAGTTCGTCCAGGAGAACGTGCCGGTGGCGGCTCGCGGCGACATCACAGTAGACGCCGCGCTCAAGACCGGCGACGTCCGCGAAACCGTCACGGTTGCCGCGGAGGCGAGCCAGGTCCAATTCAGCACGAGCAAGCTGGAAACCTCGGTGGAGTCCAGAATCGCCGAGGGAATCCCGCAACTCTACCGCAGCCCGTTCGTGCTGGCTACGTTGGATCCGTCCGTCATCAAGCAGGACAGCAACAGCGAGTACAATCCATTTAACAGTTGGGGGGCCAACAACGTGCAGGTCGGCGGAGGAGCGAGTTACTCCAATGACCTGCAAGTGGACGGCAGCCGCGTGGGAATCAGCGTAAAGACCGGCTATGTTCCCACTCCCGACATGGTTCAGGAAGTAGTCATTTCCCAAAACACGGTGGATGCGGAATTCGGGCACGGTTCCGGTTCGGCGATTTCGATCGTCACCAAGGGAGGCACCAACAGTTGGCACGGGAACGCCTATTATTACGGGCGCTATCCGTGGGCATCCGCGGTGTCGAACCGGGTATTTCGCACGCTCAACCTGGACCGGCAACAGATGTACGGAGGAACTGTCGGTCACCCCATCCTGAAGAACCGCCTGTTCAACTTCGTGTCCTATGAAGGATGGAAGTGGACGCAGGCGGCATCTCCATACACGGCTACCCTGCCGACCGCCGCGGAGCGGACCGGAGATTTCTCCCAAGCCATTAACGCCGCGGGCGGGATGATGACGATCTACGACCCGTTGACGACGCAGACTTCCGCGGACGGCAAGACCATCACACGCACGGCATTCCCCGGCAACATTATCCCGGCTTCCCGCCAGGATCCCATCTCAGTGAAGTACATGGGGGCACTCTGGCAACCCAACCGGCCAGGCACGGGTTACGATCACCTCAATAACTACGTCATTCCCTTGCCGGTCAGCTATCCGTATCAGAATTTCGCCGACCGCATCGATTTCCACGCAAACGACAAGTTATCGATGAGTTTCCGTGCGCAGATCTTCCGGACTCCTGTCACGGCAACGAATCCCACCGGCTCGCCGCTGTTCAACAACGACCGCGGCAGCAATCGTGACGGCAACACGTATTCAGGCAGCATTACCTACACCCTCGATCCCAGAACGGTCATCACCGGAAGCGCCGATTATCACGACTTCACGGATCAGTCGTCTTTCGGCGATCAGTCAAAGGACTGGACGTTTGCAGGCCTGTATCCAAGCAGCAACTTCTACAAATCGGTATATGCGGATGCGACCATCCCCGTGTTGCAGGCGCGCATGACGGTTAGCGGAGACGGCGGACGTTGGGTCAGCATGGGAGCGCAAGGCGGTTACTGGAACCAACTCCCGAGCGGCAACGGTCTGAACATCAAGATTGCGCGGCAGGAGGGCTCGCATTACTTGAAAGCCGGCTTCGAGTATCTTAGCACTCAGGCTCCGAGTCTACTGCAGCTGGCCAACCCGGGGTTCGGGTTCGATTGGCAACCCACCAACGCCACCTATGTAAACCCGAACATCGCGACGTCGGGCAATCCCTACGCCACCTTCCTGCTGGGCGCCGTTGTGCCGGTCAGCGGTGCAGCTGCGAACGCCTGGGACACGAATGGAACGTCCATGCCGGCGCTGATCACGCCGAATTTTGGCAGCCGTTTCTACGGAACTTTCATCAACGACGACTGGAAACTCACGAAGAACCTCACTTTGAATCTGGGACTCCGCTGGGAGTACGAACAGCCCTTCAACGAGGAGAAGAACCGGCTCACCGCACCCATGAATATGACGGCGGCGATCCCGGAACTACAGGGTGTGCAGCAGCCAGCCGCGATGAAGCCGTTCTACACCGGCCCATGGAATATGACCGGCGCATTCCAGTTCCCCACGGATAGCAACCGCGGAGCGTGGAACTCGGATAACGGCATCTGGTCGCCGCGAGTCGGCGCGGCGTACCGGTTGAACGACAAGATGTCCGTGCGCGGGGGATATGGCCGATATGCGAACCCCTGGAGCATGGACAACAACGCGACGAACCAGTTCAGTACGCCTACCCAGGGCTACTCCAACTACACGGACGCACAGCCTATGGTGCTGGGGGTACCCCAGATGAAACTGTCGGATCCGTTCAACTCCTCATACCCGGTGCAGCCCAGTATCGGGAACCAGTACGGCGCGTATACCGCTCTCGGAAGCGGCGTCACATACTTTGTGGCGGACCGGCCGCACTCCTATAGCAACCGTTTCAACTTCTCTTTCCAGAGACAGTTGCCGAAAGGGGTTATCGCCGATGTGACATACTACCTGAACCGGTCGAGTATGATCAACAATGTCAACTACGACATTAATCAGGTGGATCCCCGGATCGCTCTCCAGTACGGATCGGCGACGAACGCAACAATGGCGAACCCGTTTTACCACGTACCCATTCCGAACCCATCCCCTGGCGCGCTGTGGAACCAGCCCACCGTCGGAGTAACCTCGCTGGCGAGGCCGTATCCGGCGTACGGCGGCATCACGGTAATCGACGGAATCAAAGGGGGCGACATGAACTATAACTCGCTGCAAGTGAAAGGGACCAAGTCTTTCAGCAGCGGGTACACGTTGTTGGTTGCATATAACTACAACGTTCAGTCAAACATGACGTTCTACGACAACGTCGATAACTACCTGAAGAATTTCACATCGCTCGACTCGGGCCTCCCGCGGCACCGGCTGGTGGGTTCGGGCACCTGGGCGCTTCCGATAGGCCGGGGAAAAACGTATCTGTCGGGAGCCAGCCGGACACTGGACCTGCTTGTGGGCGGCTGGAATATCGCCGGAGTAACCACCTGGCACGCAGGTACGCTACTGAACTTCGGGGCCATGTCAGTGAATGGTGACCCGAAAATCTCGAATCCCGGGCCCCAAGCCTGGTTCAATGCTTCGGCATTCTCGATCCTGCCGGCGTATACCCGGCGCGCGAACCCGTGGTATTACTCGGACATCCGGGGGCCGCAGTTTTTCAACATAGACGCAACGCTGAACAAGGATTTCAGCATCACGGAGCGTATCCGCTTCCAGTTGCATATGGACGCCTTCAACGCGATCAACAATATGAATTGGAACAATCCGAATATGACCGTCGGCAGCAGCCAGTTCGGTAAATCCACCGATATCTATCCACAGGATTACGGGCGGCGTCTGCAACTCGGTCTTAAGCTGTCGTTCTAACACCCGGAGACCATCCTCCGCTTACTAACGTGCGCGGCTCGGTAGAACCAACAATTTACCGAGCCGCGACCGTGAGGAAGCGGCTTTACCCCCGGTTGTACCTGCGATATGATTCGTGTTACGACCTGGATGTTCGCTACTTAGAAGACCTGCACCAACAATGGCGGTCCCCGTTCAAGCGCTGATGGCTGGTTTTGTCTGCGCTGTTTTATGCACGGCGCAAACCAACTCGCAGCCGGCTGCTATTACCGTGGATTACCCCGCCGATCAGTCGATCTTTCCGCCCGAAATCACGCCGCCCACATTCCTCTGGCGCGATTCGTCGGACGCGGCAACGCTCTGGCTGATCGACATTTCCTTTGGCGGCAAGTCTCCCACTCTTCGGTTGAAATCGCGAGGCGAGCGCATTGCCATCGGCGAGATCGATCCCCGTTGCCTGGCTCCCACCAACAAGCCTCCCGCACTGACGCCCAACCAGGCGGCGGCCCACACCTGGACCCCGGATGCTAAAACGTGGTCCGAGATCAAACGGCGATCCGTGGACCGAGCGGCCACTCTCATCATCACGGGCGTCCGCGAAACCGATCTCGAACATCCACTCTCCCGCGGACGGGTCACGATTCAAACTTCCAAGGACCCGGTTGGCGCGCCCATCTTCTACCGCGACGTGCCGTTGATGCCGGGGGAAGTCGAGAGGGGTGTGATCAAGCCGCTGGTGCCCGCAGCCATACCGCTGATCGCCTGGCGGCTCCGCGACATCGGCGAGCCGAGCAGCCGGCTGATGATGGAAGGCCTTCACACCTGCGCCAACTGCCACTCGTTCTCACGCGACGGCAAGACGCTGGGCATGGACATGGACGGTCCCCAGAACGACAAGGGTATGTACGCGCTGGTCCCGGTCTCGAAGCAAATGTCGATTCGAGACCAGGACGTCATCGAGTGGAGTTCATTCCGCGGCAAGTTGGGCGGTAAGATCCGCGTGGGTTTCATGTCCCAGGTCTCTCCCGACGGCCAGTACGTGGTGACTATGATCAACGGGTCGGAGGCCGGACGGGAGTCAGCGGCAGCCTGCCGGCGGTACGCAGAAGCTCAAGAAGGACCTGGAAGGCAATTACTACGTCTCCAACTTCAAGGACTACCGATTTCTGCAGGTGTTCTATCCGACTCGCGGCATTCTCGCCTGGTACAGCCGCGAGACCGGGCGCTTGCAGCCTCTGCCGGGCGCCGACGATCCGCGCTACGTGCAGTCGAACGCCGTCTGGAGTCCCGACGGGAAATACCTGGTCTTTGTTCGCGCCGAAGCGAGGGCGCCTTATCCCGAAGACGGAAAGCTGGCCGAATTCGCCAACGATCCGAAAGAAACCCAGATCCGTTACGACCTCTACCGCATTCCGTTCAATGGCGGCAAAGGCGGGCGCGCCGAACCGATCGCCGGGGCCTCCGCCAACGGCATGAGCAACGCGTTTCCGAAGGTCTCGCCCGACGGACGCTGGATCGTCTTCGTCCAGGCCGCAACGGTCTACTGATGCGCCCGGACGGCCGGCTCTTCATCGTTCCGGCGCAAGGGGGCAAGGCCCGGCTAATGCGGTGCAACACGCCGCTGATGAACTCCTGGCATAGCTTCTCGCCCAACGGCCGGTGGCTGGTGTTTTCTTCGAAGAGCTGGTCGCCGTACACGCGGATGTTTCTCACTCACATCGATAAGGAAGGCCATGACAGCCCGCCCATCCTGATCGAGAACACCACGGCTGCCAACCGTGCCGTGAACATCCCCGAGTTCGTGAATATCCCTCCCGGCGGCATGACGAAGATCGATACCCCCGCCACCGATTTCTATCGCTTGGCCGACAGCGCCTTTGAGTTGTCCAAAGCGGGCCGGCAGGAGGAGGCGATCGCCGAATGGAGCAAGGCCCTCGAACTCAACCCCAAGAGCGACAAGGCGCACAACAACATCGGACTGCTTCTGTTTGGCGCGGGAAGGTTCGAAGAGGCCATTCCGCATTTCGAGAAGACGCTCGCGATCAACCCCGATTACCCGGCCGCTCACAGCAATCTTGGCGCCGCCCTGGCTGGATTGAAGAAACTCGACGAAGCCAGCGCGGAGTTTTTGAAAGCTCTCGAGGTGGATCCGAACTCCGCCGAGGCCCACAACAACCTGGGGCGCATTCTCGTGATCAAGGGCGAACTCGACCAGGGCATTGCCCATTTCAGAAAGGCACTGGAGACCGCTCCCGATTCCGCCTCGGTCCGCACCAACCTCGGTCTGGCGTTGGCGAGTTTCGGCCGTGAGTTGGCTCTGAAAGGCAGGTTCGACGACGCCATCCAGCAGTTCCAGAGCGCTCTCGAAGTGCTGCCGGATTCCGCTGAGGCGCACAACGGTCTCGCGTTCGCCCTGGTTCAGATGAAGCGTGTGGACGAGGCCATCGCCCATTTTGAAAAGGCCATCGCGCTGAAGCCCGATTTCATCGAGCCGTATTACAACTTGGGCGATACACTCTTCTACCTGCAGGGTAAGGCTCCGGAAGCGCTCGCGGCCTGGCGCGCTGTGTTGCGCATCGATCCCGATCACGTCGCCGTTCTGAGACAGATGGCTTGGGTGCTCGCCACCAGTCCCGACTCATCGCTGCGCGATGGCGCCGAAGCCGTGGCCTTAGCGGAACGTGCCGCCCGGCTTGCAGGTGGACGTCAGCCCGCGGTATTGGATACGCTGGCCGCAGCCTATGCCGAAGCCGGCCGTTTTCCGGAAGCCGTGCAAATCGCCACTCAATTGGTTGAGCTGGCTCGCAGTCAGAACCCAAGGATGGTCCAAGCCCTGGAGGCGCGGCTTGCCCTCTACCAGGCCGGAACTCCGTTCCGAGACAGCCGGCAAGCGCAAACTGGCGGTCACTAAATTACATGAGCTCTCAATCCTCCGATCGAACCGATCAAATGGTCCCCTTCCGCTGGCCCGCGAGTTGGACCGACCCTGCACTCTTAGCTTTGGTGGGCCAAAGTCCGATCAACTGCCTGCTCTTCGAGAACTTGGCGGCTGCAAGACCGGTGGCCGATGCGGCCCGTGCGAAAGGCCTCAGCGTGCTGGAATGGAACTCGCTGGGCGCCGCGCCCTTGGGCGAGGTCAAGTGGGATTCGACGGCCCCTCAAAGCGCCATTACCGGCCTGGAGTGGCCGCGGATGAAGATGGCCGCGAAACGGTCGGCCGACGCGGAGGCGGGTCCTACGGGCGCTCCCTGGATCGACTCCAATACCTGGGTGGCGAGGCTGGCGGCGGTGCGCGCGCCGCATCGTCCGGTGTGGCTCGGTTTTGAGCCGCCGAAAGAGACTCCCGGCCCCAGCGAGGCTGCTTATGTCGTGGCGATCGCCGACTCGGCCGCCGCCGGAGCGCGGTGGATGGTCAGCCTGGATGACGGGCTCATCAAGGGACTGCCCGCGGGCGACGGTGCGGCGCGCAAAACCTGGGACGGACTCATAGCCGCCCTGGCGTTCTTCGAGCAGCGCCGCGGTTGGGCAAAGTGGGAGCCTTCGGGTTCTGTCGGCATACTCTCGAGCTTTGCCGGAGAAGACGAGTTCATGGGCCAGGAAGTGCTCAACCTGGCTTCACGCCGCAATCTGCTCTATCGCATACTGGACCGTTCCATCCCGGCCAGCCACAAGTTGGAAGGACTGCGGGCCGTGCTCTATGTGGACAGCGCTCCACCGTCGCTCGAACTGAAGGCCAAGCTCGAAGCGTTCGCTCGCGCCGGAGGCTTGCTGATCGTACCGCACTCGCTGGCCTCGAGATTCGCCGGTGAGAAGCCTGTCGATTGTCCGGTGGCGGGTTACGATCTGCGCTCTATCGGCAAGGGCTCGCTGGCCGTGGCGACTCGCGATTGGGAGGATCCCTTTTTCGTTGCCGCCGACGTGCATAGCCTGGTGCGGCGAAGCAACGATCCGGTCCGGTTGTTCAACGCCGGGTCCTTGTGGGAGCACTACTCCGTGGCGCCGGGAGGCAAGTCTTCACTGCTCCAATTGGTCGGGTTTACCGGACGGCCGAGCGGATCGGTCAGCATCGCGGCATCCCGGCCCTGGCCTTCGGCCACTCTGCACACGTTTGGATCCGGCCCGACGGTGCTGCGGCCGGTCATAGTGGACGGACGGCCGGAGTTTCACTTGCCCGCCTTCTCGACCTACGCAGCCCTGGAGTTCAAATCATGACAAACGACGAAAGATCGCGTTGCAGCATAACGCGCCGCCACTTGATCGGTAATGCCGGACTCGCCGCGTTGGGAGCCGGGCTGCTTCCTCGAGTGGCGCGGGCCATGGATGCGCCTACCGCTCCCGTGGCGCTCGCCCGCTGTGGATCCTACGGCGCCGAACTGATGCCCATTCTAGCCAAAATGTTCGATCAAATCGGCGGCTTGGGCCGGATGGTCCAGGGCAAGACCGTGGCCGTCAAGATCAACCTCACAGGCAACCCGGATACCAGGGTTGGCTATATCCCCATCGGCTGCACCACCTGGACGCACCCTGCGGTGATCGCCGCCACCGTTCACCTGCTTGGGCGGGCCGGCGCGCGGCGCATCCGCTTGCTCGAAAGCCCCTGGAAGTCGGCGGAACCGGTGCAGGAATACATGACCGCGGCCGGCTGGGATCCCGCGATGTTCACCAGCGCCGCTGCCAACGTCGAATTCGAGAACACCAACTTTCTCGGCTACGGAAAGAAGTACTCGCGCTTTCCTGTGCCTCACGGCGGGCATCTGTTTCCGGCATTCGATCTCAATCATTCCTATGAAGACTGCGACGTGTTCGTCTCCATCGGCAAGATGAAGGAGCACCTCACCGCCGGGATCACGCTCTCGATGAAGAATTGCTTCGGGATCACACCATGCACCATCTACGGCGACGGAGCGCGCCGCGGACGAGCCGGGCCGCGTTCCCCTGGGAGGCCGTTTCCCGATTCACATGGGCTCTCGCCAACCGTCGAAGTCGTCGCCGCCGGAGATCGATCCAAAGAGCCCGCGGCAAGGGGGGTATCGCGTGCCCCGCTGTGTGGCCGACCTGGTAGCTGCCCGTCCCATCCATCTGGCGATCATCGACGGCATTGAATCCCAGACTGGCGGTGAAGGGATCGGTCCTCAAACCCGGCATGTAACACCGCACGTCCTGGTCGCCGGAGTGAACACCGTATGCGTGGATGCCGTGGGCGCCGCCGTAATGGGCTTCGATCCGATGGCCGACCGCGGTACGGCGCCATTCGAGTATTGCGACAGCACGCTGCGCCTGGCCGAAGAACTCGGTGTTGGAACCCGCGATCTGAAGCGCATCGAGGTGGTGGGCGCTCGCATTGCCGATGTGGTTTTCGACTACCGAAAGGCGGGAGTCCCGGTTCGACGGCGGATTCCCGATCACGACAACCCTGTTTCCGTGCCTCCGAAAGGTTAGAACCCACTCATGCACAAAGCTGCGCGCTTTACCCGCCGCGCCTGTCTGTCGGCCATGGCGGGAGGTTTCGCCTGCCTCCCGAAACTCTCGGCGGCTCCCACCGATCGCATCAAGATCACAGGCTTCGAGATTCATAAGGTCAGCCATCGCTGGCGCGACATGCTGTTCGTCGAAGTGAAGACCGATGCCGGCATCACGGGCTTGGGCGAGGGCACTTTGGAAGGGCGCGCCGGTGCTGCCGAAGAAGCGCTCCGGTGGCTGGAGCCCAGCTATGTGGGGCTCGACCCCAGCGGTATCGAGGAACACTGGAACCGGAGTTACTACAAGCTCTCGCGCTGGCGCAACGGACCGCCGGCCATGACCGCGATCTCGGCCATCGACATCGCGTTGTGGGATATCGAAGGGAAGCGCCTGGGACTGCCGGTGTGGCGCCTGCTCCAGGGCCCCTTGCGGCCCCGCCTGCGCGCCTACTACACCCACTGGAATGCTTCGCTCGATGGCGCGAAGCGCACTCCGGAACGCTTCGCCGAATGGGCCAAGGAGACTCGCGCCCGCGGTTGGACTGCGGTGAAGTGGTCCGTACCCATGGGCGGCTCCGAAAAGGAGAGGATCACCCGGCTCGTCCGCGAATTGGAAGCGGTGCGCGGCGCTGTCGGCGACTCATTGGACCTGGCGCTGGAAGCAGCCGAGACGTTCACGGTCCGCTCGACCATTGAACTGGCCAACGCAATTGCTCCCTACAAGCCACTGTGGATCGAAGAGCCCACACTGCGCGAATCGGCTCGCGGCCTGGGTGACGTCGCCGCCAAGTCCCCGGTTCCGATCGCCACCGGCGAGGGGCTGTTCAACCGGTTCGAGTTCAGCGAACTGCTCGAACATAGAGGAGCCGCCATCATCCAGCCCGACGTGCTGCACGCCGGCGGCATCACCGAGATTCGTAAAATCGCGAACCTGGCTGAGACCTTCGGCGTGGAGGTGGCGCCGCACCAGTGCAGCGGCCCCATCGCCCATGTCGCGTCGCTGAATGCGATGTCGGTCTGCCGCAATTTCCTGGTTCATGAATGGGAGGCGGCCGACGACGATCTGTATCGCGAATTGACGGAAGGCAAATACCCCGTTCAGAAGGATGGCACGGTGGCGCTGCCGGAGGGGCCCGGGTTAGGACTGACGGTGAATTTCGCCGAGTTCAAGAAGCGCTGTCCGTATAAGCCCCGCTATCTTCCGTCGGCGCTGCCGGTGTAGGTCAGCCGGGAGCTACCTGCCGCTGTCGTCGGTCACCCACTTCTTCTCTTCGTTGAAGTGCGGGTAGCCATAAGTTCCTTGAGGACGGTTGGTGGCTTTGTCCCAGTCAGTCGTCGGCTCGAAGTAACCCGGAAAGCGAAGGTGTTCCTTGATCACCGGCTCATTCAGTTCGATTCCAAGCCCGGGAGTGTCCGGCACGGTGATGTGACCGCCGGCAATGATCGGCTTGGGAACGCCGGTGACTAACTCCTGCCACCACGACATGAAGTCGACGGCGTGGCATTCCATCGCCAGGAAGTTATCGAACGTGCAGGCGGTGTGTACGGCGCCCATGGTTCCGAGGGGCGAACCCGCCATGTGGATGGCTACGGGAACTCCGTTGGCGTTGGCATAATCGCCGATCCGCTTGGTCTCGCGGCATTGCCCGCAGGTCCCGGGATCGGGGTGGATGATGCTGATCGCGTTGTTGTCGATGAAGTTCTTGAAACCCTCTTCAAGCCCGAACAGGCTCTCGCCCATCGCCAGAGGAGTCATCGTCGACTCCTTGATGAGCTTGTAGGCCTTCCAGTTCAACGGAGCATCGCCGGTGTTCAGTGTACCGACCTGCAGGATGTCTTCAGCCCAGGCCAGATGATAGGGTTCGAAAGCGCGCGCGTAACGGATGGAATCGGAAACGTCGAGAGCGCCGAAGTGGTCGGCGGACAGCGGGTAGTCGTAGCCGATCGCATCGCGGACGGCAGCCATGTAGTCACACAGCAGTTTCAACCCCTTTTCGGTGGCCACTCCGCGCGAATCCACCGCTCCCGGTTTGTCTCCTACCATCGGCCCGGTGCGCAGGTCCATCTTGAACCACGTATAGCCGGTCTTGCGGCGGTCCATCATGCGCTCCGCGTAAATCTTGGGGTCCTTCGACTCGGCCGTGTCGCAATACATGCGGATCCGGTCGCGCTTCTTATCACCGAGCAAGCGCCAGACGGGCACGCCGAAAACCTTTCCCACGAGGTCGTGCAGGGCGAGGTCCACCGACGAGTATCCGCCGCCCTGGCGACCGTGCCAGGCGAACGGGCGGATGCGGCGAAGGATGCCGGTGATGTCCAGAGGATTCGCGCCCACCACGTACGGCTTCAGCATCAAGGCGCTGTTCTTACTGCCCGCGTCCCGCACTTCACCCAACCCGTAGACGCCCTGGTTGGTATCCAGCCGGATGATGTTGTAGTCGTAATTAGCCGCGACGGTGACTGCGCGCATGTCGGTGATGCGCAGGTCGCTGGGCGAGGAGTACTTGTTGATGGGGCCGTAGCGGACGTTCGGACCGCGCCGTCCAGGTCCTCCGAAGATGAAGCCTTGCGCGTCGCCGCCGCTGTTAGGCCGGGCACCGGCGGGCGGTTGTTGCGCCGAGGCAGTCCCCCCGGTCATCTTGAAGATGGCAGTCATTCCACTGGCCGTCGCTGCTTTCCACAACATCGACCGGCGAGTCATTTCACTGATTCGTTTGAAACTCATGAATTAGGTCTCCTGTAGATTCACTGCCGTTACCGCTCCGGCCGGCGGAACGGGAAGCGGGACCGGACGGCGAGAATGAGGTCGTGCGGTTCGCCTTCCTTGGAGCCGCTATAGAATCCGACTGTCGTGTTCAGCCGGATAAAGTACGCGTCTCCCTCGGTGACGGGATATCGCCCTTCGTTGCCGTCGGCTCCCCCGCCGGCCACCATGTCACCTTTGCCCCGGAGCACGTAATAGATCTCCTCCTCCATTTCATGGTGATGCGGAATGTTGGTTCCGCCCGGCGCGAAGTCCATGATGAACAGGCTGACCATCTGATTCGCCGCCGCCAGCTTGTCGCGGGTGCTTTGGGTAGTGCCCATCAGCAGCTTGAAAAGGCTGGTGGGGCCGTGACCTCCGACTTGACCCAGGGGAACATCGGCCGCGTTCGCCAGCATGAGCTTCGGTGTGGGAGGTACGGTGGTTCCGGACGGGATCCGATAGCCCATCACGAGTACTCGAACCGGCTGATTTTCCTGGTTGGCGACACCGTGCTTCACGCCCACCGGAAGGTACATGAAGTCGTTGGCGCGGATGGGGACTTTCTGATCGTCATAGAGCAGAGTGCCATTCCCCGCGAGGACATAGTAGATTTGCTCCTCGGCGGGATAACCCACGACAGCCGAGGTCCCATCGGGACCGACGGTCAGTTCGCCATAGCGCACGACGCCTTTCAACTGGCGGGCTTGGGGATCGCCGACGCCGAAGATCGGTTTATAGGACGCCGCCCGGGCGCCGGCTGCTGTAAGATCGTCCGGTTTGGGCTCGATCTGGCTGACGGATCTACGCAGGAACGTAGGATCGGCTGCGGTAAGTGCGACGGCGCAGGTGAGCACTAGCGGAAAGAGACGAAGATGGGACATTTACCCTCCAGGTCCTGGCGTGATTCTGAATGCGATGTCAGACTATCAGACCCTCACCTCGAAAAACAAGTGCGCAGGTAAGTTGTCTTCACTCCGAGCGTTGGAGCGACAATCATGGACGGACCCACCATTCATGACGTCCCGCCAGCGCCTGCTCTGCGCACTCCGGCGAGAGAGACCCGACCGGCTGCCCGTGACTACGCATCACGTGATGCCCACCTTTCTCGAGTCGCATTTGGGAGGCATCTCGGCCAGCGAATTCTTCGATCGCTTCGGCCTCGACGGGATCCACTGGACCGTGCCGCACATGCCACAGGCGGAGACCGGCGAGTATGCCGACCCGCTGCAAGGAGCGATCGGCTTCCTGGAGAGCCGGCGTGTGTCCTCTCCCGAGTGGCACGTCGAATTTGAAGACTGTTCCGATGGCACTCGGCGGCTCACTCGCTATCGCTTCGTGACGCCGCGGCGCGAGTTGAGCATGGTGATCGAAGATGCCGGGTATACCGCCTGGGTTCGGGAGCCGTTGATCAAGCAGCGGGATGACATCGACATGATCGGCGAGTTCGCCACAGCGCCGAAGTGCGATGTCGCACAGGTCAACCGGGAAGCCGACGAGATGGGCGAGCGCGGCATCGTGCGCGGTCATATCTGCTGCTTCGATGTGTTCGGACAGCCAGGATGCTGGCAGGATGCCTGTTGCCTGGCGGGCACCGAGGCCATGATCCTGGCTACGCACGACGATCCGGAATGGGTCCACGCGTTTCTGCGGATTCTGCAGCGCCGCAAGCGCGTGTTCGTGCGGTCGCTCGCGGGAGCGCGCTACGACATTCTCGAACTGGGCGGCGGAGACGCTTCATCGACGGTAATTTCGCCGCGCATTTTCGATCGCTTTGTGGCGCCGTACGATTGTGAACTGATCGAAGAGGCTCACCACGCCGGACAGCGCATCGTCTATCACACCTGCGGGGGCATGATGCCGCTGCTGGAGCGCATTGCGGGCATGCATCCCGATGCCATGGAAACGTTCACGCCCCGGGGGATGGGCGGCGATACTGACCTCGCGGAGGCCAAGCGGCTTATCGGTGACCGCGTCGCTATGATCGGCGGATTCGACCAGTTTCATTTCCTGAAAGGCTGCACGCCCGAGGAAACGCGCCGTGAAGTCCGCCGCGCGTTCGAACAGGCGGGCGCCGGCGGCGGGTTCATTCTGAGTCCTTCGGACCACTTCTTCGAGGCCGACCTCTCGTTGCTGGAGGCGTTCGCCGACGAAGCGCGCAAGTGCGTGTACTGAGTTATTCGGCGGCCGCCACTGTCTCGCGGTCCGCCCAGGCCTTCTCGATTTCCTCCAGAGTCTTGTTCTTGGTTTCCGGAACCCACCGCCAGGTGACGACGGCTTGCGCGACGGCCATTGCGGCCAGGAATCCGAACGTGACCGCCTTGCCGATCTGGTTGAACGCGTACGGGAACAGGAGCACGACCATGGCGTTGGCGATCCACTGAGTGAGCACCGGTACCGCCATGGCAGTGCCGCGGATGTTGTTCGGAAAGATCTCTGAAACCAGCGTCCAGAAGACCGGCCCGATACACGATGCGAAGCACGCCAGGTAGCCCAGAATCAGGATGAGCACCAGCGTGCCCTGGAAGCGTCCAGCGGCTACGGCGGCGGCGAGCAGGGTCAGCGCGATGGCCATTCCGAGCGAGCCGGCGATGTAGAGCGGCTTTCTCCCGTAACGGTCGATAACCAGGAACGACACCAGCGTGAATGCAAGATTGGTGAGTCCAACGATGAAGGTGGAAAAGAGCGCGGCGTCGAGTTTCCATCCGGCGGAGCGCAGGATTGCGGGTGCGTAGTCGATGATGGTATTGATCCCGGAGACGTGCACCAGGATGGCCAGGACAAAACCGACCAACACCGCGCGGCGGATCCCCGGACGCAGCAGATCGGCCCAGGCATGGCGCTTTTCCGTCAGGCTGGCACGGATTTCGGCGGCCTCCAACTCGGCGCTGGCGGGCCCCGCGATCCGCTCCAGAATCGCCTGTCCCTCGCGCTCGCGCCCGGCGAGAAAAAGGTAGCGCGGCGTCTCCGGGGCGCGCAGCAACAGCAGGAAAAAGATCACGGACGGCACCACCCCGGTGACGAACATCCAGCGCCAATTGGCGGCTCCGGCGTTGCGGAGCAGGTAGTTGATGCAGTACGACATCAGGATGCCGACCACGATGGACAACTGGTAGAGCGTCCCCATGCGTCCCCGCAGCAAGGGCGGCGAAACTTCCGCTACGTACATCGGCGAAAGAATGGATGCGCCTCCCACCGCCAATCCGCCGATGAAGCGTGCCAGCACAAACATCGCGAAGTTCGGCGCCGCTCCGGTGGCGATGGACGTGGCGGCGAACAACACCGCTACCCACAACAGAATACTCCGCCGCCCGTACCGGTTGGTGAGCCGCCCGGCTACCGTGGCGCCAATCACACAGCCGAACAGAAGCGAACTGAAAGCCCATCCCAGACTCAGATCGCCCAACTGAAAGCGCTGCACCAGGAAGGGGCCGGCGCCGGTGATGATGGCGATGTCGAATCCGAAGAGCAGTCCTCCCAACGCCGCCGTGGATGCCAGGAAGATCAGATAGCCGAGATTGATTTTTCCTTTCAAGACCCCTCCGATGGGTACTGTATCGCAGTGGCTGGCTGCCTGGATGTCATGGTGGCGCACGCACTCCTGCGTGCCGTCTCGGCACTCATGCCGCAGACCCGCGTCGGTAAGAGTGCCGACGCTGCACGCTGAAGCGTGCGCCACGAGTTTTGGGAGTGGCGACGGAGTAGGGAAGGTGATACGGTGAGTCCAACTATGATTCGATACTTCATCAGCGTGATCGCACTTCTCTGGGCGGTGTCGGCAGGTCCCCAGCGCGTCGTCTTCGACGGTGTGGAATCCGAGCATAAGTGGACCCTGAAGGAACTGAACCCGGAACTGCAGTCGGACTGGACTGGCTATGGATTCCTCGTATTGGAGATGAAGGCATCTTCCACGCAAAGGTTCTGGCTGACGTTTTACGGCAAGGATCGCGTGCAGAGGAGACAGATGCATCCGCTGGCCAACGTGTGGATCCGCGCCGCCATTCCGCTCGATTACTACCGGCGGCCGAACCGCGCCGGTTTCGATCTCGCGTCGGTGGGCAAGGTCCCACGGAATTCGTTCTGGATCAGCACCGGAGGCGTGTACGGGGAATTGAACGCGGTGGAAGCGATCGGCGTGACGATGCAGACTCCGCTGGGCAAGCCCGAGTTGGAGATCCGGTCGGTGCGGCTTTCGAAGGAGGATCCCGGTTCCGACGTCTTGGACAAGAAGCCGGTGGTGGACGAATTCGGGCAGTGGATCCCGGCGAAGTGGCCCGGCAAGGTGAGAGACCTGAATCAACTGAAGCGAGAGTGGGCGGCCGAAGATGCGGGCTTGCGCGCCGGCGACTTCGGCTACTGCAAGTACGGAGGGTATCTGAATACCAAGGCCAAGGCGACGGGTTTCTTCCGCGTGGAGCAGGTGGACGGGAAGTGGTGGTTCGTGGATCCCGACGGGCATCTCTTCTTTTCGACGAGTTCGACGGGGATCGGCAGCGGCAGCGGCGACGCTCGCCTGGCGGGGCGGGAGGACTATTTCGCGGCGCTGCCACCCGTGGACGCAACACAGGCAGCAGGTCGCCGTCCGCAGACGGGCTTCTATGCGTGGAACCTGGCGCGGCGGCACGGCGCGGAGATGGACGCGAAATGGGTGGACCTGGCGATCCGGCGGATGGAGTCGTGGGGGATGAACACCATCGGCAACTGGAGCGATTCGCGGCTGTGGGACGCGAAGAAGAAGGCGTATGTCGTCAACCTGCGCGGGTGGGGCATGGAGACGGGCTACATGGGGATGCCCGACGTCTATTCCGCGGAGTTCCCGAAGATCGTGGATAAGGCGGCGGCCGAACAGTGCGCACCGCGGAAGAATGACCCGTATCTGCTGGGATACTTCATCGCCAACGAGCCGCCGTGGCCGGGCCGCGAGTCACTGGTAGTGGACGTGATTCTGGACCGGCTGCCGAGCGCGATCCAGCGGGAAGCGAAGGCGTTTCTAGCGGGCGGCGACACGCCGGAGCGGCGCAAACAATTCATCTACCGCGCGTTCGATCGGTATTTAGAGGTGATCAATGCGGCCATACACCGGCACGATCCGAACCATCTCAACCTGGGGCTGCGCTTCGGCGGGCGGCGTTCCGCCGGCCGAGATGCTGCGCGCATCGAAGACCTTCGACGTATACAGCATGAACGTCTACGCGACATCGGTCAGCGCGAAGGTGATGGAGGAGATCTACCGTGTGACGGGGCGGCCGATCATCGTCGGCGAGTTTCATTTCGGAGTGCCGGGCCGGGGCCTGGCGGCGGGACTGGTTCAGGTGCGCGATCAGGCTGAGCGCGGAGCAGCCTACCGGTATTACGTGGAGCAGGCGGCCGCCTTCCCGGCGTTCATCGGATCGAGTTGGTTCCAGTGGGTGGATCAGCCGGTGACCGGGCGGAACGACGGGGAGAACTACAACATCGGCCTGGTGGATGTCACGGACCGGCCCTATGGGGAGTTGATCGAGGCGATGAAGACCACGCACCGTCGTCTGCAGGGTGTGCATGCAGGGACGGCGGCTCCTTTCGATGCGCCGCCGAGGGCTCAGTGATGGCGCCCCCGCGCCGACAGGCGAAACCGCCTGTCCCACCTTGGACTTCATAGACCATATTGGCGCGGACTCCAGAGCGGGACTGAGAGTCCCGCGCAGCCGGGGCGGCTGCCCCACATCGGAGTCGTTAACCCTGAGATGTCCACCCTCCACGTTGCGCTGGATCACTGGAACTCCTCGGGCGTGACCACTAAATCCCGCGTTCACCGGGTTCATCTCGATGAAAACCCTCGATCCGCCGAAACTCGGTTTCATCGCGAATTAGCCAATCATCGCTTTCGTCCTGCCAGAAAGGCTTGCCCGTGAGCCAACCAGATCCTGGGACTTCTGTGGCAGTCACTCTCTGGAGGGATTGCATCGACTTCGAAACTGAGATGCTCGGAGTGACCAGGCCTATCATGCAGGCGCCGAGTGTGAAAGGTCGTCACTGACACTGAGTGGGTGTGTGAAGCGAAGTTCTCAGGCCGATTGCCAATCGGCCGCAGGTTGACAACCTGCCTCACAAAAAACGGGGTGGCCGAAGCCACCCCGCTAACTGACAGATTGGATCGAGCGGCTACTAGAAGTAGTACTTGATCGCGACCTGGATGATGCGATGGCCCTGCTTCTCGGTTGTGATACCGAAATTGGGGTTGCTCATCTTGTTGGTGTTCGGGTCATACACCAGCTTCAGGTTGTTCGACCCATTGACGAACGTCCACAGCGGGTGATTCAAGAAGTTATAACCATTGAACCGAATCTGGATCTTCTTCGATTCGCTGATCTGGAAATTCTTGAACAGGCCCAAGTCGAAGTTCATGAACGCCGGGCCGTAGGTTGCGGGTCCGATGATCGGTCCGTTCCCCCCCGGAGTGCTGGGCAGCGAGAAACAAGAACCGTTCACGTACTGGTTATTGCCCAAACCACCGTTCGGATCACATGTGATTACCGGGCGAAGCGCAATGGAATCGGTGCCGTTGATGGACCGCGAGCTCACCGTGTAGCCGGACGCCAGTTTGGCGCCGCCGGCATCCATGTTGTAGTTATAGGCGGTATTCGCGGTCAGGTTGATGCCGCTCTGGACCTGCGCGATACCGGAAATCTGCCATCCGTTCACGACGCCTTTCGCGACCTTGTTGCCGGACTTGAGCAGGTTGCCCATTTCTACAGAGTAAGCGGCGTTGAACAAATGCCGCCGGTCACCCGGCATCAGTCCGTAGTCATTGTTGATGTTGAAGCTATCGTAGGTCGGATTCACGATACCCAGCGACTTGCCGTAGGTATAGTTCAGGTTCAGGTTGTAGCGGCCCTTGGTGCGGAGCCACGTGAACTGCATCGAGTTGTAGTTCTGATACAGACCGTGAGTGATGATGTTCAAGTCCTGGAATCCGGCCAACGGACGGTACGAATCGTAGCCGTTGTTAGGATTGTTCGGATCGCCGGCGCCGGACTTCAGCAGAGCGCCTGCCGGCACCATGTTAATGTTGCTGCCATAGCCGCCAGTGGTATTGATCGCTTCGCGGGTGCGGTTGCCGACATAGGCGATTTCCGCCAAGCCGGAGAACGGAGTCCGCTGCGACACGGTGAAGCTGTAGCTGTCGGAATAGGGTGTTCGATCATCCTTACTATCGACGGCCGCCGCACCGAGGCGGTCGCCCGCTCCCGGGTTGTACGCTTCAATCGCGGCGAGAGTGGTCGAGTCGTTGAAGGAGTAGTTCTTCACGCCCGCTGACACATCCAGTCCGCTGGTGAACTGGGCGATGTGGTAGTAGAACCGGCCCCATCCACCGCGCAACACGGTCTTACCGTTGCCGAACAAGTCGAACGCGCCGCCAACGCGAGGCGCATAGTAGAACGCCCTGCTCGGGAAGCCCGACAGCGGCACGCTCTTGTCGCGCGCGTTCCACAAGAACCCGGAGTACTCCGTCGCCGGAGCCGCCGGATTGTACTTGGTGATGTCGAAGATGGAGAATCCAAACCCGGCGGCGTCGGACCACGGGCCGAAGTGGGAAACACGGAGGCCGTAGTCGAGGGTCAAGCGCCGGTTCACCTTCCAGCTGTCCATGGCGAACATCTCAAAGGTGTTATACGTTTCGTCGTTCAGACGGTTAAAGCTCTGTTCGTTGTACTGAGTCATGCGGCCTAGCAGCAGGTCCGAGTAGGCGCTGCCGCTGGTGTTGCCGCCCCAGTTCGAAAGAATCATCTGGCCATTGGTATTGCCGCTGGCAGGCTGGGCATTGCGGATCCATTCGTAAAACACGCCGAATTTCGCCGTATGCGTGCCCCAGACCTTCGAAATGTTGTCGGAAACAGTCGGCATGTACTTGTCAGCGTACAGGCCGCGGCTGCCGCCCACTTCGAATCCGCCCGGGTTCAGAAGGGTGGCCATTTCACCGCCCCAACCGGTAAAGGACGGAATCTGGGTGACGCCATTCTTCCACAGGCCCTTATAGGGATAACCGACGGTGGAGCGCTCGACCTTGCTCGGATCCTCGAACACGTTCGGGAATTTGATCTGCGTATAGGCCACCACCAACTCGTTCGTCATGGAGGGGCTGAACACGTGGGTCAAACTGGTGGAAATCGAGTCCGAACTGTTCTTTCCGATAATCGACGTCGGATAGGGCACCTGGTTGCCATTGCGCCACCAGAGTCCGACCGGGAATTGTTGCTGTTCCCACTGCCGGTTGTAGCGCACGAACAGCTTCGTCGAATCGCTGATGCTGTAATCGACGCGGGTCATGAACTGGTTGCTGTTCTGGTTGAAGTTGATCTGCTTCACGTAGTTGTATCCGCCGTCCGTGTTCGGATTGGCGTTGGGCATCGGAAGCAGGTTCATCATCGCCGACCCGCCTTTGTCGATCTGGCTGGTGGGGACAATGCCGCCGGGAAACTGGTCCTGATTGATCTGCTGTGGCGGGGCGCCGGAAGCGGTGATATTGCCCAGTTTGCTCACTTCAGCCGGGCTGAAGTTGCCAGCACGCATGCCGGCTGTCGGGACCGTGGCCCTTAACAGGCCCGTATCCAGCGCCTGGTAGTAGTATTCGTAGCCGGCGAAGAAGAACATCTTGTCGCGGTTCTTGTTGAAATTCGTGCCGGGAATCAGAACCGGACCGCCGATGTTGCCGCCCGGGAAGAAGTACTTGTTCTCCGGACGGGGTGCAACCAGATCGCCGGTGTTCGAGTCGAGACCCTGGCGGTTGTTCAGCCAGTCGTTCGCGTTCATGGCGTAGTGACGGGCATACAGGTACGTGCCGCCATGGAAGTCGCGTCCGCCCGACTTGGCCACCGTATTGAGTACCGCGGGTCCCTTTTGGTTGTCAGCGCCGAAGTTCGAGGTTAGCACCTTGAACTCCTGGATCATGTCCGTGTTCGGATTGACCGGAGTCGCGCAGTTGCAACCCGGGTCCGAAACGTGAGCGCCGTCGGCGGTGATGTCAAGCGAACCGGCCGGGAGACCGTTCACACTGTAAGCGCCGTTGAATGCGCTCTGGCTTCCGCCGTCGCCGTTTCCGTTAATGCCGATCGTTTCACCGGTAAAGTTGGCGCGGTTTTCCGTGCCGGTGCCGGCGATTGCAAATCCAGGCATGATCTTGATGAACTCGGCCGCGCTGCGGCCGACCACCGAGAAGTCCTGGAGCTGTTTAACGTTGAGTGTGGCCGACTTTTCCCCGGAATCGACGGGGACGACTTCGTCCGCCACGCTAGTGACTTCGATCTTCTCGGTGGTTGTGCCGATTTTCATGGCCACCGAGAGATTGCGTTTCTCCGCGCCCGAGAACGACATGCCTTCGATCTTATGCGGTAGGAATCCTGCCGCTTCGAAGGTGACATCGTACGTTCCGACGGGGACAGACGCGAATGTATAGTAACCCTCGGCGTTCGTTACGGTGTTCCGGACGTCTCCGGATGCCGCGTTTTTCAGCGTCACCTTGGCATTGGGAATGACGGACTGCGCTGGGTCAGTAATCACGCCGGTGAGGGTGGCGAATACGGACTGGGCATTCAGAATCCCCGCCAGGAGGGCCAAACAACAAACGACGATGGCGATTTTGGTCCACTTGGTCATTTGAAAACTCCACTTGGTCATTTGGAACTGCCCCCAGTTTCGTTGTGTTCTGAGTCGGGGGCGCTGGGATCGGGTGCGGAGGGCGATGATCGGACGGTGCAGACCTCCCCCACTCGAGACCCTTTTCTCCATACTCGTATAGTTACTTTATACTAGTGCCCTCGGGGTTGCTCGTCAATAGAAATCTTAGTTAACGGTGTAGGCCGTTCAGCAACGAATAGAAGGACTTAGCCGGACTGAATCGTTCCAGATTCCAGCGAATATCTGGCCTTTGGAAGGTGACAAGCGGATTCCGTATGAGGAATGGAAGGTAAGCGCTTTCATCCAGCGCCGGAATCCCGAATTTAGGATCGGTTCGCCCTCTTTTGAGGGACCTGCTGAGTTCCAGGACCATCAGTACGTGGGAGTTTCCATCGCCGTCCGGACGTACGCCTCGACGTTGTCCACCGGCGTACCGTACTCGAGGAAGTCCACAGGCTGCAAAACGAACCCAACACCAGGCTTGCCGGCCTCCATCGCCGTCCGGGTTGCGTGCCGGACGTAATCCACCATACTCTTTTGGGGTACGTTGACCTCGTCGATCCGCTCAGGACGACATAGGCTTTGCCCCCTTCGCTTTCACGAGCGGCAAGTCCCCGTCGCCTAATGGACCGGGTGAAAGCGGCTCGACCACACGCCCCACGCGAGCGATTTGTCGAGACTTCCGCTCGCACATCTCCGCCGTACGCACGTTCTGGAATTCGGACCGCGACTCTTAATCGAGAATCTCCCGTGGATGCGCGAAGAAGGGTGCAACCGGTGATCGACGCCTTCCGCCGCCGTTGGGCGACAATGCGCTCGGCCATCGAGAACACCAGCATCCGCCTCCTCCGACAGCACCGCCCAATGGAGCCATGGCGGCGTGGCGCCGCTCTACATTACTTACATGGATCTCGCCGGCATACGCCCGATGGAGCCGGGATTCCGCCGCGTCCGGATCCGGCCGCAGTTGGGCGATCTCGCCGACCTGAGTCTCGCGGCGCATACCGTGAAGGGGACCGATCCGCCTCGAAGCGCGTGGGGAGTTGGGGGGCCACCGGTTCCGAGTTACGCTCCCGGAAGGTTGTGCGGGAGAGGTCCAGTTGCCGGATGCCTCGCTGCGACCGGTGGGGGCCGGGCGGGTCTGTGGAGGTGTTGGTGCGGGTGTGATGACCTGGTCCCGTGCGCGCTACCATGAATGCGATGAGCGAAGTTGCCGAAAGCCCGGCAGTTCTGGACGATGTGGTCCGGCGAATCGCGGAACGGTTCTCTCCGGACAGGATCATCCTTTTCGGCTCTCGGGCCCGGGGCGACGGTGGGCCGGACAGTGACATCGATCTGTTGGTGTTATTCCCCGAGGTCGCCGATCCAAACCAGCGCGCTGCCGAACTCTACGCCTCGCTCGTGGACTTTCCCCGCCCCATGGATATCGTTGTTTCCACCAGCTCCCGTTTCGAACGTTACCGGAACGTGGTGAACACCGTGTACTGGCCGGCCTCGCGTGAAGGCAAGATCCTCTATGAACGTGCCGCCTGAGGTTATCGAAATACTCCCGAACCCATAACGGTTTGCGAATGCCAATAACCACTCCCTCACGGTCGTGGCTCAGAATCCGGCGCCGAGCCGCGACCGCCAAGGAGCGGATACGCAATTAAATCTGACGCTCCGCTTAGTCGGGTTTCGCTCCAGTGCTACGATTGCTGGCCGCGGTGCTTGGCCTGTTCCATCGCGATCTCATTGACATGTGCCAGCGTCTTCGCGCCCGACGCACCTTCGATGGCCCGCACCGCGATCTCCTGCACCTGCTTCTTGGCGTCGTCCATCTGCTTCTGCAGGTCCGCGATCTGCCCGTTCTGCCGCGCCACGATGTCTTCGAGGGTCTTGATCTGCAGTTCGGCGACCCGCCGGTCCGCCTCCGCTTCCTTCTTCAAAAGGAGCGCCTGCTGATCGGCCTGTTGCCTGGCATCCTTGGCGGCCTGAGCCGCGGCCTGATCGACTTCACGTTTCAGGCGAGCAGGTAAATCCGCCGCCTCTTTTCGGAGCCGCGCGAGCTCTTCTTCCTGTTCGCGGAGGGCAGCTTCGCGCTGCGCCCAACTCTTATCGAGCGTCTCCTGGCGTTCCTTGTTCTTCTTTTCCTGTTGACGCAGCTCTTCGTCGTACTTGTCCTGGGCGCGCTTGCGCTCCAGGTTCTTCTTGTACTCGTACTCGTCGATCTCTCGCTGCCTCTGCTTCTTGAGTGTCTCTTCCTGTTCCTTCCGGTCGCGTTCGGCGGTCTGTACGCTGTCCTCCCACTCCTTCTGCCGCGATTCGATCTCGGACTCGAGTTGCTGTTTCCGCGTCTCGTATTCCTGGACCAGCAGGTCCAGAGCAGTGGCCGCAACGTCAATCCGGTGCAGCCTCTCCAATTCCTGACGCTCCAGCCCAACCGCCTGGCGCAAGGTCCCCAGCCGGTTCACTTCCTCTACCAATTTCTCGGAGATGCCGGTCAACGCCCGCGAGACTTCAACCCCCAGACGCGAGACTTGCTCCACCACCCCATCGACACTGACACCCTCGACGGCTTGCCGGACCTCGCTCTCCTGATGCTTCGCGAGTTCGTCCGCCTTGACGTCCGAAGATTCGCGAGAAGTTCGCATCGCATCCTGAATCTCCGAAAACTCCTTCTGGATCTCGACCTTGGTCCGCTTGGCGCGCGGGGACGTCTTGGTGATGGCTTTGGGCATGGCTGTACAACATCAACTTAGCAGGTCCTTTCGGCAAATGGCGCGGCTCCGCGCCGCCGGAGTGATACGCTGCTTGTCGGAGCCCACATGGCCGTCCCAAAGCTGATCCGATTACTCGCGATTGCCGGTCTCATTCCCATTGCCGCTCCACAACAGCCATCCGCGAAAATGGACCTGGCGCCGTTTGCGCGGTTGACCCGTTGGGACGAAGCCGGACAACCTCACCGTTTTTCGGACCTGCAAAGCGCTTCGGCACGGCCGGGCAGGGAGCTCGGCCTCGAATGGCGTGAGGAGCGGGATGTTCACAGCCTGCGGCTCGAATTCACTCGCGAGGCTCCGAACGCGCTGGCCGTCCAGTACTGGTTTCACACCTGGCCCGGCTCTCCTCCCAAGATGCCCACCATCGAAGATCCGGCCGACGATCCGTACCAGGGGCGATGGCTCACCGCCGAGACCTCCGGCGGCTGTCAGGCCAAAGTCTGCGCATTCACGTTCCGGCCCCTTGCGGTCTCGGAAAACCCGCTGGCAAAGAACCTGCCGGGCCTCGTGTACCGGCGCACGCTGAAAGTCCGGGTGGTCGCCGAATCGCCACTGCCCCCGGTCGCCCGCTTCTCCGCTTATTCGGACGCCGAAGAAAAGCCATTGACGGTTCGGATCGAGCTTGGCCGAGGCGATGCCCAACCCCTGCGCTGGACCGGTTCCATTGAGGCTGACAACGGACGGGTGTCTTCCGTCAAGCCGCTTGGCTTCGCACCCGGCGATTCGTTGCGCGCGCCGAACGCATGGTCGCTCCAGGGCGCCGAATCGGGCAAGGGCATCCTCGCCGATCTCGTAGTGGCCTCCCATTCGCTGCCCGGTTCGTTGGATTGCACGCTGGTGACGATTCACGCGAACGCCGGCGGAGAGGAGCGGACTTTTACGTTCAACGTGGACGACCTCAAGAACGGTCCCATCTACGTACCGTCGTCGCATGCCTATGTGAGCAAGCCGGGACAAGGCCCACCCGCCGGTAAAGGGCCGCACATTCGAAGCCTGATTCCGAAGGAACCCGAGCAGACCTACGCTCGCGCCTCTCGGGAGATTCCGCCGCTCGATCCCTGGCAGGACCAGAACGGCCGGCGCATCTACCTGCCGCTGGCGCCGGACTCGAGCTGGCAGAAGTTCGCCTTCGAGTACGGCGGCGATGTCTTTATCGATCGCGGTAACCCCGATAGCCCATGGGCTAGCGGCACGAAAGCGATGGGCAGGGAGAAGCGCCGTCTGAAATGGGAAGGCCCTCGCATCACCTGGAAGATCGGCACGGGCGCGACGCCCTATTACCGGGAGGATCGCAAGTCCACTTTGACGCTCGACGAGGGCTACCTGCCGGTGCTGAGGCAGATTTGGGAGAACGACGGCCTCGAGTACAGCGAAGAGGCCTTCGCCACGTTGCTGCGCGGCCCGCTGTCTCCGCGAGATCCTGGGCGCAGTGAGCAGACTCCGGCCGTGCTGATGCTGCGTGTACAAGCTTCCAATCGCGCCGGCGAACCGCGTCCAGCCCACTTGTGGCTCAGCATCACGCCGGATGAGGAGCTGAAGTTGATCGGGCTCGAACTGCAGGCCACCGGGAACAGGAAGGGCGCCTACGCCGCGCCGATCGTCCGCGCCGTCTACGATTCCGGCGCGACTCCGGCGCTCGAACCATTGCCGGGCGGCGCCACCACGCGCGCTCTGCATTTCACCTTCACCGTGCCCGCACGCTCCACGCGTGGCATCGTTTTGAAACTGCCCTTCGTTTCCGACATTACGCCCGCGGATTTGACAGATCTGGAGCGGCTCCAATACAACGCGGAGCGGGCCCGGACGCTCGCCTACTGGAAGGAACGGGTGAACGTCCCGGCCCGCATCACTACACCGGAAACGAAGCTGAACCAGCTATTGAGCGCGTTGATCTGGCACATCGGCATGAGCACGGCGAAGGATCCGGTCACCGGCCTCTACATGGTTCCCGCCGCCAGCTATAACTATCGGGTGTACGCCAACGAAGCGTGTTTCCAGGTGCTCCTGCTGGATGTGTTGGGCGATCACCGGACTGCGGCCGAGTATCTGGAGACGTTCCTCCGGCTACAGGGCACCAAAGGCTTCCCAGGGCTGCACCGCGGCATGCAGGACGCCATCTTCCACGGCGTCAAAGTCAGCGACGAGTACGACTACACGGCGAGCACGTATGGCCTGGACCATCCCACCGTGCTGTGGACGCTCGGCGAGCACTACCTCTATTCCCGCGACAAGGCGTGGCTCCTGCACGCCTGGCCGCACATGGAGAAGGCCATCGCCTGGATCGACCGCCAGCGCGAGGCGACGCGCCAAATCGAACTGGACGGTACGCGTGTCCGCGGCTATGGCCTGATGCCCGCTTCGTCTCTCGAAGACAACGCCGATTGGGCCCAGTGGTTTTCCACCAACAGCTTCGCCTGGGCCGGCTACGCTCGCGCCGCCACCGCTCTTGCCGATATCGGCCATCCTGAAGCGTCGCGGCTTCGCCAGGAAGCTGACCTCTATCTCCGGGAGTTGCGGGCGGCGATTCTCCGAGCAATCCGCGAAACGCCGGTGACGCGAATGCGCGACGGTTCGTACGCGCCCAATGTTCCGATCGAGCCCAACTTGCGCTTTCGCCGGTTCGGTCCGCAGCGCGCAGCCTACTACCGTCGTTACGGCGTCGAGGGCGTCCCCATGTTGCGCCTGGCCGCTACCCGCGAAGTGCTGTACGGTCCCATCATTCTGCTCAACCTGAGCGTTTTCAGCGTTCGGGACCCCATCGCCGATTGGATTCTCGACGACTGGGAGGATAACGTCACCCTCACCAGCGGACTGGGAATGAACGTGCACGGCAATACTGACGACCGTCTCTGGTTCAGTCAGGGCGGAATGGTATTCCAGGCCAACCTGCAAAACCCGATCTTCGCCTATCTGAAGCGGCATGAGACCCAGGCCGCCATCCGCGGCGTGTTCAATAACTTCGCCGCCTGTTTGTATCCCGACGCCGTGGCATTCACTGAGGAATTCCGCGCCTGGAGTCACGCCAGCGGCCCCTTCTACAAGATTCCGGATGAAGCGAAGTTCGCGCACCGTATCCGCGACATGCTGGTGCTCGAAGACGGCGACACCTTGTACCTCGCGGGCGGAGTGCCGCGGCGGTGGCTTCAGTCGGCTGAAGGGGTACATGCCGCCGGGCTGGCCACCTACTTCGGCGACGTCAGTCTGAACCTGCACGCGGCTGCCGAAGCCGGAGTGATTGAGGGCACCGTCAGTCTACCAACCGCACGGCCCGCACGAACGGTCTGGCTGGTTGTGCGGACGCCCCACGGAAAGATCCATGAGGTTACGATCAACGGCAAGCCGTGGACTCGCGTGGATGCGGCAAACGAGAGAATCGAACTGCCCCAGACCGGCGCTCCGGTTTCTGTCCGGATCCGCTATCAGTGATGCGTTACCTCCGCTGCCCGATTTCCGTCCTTACACCGAGACCCCTACGGCTCGTACGGTAGTAGTGTGCCCTGATGCACGCTTGCCACCGTGAAAGGAAACCATGCAGTTTACAAGACGAGAAGTCGGAAAACTGGCCTTAGCTTCTCTGCCCTTGGCCCACTCGCTTCGGGCAAAAACGATCGATTCAAAGTTCGGCGGAGTGCAAATTGGCGCCATCACTTACAGCTTTAATCGAATCGCCAGCCCGGATCCTGAAGCCATCATCAGAGCATACGTAGAAATCGGACTCGGCGAAGCGGAGCTGATGTCGAACCACTGCGAATCGCTCGCAGGGGCTCCCGCTCAGCCCGTCTTCAGCCGTTTCGGAGCTGGGCGGCCCCCCGGCGCACCCTCAGCCGGAGGTCCTCGTCCGGCAGGACCGCCGCCGAGGCCGCAACTTACCCCCGAACAGATCGCCGAGCGCGATGCCGCTCGCGAGAAGCTCGCCGAGTGGCGAAAAGGAACCAGCGCCGCCACCTGGAAAGCCGTGACAAAGAAGTTCAACGACGCCGGCATCGATGTCGCCCTGCTTTGCTACAACATGCAGGACTCCATGAAAGACGAGGATATCGAGTACGGCTTCCAAATGGCGGAAGGGCTCGGCGTCAAAGGCATTACCACCAGCACCACGCTCACCATGGCGAAGCGTATCGCGCCCGTCGCCGACCAGCACAAGCTCTTGGTGGGCTACCACGGTCACGATGCCACCAACGATCCCAATCAGACCGCCACGCTGGAAAGTTACGACACCCTGATGGCCTACGGGAAGTACAACGGGATTAATTTGGACATCGGCCACTTCACGGCGTCTAACTATGATGCGGTCGCCTTCATCAAGCAGCACCACGCCAAAATCACGAATCTCCACCTCAAGGACCGCAAGAAGGACCACGGCCCCAACGTCGCCGTATGGGGCACGGGTGACACCCCGATGAAGCCGGTACTGCAGCTTCTCAAGACGGAAAAGTACGACTTTCCAGGCAATCTGGAACTGGAGTACCCGATTCCCGAGGGTTCCGATATCATTACGGAAGCGAAGAAGTGTCTCGCGTACGTCAAGACCTGCCTGGCCTGATTAGCTGGTAGGAAGGATTAAACGTTTCTGTTGGAGGAATGCATGGATTTTTCGAGACGTCACTTTTTCTTCGGAAGCGTGCTGGCCGGGGCTGTCCCTACTGCGGGATTCGGCAGCACACCTTCGTTGAAGGCAATGGGGTACAAATCCCCGAATGAAAAGCTGAATTTTGCGGCTATCGGCTCGGGTGGGCAGGGAGCTTCAAACCTTGGGGCGGCCGCGCCGACGGAGAACATTGTTGCCCTGTGCGACGTGGACGACCGCCGCGCCGGACCGTCCTTCGAGCGTTACCCGAACGCGACAAGGTTCAAGGACTTCCGCCAGATGTTGGACAAGGAAGGCAAGAACATCGACGCGGTGATCGTCGCGACTCCCGATCACATGCACGCCACCGCCGCGGTTTGGTGCATGGAGCGGAACAAGCACGTATACGTACAAAAGCCTCTGGTTCGCACCATCTGGGAAGCCCGGCAGCTGCGCGAGGCTGCCGCGAAGTACGGCGTGGCCACGCAGATGGGCAACCAGGGCTATTCCAACGAAGGTACCCGCCAATGCGCGGAGATCGTCTGGAGCGGTGAGATTGGAAGCGTCACCGAAGTCCACGCCTGGAGCGATCGTCCGCTCTGGCCCCAGGGACTCACCGAGATTCCTCCGCCGGATCCGGTTCCCTCCACGCTTGATTGGGACCTGTGGCTCGGCGTCGCAGAAAAGCGCCCCTTTACCGCCGGCGGCAAGACGGAACCGGACAAGTGGGGCGGATTCTTCTATCAGCCCTTCAACTGGCGCGGTTTCTACGACTTCGGCTGCGGCGCCCTCGGCGACATGGCTTGCCACATCCTGGGCGCTCCCAACATGGCGCTGCACTTGTCGAAACGCAAGATTGTCGGCGTCGAGTGCGTGAAGAAGGAAGGCGTCAGCCCCTTCATGTTCCCCAAGTCCTCGGTGATCCGCTACGACTTTGCGCCTTACGGCGATATGCCCGCGCTGAAGATTTTCTGGTACGACGGACTGAAGGAAAGTCCGAAGATCCCCGGCGTTCCCGAAGGAGAGTGGATCGGCGATCCGCCGAACCTGATGAGTGCGGGCGGACCTGGCGGTGGGCGCGGTCCAGGTGGCCAAGGCCGCGGGCCGGGTGGACCGGGAATGCGTCCGGCGGACTACGAGTTTCATTCGCCCGGCAGGGTCTTCAACGAGCAGCATTTCGAAGCCATGAAGGAAGCTCCGAAGGACCAATTGCGCTTCCCCACACCCGACGGTAGCGTCTTCATCGGCGACAAGGGGATGCTGACCACCGGTACTTACGGCGAGATCACGCGACTGCTTCCAGTGGAGAAGATGAAGGACTACAAGATGCCGCCGCCGATCCTGACCCGCTCACCCGGCCACATGCGCGATTTCATCCGCGCCTGCAAGGGTGGCGACCCGGCCTGCTCGAACTTCGATGTCGCCGCGCCGTTCGTCGAATGGATGCTCTTGGGCGTTCTCGCGCTGAGGCATGAGGGCAAACTCGAATACGACCCCGAGAAGATGCGCATCACCAACAACGCGGATGCCAATAAGCTTCTCAAGCCCGCCTTCCGGAAGGGCTGGGAGTTCCACACCGTCAAGACCTAAGCCAAGTGCCGGCGGATGGTTCGCATCCGCCGGCTTCCCCGATCCTACCTACTTCTTCAACTTCGCACTGGGCGTGTCGTTCGCCTTCAGATCGCCCATCGCGTACTGCACGCCGGCCAGCAGGTGCTCCAGCATCGGCTTGATCGCATAGACCCGCTCGTTGTGGCCGTGCGCTTCGTAGAAAACGCGGCCCTTGCCCTCGCGCCGGATCCAGCTTAATCCGTAATCGTGGTCTTCACGCGGGAAGTCCTCTTTGAGCTTGTCGGCCTCGCTCATCTTCGCGTAATCGATGCTGGTGAGGATGTGCAGATTCTCCCGGGACCATGTGTTCATTCCGAACGTATAGGTCTCGTCGTCAATCGAGAATTCGATGCCCTTGAACATGGTTGTCAGCGGGCTGTCCGGATCGTCGATCTTGTACGAGATGTGCTGCGGGTCGAGCCAGTGATATTTGAAGAATCCACCGATCGTCTGGTTGAACTCGGGCCAGGTGCCTACCTGCTTGTCGCGGCCGGGACGGCCCTTTCCCGGCGCCGGAGGAGCCCCGCCGCGCCGCCCGCCGCCGCTGAACAGGACACCCCGGAAGCGGCCCCGGAAATCCTGCTGGCTCAGCTTGCCCGTGTTGTTGGGGTCCATTTTGGCAAACCAGGCATCCGCCAGCCCGTTCAATTCCTCGGCGGTGAGTTTCTTGTCATCGTTCTTGTCCGCCGCGGCCATGATTGTCGGGGCAAGCATGCCGCCGACAGGGATCCCGCTGGGCGCCTGGTGATACGAGTCGGCGGCAGCGTGGATTCCGGCAAGACCTTTGCCCGATCTCACGAAATCGAGCAGTGCTTTCTTTCGGGCGGCAGTGGCGGCCGGGTCGTTCGGATCGTCGAGAAAGGCCCCGGTGGTGTTGTTCAGGAACAGCAGGTCGTACTGTTTCAGATTCTCCGCGGTAATGTCCGCGGAGTCGTAGGTGACGGTCGTCGTCCAGGCACCCGTCTTGGAGCCCAGTGACTCAACGGTCTTCGCGGCCAGTGGGATGCAGGAGTGAACGTATCCGACGCACTTTGATAGCACCAGGACTTTGCGAGGATGCTTGGGTTTGGCCGGCGCCGCGGAGGGCAGAGGCGGCCAGCATCTTCTCGACATCGGCCGGCTTTTGGCGTCTGGTTCTGCGGGCCGCTGGCGACGAACAATGCCATGAACGCCGATTCCGGGAACGCAGAGTCCAGGACAGGCGAGAGTTGTTCCTGGGTGAGCGATCCGGTGCTGTCGGTCAGCCACTTTGCGATCACCCCCTTGAACTCGTCGTGAGTGATGAAGCCATCCTTGTTGCCGTCCACGGCAGTGAAAAAGTTCGGCGTCTGCTGCGCGGATATCACGCTGAACACGCCGATACAAAGCGCCACTGCGCAAACCGCAATGGCAAATGGTGTTCTGAACTTATGAATGGACATGAGTCCCCCCTTCGAGAGCATTGATGAATCCTGATCTTATCGCCTCGCGGGCTACCAAAGTGGTGACCGCATCGTCGGATAATCAACATTTGGAGGTTTGATGTTCCAACGCGTTCTTTGTTTGCTGGCTCTGACCGGAGCCTTGCAAGCCGACACTAAGCTGTTGCGCTTCCCCGATATCCACGGCGACCGGGTCGTGTTTACCTACGGCGGCGACCTGTGGACTTCCGCTGCGTCCGGGGGAACCGCCACGCGCCTGACTGCGCACCCGGGCTTGGAATTGTTCGCGAAATTCTCTCCGGACGGGAAGTGGATTGCCTTTACGGGCCAATATGATGGCGACGAGCAGGTCTACGTGATGCCCGCCACCGGGGGCGTTCCCAAACAACTGACCTACTACCCCGCCCGCGGGCCTCTGCGCGCCGCGCTGGGGCTACGACAACCAGGTGTACGGATGGTCGAATGACGGAGGGAAGGTGTATTTCCGCAGCCTGCGGGACGGCTGGTTCCTGGGGTTCAGCCGCCTCTATCAGGTGTCGGTGGACGGCGGGCCGGCAGAGCCGCTGCCCATGCCTGAATCCGGTGCGGGATCGTTCTCGCCCGGCGGCAACCAGATGGTCTACTCCCCACGTGCCCGTGATTTCCGCACCGAAAAGCGATACAGCGGAGGCCAAGCCAACCAGCTTTACATCTTCGATCTCGAGACTCTCGCCGCCAGGAAGATCACGCGAAGGGGAACGAGCCAGCCGCGATCCGATGTGGATCGGTAAGGGCATCTACTACGATTCGGACCGCGACGGCCACTTCAACCTGTATTCCTACGACGTTCCGAGCGGCAAGACTGCCCAGATCACATTCAATGGAAAGTATGACGTCCGCTGGCCGAGCTCGGACCGCGAGAGCCGCATCGTATACGAACTCAACGGCGGTCTCGAAATCTATGACGTGAAGACGCGCAAGAGCATGCCCATTTCCATCACCGTGCCCGATGACGGGGTGGCGCGCCGTCCGTCCCACATCGCCGCCGGCAACCTGGTGGAATCGGCATCCCTGAGCCCGAAGGGTGAGCGGGTGCTGTTCGGCGCGCGCGGCGACATCTTCTCGGCGCCCGTGGAAAAGGGCCCGGTGCGCAACCTGACGAACACGCCGGGCGCGCACGAGAAATGGCCGCGCTGGTCGCCGGACGGATCCAAGGTGGCCTTCATCTCGGACCAGAGCGGCGAAGAGGAGATCTGGATCGCGCCGCAGGACGGATCCACCAAACCCGAACAGATCACCAAGGGCGGCAGCGCGATGCGCTACTGGCCGGAATGGGCCCCCGATGGCAAACGGATCGCCTTCGGCGACAAGGACGGGCTCTTGTGGATGCTGACGCTCGCCGACCGCAAGCTGACGGAGATCGCACATTCCCGGACTGGCACGATTCTCGACTACAAGTGGTCGCCGCGCGGCAACCATCTGGCATTCAGCATCAACAACGTGAACGGGTTCGCATCGCTCTATATTTGGAGCGCGGCCGGGAGCCAAACCCACAAGCTCACAAGCGAGTACTTCGATTCAGGCAACCCCGCGTGGGATCCGGACGGGAACTACCTGTATTTCATCAGCACGCACGACTTCGCCCCGCTGATCTCCACGGTGGAATTCGACTTCGCCACTAATCGCCAGCTCGGCGTGTTCGCTATCGCGCTGCGGAAAGACGTGAAGAATCCGTTCCCGCCCGAAAGCGACGAAGTGACCGTCACCACGGGTGACGATGCCGCCAAAAAGGACGCGGCCAAGAAGGACGAGAGCAAGAAGGACGAGAAACCGGTGGACCTCGTCATCGACTTTGAGGGCATCGAGGCCCGTGTGGCCCGCGTTCCGCTCGAGGGCAGCAACTACTCCAACCTGCGTGTGAAGAGCGGTCACTTGATTTACTCGGTCAACGCGCCCTTCTACTACGGCCGTCAGGCGGACACGAAGAGCTCCGTTCGCATCTACTCCATCAAGGACCGCAAAGAGACCACGCTGCTCGACGACACTACCGGTTTTCAACTCTCGGACGACGGTTCGAAGCTCCTCATCCGGCAGGGTTCCGGGTTCACGCTCATGGACGCCACCCCCACCGGCGCGGCGGCCAAGAAGACCGTCTCCACGGCGGGATTGTTTGTCGATCGGGTCCCCTCGGAGGAATGGGCGCAGATCTTCGACGAAGTCTGGCGGCGATATCGCGACTTCTTCTATGCGCCGAACATGCACGGATACGACTGGAAGGCGCTGCGCGAACAGTACCGCCCACTGCTGGCCTACGTGGCGCATCGCTCGGACCTCAACTATGTCATCAGCGAGATGATTTCAGAGTTGACCGTTCAGCACGCCTACATTGACGGCGGTGACATGCAGACCCCGCCGCGCCCCCGGGTCGCTCTGCCAGGCGCCCGGTTCGAGTTGGACAAAGCATCGGGACGGTTCCGAATTTCCAGGATCTTCACGGGCCAGAACGAGGAGGATATCTATCGTTCGCCGCTTACCGAGATCGGAGTGGATGCCAAGGTGGGCGATTTCGTCCTGGCCATTAACGGTCAGGAATTGACGGCCAAGGACGATCCTTACCGGCTACTGCGCAACCTGGCCGATAACCCCGTGCAACTGACGTTAAGTGCGAAACCTGAGATGGATGGATCGCGGAAAGTGTCGTTCCGTCCCATCACGGACGAGAAGTACCTGGTCTATCTCGACTGGGTGACGGCCAACCGTGAGAGGGTCACGAAGATGTCGGGTGGACGCATCGGTTATCTGCATGTGCCCGACATGGGAGCCGACGGCATCCGCGAGTTCATCAAGTGGTACTATCCACAACTCCGCAAAGACGGACTGATTGTGGATGTGCGAGCGAATGGCGGTGGCAACGTGTCCCGCATGTTGATCGAGCGGCTGAGCCGGCACGTGCTGGGCGCTCAGTTCGCCCGCACCAACGCTGAACCATTCCTCTATCCCGACGGAGTTTTCGCGGGCCCCATGGCGGCGCTGCTGAACGAGAACTCGTCGTCGGACGGAGATATCTTCCCCGCCATGTTCCGTGAGGCGAAGCTGGGTCCGCTGATCGGCAAGCGGAGTTGGGGCGGCGTGGTGGGCATCACGGATCATGGCCAGTTGATGGACGGCGGAAATGTGAACGTTCCGGAATTCGGGTTCACGAACGCGAAGGGCGAGTGGGTCATCGAAGGACACGGCGTGGATCCGGATATCGAAGTGGATAACGATCCCCGACTGGTGGTTCAGGGCGGCGATCCGCAACTCGAACGGGCTGTGGCGGAAGTGCTTGCCCGGCTCAAAACGAATCCGCCCAGGTTACCGTCCAGGCCCGCTGATCCAGTGAAGCTGAAGTAGCCCCTTTTTCCCGTATTATTTCGATGCGAAACGAGGCTGTTGCCGGGACATGTGCTGTACAATTGCTGAAGCGCCGGGCCTCGGCGTCCAGATGCGAATGCGCTACGTAAGCTTGGCACACCGGGCCTGCATCACCGTCGTCATGATGTGTTGCGCGAACATTTGCGCGCAGCCGTCAAGCAGTTACTTCGTTGAAACTGTCGCCGGCGCGCCGAGGCTCGTGGGCGACAATGGACCGGCCACTTCAGCGTTGCTGTGGTCGCCGCAGGGCGTGTCGCTCGATGCCGCCGGTAATCTGTACATCGGCGACTCCGGCAATGCGCGCATTCGCAAGGTAACTCCGGGCGGCCTCATCACTACCATCGCCGGCACCGATGCCGGGTTCTCGGGAGACGGCGGTCCGGCCAGCGCGGCGCAACTCGCCTATCCCTCGAAGGCCGCGGTTGCGCCTGCCGGCGATACTTACATCGCCGATAGTTCGAACCAGCGTGTCCGCCGAATCGCGCCGAACGGGGTCATCACCACAGTCGCGGGCACCGGCATTCCCGGCTTTGCCGGCGATGGCGACCTCCCCACCAATGCCCAGTTCAACTACCCGCGAGACATCGCTATTGACCAGAACGGCGCCGTGCTGGTGCTCGATACCGACAACGCGCGTCTCCGCCGGTTCGTCCCGGGCGGCCGCATTACGACAATCGCCGGCTCCGGCGTGCTCGGATTCTACGGCGACGATGGGCCCGCCACCCAGGCCCAACTGTCGTTCCCGTGGGGTTTCACGCTCGATCGCTCCGGCAATATCTACATCGCCGACACCGGGAACAACCGCATCCGGAAAGTGAATCCCGACGGTATCATTACCACTATTGCGGGCACCAGCAGCGGCGGCTTCAGCGGCGACGGCTCGGCTGCGGTCTTTGCGGGCCTGAACTCGCCGGCGGGTGTGGCCGCGGATGCAGCGGGCAATATCTATATCGCCGATACCGCCAATCACAGGATCCGCAAGGTGGACAGGCGCGGTATCATCACGACCGTTGCCGGGGCGACAGCCGGCTTTTCCGGCGACAACGGCCCCGCGTTGTCGGCACAACTCAACAGGCCCGTTTCGGTCGCGGTGGATGACGCGGGCAACCTCTACGTCGCGGACGCCGGGAATCACCGCGTACGCAAGATCTCGGCGCAGGGAATCATTACCACGGTGGCCGGATCGGACCCCGCTGCGGGCGACGGCGGGCCCGCCGTGAATGGGCTGCTGTTTCAGCCGAGCGGAGTTGCCTTCGATGCGAGTGGCAACCTGTACGTCGCCGATACTTCGAATCACCGTATCCGGCTCGTTTCTCAGGACGGGACCATCACCACCATGGCTGGAAACGGAGTGGCTGGATATTCCGGCGATAATGCGTTTGCCGCCAAATCGCAATTGAACATTCCGGACGGCCTTGCGTTCGATAGCGCCGGCAATCTATATATTGCGGACACGGGGAATCACGTCATCCGCCGGATCTCAGGCGGGATCATATCCACAGTGGCGGGTTCCGGCGTGCCCGGAAACAGCGGCGACGGCGGACCCGCAACCTCGGCGGCTCTCTACAATCCGAACGCCGTCGCCGTGGACCGCTCCGGAAATCTCTACATCGCCGACTCCGGCAACAACAGAATCCGGGTGGTGGATCGTTCCGGCATGATCAACTTCTACGCCGGCGATCCGGACGCGGTACCCGGTTTTGCCGGCGACAATGGGCCGGCGCGGTACGCGCGATTCGACTATCCACGAGGGCTGGCCGTGGATGATTCGGGAAACCTGTATATTGCCGATTACTTCAACAACCGTGTCCGAAAGGTTGACGCGCTGACGAAGAATATCCGCACCATCGCGGGCACCGGTGTGGGCGGCTTCTCCGGCGATGGCGGCCCGGCCGCGCAGGCTCAACTGCATCTTCCGGCGGGACTTGTGTTTGATTCGGCGAAAAATCTGTACGTGGCCGATCTGCTCAATGATCGAATCCGCATGATCGGGGCGAATGCCTTCATTCAAACAGTTGCCGGCTCCGGCCTGCCGGGCGATCCGGGCGGCAGCGGTCCCGCGCTGGCGGCGTCATTGTACAGTCCGAGGGCGGTTGCGCTGGATTCACGCGGGAACGTGTACTTTTCCGATCAGGACAGCGACCGCGTTCGGCGACTGGTGGCGCAGGCGGTCGCGATCCGCACGGTGGTGAATGCTGCGAGCCTGGTGGCTGGATCCGTTGCGCCGGGCGAAACGGTCAGCATCTTCGGGACACGGCTCGGGCCTGATCCGGGTGTTTCGGGAAGCGTTGCCAACGGCGTGATCGGATCATCATTGTCGGGAACACGTGTCCTGTTCGATGGCGTCGCCGCTCCGCTGTTGTACGCGGGAATCAACCAGGTCAATGCCATCGTGCCTTATAGCGTCGCCGGTAAAACCACCGTTCGCATTCAGGTGGAGGCGCAGGGACTCGCGGCCGATGCCTTCACGACTTCAGTGCGCGACGCTGCCCCGGGCATCTTCACGGTGAACCAGAGCGGGCAGGGTCAGGCCGCCGCCGCAAATCAGAACGGGTCTGTCAACGCCGCCGCGTCGCCGGCGGACCGCGGCTCGATTGTCGCTCTCTACCTCACTGGTGAAGGGCAGAGTGCGCCACCAGGGTCCACCGGAGTAGTGACCGGTACGGATGCGAATACGCTTCCGAAGCCGGTGCTACCGGTCTCGGTGCAGGTCCAAGGGGTAGCGGCGGAAGTCCTTTACGCCGGGGCGGCCCCGCAATCGGCGGGCCTGATGCAGGTGAATGTGCGCATTCCCGCAAACGTCACCCCCAGTGACCGGGTGCCCGTGAACGTGATCGTCGGATCGTTTCCGGCGCAGCCAGGTGTTACCATCGCGGTCCGCTGACTGGGATTGATATAGTGACAAGCGTCTAGCTGAAATTTCTCCGGGAGAACCTATGAACGCCTTTCCGGTTGTGCTTGGCGCGTTGTGTATCTACGCCATCGCCTACCGGTATTACAGCGCCTTCATCGCGGCGAAGGCCCTGGTATTGGACGATCGCCGCACCACTCCGGCTCACACATTCAAGGACGGACACAATTATGTGCCATCGCCGAAATGGGTCCTGTTCGGGCACCACTTCGCCGCGATTGCCGGAGCCGGGCCGCTGGTGGGCCCGACGCTCGCCGCACAATTCGGATTCGCCCCGGGCTTCCTGTGGCTGTTGATTGGCGCGGTGGTGGCCGGCTGCGTCCAGGACTTCATCGTTCTCATTGCATCGGTCCGGCACAAAGGCAGGTCACTATCCGATATCGCCCGCACGGAGATCAGCCCGTTTGCCGGGCTCGTGGCGATGATCGCCGTTCTGTTCATCCTGCTGGTAACGCTGGCCGGCTTGGGGATTGTCGTGGTCAATGCCCTGGCCGAGAGCCCCTGGGGAGTTTTCACCATCGGCATGACGATCCCCATCGCGCTGGTCATGGGTGTGTGGATGTTCAGAACCGTTCCGGGCCAGGTGAAGATGGCCGGCCCGAGCGTTTTCGGAGTGATCTTCCTGCTTGCGTCCGTGATGGGCGGGCATTGGTTTGCGCAGAGCGGAGCAGCCCATGTGCTGACGTTCACGCCGCACCAGATCACCCTATTAATGGCGATCTATGGCTTCGTCGCTTCCGTCCTTCCCGTGTGGTTACTGCTTGCGCCGCGCGACTATCTCTCGACTTATGTAAAGTTAGGGACGATCGCGATCCTCATAACCGGGATCTTCATAGTCCGGCCCGACATCCAGTTCCCGGCTTTCACTCAGTTCATAAATGGAGGCGGGCCGATTATCAAGGGCAAGCTGTTTCCGTTCCTGTTCGTAACCATCGCTTGCGGAGCTATCTCGGGGTTTCACTCACTGGTGGCGTCCGGCACGACACCCAAGATGCTCGACAAGGAATCGGACGCTCGGTTCGTAGGTTATGGCGCCATGGTCGCCGAGTCGATGGTCGGCATACTCGCGCTCATCGCCGCCACTTCGATGAACCCTGGTGATTACTTCGCCATCAACACGCCGCCCGCCGTCTTCAAAACGCTCGGACTGAGCACCGTCAACCTGGATCTGATCTCACAAGAGGTAGGCGAGAAACTCGCTGGACGCACCGGCGGGGCAGTTTCGCTGGCCGTGGGAATGGCGCAGATCTTCAAGGGGATCCCGGGCATGGATCGCCTGGTGGCCTATTGGTACCACTACGCCATCATGTTCGAGGCCCTCTTTATTCTCACTACCGTGGACGCCGGGACTCGAGTGGCACGCTACGTACTGCAGGAATTACTCGGCAAGGTGAACAAGGAGTTCGCGAATACGGCGTGGCTCCCAGGCAACCTGATCGCGACGTTCTTCGTTGTTCTTGGCTGGGGATATCTCATCTATACCGGTACGATCTCGACTATCTGGCCGCTGTTCGGCACAGGGAATCAGTTACTCGCCACCATTGCCCTCGCCGTCTGTACGACGTTCCTCATCAACATGGGAAAGGGACGGTACGCCTGGATCACCGCGGTTCCTATGTGCTTCGTGGGAGTTACTACCGTCCTTGCCGGAGTGCTCTCGATTCGGAATATCTTCTGGCCTATGACATCCAATCCCGGGCAGGAAGTTACCGGCTATCTCGATTCGCTGCTGATGGGAATCTTCATCGCGGGCGTGGTGCTCGTGGTGATCGACGCGGTCCGCCGCTGGATCGCGGTCCTGAACGGCGCGCCGGCTCCAGCCGAGGCGTTCGGACCGCCGGAAAACGCCGCGGGCGAAGTGAACGTCCGCTGCTGCTAAGGTGTCCGAGGTGGCGCACGCACTCCTGCGTGCCGCGTCGCCACTCCTGGCGACGCTGAGCGTTTCCGTGGCGACGGCGTCGAGAGGGTCTCGATGCGGCACGCAGGACCACGTCCGCCACGGTCCCGACCAGGCTTAGCGGCCGGTCCAGCAGGGCGCACGCTTCCCGAGAAATGCCGCGATCCCTTCCTGCGCATCTCCTGTAAGAGCGTTCATAGACATTACTTCCTTGGCGTAGGCATAGGCCTTGGCTTGGTCCAGGTCAATCTGTGTATAGAACGCCTGTTTGCCCAGCGCGACTATGGCGGAACTGGCGGCGGCGATTTGACCGGCCAGCGCACGCGTCTCGGATTCCAGGTCCCCGGGTGCGACAACGCGGTTCACCAGTCCCCATTCGGCGGCCGTCTTCGCGTCAATGAAGCTGCCCGTCAGCAGCATCTCCATCGCCCGCTTGCGGCCCACGGCTCGCGTCAAAGCCACCATCGGCGTGGTGCAGAACAACCCGATCTTTACGCCCGGGGTGGCGAACTTCGCTTCGGTGGATGCAACGGCCAGGTCACAGGTGGCCACCAGTTGGCATCCGGCCGCTGTGGCCACTCCCTGCACCTGGGCGATCACGGGTTGGGGAATGGATTGAATCCGGATCATCAACTCCGTGCACACGTCGAACGTGCGGCGGTAATCGGCCAGGCCGCGGCCCGTCATTTCGCCGAGGTCATGACCCGAGGAGAACACCTTTCCGGCCGCGGCCAGGATGACGGCCTGGACATCGGTGCGTTTCCCGATACCCTCCAGGGCCGCGATCAGCTCTTCCATCAACTCGAGCGAGAGCGCATTGCGCTTCTCCGGCCGGTTCAAAGTCACCACTGCGACGGGCCCATCCGGAGCCAGGCTGAGATTTCTAAATTCCATGCCGTCCCTCAACGTCATCGTACAATTACGGTTTGAGTCTATGGCAAACATACTTGTAACCGGCGGAGCGGGCTATATCGGATCGCACACCGCGCACCTGCTGTTGGGCCGCGGTCACGACGTGCAGGTTGTGGACAACCTGTCGCGCGGGCACCGGCACAACGTCGCGCCGGAGCGCCTGCACCAGATTGATCTCGCCGACACGCCGCGGCTGGCGGCCCTGATGCGCGGGGCGAAGTTCGATGCCGTGGTCCATTTCGCCGCCTACATCGCCGTCGGTGAATCCACCAGGCTACCCGAACTGTATTTCTCCAACAACGTCAGCGGAAGCATCTCGCTGCTCAGCGCGATGCTGGAAGCGGGCATTCACAACATGGTTTTTTCATCCACCGCGGCCGTCTACGGGACTCCCGCGCGCATTCCCATTACCGAGGACATGCCCTTTGCCCCGGTGAGTCCATACGGCGAATCGAAGGTAATGGTGGAGAAGATTCTCGGTTGGATGGATCAGTTTCGGGAAATCCGCAGCATCGCCTTGCGATACTTCAACGCCTGCGGGGCTGAGCCGGATTCCGGCCTCGGAGAGGAGCACGAGCCTGAAACGCACCTGATCCCGCTGCTGTTCCGCGCCATTCAGACCGGTAAGCCGGTGACGATCTTCGGCAGCGATTACGACACGGCCGACGGAACCTGCATCCGGGATTACATCCATGTGAGCGACCTCGCCGATGCGCACATCCTGGCGCTCGATCACCTGATGCGGGGCGGCGCCTCCGACGCATTCAATGCCGGCACCGGCAGCGGTTACACGGTGATGGAAGTGGTGCGGACCGTGGAGGAGGTGACGGGAGAGAAGGTGCCCTACGTCTTCGGGCCGCGGCGCGACGGGGACGCGGCGGTGCTGGTGGCGAATTGTGACCGGCTCAAACAGACTCTAGGATGGACGCCGAAGCGCTCGGGGATTGCCGACATCGTGCGCGACGCGTGGGCCTTCGAATCCCGGCGGAAGAGTTAACCTTTTCTCCCTCACTGCGTAATAACCGGGCAGAGAGGATCAAACATTTCGATGAAGCGAACGCGGATCAGGCGGTTTTTGGGAGTAGGAGTGCTGGCCGTATGTGCGGTTTCGCTGCCAACAAACGGATGGGCGCAGGCGGTCAAGGCTCCCGCCCCGCAGCCGGCAACCGTTGTGGGTGCGGACCAACCGGACGCCGATCGTACTAGGCAGGAGCTGGCGACCTTGCTGGAGCACTATCCGCCGGCATTGCGCAGCGTGCTCGCTCTGGACCCCGGGCTGCTCACGAATCAAGCCTATCTTTCGCCATATCCTGCGTTGGCCAATTTTCTGAACATGCACCCGGAAGTGGCCCGTAATCCGAGATTCTACGTCGGCGAAGGTCAGATGCCCCGCAATCAGGACCCGGCCCTGGAGGTATGGAGGGACGTGTTAGGCGGCTTGGCGGCATTCACCGGCTTCGGCATGGCCATCGGCCTGCTAGTCTGGCTGATTCGAACGTTCATCGATTACCGCCGCTGGAGCCGGCTGGCCAAGGTGCAGACCGATGTTCACAGCAAACTGCTCGACCGGTTTACGGCCAATGAGGATCTGCTGAGCTATGTCCAATCGCCGGCCGGCGCCCGCTTTCTGGAATCGACACCCATCACCCTGGACGCCGCGCCACGCAGCGTGGGTGCGCCCCTGGGCCGGATTCTCTGGTCGGTGCAGGGCGGAGTGGTGCTGATTGCGGCCGGCATCGGTCTGCAGGTGGTGAGCGGACGAGTGGCGGATTCGGCCTCGCAGCCCTTGCATGCCTTGGGTGTTCTCGGCATCGCACTCGGCCTGGGGTTCCTGATCTCTGCGATCGTCTCGTTCCTGATCTCATACAGACTCGGGCTGATCGAGCCCAAAGGCGTTCAGGGTTAGCGAACCGACATGTTTCCTGAAATGACCTTCACCGATGTCCGTCGCGACAGTACCCTGGACGACGTCTCTGTGGACTTCGTGATGGACGAGGAGACGTTTCGGGGCTTTTACGATCGGACCGCGCGCGGCTTGTGGGCCTACCTGGCCCGGGTTACGGGCGACCGCGAACTCGCGGACGACCTGCTTCAGGAAACGTTCTATCGCTTTCTGCGAGCCGCCGCCACACATGACAGCGAGGCGCATCGCCGCAATTCGCTGTACCGCATCGCCACCAACCTGGCCCGGGATGCACGCCGGCGAAGCCTGACCCGCGGGCCTTCCAGTCTCGCGGGAGACGATATCGAACGCGTCCCTTCCGCCGGCGATGCGGGAGCGGCGGAGCGGTCCGCGGATTTCACGCGCGCCATGTCGCATCTCAAGCCGCGTGAACGGGCGATGCTGTGGCTGGCCTATGCCGAGGGGGCCACGCATCGCGAGATTGCGGACGTGCTCGGCTTGCGCATGGCCAGCCTGAAGCCGATGTTGTTTCGAGCGCGCCGGAAGCTGGCCGGGCTGCTGGGCGGCGGAACAGACGGGGGCCGACGATGAAGCCGGTGGAATGCGAGTTCGAAGCCGAGGTGCTGGCAGCGGTGATCCAGTCCCGTTGGCCCGAGCGGGTGGATGCCGGTCTTCGATCCCACGTCTGCGGATGCGCCATCTGCTCCGATGTCGTTGCCATCGCCGGTGTTCTGGACGATAGCGGCGACCAGATGCGGGCTCAGGCGGTGGTCCCCGACGCACGCCTGGTCTGGTGGCGGTCCCAGTTGCGTGCGCGGCGCGAGGCAGTGGAAGCGGCGGGACGTCCGATTACTGCCGCCCAGGTGATCGCGTTCGGTTGTGCGATGGGGCTGCTGGGTGCGTGCCTGGGAGCGACATCGACTTGGCTTCAATCGCTCTTGGGCCAGGTTACCTCGAGTCTTGCGGGCATCAAGATTCAGGCGCTGCTGGTGCCAACAGCGGCGCTGATGGCCCAACATGGGGCGTTCCTGCTCACGATGGCAGCGCTACTGGTGCTGGTTCCGGCGGTTGTGTGCGTGGCGTTGTTGCGGGACTAATCCACCAGCCCGAAAGAACGCAGGTGCCCGAGAAGCTTGCCGGTATTGATCGGCTTGATGAGATAAGCATCGCAGGATTCCCGAAACGATTCCAGCACGGATCTGCTGTTGTCCAGGCCCGTCGTCATGATGATCCTGGCGTCTCTTCTTGGAAGGCCGCTGGCGGCCTCTATGGCGCGGATGCGGCGGAGCGCTTCAGTCCCATCCATTTCGGGCATCAGGATATCCATACAGATCAGGTCATAGCCCGCGCCGTCCTCTCCGGCGGCTCGGAAGGCATCCACTGCTTCGCCGCCGTTCACGGCGATGTGGCATTCGCCGTACCGTGACAGAAAGCCCTGGAGCAGGATGCGGCTCGTAAAATCGTCCTCGACAATCAGCGTCTTCATGGGTACCAGTCTCTTTTCTTCATATCGGCCACGCTCTCCGGTTAATGAGCCACGCCCCTATCCGTCCTTCAATTCGCTTGCGCAAAATGACTCGAGTTCCGGCCGGAGCCGGTCGAATCGCCGCTGGAGTTCAGGCAGCAACCCGGCCACGCCGTCCAGGTCACCCGCCTCGCTCAGTTTTTCCATCCGTCGGGCAGCTTCGGATACTTCCTGGCCGCCGGTGTTGGCCGCCGCTCCCTTGATCGCATGGGCGGTCAGGCGCGCCTTGGCGGCATCAGCGTTGGCGAGCGCCTGCGAGAGGGCCGCGAGTTGTCCGGGGACGGTCTGGAGAAAACCTTCGATGACCTTCCGCGCCAGCGCACCATCTCCCATCAACCGCTCCAGTAGCCCTTCGCGGTCGAAGGCGGTTTGAGCCGTCATCGGGTCCGGCGCCGCGAGTGGCACGGGCGCCTGGCCTTCGCGCCGAGCCGTCCAGAACTCGATCGCATGTTTCAGAACGGCGGGCCGGATGGGTTTGGTCAGGTAGTCGTTCATGCCGGCGGCCAGGCACTTTTCGCGGTCGCCGTCCAGGGCGTACGCGGTCATGGCGACGATCGGAATCAGGTGATCCCGAACCGGCGTGCCGGGGTGGCGGATCATTCGGGTGGCTTGATATCCGTCCAGCTCCGGCATCTGGCAATCCATCAGCACAAGGTCGTAATCATCCTGGCCCAGAGCGATAAGAGCCTTGGCGCCGTCCTCGGCCAAGCCGGCAACGCAGCCGAGTTTGGCGAGTATCCCCAGGGCGACCTCCTGATTTACAGCATTATCTTCAACCACCAGGATCCGGGGTTTCGATACGGCCACGCCTGTGGTGGCGTTACCGGGCGATTCGGACTCACCCCGACCGCCGGGAGCCGGGCCATAGCCCAGCACGGACGCCAGGCATCGCCCCAACTCGCCCTGTTTTACTGGCTTGTTCACGCGTCCGGCAAAGCCCAGGCGTCGCCAGTGTTCGGGGCCTTCGCGGCAACCGAGCGGAGTGATGATAACCAGCGGAAGGCGCTCCGAACCGGGGATGTTGCGAACCAGCGCCGCTAGGCGATCGCCGCCCAGGTTTGGCATTTCGAGATCGATCAGAGCGGCATCGAACTCGCGGCCCGATCGCAGCACCGCCAACGCCGTCTCACCGTCCGCGGCTTCGCTGACGGCACATTTCCAGAACTCGAGCAGTTCGGCCAGCAGTCTCCGGCTGGCCGCGTTATCGTCCACCACGAGTACCCGGTAACCGGCGAGCGACAGTGCGGGCGGCCGCTCCGCCGAACTTTGTACCGGGAGCGGCACCGTAAACCAGAAGCAGGAGCCCTGTCCAGTTCTACTCTCGAATCCTACTTGGCCCCCCATCACTTCCACCAGGTTTCGAACGATCGACAGTCCGAGCCCGGTGCCCCCGTAGCGGCGGGCAGTGGAAGCATCTGCCTGGGAAAAAGGCTGGAAAAGGACGTGCCGCTTGGCCTCCGGAACACCGACTCCGGTATCGCGGACTTCAAAACGCACGGCGGGCGCCCCTGCGATTGAAGTGTCCATTCGAACCCGGATGGAGATCTCCCCTGCCTGGGTGAACTTCACAGCGTTCCCGGCTAGATTGAGCAGCACCTGGCGCAAACGGTTTGGATCGCCGCGGAGCCGGGTGACTACCGGCGGCTCGATATAGCACAACAGCTCCAGGCGCTTCTCCTCGGCCTTAATCGCCATGAGGTCGGCCACGCCCTCAACTACCGGGCGGAGGTCGAAATCGAGGGTTTCCAGCCTCAGCTTGCGTGCCTCGAGCTTCGAAAGATCGAGGATATCGTTCAGAATACCCAACAGGCCGGCGGCGCTGTCTCGCAGCACCTCGGTACGTTTTCGCTGGCGATCCGTCAGTTCATCATCGAGGATCAGCCCGGCCAAGCCGATCACGGCGTTCATCGGCGTACGGATTTCATGGCTCATGTTCGCCAGGAATTCGCTCTTGGCCTGGCTGGCTTCCTCGGCTTGCTGCTTGGAGAGGGCCAACTCGGCAGTGCGCTGGGCAATGCTCTGCTCCGTCCCCTCGAGCACACGCTGAAGTTCCAGGTTCAACTCGTCGCGTTCCGCCAGGGATCTCTCCATCCCCAGATAGGCCGAGTGGAGCCGCTCCGCCATGGCTCCGAAATCATTGGCAAGCTGGGTTACCTCGGCCGGTACATGGGGACCCACCTCCGGGCGGTAACAAGCCTTTGAACTCAGTTGAAAGTCGCGGATGAAGTACATCAGATCCCGTACCGGCTGGGTGATCCTGCCGGCTACCACCTGCGAAACCAGTAGCGAACCCAACATGGCAACCAGGGCCCACAGTGCCGTCACCAGACAATAGGCCTGCACGGTCCCGCGGACCAAGGAGACAGGACGGCGTACCATAACGCGCCACCCCGTGGAGGGAACATCCTCCTCGCCGGTCAGATACGCCGAAGCCCCGTCCATTGGACCCGCCGCCTTTGAGAGGGACAGTGGCACTCTTTCTAAGAGCCGGTATCCGGTCCCGGGGCTCGCATAGACCACCTGCCGCGTGCGGTCAAGGATAACCAATTGCTTACCGTCCTGAATGAATTGCCCTGTCGAGAACCGCTCGAAGCGGGTCAGGTTCAGCGATCCTTCCACGATGCCCTGTGGGGCGCCGTCCGGGCCCCGAACCGCCGTTCTGATGGCGACCATCGGTTGGTTGCCAAGGCCTCCGTCTTGAAATGCGTCCGACAGGTAAGGCTTGCCTGTAACCGTCGGGAGCCGGAAGTACTCGCGATCCGAGAGACTGATGCGTGAGCGGCCGGGATTCTGCGAATCGCGGGCTCTGTCGATATGAGTAGCGATCACGGTTCCCGCCCTATCGGTCGCTATCAACGTCAGGAAGTCCGGGTACAATTCGTGCGCCCAGGTCAGTGCCGCGGAGACACCGCTCGCGTCACGAGACCGTTCGAGATCGTGAGCCAGCGAGGCCATGGCGCGAATGTGAGTATCCAGGTAGAACTCAACTTCTCGTGCCGCCAAATGGGTCGAGTGATGTACTTGATAGCCGGCATGATCGATCTCATTGGACTGGAACTTATTCAGGTGCCAGAGGCCGAGCCCAAAGAAGGGCAGGACCGCGATGGCCACGCTGGTGCTGGACAGCAATCGGGCTAGCGGCGTGCCGTGCCGGTTGGGGTCGGTGGCAAACCGTGTTTGAAGCGGTGCGATGATCAACAGTTGTTCCGCCGACAGCACGCCGGCGATCGAGATGACGGCGAAGCCCGCTCCCACGGTCCACCGGAAATCTCCCGAATCGCCGAGCAGCCATGCCTGGGCCAGCCACAACGGCGCGCCCACGAGGAACCAGAAGACGAGACTGGCGGAAATCGGCCGCCATTTCCTCTCGGTCAGCCATCCGATGGTAACGCCTTCAAGGCACATGATCACGGCAGAACCCGGATGGCCGTCCGCCGCTGCCACCATGCCTGCCATGAAGCCCGCGAAGGCGCCGCCCCAGCGACCCACGGCTATAGCCGCATAACAATAGAAGATCGCGCCTAGGTACAGACGCGAATCGAGCATAGGGACCGACAGCAGGTTCACGGCCGCGGCGGCACATCCCGCCGCCAGTCCGTGGATGGTTTGGCATCGGGCCGTGGAGCACCGTGTGATCGCGTCGTTCACTTTCTTCACGAGGCGCTCCGAGCGGCGGCCAGCGTGCGGAATCCCTCATCTTTTGGCACTCCCAGAACCAGTCCGGTGTTCAGGGGAACATCGTCCACAAACAGACTAGTCGGGGTGTTCAAGCGGAGTGCGGGCTCGCGCCGCCGCACGAACGGCGGACTGGAGTTGTCAATTCCATCTCTACTGTTCTGATCGGTCGCCGGCCTTCCATGAATAGGGTCGTTCACCGGTAGGATTTCTCCGGTGTGGATGCCTTGGGCCCACGCGGTCAGCAAACCGTATCCGATCCGCATAGCATAGAAGCAGACCTTTGCTTAAGGAGTCCCGCGGCCATGGTCCGTGTCCTGGTCCTCATTCTGCTCTCTTCCCGCGCTCTGTTGCCGGCGGACAGAGCCACTACTCTCGTTGTTGACGCAAGCGGCGGCGAACGTTTCAAGACCGTGCAGGCCGCCATCGATTCGATCCCAGAGGACAATCGCACGCCGGTGGTTATCTCCATCCGAAACGGCGTTTATCGGGAACAGGTGCGGCTGCGGAAATCGTGGATCACCTTCCGGGGCCAGGACCGCAAGAACACCCGCATCGAATGGGACGTGGACACCACCGCCTGTCCGGTGGCCGACCGCAAAGAGGACAACTGTGCGTCCGTCCTGGTGAATGCCGGCGACTTGAGGTTTGAACATCTGACGATTCAGAACGGATTCCGCGGCGAGGGCGCCAAAGCGACCGCGCTCTCGATTTCGGGAACCTCCACGCGGGTGGCCATCGTCGACTCGGATATCACCGGCTATGGCGGCGACACCCTCGTCATGTCTTCGCGCGGCCTGTTCTATCTCGCCAACGTGTACGTCTCTGGCACGTACCACATCTTTGTACCGCGCGCGACCGCATACGTAAAGAACTCGCGGTTCTGGTGCATCGGGCACAAGACCTGCCTGTTCAACGAAGGGATCATAAAGCAGACGGATAAGCTGGTCATCCGGGATTCCGTCATCGATGGTCCCGCGCCCTTCGGCCTCGGATCTTATTTCCGGGATGCGGCGTGGTATTTCATCGACGTCAAGTTCGGGTCCAACCTCATGGACCAGCGGATCTTCAAGGAGCAGCCTGCGATTCCCTACGAGATGAAGTGGGGCTATGATCGGGTGTACTTTTCGGGCAGCCAGGGTCCGGACTATCCGTGGCTAAAGGACAACTTGGACCAATCCCCGATTAAGGACAAGAAGGAGGTCACCGTGGCTTCCACCCTAGATGGCTGGAATCCCGAGTAGCAAGCGTCGTATGAATGTATGAGGATTGCACTGACGGCCGTGCTGTTTGCGCTCGCCTGGATGCCTGCTCCAGCGCAGAGCGGGCAACGGGGCGGGGTTCAGGCGCAGCCGCTGCGCGGATTGTACGTCACCTTTCACGGCAAACTGAAAGACCTCAATAAGAAGTCGATTCTCCTCGAAGAGGACACCGGCAAGATCATGACGTTCCGTCGCGACAAGAAGACGAAGTTTGCCGAGGGCAATACGCTCATCAAGGACACCGACATCGACCTGGAGTCGCTGGTGACGGTTTACGCCACCGAAGGCAACGATCTGAAACTGGTCGCGGCCGGCGTACTGGTGGATTCGAATCAGAAGAAGAGGAGACCAAGTTCGCGATGAGATCTCCAGTCCCGCTCATGAGCTTCACCCGGCGGACATCAGCTCTCACCCCTTCCCCAGCCCTGCCCTCCTCGCAAATCGCGCCCTCCCCTTAGCCGCCTCCATCTCCCGATTCCTCTTCGGTGCGGCGCTCTTCAGCGAACCCAGCAGCCTCCTCGAAACCGCGGCTATCTCCTCCACTGCCGCCGCAAACGCGGCCTCATTGCCCACCGACGGCTTGTTGAATCCGCTGATCTTCCGGACGTACTGAAGAGAAGCCGCCCGAATCTCTTCTTCCGTAACCGGCGGATCAAAATTGAACAGAATCCGAATATTCCTGCACATCGCCCACCCCCTCATCACCTGAGCCGCCGCATCATGCGCACCGGCACCACCTCGATCACCATCCACTCACAAGCCGTCAGCCCCAGAGGACTCCGAACATGGAAGACCCGTGAACGGTACGCCTCCGTTGGAACCAGCGTGCGGTAGGGACTCTCCATACTTCGAGATTACCCTTGTGCCGCGCTCTCGCGTCCGTAAGAATAGGCGGTGTGAAAGCCCTCATTCCGATGTTGTTCGCCATTCCCCTGGCCGCCGCCACTCTGGTCAGCAACGGCAAATCGGCGTATACGGTCTGCCTCCCCGCAAATGCGAGTCCAGCGGAACAGTTCGCCGCCCGCGAATTCGTGCAGACCATCGAGGAGATGTCGGGCGCGCGCCTGCCCATCACCCACTCCTGCGAGTCGTCGCACCGCGCCTATGTCTACGTGGGCTATAGCGGCGCAGCCGGACGCGCCTTCCCCGGCCTCAACGCCGGCGCATTCGGCGCGGAGGAGTTTCAACTCCAGACCTCCGGCGCCCACATCCTGATCGCGGGTGGAAGGCCGCGCGGCACGCTCTACGGCGTCTACACGCTGCTCGATCGCCTCGGCTGCCGCTGGTATACGCGCGAAGTGAGCCGCATCCCCAAGCGCACGACCATTGAGATTCCAGCCCTGGACGAACGCCAAAAGCCCGCATTCGAATACCGCGAGCCCTACTTCACTGAGGCGTTCGATAAGACCTGGGCCGCCCGCAACCGGACCAACGGCAGTTTCTCCGAACTCGACCCGTCCGTGGGCGGCAAAGTCGAGTACTTCCCGTTCGTCCACAGTTTCAACAGCCTGGTGCCGCCCGAAAAGTACTTCAAGGATCATCCCGAATACTTCTCGCTGATCGACGGCGCTCGCCGTGTTGAGCGCAGCCAGTTATGCCTCACCAATCCCGATGTCCTGCGGATCGCCGTCGCCCAGGTCCGTGAGTGGATTCGCGAGCATCCGAACGCCGGCATTCTATCGGTCTCTCAGAACGACTCGGAAGGTTGGTGCGAGTGCGACCGCTGCCGCCGTGTCGAGCAGGAAGAGGGCGGCCAGCACTCGGGCCCCATCCTCCGCTTCGTCAACGCCGTCGCCGAAGAGATCGGGAAGACAAATCCGGATAAGCTGATCGACACGCTGGCCTACTGGTACAGTGAGAACCCTCCGGCGAAAGTGCGCCCCCGTCCGAACGTGCGGATCCGCCTCTGCCCCATCGGCGTTTGCGTATCGCATCCCTATGAGCAGTGCCCGCGCAGCGCTTACTTCCTCAAGAACTTGAAAGCCTGGGCTAACATCACCAACCAGTTGTATATCTGGCACTACAACACGAACTTCACGCACTACCTTGCCCCACTGCCCGATTTCGACGAATTAGCCGCGGACATACCGCTGTACCAGCGGAACGGAGTGGTTGGGATCTTTCTCGAAGGCGACTATGGACGCGGCGGAGGCGGCGAGAACGCCGAGTTGCGATCCTACATCATGGCGCGCCTCCTGTGGGATCCGCGAACGGACGTGAACCGGGAGGTGGACGAATTCATGGCCGCCGTCTACGGCCGCGCGGCGAAACCGATGCGGGCGTACTACGACTTGTTGCATCGCGAGGTCCGCATGCCGCCGGTGGGACTCGGTCAGCACCTGTGGATTTTCAACCTTCCTGCCTTCTCGCCGTCGTTCGACGGCCAGGCGGAGTCGCTGTTCAGTCAGGCGCTCGAACTCGCCGATAACGATGCGATCCGGAGTCGCGTTCTCAGAGCGAAGTTACCCCTCGAGTACTTGCGCACGGTGGCCGCGCGCGAGTATCGCATAGACGGCGAGACGTTCGCCCCGCGCGACCTGACGTCCACGCAGGCCGCGTTCCGGCAACTGGCGGCCAAACTGCGCAGGTACGGCATTGCCACGATCACTGAGGGCCGCGACCTGGAGGTGGATGAGAAGAACGTCGAAAACATGAAGGTCTGGCGTGTGATCCCGCTCGAAAACGAGTCATGGAAGCTTTCGGTCATGCCCGGGTTAGGCGGACGCATCCTGCGCATGATCGACAAGAGCAGCGGTCGCGATCTTCTCTTTATCGCCAGACCGGGAGAACGCGGATATCCGAACACCGGCGGGCAGGTCGTGCAGGCCTATCCGGACTTTCCGCTGCGGCCCTGGGATACCACCTGGACCGGCGCCGCCGTGTCATCGTCGGAAGCCCTGTTGACCGGAACGTGCCCGAACGGATTGAAACTCGAGCGCCGCGTCCGGCTGAACGGCCCCTGGATCCATACCGAGGTGACCGCGGAGAACGGTGCCGCGTCCCCCATCGAGATCGTCGCTGCAGGCAAGAGCGGATTTCGATCCCGGCGACATCGATGCCGCACGAGTGCGCTGGGCCTCGTCCAGCGGAGAGAAAGCAGACAAACAACTGATCCTGCCCGGTGAGCCGCCAACCGGTTCCGAAACGCTGAAGGGTTCGAATGTTCCCGGCGGTGAATGGACGCTGGCCCGCGCCGGCTTCACCGAAATCATCAACCGGTTCCCGAAGGATCTGGTGGAACGTACAACGCTTGGTTGGACGGCCAAGGGCGGCCCGAAGGTGACGCTTGGAATATGGTCGAAGAAGCAAACGCTCGCGCCGGGTGAGCGGCTGAGGTTGGAATCCGACTACCGTTGACCGATGTGGGGCGGGCCCAGTTTGAGCAGCGAGCGAAGCGAAATCAGCGTTCGGTAATGCAGGCCATCGGGCATCTGGATGGTCAGCACATAGAGCCCCGGTGCTATCCCCTGTGTCGACAGGTTGTAGATCCAGTTCGTATTCGCAGAACGGAAAAGGCCGCTGGAATCCGCGGATGACGTATCCGGGACTGCGTCTACCGGCCCTGCCATCGGACTCTCCAGCGACTGGATCGAGACGAGCCGGGTGGTTGAACCTCATTCGAGGTCAATTTCCATGTCCGCAGTTGAGCCCGAGTTTCAGCGGCAGAGTCCGCCCAGCCTGGAATGACATGCTTGGGAGAGGAGCGGACCCGGGCTCGGCAACGAGCGGTTCCAACGGACTCTCCAGCCCCTCCACGCCGGCGGTAACGGTGACCGCGGCGGTCGAACTTCCGGCAAGCTGACCGATTGGGATCGCGGCCGGTGAGCGCAGGCACCCGGCTAACCAGGCATGCGCACCGGGATGACTTTGTTCCCGTGTCGCCGGTAAATCCGAAAATCGGAGTCCAGCGTGAATACTTCCCCCGCCGCGTGTATCTCCGATAGACGCACCAGACACGCATCGGCCAGGGACATGGGCCTGTTGCGATAGCGGCGCATGAGCGCCCGCAGGTCTGCCTGCTCCTCCTGCACCGCCAGCGCGATGCGAATCACTCCGCGCTCCAATAAGGCGAAAAGAGCATCCGTATCGCCCCCTTCCCGTTTCAGCAGGAAGGCCGCTTCAGTCAGGACGGGCTCGCAAGTCAGCAGAGGGGGGCTCAGCCGTTTCCATTGCTCGACAGCCCACGCGTGATGCGTCAGACCTGAGCCCAGAAAGCTGACCAGCGGACCAGTGTCCAGCAGGCACGGGCCTTTCATTCGCCAAAACCATCCATGTATCTTGGATTGCTCGCGAGATCCTTGGGCAGGCCCTTCACAGTACCGGCCAGGTCGCAGGCAAGGTCGTAACATGAGACGACGCCCGCTGGCGATTGCTGGCGCAACGCCTTCTCCAGGCTCTCCCGTATAAGAGAGGATTTGGTCACCCGCTTCGCTTTCGCTTCATGCTCGAGCTGCGCAAGAAGCTCATCGGGCAACTTCAAAGAGATCGTCTGCATAACCTAGAGTAATACGAGCGGATCTGGTGCGCAATACCAGGAAACCCGCTATCCCCCATTCGGGTCGCCGTCGTCAGAAATACATGCCGCAAACCGTACGCCCCTTATTCGGGAAACTCGGACTGGACGTCTCCCTCCCGGATGGTGGCGAGTACCGCATCCTCGACGAGCCCGTCGGCTGCGCGCCCTCCAAACTCGGTTGCGGCAAGTCGCCAATCTAGCTCGCCTGCCGCCGCTCTCGCTTCACGAGTCTTCCCCGCTCAGGCAGGACTCCGATATCCCCCAATCGAAGCCGTCCCGAATCCGTCCCCCTCCCCTCTCTGGTCACTACCAAATCCACAACCTTATCAATGGCTTACTGACGTCAGAATTCCAAGCGGGGCAACACGGCTTCGCAGGAACCGGGGGTACCAACGTTAAGGATCAGACTGTGGTCTTCGTGTTCCTCGTCCCAATCACCATCGGACTGGGTACGTGTATGGGCGAGGCTTCCGGAAATCACTCTGAGCGCTCGCTACGAAAAAATTCAGGTGACAGACACTGAGGGTAGGTCCGCTGGCCGAAACATTAGCGCTACGTTAAGCCAGAATGTCAATCTCTCATACCTCGCATTCGCAAGGGAAATCGCAGATTCGAACATTTTCAGGCCCGGCCTGCTGCCGGTATATTCGGCATCTGCGCAGTTCGATGCAGGGTGGACTTTTCGGTCGTTCGTGTCGAGAGCCACCGCTGACGTCTTGTTCGCGACCCCGCACTGCCTCACTTGGCCGCCACCGTCCGTCGCCGCCCACCAGCGTGATTCTCATATCTCCGAATTTGCGAGGAACGCTATACCCGGGCAATGTCCGGCCATTCTCGATAGTGATCCGTCGATGGGCGATTCGGTGGAGTACCGATGAGATAGCACCGTGTTGGTAGATGCTACCTGGGACGCCAGAATACGGCAAACTGGCCTCGGGGAATCTCCAGCAGATCGGCACCACTCGGCGGAATCACGTCGTGATCGCCGATCGATTCCAGATTCGGATAGGCGGTGATCAGCACGAGTTGCCCGTCGCCCCGGTGTTCGAGGACAAGCGTGATAAACTGCGTTGGCGCTTCGGTCCAAGAAAGGCCGTGTTCACTGGCCGAGCGCAGAACGCCGCTGTTTGGAGTCGCGCCGGATCGGGAGTAGAGTATGGCCCGCCTCCCTAGCCGCAGGTGCTGGAGGCGCAGCACGGCCTCTGCGCCAGCCTGTGTGTTGAGGGCCATGGCAACAGCGGTAGCCGCGTGCTGCTCGGAGCGAAACATGGTGTGGAGGCGTCGCGCGGCGCACGCAGTGTCTTCCCAGGTGAAAGTCGCGTGTCCGCGCCCGAGCGGTAATCGAAACATGAGGACCGGGATGCCCGTCCAGGGGCCCACACAAGGAATCACCGCTCACGGTCAACCACACATCCCGCCCGTCCTCACTCCCTCAACCCCGTCGCCGCCAGTCGCTATCATCATAAGTGAATGCCGCAAACCGTACGCCTCGCCTTCGGAAAACTCGGACTGGACGCCTCCCTGCCCGATGGTTTCGAGTACCGCGTACTCGACGCCAAATCCGCGCAGGCGCTGCCCGATGCGCCAACCGAAATCGAGCGCTCCCTCGACGCCCCCATCGGCTGCGCGCCCCTCTCCGAACTCGCCCGCGGCAAGTCCTCGGCCGCCATCTCGGTCTGCGACATCACCCGTCCCGCACCGAACCGCATCGTCCTGCCCCCAGTCCTCCGAAGGCTCGAAGCGGCCGGCATTGCTCGTGATCGCATCACCATTCTGATCGCCACCGGCCTCCATCGTCCCGCAACCAACCCCGAAATCCGCGAGATCGTCGGACCCGAAATCGCAGACGCCTACCGCGTCGAGAATCACGACGCCCGCCGCCTCGCCGACCATCGCCACCTTGGATCGACCGCCGCCGGGACCCCCATCCACATTGATGAGCGCTTCGTCGGTGCCGACGTTCGAGTCACGCTCGGCTTCATTGAACCCCATCTCATGGCCGGCTTCTCCGGCGGCCGCAAACTCGTCGTCCCCGGCCTCGCCGCGCAGGAAACCATCAAGGTCATCCACAGCCCGAAGTTCATGCGGGAGCCCATGGCCGTCGAAGGTTCCATCGATTCGAACCCCCTGCATCGCGAATTGGTTGAGATCGCCACCACAGCGGGCCACCAGTTCATGGTCGATGTTGCGCTCTCCCGCGACCGCGGCATCGCGGGCGTGTTCGCCGGCGATCCGGTGGCCGCCCATCGCCGGGGTGTCGAGTCCGTTTCCCGCGCGTTGCTCCAGAACCTCGACCAGCCCGTGGACGCCGTCATCACCACCAGCGCCGGCTATCCGCTCGATCTCACCTATTACCAGACCATCAAGGGCATCACCGCCGCTTCGCACATCGTGCGCGAGGGCGGCTCCATCCTGCTGGTCGGCGCATGCGAGGAAGGCACCGGCAGCCCCGAGTTCACGCGCATGTTGCATGAGTATCGCGACCCCGCGTCGTTCCTCTCGGCCATCGACCGCTCGCCCGTCACGGTCGATCAGTGGCAGCACGAAAAACTCGCGCTCGTGATGCAAAAGGCGCGCGTGTTGTTCTGTGTTCCGGGACTCGCGCAGAATGTTCGCGATGCTCTGTGGGGGCCGGCGTTCGACAGCATCCAGGCCGCCCTGAGCGCGCTGTTCTCGAGTCTCCGCCCCGGCGCGCGCGTCGCCATCATCCCGGACGGACCCTACGTCCTGGCCAAAGTCGCCGCTTGACATCCATCCGATGTAGGGTGGACTTCAGTCCGCGCGGGACTTCAGTCCCGCCCAAACTACTTGCCAATCACCGTCCGGTGTGCAAACATGTAAAGCGTTACAGCCTGAGATGAACCTCCACGACGTCGCCAGGAAGGCCGGGGTCTCCATCGCCACCGTCTCGCGCGTGCTGAACGGCATGGACGTCGTGAAGCCCCACACCCGGGCGCGAGTTCTTCGAGCCCTGGAGGCACTCGACTATCAACCTAACGTGAATGCGCGAGCGCTGTCGACTGGCGATAATCGGACCCTCGGCGTCATCGTGTCGAACCTCGAGAACCCCTATTTCCTCGACATCTTCCACGCGCTCGAAACCGAAGCGCGCCGCGGCGGATATGAGGTCCTGCTGGCCAATACCGACTATGCCCCCGACCGACTGGCCGCCGCCATCGGACTCATGCTCGGCCGCCGCGTCTCCGGCATCGCCGCAATCGTTTCCGAAATGGCCCCCGACCTCGTTCAGCGCCTCGCGCGCAGTCAGACCCCCGTGGTTGTGTCCGGAGTCGCGGCGGTGGATCCCGGCCTTACCAACATCCGCGTGAACTGCCGGCGCGGCCTGGAGCGCATGTTGGGACACCTGAGAAGCCTCGGACACCGGCGCCTCGCCTTCGTCGATCACCACTCCGCGCTCGAAAGCATCTCCGATCGTCGAACCGCGTTTCAGGAATGGATCACTGGAGCAGGCAAGGCCACGCGATCCAGAATTGTGACAGCCGGAGACAGCCTGGAAGGTGGACGGCAGGCCGCCCGCGATCTGCTCGCATCGGGGTCCCGCCCCACCGCCGTGGTGTGCGTGAATGACCGCATGGCCATCGGTGTACTTCGTGAACTGCGCGAGCGGCACATCGCCGTGCCGGATGAAATCTCGGTAAGTGGATTCGACAACATCAGCTACTCCGAATACGTCATTCCAGCCCTTACCACCGTGCACATCCCCCGCGAAACAATCGGCCGGCTCGCCTTCTCCTGCCTGGCCGGATCCGGTGACTCCGCCAGCCGCGAGATCGTAATCGAACCGGAACTCATCGTACGCGAATCCACCGGTCCGGCGAAACGCCGTTGACAGCTGATGTAAAGCGTTACATAATGTGGCTTCATGCCTCCGCCCATGCCGGCGTTTCTCGCGGCGTCCTCGCGCCTGCTCGCACTCGCGCCCGTTGACGGCGTGATCATCCTGCTTTACTTCGTCGCGGTTCTGGGAATCGGCTTTTACCTGAAGCGCCGCGCATCCACCAACGCCGACTTTTTCTTCGCCGGACGCCAGATGACCGCCTGGATCGCCGGCCTCAGCTTCGTCGCGGCAAACCTCGGCTCGCTGGAGTTGATGGGATGGGCCGCGGCTGCCTATCGCTATGGAATCCTCGCCACGCACTGGTACTGGATGGGCGCCATTCCCGCCATGCTCTTCCTCGGCCTGGTGATGATGCCCTTCTACTATGTCTCAAAAGCCCACTCGGTCCCCGGATACCTCAAGATGCGTTACGGCGAAGGCGCCCGCCTGTTGTCGGCCATCTCGTTCGCTGTCATGACGGTGCTGATGAGCGGCATCAACATGTACTCCATGGCCGTAGTGATGAAGGTCATCCTGGGTTGGGACATCACCTTCAGCATCCTGGTCTCCACCGTCACCGTGGGCATTTACGTGGCTCTCGGCGGATTGCTTTCGGCCATCTTTAATGAGGTCCTTCAGTTCGTCCTCATCTGGGCCGGAGCGTTGCTGATCCCCATTCTCGGACTCATCGAAGTCGGCGGATGGGACCGCATGCTGGCCCGTATCTCCCAGCGCTTCCCCGGCCAGGACTTCACGCACATGTGGAGCGTCACTGGATCGGCCGCGGCCAATCCCATGGGAGTTCACTGGACCGGCATCGTCTTTGGACTCGGCTTCATCGGCGCCTTCGGTTACTGGACCACCGACTTCCTGGTAGTCCAGAGAGTCATGGCTGCGCGCGACCTGCGCTCCGCCAAAATGGCCACCGTCATCGGAGCCGGGTTCAAGATGCTGGTTCCGGCCATCGTGATCGTGCCGGGACTACTCGCCTTAGCCGTGCTGCCTATGACACTCACAGGAGAATCCGAGGCAATCGCCACCGCCGGACACAGTTACAACGAAGTAATGCCGCTCATGATGGCGAGATATCTTGGTCCCGGCTTACTTGGCCTGGGAGTTACCGCCCTCATCGCGGGATTCATGTCCGGAATGGCGGGCAATGTCTCGGCCTTCGCCACAGTTTGGACTTACGATATCTACCGGCCTGTATTCAACAAGCGTGCCACCGATGCCCTCTGTCTGCGCATGGGCCGCTGGTGTACGGTCATCGGGCTATTGGTCAGCATCGGCGCGGCCTATCTCGTCATGCAATTCGCCAGCATCATGGACTATACGCAGGCGCTCTTCGGCTTCTTCATCATCCCGTTGTTCGGAACCGTAATTCTCGGGATGCTCTGGAAGCGCGCGACCCCCGCCGGCGGATTCTGGGGACTCCTGGCCGGAACCCTCAGTTCCGTTGGCCTGTGGGCGTGGGTAAAGATGGATCCGTCCGCGCTGTCCATCATCGCCCTCTCGTCCCATGCCAAGGACATGGCCGAAAACCTGTACCGGTTCATCTGGTCCTGGCTGGCCTGCGTCATCGTGACCGTGGCCGTCAGCCTCGTCACCAAACCCAAGCCCGCCGCCGAACTGGAAGGGTTGGTGTACGGTCTCACACCGATCCCCTCGGAGCGAAACGTCCCGCTCTGGAAACGACCCATCTTCTGGGCAGCGATCTTGGCCGTGTTGTTCGTAGTGCTCAACATTCTCTTCTGGTAGGAATCTCCATGGAGTTGTCGAAGAAAGAACGTACCCGCCGCGCCCTGACGCGCTTACCGGTGGATCGTCTACCCACTCAGGTGAATTACACCTCCAGGATGGGCCGCCTGCTCGCGGAACATTTTCAAGTCCCGATGTCTGAACTGGAGGAGCGGCTCGGCAACCACCTGTTGCGCATCGACATCGCCCATCAGCGGCCAAAGAACCTGGATGGAAGCATCGAGTTCGACTGGTGGGGCGCCGGGTGGGACACGCGCACCGAAGGCTACTGGCATGCCAGCGCGCCGCTCCTGTCTCCGGACGACCTGGCGAGTTACCGGTGGCCCGACCCGAACGCCGGGGGCTTGCTGGACTGCGCCGCCAAAGCCATCGCAGACCGCGGCGCCTCCTACTTCGTCGTGCCCAACTTCGGCATGTGCCTCTTCGAGCGCGCCTGGAGCCTGCGCGGATTCGACAATCTCCTGATGGATATGGTGGACCGGCCCGATTGGGTGGAAGAACTGCTCGACGGCATCACGGAGATCCAGGTGGCGCTGGCCCGCCGCTTCGTCGCAGCCGGCGTGGATGGCGGTTACTTCGGTGACGACTATGGCGCCCAGCGCGCGATGCTGTTCTCGCCCCGCATGTGGCGCCGCATGATGAAGCCGCGGCTCGCCCGCATGGCCGCCGTCTTCCGTGACGCGGGCCTGCCCGTGATCCTGCATTCCGACGGCGACATCAAGGCGATCCTGCCGGACTTGGCCGAAATCGGAGTCACCACGCTCAATCCCGTCCAACCCGAGGTGCTCGACCACGAGTGGCTGCACCGCGAATACAGCCAGCGTTTCACCTTCTATGGCGGCATCTCGACGCAACTGGTGCTCCCGCAGCCCGACCTCGACCAGGTCCGCCGCGCCACCCGCGCCTGTGCGCGGCAACTCGCTCCCGATGGCACCGGACTCCTGCTCGGACCCTCGCATCGCATGCAGTCCGACATTCCGCCGCGCAACGTCGAAGCCATGCTGGAGGCATTCCATGACGCGTAAGGAACGGGTCGCGAAGATCTTTGAAGACCGGTTTGGCGGAGTGCCGGCACTGTGGGCGCGCGCGCCGGGTCGCGTTGACCTCATGGGCAGCCATACCGATTACAACCTGGGCTACGTGCTCACTCTGCCCATCAGCCGGGACACCTGGATCGCCGCCCGCCCGCGTCAGGATCATCGAGTGCAAGTCTGGTCGGCGTTGCTCGGCGAAGGAACGTGCTTCGAGTTGCACCCCATCGAGCGGGACACAGCGGCGCCGTGGAGCAACTACATTCGCGGCGTGGCGTCGGTGCTGGCCGACGAAGGATTCGACCTGCGCGGTTTCGACGGCGTCATCGACAGCACCGTGCCCATCGGCAGCGGGCTCAGTTCGTCGGCCGCGCTCGAGTGTGTCACCGCCACCGTGTTCAAGGCCTTGGGTGGCTGGCAACTCGATCCCGAGCGAATGGCCAGGCTGTGCCAGCGCGCGGAAAACCGTTTCGTCGGAGTCAATTGCGGCATCCTCGATCAGTACTCGTCTTGCCTCGGCCAGGAAGGCTGCGCGCTGCTGCTCGATTGCCGCGACCTTTCGACCAAACCCGTTCGGATTCATGAGAGCATTCGAGTGGTCATCTGCGACACGCGGTCCAAGCGGGAGTTGACGGGCTCGGAGTATGGCGTGCGCCGCGCGCAATGCGAACAAGGCGCGGCGATGCTCGGCGCAGTAGCCCTCCGCGAAGTTACCTTGGCGCAACTCGAAGGACTGCCCGCGGATGTCGAGAAGCGCTGCCGGTTCATCGTCGAAGAGAACCAGCGAGTGCTCGACCTGGCCGAAGCACTCCCGCACGGGGACCGGACCGCCATCCGCCGCCTCTGCGATCAGTCGTTCGCGGGCGCGCGCGACGGGTACGAAATCGTGTCGCCCGCTATGACGTCCATGATGGAGGCGATGCTCGCCGCACCCGGTATCATCGGAGCACGGCAGGCTGGCGCCGGTTTCGGCGGCTGCATGGTGGCGTTCATCGATGCGGCAAGTATTGCCGAGTTCAGCCGGGCGGTCACGGAAGGATACTCCCGCGCCGAGATCTATCCGGTAGACGCCGCGGCAGGAGCCGGACTGATATGCTTCCCGAACTGATCAGCGACTATCCACTCGACGGCGCCGATGCCGAACGGTTTCGGCGAGACGGCCATGTCCTGCTGCGCGGTGTGACGACCCGCGACGAGATCGCCGCGTACCGGCCGCTGATCCTGGCGGCGCGCGACCGCTTCGGCGAAACGCCATCGGCGCTCGAAGAGCGCAACACCTACGGGAAGGCGTTCCTTAAAGGGATGAACCTGTGGCCGAAAGACGAGCCCGTGGCCCGGTTCGTCCTGGCCCGTCGATTCGGCAAACTTGCGGCGGACCTGCTGGGTGTGGACGGCGTTCGCATCTATCACGATCAGGCGTTGCTCAAAGAGCCGGGCGGCGGCATCACGCCGTGGCACCAGGATCAGCACTACTGGCCGCTCGATACCGATAACACGGTGACCATGTGGATGCCGCTGGTGGATATCTCGCCCGAGATGGGCTCCATGCATTTCGCATCCGGCTCTCACAGGGAAGGCTATCTCGGCGATCTTCCCATCAGCGACGATTCCCAACTCAAACTGGAAGAGCACATCCGCAACCGGGGATTCGCCATCGCGCGTGGCGCGGCCATGCAGGCGGGTGATGCCACGTTCCATTTCGGATGGACACTGCACGGAGCGCCCGGTAACTCCACCGTCCGCACGCGCGAGGTGATGACCATCATCTGGTTTGCCGACGGCGCGCGCATGACGGAACCGGATAACCTTAACCGGCGGCGCGACGCGGAGCGATGGCTGCCGGGCATCCGCCACCGGCGAATTAGCCGCGAGTCATCTCAACCCACTCGTGTACCGGCGCTAAACGGGGCTGGTTTCGAGCGCTCGGATGGCGTGAACCGCGGCTCCGATGATGGCGATGTCCTCACCGCCCGGGACCACCTCGAAGGTGTAACCCTGCAGTGGGCTCATCTTCACCATCTCGCTCATGTACACGTGGAGCAGGCTCGAGTCCACATACCGGGCGTTCGGGCCGGTGAGATAGAACCTGCCCGGACCGTCCATGTGGATACTCGACGCGGTCCCCGCCGCAAGTGCCCGATGCCACAGCTTGACGAAATCGGCACAACGCGCGTCTCCGCCTTTGGCTTCTTCGAACACCTCATCGGGTTCCATGTCCAGGAACCGCAGACGCATGGCGCGATGGCCCATGATCCCCTCCAGGTGACCAACGCCGCCGCAGCCGCAATAGGTCTCCTTGGGATCGAGCGTTACCACCGTGTGCCCGCCTTCCCAGACGCCTTCGGCCGCCGGATAGCGCCCGAACCCGATGCCGTTCCCGATGGTCCAGACACGGATCAGCCGGTCGAGTTGCCCGCGAGTGGCCGCGATACCGGCCGCCATGGCATCCGCGTCATTCGAAACGGTGACGCGAATCCCGGGATTGCGGCGGCGCAGAGCCTCGTAGATCGCGCTGTGAACGGCCAGGCCCTTCATCTGGAGTAGATTCGGAGACTCTTCGATCACCCCATTGCGGACATAGCCCGGCATACCCACGCCGACAGCTGCCAGCGATTCACCACCGGCAACCAACTCGATGTGTTCCCGGATGGTTGCGGTGATTTCATCTACGGGCACACCCTGGAAGGATGAGAAAGCATCCTCGGAGTCGGGAAACCGGTGCACCTTTCCCACAATTCGGTTCTCTTCCACTATGCCGACCGCAAGGCGGTCCGTCATCGAAACTCCGACCGTTCGCCCCATAATTCCCCCAGGTTACAGCTTGGACAGTTTGTTCAGACCGTTAAAGGCTGCCGCCTTATAACATTCCGCCAGCGTCGGGTAATTGAACACCGTGTTCACAAAGTATTCGACCGTACCGCCCAGAATCATAACCGCCTGTCCGATATGCAGCAACTCGGACGCGCCTTCGCCAATGATATGGACGCCCAGTAGATCGTGTGTTTCACGATGAAAGATCAGCTTCAACCGCCCAGTGGTGTCGCCGCGGATCTGCCCGCGGGCAATCTCACGATAATACGCTACTCCGACCTCGTATGGAACGTCCTCGTCGGTGAGTTGCTCTTCGGTCTTGCCGATGAACGATATCTCCGGGATCGTGTATATGCCGTACGGATAGGTGGCCGGATTCGAAGCCACGTTGATGCCGAACGCATGGGCCGCGGCGATTCGTCCCTGTTCCATCGACACCGAAGCGAGACTCGGAAATCCGATGACGTCACCCACCGCCCAGATGTGTGGCTGACTCGTCCGGTATTGGGCATCGACTTTGATACGGCCGCGATTGTCCGATTCGAGCCCAGCGGCGGAAAGGTTCAGGTCATCGACGTTTCCCTGACGTCCGACGGCATAGAGCAGAACGTCGCCCACGATCTTCTTATTGCTCTCGAGCGAGGCCACGACGCTGCCGTCAGGCTGCTCCGCGACGCTCGAGACTTCTTCGTTCAGCCGCATGGTGACGCGGTTGTCGCGCAGATGGTAGGAGAGGGCCTCCACCATTTCGGTATCGGCGAATTCGAGCAGCCGCGGGCGCTTCTCTACGAGAATCACGCGAACGCCAAGAATGGCGAACATACACGTGTACTCGACGCCGATCACGCCGCCGCCGACCACGATCAGGGTCTTGGGGATATTCGGGATATCCAGCACCTGATCGCTGTTGATGATGGTGCTGCCATTGAGCGGGACCTTATCCGAGACGGCCGGTTTGGTGCCGGTGGCGATGATGACCGTGTCGGTCTCGTAGACCTGCGCTCCGCGGCTGTTCTCCACCTTGATGTGCGTGGGATCGACGAAACTGGCCACGCCGAACAACAGGTCCACGTTGTTGCGGGAAAGCTGGGCCTGGGTGACATCGATCTCAGTCTTGATCACATGCTGGACCCGGAATGCGAGGTCCGCCATGGTGATCTTGTCCTTGACCCGGTAGTGCAGCCCGTAGACCGAGTGGTAGCTGTACCCCGAGAGGTGGAGGACCGCCTCTCGCATGGTCTTGCTGGGAATAGTACCGGTGTTGATGCAGGCGCCGCCGATCACCTCGCGCCTTTCGATTACGGCGACGGTTTTGCCGGCCTTAGAACCTTGAATCGCGGCGCGTTGCCCTGCCGGGCCAGATCCGATTACGATGAGGTCGTACTTGCCCATGCTGATGTTCTAGTGTCGCACACGAGTACCCATCACCCGCGTGCGAACAGTATAATGCAACCATCGCGGTCATGTCCGAAGCCGATCCTGATCTGAACTCCGCAGTCTTTGCCAGTGCAGACGTGATTGAAGTCGCCCGCATCACACCCCGGCAACTGCAGTGGTGGGACGAGCGCCACGTCGTCACCCCGGAACAAGAGCGCCACCGGCGCATATATCTGCCGAAGGACCTGATCGCAATCATGGTGGTGGCCGAACTCCGCCGCCGGGGGTTCTCGCTTCAGAAGATCCGGCGATTGGCTGAGCGCAACCTGCACCGCGAGATCGAGAAGCGCCAGCGCGAGATCCTGACAGGCGATTCCGGCCTGTTCGTTCTGACCGACGGCGACACACTCTACCTCGAGCGGCGACTGGACAAGATCATCGGGATACTGAAGGACTCGGACCACGCCATGTGCCTGGTGTCGTTAGGCGATGTGGTGAAGCGGATGGCCGAATACTGGAGCCACAAAGAGACGCGCCGGGGCCGCAATCAGCTGCCGCTGTTCTGAACCGTCAGCCGCCCAATTCGACGCGCAGCACGTCCGCGATGTTGTGCGCCAGCCGTTCCACCTGCCCGCGCTCGGGACCTTCCACCATCACGCGGGCCAGCGGTTCCGTGCCGCTGAAGCGGACCAACACGCGGCCCGACCCGTTGAACTCGGCTTCGGCTTCACGAATCGCCTGGTTCACTTGAGGCAACTCGGCCATGGGACGGCGCTGCTTGACGCGGACGTTGACCAGCAACTGCGGGAAGACCACCAGTTCGGCGGTCAGTTCGTCGAGCGACTTGCCCGCAGACCGCAGCGCCAGGAGAACCCGGAGGGCGGTGAGCAGTCCATCGCCGGTAGTGGCGTAGTCGCGGAAGATGACGTGGCCGGATTGCTCTCCGCCAAGTCTGGCGCCCCGCCGCTCCATCTCCTCCAGAACGTACTTGTCGCCGACGGGAGTTCGCAGCATCTCGATACCGTGTCTGGCGAGAGCTTTCTCGAGCCCCAGGTTCGACATGACAGTGGCCACCACTTCGGTCCGTCCATCGCGGTCCTGAAGGTGGCCGGCACGTTTCATGAACAGGCCGGTCAACAGCATCACGGCGTCGCCGTCCACGATCTTGCCGGAATGCGAGACAAACAACGCGCGGTCGGCATCGCCGTCGAAGCCGATTCCGATGTCGGCGCCCTGCCGGAGCACATGCTCGCGCAACTTGTCGAGGTGCAGCGACCCGCAGTCCTGATTGATGTTGCGACCGGTCGGCTCACTGGCGATGGCCGTTACGGTGGCGCCCAGCCGCTCAAACAGCGCGGGTCCGATGTACGACGCCGATCCGTGCGCGGCATCCACCACCAGCGACATCCCATCCAGCCGCTCGGGAAAGGTGGACGCCAGGTAATCCAGGTACTTGGCATCGAGGGTCGGGTCCACTTCGAGATCGATTTCACTCGGGGTCACACCGGCCTCGAGGGCCGCGAAGATGTCCTGCTCGATGGCGTGTTCGGTGGCATCGGGGAGTTTGAACCCGGAATGATCCAGGACTTTGACCCCGTTGTCCTGGTAGGGATTGTGGGACGCCGAGATCATCACGCCGGCGGCGAAGGTATCGGTGCGCGCCAGATAGGCGACACCGGGGGTGGTGATGAGTCCCGCAAAACGGGTGCGAACTCCGCTGACGGCGAGGCCTGCCGCGACGTGCCTGGCAATCCACGGACCGCTCTCGCGGGTGTCCATGCCGATGACCACCTCGGCCGCGCCGTGCAGACCGGCCACCCACTTGCCGAGCGCGACTCCCGTGGCGAACATCGTCGGCGGGTCGAGCGGGTATTCACCGGCAACCCCGCGGATTCCGTCCGTCCCGAACAGTTCTCTTTTCATGGCTGCTTTCCCGACCTGATCTTCTCCACCTGCACCCTCAATGTAACGAGCGAGGGGCCCTCAAACCGAACCTGCGGATCGCTGACGTAAGCGTGGACGTGGAACTCGGCATTGCTGATGACGCCACTCAGGTCGATGGGATCGGTTTGGGCGGCTGTGATGGCACGCACACGGAGTTCCGGACCGGTGATCCGGAGGTTGGCGGGATGGATGTCCTGATCGATCAGGGTGTAGCCAGCCGGCTGGGGTGTCGCGATTCGAACCTGCACAGGTACATCCTTCGACAGAATACGGTCAAATCTTAAGCGCAGCTGGGACGGAACGGCACGGAGAAAAGTCACGCCGCGGGGCAGATTCAGGCTCGAATCAGAGACCGTGAAGGTCCGCTCACCGGGAGTCCGCACGCCGGAGAGGTCCAGGACGACAGCGGTGTCGGCCAGACTGGACGGGCTCAGTTTGCCGGACGGTCCGCGGATCTCGATATGCACGCGATCCACGACTTCCGAACCGATCTCGAGATCCTTGGGCAAGTCCTTGAAGAACACCGGCACGGAGTGGGACGTGACCAGTTCGGGCTCGCGAACGACCACCGACCACAAACCCAGGGCGATCAGCAGAGACAGGACCTTCCACTGGTAATTGTGCGTGATGAGGCCGATCATAGGCTTTTGGCCTGGCGGACGGCCTGGCTCTGTGGAATGTCCTGGGGCTCGGTATCGGTGGTCGGCTTGGTTGCGGCGCGGGGATCCTTCCGGCTGGCATGTCCGGCCAACCGCTCCTCGACGCGTTGAATGGTCAGATCGGTTTCGATCTCGCCGAAGGCGGCGACGGAGATCTTGCCGGTCTCTTCCGACACGATGATGGAGAGGCAGTCGGCTTCCTCGGTGATGCCGATGGCGGCGCGGTGCCGGGTGCCGAGTTCCTTCATCAGGTGCGGGTTCATGGAGAGCGGAAGGAAGCAGGCGGCGGCGGCGATGCGATCACCCTGAATGATGATGGCACCATCGTGCAGCGCGGCTCCGGGTTCGAAGATCGCCAGCAGCAGATCCCGGGAGATGGCTGCATCCAAAGGAACTCCGCTCTCGATGAATGTCCTCAAGCCAACGTCCCTGGCGATAACGATCAGCGCTCCGGTCTTTTCCGAGGCCATCTTCGTGACCGCCATGAGAATGTCCTGGGTGACCTCACGGCGCTGCAACTGGTTCCCGAAGATTCGGAACTGGGTTCGTCCGATGCGCGCCAAGATGCGCCGCAACTCCGACTGGAACATCACGATGAGGGCGAACGCGGTGTACGGCGCAAGGGCGGCGAGCGCGGTCCGGAGCAATTCCAACTGCGCAATCACCGCAACACCATACACACCGCCGAGGATCCCCAACCCAATGAGAATGGGCACGGCCCGGCGGCCCCGGATCATCATGAGGAACTGATAGATGATGACCGCAACCAGAATGATGTCAACGAGCGACGAGAGCGTCACCCGGGGCAGCGCATGCAGGATGCTGGAGGGGGCTGGAAGCATACCAAGATGAACAGCCGCGACACCAAATCGGCCTCATCCACCATAGTATCAGGGGTTTGGCCGTCCCAGGCAGGCAAATTGCGACGGTTTAACCAGCAAAACCACCAGGGCGGACCCAACCAAGAGACACGGCGGTCATCAGCATCCCAAGGCAGACGATCACGGCCGCGGAGAGGACCGGCAGGTAGCGGAAAGCCGGGTGCGAGGTGGCCTTGCCCGAATCGGGGAGCCAACTTCGGGCATAGAGCACGGCCGCGCCGATCGCCATGAGCACGACGGCCAATCCGAGGCTGAAGGCCACCAGGAGGGTCAAGCCCAGCCCGATGCGGCCCAGGGCGACCGAACTGAGCAGCAGGACCAGGGCCGAGGGGCATGGAACCAGGCCTCCACTGGCGCCGAGGGCGACCAGGCTACCGACCGAGACGTCGCCTTCGAGGTGATGGTGGTGGCCACCCGGTCCGTGGTGGTGATGGTGGTGATGAGGGTGGTTGTACCGGTGCGCAAGGGCGTGACGGGCGCGCTTCCAGAGCAACGAACCTCCGATGGCGACGATGGAAAGCCCCGAGACGACTCCGAGGATCGGATAGATGCGATCCGGCACCACATATTGAGAGAGGAACAGGGTGCCGAGTCCGAGCAGGAACACGCTGGCCGTATGAGTAAAGGTGACGGTGGCGCCGAGCAGGGCGGCATGCCGCAGGGTGCCGTGGGAACCGACGAGGTAGGCTGCCACGATGGTTTTGCCGTGTCCCGGGGAGAGCGCGTGCAAGGCTCCCAATCCAAACGCGACGGCCAAGCCGGCAAGCAGGACGCCGAGCCCCAGGTCCCTGCGGCCGAGAAGGGTCGAGAGATAGTCGGGCTTGCCCGCGGGGGTGGCAGTCCGGGCCGGGTTATCGGCGTGTGAAGGAGGCTGCGGCTGCGATATCGGTTCGATCACGGACGTACCGGCGTGGACGTCCGTCGTCCATTCCAGACGGGCCCGGGAATCGTACGGCGGGACTCCCGGGTAGGCGGTGAGCCCGCCCGATCGATCGCGATCCGAGTGGCTGGCACGCACGATGGAAACGCCGGGCGCCGACCGGATCACGATCTCGCGCCATCCTGGGTTCGTTTGGAAATTATGGTCTTCAAACTCAAGCGAGCGGCTTTGAGACGGGACACGCGCTTTTAGGGTGACTCGCAGGGTGGGGAGACCTCCGGATCCGGGCGTGGTAGTGGCGCTGACGTCCTGAATGCTCGGCTGGACTGCCGAACCGGCTGCCGTGAGAGTCCAGGCGCGGGTCCACGAGAGCGCCTGTTCGGCGGCCCGATCCTGCAAGCGGGGACTGTCAGGGTCCAGTTTCCACTCGCGCAGCAGGTCAAAGGCCGGCGATTCGGCGAACTCCACGATATAGGTGATGGCGACGCCCTGTGAATCCGGCTGCAGGGACACGTAGCGATTGATGCTGGAACTGCCCATGGGATGGGCGAGGGCGACCAGCGTGGCCGCGAGCAGGCACGAGGTGAAGCGCATGAAACCCTTTACGCATTGTAAGGCGCGCGAGAGATTAGCCGGCATCGACGACATCCGCCGGACCCGTACCGGGACGCAGAGTTGGGTTCGTTTCGTTCATTTGCGTTTTCGGCTGGCGCGGAGGGGTCCAGAAGCTGTCGTGGTCAGGCGGGTCGGGGTTCTGGTCGAGCTGTTCTTTGATCCAGGCCAGGGGGTCGGGGGCGACTTTGGCTTCGTTTCGTTTTTCGGTCTTTGCGGCCCTGGGTGAGCTCGCGGTGAGCCTTGTAATAGGACCTTTCGGCGGCGGTGGCGTAGCGCTGGAGCAGGTCCATGATGTTGGAGGTGCGGTTGGTCAGTTTCAGGACGATGAGGTGGTCCGGGTTCGAATCGTCGTATTCGTCGAGGAACTGTTCGAAGGCGATGGCTTCGAAGCGGTGGGTGCGCTCGAGGCGCCAGCGGGCTTCTACCATCCGGGTGACGAGGAACCTCTCGTGTTCGGTGGTAGGGGCGTGTTCCTTCTGGAGCGTTTCGAGAAGTTGGGCGTAGGCGTCGTGGTCCTCATGCGGGAGGACGGTGAAGGACGATGACAGTCCATGGGTGGTGGCGTTCTGGGCGGACGCGGCTTTACCTTCCGGCGTTTTCGGGCCGGTGCTGTTTTTTGCGTTACGCCGGTTGGCGGCGGATTTACGTTTCGAACTCATTGGGTTCTCCTTCTACCCTGAGCGTATCCGACGTTTCCAAGGACTCGCGGTTGGATGACGATCGGGGTTTGCAGGTATGTGGTTGAGGGTGCGAGGGTTAGGTGGGTTTTTGGGAAATTTCCGAGTTGTGTGAACGGGCTTGGCGGGGGTGCCGGATTTGACACGATGCTCACGGAGAAGACGGGGCCAATTCGGGAGAGATGCTGAGCGGCGTCGCGTTTTGAGTGGTTTCGGGCGTAGGTGGAAACAGGGTTTTGTGAACGTACTCGCCGGAAGGCTCTGGGCGACGCGGTCACGGAATCACTGCCCGAAGGTTTGAATGTCTCCCCGCCGGAACCCTTGTTCCGGACCCATCCGTGGTAATTCGGGAAAGATCCACGCGATATTCAGTCGCCATATCGGACTCTGGGCTGCAATCATGGCGGACATCGGCGCGATGGTGAAGAAGTTTTGAGCTGGCCAACCGAGTTTCACACGGGCTTATCGGACGTTGGATTACTTTGCTCCTGTAGAGGCCGCGGCTGGGGTTGTCCAGAGCCGCGCACGTAGTAGCGGTATTGAACCCTTGCGCGACGCACTGCCGCGCGCTACTGGTCGTCGCAACGCAGCGTCCAGCCTCGCGGAAATACAATACCGTTTCATAATTATCGTTGTCCGGCACCATGGCAACGGCACCTATGCGAACACAAGCGCTCGAACTTCTCCGGCGGGCACTGGGCGACGATACCGCGACTTTTCGTGACGGACAGTGGGAGGCGATCTCGGCATTGGTTCAACGACGGGCGCGGCTCCTCGTGGTTCAGCGGACGGGATGGGGCAAGAGCCTCGTGTATTTCCTCGCAACACGACTGCTTCGCGATCAGGGAGCGGGCTGCACAATTTTGATATCGCCGCTTCTGTCTTTGATGCGAAACCAGATCGCCGCGGCCCGAAAGATCGGAGTGAGAGCCGAGACGATCAACTCGACTAACGAGAGGGACTGGCCGGGAATCGAAACCGGGTTGAGACGGAACGAATTCGACGTGCTCCTGATCTCGCCGGAGCGGCTTGCCAATGACGACTTCGTCAACCGGTGCCTGCTGCCCATCGCAAACAGGGTCGGGCTTTTCGTTGTGGATGAGGCCCACTGCATTTCCGATTGGGGCCACGATTTCCGGCCCAACTACCGGAGAATTGTCCGGATCCTCCGGGCCCTTCCACGCACCATTCCGGTTCTGGCTACGACTGCCACCGCAAATGACCGGGTGGTGGGCGATATCGTCGAGCAACTCGGTCCGAATCTGGAGGTCCAGCGCGGCCCGCTGACGCGAGCGAGCCTCAAACTGCAGAACATCAGCCTGCCTGCGCCCGCGGAGCGCATGGCCTGGCTTGCCGGCGTTCTTCCTGAACTGGCTGGAAGCGGCATCATCTACACGCTGACGGTCCGGGACTCGATGCGCCTGGCTGAATGGCTCCAATCGCAGGGGTATCGATGCGGAACCCTATTACGGCGCCATGGAGACCGAAGAGCGGGAGACTCTGGAGAACCGGCTTCTCAACAATGAAGTCAAAGCCCTGGTAGCGACTGTCGCTCTCGGGATGGGATTCGATAAACCAGACCTGGGATTTGTCGTCCACTACCAACGGCCGGCCTCCGTCGTGCATTACTACCAACAGGTGGGACGGGCCGGACGCGCCGTCGACGCTGCCTATGGCGTTCTAATGAACGGGCGAGAAGACGATGCGATCGCGGACTACTTCATTCGGACCGCTTTTCCAACGCCTCAGGACACGGAGCAACTGCTGGCGGCGATGCGAACAGCTAACCGCGCACTGACCATTGCTAACATCCAGCAGCGAGTCAATCTCGGGAGAGGCAAGGTTCTCAGGATCCTGGAATTCCTGTTGCTCGAGTCGCCGGCACCCATTCAGAAGACAGCCGCCGGTTACGTCCTGAACCCAGTCCGCTGGCGGATGCCCACGGAACGGATCGAAGGAATCACAAACCTGCGCCGGGGTGAGTTGGAGCGCATCAAAGTCTACACGGGGAGCCAGGACTGCCTCATGCAGTTTCTCGCCGAGGAGTTAAACGATCGAAATGCCGCGCCATGCGGCAAGTGCGTAAACTGTGCCGGGCGACTGCTGACCGGTGAGTACCCGGACGAGCTTGCTCGGGCAGCGGAGGAGTTTCTCGGCCGGCAGGAGAACCCTGTCCAGCCGCGAAGGCAATGGCCCGCGGGAATGGCCGATCCGGGGATGCGTGGCAATATCGCCCTGGAACAGCGGGCGCAAGAGGGGCGCGCACTGAGCCTGTGGGGAGACCCCGATTTTGGCGCGCTCGTGCGCCAGGGCAAGCAGCGGGACCATCGATTCGATGACCGGCTCGTCGAAGCCGCCGCCCGCTTGATCGGTACTCGCTGGCGACCCAGTCCGGCACCCGCCTGGATCACGTGCGTTCCATCGAGGCGTCACCAGGTGCTGGTTCCGGACTTCGCGCGGCGTCTCGCACAGCGACTGGGGCTACCCTTCGTCGAATGTATCCGCAAGGTGAGGGATACCGAACCCCAGAAGACTCGCGCCAACAGCTTCCAACAGGTGCAGAACCTGATTGGCGTTTTCGCCGTCGATCCGTCGATCGTCAGACCGGAGCCTGTCCTGCTGGTGGATGACATGGTCGATTCGAGGTGGACGTTCACGGTGGCGGCGGCTCAACTGCGAAGAGGCGGGAGTGGGGCGGTTTATCCGTTTGCCCTGGCGGACACCTCCTCAGAAGATAATGATTAGGAGATGGAATTGGAGCCGACACTGACAGCCGACACGCAAGCAGTGCTGCTTCTGTGCGGGGAACTCGGCCAGCGCGGGGGAAACGGCCTCAAGCCTCTTGGCCTCCGACAATACAACGCGCTAGCAACGTGGCTAAAAACAGAAGGCTTACGCCCAGGCGATCTGCTGACAGCGGAAGGCCGAACGAAGCTGACAGGGCTCCAGACCGCGGAGGTCAATCCCGATCGTGTTTGGCCGTTACTGGAACGAGGTGCGGCCCTTGCCCTGATCGTCGAGAAGTGGGAGAGAAGCGGCCTCTGGGTGATCAGTCGTAGCGATGGCTGTTATCCGGAACGTTTGAAACGATACCTTGGCCAGGCAGCCCCGCCCCTTCTCTATGGAGTCGGTTCAAAGAGCCTGCTCAACCGCGGTGGCCTGGCTGTCGTGGGATCGCGCGATCGATCGGAGGAAGACGGCGAGTACGCCCGCCGGGTTGGTGAGCATTGCGCCCAGGAAGGGATCGCGATTATCTCGGGCGCCGCCAAAGGAATCGACCGAGACGCGATGGCGGGCTCTCTGGAATCAGGGGGCGGGGCGCTGGGAGTTCTCGCCGAAGGACTGGCCAGGACCGCTACGTCGGGACAGTACCGGTCGGGGTTGGTGAGCGATCATTTGACCCTGGTCTCGCCGTTCGATCCGGATTCCCGGTGGTTCGCCTATACCGCGATGGAGCGAAATAAGCTTCTGTACGGTTTCAGCGATGCTGCGCTAGTGGTTGCCAGCTCAGCCGACTCCGGAGGCACCTGGGCCGGCGCCACCGAAGCGCTTCAGCACGGCCGTGTAAAGGTGTTCGTGAAGTCCGCCGGAGTCCTGGCGCCGGGAAACTCGAAGTTGCTGCGCATGGGCGGGATCCCTTTCCCCGCCGAGCCGTGGGAGAACCTACGGCCCCTATTTACCGCGCCGGAAGAGGAGAACGGCCGACTGTTTTCGGCCGCCGCCCCTCAGTCGTCTCCTGCTGGGGAGCCGAACGAGGAACTCGTGGCCGCTCCTCCTCAGGACGTTCTCCCCCGTAGCGAGCAGCCTCCAACTGCACAGACGTTGCCGGAGGAATCAGATCGGACGAAGGAAGCGGAGCCCACGCACGACGCCTACGCTTTGGTAATCGACGCAATAATGGCGCTTCTCAAGGAGCCCCAATCCGATGAGTGGCTCGCGGACAAAATGGGCGTGCGGGCCGCGCAGATGAAGGACTGGCTGGATCGAGGTGTCCGCGAAGGCCGCATTTTGAAACTGAAAAGGCCGGTGCGTTACGTAGCGCATACGCCCACGCTTTTTTCTGTTGAGCCCAATTCAGTGTTGCCGTTTTCCTCCTATCCTGCCTGACGGCTCTCCCCCAGTGTTTTTGGGGCGCCGTCGTTAGATCGGGCCAGTTGACGTGAACGCTGTTTTCCTGCCCATAACGCTTTTGCGCCAGGCAGCTAGGCCGGTAAACACTTGGCGACTTATCGTTCTCTATCGGTGCGCCTGGATCAACGACACGAACCTGTGGCCGTGGCTCTGGTGGCCGACCTGCCAGTACACTTTCCGCCAAACTACTCGCCCGCTTGCGACGTGGCCACATGTGGCTATAATACGAACATGGAAACTGGCATACGCGAATTGAAGGACAACCTCAGCCGGTACATCCGGCGAATCGAAGCGGGGGAGCGTATCGTAGTCACTGCCCATGGGCGGGTTGTCGCCGAGCTTGTTCCCCCAGCCGCGGGCCGTCACGGCCGGATTAGCCAGTTCGACCTGCTCGTCGCGTCTGGCGTGATCACGCCACCCGTTGAGGACGGTGACCCTCTGGAAGACTGCCCCGAGATTCGGCTACCTCCGGGTACGGCAGCCGCCCTGATTGACAGCGACCGTGGCGAAGCGTAAGCCAGTTCCGCACCGCCGTACCCAACCCGGCCGTTCGTCTGGCGCTGCCAAGGGTGTACCTGCCTGTCGCTACATCGAATCAAGCGCCTTGGTTGCGGCAGTGCTCGAGGGCGATGCGGCCGCGAAAGCCTCAATCCGCGCCCAGGGACAGCGGGTCACATCCGCTCTCACGCTTGCCGAAACCACCCGCGCCGTTCTTCGCGCGCGCCTCTCGGGGAGGATCACGGCCCAGCAGCATCGAGCAGCGCTGCTCACCCTCCAGAGATTTGCACGGCGTTGCCACATAGTGAGCGTCACTGAAACGATCCTCACCCGCGTTGGACGCCCGTTTCCGGTGGAACCGATTCGCACACTGGACGCCATTCATCTGGCGACCGCGGAAGCCTTGGGCGACCCGCCCGCCCTGGTGATCATCATCACACGTGACCTCCGCGTTCGAGAAAACGCCACTGCGCTAGGCTATCCCGTTGAATGACCGGGCTGTCTTGGCTCAGTTGAGCCTCGCTAAAGACCACGGCCGGGTGTCACGCTCAACGCTTGGCGACTTTGAGGGAATTATCCGCGACCCTGCAATGAATCGACTCTATTTTCTTGAGATCGCGTCAGAAACGAGCGAGGCGAAGTCGGGCACAGTGCCGTTCAGAATATCGAGGAGTTGGCGCAAGGTACGGCTGCGGTCGGCTGCCTGTTGCCCCAGTTTCGCCGTCACCGGCGCTTGTTCCTGGCAGAAAATCTCGTTCAGGAAGGACTGGGGGTGCAGGGCACTGACAACTACGTCGCCAAGTGCTCTGGCCTGAAGTGGCGAAGGTTGAAGGTTACGATGATCGCTGCCTTGCCGTGGACTGCAGCGGCGACTACGTGGCGGTCTTTTCATCGTTCGTCATCCTAGGAATCGGCGACTCGTAACCAATGATCCAGGCTTCGCCGAAGTTGGCGCGCAATTCCTATTCAAAATGAGCGGTCAAAGAGTGGGGCCACCCAAGTTTCAATTCCAACGTACGGGTGGTCTCTCGAATAATCTCCTCGGACCATTTTCGGCTCGAAGAGCCGCGGCGGCTCCGCGAGGCGCAGAAACGTATCGCACAAAGAGAAGTTGGCAAGGACTGTCAGGCTTTCCTCATTCCGATCGCGACAAAGAACCAGGCGACGGCCAGGCTGGCGAAGGAGACCACAACCGGCGCAAGACCCTCCATGAAGACGGCCCCTACGACGCGAACGCTCGCCAGGTCGAGTCCGTTCATCATGCTGACCGCCTTGCAGCCGTTGGCCAATGTAAGGGCAAAGTTGCCCAGAGCGACAAAGACCGCGCCGAGTGTCAGGGGCCTCATCAGGGACAACCGGCGTTCGCTTGGCCTGAAGGCAAACCACGCTCCCGCAACAGCCGGCACGATACAGATGAGCATCCCCAATAGCGCAAGACCACCTGCGCCTTTCAATCCACGCATACCGACCTCCTTGAATTCCAACCAACGTTACACTCTGGAATAACGCCTGGACTGCTGAAACGTGACAGTGTCACGATTCAAGGGCTACGGCGTTATGTCCTTATGGAGCGGGAACTCGAAGTCGCGCTGGTGATCCGATTGCGAGCAGGGGATATCAGCGCCTTTGACGAGATCTACGATGTCTTCAATCATCGGCTCCTGAGCTTTCTCACGAGAATGGCGAAGAACCGTTCCGTCGCCGAGGACCTGTTGGAAGAAACGTGGCTGCGATTGGTTTCGAGTGGCGAGGATCTTCATGCGGAGACGCGCCTGGGTCCGTGGCTCTTCACAGTAGCTCGCAATCTTTATCTCAGCCATTGCCGCTCCAGAGCTCGCGAGCATTCCTACACAGCCGATCTGATCCTGCTGTGGCCAGGCGGGCTTCCCCAATCGCCCTACGACTTGGCCTCCCTGAATGAGTTCGAGGAACGCCTGGAAGCAGCCATCGCATCGCTGCCGCCCATGTATCGCGAGGTGCTTCTGCTGGTCACGGTTGAGCAACTCCGTCCGGTGGAGGCGGCGCGAGTGTGCGGCATCAGCCCGGAATCCCTCCGGCAGCGGTTGAGCCGAGCGCGGGGGCAGATATTACGGTTGTTGGACAACCACGATCCATCTATAGAGGCCGTTCGCAAGGAGGGGGACCATGACACAAGACGATGATCGACTATTCCAAGCTTTAGCCGGTCTGCCGCCGATTGCACCGGATATCGAACGGGAAACCCGTGTCCGGGCGCGTTGTCACGCGGTGATCGCTCGGCGCGCCTTACGACAGGCGCAAGCCGGGCGAGACCTGCGCGGTACGGGACTAATCGATCTGGCCGCCGCTGCTGCCCTCTTCTTCTACCTGGCGGCGGTCATCGCAGACGCCGCGCGGTTGGTGGGCTTCGTCTAGCAGCGGCTCCGGCCCGGGTCAGTTCCTCACTGACGGCGTTTACGAACCCAGTTGGGACGCGCCCATGGCAAGTTCCTCGACAGGGCGCAAGGTGATGCCTGCTCTCCCGGACGTTTTGACTGGAGTGCATTCTTCATCGCCGCGACTGCCCGGCGCGCGAAGCCGCTCTTTGCGGTGATCGATCGCTGCACGGCCGAGCCCAAGGGTCATGCTGCGGCTGGGCCGCGATCCACGATTCGTGCATGTCTCAACTCGACGGCTCGTCGCGGGCGCGTGGCAGCGAGCCGTATGATGATTGAGTGCACCAAGAACGGAACACCGACGGCATCCGAAAGGAGATCGGCATGACGACAGTTCGTACAATTATCTACGCGCTTGCGCTGACGCTGGCCTTTGGCGCTGCAGCTCCCGGGCAGAGTGCGAGCAAGAGCGCCGATAAACGATTTCTGATCGTATTGATCGGTCCGACAGGCGCTGGAAAGACAACTCAAGCGGAATTCCTGAAGAGGAAGTTTGGCATTCCGACCATTGCGATTGACGACCTGATTCGGGATCATCCGGCGGCGCTCGCAAGAAATCGCGGCGCGAGGATTTCTTCCGGACCACCCCAGTTAGATCCCGCCATCGACGGTCTTGTGGCCGAGGAGGTAGCCAAGTCGGACCTGACCAAAGGCGTGGCTCTCGATGGCTATCCCGCAAGCAAAGACCAGGCAGACCACCTTGCGGCATTGGCGACCAAGCTGGGTTTGCCACCACCCATCGTCATTCAAATCGATCTTCCCGACGACGTAGTCAAGGAGCGGCTGAAGAAGAGGCAGCGAGCCGATGACAAACCCGAGCTGATTGAAGAGCGGCTGAAGAATTACCACCGCGAAATGGATATGATCCGGTCATACTATCCCCAGGCAAACATCTGGACAATCGACGGCGACAAGCCGATTGCGGAGGTCTCGGGCACCATCGAGGCAATTCTGAATGACGAGATGCCGAAGCGGTAACACGTCTACGTTCGCGCCGTATCAGTCTGCCGCGACTCCGAGACGGAGGGCCAGCCAGTTTCTCAAGATCGGGGGGAAGCCGCCGGAAGCGGGCATTGCGGCCCACTCGTTGGCGCTGTGTCCGCCGTCCGGGATGACGTGGAGTTCACAGGACTGCTGTTTATCCTTCATGGCCTGGCATAGGGCTTCCGCCTGAGCTAGAGGCACGTGGCTGTCACGGGAACCATGCAGCAGGAGAGCCGGCGGCATCGAGGCGGAAAGATGGGAGATCGGCGAGGCAGCGCGCAAGGCTGCTTCCTCTTTAGTGCCGAATACCATTTCGGCGTGGTCGAGAATTTCGGGAGCAAGCTTCCACAATTGAGCCGGACCTCCGACGGCCGCGACGGCCGCGATTTGGCTGCCGCCGAGACGTCCGGCTGCCATCAGCACGAGGTAGGCGCCAGCTGACTCACCCACCAGTGCGATGCGGGACGAATCAACCTTGAACCGGCCGGCGTGGCGGCGGACAAAGGCGACGGCAGCGTCAACATCGTCGGAGGCGTCGCCCGGTCTGTAGTCGGGAGCGAGCCGGTAATCGATCGAAAACCAGACAAAATCACCATCGCTGAGGGCTTCGCGCAGGGGAGCGACGGAGTGGCGGCGGTCTCCTCCGGTAAAGCCGCCGCCATGAACGACGAGGACCGCCGGGAAGGGACCGTCGCCGGCGGGAACGAAGGCGTCGAGAGCGAGAGCAACGCCGTTTGGACGCGCATACTCGATGTTTTGGTGGAGTTCGGCTCTCGAGGGTTGGGCAGCATAGAGGATGACAGGCGCAGTCAGCAACAATGCAGTGCTGAGGGTGGGTGCGAGTTTGATATCAGTTGCCATGTGTCCAGTTTCAACCCTGCAGTTGTAGACAGGTCAAGACATAAAGTTGGGATATCCAGCTCACGGAGGAGGCGGAAGATTTGGGCCACGGATGGACACGGATTCACACGGATCAATGGGCGCGTGAACCGCCTGGTTAGGACCTTCGAATGCCGAAACGCGGTCTTTGTTCACAAATCGATGACTACGTCGCCAACCGGTTGTGAGCAGCAAACAAGAAGGTTCCCCTCGGCGGGCTTATCGAGCGGCTCCGGTCCGTAAACGACCGAGCCCGAAACCAAGCCGCTCTCACAGTTGTGACACACACCGGTCCGGCACGACCAACGGACCGGGACCTCGCACGCCTCAGCCAGTTCCAAGATGCTCTGGTACGCCGATGCGTTCCAGTGTGCGGCGATGCCGCTGCGGGCGAACGATACGAGGGGACCGGTTTTGGCGTCGTCTTTCGGCAGATGCGGAGCTCGCGTCGCCGCGCCGACGACGCCAGGGGTCAAAGACTCGCTGCCGTTGAAGATTTCGATGTGAATCCGCTCCGGCGCCATGCCCAGCGTTGCCAACGCCTCTTGCATGTCTGCCATGAAGCGAGCCGGCCCGCAGAGGTACACCTCCGCCTCTCGTGGCATGCCGACGTTGTCAAAGACCGATGGCGACAGGTGACCGGTGGCGTCGAAATCCTCGCCCACTTTGTCACTCGGGTCCGGCCTGCTGTAACAAACGTAGCTGCGGCCGCGCGGGAGCGCGAGCATGAGGCGGCGGACTTCGGCCGCGAACGGGTGATGCCGCCGATCGCGGGCGGCGTGAAGCCACAAAACCTGCCGTGTCGAGTGGGCCGCAGCCAGCGCGTACAGCATCGCCAGAACAGGTGTCGCTCCGATTCCCGCGCTGAGCAGCACCACCGGCGCCTCTCCGGGCTGCAAAGTGAAGCTTCCGCGCGGCGAGCTGACGTCAAGGGCATCACCCACGCGCACATGCTCCCGCAGGTAGGCTCCAGCCGCACCATTCGGCTCGATCTTCACGCTGATTCGATAGCGCTCCGTCGAGAGGGGACCCGAGAGCGAGTAGCTCCGAAATATCGGAGGGCCACCCGTGGTCAATTGAAGGCGCAAGACGACGTACTGGCCTGGCAGAGCCGCCGGCAGCGACTGACTATCCGGGCTCTCAAGCGTCAACGAGAGGACGTCTTCGGACGCCTGATCGATGGCCGTCACCGCGAGTGGCCGAAATCCTGGTGCAGCCGGATGCGCAGCGGCTGCCGGTGCGAGCCCGGCGTTCCCACTCGCCGCGCCGGTCGTTTGGCTCTTCAGCAGTGCCTCAAATGACCAGCGCCAGCCCGGTGACAGCGCCTCGATCCGCAATGCACGCTCCAGCCGATCGCGCGGATGATTCGGCGAATAGAGGAGTGCGTTGATCTCGGCGACAGTCATTCGCTCTTTCGCCTCTCCCACTTTCACGATTTCGTCTCCCGCGCCCACCTCACCTTCTTCGAGGACACGGAAGTAGAACCCAGGCCGTCCGCTGGATGTCAGCAATGCCGGCATCCGGGGCTCGTTCATCCGAATGCCCACGCGATAGCAGGTGACACGAGGTTGAGTGACCTCGAAAACAGCGGCGCCAATCCGATAACGATCGCCGATACACACGGCATCGTCGGCCAATCCTTCAATCGTGAAGTTCTCGCCGAACTGTCCGTTGACGAAGCCGGTCCTCTTCAGCTGCTCCTGCCAATGGCGGTACGATTCGATCTGATAGACGAAGACGGCTCGATGCTCACCCCCGTGCCCGGCCAGATCGCCTTGACCATCTCCATCGAGATTCAAGCGGCCGGCGCGACAGCGGCCAAGCACCGGATTCTTCCAGATCGCGGTGTGCACCGTGCGACCTTTCCACTCGATGTCGCGCGGAAGTCCGACGTTCACTGACAAGAGTCGAGCCATCGTCCTGGTCTATGCCTGTTCCCGGATGTCGAGGTCGCGATCGGGGCCGTGCGGAATCACCGTCTGACCCGGCTCAAGGCGGAGTTGGGCGCCATCGAGATGTACAGGGACGATGTCCGGCTCGAACGATACCAGGTTGGAGATGCGGCCAACCTCCGGGTACGCGGCAGGATACGACCATGCCGCCAGACGCGCATCACCGATATCGTAGTAGCTGCACAGGCCCTTATACGGGCAGAACGTCCGGTGTTCCACGGGGGTGAGGGCGGATTCATCGATGTCTGCGCGTGGCACGTACCAGCGCGGCGCGAAGCCGGACTCATAAAGGACCAGCGGCCGCGTGGTGTCGGTGATTATGCGGTCACGATGGCGGACGATGAGTTTACGAGAGGTTTGGCGAATGTCAATGCGGTGGTAGCTGTCGGCGGCATGGCCCACGATTCGTTCCTCCTCTTCGTAGAAAGCGTCCATGGCTCGCCAGGCGAAGGCGACGCGTGCCAGCAGGTCGCTCGCGTGGGCGGGAAGCCCAGTATGCTGCCATGCCCCTCGAGGTGCGGTATGCTCGCCGGCCCGGACGGTGTACCAGGACGTGAGCCCGAGATCGGGGTGCCGATCTCAGACCAGTGATTGCAGTGGTGACCCGCGTCGTTTAAGTGCGGAACCCAACGGGGCGTCAGGTTCATATCTATGAGCAAGCGCATCAGCTAACGAGCCGGATTTCCCGCCCCTGGGCTAATCGAGCCGCGTAGGTCAAAGCCTCGCGAATATCGTCTTCTTCCAGGTATGGGAAGTCGGCGAGCAGTTGAGGAACGCTTCGTCCCGCAGCAACCGCCTCCACGATCATGCCGACGGTAACTCGCATTCCGCGCACGCAGGGCTTGCCGCCCATGACCGCCGGATCGACCGTGATGCGCCGGAGTTCCTGCACGCTGCAATGATAGCGCATGGTGGCAAGTGCCGTCCGACTTATCGGACGCATGGGGACGACCAGGCCGGAATAGGCGGATGCGACGCTGAACACGACGCAGAAGAAGAGCCCCCAAAGGACGGATCGCCACGTTGTTTCCGGCGGATGGGCAGTAGGGGGATGAGCGTGGAAAGACAGCTCACAAGAAACCTTTGCCGGTTGTGGGCTTTCCGTGTGAAATCCGTCAGAAAACAAAGCCGCGGCCCCCGGGAATGCATCATTTGCGGGATGATGGCCGGAGCCGTCTTTGGGTGCCTATGAAGATACATACGTTGCTTGCCGGGTTCGTTTTGAGTTTCAGCCTCACGGCACAGAATGCCCAACAGCCTTCGCTGCGATGGTTCAGCCAGTCACTGCAACGGCTGGTGGAACAGATCAGCCCGGCGGTGGTTCAGATCACCGTTCAGGGCCTGGGGAGCAAAGAAGACTCCAGCTCGGGCCGCGTCCAGAGCGAGCGGGGAGGCGGTTCCGGAGTGATTCTCGACCCCGAGGGCTACATCGTCACCAACGCCCACGTCGTCGGCACCTCCGCCCATGTCCAGGTACTTCTGCCGGAGAAGAATGTGGACAAGAAATACGCCTCGATCCTGAAGCCCGCGGGAAAACTGATGGATGCCGATCTCGTTGGAATGGACCGGGAAACCGATATTGCGGTTTTGAAGGTTGCGGCAACGGGACTCACCGCGCTGAAGCTGGGCGATTCGGGCTCACTGCGCCAGGGCGAACTCGTGCTTGCCGCGGGCAGTCCTTTCGGCTTCCAGAACTCGGTGACGATGGGCATTGTCAGTTCGGTGGCAAGGCAGGTCAGGCCCGACGATCCGATGATCTACATCCAGACGGATGCTTCCATCAACCCCGGCAACAGCGGCGGGCCGCTGTTAAATGCCGATGGTGAAGTGCTTGGCATCAACACGTTCATCCTGTCCCAATCGGGTGGGAATGAGGGCGTGGGCTTCGCCGTGCCGAGCGCGATCGTGCGCACCGTCTACGATCAGATTCGCAAGTACGGGCGTGTCCGCAGAGGCCAGATCGGCGTGATCGCGCAGACCATCACTCCGTCGCTCGCGGCGGCGCTCCAACTGCCGAACGAGACCGGGGCCATCATCGCCGATGTCGTGCCGGGCGGCGCCGCCGCTGCCGCGGGCGTCGAGGTGAAAGACATCATCCTCACGCTGGATGGGAAGGTGATCGAGAACGCCCGGCAATTCGGCGTGAACGTTTATCAGAAAGCGGGCCAGACGGTGACGCTCGAGGTGCTTCGGAACGGCGAGAAGAAAGCGCTGCAGGTCGCCGTCCTGGAACGGCCCAAGGACCCCGATCGGCTGCTGTCGCTGGTGAAGAAAGATGAGAACCTGGTGCCACGCATCGGCGTCCTGGCGGTGGACCTGGATGAGAAGGTCACGCCGCTGATGCCGGGTTTGCGAAAGCTCTCCGGCGCGGTCATCGTGGGCGCCGTTGAAGACGGAGCGGGATCGGGCCTGCGTGCGGGGGACGTGGTTTACGCAGTGAACAATCGACCCATCAAGAGTCTCAATGACCTGAAAGATGCAGCGCGCGAATTGAAGGCGGGGCAGCCGGTGGTTCTGTATATCGAAAGGTCGGGGCAGTTGCAGTTCGTGCAGGTGGACATCGATTAGGCGTCGGCCGGCCGGTGGCGCCGGAGATGCAACACCACCGTTTCGCTCGATCGCATGAGATCCCGCATCACCTCATCGCGCCCCCGGTGCGCGGATGCCGATGGGCGTTCCTGGAGGATCTCCCACAGCATCTCGCGGGTTTGGGTGGGCAGAATCCCTTCCAGGTACTCGAGAGCGGTGCCGCGGAGGTGCCGGTCTTCCATGTGCAGCGATCGAAAGGCCGCCATCAAGGGCGCAGGATCGTGGATCAGCGACAGGAGGGTGAACACGTACTCCAGGCTGCCATGCGCTTTGTCGCGCAACAGTCCATCGAGCCACTCCGCGCCGAACTCTCCCGGATCCTGCTGCTGCCGGCGGTGGCTTTCCCACAGTACGGTACCGATGGCCAGTTCGCGGCTCACTGCCGTCAAGACCTTGTCGGACTGAATGATGGGGCGAGGCTCCGTCGCGCATGGCCTTTGCCAGCGAGCGCGCGCACTGCATCCGAACTTCGAATCGCGCGTCTTCGAGTCCGGCGACGAGGGCATCCGCAGCTCTTTGTCCGGGCACGGTTCCGATGATCTTCGCAATCCTGCGACGGGCGGCCACCTCCACGGAAGCATCCAGCATGAGGTCGGTGAGGAGGCCGAGCACCTTGCCCGCCGACTGGAAGAGCGCCGAATGCGCCAGGAGCGAGTGCTCTTTGCGGCCCAGCAGCAGGCAGACCTGGGTGGCCACGAGCGGATCTGAGACGTCGCACCCGGTGAGGGCGTCCTGGACCGTCGCAGGCGTCGGAGGATCGCAGCGCGCTCAATCGCGCAGCATGATGACATCGGGCACGATCAATCCGGTGCCGCCACCCTCGACACCCGCCGACGGCGATCGGAAGACTTGCGAGGCGCGCCGTGTCGGAGCACGCATGACCAGTGAGCGTGTCGTCAGATCGAGATCGGTGTCGACGTTGAGTTGAACCGCCCGTGACTCGAGGCTTCGGGCGAGCGCCTTGATGTACGTGCGATCCAGGGTGCGGCAGAGAATGAGCGAGCAGACGCCGACCAAGGCCGCAATGCTGAGAATCCAGGGTAACGCCGAGTGTCCGGCCAGCTTGATGCAGATGAAAACGATGGCCGCTCCCAGCGCGTCCCCGCCCCGCTCGGATGCAACATCGATGAAGCCCTTGGCCAGCCGTTTTTCGGCTGCGGGCACCGGGGTATAACAGGTTTCGTAGCCGGCCCGGAAGAGCGAGCCGCGCACGGCAGCTTCCGCGGCGCGCGCGATGGCCGCCACCGCAATGCCCGGGGCCATCAAGGCCAGAAAACTTCCGGTGGCCAGCGTCGCCGGGAGCGTGAGAATTGTCTTCCCGAGGCCGAACTTCTCGAGGAACAGTTTCGCCGCGGCGGACTGCAGCAGGAAACTCAGCAGGGCTACACCCGCGTGGAAGAGTGCGAACACCCGGAGAAGGTTGCTGCCCCGGACGAAGGTGTCCGTGGCGTAGACCTTGAAGACGTAGTCGAGCAAAGCGGCGCCGATGGATCCGAGCAGCACGATTCCGCCGAGCGTCACTAACAGCGATGACTTGTACGGCGCGGAAGCCGGAGCAGTTTCCGATTTCGTGGGTCCGGAGTGAACGGGAGGGGCGGCGTTTCTCCGCATCAATACCGCTAGCAAGATGCCGCCGGCCACGTGCACGCCCGCCAAACCGAGCATCAGCGCCGGCGCACCGGACCAGGCGACGGTTCTTTCGGCCAGGATTCCTCCGGCCAGTCCGCCGACGGTGCCTCCGGCGGCGATCTTTCCGAACTTCCTCTTGGCCTCGCGTGGGTCGAATTCTTCATTCAGCATCGACCAGAACATGGACAGCAGCACGGCGCCCACTCCGGCCATGTGCAGGTAAATCATGACTGACGCGAGGCCCGGGTTCACGCCGAGCAGCCAGCGCTCCGCGAGTTGCAGGAGCCCGCTGAAGCCCAGGGCCCAGGGGACCAAGTGACGGGGCGCCACCCGGTGCATGAGACGGCCGCTGAGCAGGCTCAACACCACCGAGAACGCGGCCGCGCCGGCGATCATTCCGGGCAGCGCGCGCGGCCCGTACTGCAGCAGGAACAAGCCGTCGCGAGCCGCTTTGCCGGCGATCTGTTGGGCCATCATTAGGCCCGCCGCCACTTGCAGACCCAGGACGAACGCGTCGCGCTGGTTCGGCAGGATCCCCGACTGCGATGAGCTCCCGGTATTCATGCGTCTCCAGCGGGTCTAACGGAAATGTTCCACCAACATGATGTCGCTGCCAAACTCATCGAGTTGCGGAAAGACCAGGAGCTTTCCGTCAGGTGAAACGGCGAGGCCGTTGTTGCCGATGCGGCGCGGCGTCGTGAAATCCGTTTTATTGAGGCGCTTCGACCGGAAATCGTAGAACAGCAAATCAGCGGGCTGGTTGGTGCCCCACAGGCCGGTGGCGCCGGACTTCATCTGGAAGACGTAGATCCCATCGGAGGTCACGACCCAGTCGCGGTCACGGACAGACGGGATCAGGTCCTCTTCACGTCCACCGTCCACGGGTATCCGGCGCAGCCCGCCGGCGGCGCGAGACCGCAGATAGTAGAAGAACTTCCCGTCAGGTGACAGCCTGGGGGCAAAACCTCCTTCACGCGTGAACTGTACGGCAGCGCCGCCGCCCACGGGCGCGCGCCACAACTGCAGATCGCCGCCACGGTTGGAGCAGAACACGACCGAATTGCCGTCCGGGGTCCACGCGCCGGTCACGTCCTCGGCCGGCTCTGTGGTTACGCGCCGCGGTTGAGTTCCGTCGGAGCTCATCACCCAGATGTCGGCGTTGCCCTCCACCCGCGCGTCAAATGCGATGTGCTGGCCGTCCGGAGACCAGACGGGCGAGCCCACGGTGACGCCGAAGAGTTTGGTGAGCTGAGTTGCGCCATTCCCATTCGCGTCAGACCGGTAAATCTGAGAGACTCCGGTCCGATCGGAACTTACCAGCAAGGATTTGCCGTCGGGCGAGAAGGACGGGGAACTCTCCACGTGCCGGCTGGAAATCCAGCGTTCGGGCTGGACGGGCGTCTTCGGAATAGGGATGGGAACGCGGTAGAGAGCCTGAACACGCACAGCCGTCACGAATGCCAGCATGTTCCCTTTTCTGGCCCAGGCGACGTTGCTGCCGGATTTTCCAAATGGCAGTGGTTTGACTTCTCCGCCATCAGACGGCGCGCGATAGGGCTGAACGGGGTCCTGGGAGTGGCTCCGTCCCAGCAGTAGCAACTCACTCCCGTCGGGCGAAACAGCAAAGGAAACAATGGAGAGCAAGCCATCCAGCCGAACCGGTTCCCAGTTGCTACCGCCCGGCAAAGCGAGGCGGTGGAGCGTGCTTTCGGTGGGGCTCTTTTCCGCGCTCGCGTACAGCCATTTCCCGTCGGGCGAAAAGCGGACGGTGCCTCCTGTGGGCGCGCTCTGGGTCGGCCCCAGCCCTCCCGCGAGTACGGGCAGCGGGTCCGTGGCGCCGCTTTCGACATTCACCAAAGAAAGGGTCCGGACGCCTTTCACGGTGGTTGCGATTACGAGCGACCTGCCGTCTGGCGACCAGTCGCAGGCCCACCCGTCGGCGATGCGCTGTTCCGTTCCGCCGAGCGTTGGAATCACGTAGACGGCGGAGTTGGCGTCACTGAACCGGCTGAAGGCGATGCGGCGTCCGTCCGGGGAGAAGATGGGTCCGGTATCGAAATCGGCATGCGTAGTGAGCCGGAGGGGCTCACCGGAATCGATCAGCTTCACATAAATGTCGCGGTTGTCTTCCGAGGGGCCGTTCCATGAGAAGGCGATGGTGTTGCCGTCCGGCGAGAAGGCGGGCATGGTTTCAGCGCCGGGAAGAATGGTGAAAGGCCTGACGATGATGGGGCCGTCGCTCCCACCGCCCGATGGAGACGACTGATGCAACCGCCAGTACAGCCCGCCGGCGATGATCGCCACGGCCACGCACACTCCGGCGATACCGAGCACCCGGCTGCGCGGCCGCGGCTCGACGATTTCTTCCGCGGCATTCTTCGGTGCGGACGGAGTTCGCCTCAAGCCCGACGATGTTTGCACCCTCGAGGTTTCGAACGGCATGGGCGGTTCCACCTGCAGCCTCGAGGTGGAAAACTGCTGCGACTCCATGTCCCGCAGCAGCCGTTTGAGATCCGAGCCGATGTCCGATGCGTGCTGGTACCGCATTTCGGGGTTCTTCTCCAGGCACTTGGTGATGATGGCCTCGAGTTGCTCAGGCACATCGGGGTTCAGCCGCACCGCGGGAACCGGAGGCTGCTGCAGGATCGCCTCCATCATCATCCCGCTGGTGGTGCCGCGAAACGGAAGGTGTCCGGTCACCATCTGGTATAGAACGACCCCGAAGGAAAACAGGTCGGTACGCGAATCGAGCAGCTGTCCACGAACCTGCTCGGGCGACATGTAGTTGATGGTGCCCAGGATGGTGCCCACCTGGGTCAGCCTCATCTCAGCCGCATGATCCTCCGGCGAGGCGGCCCGCCCTCCGAGCGCATTCATTTTGGCCAGGCCGAAGTCGAGCACTTTCGCGTGGCCGCGGCGGGTCAGGAAGATGTTGGCCGGTTTGATATCGCGATGGACGATCCCCTCGGTATGGGCCGCGTCGAGGGCATCCGCGACCTCGATGCACACACGCAGCAGGGTACTGAGTTCCATCCCCCCGCGGGTAATCGCCTTTTCGAGTGACTCCCCATCGAGCAGTTCCATGACGAGATAGGGCCGTCCGTGGTCGTCGCCGATCTCGTAGATCGTGCAGATGCCGGGGTGGTTCAGAGCGGAGGCGGCGCGCGCCTCGCGGCGGAATCGGGCCAGGGATTCCTCATCCCGCAGAAGCTCGTCCGGCAGGAACTTGATGGCGGCAAATCGTTGGAGTTCGATGTCCCGGGCCCGGTACACCACTCCCATCCCGCCGCCGCCAAGCTTCTCCAGCACCTCGTAACGCGCGATGGTTTTGCCGCTGAATGAATCGGGAGCAGCCATAGTAACCGTTACGAACTGTGCTCAAGAGTCAAATTTTGGCCTTCCAGAAGTCGTGCTTTGGGGCTGTGATGCCGGAAATGGATCATGGGGTGTACGAAATAGATGGAGTGACCGGGCGGCTATTCTTTCTCGCACGGCGGAGCGGGAAGCACGGCATTGGGCATGACGTCATGAGAAGGCGGCGGGGCGACTCGCCGCACGGTGAACCATTGCGGATGGTCCACCTGCATTTCCAACAGGGGCACTGAGCAGACCCGATTGGCCAGTGCGGGCGGACGGCCTCGGAACTCCAACGGGGGAGGCTCCCCTTTTGCGATCCGGGTGAGTGCGTGCTCCATCGCGGGCGGCAGTTTGGGGGCGGCCGGTTTCGGGTCCTGTGCGACGAGCAGGTTCAGAGAGCCAGCGAAACAAAGCAATGCTGTTTGGAGACGGCCCATCCTGGGTCGATTATACACGCGCGGGCTGATAGGCTGGTGAGCATGTCACTGATGCGCGATATCCGCGAGTTTCCAGTACCGAAGGGCAGCATCGCGATGTGGTGGTTCGGCCAGAACGGCTTCATCTTCAAATCTCCGGAAGGTACGCTGGCGAGCGTTGACCTGTACCTGACGGACAGTTGCTCGGGGCTGGTGGCGGGCATGGATCTCAGCCGCCAAGTGCCGGTATTGCTAGAGCCCGAAGACGTGGATGTAGATATCTTCGCCTGCACGCACAATCATCAGGACCATACGGATCCGGAAACGATCCGGCGGCTTCGTAATAAGGATACGGCGCACTTCGTGGGTCCGCACCCGACGTGCGGGATCTACGCGGGCGAGGGGATCGAGGCGGGGCGGATCGTTCCGGCCTGGCCGGATTGCGAGCTGGAGTTCGGGGACCTGCGGCTGCGCGGTACATTCGCGCTTCCCACGGACGCGTCGGATTTGAACCACATGGGGTACGTGGTTCAGTTCGGCAACGGTCCCAAGGTCTACGTGACGGGGGACACCGACTATTCGGACCTGCTGGCCAGCGCTGCCCGGCACGAACCGGAGATCGTGGTGACGTGCATCAACGGCGGATTCAACAACCTGTCGCATTTCGAGGCCGCGGAGCTGGTGGGAAAGATTCAGCCGAAGGCCGCGATCCCCTGCCATTACGACATGTTCCCGGACAACGCCGTGGATCCAAGGCAGTTCCGCGCATCCCTGGGATTAAAGGCGCCGGGGGTGCGATATCAGGAACTCCAGCACGGAAAGCCGTTTGTGTTCGGCAGCGTCTAGCTTTTTGGCGTCGGGCTTTTTAGAGACGCATCCCCGCCTTTCTGGGATAATAATGTCCGTGCCCCGCTTGAAGGAACTCGAACAGCGGTTGGAGAGGACCGAGCAGCAGCTCCGGTTGTTCCAGCGAATCAGCCGATTCATGGTTCGCGAACTCAGCCTGGCTGACGTGCTGAAAGGTATCGTCGGCCTGGTGACCGAGTTCACGGCCTGTGATTCGTGCCTGCTGTATCTCATCGACAACACCGAGTTGGTGTTGTGCGCCTCCCAGCCTCTGCATCCGTCACAGATGGGACGGGTCCGGCTGAAGATGTCGGAGGGTTTGACGGGCTGGGTGGCACGCGAGCGGCGCCTGCTGGCCATCTCGCGGGAAGCCTATAACGATCCTCGATTCAAATACTTCAGCGATTTGCCGGAAGACGCATTCGAAGCGTTCCTGTCGGCCCCGGTGATCGCGCGAAACCGAGTGGTGGGTGTGATCAACGTGCAGCACAAGATGCCGCACGCCCATTCGGGCAGCGAGATGGAGTTGCTGACCACCGTGGGTGAACAGGTCGGGTGTCTGCTGGTACTCTCCCGCATGCCTCCGGCCGCGATAGAGGAGGCGAACCATGTGGACCTGGTACTCTCATCGGGTCCACCGGCGAAACAGTTTTGACTAGACGAACGGCAATGCAAACTCTGGCGGGCGCGGCCACAGCGCCGTTGGTGAAATCAGCGGAGACCAAATCCGCGAGTCCGCGGTGGGCCCTGCAGTACTTCTACGACAAGGACCAGGAAACCTTCCAGATCAACGATTTCCGCCTCGTAACGGCAAGTCACGGGATTGCCGTGGGGTGGGTGACGGAGAGGAAGGGCAAGTTGAAGCCCATGTCGGTGATCACCACCAATGGCGGCGTCAAGTGGGATCCGCAACCGCTTCCGGATGTGGGTCTGTCCACGTTCTTCCTCAACGATTCGCTGGGCTGGCTGGTAGGCGAAAAGGGTATCTACCGGACCGAAGAGGGCGGGCGCGACTGGAAGAAGATTTCCAAGCTCAAGAACAATGTAGAAGTGAACCGGGTCTACTTCAAGGACGAGAATCACGGCTGGGCGGCCTGCCAGAAGAAGATCGTGCTGGAGACCAAGGACGGAGGCAAGAGCTGGGACGAACTGAAGGTGGCCTCCGAGCCGAATGCGACTCCCGAATACACCTCGTACAACTGGATCGAGTTCGTGACGCCGAAGGACGGGATGATCGTCGGGTCCAGCGTTCCTCCGAGGCCCGGGGAGAACCAGCCGGCATGGATGGATCCGGAGGGTGCATCGAAGCGGCGGGAATGGCCGACACTCACCATCACCCTGGAGACCCGGGACGGCGGTGAAACCTGGAAGCCGCAGACGGCGCCGGCCTTTGGGCAAGCGACGCGGTTCCGGACCGGATCCACCGGATCGTCCGTAGTTCTGATCCGGTTCAGCAACGCGTTCGAGTGGCCCTCGGAAGTGTACCTGGTGAAGCAGGGCAAGGCGGGCACGCGCATTTATCGCCAGTCCGACCGTGTGGTGACCGACTGCGCCTGGCTCGCTCCGGGCAAGGTGGTGCTGGCAGCGATCGAACCTCCGGGTAAGCTGCACCAACTGCCTATCCCGGGCAAGCTGCATATGCTCACCAGCGACGACATGACTACCTGGACCGAGATGAAGGTCGACTACCGGGCATTCGGGAATAACGCCCTGCTTTCGGTGCCGGGTCCCGATCTGGGGTGGGTAGCTACGGATACCGGTCAGATATTCCGCCTCACGAACTGACCTGCCGCGCCGGAACATTTCCGACAATCGCTGTTTTATCAACAGGTCGTGCACCTGCCTGTGGCTTTAAGCCATTGAAAACAGGATGGATAAAGATTGTGAAAATCGTGTTTCAGACGCAGATTTCATTTGACCCAGCAAACAACTTGCTGCATGATGAGGGTGGTTCCAAGAGGTTCAAGGAACGGTAAGCCTGAGTGGTAGTAGCGAGCCTGGAACGATGATCCGCTAGCGGCAATGGAGTAATTCAAGGCACTGGCGGGGAGCAAAAGGCGATCGGGCTGTCAGATCAGGTAAACCTCCGGGATTGAATCTCGGTTTAGCGCAGTGATCCGGAAGGGTGGCAACGCCCTGAAGGGGAGCGGAAATCGAAAGATCAGACTCGGAACCTCGGAGACGGAAGCAGCAACGGGCAACGGATGTCGATCCTCCCCGGCTCAGGGCACTGAGCGACGAGGAGGGGAGTTTGAAGCCGAACGGGTTGCGGAAGATTTCGAGGATAGTGGCGAAGATATAGGCCGGGAACGTCGACCTCGCTGTGGTTAGGGCTGTGAAGCGGTGATCGTCGCGGGCGAGTGAAAGGTCGTATCGAGCTGCTGGTTTCTATCGAAGTGGGTAGCGGATGTACTGTCGAGCATTGATCTGAGCCAGCCAAAAGCAGGCGAGGGGAGCAAAACAGAGCGCGTCACGCCCAGATTCGAAGGCCATGTCCAGACCAGGCTAGCGGGTCGGAGGACGGACTGTTCGGCGGGTCACTTGGAACCATTTTCATTTGTGTAGTCATTTTCCTTCCCTGGGCCTTGCCGCCCACCACCCGTCGCATCCCCGATCCGGCGTCCCTGCCTCTGGCTCTTTAAATACATTTTCGAATCCTATGTTTTATCCACAGTGCATCCACGTGTCAATAGCTGTAACCCGATGTTACAAAAGGGAATATACTCTGAGGAAATTCCGAGAGAAATCGCAGATTTCATTTGACCGTAAGTCGGATCTGTAGCATGATTGTCTTGGTTCCAAGAGGTTCGAGGAACAGTAAGCCGGAAAGATGGTAGCGGATCTGGAACGATGATCCGTCAGCAGCAACGAAGACATTCAAGGTGCTGGCGGGGAGCGAAGGAAAATCGGGCCGTCAATCAGGTAAGCCTCCGGGACTGAATTCCGTTTGAGCGCTACGATCCAGAAGGGTGGAAACGCCCTGAAGGGGAGCGGAAGACGGAATGTCAGACTTGGAAGCTCGGATTCGGAACAGACAACGGGCAGCGGGCGTCGATCTTCCCCGGCTCAGGGCACTGAGATTTGAGGAGAGGAGTCCGAGGTCGAACGGGTTTGGGAAGGATTCGGGAGAGTGGCGAAGTTACAGGCCGGGAGTGTTGACTCCGCTGTGGTCAGAGCTGTGAAGCGATGATCGCCGTGGACGAGTGAAAGGCCGTAGCGAGCCGCTGGCTTCGAACGTTTTCAGGTTGCGGACACGTCGCGGAGCGTTGATCCATGCCTTCCGAAAGGCGGGTGCGGGGAGCAAAGCGGAGAGCGTCCCACCAGAGGCGATTGCCATGTCCAGACCAGCTAGCGGGTCGGCGGACGGACTGTTCGGAGGGTCACTTGGAACCATTTTCATTTGTGTAGGGTGGCGGGACTTGAGAGCCCCGCCCTGGCAGGCGAAACCGCCTGCCCCACCTTAGTGGTGCCCGCCGTGGGCGTAGTGTCCACCGCCACCGTAATAGTGGCCACCGCCGTAGTAACCCCGCCCGTAGTAGAAGCCGATGCTCGGACCCCAGTAGTAGCCCGGCCCATAGAAGCCACCCCAGTAAGGATATCCGTAGAACCCTCCGTAATATCCGCCGTAGTACGGGGCCGGCGCCACCATTCTGGGTGCGGCAGCGGCCTGGGACCTTTGCTGCAGGGCGTCGGCACGTTCGTAGTCCTGCGGCGACACGAAGCGGAAAGCCTGCGGCGCCCGCACGGTGGAGATCACCACCGGCTGTTCGATCCGGAAGGTGACGACGGATTCCGGATCGATCACCGCGGGGTGCCCGCGGGTTACCAGCACACCGATGAGTCCGGCAACCGCGCCTGAGGCTGCGCCAATACCGGCGCCGAATCCTCCGGCCGCCATGGCTCCCGTGGCTGCGCCCAAGGCAGTGGTGCTGGCAACGGCGCCGAGGTCACGGCCCACGGACGTACCGGCTACCTGGCCGACAAACTGAGTCTTGATCGGTAATTGCTGGCCGTCCACCAGGGGCAGGTCAATCAACTCCACTCCGAGACGCGATACTCCTTCCACGCGACCGCCCTTTTGGGATTCCGCCACTCGGCCTCCCAGCGTCTGGCCGCGCTCGGCGACGACGACGCCATCAATGACCAAAGGCTTTACCAGTGTGGCCGAGAAACCGTCGCCCGCGCGGTTGTGATCCGAGGAGAGCATCTGGTCCATACGCACCGTCAGGTAGGTTCCCGGACGGATGGTCAGTTCCGGTGGAACAGCCGAGTAGCTGGAGCGGTAGTCAGGGCGCGCCGGATACCGGCCGGTTTGGGGCGGCGCCGAGTTTTGCGGAGGCGCTGTGTTCGGATACGCTTCACGGTTCTGTCCATAGGCGTCCAGCGGACGATAGCTTGGCGCGGGAGCTGCCGTGGACTCTTCCGGGGCCGAAGCCGGGGTGGGAGCCGGAGCGCTTTGCGCCATCGCCGGAGGCGGATCGGTGACACGGCGCCAACCTCCGGTCGCCGGAGCCTGCTGATCCCGCGGCTCCACAGGCGGGCGCGTATCCGGATATTCCTGGCCGAGTCCGATCGCGGCGGTCACCGCGAAGGAAGCGAGAATGGCCGGGAATCGAAAAGAGGTTTGTAGAGTTCTCATAGGTAGCTGCCTTCGACCAGTGACATGCAATTTCGCCTCCATGTGAGTTCCGCAGGTATGTTGTTGAAAACCCAAGTGAGATGTGGCGAGTTCCGGCCGGATTCCACCGCCTCTGGTGGTTTCCGGCCAGCGGGGCACAGGATGCGCCGGTAACGACCGCTGCCGGGCCAACGTCACGACGTAATAGATGTACAAACTTCTCGGCCGTGCCGTGGTGATGTGGTTGTACGCATGGTGCCAACTAGAGGGGCAAACTGTTCCGCACAAGAGCGTCCAGGCGCTCGCCGATTTCAGCGGAGCCGTCGAGGAACTGGCGCGGTCGGCGAGCCCTTCGGTGGTACAACTCACCGTCCAGAAGCGTGCGCCGTTGAGCGATAGCGACGGGCAGCGGGCCGGCTTTCTGACTTCCCAGGAGGCCACGGGCTCGGGCGTGATCATCGACCCGGATGGCTACATCGTAACGAATGCCCACGTGGTGGATGGCGCGCGTCGCATCGATGTGAGCATTCTCACCAGCGGCTCCATCGATCGCATTGACAACCACGAGCATCGGGCCGGGAAAGTAGTTGGCGTCGATCGCGACACCGACCTGGCGCTGCTGAAGGTGGATGGATCGCGACTGCCCGCTTTGGCATTTCGCAACTCAGCCACCTTGAAGCAAGGACAGATCGTCCTGGCGCTGGGCAGTCCGCTGGCTCTGGAGAACTCGCTGACGGTCGGGTTCATCAGCGCTCCGATCCGCCATCTGAGTCCTGACCGTCCGATGTTCTACATCCAGACCGACGCGGCCATCAATCCAGGCAACAGCGGCGGTCCGCTGCTGGATATCGACGGCAAGATTGCAGGGATCAACACGTTGATCATGTCGCAATCGGGCGGGAGCGAAGGCATCGGCTTCGCCATCCCGAGCAACCTGGTAATGGACGTGTGCGAGCATCTTCGCAAAGAAGGGCGCGTGCGCCGCGGCGCGATCGGCGTGATTCCCGAGACCGTCACGGAGGTTCTGGCGGCGGCGTTGGGGTTGAGCCATCATGACGGCGTCATCCTGTCGGATGTGGCGCCCCACAGCGCCGCGGAGGCGGCTGGACTTCAGCCGGGGGACGTTGTGCTTGCAGCCAACGGCCAGGTGGTTCGAGAGTCGCGCCAGTTCATGGCGGTCATGTTTCAGCGGGCCGTTGGCGACGAGGTTGTTCTCGACATCGCACGCGGCGGCGAGCGGATGAAGAAGACCGTGACGATTATGGAAAGGACGAGCTCACCGCGCGACCTGAATCAACTGGCCAACGAGGACGGCCAGTTGATCCGGCGCCTGGGCGTGCTCGCGCTCAATCTGGATCCGAAGGTGACGGACGTGCTGGGCGATCTGCGGCGGCTCTCCGGGGTGGCGATCGCGGCGATCCCGCTGGAATATGCCGGCCTCAACCCGGGGCTCACTTCCGGCGACGTCATTTATGAATTCAACGGCAGCCGCGTCGCCTCCGTCGATGAACTGCGGAAGGCGCTGGGAGCGAAGAAGTCCGGCGATCCGATCGCGCTGCTGGTGGAACGAAACGGGCAACTGGTGTACGTGTCTTTCGAACTCGAATAGCTCCGCTTGCTAACGCGCGCGGCTCGGTACGCTAACGCGCGCGGCTCGGTACGCTCACATGCGCGGCTCGGTACACTGATGACGTGCGCGGCTCGGGTAGGATCAGCGATTAAGGAGCGGGTTTCTCTACCGGGAGGCCGGGACGCGTGCTCCAGTCCTGGAACGATCCGTCGTAGAGTTGGATATCGCGGCCGAGATAGCGCGACACGAAATAGACCAACGTCGCTTGCTGCCCGATGTGGCAGTAGGCCACGGTGGGCTTCGGCGGACCCATCAACGCTGCCAGGTCCGATTGCGGCTTCAGCTTGCCGCGGCTGTCGATCAATGACGTGAACGGGACATTGCGCGCTCCGGGGATGTGGCCGGCGCGCGGCATCATTCCGGGACTCGCACCCGTGTAGAACTCCGGCGTGCGCGCGTCCACCAGATCGAAGGACCCGTCACGGCCGTGCCGCAGGACGAACTCGGCGTCCACCACGAGTTCACGCCGCGGGTGTACGGTCAACTCCGGCACGGGTTCGAAATGCGCCGGTTCGGTACTGAGTGCCCTGCCCTCCGACCGCCAGGCTCTCAATCCGCCGTCGAGCAGCGAGGCGCGGCCGGCGATGCCCAGGTAGTCGAGCGTGAACCAGACGCGCGTGGCCGATTGCACCGATTCCCCAGCCGGGTAGATGACCACTCGCGAGGAATCGGAGATGCCGACCTTCCGCAGCGCGTCGCGCAGCGTCTCCACGGGCGGCAGTTCCAACCGGAGTCCGCGGTCGCCGGTGACGGAGATGTTCGACAAGGTCAACAGCCGGGCGCCGGGGATATGGCCGGCGTTGTAATCCTGCTCCGAACCGACGTGCAGGATCACCACGGACGGATCATTCACTCGCGCGGCGAGCCATTCGGTGGTCACCAACATGCCATCCGGCGCAGCCCACGCGATGGAACAGAGGAAGCCCAGAATCGTAAACCGCATCCTTTCGTTATAGCGTGAACCTGACAGCCCAAAGGCGCATCTAAAAATTACAGTGCCCACTCTCCGCCTGGAACGTGTCAGCAAAGACTACATCACCGATGGCGCGCCCGTGCCCGCGCTGCATGAGGTGTCGCTCGAAGTCGAGCGCGGCGAGTTTCTGGCGCTGGTGGGTCGCAGCGGATGCGGCAAGAGCACGTTGTTGAACCTGGCCGGCGCGATGGACTTCCCGACCACTGGAAAAGTGTATGTGGACGGCCAGGACACGCGATCACTCAACGACAGCGGACTTACGCGGCTGCGTCGCGAGAAGGTTGGATTTATTTTCCAGTCGTTTCAACTGTTGCCCGCTTTGTCGGTGGTGGAGAACGTCGAACTGCCGTTGATGCTGGCGGGCAAGCGGAGAGTACGCGAGACCGCACTCGAACGGTTGGCGCAAGTGGAGATGGACGGCTACGCCTCGCGAATGCCGTACCAGCTATCGGGAGGGCAGATGCAGCGCGTGGCCATTGCCCGCGCACTGGTCCATTCGCCATCGCTATTGCTGGCCGATGAACCCACGGGCAACCTGGACAGCGCGACCGGCGAGTTGATCCTGCAACTGCTTCGGCGCGTCGCGCACGAACAGCGGACCACGGTGGTGATGGCGACCCACAGCATGGAGGCGGCGAACCTCACGGGGACGATCGTGCGGATGCGCGACGGACGGGTGGAAGCAGTAACGGTCCCATGCCCTACCTGATCCTGTTCCACAGGCTGGTTCTGCGACCGCTACGCCGCGAGCCGGTTAGGACGCTGCTGACCGCGGCCGCGGTGGCGCTGGGCGTGGCGGTGGTGCTGGCCATCGAACTGGCGGGCACGGCGGCGGCCGGTTCCTTTCGATCGTCGATGGAGACGCTTGCGGGCGACGCCGATTTCGAGGTGACGGCTACGGGAGGAGTCCCCGCGGAGACTTTGACAAGGCTGGCGCTGCTGCCGTATCCGCTCAAGTTGGATCCGCGCATCGAGGACTACGCGGTGATCGTGGACAACCACCGGACGGTACCGCTGCTCGGCATCGACCTGCTGGCGCATCAGCCACCCGAGCGGCACGGCGGGCGGTTCCGGCGTGTTTCAGCGCGACGACTCGGTGTGGACTGGCAAGGATCTGGGTTATCACGCGGGCGATCGCAGTCCGGCTGCTGATCAATGACCAGGCCGCCGAGTACACGGTTCGCGGGGTGCTGGGCGAACGTTCGGGGGAAGCGATCGTGATGGACCTTGCACCCGCGACACGCCGCCTGGCGCGAGGCGGAAAGCTGGATCGCATTCTGATCACGGGCGGCGGGGTGACGCTGGAAGCGCTGAAGAGCGCGGTGCAGCCCGGCGTGATGGTTGCGCCGCACGGATCGCGCACGGCCGAGAATCGCCGGATGCTGGCGGCATTCCGCTGGAATTTGCGGGTGCTCAGCTACATCGCGCTGGTGGTGGGCGCATTTCTCGTCTACAACACCATTTCGGTTTCGGTGGTGCGGCGACGCGCGGAGATCGGAATCGTGCGGGCGCTGGGCGCCACACGCGGGGCCGTGCTGGCGGCGTTTCTGGGTGAGGCCGCGGCGCTGGGGCTGACGGGCGGGATGGCGGGATTAGCTGGTGGGGCGAGTGATGGCGCAGAGTGCGGTGGGATTGGTGGCGGCCACGGTGGGGTCATTGTATGTGAGCAGTACGCCCGCGCCGATCGCGCTGACTCTGGATGCCGCGATTCTCGGCGTGCTGCTGGGTGTGCTGGTCTCCATGATCTCCGCGCTGGCGCCGGCGTGGGAGGCGTCCGAAGTGGCGCCCGTGGAGGCGATGTCGCGGGGACGGCGGGACCACGAGGTCCGAATCCACGGAATGCGCGACTTGATAGGCGCGGCGGTGCTGGCGGGTGCTGCGTGGGCGGCCTCGCGGCAGGGACCGGTGGACGGCAGACCGCTGTACGGATATCTTGCGGCGGTGCTGCTGATCGGGGCGTCCGCGCTGGCGATGCCGGCTCTCGTGTCCGCGCTCACATCCGGTACGGCCGGTTTGCTGCGCCGCATCTTCGGCGTGGAAGCGCTGCTGGCGGTGCGAAGCCTGGCGGGATCCATGCGCCGGACATCGGTGCTGGTGGGAGCACTCTCCACCGCGATCGCCATGATGGCCGCGGTAGGCATTATGGTGGGCAGCTTCCGGCAGACCGTCCTGCTGTGGATGGAGGATCGTCTCCAAGCCGACCTGTATCTCCGGCCCGCGAGTCCCGCTGGCGCCGACCGTCATCCGACGCTCTCGCCGGATATCGCGGACCGGATTGCGGCGCTGCCGGCGGTTGCGGCCGTCGATCGATTCCGCGCCTACGAGGTCAGTTATCAGGGTATGCCGGCGACGCTGGGCGCGGGCGAGACGCGCATCGTGGCACGCTACGGCGCACGGCCGTTCCTTTCCGGCGCGGATCCGAAATCGGTTTTCGGACAGATGCCCGGGCGCGATAACGTCATTGTCAGCGAGCCGTTCGCCAACAAACATCACGTGCGGGCGGGCGATACGCTGGCGCTGGCGCTGGGCGGGAAGCAGGCGCGGTTGCACGTGCTCGACGTGTACTACGATTACTCCAACGAGCGCGGGTACATCATCATGGACCGTTCCACGCTCTTGAAGTATCTGCCCGATCCGGCGGTGTCGAACCTGGCCGTCTATCTGCGGCCGGGCACGGGGCTCGACGCGGGACGGCGCGCGGTGGAATCGGCGGCGGAAGGACGCAAGGTGCTGGTGCTGACGAACCGCTCGCTCCGCGAGGAGGCCATCGCCATCTTCGACCGCACGTTCTCCATCACCTACGCGCTGGAAGCGGTGGCCGTGTTCGTGGCGATTATGGGCGTGGCGGGCGCGCTGCTGGCGCTGGTGATCGATCGCCGGCGGGAGTTCGGACTGCTCCGCTTTCTCGGCGGATCCGGAGCGCAGTTACGGAGGATCATCCTGTTCGAGGCGGGACTGCTGGGACTGCTGGCGAATGTCGCGGGGCTCATCCTGGGAGTGCTGTTGTCTCTGCTGCTCATCTTCGTCATCAACAAGCAATCGTTCGGATGGACCATTCAGTTCCACTGGCCGGTGGCGGTGCTGCTGGGCGCGGTGTCGCTGGTGTACGTGGCGACGGTGATGTCCGCGATCTATCCGGCGCGCGTGGCGACGAAGCTGAATCCCATCGAGGTGATTCATGAGGAGTAGGACGTTGCTGGCGGTGCTGATTGCGGTGCCGCTCTTTGCCGCGTACCGGGTGGCGCTTCCGGGCTACCACTACGAGTTTCCGCGCGATCACTTCAGCCATCCCGAGTTTCAGACGGAGTGGTGGTATTACACGGGCAACCTGCGGACGGCCGATGGTCATCGCTTCGGGTTCGAGCTGACGTTTTTCCGGCATGGCGTGAGCCGCGATCCGGCCGCTACGGTGTGGGATGTGCAGGACGCCTGGATGGCACATCTCGCACTGAGTGACATCGAGGGGAAGCGGTTCTATCACACGGAGCGGCTGAACCGGAGCGGGGCGGGACTCGCCGGAGCCGACCTGGCGCAGGGTCGAGTCTGGAACGGTAACTGGTCCGCGCAGATCGGCGAGAAGGGGCAGAAGCTCACGGCTACGGCCGATGGATTCCGGTTCGAATTCATGTTGCAGCCGGAGAAGGCGCCAGTGATTCACGGCACCGGCGGAGTGAGCCAGAAGGCCGCGGGAGCGGGACGGGCTTCGCACTACATCTCGTACACGCGCCTGGCGACTCGCGGGTCGATCGAAGTGGGCGGCCAAACCTTCCAGGTAGAGGGACTCGCGTGGATGGACCACGAGTTTTTCACGCACCAGCTTGCGCCGGACCAGACGGGATGGGATTGGTTCAGCCTGCAGTTCGACGACGGTACCGAACTGATGCTGTTCCGGATCCGGCACAAGGACGGATCGTCGGATGCCTACTCGGCGGGGACGTATGTGGATGCGCAGGGGCGTTCGCGCCATTTGGCTCGCGATGAGTTCGCGGTGGTTCCCGGTGTGACGTGGACGAGTCCGGAGTCGGGCGCACGCTATCCGGTGGAATGGACGGTTCGCGTCCCTTCTCTCGGCGTGGATGCTTCGCTCGAAACGCATCTTCCGCAACAGGAGCTATCCAAGTACTGGGAGGGCGCCATCGAGATCACGGGTACCCGGCAGGGGCGCGCGCTTCACGGCGTGGGTTATCTGGAGATGACCGGATACGCCGGTCCCGTACGCATGGGCGAGTAGCGTGATAGCGTAGAGCACGTGCGCACCAACGTCCTACTCTGTGCCTTTATGACTGCCGCTACTTTGTCCGCAGCCGACTTCCCGCAAGCCGAGATCGCCAGCAAGACGATCACCGCGAAGTTCTATTTGCCCGACGCCGAGAAAGGCTACTATCGCGGAACCCGATTCGACTGGTCGGGCCAGATTTACAGCCTTCGCGCGGGAGGTCACGAATACTTCGGGCAGTGGTTTCCGAAGTACGACCCGAAACTGCACGACTCGATAATGGGTCCGGTGGAGGATTTCCGCAGCGCCAGCGGGAGTCTTGGGTATGCGGATGCCAAGCCGGGCGGGACGTTTATACGGATCGGCGTGGGAGTGGTGCGGAAGCCCGAAGAGAATGCGTTCGCGCCGTTTCGCACCTACGACATTGTGGATTCCGGCAAGTGGACGGTGAAGCGCGGCCGCGACCGGATCACCTTCACGCACGACTTGAACGACGCGAGCGGCTACGGCTACCGGTATACGAAGACCGTCCGGCTGGCGAAAGACAAACCCGAGATGATCATCGAGCACGCGTTGAAGAACACGGGGACGAAGGCGATCGAGACGCAGCAGTACAACCATAACTTCTTGGTGATGGACAACGCACCGACGGGTCCCGATTCGGTGGTGTTGTTTCCGTTCGAGTTGAAACCGGTGCAGCCGATGCGGGGCACGAGCGCGTCTGCGCAAGGCCGCAACATCGTGTACACGAAGGAACTGGAAACGGGGGAGAGCGTCTACGGCGAGTTTACGGGCTACGGGAACTCGGCGGCGGATTACGATTTCCATTTGGAGAACAAGAAGGCGGGCGCGGGTGTCGAGATCAAGGGCGATCAGCCGCTGGCGAAGCTGGTGTTCTGGTCGATTCGGACCACGTTCTGTCCCGAGGCTTATGTGAGCCTTCAGGCTGAGCCGGGACGCGAAGCCAAGTGGACGTACACGTACCGATTTTATGCGCTCAAGTGAGCTCCGCGCCGACAGGCGAAACCGCCTGTCCCACCTGGACTGGCTCACAATGCAATTGAGGCAGTCCAAACCGGGTATCATCTTTGAGTGAATCATCGGTTCGCAATACTCGCGTTGACACTTTCCGTGGGCGCCGGGGGCGGCTACTTCGCCGCTCGCCGCCAGATGACCCGGCCGGATACGGTGAAGGCCGAGTTTCACAAGCTCTACCACAGGCTGGGCGCCAGCACCTATAACGATACCTATTGGATGGGCACCGAACTGCAAAAGTGCCCGATGGATCTCTTCACGTTTCAGGAGATCCTCTATGAGACGAAGCCCGATGTCCTGGTGGAAGCTGGAACGTACAAGGGCGGCAGCGCGGCCTACTACGCGTCCATCTTCGACCTTATGCACAAAGGCCGGATCGTCACCATCGATATCGAGAAGTATCCGAACCTTCCCCAGCATCCCAGGATCACGTACCTGCTCGGGTCTTCCACTTCGGACGAGATTCTGAAACAGGTGAAGGCCGCCATTCGGCCCGGTGAGCGAGTGATGGTGGTGCTCGACTCCGACCACCACCGCGACCATGTCTATAAGGAAATGCAGCTATACAGCCCACTGGTGTCGCCGGGCTGTTACCTGATTGTCGAAGATACGCACTTCAACGGACATCCCATCCTGCCGCGGTTCGGTCCGGGTCCGTATGAGGCGGTCCAGGATTTCCAGAAGGGCAACCAGGACTTTGTGAGCGACCCGAGGCGCGAGCGCTTCCTGATGACGTTCAATCCCGGAGGCTTTCTGAAGCGTGTGCGGTGACACTATGCCGATTCAGTGCGAATTGGCCGGCGCTTTCATGAGAAACGGAGGGAATTCGTGGCCCGCCGCCTGACGCAGCGAGAATACATCGCCGTGATAGCCGTGACCTCGGCCGCCGTTCTCGTGCTCGGCGTCTGGCTCAAACCCAAGAGACTGCCGACGCCCACCATCTCGGGCGAAGAGACATTGCGGCTGCAAACTCTCACCCAGCGAAGAAACCTGGAGAATCTGGCGGTATTACTTCTCGAGGTCGCCGAGGGCATCCAGCCCGGCTTGGTCTGGTTGGACGAAATTGCGCTGACGGACTGGTCTGGAACCAGGAGGGACTGATCGTGACCGCGGGGCCGAAACACTCTGCCTCCCGAGGAAGTCACCGCACTCACCACCAGCGGCAACATCGCCGTGAAACCTCAGGTTCTCTCAGTCAATTTCCGCGCGGCCTCGCTGCAAAGCGCCCGAACGGTGCGCGGCTCCAGCCGGTTCGCAAGCGGTACTTCCGAAGGACTCCCTCCCGGCATCTGGATTATCCAGGTCGCCCGGCAAGCGAAAGGCAACTACCTGTTCACGCCCGGCGTCTACGGAGGGATCGCCTCCACCAGGTGCGGCTCCGTCGAATACCAGGCTCGTCCAATCGAACCTTCCGCTGACTGAATCGGCCTTGGGCGGAGGGCTATTCGATGTGGATGGCAATCTGCTGGCCGTAGTGGTGCGATGCGATGACCATTTTGCCGCGCTGGTGCCGGCCGAGGTGGACCGGGAACTGGCCAGAGCCGCCAGCTTCGAAGGACAGCTTCTTCAAAGCTATGGGCTTCAGGTGACCGGGCTCGACGACGTTTCGCGGCGATATTTCCGGACCAAGGAGGGCGTGCTGGTCAACAGCCGTCACGGATGGGCAGGCGGCGGACGCCGCCGGTCTGATACCCGGAGACGTGATCACCGCTTTGGATAAAGCTCCGGTCCGTGCTCCCGAAGATCTGCGCCCGCTGACGGCGGCCGAAGATCGTACCCGCGTTCCAACTGAAATCCGGCGGAACCGGCGCATCGTTCGGATCGATCTGCAGCCCGCGTCGTCTCGCACCCTCGGCCGAGCGTCATGGCGCGGACGATCGAGGCATTGCCCTGATCGAACCCGTCCCAGGGATACCTGGTCGGAACCGTCCTCCGCGGCAGTCGCGCGGAGCGCGGCCTCGATTCGGGCCGGCGATCGATCTCTGCTGATGGACGGCAAGCCGCCCGGCAGCCTGGCGGCGGTGCGCAAGGCCCTTTCGGACGACAATCCGGATCCGATTTTCCTGCTGCTCCACCGTGGATCGCGCAAGATTGGAATCTTTCTAAACTAAGATGAACGAACTCGCTTCACTCGGGCTGATCCTGTTGGTGGCGTTACTCGCCGGCCATCTGGTCAAGTTTGTGCGCCTCCCCGAAGTGGTCGGCTATCTCGCGGTCGGGTGTCATCGTGGGACCCTCGGTGATGGGCTGGGTGAGTCACGAGAATCTCACGACCCTCAGCGTCTTCAGCCAGGTGGCCCTGGGGTTGATTCTGTTCTCCGTGGGGTCCATTTTCGATCTCCAGCGAGTGCAGACGGTCGGGCTCAGCGTGCTGCGGGTGACTCTCGCGGAGTCTCTGCTGGCCGCGATTCTGGTAAGCACGGCGATGCTCGCGCTGGGCCAGAGCTGGCAGGCCTCCCTGCTGCTCGGCTCCATTGCCATGGCCACCGCGCCGGCTTCCACGCTGATGGTGATCCGTGAATGCAATGCCTCCGGGCCGCTGACAGAGACCGTGCTCGGCGTGATTGGAGTCAACAACATTCTCTGCCTGACCGCGTTCGCCACCGTGGCCGGCGGTGATCGACCTGAGTTCGAACATGGGCGGCGACCGCGAGTTCTTCAACACCCTGTATCGATCTCTCTATCCGTTGGTGTGGCAGTTGGTTGGATCGGTGGCGCTCGGCTTTCTGGTGGGTTTGCTGTTGGCTTCCTGGGCCACCAGGGTCACCGAGCATGGCGAACTGCTGATACTGCTCACGGGATGCGTGCTGTTATGCGTCGGAGTTGCGCTGATGCTGGAACTCTCCACCCTGCTGGCGAGCTTGGCCGTTGGCGCAACCATGGCGAATCTGTCGGCCGATAGCCGCCGCTTGTTTCAAGCGCTGGCTTCGAGCGACCCTCCGTTCTACGCCATCTTCTTTGTCATCGCCGGAGCCGACTTGAATCTCTGCCTTGCTGAAGACCATCGGAGCCCTGGGGGTCGTCTACGTGCTGGCGCGCGTCACTGGCAAGTTCATCGGCGCCAGGTTCGGCGCCCGCAGAGAAGGCCTGGCAGGATGTGGTGCAGCGACTGTTGGGTTTTGGTTTGATCGCTCAGGCCGGGCTGGCGCTCGGGCTAGTGGTGACTATCAATCGCCGGTACCCGGAGTTGGCGCCCGGCGTCGCAACAGTGGTTCTGGCCGCCGTCGCGATCTCGGAACTGGTCGGGCCGATCGCCATTCGCCTGGTCATCGTTCGCAGCGGCGAGGCGCGCCCTCACTCCAAAAAGCCGCTGGACGTAAGTACCTGACGGTCCATCCCGCCGAGTCGCTCCCCGGATGCTGCTACTTCAATACCTTCATCTTCAGGTTCCGGAATTCGACGACGCTGCCCTTGTTATGCTGCTGCAGCGCGAGGTAGCCCTTCGTATACGTATTCTTCTCGTCCACGTAATCGACTACCTTCTTGTCATTCACGAAGATCTGGATGTGATTGCCCTGGGCGACGATGCGTTGGGTCCACCAGGTGTCGTCGGGCACCAGTTGCTCTTTCACGTTCTCGAAGTTGTAGAGGCTGCCGGTTCGCTTCCAGTCGGAGTGCGTGTTGTTCACCTGCGACTCGTAGCCCTTCGGCCAATCGGGTCCGAACGCCGCGCGGAAGTACATTCCGGAGTTGCCGCCATGGTTCAGACGGACCTCGGCCTGGAACTCGCAGTTCTCGCACTCCTGTCCCATGTAGAACAGGTGGCTGCGCTCGCCATCTCCAGTGATCGCGCCGTTCCTCACTGACCAGCTTCCGGGATTGTCGCCAGCCTTCCAACCGTTCAACGTCTTGCCGTCGAACATCTGGATCCAGCCGTCTGCGCCCAGACACGCAACGGCCCCCAGGAGTGCCGTTATCATCGAGTTTCGGATAAACATAACCCACTCATCATACAACGCGCGATAGAATCAGGGTTCATGTCCACTTTGGTCGTCACCTTCGGTGAAATCATGCTCCGGCTCGCCCCTCCCGGGTTTGAGCGCTTCCTTCAATCGCCTCAGTTCGTGGCAACCTTCGGCGGAGGGGAGGCCAACGTGGCCGTCGCCGTCGCGGGCTTCGGCCTTCCAGCGCGGTACGTCACGGTGCTGCCGCCCAACAATCCCATCGTCGATGCGTTCTCGGGCGAGTTGCGCCGATTCAACGTCGATCCGTCCGGGATCGTTCGCCAGAAGGGCCGCTTCGGAATCTACTTCGTCGAACCGGGCGCCAACCAGCGGCCGTCGAAGGTGGTCTACGATCGCGACTATTCCGCCATCGCCCTCGCCAAACCCGGCGACGTCGACTGGGACAACGCGTTCGACGGCGCTACCTGGTTCCACATCACGGGCATTACTCCGGCCCTGAGCCAGAGCGCGGCGGACCTGGCCATCGAGAGCGTCCAGAAGGCGCGGGCCAAGCGTCTCACCGTCTCGTGTGACCTCAACTACCGCAAGAATCTGTGGAAGTACGGCAAGGCATCCAAAGACGTGATGGCCGAACTCTTCCGCTATGTCGATGTCGGCATCGCCAATGAAGAGGACTGCCAGATGGCGCTCGGCATCCAGGTGGACGTTGACGTCCACTCGGGCAAGTTAGAACACGATCAATACCGCAAGCTGGCAGAGACCGTGCTCGACCGTTATCCGCAGTTAAGAGTGATGGCGATCACGCTGCGCGAATCGAAGAGCGCGTCGCACAATGGATGGTCCGCGTGCCTGCACGATCGTACGGATTTCCTGCTGAGCCGCCACTATGAGATCACTCACATCGTGGATCGGGTGGGCGGTGGCGATTGCTTCGCCGGAGGTCTGATCTACGGCCTCAACGCGCTGCCGTCGCACCAGGACGCCCTGGAGTTCGCGGTGGCGGCGTCCTGTCTGAAACATTCGATCCCGGGAGACTTCAACCGCTTCACCGCGGCCGAAGTGAACGCGCTTATCAAGGGCGGGGGATCCGGACGGGTTCAGCGATAGGCCGTCAGCGGGCGTATGGCCTCACGCTCACATCCGGCGTTCGGCCGGTAGCGCCAGGGTGGCCGTGGTACTCTCTTCATCGCTGTCGTCGGTCGCCTCATGCAGGTGGTAATAGAGCGTCAACAAACCCATGGCGACGGTAATCAGCAGTAAAAGCAGAGCCCAACCTACAACGGCGCGGGAAAGAATCTTTTCCTGTCGCACGAGCGTGCGGGTCATCCCGACGATCGCGGCGCTGAGTCCGCAGCCCAGCAGTAATTTCCAATACCAGATCATCAGGTCCAGGTGCCCCTGGCCGCCCACCTGACTCCACAATGTGAACACGGCGACGATGGCCAGCAGGAACTCGCACACCAAAGCAAATCGCAGCCAGCCTGTTGTCATAGGATCGCTTCTCATTGTACAGGAGGAACATCCTGGAACCCTCGAAAGGGTATAGTGGGGCCATGCTTACCCAGCATGAAATCCTCGAGGAACTGAACCAGTTCCTCCGCATTCCTAGTATCAGCACCGACCCCGACCGTTCCGGCGATGTCCGCCGCGCCGCGGAGTTCGTACGCGACAAGATCCGAGCCTGCGGCCTCGACAACGCCCGCCTGATCGACGGGCGCGGGCACCCGCTGGTGTATGCCGAATGGCTGGGCGCTCCGGGCAAGCCCACGCTGTTGCTGTACGGCCATTATGACGTCCAGCCGCCCGATCCACTGGATGAGTGGAAATCGCCGCCCTTCGAACCCGAGGTCCGCGACGGTAACATCTATGCCCGCGGCGCCGCCGATGACAAGGGCCAGGTGCTCATCCTCATCAAGGCCATCCAAGCGCTTATGGATCGCCACGGGAGCCTTCCGGTCAACGTTCGCTTTCTCATCGAAGGCGAGGAAGAAGTGGGAGGCGAGCACATCACATCGTATGTCGAAGAGCATCCGGACCGGTTGAAGTCGGATGCCGCCATCATCTGCGACACCGAGATGTTCGCGCCCGACCTGCCGACGCTGTGTGTCGGACTCCGCGGAATCGTATACGGCGAGATCCACGTCGAGGGAGCCAACCACGACCTCCATTCCGGCGTCTATGGCGGGGCGGTGCCCAATCCCATTCAGGCTGTCGCCGAGATCCTCTGCGCGCTGAAGGATCGCGATGGGCGCATCCGCATTCCGGGATTCTATGACCGGGTGAAACCGCCCTCCACGGAAGAGCGTAATGCATGGGATCGCCTGCCGTTCAACGAACAGGAGTATCGGGAGAAAGAGGTGGGTGTCCGCGAGCTCACAGGGGAGCCGGATGTACCGCTGTTCGAGCGGGTGTGGGCCCGGCCGACCTTGGAGGTGCACGGCATCCGCGGCGGCTTCATCGGGGAGGGGGCCAAGACGGTCATCCCCGCCCGCGCCGTGGCAAAAGTGAGCGCGCGACTGGTGGCGGACCAGGATCCGGACGAGGCCGCGCGCCAGATCACGGAAGCCGTACGGGCTGCCGCACCGAAGGGCGTCACCGCCGAATTCAAGGCGATTCATTGCGCCGCGCCGTCACTGGTGGATCCGCTGAACCCGTACGTGCGCTTTTCGGCGGTAGCCATGCGGGAGGTGTTCGGCAAGGAGACGGTCTACATACGGTCCGGCGGATCGATTCCCATCGTGGGCGTGTTCCACCAGCACCTGGGGATCCCCTCCGTGATGATGGGCTTCGGACTGCCTGACGACAACCTGCACGCGCCAAACGAGAAGTTCTGTCTCGCCAACCTGTATCGCGGCATTGACGCAGTGGTCCGGTACCTGGAACTGCTGGGGACGAAATAGTTCCTTCCGGCAACGCGTCTTCCGGTTGTGCCGGAATATCGAATTGAACGCGACAGCATGGGCGAAATGCGGGTACCCGCGGACGCCCTGTACGGAGCTCAAACCCAGCGGGCCGTCGAGAACTTCCCGATCAGTTCGCTGCGCTTCCCGCCCGAATTCGTTCGCGCGCTGGCGCTCATCAAAGCTTGTGCGGCCCGGGTAAATCGGGACTCAGGCGAGTTACCGCGGGACATCGCGAACGCGGTTTTCGCGGCCGCCGAACCGGTGGCTCAAGGTGGCCACGCCGAATCGTTTCCGGTGGACATTTTCCAAACCGGCAGCGGCACGTCGCTCAACATGAACGCTGAATGAGGTGGTGGCGCACCTGGCATCCCGCGCGCTGGGCGCCCCGGTCCATCCGAACGATCACGTGAACCGCGGACAATCGAGCAACGACGTCATCCCCACGGCGATCCACCTGTCGGCGGCCGTCCAGACTTCGACCCGCCTGCTGCCGGCGGTTGCTGCGCTGGCAGCCGGGTTACGGGAGAAGGCCGAGGCATTCGGCGACATCATCAAGATCGGCCGCACGCACTTGCAGGACGCGGTTCCCATGACGCTGGGCCAGGAGTTCAGTGGATACGCGCGACAGGTGGAGGCCGCCGGCGAACGAATTCGGGTGGCGCTGGATGGAGTGTTCGAACTGCCGTTGGGCGGCACAGCGGTCGGGACCGGGTTGAATGCGCCGGCCAGGTTTGCGCCCGTTGTCATCCGGATGCTTGCCGAACGGACGGGCCTGCCGCTTCGAGAGGCCTCCAACCATTTCGAGGCGCAGGCCTCCAAGGACGCCGTCGGTTTCCTGAGCGGAGCGCTTCGTAACTTCGCGCTGTCGCTGACCAAGATCGGAAACGATATCCGGTGGCTGGGCTCGGGACCGCGCTGCGGGTTGGGCGAGCTGCGGCTTCCCGAGACGCAGCCCGGCTCCAGCATCATGCCGGGCAAGGTGAATCCGGTGATTGTGGAGAGCCTGTTGATGGCATGCGCGCAGGTGATTGGATATGACTCGACCATCGCCTGGTGTTGCGCGGCGGGCAACTTCGAGCTGAATGTGATGATGCCCGTGATGGCGTATGACCTGCTTGAGGCCATCGCGCTGCTGGCCGCTGTCAGCACCAATTTCCTGGAACGGTGTGTGCGAGGGCTGCAGGCCGACCGGGAGCGGATCGGCGCGTATGTCGAGCGGTCACTGGCGATGGTGACGGCGCTGGTCCCGGAGACCGGCTACGATCGCGCCGCGGAACTGGCCAAGGAGGCGTATGCTACCGGTGGAACCGTGCGCGAGGTGGCGCGCGAGAAGAGCGGGCTATCCGACGGGCGCCTGGCAGAACTGCTCGATCCGGAGCGGCAGGCGCATCCGCATCAAGCCCAGCCGCGAAGCCGGTAGACCCACAGCCCCAACCATTCCCTCAGCATCGTGTTCGATAACGCCAGTTGATCCGCCGCCGGCATGAAGCCGAGAAGAGTGTCCGGGTTGTGCCATCCCGTTTGATAATCGGTGGGAACAGGAAACAGGTCCACTCCGACGCGGCGGAAAATCGCCACCGCCCGGGGCATGTGGTACGCCGAGGTTACCAACAGAATCCGCTTCGCACCGCGGCTGTCGAGAATCGATTTGCTGAGTACGGCATTCTCGTGGGTGTTTTGCGATCGCTCCTCCAGGAGTATCGCCTCCTTCGGTATGCCCCACTCATGCAGCAGGCCTGCTGCCGCGCGGGCTTCTGACATACCGACTTCGCCCAGTAATGGAATATTGCCGCCGGCGAGCACGATCAGCGGAGCCTTGCCCGCACGGTACAGGCGGGCGGCCATCCACAGACGATCGCTCGATTCCGTCAGTTCCGTATCAGGGCGGGCCGTGGCCGGGATGTGTAGCAGCCCGCCGAGGACGACCACCGCATCGGCGGCGGGCACGCGGTCCATTGTCACGGGCGGATACTTCGCTTCCAGCCCCGTGGAGAGGCTGTCAGAGAGCGCTGACGTGCTGAGCGCGTACAGCGTGCCCAGCGCGAACGCGGCAAGCGCCCACGCGGCTCGGGGCTTTCGTTTGCGCATCGCCGCCGCGATGAGCAGCAGCACGATGGTGCCCCCCGGAGGAAAGAGCAACGGCGGCGCCAGCTTGCTGAGGAGAAAGAACATCGATTAAAGTCCGAGAACAAGGCGCGCCGCGGCGAGATCCTCGACGGCGATCCCGACCGATTTGAACACCGTCCGGCCGCCTTGAGGAGCCGGCTTGGTTCCAGCCAGAATCTCTCCGATTTCGGCGTACACGGGTTGTCCCGAAAGATCACGTCGCCCGACTCGCGCTCCACAGCGGCTCGGCTTTCCACCACCAGCGTGCTGCCCCGCACGGCCGCATCGTCGAGTTCGCGGAATGCCGGTCCCACCGCGCCTACCGCGTTCACGTGCGACGTTTCACCCAGCCATTCACCGATTAATACCGGCGTCTGTGAACTGGTGACCGTAACCACCACATCGGCTCCGCGCACCGCCGCTTCGGCGGTCATGGATCGAGCGCCCGTCTGGCTCGCGAACCGGGCCGCGTGTTCCGGATTGCGGCTCCAGACGCGCACCTCGCGGAAGTCTCGCACCAGTTGCAGGGCCTCCAGATGCGCTCTCGCCTGCACACCGCTGCCGAGGATCGCCAGCACGCGGCTGTCGGCCCTGGCCAGCACGTCGGTGGCAATCGCGGAGACCGCGGCCGTCCGCAGTTCGGTAATCAAGCGGCCGTCCATCACGGCAAGAGGTTCGCCGGTAGAGCGTTCGAAATAGCTGGACGATGGCGTTGTGCGTCGGGATGCCGTGCTCGGCGTTACCGGGAAAGAAGGTGACCAACTTGGCGCCCATGATGTCGCCGTAGACGGCAGGCATCACGCCGAAAAAGCCGCCTTGTTCCGGAATGCGAAGAGTGGTCCGGACGGGTTGCTGGACGCGTCCCAGCGAGAAATCGATCAGGGCTCTTCGGAGTGCGGGGATCAGGTCCTTCAGCCGCAGGCGCTCCCGGACCTGCTCTTCACTCAAAAACATGCGCTCTGATTATATCTCGCGCTTTCCGTTGTAAGTCATATCATCCAGGTAGTAGGTCTGATATAACTCGTACCGGCCGAAATGAGCCTCAAACACGACTTCCCGATCGTTCTTGGTGAGTTCCTTGCTGCGCGGAAAGTAAAACACAACTGACAGGCCATCCTCGCGCGAGAGGACGCGGACATCGGAAGGCTTCGCGAACTTCTTCCCGTCTTTCTTTAACTCGGCCTTTCCCTTGAGTTCCTTCTCGGCCATCTCCGGTCGATTGGCCAGACGGGCTGGCAATCCGGTGACAACGATGGCGTACTGCGATGGATCGACGGCCGGCGCCACCGAGTCCTTCGCCTTCAAGTGGGCTTCCTGCACGGGTAGGGCGCTCTCCCACCGAACCGTAACGGAGGGTGGGCCGCTGGACGCGCTTCGGTCGCCGCCTTCGTCGCGTGGATACCGGCCGTCCTGGCCACCGTCCCGCGGGTCGTCACCCTGGGGATAGCCGCCGCCCTGGGGATATCCACCGCCTTGAGGGTAGCCGCCGCCCGGCGGATAGCCGCCACCGCCCGGATACCCACCGCCCGGATACCCTCCACCGCGGCGTGGATAGCCGCCTCCCGGCATGCCGACTCCCCCTATACCCGGTATCCCCATTCCTACATGGGGGCCGCTCCGCCCCGAGCCGTGGGAGCCGGATTGCTGGCTGCTGCTCAGCGTCGCCTTCTTGGCCCATGGGGAATCGGTCAGGACCTGTTTGGCGTCCTCTTCGGTCCACTTTGCGACGGGTTTGTCTTTCCAGGGTTCATCCGATGCCGCGATCAATGCGAGCGGCAAAGCGAGTAGTAGCGCGTGGTGTATTCGAAGCATTCTCCAGGACGAGTCCTGTCATCCAATACGTTTTGTTGCACAACGTGGTTACAGCAATGTGCCGCCAGGGCGATATAATGCCCACGCCATGGTCCGATTCCTCACACCCGTCCTGCTGATAGCAGCCTCCTTTGCCGTCGCGCAACAGATTCCCGCGGATTTCGTGAACCCCGTCAAAAAGACGCTGAAGGAGGGCGGGGTCGTCATCGGCGCTACCCTGCAGGCCTCCAACCTGGACACGATGTCGATCATGGCCAACGCCGGTTTCGACTTCCTGTGGATCGAAGGCGAACATAGCTCGATCACGCTCGAGACCACGCGGAACATGATCCTGATGACTCAGGGCCGCAAGGCTGTTGCTTTCACGCGCGTCCCGGTGAACGAATTGTGGACTGCGAAGCGCATGCTCGACATCGGCAGCCTGGGTGTCATCTTTCCGTTCACCGATACTCCCGAGTTAGCGAAACAGGCCGTGGCGGCGTGCAAGTATCCGCCGGAAGGTAAACGCGGCGTGGGTCCGGCGATGGCCACGTTGCGCTGGCCGGTGCAGGGCGGCTATCCGAAATGGGCGAACGACAACGTGATGGTGATCACGATCATCGAGCGGCCGGGGGCGGTGGAACAGATCGAAGAGATCGCCGCCGTGCCGGGCATCGATGTTCTCTTCATCGGACTCAACGATCTTTCCTACGGGTACGGGACGCCGGGCCAGTTGAACTCGCCGAAGATGCAGGAAGGAGTGAAGCGGATCATGGCCGCGGCCAAGAAGCACAACATTCCGGTCGGCGGACCCGGCGGTCCGGCGGACATCAAACGAATGATCGCCGAAGGCTATCGCTTCATCCAGGGGCCTAGCGACCTGAACCTGCTGCAGAACGCCGCGCGCGATTTCTTCGCCGGACTCAAGTCGGCGGGCGTGGAGAAGAAGGTGCCGTTTCCGCTCTACTGATGCGCAGTGGCGAGTTCAGACTAGCCACTCGTCACTCGCCACTCGCCACTTCTTCTCAGTAGCCCGCCTTCTTGTCCACTACGTTCACCAGCGGCAGGCTGTGGGCGTAGCGGCGGACGTTTTCGGCGAATAGTTCGATGAGGCGGACCTGACGGTCAGGGCTCCAGCCGGATGTATGGGCCGTCATGACTACGTTTGAGAAATCGAAGATGGGGTGATCCGACGGCGGCGGTTCCTCGGGGAATACGTCCAGCCCCGCCCCGGCGATCCAGCCTTCGCGCAGCGCCTTCACCAGGGCCATGTCGTCGAACAATTTGCCGCGCGACACCGCCAGGAAGTAGGCCGAGCGTTTCATGCTGCGGAACACGTTCTCGTTGAACATCCGATCCGTCTGCGGAGTGTGCGGAGCCGCCGCCACCAGCACGTCCACCTTCGTCACCATCTGCATGAAATAGTCCGGCAAGTGCAGTTCGGCGACGTATTCGGGCTTCGTAATCGGCTTCGCGTCCGTGCCGATCACCTTCATATCGAAGCCGTAGTAGGCGCGCCGCGCGATGGCACAGCCGATTCCACCCATGCCGGCGATCCCCATTGTGCGACCCACCAGTTCGGTGTGATCGGCCGATTTCACCGTCCCCACCGGATTCATCTGCCGCTTGGCATATTGCGGCATGTAGTACTTGGTGATACCGCGCGTGAGGCACAGCAGCATCCCCATGGCCGTCTCCGAGATGCCCGGCGCGAAGGTGCGCGCATAGTTCGTGCAGATGGAGGGGTGGCTGCGAAACGCCGCGTCCATGCCGTCCATGCCCGCTCCGCCCGCCTGCACCCACTTGAGTTTGGGCGCATAGTCGAAGTCGGCGCCGCGAATGTCTCCGTAGACGACCTCGGCGTCGCGGAGTTGCGTGCGGAACTCGTCGCGATTTCCGGCGATCACAATCTCGATCTGGGTGTCGGGCACCGCGGCCTGGATGGTCCGCACCTCGTCGGGTTCGAATGGGTACATCGTGACGATGCGGATTGTGTCGCGTCCTGGTTCCACTAGAAGACTCCTCGCCCGACTATATCGGCGGCCCGGATCCGGCGTCAACCCGGATCACCCGTCCATACGTTTATGAGATAGAATCGTCGGCGACTCATCAAGGCATAGCCCTATGAAAATCCATCTCTATCTGTTCACGATATTTCTTGGTGTCATTCTTGCCGTCCACCTGGCGATGAACGGGAAAGTCGGTAGTGTAATCAACAACGCACGGGTCGGCAATGCGGTTTTCTGGTGCATCGGAGCCATCACCGCCGCCGTCATCGGATTGACCGGCTGGCGCGGCGGCGCGCTTTCGCCGCTGAAGGATGTTCACCCCGCGCTGCTGACCGCAGGCGCGCTCGGTGCGTCTCTGGTGTTCGCGATTGCGTGGCTGATTCCGCAGGTTGGCGCGGGTCCGCTCATGATCACGTTGCTGGCCGGGCAGATCCTCGGTGGACTGTTGATGTCGCACTACGGCTGGCTGGGATCGCCGGTGGATCGCATTTCGTTTTCGAAGATCGCCGGCGTCGCGCTGATGATCGCCGGCGTCGTGATCGCAACGTTTCGTAAGTGAGCGGACTCATGCGAAAGATCAAACTTGGGAACTCGGAAGTTGAAGTGAGCGAGCTGTGCTTCGGCACCGACCTGATTGGGAGCCGCATCGATCGCGAAACTTCGTTCCGCCTCTTCGATCTGTTTTACGAGAGCGGCGGGACCTTCATCGACACCGGCAACATCTACGCCTGCTGGCTTCCGGGATGTTCGGGCGGTGAAAGCGAATCGACTATCGGCGCATGGATGAAGGATCGCGGCAACCGTAACCAGATGGCGATCGCTACCAAGATCGGGTTCGATTATCCGGGATGCGAAGGTCGCCTGACCGCCGCCGAGATCGAGAGTGAGTGCGAGAAGAGCCTGCGGCGCCTGCAGACGGACCACGTGGACGTCTATTACGCGCATCGGGACGACCCACAGACGCCGCTCGAAGAAACCATGGAGGCGTTCCATCGCCTGGTGCAGGCGGGCAAAGTGCGCGCCATCGCCGCCAGCAACCTGCGGGTCTGGCGCATTGCGGAGGCCAACACGCTGTGCCAGCTCCGCGGGTGGCCGGAGTACGTCGCCATCGAGCAGCGCCACACCTATTACAGGCCCCGCCACGGAGCTAGTTTCGGCCCGCAACTCGCAATCAACGACGACGTGAAGGAGTACTGCCGCGCGCGGGGCATGACGCTGATTGCGTACTCGATCCTGGCGCAAGGGGCGTATACTCGCGACGACCGGCCCGTCCCCGCGCAGTATGCCGGTCCCGACTCGGACGAACGGCTGGCCGCGCTGAAGCAGGTGGCGGGGGAGACCGGCGCGACACTGAACCAGGTGATCATCGCCTGGATGCTGCAGGGCGATCCGCCTATCCTGCCGATCATCGCAGGCAGCCGTCCGGAGCAAGTTCGGGAGAACCTGGACGCGCTGAATCTCAAGCTCGCCCCGGAGCAGGTAGAGACGCTGACGACGGCCGGCAATCCCGACGTCAAGAAGGCCTGGCTTCGCTAGTTTGGTGTGGCGCACGCACTCATGCGTGCCGCGTCGCCACTCCTGGCGACGCATGGCGATCCGTACACTAGAAGTACCCGTAGGCCAGCCAGCCGCCATCCACGTACAACGAATGGCCGGTGATGAAGCTGGCCTGTTCGCTCAGCAAGAACGACACGGCATCCGCCACGTCGCCAGGCAGGGCCAACCGGCCCAGCGGGACGCGGGCCTTGATCTGAGCCTCGTTCACATTGCCCGCGGCAATGTTACGTTGCGTCATCTCCGTGGCCACGTAGGCCGGGCCGACCGCGTTCACGCGAATGCGTCTCTCCGCCCACTCGATGGCGAGCACTTTGGTCAGCATGGCCACGCCGGCCTTCGCCGAACAATAGGCGGCACGGCGCGGAAAGGCGGCCTCGGCATTGGTGCTGGTGATCATCACGATGGCCCCGCCTGTCTCCCACATTCGCCTGGCGCAGGATTGGGCGATGTAGAACGCGCCGTTGAGTTGGACATCCACCATGCGCGCCCAGTCCGCGGGCGGAAGGGCGATGGAATCGTGCGGACGGCTGATGCCCGCACAGTTCACCATTCCATCCAGGCGGCCGAATCGATCCACCGCCGCCTGCGCCGCGCGCTCGCACTGTTCGGGGTTGGTGATGTCGCACTCCAGGCCGATGGCCTGGCCCCCGTTGGCAACGATAGCCGCGGCCTTCGCTTGGGCCTGGGCCTCCTGGACGTCGGCGATGACCACCCGGGCGCCCTTGGACGCCAGCCGGGCGCAGATCTCGGCGCCTATGCCGCCGGCCCCGCCGGTGACCAATATCACTTGATCGATCATGGTTGAATCCGGAACCACCAATATCATATAGTCATGCCGATCGCACGACGCTTCGCGCTGGTTATCGCCCTGGCTTTCACTGCGAGCTTAGCGCGCGGCGGCCAGCCCCCTGCCAATTCCGGCGAGTGGATCGCTTTGTTCGACGGCGAGTCTCTCGGTAAATGGAAGCCAACCCCGTTCGGCGGCCGCGGGGAAGTCCGAGTCAGCAAGGGCATCATCCTCATCGGAAACGGTCGCACCACCGGCATCAACTGGACCGGCGAGTTTCCCCGATCGGGCTACGAGATCCGCTTTGAGGCGGCGCGATTGGAAGGCAAGGATTTCTTCGCCGCTATCACGTTTCCCGTTGGAAGCTCGTACTGCTCCTGGATCAATGGCGGATGGGACGGCGCCGTGGTGGGTCTGTCCAACCTGGACGGCTATGACGCCTCGGAAAACGAGACGTCCACGGTTCGTGACTTCATCCAGGGACACTGGTACGCCTTTCGGCTGGCGGTCACTGAACGCCGGATCCAGGCTTGGATCGACGACCGGTTGATCATTGATGTCGATATCACGGGACGACAACTCGGGTTGCCCTTCGGCGAAGAGGACCTGTCCACGCCGCTGGGCTTCGCCTCGTACAGGACAGCGGCCGGATTGAGAAAGATCGAGTACCGTCGGCTCCATTGAACAAAGCTGTGGCTGTATAATTTCGGACAGTAGCGGCTCAATGCGCCGCGCGAAGGAGAACATGAACAGAAGGCACTTTCTCATGAGTTCCGCTGCGGCGACTGCCAGCCAGGCGGTCCTATCGGCACAGAGCCCGAATGACACCGTTCGTGTCGCGGTGATCGGTTGCGGCGGCCGGGGCAACAGCCACATGGGCGCCTGGACCACCTTGCCGAATGTCGAACTGGCCGCGCTCGTCGACGTGGACGACTCGCACTCGGAACGCTTCATCGGAGCCTTGCAGCGCAAGGAGAAGAAGCCCGTTCCGACATTCCGCGACATGCGCAAGATTCTGGATGACAAGAATATCGACGCTGTATCCATCGCCACCCCCAACCACTGGCATACGCTGCAAACCATCTGGGCCTGCCAGGCGGGCAAGGACGTGTACGTCGAGAAGCCGTGCTCGCATAACGTTTTCGAATCCCGGCAGATCGTCGCCGCGGCGCGCAAGTACAACCGCATCGTGCAGATGGGTAGCCAGAGCCGTTCCTCTCCCGCCCTTCAGGAAGCCGTGCAGAAGCTCCGCGCCGGCGAATTCGGCGAGGTCTATATGAGCCGCGCGTTGTGTTTCAAGGCCCGCAACACGATCGGCAAGACCCCGGTGGAGCCGGTGCCGCCCGGCGTGGACTACGACATGTGGACCGGTCCCGCGCCCTTGCGCCCGTTCACCAAGAACCGCTTCCACTACAACTGGCACTGGTTCTGGGACACCGGCAACGGCGACCTCGGCAACCAGGGCATCCACGAAGTGGACATCGCCCGCTGGGGCATGGGCGTCACCCATCCCACCAAGATCACCGCGATGGGCGGCAAGTACATGTTCGACGACGATCAGGAAACGCCCAACACCATCACCGCGGAACTCGAATTCATCGTCAACGGAAAACCCAAGATGATGACGTTTGATGTCCGCCACTGGTATAGCAACCACGAAGGCGGCATCGGCGGCGATCGCGCCGGCAACACCATCGGCAACACTTTCTACGGTTCTGAGGGTTATCTCGTCATCGACGGCTACAACAAGTACTACAGCTTCATGGGCCGCGACGGGAAGCCGGGACCTACTAGAATCGAACGCGACCACCACTTCGAGAATTTCATCGCAGCCGTTCGCAGCCGCAAGCGGGAAGAGCTGAACGCCGAAATCGAAGAAGGAGCCATGTCCTGCACGCTCATGCACCTGGCCAATATCTCCTACCGTGTCGGCCGCACCTTGAACTGGGACGAGAAAACCTGGACGGTGAAGAACGATCCCGAAGCGAACGCCATGCTGACGCGCAACTACCGCGCTCCGTACATCGTTCCGGCGAAGGTCTGACGGAGGCCGCACGGGAATCGATGATCTCCGGCGCACACATGATCGTTTACAGCGCGGATCCGGAAGCGGACCGCGCTGTGTTCCGCGATGTCCTGAAGTTCCCCGCAGTCGATGCCGGCGGAGGATGGCTCATCTTCGCCCTTCCGCCGGCCGAACTCGCCGTGCATCCGGCGTCCGATAACGACAAGCACGAAATTTACCTGATGTGCGACGATGTGGCGGACGCGGTCCGTACCCTTGAGGACCACGGGATCGGATGCACTCCGGTGAGCGACCAGCGTTGGGGTCTGCTGACGCATCTATCGCTGCCGGGTGGAGGGCGGCTGGGCCTCTACCAGCCCAAACACGCGCTCGCGCCGCGCTAGCCCTGCCATCCACCTACAATGGTTCATGGCGATACGTGTAGCTCTTCACCACAAGACTAACTATTTATACGACCGGCTGGTGAAGCTGTCTCCACAGATCATCCGGCTGCGGCCGGCTGCTCATTGCCGGACGCCGGTCGTTAGCTATTCCCTCAAGGTCGAGCCGAAGCCCCACTTCCTGAACTGGCAACAGGATCCCCAGAATAACCATCTGGCACGCGTGGTCTTCCCGGATCCCGTCCGGCAGTTCACCGTCGAAGTAGACCTGGTGGCGGAGATGATCGTCATCAATCCCTTCGACTTCTTCCTGGAGCCCAGCGCCGAGAGATACCCGTTTCAATACGATTCGTGGCTCGAAGAAGAACTCGCTCCGTTTCGAAAGCTGCCGGCAGCCCGGCCCATTGCTGGCCAGCTATCTGAGTTCGATCGACCGGAGCGAGCGGCACTCGGTCACCTTCCTGGTGGAGTTGAACCAGCGGCTCCAGCGCGACATCCAGTACGTTATCCGGATGGAGCCGGGAGTCCAGACGGCCGAACAGACGCTCGAACTGCGGCGCGGTTCATGCCGTGACAGCGCCTTCCTGATGATGCAGGTGCTGCGTCACCTCGGCTTGGCGGCCCGCTTCGTCTCGGGCTATCTGATTCAGCTCAAACCCGACGTGAAGCCTCTGGAAGGCCCGGCTGGAACCGATCGCGACTTCACGGACCTCCACGCCTGGACGGAGGTTTATCTGCCCGGCGCCGGATGGGTCGGCCTGGATCCGACTTCGGGACTGTTCGCAGGTGAAGGCCACCTGCCTGTGGCCGCCACGCCGGAACCCATATCGGCCGCGCCCATCACCGGCCTGGTGGAACCCTGCGAGGTGGAGTTCGAACACACGATGTCGGTGACGCGCATCCATGAGGATCCGCGCGTTACGCTGCCGTATTCGGATCAACAGTGGTCCCGCATTGAAGCGCTCGGTCACCGCATCGACGACGAACTGAAGCGCGGCGACGTCCGCCTGACCATGGGCGGCGAGCCGACGTTCGTCGGCGCGGAGAACGTGGACGCGCCCGAATGGAACACCACCGCGCACGGCGATCACAAACGCAAACTCGGCGGCCAACTGCTGCTGCGCCTGCGCGAGCGCTTCGCCACAGGGGCAGTGCTCCACTACGGACAAGGCAAGTGGTATCCTGGCGAATCCCTGCCCCGTTGGGCGCTGGCCTGCTACTGGCGCAAAGATGGCGTCGCCATGTGGCGCAATCCGGCGCTGCTGGCGGACGATCGCCAGACGTACCATTTCACGGAGGACGACGCCCGACGTTTCGCCGAATCGTTGACGCGCAATCTGTCGCTCGATCCGGAATTTGTGCAGCCGGCCTACGAGGATCCTCTACACTTCCTCGATCAGGAAGGACGCCTCCCCGTGAACGTCGAGCCCGGTGATAACCGTCTGGCTGACGCCGAGGAACGGGAACGCCTGCGGCGCGTCTTCGAGCGGGGTCTCGACAAACCAGTCGGGTTCGTGCTGCCGCTGGCCCGGCGTCCCGGCCGCAGCGGTCCGGAGTGGCAATCGGGAATGTGGATGCTGCGCTCGCAGCACTTGCGGCTGCTTCCCGGCGATTCTCCCGTCGGCCTGCGCCTGCCCCTCGATTCGCTGCCGTTCGTGGCAGAAGAAGATCGCGAAGTGCTGTATCCGCAGGATCCGTTCGCGCCCCGCGCGCCGCTGCCGCGGTCCCGCCAGGCACGCATTCAGGTGGATTTCAGCCCTCGGGATCGCGCGCAGCGGATCAGCGAGCAGCAGTCCGAGACTCCCGCCCTTGCGGCGTCCGCCGCCCCGCCACACACGGCTCTTTGCGTCGAGGCCCGAAATGGGAGAATGCACATCTTTCTTCCGCCGCTGGAGAAGCTCGAAGATTTCTGCGAGCTGCTCGGAGCCCTCGAGGCCACCGCGACCGAGCTGAACATTCCCGTGATCCTCGAAGGCTATACGCCGTCCTGGGATCCGCGGATCGAGAGCTTCAAGGTCACTCCGGACCCGGGGGTCATCGAGGTCAACATCCAGCCTGCCCGCAACTGGGATCAGTTGGTTCGTAACACCACCATCCTCTATGAGGAGGCCCACTTCGCCCGTCTGGCCACGGAGAAGTTCATGCTCGACGGCCGGCACACCGGCACCGGCGGGGGCAATCACATTGTGGTGGGCGCAGCCACTCCGGCAGACAGTCCCTTTCTGCGGCGTCCCGACCTGTTGCGCAGCTTGGCGGCGTATTGGCTGAACCACCCGTCGCTTTCGTACCTGTTTTCCGGGTTGTTCATCGGTCCCACCAGCCAGGCGCCGCGTGTGGATGAAGCCCGCCAGGACGCCGTGTACGAACTGGAACTGGCGTTCGGGCAGATCCCCGCACCCGGCGATGGCGAATGCCCGCCGTGGATAGTGGACCGGATCCTGCGGCACCTGCTGGTGGATGTCACTGGTAACACGCACCGCGCGGAGTTCTGTATCGACAAGCTGTACTCGCCGGATTCGGCCACCGGTCGGCTGGGGCTGGTGGAGTTTCGCGCCTTCGAAATGCCCCCCCATGCGCGCATGAGCCTCACCCAGCAACTGCTGCTGCGGACCTTGATCGCATGGTTTTGGAAGGAACCGTACAACGAACGGCTGGTACGCTGGGGCACACGTCTGCACGACGAGTTCATGCTCCCGTTTTTTGTCGATCGCGACTTCCGGACAGTGATCGACGAGGTCAACCGCGCGGGCTACCCGCTCGAAGCCGAGTGGTTCGCACCCCATTTCGAGTTCCGGTATCCGGTATTCGGGCGGGTCCAATATCTCGGCATGGAAGTGGAATTGCGTCAGGCCACCGAACCGTGGCACGTGCTCGGCGAAGAGGCCACCTCCGGCGGAACGGCCCGGTATGTGGATTCCTCCGTGGAGCGTCTACAGGTGAGGGTGAGAGGACTGGTGGGAGAGCGTTACTCAATTGCTTGTAATGGACGCCGTGTCCCGCTGCATCCCACTGGAACCAACGGCGAGTATGTGGCGGGCGTCCGGTTCCGGGCCTGGCAGCCGCCGTCCTGCCTGCATCCCACCATTCCCGTACATGCGCCCCTGCTCTTCGACATCGTCGATTCCTGGTCAGGCCGCTCGATAGGAGGTTGTACGTACCACGTTGCGCATCCCGCCGGCCGCAACTATGAAACATTTCCCGTCAATTCGTATGAAGCGGAGGCGCGGCGCATTGCGCGGTTCTTTGCGCTCGGCCATACGCCGGGACCGTCGCCCGCTCCGGAGCGCGACGTCAATCCGGAATTCCCCATGACGCTGGACCTGCGTCGTGGAGTAGCCCGTTCTCTTGTTACACTCGCGAGATAAGCCTTTGATTTCTGAAGCCACCACAGGTTCCGGGCTGCGGCTCGAGAACTATAGTCCATTGCCGCCCCACTACGACGAGATGGTGGGGCCGGATGGCTGTCCTCGCCCGCATTGGGCGCCCGTGGTGGAATTTCTGAGTACGCTCAACTCTCACGGCCTGGCGCGCCGCTGGGATGAGGGCCGCCGCGTGATCCAGCAGAACGGCATCACCTACAACGTCTACGGCGACCCGCGCAGCGTTCACCGCCCGTGGCCGCTCGATCCGATTCCGCTGATCATCGACCCGCATGAATGGGCGCGCATCGAAGCGGCTATCGCCCAGCGCGCCACGCTGCTCAACTCCATCCTGGCCGACATCTACGGTCCGCAAAAGCTGCTGTACGACCGGCAGCTGCCCGCTGAACTGGTGCTTGCGCATCCCTCGTTTCTGAGGCAGTGTCACGGCATTCAGGTGCCGGGCAACACCTATCTGCACCTCTACGCGGCCGACATCGCACGATCTCCCGACGGGACTTGGTGGGTGATCGCCGATCGCGCCCAGGCTCCGTCCGGTACCGGATACGCGCTCGAGAACCGCATGGTGAGTACACGCACCTTGCCCGATCTGCTCAGCAGCAGCAACGTATGTCCTCTGCAGGATTTCTTCCAGACGTTGATGGGCACGCTGCTCGGCATCGCTCCCGGGCATCGCGACAATCCTCGCATCGTGCTGCTCACGCCGGGTCCGTACAACGAGACGTATTTCGAGCATGCCTACCTGGCACGGCACCTCGGCATCTCGCTGGTGGAAGGCGGCGACCTGGTGGTGCGCGAGCGACCGGGTGTTCCTGAAGACGCTGGGCGGCCTGCTCCCGGTGGACGTCATCCTGCGACGGCAGGACGATAGCTTCTGCGATCCGCTGGAACTGAGGCCGGATTCGCTGCTCGGCATTCCGGGACTGCTGCAATCGGTGCGAGAGGGGCACGTCGCCGTAGCGAATATGTTGGGCAGCGGCGTCGCGGAGACTCCGGCGTTGTCGGCCTTTCTACCGGGACTTTGCCGTCACCTGCTCGGCGAGGATCTGAAAATGCCGTCGGTCGCCACCTGGTGGTGCGGACAGCCGGGGCCGCGGCAATACGTGCTCGATCATCCGAGTGGCCTGGTGATCAAGCCGGCCCTGCGCGCCCGCAGGGAGCCGCCGGTGTTCATCGACAAACTACCTTCGGCGGACAGGGCGCGTTATCTCCAGAAGCTGCGGACCCGGCCGCAGGACTACGTCGCGCAGGAGCAGGTGGCGTTGGCCACGGCTCCGGTGTGGAACTCGAATGGATTGCTGCCGCGGCACTTCGTGCTGCGAGTTCACGCCGTGGCCACGAATGGTTCTTACGCGGTGCTCCCGGGAGGACTGACGCGGTTCTCGGCTTCGAAGGACACGCTGGTGGTCTCGGTGCAGAGCGGCGGCGGCAGCAAGGACACCTGGGTGTTGAGCAAGGGGCAAGTACCCTCAGCCACACCCGTCCAAGCTCGTTCGCTTGTCACCGACATTAACCGGGCCACCTTCGACCTTCCCAGCCGCGTGGCCGACAACCTCTTCTGGCTGGGACGCTATGCCGAGCGGATCGATCTCGGCGTGAGGTTGACGCGCGCCGGACTGGTGCGAGTGGCGCGTGAATCGCGGACCAATCAGGATCTGTCCGCCATCTGCGATGTCTTGCAGGGTCTCGGATACATCGAAGAACCCGAGGTTCAGTGGGCGGTGGACCAACTCGCTGAAGAGTTGGACGGTGTGGTGACCGACCCTGAACGCCGAGGCGGCCTGCTCTGGACCGTGAACAAGATGCACCGGCTGGGCTGGCTGCTGCGCGACCGCATTTCCACCGATACCTGGCTGGTGCTCAGTCGCCTGGCGCAGAAGTTCGCCGAACCCATGCCCGCCGATCCTTTCCGCCGCAGCGCCACCATCGATCTGCTGGACCGGTCGATTCTCCGGCTGTCCGCATTCAGCGGATTTGTGATGGAAGCGATGACCCGCGGCGCGGGCTGGGCGTTTCTCGATACCGGCCGGCGTTTGGAGCGCGCCGTCCAAGTGCTCGAGATGCTGCGCTATGGCCTGGCGCAGAGCGTCGAGGAGAACGAGGCGGACCGCTTGGAAGCGCTGCTCGAGGTTTCGGACAGCCTCATCACCTACCGGTCGCGGTACATGTCGTCGATGCAGCCCGAGTTGGTGGTGGACCTGCTTCTGCTCGACGAGGCGAATCCACGGTCGGTGGCCTTCCAACTCGCGCGGCTCCAGGAACACATCCAACGTCTGCCGGGCACCACCGATCTTCGCTCGCGTCCCGAGTACAGGATCGTTCTGGATGCGCTCTCGCGGGTCCGCCTGGTGGAACTGGATCACCTCATGGACCTCGACCGGCGCGGACGGCGGACCCGGCTCCAGGTGCTGTTACGGAGCGTATCCCACCGCTTGCAGCTACTCTCGGATCAGCTCAATCGGGCCTACCTGATCCACGCGCTTCCCATACGACAGGCGATGCTCACCTAACATGCGATACCGCACCAGTCATGTGACCACCTATGTCTACGGCGAGCCTGTTTCGCTGTGTCACAGCGAGGTGCGCCTGACTCCGCGTACGGGCCGCGATCAGACATTGCTCGAGTACCAATTGCAGATCGAGCCACAGCCGGAGTCGCTGGTCAGCCGCGTGGACTACTTCGGCAACACCGCAAACTTCTTCTGCGTGGACGAGCCGCATTCACGGCTGGAAATCTCGGCCGAGAGCCTGGTGGAGATCCATCCGCGCTCCGTGCCCGCACTAGGCTCGACTCCCGCCTGGGAGGAGGCTCGGGAACTGACCCATGACGAAGTGGACGCTTATCAGTTCGCCTTCGATTCGACGTTCATCAGAGTCGGCGATGAGTTTCAGGCCTATGCGTTGCCGTCGTTCCCGCCGCAGCGGCCGATCTTTGAAGCCGCCTATGACCTGTGCACGCGCATTCACGATGACTTCCGATATCAGCCGGATACCACCCAGGTGGACACTCCGGTGGAGGCCGCGCTGCGGGCCAAGCGCGGCGTGTGCCAGGATTTCGCGCAGGTCATGATTGCCTGCCTCCGATCGATGGGGCTGGCCGCGCGCTATGTGAGCGGCTACCTCCGCAGCGGAGAGGACCGGGTGGGCGCCGAAGCATCGCACGCCTGGGTCTCGGTGTACTGTCCAGGGTTCGACTGGATCGACTTCGATCCCACCAATGACCGGTTGGCGGGCGTGGGCGACCACGTCACGCTGGCATGGGGCCGCGACTACACCGACGTGAGCCCGATGAAGGGGGTCATGGTGGGTGGAGGCGAGCACCTGGTGCACGTCTCGGTCGGCGTGGTGCTGGAGTGATCATAGGTACTCCGCCGGGAACTTCCACGGGCTGCGATACGCCGGCCGGGCTAACTTGGCGGCCTCTTTGTCGCCGACGATCTTCTCGTGTGCCGGATCATAGCGGATGGAGCGCCCTAACTTGTACGACAGTCCGGCCAAGGTGAGCGCGAGGTCCACTTTGTAGTGGCAGTTGACGCTGCAACTGGGCTCCTTGCGGGTCTTGACGGAATCGAGCCACTCGCGTTCGTGTCCCGGTGACGGCGGAATCGATTCGGGCGGCGGCGTGGCGTTCTTGAGGAAGTCGCCTTCGGGAACAATCTCGTGCTTGTCGTAATCGGTGAAGAGCGTTCCGTTCACTCCGTGAAAGTAGATGCCGAGCCGCCGCGCGGGCTTGCCCCGGCCGAAGTCGAAGGCGAAGCTGTTGGCGCAGTTCATCATCCAGGTCATGGTGAAGTTTGGATACTGCCAGACGATTTCCTGGCTGTCGGGCGCGTCGCCATCGTCGTGGATGGCAAACCGCCCGCCGATACAGGTGGTCAGGGTCGGGACACCCAGGTCGAGCGCCCAGATTGGCAGGTCGATGATATGCGGCGCCATGCCGGGAGTCCAGCCGTGCGAGTAGTCCCAGAAGGAGCAGTGATTGTAGCTGTCAGCGTAGAGCAGCGAGTTGAAAGGCCGCGCCGGTGCTGGACCCAGCCACATGTTCCAATCGAGCCCTTCGGGCGGATCCTGCTTGGGCGCGTGTCCGATCCCATCCGGTCCCTGGTTCATCACGTTAAAGGTGCGTACCACGCTCACTTTGCCTAACTGGCCGGACCGGATCCACTCCACAACACGCCGATAGTTCGAGGTCGCGTGGATCTGGGTCCCGATCTGGCTGATGCGCTTGTGCCGGTTCACCGCGTTGCGGACGGCGAGAGTCTCGGCCGGATGCAGGGTCATGGGTTTCTGGAGATAGATGTCCTTCCCCGCCCTCACTGCATCAATGGCCATCAACGCATGCCAGTGCGGCGAGCTGGCGATGATCACGGCGTCCACGTCCTTGCGGGCGAGTAACTCTCGGTAGTCGTTGTAACCCTTGGCGGTGGACTTATGTAACTCGATGGCTTTGTCGCGGCGCTCCTTCGAGACATCGCAGATGGCAGTCACCACCACGTCCGGGTACCTGGCGCAGTTAGCGAGATTGCTGCTGCCCATCCCGTTGACTCCGATGATGCCCAGGTTGATGCGATCGCTCGGCGCGGGCTGGCCGCCCCTGCCGAGTGCCGATGCGGGCACCACGAGCGCAGCGGTTCCCTGCAGGACTTCACGGCGCGAGAGTGGGTTCAACATAGGGCCTCCATTACGGTTGAGTGTGCGACGCGAACCATGGCCCGAATATTCTCGGGCGGAGTGGTGGCCGGAATGGCGCATCCGGCGTTCAGAATGAAGCGGGGCGTGCCGGCGAAGACGTCGAGCAGCGCTCGCGTGGCGGTCTCCACCTGGCTTTCGGAGCCAAGCGCCAGCACTCCACTGGGATCTATGTTGCCGATGAACGTCGTTGTGGCTTGCATCTTCCCGCAGGCCAGGCGGACATCCGTCTTGTAATCGAGTTCCAGGGCGTCGGCGCCGGTGGCGATCATGTCGTCGAGAATGGAGTTCGTCTTTCCGCAGATGTGCTGCGCGTAGGGCAGACCCAGTTCGTGAGCGCGAGCCGTGACGCGGCGTTCGTACGGCATCGCATAGCGGCGGTAGTAGCGCGGCGAGATGAGGTCAGGACCGGCCGGGCTGTCGCCGTTCGACACCATGTGCACGCCGGTGGCCGCCATCAGTTCGATGAACTGGGTGGTGATGCCCGTGGAGTACTCGAGTAACTGATGGATTCGTTCTTCGTTATCCGGGTCAGTCAGATCCAGCATCCAGCCATCGATGGAACGGATGGACGAGGCGAGCGAGAACGGACACTGATCGCAGTTGCCGCGAACGAAGACGTCGCTGCCAAACTGCCGCACCAGTTCGCGGGCGGCTTCCAGCCACACCTGGACGCGCCAGTACTTGGAGATATCCACGGGTTCTAGCGAGCCCACCTGTGACAGGTCCGTCAACCGCGCTCCGGCGGCTCGCGCCGGGAGGTCCTCCGCGAGATCGAGGGGCACGCCGGCCGCGCCCGCCAGGGTCACCGTGTCAACATCGATGAGGATGCCGTCGCATTCGTATTTCTCGGTGAAGTCGATGAACGCTCGAGCCATCCGGACCGGGTCTTCGCGGTACTGCCGCATGGTCAGGCCGGCCTCGCGGGCGGCCATCATGAAACTGTGTAGCATCACCGGACGGCGATCGGTCCACTCACCGCGCAGCGCCGCCGAGATGCGCTGATAGCCGTTCATAGCGGCAACCTCACCGGCCGTCCCTCGCGGGCCGAGAGTTCGCTGGCCAGGCAGATCTCGTGGGTCTTGACCGTGTCGGCGATGTTGCAGTGCGACTCGCGCCCGCTGCGGATGCAATCGACGAAGTGGTCGATCTCGGCGGCGAAGGGGTGGTGCGTGACTTCGGCGGTGTCGGGAAGAATGGTCGGCGTGGTGGCCCAGTCCTTCTGTCCCGGCCAGCGATTCGTGAACACGCGGTTGTTACGGATGGTGCCCTGATCGCCGAAGAGGGCGATGTTGAACGTGTACGGGCCGACCGCTTCCACCGAGGCGGAGACCTTGCCCATCGTGCCTCCGGCGAATTTCAACAGGGTGACGCTGTTCGGTTCGTAGCCGAACTTCTGCGGATTGGTGCGGCTGTAGTTGGCATAGGCGAATACCTCCACCGCTTCGCCGCCGGTGAACCAGCGCAGGGCATCCACGGCGTGACAACCGGCGGTGAGCAGCGCGGTGCCGCCGTACTGCTTCTGCACGATCCAGGGATACCCGGTGTACTCGGGACCGATGGTGTGCAGATAGTCCACTTCGGCGAGATAGACGTTGCCGATCAGTCTCGAGGCCAGTTGCGCCTTGATGATGTCGAACAGCGGGTTCCAGCGAAGCACGAAGCTGACCACGGAACGGACGCCCGCCTGGCGCACGGCGGAGTCGAGCGCGCGGAGACTTTCGAGATCGAGAGCGACGGGTTTCTCCACCAGGATGTGGCGTCCGGCACGGGCGCAGGCGATCCCCTGTTCGGCGTGGAGATGGTGGGGTGTGCAGATGGAGACTAACTCGACCGAGTCATCTCCCAGCATCGAATCGAGATCCGAGTAAGCCCGGCAGTTAGTAATGAGAACTCGTACGCCTTGGCCTCGGCTCTGGCCTTGTCGCGGCTGACGATGGCGCGGACCTCCGCGTGCGGATTCCCCTGGTAGGCCTTGATGTGCTCGCCCGAGACCCAGCCGGTCCCGACGATGGCCGCGCCTAGCTTCTGACTCATTTCCGTGCGCTCCAGCGCTGGTACAGGCTATCGAGTGCCGGGCCGTTGGATTCGCCCATATAACTGACCACAGCGTATCGCAACCGCAGTGACTGGCCGGCGCTCACTGTGAACGGCTCCCGAAAGGTCGGAGCGGCGCTGAGGTATCCGAAGGGCTGCTTCATGACGAAGAACGGCGCGGGGTGGCGGGGGTTGGCGGGGTGGTCGAAGATGGCGACCCCGGCCACGCCGGCTTCGAACGGGCCGGAGTACGCGCACCATCGAGCGTTCTCCCCATTGGCCTTGGCGATCTCGGCCGTGCCGTTCGAGTTCAGCACCTTACCGTTGTCCATGCTGTGTACGAACCGGATGCCGAGACCGTCGTACGGGTGGTCCTTGGCGGAGAGCATCAGGTCGCCGGCGGGCGCGCGCAGTTCGCTCTCCCATTCGAGCCAGGTGTGGGCTTCATCCGGTTCCGGGGCGCGGATCGTCTGCCGCTCCACCACCAGGACCTCGCCCTTCCCGATCCAGTGATTGATGCCGGTGACCGAGTTCTGCCGCCGCGATTCGAAGCGCTGGTGCGCGATGGGTCCGTGCGGCGGGCCGGGGTTGGTTTCACCCCAGAAGTCGAAGCCCTTGACGTCGGACCAGGCGAGCATCACTCCGCGATGATGGACGTGATCCTCGGGGCTGTCGAGGGTGAGCGGCTTGCCGTTGGGCGCGTAAAGCGGATGGACGTAGGTCTTGGGCGCGGCGGCCGCGTAGCGGTACTCGAAGAGGGGCCGAGCGCCGTAACGGAAGGTTAGTTTCTCTCCGGGGAGGTCGGTGATCTGGACCTTTGGCGCGGCTGAAGCCCATAACAGGCTGAAGCCTGTCCCACCACATGCTGCTACGAAGCAGCGGCGGGTCATGCTTTCGGGACCTCTACCACGGCTTCGGTGATCTGCCCGAGATACTTGCCGTCGCGGACGACATCGGCGGCGATGGCGAAGCGCGACGAGCGCGGCGTCCAAGTTCGCGGTATGGTGACGCGCAGGTCGTGAGAGACCGTCACCCGCGGCGGAACCTCGAACTTCAGGATGTCCGGCTCGATCCGCCATTCGGGAGGAGCCACCAGCGACACCTCCATCTTCAGCGGCGAGGGCTTGTAGTTCTGCACCATCACCGTGAGCTTCTCCGTACGGCCGGGCCGTAACACCGCTTGATACGGATAGATCTTGACCCAACTCGGATCGAGACCGAAGTCCACCTCGCCTTCCGGCAGCAGGTCGAAGAAGAACTGCTGCTGTCTGCGGAGATGCTGCTCGGTGGCGAGCAATACCTCGCGAGTTACCGCGAAGGGCTTGCCGTGACCGGGACAGAGCAATGAAGGCTCGTGCTCGATGACATTGCGCATCGACTTCAGATGGCTGTCGTTCTCCACATGATTGCGGAAGATGATGTTGTGCCGCAGGATGTTGGTGCGGTCCGCGTACGGGAACAACGCATCGCCCGTGAAGGCGACCTTCTGGCCGTCGATGGTGGCGTAGAGCGCCATTTGATATTCGGTATGTCCGGGCGAGTGGGTGATTTCGAAATCGAACTCCTCCCACTTGAACCGCTCGCCGGACTGGAAGCTACGCGCGACTTTGAACGGCTCGCCCAGAATGCAGCCGAGATTGTAGCCGCGCGGGTTCTGGAAGATGTCCACCATGTTGTCGAGGCACCAGATCTTCGCGCCCTGGTGATCGATCAGGTAGGGGAACCCGTTCATGTGGTCGTCGTGCATGTGGCTGGGCATGGCGACGTCGATGGATTTCATCCCGTAGGTCTTCCGCAGTTCGTCGATCGTGTGTTCGACGAAGCGGATGCGGCCAGTGGGCGGCGTGGCGCGCTCGAAGTTCCCGAAGTGAGCGCCCGAGGCCGCTCCGTAGTCGATGAACAAGGCTTTGCCGCTGTCGCTGACGATCGCGTAAAACGACGAGGTGGTCTGGAAGCTCGCCACCAGGTGCGGGCTGACGGCGAACGGCAGGTTCTCGATGTCGGGCCGGCCGGTCTCGAAGCGGTAGAAATCGAGCAGCCGCTTCTGAGTTTGCGTAATGGCCGACGCGGGATCGTTCATGGGCTCGCCGTGCGAGGGGCAGAGCAGCTCGGCCTTCTGCTCCAGCAGGTACTTCATCGCATAGGTCCCGAGGTCCACCCCTTCGAAGCCGCCGTAGTTCACCTGCAGGTCGTAGAGGTTGAGCACCTTGCCCGGGGACAGCATCAGGTCGCCGGAGAACGCGATCCGCTTGCCGTCCACGGTGGCCACCAGGGTGATGGACCCGAGCGTGTGGCCCGGCGTGGGGAGCACGAAGAAGTCGGTCTTGCCCCAGCGGAAGGTGCCGTAATCGGCGAGGACGCGCGCCACCGGGATGTTCTCGGTGATCGTGTTGAAGTCGTTGCGGACGTAGTACAGGTGAAAGATGCGGCGGTTGTACCAGAAGTTCTCGGCGTCCTCGAACAGGTGCCGTTCGTGCTGCGGGACGGCGATGGGGATGCGCCGCTCCACTGCCCGCCGATCGCCCTGGCACTGGTCGCGGTGATGATGCGTGTGCAGGATCCAATCCACTTTCGTGATGCCCAGAGCGCTCAAGTGATCGAGGATTTTGCCCGATCCGAAATCGATCAGCACGCAGGCTGGGCCGTCGCGGATGACGTAAACGTTGCAGGTGTCTTCGAACAGGAAGAGGTTCTCGCTGAGCTTTTTCGGGGCGCCCGGCGGGGAGAAGAGTCTGCGGTCGGGTTTTCGGTGGCTGGGCCGCGGCGGCAGGAGTGGCGGCAACGGCTCCGGCGGACTTCAGGAACGATCTCCGGCTTTCCTTCATGGACCCTCCGGTGAGGATGATACAACAGAGTGGCGCGTGGCGAGTGGCTAGTGGCGAGTGACGAGTGTTCGATTGTGGGAATGGGTTCGTTTGACGGAATCCGCGGCGGTCTGGTTGCGATTCGTGTTCCCTGGCGATCTTTAAGAAGGGCTATCACCCTCTCAAAAATCCGGTTTTCAGAAGGCGCTTCGAAGCCAGCATTTGCGATTATGTGCGTGCTATACTTCAGCAGATACCAGATTCAGGGTGTCGCCTGCGTGTTAGCTTAGCCCTTCGTTTTTTCGTCCGGCCTAGGATTAGCCCGCCAGTGGAAACGATTGCCGTTGTGCAGTGATTGTCAGGAGCAAGGAATGACCAATATTTTCGTAGGAAACCTGTCGTACCAGACGACCGAGAGCGAGCTCGAGGCCGCATTTTCCGCATACGGAGCGGTGGAGCGCGTCAGCGTGGTGCGTGACCGTGACACCGGACAGCCCCGTGGTTTTGCGTTTGTCGAAATGACAAATGCCAATGAAGCCGCCGCGGCGATTAACGCCATGAACGGCCGTGAGATCAACGGACGAGCGTTGAACGTCAACCAGGCCCGCCCGCGTGAAGAGCGCGGAGGCGGTGGCGGAGGCCGCGAGGGCGGCGGCGGTGGCGGCTACAACCGCGGCCGAAGCAACAAGCAGCGCTGGTAAGCTGTTTTCGAACCTGAATCGGGGGACGCTCCTCAAAAAGGAGCGTCCCCTTTCCTTTTCAGGCGAACGCCAGCGCCCGTCCGCCTGAAACGTAGGAGTCCTCACTGGCGGCGTCGGTCCTTGCCGAGAACCCGCAATCGCTCATGGCATCCAACATCCTGTCCAGCCTTGCGGCCTGGTCTTGCATATCCAGCAGCGACCAAAGGAAGTGCTCCCACTTCCGTTCGTCACCACCGTCCCGTTCCAGCGCGCAAAGCTCCTGGGAAAGGGCTGTTTCCTGGAATCGCAACCGCTCGATTTCAGTGGTCACGAGTACGTCTATGGGGCTTTTTTGGCGTCTCATGTGGTTTCTACTTCGCTCGCGCAAACCGATGCAACTGACGCGCCATCCGGCGTTTCGAAGTCGGATGCCGTACTTTTGTTGACTTTAGGCGTCACGCCGAATAAATAGCGAAACCCGGGAATCGCCGAAACACGGCCTTTATTTCCTCCCGCGCGTAACGTATTTACCCGTTTTCACCCGTCATAATAGAACCATGGTCCGCAGAAAATCACGGCTATGCATCGTGGCCGCCGCATTATCGGTCGTTATGGGAGGGCTTTCAGGCTACGGCCAGGAGCCGGGCGACAAGCCGCTGACAAAGGCGGCGATCGAACAGATCATCAAAGAGTACATACTCAAGAACCCGGAAGTGCTGCTCGACTCCGTGCGCCAGTATCAGGAGCGTGAGCAGGCATCCCAGAAGCAGCGATCCAAAGACGCCGTCGCGAAACAGCAGAATGAGCTGCTGCGCGATCCCGCAAGTCCGGCGACGCGGCCCGCGACGGCGAAGACCGGCGAAGTGACCATAGTCGAGTTCTTCGATTATCGCTGCGGGTATTGTAAGAAGGTCAACCCGACCCTCATCAAGGTGCTGGCCGCGAATCCCGACGTACGGCTGGTCTTCAAAGAGTTTCCCATTCTCGGACCGGAATCGACCGTGGCCGCCAAGGCCGGGCTCGCGGCCGACAAGCAAGGCAAGTACGTTCAATTCCACCAGGCCATGATGGCGGCCAGCGCTGTGAATGAAGCCGGCATCGAGCAGGTGGCGAAGCTTGTGGGCCTGGATATCGCGAAACTCAAGACGGACATGCAGTCGCCCGAGATTGCAGCCGCGATCGAGAAGAACCATGAACTCGCATCCGCCGTAGGCGTGACAGCCACCCCGACGTTCGTCATCGGATCAGAGATGGTTGCCGGAGCCATCGACGCCCAGGCATTCCAGGGTCTAATCGCAAAGGCCCAGCCAAAGAAACCGGACGACGCCAAGCCTTGATCAGGCGTTTTTCACCGGACGGACCACGCCGCCCGGAACCTGGTACTTGTGACGCTGCGCTGTCCATCGAGCCTCGCCATACTCGCCCAGGTTCACCGTACCGGACATCTTCTCGCCATCCACCGCGCCGCTGAAGTCGTAGGATAGGCGCGTACCCTCAATCTTGTGCGAACTGCGGAAACGGACCTGGTTCGCCGCCGCAGTGCCGCTCAGATCGCCGCGCACCCACTCGCCACGATGGGTACCCACCAGCCGCGCGCCGTCCTGCTCGATCAGCAACGTGTGGTCAGCCGAGCCGCGCCCGAATTCGATGCGCAGTTCCCACTGTCCGCCGACGTTCGCGAGGGCGCCTTCGGGAACGGCGGGATTTTCGAACTTGGGCGGCTTCGACAGCACCGAGTAGATGCGATCGGCCGCCACCTTCTCATCGCCCGGAATCATCATGTAAGGCGTGATGGAGATGGAGCTCGACATGCGATCCGGGCGCGATCCGTTGGCGCTGCCCAGAACGATGCGCGGCTCGCTGTCCAGCAACACTTTCGCCAGTTCCTGTCCGGTAATGCCGAGTTTCGCCCCGTCCCAACTGATGCGCAGCACCGGCGACCGATTCGAAAGACCTTCGGGCTGCCGGACGCTGGTGGTGACGCCATCCACCTGTTTCGCCCGGTCGGCGATTACGGCAATCCAGGATTCCCACTTGCCCCACTCAGCCTTGTGATCGCGTTTGGGCCAGGCCTCCACCGCGGCCAGCATGCCCATGATCTCTTCCTTGCCCACCTTCAGCGATCGCCCGAAGGCGTGATGCGGAGCGCTGTTGGCCCACGCTGCCTGAAGGAGATTCTTCTCCCCAAGAAGCAGACCCGCCGCCTGCGGACCGCGGATGCACTTGCCTCCGCTGTAGGCCACCGCCGTCGCGCCGCGCTGCAGGTGCACGTTGGGAATGGTGAGGATCTCGGCGGCGGCGTCCACAATCACCGGTACACCGTGCCGCTTGGCCACCTCTGAAACCACCTGCGTGCCCAAGGGCCCCTCGTCGCCGGGACCGCCCAGAATGTAGACCATCGCCGTCCGGTCATTGAATGCCGCTTCGAGTTCGGCTTTGTCGTGTACCTCGACGATCTTCACTCCAACCATGCGGATGGCGTGATCGTACACGTTGCGCGAGTACTCGGGAATGATCACTTCGTTCTTGAGACCCGTGAGGTCGGGGAGGCGCTGCATCCGCTCGGGATTGGATCCAGCCACCGCGGCCGAGGTGGTATGGGTCAAAGCGGCGCAACAACCCGCGGTGACGATGCCCCACTCGGCCCCGGTCAATTCCGCCAGACGTTTGCCCACGCCGTCCATCAACTCATCCATCTGGACGTAGCTGCGGGAAGCCTCGTCCATGGCGATCTTCACTTCGGGCAGGGTTTGCGATCCGGTGATAATGGTGAACGTGCCTCGACAATTAGTGACCGGCCGCACACCGATAGCCCGGTAGATCTGGCCGCTCGCGGCGGTTGGAGCCGCTGTAGCTCGAGTGGCGCCCACGCCGAGCATTCCTCCGGCGGCCAGCATGCCGCCCCGGTGGAATAATTCGCGGCGGCTCACCCCCGCCAGTTTTTCCCACAATTTCTTGCTCATGAGGTCCCCTCTACTTCTTCTTACCCGACTGTGATTGGCCCCCGCCCGGACGGCGCGCATACGCATCCCACCGCGGATCGCCCTGGACGCCGTACTTGGCGGGCAGCTGATCCCACCGTTCCCGCGTCAACCCGTTCAAATCGTACACCACCCGGCCATCGCGCAGCGTCAACTCGCAACTCAGCTTTTGCGTACCGTCCATCCTGGCGCCGTTCATGTCCACAAATCCGAACTTGCCCTTTTCGAGCCGCAGCACCGCGACGTCGGCCGGCGCGCCCGGGGAGAGGTTGCCGAGTTCCGGGTGCTGTATCTCCCGCGCCGGATTCCAGGTAGACCGCAGCACGACGTCATCGACGCTCATCCCCATGGCCAGGAATTTGCCCATCACGTTCAATTCGTCCTTCATTCCCGCGTTCATGCTGCCGATGTGCAAATCGGTGGAGATGGAATCCGGCACGAAACCAGCTTTCATTAATGGCACGGCAACCCGCCACAAGAAACTGCCGCCTCCGTGTCCCACATCGAAGATAACCCCGCGGCGGCGCCCATCGGTCATGGCCTTGCTGGGGCCGCCCGAATCGTCCTGCTCCCCACGCAGCCCGGAATACATGTGCGTGTAAATGTCTCCGGGCCGGAGAACGCGGGTCAGCAGCTCATACAGGGGGCGTTCCGGACGGTTCGTCCCGTAATCGATCATCACCGGTATATTGGCAATCCGGCCGGCCTCCACCGCTTGCTCATAGGGTTTCCATTCCGGTCCGGCGAAATGGGCGCACTTGACGCCGACGACGATGTCCTTGTACTTGAGCGCCATCTCGCCGGTGGGTTTGCCTTCCATGTCGGTGAGATCCTGCTCGTAGCGTCCACCCCGCATGCCGTGGCCTACAATGTTCAGGAACGAGAAGACACGGGTTCGGGAGCGGTCAATCACGCGTTGCTTGAAATCCTCGAAATTGCGCCAGCCCGCGCCGCCCGCATCGGCCACCGTGGTGACGCCCACACGGAACGTGAAGCCGTCCGGATAAACGCTGTTATCGCCGGCGTAGGAATTCTTCTCGCCAGTGCCCGTGTACACGTGGGCATGAATGTCCACCAGGCCGGGGGTGACGTACAGCCCGGTCACATTGACGCTTTTCAATGCGCGGGATTCGGCGATACTCGCCGCCACGGCCGCGATCTTCCCGTCCTTCATGGCGACATCGCGGATCGCACTGATCTTGTTCTTCGCATCGATGACGTGCCCGCCTTTCAGCAGCAGGTCATACTCGGGTTGCGCCACGGCGAACGTGGCCGTAAGGAGGAATAGGAGAGCTTTCATTGCGCCTTCAATCTGATTTACGATACCGAAAAACGGACGGTGAATGTGAACCCGGCTAGTTTTTCAGTCCCAGCAATCGCGCCGGATTCCTCTGCGTCATCGCATCCAGTTGCTCCGTTGAGAACCCGGCTGCCGCCAGCCCCTTCAGAAACGCGGTCAACCCATCCGGATGCAGCGGATTCCCCGCCTGTCCCAAATCGCTCGATAGAATGCAATGCTCCGGTCCCACCTGCCGGATCGCATCCGCGCACTGCGCCATGCTGTAAGCCTTGCTCGGGCCGATCATCGCGTTATAGACGAACTCGACGAAAGCGCCGCTCGACGCCGCCTCGCGCATCTGGATGGGCGTCATCGCAACGGGCGGCAGCATACCGTGGGTGACCACGATCCGTTCGACTCCACGCCGCCGGGCTTCCCGGATGAGCAATAGCACCTCGGCCGGAGACGAGTGTCCCGTGGCCAGAGTCAACTTGTATTTCGAGATCAGATCGAGCACCGCGTTCACCTCCGGCAGCAGCTTTCCTTCGCGCGACACGGATACGAAAGGGCGATTCTCCTTCGAGTACCGCACCTGGTTTTCGGCGTCGAACGTGGGCATCCAGACGACGCGTCCCAGGCCTCCTTTCAACTGCGCCATCCGCTCCACGGCCACCGGATTCACCCCGCCCACCGCCCGGTTCAGGACAATGCCGCCGAACACTTCGATTCCGGGAACCTCCTTGTGAACGACGTAGGCCAGCCCGGCGGTGGACTCGAAATGGTTCTTCAGCACGATACCGCGCATCTCGCGCGAGCGCGCCAGCTTCGCAATGTCGATTGCATCGATGGATCGCGCCATGCTGTCGGGATCGGAATGGACGTGAATGTCGATGACGCCGCGGAGGTCCTGAGCGAAGGCCGCCGCCGCCGTCCAAACCAGGACCAGGACCAATGGAGGTATTTGCATGTCTGCCTTCCGATTGTAGAATGGGTCCGGTGATCCGTCTGGTACAACTCGAGTCGCGATCCGGGGAGCGTCGCGCCGGAATCGTTGACGGCGTCCGGATTCTGCTGCTGAATGGGTGCGACTCGGTCTACTCTCTGGCGCGCCGGGCGATCCTGATCCAGGTACCGCTCGCCGCACTGGCCGGCGATCTTGTTTCGAACACTTCCGTCGAATACGGTTCGGTGTACTCGCTCGCATCGGAATGGCTGCTGCTGCCGTCGTTCGACCATCCCGAAGAACCCGCGCGCTGCCTGGTGAGCGGCACCGGACTCACGCACAAGGCCAGCGCCATGAACCGCCAGGCCATGCACGCCAAGCCCGAAGAGTGGTCGGACAGTATGCGGATGTACCAGTGGGGGATCGAAGGGGGACGCCCCGCACCCGGCTGCATCGGAACCGAACCCGAGTGGTTCTACAAGGGTTGCGGCGCCATTCTGCGCGCACACGGCGAACCGCTTGTGGTGCCGCCATACGCACAGGACGGCGGAGAAGAACCCGAGATCGCCGGTGTATACCTGATCGACGATTCGGGCCAACCCCGCCGCGTGGGCTTGACGATGGCCAACGAGTTCTCGGATCACCGTTTGGAAAAACGGAATTACCTGTATCTGGCGCATTCGAAACTTCGGACCTGCGCTATCGGCCCGGAACTGGTCGTCGATGCGGAGTTCCAGGACGTCCGCGGAACCGTGTCCATCGAGCGCGGTGGAGCGACCCTGTGGACCAGACCGATCGCCTCAGGCGAATCCAATATGTGCCACTCGCTCGCCAACATCGAACACCACCATTTCAAGTATCAGGAGCACCGCCGGCCCGGCGACGTTCACATCCATTTCTTCGGCGCGGACGCGTTCAGTTTCGGGGAGGGCGTTGCACTCGACGACGGAGATGATATGGTGGTCGCGTTCGAAGGTTTCGGGCGGCCGCTCCGGAATCCGGTCCGGATCGAGGGCGGCGCGCCGGAACTGATGATCGTGACGCCGGCCTGAGCCGGCCTTCAAACGCAAAGGCAATCATGAATCTCGAAGAGGTGGCGCGGCGCGCGAAAGTCTCCACGGCGACCGTGTCTCGAGTTCTCAACAACGCGAGCGTAGTAAAGAGTTCAACGCGAGCACGCGTGCTCAAGGCGGTGCAGGAGTTGAAGTATCACCCCAACCTGCACGCCCGCACACTCGCCGGCGGCAAGAGCCGTACCATCGGCGTGATTTTGTCGAACATGGAGAATCCGTTCTTTTTCGACATCTACAAGGCGATTGAATCCGCTGCCCACGCGCGCGGCTACGAAGTGGTGGTGGCGAATACCGACTATAGCGCCGAACAGTTGGTGGCCAGCGTCCGGCTGATGATCGGGCGCCGGGTGACCGGATTGGCGGCAGTGGTGTCGGAAATGGATTCCGCGCTGGTGGATGAGTTACAGGATAGCCGGACCCCGGTTGTGTTCTATGACGTGGGCACGCCAAGGAGAAACATAACCAACATACGCGTGAACTACAGGCCTGGCGTAGACCGGGTGGTCGAGTACCTGCACAGTCTTGGGCACCGCAAATTCGGTTTCATCGGGCACCACGCGATTCTGGGACCGATCAACGAGCGGAGGGAGGCCGTGCTGGACGCGGTATCGCGTTACTCGCCGGCAATCGAAGTACAGACCGCGGCGGACGCCGACACGCTTGAAGGCGGACGGCAGGCCACGCGTACCCTGCTCTCTACCGGATACGCTCCGACAGCGCTGATTTGCGTAAACGACATTACGGCTGTCGGCGCACTGCGCGAGTTGCGGGAGCGTGGACTGCGCGTGCCCCAGGACATCTCGGTCACGGGCTTCGACAACGTGAAGCTGTCCGAGTTCTGCTACCCGGCGTTAACGACGGTGCACATACCCAGGGGGCGGATCGGCCAGATCATCTGCGATTGCCTGATCCCCGAATCGGGAAGGCCGGCGGTGGAGCGTGAGTTCGTCATTGATCCGGAGTTCGTGTTGCGGGAATCCACCGGCCCGGCCCCTTCTGCGTAGGAAGGTGCGCGGATCTACCTCACGGAGACACTGGCCACTCTACTGGAGAGGACCCCAGCCGCGCGTTCGCGAGCCTCAGGCACAAACGGGATCGTGAACCGGCGAGCGCCCAAGAGCCCCGGCCTCACTGTGACGGTGAGTTTGTTCGACTCTCCCAAGTCATACGAAAGAACCTGCCGCCATAGAACGAACACGTTAGGACCGATGATGCCTCCTTCCGTCAAGCACCAGGGGGATCTGGCTAGCAGGAGGAAGTACAAGCCCATTGAGGTAAATAACAGAGCCTGACCAATCAGGCCCAGAGTGGAGTTCTTTCTTTGCGCATCCAGAAATTGTGCGACGACAGAGATGATTCCGATGGGAGCGCAGATCGCCGTCATGACCTTAACCCCACCAGATATACCCGTTCTCAGGCTCGCCAGAACCGCTCCTGCATGATGCTTAGCCAAGCCGTTCGTAATGGCTAATCCGAGGAATGCCCCAGCTGCCGTGTAGGAGCCCAGTATTGCGATGCGAAGAGCCCAACTCGATCCGGCCCTGATGGCGGCCGCAGTGATCACTAGCAGCGCACAGGCGCATATCAGGACCGCAACCATCGCGCTGGCCCTGCCTCGCTGAGACATGGTCTCCACCCGCCACATCCCTGTGGCGAACAATGCCGTTCCACTGAGAATCGAAACAAGGTCGTAATTCATTTGATACATCGTGAATCGGGGCCGCACAACGTTTCAATTTAGCAGCCGGCTACAACAGCCCTCCGTGCCGGGCCAATCGAAGTGCTTCGATGGCCGCTCCGCGGGACCCGGCGGTGTCGCCGTTCGGCATGATGTAGATGGGAATGTCCGCCTGCTCTTCCCGCTGCGGCGGCATGCCCGCGCGGATCTCGCGAATAAACCACTGCTGGAACTCTTCCCCGGTCTCGATGGCGCCGCCACCCACCAACAGCGCATCGGGATCGAACGTATTGATCATCTCGTCGAAGAACAAGCCGAGCCCGTGTGCCTGAACCCGAAAGATCTCGCGGCACATCGGGTCGCCCTTCTCGGCCATTCCGCGGACGAGTTTGGCGGCCGTATGAAGATCCTTGGCGGCCAGCGGGTGGCCGGGATATCGCGGCAGAAAGTACGGCAGGAACGACTTCTCGATGGCCGTCAGAGAACATACCGATTCGAGATCGCCCGTGCGGCCGCAGTTGCATTCCGGCTTCAGTCCGGGAATCCCGCTGATGCTCTGGTAGGGAATCAGCACGTGACCCAACTCCCCGCCGAAGCCCATTCGGCCTTTCACCACATTGCCTTCGATGATCACGCCGCCGCCGAGACCCGTGCCGATCACGGCCGAGATCGAGGTCTCGCGATCGCTGGCGCCGAAGAGCGTGAAGTGGCCCCACAGTGCACCCGCGTTCCCATCGTTCAGATACGTGACGGGCAGGCCCAGCCGCCTCGAAAGACCGTCGCGGATATCGAAGCTCGCCCAATCGGCATGTACAAAGTTCGTGGATCCACGGGCGCTGAGCACGCCTGTTGAACTGGCCGGTCCCGGCGTGTCCAGGCCCACCACAACTACGTCGGCGGGCTGCAATCCGACACGTTCCACAGCCATCTTCAACCCGTCCTCAATCTGCTGAAGGCAGATGACAGGCCCCTCTTTTGCCCGGGCGGGATGCTCGCACAAGCCCTCGATCAGGAACTCTTCCTGCCCGTTAATCAGCGTATAGTTGACGGCCGTGCCGCCCAGGTCCACTCCCGCTACCACTCGCACAGATGTCGCCTCACCTCGATGGATTCGATTCCCCGAAGTTTCCAGAGTAGCAGGGCGGCGACCACTTTTAGATTGGTACGCTATTCGATACGATCACAACGGCTCCCTTGCGAGCCCCTCACCACCATGCGCAAACTAGTGACGCCGGCACAACCGGCGGCGGCTCGCAGTCACTGGCTCTTGCTGGCGCTGCTGGTGATTTCGGTTTCCATTAATTACGTCGATCGCGGCAACCTCTCCGTGGCGGCCGCGACCACCGCCTTTCGTCACGACCTGGGTCTCGACAACCGCGACCTGGGAATCCTGTTTGGCGCGTTCTTTCTGACCTACTCGCTGTTTCAGATTGCCGCAGGATGGCTGGTGGACCGCTTCAACGTCTACCTCATCTTCACCGCGGGATTCGTGCTGTGGTCCGCCGCTACCATCCTCACGGGATTCTCGGGCGGGTTCGCCGCGCTGCTCGCCTTCCGGTTGCTGTTGGGACTCGGGGAAGCGTGCGCCTATCCCGCCTACTCGCGCATGATCTACGCAGGCTTTCGCGAGCACGAGCGCGGGTTCGCAAACGCCCTCATCGACGCGGGATCGCGCACCGGGCCGGCCATCGGCGTCCTGACCGGCGGGCTGATTCTGACGCATTTCGACTGGCGGGTGCTGTTCATCGCCATCGGAGCGGTGGGATGTCTGTGGCTGATCCCGTGGGTCTGGTTTCTGCGGCGTCCGTCCGGCGGCTTCGGACGGCCGTCCCGCTCCACCGGAGGGCCGGGCTTTGGAGCCATCCTGCGCAAGCGCGAGGCTTGGGGCACCATCATCGGGCTGTTCTGTTTGAACTATTCCTGGGTCTTCATCCTCAGCTGGCTGCCCGCTTATCTTACGCAGGAGCGCCACTACTCGACACGCATGATGGCGTGGTACGGATCGCTTCCGTTCTGGGGAATGGCTGCCACCACGGTTACATTCGGATGGCTTTCTGATCGTGCGATCCGACGCGGCGCAAGCCCCACGCGAATCCGCTTGGGCGCGGTGTGCGGAGGCATGCTGGTGAACACCCTGATGTTGGTGGCCTATGCGGTTCCGAACCAGATCGTGTCCATGGCGGTTTTGATAGTGGCCTGTCTCGCCCTGGGAGTCACGTCATCGAACTTCTGGGCGGTTACGCAGTCCCTGGCAGGCCGCGACGCCGTAGGCAAGTGGACCGGCCTGCAGAACGGGATCGGGAATCTGGCGGGCATCGTCGGACCCTATCTGACCGGAGTGATGCTGGCCCGGACCGGATCGTTCCTGCTGCCCTTTGCCGCCGCCTGTTTTATGGCGGCTGTCGGAGGCATCTGTTACTGGTGGATGGTGCGACGGGTGGAGGCGGTGGATTGGGATTAGTCTCAGACGGCGCTCACAAACGGGTGTGAAACTAATGTTCGATCACCATCAGGGCGAATGATCCAGGTAGCACCGGTCCTCGCCGTCCGCCCGCGGGAACCGGCCCGAACTTCGCGGAGGCGACGAATAACCTGTGATTGGTCGGGTCGAGCCCCATGTTTCGCGATCCTTGCGGAGTCTGAAGCGTCCCGGAAACGTGATATCGGTCGGGAGAGTCCTGATGGATTATGGTGAGCGTGCCGTCGGCATTGGAGGCGAACGCATCACCCGAGGAGGCATCGAACCCGGCGCCATCCACTCCGGTACCGATCGGGAGTGTGGCGACTACCTTACCAGCTTGATAGTCCGACACCGCCATCACGCCGCTGCGGCAGCCGCTGAACAGCCGGTGATGGGTGGTATCGATGGCCATTGCGACCGGCTGTTTGCATGGCGATGTCGGCCAGCGCCGCACGACGGTTGCCGCTTTCCCATCAATCTCGACAACCTCACTGGTGTCGGTGAGATTCGCATACACCTTGCCGTCGGCGGCGGAAGCGCCGTACTCCGGCTTGCCGCCGAGCGGGATGTTGGTGATCAGTTTGCCCTCCGCCGGGTCGATCACGGTGGAGGAATGCGCGTCGCCATTCATTGTGAACACGCGGTTCGAAGCGCTGTCGAAGAGAATCGCGTCGGCATCTTCGGCAGCCGGTATGCGGCCGAGCACTTTAAATGTCTTCAGATCGAACATCAACACGGATGCGTCATTGCCCGAGGTGGCGAATCCGTGTCCCGTGGCCTGCGCAATGGCGGTACCGTGCGCCCCCTGGATACCGGCTACTTCGCCCAGCAGTTTGCCGCTATCTTCGTCCACCACCATCACCCGGTTTTGGCGGGCGATGAAGACACGGCGATTGGGTGGGTCGGGCACGATGTAGTCCCAACTCCCGTCACCTCCCAGCGTGTAAGTATGGGTGACGCGGTAGGTTGAGGACGACTGTGCGAGGAGTGCGAAGGCTGTGAGGACAAGCGCGATTTCCCGCATTTTGGCTCCTATCCGCCCGAGTATAGCTGAGTTATCAATGGTTCGCCTCGGCTTCGAGCATTCGCTTGGCGGCCAGCATGAAGCCGATGGTGTGCGCCATTCCGGCATGCCACGGCGCGGCACAGGTCATCTGCGGCGTGTGATCGGGGATCACCGTTCCGTCGAATCCGTTCCGATGCAGGATCGACAGCACGCGCACCATATCGATATCGCCCTCATCAATGAAGGTCTCCTGGTAGTGCGGCGCCTTTCCCCTCACATTTCGAAGATGCACGTAAGCGATCCGGCGCTGGCGGCTATAGCTGTCGAGAGCCAGGTACAGGTCGCCGCCGGTCATCTCCCCGAGCGTGCCGACGCAGAGTTCGAGCGCGTTGTTGGGACTGGGCGCGATGTCGAGCAGCCGCTGGTACATCTCCGGTTGGTACACCAGCCTCGGCTGGCCGCGCAGGAACGGCGCCGGGGGATCGTCGGGATGGGCTGCCAGCCGCACGCCGGATTGTTCGGCCACCGGGACCACCTCTTCCAGAAATCGCGCCAGCCGCCCCCACAGTTCGTCGTGCGAGATAGGCGGCAGTACGCCGGGCGCGGCCGTCGGGTCGTAGATCATGTTCCAGACGGTTCCGTTCGGGACGGGATCGTCTACCGGTCCGTCCATGCCCACCGTGATCGCCCCGCCGCGCCCGAATGGCCCGCTCACTCGGCCACAGACTCCGGCCAGGCTGAAGTTGTAACCGAGCACAGGGATCTCCGCTTCGCCCATGTTGCGGATGATCCTCCGCACATTCTCGATGTGCCGGGCGCGCAGAGGCCCATCGAGAAGAATGTCATGCCAGTGCGCTGGATCGAGGTTCTCGATGGCGGCAATGTGCAGTCCGGCATCTTCAAGTTCCCGTCGAATCCGAATCAACTCAGAAGCGGTCCATAGGCGCGTGGGGTCGCCGGCGATGCCCCATGGCGCGGTCCGGCCGCCGGTGGGCTGATTATCACGCGGATTCGACGCGCCTTGATTAAAGTAGTCAACCAGGTGAATGACAACGTGTGTGCAGCCCGCCTGACTCGCAAAGGCGTAGTAGTCGGGCGTCAGCATGTGGCGATAAAGTCCGATTCCGATGTGCATGGGCCGATGTCGAGAGTAGACCCCGCCCGGCTGCCGTGTCAAACTACTTGGATCGAGGACGGCATGAATTCGACTGGACGGATCGTGATGATCACGGGAGCGGCTTCCGGCATCGGAAGCGCCTGCGTGGAGGAGTTCTATGCGCAAGGGGCGAGCATCGCGCTGGTGGACCGGAACGCCCGCCCCGCGCGCGAGATAGCCGCACGCCTGGATCCCCACGGCCAGAGGACCGCGTGCATCGAGGCGGACGTCAGTTCCAGTCCCGATGTGGAGCGCGCCGTGGCCGCGTGCGTGTCGCGATTCGGCGGTTTGGACGTCCTGGTGCACAGTGCCGGAATCCAGCGCTATGCGACCGCGGTGTCCTGCTCGGAACAGGAATGGGACGAGGTGCTCGGGGTCAATCTGAAAGGAGCATTTCTCACCGCTAAGCACGTGCTCCCGGAGATGATCCGGCGAGGCGGCGGCGCGATCGTGATGGTCGGTTCGGTGCAGTCTGTCACGGCCCAGCGCAACTCCGTCCACTATGTCACCAGCAAGCATGGACTGCTCGGGCTGACCCGCTCCATCGCGCTCGATTTCGGCGCCCGGAACATCCGCGCCAACTGCGTGATGCCCGGCGCCGTCGACACTCCTTTGCTTCAATGGGCGGTATCGCTGGACCCGAATCCGGAACAGGTACTTCGTGCCGTGGACGCTCTGCATATCCGTGGGACGATGGGGCGGCCGGAGGAAGTGGCGCGGGTGATCGCGTTTCTGGCCAGCGATGCGGCCTCGTTCGTCACCGGCGCCGCGATCCCCGTGGACGGCGGCCTGCTGACACCCACGGGAGGCATGATGGCGCAAAGTCAAAGCACGGGCGGAAGCCAGTCCTGAGCAAGGGACAACGAAGGGGACCATAATAGTCATATACTGTTGAAGCTTGTTCAAATTTCAGACCGCCGCCGGACAAGCGTAGACCCGACTCTCGACAGGAGGTCCCCGCGATGCCCGAACGGCCCGCCCACGTAACCCACCCATTCCGCGTTCTCGAACCCGAAACGGCGCTGGATCACTTCCCGCCGCTCGGTCCGAACCTCAAAGCCTTGATGGTGTGGCCTCGATTCCCGGCTTCGTTCTGGGGCTTCGAAGGCGTGTACGGGATGATTCCAGAAAAGGCGATGAACCCGCCACTGGGCCTGATCACCGTGGCCGCGCTCTGTCCGTCCGCATGGGAGATCCGCCTCATCGACCGCGCATTCGAGGAACTCACCGACGATCAGTTGCTCTGGGCCGATTTGGTGATGGTGAGCGCGATGCACACCCAGCGCTTCGACGCCATGGAGGTGCTCGCTCGCGCCCGCGCTCTCGGCCGCAGAACCATCATCGGTGGTCCGTGGGCCAGCAGCGATCCCGAACAGGTACTTCCCCATGCGGACCACGTGCTGGCCGGCGAGGCCGAAGAGGTTTTCTCTTCCATCGCCGCCGCACTTGAACAAGGCACGGCCAAAGCGCTGTACCGGGTCTCCGATAAGCCCGACATGACCCGCAGCCCGCGTCCCGATTCGACCTGCTGCGACGCGAAAAGTACCTGTCCTTGACGGTGCAGTTCTCTCGCGGCTGCCCGTTTCAATGCGAGTTCTGCGACATCATCACCATCTATGGCCGCAAGCCACGCACGAAGACGCCCGCGCAACTGATCGGCGAGCTCGAAGCGCTGCGGAGCCTCGGCTGGACCAACGAGGTCTTCATCGTCGACGACAATTTCATCGGCCATGGTCCGGCGGCGCTGGAACTGGCGCGCGCCTTGGGTGTCTGGCAGAACGCGAACAACCGTCCCTTTTCGCTCTGCACCGAAGCGTCCATCGATCTGGCCGACCGTTCCGAACTGCTGGCCGCCATGGTGGAGGCGAACTTCATGTACGTCTTCATCGGAATCGAAACGCCATCGGCCGAAGCGCTGAAGGGTTCCAAAAAATTCCAGAACCTGCGCAAGGACAACCTCGCCCAGATTCGCACCATCCATGAGGCCGGGCTGTGGGTGCTGGGCGGCTTCATCGTCGGTTTCGATTCCGACGACGAGACGATCTTCGACCGGCAATTCGAGTTCATCGAACGGGCAGCGATCCCGTGGGCCATGGCCGGCGTTTTGCAGGCTCCCCCGACCACTGCTCTTTACGACAGGATGATCCGCGAAGGCCGCCTGAATAAGGAAAGCAAGGCGACCTCGAATTTCAGCGCTCCGAATTTTGAGACCGTCATGCCGCTGCCCGTGTTGCTGCACGGCCTGGCGGACCTGCTGGCGCGGCTCTACCAACCGGAGGCCTACTTCGCCCGCTCCGTGCGCTCGCTGGAGGCTTGGAATCCCGACCCCAGGCAGAAGCCGCCCGAGATGCCCTTCCTCTACACCCTTAAAATGTTGGCCAAATCCATGTGGAAGCAAGGGCTGCGATCGAGTTATCGTACAGCCTATTGGAAGTTCACCTGGACCTTAATCACCAGGTGGAGTCTTCAACCCTCTCGCCTGTGGCTGGGATTCATGGTGCTGCTCTCGGCCCAACACTTCGTACTCTATGCGCGGGAAGTGGCAGAAGACCTCGAGCAGGAATGCCGGAATCGGGAACAGGCGGCCGCGACGGAGGTCTCCGATCGCGCCGAGTTCGCCGATCCAGTTCCAGCCGGTTAGCATATAATACCGGCAGCTCCGAAATCCGGAGGGCCGGACATGCTGTTCACTCGAAGGTCGGTGCTCGCCGCCGCGGGAGCCATGGTTTCCCATGCCGCCTCTTCAAGTTGGAAGATGCGGTTATCTACGTCATCGGTTCTCTTCAATACCCTGCCTATCGAGCAGGCCTGCGCCCGCATCGCCGAGGCGGGATATGAGGCCGTCGATTTCTGGCAAGGCGACCTGTTCCACACCAACCACCTGGAGGAGGCCCGCGACCGCCTGGGGCCCGAGGGCCTGGCGAAACTGCTCGCCGGCAAGCGGCTCACGTTGTGCTCCTTCACCAACTTCTTCAATGGCATTGAACGGTACGCCGAAATGCTGGGCGTAGCCGGGCGTGGTGAAGGAACGTATATTCGCGAATCGCGCTACTACGGCGCCTCGGGAGGCGCTTCGGGAGGAGCCACTCGCCCCAGCGACATCGCCGACCTCCGCCGCCAGATGCGCGCACTGATCGAAAGCCTGAAGCCGCAGCTCGCTCTGGCCGACCAGCACGGCTTCCGTGTCGCGATCGAGAATCATAGCAACGCGATCCTCAACTCGGTCGATTCGTTCAAAGTGTTTCTGGAACTCGCCACCCACCCGCGCCTGTGGATCGCGCTGGCTCCGTACCACTTGCAGCGTGACCGGATTCGAGTGGAGGACGTAATTGCCATCGCCGGACGGCGCACGCTGTTCTTCTACGCCTGGCAGAACGAGCCCGAAGTGAAGCAACTGCCCGGTTTCGGATCCACCGATTTCACTCCGTGGGTCCAGGCACTCGCGGCCGTCGACTATGGCGGCTATATAAACCCGTTCATGCACGAGAACCTGAAGGCGGCGCCGGGCGAGGATCGCCGCGCGCTCAGTCCCGACGAGATGAGTAGCAACATCGCGAAGTCCCGCCGCTACCTGGAGCAGTGCAGAAACAGGATCTGAAAGGGGATATCCATGCAGAGACGTACCTTCCTTGAAAGCGCCGCACTGGCGGCCGCTGTTCCTTTGGTCGGACAGACTCAGCAGAAGCCACTCCGTCTGGGTGTGGTGGGGGTAGGACTTCGCGGCACGTTCCACGCTACGACCCTGTCAAAACTCGCCGAACAGGGCGAACCCGTGGAGATCGCCGCGGTGTGCGACATCTACCAGCCTCGCCTGGAACGTGCGGAGGTGAAGTTTAAAGCCAAGGGCTTTAAGAACACCGCCGATATGCTGCGGGACGGCGGGGTGGATGCCGTGGTGATCGCCACTCCCGACCGCCAACATCTGTACAACCTCCGCGAAGCGATTCGAGCCGGCAAGGACGTGTACGTCGAGAAGCCGCTTTGCCACTGGGCCCAGTTCGACCTGCTGAAAGAGGTGGTGCACGAAGCGCGCAAGTCCGGGCGCATCATTCAGGTCGGCTCGCAGTACCTGGCCGATCCGGTATGGGAAAAGGGAGAAGAACTGCTGAAAGCCGGCGCCATCGGAAAGCCGATCCACGTGCAGATTCCGAATTTCCGCAATACCGACGCCGGCGAACGGGCCATGATGACCGTGGACGATCCGAACGCCAAGGACGGCCTTGGCGTGGATTGGGCCAAGTTCCAGGCCGACGCGCCGAAACGCGACTTCAGTCCTACCCGCATGTTCCAGTGGCGGCTCTTCATGGACTACTCCGGCGGTCCTTTGACCGATGTCGGCCCGCATGAGATGTGTGCGGTTTATCGCATGCTGCAGCCGGGATTCCCGTCCAAGGTGGTGGCCACCGGCGGGCGTTTCCATTGGAACCACGAGCGGGACGTGCCGGACACAATGGACGTGCTCATCCAATATCCGCAAGGTTTCACCGTGGCCATCATTGAAACCTTCGTCAATGATCACTTCCCGGTGGAGAAGGTGATTCGCGGATCGGAGGCCACCGCCCGGCTCACCGCCGACGCGCTGGAGATCTATCCGCTGACGCGCGTCGCCTACGGTACTCGCGCGCCCGCTGTCGAGATGAAAGCGTCGCAGCGGCTGCTCACGCTGCGTGGCCAGGCCATCGCCAGCGCGAGCGCAAAACTCGAAAAGCCCGTCATCGCCGATTCGACCATGGTCCATGTCAAGGACTTCCTGGATAGCGTGCGCTCGCGCCGCAAGCCCCGCTTCGACCTCGAGTTGGGCTATCACGTCCATATCCCGCTTTGTATGGCCATGCGGTCGCATCTGGAGAACAAGGCCGCTCTCTTCGACGCCGAGCGCGAGCAGATTCGAATGTCCTGAGCCGGAGGCGGCCGACAGAAAATCGCCGTGGGTGACTAAAGTCACTGTCTGCAATCCAGCCAGTCCCTATCCTGGAGCTTCGGTTCTCTGCGCAAGCAGAAAGGAAGCTCATGAAGAAACTGTGGATCAGCTTTGCGGTAGTCCTTGTAATCTCATTCTCGATTCTCGGCTGGATCGGTACTCGCATCTATCAGGAGATGCCTCCGATTCCGGCCAAGGTGGTGACCACGGACGGCGCCACCGTACTGGCGGACGGCGACATCGGCCGCGGACAGAACGTATGGCAGGCGCTGGGCGGTATGGAGGTGGGCTCCATCTGGGGCCATGGAAGCTACGTCGCGCCGGACTGGACCGCGGACTGGCTGCACCGGGAAGCGGTGTTTGTCCTGGAAGAGTGGGCCTCGGCTGAACGCGGCAAGCCGTATAGTGAACTGAACGCCGAAGAACAGGCCGGGTTGCGCGGCCGCCTGGAGCAGATGTACCGGCACAACTCCTACAACGCGGCCACCAACTCGATCGTCATCGAACCGGTCCGCGCCCGCGCCTTCGAAGCCTGCCTGAAACACTTCTCGCAGGTCTTCATCGACGGAAATGCAGCCTACGCCATTCCGGCGGGCAGCGTCAGAGACCCGGAGCGGATGCGACAGTTCGCCGGGTTCATGTTCTGGACGGCCTGGTCCGCGGCGGCCAATCGGCCTGGCGACACCGTCTCCTACACCCATAACTGGCCGCACGAACCCCTGATCGGGAACCGTCCCACCGGTGAAAGCGTCATCTGGACCGGCGTCAGCATCATCATGCTGCTGGCCGGCATCTGCGCCATGGTCTGGTGGTACGCCGCGCAGAAGAACGACGAGCCCAAGGAACCGGTGCCCGCCGCCGATCCGCTGGCGAAGTGGTCGGCCACGCCGTCCCAGCGCGCGACGCTCAAATACTTCTGGGTGGTCTCGGCGCTGATTCTGGTGCAGATCCTGATGGGCGTGGTGACGGCGCACTATGGCGTGGAAGGCGACGGCTTCTATGGCATCAAACTCTCGAACATCCTGCCGTACAGCGTCACCCGGACCTGGCACGTGCAGATCGGCATCTTCTGGATTGCGACGGCGTGGTTAGCCGCTGGCCTCTTCATCGGTCCCCTGGTGAGCGGATACGAGCCCAAGTATCAGAGCCTCGGCGTTCACGTCCTGTTCGGAGCGCTGCTGGTGGTGGTGGCGGGATCGATGACCGGCGAGTGGCTCAGCATCCAGAACAAGCTCTCGGACGCAAACTCGTTTCTTTGGGGGCACCAGGGCTACGAATACGTCGATCTCGGGCGGGTGTGGCAGATACTGCTCTTCGCCGGGTTGCTGATCTGGTTGTTCCTGGTGATTCGGTCCGTTCGCCCGGCGCTGAAGACCGCCGGCGACCAGCGGCAATTGCTCTGGCTGTTCCTGATCTCGGCGGGCGCTATCGGCCTGTTCTACAGCGCGGGCTTGACCTGGGGACAGCACACTCACCTGTCGATCGTCGAGTACTGGCGCTGGTGGGTGGTCCACCTGTGGGTGGAGGGATTCTTCGAAGTGTTCGCCACCACGGTGATCGCCTTCTTCTTCACCCGCCTGGGATTGATCCGGCCCGCGCTGGCGGCGAAGGCGGCCCTTGCTGTCGGCCACTATCTTCCTGGCTGGAGGCATCATCGGCACGTGTCATCACCTGTACTTCTCGGGGACGCCCACCGTGGCGCTCGCCTGGGGATCGGTGTTCAGCGCGCTGGAAGTGGTTCCGCTCACGATGGTGGCGTACTCCGCTCTCGACGACCTGCGCCGGGGCCGGCTCACGATCTGGGCTGCAGCGCTATCAAGTGGCCCATCTACTTCTTCGTGGCCGTCGCGTTCTGGAACATGGTGGGCGCCGGACTGTTCGGCTTCATGATCAATCCGCCCATCGCGCTCTACTTCATGCAAGGCTTGAACACCACCCCGCTGCACGGACACGCCGCGTTGTTCGGAGTGTACGGGATGCTGGGCATCGGTCTGATGCTGGTATGCCTGCGCGCCATGAATCCGGACGCCGAGTGGCGGGAGAACTGGCTGCGAAACGCCTTCTGGGCGATGAACGGGGGATTGATGGCGATGTGCGTGGGAAGCCTGTTGCCGGTGGGCCTGATGCAGACCTGGGCATCGGTGGAACACGGTTATTGGTACGCCCGCAGCACGGACTTCCTCGGCTTGCCGCTGATGCAGACCCTGCGGTGGATGCGAGCCCCCGGAGACACTCTCTTTGCGGTGGGCGCGCTGATCCTGGTGGGCTTCGTCTTCACTACCCGTTCCCGGCGCCAGACCGTGCCGAGCGGAAAGGCGGTCCCGGTTCCAGCCTCCGGCGATTAGCCGGGTGATTTCGTCCGACGGCCGAAATGTTTGGAATGGGCTCGGGGATAATCCTCCGAGCCCTCCGCCGGCTCCGCTCTCAGTCTTCCAACATCTTCATCGCCTTCACCAGGCTGCGATGCATCCGATTGAAGGCGTCCGCCAGCACCGAGACTTCGTCCTTGCCTTTCACCGGAAGTTCCGGAACATCCAGGTTGCCTTTGCTGATTTCATCGGCGGTGGCCGACAATTGACTCACCGGCCGGATCACGGCAAGTACGAGGGTGACGTTCAGCAGCACCAGGCTCAGCAAAGCTACTCCGGCCAGCCACAGAATCAGGTTCCAGAACGCGCGGTTGGCAATACTGGTCGGTATGGACATGGGAACGCTGACGATCTGGGCAGCCACAACTTCGTCCAGCTTCCAGCCGAAACCGTTATTCGGGCCGTAGAGCTTCACCATGGCCGGAGGCGCCGCCTGGGGTGTGCTGTGACATACGAGACAGGCGGGTCCCGCCGGCATCGGCTTGGCCAGATACAATGAACGCCCGTTCGGGGTCTCCCGTTCGCCGACGAACTCCTTCGTGGAGGAGTCGTTTCGGAAGAGCTGAATCACGTCGGCTTCCCAGTCAACCGCACGGTCGGCGGGATTGGTGGGGTTCAACGCTGCTTCGCGGTAGAGGTAATCCGGATAGGATTGGTGAAGATAGCTGAACACCCGGATGGCGGAAAATGCGGGCACGGATTCCGGGAAGAACGTCTCCTTTTCGCGCTGTACACCGTCCAGGATCGGCCGCACTCGCTGAGCTGTGTACGTTCGAGTGGAGGTACTGGCCTGCATAATGAGGCGGGCCTGCTGCAACACCTGATCCCGTGCGTTCTGAGTCAGAAACCGGTGCGCGATGACTCCGGTTGCCGCAAGGCCCAGACCGAAGATCACTACGAAGATGAGATTGAACTTGAGGGTGAGTTTCAACTATTTGCGCTCCCAGAATCGCTGGCTTACTCGATCACAGCAACTCCCGGCCGGGCTTGTCAATCCGCCGCCTTCTCGCGCGACTTCAGGAAACGTTCCCGATCGGGCTTTGATGGAATTTCCGCGCTAACCAACAAGTACAACTCGTCCAGGCTGCCCGTCTTCTTGGACGCCCGATCCACGATGATCTTGGCCAAAGGGCCCACGTGCGGCGCCAGCAGCTTGCGGCAGCGGTCGAGTACCGCCGGATCCCAGGAAGTTCCCGACGGCGCGGAGACCTGCCGTACTTCCGAAGGCGTTTGAACCGTACCGGCGTCGAGATGCGAACCAAATTCCCCGCCGCACGCGTTGAGAAATGCGCGGCGGTCGCTTTCGGACGGGATCTGCCGCGCCAGCGTGTCGCACAATTCAGGCAGCGACGTCGCGGAGCGGGCATGCTTCTTGACCAGTGCGCTTGCAATCGGCCCTTGTGAGAGCGCCAGCAGTTTCACCAGAACCTGCAGCGCGGACGAGTGGAACAGACTCGACGACGGTAGGGGTGTTGGAGACACCGGCTCGGACGAAGATCGTGGGACCTGCGAAACCATGGTCCGGGTTGTGTCCGCGCGCGGTGGGGGCGCCGGCCGCAGAAACGGCTCCAACTCCCGCCGGAATTCGCTCGCGGTCTGAAAGCGCGCGTCAGGGGACTTGGCCAGTGCCCGCATGATCGCATCTGACAGCGGTATCGGCACCGAACTGTTCCAGTGATACGGCGGCAGCGGGACTTCCTGGACCTGTGCGCGCATGACGGCGAACTCGCTGTCGCCATCGATCGGCCGCCGCCCGGTCAGCACGCGGTAGAGCGTGATGCCGGTGGAATAAATGTCGGACCGCGCGTCCGCCTGTTTTCCGGCCACCTGCTCCGGCGACATATAGAAAAGCGATCCGAGCACCATTCCGGTCCGCGTCATGCGGCGGTCCGTAGTTCCCCGGGCCAGCCCGAAATCGAGCAGTTTCACCGAGCCCTCGGAGTTGATAGCGATGTTGGCCGGCTTGATATCGCGGTGAACCACTCCTCGGGAATGTGCGTATGCCAAAGCCGACAGAACCTGCGCGATGTAACGGATCCCGTCCGCGGCGGTGACCTCGCCCGCGGCCAGCCGCTCCTCCAGGTTGGTCCCGTCCACCATTTCCATGATCATCAGCAACTGGTTGTCGACGCGGAGCGCCGTGTGCAGAGCCGCGATGTTCGGGTGAGCCAGGCTTGCCAGCACCTTGATTTCGTGGAGAAAGCGATCCGCGAGATCCGGCGACGAACGCAGATCCGCCAGCAGGACCTTCATCGCGTCCACACGATCGGAGATCAGGTTCTTCGCCTTGTAGACGCTGCCCATACCGCCGGCGCCGATCACGCCGATCACCTGATAGTCGCCAACAACCTGGCCGATTTCGAGGCTCATTTCAAGGCTGTTCAGGGTTTGCTCAGTGCGTCATCGAAACTCTTTAACATTTTCCGGACCGCTGCCGCCTCCGCCATATCGCTGTTCAACGCCAGCATGGTGCGAAAGTGCTTCGAGGCCGCCGGCAGCGGTTCCCGGCTGCCGGTAGACTGCGCTTTGTACGCATAGATCAGACCGAGATTGTAATGAATGTACGGATCGGTGGGGTCGTAGGTGAGAGCTTTGGAGCAATTGGCGATCGCCGAATCGTAAGCCTTCATTCGCTTGTCACAGTCGCACAACCCGAAGTAAGCGAGACTGCGGAGGTCGCGCCAGATGTCCGCCTGCGAAGCCCGTTTCTTCTTTCCCAAGCCCACCAGAGACCCGACGATGTAGTAGTTCAACTTTCCCGCCAGCCCGCTGTCGAAGTTACTCAGATGCAGATAGCGGTCGTATTCCGGCTTGGCGCTATCCCACTGGCCGCTCATGCGGAGTCCCTCGGCGAGCCAGAAATGCGCCTCGGGATTGCCGGGCGCGACGGCGATGGCGCGCCGGGCGCTTTCGATCGCCTCCGGATAGGCGCCCTTCATACGATACGCCTGGGCCAGCAGACTCAGCGCTTGAGCGTTCTTCCCATCGTGCTGAATGACGTAATTGAATTCACGGACCGACTCGTCCACATTCCCGATGTTCAACAGAACAGCCCCCAGGCTGAAGCGCGCGTCCAGGTAATCGGGATCGATCTCGATCGCCTTCTTCATCGCGGCCACCGCCTTCTCCGGTTCGAACAGGGCGTCCTGCGTGCGGCCCAGATAGAGGTAGGCGGCGCTGTACTTGGGGTCTAACTCGACGGCGTGTTGGAATAACTCCGCCGCCTTCTGATAATTGTCTTTGAAACCCTTGGTGTAGAACTGGACGCCCTTGTCGAAAGCGTCCACGGCGGCCTTGTTATGGCGGCGCAGGATCAGGATGTTGATCTTCACCGTCGATTCCTGGCCCGGGTACACCATCTCCTCGCGCGGGCCGTCGGGTTCGTAGCCCTGCTTCACACCTTTGATCGTGTGCGGGCGCGGCTGCAGTCCCGGCAATCGGAACGGCTCGCCTTTCTTCAGCAAACCAGCCGGCTTATCGTCCACCCACAACTCCACCCCGTCCATATTCGATTCGAAGATGAGCGTGCCGTCCTTGGCTTCCGGCGGCGCCCCCGGCTTCACCCCGGAAGGATTGTAGGCCAGCAGCATGTCCGCATCGAAACTGCCGCGGTCCGACGTTGGATTCTGTTCTCCCTTGGTGACCTGACGCACGTTGCGGCGAACATACTCGCCCAACTCGTCCGCATTCACGATGCCGTCGCCGTTCTCGTCGGCCTCGCCCTCCATCCCCTTCATCACGTAGTACGTGAAGACACCGTGACCGCCGCCGAAATCCGCACTCTCAAAGGAGCGCTCGCGGTCGCGGCTGGCCGTCAGCGAGAACAACGACGTATTCAACGACAGCAACTTCTGATTCACCTTCTCGTTGGTGGTTTCGGGCGTGATGGCTCCGCTGTGACAGGAGTCCGTGAGCAGCACCTTCCACTTGGCCTGGATCCGTCCGCCGATCACCTTGCCCAGGGAATCCATCGGATAGCCAGTGGCTTCGGCCTTCCGCATGTCGAAATCCACCGGCGCCAGGAAGCCCTTATCGTCGTAGATGAAGCCGTGTCCGGCGAAGTAGATCAGTACCCGGTCATCCGGCTTCGAAACGGAAGGCAGCCAAACTTCGAGTTCACGCCGAATGTTGGCCAGGGTGGCTTGCGCGCCAATCAGCCGGTGTACGTTCTCCGCACGGAAGTTGCCGCCCTCGGGACTGATCAGGATGGTGTAGATGCCCTCGGCGTCGCGCTCGGAAAAGTTCAATTGCCACTTCTGCTCCAGGTTCGGATACCGCGAGATGCCGATCACCAGGGCGTAACTCCGGGGAATCGCGGCCCGGGCGGGAGTTCCCGGCGCAGCCGCGGGCGCCTTGGCAGCCGGAGGCTTGGCGGGCGGAACCTTCACGATATCCAGATCGCGCTGTTGCGGTTGAGCCTGCTGCGCATGCGCCGCGAGTCCGGCGCAAACGGTGAAAATAGCGATTTTGATTCTTGCCGGCAACGGCGGACCTCCTACTTGTGCGCCAAACGAAACTCGTACAGAATCGGGCCGCTCCCCGACCCCGAAGGCGATACCACCGACTGGCTGTCCTGCTGGATGATGGTCAGTTCGCGAGACGATGCATTCCGCATCTTTTCCAGATTCCCGGGAACCTTGTCGTCCTCGCCGATCGCCCTCGGTCCCGCCTGCAGATCCAGGCATAGACCCCGCGCCCGCATAGTCGTGTCATCGCACCGGGGCCGCAGCACCGGAGGCCGGTAGTTCGATGGACGCGGCGGGGTCCCGTCCATCGGGTTACCCAGGGCCACCGGAGAAATCAGCCAGTAGACCGACTCATAGCCCGCCGGACCCGAGATTCGAAACTGAGCATCGGTAGCCGGAATCAGGTATTCCGTCGAGGCCTGCACCAGGTTCTTCCGGCCTGTCACTTCTCCCGGAAACAAAAGCGAATATTGTCCCGACGTCCCGTAGTTGGTGACATAGAGATAACCCGGAAAGGTCGATTTGAACCGAAAGCGGACAACGTCGCCGGATTCCAATACGAGGTTCGGCTCGACAGCCTTCCAGGTCTTGCCATCCTTGCGCTCCAGTGTGACCTCGATCTGAGAGCGCTTTGGTTGAGCCTGACTTGGGAAAATGCCTGTGATCAACCCGGCGAGAACGCCAAAGCCGATCGAAAGCGCCGAGCGTGAGTAGTGCGCCATGAAGATCCTTGTCTCGGGGTGTCCGGGATGTTACTCGTGCCGGAGGTCGATGTCGGCCACCACCCAGGCCTTATCGCCGGCCTTCGGATTCACCACGTACATGGCCTTCTCCTGAACGGGCATGGAACTCTCCACTCTGGCCGCCGGTGCGGATGCCTTGGTGTCGTCCACCTTTTCGATCACAAGATCGCGGGCGTAGGTGGTGCGCAGACGCTGAATCAGCGAGTCCTGGATGCCGATGTTCGCCGCCAGCATGGCGTGGGCCGGTTCCCTGCTCTCCTGCTGACGGTCTTCCAACTTATACATCAGATTGCGGATGTCGCCCTCGGGCTGGCGGGACAGCACGACAAACAATTTCTCGGTTCCGGCGGCCCCGCTGAAACTGAAAACCGAATCGCTCGGTATGTTGTACCGTTTCCCGCGCACGACGCGGTTATCTCCCCCGGCGATCTCAGGAGAGGGAAAGAGCGGTTTCCACAAACGGCTGGTGCCCTGGGTCACGACGTAAAGATACCCGCTGTCATTGGTCTCGATGGTCAAACGGATCTGATCGCCGTTAACGAAAGTCGAGTCCGGGTCCACCTGGTTGTATTCTCCGGCCTCGGTCCGTTTGAGGAGCGTGTACTTCAGTCCCAGCGGACGGACCGTCTCCGCGACATTCACCACTTTGGCCCTCTGCGCTTCGTCCTTCACCGGCGCCGGCTGAGGATTGCTGTGGGCCATATCTTCGCTGCTCTTGGCCGGGGACGCGGCGGGAGGCGTTGCAGGCGCCGGCGCTCGTTTCGCCTTCGGCGCTTCAGCCTTGGCAGCAGGCCGGTTCTGCCCGTAAAAGATCTCCCGGGGAGTCAATTGCTGAGCTGCGGCTGAAACGGCGAACAAACCGACGGCAAAAACACAGAAACAGTGCATGGGGCCTCCAGTTGAATCTATTCTAGCGCTAAGTACCCAGGATAGCGGGAGTAATCAGGCGGGACACTGGGCTGTCCGCTCCAGAACGTACCAGGATTTTCCCGATGATCCCTTCCGGAGCTTCCTCGAATCCCGGCGTGCGCCAATTTGCTATCATGGCGCTGCACTCATCTTGTACTGCATGAGAAGGGGGCCTTTCTGCAGCCGCAGCGTATCGGAAAATACGAACTGACCAAATTCCTCGGCGGAGGCATGTCGCACGTGTACATGGCCCGCGATCTCATGATCGGACGCACCGTCGCCATCAAGATCCTGACCGATTCCGGGGCCGCCGACGAAACCACCAAGGCGAGATTTATCCGTGAGGCCCAACTTGCCGGTAATGTCATTCACGACAACATCATTCGCGTCTACGACTTCGGCGAGGACTCCGGCCGCCTGTTCATGGTCATGGAGTTTCTGGAAGGCGAGGACCTGAACGACAGCATCAAGAACGGCCATGCGGGCTCGCTCGACAACCGGATCGGCATCGCGGTCCAGGTCGCCCGCGCCATGGAGCACGTCCATTCGCTCCAGATCGTCCATCGCGACCTGAAGCCGCACAACGTCTACCTGACCCGGGAAGGCGTCGCCAAGTTGATGGATTTCGGCATTGCCAAGACCGAGCAGACGTCCATGACCAAGACCGGCTTCACGGTCGGCACTCCGAACTACATGCCGCCCGAGCAGGTGCTGGGCAAGCAGGTGAACCACCTTTCGGACGTCTATGCCTACGGCATCCTGCTGTTCGAGTTGCTCACGGGTACCCGGCCATACAACGCCGATACACTGGATCGCCTGTTCTACCAGGTGCTGCACGAACCCGTGGACCTTGCGCCGCTGCGCGCCGGCGGCGTGCCCGACCCGCTCATCTCGCTGATTGCCAGTTGTACGGAAAAGGATCCCTCGTTGCGGCCGCAAAGCTTTCGCGCCGTGCACGAGCAACTCGAGTCGATCCAGCGGGGCGCGTCCGTTCCAACCGTGGAGGTCCGCAGCGAGTCCGGGAGTTCGGCGGCCGCTCCGGCTAAGGCAATGGCCGAACCCGCGATTGCCCCTCCTGAGGCTGCGCCTCGTCCGGAACCCCCGCCGCAACCCTCGCCCCAGCCGGCTGGCCGCAAGTGGCTCATTCCGGCGATCGCCGCCGCCGTGGTTGTGATGGCCGCGGGTGGATACTTCGCGTTCAGGCCGTCGCCCAAGCCCGCCACTGCCACCGAGGTGGCCAAGACCAACGCCGCGGCCGTGAAGGCGCCCCCCGCCACGCTGTCCCTCCCCTCCGGCGAGATGTTGTTGGTGGCCGCCGGCAGCTTCCAGTTCGGGGAAAAGAAGGAGCCGCGCGATACTCCGGCCTACTACGTCGATCAGACCGAGGTCACCAACGCCGCCTACAAAGCCTTTCTGGACGCCACGGGATACGCCGCGCCGAACGGCTTCACGGCCGCCAAGCCGGGCTTTCCGGTGGTGAACGTGACGATGAAGGACGCCCGGGAGTTCGCTCGCTGGGCCGGCAAGAGACTCCCCACCGCCGTTGAGTGGGAAAAAGCCGCTCGCGGCGTCGATGGACACCTGTATCCGTGGGGCGACTCGCCCCAGACACTGATGGCCGCGGTGGCCGGCGGTGCTCCGCTTCGTCCAGCATTCAACGAAGCCGGCAAGAGCCCCTACGGAGCCATGCAGATGGCCGGCAACGTTTGGGAACTGGTGGATCAGGCCGGGACCCCCTCTCCCCAGGCCCTCGAATATTACGCCACCATCATCTCGCCAAAACCCACCGCCGCTGAACCGTGGTGTACCATCCGGGGCGGCTCATACCTGGATAAACTGGTGCCGGTCTACGAGTTTGCCACCGTTCCCGAACGGTTCCACAAAGAGGACATCGGCTTCCGCTGCGTTCGCGACGTCCAATAGCTGTCTTACTTGGCGGGCTGGGTCGGCTGCGCGAGCATCGCCTTCCAACTCCCTTCGTCCTGTCCCACGCTGAGGCGATTGCCCGCGCGAATCAACGGCAGCCGCAGCAGTCCCGGCTCCCGCTCAATCCGGGCCAGCAGTTCTGAATCCGAAAGCTTCATGTATTTCAGGCCGCCATCGACGTACGCCTTGCTGTCCGCGGCCACCAAACCGGGCAGGCCGAAACGGTCGATAAAACGTTTGATCTCGCCGGGCGCCATGGGCCGCTGCTTGAGATCGACGAACTGGATCGCCACCCGGCGTTCCTTGAAAAAGCGCTCCGCCGCGCGAGTCGCCTGGGAACTCTTGGAGCCGAAAATCTGGACCGTGGCCATCAAGCCGATTGTTGCAGAATACAATCTATTTATGAGGTCCCTTCGCCGTTGTTGGACGTCCGTCGCCTGTCTGCTCACGATGACCGCCGTCTCCCCCGGAGCCGAACCCGCCTCCGCTTCCGGAGTGGATCTGAAGGCCATGGACACCAGCGTGAGTCCCTGCCAGAACTTCTATCAGTACGCGTGCGGAAACTGGCGGGCGAATAACCCCATTCCTCCCGATCAGTCCCGCTGGGGCCGCTTCAACGAACTGGCCGAGAAGAACCTCGCGATTTCGCGCGGCATCCTCGAGAAACTGGCGATACCGGCCAACCAGCACTCCGCCGTCGATCAGAAGATCGGCGACTACTATGGATCCTGCATGGATGAAGCCGCCATCGACGCGCGCGGCATCAAGCCCATCGAACCCGCCCTCGCCCGCGTGTCCGCGCTCTCGTCGAAAAAGGATCTGACCGCGGAAATCGTCCGCCTGCAACAGGAAGGAACTCGCGCGTTCTTTTCATTCATGGTCCGCCCCGATCAGAAGAACAGCAATGACCAGATCGCCAATGTCGGCCAGGGCGGCATCGCCTTGCCCGACCGCGACTACTACCTGCGCGACGATCCCCGCTCCGTCGAACTCCGCAAGAAGTACCAGGATACGGTCCGTACCATGTTCGATCTGCTCGCCAAGGCTCAGGGCAAGGACGCAACGGACTCGGCCGCGGGCGCTCAGGTGGTGATGAACATTGAGACGGCGCTCGCCAAAGCGTCCCTCGACCGCGTCTCGATGCGCAATCCCGACAACACCTATCACAAGATGACGGTGGCTGAACTCAGTGCCCTGACGCCCGATATCGACTGGCCGCAATTCTTTCAAAAGACGGGCTTGCCCAGCCGTTAAGACCTTGAACGTGGGAATGCCGGACTTCATGAAAGCCCTGAACGCGCTCGTCGATTCCACCTCCGTTGCCGACATCCAGACCTATCTCACCTGGCATCTTTTGCAATCGAAGGCCAATGTGCTGCCAAAGCCGTTCCGCGATGCCGAGTTCGATTTCTTCAGCCATACCCTGGGCGGCGTTCGCGAGATGCCCGCGCGCTGGAAACAGTGTGTTCAGGCCACCGACCGCGCGCTCGGCGAAGCGCTCGGGCAGAAGTTCGTGGAGGTCGCCTTCAGCGGCAACAGCAAGACCAAGGCGCTGCAACTGGTGGGCGAGATCGAGAAGGCGATGGAGATCGACATCAAGAATGCCGACTGGATGAGTCCCGCCACCAAGGACCAGGCCCTCACCAAGCTGAAGCAGGTATCGAACAAGATCGGTTATCCCGAGAAGTGGCGCGACTACTCGAGCCTGAAAGTCGTTCGAGGCGACCACTTTGGAAACTCGCTCCGCGCGACCGAGTTCTCCATCCACCGGAACCTGTCGAAGTTCGGCAAGCCCGTGGATAAGACCGAGTGGGGCATGACGCCTCCCACGGTGAACGCGTACTACAACCCGCCGGAAAATAACATCAACTTCCCCGCCGGAATCCTGCAGCCGCCTTTCTACAACGCCAACGCCGACGACGCCGTCAACTACGGCGGCATCGGGGTGGTCATCGGACACGAACTGACGCATGGATTCGACGACCAGGGCCGCCGCTACGATGGGCAAGGCAACCTGCGCGACTGGTGGACGCCGGCCGATGCCAAGAACTTCGAAACTCGCGCCGATTGCGTAGTGAAGGAATACGGCGGTTTCACACCGGTGCCGAACGTGAAGTTGAACGGCAAACTGACCCTTGGCGAAAACGCGGCCGACAACGGCGGCATCCACCTGGCCTACGCGGCGCTCATGGAGAGCCTGGCCGGGAAGGTGCTGCCCAAGAAGGACGGCTTTACGCCTCAGCAACTGTTCTTCCTCGGCTACGCCCAGATCTGGTGCGAGAATTCAACCGAACAGTCCTCCCGGATGCGCGCCATGACCGATCCGCACTCGCCCGGCGAGTTCCGCACGAACGGAGTCGTCCAGAACCTGCAGGAATTCAGCCAGGCCTTCTCCTGCAAGCCGGGCGATCCAATGGTTTCCGAAAACGCCTGCCGCGTTTGGTAAAGGACGATCATGCTGAAATCGACACTCCTCCTGTTTGCGGTGGCCCTCGGCGTGGCCGCCCAGGACAACACACTCACGCCCCAGGAAAAGAAGGACGGGTGGGTGCTTCTCTTCGACGGCCAATCCCTGGCGCACTGGGTGGATCCGCGGCAGAAGACCCCGCCCGGCGACGCCTGGACCCTCGAGGATCACTGCATCAAGACGGTCAAACATTCGCGGATTACGGAGGACCTGTTCTCGAAGGAAACCTACCGCGATTTCGAACTCGCCTTCGATTGGCGCATCTCTCCGGCCGGCAACAGCGGAGTGAAGTATCGCATCCAGGATCACTTCTGGATCGCGCCATATGTCATGGGTGAGCGTTTCGAGAAGCAGGTGGAGCGGTCTCTACAGAATCCGATCCTACAGCGTCCCGAAAAAGGCCAGGATTACGTGGTGGGCTTCGAATACCAGATTACGGACGACACATCCAACGGCGACGCCAAGAGCAACGTGAAACACACGGCCGGCGCACTCTACGATATGGTGACGCCTTCCTCGCATCCATCGAAGCCGGTCGGCGAGTTCAACCACTCGCGTATCGTGGTGCAAGGGAACCACGTGGAGCACTGGCTGAACGGCGTGAAGGTGGTGGATTCCACCCTGGACTCCCCCGGCGCGATGGAAGGCATCAACAAGCGCTGGTCAGTAGCGCCGAAGGTGCTGGAGATGCTGGCGAAGCAGCCGAAAAAGGACTGCCCCATCTCGCTGCAGAACCATGGCAACGACGCCTGGTTCAAGAACATCAAAATCCGCCGCCTGTAAGTGAAGGGGCCGCCGAAAACCCAGATCCAAACGAAACCGTTTAGCCGGCGAGTTCGACTTCGATCTTCTTGTGGGCCGGGTCGATCGATGAAATCTTGAACGTCCGCACCTGGCCGGGGCGGACCTGTTCCTTGGCTCCCGGTGCGGCGCCTGCGCCCGTTCCCTTCTTCCACCGGTCGGACAGCATGGCCGTCATCGCCGAGAGGTCGGCCTTCGATTCGCCCCCGCGGCTTTCGCGCGATTCCGGCGCCGCTTCCTTCAGCCGGCAGATGGCAAACACGCCCTCTCCGAGTTCCACGCGGGCACGCCCGCCGGTGACCTCAATCAGCCTGCCGCTGACCGTTTCGCCCACCTTGTGCTCGCCGATGTACTCGTCCACCGAGGTCGGCTCGAGCTGCTTCATGCCGAGACGGATCCGCCGGCGCGACTTGTCGATCTCGAGCACCTGAGCCCGCACCGTCTGCCCCGCCTTGAGGACTTCGCTCGGATGTTCGAGGCGCTTCTCACGGCTGATGTCGCCGATGTGGATCATCCCCTCGATGCCATCGCCAAGGTCGATGAACACGCCGAACTTCTGGAGGCTGGTGACCGTGCCGTCAACGACGGAATCCACCGGGTACTTCTTCGTGACGTCTTCCCACGGGTCGCCCAGGGCCTGTTTCAGCCCGAGGCCGATGCGGTGTTCCGGCACGTTGACTGCGAGAACTACAGCTTCCACCTGTTCGCCGGCTTTGAGAACATCGGACGGCTTGCGAACCTTCTTCGACCACGACATCTCGGAGAGATGGATGAGCCCGTCCACACCGGGATCGAGTTCAATGAACGCGCCGAAGTCGGTAATGCGCGAGACGGTACCCTTCACCCGGTCGCCCACTTTGAACTTCTCGGCGGCGACGGTCCACGGATCGGGTTGGAGTTGCTTGAGGCCCAACGAAATCTTGTGGGTCTCGCGGTTCACCTTCAGGACTTTCACCTGAAGCGAGTCGCCGGCCTTCACCACATCGGCGGGTTTCCCGACGCGGCCCCAGGACATGTCGGCAACGTGCAGCAGTCCGTCGAACCCACCCAGATCGATGAACGCGCCAAAATCGGTGACGGTGCGGACCGTGCCCTGCAGCACGGCTCCCTCCGCGATCTGCTCGAAGCGGCGATCCTTGGCTTTGGCTGCCTCTTCCTCGAGCACCACCCGGCGGTCAACGACGATATCTTCTTTCGCCGTGTCGAGCTTGGTGATCCGGCATTGGATCTCCTGGCCTACCAGCTTTTCGAGTTCGGCCTGATCGCGCGCGCCGCTGCGGGATGCCGGCATGAACGCGCGGGATCCGACGTCCACTCGAAGGCCGCCCTTGATCAGTTCTGTGACCGTACCCGCGATGTTCAGCTTTTCCTTGAAGGCGTGCTCGAGAGCGCTCCAGTCCTTTGGGACCTCGACCTTCATGGTCGATAGCAGGTAATATCCCTCTTCGTTCCGCCCCGTGACCGTGACGGTGAGCGGATCGCCGGCCTTGAGCTTGTCGAGGCCCGCGGCGCGAGCCGCGTCCACCTTCAACAGACCTTCCATTTTGCGGCCGACGTCCACGTAGACGTTATCGGCGGTGACGGCAACCACCTTGGCTGGTACCGTCTCGCCGCCGCGCAGGTCAGGCTGGTGCGACTGTTCAAACTGAAACAGGATATCGCCGAAGGAGGATTCCGCGGGGGAGGCGTCCGTCGTCGTGCCGGTGTCCGGGGAAGCTTCCTGGACGTCCGGCGGTATGGCAGGGGAATTCGAATTCATTGTGATGCGAGGATCTAGAACTATTCTGTCACAATCATCTTTAAGATGGCAGACACGGATCAACCATCGCGCGCGTGGACCCGGTATGTGCGCGGTGAGGACTTTGTCTGGCTGCTGCTGTTCGCGGCCCTGGCTGTTTTCGGGCCCGAACACACCACCGTGGCGATGTCCCTGCTATCGTGCCTGGCGGTCTTCCAGGTCATCGAATCGAAGATTCCCGCGCTGCGAAACCGATCGCGGGAACATTCTGGCGCTGGCGATCAAGCTGGGACTGGCCTACTTGCTCATCGGCTACACGCACGGCATCAACAGCAGCTACTACATCATTCTGCTGCTGCCGGTAGTCTCGGCCGCCACTACCCTGGGGCTGCTGGGGACGTCGGTGGTCACCGTGCTCGCATGTGCCGAGTACGTTTCGTTCCTGGTATTTATCGATTGGGATGTGCAATACATTCCTCGGGACCAGGTGAACGAACTCGTTCTGCGGGTGGTCTTCCTCCCGGTGGTGGGGTTCGTGACACTGCAGCTGGCGGAAACCAATCGCAATCGCGCCCGGAACTACCAGGCCGTGGCCGAACAGCTGGCGTCGGCCAATGCCAGCCTTCGCGAGGCGGAGGCCGCGGTGCGGCGCGCCGACCGGCTGGCGGCACTGGGCCAGCTCACGGCCGGGCTGGCGCACGAGTTGAGAAATCCGATGAGCACCATCCGCACCTCTGCCGAGATGCTGACCAAACAGCTTCCGGCGAACAACGAGATGGCGCAGGAGCTGACGGGCTACATCCGAAGCGAGGTGGACCGGACCAATTCGCTGATCACGCGGTTCCTGGAGTTCGCGCGCCCCATGAAGCTGCGGCTGGAAAACGCCGACGTCGCCGCCTGTATCGACCGGGCGGTGGCGCAGGTGGAAAAGCACAATCCTCCGCTGGAGGTGAGCATCTTTAAGAACTACTCGCCGGACGTGCGCCCGTTTCCCTTCGACGGCGAACTGATGGAGCGTGTGTTTTACAATCTGGTGCTCAACGCGGCGCAGGCGTCCCCCAAAAAGGCCGCCGTGACCGTGAAGACGCGGCCGGTGGATGGCGAGGTGGAGATCTCGGTGATCGACCGCGGCTCGGGCATCGAGCCCAAGAACCTGGAGAGCATCTTCAACCCGTTCTTCACCACCAAGAGCTACGGCGTGGGATTGGGACTGGCGATCGTATCCAAGATCGTCGACGAGCACGGCGGCCATATCCTGGTGGAGAGCCGGCCCGGCGAGGGCAGCGTGTTTCTGGTATACCTGCCGGTACGGCAGCAAACGCAATGACGAACAGCATTCTGGTGGTGGAAGACGAAGACAAGCTGCGCCGCGTGCTGCAACTGCAGCTGGAATCGGGCGGCTTTGCGGTGTTGCAGGCCAGCACGGCCGAGGACGGACTGAAACTGTCCGACCAGGCTGACCTGGTGCTGACCGACCTGAAACTCCCCGGCATGGACGGGCTCGAGCTGCTCGCGTCGCTGCGGCGGCAGAACTCGACGACGCCGGTGATCGTGATGACGGCCTACGGGACCGTGGAAAAAGCCGTGGAAGCGATGAAGGCCGGAGCGGCGGACTTCGTGATGAAGCCGTTCTCGCTCGATCACCTGATGGCCGTGATCGAGAAGGCGCTGGAGATGCGGTCGCTCCGGGCCGAGAACCGCGAATTGCGCGAAGCGTTGGGGCGCCGCTACGAGTTCGGCAACATCATCGGGCGGAGTCCGGCGATGCAGGAGATCTTCGCGACGGTGGCCCGGGTGGCGCCCACGCGCGCGACGGTGCTGCTGGCCGGCGAGAGCGGCGTCGGCAAGGACATGATTGCCCGGGCGATTCACCAGCATTCGCCGCGGCATGACCGGCCGTTCGTCAAGATCAACTGCACCGCGCTGCCCGAGAACCTGATGGAGAGCGAACTGTTCGGGTATGAAAAAGGCGCCTTCACCGGGGCCAACATCACCAAGCCGGGCAAGTTCGAGCAGGCCGATACGGGGACGGTCTTTCTGGATGAAATCGGGGATGTTCCGGCCTCGGTGCAGGTGAAGCTGTTGCGGATCCTGCAGGAGCGCGAGTTCGAGCGCCTGGGCAGCAACAAGACCCGTCACATCGATGTGCGTGTACTGGCGGCCACCAATGTGGACCTGCGTGCGGCCCTGGAGAACGGGACCTTCCGCGAGGACCTCTACTACCGGCTGAACGTGATGCCGGTCAACATTCCGCCGCTGCGCGAACGAAAAGAGGATATCCCCGCCCTGGCCGACCATTTCGTCAAGAAACTCGCGGAAGAAACCGGCAGCCGTGCCAACGCCCTGAGTTCCGGAGCGATGCAGAGGCTGCTGTCCTATCACTGGCCAGGCAATGTCCGCGAGTTAGAGAACGTGATCGAGCGCAGCCTGGTGCTGGCCCCGTCGGAGACGCTGCAAGCCGAGGATATCCGCCTCGACATGTCGCCCCGAGCCAAGCCCGCCGCAAACGCGGAGCACTTTCTGCCGGAAGGGATGTCGCTCGACGACTACGAACAGTCCATCATCCGGGAAGCGCTGAAGCGCGCCAATGGGAACAAGAGCCAGGCCGCCCGCCTGTTGGGATTGACGCGGAACGCGCTCCGCTACCGGCTGACTCAGATGGGCATCGAGAGTTAGGCGCGAAATCCAGATCGCTTTTCGGGCAAGCCGAGCAGGCGCGATGCGATACTGGCCACCGCTCGCTGCGAATCGTCGAACCTTGGGCTTTTGTCGTTACTAATCCAGCCAAGTCTGATTAATAGGGCGGCATGCCCTACGAATAGTGTTCGTCCCGACCCTCGGCTACCCTGGCGGCGGCGCAAACATTCTGCTAAAGTTCTGTTGTGGCCGTCGAGCATGATGAAATCGGTGTATGGTCCGAGGTCAAACTGGCCATAATCAAGGAATACGCGACCGCCTATTCCACGATCCTCGAGGCGCAGCGCCGCCAGAAGATTCCCAGTCTAAAATGGCTATACATTGATGCGTATGCTGGCCCAGGTCTGCATCTTTCAAGAACGACCGGCCACGTCGTCGAGGGTAGCCCGCTGATCGCGATTAATACAAAGCCACCGTTTTCGGAGTATCACTTCATTGATGCCGACCCGCGCCGCGCTGCGCAGTTGAAAGGTCTCATCGGTGACCGGCACGACGTGTTTATCGAAAGCGCTGACTGCAATGATGTTCTGATCGAGAAGATATTTCCACGCGCTAAGTACAGCGATTATCGCCGAGCTCTGTGCCTGCTAGATCCATACAACATCAATCTGAAATGGGAGGTCATCGAGGCCGCTGGCAAGTCCGGGTCCATCGAACTCTTCCTGAACTTCATGATCATGGACATCAACCGGAACGCCCTCCGCCGAAATCGCGACAAAGCAGTCCAGAGCAAGGTCGACCAACTTAGCCGCCTGTGGGGTGATGAGACATGGGAAGCCGCAGCCTTCGACAGTTCCGGCAACTTGTTTGGTGATCCAGAGAAGGTTTCCAACGAGCGGTTCGAAGCCGCATGGCGCGAGCGGTTGAAGAAGAAAGCAAGTTTTAAGTTCGTATCCGAGCCCTTGCCCATGACAACGAAAACGAAATCTGTCATTTACTACCTGTACTTCGCTTCCCAAAAGCCGGTTGCAGCGAGTATAGTTGAGGATATTTTCGACAAGTACCGACGACCGTAGGCTGTGAAGTGGCAACGAATTCCCATATCGAGTGGACGGACGCAACCTGGAACCCGGTGACCGGTTGCACCAAGATCAGCCCCGGCTGTAAACACTGCTACGCCGAGCGACTCGCGCACCGACTGCAGGCGATGGGACAAATAAACTACCGTAACGGCTTTGAGGTAACACTGCAGCCGCAAATGCTCGAACTACCGCTGAAGTGGAAGTCGCCGAAGCGCATTTTCGTTAATTCCATGAGCGATCTCTTTCATGCGGAGGTTCCTCTCGACTATGTCCGTGATGTGTTCAACATCATGAGGCTCGCGCACTGGCACCAGTACCAAGTGCTGACAAAACGCTCAGAGCGCCTCGTGCAACTGAATGAGAAGCTCAGGTGGGAACCCCAGATCTGGATGGGTGTGAGCGTCGAAAATGACGACTATACTGTTCGCATCGACCATCTGCGCCATACCGATGCCGAGGTGAAATTCCTATCGCTCGAACCACTCCTCGGCCCCCTCCGCAAGCTGAATCTCGGCGGCATCGACTGGGTGATTGTGGGCGGCGAGTCTGGACCGGGCGCAAGACCAGTAGACCCGGAATGGGTACGCTCCATCCGGGATCAATGCCTCGATGCCGGCGTCCAGTTCTTCTTCAAACAGTGGGGTGGCTTCAATAAGAAGAAGGCAGGCCGCACGCTGGACGGGCGTACCTGGGACCAAATGCCCGAGCCCTTGGTGGTCCTTTGAACCAAACGCAGTAGATGGATGAGGCACCGTCCTGAGATCTAAAAGATTGCCGCAGCCCCGCATCCGTTGTCCATGGATGGACCCGTGATCGACGCCCACGACGTGTGTCTCAGGACGAATCTGAAGGTGTTCGGCACAGATGCTGGTTCAGCATGACTCACCGAGTGCGTCGGTCCTCGTCGACTCCGGCCCAATGCCGCAACTGTCGAAAGCCGCAACTTGACTTTTGATGTCACGGGCGATGTAATTCCCGCATCCAATATGGCTCAACGTGCACAAATGTCGCCCTCCGAGAAGGCTGCTGAAACAGATCGATGGACCGAAATACTATTCAAAGCGCTAGCGAATCGGGTGGCGAAACGGTGGCGCTTTGTATCCTTCCGGGGAACTGGCGGTGGCGAGTGGCGTGGAGTCGTGGACGTACTCGCGATCCGCAAGAATACGTCGCGGTCAAATCACGCGCTGCTGAAATCAGGGGATCTGTTTGACATCATTTTGGTCCAGATGAAGGGCGGCTCTGCTCGCAAGCCTTCGGCTAGCGATCGGGACCGCCTGCGCGCAGTGAAGTGTCGGTACGGGGCAAAGCATATCGTGCTCTTCAGTTGGAAGCGTCATCAAGATTGTGCCTTCGCTAGGCTGACACGGACTGGGTGGGCGCCATCGACGGCGACCGAACTCTTCGGGTAAGGACATCTCAAGAACTGCCGTTCCGTGCGAAGTTCCTGGGTCCGCAACAGTTCGAGCACGATACGGGGGCGGTCTTTCTGGATGAAATCGGGGATGTACCGGCATCGGTGCAGGTGAAGCTTCTACGGATCTTGCAGGAGCGCGAGTTCGAGCGCCTGGGCAGCAACAAGACCCGTCACATCGATGTGCGTGTACTGGCGGCCACCAATGTGGACCTGCGCGCCGCGCTTGAGAACGGAACCTTCCGCGAGGATCTGTACTACCGGCTGAACGTGATGCCGATCAACATCCCGCCGCTGCGCGAGCGAAAAGAGGACATCCCGGCCCTGGCCGATCATTTCGTGAAGAAGCTGGCCGAGGAGACCGGCAGCCGCGCCAACGCCCTGAGTTCCGGAGCAATGCAGAGACTGCTCTCCTATCACTGGCCCGGCAACGTCCGCGAGTTGGAGAACGTGATCGAGCTCAGCCTGGTGCTGGCCCCGTCGGAAACGTTGCAAGCCGAGGACATCCGTCTCGACATGTCGCCCTGTGCCAAACCCGCCGCAAACGCGGAGCACTTTCTGCCGGAAGGAATGTCGTTGGACGACTACGAGCAGTCCATCATCCGGGAAGCGCTGAAGCGAGCCAATGGAAACAAGAGCCAGGCGGCCCGACTGTTGGGATTGACGCGGAATGCGCTTAGGTACCGGCTAACTCAGATCGGCATCGAGAGTTAGGCCTCATTACTGTTGATTTGAGGTAAGGGGTCTACGATCGCCGTTCGCGCTAGCCGGGTAGATGCCATGCCAACTGGCCACCGCTCGCTGACATGGATCGGCGAACTCCTGCGCGTTTATTGGTACTGAACGGACATTCGGCGCACAAGTCGACGCGAGTGAAGCGTTGGATATAATGCCGAGCCTTCGCGCTTCAGATCAATGCGAACTTGTAGGTCTTCAGGATCTCTCGAAAGAGAACGTGATTTGCCGGATCGGTGAACGATCCCATTGAGGAGACAGAGAAAGTCGAGGCTGGCCGGCTGTAGATTGCATATGCCACCCGTTCAGGGGCGTGTCGAGACCTGTAACGGATCCCATCTGGCTTCAGCGGATGATTCCGGAGCGCTCCGGACCAGCGCTGCGAGATCGAATAGTAACATGTGGTCAAGCGATTATCCGCCCCGATGCAGGTGAGGCCGCCAGGTTCGACGAGATCGACGAAGTGCAAGTCCTCCATCAATTCCAAGCGTGCGATCGATCGGGCATCCAGATAAGCACCAGACACTGCGGGAACTCCGGTCGTCGGCCCGCAGGACTCGAGCAGACAACACTCCGGGTCGGCTCCCGCGTACATAACTCCGAAGCAGCCAGGGCTACCGCAATCCGGATCATCGAAGCGATAGTTACCGGTCGTACCGAAGAACACGGGGTCATGGACTTTCTGATGATGGCGATAGAGGGCCGTGCCTGCGTGCAGCGTGCAGATAAGTGGGCGCTGTAAATGCAGCTCCGGGTGAGGAGGTGGGTGCTCGCCCGGGGCATCAATCACAGGGCTCCCTGCTCACCGTACGTGCTCGCCATGCTGATGACGTCGGTGAGCTTTCCCTCGCGTAGGCCCTCTATGGGGGTCTTCCCACCTAGTTTTTCAGTCGGACTGGTGAAGAAATTCAGCTGCATCCAAGGATCAAGAGCACTTAGGGCTTCTAGAACATCCTCAAGACCAGAAAGCGTCTTGCCTTCTTCGAACTGAAAGCCGGGATAACTATATCCGCGCCTGCCTTGCGTCAACGCAAGGAGTTGGCTCGACGATCGACGTTTGTCAACTGCTTGGCGGGAGAGACGGAGAACCTCCGCAACCTGTTCTGAGGTCAAAACGCCTCCAGCGGCCCTAATCATCTCTTGACGACGATACAATCCTCGGAGCTTTGCTGCTATTAGCGGATCATCTTCCGCGAGTTCGGCAGCCCAAGGAGCGGAACTCAATGCCTCCACCATGACCATGTGATCGGTGGGCGCAGCGGTTGCCTCATCGATCAGCGCGTTCGGCAGATCGTCTTCAAGGCCTCGAACTGCCCGAAGAATACGGGTGTAGAATGCTGGATACTTCGTATGAGAAAACTGCCGCAGCGTCGCGATCAGGAAATGATGCTCTGGAGCGGGATCGCGATCAATGTCAAGGCAGAACCGCTTGTCCTCAAATGCCGTTCGAACCAGGAACTTCTCTAGGTTGAGGTTGAGCTTCTGGTTCTTGCATTGAAAGAGCAGGCATCGTTCGTTCATCTCGACTCTTACATCGGGAGCAGAGTGAGCGATCCACACTCTCAACGTAGTCTTGTGCGGGATTCTGGAGAACGAGAACCAGCGGTTGCTGCTCTTGTCCTTGCCCCCAAGCCACTTCTGGATCGCGGCCTGGACCTCTTCAATTGTGTCAGGTTGCGCTGAATATGTGGGCATTCCTTGCCTCGGTTGACAAAATCATTGTTGCACTTATAATGCCACTTCGTCAAGATCACGTCCTCCGTCTCCTCACTGACCCCGGTGTGAAAACTCCCGGCAAGTAGATGGAGCGCCAAGCTCGCTGCGGAGAATAGAGCGACCATTCTCCGCAAGTAATACGGAGAATGCGTTGCCGCCTGCGGAGATTGCGGGTTATAATATCCGCAGAAAGTGCGGAGAATGTATATCCATGAGCTGAAGGATTGGCCCCGATTCCACTGGAACGCTGAGAAACTCGTGGAGCCCCTCGCCTCCGTCCGTCATCGGCAGGGTCGGCTGATCGGTCACATGGAAGCCCTGGGATTCAAGCTACAGCAGGAAGCCGTCCTCCGAACCCTGACGGCGGACGTTCTGAAGAGCAGCGAGATCGAAGGCGAGAAGCTGGATGCTGAACAGGTCCGATCGTCCATGGCCCGGCGTCTCGGCATGGACATCGGCGCGCTGAAAGCCCCAGACCGTTACGTCGATGGTGTGGTCGCGATGATGCTCGACGCCACGCGCCATTACAATCAGCCACTGACAACGGAACGCCTGTTTGCATGGCATGCCTCATTGTTCCCGACCGGCCGCAGCGGCATGACGACGATCAGGACAGCGGCCTGGCGCGATGACAGCACGGGGCCGATGCAGGTCATATCCGGCCCGGTTGGAAAGGAGCACATCCACTACGAAGCACCGAAGGCGGATCGCCTCGATGCCGAAATGCATGCCTTCCTCGGGTGGTTCGAGACGCCTGCCGGATATGGAGCCGGTGCTCAAGGCCGGACTGGCGCATCTGTGGTTCGTCACCATTCACCCGTTCGACGATGGCAACGGCCGAATCGCGCGCGCAATCGCGGACATGGCACTGGCGCGATCCGAGAACAGCCCGCAGCGGTTCTACAGCATGTCGGCGCAGATCCGGCAGGAGCGGAATGACTATTACCACATCCTCGAGCGGACGCAGCAAGGCACGATGGACATGACGCCATGGATGGACTGGTTCCTCGGCTGCCTGGGGCGCGCGATCGAGGGCGCGCAGACAACGCTCGGCGCCGTTCTCGTGAAGGCGCGTTTCTGGGAACGCATCAAGGATGTGCCGCTCAACGAGCGGCAGCGGCTGGTGATCAACCGGCTGCTCGACGGCTTCGAAGGCAAACTCACGACCTCGAAATACGCCGCGCTGGCCAAGTGCTCGCAGGACACGGCGCTCCGGGACATTCTCGCCCTCGTCGATCACGGCGTTCTGGTTCGCAATCCCGAAGGCGGCCGCAGCACCAGCTATTCACTCACCGGATTGCAATAGCGGCCTCCGTCTCCTCAGTGAGCCCCGTGTGAAACTCAGCCTCCGTCCAACCCCCTTCACAGCCACTTTTCCACAGGCCTCAACCCAATCCCTTCAACAACTTGGTAAGAAATCCGCCGGCTTGAGATTTGGTGCCGTTCGATACGCTGAAGGTAGGGAGAGAAATATGAGTTCAAAACGTAAATCCGCCGCCAACCGGCGTAACGCCACAACGCAGTACCGGCCCCAAAACGCCGGAAGGAAAGGCCGCGTCCGCACAGAACGCGACCACCCATGGACTGTCATCGTCCTTCACCGTCCTCCCGCATGAGGACCACGAAGCCTACGCCCAACTCTGCGAAACTCTCCAAAAAGAACACGCCCCTACCACCGAACACGAGAAGTTCCTCGTCGCCCGGATGGCCGAATCCCGCTGGCGACTCGATCGCACTCACCGCTTCGAAGCCGTCGCCTTCGAACAGCTCCTCGACGAATACGACGATTCGAACCCGGACCACCTCATCGTCCTGAAACTGACCAACCGCACATCCAACATCATGGACCTGCTCCAGCGCTACCGGACGGCCGCCGAACGGTCCTATTACAAGGCCCATCGCGAGCTCACCCAGGGCCGCAAAGGCGAAAAACGAAACGAAGCCACCGATCCCCTGGCCTGGCTCAAAACCCAGCTCGACCAGAACCCCGACCCGCCTGACCACGACTCGTTCTGGTCGCCTCCCCGTCACCCGCAAACCGGAAAAGAACCAAACGAAGCCACCGGACCCGTTTCCGAGCTGCCTCTCCGCCGCTGAGCCGCAGGCGAACACCCGGCAGGAGTAATACTCGCATAAGATCGAGATGACGATCATTAGGCAGAAACAATCCATGAAACAGCAAATCCGGCTATTATCCGGCATTCTTCTCTGTGTTGCCGCGCTCGCGCAGCAACCGACCGGCCAGGCGGGCCGCCCCACCGGGCCCCGCTCACCGGAAATCTTCCCCGACGGCAAAGTCACTCTCCGCCTCGCCGCTCCGAATGCGAACTCCGTGAAGGCCGTCAACACATCCGGCGGATATCTCGCGGATTGGCCGCAGGGCAGCAGCGTGGATATGGTCAAGGATGCGCAAGGAGTCTGGTCCGTCACCATCGGTCCGCTCAAGCCCGAGTACTACACGTACGTCTTCAACGTGGACGGCGTCCACGCTCTCGATCCCCGCAACGCATTCGTCTCCCGCGACGGTATCCGGTATTCGAGCGCGCTCCGCATTCGCGGCGAGTTCTCGTCCATCTACGACGTCAACAAGGTTCCCCACGGCGCCGTCTCCCATATCTGGTGTCCCTCGCCAACCATCTCCCTCACGCGCCGCATGACCGTCTATACTCCGCCGGGATACGAATCGAGCGGCAGCACACGCTACCCGGTCTTCTATCTTCTGCACGGCGGCGGCAACGACGAAGACGCATGGACCGTTCTCGGCCGCGTGCCCCAGATCATGGACAACCTGATCGCGCAGCAGAAAGCTCAGCCCATGATCGTCGTCATGACCAACGGCAACGCCCTCCAGCAGGCCTCCCAGGATTTCGTCGAAGCGCCTCCCATGCCGCCCGCGCCGCGCACGCCGGGCGATGAAGCATCCGGTGCGGGCGCACTGAACACCGCCGTCATGCTGAAGTTCCCGCAAAGCCTGGTTGCGGACGTCATCCCGTTTGTCGAAAAGACCTACCGCACCAGGTCCGGCCGCGAGAACCGTGCCATTGCGGGTCTCTCGATGGGCGGCGCGCAGACACTCTATGCCGCCTTCAACAACATCGACAAGTTCGCCTGGGTGGGCGCATTCAGCGCGGGACTTCCCCTGCTCCCTGGAATCGGGGTTCCCATCCCCGCTCCCGCCAACGCCGCCTCACTGCGCGGACCGGACATCACGCGCTCCATCGATCCCGTCAAGTTCGCTGAACTTATGCCCCAGTTAAACTCCGATGCTAATTCGAAGTTAAGGCTCTTCTACGTAGGCATGGGCACCCTGGACGGACTCATCAGCGCGCACGGCGTCTTCAAGGACGTCCTGAAATCGAAAGGCGTTAACGCAACCATACGCGAAGTCCCCGGCTACGGCCACGAATGGGCCTTCTGGCGCGTCACGGTCACCGAATTCGCTTCCCGCATCTTCACGCAGCCGGCGGACACTCCGATCGCCACAATACCGCCCGGCATGCCGGACGGCTGGTCGGACGGCTACGTCTACGCGAACGGAATCCGCATTCATTACTACCACGCCGTTCCCGCCCCCGGTAAGCCGGTCATGGTGATGGCCCACGGCGCCACGGACTACGGACTGAACTGGACCACTCTTACCAAAGACCTCCAGGCCACCTACGACATCTATATGGTGGACGCCCGCGGCCACGGTTATTCCGATCCGCCGGTAACAGGCGTAACCGGCGACACCGGAGTGGAGGACCTCGTCGGCTTTCTCCGCGCCATGAAGATCGAGAAACCCATCCTCATGGGACACTCCATGGGCGCGGGGTCGGTCATGCGCCTGTCTGCCGCTTACCCCGACATCCCGCGCGCGGCCATCATGCTCGATCCGGGACTGGTCCGGCGCGCGGCCCCCGCAACGCCCGCGCAACCGCGTCCCGGTGCGCTCGTCATGGGTGGATCGCCGGAACAACTCGTTCAACAGAACAACCGCTCTTATGACGAGTTAGTCGCCCAATGCGGCCAGGAGTCACCCAAGTGGGACCTGCTCGACTGCCAGTATTGGGCCGTCTCGAAGCGCCTCTTCCACGGCTCTTATCAATCTGGCGCCCGCATGCCCATGGGCGGAAATACCGCCGAAACGCTCGCGAAAATCACCGCCCCGGCACTGATCCTCAAGGCCGATGCGCCGCCTGAAGCCCGCAAAGCCAACGACGAGGCCGCCAAGGTGATGAAGAACGGCAAACTCGTCCACATCGACGGCGCCGCGCACAACCTGCACCACGATCAGCGGCAGCGCACGGTGCAGGAAATCAACGCGTTCCTCAAGGGCCTGTAGCTCGGAACACGCGCCGGACCGTCACGCTCGCCTCCTCGAGAAGGACCTCAACCAGTCCGAAGTGCTGGTTGTAGTATTCGCTCGAATACTCTCGCATTCGATCGCCTGAGACTACGACGTGAGCGATGCCGGCTTGCACGGCCGCGCGCGCACAATCCATGCAGGGCATAATCTCGACGTAGAGGGTGCATCCCGCGGTCGCCGTGCCCGCCCGCGCGGCATTGCAGATCGCATTCCTCTCCGCGTGTTCGATCCAGAGATACTTGTTCGGGCGCTCCAGGCGCTCGGGCACATCATCGCGGATTCCTCGGGGAAAGGAGTTGTAGCCAGTAGACCGAATCTCGTGCGCCGGCCCGACGATCACGCACCCAATCTGGGTATTGGGGTCCTTGCTCCGGGTTGCGACGGCTTTGCAGATATCGAGATAGTATTCGTCCCAACTGGGGATGTGACGCATATCGGGTGTTATTGTATATCTTTCATGAACCGCTCTTTACCGATACTCGCCGTCGTGATGCTCACAGCGACAGCCCAAGCGCCCGGAGAGAAGCGCATCGCAGCCGGTTGGGGCGGCGCCGATTCGGCGGATTATCGGGCCTCGGTGGATGCCAGGGCGGGACACGCCGGGAATCCCGCGCTGTCCATCGAGTTCGTCGGCGGCAAGCCATCCGGCTACGCGGTGCGTCAGAGCATCAAGGCGGATGCCTACCGTGGCAAGCGGGTGCGGTTGGACGGATGGGTGAAAGCTGACCAGGCGGTGGACGGCGGGGCCCTCTGGATGCGCATCGATTTCGCGAATGGCGATTATGTTCTAGACAACAGCCTGGATCTGACCTCCGGCTGGACGAAGTGCCAGTTGGTCGCCGCCGTGCCGCCAGACGCCATGGGCATCAGCTTCGGACTGCGCATGAAGGGTAAAGGGAAGATCCTGACTTCGGATCTGCGGTTCGAGACGGTGGCCAACACTGTGCCGGCGACTACCACCGAGCGGCGCGGGTACAAGGGTAAGCCGGGGAAGGACGCGGCTTCGGCCGAGTTGCAGCGTCAGTTCGCGAACGCGCCGCTGCGGCCGGTTAACCTGGATTTCGCGCAGCGTTAGCCGCGCAGAGCAGCTACCGGATCGACGGCAGTGGCGCGGCGCGCCGGAAGGTAACCGGCCACCACACATGCCACCGCCAGCAGGGCCGCGGCCGTGACGAACGTCGTGGGATCGCCCGGCGTCACTCCGTACAGCAGCGATTGCAGCACCCGGGTGGAAACCGCGGCCACCGCCACTCCGAGCACCAGGCCCACCGCCGCCAGCCGCATGCCGCGAACCGCGATCCACCGTTTCAGCCGCCGCGGCTCCGCCCCCAGCGCCAGGCGCACTCCGATCTCGTGGGTCCGCTGCTCCACCGAGTACGCCATCACGCCGTACACGCCGATGACGGCCAGCAGCGTGGCGATCAGCGCGAGCGCGCCCAGCAGCGCGGTTTCGAAGCGGGTGCGTGCCACCGACCGTCCGATCCAATCGTCCATGGTGCGGATGTCCGTAACGGGCTGATCCTTCTTCACCTGCTGGATCGCCGCGACCATCGACGAGACCATCGCTTCCGGCGCACTCTTCGTCCGCACGACGAATGACCCGAACGAGATCGGCAGCTGCGCCTGGGCATAGTACACCATTGGCCGGATCTCTCCATCGAGCGACAGGTGCTTGGTATCGCCGACGACCCCGACGATCTGGCCGGGCTTGGAATCGCCCATTTCCACGGTCAGGCTATGCCCAAGGGGATCCTGGCCGCCGAAGGTCTGCCGGACCAGCGCCTCATTCACGACAAAACCTCGCGGCGAGTCCGGGCGATTGTCGGCATCGGTGAACAGCCGGCCGCGCAGCAGCGGGATCCGCATGGTCTCGAAGTAACCCGGCTGGACCACTCGAACATCGGTGACCGGAGTCTGTCCGGGCGCGTAGGGCGGTCTTCCGACCACCGCGAAACCGGTGGCGGCGCCCATGCCGGTGAAGGGCAGGAAGGTGATGAATCCGGCATTCTCCACGCCCGGAAGCTCACGCAGACGCTCCACCATCTGGCTGCACAGGCGCTCGAGTTCGCCGTTGTCGGTAGGTCCGCTGACCATGATGGTTCCGGTGAGCACGTTGTGCGGGTCGAATCCTGGTGGAACGGAGTTGAGCCGGTAGAGACTCTGCACCAGCAGCAGCGCGCCGGTGAGCAGCACCAGGGCCAGCCCCACCTGGGCTATTACGAACACCCCGCGCAGGCGCTCTCCACGGACGGTGTTCACGGCTCCGCGTCCTCCATCCTTCAGCGTTGCGGCGAGATTCAGGCGCCTGGCTGCAAACGCCGGAGCGAGACCGCAAGCCGTCCCGGTAAGGAAGCTGGCAAGCACCGCGAACAGCGCGACGGGAACGTTGAGACCGGCCGAATCCAGGCGGGCGATGTCCTGTGGTCCGTACAGCTGAACCGCCCGGATCGCGGCATACGCCACGACGCAGCCGAGCGCGCCCCCTACCGCGGCCAGCACCACGCTTTCGATCATGAGCAGGCGGACCAGTCGTTGGACGGTGGCGCCCAGCGCGGCCCGCAAGGCCATCTCGCGTTCCCGGACGACGGCTCGGGCGAGCATCAGGTTGGCGACGTTCGAACAGGCAATGAGCAGCACCAATCCCACGGCGCCCATCAGTACCCACAGGGCGGTGTCCGGCGCCGGCGGCGAAGTGGTCCGCCAGCGGGACGATTTCGACGCCCCAATCCTTGTTGAACGACGGGTACTCCACCTCGAGTTGCTTTGCGATGGCACTCATGTCGTTCTGCGCCTGGGACAGCGGGACCCCGGGCTTCAGGCGCGCGACGACGCGAAGAAAGCGGCCCGCACGCACGCGCCAGTCACGGTTGGGAAGCTGGGTGGGGGTCAGCACGTCCAGCGGCTTCCCCAACCACGGGAAGCCGGCCGGAAGAACGCCGATGATGGTGTACGGCTTTCCATCGAGACTGATGGTCCGGCCCAGGGCATCGCGCGACGCGCTGAATCGTTCCACCCACAACCGGTGGCTCAGGATGGCCACCGCGGGTCCGCCGGCGCGGGTCTCCTCCTCGCGGAACGAGCGGCCGAGCAGCGGCTGGACTCCGAGCATGGGCAGGAACCGGTAGTTGGCCGAAATCCCCTTCAGCACGACGGGATCTCCCGATCCGGTGACGTTCCACACTTGGTCGAGGATCGGGCTCATGTCGCTGAACACCTGATTGCGGGCCTTCCAATCCAGGTAGTCGGCCATGGCGACGACATTCTTGTGAAAGCCGCGGCGGTACTGGTGTTCCCAAACCATCACCAAGCCGTCCGGTTGCGTGTAGTCGATGGGCCGGAGAACAACGGCTTCGATCAGGCTGAAGATCGCCGTGCACCCGCCGATGCCCACGGCCAGCGTGACAATCGCGACGGCGGCAAACACGGGTCCTCTGCGCAGCATCCGGAGAGCGTGCCGGAGGTCCCCCGGCAGCCCTTGCCAGAGTCGCGACGGGGACCGGTGCTGGGGTTGAGCATCCTCGATCTCGAACGCCAGTCTGCGCCAGTCCGGCAACTGCGCCGCGGCTATCCGCTCGGCCTCGGCCGCTTCATGACCGGCTGCCAGAGCCTCCCGATAGGACTGTTCCAGTTGCGCCGCGAGTTCCTCGACGATTTCGATCTCCCGCGCCGGTTTGAGTTGTAGCGCCGGCAAATGCATCCGGACGTATTGCTTCCAATCGGGCATGGCTCACCTCCTTACGCGGGCCGGATCTGCGCCACGCGGTCCAGGGTATCGAAGAACTCCCGCCAGCTCTTTCTCTGCAGAGCCAGTACCTTCCTGCCTTGTGCGGTGATGCGGTAGAACCGGCGGCGCCGTTCATTGGGCTTCTCCACCCAGCGGCCCTCCACCCACCCCTTGCTTTCCAGGCGGTAGAGCATCGGATAGAGCGAGGCAACGTGAAACTCGAGTTTGCCCTCGCTGCGGGTTTCGATCAGCTTGGCCAGTTCGTAGCCGTGCCTCTGCCGCTCCTCGAGCAGCGCCAGCACGATGAGTTCGGCGCCGGTCTTCTGGAGCGCCCTGGTGTCAATATCCGGCTCGGACATATGTAGCAAAGATACCTATAGTGTTGGTATATGTCAACTGGTTTCCCGGCATCCCGATCGCCCCGCCATCGGAGTGAGTTCTCAGCTAATCTGGATTCTGAGTAACGTCGGGTCAGCCATGCGGATTTTTGTAGGGTACGGGTACAACGATCGCGACCGGTGGATTGAAAACTACGTCCTCCCCTTGCTGGTGGCGTTCGGTTCCGAGGTGGTGCACGGCAGGGCCGTCTACGGAGGCGCGCTTCCGGACGAAGTGGTGAAGGCGATCCGTACGTCCGACGCCATGATCGGGTTCACCACGCGCCGCGACCCCGTTCCTCCGGACCGTTACCGCACACACGACTGGGTGGTGCAGGAATTGACCGCCGCCCACACCCAGGATCCTTCAATCCCGTGGGTGGAGGTCCGCGAACAAGGGGTAATTTCTCCAGGCGGGATCCTGGATGCCGCGGACGCACAACGGATCGACTATCAGGAGGACGATCGCGCGATATGCCTGGTCCATATCACCCAGGCGCTGAGGCGCTTCTCCGACCGGACAAGTGTGACCATGGTCCGTCTGGGGCCGGTGCCGGCGGTGGAACAGATCGGGACCTTGTTGGACGACGCAACATTCTCTTGCACGTGCCAGACCCTGCGGGGCGCGGTGCAGATGGCCGCCCGAAAAATTCCGGTGTTTCCGATCAAGGGCGCGTTGTTCGTTCAACTGCGCGGAGTGGCGCAGGGCGAACTGGTACGGATCACGATTGCCGCCCGCGGACGGGTGTGGCGGTCCAACTATGAATCGGTTGATACTGTAGATGTACAGGTGAAGGAATAGCCGTGGCGCTCTCCATCCAGCAAAGCCAGGAATATTTGGGCAAAGATCACTGGCGGTGGTCAGTTTGGCTCGATGGCGCGCCGGAAGAGCTCGATTCCGTCGATCACGTCACTTACATCCTGCATTCGACGTTTCACAATCCAGTCAGGCGGGTCAGCGATCGAGCGACCAATTTCCGGCTCGAGACCTCGGGATGGGGCACTTTCACGCTGCACGCCCAGATCGCCTATCGCGACGGACGCGAAAGCCCCCTGGAACACGAACTGGTTCTGCTCTACCCCGACGGAACGGCCACGCTCGCCTGATCACGGATTCCCACTCAAATGGGCTCGCATCCCGGCGTACTCCGCACGTACACGGAATGGCGGAAAGCAGAGCAGCCGCAAAATCGACGCCGGGCGCACATGCCAGCTGGCCCAGCCGAGCGGCGAATCGCCGTTCATGTCCCGGGCGTCGATCTTGGCGCCCGCGTCGAGCAGCAGGTGGATGGACTCCTCATCGCCGAATGCCGCGGCACGGTGGAGCGGAGTCTCGGCCCGCGTACGGACATCGCGCATGAACCCTCCGGTTTCCACTCCGGGACGAGTGGCGGCATTCGGGTCGGCGCCCGCCGCCAGAAGCACCTTCATCACCCGGTTGTGATGCACGCGGTCAGTGGTGCAGAGCGCCGCATGCAGCGGAGTCTCTCCGGTATCGCGTAGCGGAAGGTTGGGATCGGTGCCGCTTTCGATGAGGAACTGGCAGAGCCGCCAATGGCCGTGAAAACTGGCCGCGTTCAGATCGTAATTGTCGCCGAGCGATGCCAGCGATTCGCCGTTCGCCAGCAGGTGTTTAATCGCGCTGACATCGCCGTAGTACGCGCACCATTGGATCAGCGAAACGCCGTCGTCATCCGTGGAGGCGGCCGGGTGGCCCTCCGCCAGGTACTCGAAAACCAGGTCGGTGCGGCCCTCGGCAATCCGTTGTATCAGCTCCATAGAGGGTCACTGTAGCATGGGCGAGATCTGTACCAGGCGCTCCTGCGGCGAACTCGGGGCGACGTTCTCCAGGCGCAGCACTCCCCGCGGGCACACCTCGGCGCACAGGCCGCAGCCCACGCAGGAGGCGCGGGTGAAGCTGGTGTTGGCCTGGGCGTAGGAGCGGACGTCGATGCCCATCTCGCAGTACTTCGAGCATAGCCCGCAGGAGATGCACATGTTGTCCTTCACGGTGATGCGGTAGCGGCCCACCTTCTGCGTGAGGCCGAGCAGCGCCGCCATGGGGCAGAAGAAGCGGCACCACACGCGCGTCCCGCCGATGGGATATGCACCCACGCCGATAACGCCGGAAAGCATCGCCACCACGACGAATCCATACCAGGATTGGAACCGGTAGGTGAACTTCGCCAGCGCCGGATGCTGGTTGCCGATTCCATACGTCGCAAACAGCAGCGCGGTGAGCAGGAGGCAGAGCGCCAGCACGGTATGGATGCTGATCTTCTCGAACTTCCACGCAGCCGACGATTTGCTCGAGAGGTGCCGGAACGGTTCACCGGCGGTGTTGGCCAAGCCGCCGCATCCGCAGATCCAGGAACAGTACCAGCGTTTGCCGAACAGTGCGGCCGCCACCGGCACCAGGATCAACGATCCGACGATGCTGTAGAGGATGAAGCCCAATGGCAGGTGGAACAGATAGCCAGGCGTGCCGTAATCCAGCTTCAGCGGCCACAGGTAGCTGAAGTAGTATTCAGGCTGGTGGAAGAACTTCAGGATTTGGGGAATCGAGAACGCCAGAGTGACCTGTACGGCCATCACCACCAATGTCCGAATCACCTGGTACCGGTTGTGGCGGTAACGGCGGATGACGAACACGCCCCCGGTGACGATGGCGATGGTGTAGAGCAGGCCGTACAGCGTCCACTTGCCGTCGAGTCCAAGGGCTTTCGCCGCCGTGGTGAAGACTTCGGTGTAGTACAGCACCAGATAGAAGGCGGTCAGCACCGCGGCCAGCAGCCAGGCCGTGACGCCGCGATTTGTGATGTCGTGGGCCAGCCGGTCCCGCGCGGTCTGGCGGATCATGCTGCCGCCTCGCGCTTGCGCTGCGCGTACTGACGGCGAATCTCGGCCAGGTTCTGACGTCCAAACTCGACGTCGAACTGAGCCTGGTGGAGGCGGTCCATGCAGTACTCGAGCGATCGATGTTCGGCAATCCAACGCTCAAAGACGCTGTGGTTCCAGCGTGACCCCAGCATGTTGAAGCCGGTTACCGCTCCCGACGCTTCCGCGATCCGGATGCTGACCTCTTCGCCTGGGACGCGCGCGTAGAAGTCCGCGGAGCCCGGCGTCGCGGAAGGTCCCCACGGTGGTGTACTCGATGTCGAAGAACTTCGCGCTGTTGTAGAACACCGGCGGCGTGTAACACACGCTGTCGCCGAGCATCGACCGGGCCGCGAGTTCCCCTTGCCTCTTGGCGCTGTACCAGATCTGTTCCACCAGCGGCGGGCGGCCTTCCATGTGGAACTCGGCGCAATCTCCGGCGGCCCACACGTCCTCGAGAGAAGTGCGAAAGTCGCGATCCGCCACAATGCCGCGCCCAATATCGGGGGGAGTGCGAACCCGGGCGAGCCACTCGACGGCCGGGTGCACGCCCACCGTCACACCCAGCAGCCGGCATTCGATGCGCCGGCCCGACTCGGTGGCAACGCCCGACACGCTTCCGGAGTCGCCCGTGAGAACACTTGCGACCACTTCCTGGTGGGTGATGGCGATGCCGTGGCGGCGGATGTGTTCGGTGATCATGGCGCCTTCGGGTTCGCCGAGGGCTGCGGGCCAGTACCAGGGTTCGCGCACCAGGAACGTCACCTCCATGCCGTGATGATGGAGGCATTCCACCAGTTCCACGCCGATCAGCCCGCCTCCCACCACCACGGCGGGCTCGCCCTTCTGCGTGAGCCGTTCGCAGCGCTCGAGATCCTGAAGGGTCACGAAGTGGACCAGGCCGTCGGGAGCCGGATCCATGGCGGCCCAGGCGGGACGGTTCGGCAGGGAGCCGGTGGCCAGCAGCAGGCGGTCGTACGGAATGCGCTCTCCGGTGCGAAGGGTGAGGCTGTGGGCGGATGCGTCCAAGTCCGCAACCCAGCCGCGAATCCGCTGGATTCGCTGCCGGTCGTACACCTTGCGCTCATGCGGTTCGAGATCGCGCAAGGTGAGCCGGTCCATGAATGCGTACATGAGCGCGGTGCGCGAGAAGAAGAAGTCGCTCTCGCCGCTGATAACTGTAATCGCCGCGTCGTGCTCACGCGCGCGGATGGTGAAAGCCGCGGTGATCCCAGCCACGCCGTTGCCCACTATGACGTATCGCATCAACGTCCCTCTGCTCTTTAGAATGACGCAGGAAAGGGTGTTTATTCCCGGGCGGGTGTCGAGTGCGGCGACGCGGGACGGATCAGGGCTGGGCCCTGGACCATTCCAGGCTCTCCGATACGGTGGTGCTGCCTTTCATCGTCAACTGGAGACGGAGGCCGAGGCTGGGCGACAGCGGCGGATATATGACGCTCCCGGTCTGCAGTGCGCCGGAATCCAGCTCCACGACTTTGACGTTCTTGCCATCCTGAATCTCCAGGCTGCCCCGCTGGGCGGCACGGATAGCTGGAGATTCCCGGTTCCATTTGATGTGGACGTTCTCATTTTCGGCGGTGGCGGAGAGGCCCAGGCCGAAAGCGGCGGCGTCCACGACCGTCTGACTTGGGTAGAAGGTCAGGGCTGTCTGGAATCCAAGCAGGACACCCAGAAGCAGAAAGATGAACGATAGAGGGATCCAGATCCAGCCCTGGCGGCGCTGGTGTTGGTAGGGATCGAACCGCGGGGCTTCATACCGTGGCTCTGTTTCGGCTTCGGCGAGGCTGGGCTCAACGCGTCATTTCGGGTGGCGTAGCTACCGCGGCAATCGCGATCTCCGCAGCGGGCGGCAACGGTTCGCCCGCGCCCGGAATTCTGGCGGTACTTCTCGTCATCAGCATAGTCCGGACGCCGCCTGCGCTCTCCCAACGGCCGGCGCAACGGTTCCGGTCCACCCTCCAACTCGCGACGCTGGAACGGAAAGACGTCCGTACTCGACTCCTGCAGTTCGCCGTCACGATAGACCAGGAAAGCCGCAATACTGGTCTTCGAAGCGAATGGACGGATGAGCAGGAAGACACCAGAAGGGGGCGGAAAGTACTCCTGGAACAGGGTCCGATCTTCATCGGCGATGGCGTCGGAATCGCGGGTGTTGCTCCGGAACATGCCCACCATAGCCAGTTCACCATCCTGTTGCGCGCGGACGATTCCCGCCAAACCTTCGCGGTCCCGATCGGAGAGCAGGAAGGATGGACCGCGTCGATGCTCACAGGGCGCCATCGCGAAGGTCTCGATCCGGGTAACCTGGCCTTCGTTCCGGCCCAACAGGAGACCGCCCACTTCGGCGCCACGGCGCGGGATGGCGCCGAACCCGGTCATCACCTCGGAAAGAATGCCGTCCACGGCATCGAGCGAGAGGTGGATGACGCGATCCGTCCCGGGAAGGGAGTGGGTATAGTATCCAGCTAAGGCTTCTGACATGTTGAGGCAAGGCCGCCATCTGGCGCGGCTGCGTACGACCCTTCTTTCATCTCATCGACAGACTGGCGGTACGGCTTCACGCCGGTCCGTTTTATCCTAACAACTTAATGGATTCTGCACTGTACGTCATTGCTACCCCGATCGGCAACCTGGAGGATATTACGTTCCGGGCGATCCGGATTCTGAAGGAATCGGATGTGATCGCCTGCGAGGACACCCGGCATACCCGGAAACTCCTGGACCACTACGGCATCACGACGCCGATGGTTAGCTACCACGAGCATAACGAAGTGGAGCGGGCAGCGGAACTGCTGGAGCGGCTACGTTCCGGGCAGGTAGTAGCCTTGGTGAGTGACGCCGGGACACCCTTGATCTCGGATCCGGGCTACCGGGTGGTGAACACCGTTACGGCGGCGGGAATTCCCGTGGTCCCGGTGCCGGGCGCGTCGGCGCTGATCGCCGCACTCAGCGCGTCGGGCCTGCCCACCGACGCATTCCGCTTCTGTGGATTTCTGCCGCACAAATCGGGCCAGCGGCGGAAGGCGATTGAGGCGGTGGCCGGCGAGTCGGCGACGCTCGTCTTCTACGAAGCCCCTCACCGGATTGTGGAGGCGGTGGACGATCTTCGCCTCGTACTCGGGAACCGTCCCGCAGTGCTGGCCAGGGAACTTACGAAAGTCCACGAAGAGTTCCTTCGCGGGCGGCTGGACGATCTTGCCGCCACCTTGAGCGCGCGGGAGTCAGCGAGCCGGGGCGAATTCACGATCATGATCGGAAAAGCCGACGCGGCGCCCCCGGCCACCGAGTCGCTGGCGGAGGCGGTGGCGCGACTGGAACAGGCCGGGATATCCCGGATGGAGGCGATGAAGCAAGTAGCGCGGGAACGGGGCGTATCGAAGCGGGATGTTTACAGCGCCGTGGAGTCCGGCAAGCGATAGCCGCCATCAGACAGCGGCGGAATCGGTCCGGCGGTTGGGGGATTTTCGGTGATTACGCCACAGGAATCGTTCCCGGCAGGCACGGAAACTGGCGAAGTTGCAGCGGCAGAACTCGCAACGGTACGGGGTGGCGCCCAGGCGCAGCTTGAAGCGGGTGGTGAAATCGGGATTGTAGTACTGTGCCGACCACGTGCTCAGTTCCATGCGGTAACACTTGGGGCAACGCGCGTAAACAACCTGGGACGGCTGTGAGATGGAACCCTGGAACCGGGTCTGGCACCGTTTGCACCGCAATTGGCAAATGCCGAATAACTCCAGCAGGCGCTCGGTCACTCCATGAGTGTGGGCCATGCGGACGTCGCGTGTCCCGCAGGACGGGCACACCGGGTCTTTCTTCATGGCAATCATCTTTTTAGCACATTCGGGCGGTGCTGGTGAAGGTACCTGGGGATCCTCCGAGGTATGTTTCTGCTTGGCACACAAAAAAGCCGCCGATCCTATCGGCGGCAAAAGGCACATGATTGAGAAACGCTCTGGTTAGAACACGCGGACACACCCACGGAAGGAAAACCAGCACTTCTTCCGCCATCCAAACAGTGGAGCGAGCTGTCGAACAACTCGTTCCAGTTGCACGTTACTTACTTATTAAGCCTTCGCCCGCAGCGTTGTTCAACCTATCTTTAGCCCAGTGGGGGATGCCATTTGGCTGAGGTCGCGCGAGTGGGCGCACAGCGCTTTATAATGTGGGCAGTTTCCCGGAGTCTGCCGTTTGGAGATCTTCCATCGCATTATCACGCGATATTTGAGTTGGAGCGCCCGGAGAGTACTCGGGTTTGCGGGAGTGCTATTCGCCGCCATCGCCATTGCCGACTTCTTTCTGCCAGCCACCTCGCTGGATCTGCTCTATGTTCTGCCGCTCGTCTTCGCGGCTGGATTTATCTCGCAGGGGTACATCATCCTGCTGGCGGCGGCGAGTTCCGCGGTACGGGAACTGTTTGCTCCAGCGCCGGTGGATTCCACGCGCACCATCCGTACCCTGGCTATGTTCACCACCTTCGTCGCCAGCGGATTGTTCGTGTCCGAGTTGAGCCGGAACCGGCGGGCGAACGCCGAACATATACGCGAGTTGCAGGAACAGGTGGAACTGCGCAAAGAGGCGCAGGAGCAACTGAGCGTGCTGATTGAAACCAGCCCAGCGGGGATTCTGATTGTGGACAGCGAAGGTACGGTGCTGATGGCCAACGGGTCCGCCGAGCAGATGTTCGGGTTCACGCGGGGACGGCTGGCGGGCGAGCGGATCGGCCTCTATCTGCCGGCGCTGGAAACCGTGCCAGTGGCACGCGGACGCCGGTCACTGCGGTCGAATCTCGAATGCCGCGGACATCGTCGGAACGGCGGGGTATTTCTGGCCGAGGTCTGGTTTTCCACGTACGATACGGCTTCGGGCCCACGCGTAGCGGCCATTGTCCTGGACGCGTCCGAGGGGCTGCGTGACCGCGAGGGAGCGGGGCTGGAATCGCTGATGCGGACGTCCCGTGTACTGATCGGTGCGGTGTCCCACTCGGTGCGGAACCTCTGCGCGGCCACGCAGGTGTCGTACGCGAACCTCACGCGGGTGCCGGAACTGAAGGAAAATGAAGATCTGAAGGCGCTCGGAACCCTGCTTCGGGGATTGGAGACCCTCTCGGAGACGCAACTGCACCAAGCCCCCGACCGTCCCGTCACCACGGTGGATTTGAACAACCTCCTGGACGAATTGCGGGTGGTGATCGAAGCATCGCTCGAAGAAGAAGGTGTGGAACTAGTGTGGCGTGTCGATGAGAACTTACCCCCAGTCATCGGCGACCACCACGGTCTTCTGCATGCATTCTTGAACCTGACGCGAAACAGCAGCCGGGCCCTTGCGGGCGTGAATGACAAGCGGTTGGAGGTCCGGGCAGCGGCCAGCGCGATTGGAGCCGAGGTTTCCTTCATCGATACGGCCGGTGGAGTGCACCACCCCGAATCGCTGTTCCAGGCATTCCAGCCGGGAGCGGCGGGAACCGGTCTGGGCCTCTATGTCTCCCGCGCTGTTGTGCGCTCTTTCGACGGCGACCTTCTGTATGAGCCGGCGCCGCTTGGCAGCCGGTTTTGTATTAAGTTGAGAACGGCATATAACCGGAGTAATCATGCAGCAACCAGCACTGGCAAATAAGGTGATTCACGTTTTGATTGTGGACGACCACAGCTTGTTCCGTGGAGGGCTGCTGCGGCTGCTCGAATCGGAGCGCGACATGCAGGCCCAGGCTTGCGGTAACCTCGCGGAAGCCGTTGACATCCTGGCCAAACACGCTTGCGACGTCATTCTCCTTGACTATGATCTGGGGCCGGAACGCGGTTCGGACCTGGTGGCCCTGATGAAGGAACGCAATTTGCGGGGGCGCATCCTGGTGGTGACCGCGGGATTGACCGGGCGCCAGGCGATGGACCTGATGCAGCAGGGAGTGGCCGGGATCTTCCCGAAGACGGACTCTCCGCAGTCGCTGGTGGAGGCCATCCGGAAAGTGAACGCCGGCGAAGCCTGGCTGAAGCAGGACCATCTCCAGTTGCTGGTGCAGAACCTGAGCGAGCCTGCGCAAACGGGCGAGAAGACGCTTTCGGCGCGGGAACGGGCGGTGCTGCGCGGCGTGGTGGAGGGCCTGGCCAACAAGGAGATCGCCGCCGAACTCCAGATCTCCGAGAGCAGCGTCAAGGCCGCCCTGCAGCAGGTGTTCAACAAGACCGGCGTGCGCACGCGCAGTCAACTGGTGCGGGTGGCGCTCGACCGGTACCGGGATTTGGTGGTGTAGTCCGATCGCGTTCACTTGCGTATAAGAGATGGCTTCCCGGCACTTCCCAGGTAGCCGTTTCGGGCGAACTAAAATGATTCCGAGCGATCTGGCGACGCACGCTCATGTCGATCTGCGTAGTGCGCAAAAGATTGCTTCCCGGTACTTCCCCGATCGCCGTTTCCGGACCGGCTCGCGGAATGATTCCGAGCGATCTGGCGACGCACGGTCATGTCGATCGACGAACTCTAGTTGTCGGTACTAGATCCTGGCCCGCAAGCGCCGCTAAGCCGACTTGAACAGTTGCGCCGGGTGTACCGGTGGTTGACGGTCAGAACTCGGACTGCTCGATTCACCGGCGCATCGACGAAGGCCGCCAACAGCGCCAGCAAACGAAACGTTCCGGGAGGCACAATCAGTTCGCAGAATCTCTGGCGAGGGGTACGGCGACGCAGAGTCTTCAGCTACTCGCCTTGGAACTTATGCGCGATGATCCGCGAACACGCCACGTTGAATCTTTTCGATCAGGTGGCAATGAATTGGCTCCAACGAGTAGACTGTCCGTCAAACGCGCTGTCTTGCAGAAACGAACAATCTGATCAATCTTCAATTGCTGATACTCACGAGCACCCCAGGTTGCGATGGCGCGCCATTCACTTTCACGAGCAACGGTTGATCCCCCTCGGGCAAGTTCGGCACGGTCACGTTCAATTGGTACAGCCCAGCGCTGACCAGCCCGGCAAAGGAAACCTGTGCAGGGACTCCGCCGATCGTCACCGTAGGCGCATCCACTAGTGACGCGGCGCCGGAAAACACAGTTCCGGCCGGTACTGCAGGGTTCGTCGGCCCGAGTCCGGTGGCGCAAAGCTCGAGGGTCTCTCCGGCAACGGGCTGGCCGCGTCGGGAGCGCGGATCCAAACAACGCGGAGGGGCCGAGGTAGTCGTACGTCCCGTGCTATGCACCACGAGCGCTGCGGCGTACTTGTTTCCGCCTGCGCCGAATACAAACACCCCGGGGCGGATTTCCGGCTGACCACCGCTGGCGGCGACCGCGCTCTTGATCGAGTTGTTTGTGACCACCACGGGGGAACCGGTCCATTCGTACCGGTCAGCGGCGCCTGCATATTCAGTTGCGTCGGGCTGATGAACGAGAGAGCCGCCGGCAATCCCCCATCGTCACGCTCGCGCCATCGAGGGAAGAAGGAAGATTTCCGGCGACGAAGTCGCTATTCGCCAGCCCCGTGTAATGTAGGCCAGGTGCGGCCCTTGACCGACACCCACGGAGCCCTCGGCAATGCCTGGCAGGAACTCGCTGCTTCGACAACAGCCGTAATGGACGGAGCAGGCGTGATGACTGTGAAATCACCTGTGCCCCGGCGATGCCGCCGCCGCCCGAAACACTGAACTGAGGAGTCGCCCGGGTCCCGGCGGTGACGCGACCGGACGAGACCGAGATCGGCGGACATGAATTACCCCCGTCCAGCGCGTCGAAACGGGTGCACTGATCGGTAGCGCAGGTCCAACCCGCACCCGAAATATCCGTACGGGCCCTCCGCCGAACGCACGGACGCCGAGAATGTCAGGGGCCCGCTGGTGGGGCCAGCCAAGAGCGCGTTGTCACCGTGACGGTATAGCTTCCGGATGACCCGCAAGCGATCGCCGGCCTGTGCGGACTGCACGGTGAGGACCGGTTGCAGACCGCTCGGGGTCAGCACGCGAACATTGTTGTATAACTGGTCAGCGACGTAAAAGCTACCGGACGGATCGAGGATTAGGCCCGTGGGGCTCGCCAAACTGGTGTGGGTCGGAGGTCCACCATCTCCGGAGTAGTTCCAATTCCAGTAGCCATTACCCGCCACAGTGTTGATCACGCCGGATGGGTTCACCATTCGGATGCGACAGTTGTTGGTGTCGGCGATGTAAACATTCCCCACGGAATCCACGGCGACTCCAGCCGGCCATTGCAATTGTGCCTGCGCCGCCAGACCACCGTCGCCGGAGTAACCGAACGCACCGGTGCCGGCCAGCGTTGTTATTGTGCTGTTCTGATCGATCTTCCGAACCCTGTGATTGTCGCTGTCCGCGATATACAGACTACCGCTGGAGTCAGCCACAACCGCGCGCGGATTGGCGAGTTGAGCGGCTATGGCAGAACCGCCATCGCCGGCTGCTCCGCGATTTCCGTTTCCGGCGACGGTCGTAATGTGCCCCGCCCGATCGATTTTTCGGATCCGGTTGTTGCCGCTGTCCGCTATGAACAAGCTGCCTGACGAGTCGATGAATAGAGCTGTCGGATAATTGATTTGGGCTTTGTCTGCGAGCCCGCCATCGCCCCCTGTAACAGCAGTCCGTTCCCGCGATCGTTGAAATCGTTCCGTCCGCCGTTACTTTTCGGACACGGTGATTGCCGCTATCGGCTATGAGCACGGCCCCGGACGCATCGGCGGCCACGCCGCTGGGTTGGTTCAACTGAGCTTTAACTGCCGCCCCGCCATCGCCGGAAAGCCCCGAAATGCCGGTGCCGCAAACGTTGTAATCGTTCCATCGGGCGCAATCTTGCGAACGGAGTTGTGACGGGAGTCGGAAACGTACACATTCCCTTTCTTGTCCTTTGCGACGGCATTCGGCCTGTTCGATCGGCCGAAGACCGCAGGCGCGCTGTCTACGACCGCTTCGCCAGCAATCGTGCTGATGATTCCATTAGAGACCAGTCGAATGCGCTGATTGCCCTGGTCGGCAATATATACGGTGCCGGCGCTGTCCAGTGCGACACCGGAGGGCGTGGCCAGCGCGGCGGAGGCGGCCAGGTCCCGCCGTCGCCTGAATAACCGAAGGTACCATTCCCGGCGACAGTAGTCAGCGCTCCCGAGGTGCTCATTTTTTGGATGCGGTTCGTAGTTAGTATCTGCTATGTACAGGTTTCCCGCGGTGTCTGTCGCGATGCCATTGGGCCAAGCGAAGTTGGCTGCGGCGGTTGTGATAGAATTCCGTCAGGGGAGACTTTCCGAATCACATTGTTATTGGAGTCCGCAATGTACACGTTGCCTGCAGCATCGACGGCGATGACGGCCAGTTCAGTGCGCGCTCGTCGCTTGCCCCCCGTCGCCAGAATATCCAAATGTGCCGTTCCCGGCGATGGTGGTGATGGTACCCGATGGATCGACCTTTTCGCACGCGCTGGCCAGAGGTATTGAGTATGAACAATGCTACGTAACGCGTCCACGGCAACACCTTCCGGGTCTCCGAGTTGCGCAGCGGTCGCGGGTCCGTATCGCCCGAATAAGCAGCAACCGCCATTCCCCGCCACAGTCGTGATGACTCCGTCCAGACCTATCTTGCGAACCCGTTGGTTACCAGCGTCCGTGCATGTACAGATTGCCGGAGGCGTCCATCGTCGAGCCGCCGGCAAGTTCAATTTGGCGTTCAGCGCCGCACCTCCATCCCCTGCAAAACCCGGCACACCCATCCGAACAAGCTGGATGACGCCACCGTCCGCTCATAACGGTGTGGAAGCCGGCTCGAAGAGGTTATCAGCTGATTCGGCGATGATCCCCCGCAGAAGGCGGTAACGGATGCCCCCTCGGCCGCGCACTCTCCAAGTGGCCAGAGCTTCGCCTCCAGCCAGAGTTGAAACCAGGAATGGCCCGCCCTGCTGGACGGGAAAGGCTTGAGCGCCAATCATCAGGAAACCGGTTCTCGGCGCACCTGTTGGATTTGCCGCTACCACAGAGTATGGCGTGCGTACGCCAGAACCAGAAGGATTACGGGCAGCCATCAAGCGCTTTCATGGAGGCCATGAACATCCGACCGGAGCGGACACCGCCAACTGGCCGATTCATTGGCGGTCCCAAGGTTCGGCCAGCCGGCGCGAGAGCGAACGAAAAGACGCCTGTGGGAACCGTCCAGGTGCCGACCGGGACGAATCCCAGCATGGACGTTGTTTGGGGCGTCGGCTGTGGCTGAAGAATGCAGGTCCAAATTGTCGGCGCTGTGAAGGACACGTTCAGCGTAAGTCAGCTCGTTTCGCCGAGGCGTTGATGGAGCTGCCGTCGGATACACTGGTGCACGGACCATCGGACACGCTAACACCGGCCAGTGGGTACCGGAAATTCGCGGCCAACTGCACACTACCTGCTACTTAGCACCCACAGCGGGGAAATATCCGTCGCGCCAGCGGAATCAGTGAGGCGAAAAGTTAATTGTCCGGAGGCGCCGGAGCCGTTTTGTGGGCTCATGCCATCGATATTCAGCGTTCCTGTCCCTGCGAATGGTGATGCTCTGGCGTCCGACGTTGATGGAGCCGCTACGCTGCGCCGTGCCGCTGTTCGCCGCGACCGTGAAACTGATGGTGCCGTTTCCGAAACCGCTGGCTCGTCGTCTTAAACGCAATCAACTCGGCGCAGCGGATGCTATCCACGAACACATCGCAGCCGCCGTTACCGTGATCGTGCCCGTGCCACCGGGTGAAGGGAAGCGAAGTGGACGGAGACTGTAAGCGATGCGCATGGCGAATCGTAGGCGACCGTGATGGAAAGCCCTTTGGGCGTGACGTTATTCACCTTCAGTGTCAACGGTGAATATGGGTCGGACCAGGTTTTGCCCGGAGTCAACGCGGCGATCGTGAGGTCGTTGGGCGTGCCGGTCGGATTGAAATCCAACAGGTACGTATGGAATGGATCATCCAGGGTCGGGTCTCCATACCGGATCAGCGCTCCAGCGAAGACGTTGGAGGTCGGGTATCCGTCCTGTAGCGCGCTATCGACATCGCCAATCGGTTGGCGGTATTCGACTCATAGCCAGGCTCCGGTCCCGGCGTCGTGCAGGATTCGCAGCGCCCGCAAGCCGTTGCTTTCGTAAAAGGCGCGAGCGTGTAAGTGCCCGGCCCGGTGGCTTCCGATAGTCGCCGGGATGTAGCCACCGTAGTAGAAACCCGTGTTCGGAGCGAATTGACCCATCAAGCCAGAGCCCATGACCGTGTAGAAGTCTCCGTACTCGGTGCTAACGCCGGGAGCGTTGAGCCGACCCAGAGGAATGGACCCATAATCGTCATCGTTCGTATGGTGAAGACCCAAGTTATGACCCAACTCGTGAACCGCAATCGGCACCGGGAACGTCTGAGCTTCCGCCGTATACGAAAGCCATGTGGCGCGAAGCAGTGAAAATCTTGGATGGAGACATTAGCGTGCCGCATCCTAGCGAACCAGCGGTGCCATTTGAGGGGTACGCGCAATCCCATGTCGGGTAGACGACGACTACGCGGGTGAAACTGGAAAAGTCTTAAGCAGTGAATCTGCTGAGGCCAGCGCAACAGGGAAGAGATCGCCTTTTTGATCGCAGGTGTAATCCCGGTTCAACCTGATAGGCCCAACCACCTGGCCAGTCGCTGAAATCTGGCCGTGCGACATCTCGTTCCACCAACCATTCAACGTCATGTTGCTGGGCGATTGCGTCGGGTCGCCGAAAAACGCTTGCCGGACAGCATCTACCGTGTAGCCTGGCGGGGGGTTCGGGAAAGAGGGCGTCGTGACCAGAATCACGGCGATGTTCTGTACACCGGTAGTGGTGCACTGTTGCACGGCGCCGCCTCCCGGAGCGTCGTCGAGGATATGAACGGCGATGCGGCCGCCAAGGGAGAGTCCGCTGACCTTCACGGATGTGCCAAGCGCCATTTGGGCAGTTCGGGCGAGACGATTTCATAAATCCGCCCGTCTGTAGGCAGTATCCAGCGTGTACTGCTGTGATGTTGCTTGAAGTCGTCCTCGATAGCCATCCCCAGCATGCCCGTCCATTCGCCGGTGGTCTCCACCGTGTCCGGCGGAGCCGATGCGCGAAGGCGATTCGCCACCTCAACTGGAAGCACGACTTCGGCAGCCTTGACCGGGTCGACCGAAATCAGTTGGGACAACAGCGATGCACGCGTCTTTAGAGCGTTCGCAAGCCGCGCCGGGTCAACCGTCTCGGAGACGCCGCGGACAATCTCGGCATTCAAGGCCTTTACTTGCGCCGCCAGTCCACCCGGCTCCACCTGCTGGCACACCACGGCAATGGGCGCCAGGAGCACCCAGATGCACAAGGCGATACGGTGGGATGCAAAGGCTCGAATAACCGAGGCCGCAGTGACCAACTTGGCTATTGGACCGCCCGCCTCCGCCGTGTGGCGAGGACCCACAGTGCCCCAGCCTCTACGACGACGAGCGACGCTCGCCCGGACTTTCACGAAGACATCCACGGTGATACCCTCCCTGGCGCGCTGAAAGCGTGGTTCTTCAAAAATTTGAGAGATCTCTGGTATACCCCTTGGTACTCTTGCGCCAGAGTCTTCGACGCATGTCGAATCCGTCGGCGGCACAGGCTCGGTGGAAGCCGTAAGAGAGACAACCGGCGGCGCGCCGATTCCGTAACCTTGATACTGGAGACAACAAGAATATCATGGAAGAGTTGCGTCAAACCATCATGTGCAATCACGCGCAAACTGCTTCGTCCCTCCATTGATCATCCGGCGCCGTTTCAGTCGCCGCCGCCGTTCTTATTGTTCTTATCGGCCGTCAACGCCACCCATTGACAACCAGATAAATCAGTCCTAATATCCGTTAGCCGCAGGACCGTGAAAGCCCATGCGGCCTGCGAGGCTCCCAGCCCACGAATTCCGGAGGTACTGATCCGTGGCCACAAAGAAGAGGGTCCGTTTCCAACAGCCGCCATCACATCGTCCTGATTCCAGGCTTCGGCGGGTTTGATGCCCTGGGGCAAGTCGAATATTACGCAGGGGTCTCAGAGATCTTTCACCGGTGGATACAGCATGCCTCACAGCCGCTGATGCTCCACTATTTTGACAACTTGCCGACCGCGGCCGTTTGTACCCGCGCGGAACGATTACGCAAATACCTGGCTAAGCGGATCCTGCGAGGCCAGATTCCGGACGGCGACAAAGTGGTCCTGGTGGGCCACTCCACCGGGGGTCTCGACATCCGCCGACTGCTCTTGGATTTGCACGATGGCCCCGACGATCGGGTGTACGCCGATGGCTCCACCTCCGTGCCTCGACAGGACATCCTCAGCCGCATCGACGCGGTTGTGTTTCTATCCGTGCCTCACTGGGGCACAAACATCGCCGATTGGGTGCGTTCCCACGGCGTATGGCGGGCGGCGATAGTCGCGAAATTGCGGGCGGCGGTGGCGGGCTCCCAAGTCTACCTGCTGGACAGCGTCGAATCCCAGATCGCCGGAGGGCTCGCCTGCTTCACTGATGCCGACCTTCTTCGTGCGGCCAAAGACGCGCTCACTGAAGCGAACGCGAACTATGGCGTGCCGGGACCCTCCCGAACAGCGGACGCGGAGGAAGCGGCGTCCGAACTCGCGCTGTACCTTCGCTATATGTGTTCCGACTTCAGCGCGATCGACGATCTCAGCGCAAGTCCGGAGAGGATGCATTTCGATGACGAAGAGCGAACCAGAGAGATGCAGTACTGGCACAACAACATTCGAACCCTATCGTTCGCGACGGTTGGCTGCCGCCCGTTCCGCTTTCCGTCCGGCTCTCCCGCACCGAAATGGGAACTGGCATGTCCGTCCACGTACCCTGCGATGACGCCGGCTGACGCAGCGGGCGCCGGAACCGACCTCTCTTACCGCCTCTGTTACCGGGCCTGTGCGGGAGGTCCGTTCCGCTCTCCCGAAGTGGCCGCCAGGCCCTATCGGGTGCTGGGACCGCGTCCGCCGGAGCCGTTGGAGGTCTGGGACAACGACGGCATTGTGAACACGGCCTCCATGTTTTGGCCCGAAGGCGAAATCGTCCTGGTGATGGCGGACCACTTGGACATCGTCGGGCACTATCAATTGGCCGAGGCCCCGCCGGACCGGGCGTACACGCCCGCTCGCAAGTACCGGTCCTACGATGCTCTGAAGTCGTCACCGCGATTGCCGAAGAGGGAATTCGAAAAGATCTGGACCGAAATCTTCGACTTCGCCGGCTCCGTCACAACCGGGCGTTCCTGAGCCGCAGAGCGTTGCTGATCACCGACACCGAACTGAAGGTCATCGCGGCCGCCGCGATCATCGGACTCAGCAGGATGCCGAACACCGGGTACAACGCCCCGGCCGCAATGGGAATCCCCAGCGCGTTGTAAAAGAACGCAAAGAACAGGTTCTGTTTTATGTTTCGCATGGTGGCGCGGCTCAGTTTCAGGGCCTTCACGATGCCGCGCAGGTCCCCTTTCACCAGCGTTACGGCGGCGCTCTCCATGGCGATATCCGTCCCCGTGCCCATCGCGATCCCCACCTGGGCCTGAGCCAGCGCGGGTGCGTCGTTGATGCCGTCGCCGGCCATCGCCACCCACGCCCCCCGGGACTGCAGATCCTTCACCACCCGGTGTTTGTCGGCAGGACTGACCTCCGCATGAACTTCCTCGATGCCCAGCTTGCCGGCGACGGCCTGTGCAGTGGTCCGGCTGTCCCCGGTGAGCATCACCACCCGAACGCGCTCTCCCTCGAGAAGCTGGAGAGCCTCGGACGTGGTCGCCTTCACGGGATCGGAGATGCCGAGCACGGCTTCCACGAAGCCATCCACCGCCACAAAGACAGCGGTCTCACCGTTCTCGCGATACTGGCGAGCCTGGGCGGCCAGATTGCCGGGTATGCTGCCCACCGCGGCTTCGTTTCCGATTGCCACCCTCCTGCCCTCCACTTCGGCCGTGATCCCTTTGCCGGCCAGCGCCGTTACCGATTGCGCCGGGGCGAGTTCCATACCGCGGTCGAGCGCCGCGCGAACCACGGCGCCGGCCAGGGGATGCTCGCTTCGATGTTCGGCGCCGGCGGCCAGCCGGAGGGCGTCCTCGGATCCGCTGAACGATGTCACGCGAGGTTTGCCTTCCGTCAGGGTACCGGTCTTGTCCACCACCAGGGTGTCGATCTTCTGCAGCGTCTCGAGCGCTTCGGCGTCGCGGATGAGAATCCCGGCGGTGGCGCCCCGCCCGGTCCCGACCATGATGGACATGGGCGTGGCGAGCCCCAGCGCGCACGGGCAGGCGATGATGAGGACTGAGACCGCGCTCACCAGCGCGTGGGCCATCCGCGGTTCCGGTCCCCACAACGCCCAGAACACGAACGCGGCGGCAGCCGCAGCCACCACCGCGGGAACGAACCACGACGCCACCACATCGGCGAGCCGCTGGATGGGCGCGCGCGAGCGTTGCGCTTCATTCACCATGCGAACGATGTGCGACAGCACGGTGTCAGGCCCGACGCGCTCCGCGCGGATCAGCAGCGCTCCGGTCCCGTTTACGGTACCCGCATTCACGTGCGAACCGGCCGCTTTCTCCACCGGCACCGGCTCGCCGGTGAGCATCGACTCGTCCACCGAACTGGAGCCATCCAACACGACGGCGTCCACGGGCACTCGTTCGCCGGGGCGCACGCGCAACTCATCCTCCGGACGGATCAGATCCAGATCGACATCCTGCTCCCGGCCGTTGAAAACGAAGCGCGCCTTTTTGGGCGTCAGCGCGAGTAGGGACCGGATGGCGGCGCTGGTGCGGCCGCGGGCGCGCAGTTCCAGCACCTGGCCGAGCAGCACGAGCGTGGTGATGACGGCCGCCGCTTCGAAATAGACCGGAATCCCGCCGTGATTGCCGTGGAAAGACGGTGGGAACAAGCCCGGCGCCAGGACCGCGGCCAGGCTATACAGGAACGCGACGCCGGTGCCCACCCCGATGAGCGTGAACATGTTCGGACTGCGGTACTTCAGCGACGACCAGGCGCGTTCGAAGAACGGCAGTCCGGCCCAGAGCACCACCGGCGCAGCCAGTGCGAGTTCGATCCAACCCAGCCAAGCGGGGCGGGCGGACATCCCCGGCAGCATCTCCGACATAGCCAGCAGGAACAGCGGGACAGTGAACCACAGGCTGAGGCGGAATCGCTTGGACATGTCGTCCAGTTCCGGGTTCGACTCGTCCGCCTCACCGCCGGTGAAAGACTTGGGCTCCAGCGCCATCCCGCAGAACGGACAGGTGCCAGGCTTGTTCTGTAGCACCTCGGGGTGCATGGGACAGGTATATTCGGCGCCTTGGGGCGTGGGCGCCGCCGCGGCCTGTTCGGGATTCAGGTAGCGCTCCGGCTGCGCGCGAAACTTCACCATGCAACTCAGGGCGCAGAACGAATATCGATGCCCCTGATATTCGTAACGCCCCGGCGCTTTAGCCGGATCAACCATCATTCCGCAAACGGGGTCCTTCACCGTGCCGGGCGGCTTCGAGAGGATCTGGAACGGATTTGCCACTTCTCTTAATGATTCACACAAGGCCCCGCGGTTACAAAGGACGGAAACAGTCCTGCGTGCCCGGCGTCTCCATTGCAAAAGGAGCAGTATGGCCGAGACATTGACGAAACAAAGGCGAGGGAAGAATATTAACGAGACCGAACGGATGGCCTCGGTGGTCGGCGGCGGCGCGCTCGTCGCCTATGGACTGGTCCGGGGGAAATGGGACGGACTCGCACTGGCGGCGCTCGGAGGAACTCTCGTATACCGCGGCGCTACCGGCCACTGCGACGTGTACCAGGCCTTCGGCGTCAATACGGCCAAGCGTAGCGGACGCAATGTGAGCATTCCCTACGAGCTCGGGATCCGCGTGGACCAGTCGATCACCATCGACAAGACACCGCAAGAGGTATACCAGTTCTGGCGCAATCTGGAGAACCTTCCCAAATTCATGACCAACGTCGAGAGCGTGCGGGAGATTGACAACAAGCATTCGCACTGGGTGGTGAAGGGTCCTGGTGGAGCGTCGGTGGAGTGGCAGGCGGAAGTCATCAACGAGAAGGAAAACGAACTGATCGGCTGGCGCTCGCTGAGCGGGTCGCAGGTGGCCAACGCCGGATCGGTGCACTTCAGGCCGGTCGGGGACGGCGCGACCGAGGTGACCATTGAGCTGCAATACGAGCCGCCGGGTGGAACCGTAGGCGCGACGGTCGCCAAGCTGATGGGGCGGGATCCCGCCAGGCAGATCGCGAAGGACCTGCGTCGTCTGAAGCAACTGATGGAAACCGGCGAGACCGCGAAACAGCCCAAGCCGTCAAAGAAGGGTTGGAACCGGGACGTGGTGGCGACGGCATCCGAGGATTCGTTCCCGGCGAGCGATCCGCCCTCGTGGACGCCGGAGCGCGTGTAGCCATCGCTACCCCGCGAGCACCGCCTCCAAATCCGCCAGCGAGAAGAACCCCTGCGGCCGCGCCTGCGAACGGTTCGCAATCACCTCGCATCGCTCACCGTCCGGATCGCCCAGACACGAGAGCACGATCGCCGCGGACGAGAAATCCTCCTCGCCCGTGTAGCCGCTCACCGTCACCACGCACTTCATCCCTGCCGCCGTCGCCGCGCACAGGCCGTTATTGGAGTCTTCCACCACCACGCACTGCTCAGCGCCCGCGCCCAACCGCTCCGCCGTCATCAGGTAAATGTCGGGAGCCGGCTTCTTGGCCTTCACCACGTCGCCCGCCAGCACCAACGCAAAACGCGCCGCCGTCGCTTCGCCCATGGCGTGCCGCAAAACCGCCTCCACGGACTCCTGTGCCGACGTCGAGGCCACCGCCAGCGTCCAACCCGCATCCAGGGCGGCTTCCGAGAGTCGCTTCACACCCGGGCGCGGAGGGATCTGGCCCGACGCAATGATCTCCTTGTAGATCGCCGACTTCTTCTTGTGCCAGGCCGCGACGGTCTCCTTACGTTCCACCTCCCCCGACGGACACCCCGGCCATGCGGCCAGAAACGCCGGCTCCGCAAACAGGCTGGCCATGCGCTCCTTGCCGCCGCCGATCTTCAACTTGCGCCCGTACTCTTCCACTGACCAGGACCACGGTATCCCGAATTCCCGCCACATCCGGTTGAACGCCGGTAAATGGCCGAACTGCTCGGTGTCGCCCAGCACTCCGTCGCAATCGAAGATCAGGACCTTCATGCCGCCTTCCCCTCACTCAGGAAGATGTGCATGAACTCCTTCACCTTCTCCACCAGGTTCTTCTTCACCGCCGCCTGCAGCTTCAATGGATCGTACTCGGTGGGCTTCTGTTCCAGGTACGTGCGGAAGCTGTCGGCATAGGTGATCTTCAGCTGCGTGGAGATGTTAATCTTCGGGGTGCCGCGGCGGATCAGTTCCTGGAAGGTCTCCACGGAAAGGCCGGTGCCTCCGTGCACCACCAGCGGAACCGGCTCCGCGGCCATGATCTCCGAGACGCGCTGGAAGTTGATCTTCGGGGTGCCCTTGTACAGGCCGTGCGCGGTGCCGATCGCGGGAGCGAAACTGTCGATCTTCGTCTGCCGGATGAACGCGACGGCCTTGTCGAGCGCCACCACGGCGCCGCCGTACTCCGAGCCCATGCCGTCCTCGACGCCCTTCACCGCCTCCAGTTCGCCTTCCACGGCCACTCCGTGCTTGTGCGCGAACTCCACCACGTCTTTGGTCTGGGACATGTTGTCTTCATAGCTCAGCTTGGAGGCATCGAACAGCACGGAGTTCCAACCCGCCGCGACGCAATCTTCGATCACTTTGCTATCCGGACAGTGATCCAGGTGCAGCGTGGCCGGAACCGGCACGCGATTGGCCATCTCCTCGAACATCAGCCGGATCAGGCGTGCCCCCATCACCTTCACCGTCTTCACCGAGACTTGAACAATGACGGGCGATTTTGTTTCGGCCGCCGCGGTCAGCACCGCGTCCATAGTCAACCCGTCCACGATGTTGAACGCCCCTACCCCGTAGCGGTTCTCAAAGGCGTTCCGCAAAATCTGCTGCATCGGTACAACTGGCATAATCAAGCCTCCTGCAAATGAAGTTTCAATTCTCCGGCGCGCGCCAGATACTGGCGGCCCAGCATACCCGCGCCGCGCACCGAACTCTGGTCCTGGTAGAGATACTCGAAGTCGCCGGTCCAGCGCCGTTTGGCGTCGATGTATCCGCCGATCTTGGCTCCGCCGCCGGTGGTCATCATCCGGCGTCCCAAACTCACCATCCCCCGCAACTCGTCCAGGTGCTGCCCGTGGTAGCGGGCATTCCCCCGGATCACGCTCAGCAGCATATCATCGCGAGTGGTCTCGAGCGTCACTCCCGTGAAGCTCGCTTTCATCTGTTCCACCGTGTAGCGGCAGCCGCCCAGGAATGGAATGTACTCGGGCAGGTCGGCCTCGCGTCGATCGATATCGCCCGAGGCGAAGAACCGTCCCAACACGCCGGGGATGTACTCGGCGTAGAAACGATCCTCGCCCATCTCCGGGCAGAAGGTGTCGTGGAACCACTCCAGCGCCTTGCCGCCGGTGTTGAGAACGAAGAACGTCAGCCAGCGTCCCGGCGCCACGTGACAACGCACGTTGAAATTCGGCGAGCACACCGGCCGGTCGGTACAGACGTTGGTGATCTCGCAGGTGCCGCAGATGCTGTTGATGTCGCCCGGCTCCGTGAGCCCGCCTGAGTACGCCGCCAGCGTCGCGTCGTTTCCGCCGCACAGCACGGCGCAATCGCCCGGCAGGCCCAGTTCCACAGCCACATCGGGAAGAATTCGCCCCACCTCTGCGCTCGATTCCATCAGCGGCGGCAACAGCGCTTCCGATATGCCCGTCAGATCCAGCACATCGCGGTTCCACGTCAGGTTGTTCAACGCCGAGTTGTACAGGCACGTGATCGACACGGTGGATGGATCGATGGCCCACTTCCCCGTGAGCCGCTTCACCATGTACGTGTTGGCATGCCCGAACTTCGCGGTGCGGCTCCACACCTCCGGCTGGTTCTCGCGGATCCACAGCATGGAACACAGCGAGGATCCTCCCGACACCGGCAGGTTGCAGGTCTCCCGCAACAACTTCTCCTCGCCCACCAGGTGCCGCACGTCCCGAGCCTGCTTGTGTGACCGGCCGTCGAAGAACAGGATCCCCGGCCCCAGCGCCGTTCCATCCGCGGCCATGGGAGTGAGGCCGGGCGTGGTCACCGACTGCGTCACCACGGCGATGTCCGCGAGTTCGGGCCCCAGTTCCCGGCAGCAGTCGCGCAGGGCTTCCCACCATTTCTCGGGTTCGATGTCCGCCTGCCCGTGATCGTGGACATTCACGTCGTAGCGGCGGGTGGCCTCGCACCGCTGCTCCAATTCGGGGGTGAAGACGGCCAGCTTCAACGCCGTGGTCCCCACGTCCACGCTCAGGATGCTGGAGTTCATGGCAGCAAGCCCTCCGCCTCCAACGTCGCCCGCAGTTGTTCCACCTGCGCCGGAGCCAGCGGTAGCAGCGGGCGCCGCGGAATGCCGCCACGCCACCCGGCCAGGTTCATCGCCGCCTTCACGCCCGCCACGCCGTACTTGCCGGAGATCGTCTGGTTCACTCGCGTCACGCGCTCCTGACACGGTCCGCCGTGCTCCCCATCGCGCCGCGCGCCGTAGCCATACAGTTCCATCGCCAGCGCCGGAATGGAGTTCGCCAGCGAGACGGTGCCGCCCAGCGATCCGCAGAGCATCGCTTTCAGCAGGAAGTTCGCCGATCCCGCCAGCACGTGAAAGCTCTCGCTCTCAAACGGCAGGAAGTTCTCGATCCCGCTCGCCGCGCTGTCCTTCATCCCGACAATGTTGGGATGCACTGCCAGCCGTCCCACCAGTTCCGGCGATAGCGTCACTCCGCAGAATCCCGGAGCGTTATAGAGCAGCAGCGGGATCTTGCTGGTGTCCGCCAGCGTGCTGAAGTACCGGAACAGCACTTCCTCGGTCATCTGCTTGCGAAAATATCCCGGCGACAGCACCAGCCCGAAGTCGGCGCCGCACTCCGCGGCCTGATCCAGGAACCGCTCCGTGTCCCGCTGGGCGTCGTACGTAGCCCCCGCCATCACCACCTGGTCCCGGCCCTTGTGCCGCACGATCAGGCGCAGCACGTCCAACTTCTCGGCCTCGGTCAGGCTCCGGTTCTCGCCGTTCGAACCTAATGCCAGGTAGCCCCGAATCCCACTGGAGGCGTACCGTTCCAGGTTGAAGACCAGGCCTTCGGCGTCCACGTCCTCGTTATCCCGGAACGGGGTCGAGATCGGGGCATACACGCCGGACAGTTTCTCCATCGTCTCGCAAGTCCGCATAATTTAAGAGAAACGAACCCGAACGAATGATATCACCGGGCTTTCGAAGATGGGGCACAGGGAATGGAGCTCAGATTAACGGACCGGCGGCAGTTCGTGGATCGCCATAGCTGAAGCGTGGGCGCCCTACAACACGTTGATCGCTCGGGCCGCCAGAATCACCACTGCGCCAAGCGAAATGCAGGATTGGACCATCATCATCACCTTGGCCCATCGCGACAGCACCGGAACATCGGTGGGCGAGAATGCCGTGCTCGTGTTGAACGCCAGGAAAAGGTAATCCACAAAACCCGGTTTCCACCGGTGATTACTTTTACCGTCCAGCATCATCTGCGGGAACAGGAACGCCCCGGTTTCGTGGCGCTCCCGCTTGTCCCGGGCATGCGGACCGCCCGCATCCAGACGCCAGTACCACGAAGCGAAAATGAGGATGTTGCAGAACCACAGTCCGGCCGCCGCGATCAGCAACTCGCGCGGCGATTCCTTCTTGTCCGGCAGACGCGAGATCAGCAGTCCCAGCGACATCGTCATGTCGGCGGTCACGATTCCCGTAACGACGTATCCGCAGATCCGGTCGATAGCGTGCCGCCCCGTCCGGTGCAGCACGACGGTGGGCACAATCAGGACGGGGACCACCACCGCCATCACCCAGTCCGGCCCGATACTTAACGAGGAGGGTAACGCTAGCCGCAGCCCGGCCACTGCCAGCAAGGCAAACACAGCCGGCCACCGGGGTTCTGCCTCGGCCACTTTGGGATGCGCGGATTGCGTCGTCAATCAGGACCACCATACCACCATCGGGTTCATGCTAGAGTCCGTAAATGATCAGGAAACTGGCTGGCTGGATTCTTGCCACGGTCTTCGTCATGCCCGCGACCGCGGCCGATCAGAAGGACGCCAAATCAACCGAGATCTCCCAGGCCATGATGACCGCCATGGGCGGACTCGACAACTGGAATCGAGCCCACTTCGTGCGCTATGACTTCAAAGTCACCGTTAAGGGCAAGACCGTCGTGGACCGCTCCCATCTCTGGGACAAGATGACCGGGCGCTATCGCATCGACGGCAAGACCAAGGACGGCCAGGAAACCGTCGCCCTATTCAACGCCGCAAACCAGCAGGGCAGCGCGTGGGTGGGTGGCAAGAAATTGGAAGGGGCTGCGGCTGCCAAGGCCATGAAGGACGCATACGCCACGTTCATCAACGACATGTACTGGCTCTCCATGCCGTGGAAGTGGATGGACATGGGTGTGAACCTCAAGTACCTCGGCCAGAAGCCGCTTGGCAAGGAGTCCTACGATGTGGTGCAGTTGACGTTCGGCAAAGTCGGATTGACTCCGGGCGACATGTACCACGCCTACGTCTCGCCGAAGACCCATCTGATGGAGCACTGGGAGTACACGCTGCAGAGCGGGCAGAAAGGCTCCTGGGATTGGCAGTACACCACCACCGGCGGTGTGAAGCTGGCGAAGGATCACACGAATGCGGAGGGGAACTCCATCGACATGGGCGACGTTCAGGTGATGGACAAGGCCGACGAAGCCCTGTTCACGGACCCCACAAAGAAATTGCGTCCGTGAGCTACTTCGAAGCCCAGTAAGCGCGGTGCCCGATGTAATCGGGATCCGGCAGGTTGCCCAGAATCACGCGCCGCAGTTCCAGGATGTCCACTTCGCCCTGCTTCTGATAGAGCACCTTGCCCCCGGGCGCGAGGAGCATCGTGAACGGCACGCCCGCCTCCCACTTGGCGTCGAAAGCCGCCTGCATGGCATAGGTGTCGTCGGACGCGAACTGCAGGTTGCGGCTGGTGGCGTGCTGTTTGTCGAGCGCTTTCTGCACACCTGGCCGCTCATCGGGCAGGTTCGTCGCGATGGTCACCAGGTCGAAATCGCGCCCGCGGTACATCCGCCAGGTCTCTTCCAGTTGCGGGAACTCGGCGACACACGGACCGCACCAAGTGGCCCAGAAGTTCACCAGCAGGACCTTCCCCGTTGGATTCGTTCTGAGCTTTTTCAAATCCTCCGCCGTGGCTGATTCCACCTTCACCGGCTCGGACTCGATCTTCTTCAACTCCTGCTGGCGGCCCGCCATCTTGGACTTCCACTTGGTGGAGCATCCGAACACCCCGGTGTGATCCACCGGCACGGGCTTGCCGCTCAGCAGCGCGTCGATGGCGTTGCGCGCGTCCTGCACCTTCACCAGAGACTCGCGCTGGCTGTTGTCGATACGCCCTTCAAAGCGCAGCTTGCGAGCCTGGTCGAAGATGAAAACGTGCGGCGTCGCCTTCGGTCCGTAGGCCCGCGACACCGACTGCGTCTCGCCGTCGTAGAGGTAGGGGAAATTGAAATTCCGATACGCCGCGCGGATCTTCATTTCCTCCAGGCTGTCGCTGACGTCGGTATAGCCCAACTCGTTCAGTCGAACGGCTTCGGGATCGTTCGGTTCAATCGCCACCAGCGCGACGCTCTTGCCTCGGTAGTCGTCCGCCAGTTTCTTGATGCGGCCTTCATAGAGTTGCGCCGTGGGGCAGTGATTGCACGTGAACACGATCGCCAGCACCTTCGACGAATCGTACTCGCTCAGCTTGTGGACCTTTCCGTCGATGCCGGGCAGCGCGAAATCGGGCGCGGGCGAACCGATTGCCAGCGTGGGATGCACCTCGTCTTCGGCGAACAGGAATCCGGCCGCGGCCAGCAATGGCAGAATGACGCGAATCAGGCGAGTCATGATCCTACTGTATAAATTGGTAACTCACGAATGCTACCCGGGTGCTGTCCGGCGACCAGGATGGCACATCCATGCTGCCGCGGCCGCCGATGAACTCGGGCCAGAACCTTGACCTTGCCATCGGCCGGCGTCAGCATCCGGATGGTCACTTCGCGGTCCTGCGGAGTTCCCGGCCATGTCTTTCGGATAGGACACGAACACGACCTTCTTTCCGTCCGGTGAGACGTGCGGGAACCAGTTGTTGAAATCCGCCGCGACGGCGCCCAGATCGGGCGTCTCCGCCAAACTACCCCCGAACCGGTCGGATTCAGTCCCCGGCTCGGCCTGATCGCCTTCGAACGGAACGCGATAGGTCTTCCCGTCGCGATTGAAGATCAATGCCGACCCATCGCGCGACCAACTGGGCGACTGGATACGGCCCTTCGACACATAGGCCGTGCGGCGATCCGTGGACGCCACTTTTACGGTCTCGATGGTGCTGTACAAGACCGGCTCAGTCAGTTCGACGTTCGAGAACACCGCTTGCTCCACGCGATCCTTGTTGTGCGCGCACACGCCGATCCCGACGTAGTAGGCGCCCGTGATGGGCACCCGCAGCCATCCGCCGGAGAGCGCTCCATCCACCATCATGTAGGCGTACTCACCCTGTTTGACCAGGCGCAGCCGCTTCGGCGCCGAGACCTTCGACTGGATCTCTTTCGTCACCGCGCCCTTCTCCTCGCGCGATTGCAGCGAGGTCAACCCGTCCCCATGGCGCGCCGCATCGGCGTAGGCGGAGTCCGCATCCAGGCTCTGCCGGATCATCAGGATCGCCTTGCGATGGGCATCGCCGCCCGTGCCATTGAACGCCACATCGGCCGAGATCGAGACATCGCCCGATACCTTCTTCCAGACGAACTGAAACGCATCGGCCGCGAACCACATGTTCTCCCCGCTGCCCGTCACCGTGTAGGTGCCGCGCGACTCGTCATATTCGGCGGAGCCCGCGTGCAGCACCGTTCCCACGTCGCCGTGTCCTTCAAAGATCCCCAATGCCTGTGCGCCCGGCGGCGGAGCTTTCGAGGATGGAGCGGGTTTGCCGTCCACCGTGTCCGGCTCCATCAACTCCGATCGCGTGCCGTCCGGATCGTACAGATTCACCTGCCGTTTCCGGTTGATGCCGGTGCGAATCTCGATGGTGCGCGTATAGTCTTTGCGGGACGGCTTGGCCTCCAGCGCCGCGACGCTGCGGGCGGCATCGGGAACTTCCAGCGACAAATGATGCGCGGTGCCGCGCAGTGCGGCTGCCGGAGCGTCCTTGTACAACATGAGTTCGATATAGTCCTGCCCGTCGGGCACTCGCAGGTTCACCCATTGCAACTCGGTTTCCGACCGGCTGCCGCGCCAGGTCTCCTGGAACCCGAGAACGTCCTGGTAGAACTTCATCTCGGCGTCGAACTGCGTGACGATGATGCCGACGTGCGCGATACGAGTGGAGATCCGGCTCTCGGGCACATGCTTGCCCTTCTCGCGCACCGTCCAGCCTTCCGGCTCGTACTGGACGATCTCCACCGTATGCCCTTCGGGATCCCGGATGTTGAAGTTCGAATTCCCAATCCGGCCCTTGCCCACTTTCGCGGGAACCTTCACACCGCGCGAGGCCAGGTACTGGCGCATGGCTTCGGCATTGTCCGTTTCGATGGAGATGTGATTGAGCCGGCCGCCTCCGGGCATGCCTTCCGGGGACAGTTCAATGTACTGCCGCTCGTTCACTTTGAAGAACAACATCGACGGACTCCCGTCCGCCTTGGTCAAGGTGTAAGGTTCCTCGAACCCCAGAAAGTCGTGATAAAAAGCCCGTGATTTCTCGAGATCCTTCGCGAAAACGGCAATGTGGGCCACGCCCAGAATACGGGGACGGGCGGGAGTTTGTGCAGTCAACAGAGACGCAGCCAGAGGCAGGGCGAGAATCCACTTCATTGCGGAACTCCAGTCAGAGGCTCGTAGACGACAAAGGCGAACCGCTTCGAATCGGGCGACCAGGAGTTCACGTTGATGGTTCCCTGCCCGCCGAAGAACGTCGTCAGCACCTGCGGTCGAACCGGTTTGATCTTCTTGCCCGGCATCGGCATCAACCGCAATTGCACACCCGCCATGCGATCATTGTGTCCGGCCGTTCCCTTCGGAAACGAGAACACCAGCATCAGCTTTCCGTTCGGCGATGGATGCGCGAACCAGTCCTCCAGCTCGTCTTTGGTTACTTGCTCGGCTTTCGCGTCATCGGGACCCGCGCCATCGGCTGGAATGCGCCAGATATCCCAATTGCCGGAACGGTTCGAGTTGAAGTAGATCCACTTCCCATCGCGCGAGTAGTCGGGACCGTCGTCATAGGTGGGCTTGGATGTCAGGCGCTGCTCTTCGCCGCCCGTCACGGGAACACGGAAAAGATTGTAGTGCCCGTTCCGCTGCCCCACAAACGCCAGGAACTTCCCATCGGGCGACCACCCGTGAAAATAGCTCGGCGCCGGGGACACCAGCAGCTTGGGGTTCGACCCGTCCACGCCCGCCACATACACCTGCGATTGCCGCGAGGCCGGCGACGAACAGGAAATCGCGATCAGCTTTCCATCGGGCGAGAAGTCGTGGTCGTTATTGCATCGCAGCGACTCGTCCAGCCCCAGCGGTTCCGGCTTTGCGTCCGGTGTATCCACGGGCAGTCGCCACAGCTTGCCGCGGGCGTTCACCAGCAGGTACTTCCCATCGTGCGACCAGTTGGGCGCTTCGAAAACTTCATCCGCCTGGTATACGGTGTGGGACGATTTATCCTTCAGGTCAAATACCGTAATCTTGCTGCGATAGCGCGGACGCGGCGGCCCCTGCAGCGGCAGCACCCGCGGTTGTATCGCCAGCGCCTCCACCTTCACATTCGAGAATACCGCCGTCTCCAACACGTCGGCCTTGTGCGACGACACTGCCAGCCCCACATACACCGGATCCTGCAGCGTCACCGTCGCCGGTCCGGCGGGCTTCAATTCCTCGCCGGGATTGCCCGCGAACATCGTGAAGCGCGAGCCGCGACGCTCGATGCGAATGCGCACCGGACCCTTCAAATCCGACCAGATCTCCTGAGTCGGAGCGCCGTCGGTTGGACGGAATTGCAGGGAGGTGAGCCCGTCCCCGTGTACCGCCACATCGGCGTAAGCGGATCCCGGCTCGAGCGATTGACGGATCATCAGCGCCGCCTTGCGATGCGCTACTACGCCGGTGCCGATAAAGCGCACGTCCGCAGTCACGGCGACGTCGCCCGAGACCTTCTTCCAGAGATACTGGAACGCGTCCACCTGGCCCCAGATGTTGTCGCCGCCGCCCGTGACGCGATACTCGCCCGAGCTGAACTCGGAGCTGCCCTTTGCAGGCGTCGCGCCGACATCGCTGTTGCTGGAGAACACGCCGATATCGGCCGCTCCGCATGCTATCGCAGTTAATGCCAGAATCCCGAACCACCGCATTGTCATACATCCATCGTAGCCGGGGGTGCGCGACTTGAAAGTGGAGGTTTCCCCATTTGTCCCAAAAGCTTACACCGACGTGGCGCACGCTTTAGCGACCCGCGTCGGCACTCTTGCCGACGCAGCTTCGGATGGTGCGCGGAGCGCCGGCCCTACGGACGCGCCTCAAACACAAGGTTGAACGGCGACTGAGTCGCCCGCCGGAAGCGCGTGAATCCGCCGGCTTTCACAACCTCCGCGATCCTCGCTTCGCCGGCCTGCGCACCCAGCGCCAGTCCCACTTCCTGGGCGCGCGACGCAGGCGTGCAAATCATCGTGGAAGCCGAATACATCATGCGCCCGAGCGGATTGTGGTTCTCTTCCGGATGATCGTTGGCGAATGGCTCCACAATCATCCAAGTCCCGTCCGGCTTCAGGGTGCTGAGCACATGGCTCGCGGCGCCCGCGGGATCGCCCATATCGTGCAGGCAATCGAAAAACGCCACCAGGTCGTACCCGCCGTTTGCGGGGTAGCTCTTGGAACTGGCCACTTCGAAGTTGATCTGGTCCAGCAATCCCTCCTTTCCCGCGATGTGCCGGGCGTGCTCGATGGACCCGCTGTGGTAATCGAAACCGAAGAAGCGGGACCGGGGGAAGGCCTTGGCCATCAGGATCGTTGACGCCCCGTGGCCGCATCCGACGTCGGCCACCGCAGCCCCTGCCCGCAGCTTTGCTTCAACCCCGTCCAGCGCCGGAATCCAGGCTTGCATCAGGTTCGCCGCGTAACTCGGACGGAAAAACCGCTCGGTACCGAAGAAGAGATTCGCGTCATGCTCGTGCCAGCCAACTCCGTCGCCGGTCCGGAATGCCTGCGTGATCTTGGGCTCGTCTTTAAAGCAGGACGAGATGATCTGGAACGCGCCCGGAAGATAGGCGGGACTGTCTTCCACGGTCAGCGCAAAAGCCTGCTCCGGCGGCAGTTCGAACCGCTTCGTGGCGGCGTCGTAGGTTACGTAGCCGCTGGCCGCGTTCGCGTTCAGCCACTCGCGAACATAGCGTTCCTCGGTCTTCGTGCGGGCGGCGAGTTCGGCGGGAGTCAACGGACCTGCGCCCGCCATCGCCCGGTACAACCCCAGCTTGTCGCCGATCAATACCAGCGTCGCATGCATCGCGGCGCCCATATCGCCAATGGCTCTCTCGAGAAAAGCGTTCAGTTTCGACTCGTCCAGCGGACGAGCCATGCCCAGTGTTGCCATACTGCCCTCCTAATTCCCAGCGGTCTCACCCAGCTCCGGACACCGCTTACTAACGTGCGCGGCTCTGTAGAATCAGCGACCTACCGAGCCGCGACCGTGAGGAAGCGGTACTTCCATGGTCGGCAAGACACAATGTTGGAATAGTAGGGCAATTTCACCCTGGATAGCAAGTCCGAGCTAGCCAGCTGTTATTGCACGTTGGCCACCACTGCTGGACTGCTGCCCTGGGTATTGGTAAACACAACCGATACCGAACTTACGGCATTCGAGTCCCCCGAAACCGTGAACGTCTGTGTGAACTTGAACTGGGACCCGAAACCGGCCGACGCCGCTCCCGCGTAGTAAGTCGCGAATGACTGGTCCAGCGTCGCGTTGATCGTCGTGGTCTGGAAGTTAGCTCCCGAAGCCGGATTGAAGGTGAAGCTGGCCGAATTCACCTGCTTCGACGTGACATATCCGGTGACTACGACGGTGATCGTGTTCCCCGAACGCGTTGCCTTCACATCCTGGATCGCCGGCGGAAGCGCAGCGATCCGGATCGTCTGTGTCGGAGGAGGATTTGGCGTGACATTCTCCCCCGACGCCTGGAAGGTGGAGGTTAACGTGATCAGGCCGGCCGTGGTGCCGGTGGCTAAGGCCGCGTTTTGCCCCGAAAACACCGGAGTGGTGCTGTTCGCCGGAATAATGAAGGCCAGAGTTCGACCTCCGGTGCTGAACTGGACCATCGGATCGTCTGAGCCGTCGTCACCCTTGAACGTCAACGTCATTGTCCCGCTGACCGGAACGGGATAACTGCTCCCGAGTGTGAACCCGAAGGCCGGCTGACTTGCCGGCGGCGCCGTATCGCTGACTCCGGTAAACGCAACGGGTGGAAGCGGGGGCAGGTTAAATGTAACGGTGACAGGCTGAGACGCGGACGTGCCGTACTTGTCCTGGGCAGTCGCGGTGAACGTGAATGTGCCGGAATTCAACGACGTCCCCGAGACAACTCCGCTGCTGTCGAGAGTCATTCCGATCGGAAGGCCGTTCCCGGCACTCCAAGTCAGTGCGCCGGCCCCTCCGGCGGCGGTGAGAGTCTGCGAGTACGGCGTACCCACCGTCCCCGTCTGAAGCGTTGAAACCCCAATGACGATTGGCGGAGCTACAACGGTAATCGTGAAGGTGTACGGGACGGTCGATTTATCCTGGTCCGTAACCTTGGCCGTGACCGTGTAGGTCCCCGGGACGGTCGGAGTCCCGGTGAGCGTACAGTCCGCCGAAAGGCTGACGCCCGCTGGCAGCACTCCTTCGATCACCACGCAGGTGTACGGCGGAGTTCCGCCGGAGATCGGCAAATGGCCGCTGATCGGCGATCCAGTTGTCCCCGTGGGTGTGAACGTGCCGTCCACCCCCAACGGAGCCGGCTTGATGGTCATCGCCACCGAACTAGTCGCCTTCAGTCCGTTCTTATCGGTGACCGTAGCCGCGATTGTGTAATCGCCCTGGGTCGTGGGAGTGCCCGATATCTTGCCGTCCGGAGCGAGGGTCAGGCCGGGTGGCAGGCCGCTCGCGTTATATGTGTACGGCATAACTCCGCCGATAGCTTGGAGTGTTCCTGTATAAGGAGTTCCCACCACTCCGGGCGGAAGTGAGGATCCCGTGACGGTCAGGCCCGGTTCCTGGATGGTAATCGTGTAGGAAGCGCTGTTAACCCGCCCGGTGCTGTCTTTCACCTGGATTATGAAGGTGGATGCTCCCCCGATCGTGGGAGTCCCGGAAACAACACCCGCGACGTCCATCTTCAGACCCTGAGGCAGGCCCCCGCCCACCACACTGAACGTGTTCCCGCCAACGCCTCCGCTCGCCTTGAAGCCGCCCGAGTAAGGTAGGTTCACAAAACCGATCGGCAAGTCCGCCGAGAGTCCGATGGCTCCCACGGAAATGGTGACCGAGAACGTCCGTGATGCCGTGAGAGTTCGACTGTCGGTAACCTGTATGCCGAAGGTGGACGATCCTTCTACGGTCGGTGTCCCTGTGACCTGACCAGTCGACGACAATTGGAGCCCCACCGGGAGTGCCCCCGATTGCAGCGAAAATACGTAAGGAGCCACTCCGCCGGAGGCGACCAGTTGGGCCGAGTAAGGCACCCCGGGCGCCCCCTGGGGCAAAATACTGGCTTGGATCGTGAACCCCTCTGTCCCGCTGTTATCAATGGAGATCGTGAAACTCTTCTGATCAGTGAGTTGAATTCCGTTGACATTGGAGGTAACCACAGCGATGAAGGTGAACGTCCCGAGAGCCGTTGGAGTCCCCGCCAGGATCCCGGTCTGATTCAGTGTGACTCCTGGCGGTACGCCACCGCCGTTCTGTAACCAGAGATACGGCTGTGTCCCACCGGTGGCCGTTAGCTGCACACCGTATTGGCTATTGACTGTACCGCTCGGCAGCGGCGAACTCGTGGAGATGCGCAAGTCGGAGTTATTGTTGTTTGAAGTGATGGTGACGGAGAAAGCCTGGGTAGTCTGAAGCGATGCTCCAACACTGCTGTCCCGCACAGTTACCGAGAATTGGAACGTCCCGGTCTGAGTGGGAATTCCGCTCAGCACGTTCCCACTGAGACCGATACCCGGAGGCAACGCACCGCCGCTCACTGACCATTGATACGGCTGCGTCCCGCCTGTGGCCGTCAATTGCACACCGTATTGACTATTGACCGTGCCGCTCGGCAGAGGCGAACTGGTGGTGATGCGCAAGTCGGAATTGTTATTCGAATTGATCGCAATGGAGAGAGGTTGGGTAGCCTGAAGGGACGATCCAACAGCGCCGGTGTCCCGCACCGTCACCGTGAATTGGAAGGTGCCGGCCTGAGTGGGAGTCCCGCTAAGAACGTTCCCGTTTAGGCCGATACCGGGAGGCAGCGATCCGGAGCTGACTGTCCAGGCATATTTCCCGGTGCCGCCCGAAGCGAGCAGTTGCTGCGAGTAAGGGATGGTTTGAGTCCCTGCCGGAAGACTGGTAGTTAGGATCGTGAGCGCACTCGTGTTGATCGCCAGTGTGAACGTGCGCTGGTCGCTAACGGACACTCCGTTGACGACCGAACTTACCGTAACACCGAAGCTGAAGTTCCCCGCCCCGCTCGGAGTACCGCTCAGCAATCCGGCCGAACTCAAGCCTATTCCCGCCGGAAGCGCACCGCCGCTCACTGACCATTGATACGGCTGCGTCGCACCGGTCGCTGTCAATTGCACGCTGTATTGGCTATTGACAGTACCGCTCGGTAGCGGGGAACTGGAGGTGATGTGCAATTCGGAATTGCTGTTCGGATTGATGGTAATGGAGAGAGGCTGGGTGGCCTGAACCGACGTTCCAGCCACGCCGGTGTCCCGCACGGTCGCCGAGAATGGGAAAGTGCCGGCCTGGGTGGGAGTTCCGCTAAGAACGTTTCCGCTAAGGCCGATGCCCGGAGGCAGCGATCCGGAACTGATCGTCCAGGCATACTTCCCGGTGCCGCCCGAAGCGACTAACTGCTGCGAGTAAGCAACCGATTGAGTCCCCGCCGGTAGGCTCGTAGTTAGGATCGTGAGGGGACTTGTGTTGATTGCCAGTGTGAACGTGCGCTGATCGGAAAGGGCCACCCCGTTGAGCGACGAATTCACCGTAACACCGAAGCTGAAGTTCCCCGCGTCGCTCGGAGTACCGCTCAGCAATCCGGCCGAACTCAAGCCCATACCCGACGGGAGCGCACCGCCGCTCACTGACCATTGATACGGCTGTGTTCCGCCTGTGGCCGTCAGCTGCACGCTGTACTGGCTACTGACAGTACCGCTCGGCAGCGGCGAACTGGAGGTGATGTGCAATTCGGAATTGCTGTTCGGATTGATGGTAATGGAGAGAGGCTGGGTGGCCTGAAGGGACGTTCCAACCACCCCGGTATCCCGCACCGTCACCGAGAATGGGAAGGTGCCGGCCTGGGTGGGAGTCCCGTTAAGAACGTTTCCGCTGAGGCCGATGCCCGGAGGCAGCGATCCGGAACTGATCGTCCAGGCATAATTTCCGGTCCCGCCCGAAGCGAGCAACGGCTGCGAGTAAGCGACAGATTGGGTCCCAGCCGGGAGACTCGTGGTTAGGATCGTGAGCGGACTCGTGTTGATGACCAGGGTGAACGTGCGCTGATCGGACAGGGCCACCCCGTTGAACGACGAATTCACCGTAACGCCGAAGCTGAAGTTACCCCCGCTGGTGGGAGTACCGCTCAGCAATCCGGTCGAACTCAAGCCGATACCCGGCGGAAGCGCACCGCCGCTCACTGACCACTGATAGGGCTGCGTTCCGCCTGTGGCCGTCAGTTGCATGCTGTACTGGCTACCGAAAGTGCCGCTCGGCAGCGGCGAACTGGAGGTGATGTGCAATTCGGAATTGCTGTTCGGATTGATCGTGATGGAGAGAGGCTGTGGGGCAGGAGAGGACACTCCACCCACGCCGGTGTCGCGCACCGTCACCGAGAATGGGAACGTGCCGGCCTGGGTCGGAGTCCCGCTAAGAACGTTTCCGTTGAGGCCGATGCCCGGAGGCAGCGATCCGGAACTGATCGTCCACGCATAATTTCCGGTCCCGCCCGAAGCGAGCAACGGCTGCGAGTAAGCGACAGATTGAGTCCCGGCCGGAAGACTCGTAGTTAGGATCGTGAGCGGACTCGTGTTGACGACCAGCGTGAACGTGCGCTGATCGGAAAGGGCTACTCCGTTGAACGACGAATTCACCGTAACACCGAAGGTGAAGCTACCTCCTTCGGTGGGAGTACCGCTCAGCAATCCGGACGAACTCAAGCCGATACCCGACGGAGGCCTACCCCCGCTCACTGACCACTGGTACGGTGCTGCTCCTGCTCCTGCCACCGCCTGTAACTGGGCGCTGTAAGGCGACCCCAGCGTCCCGGGACTCAGAGAGGTGGTGGTAATAGTCAACCCCTGATTCACCACCAGGACAAGAGGCTGGGATGGTGACGTCCGCTGGCTCGCATCGGTTGCTGTGACTGAAAAGCTGTAATTGCCAGGCTGCTGCGGGACTCCGTTGATCTGGGCGCCAGTCAGCGTGAGGCCCGGAGGTAAGCTTCCGACGACGCTCCAGGTGTACGGCGTCGTTCCACCGGTCGCACTGAGAGAAGCTGAATACCCGACGGATTGGGTCCCTGCCGGCAGACTCGTGGTCGTAACCGTCGGGCCGCCGCCGGCCGCTTGGGCAAAAGCGGAGACGCTCAAAACACAGGTCAACAGCAGCGTCGGAAGAAACCTTGAGCCAGCGGACATGAACCAATCTCCTCCAGGCAGCACTCAGGCTGCCAATGGGGTAGACTCGACAGCTAGCCTGTCGCGGCTCGAGTCTGTCTGTCTCACCGGCTGTTGTCATGCCGGCCCCAATTACCTTGCGAACGCCCACCGTATCCACCGGCGGGCGAAAACTCGATTTACCTTTTGTTAGCTGTCAACGTCGCCGTTCTAACGGTGGCCGGCCTGTCTCGGTATTTCCACCACCCGTGTCTGTGGAGGCCCGCGCCTTCGGCGGCACGAACCACACCTGCGGCACGGCGGTGCGATCCTCCACGATCCACATCGGTTGGTCCGACACCTCGGTCAGCCGGAACGTCGAGTTCCCGCGCATGCGCGCCAGTAACGTTGGTGCGCAGGAGCAGGCTACGGCGGCCACTGCCGCGTCATCCAGATTCACTCGGATGATTCCGCCCGAGTGAGCCGCCAGCACGCGCCGGTTGTCGTCCGAAAAAGCCACCCCTACCGGTCCGGACATGCCACTCTCCGGACCCGAGAGGCGCCGCAAAGAGAAGTCACCCGCGGCATCGGCCAGTATCCATAACTCGTTCGTGCTCATTCCCGCGATCGCCGCCGAGTGCGAACGGTTCGCAAAACTCAGCCGTGCGTCCTGCCCCAATGCTCCCAGCCAGCGCAGTTCACCCTGCAGGTTGATCGAGTAGAGCGCCGTGTCCGCGCCGCTTCCCGCCACCACCAGCACCAGAGATCCGTCATCGGATACGGCCAGAGCCTTTAACGCTCCCAGCGCCGAGACATCCACCGGGCTCTGCGCGTGCGGCGCGTCCGGCAATCCGTTGACGATCTGAACCTGGCCGCCGGCCCGCAATACCGCCGACGTTCCGTTCGGGCTCATCCGCACGCTGCCCGCTCCGCGTAAGGCTCCCTCAACGCTACGCCCGGCCGCGCTCTCGGTTGACACCAGCAACAATTCGCCGGAGAACCGGTCCGTAGCCATCGCGTACTCCTGGGATGGCGAGACACCGAGTAGCGACCATGCCCCGTTCAATCGAAGTGTGTCGCCGAGAACCGCCGCACCGGGCATGCCCAGCACCGGTTGCAGGCTCGATCTGGCCGCGTCCGGAACGTATCCCGCCACCGGACCGGACACCCTGGATTGGGACATCCCGAGAACAGGGAGCAATAAAGTGAATATGAATATGCGCATTGCAGTTACCTCGGAGGACCAACCGTTCCTGGAGCACCGATCGAGATCGTCGTGGGAGACGATGGGGCCGGTGTTGGACTCGAGCTTCCTCCACCGCTCGTGGCCGCGATCACTCCGCCCGCGGCTGCGGCGCCGGCTACGCCTAGCAGGATCAGCAGTTTCGCCGTCGCGCTGAGACCGGCCCCGGCTGCCGCCGCGCTGATTACGTTGGTTTGGGCGATGGTCTTGCTCGCCGTCTTGCCATCCTTGGAAGCAGTGACTCTCACCTCCATGCGACCGCTCGTATTGTTCAGCCGCAGACCGCGCGATGCTGCGCGCCCGCTGCTGTCCGTCGTCGTGGTGAACATGTGAGAACCGTCAGCGAAGACACCGCTCGCGCCCTGGTTGGGAGTGATGAAAACAACCACAGCTCCCGCAATCGGCTTGTGATTCTCGTCCTCTACCTGGACAATCGTCTCCCGAGCCGTCCGCTGCTTGATGTTGTTGACAGCCCCCTCGCCTTCAATAATGAGGATGTTGAGCCCACCGGCAGCAGCCTCCTGAGCCTCCGCCGATGTCATCGACATCACGGCCAAAATCAAGCCAACCCATCTCATGAATCGCCAGCCTCTCTGAGCGGAAAAGAATAAAACCCGGTCTGTAGCGCTGTGGAGCATTCTTACATTAACCACGTGCAAGGTTCAAGCGGAAACTGGATTTTTGGGTCAATTGTCGCACTCTTCAACGCTTTAGAGGCCCAACCGGCAGGGTACACTAGAGCGATACGTCCTCGTCATGGGACTCCTGCCCGTTCTGGTTCTGTTGTCCACTTTCTCGGCAGTTGCCGGGCCCGCCTATGTTGGCTCAGCGATATGCGCGAAGTGTCATCGCGACATCGCTTCCACGCAACTCAACAGCAACATGGGAATCACCTGGCAGGGCCACGCACCAACTCTGCTGCCGCAAGAGTACCAGCGCACAAAGATGGAAGGCCCAGTGGAATACAATCTCAGTCGGACCGCCAAGGGGATCACGTACAAGGTCACTCTGCCCGGGCAGCCGAGCGCTCAAACGCCGGTGGAAACCGTGGTGGGTGGACGGCGCCACGGCCTCAGTTTCCTCATTCGCGTCTCCGAACTGGGTGGACTTAAGCTGCCCGCCTCCCCGCTCATTGAGTCCCGGTACTTACATTACGTCCATTCCGGACAGCTGGTACTGTCTCCCGGATTCCCCGCCGAAACGCCCTCCTCATGGGACACCGCCCTGGGACGTGTCCTGAGCCCCGAGTTCGAGCAGAAGTGTCTCACCTGCCACGGCGCCGCGCAGACCGGCATGCATGAAACCGGAGTTCGCTGTGAGACCTGCCATGGCCCGGGTTCCGATCATGTGAAGGCCGTCACGGCGAGCGCCGCGCGTCCCACGGACACCGCCATCCTCAACCCCAGGAACCTGAGTAACGACAAACTGCTGCTGCAATGTTCGCAGTGTCACTCCGGGTTCAGCGATCTGGCCGACCCTGTCCCCGATGACCTGCTCATCTCGAACCAGGTCACCGCGCTCCAGAAATCGCAATGCTACATCCAGAGCGGCGCGGGACTCAGTTGCCTCTCCTGCCATGACCCGCACCACGACGCTGCCAGGAGTGACGTGAAACCGTTACGAGCCTGCCTTTCCTGCCATTCCGCGGCTGCCGGGAAACGCGCCGCCCTGTGTCCCGTCAATCAGAAGGGCCAGTGCATGGCCTGCCACATGCCCGAGACGCAGAAGGGATCCTTCCACATGGTGGACCACTGGATCCGCGTCCATCCCGAACAGGGAGTCAAGTCCGCCGGGCGCGATCCGGCCAATCGGACCACCATCGCGCCCAAGCGGTTGTACCTGCGCTGGATCGTCGCGGAGAACCAGCCGAAGGCTGAAGAAGCCCTCGCCGAGCTGAAACGCGGCGCGCCATTCTTTTCCGTCGCCCAAACTTACTCCACCGACGAGCACAGCATCTCCGGCGGATACCTCGGCGATATGTCCGTTTCCTCGCTGGATCCGGCACTGGCCGCCGCGGCCCTGAAGATCGACCGCGGCGAATTCTCCCCGATTGTAGACGTAAAGGGAAAACCCACCATCGTCTACCGAATGCCCCGCGATTTTCTGTATGAGGCCGAGCAGTTGAACCTCGAAGGCACTCGCCTCCGGGAGAGCGGCAAGTTCGCTGAGGCCGCCAATAAATACCTCGAATCGCTCCAGATCTATCCGTACTTCCTGCGATCGCTGATCTTCCTGGCAGTCAGCCTCGGACAGCAGGGCCAGCCGCAGCGGGCCGCACCGATCCTGGAGTTCGCGTCGCAACTGTATCCGAAGGATCCGGCCGCGCAATACAATCTCGCCATCACACTGGGAACCATCGGCCACACCGACGAGGAGATCGTCGCCTACCGCCGCGCCATCGACATGCAGCCCGATCTGATTCCCGCGTATCTCAACCTCGGCGCCACGCTGCACGCCGCGGGACGCCTGGATGAGGCCGTGGAAGCGTATCGCCGCGGATTGATCCAGAATCCGCTCGCCGCCGGCCTGTATCACAATCTCGCGCAGGTCTACCAGCAGATGGGCCGCGCTGACCAGGCCGCGCGCGCCGACGCTCTCGCAGTAAAGATAGATCCGAAACTCGCCAAAGCAAGATGAAGCGCCGCCAGTTCATCCAGTCCATCTGCCGCACTGCCTCGGTGTTCACCTTCGACCAGTTGTTGAGGGGCTCGGGCCTCGGCATCGAGTTCAAGAACGTCGCTCGCGAGGCCGGACTCCGCGCCAGAACCATCTTCGGCAGCGAGAACAAGAACCGCTATCTGCTCGAAACCACCGGCTGCGGGGTTGCCTTTTACGACTTCGATCACGACGGCTGGATGGACCTGTTTATCGTCAACGGCACGCGCTTCGAAGCCCGCTGGACCAACGCCGACCGCCCCACCAACCGCCTCTATCGGAATAACCGCGACGGCACTTTCACGGACGTCACCCTCGATTCCGGCATCGCCAAAACCGGCTGGGGCCAGGGCTGCTGCGTCGGCGACTACGACAACGACGGGCTCGACGATCTGGTCGTAACATACTGGGGCGATTGTGTTTTATTCAAGAATCTCGGCAACGGCAAATTCGCCGACGTGAGCGAGAAATCGGGCCTCGCAAAAACGACCCGCCTCACCGCCAAAGGCCAGAACCGCTGGAACACCGGGTGCGCCTTCCTCGATTACGACAAGGACGGCTCGCTCGACCTCTTCATTGCCAACTACATCGATTTCGACGTGAAAACCGTGCCCGTGCCCGAGGGCGGCAACTGCCTGTACAAGGGCCTGAAGGTGGCCTGCGGGCCGCCCGGACTGGACGGCGGCAGGAACATCTTGCTTCGCAACAACGGCGACGGCACGTTTACCGACGTCTCCGAAAAGTCGGGCATCCTCAAAACCCCCGGCACCTATGGCCTGGGCGTGCTGGTATCCGACTTCGATAACGACGGCTGGCCCGACATCTACGTGGCCAATGACTCCACGTCCTCCACCCTCTACCGCAACAACCACGACGGCACGTTTACGGACACCTCCATCGAAGCCGGAGTCGCCTACAGCGCCGACGGCAAACCGCAGGCGGGCATGGGAGTCTCCGCCGGCGATTACGATTGCGATGGCAACCTGGACATCATCAAGACCAACTTCGCCGGAGACACTTCCAGCCTCTACCACAACGGCGGCGCCGGCTTCTTTGAGGACATGACGTTCCAATCGGGCCTCGGCCGCAACACCCGGTTCCTCGGCTGGGGCGCCATGTTCGCCGATTTCGATAACGACGGCTGGCTCGACATCCTGCTCACCAACGGCCACGTCTATCCTGAAGTCGCCGAAACGTCGATAGAGTACGGCTACCGCCAGCGCAAGGTTCTCTACCGCAACCTCGGCGACGGCAAGTTCGCCGACGTGTCCATGGACGCGGGTCCGGGAATCGTCGAACCGGCTCCCGGGCGCGGCTGCGCGGTCGGCGACTTCAACAACGATGGCACTCTCGACGTCGTGGTGAACTGTGTCAACGATGTCCCCCAGTTGCTGCGCTGCGAATCGAAGCTGAATCACAACTGGATCAAGATCAAGTGCGTAGGCACAAAGTCGAATCGCACTGGCATCGGCTCCCGCGTCTATTGCGTCACTGGGAAGCACCGCCAGATCGATGAAGTGCGCAGCGGCGGCAGCTACATTTCGCAAAACGACTTTCGCGTCCACTTCGGCCTGGCGGCGGCCGGCGAGGCCGATATCGAAATTCACTGGCCTAGCGGCGTCGTTGACAAACTCCCTTCGCTGACCGCGAACAGAGTCCACACGGTGCTGGAGGGCAAGGGTCTCAAATGAAGCGTCGCGACTTCCTTGCCTTGGCCGGGGCGGCCAGCCTCCGCGGCGGTCAGACCGATCCGCCTCCGTTCCGCTTCATCGACGTCTCGGCCGAAGCCGGCCTCACCCATCCGATCGTCTACGGCAATCCAGACACCAAGAAATACATCCTGGAGACGAACGGTTGCGGCGTCGCCTTTTTCGATTACGACAACGACGGCTGGCTCGATATCTTCATCCCCGGCGGATCGATGATCGAAGGCGCGCCATCCGGCGCCACCAATCGCCTCTACAAAAACAACCGCGACGGCACGTTCACCGACGTCACGAAGAAAGCTGGCCTCGAACGCGTGGTGTGGGCCTCCGGCGTCTGCGTCGGCGATTTCGACAACGACGGCAACGACGACCTTTTCCTGAGTTGCTGGGGCCAGAACATCCTCTATCGCAACAACGGCGACGGCACCTTCACCGACGTCACGGAAAAGGCCCGATTGCTGCACCCGAAACCCGAATGGGGCGCCGGATGCACGTTCATCGACTACGATCGCGACGGCTATCTCGATCTCTTCGTCAGTACTTACCTGGAGTTCGATTTCAAGACCGTGCCCCTTCCCGGCGCAACCCCGAACTGCATGTGGAAGGGGATCGCGGTGAACTGCGGCCCGAAAGGCCTTCCCACCGGCCGTAACTTCCTCTACCGCAATAACCGCGACGGCACGTTCACTGACGTTTCCGAAAAGTCCGGCATCGCCAAAGTGGACCGGCGGTACGCGATGACAGCGGTGGCGGCCGATTTCGACGACGACGGCTGGCCCGATCTCTTCGTCGCCTGCGACTCGACTCCCAGCATTCTCTACCGGAACAACCACGACGGCACGTTCACCGACATCGCTCTCGAAGCCGGCGTCGCCTACAACGAGGACGGGCGCGAGCAGGCCGGCATGGGCGTAGCCATCGCCGATTCCTCCGGGCAGGGACGGCTCGACATCTTTAAAACCCACTTCGCCGACGACACCCCGGTCTTCTATCGCAACAAAGGCAGAGGTTTCTTCGAGGACATGACCTCCAAGATCGGCCTCGGAGCGCTCACGCACTATGTCGGTTGGGGCGCCTGCTTCGGCGATTTCGACAACGACGGCCTGCCCGACCTGCTGTTCGTCAATGGCAGCGTGTACCCGGAGCTCGACCGCTACTTCGCCGACTACAAGTACAAGAACCCGCGGATGCTGCTGCGCAATCGAGGCGCGAACGTCTTCGAAAACGTCAGCGCGTCGAGCGGTCCCGGCATCACCGGCGTGCATTCCAGCCGCGGCCTGGCCGCAGGCGATTTCGATAACGACGGAGACCTGGACGTGCTCATCATGAACATGAGCGAACCGCCCACACTGCTCCGCAACGACACGCGCACCGGCAACCACTGGCTGAAGCTGAAACTCGTCGGAACGAAATCCAACCGCACTGCCATCGGCGCCTCCGTATACGTCACCGCCGGCGGCCGCCGCTTCCGGCAGGATGTGCTGAGCCAGTCCAGCTTCTACTCGCAAAACGACCTGCGCCTCCACTTCGGATTAGGTCCTTCGAAAACCGCTGAAAGGGTCGAGGTCCATTGGCCTTCAGGGCTGGTGGAGACCTATCGGAACGTAACAGGTGATCGGATCTTGACCTTCAAAGAAGGTGAAGCAAAAACCCCATAGGCAACGTCGATTGGTAGAGTTATACTCCGCCCAGGAGAAACCCATGACCAAGATACTGATCCCGGTTTTGGTGGTCGCGGCGTTGCTGCTCCCCGTCGTAAGTTGCGGCGGATCGCAGCATACCCCGGAAGAGAAGTACTTCCTGATTGGGACGAACGTGAAGATCCCCTACTGGCAGCAGGTAGGCGCCGGCTTGGCCAAGGCAGCGTCCGAGATGCACGTGAAAGCCGAAATGGTCGGACCGGAAGGATACGATCCCAAGGCCCAGCGCGATGAATTCGCCAAGGCAGTGGCGCAGAAGCCATCGGGCATTATGGTGTCGGCCAGCGATCCGTCGCTGAAGGACGACATCGACGGCGCCATCGCTCAAGGCATCCCGGTCATCACCATCGATTCCGACGCGCCCGATAGCAAGCGCCTGACCTTTATCGGAACCGATAACTACAAAGCGGGTCTCATGGCCGGCAAAGTCGTCGCGAGGGAACTCAAGTTCCGAGGTGCCGTGACGGTGTTCACTATGCCCGAGCAGAACAATCTGAAGGAACGGCTTCACGGTTACAAAGATGCGTTCGAAACCTATCCGCAAATCAAAATTACCCAGATTGTGGATGCCAAGGGCGATCCGCGCATCGTGTCGGATACACTCACGCAAGATGATCGATCAGAACGTACGGTTCGAGGCGATCCTTTGCCTGGTCTCCTTTGCCTGTCCCGAGGTCGCCGACGTTCTGAGTCGCAAGAACGTGACCGGGAAGATCGTGATGGGGATGGACACTGACGACCGGACGCTGATCGGAATCCAGAAGGGCGTCATCACCGCCACAGTCGCCCAAAAGCCGTTCACAATGGCTTTCCGCGGACTCAAGATGCTCGACGACTTGCATCACAATCCTATACCGCAGCTCGCGAAAGCCTGGTCCGAGGATTCCTTCTCCCCGGTCCCGAACTTCATGGATACCGGCGCCACGCTGATCGACGCAGACAACGTTGACCGATTCATAGTGGCAAGGAATGCCGCCACCAAGAAATAGAAATGTGTCCCGCTCGAAGTATGGACACCATCAGGTTGCTTGTGAGAGGCTGGTTAGCCCAAGGTGGGATGGGCTTCAGCCCGTCGTGGCAGCCTCACTAGCGCCAGCCGCCTCTTTCTGCGAGACTGTTCAAAATGACGACCGAGGAGCGCTGGCCGCCGCTGCCCTTACACGAGTGGAAGGACACCTACCGTACCCTCCACATGTGGACGCAGATCGTCGGCAAGATCCGCATGGCCCTGTGCCCGCCCATGAATCATTGGTGGCACGTAACCCTATACGTCAACTCCCGTGGACTCACCACCGGACCCATCCCCTATCCATCGGGCATCTTCGAAATCCAATTCGACTTTCAGAGGCACAAACTGAAGATCTACACCAGCGAAGGCACCAGTGCCTCCAGGCCATTGCGAGCCGAGTCCGTGGCCGCCTTCTACGTCGGCACCTTTCAAACCCTGGCAGCGCTGGGTATCTCGGTGGAAATCAACCTCCACCCTCAGGAATGCGCGGATGCCGTACCCTTCGACCGCGATACCGCCAACGCCTCCTACGACCCCGAATACGCCCAGCGTTTTTGGCGCATCCTGGTCTCCAGCGCCAAGGTGTTCGAACGATTCCGCGCCAGGTTCACAGGCAAATGCAGCCCGGTTCACTTCTTCTGGGGCAGCTTTGACCTGGCCTGCACGCGCTTCTCCGGCCGGCCCGCGCCGCCCCGCCAAGGCGTAATCAGCGGCCCCGCCTATTCGCACGAGGTCTGCAGCGCCGGATTCTGGCCCGGAGGCGGCGCCATCGACGGCCCCGCCTACTACGCGTACACCGTCCCTCCGCCGGCTGGTATTGAAAAAGAGCCGGTACGGCCCGCGGCGGCGAGTTGGAATCCGCAGCTGTCGGAGTTCATCCTGATGTACGACGACGTCCGCCGCGCGGAGTCTCCGGAACAATCCTTGTACGAATTTCTGGAGAGCACCTACGATGTCGGCGCGCGTCTAGCTAAGTGGGACCGCGCCAGTTTGGAGGTTTAGGCAATGCCCAAAGGCTGCACGCATCTGGATCAAATCAAGGTTGAGAATACGAGCAAAAGAGGTTGCGAGGAGTGTCTCAAGATGGGAGACACCTGGGTCCACCTACGGCTTTGTCTGACGTGCGGCCACGTGGGGTGTTGCGACTCGTCCAAGAACAAGCACGCCACCAAGCACTTTCACGCAACGAAACACCCCCTGATCCGCTCCATTGAACCGGGCGAATCCTGGGTCTGGTGCTATGTGGACAACATGATGGCGGCGGAACTGGAAAGTTGAGCCCGGGCGGGTAGGGGAGCCATACTGGATTCCAATGCCCGATTCCACCGCTCCGGCCACCCCCATGTCCGTCGAGGGCCTCGACACCGAATTCAAGCGCGGCCTGGGGCTCTACGATTCCACCATGGTAGTGGCCGGATCCATGATCGGATCCGGCATATTCATCGTCTCCGCCGACATGTCCCGGATGATCGGCAGTCCCGGCTGGCTGCTGGCCGCCTGGCTGCTCACCGGATTCCTCACCATCACCGGCGCGCTCTCCTACGGGGAACTGGCGTCTATGATGCCGCGGGCGGGCGGGCAGTACGTGTACCTCCGCGAGGCGTTCTCGCCGCTCTGGGGATTCCTCTATGGCTGGACGCTCTTCATGGTCATCCAGACCGGGACCATCGCCGCCGTGGCCGTGGCCTTCGCGCGCTTCCTGGGCTTGTTGGCGCCCGCCATCTCGGAGTCGAACTACCTGATCCCGCCCGTGCACCTGTCCTCCGGTTACGCCCTCTCGCTCTCCACGGCGCAACTCGTGGGCATTGTTCTGATCCTGCTGTTGAGTTGGACCAACTCACGGGGACTGGAGTACGGCAAGATCGTGCAGAACGTTTTCACCAGCGCCAAGATCGGATCCCTGTTCGGGCTAATCGTGCTGGGATTGGTGCTCGGATGGAATCGCACGGCTGTCTCGGCGAACTTTGGCGATCTGTGGACCGCGCGCGGCTTCGATCCGGTGGTGCCGGGACTCACGGCGGCCACCGTGTTCGGGTTGTTCGCTGCCATCTGTGTCTCGCAGACGGGCTCCCTGTTTTCGGCTGATTCGTGGAACAACGTCACCTTCACAGCGGGCGAGGTGAAGAACCCGCGGCGCAACCTCGCGCTGTCCCTGGCGCTGGGCACCAGCCTGGTGATCGGGATTTACCTGCTGGCGAACATCGCCTATCTGGTAACGCTGCCCCTCGAACAGATCCAGCACGCGTCGGCCGACCGGGTGGCCACGGCTGCGCTGAGCGCGATCTTCCCCGGCACGGGCGCGATGATCATGGCCATCGCGGTGATGGTGTCCACGTTCGGCTGCAACAACGGGCTGATCCTGGCCGGGGCGCGGGCCTATTACGCGATGGCCCGCGACGGGGTCTTCTTCCGGGGCGCTGCCGTGTTGAACGACGCGAAGGTGCCCAGCCGCGCGCTGCTGCTGCAGTGCATCTGGGCAGTGCTGCTGGTTCTGCCGCGCACCTACGACACCGCCACCGGTAAGTACGGAAACCTCTACGGCAACCTGCTCGACTATGTGATCTCGGCGGCGCTGATCTTCTACATCCTGACCATCGCCGGCATCTTCCGCCTCCGCGCAACGCGTCCCGATGCGGATCGCCCCTACCGAGCCTTCGGCTATCCCGTGATCCCAGCGCTGTACATCGTCGGAGCAGCCACGGTGTTGGGGGTGCTGTTCGTTTACCGGACCTCCACCACCTGGCCCGGCCTGGTCATCGTGCTGCTGGGGGTACCCGTCTACTTCGCCTTCCGATCTCGAAGGTGAGGCCGCGCGTGGCGCACGCACTCTTGCGTGCCGTCTCGGCACTCCTGCCGAGACATCTTGTAGCCAAGTTGTGTGGGGCGGGCCCCCGGCCTGCGGCGGGCTCTCTAGCCCGCCACTGGAGTTTCTACATATTTCAAGCGGCGGCGGCACTAACCAGTTGCTGATTGCTGATGGAAAAGCCTAATTTGGCGAGCAAGTCGCGATGTTCTGCCATTTCTGAGTTCGCTACGCCTATTTGGCCCACTTTGATGCTCTCGGGGGGCCAACCCCCTTTCCCTCGAATTGGCGATTCTACTGAACGGTCCTCGCCGTCAAGGGTTCGCTTCGCCGCACTGTGTTTACGCGCCCTTGACGGCTGCGGGCCGTTCTCGACTCCCTTCCTCTCATGAGGGAAAGGGGGTGATCGAGGCATGAATCAGCTTTTACGGGGAATCAACGAGTTAGGGTGGGCCAGGTCGAGCATCAAAGTGGGCCAAGTCGAGTTATCAAACCCAACCGGTACCTGCCGTCTGCAAGAGCAGTTCTATCCCGGCTCGCAGCCAGGACTGACAAGCCCGACGCCGGCGGTGGGACAAGCGCTGACCCTCCCGGCTTCGGTACGTGCAGGAGACAAGTTGTCGGCTACAGTTGGAGACATTCCGGCTCCTGTGCTCGAGGTTCAGGATGGCGCCGTGACGCTACAGGTGCCGTGGGAGGCCGCGCCGGGAACGTTCCCGCGTGTCGCACTGTCTGCGTCGGACCAGGCGAACTGGACAGGTGGCAGCGGATCGCTCTGGGTGCAGCAGTACGCGCCGAGGTTCCTACGGCACTCCCAGACGGTTCACTCGCATTGGCAGCGCACGAGAAGTTCGATGCCGCTATCACCAATCAGAAACCGGCACATCCAGGCGAAATAGTACACCTCTACGGGACCGGGTTTGGACCAGTCACGCCGCCGGTGCAAACGGGCACGCCGGCACCCATCTCGCCGCTCTCGGTCACCGCCACCCCAATGATCTGCTTCGTCCATAAGGGAGACGATCCCGAGGTGCCGGCGACAGTCCTGTATTCGGGGCTTGCACCGCTCACGGTCGGCTTTTATCAGGTAGATGTGCGTCTGCCGCAGTCGATCGCGTCGGCGACTTTCACCATCAGTTGCGATTTGCCAGGCTGGAGCCTCGGCTACAGCCGTTTCACCGTGGCATTGCCCATCGAATAGCCATGGGGCTGTTGAGCGCGGGGCTGACTCGGACAGTGCTCACTCCGAGTGGCCGTCTTAGTGGGTCGACCAAAAATCGAAAGCTGCACGCCGAATCCCAAGCTTTCGAATTGGAAGGCTTGATTCGGATTCAAGCGATCTGCATCGCCCGGTCTCATGCCAAGGTCGGGTTAACGAGTCGCCGAATCTGAGATGTGACGCAGCGGGCCGCGCTGAATTGCCCTCGGGCTCCATTGGAGCAAAGGTAGAATAGAAGCGGATATTCTCGAAAGGGAGAAGAATCGTGAGCCTCAACGTCAAAGACCCGGAAGCCCATCGTCTGGCCCGAGCGATTGCCCGGGAAACCGGCGAGAGCCTTACCAAAGTGGTCGTTGAGTCCCTGAGGGAGCGGCACGCAAAACTCGAGAAACGCAAGGGCAAGGCAAGTTTGACGGAACTGATGGCCATCGCCAAGCGCGCATCGCGGTCCGTGAAGCGTCCCTACGTCGAGCATGGCCAACTGCTCTATGACGACCACGGGCTCCCGAAGTGATTCTCGACACTTCCGCGCTGGTCGCAATCCTCTTTGGGGAGCCTGAGGCTGAGCACTTTACACGCCTGATACTGGCGGCGGAAATTTGCCGCCTCAGTGTCGTGAGCCATGTGGAACTCGCGATTGTCCTCGAACGGCAAGCGAGACCGGATGCCTCCCGGCAGGCCGAGGCGTTTCTGCGTGCCGCTTCCATCGTGGTTGAACCCGTCACCCTACAACAAGGCGTCTTGGCCCGCCAGGCCTACTACGACTACGGGAGGGGAAGACATCGGGCGCGACTGAATTTTGGTGATTGTTTCCCTTATGCGCTGGCAAAAGCCATGGACGAACCGCTGCTGTTCAAGGGCCAGGACTTTTCCCTGACCGACGTCCGTGTGGCGGCCGCAGATCACCTTCTCTGAGCATAGTTGCGGCACCGCCTTGGAATCGTCTTCGCCGGACTTTCTCCCCCGCCTCGCCGACAAATACTCATGTCTGTTCCTGGAGTTTTCCACAGCCCCTATGCTCAACCCAAACGATTCAACAGCAACCACTTAGTTTGAAATCAACATTCAAATCCCCAAACCGGAATTTTGCCCTCGCCTGATACAGTTAAATTGGAAATGAGTACCGCAGCCCAAGTAATCGCAAACCGGCAGAATGCCGCCCGATCCACCGGCCCGACCACGCCGGAAGGGAAAGCCGCCTCCAGTCAAAATGCGACCCGTCACGGTCTCAGCGGCGAGTTCTCCGTCCTCCCCCACGAATCTGTTCAAGAGTTCAACGACCTCGCCGCCCGCCTCGGCGCCGAGTTCACCCCCGAGGGCGAAAACGAAACCTTCCTGGTCCATCAAATGACCCAGGCCCGCTGGAAAATCCTTCGCATCGAGCGTCTCGAAGGCCTCGCGTTCGAACAGATCCTCACCGAACCCGGCGCCGACGACGATCCCGACAGCCGCCTGCTCGGAACCATGGGCCGGAACGGGAACATCCTCGATAAACTCGCCCGCTACTCGGCCGCCGCCGAGCGGTCCTACTTCAAGGCGCTCCGCGAACTCCAGGCCGGGCGCGTCCGCACCCACAAGGCCGAAGCCAACGCCCTCGACGCCTACATCAAGAAGTTCATCTTTGCCCCCGTCCCCGGCGAGTTAGAGAGGAATGCCTACCACGCCGCCGTCAACGCTTTCACAAAAGAGCAAAACGAACCCAAATCGGCTCGCGTACAAAACGAAGCCAAATCCGCCGCCCGCAACCTGGGCAACCCGGCTCTCCGGCTCTGAGAGGACGCCCAAACGAACATTCTTGAAAGTGCCTTGCCCATCAAGGCATGTATGGTAAGACAATCGATGTGATTGCCACACGGGAGGATCCGTGCTCGAGTCGCTGGTCCTGATTCTCTTCATCATCGCGGCCTATACGTACGGCAAGACCAGGCGTCTGAACCGCGAAATCGACAAACTGCAGGCCGAAAACCGTCATCTTGATCAATTGACTGCACGCGTCTGGGCCCTTGAACAGAAGCTTGCCCAGCCGCCTCCGCCGGGTGTCGCAGCCGCACCGGTCGAGGCTCCCGTCACCACAACTCTGCCTGAACCCGCCGTTGCAGAACCCGAACCTGAACCGCAGCCAGCGAAGCGCCTCTTCGCGCCGCCTCCGGTTCCAGCGGAACCACCCGTCCCGAGTTGGCGGGAACGCGTCTCCACCGGGATGGGTTCGCAGGAATGGGAAGCCGTAGTGGGCGGCAGTTGGCTCAACAAGCTCGGCGTCCTCGTGCTCATCGTTGGGATCGCCCTGTTGCTCGGCTATTCGTTCACCAAGGTCGGTCCCGCCGGACGTGTCGCCATCGCCCTTGCAGTCAGCGCAAGCATGCTCATCGCCGGTGTCGCGGTGGAACGGCGATCCCTGTACCGCGTCTTCGCCCGAGGCCTCATCGGAGGCGGCTGGGCAGGCATCTACTTCACCACCTACGCCATGTATGCGGTGGACGCGGCCCGCATTCTCACCAGCCCCTGGCTGGCCTCCATCCTGCTCACGGCCGTCGCCGCCGGCATGATCGCGCACTCGCTGAAGTACCGCTCGCAGACCGTCACCGGACTCGCCTACTTCATCGCCTTCGCCACCCTGGTCCTCACTCCCGTCACGTCGTTTTCGTTCATCGCGCTGGTGCCGCTGGTCGCTTCACTGCTCTACCTCGCCCACCGCTTCGAATGGTTCGACATGGCGCTGTTCGGAGTCTTCGCCACCTACGGAACCTGCATCGCGCGCGGCGACGCGGGCTCGCCGCTGGCCTCGTCCCAGTCCATCATTGGAATCTACTGGCTCCTGTTCGAGATCTTCACGCTGCTTCGTGCGTCGCGCCCAGGCCCTTTCAAACTCCCCGAACAGTGGATCTTCCCGCTGAATACCATCGGGTTGTTCGCCCTCTCGTTGCCGAAATGGTTCGCGGTGGCGCGCCATGATGCGTGGTTGTTCCTGGCCGTATGTGCCCTGATCAACGTCGCCGGGTCGGCGGCGCGCTTCCGCCTCAGACCGTCGGACGAGAAGACTCCATTGGGCGCAAGAATCGCCAACGCCGGCTACGAAGGACCGGCGACCATCGCGGCCGGACTCGTGGTCGCAGCCATCTGGCTGAAACTCACCACCATCTGGATCAACTTCGGATTCCTGGTGGAAGCGGAGATCCTGTTCATCGCCGGACTGTGGCTCCGCCAGGCCTATCTCCAGCGCCTCGGCGCCGTCGTGTTCGGAATCGCCACCCTGAAACTCCTGGCCCAGGACGCTCCAAAAGACACGGCCGGTGGTGGCCGGTTGCTTGCTCTCCAGCGTGCTCATGTACGCCAACCGATACTTGCGGCGGACCGCTCAATACTTCAGCTACGGAGCCGCTATTCCGCTCCTGCTCATAGCCGGATACCAGGCCCCGCGCGTGTGGGTGGCAGCCGCCTGGTTTGCGCTCGCCCTCGCGCTGTTCGAGTTCGGATTGCGGAGATCGTCGATCGAGTTCCGGCTGCAGTCGTACGGGTTCGCTGCGGCCGCGATGGCTCGCCCTGATCTTCAACAACGTACCCCAGGGCGACAAGTGGCGTTGGGTCCCCGTCCTGTTCGTAGTGCTCGCGGCCTACACCATGGCACTCCGCGCCGCCCGGCTCACTGGACGCGAAGCCCGCTTTGTGCCCGTCGCGATTTCCTGGTGCGCCACTCTCAGCGGATTGCTGTGCGCCGCCCAGGCCGCGCCATCGAAATTCATCGGCGTGGCGTGGATCGCACTCGCGGCGATGATGCTCGAGTTGGGGCTCCGCGAGATCCCGCGCTCCTTCCGATGGCAATCGTATCCGGTGGCGGCGCTGGGTTGGCTCCATGTCCTGGTCACGGTGGTGGTAACGGCCGGCAAGGACATGCCGTTGAATTCGCGAGTCGCCCTGGGCGCGGCGGCGGTTCTGAGTTATGCCATCGCCGCCCGGGGCTTCGCCACCGAGCGGTTCCATCGCGTCTTCGCCTCTCTGGCCGGCACACTGTTCACCGCGACGCTGATGTGGGTGGCGCTGCCGGACCCGGTCGTCGCGGTCGGATGGGCGCTCCTGAGTCTCTCGTTGATGCAGTTCACCGGATCGAACACCCGCGTCCTCACCGTCCAGGCCGACCTGATCGGCGCGGCTACCTTCGGCCGGCTCTTCCTGGCTAACTTCGTCAATCAGGGCTCCACCTTCGGCATTTCGCACCGCCTGCTAACTGTCGCGCCAGTCATCGCCTCCGAATATTACGCATGGTGGAACCGCCGCGGAACGCGCATTGGACGCATCTATCTGTATGCCGCGCCCATCCTCGCCGTGATCCTGATGCGATTCGAACTCGGACGGGTCCTGACCGTGGTGGGATGGTCCGCCGCCGCGTTGCTCCTCTTCTGGATCGGCTTGAAAATGCGCGACCTCGATTTCCGCCTCCAGTCCTACGCCCTGGCCGTGCTCTGCTTCTGGAGGAGTTGGATTACCAATTTCTATGTCCCCGAGAGCTTCGCCGGAGTTCCGGGGCGGATCGCCACGGGCGCCTTCGTCGTAGCTATTTTCTACATCGCGCAATTTCTGGCCCCGCGCCACAGCCGCGAGAAACTCCGTCTCGATCGCTACGCCCGCACGCTCTTCTCGGTCCTCGCCACCGCGCTGGTGTCGCTCATGCTCTATTACGAGGTCAGCGGTGCGGTGCTCACCGTCGCCTGGGGTGCTCAGGCCGCTCTGCTCATGGCCGCTGGATTCTGGGCGCGCGACCGCGTTCTGCGCCTCTCCGGACTCCTGCTCTTCCTGGTCTGCATCCTCAAGCTCTTCTTATATGACTTGCGCCATCTCGATACCATCAGCCGTATCTTCTCCTTCATCGTGTTAGGCGCAGTTATGGTAGGTGTCTCCTGGGTCTACACCCGGTTCCGTAACCAGATTCAGAGGTACTTATGAACCGCAGGCCGGCCATATTCATCGCGATTGCCCTCCTGCTGGGAGGCGTGCTGGCGTCCATGGGCAACGAGGACAAGACCGTTGACCTCTCGTCGGCCCGCGAGATCTGGGCCGACATCCTCCGGGATGCCGACCAGATTGGATTGCAGGTGACCCGAATGCCGGTGATCAGGAGGTTCAGTTAGGCCGCGGCCTCGCCTCCGGGATGGCTAACTGGGCCGCCGAAGATCCGCGGGATACGGCCTATGTCACAGCCGTGGCTAACTCGCTCCAACCACACCTGCGCCGGGCAGATATCCCCTATCGGTTCCATGTTGTCGAGTCATCCTCCATCAATGCCTTCGCGCTGCCCGGGGGCCAGGTCTTCGTATTGCGCGGCATGATGAACTTCCTGCAGACGGAGGCGGAACTCGCTGCGATCCTCGGCCACGAAATGTCTCACGTGGACCTTCGCCATTGCGTCGAGCGCTACCAATATCAGAACGCGATGCGGCGCGCGGGAGCCGGGGATGTCGGCCAGTTCATTGACCTGGCTCGGATCCTGGTCACCATCGGCTACAACCAGTACCAGGAACTAGAAGCGGATGCCGAAGGAAGCCGGGTGGCTATCGAGGCCGGCTATGATCCGGAGGCCGGCGAAGCGGTCTTCGCCCGCCTGGAGCGAACATTCGGCGAAACTCCTCGTCCCCCCGCCAACACCCCGGCCGGCGAACTCACCGGAGCGATGGAACGAGCCCTGAGCGACTACTTCCGGACCCATCCGCGCACCACCGAACGAACCCGCCGCATGCACGCGCTGGCCACCTCGCACCCGGAGTTGAAAGGCCGCCAGTTCTTCGTGGGCCGGTCCAACTATGCCAACCGGACTCCCCGAGCCGCCTCCGCGCCCAAATCGGAATTCAGGATCTATCGATGATCGGCCGGGGATTCCCTGATCCCCCCCGAAAGCCGGAGAAATACCCTGGTTCCTGTATGGGCTGGGAGCGGGATTTCACCTACTCTCGTAGATAAGAGAAGAATGAACGTTCCCAAGTACGCCGACGCCGAGGCATCCGCTCGGACTACGTTGACCGCCGATGATCTGGACCGGCTCCGCCGCTTTGACACCTGTACGCTCGCTAACGCCATAGAGGTATTTGAGGTTCGTCTTCGAAACCAGGGATTCACCGGAGCAGGAATCCATTGCCTGTTTCAGGACTTCCCGCCGATGTTGGGCTATGCCGTTACCGGCCGGGTCAAGTCGTCCAACCCTCCCATGACGGGCAGATTCTACGATGACCGCACCGAGTGGTGGAGCACGGTGGAATCGCATCCCGCCCCGCGGATCGCGGTGATGCAGGACCTCGAAGCGAAGCCCGGCCAGGCTGCAGTCGCAGGTGCCATTCATGCTCAAGTGTTCCAGAAACTGGGCTGTCAGGGACTCATCACAAACGGCGCGGTTCGTGACATCCCGACCGTCCGGAATCTTGGATTCCCGGTGTTTGCGGCCGGAGTGGCCGTCTCTCATTCTTACTTCCACTTGGTTGACTTCGGAACGCCGGTGGAGATCTGTGGGCTGGCAATTTCTCCGGGCGATCTTCTCTATGCCGATTGTCACGGAGTGCTCTCAATCCCCCTCGATATTGCCGCGCTGCTACCGCGAGTAGCCGAGGACCTTGTCCGTCATGAACAGCGGATCTTCGATTTCTGCCGTTCACCGCACTTCTCCCTCGAAAAGCTGAAATCCGAATTGCAGTCATACCCCGGCACACAGGACTAAATCCCGATGCAGAAGCGTTTCTATCCAGCAGTAACGATAATAGCCCTCGCGTTCGTAGCTGGCTGCAACCGCCAGGTGAAGAGTGTGGAGGCGAATGTAACTCCCGACCTCCAGACGGTAGCGGTAGCCCGTGCCGCCAATGAGGACATGTCGCGGGACCTGGTCATCACCGGGGAATTCAAGCCGTTCCAGGAGATCGATGTGATGGCCAAAGTGGCCGGTTACATCAAGAAGATTAACGTCGATATAGGTGACCGCGTCCAACAGGGGCAACTGCTGGCGGTGCTGGAAGTGCCCGAAATGGCCGACGATCTGGCGCGCGGCAAAGCCACTCTCGACCGCAGCGCCGCCGAGGTTCGCCGGGCCGGCGAAGAACTGCAGAGGGCGCAATCGGCCCACGACATGGCTCATCTCTCCTACACGCGCCTGGACGGGGTCATGAAAGAGCGGCCGGGGCTGATCGCACAGCAGGAAGTCGATGATGCTCACAGCCGCGACCTGGTGGCGGAAGCACAGGTGGCCGCGGCGCGGTCGAGCCTGTCGGCGGCGCAGGAACAGGTGAAGGTGGCGGAGGCCGAGTTGGCGAAGATCCGGACCTTGAATAACTACGTGAATGTCACAGCACCGTTCGCGGGAGTCATCACGAAGAGATATGCGAACCTTGGGTCGATGATCCAGGCCGGCATCAGCTCGCAGACGCAGGCCATGCCGGTGGTGCGGCTATCGGAGAACAGCCTGTTGCGGTTGATTCTGCCCGTGCCCGAGTCTGTTGTACCGACGATTCGAATCGGTTCCAACGTTGACGTATCGGTGCCTTCGCTACACCGTACGTTCGAGGGTCGCGTCGCCCGCTTCGCTGATCGTGTCCAACTCGACACTCGCACCATGGAGACCGAAGTGGATGTCCCGAACCCGAGCCTGACGTTGATCCCGGGAATGTATGCCGAAGTGAACTTGACACTCGAGCGCCGGAATGACGCTCTTTCTATCCCGCTCTCAGCTATCGGCGGAACTGACAAGGACCCTCTTGTGTACGTGGTGACGCCCGATAACAAGCTGGCCATACGCAAAATCCGATTGGGTCTGGAGACGGCTAATCGTGCCGAGGTGCGAGCGGGATTGCAGGCCGGTGAATTGGTAGTCATCGGAAACCGCAGTCAATTAACGGAAGGCCAATCCGTTCTACCTAAAGTGACGGAACTCGCGGCGCGCTAAACGGAACACAGATGTCCAAATTTGCAATCAAGAACCCGTATTTCATTGTTGTCATCTGTCTGGTGATCGCCGTGGTCGGCGTGACCGCGGTGGCGCGAATGCCAGTGGACATGTTCCCGTCCATGAACATCCCCGTCGTAGTTGTCGCGACGTTCTATTCGGGCATGCCGCCGGAGCAGATCGAGGCCGATATCACCAGTCGCTTCGAGCGTTTCTTCACGATGGGTAGCGGGATCGAGCACATCGAATCGCGGTCACTGACGGGTGTGAGCATCATCAAGGTTTACTTTCAGCCAGGCTCGAATCCGGACTCGGCTGTCACGACGATCTCGAATCTCGCGATGGCCAATTTGCGCCGGCTGCCGCCGGGCACGCTGCCGCCCGTGGTGCTGAAATTCGACGCGTCCAGCCTGCCGGTTTGCCTGGTGACGGTGAAGGGTGAAGGACTTTCGGAAACCTCGTTGCGCGACTTGGCCCAGTTCACCGTTCGGAATCAGATCGCCACAGTGGCGGGAGCTTCCGTACCGCCGCCGTTTGGCGGACGGTACCGGCAGATCATGGTGTACGCCGATCCGTACAAGCTGGAAGCTCACCAGTTGAGCCTGATGGACGTGGTGCGCTCGGTGAATGAATCAAATCTGATTCTGCCGGCTGGCGATGTGCAGATCGGATCGTTAGACTACAACATCTACACCAATAGTCAGCTCAGTAACGTGCACGAGATCAACAGCCTGCCGGTGAAGATGGTGGGAGAAGCGCCGGTGCGGATTTCCGAGATTGGCGAGGCCAGGGACTCGCAACAGATTCAAACCAATATCGTGCGCGTGGACGGCCAGCAGTCGGTATATCTCCCCGTGCTCAAACAGGGCGGCGATACGAACACCATCGCGGTGGTGGATGGAGTGAAGAATGCCATTTCAAACCTCTTCGACGTTCCGAAGGAACTGATCAGCAACGTGGTTTTCGATCAGTCGCGGTTTGTGAAGACCGCGATCGAAACGTTGCTGCATGAGGGAGCCATCGGGTTATTCCTCACGTCACTGATGATCCTGATCTTCCTGGGCAGCATGCGGGCCACACTGGCGGTGTTCTTTTCGATTCCGCTATCGGCGCTAGCGACATTCATCGTCCTCTCCCTGGGCGGAGGCTCCGTCAACAGCATGGTGCTGGGCGGGCTGGCGTTGGCCTTTTCGCGACTGATCGACAACTCGGTGGTGGTGCTCGAGAACATTTACCGCCACCTCGAGATGGGCGAGCCTCCGGACGTGGCGGCGGCCAAGGGCGGACAGGAAGTAGCCCTGCCGGTACTGTCTGCGACCTTGACCACGGTAGTGGTCTTCTTCCCCGTTACGTTTCTGTACGGCGTCAGCCGGTTCCTGTTCTCGGCTTTGGCGCTGGCGGTGGCCATTTCGCTGTTCGCCTCCTACGCGGTTGCCATGACTGTAGTGCCGCTGTTCTGCGCGCGCTTTATCAAGGCCTCTTCTCACCATGGAACGCCGTCGTCGGAGCAGCCAGTGGAGGTGGAACACAAGCGGCCGGGTAAGTGGTCTCTCGGCGAGCGGTTCAATATCTGGTTCAACGCGCGGTTTGAAGGATTCCTCCGGGTGTATGACAAGCTGGTTGCGGCGGTGATCCGGCACCCGGCGTTCACGCTGATGGCCTTCGCCGTTGCCTTCGTGCTGAGTCTTGCAATGGCCCCGGTGTTAGGGCTGTCCTTCTTTCCGCGAACCGACGCGGGCCAGTTTGTCATTTCGGTGAAAGCCCCCAGCGGCACACGACTGGCCGTAACGGAGAGCGAGGTGGCCAAGGTGGAGGACGAGGTGCGGAAAGTAGTAGCGCCACGTGATCTCGGTATGATCGTTTCCAACATCGGAACGGTCCCGGGCTTCTCCGCAATCTACACGACTAACTCGGCCATGCATACGGCGTTCGTGCAAGTCAGCCTGACCGAAGATCACCAGACCGGCAGTTACGAGTACATGGCCAGGATGAAGGAACGGCTGGCAAAGGAGTTGCCTGAACTCGACGTCTATTTCCAGTCTGGGGGACTGGTGGATGCGGTGCTGAATCTCGGCCTTCCGGCTCCCATCGACATTCAAGTGGCTGGATCGAACATGGAACGATCCCATGCCAGCGCGGTGGCGTTAGCGATGCGGATCAAGCGCATCCCCGGAGTTGCGGACGTCTATATTCCGCAGGACCTCGACTATCCGGCACTGAAGCTTGACATCGACCGGGTACGCGCCTCGGAACTTGGGCTGAACCAGAAGGAGATTGTGAGCAACGTGATCACGGCGTTGTCATCGAACCAGATGATCGCGCCTAGCTTCTGGATCGACCCTAAGTCCGGACTGGACTATATGCTGACGGTGCAGTATCGGAGAAAAGCAGATTCGCAACCTGGTGGACTTGCGTTCGATTCCATTGCGCGCAAACAATCGGTTAACCCCCACGCGATTGGACGCCGTGAGCCGGATCACTCGGGTGGAAGCGCCGACCGAGGTGGACCATTATCAGTTTCGCCGCACAATCGATATCTTCGTGCGCCCGCTGAGCGAAGACCTGGGTAGGATCGCTAACTCAATCGACAGGCTGATTGCGAATTCCAAGATCCCGGACGGGGTCAGCGTTACCCTACGCGGGATGGTGCAGGGGATGCGGGATTCGTTCCGGAGCTTCGCCATTGGATTGCTTCTCGCGGTGGTGCTGCTGTACCTGATCCTGGTGGCTCAATTCCAATCGTTCGTGGATCCGTTCATCATTCTTGTGGCGGTGCCGCCGGGGCTTACTGGAGTGATCCTCACTTTGTACTTTACGGATACGACACTCAACGTGATGTCGCTGATGGGCGTCGTGATGCTCGTGGGGATCGCGGTCTCCAACAGCATTCTCATTGTTGAATTCACCCGGCATCTGCGGCAGGACGGGATGGCTGTGGGCGAGGCAGTGGCGCTGGCGTGCCGGGTCCGGCTACGCCCCGTGCTGATGACATCGCTGGCCACGATTATCGGGCTGATGCCGATGGCGTTGAAGTTGGGCGCCGGGAGCGAATCATACGCACCGCTGGCGCGGGCGATCATCGGCGGACTTACGGTCTCGGTGATTCTGACCGTGCTGCTGGTGCCGGCCGCGTATTATCTCGTGTACCGCGAACGTGGTAGCTGGCTCGGCTCCTTCCGGAGACGGAGAGAGGCGCACTAAGCCATGAGTAAACGACTCACGCTGATTGCAGCGGCCGCCGCAGCTTCGGCCTTCGCGCAAGGTCCGCTTCATCTCACGCTGCAGCAGGCCGAGAAACTGGCCGTGCAGAATAACCCCCGGGTAAGTGCGGCCCGCTTCAATGCCGAAGCGTCTCTTGAAGTCCCCAAGGAGCTGCGATCGAATTATCAGCCCACGGCTTACGGGAACCTCACCACTGTAGGCGCCTCCGACGGGACCCGGATCGCGGCGGGCGCGCTGAACAACCCGATCATCTACAACCGGTTCGCGAGCGGCATCGGAGTCAGCCAGATGATTACCGACTTCGGGCGAACCGGCAATCTTGTCGGAGCCGCCCAGTCGCGAGCCCAGGCTGAGCAGGAGAATACCAACGCCACGCGCGCCAACGTACTGCTGGGGGTGGACAGCGCGTATTTTGCCGTTCTGCGCTCACAGGCTGTGCTGAAAGTGGCGGAACAGACCGTCACGGCGCGGCAACTGGTGTCCGATCAGATCACGACGCTGGCCAAGAACCTGCTCAAATCCAACCTGGACGTCAGCTTCGCCAACGTCAACCTGGCCGAAGCGAAGCTGCTGCTGTCGAGCGCGCAGAACGACTTGAAGTCGTCGATCGCGACTCTTGCCAACACCCTCGGATTCCCGAACCAGCAGGACTTCGTGCTGAGTGACGAACCGCTTCCCGATCCGCCTCCGGCCGATCTGAAGGCGCTCATCGGCGAGGCCTTACGTAACCGGCCGGAACTCGCGGGAGTGCGTTTCCAGCAGGAAGCGGCCTTGCGCTTCGCCAAAGCCGAAGGCGATCTCCGGAAGCCTTCCGTGGCAACGTTCGCGAGCATCGGGCTGGTGCCGGTGGGCGTCGAGGCGCTGCAGAGCAAGTACGGGGCGGTGGGTCTCAACATCAACATCCCGCTCTTTAACGGCGGGCTTTTCAAGGCACGGCGGACGGAGGCGGAGTTACGCGAGCGCAGCGTCCAGGAAAACGTGAAGGACCTGGAATACCGCGTGGTGCGGGACGTCCAGGTGGCCTACCTCAACGCGAACACCGGTTATGAGCGCATGTCGCTCACGCAGAAGCTGCTGGAGCAGGCCAGGCTCGCCCTGGACCTGGCACAGCGCCGTTATGAGCTTGGCCTCAGCGCCATCGTGGAGTTGAGCCAGGCCCAGTTGAATCTGACTTCCGCGCAGATTGCCAACACCAATGCGCGTTATGACTACCAGGCCGAATGGAGTGCTCTGCAGTTCCAGATCGGCGCCCTGCGCTGACCGGCCTGGGGGATCGACACGGGGAAGTATGTTCGATCTGGTCCGAAAGTCGAAGAAGGAAGTCGGGCGCCGAAGCTCCATCCAAGGCGCCGCAGCCGGACGGCTCGCAGATTCGAATACTGGCGATCACACAGGATGCCAGGGACTGGAATGTTCTGCACCAGATTGCCGAGCAGTGCGGATGGATGCTGCTGTGGGCGCACTCCTGCGATATGGCCGCGAACGTTCTCTCGCACTACCCGATTCCGATCGTCATCTTCGACCGCGATCTTCCGGGGGTGGACTGGAAACCCGCGCTGGCGCGGATCAGCAGATCCCATCCGACGGCCTGCATTCTGCTCGCGTCGCCTGTATCGGACGAGTATCTGTGGAAAGAGGTAGTGCAGCACCAGGGATTCGACGTGCTGCCGAAGCCCTTTCAATCCGAGCGAGTCATACGGATGGTCAATCTGGCGTCGTCGTGGCGCGGCTGGATGCACGGGAACCGCGTGGAGCGTTAGTCCACCCGCTAACGTAACATGCGCAGATATTGCGGAAGCGAGTGTAACTCATCCACGTGGTCTGGCGCGGAGTTACCCGCGTACCCGATCAACTGAAACCGGCCGGCGCGCGTGTAGCTGATCTGCTGGGTTCCCATGGGGCCTTTCCGTAAGGTGGCATGACGGCTCAGGCCGACCTGGGTGAGCAGATAGTCGGCTGTTTCGGTGGTGCTGGCGAAGGTCCCGGGAAAGATCTCCGAGTGGGTGATCAGCATCCGCTTTCTCCGCCCGATGGCGTCTTTGGCGAACTTTACCCAGATCGCCAGATTCTCCGCACCCAGTTCCGATTCGGACGGTCCGGGGGATCCGTTGACGTAGTCGGTATGCATCCCGTCGATGCACAGCACGGCGCTGGTTCGAGAGTATATGGCGGGGGTTCTCAGCAACTGCCGGATGGCTCCGCAACCCGCACTCCAACCGGCCAGCGTGAGGGCTCCGAAACGACGGTGCGCCATCGACTCGGCTTTGTGGATGAGCCGGGGCAGGCGCTGGGGATCCTCGAACGCCTGCGAGTATACTCCCGAGCCAGCCCCAAGCTGGATGGCGATCACGGCCATTCGCGCCTGGGCCGCGGCCACTTCCGGAACCCACGTTCCTCCGTGAAAGAAGACCATCAGCGGAAGCTTGCGGTCGTGTTTGGCGGGTATGTACAAGGTACCGATCTCGAGTTCATGATGGGACCCTGGCGGGACCCGGTGCCTGAGGCGCGGATGCGGCCGCGTGTGCTCCACCATCGGGGAGGGATTCTGATGGGCTTGGGCCGCGAACAAGACCGCCGCGCCCAACAGGAATAACGCCCCGGTCTTCAATTCAACGCACCCACCCCGGAGCGGCGTACGCGTAGAACAGTACGATCAGTCCGATGACGGTGGCCAGCGCGACGCTGTGCCGCAAAGTGAAGCGGAACAACTCCGATTCCTGGCGAGCTTCCAACCCGGTGGCGGCGGCGGCCACGGCGATGCTCTGCAGGCTGATCATCTTGCCCATCACTCCTCCACTCGAGTTAGACGCAGCCATCAGCACCGGGTTTAAATTTAAGCTGCCGGCAGTCACCACTTGCAGCTTACCGAAGAGAGCGTTCGCGGAGGTGTCGCTTCCGGTGAGAAACACTCCCAGCCAGCCGAGCAGCGAACTGAAGAAGGGGAAGGCCGCTCCCGTTGCGGCAAAGGCGAGTCCAAGCGTGGTGGTAGCGCCCGAAAAGTTCATGAGGAAAGCGAGCGCCAGCACGGCGGCCATGGTCAACAGAGAGAACTTTAATTGGATGGCGGTGGCGCGCAGTTGGGAGAAGAACTTTCCCGGACTAACGCCGAGGGCCGCGGCGGCCACGATGGTGGCGAACATGCACGATGTTCCGGATGCGCTCAGCACATTGAACGTGTAGACGGCCTTGAGGCCGGGCCAGGTGAATTTGATGGTCGCCCGTTCGAGCACGGCTTTGATGTCCGGGACTCCCCAGGAAACGACGAACAGCACCAGAAGCGCATACGGCAGCCAAGCCGCAAGCACCTCGCGGGTACCGTGGTGATGCGGGGTGTGGGAGGCTTGTCCGTCCATGTAGAACGGCGTACGCGGCTTCCAGAAACGCAGCAGGATCACCATGCCGATGAGGGCGGAAAGGGATCCGATGATGTCAGTCAGGTAGGGCCCGAGATAATTGGACACCAGGAGCTGCGCGCCCGCGAATGCGACGCCGCACACCAGGGCCGCGGGAATCACGCCGGTCAGTCCGCGGAATCCAGCCATCACCACCACCAGGTAGGCGGGGATGAACAGCGACACCGGCGCGCAGATGCGTCCGACATTGGCGCTGAGCGCCGGCAAGGGGAGTCCGGTAATGCCTGCCAGCGTAATGAGCGGGATGCCGATGGATCCGAACGCGACGGGCGCGGTGTTGGCCAGCAGGCAGATGCCGGCAGCATAGAACGGCGCAAAGCCGAGGCCGGTCAGCATGGCGGCGGCCACTGCGACGGGCGTCCCGAAACCGGCTGCGCCCTCGATGAACGCGCCGAAGGCGAAGGCGATCAACAGGGCCTGGAGACGATGGTCGCTGGTAAGGCCGCCGATGGAATCTTTGATGATTTCGAACTTCCCGGTATCCACCGTAATGCGGTAGAGCATGATGGCCCAGAAGACAATCCAGCCGATCGGAAACAGGCCAAAGGCCGCGCCATAGGCGACCGAGGTAGCCATCGTCTCAGCGGGCATCGAGTAGGCAACCAGGGCCACGAGCACCGCGGTGCCAAGTCCGCACAGGCTGGCGATCCAGGCAGGCTTTCGAAGCACACCCAACAAGATGAGCAGGGTGACGACGGGTAGTGCGGCGACCAGCGCCGAAAGGGGCAAACTGTTCGAGATGGGGGTTTGGAGTGGCTGCCACATGATGGTCGGGTATTGGGGACCATCATATTAGGCCGGAGGTAGAAATGGCAAAGGGGCCACACAGCCAGCGTAACGGTTAGACCTAAAAGTGCTATCATGCTACACCGTTTAGGGGAGTTCGAAAATGCCTGACTCTGACGCCAAGCTCACGTTCAAGGTTCCGGGACGCCCCGCGCCACCGCGGGAACTGGAGTCCGAAGTTCGGCGGCGTTCCGCCATCAAAGTGAAACGATCGGTGGCGGTCCGGAAGCCGATTCGCGGCGAGGCGGACTGGCAAACGATCGAGGGCGTCGCACCCACCGACGTCATCGAACTGGAGTTCGGCGATGGTGTCCGGAGATACACCCGCGCCGATCAACTCGCGGCCGACATCCGCGCCACGCAGGTATCGAGGGGAGATGAGGACCAGGGCGCGATTGTGGTGCCCGCTACGCTTGGAGGGGCCGAAACGCGCGGATTTGTCCAACTCTTCCTGAACGCATTCCAGGTCATGGAAGTGCCTACACCTGAAGAGGTGCTGATCGATCGCGCGACGGAGCAAGCCGCCCAGAAGGCCGCAACTGCCATCGCCGCCTATTTCGAAAGCGAGCTGCGGACTGGGCTATTTCGCATCGGCAGCCCCAGCGAATTCATCGAACAGGTGACCGCGCCGCTGGAACACGCGCCGTCGAAACCGATCCTCCTGTTTCTCCACGGCACCGCCTCCAGCACCGCCGGCAGTTTCTCCGGTCTGGAAGGCAAGGAGGAATGGACACAGTTCAAGGGGACCTACGACCACATCCTCGCGCTCGAGCACTGCACCCTCAGCCTGAGCCCGATCGATAACGCCATCGCCGCCGCGCGACTGCTTCCGCGCGGAGCCAGGCTGCACATGGTCTCCCATTCGCGCGGCGGCCTGGTGGGTGAGTTACTGTGCGCGAAGCGATTTCGCAAAGATCAAATCGCCGCCTTCGAGAGCAGCGGCCGGAAGGATCAGGCCGACCTGCTGCGCCAGCTCGACGACATTCTCCGGGACCGTGAACTCGTCATCGAGAAATTCGTACGCGTGGCCTGTCCCTCGCGCGGCACTCTATTGGCATCGGATCGCTTGGACCTGTACTTCTCGCTGCTGCTCGAAGTGCTGAGGCTGGTGCCGGCCATCGCGGCGAGTCCCGTATACCCTATCGTCAAATCCGCCCTGCTCGCTCTCATTGCGGAAAAGGCCACTCCCCGCACGGTGCCCGGCATCGAAGCCCAGCGGCCGGAGTCTCCTTTCATCGCGTTGCTCAACCGCTCCGATCTCGAGACGCAGGCGGACCTGGCGATCATCGCCGGCCGCACCGACTATGGCGGATCCGTCCGCTCTCTGGTCAAGCTCGCGTCAGACGCGTTCTATCTGGAGCCGAACGACTTCGTTGTCAACACCGAAGCGATGTACGGCGGCATGCTGCGACAGAACGGAGCCTGGTACTTTGCCGATCGCGGCGGCGACGTTTCCCATTTCCAGTACTTCAAAAACGATCGCACCCGGCAGCAGGTCGGCGCGTGGCTCCGCGGTGAGACCAACCGGTCACTCAACCTGTTCGTCGATCTCCAACTCCGGAAGCGGAAGGACCTCATGTTCCCAGAATGGAGAGCGGCCGAGGAGGACACGCGTCCGGTGGTGATCTACGTGCCGCCGCTGCTCGGCACGTACCTGGGCACTGTGTGGCTCCATGCTCCAGGACTCATCCCCGGTGATCTCGACCGGCTGGCCGATCCGCAACTCGCGCCCGAGGGCGTGGTCCCGCATCGCTGCGGCCGCCTGCTGAAGCAACTCAGCAGCGCCTTCGCGATCAAGCCGTTTGCTTACGATTGGCGCCAACCGCTCGACCGTTCCGCCGACAGACTGGCTGAGTTGCTCTCAAGCGATGACATTCGCAAAGCGCAGGAGGCCGGGCGGCCCATTCGCATCCTCGCGTTTTCGTCCGGCGGGATGCTGGTGCACCGGCTGGCACAAAAACATCCATCAGTCTGGAACGACTTTGTGAACGTGCGGGGATCCGCGCTCCTGTTAGGCGACCTCGCGGTGGCGTCGGAATGTCTGCGGGAACTGATCACGGAACCGGAACATCCGCTGACGCAGCGGCTAGCGCTGATCGACGGCCGGGATCCCGCCAACATCCGCGATCTCTTCGCAGGCTTCGAAGGTCTCCGCGATGCCGCGGCCTTCAGTTCGGCAGATGTTCCAGCGGGCGTCTCGTACGTCTTCGGTTTTGAGTCGCCGACCGCTTCGGCAGTGGCCTGGTACGCTCGCACGGGCCACGGCAACCTGGCGGATAACCCTGCCTCATTCGCGGCCATCGGCGACCTGCTGGCACGCGGCCGCACCGATTCCCTTGCGCGCAAGCCGTACCCAAAGCCCTCTGAGACGCACCCGCCCGTGCGGCCCCTCTTCCCTACGGAGGAGGATCTCTTCGATGCCGCGTTTCAGGCCGTCCGCGAAGAAGAAGAACAGCCGATCACCCTCGATATATCCGTCACTCACGGACATTTGCGGGAAGCCCGCTATCCCGTGGCAGTGGGCCACTATCTGGGCGACGGCATCGTCAGCGCCGAGAAGGTCATCGACGACCAACTCCTCGGGCGACTGTCGAACCGGTTCGCGCTGGGTCTGTACCCCGGCGAGGCCGGCACGGCGGAGGCGATTGAAGCGCCCGATTTCCGGCCTCCTGGCGCATTGGTCATCGGCTTCGGCGAGGTGGGCAAGATCACACCAGAGGTGGTCCGCCGCGGTATTGCGGCGGTTGCGGAGCGGCACGCCTTACAACAACTCGAGGTCTCGACCAAGGCGCCGGAGGAAGTGCTCGAAACCGGCATCACCTCCGTCCTGCTGGCTACGTATGGCGGCAATGCGCTCAGCGTGCGAAACTCGATCGCCGCCGTTGTTGACGGCGTCATCGCCGCGAATCGCGCGCTCGGATCCCTGGGCCTGGGGAATCGCGTCCGCATCTGCTCGCTCGAGTTCATCGAACTCTATGAAGACCTCGCGATACAGGCGGCGAGGGAACTGGTGGACCTGGAAGCGCGCTTCCAGAACAATCGCGAGGGTGGAGTGCTGCTTCGTGTTACGCACACACTGAATACCGCGCCGGGCGGCCGTTTCCACCGGCCCTACAATCCCTACGAATTCGGATGGTGGCGCCGCATCGAAATCGTCGAGAACGACGATCCGCGCCACCGGGGCGAGTTCCGCTTTACCGTACTGACCGATCGCGCACGGGCGGAGTTGAGCGTGGAGGTGCGCCAGCAGGGATTGGTGAACGCCTATATCCAGGAGGCGATTGCCGACACCCACTACGACGAAGAACTCTCCGTCGCGCTGTTCGAACTGCTGCTCCCCAATGACCTCAAAGACCAGATGCGCGATAAGGCGAATGTTATCTGGGTGGTGGACGACCGCACGTCCGAATACCCATGGGAGTTGCTGGCTCAACGCACGCGCGGGAGCGTCGAGCGTCTCTCATCGACGCTCGGGATGCTCCGGCAGTTCGTCTCGCCCGATTACCGCCGCAATCCGCGCAACTGCCGCGAAAAGACCGCCTTTGTGGTGGGCGATCCAGTTACGTCTTTGCGGCCACTGCCCGAAGCCCGCAGGGAGGCCGAAGAAGTCAGCAGGGTACTGGAGGCCGCCGGTTACGCGGCGCCTCCACTGCTGGGCGCGGACGCGACGGCCCGAGCGATCGGCACCAAGCTGTTCGCGCGCGATTACCGCATTCTGCACCTGGCCGGTCACGGCCAGTATCACGAGTCTCCCACCCAGCGGGGAATGATCATCGGCGACGGTAAATATCTCACCGCCGCTGAACTGACCAAGCTGCGCGTTCTCCCCGAACTGGTATTTCTGAACTGCTGCCACCTGGGACGCGGGCAGACCGAGGACGACAAGATTGCCTTCCGGGGTCGAGAAGTATCCCGGCTCGCCGGAAGCGTGGCTAAGGAACTGATCAACATGGGGGTGAAAGCGGTAATCGCCGCGGGTTGGGCCGTGGATGACGATGCGGCCATTACCTTCGCGACCGAGTTCTACAGGGCCATGCTCAATGATGGCGAGAAATTCGGCATCGCCGTGGACCGCGCCCGTCGCGCCACGGCCGATCGCCATCCGTCCAGCAACACCGCGGGCGCCTACCAGTGCTATGGCAACCCCGATTTCTCCCTGGCAGCGACGCAACCCTCATCCGCTGACACGGATGTGTCTCGACCAGTCTACGTCGCGCGGCAGGAGTATCTCGATCGACTGAAGAGTATTCAGTCCACCGCGAAAGGCGCCACGCCCTCCGTCGCCGTTGCGCTTGGCCTCGAACTCAAGAGCTTGGAGGAAGGCATTCCCACCGAGTGGCTCGACGGCGAAATCCTGGCCGCTTTCGGCGCGGCGTACGGCGAGTTGGAGCGTTTCGGTGAAGCGATCGCCTACTACGAACGGGCTCTCGCCGATCCCAATGCCCGCGGACCGGTGGTGGCCGCGCAACAAGTGGCCAATCTGCTCTGCCGCGAAGCCGCCAAGCTTCCGCCCGAGCAGGCCGACGAACGTCTGAAGCGCGCCCGGCAGTGGCTCGACTGGGCCGTCCAACTCGGCCGCAGTCCCGAGCGGCTGTCCGTCATCGGATCGCATTATAAGAAGCTGACCGCTTCGACCGACGAAGCCCGCCGCGACAACTTCGCACAGGCGCTGAAGTATTACGAGGAAGCCAACGAGTTAGCGGTGAAGGACACGGGCCGTTTGGACACCTACTCGAAGATCAATGCGTTGGGGTTGCGGCTCATCCTCAACGACTTCGACCCCGAAATGCTGCGCCGCGAGGCTGATGCGGCCCGGCTTCAAGCGATCGAGAACGCGAAGGATACCCGCAGTGTTTGGGATCGGGTGGGTGAACCCGACGCCCAGACGGTTATTTACGCGCTCTCGGCCGGAGAAAAGGTAGAGTGCGAGAGACTCGTGGCCCGGTATCGCGACGTTCTGAGTTTCGCGAGCCCGCGCGAGAAGGACTCCGTGCTGACTCAGTTGAAGTTTCTCAAGGGGAACCTGACCGGCGAACCACAAAAGCGTATCAACGAGATACTGGCCGGCCTCAACTGAGTACTTTTGCGCATCAGCTGTTACCGAATTGTCATCTTCCGTTAATGAATCCGACGTAGACTGCTGGTGGAGTGGAGAATGATCTTCTTCGCCGTCATTTCCTTTCTGGCAGCGATCTTCGTCCTGGTGGCAAGAAGGCCCGGCCGTCCGCTTTCCGACAGTACCGAATACCGTCTCGACAACCGCGTGGTGGCATCGGTGCTTTTCTTGCTTGGAGTTGTGTTTACGGCAGCGGCCGCGTTGATGTGACCCCAGTTGCGGTGGATCCCGCCACCAGCGACGGAACCAGCCTCACCGCCGGACGTGTGTTGTATTGCTTCTGGTATTCGCGGTGTTCCGCATCCGTGGGGTAATGCTCGCTCTGTGGATACGGATATGCGCTCATGGCATGGAATGGCAGCGGCTCTACCGTCTGCGAGTAGGCCGTGTTGGCATCGGCGTCCTTGGCCCAGCCGTCCACCAGCAACAGGAAATCGCGGCGCCAGCCGGCGGGGACGGCGGGAAGTCCCGCGGCGCTGAACTCGAGTTGGAGTTCGTCGCCCGCGCCCATGATGACCATCCGGTCGTCCACCGAGTGCATCAATTCCCGCACGTCGCCGTAACGCGTGTAGAGGCCCGGGGTCTGATTCCACTGTCCCCCGGCCGACCATTTCGCATACTCGAAGCTTTCGGGCTGCTCGCGGCGTGGATGGATGGTCGCCTGGGAGAAACCGCGCAGCCTCAGATCGGCCGCGCCCGCGTCTATCGTCGTCATGCGAACATCCGGCGGAGCGGAGTCGTCCGCCAGGAAGATCTCGTCCCAGTACAGGCACAGGTTCGTGACAATGCGCACCTCCCGCGAGGCCGACAGGAACTTGCCCGTCAGATCCACGGCGATGGTCTTGGGCTTGCCAGCCGGGATGCCCATGTCCTCGATCACGGTGCGCCACTCGCCGGCCGGCATCCTTCACTTGCAGATACGGCATGATGAGACCGGTCTTCGCGTTCTGCGATGTGCCGACGAAGGTGCTGCCGTCGGCCCAATCCACCCAGCCGTTGAGCAGCAGGACGGCCCGATTCCGCGACGCCGCGCCGGCGCCGAAATCGAGCGTCAACGAGTGAGTCTCGGCAACTCCCGCCGAATCGTGCTTGAAGCCAAGGGCATAGGTGCGATCGCGCCGTGTCAGAGCCGGCAGCACATCGCGCTGCTGGTCGTCTCGCGCCGTTACGGGATAGATCCGGCGCGTCGCGCCGAACAGACGGAATTCGGGGAATGGCGGCGACTTGAACTTCTCGTTCGTGAAAACCTCGATCGCGGCCGGATGATCCAGCGCGATCAACCGCACCTGGTCGAGGTACGAGACCTCGTGCAGTTCCTCGGTGATGCGCACACGGTAGCGCCCGTCCACGGCCTTCAGCGCCTCGCCGGGAATGGTCACGTATTCGTCGTGATCCACAGGGAAGAACTTTCCGTCTCCCGAACCGGCGCCCAGCGGCGCGACGCCCAGCACATCCGTGATGAATTCGAAGGCGCGTCCATTCCAGGTGAAGATCATCGGGCAGGAACCGGACAGGCGCGGCGCCTCCTTGTAGGTGGTCGCGCGCCCCGCCGGCTCGTTCGGCTCGTTTTGAATCAGGCCGTTCGCCCAACTGATCCGGACCGTGTCCAACTGCTTGTGGGAGGCCATTCCGAAGACCAGTGGAACGCCGTCGTACATCTTCTTCTGATACAGCTCGCCGGCTTTCACCTCCACCTCGGTTCCGGGCGCCAGCTTCATGTTCTTCACGCCCGCCAGACTGACCCGAAGAAAGTGATTGCGGGTGATGGTGCGGTTGAGCAGAATGTGAACCGTTCCGTCCTGGGCCACCGCGGCGAGGTCCGTACGCCCGTCGGCGTCGAAGTCGGCCGTGGCCAGCGACACGGCATCCGGCAATCCCGCCGGCGACTTTGCCGGGCCTAGTTCGGCCAACCCCTGATTGCGCCGCACGGTTTTGCCGGCGATCAGGTCTGCCAAGCTCCGGTTCTCGAGATCGGCGAACGCGATCGCTCCCGCCGTTTCGAGCGGCTTCGCTTCGAACTTTCCGGCGCGATTCAACGCCAGACCGCCGCTATAGGCGATGTCCATCCAACTGTCGTTATCCAGATCGACGGCCCTCAGTTGGACCGCCTTCGCCGGGATGGCATCGAGCGCCGTCGCTCGAAACACACCGCGCATATCATCGCGATACAGGATCGCGGGATGGTCGGCGTAGGAGACGGCGAGGTCCATGCTTTTCGAATCGGGGACGACGCGAAAGGCCAATGCGTCGATGGCGCGCCCCGGCGCAAACGGGAAGTGCGCTGTATAGTCTTCAAACACGCCTTTCCCGGTGTTGCGGATCAGAGCCGATTTTGCACCCAATAGCAGGAGGTCAACGTCATAGTCATGGTCGAAGTCGAGCCACAGCGCCGTGTCAAAGCGCTGCTTCGGAAGACCCGCGTCCTTTTCCTCGAAACGGCCTTTGGCGTTGTGCAGCAGGTGCGGCGCGGATTCGGTGATCACACAGAGGTCGGGGAGCCCATCGTCGTCGTAGTCGCCGGCCGCCACCGATACTACGTCTTTATAAGCGCTCAGACCTGCGTCCGCCACAGCGTCGGTTCCCGAACGGTACAACCGGATACCCGCACGCGACCAGACCAGCAGGTCCGGCTTGCCGTCGCCATCGGCATCGAGGGTCAGGGTGCCGGCGGTTTTCGCATCCACGGTGCCGGCCAGTTTCCGATCCTCGAACTTCACTTCGGCGGGCGCGGAGGTGTCGCGCGCAGGTGGATGGGCCTGCAACGGATCGTACAACTCCGCGTAGAAGCACCACTCGACATCTTCTGAATCGCCGGCCGCCTGCTGGGCCTTCTTCACGTTCTGGAAATCCGCCAGCGCTTTGCGCGCGGCCGCTTCATTTTCGTGCAACCGGTAGTAGTTGTAAATTTTGAAATGCGGCGCGACGAAGTTCGGGTCCAGTTTCAGTGCGATCTGGAACTGTTTGAAGCCGTCCTCCGGACGATTGCCCAGTTCGTACAGCAGCCCGAGATTGTAGTGGGAGACGGGCTCGTCGGGCACCAGTTGCACCATGCGCTCAAACTGTTTGGTTGCGTCCTCAAAACGCCCGAGACGCTTGTAGGCGATGCCCAGGTTGAACCACGTGTAGGGCAGCGACGGATCCTGCTTCTGCGCCTTCTCGAGCTCCGCGATCCCCGTGGCGACATCGCCCGCACGCAGCAGGGCCAGCCCGTAATTCAGGCGGTCGCGGTAGGAATCGGGGGCGAGGTCGAGCGCCTTCTTCAGTTCCGGCGGAGCCTGGGCCTGGGTGGTCGGCATTTCATAGAACGCCTTGCCCAAGTTGCGGTGACGCCAGAGTTCCGGCTCGTTTCCGAGCCCGGCGACGGGAGTAGGAAGAAGGGCGATCGCGACCGCAATCAAAAAGAGTGCAACTAGGCAGATGACTGGACTTCGCATGAGGGGATCTGAAACCACCAATGCTATTAGGTTACCAGCGGCGGGGCCGCCGGGCACGGCGTTATACTCGGCATGAAGCTTCAACATGGGCCCAGGCAACGGGAAATCCTCCTTCCCTCCGGCATCGCCGATGGAGGCGGAGGTCCGTCTCGAGCTAGAGCGGATTTTCAGCAGTTCGGTATTTCGCGGCAGTAAGCGGTGCCAGGACTTCTTAACCTTCGTCGTGGCGAAGGCGTTGGATGGCGACCCGGACAATTTGAAAGAGCGGCCGATCGCAGTTCAGGTTTTCGGACGTAGCGCGGACGCAAACCTGGCCGAGGACAGCATCGTGCGTGTCGGCGCGCGAGAAGTCCGGAAGCGGCTGGCTCAATACTATCTCAAGGACGGCGCAAACGATCCCGTGCGGATCGAGTTACCCGCGGGATCTTATGCTCCGGCCTTCCAGTATCAACACCAGGAACCGCCGCAGGAGCCGGCCAACATCCCGGACGCGGCGGAGGTGATACAGCCTCCTGACATCCCGGATGTGGCGCCCCCGCCGCCGGTCAAGGTTCCGCTGTGGGTGCCGGTGGCCAGCATTATCCTGCTGGCCTGCATGTCGATTCTGGTGTGGCAGTGGACTCACCGGCCTCCGCGCGAATTCCAGAGTTTCTGGGAGCCCGCCCTAGTTCGGCGAGGACCGGTGCTGGTGGTGATGGCGACCGATGTCGGCTTCGGCGACGCGTCGGCGGCCTTCCGTTTGGGCGGACTTTTGGCGGCGCACTCGCATCCGGCGCGAGTGCAACTGGCGAGCCAGGTGGATATCGGCGAACTGCGCGACTCGGCAGCCGTGCTGACTGGCGCCTTCACGAATCGCTGGACCCAGGAAATCACGCGGAAGTTCCGCTACCGGTTCGAGCTGCAGGATGGAGGCAAAGCGTCCATCGTGGATTCTCAGGAAAGCACACGGCACTGGTCCCCCGAGAACCCGTCGGAGGATTTCATTCTCATCTGCCGCATCCCCCGCGCCGAGACCGGCGGGTTCGTGGTGGTGGCGGCCGGCCTGACGCAGTACGGCACGGAGGAAGCGGGCCGGATCCTGACCGATGCCGATGTGCTGGCTCCGCTGCTGCGGCAACTTCCGCCCGACTGGGCGTCCCGGAACGTGGAACTGGTGTTGCGGACTCAACTGGTGGGAGGCGCTCCCACAGCGCCCGTAACGGTGGTCAGTCAGGTCTGGTAAAGGTATGCTACTTGAATCGAAAGTGGTCATCGTCACGGGTGCGGGCGGCGGAATCGGCGAAGCGATCGCGCGGGTGTGCCATCGCGAAGGCGCCAGCGTGGTGGTGGCTGATATTCGTGGGCAGCAGGCAGAGAGCGTCGCATCGAGTCTTGGCGGCCGCGCCTGCGCCGTGCGTGCCGACGTGAGCAGCGATGAGGACCTGGAGCAACTGGTGGCCGCGACACTCAGGAGCTTCGGCCGGATTGACGGATTAGTGAACAACGCCGGCATCGACTTCTCGAAGCCCTTTCTCGAGACCACCGCGGACGATTGGGACCGTGTGATCGGCACCAACCTGCGGTCGTGCTTCTTTCTGAGCCAGTTGGTGATGCGACAGATGTTGGCGCAGGAGCCGAGAGGCGGCAGCGTGGTGAACATCTCCAGCGTCCACAGCGTGGCGGGCGTGCCGGGCGCGGCTCCCTACGATGTGTCGAAGGCGGGAATGGCGGGGTTGACGCGGGCGCTGGCCGTGGAGTTTGCGGCGCGGGGCATCCGGGTGAACTGCCTGTCGCCGGGATTGATTAATACGCAGATCTGGCAGGACCTGCAGGCGGCGGCGCCGGATCTGGAGGCCTGCCTCGGCTACTGGCGGTCCAACATTCCCATCGAGCGTGTGATCGAGCCGTGCGAGATTGCGGAATTGACGGCCTTTCTGCTCAGCGACCGGAGTTCGTGCATCACCGGGACTAATATGATCGCGGACGGAGGAATGACGGCGCGGCTGTTGAGCCGGCAAATGTGATAGTCTCCACCCAATGAGACTTACTGCGCTCTTCACTAACTCGCGCGCACAACGGACACGCTCCGGGCGGCCAAGTCCGCCGAGTCAGGGTTTTCGTTCACTGGCTGCCCTGCGCGGCCTGTGCGCGCTGTTTCTGCTTGCCGCCGCGGTGGCGCCGGCCCAGGTATTTACGCTTTCCAAAGACCAGATGCTCGAGTTTACGGCCACGAATCCGTACGAGCGTTTCCCGGACGGGAGACCCAAGGTTCCGGATGCGCTGCTGGAAAAGGCCAAGGGACTGTCGATCGAGGAGGTTTGGTCCGTTCTGCGGGAGACGCCCTTCCGACAGCAGTTCGCCGGCGGCGGCACCACTTGGCAGATCATGCATCCGGAGAAGAAGCTGGTGGGCCGCGCCGTAACGGTGCAGTTCCTGCCGATGCGGCCGGACGTCTCGGATCCCATGACGGCGGCGGCGAAGAAAAAAGGCGTGGATGGGATTCCGCCGCACCAGAGAGTGATCGACATCCTGAAGCCCGGCGACGTGCTGGTGGTGGACCTGATGGGAATGCTGGAAGGCGGCACGATTGTGGGTGATAACCTGGCCACGGCCATCTGGGTGGCGACCGGGACCGGGCTGGTGGTGGATGGCGGCATTCGCGACGCCGAGGGTATCTATCCTATGGGGATGCCGATTTACTCGCGCGGCGCGCATCCGTCGGCCATTGACTATTCGAAGGTGATGCTGACGGGCATTAACGTCCCGGTCAAGATCGGCGGGGCCATTGTGATGCCGGGCGATGTCGTGTTCGGCGATCGCGGGGGGCTGTACTTCATCCCGCCGCAGCACCTGAAACAGATTCTTGACAAGGCCGATGAAACTCACATCCACGATGAGTGGACCAAGAACAAGTTCATGACCGGGAAGTATAAGTCGAGTGACTTGTATTCGTCGCCGCGGATTCCGGAGTTGAAGAAGGAATACGACGAGTATTTGAAGCAGAAGTTAGGGAAGTAGGGACTCGTGGCGCACGCGCCTACGCGTGCCACCGTGCGTCGCCATGCGTGGCGACGCTGCACGCAAGAGTGCGTGCGCCACGGCCGAAGTTATAACTGGAATTCGGCTTCGATTGTTGGATCGCCGATTTCCCGATGCATCTTGAATCCGCTCTTCGAGAGGATCCGCTGCATCACGGAGTTATCGGCTAAGACGTCCGCACGGATCTTATCCAGCTTTTCCTCGCGGGCGATCTTGATCAGCCGGTTCACCAGTTCGGGACCGATACCGTGTCCCTGCCATGCGTCGCTGACGATGGCCGCGAACTCGGCCTGGTTGGTCCCGGGCAGCTTTTGCAGGCGGCCGACACCCAGGATCTCCTTCTCGCCGGTCTCCCGGTTGTGGTGCTCCACCACCAGGGCGATCTCGCGGTCGTAGTCGATAAAGCAGATGCGGGTCAGCCGGTCGTGCGCGACGCGCTGGCTCAGCTTCATCGTGTGCAGGTAGCGGAGATAGACGCTGCGGTCAGAGAGCGTCTCGTGGAACTTCACCATCATAGGCTCGTCTTCGGGACGGATGGGCCGGATGACCAGCGGGGTACCGTCCTTCAACTGCCATTCGCCGTAATACTGTGTCGGATAGGGCCGGATGGCGGGCTTCGGAAGTTCCTCGACCAGCGTTTCCGGGTCGTGTAGCAGCACGCGGGCGTCGAGCGCCACGATGCCGTCCGACGAGGCAAGCAGGGGATTGATGTCGATTTCCTTGATCCAGGGCTGCTCCACCACTAACTGGCTGAACCGGACCATCAATTGCTCGAGCGCGGCGATGTCCACCGGCTTGCGCCCGCGCACACCTTTTAGCGCCTTATAGATGCGGGTCTGCTCCATCATGCGGCGGGCCAGCGTGGAGTTCAGTGGGGGCAGCGCCAGGGCGCGGTCCTTGAACACCTCCACTAACTGCCCGCCCAGGCCGAACAGCAGCACGGGACCGAACTGCGGATCCACCGAAGATCCGATGATGATCTCGTAGCCACCGCTCATCCGAATCATCTTCTGGACGGTGACGCCCTGGAAGTGCTCGGCTCCGGCCTTGGCGCAGACGGATTCGCGGATGTCCCGGAAAGCGAGCCGAACCGCTTCGGGGGAGCTCAGATTCAGCTTGACGCCGCCGACGTCGGTCTTGTGAGTGATGGTTTCCGAGAACAGCTTGAGCACCACCGGGAAACCCATCTCCTGGGCTTTTTCGACGGCCTCTTCATCTGTTTCAGCCACGCAGGTTTCGACAGTCGGAATGCCATAGGTGGCCAGCAGGTTCTTTGATTCGAACTCGGTCAACAGGCTCCGGCCGCTCGCCTGCACATTGCGGATGATGTCATCCGCCATTTTGGCGCCGTGGATGTTGCCGGACTCGGTCGCCGTGGGCGTTTCGTACAACCCGCGCAGGTTGTACGTGTAGCTCCACATGTACTCGAAAGCGCGGGCAGCTGTGTCCGGATAGGGGAACACCGGAATGTCGGCCCGGTTGAGGATGTCAACGCCGGCCTGCACCTCGGGACCGCCCATCCAACTGGCGAGCACCGGTTTGTCGCCCAGTTTCGCGTACGGCTTCAAGGCTTCGGCGGTCTTGGTGGCATCCGTCATGGCCTGCGGCGTCAACACGACCAGCAGTCCGTCGCTGTTGGGATCTTTCGCGGCGATCTCGAGCGATTTGGCGTAACGCTCTGCGCCCGCGTCGCCGAGAATGTCAATGGGATTGCCGTGGCTCCAGTGCAGCGGTAGAAACGCGCTCAGCTTCTCTACGGTCTCCGGAGCCAGTTCGCCCAATTCCCCGCCCGCGCCGATCAACGAATCGGTGGCGAGCACGGCCGGACCTCCTGCGTTGGTCAGGATGGTGAGGCGGTTGCCTTTGGGGCGCGGCTGTTTGCCCAGAACGTCGGCCATGTAGAACAGGTCCGAAATCCGTTCCACTCGCAGCACGCCCACACGGCGGAAGGCCGCATCCAGGACGTCGTCGGAACCCGTCAGCGCCCCGGTATGGGAGGCTGCGGCCTTTCCGCCCTGCGCGGTACGTCCGGCCTTGATGACGATGATCGGTTTCGAGAGTGCGACTTCGCGCGCCGCCGAAAGGAACGAGCGGGCGTCGCCGATCGACTCCATGTAGATGAGAATCGCGCGGGTGCGCGTATCGCGGCCCAGGTACTGGATGAGGTCGCCCCAGTCCACGTCCACCATGGAACCAAGCGACACGAACGCGCTGAAGCCCACCCGGTTCTGAAAACTCCAATCCAGAACGGCAGTGCACAGGGCTCCACTCTGGCTGATGAATCCGATGTTGCCGGGAGCGGCCATGCCGCGCGCAAACGTTGCGTTGACCCCGGTCAGGGGGCTCATCATGCCAAGACAGTTCGGGCCAACGATACGCATGTTGGCCTGCTTGGCTTCCTTCAGTAACTGTTGTTCGAGTTCGAGGCCGGACGGGCCGAGTTCCTTGAAGCCGGCTGAAATGACGACGGCAGCCTTGACACCGGCCTGGCCGCATTCATGAATGATTTGCGGAATAGAGGGAGCGGGCGTAACGACTACTGCGAGGTCGACTGGTTCGGGGACCTGCAGAATGCCCGAGTAAGCCTTGATGCCGAGCACGTTTGAACGCTTCGGATTCACCGGAAAGACAGCGCCGCCAAACGGCGTGCTCATCAGGTTCCACAGCGTGGTACGGCCCACACTGCCCGGGGTCTCGGTTGCGCCAATTACCGCTATATTATTCGGCGTGAAGAAGGCATCCAGCGGGTTAGTGGTTCCCATCGCGCTGGAAGGATTGGCAGTTGCGAACGCCATATAAAGATGAAAAACTCCTGTTCTCAGTGTCCCATGATTCTCGGGAATGCAAATAGTGCAATTCACTGGCCGATACCTCCTGGGCGGAACGCGTGGAGTAGGGTATTTACCTCAGTCACGGCATCTCACGGCATCTCACGACCGTTTGCGTTTTAGGCAGCGGATCGGTGTATACTGGCCACACTCGTGTCTCCACACGAGAGCACTGGGAATCCCAAGAGGAGAGTACTGTCATGGCAACTAGCCAGACCACCCCGACGCCGAAAGCCGTCCAGAACCCGCTTACGCTGATCATGACGATCAAGTCGGACGCGGACTATCAACAACTCAACGGATTGTTGCAGAAGATTCAGTCGGCGCCGCCCGACAAGAACCCGATCTGGGTGGCCCTAAACAGGCTCAAGATCGTGCATTTCGCCCGCTTCGTGTTCCTCGAAAACAATACGAAGCTCGCCGTAATCACAACATACGACGGCAGTTTCGAGGATTACATCGACGACTTCGTGGACAACATCGGAGACGTGTTCAACGCCCTGCTGGCCCACATGGATGGCGCGCCGCCGCTTCCCGTGCAGCAGCACCGCAAGGAGTTCCTGACCTACGTCCAGGCCAATGACCTGCGCGGGATCGAGCCCTTCTACAGCGCCTATCCGAAGGCTACCGTGCTGGACATTCAGAACGCGCTCGACACCCAGTAGCCGGTCGCCTGAGGAGCGAGAATCCGATGCCCGTTCCCCAACTGGAAGACATCCAGGGGTTTGTTCTGCGGACCTACCGCATGGCAGCGCTGCGAGTGTTCGTCCTGGCGGTAAGCCATCCCGAGGCCGCCCGGCGTTTTCTGGGTTCGCTGGTGACCGGCGATCCGGCGACTCCGCAACTCGCGACGGCGACGCCCTGGACCACCAAGCCCGCCTACTGCGTGAACATCGGCATCACTTGGCCCGGCCTGGCCGCGCTCGGGCTGCCCCAGGACAGCCTCTCGAGCTTTCCACAAGAATTTACAGAAGGCGTCGTGGCCCGGGCGTCCAGGATCGGCGACACCGGCGACAGCGCTCCCGATCACTGGATCGGAGGCTTGGCCGGACCGGATGTGCACGTCATCCTGTTCCTGTTCGCGCAGGATGAAACCACCCTGGAGCGGGTGACAGGCCAGCTTCAGACGAGCTACTCCGGGGGGCTCAGAGAGGTTTCGGTTCACAACGCACGGAGCCTTCCGGGCGATGTCGCGCACTTCGGCTATCGTGACGGATTCGCACAGCCGGCAATCGAGAACGGATTGCCGCCACTGCTGCCTGACGTGCTACCGAAGGCCCCTACCGGGGAGTTCCTGCTGGGATATCCCAGCCAGTTCACCGATTTCAGCTATCCCAAGCCGGCGCCCGATGCGCTGGGCGTGAACGGCAGTTTCGTGGCGTTCCGGATTCTCTCGCAGGACTGCCACGCCTTCGAGGAATTCCTGAAGCGTTCAGCTGCGGAGACCGGAATGGATGGCGAACTGATCGCCGCCAAGCTATGCGGCCGTTGGCGAAACGGGGTACCGCTGGCGCTGGCGCCCGACGACCCGAACACGCCGGTTCCGCTGGAGAAGTACAACAGTTTCGACTACGTTCCCACGGACACCGTTCCGGACGCGGTGGACGACCGGCACGGATACCGCTGCCCGATCGGTTCCCACCTGCGGCGCATGAACCCTCGCAACTCAGTGGTGGCCGGCGGGGGCGGGCTGAAGCGCCGCATCATCCGGCGGGGGTTGCCGTACGGGCCCCCGTATGATCCGTCGAATCCGAACGACGGGATCGACCGGGGATTGCTGGGGATCTTCATCGGCGCAAGCCTGAAGGATCAGTTTGAGTTCCTGATGTCGGACTGGGCGAATAAGGGAACTTTCGCTCCCGGACTGGGAGATGCACGCGATCCGATCATCGGGGACAACTCCGGCGAGGGGGCGAAGTTCGCCATCCCGCGGCAGGGGCAGAAGTCCGTGCAGTTGACCCTTTCGCGGTTCGTGACCACTCGCGGCGGAGCCTACTGCTTCCTGCCGAGCGCCACCGCGCTTCGATATATATCCAGCCTGCCCGTGCCATTGAGCGAGTCGCAGGTTGCAACCGGCCAGTAAGCCGACAGGAGGGGAATCATGAGCTTTCTCGATGAATACCGGGGCCTGGCGGCTCCGGGAACAGCGCCGCAGGATGTGGCGCGGCGACAACTGGGGCTGCTCCAGAAATGGGTAGTGGAGGACCCCGAGGGGATGTTCCGCGATCTGCGGGCCAACCAACCCATCTTCAAGACTCCGGGTCCCGTTGTGGTGACGCGCTACCGGGACGTGATCGAGGTGGCGGACCTGGAAGAGATTTTCAGTGTCGCGCCGTACGGCGTGGCCATGATGCGCAATAACGGCGGCCCGAATTTCATCCTGGGGATGGACGATGGACCGCAGTTCGAGCAGGACCTGTCGATCCTGCACCTGGCCGTCCGGCGCGATGATATGGAACGAATCCGGACCATTGTCGCGACGCGCACGCGGGAGTTGGTGGACCAGGCTCGGTCAGCGGGGCGGATCGACATCACGGACGGGTTCGCGCGCATGGTTCCCACGCTGTTCGCGGGAGACTACTTCGGCGTGCCCGGACCGGATCCCGTGACGCTGATGACCTGGGTCCGCTTGATGTTCACCGACATCTTCCTGAACTTCGCCCAGGATCCGGCCGTTTCCGAGCGCGGCATGGCGGCCGGCGTTCAGTTCCGCGCCTACCTGGATGCCCTGATCGCGCAGATCAAGCGGGATCGCGCCGCCGGCGCTCCCGAGAAGGACGACGTGATCGGTCGGTTGATCACGATGCAGAAAGCGCCCCAGGCCGCCCTTACCGACAGCCGCGTTCGCGACAACCTGGTGGGCTGCGTGTCGGGCATCCTGGAGAATACGAACACGGCCATTGTCAATATTCTGGACTGGCTGCTGGACCATCCCGACATCATGAAGGGCGCCGTGGAAGCGGCCCGGAACAACGATAGCGTGCTGCTCCGTAAATACGTACTGGAGACGCTGCGTTTCCATACACCGGCTCCACTCATGGTCCGGCTCTCGGTGCGCGAGCACATTCTGGCCAAGGGCACGGATCGCGCGACCACGATTCCGCCGCACACAGTGGTATTCGCCGCCAACGGATCGGCGATGATGGACGAGACCGAATTGGACAACCCTGGCGAGTTCCGCCTCGACCGTCCGCCGCATCATTATCTGCATTTCGGGTGGGGCATTCACCAGTGCCTGGGGAAACATATTTCCGAGGTGCAGGTGACGGAGATCGTCAAGGGTCTGCTGAGTCTCACGAATCTCCGGCGCGCGCCGGGAGACGGTGGGCGGCTTCAATACGCCGGGCCTTTCCCGAAGAGCTTCGTTTTGGAGTTCGATGCAATGCAGGGGGTGTCGGCGGCACGGTAGTACAATCGGTGCCATGGAGCGCCGATCGTTTATTTCATCACTGGCCGTGGCCGGCGCGGCCAGTGCCGCCGAAGAGAAGTCCGCCCGGTTTTACGCAGCGGAGTACTTTTATCTCAAGAACGGGAGCCAACCAGCCCGAATCCACGACTACCTGAAGAATGGAGCGATTCCCGCGCTGAAGAAAGCGGGGGCTGGACCGGCATTGGTGCTGGAAGCGCTGGTTGCGCCCCATATGCCGCAGGTCGCGCTGGTGGCGGGGTTCACTTCGATCGAGGACCTGTGGAAGGTGCATACCCGCGCCACATCGGATCCGGAGTGGTTGAAACAGTTTGGAGCGTGGGAAGCGGGCGATGAGCCGGCGGTGGAGAGCATGTCAGTGGCGTTGCTCGAAGCGGCGAAGTACTCGCCCGAACTGGTGGCCGACCGGGAGCCCCGGAAGGCGCCCAGGATTTTCGAGTTGCGCGTGTATCACTCGCCGACCGCCCGGCAGTTGCAGGCTCTGCACGAACGTTTTGCCGGAGCGGAGATCGGGATCTTTCACCGGTCGGGCGTTCACCCGGTTCTGTACAGCAGCACGGTGATCGGCCCCAACATGCCGAATCTGACGTACATCATTCCGTTCGACAACCTGGATGCGCGGGAGAAGGCCTGGGCGAAGTTCGGGGCGGATCCGGAGTGGGTCAAGGTCCGGAAGGAATCGGTTGACAAGCACGGGCAGATTTCGAGCGTGATCCAGATTTCGTTGTGGAAGGCCACGGCGTATTCTCCGGTGGGGTGAATGGCCGCGTCCGCAGTGGGGCCTTGATCACGCACGCAGCGATATTATTGGCTCCTGCTGGCGGAAAGCCGCTTGGCGCGGGGCTGTTCGGGGCGATGGGGCGAAGGGCAGATGGAGGCTGCCTGTAATCGAAATCAAAGGAAGCAGAGCTGAGGGGTGGAGGATTTGCATAGAACTGCCTGAAAATATGGGGGTTTGCCGGTCTTGATGTCGTGCGGCAGGCGAGAGTGGCGCAGGGGTGCCCCCGCGAGAGAATGCAGATCGCGGAGGCAAAAGGGATGGTAGCTCGTGTATACTTACCGTACTGGGAAACCTGAATCGAAATCCGTACTTGGCTAGACGTAACCCATAGCGTGTTCGAAGTCGGCCCGCGCCGATCCCGATTTGTAGGGGCAGAGCGTGCTGAACCCGTCAGCCAATACGGAAATTCCGGTTGGGGATTCAAAGCGAGCTCAATTCGAGTAAGGAGATTCAACATGGCCGTTCCTGGCGGAGCGACTTTCCTGGTGTGGTGTGGAAAATCTGTGGCAGGCAGTGTGTCTGGCATCTGCGACGCGCTTGGAGCCCACTCTGACAACCCCTCAATCGACACCTTGTACATCGTTTACAAGGAATGTGACGACTGGAAAAAGAAGCATGTCAGCGCCTTGTTTTCAAGTGCGAGCGAACGCCGGAAGGAGACTGCGGTAAACCGGGTGCAGGGCGAGGTTATCGACGACCTGAATGCACTGAAGCCGGGTCTCGGCGACGCGTTGGCCGGCTATCAGTTCAAGAAGTCCTCATCGGGAATCCAAGGAGGAGCATTCGCAAAACTCGGGGCCGGATACTCCCATGAGAGAACGAGTTATCTGGCGGGAGGTAAGAAGCAGGCGCCTCTTTCGGGATCACGCGTTCATTCTGTGGCGACGGGAATAAAGCAGGATTTTGCCGGTCTAAGTTCGAAAGAATTTGAGAGACTGGGCACCGACCCGGCCCTGCTGAAGAAACATCTAGCCGACAGCACAGTTGTGCGAATGTACTTCCTGAACAAGATTCAGCGGCTGAAACTTCTTGCATCTTGCGACCGGACTAATCCGCTTGGCCCCCGGTGGCTGGATATCAGTGGGCAACTGATGCATTCAAAGACGGAGGCCAATCGGAGCATGGCCGAGGACGTTGTGACCCAGATGTGGGCCATGGACCGCTATGGCAACCTGTTTGTCGACTACGACAACTCTGGGTACGGAACTCATGTCTTGAATTTGAATAGAGACCAACAAAAAGGAGCCATCAGGGCTCGAGGCCAGACGAATCACTCGTCGTTCTGCGCTGGGCGGGAAGTGATCTGCGCGGGTACCATCTATTTCTGGAAAGGGCAACTGATCCATATCGATAACAACAGCGGCCACTATGCGCCCAATCGCCAGGCGCTTTTCAACGCCGTGAGCATTCTCTGGAATGACGGCGCGGTGCTGGATTACCTTCGAGTGGGGGTCGCGGGAAAAGACGCACCTTCAACCTTTCACAGGGGCACGACTTTTCTGCACCACGGGGGGGCTGACTGGCCTGAGCAGGACCAGGGAGTGGACCAGGAAGCGATTTTCAGGCGCTGCCCTGGGTTTCTGTTCTAGCGGTTTGCCGCGCCCGATTCAGGCGCCACGCCGCGAGGAGATGGCTGCCGCACTCGGGATGCTCCTTCCGCGACGCATGCCGGGTCTCCGGATCCCGTTTACCGTCGCTCGCGCGCTTGTTATGCCTGTGCCGAGTGTGCCAAATTCCGATTACTTGCTCGCATCAGGGCCGCAAACACCTTCGCGAAGATCCGGGAAGCCTGCGGCGCAGGGTGCTGGGCCTGCGGTGCAATCGCATCGGCTCCACTTCACCGCACGAAACAAAAGTGATGCCAGAGGGTTCGGGTTCTACGCCGACTTCACCGTGTAGGCCGTTGCCGTCTCCTCCGGTCCACCAAAAAACCCGAGCCGGACCAGCACCGACCGCAGCTTCCGGACAATCACGCGCACCAGGAGCAGCGCGATCACGACGCCCACGATGACCACGGCCAGCGCGATCAGCGGATGGTTCATCGCCACCCACACTCCCGCCGGCGCAGCGACGTCGCCCGCCAGGCTCAGGGCGATGTTCGAAAAGGGCTCCGGGCTGTGATTCACTACCACCCGTGTCGCCGCTTTTGAGGAGTGGCTGGTGAGCGCGACCCCGCCGCACAGTAGCGCAAGCGCCACGCGGATTGGGGGATCCATCTGGCCGAGGGCGGCTGCTCCCAGCAGGGCCGCGCCGATTGGGCGGATGAACGTGTGGATGGAATCCCACAGCGAATCGAACCAGGGGATCTTGTCGGCGACGAACTCGGCCACAAAGGCCACACCGGCCACCACCAGGACGGTCGGGTGGGCCAGCACTTCGAGACCGCCGAGGGCCTGTGGTAGATGGAAAAGGTGATAGCGGATTCCAAGCCCGAGCGCGAGTACGGTGGCGTACAGGCGCATGCCCGCAAGAAAGCTGAGGCCTAGAGTGGAACCCAGCAGCTGGAGCGTGTCCATGGCTCTCCCTCGCCGTCTTGGACGCCCGTCCAGGGACTACGGTGTACAGGGCGCCGGATCAACCCGAAGTCAGGATCTTAGAGATGTCGTTATATAAAACGAACATCACCAGACCCATCAGGAACACGAACCCCACTTTCACCACGGCCTCTTTCACGCTCAGGCTGAGGTCGCGGCGCATGATCATCTCGATCAGCAGCAGCAGGATCACGCCGCCATCCAGAATCGGAACCGGCAGCAGGTTGAAGATCGCCAGGTTCAGGCTCACCATGGCCATCAGTCCGATGAACTGGGCCGGGCCCTCGCGGGCGGCGTCGCCGGACAATTGGGCGATCCGGATAGGTCCTTCCAGCGATTTCGACGAGATCCGGCGCTCGACGATGCCTTGCAGCATCTTGTAGATCAGGCCGGCGCTCTTGTAGTTCTGCCGCACGGACTCGCGCACCGCATCGGGGAAGCTGAGGCTGGTCATCTCCAGGCGGGGCTCGAGCTGAACTCCGATCATCCAGCGTTCCTGTCCGTCCATGTTGGTCTTGACGGGGGTGATGTGGATCGAGTGTTCACGACCGTCGCGTTTATAAACAAGATCAACCGGAGCACCATTCGCGTCGTGGATGATGTCGTGCAGCTTGGGTGTGCTGAGAATGCGGTGGCCGTTTACGGAAACCAGAATATCGCCGTGCCGCAAACCGGCTTTGGCCGCTTCCATCTCGGGAAACACCCGCGCAATCTCGATCTCGGATTCCTCAGCCCATCCGGCCACTCCCACCCCCAGACGGTCGTCCAGCACCGGGGTGACGGTCACGAGGATGCGTTTGCCGTCGCGGTCCAAGGCTACGTGCATCGGCCGGTTGGCGTTTCCGACCTCTTTGACCAGAACGTCTTCCCACGTCGGGTTGACCTTGTCCTCGATCTGCACGATGCGATCGCCTTCCTGCACCCCGGCTTTGGCAGCGGCGGAGTTGGGCGACACGTAGCCGACCACCGGCGAATGCGTCATGGGCGCCTTGGGGAACTGGTACATGAACAGGCCCGTAACCAATCCGATGGCCAGGATGATGTTCATGAACGGTCCAGCGAAAGCGATAATGAGGCGCTGCCAGCGTGGCTTGGCGAGGAACCCGCGGGGATCGGATGCGGATTCATCACCGGGCTGCTCGCCGGCCATCTTCACATACCCGCCGAACAGGATGGCCGAAAAGCGGAAGTCCGTTTCGCCTTTCCGGAACCCGAACAAGCGAGGACCGAAGCCGAAACTGAAGGTATCCACCCGGACATCGAAGAAGCGGGCAGCCCAGTAGTGGCCTAACTCATGGATCAGGATCATGACCCCGATCAGGACAAGCAGCCACCACACGTTCTGTAGAAAAACCATAGTTGAGTTACGCTTTCACCGAGACTTCAGTTCGCTGGCCCGCGCGCCGGTCCACCTCACGGCGGGCCACACGGCGCGATTCCCGATCCATTTCCAGCACGTCTTCGACCGATTCCGTCCGACGGCTATTCACCGCGTTCAGGGTTTCGGATACCACCTCTCCGATGCCTGTGAAGGGGATCTTCGATTCAAGAAATGCTTCCACTGCAATCTCATCGGCGGCGTTCAATGTACAGGTGGCGGATCCACCCGCTTTTTGGGCTTCATATGCAAGCCGGAGCAGCGGAAACTTCTGGAGATCGGGCGGGAAGAAATCCCACTGCCGACCTTGGGTCCAGTCCAGCCGGGGAACCGGCGCCGCAGCCCGTTCCGGGTAGGTCAGCGCGTACTGGATCGGCATTCGCATGTCGGTAGCCGAAACCTGCGCGATTACACTACCATCATTGTATTCCACCATGGCGTGTACGGTAGATTGCGGATGGATGACGACATCCACTTCAGAAGGTTGAAGGTCAAACAGCCAGCAGGCCTCGATCACCTCGAACCCTTTGTTCATCATGGTGGCGGAATCGATGGTGATGCGCGGTCCCATCTTCCATGTTGGATGTTTCAAAGCCTGCGCCGGTGTCACTTCTTGCAATTTTTCTGCCGGAGTGTTCCGGAAAGGCCCACCCGAGGCCGTGAGGATGAGCCGGGTGACCTCGCTTTTTCGGCCTGCGCGGAAGCACTGGTGAGCGCCATTGTGCTCACTGTCCACCGGAATCAGCTCAGTGCCGGCGTGGCGGGCGGCCTCCATCACGAGCCGTCCGCTGGCCACCAGAACCTCTTTGTTTGCAAGGCCGATCCGCTTTCGGAGCCGGACGGCCTCGTAGGTAGCGGCCAGCCCTTCAACGCCCACAATGGCCGACATGACGAAGTCCACTTCCGCCGCGGTTGCCGCCTGAATCCGCGCCTCGGGGCCCGCGCCCAGTTCCGGCCACTGCTTGCGCGGCAGCCCGGAATGCTCCAGGCGTTCGATCAGGTTCGCGAGGACCTCGGAGTTGGCCACCACCGCGGTCCTGGGCCGGAACTCCAGAATCTGTTCACACAGTAGCGAGACATTCCGTCCCGCCACCAGGGCGTCAATTCCGAATTCCTCCGGCCTTCGCCGGACAACATCCAACGTACTTGTCCCGATCGAGCCCGTGGAGCCGAGCAGGCATATGCGTATCACTTGCGAGTATCATAACAGACCCTCCGGCCAATGGATCCGGCCAATTTGGCCCAGCCAATCCGGTACTGCCGGGCTTCGCGTATTACCGGTTGTGAAGATGCACTGGATTCCTGGAGCACTGGCCGTACCTGTCGCGGCCCTCGCCGTCGTGGGCGTGGTGGAACCGTCGCGCATGGACTTGCGGCAGTTCGATCCGAAGGCCGTGGCCCGAGACGAGACGGCGATGTGGCGGTCGTACTATGACCACCGCCGGATCGCGCTGTTTCTGCAGTTGAGCGACCTGTTGCGGGAGCAGTACAAAATGTCGTGGGTTCGGTCCCAGATGGCCGCGTATCATGCCGCGAAAGCTGCGGTTGTGTTCCAGAATGGGCGGGGCCGTCCCGACTACGAACGCGCTCTTCCCGATCTGGAGGCCTACTACGGCTCCATTCGGACTCGCAGCAGTGTCCCTTTCGACGTGAAGGAAGCGGCGCGGCGCGAACTCGAATGGTGGATCGTCCACCGGGAACGCCCGCGACATGGGAAGGAACGGCTGGTGCAGACGCTGGCGGACCTACAGGCGACGGTGTACGGAATGCCGGCGGATCGGTTTCAGAAGCACGCGGAAGCACGGGCCGATGCCATGTTGATCCGGGACGACCGTGCGGTCTCGGGCGGAGTGTCCGACAGCGACTGGGCCCGAATTCGCTCGCTTCTGGACGAATCATGGACGTCGCTGTGGGAGGCCGTGCAACACTAGGCGTGTGGGAAGAGGCACGCAAATGAAACCGGATAAGGTCCGTACCACGGTTGATATCCCGGCGCCGCTCCATCGGAGGCTTAAGAAACAAGCGGCCGCCGAAGGCTGCTCGGCCCGCGAACTGATCGTTAAAGGTGTGGCGATGGTCTTGGTGAGTCCGCGCCAACCAGCACGCCGGCCTGTTCGATTCCCTCTCATCCGATCCGAAGGGCCCAAAGTGCAGCTCTCGAACGAGCAGATCTATGACTACGTCAAGTTCCCTTGACGCAAAATGTTGGCCTTCGCCAACTCACTCTCGTCACGTTTGATTCCGCGCTCGGAAGCCGTGCTTCGGAACGCATCGTCCTCCCTTGAACTGCTCGAGCCCTACGACACCGGCGCGCCGGGCGGTCCGATATCCACCGTATGATCGGGCGAGACGTCGGCGACTCCGCGAATGGATCGGACGTGAGCCGCCGCTGCCGGACCTCCTCGAACGAGGATGTTGCCCGTATGCTCCAAGACCTCGGTGACTGTGAACCCGGCGGCTTTGATCTCGTCCGCTATGGCCGCGGCTGGCCGATCGGCCGAAGCGGTGACGATCCAGGTCTGCTGTTGATTGTCTGGCATGGGACCATCTCCGAAGGCAAGTGTAGCGCCGGGAAGTCGTGCCCGGCGCTACGAGGTGAAACTGGTCTACGGAGCCTGCACCAGTCCGGCGCCGACATCCGAGGCGGGGAACGGCAAGTGGCGCGCCGTGCGCTGGAGTTCGGCCCATAACGTCCGGCCCCGGAAATTCGGGCTCTTTTGTGCGTAGAGGGACGCGACACCCGACACGTGCGGAGTGGCCATGCTGGTCCCGCTCAACGTGTTGTGCAGCGCCGGTCGCGGATAAGAAGAATACACGTTCACTCCCGGCGCGGCGATTTCGACCTTTCCACCGTTGGAGAAGGGCGCCACCCCCAAAGTCTTGGTGAGTGCCGCGACGGACATGATGGTGGGCGAATTGGCGGGTGCACCCGTCGCAGCGATGGTACCCGGCCTGTTGCTGGCGTTACCGGCCGCGGCGATGATGAGCAGGTTGTTGTTCAGTGCGGCGAGTCCGGCATTGGTGTAGGCCGGCTGCACCGCGATCTGCGCTCCCAGCGACATCGAGATGACCTCGCACTTGTTGGCGATGGCCCAGTTCATTCCCGCCAGAACGCCGGCCATGGTGCCGGAGCCCGCGTTCGTCAGCACCTTCCCCACAAAGATGCGGGTCTGATAACCAGCGCCATAGCGCGGAACCAGGCCCGGAGGCGTCTTGGGACCGCACGCCGTGCCGGTGGTATGAGTGCCGTGGCCGTTCAGATCGGCTACTGGCTGGCCGACGAAGGTGTTGGTTACAAAAGCGCGTCCCGCGAACTCGGGATGGCCCATGTCGAAGCCCGTATCGAGCATGGCCACCCTAATGCCGTTACCGCTGAAGGCACTGGGGGGAATACGGCAAGCGGTCATTCCCCAGGTGGCTCCGAAAACCTCGGGCTCCACCGGTTGATCGACAAGGTCGGCGGGAGGCTGGGATTCGAGGTCCTCGGCGATCGCATGAGCGGCGCTGGCGAATCCTCTCAAGTAGTCCTTGGCGTTGACTCCGTTGAGGAACATGAAGTACTCGGGATCTACCGACTTGACGGCGCTATTGGCCGCCGCGAACGACTCGGCGGACATCGACCGCGCTTCGAACGCGTCGCCGCCCACCAAAGCGACACCGATCTCCGGGAACACCACGGTATCCGCGTCGCCCACATCTTCCAGTCGGACGGCCTGGTCCTGGAAATCGCGGGCGTTGGCGATCCGATAACCACCTTCTTGCTGAAATGATTGGATGCCGGCCTCGGTGGCGTTCTCGTGGAAAGTCACCAGATAGCGGCCGGTTTTGGCAGGGTCTCCACCTTGCTCGAGAGCAGCGAGGAGCAATTCCTCGACGCTGGATGACACACGACGATCTGACATACACGCTCCTTGAGATAACCGCGGTTCGTCCGGCTTGCCCTCGCGCGCAGGCGTTACTGCGCGGCCTCCGAATCCTCCGATTGAAACGGGCAGCTGGTCCGAACCGCGTTGACAGGTTGTGCAGTAGAGGGCGTGATCGTTACAAAAAAATCGTCAGCAGCGGATCCTCACCCGGAATCAGGTGCCGGGTGAATCCCGCGTCCACCAGGCGGCGGTACGCATCCAGCACCTCCGGCGGGGCAGGTTGAGGAGCCGACCATCCGCGTTTCGCGTATACCCACAGACGCTGCAGATCGCCCAGCATGATGTTGACAATCTTCTCCGGGGTCAACTCGGCGGTGAAGTACTCGTCGAGGGTCATGGCCGGAGAGGCGAGCGTGGCCGGCATCTCGGGCCACTCCACGGCGAGCGTGGCGTGAACCCGCCGCTGCATGAAAGGCTTCACGGCGATAACGATCCGCTGTGGATCCAGACCGTTCTCCGCCAGCAGTTGGCGGGTGAAGCGGATGTTCTCACTGGTGTTGGTGGCGCGCGGTTCCAGGATGATCCGGCTCCGAGGAACGCCGCGCGCGGCGGCAATGTCCGCGTACATTTCGGCTTCTGTCTTCTGCCACGTTGTTTCGAGCAGATCTCCCTGGTGCGCGACGCCGCCGCTGCAGACCAGGACCGGCCCGAAGCCGCGATGCCAGAGGTCGGCCGCGAATTCGCCAACGCGCAAGTCATTGGTGCCGAGCGCGAGGATGAGGTCGCCGGGGATGGGCTCCTGCCGCAGTTGGTGATAGTCCCAAACAATGCGCGCCAGCCGCAGCGATTCCGGAGTCATGTTCGTAGTATCGCGAACCGTCCCCAGGCGCGTGTCGGGTTTTAAGCGTTGCTGCGCACCCGAGGCTATGGTACAAACGGAACGCGTGGACAAGATCATCCGCAAGTACACCGATTTCGATGAGATGAAGGCCGGCGAATATCGGTACTGGCAGAGCCGCCCGGTGCATGAGCGTGTTGAAGCCGTTTCGGAACTTACTCAGGAACAGTATGCGATGAAGGGCGAGGCGCCGGATGTACCCAGACTTCAAAGAACTCTTGTCCATTTTGAACGAACACCGCGTTAGATATCTTGTTGTTGGCGCCTACGCCGTTGCCGTTCACGCGCAGCCACGGGCGACGAAAGACCTTGACCTTCTGGTGAAAGCTGATGCGGATAACGGCAAGGCGGTTTTTGCGGCCCTGGCCAAATTCGGCGCTCCGCTCGAAGGCTTAACCGCAGCCGATTTTTCCGAGGCTGGCCCGTTCTTTCGCATGGGCCGACCGCCGGTTGGTGTTGACGTTCTGACGAAGATTGCTCTCCATTGAGCTGATCCGCGCGTTCAACAGAGGCTAATTCCCGGCCTGCACTGCCTCTCGCTCGCATTGCCGCTTTAGATCAACAGCATCGAAGCAGCCGATAGATTTGTCCCTCCGTCAATCAGGCGACTTTGAAAGAGTCCCGGGTCCCCAATCGTTTCTCCGGTCGGTTGGGCACACCCTCAATACCTATCGATCGAATAGCACACAGGGCGGGCTTGGAATATGATCCGGTTGTTCGTCGCAGTGCCGTTCGTGGAAGCAGTTCGCGGAGAGGTTTGGGCTCTTGCGTTATCGACGATTCAGTTTCCATTAACCAATCCAAAAGATCTGCCGCCAGGCGCGTTGAACTGACCCCGGCGCGTGGGATAGTCTTGGATACACCACTCACCACTTATGAACCGTCGCACATTCGTCTCCACTTCGGGCGCGGCAATCGCCGGCGGAGGATTGGGGCTGACGCCTGCTTCCGCGGCGCCCGCCCGGCGCGCCTTGATGAAACTGGGGTGCCAGAGCGCCCCTACCAACGACACCCACCTGAAGTACCTGGCGCGCTACGGCGTGAAGAACATCTGCGGATATCCGGAGATCGCCGATGGGCGCTTGTACGCTAGCGTGGATGAACTGAAACGCATGGTGGACCTGGCGGGGAAAAACGGCATTACAGTGGATTGCATCGCCCCGCCGTTTCTGGCTTCCAGTCACATCGATAAGGAGAAGCATCCGGCCATCATGCTGGCGCAGAGTCCGGAACGCGACCGCGATATCGAAGCGCTGCAAACGCTGATCCGCAACTGCGCGCAGGCGGGCGTGCCGGCCATCAAGTACAACATGAGCCTGCTGGGAGTGCTGCGGACCGAGCGCACGCAGGGCCGCGGCGATGCCATGTACAGCACATGGCGGCTCAAGGAAGCGCATCCGCCGACCCCGACTACCCGCGCGGGGCAGGTGAATGCGGACCAGTTCTGGGAGCGCATCACCTATTTCCTGGATCGTGTGATTCCGGCGGCCAACGAGTACAAGATCCGGATGGCGTGCCACCCGCACGATCCCGGCGTTCCACCCGAAGGCTACCAGGGCGTGACGCGCGTGCTGGGCACGGTGGACGGCCTCAAGCGATTCGTCACTATCCGGGAGAGCCCATACCACGGCATCAACTTCTGCCAGGGCACGGTGACGGAGATGCTGCAGGATCCGGGCCGCGAGATCTTCGATGTGATCCGGTATTTCGGTTCGCGGAAGAAAATCTTCAACGTCCATTTCCGCAACATCCGCGGGCATCGCGACGATTTCCAGGAAGTCTATCCCGACGAGGGCGATATCGATTTCGTCAAGGTGATCCAACTGTACAAAGAGGTGGGATATCCGTACATGCTGATGCCGGACCACGTGCCGGCGGCGGCCAACGATCCGCAAGGACTGCAATCGTTCGCATACTGCTACGGCTACATCCGCGCCTTGATCCAGGCCGTGGATCAGATGGCCTGACGCGTCCGGTTGATAGAATCGTTGGCATACATGAGTACCGAGAAAAAGACCGGCCTGTTCATCGGGCCTGACGGCGCCAACCTGGCGTTCACTTTCATTCTGGTCACCTCCCTGTTTCTGCTGTGGGGGTTCTGCAACGGAATGATTGACGTGATGGACAAACACTTTCAGGAGGAGTTGGGATTGAGCAAGTCCCAATCGGCATGGGTGCAATTCGCCCATTATCTCGGTTACTTCCTGATGTCCATCCCCGCCGGATGGCTCGCGAGCAAGTTGGGATACAAGGGCGGCATCATCACGGGACTGCTGCTGGTGGCGGTAGGAGGCTTCTGGTTCGTTCCCGCCACGTACATCAACTCACTGGTGAAGCACGGGAGCGTATCGGCCAACATGGCCTTTGTCGCCTTCCTCACCGGCGTGTGCGTCATCGCTACCGGACTCACGTTTCTAGAGACCATCGCCAATCCGTATACCACGGTGTTGGGCGATCTGCGGTATGCGGCCACGCGGATCAACCTGGCGCAATCGTGCAACGGAATCGGCTGGATTCTCGGTCCCATCGTCGGCAGCCTGTACTTCTACGGGAAGGACGAGGCGGGCCGCAGCACCGGGAGCGAGACGCTGTACATCCCCTACGTCGGCATCGCCGTGGGAGTGATCATCATCGCCGTTGTCTTCTATTTCGCCAATGTTCCCGACATCAAGATGGAAGACGACTACCACCTGGACGACGCCGATCCGGGCGCCTCGCATTCCATCTGGAAGCAGCCCCACTTCGTCATGGCGGTGGCGGCACAGTTCCTGTATGTCGCCGCCCAGGCCGGTATCTTCAGCTTCTTCATCAACTACATGACGGCCGAACTCCCGGCCATTCCCGCGTCGTGGGAATCGGGAATGAAGAGCCTGGCGGGCGGCTCCGGCTGGCTGAGTGGCTGGCTTAGCGGATGGTTCGAAGCCCAACCAGGCGGGCGTGCTGGCCCTCAGCAACAAGGGCGCGTCGAACACGGCGTCGCTGGGGCTCATGTTCTTCCTGGTGGGCCGGTTCAGCGGAGCGGGAATACTGAAGAAGTACTCCGCGCACAAGGTTCTGGGAATCTACGGCGCGGCCAACGTCCTGGTGTGTCTGGTGGTGTTCCTGAAACTGGGGTGGTTATCGGTGGCGTGCGTGTTCCTGAGCTACTTCTTCATGTCCATCATGTTCCCCACGATTTTCGCGCTGGGCATTTTCGGCCTGGGCGTGCGGGCCAAGAAGGCGTCGGCATTCATCGTGATGGCCATCATGGGCGGCGCGATCCTGCCGAAACTGATGGGCTGGGTCGCCGACGAATGGGACATGTCGCGGGGGTTCATCGTGCCCATGGTGTGTTTCATCTTTGTGGCCTACTACGGCTTCAACTGGCCGAAGTTCAGCAAGTCGGAATCACTGATGAGCGGCGTTAAGGTGGGAGCCGGACACTAAGGGCCCGCAAAACCCGAGAGTAAGTCAACTGGGCAGGCACTATTGCATATGCCTGCCGACGCCAAAAGACGATCCTGCTGCGATGAGTCTTCGTGCCCGCGTGCCGAAATCGTCCGCCTGCTCTCGCCCGACGATCCGATCGAGAATGACGTGGACGAACTCGCCGCCAGGACCGCGGACCTATGCCCCAGCCTGAACCGCGAAGGACTGGAGTATTGTTTCACTCGTACGTTCGAGATGCCAACCGAATGCCAGCTGTTCGAGCGCTTCTGCTCCGCCTACGAGGAGCGGCGGATCGGCAACCCTTCGCCGCCACTCACTTCGTAGGTGGCAGCGGCCGCGGCGTCACGTCGGCACTCCGGAGTCCCAACACCCACCTGATCGCCTCGGCATACATCCTCTGCAGGTCGGGCCGGTCCCACACTTCCACGGGATGGCCCAAGGTCGAGTAGAACACTCGACCCTTGCCGTACATCTTGGCCCAGGCCACGGCGAAGTCGTCATCCTTGCGATGGACGCCCTTTTTCGTGAGGTCGAGTTTCGAAGCGTCCAGCCGCAGCAGGACCCGTACTCGATCGCGCGAGTAATTACGCATCTGGTAGATCTCGTCGCGCAGCACAAACGTACTCCGCCACGCGTCCATGCCCGGAAAGCCGGGATCCTCAACAATGACAGGCGCATCGAAGGTGCCCCAGGGATGCTCGTCGTAATAGCCGCCCAGCATCTCGCCGAACTCCGGCCAGTCCGTGAAGGTGATGGCGGCGCTGTGAATCCCGACAAAGCCCTTTCCGTCATCATGAATGAACGACAGCAGGTCCGCCTTCTGCGACGGATCCATCTCCAGCGAACCGCCCGTATAGAACACCACGGCATCGAAGACGTTCAGGTTCGGAGCGTTGTATTCCAACTTCTTCTTCGTCAACACTTCGGTGTCGGTGCGAATGGTGGTGTCCCATTCCCCACTCTCGCGGCCCAGCCGTTCAATGATCGCCATGGCGTGCGACACCGATTCGTGCCGGTAGCCCTTCTCCTCCCCAATCACCAGCAGGCGCTTCTTCGCTGGTGGCCGCATTAGCCCTTCGTGGATGGCGGTCTGCAGCGTGCCGTCCGGGTCCTGGCTGTGCTGCCAGAACATGATCCCGGCCAGTCCACGACCGGCCACGAATCGAACCTTGGCGCGAAGGGACGCTTCGTCCTCATACGAAATGAACGTCCGCGTTTCGGCGTTGTACAGAAACGGCGCCTTGGCCACGTCGTCCCAGTAGCGAACGTATCCGGCCTTGTTTTCCAGGTTGTCTCGAATGTTCTTGAACGAGGCGTTTATTCTTTGCGCCGGCTTCTTGCCCGGCTGATACAGGCCGTGCTCCGCCGGTGGGACATCTGCCCACGAATGGCCATAGAACGGGACACCGAGCACGAGTTTGCCTGGCGGCACCCCGGCCGCGATGTAGTGATCGACGGTGGCGGCCGCCGAATTGGCCTTGGGATCCGCGGGGTTCGTGAACAGCGGCGCATGGTGGCCGGTGATGGGATCCCATTCCCCATAATGGTCGTACGTCATGAGGTTCACGAAATCCAGATAGGACTGCGCCTTGGCCATCTCGGTATGTTCCAGCCACACATCCGCGGCTTGGGTAGCCATGGTCAGCAAGTACCGACGTCCCGATTGCCGGCCCGCCTGGTCCAGCGCCGCACGCAACTCGGAGAGCAGCGCCGTGCTGTTCTCTTTGTCCTCGGGACGATTTGCGTTGTTCAGCCCCTTCTGACCCGGGTATTCCCAATCCACATCCAACCCGTCCAGGCCGTGACGTTCGAGAAACGCGACGGCGCTGTCGATGAACTTGCCACGCGATTTCGGTGTCAGCGCCACATCCGAGAAATCACCCGACCAGGTCCAGCCGCCCACGGATACCAGGATCTTCAGCTTCGGATTCCTCGCCTTGAGGGCATTCAAGATGACGAAGTTTTCGGTGTCATGCTCGAAGCCTTCCACCATCTGGCCGTCCCGGATGTTGGCGAAGGCATAATTGATGTGAGTTAGCTTTTCGGCCATGACCTCGGCTGGTTCCAGCACCCGGTTTTGCGGGAACACATAGCCGATCACCACCGGTGGCGGCCCCGCGGCCTGGAGCAACGCAACGCAGATACCAACGATTAGCAGGGCGGGTCTCATAAGGTTGCTCCCATCATATTGCGCTGTCGATCGCGATATGCTCTCCAGCATGGAGCCAACCGCGGCCGTTCTCGCCACGCCCCCACCATCCATCGCGCAACCTGGCCGAATCTGGTCCATCGACATCTTCCGCGGCCTGACCATGGTGGTGATGATTTTCGTGAACGACCTGGCCGGCGTAAAGGACCTGCCGTGGTGGACCTACCACATGCCTTCGAAGCAGAGCGGAATGACCTACGTGGACGTCGTGTTCCCGGCCTTCCTGTTCATTCTCGGCATGGCGATCCCGCTGGCCCTGAGGAGGCGGATGGAACAAGGGGACTCGGGCCTGCGCCTGTGGTCGCACATTCTGATGCGGTCCCTCAGCCTGGTGGTGCTTGGCCTCATCCTCGCCAATGCCGAAAAGGCCGATCCGAAGCTCACCGGACTCCCACCGGGAGTCTGGCCGACTATCGCGCTGATGGGAGCCATCCTGTACTGGGCGGTTTATCCGACCGGAGGCCGGCAATCGTTCTATCGGGCGCTGAAGTATGCCGGACTGGCGATCCTGATCGCAGCGTTGGCTTTGTTTCGTCGAACCACGGAGTCCGGAACCACTGCATGGCTGGATTTTCGCTACTGGGAGATTCTCGGGCTAATCGGGCGAGTGTACCTGGCCGCCTGTATCCTCTACATTCCGCTGCGGAAAGTCCTGTGGGCGCCGGTGGTGGTCTTCACCGGACTCACCGCCCTCAATGTCGCCTCGCGGCTCGGTATGCCACCTTTGCAGCGGGTTCTTCCTTACGCCCTGTGGCCATTCGATTCGGGAGAACTCCCATCCATCGCCATGGCGGGAATTGTCGCTTACCAGATCTTCTTCGATGAGCGAGTGGCGGCGACGTTTCGCCGCAAGGCGTTGCTCGCCGGAGCCTTCGCGGCGGTCCTTTTCGGTGGCGGCTGGGCGTTCGAATTCCTCCGAATCTCAAAAAATGCCGCAACTCCTTCCTGGTGCCTGTACAGCAGCGGTATCAGCGTCCTGCTGTTCCTGGTCCTGTACTGGATGACGGATGTTCGCGGCTGGCGCCGCTGGGCCGCCTTTGCCAAACCCGCGGGATCGAATACGCTGCTCACGTATCTTCTGCCCGACTTGTTCTATTTCACCTGCGGGGCGGCCTACTACTCCCTGACACCCAACCGTGGTTGGCTTGGCGTGGTGCGTTCAGTGATCTTCACCGCCTGTATGTTGGGCGCTTCGTACCTTTTGACGCGGAAGCGGATTCGGATGCAGTTGTAGCCACGGCTTGAGAAGCACCAACACCAAGTGGTGTTCCAAATATCAGGAATTAAAGACCTTTTTGGTTGCAATCATGCCTTACGCAGCGATATGCTGCGAATTCAATCCCATGTCCATACGACTTTCCAACGGCACAGAAATACCTATCGAGATGCACAAGATCCGCATCGTGCAAAAGGTGCGGCTGGCTCCGGCGCGCGAACGGCTCCGGGCGATGCGGGAGGCGGGATACAACACGTTCCTGCTGCGCACCCGCGACATCTTTCTCGACATGCTCACCGACAGCGGCACCAACGCGATGAGCGACAATCAGCTGGCCGCCATGATGCAGGCCGACGACGCCTACGCGGGTTCGGAAAGCTTCTACCGGCTGGCGGAGTCCGTAGAGGACGTATTCGGCTACAAGTACCTGTTGCCGTGCCATCAGGGCCGCGCCGCCGAGCACCTGCTGGCGAAGGCGTTCGTGAAGCCGGGCCACATCGTGCCCATGAACTACCACTTCACCACCACCCGCGCGCACTTCGAACTGGCGGGCGGTTCGATTCCGGAGCTCTTCACCGCCGAAGCGCTGAATACCCAGAGCACGTGCCCCTTCAAGGGCAACATGGACCTGGACCGCCTGAAGGCCGCAATCGACGCCGCCGGCCCTGCCAACGTCAGCTTCGTCCGCATGGAGGCCACCACGAATCTGATCGGCGGCCAGCCGTTCTCGATGGCCAACCTGCGCGCCGTCAAAGGAACTGGTGGAACCGCTGGGCATCTCCGCTGGTGATCGATGGCAGCTTGATCTCCGAAAACGCCTACTTCATCCGGCAGCGCGAAGCCGGATACGAAAACATGTGCATCAAGGGCATCATCCGCGAGATGATGTCCATCGCCGACCTCTGCTACTTGAGCGGGCGCAAGAGCTGCAGCGTTCGCGGCGGAATGATCGCCACGAATCGCAAGGACCTGGACGCGGCAATCCGTCCCTGGCTTCCCGTGTACGAGGGCTTCTTCACCTACGGCGGCATGTCTTCGAAGGAAATCGAAGCCATGGCGGTGGGCATCCAGGAGATGACTCAACTCGAAGTGGCGGGTTCGTCCGCCGATGCCATCAAGTACTTCGTTGGCCGCATGCTGGAAAAGAACATCCCCGTAGTCACTCCAGCCGGAGGCTTGGCGGGCCACATCGACGCCATGCGGTTCATCCCGCACGTGCCGCAGTCCGAGTACCCGGCCGGCGCGTTGGCCGCGGCGGTGTACCTGACTTCCGGGATCCGCGGCATGGAGCGCGGTTCTGTTTCGATGGACCGCGATCAGCAGGGCAACGACCTTCCATCCGATCTCGAACTGGTCCGGCTGGCGGTGCCCCGGCGCGTGTTCACGATGTCGCACCTGGAGTATGCCGCCGACCGTCTCCAATGGCTGCTGGCGCACAGAGACATGATCGGCGGGCTCGAGTTCACCGAAGAGCCGCCCGTGCTGCGCTTCTTCGCCGGCAAGATGAAACCCACGAAATCCGACTGGGGCGCCGCGCTGGTGGCGGAGTTCGAGAAGGACTTCGGGCCGGAGTGCTAGCGGCGGCTCAGTGGCGCACGCATCGCACTATTTGACGTGCCGCTGATCGACACTCTTGCACTGCGACGCTTGGCGTTACGTCACTGGGCTACCACACTGCCCGTCAGTTCTGCAGAGGCACGAACCGGACCGCGCAACCGCCTCCGGGCGCCATCTCGACCGTGAGATGCCCGGAGCGGTCCACCGTCTTCTTCTGAATCGACACGTTCTTTGGCAGCCGGTCGGCATCGGCGGCATCGGCGTAGATCTCCGCCCGGTATTGTCCGGCGCCAAGAAACGATAGCGGGACCTCGATCTTCCGCGCGGTCCAGTTGGTCATGCTGCCCATGAACCATTCCTTCCCGTGCCTGCGGGCGATGGTGACGAACTCGCCGGGGAGTCCGTTCAGGACTTTGGTCTCGTCCCAGGTGGCCGGCGCATTCTTGATGAACTCGAACGCCGGCTGGTCGCGGTACGCGCCCGGATGGTCGGCCACCATCTGGATGGCTGCCTCATAGACCGCGTACATCGCCAGTTGGTGCGCGCGCGTGCCCATCACCATGGGGTTGAGCATGCGCGGCTCGAACCCTTCGCGCGTGGCATTCTCGAACGCCCCCGGCGTGTAATCCATCTGGCCCACCAGCATCCGCGTGAACGGCAGCATCACGTGATGCTCCGGGTTGTCGCGAGCCCCGGCCTTGGATTGCTCCATGCCGAGCACAGCCTCATAGCCGACCACGTTGGGGTACATGCGGTTCATGCCGCTGGGCTTGGTGGATCCGTGAAAATCCACCATGATGTGATGTTCGGCCGCCTTCTTCGCGGTTCGGTAGTAGAACCGCATCATCTGCTGGTCGTCGCGCGACAGGAAATCGATCTTCACGCCCGCCACTCCCCACTTCTCGTACAGCGGGAATGCCTCGTCCATCTGGCGATCGATCTGCGCGTAGTGCAGCCAAATCCAGATCTTCACGTTCTTCGCCGCGCCGTAGCGGACGAGTTCGGGAATGTCGATGGAGCCGTTCATCTTCGTGATGTCGTTGCGATCGGACCAGCCGGCGTCCACCAGCATGTATTCGAGGCCGGATCGGGCCGAGAAATCGATGTAGTATTTCATGTTCTCGGTGGTGAAGGCGCGCTTGCCTTCGGCGTTTAGGCTGCCGCTCCACCAATCCCAACTGGCCTTGCCGGCGCGAATCCAACTGGTGTCCTGAAACGCCGGCGGCGGGTTCAGGCTGGTGACGACGTTCGATTCTATGAGGCGTCCCGGATCGTCGGCGGCCATGATCACTCGCCAGGGCGACTGGTGCGGCAGGCTGCCGCTGACGGCGATCTCGGGCTCATTCGGATCGGGCGAAAGTCTCGATTCGAACCAGTGCCCGGTCCAACTGCCCGAGGGATTCACCAGGTACATCGCCGCGTAGTCCCGGACATCGGCCTCCGTGATGGCGGCCCAGCCCACGCCCGGGACGTCCATCAGCAGCGGCAGTCCGAGCAGAACGGTGCTCGCAACGCCGCCCTGGTTCGAGAAGCCGCTGGCGGGCATTTTGACGAACTCGCTCTCATACATGGAACGGTAATGGGGCAGGATCAGTGCATACGTCGTCGCGTCCTTGCTGATGCGAAACTCGGTGTTCTCTTTCGCCAGGCGGAACTCGCGCAGGAACGGCTGCTCGGGCACGACGTAGCGGAACGCGACGGCATCGTCGTAGGCGCGAGCCTCGACCGCAAGTTTACGCGCCGTAGCGCCGGCCTCTTCCAACTCGATCCGGACGGCGTTGTAGTGGTTCCGGACCGTGCTGGCCTTGCCGGTGACCAGCCGGTAGGTCTCGTCCACGGTGGAAGTCTTGGCGCCGGCGATGCGCACGTTGGCGCCGAGCGGCCGTTGTCCCTGCAGGTCGAGTTTCAGGGCCGAAGCGTTCAGAAGCGCCTTCCCGTGAAATTGGACCGAATACGTCAGCTGTCCGGCCGCCGTCGTCTCGAACTGAATGGACAGTTGTCCGTCCGGCGAGCGGAGCGGCTGTGCCGCAGCCGCTGTCATTAGGAGCAGAATGAAATACCGCATGGGTGATCACATCGTATGCCGTACACTAGACGCATGCAAGGCGAAATCGCGATTGCGCCCATGCTCCCGAGCCACTGGCCCGCGGTCCGCGCCATCTATCTGGAAGGCATCGCCACCGGAATGGCGACTTTCGAAACCGATGCCCCCGATTGGGGCGATTGGGACTACGGCCATCTGGCTTGCAGCCGCTTCGTTGCAATGATGAATGGGGAAGTCATCGGATGGGCGGCTTTGAGCCCGGTCTCCCGCCGCTGGGTGTATCGCGGCGTGGCTGAAGTCAGTATCTACATCGCCGAACGCGCCCGCGGCCGCGGCGTTGGCAAGGCACTCATGTCCACTTTGGTGGCACAATCGGAGCGCGACGAAATCTGGACGCTGCAGTCCGGGATCCTGGACGAAAACACGGCGAGCATCGCGCTGCATAAGCACGCCGGATTCCGGATGGTCGGCACGCGCGAGCGGATCGCCTTCAACAACGGACGGTGGCGCGACACCGTGCTCATGGAACGGCGCAGCCAGGTCGCGGGAATTTCGCCGGAACTCTAAACCTTCAATACAACTTGCCCAGCGGCACCGCATAGCGCGCTCCGGTCGCCGATGGGATATTGCACGGACGGCTGTGATAGCTCTCGTAGGCCAGCAGCGCGAACAGCACCGCTTCTTTTGCGTCGATGTCCATTCCGCGTTCGGCTGACGTTACCACCGTCTGCTTCAGCACCGCGCGCAGACGCTCCATCAGGTATCCATTGTGGGCGCCGCCACCGGACACGATCACTTCCTCGATACCCGGGTAACGCTCGATTCCCATGGCGATGGTCTGCACCGTGAGTTCGGCGGCGGTTGTGAGATCAATGCCGCATTTCAGGAACTCCGCTCCATACTGCTCGCGTCCGGCGGTCTTGGGCGGCGGCCGGTGATAGTACGGATCCCGGAGCAGCCGCTCCAGCAGTTCGTGGTCGATCCTGCCCGCGCGCGCCTGGGCGCCGTCGCGATCAAAGGGGGGCGACAGCGCATCCATGATCATGTTGCCCGGACCCGTATCGAAGGCCACGACATCGGCGGGTGTCGCTCCGGCCGGGATAACCGTGATGTTCGCGATGCCGCCGATGTTGAGCGCCACACGTCCAATCTTCCCGGAGCGGAACAGACGGTAATCGAGGAACGGAACCAGCGGGGCGCCTTTGCCGCCCGCCGCGATGTCCGCCGTACGGAAATCGGAGAAGGTGGCGATGCCGGTTCGCAACGTGATTACCGAGCCTTCGCCAATCTGCATCGTGCTCGCCACCTCGCGTCCGCAGAACTCCACGGGCTCGCTCTCGTGGAAGATGGTCTGACCGTGCGATCCGATCAGTTGGATGGACTGCATGGGGATTTGGAACTTGGCCGCCGTTGCGATCAGGGCCTCCGCGAACAGTTCACCCAGCAGGAAGTTGAGACGCGAGATCGCGGCCGTGTGCGTGTACGTGTTCGAGACGGAGAGGATCGCCGCGCGCACTTCGGCCGGATACGGAACGGTGTCGTGCGCCACCAGCGTCAGGTCCTGCTCATCAATGTCGCAGATGGCGACGTCGATGCCATCCATCGACGTACCGCTGATCAGTCCGGCGACTCTCACTTGCGCCCCAATTCCCGCTGCAGGTCGCTCAGCAACTGCAATGCCTCGATAGGCCGGAGCCGGTCGAGGTCAATGGACCGGATGCGGTCCGCCAATTCGTAGTTCACGGGTTCGAACAGCTGGATCTGCATGGATGGAGCGGAGCGTTTGCGCTTTGACGGAGTCAACTCCTCGGTGACTTCGTGCTCGGTCTTCTCGTGCAGCGCGAGGATTTCACGTGCGCGCTCGATGACGCTCAACGGCAATGCCGCCAGCCGCGCCACTTCGATGCCGTAGCTGCGGTCCGCGCAGCCCGGCTCCACTTTGCGCAGGAAGATGATCTGGTCGCCGGCCTCCTTCACGGACACGTGCAGGTTCCGCACAGCCTTCTAACTGCTCGGCCAACTCGGTGAGTTCGTGATAGTGAGTGGCGAACAGCGTCATCGCCCGGATGCGCTCGTGTACGTGTTCCACCACGGCCCACGCGAGAGCCAGGCCGTCGTAGGTGGCGGTGCCGCGGCCGATCTCGTCCAGCACGATGAGACTGTGCTCGGTAGCCGTGTTCAGGATCACCGCGGTCTCGGTCATTTCCACCATGAACGTGGAGCGTCCGCGCGCCAGGTTGTCAGCGGCGCCGATGCGGGTAAACACGCGATCCACAACCGGCAGCAAGCGCCGATTCCGCGGGGACAAAGGATCCGATCTGCGCCAGGATCACGATCAGCGCGGCCTGCCGCAGATAGGTGGACTTGCCGCCCATGTTCGGCCCCGTAATGACCGCGATGAACTCCTTCCGCGACAGATACAGATCGTTGGCGATGAATCGTACGGCGTCGCGCTCCGTGAGTTTCTCGATCACGGGATGCCGGCCGGCCGCAATGCGCATTTCGCCCGAATCGGAGAATCGCGGGCGGGTGTAGCGGCCTTCGGCGGCGATCTGCGCAAGTGACGCGGTCACGTCCAACTCGGCGATGGCGGCGGCGGATTCACGGATGCGCACGGCCTCGGCCGCGGTGGCGGATCGGATCTGATTGAAGAGGTCGCGCTCGATGGTGAGCATGCGTTCTTCGGCTTCCAGGATCTTGGCCTCGAGTTCCTTCAACTCGGGCGTGGTGAAGCGCTCCGCGTTGACCAGCGTCTGCTTGCGCTCGTAGTCCGGAGCGGCCAGGTGCAGGTTCGATTTCGAGATCTCGATGTAGTACCCGAAGACATTGTTGAAGCGGACCTTCAGCGACTGGATGCCCGTTCGTGCGCGTTCGCGTTGTTCGATCTGCGCGATGTATTGCTTGCTGTTGCGGCTGATGTCGCGCAACTCGTCGAGTTCCGCGTGGGCGCCGTCGCGAATGGTGCCACCGTCCGCGATGTTGATGGGCGGATTGTCGGAGAGCCCGTTCAGGATGCGGTCGCGGACGTCCGGCAGCTCGTCGATGCGCGATGCGATGTCCACCAACCGCGGCGCGCGGCACGTCGAGGCCTGTTGACGGATCGCGGGCAGCGCCGCAATCGACCGCCCGAGCGTCAATACTTCGCGCGGACCCGCCGTGCCCAGGGTCACCTTGGCCAGCAGCCGTTCCATGTCCAGAACGGCGCCCAGCAGTTTCCGCAGTTCCGAGCGCAGGATGGTTCCCGCCGACAGTTCCTCCACCGCATCCAGTCGCGCTTCGATCTCCGCACGATCCATCGACGGCCGCAGCAGCCGGCGGCGGAGCAGGCGCCCGCCCATCCCGGTAACGGTCTGATCCACCACCGCGAGCAGCGTGGATTCCTTGCTCTCGCCGGCGAACAGCGGCTCCACCAACTCCAGGTTGCGGACGGTGACGGAGTCCAGGATCAGCGACTCCGAACGGTCGTAGAACGAGGGCCGCTCCAGGTGATCGAGCGCGGATTTCTGGGTGTCGCGCAGGTAGTGCAGCACGGCTCCGGCGGCGCCGACGGCCAGAGGTTTGCCTTCCAGGCCGCAGCCGTCCAGCGCGAGCAGGTGGAAATGGTCGAGCAGGCTGCGCTGCGCGTAGTCGAATGTGAACACCCAACTCTCCACCGGAGTCTTGAGGCACGGCGCCTGCAGATTCGATTCACCGGGGACCAGCACCTCCCGCGCGTTCAACGTCTCGAGCGCGGCGGTGACGTCGGCGCTGTCGATTTCGGTGACCCGGAACTCGCCGGTGGAGATGTCCACGTGGGCCAGGCCGGAGCGATTTCCATTGCTCACCGTGGCGGCCAGATAGTTGTTTTCGTGCGATCGCAGAAGGCTGGATTCGGTGGCGGTACCGGGCGTGATGATGCGAGTGATCTCGCGCTTCACCAGCTTCTTGGCGAACTTGGGATCCTCCATCTGCTCGCACAGCGCCACGCGAAAGCCCTTCTGGATGAGCCGCGCGATGTAGCCTTCGGCGGAATGGTGCGGGACGCCGCACATGGGGATCGCTTCGCCCTTCTCTTTGCTGCGCGAGGTCAGCGTGATTTCCAGTTCACGGGCCGCCGTGACCGCGTCTTCATAGAAGAGTTCGTAGAAATCGCCCAGACGAAACAGCAGCAGCGCTCCGGGCACTTGTTGCTTGATCGAATGGTACTGCCGCATGAGCGGCGTCGAAGGGTCCTGCGACATCGTGAATCTTCAGGATAATCAGGCGCGGAAGGCGGTGTCGGAGGGAGGCGGCAGGACGGGAGGGGCGGGCGCAGCCTGAGCCTTGCCGCGCTTGGGTACTTTGCGAGCGGATTTGAGCGCCTTCAACGCCTGATCGTGCGACTTCTGCGCCGACGCGGCGATTCGGTGCATCTGCGCGGCGGCTTTCAGATTGCCGCCCGCTCGCGCCAGGTCTTCCAACCGCTGGTAGCGGCTGATCCGCCAGCGGGACCAAGCCATCTGCTCCACCAGAAACTCCTCGTGGATGTTTCCAGGAGTGAACTCAGACCGGCAGTCTTCGATCAGACGATCGAACTCGGCCTGATCCTCTGCAGGGAGGAGCTTCAACAACGATTTACTCATCCGCAATCAGTGTCGTATTTCGGGGGTTGCCCGCGCAACTACCCGACAGGCGATCCGATCCACCAGGTGATCCCGCACGCGTCCACCACTCCGGCGTTCCGGTGTCCGAAGGGCTGGTCTTCGGGCGCGCGTTGCGACGTCGCGCCGGCGGCCAGCAGCTTTCGCGTAGACTTGGTCGACGTTCGGGACCCATAGGAAGAGCGCGGCAGCTCTGCGGCTTCCATTGATCTCCGGCTTGGCCGAGCATAATCATGGAATCGCCGATCATGACTTCGGCGTGCATCACGGTATTGTCCGGACGGCGTTCGCAGGATGATTGCTTCGCGCCGAAGGCGGTCTCGAGAAACTTCAGTTCGGCGTCTGCGTCCGGTACCACCAGGTACGGCGTGACGGTACGGTAGGCGTTGGGTGATTCAGCCATAGATAAATCATGCCATGGCGCCCACGCGAACGATCACTCGTGCCGCAGCGCCGTGATTGGGTCCACGCGTGTGGCGCGCATCGCTGGGAACCACACCGCCACAAACGCGATTGCGGTCAACAATAGGGGCACGGCGACGAAGACCGCCGGATCCCAAGGCCGCACTCCAAACAGGAAGGTCGAGATCAACTTGGCGAGCCCGAACGCCGCCGCGGTACCCACCACCACGCCGATCAAGGAGAACGTCATCCCTTGCCGCACCACCATCTTGCGCAGATGGCCGGCTTCGGCCCCGAGTGCCATGCGGATGCCGATCTCCTGCGTGCGCTGCTGAACCGAGTACGCCATCAAGCCGTACACGCCGATCGCGGCCAGGCATAGCGCCGAGATGCCGAAGATGGTCATCAGCAGCATGTTGAAGCGCTGGCGCGAGGTGGAACGGGAGATCACCTCCTCCATCGTGCGGACGTCCGAGACCGGGAGGCCGCTCACCTGGCGGAGTTGCTCCTGGATGGCCGGCGACAGGTGTGCCGGATCGCCCTGCGTGCGAACCACCCACGCCAGCGGCGTGATACGGACGTTCAGGGCATTGAGTGCGTCGGGAACCTGCGCGTTGGGAACATACATGGTGGGTTGAGGATCGCGGTTCAGCGCACCATCCCGAATGTCGCCGACGATGCCGATGATCTGCCGCGGGACTTCCGCCGCGAGTTCGGACATGATCCCCTTGCCGATCCAGATGCGATCGTTCAGGGGATCGCTCTTGGCCCAGTACCGCTTGGCCATTGCCTGATTGATCATCACCACCGGTGCGCTCGCGCCGTTGTCCAATTCCGTAAACGCGCGGCCGCGGACCACGGGAATCTTGAAGACATCGAAGTAGCCGGGAGACAGCGTTTGCCATCCACCACCGCCATGGAACGGGCCATCCGTAAGCGGCCGGCCCACGACGATGAAGGGCAATCCATACCCGCCTTCGAGGGGCACGCAGCAGGTAGCGCTGGCGGAGATGACGCCGGGCATTGCGCGGATGTGCTCCACACCATCGCGAACCAGTTGCTCGATCGCGGCCGACTTCAGAAAGCGCTGACCAGCCAGCGACATTCGCATGGTCAAGACGTTGTGGGAATCGAAGCCGGGCTTCACCGCCTGCAATGCCAGCGACGTTCGAATCAACAGGGCCGCTCCGATCACCAGCACCAGCGCCAGCGCAATCTCGCTGACCACCAACAGCGTCCGAGCCTTGTTCTGACGGAAGCCCGAACCCGAGCGGCCACTCGATTCCTTCAACGTGGCGCTGAGATCGGGCCGCGACAACTGGAGCGCCGGGAACAGTCCGAACAGAAGCGCAGTCAGCACCGCTACGCCGACTGTAAAGACCAGCACCCGCCAATCGGCAGTTACCAACGCTCCATCGCGGCCGACGCGCGGAAGGTTGGCGGTATTCACCGACAACAACGCCCGGATTCCGAGAATCCCGAGTGCCGACCCAAGCACGGCGCCGGCGCAGGAGAGCATGACGCTTTCCGTGAGCAGCTGCCGAACCAGGCGTCCACGGCCGGCACCGATGGCCGCGCGTATGGCGATCTCCCGCTGGCGCCCGATCGCCCGCGCGAGCAGCAGATTAGCCACATTCGAACAGGCAATGAGCAACACAAACCCGACGGCTACGGCGAGCGTGATCAACGAGCCGCGGACGTTTTGGACGAGAGCCTCACGCAGAGATTCGACGCTGAACCCGCCGTTCTGCCCCAGCGAACGGGGATACTTCCGCAGGTACTCGGCGGCGGAGGCCGCGATCCGCGCCCTGGCCTGTTCGATGGTCACGCCGTCGTTGAGCCGGCCCGCCGCCTGGAAATAGTGCCCCTGATCGCTGGTGTTCGGATCGAACTGGAACGCGACCCACACATCCGGCGCGGGACCGAACTCGCGGAAGTCAAACGACGATCCGACGACTCCGATGATGGCATGGGGGTCGCCGCCCAGGTACAACGTCTTGCCCAGGATGTTCGGATCCGATGCGAAACGCCGCTGCCAGAGCCCTTCGCTGATCAGCGCCACTCGCGGGCCGTTGGGGAGATCCTCCTGAGCGGTGAATCCGCGGCCTCGAATCAGCGGGGCGCCAAAGAGTTTGAAATAGTCCGCAGTCACCTGTGCGGAACGCAACTGCTCGGGAACATCGCCGCCGGTCCAGTTCAGCACGCCGGTGCGAAACGAGGCGACGTCGTGCACCACGGTGGACTGGCTGCGCCAGTGGAAGAACTTGGCCGGCGACGCTCCGGGACCCTGACCCTGAGGCGAGGTGTTCATGAACATGACGATCCGCTCCGACTGGGGAAACGGAGGCGGCTTGAGCAGCACCGTATTGACCACCGAGAAAATCGCGGTGTTGGATCCGATGCCGATCGCCAGGGCGGCTACAGCCGTTGCCGTGAAGGCGCGGCTCTGCCAGAACATGCGCAGCGAGTGCTTGACGTCTTTGAAGAATGTTTCCACGAGCGAGGAATCCTCAGAGGAGATAGACGGACATGCACGCCAGTTGTTCCCAAGGAAGATGCGATTTAGCTCATGTACCAACCGCCGTTGACGTTGATGGTTTGCCCGGTAATGTACCCGTTGCCGGCCAGCATGACAGCGGCTTCCGCCACCTCGCGCGGGGATCCGTATCGTCCCACGGGAATGCGGTCGGGCCTCGCGTTGGGGTTCGATGTGACCATCTCGGTCTCCACCAGCGCCGGCGCGATCGCGTTCACGGTGATGCCTTCCTTTGCCAGGTGAAGGGCGTAGTAATGAGTGAGGCCGTGCATGCCGGCTTTCGAGGCGGCGTAATGCGGACCCACCACTCCTCCCAACTGGGCCGCCACCGAGGACAGGTTGATGATGCGGCCCCACCGGCGAGCTCGCATGCCGGGCAGGACGGCTTGCGTCGCCAGGAAGCAGGATTTCAGGTTCACGCCGATGACTTCGTCCCAGTCCTGCTCGGTGATCTCCTCGATCGGCTGCGGACGGGAGATGCCGGCGTTGTTAACGAGGATGTCGATGGGGCCCGCACCGGTGACAAGACGAGCGACTTCGGTTGCGACGGAAACGTCGGCCTGGATGGTGATGCACCGGCGCGCCATCTGCCGGATTTGCTGTTCCACCGCTTCGGCCTCATTGGAACGGTGGACGTAGTTCAGGACGATATCGGCTCCGGCCTCGGCCAGGGCTATGGCGATGGCTCGGCCGATTCCTCGGCTGGAACCGGTGATCAAAGCTGTTCGTCCGTGGAGATCCGTCATGTTGGTATGAAAACACAAATGCGGGGCCGGAATCCGGGCTCCGCAGAATTCCGCGCCGATCGCAATCAGGATGATCGGCCGTACGACGGACGCTCGTATCATGATGGGTTCCCTTCCCCTGGTGTACGGGAATCCGGTGGCGGCATGCCCCTCTCCGCCAATTCCAGCACGTCAATGGGGTCCATGCGCGGCCGCCGCGTGCGCGCGAAAGACACGCCAACGGCCAGCAAGGAATCGAGGTCCAACCGTGGCGGGATTACGAGGTCGGGGCAGGGTCCGGAAAAGCATGGAAGAGGTCGCGTGGTCCAAACACGGTCTAAAACGGGTGCCGGCAAGTCTTTGAACCCACGAGAGGCCAAGCTGCAAGTGATTGATCTGGCTTCCATGGCACGCGCGGCTGGCGATAATGGGGAGAGGGTTGAGCTTGTGACGATTGGTACTGGCATCGAGTTGCCCGAGGCCGAGATCGCCGACATCTGCCGCCGCCATCAGGTACGGGAGTTGTCGCTGTTCGGTTCGGCTGCCCGTGGCGAGATGCGGCCGGACAGCGATGTCGATCTCCTCGTCGATTTCCTGCCTGACGCGCGGCCTGGGCTGTTGGGCGTTTCGGCGATGATGCGTGAGCTCACTGCCCTGCTCGGCCGCCGCGTCGATCTGGCCGTCAAGCCTGCACTGAAGCCACTGGTCCGGCCCGGTGTGCTGGCCGAGGCCCGGCTAATCTATGCGGCGTGATCAGCATTGCGAAAGCGATCGCCGGGCGGACAGAGACCGATTTCCTGGCCGATGAGACGCTTTGCTACGCTATCGCCCAAAAGCTGACGATCATCGGTGAAGTGGTCGCGAGGCTGAGCCCGGAAATCACGGCGCGGTACAACTCGGCGCCATGGCCCGATATCGTGGCTGCGGAACATTCTGGTTCACGAGTACTTCGGCATCTATTGGCCGTTTGTTTGGCAGACTGCGGTTGACCACGCGCCCGTCCTGCGTGTCCAAGTGGCGGAGATGTTACAGATCGAGTCCGCCGAATAGCCCGTCTCGAATGGTCGCGCTTTGGGGAAGAGTGTCTCGATCTTCGGAGAAGATCGGGTGACGCCGCCGTTGCAGTCGGGACCGTCCGAAAAAACTCCATCCCGCATTTTCCACTGGTGACGTGTGCGTGTATGGAACGAGCCAGGGCGGATCCGCCTGGATCCGCTCTGTCGGAAACGTTGTGGAGCAGGTGATCGTCAGGAGTTCTAAGTAGCGTTTGGTCATCGATGAAACAGATGCCCGCCAAATCCCATGCAGCGGTCCGACAGTGCCTGAGGCGTCAACTCACTTTGCCCAGCATCGCCTCCACATCCCGTCGCAGAAGCGGGAGGTCGTTCACCACTGTGGACCATACTTCCTCGAGATCGACCCCGAAGTATTCGTGAACCAGAAGGTTCCGCATCGCAATCACATTGGTCCAAGATATTTCAGGATGCGCGGCACGCAGCGCCGGACTGGTCGAACGCGCGGCCTCGCCGATGATTTGGAGGTGGTACACAACCCACACCTGCAACATCTCGTCTCCGTCAAACGACTGCCTTCCACCGCCAATCCGTTCCTGTATGCGCCGGATAGAGTCCAGGATGTCCTGGAGACGGCCGGCGTCGTCTCTCACAGGACCACCGCCTCCTGGATCACCCGTTGACGAATCCGTGGCTTCAGGCCGTTATGGCTCGCCACATCCACCTTACAGCCCAGCAGGTTCTGCAGTTCCTCGATCAGCGCGGCGTGGTTCAGCAACCCACGTCCCGGTTCAAATTCCACCAACAGATCCACGTCGCTCTCCGGTCCGTCCTCACCGCGCGCCACCGAGCCGAAAACACGCACGTTCCGCGCACCGTACCGCGCTGCGATCGCGAGAATCTGCTCCCGCCTCGAGATCAGAGTGTCGTAGCGCCGCATCAGGATCGTTCTCCAGCACCAGTATAGGTGAACAGTGCCCGATGTCGGCCCCGGCGGGTTCAAGATCAAAGACGGCGGAACCTGCCTGAAGCTGACAAAAAAGGGCGGATCCGTTTGGATCCGCCCTATCTTCGACTCTTAGGTTAATCGCGCTCTACTGTTCTACCGGCTTCAGCGAACTGGGAGCCTTGGGCGCCTCAGGAGTAGGGGGAGCCGGAACCGCGGGAGCCTGCGCTACCGTATCCGACGCCTTCCGCACCGTGATGGAGCCGCGGCTGGTGGCGAGCACCACCCGGGGGCCATCCCCGCTCGATCCCTTCAAAGTCGCGCCGTGTCCCTCGGTCCGCTCCTCGAACGACGGATTGAAATCGTTGGTGATCTCGCCCCGGTCCGTGGTCGCGGCCAGTTGGATCTTCGATTTATCCGGCAGCGACATATCGATGTCACCGGAACGCGTCTTCACATCCACTTTACCCATGGGCCCCTTGCCGGGCCGGAGTTCGATGTCGCCGCGATCCACCGACACCTCGATATTCTGGGTGAAATCGCTGATCTGCACGTCCTTGGAACGCGCCGTCAGACGGATAGGGCCCACCACGTTGGTGGCGTTCAGATCCGAGAGGCTGAGCCTGACCTGCCCCGGCACCGCCTCCGCTGAAAACGCGCTGTGCTCGGCTTCGTAGCGAACCGGCTTGGCCAGATTCCGCAGCTGAACGGTTCCGCTGATACCGGCCGGTGACGGTCACCTGGCCGGCAACATCCTGTAGTTCAATATCCGTGCCGCTGCCCTTCAACTCGACCGAGCCCTTCACCGACACGGCGCGGATAATGTCGCTCTTTCGCGTGTCCACCCGAATATTCCCGCCGACGTTCTGGAGGCGGACTCCGGCGTTATCGCTGGCGATTTCCACGTTCCCGGTCACGTCGGTGATGTCGAAGTCGCCATAGCGGCCCACCGCTTCGATGGAGACTCCCTTGGGAACGGTAATCTCCAGGTCCTCGTTGATCCGCGACGGGTTGTTCGTGATGCGATCCTGGTTGGTCCGGACGATCACCTGGTCGCCGTTCACCACCAGTTCCAGAGGAGTCGCCGAGTCGGCGGTTTTGGCTTCGTTTTGTTGCAGAGCCCGGATGCTCTTGCGGCCCGACACCTTCACTTCGTCGCCATCCACGCCCGAGATGCGGGCGTTACCGCGAAAACTCTCGATGACGATGCGGGCGTTCTTGGGAGCGGTCTTCTTCTGCTCCTGCAGCGGATAATCGTAAGCCTCGCCGAACATCTCGAGGCCGCCGATGCGAATGCGCCCGTTCGGGAACCAGGTGGAATGCCGCGCGGCATAGGCGCCCGATCCGATCAGGCACAGAAAGATCACCACCACCCACTCGCCGCCGGAAACTCCATTTACCGGGAGCGGCTTCCCGTTGATGAGCCAGAACAGGATCTCGACGAGCCGCAGTACGCCCCAGGCAATCAGGATGAAAGGCCAGTACTGAGACAGGAAATCCAGGAACGGCAACTCCGGATACAGGTTGCGCGCCAGGAACAGCACGCCGATCGCAATCAGGATGATCGGCCCTACGACGGACGCTCGTCTCATGATGGATCTCCTCCCCCCGGTATGCGGGACTCCGGTGGCGCCACGGCTCGTTCCGCTAATTTCAGCACGCCGAATATGATCACCAGCAACGGCCAGGTGCTGCCAAACCCGAACCGTCCGAAGTGATCGATGAGGAACAGAATCCCCAGCGTGATCAGCATCACCGGTCCGCGAATGGCCTGGATGAGGTTAGCGTTGTTCATTGACGGCCTCCGGGCTGGCCGGCATCGGGCTGGTGAGGCGCGTGTAGAGCATGTAGCCGCCCAGCGCGATCAGGAACACGGGCCAGTAGCGCGCGATGTCGTAGAAGTGAATCAGGTCGAAGTTGTTCAACAGGAATAATATGCCGATGGCAATCAGGATCACCGGGCCCACCGGGAACCTGCCGGCCTTGCCGCGCAGCGGGAAAACGCTGGAGAATTCGTCCACGGGCTGGCCCAACTGGCGCCGCCGCGCCGTGTGGTAGGCCTCAAAGGCCATATAAAAGAACCAGGCCGAGATCATCAGGCCGAACAACGGCTCGCCGCTGCCCAGGTGTCCGCTGCTCATGATGCTGATCAGCGTTCCCAGCACCAGGACGTGGATCAGTCCCTTGGCATACTGGCCGTTATAGATGGCGCCGACACCCGGTATGAATCCAAGAATGAACGCCAGCCCGGGTGAGACGCTCGGGTTAGCCACCCACATGGGGGGAGGCGTCGCCGTGGGAGGCGCTGTGTAAGGCGAATAAGATGCGGATGCCGTCCCGGCATTTGCGGCTTGTTCTAATGGCATATGTTCCTCGCAGAATACCGTTCCCTGGGCAGTCCGTTGGCAGTTCTGACACAACGCCTTTCCGCACGCGCGGCAAAAGGCTACTGCTGCGATTTCAGGATGATGTATGCAGTTCATCGCTTTTTCCTTCCCACTGACCGCCCTGACGGTCAGCGGCTGCCTCCTGCTTCGTTCGGGTTCTTCGTGCCCGATCCCGTTTTCTTGCCGTCCGCTTTAGCGGCCCGGTCAGCTTCCGCCTGATCGCTCCATTCGCGCAGGCGGGTTTGAATTTCGTAAACAACCCGCAGACTGTCGTAATACTTCACGGCTCGCGCCCATGTGCGCAACGCCCGATCTTCCACCGCCACCCAGACCGTCGCGGGATTCAGATCCGACGGCTTCAACTGCCGGACTTCGATTCCCGCAAACCGTCCCAGCATCGCAAATGAAAGCACCGTCATCGCCATCCCCATCGCAAAACGGGGCTGCAATACCGGCTCGAGCCACTTCGCCCGGAATCGCCGCCACGCCGAGGTTGAAACTTTATGCTCGGCGCGGCGCACCGCAGGCAGCTCGAACAGGATCCGCGTCACAAGTTCGGCGGGCGGTTCGGGCTGGGCGGCGCGTTCCATGAACGCCACCGCTCCTGAAGCGTCTCTTACCAGTTCGGCGCAGGCCGCGCAGTTCGCCAGATGCTGTTCGACGGTGGACTTCTGCTCGCCGTAAAGCGTGCCGTCCACGTAGTCGCAGAGCAAAATTTCGAGATCCGCGCAGTTCATATCCCTACCTGCTCACTTCCGTCATACCGTCACGTTCTGGCGCCGCAAGACGCGCGCCAGCTCCGCCCGGCCGCGGTTCAACCGGCTCTTCACTGTCCCTTCCGGAACGTTCAGAATCCGGGCAATTTCGCGATACTCCAACTCCTCGAGATCGCGTAGAATTACAGTTTCCCTCAACTCCGGCGACAACTTTTGAAGCGCCGACTGCAACAGTTCACTCGCTTCCCGGCCGGCCAGCATCCCGTCGGCGCGGGCCGACATCGCCGTTTTCTCTTCGAGCACCGGCATTTGGTCCTCGATGGAATCCGACATCCGTTCCAGCTTCGTCCTTCTGTAATGGTCGATCAGAAGGTTCCTCGTCAGCCGGGTCAGCCAGATCTGGAACGAACCCTCGCCGGCCCGAAAACTTTTCAAACTACGGAAGATGCGCAGGAAGACTTCTTGCGTCAGGTCCTGCGACTCCTGGTCCGAACCCGTAAAACGATAACAGATCGAATAAACGCGGCGTGTATGGACCTTCACCAGGTCCTCCCAGGCGGAATCCTCTCCGTCCAGGCACCGCTCCACTAACTGCGTGTCAGCGTCCAAGGGATTCACCATTGCGCCGGAGTAGTACAACCGGCTGTGGGGCCAGTTCAGCCCACCCGCCGCCAGTTGTGTGATCGCCGCCGCCATTGGTCGCCTCGTTCCGGGATACTGATCGGGAGCTTCGGTCGGGGAATCCAGTTTCTCCGGCTCCATCCACCGGCTCCTTTATTACCTTCCAGTAATCAGAACGAGGTTTGCTCATCGAAAGTTCACAAAAATAGTGGCTTGCGCCTAGCCGCCACTCGACAACCGGCTCCCGCCGCCGAAACCGTAGGCCATGCGGGAGCATCCGGACCCGTGTAGACTAACATTCTAGCCGCACCCACCGGAATTCGACCTTTCCGGACCGGCGAACGACCCGCCGGCACCGGCGTATCGGCATGTCCGGCGGCCAATGGAGGAACCATCGCCCGTAACAAGTCCGGGAGAACGATTGCCCTGCTGTCGCTCTCCATTGTTGTTGCCGCCGCGTTCATCATATACCGCTGGCGAACCTCCGGGTTCCAGTGGTCAGTATTCCTCGCCACATTCCAAGGGGTGGATTGGGCGTGGCTCACCGCGGCCGTCGCCATAATCGTACTAACTTACCTTGGCCGCGCTCTCCGGTGGCAGGTGATGGTCCGCCCGCTTCGCGCGGATTCGAGCATCTGGCGAATACTCGATGCCACAGCCATCGGCTTCACGGCAATTGTGTTTTTCGGGCGTGCCGGCGAACTGGTCCGGCCGTATCTCATCGCCACACGTGAGAAGGTCCCCTTTTCTTCTCAAATGGCGGCCTGGCTGCTGGAACGCGTACTGGACCTGTTGATGGTGCTGCTGATCTTCGGCATCGCGCTATCGCAGGTTCCTCGGACCGGCCTGACCCCGGGGCCTCACTTAAAAGTGATTCTCGAAGCCGGCGGCATCATCATTTCTGTCGCCGGACTTGGGTGCCTGCTGCTTCTGTTAGCCTTCAGACACTTCTCCGATCAGATGCACCACCGTTTGATGTCTGCCATCACCTTCCTGCCTGAGGCCACCCGGCACAAGATCGATCAGATGCTGGCTGCTTTCCGACAGGGATTCGGATCCACCCGCTCAGGCAGTTTCGTTCTTCAATTAGTGGCCTATTCGATCCTGGAATGGGTGCTGATCAGCGCCTGTTTCGTCTGCATTTTCCGAGCTTTTCCAGTGACGGCCCGATTCTCGCTGACCGATATCGTCATCTTCATGGGCTTTGTCTCTATAGGAGCGGCAATTCAGATTCCAGGGGTCGGAGGGGGAATGCAAGTGGCTGCGGTGCTGGTGCTGACCGAGTTGTTCGGACTCTCGCTCGAAGCCGCAAGCGGCTTCGCCATCGCGTTGTGGCTGGTGACGTTCGTTACCATCGTCCCCGTCGGCTTGATTCTGGCTTTCCGGGAAGGCCTGAACTGGCGAAAGCTCAGTCAGGTACGGGAGGATATATCCGAATGACGTGCCCGTTCTGTGGCCACCGCGAAGATAAGGTCATCGACTCACGGGAGAGTAAGGAAGGCGACGTTATTCGCCGGCGCCGCGAGTGTCTTGCCTGTGAGCGAAGATTTACCACCTACGAGCGCAGTGACGAAATCCCGTATATGGTCGTGAAAAAAGACGGCCGGCGCGAGAAGTTCGACCGTCAGAAGGTGCTCGGCGGCTTATTGAAGGCCTGCGAGAAACGCCCGATCGGGATGGCCCGGCTGGCCGAGATCGTGGATGAGGTGGAGACTCGACTTTCGGACAGTCCGGACCGGGAACTGGCCACCACCGCCATTGGCGAACTTCTGATGGACCGTCTTCAGGGCCTGGATAAGATCGCGTATGTTCGGTTTGCCTCGGTCTATCGCGACTTTCAGGACGTGGAAGCGTTTCTGACAGAGCTGAAAGGGCTGATGCTGAAGCGCCCCTGACACCCGTCCGGAGGAATGTTTCTTTGGGGTTTACGGAAGGAAGGGGCCTGTGGTAGACTGTGGTATAACGTACCAATGGTCCGACCCTTCGAGTGACTTTCCTGTAACCAAAATACCCCGGAAACATCTTTTAAGTAGGGACTTAACTTCGATCGACATCAGTGGTATAATCGACCCGGCCTATTGCGTGCGGGATCGGTGTCTCCAAACGGGTCGAAGACCGGCGGGACCAAAATATCAGCATACCCCAACAACAACTCGAACTGAAGCAACCCACGACTGATTGGGGAAGGTGAGTTTATACTGTGGATCATTTTGAAGACCAATTTTTAGCGGACAGCCACGAACCTCTGGGTCTCCCCTTCGATGAAGAGGCTGCTTTTTTCCACCCCGAGGAAGTGCACGATGGAGAGGAATTCCCCGCTGGCCAGCCGCCTGAGGAATCCATCTACACCGATGACCCGGTACGGGTTTATCTGCGCGAGATGGGCGCAGTACCGCTACTGACCCGTGAAGGCGAAGTGGATCTGGCTCGCCGCATGGAACGCGGCAAGCTCCGAATGCAAAAAGCCATCAGCCGTTCCGCCCTGGTACAGCAGATGGTGGTGGAGATCGCAGAGCAGATTCGCAGGGGCACCGAAGAGCTGGATGCTTTTGTCGATCTCGGCGACGTTGAAGACGGCAGTGCGGCGGATGCCAAGAAACGGAACGACATCAAACAGCAGTTCCTGGATGTCACCGTCTTGCACAAAAAGCAGGCTCAGATTCTCGAAAAAGCCGAGACTATTGCTCCGGCAAATCGCAAACTTCGCAAGAAGTGGCTGAGCAAGCTGGCGCGGTGCAAAGTGGAGACGTCCCGTTCCATCCGCGCGATCCCGTGGCAGTTGCCCCGGTGGAAGCAGTTCACCAAGGAGATTGAACGTACCGCCGACGAGTTGCTTCATCTGACCTCCGAGTTGAACCGGATCGATGAGAAAAACGCCGCCAATCAGGGACGCATCCGCGAACTGCGCCGCGAGGTGAAGAAGCGGGAGCAGTTGGCCGGCGCATCGCTGACCGATATCAAGCACTCACTTTCCGTGATCCGGCAGGGCGAAATCGAGGCCGAACGGGCCAAAAAGGACCTGGTGGAAGCCAACCTCCGCCTGGTGGTTTCGGTTGCCAAGAAGTACGTCAATCGCGGATTGCACCTGCTCGACCTGATTCAGGAAGGCAACATCGGCCTGATGCGCGCCGCCGACAAGTTCGAATACCGGCGTGGCTACAAGTTCTCGACGTATGCCACCTGGTGGATCCGTCAGGCTATCACGCGCGCCATCGCCGACCAGTCCCGGACGATTCGCATTCCGGTGCACATGAACGAAAGCATGAACAAGTTCCTGCGCGCCACTCGCGAGCTGGAGAAGGAACTGGGCCGTGCGCCGACCAACGAAGAGATCAGCCGCCGGATGGATATTCCGGTGGAAAAGGTCCAGAAATTAAAGACCATTTCCCGAGACCCGGTCTCACTGGAAACGCCGGTGGGCCGCGATGGTGAATCCGCGCTGGGCGACCTGATCGAGGATCGCTGGGTGGGTTCCCCGGTGGATGCAGTAATCGACTCCAATGTGCGCGATGAGACGGCCAACATCCTCAAGACTCTGTCGCCCAAAGAGGAGAAGGTGATCCGCCTCCGTTTCGGGATCGGCTGCGAACGGGAACACACGCTCGAGGAAATCGGGCAGGAATTCGACGTCACGCGCGAACGGATCCGGCAAATCGAAGCCAAGGCGCTGAGACAGCTTCGGTCGCCCGAACGGGCCCGCCATCTGCGAGCCTTGCTGGCCGCGCGCTAACCATCTGCGTTTTCCCTCTCCAAAGGCCGGGGCACATCGCCCCGGTCTTTTTTATGATTTAGGATGAATTGAGATGGCAACCGCAACCGAGCTGCTGACAGTCGCGCAGTTTCGTGAACTGAAGGAACCCGCCGGGGTGTACTACGAGCTGCGGCATGGAGAGGTGGTCCCGATGACCCGACCGAAGTGGAAGCACGGACAGATCCAGGAGCGCCTCCGAGAGCTGATCCGGGTGCGGAACCAGGCCAAGGGCATCGTCAGGATCGAGTTCGCTTACCGACCCCTCCCGGAGCACGAGCTGTGGGTGGCCGATGTCGCCTACGCCCGGCGCGAACGATGCCACATCGCCGATGACGACAATTTCGCCGGGGCACCCGATCTCGTCATCGAGGTCCTCTCCCCGTCCAACACCGCCGAAGAGCTCGATGAAAAGTCGGTGCTGTGCCTTGAAAACGGCACCCTGGAGTTCTGGGTGGTCAGTCCCAAACTGAAGGCCGTCACCGTCTACACGGCTCACACTCGCGCCGTTTACCGCTCCGGCGATGCCGTTCCCGTGGATCGCTTCTTCCCCGGCCAGCCCGCCATCTCCGTGTCCGAGATATTCACCGATCCCGAGATGTAGCTGTTGCCCGCATGAGGTCCTCGAAATAGATTCCACCAACTGCTGGCGGGATTTCATCATCCACCCGTAAGCTGGAGCAAAGAATGGCAGTTGCAGTACGGGCTGCCCGGGGACTGGCTTTCGTTCTCGGCGTGGCTACAGCCGGATTCGCGTCGATGCGGATTCCGGCGCCCCCCCGGTCTGTCCTCGGCGAATACATGGATGCCGCCCAAGCCGGCAATCCAGGGGCGAGGAAAACACTTGCGTTTATGCTGATGGATGGCGGCGTCACTCGTCCCGATCCGCTGGCCGCAGTCGAGTGGCTAACCGTCGCCGCCCAGGCCGGAGACGCGGATGCACAAGCGGCCATGGGCGACCTCTACCGCGAGGGACGGACCGTCAAACGAAACCCCGAACAGGCCGAGCATTGGTACCTCCGGGCGTCTTTAAACAGCGCCTATGCGGCCTGGCGCTTAGGCCAGATGTTCGAGATGGGTGACGGCGTCCCGTACGACTGCACTGCGGCGCTGCGGTTCTACTCCTTGAGCGCCGGGGCTGGCATGGCCGCCGCTCAGAACAGCTTGGGAAACCTGTTCCTCGGCGGAGTCTGCGTCGCCCAGGACTATTCACAGGCGCACCGCTGGTACACTCAAGCCGCGGACCAGGGGTACGCGGATGCGCTTTTAAACCTGGCGGGCATGTTCCTGCATGGACTCGGCGTGCCGCCCAGCTACGAACAAGCCGTGACGCTGGCGAAGAGGGCACGATCCTTACACGCGCGCGATGCCGAATCGTTTCTGGAAGAGATCGATAGGGTACACCGCAGGGCGGCTACCCCGTTCGGTGATTCGCGCAAACGCCAGTAACCGGCACGTTACAATAGACCCGACTGCCAACGGCCATCGCCCATGCGCCTACTCGAATACTGGCTGGTCCGCATCCTTCTGGCCACCCTGCGCTTCCCTCCCCTCTCCGTGGCATGGCGTCTGGGTGGCCTGTATGCGCGGGGTTTTGACCGCTGTGTCCCCCGTTTGCGGTCGGTGGCGAAGCGCAACCTCGAGATCGCCGGGCTGGGTTCGCGGCCGGAGATCGTCGACGGCGTCTTCGAATCGATCGGGCGCATCCTCGTGGTCTTTTCGCGCCTGCCCGGAATCAACCGCGGCAACATCGGCCAGTGGATCGGCTACGATGGCTTCCAGCACTATGAGGAAGCCAAGCGGCGCGGGCGCGGAGTATTGTTCGCCACCGCCCACTTGGGCAACTGGGAGTTGAGCGCCTACGCCCATGCATTGCTGACCGAACCGATGCACGTCGTCGTAAGGCCCCTGGATAACTCACGCATCGACGAGTTAGTGGAACGCAGGAGGGAGTTATCCGGAAACCGGGTGATCACCAAGAAGGATGCGGCGCGAGTTATCCTGAGGGCACTGCGGGCGAATGACGCAGTGGGGATTCTGGTGGATCAGAACTCCATGCCGGAAGAGGGCATCTTCATCGATTTCTTCGGGGTGCCGGCGTGCACCAACGCTGCTTTCGCACGTCTGGCATCGCATAGCGGAGCTACCGTGATTCCCGGTTTCGCGCTCTGGTCGAACGCCGAAGGCCGCTATGTGCTTCGATTCTACCCGCCACTCGAGATCACGGGCGACCCAGTCGCCGATACTCAGCGATTGCATTCGGTAGTCGAGCAGGTCATCCGCGAGAATCCCGACCAGTGGTTATGGATCCACCGCCGTTGGAAGACCCGACCTCCGGGTGAGCCGTCGTTGTATTGACGGCTCACCGATATGCGCCACACCGTGCAAGGTTACCGCGTCCAGCGCCCACTGGGCGAGAATGCCGGCGGAATATTCGATCCCCGCAGATGCATCTCATAAGCGATGGAACGCCGGATCTTCTCTGCGCTCCCATCGTCCTTCTTTCTCGCAGCCTTGGTGGATTTGTTGACCCTGGACTTCGGCATGCCGTACGCTCCGATTCCAGCAAATAAATAAATAACCGCAAATCCAGTTAAAAGCAAGTGTCTCATTGGTCGTCCCTCTAAGTGAAATCTACGAGGCCTCACTCGGTACTACGCGCGAACAGACCAATGGTTCCGCTGAGGGATAGGAGGACCTGCGGATTTTCGCGTCGACTTACCAGACGGGTTAACGTAGTTACAGAGGAACTCAGGAAGCGGATTTGGCCCGCGCTTCTTTGTATGCGGCCCGTACCGCCCTCACCTGCATCGAGTGCTTCTCCGCATGGTTGGTGAAGAGGACCAGTAGATCAGCGAGCTTCATCGGGCCCCGCTTGGGATGGATGCCCGTTCGCTCAAACAGTTCTTCGGGAATACCCTTCAGGAGCTCGTAGTTTTCGCCACGGATCCGCCGAAATGTTTCAATCGCCTGTGAGGGCTTCCGTCTGGAGTAATCGAGGCGGGAAGCCCACGCGTCCTGGTCGAAGACGGCTAGCGGAGGCTCCTGCTCCGCGATGATTTGCCGGAAGCGCATGGCCGCGACCATCTCCGAGTCGGCTAAATGGCAGACGATCTGGCGGGCGCTCCATTTTCCGGGTTGCCGGAGCAAAATCCACTTCCGAGCCGGCCGCCCCGGTCATCGACATCGCCACCAGTTCCGCGCCTCGGCGGAAGCGCTCCAACAGATCGGAAATCTCACTCATCGCTGCACCCCATTATACGGGGAACAGAGTCGCGCCATCGCGATTACTGCCGGGGCGAGGGCGGAAGCGGTTGCGGGCATCACCGCTCCCGAGCGCTGACGATTAATGATGTCGCCGGAGACCACCAGTTCCACGCGGCGGTTCATCTGCCTTCCCGCGGCGGTGTCATTGGACGCCACCGGCTGCGTCTTTCCGAATCCACGCGCGGTGATGCCGTCCGATCTGACTCCCTGCGAGAGCAGGTAGTCACGCACGGCATTGGCGCGCTGCTCGGAGAGGCGCTGGTTGTATTCGTCCCCGCCCACGCTGTCCGTGTGGCCTTCCACTTCCAGCGACAATCCAGGATGCGCTTCGATGATGCCGGCCACCCGCGCCAACTTTTCGCGCGCTCCCGGCCTGAGTGTGTACTGTCCGGTGTCGAACAGGACATCGGACATGTTGACGATGAGTCCACGAGCCGTCTCCCGGGTCTCGAGAACGGCATTGAGTTGTTGGCGCAGTTGGTCGCGTAGATTGTCACGATCGGCCTCCGCCTGTTGCCTCATGCGATCGGCTTCCTGCGCCTGTTGCTGCGCCAGTTGAGTTGCGGACTGCAGTTTGGCCTGTTCCGCCAGCGCCGCCTGGCGCGCAGCCTCGGCTTCCGCCCTGGCACGCTCGGCCTCAGCTCTTTGAGCGGCAGCCTGACTTGCCGCCGCATCGGCGGCAGCCTTCGCCTGCTCAGCGGCGATCCGTTCCTGGTCCGCCCGGGCCCGATCGGCTTCCGCACGCGCCCGGCGCTCTGCCTCCATTCGCTGTTCCTGGGCAGCTTGTTCAGCCTGGGCCTTAGCTTTGGCTTCCCGGTCCGCGGCGGCCTGACGCTCCTGCGCCAACCGTTCTTCGTCCTGCCGGCGAATCGCTACGATCCTGGCGTCCTCCGCGGTTTGTACCGCCTGCCGCGCCAGCGAGATCACATCCTTTGAATTGCTTTTGTGGCGCGCAAAACCTTCCGCATTCCCCAAATGAATCTGGGCCTTGTTGAGCGTATCCGCGGCGTAGCGGTTGGCGCCAGTCCATATGGCGATCTGGACGGCGTTCCGCGCTTCTCTTAGTTCCAGAGGCGCAAGCTTGTCGTGAATGGCTGGATTCACGGGACCCACCGAATTAAAGGTGTACTGGCCGCGCTTCAGCAGTTCGTACTTTGCGTCGATGGTTTCAATGCGACCCTCCGTGTCATGACGGACAAAGTTCTCCATTACCACCACGTCACTCGGCTGGGTAACTGCGAAATACGGCTCCGCGGTTACAATCAGCCCGAAAGCCTGCAACTCCGTTGTCACATGGAGCTTGCCTTTCCGGTTATCACCCAGGAGCACTTCTCCCATGTTGGTAGCTCGCCCCTCCGGAGTCACGGCCCACAACACATATGTCAGATACTCCGGTCCGAATCGGCTGGCCGGATCCATGTCCTCGAAGTGGGCGTCCACATCACTGTAGCCCTTCTGGCTCTTTACCTCGGCCTCGCCGTGCGCTTGCGGCAGCAATTCTGTCCCACGAAAATCCACCTTGGTCGTGCCGCTGCGGTGGCGATAGTTGATGGCAGGGGTGGTCCTTTGTACCACCGTAACCCGGTATATAGGCATGGGACCGCTCGGACGGCCGCTTTGTGGCGTCTCGCTTTGCGGGAGGCTCTGAGTTGGATTCGGTACCTGTGCGCAGGCTAGGCCGGCGGAAATGACGACAGACAACGGAATGGTAAGGTGCTTCATAGGATCACTCTTGCCCCTCTGAAGGTAACTTGAGGCAATCGTGATGCCAGCGGACTGGCTCTTTCGTTTCAGGGCGTTAGTTCGCCCGGATGCCAAACGTGACGGTAGAATTTACCGTGCGGTTTCGCGCTCCGCCTTTACTGAAGCGATGGGCACGCGCGGAGATGTCAGCACCAATGCCAGCAATGCGCCGAAATAACACAGCCCGCCGATGACCAATGTCAGACGCAGCCCGATGTAGATGGCTAAAAAGATAGCGCCCGCCGATCCCAACACGCTCGACGCGGCGTTCAATGACCAGGCCCATCGCACTGATGCGCTATGCATCTGCTCGAGTCGCGCCAGACCGGTGGGGAACGGCATACCCATTAGAAATGCGGGCGGGGCGATCAGCAACGCCGTAAGCACTACCTTCATGGGTAAAGGTAAGCCCACCAGCATCGTTGTTAGAGGCGCTGCAATGAAGGCGAGCATGGTGACTAATACCGGAACGGCGCCCAGCACCAATCGCCACCTGGATTCGTCACCCGCGATGATCCGCCGGCTGAAAAAACTACCCATTCCGCTGGCCACCAGCATGGCAAAAATGATGACCGTGAGCGCGTACGTTGGATGACCTAGAAACAGCACGAATTTCTGAATCAAGGCCACCTGGATCAGGATGTACCCGGCGCCGATGAACAGAAAGTAGAACAGGAATCCGAACACGTCCCGATCTTTGGGTAGGCGGCTACCCAGAATCAGGCGCGGCAGCACCAGGATGACGATGGTTGCCAGCAGGCTCACTCCCACTACACTGAACAACAGTGGGACGGCCCGGTTGATCTTGTAGTCGGCGCTTTCAGTGGAGGCGGTTCGAACGAAGTTCCAGATATCGCGCGGCTGCACGGTGTAAAAAAAGAAGGGCCGATCGTCACCGAGCGGCGACACGTCGTACGGGTATTTCAAGTAAAACTCATCCGGATCGGCGGCGCGGAGCAGCCCGGCGAAGGCGTTTCCGGGTTTATCCCCGGGCATGTAGACGGACTCGAGTTTGCTGTCGGCGGCCCCTTTGCGGGCCCGCGCCAGATCTTCCTCGCTGAACGGTTTCCGCGAGACGAGTACCGTGTCCTGCGCACCCCAGCCGTGCAGCAATCCGGCGTTTTCGCGAACCACGATGACGTGCTTCCAAGCCTCTTTCTCGCCCAGCCGGTCCAGGGCATCGATGGAGAGCGATAACAGTCGCAGCGACTCGCGCGGGGGATCGAAGCCCCACCGCGTGAATGCCAGGAATCCATCGGGAGTGAGGTGGTTCAGGTAGTCGGAGACGGCGTCCGTCGTGTAGAGGTTGTTCTCCGAAAGGGCAAAGGCGCCCGCCGCCGTGGATGCCCAGGTGTCCACCAGAGTCGCCTGCAAAACCTGGTACCGGTCCTGGCTGCGCCGGACGAAACTGCGTCCGTCCTCGACGACAATCTTCACCTCAGGACGAAAGTACAGGCGATGGCTCAAGTCGGGGAACTTCTGCCGCATGATGGTGGTGGCGATGATCGGGTTGATTTCGACGCCCGTGATGTCCTTGCTGCCCGAGGCGAGTGCGCGCCCGACGTCCCAACCGCCACCCGGCCCGATCACCAGCGTCTTTGCGCCCGGTCGGATGAGGTAGGGAAATCCGGGTCCCTGGTGCAACAGGTTGAACCGCGTTTTATCGTCCAGGTGGTCCCAATCGTAAGGCGGGACCCCCGTCGAAGCATCGGCGTCGATGATAATCAGGTGATTGTCGCTGCCCTTCTCCGGCGCTAGCGCAATGCGCGAGAAGCTGTTCCATTTGACGAAGATCTCATGTGGGACGGCCTGTCCCTTGGCCCACTTCACGTCGATCAGGCGAAAGGTGGCGTTGACGAACATCAGCCCAACCAGGCCGAGCGCCAGCAGCACACCCACGGCGCGGCCCCGGGTCTGGCGTCCCAGGTTGTACCAGATGGCGCCCGACACGGCAAACAGCACCGCGGCGGCAATGACCGTATTCGGGCCCCCAAACCAGTTCAGCAGTGGAATCAACGCCAGGCATCCTCCGGAGGCGCCCAGCAGGTCGAAGAAGTAGACCCGGTCTACGCGCGCAATGGTCTCCGAAATCGCCAGCGAGATGGTTGCTCCGGCCAGGAAGAAGGGGCTGGCGCTGGCGAAATACACCAGGGCGAGGGTCGCGTTTCCAGGATGGCCGGTCCGCGTCATGATGAAGGTCAGCGCGAGCACGATGACGATGGCGTTCATCACCGCGAGCGTCCCGAGTTTCGACCAGGTGCCGCCCTTGCGCGCCGCTACGGCATAGGAGAACACACCGCCGGCCCCGAGCCCGAACAGCGCGATCGAGATCGCCAGGAAGGCGAAATGGTAGTAGAAGACCACCGAGAAGATGCGCGTCAGCGACAATTCCAATACCAGGGTCGCCAGCGTGGTCAGAGCGACGCCAAGATAAACGTTGTTCCAGTGGAGCCCTGGTGAGCTTTGAGTTGAACTGATGCGGGACAATAACCTATCTTATCGCGGAGGTGATTTGAACCGCCCAAGAAGCTGATTCGGTATTAAAATGGATGTGAACATCCGCTTAGCGCAGGCCGTTTTGCCCGCCTTTGCAGTAAAGAGGATTCAATGTCAGATTCCAACAGAAGAGATTTCCTGAAGACCGCGGCCTCCGCTGGAGCGTCGCTTGGCTTGGCCGGTTCCGCATTCGCCAGGGGTGGCAAGACATCGTCCGGCCGGACTCTTGGCGCAAATGACCGCATCAACATCGGGGTAGTCGGAGTTGGCGGCCGCGGAAGCTATGTGGCCCGCGCCTTCACCCAATACGCCGAAAAGAACAACAACTGCCTGCAGATCCTCCAAGTCTGCGACGTGTACGAGAAGCGCAAGAAGGAGGCGGCCGAGCACTTCAAGTGCGACAGCACCCTGGACTGGCGCGAAGTGGTGGCGCGCAAGGACCTGGACGCTGTAATCGTCGCCACGCCCGATCACTGGCACGCCAAGATCGCCTTGGCGGCCATGGACAACGGCAAGGACGTGTACTGCGAAAAGCCGATGTGCCACACCAACGATGAGGCCCGGCAGTTAATCAACACGGTCAAAGAGACCAAGCGGGTGTTCCAGGTGGGTTCGCAAACCACCTCCGCGGACCAGTGGTACAAGGCGAAGAAAGCCATCGCCGACGGCATGATCGGCAAGATGCTGATGAGTCAGGGCTCCTATCACCGCAACTCCACGGACGGCGAATGGAACTGGCCCATCGACGAAAAGGCCGGCCCGAACGCCAAGGGTGAGGATTACATCGATTGGAAAATGTGGCTGGGGTCCGCCCCCCAACACCCCTTCGATGCCGACCGCTTCTTCCGTTTCCGTAAGTATTGGGACTATTCAGGCGGCATCGCAACCGACCTCTTCTATCACGTCGTCTCGCCGCTCAACATCTGTTGGGATGAACCGCAATTTCCGCACAAAGTAATGGCGGGAGGCGGCATCTACGGCGGTCCGGCGTTTGAAGAGAAGCGCGAGGTGCCCGACACCTTCCATCTGATCGCCGATTACGCCAAGGGGCATTCGCTGGTGTTGAGTTCTTCGATGGCGAACTCGCAGCATATCCCGGGCCTGATTCGCGGGCACGAGGGCACCATCATCATGGTGGACCACGGCATGTTCGAGAGCACCACCGAGTTCATCACCGTGAAGCCCGAAGTGGGCCGCAAGTGGAATCGTGAGACGAAGACGGCCACGAAGGTCCCCATGTTCGCGGACTACAAGTTCGGCATGGACGAGATCAAGATCCCGGTGGATAACAGCAAGGACATGATGTACCTGCACATCGACAACTTCATCTCCTGCATGCGCACCCGGGAGAAACCGCACCTGGATGTCGAGACCGGCGCGAAGGCGCAGATCGTCATCAATCTCGCCGTGCAGAGCTACCGCGAAGGTAAGGTGCTCTATTGGGACGAGAAGAAGTGGAAAGCGGTCGATAAGGCTCCGAAAGCTTAGTTCCCCTCCTCTGAATCGCGGTGGAGACCGGCCCGGTCTCCACCGATCCTCCTCCGACTGAGATACAATCGCCGCCAGTTATGATGCTGCGTGCTCTTGTATCTTTTCTTCTGATCGCCGCCGCACTGCGGGCCGAAGTTCCCGAGTTCTACCGCACGGTGGAGCGGGTGGTGTTCGTTGTCCCCGATGCGGCCAAAGCCGCGGACGCGTGGAAGCCGACGCGCGCGCCGGTAACATCCGTGCGTTCGGTGGACATGCTGCAGTCGGGCGGCGAGATGTTGCGCGTGAAGCTCGCAAGTGTTCAGTTCCAGAACGTCGCCGCCGATTTCATCGAGCCGGTAACCCCGCGCGGCGTGTTCTCAACTTACCTGCATAAGACTGGCGGAGGCGTCTTCGCGCTGGTGCACCGTGTCGCTTCGGCAGCCGCTCTCGATTCCGAGTTGGACCGGCTGCAAAAATCTGGAGTGGAGACCGCCGCCGACATTACCTCGCGCGACGGCAAATTCACCACCCGCTGTGTCTATCTGGACACCGCCGGGCAAGGCAAGTACACGCTGGCTCTGGCCGTCATGCCCGATCCGAAGCCGCTGGACTCGCCGCTGAAGGTCACCCAATACGCCTTCGTCGCCAAGGACCTGGAGCCCGTTTCGGCATATTGGGCCAAACTCGGATTTCCCGAAATGACTTACTCACGCCCGGATTCGAGCGAGTTAGTGTATCGGGGACAGCCTGGGAAATTCACGATGAAGCAAGGCTGGCATCGCTTCGGCAAGGTGACCTACGAGTGGCTTCAGCCCTTGGGCGGACCATCCACGTATGAGGACCATCTCGCGCGTCATGGCGAGGGATTCCATCACATGGCGTTCAACGTGGATGACATGGATGAAGGCAACAGCATGTGGGATGCATACGGATTTCCGAACGTGATGTCGGGAGCCTGGGGTAAGAAGGGACAGCCCGGCTCCGGCCGTTTCGCCTATCACGATCTCGAAGCATGCTGCGGCGTCGAGATCGAGTTGCTATGGAGCTACAAGGCTAAGACCACTCCCTAATGGTCGCGGCTCTGAAGCCGGAACCGAGCCGTGACCGTCAGGGAGCGGATGCCTTACGGCCGCCAATCCCGCTTCCATTCACGCCACCACCCTGCGTCGTCCAGGCGCAGCGCGTTCCAGCATTCGTCGAGCGCGTTCCGGTCCAGCGCCAGCACACGCTCCGGCTGAACCTGCACCGGAACAAGGGATCGGAACCGTTCGAACACCCTTGCGCGATCCTCAGGGCTGACCCGCGTCAGCAGGTGCCACAGCGATAGCGCATCCTTGGAGCGAGCCTCGCCGAGAACGGTCGCGAGCCCCCCCCGATTCGATTCGAACGCTTCCAAAGCTTCCGTGAACCGCGGAGTCCCGTCCAAGAAATACGGAACTCCCGGTCCCTTGCGACGGCTGGTCCGGCACGCCGCCCCTGCCGGGATAAACGATTCCTGCTTTCCGAACTGGAAAGCCACCCAACCCGTCTCCACCGTCAAGAGGCCGTTTCCATCCTCGTCCACCGTAAGATCGTACTGGCAGCCCAGGTCCACCGCCCGCGAGGAGGGCGTGTCCACTACGAATTGCCCGGGCGGCGCCCAAATGAGAGCGTGCATCCTCCCACGCTCCAGCGCCATCCTGCGACGGCCGCCGATGCGCAACTCGGAATCCGGTTCCAGCCGCACCTCACCGAAATCCTCCGCTTCGATCAGCAGTCTCGACGTTCCGGTCGCCACCCGCTGGCCCGCGTACAATGGCGCACTGTCGCCAATCCGCCAGTCCGTGGTCTGCTTTGGAACGCCGCGATCCAACTGCCAGCCGAGCACTGCGATCACCGCCGCGGCAGCAACGGCGAGATACCTTCGCGATCCGCTTCTCGACTCGGGCAATTCCAACGGCCGGCGGTACCGCAGCGGCGCGAGCGTACGTTCGAGTTGCGCAACATCGTCGTCCACCGGACCGCTGCGATCCCACAGATAGTCGCTCATACCTTCACTCCAAGCTGCTCGCGCAGCATCTTCATCCCACGAGACAGGTTCACCCGCACCGAGTCCGGCGTGAGTCCCGTCCGCTCGGCGATCTCCGGCCCAGTCATCCCCTCCACCAGCCTCAGAATCAGCGTCTCGCGGTACGCTTCCGGCAGTTTGCGGATCGCATCCAGTGCGATCGTCATCTCCTCGTGTCCCGCACGCGGCTCCTCGGCCGGTTCCATACGCTGTTCGAAGTCGCGGCGAGCGGACCGGTTAAACTCCGCCGCCCGGTTGCGCGCGATCGTCATCAGCCATCCCCGAAACGCGGAAGGTGTGCGAAGCAGGGCCAGTTTTCGGAACGCCGAAATGAAGACGTCCTGCACCAGGTCCTCGGCGTCGGAGACCGGGACGCGCGCCAGCAGGATTGCATGAACCACGCGCGCGTTCCGCTTGTACAGTTCCTCAAAGGCAGCCCGGTCTCCGCTGGACGCTCTTCGCACCAGGTCTTCCTCGCCGGATTCTTTTTCGGCCGAAGCTCCCGATGCGAAGATCATCGTCAGTGGATACCGGGCTGTCATTGTCTCATTTCCCGCTCAGTCTCGCCGAGGCGGGTTCCAGCAACTGTGCGACATCCTGGTCGGTCGGCAGCCGCATGGCGGATTTCGCGGCCTGCCGTTCCACTCCGTCCGGTCCCGCGGGCACCAGGGTGTGGGTCACCCGGTCATGATCCGTGCCGACGAACTGCAGAACCCAGCGCCCCTTGGAAGGCCACTGCTGCGTCACCGCGTACATGCCGGGCTCCTCCAGCCGGACGAGTTTCAGTGGAATGGACTCGCGGCGGCCGTTTACCGTGCCGATCGCCGTGCCGTTGATCGACGCTGAGTTCGGATCGCCGCAGCCCGCGGCTTTAATGGTCAGCACGGCATTCATCGATTTCGCCGCGGCACTGGCGTCCGGATTGCCCGTGATCAGAAAGAACCCGCCCGCGAACACTGGAATTGCGAGCGCCAATACCACAGCGCACGCGAAAAGAGTCGTGAGTGACTTACGCATCGAATGTACCCTCTTGTCTTGAACTCGACTTCGCCGGCGAACTCTGCAAGGAAGACGGGACATCCCCGGGCGGTGTTAACAAGCCGGGTACAATATTCTGCAATGACCAGCCTCCACGACCCGGCCGCGCTTCGGATCATCGCGGACCGTCTGGGCCGCCTGACGCCCAACGCCCAAGCGCGGTGGGGACGCATGTCGTCGCACCAGGCGATCTGCCATCTCACTGATTCCTTTCTCGGGTGCCTGGGCGAGAAGCAGGTCTCCTCCGCCACCGGACTCTTCCAACGCACGGTGATGAAATGGGGCGCGCTGTATTTACCGATTCCGTGGCCCAAGGGCGTTCCCACCCGGCCCGAAGTGGAGCAAGGCGCCGGCGGCACGCTACCGTCCGATTTCGAGCGCGACCGCCGCGAGCTCATGAGCGTCACCGAGCGGTTCTGCGATGCCTCGCGCGAGTGCGGGAATGACGTCCATCCGATCTTCGGTCGCATGAGCCGGAGTCAGTGGATGCGATGGGGCTGGCTCCACTTGGATCACCACTTGCGCCAGTTCGGCGTGTAACGAGTTAGGATAACTCATGCGCACAATTCCGCTGTGGCTTTCGTTCGCCCTCGCACTGACGGCTCAGACGCGTCCCGACTGGCCGAAAATCGAGCAGGAGACGCTTCGCCACTATCAGGCCCTGGTTCGATTGGACACCACCAACCCGCCGGGAAACGAGACCCGGGCCGTCGATTACGTCAAACGCGTGCTGGATGCCGAAGGGATCCCGAACCTGGTGCTGGCGCTCGAACCCGATCGCGCCAACCTTGTCGCCCGGCTGAAGGGCTCAGGCGCGAAACGTCCGATGATCATCATGGGCCACACCGACACCGTGCGCGTGGACCCGGCCAAATGGACCTTCCCGCCGTTCTCCGCCACCCGCGATTCGGGTTATGTCTACGGCCGCGGCACCATGGACGACAAGGACAATCTGACGGCATGCCTGATGGCGATGCTGTTGCTCAAACGTGCCAACGTCCCGCTCGACCGGGACGTGATCTTCATCGCCGAGGCGGGCGAAGAAGCTTCCACTGGAGTTGGCATCGGCTACCTGGTGGAGCACCACTGGGACAAGATCGACGCCGAGATCTGTCTGGCCGAAGGAGGCGGTGTGAACCGGCGCAACGGGAAAACGCGGTACGCGGGTGTGCAGACCGCGGAGAAGATTCCCTATGGAGTGAAACTGGTCTCGCACGGTCCCTCGGGACACGGATCGCGCCCGCTGAAGTCGAACGCCGTGGTGCACCTGGCGCGGGCCGTGGATCGCGTCGCCAGTTGGAATCCGCCATCGCGCCTCAACGACACTACGCGCCACTACTTCGAAAAGCTGGCGACGTTGAGCGGGCCCGAGGATGCCGCCCGCTACAGCGGAGTCGCCGATCCGTCCCGCCGCGCCGCCATCGAGCAGTATTTTGCCGAGAGGGAGCCCGGCCATTACTCGATGCTGCACACCTCTATCTCGCCAACCATCATCAAGGGCGGTTACCAAGTCAACGTGATTCCGTCCGAGGCGGAGGCGACACTCGACGTTCGTGCCCTTCCCGACGAGGACATGGACGCGTTCCTGGGCCTGATCGCGAAGGTAATCGCCGATCCCGCGGTGACCATCACTCGCGAGGAGAAGAACACGCGCCCGAAAGCGCCGCCGTCGAGCCTGAGCAACGACGCTTTCCATGGACTCGAAGCCGCCGCCAAGGACATCTACGGAGTGATCACCCTACCCACGATGAGCACCGGCGCCACCGACATGGCGTACCTGCGGGCGAAGGGCGTGCAATGCTACGGAATTGGTCCAGCCATCGACGAGGAGGATGGGCCGAAGGGGTTTGGCGCTCACTCGGACCAGGAGCGTCTGCTGGAGTCCGAGTTATACCGGTTCGTCCGGTTCCAGTATCAGGTGGTCGAGCGGTTGGCCGGGCGGCACTGACGAGAAAATGCTGGTGACGTGAGGAAATCTGAGCGTACCGGGTACGCGTGGCGGAGCCGCGACCGTAAGGGAGCGCCGACCGACCGAGCGGCGACCGTAAGGAAGCGGTCTTACCAAACTCCCAACTGCTTCGCCGCGAACGGAAGTCCCTGCTTGCCCCAGAACAGGTGCGCTTCGGGATGCACTTCGTGGCCGATCCGATCGGCTGCTCCGAACACTTCGTACACCTTTCGAACCTTTGCGAAACTCTCGCGCGAGGCCGCCACCGGGAAGATGTTGTCTTTCTGCCCCGACTCGGCAAAGAACGGCCGCGGCGCAATCAGTCCGGCGATGTCGTACTGTTCGGCCCAGTTCAGAATTCCCGGGACATAGTTGTCGATGCAGTGCGAGAGGCTGAAGATGCTGTCCCGGAACGTATTGAGATAACCGCTGACGAACGCCACCCCGATGCGCGGTTCGAGTGCCGCCGAGAACATGGTGCACGTTCCGCCGCCGGAGATGCCCATGCATCCGATGCGCTTCCCATCCAGGTCGCGGCGGGTCTCAATCCAATCGATGGTGCGGGTGACGTCGAATACGCGCCAGGCAATCATCGTCTGCCCGAGCAGCAAGGCCGCCCCTGCTGCCGGCTGGCAGGAGGATGCGGTCAAGGCGTGTTTGCGCGCGGCAGGATCGCGGCGGCATCCGAAACCCATGGGCTCGATGGCGACTGCGGCCATGCCGTGTTCGACCGCTTGGACGGCGAAATCGAATTCGTACGTGACGCGTTCGGTCCGGTCACGGCCGTTCTCGTCGATCCCCACGATATCATCCACGCCGCGGCCGTGGCCCGGCACGCAGATCATCGCGGGATGTGGCCCCGCCGTCTTGGGCTTGAGCAGATAACCGAGAACCGCGCATCCGGGCCGGCTCTCGAACACGAACTTCTCGCGCGTGTACTTGGGGAACTCGCGCGTCTCCAGAATCTGCGCTTCCGGGGCCTTGCCGCGTTCCGGAAATCCGCCCATCAGTTCCAGCAGCTTCGCCCGCAGGCGCTTCTGCCATGCTTCGGCGTCCTTCCGGTTCGTCGCCCGGAAGGTCATCTTCAACGGAGCAGTCTCATACAGCTTGTGCGAGAACTCGAGGGTATCGAAATCCGGCAATCGCACTTTACCTTCGAAACCGTCCAGCGCGCTGCGATACGCACTCTCGGTCTTGGTCTGTGCGAGCGCAGCCGCGCCCATTGCCGTCATACCCAACGCTCGCCGGGTCATTCGTCCTGCCATGATGTAGAGTCTATCGCGGATCGCCGTCGAACTCGGCCCACACCACTGTGTGATCCGACGCATCCTTCAACTTCCGCGGCTCCATATCGACATCCGCGGCGCGGCACACCGCCGCCAGGGGTGCGGTGGCGAGCATGTGGTCAATCCGCCAGCCATAGTTATTTTCAAAGGCGCGCCGGAAGTAATCCCAGTACGTGTACTGAATGCGATCGGGGTGCAGTTTGCGGAACACGTCGATGAAGCCCCAGGAGACTACGGCCTTGAATGCGTTGCGCGCGTCGATGTGGAAGTCAACGTCGTTGACGCGCCGGTCCGGATGATAGACGTCGATTGGCTCCGGGGCGATATTGAGGTCGCCCAGCCAAACCACGGGCTTTCCCGGATCCAGATAGGTTTCGAAATACTCGCGAAGCCGCCGGAACCAGTCCAGCTTGAACTGGTACTTCTCCGAGATAATCGAATAGCCTTGCGGCACGTACGTGTTGACGATGGCGATCCCGTCTACGTCGGTCCGCAGGATTCGGACATCCTCGTTGTCGGGCCCGGGCTGGAGCCCGTGCATGACGAATTGCGGCTCACGGCGCGTGAGTGTCGCGACGCCGTTATAGCCTTTCATCCCGCGAAACGATACGTGATATCCGGCCTGCTGGAGTGGCTCCAGCGGGAAGTCCTGATCCTGTACCTTGGTCTCCTGCAGGCAGAGGACGTCAGGCTGGTGCTGTGCCAGCCAGTCCACCACGATCGGAAGCCGCTTCCGGATCGAGTTCACATTAAAGGTGGCGATCTTCATGCGGCAACGGCAGATCGTGATAATTAGGGATTGTACAAAGGGCGGCAGGACGCCGCCCCGGCTTACTTCAACACAGCCGAAACATGGGGATCGATCATCTTCTGCACTTCGGATTTGCCCATGGCGCCGACGCGCTGATCGACTACTTTCCCGCCCTTGAACAACAACAGCATGGGAATGCCGCGCACCTGGTACCGAGACGCTGTGCCGTTGTTCTCGTCCACATTCAACTTGCCGACCTTCAACCGCCCCTGGTAGTCGTTGGCGATTGCGTCCACCGTAGGGGACATCATCCGGCAGGGGCCGCACCATTCGGCCCAAAAATCAACTAGAACTGGAACATCCGCTTTGAGGACGTCCGTATCAAAACTCGTATCAGTGAAAGTTAGGGTATTTTGACCCGCCATTACCTATCTCCAGTTACCATAGATGTTCAATTATGCCCTGAGGATTCAAGCGGCTGCGATCTTACCCGCCGCCGGCTTCAGCAGGCCATCGTAGAGGGACGCGTACTCACGTGCGGAAACATCCCATGAGAAATCCTGCTGCATGCACCGGCGAACCATGGTTGTCCATCCTTCCGGATCCTGGTATGCCGCCAGCGCAACCCGGATGCATTCCAATAACTCGGTGCCGGTATAGCCCCAGAACTTGAATCCCGTACCCTCTCCAATCGTATCATCCAGCCCTCCGGTGGCGCGGACAATCGGTACTGTACCGTACCGTAAGCTGTAGATCTGATTGAGTCCACAAGGTTCGTAGCGGCTGGGCATGAGAAACATATCCGACCCCGCCTCAATGCGATGGGAGAGCGGATTGTCGTAGCCCAGGCGCAGTCCCACCCGGTCGGGCCGCGCCGCGGCCATCTGCTGGAACATATGCTCCAAAGCCGGATCCCCGCTGCCCAGCACCGCCAGGCAGACATCCAGATCGAGTAACTGGCCGGCGATCTCCGCCACGAGGCCGAAACCCTTCTGGGGCGCGAACCGCGAAACGATGCCGATCAGCGGACGGTCCAGGCTGCTTTCGGGCAAGCCGAACTCCCCGAGCAGCGAACGCTTGCACTCACGCTTCCCTTCGATCGAGTCCACACCGTAATTCCGAGGAATGTACCGGTCGAGTTCAGGGTTCCACTCGGAGTAGTCCACCCCATTCAGGATTCCGCTCAGCGCCGAAGCCCGGGATCGCAGTAGCCCGTCCAATCCGAAGCCGAACTCCGGCGTCTGGATCTCCCGGGCGTATGCCTTGCTCACCGTGTTGATCGCATCGGCGTAAACGATGCCGCCCTTGAGCAGGTTCAGATCGCCGTAGAATTCCATCGGACCGGGTGCGGTGAGCAGCGCCGGGTCGAGGCCTATCTCCAAGCCCTGATACATCGCGAAACGGCCCTGATAGCCCAGGTTATGGATGGTCAGCGCCAGTTTGATGCCGATGAAGGTGGGGTCGCCGGTGTAACTGACCCGCAGATAGGGCGCCACAAGCGAGGCCTGCCAGTCATGGAGGTGGATAATGCCCGGACGGAAGATGCGGCGCACAATCTCGATCGCCGCGCGGCAGAACATCGCGTACCGAATGTGGTTATCGGGATAGTCCTTGTTTCCAAGGTTGTAAATGCCCTCGCGATCAAACAGCGCCGGGCAATTGACGAAAAAGTAAGATACGCCACGGTCCACCACGCGGTCGATCGAAGCCATATAGAGCGTGCTGCCCACCCAGACCGGCAGTTCATGGTAGATCCGCTCGGCCCCGAAGAGATCCACCTTGCGGTACTTGGGTATGACTACGGCTACTTCTTCGCCCATTTTGGCCAGTGCGGGCGGTAATCCGCCCAACACATCCGCGAGGCCACCCGTCTTGACGAACGGAACCGCTTCGCTACCAACCATCAATACGCGCGCCATATCCTCTCCATAATAGCGACGTGGCGCACGCTTTAGCGTGCAGGCGTCGGCACTCCTGCCGGCGCATTGACTTCACAGGCCGCGGGAGGCGTGCACGACTCATCGGGGAGCGTTCATGGTACCGTGCGAATAGAAGCCCTCCCACGAGATGCACCACGGTCCTCTGTACCCGTTCCTGATCGACTGCCTGTCCATTGTCCTCATCGACCTGCTGCTGGCTGGTGACAACGCCCTGATGATCGCCATGGCAGTCCGCTCGCTGACGGCGCGGGAGCGGCGAATCGGCATCACCTTCGGCGCCGCCGCGGCTGTGGTGCTTCGGATTGCGATCACCGTCGCCGCGGCCCAACTCCTCACCATTGAGTTCATCAAGCTGTCAGGAGGAGCGCTGGTGATCTGGATCGCCGTCAAGGTATTCGCCGACACAAAGCCGCCACCATCCGGCTCCAAGGCCCCGTCCCGCTTCGCTCAGGCGATCTGGTTCATCGTGGTGGCCGACATCACCATGTCCACCGACAACATCCTCGCGGTGGCCGGGGCCTCCCACGGTAACGTCTCGCTGATCGTTTTCGGCCTGTGCCTCAGCATCCCCTTCGTGGTGATGTCGAGCAGCCTGCTCTCGAAGCTGATGGACCGCTATCCCTGGGTGATGTACCTGGGTGCGGCGATTCTGGGCAAGGTGGGAGGGGAGATGATCATCACTGACCCGTTCGTTCGCCGGACCGTGCACCCATCGGAGATCACAACCTACCTCGCCGAGGCCGCGGCGATGGCGGCCATCTTCGGAGCCGTGCTGGCAATGCGCCTGCGGGCCGATCCGGAAGAAGCGATATAAGAATGGGCAAAACATTACAAGTCTCCTGCGTTCAACTGCACTGGGCTGCCGACCTTGAACGGAATCTGGCGAAGTCGCTCGAATACATCGCGCGGGCGGCCCGGGAAGGCAGCCGCGTAGTGCTGTTACCCGAGGCGAATCTCACGAGTTACTATTTCCCGTACCTCGTTGAACTGGCGCCGGACCGGGTTCAGTGGGCGCTCGACTCCGTATGCGCGGCGGCACGGCAGCACGGTGTGTGGACCATTGCCGGTACCATCCGGAAGACCGCCGATCGGTTCCTCAACCTGGCCCATGTGATCGCGCCGTCAGGCGAGATTGTCCACGAGTACGCGAAGGTCAACCTGGCCGGCCGCGACGAGAAGCGATACTGCCGGGGCGGCGACAAACTCTCGCTATTCGAGATCGATGGCATCCCCTGCACGCTGGTAATCTGCCGTGACGGGCGGCATCCGGAGTTGTACCGCATCCCAGCCATGGCGGGCGCGCAGATACTGTTCCATCCGTCCTGCAGTTCGGACGAAATCGAGGCAGTGGCGTGGAAGCGGGTTTCGGGCCGGGCGCAGCAGCCGGTGGGACCAAATTCCAAGATGTTTCATTGTGTGGCGAACACCGTGGGGCAATCGCCGGACGGACTCCAGACCTCCAGCGGCGCATCGTTCATCCGGGAGCCCAACGGCATTCCACTGGCCGAGGCCGGATTCTACCAGGAAGAGATGATCACCGCCGTCCTGGACCTGGAACGGGCAGACCGGTCGTATGTCCTGGACAGTATGCGCAACCCACCGTTTCTGCGGCAGTACTGGGCGGAGATGGTGAATGAAGTGCAAGCGCGTAAGGACCTGAAGCCCGAATAGTCCCACCGTCGCATCTACTTACCCCACGGGTACGCGGCGGAATTGTGATAACCTGGAACATCTTTGGAGGCCGTCCATGATGCATCTGGATGCTCCACTGAGCGAAGATGCTCCGGTTGCGCAGAACAATCGGAAATCCCATATTTACGACGCTGAGGTTCGCCTTCTGTATTCGAATGCGAACATCGGGGCTGTGGTTACGGTCCTGGCGGCTGCCGTCCTGAGTTACCTCCAATGGGGCTTTGTGTCTCATTGGGTCATCATTGGGTGGACGTCGTACATGTTGGTAACTACGGCGTTTCGGTTTGGGCTTGCTCGATGGCATAGCCGAATCACAGGTATCAATCGACGATCGGGGACCGCCTTCGTGCTGGGCGTCGGACTGTCGGCTTTTGGGTGGGCGGCCGCGGGTGTCCTGCTGTATTCGGAGGATCTCCCACACCAGGTATTCCTCACCTTCACAGCTGGGCGGCATGATGTTGGGCGCTGTGTCCCTATTGGCTCCGCGTCCAGAAGCATATCTTGACCTTTCTACTCCCCACGGGGCTCGCGGTAGCGGTACGTCTGGCTCTCGACGGCGGCCGTGAACACATTGCCATGGGATTGCTGGCGTGCGTTGTTCACCGGAACCGCGGTGGCAACCGCCTTGCGGATCCACCAAACCATCGAATCGACGCTAACTCTTCGGTTCGATAACCAGGATTTGGTGGATGATCTTCGAATCGCGAACCAACAGGCAGAGGCACTCAATCAGCAACTCGAATCCCGCGTCCGCGAACGAACCGCTGAGTTGCAGCACTCCACGGAACTTCTGCGTGCCGAGATCGAGCAGCGCTCCGAGATGGAGGCGGAGTTACTGCGCGCGAGGAAGCTGGAGTCACTTGGAGTGCTGGCTGGCGGCATCGCTCACGATTTCAATAATTTCCTGACTATACTGCAGGGGAATGTCGAACTGGCAAAGCTGCGATTGCCGTGGGATCACCCCGTTCAGGATATTCTGCAACGCACTGCCGGCACCTGTCAGCGTGCGACGTTCCTGTCTTCTCAGTTGCTCACGTTTGCCAAGGGTGGTGCTCCCGTACGGCGTCTGGTGTCGTTGAATCACCTTCTTCGCGACTCAATCGATCTCATTCGTGCGGGTTCTCCTGCCAGCATTACGGCCGATGTCCCGGACGATTTATGGCCCGCCGAAATCGATTCCAATCAAATCGGACAGGTGCTTCATAACATCCTGCTGAATGCGATGCAGGCAATGCCGGAGGGCGGGATCATCGAAGTGACTGCCGCTAACCTCTTCCTGGGGGACAAGTCGGAAAGCACGTCCAGTCCGTACGTGAGGATCTCCATACGCGACTACGGCTGCGGCATTTCGGCGGAGGCGCTGCCGCGGATATTCGATCCCTATTTCACCACCAAGCCGGAGGGCACCGGGCTCGGCCTGGCTACTGCCCACTCCATCGTCAGGAAGCATGCCGGTCACATTTCCGTCGAGTCCACGGCCGGCCGCGGAACCGTGTTCACGGTGGACTTGCCTGCTTCTCAGAAGGTGCTCCCACCTTCCGCACCCGCTGCCGAAGAACTCCGCCGCGGCTCCGGACGATTGTTGGTGATGGATGACGAAGAGGCAATTTGCATGCTGATGATCGACCTTCTCACCGGCCTCGGCTATGAAGTGGAGACTGCTCGCGACGGAGCGGAGGCCATTGCGTTGTACGAGGAGGCCAAAGGCTTGGGGAATGGCTTCGCCGCCGTTCTGCTGGACGTGACGGTCCCTGGCGGGATGGGCGGCATCGAAGCGGCTCGCCGTCTCCGGGAAATCGATCCACGTGCAACACTGATCGTGTCGAGCGGTTACTCACAGGCGTCGGTCATGTCCGAGTTTCGTAAGTACGGTTTCGATGCGATGGTTCAGAAGCCGTGGACCTTGGGAGAGATCAGTCAAGTCTTCCAACAGGTTCTTTCCAGGGAACCCGGCCGCACGCCGGGCTAGCCACCGCTTGTTCCTCTCCCGAGCCGCCCGTTACACTCGGTGTGGGAAGGACACAGCATGGTGGAAACGGCCGGCGATCGACGGCGCACAATCTCGGGGCTTATCATCACGGGAGTAGTCACCGCTACCCTGTGCACCAGCCTTCTCCACCATGCCATCCCGCTTACGCAAGCGCGCTGGCACGATATCTTCCAGCACATCTACTATCTGCCCATCGTCGTCGCAGGCCTGAGCTTCGGCTGGGCCGGTGGTTTGTCAGCCGCCCTGCTTGCCGGTGCATCGCACCTGCCCTACATCTATTTCAGCGGCAAAGTCGCGCCCGAAGCCGCCATTGGACAGCTCATGCAAATCCCGCTGTTCTGCGCAGCGGGGTTGCTCGCCGGTATCTTGTCCGATCGCGAACGCAAACAGCGCAGAGATCTGCAGCGCACCACGGCCCAACTACGCACCGTCTATCGTGAGCTGCAGGACAATTTCGAGCACATGAAGCGCGCCGAACGCCTCTACGCGGTCGGCCAGCTCTCGGCGGGACTGGCGCACGAGATCCGCAATCCCCTGGCGAGCATCGCCGGCGCCGTGGGCATACTCGAAAGAAACACCACCTCCGATCGCAACCGCGCCGAATGCCTCGCCATCGTCAAGAAGGAGACCGAGCGCCTCGGCCGCCTGCTGACCAGCTTTCTGGATTTCGCCAGGCCGCGCCCGCCGCGCTATCGCACCATCGAACTCGGCCCCACCCTCGACTCCTTAATGGACCTGGCTACCCACGCCATCGGCAACAAGCCGGTTTCTCTGCGCAAGGAGGCGCCTCCTACCTTACCGCCCGTGGAATGCGATCCGGAGCAGATCACCCAGGTGCTGCTCAACCTGTTGATCAACGCCATTCAGGCCAATGGCGATTCGGGTGAGGTGGTTCTATCGGCGTTCGCGGAACGCTCCCGGGTTCGTATTCAGGTGCGCGACGAAGGGTGCGGCATCGCCTCTGAAAACCGTGAAAAGATCTTTGATCCGTTTTTCACCACGAAGGAGAACGGCACCGGCCTGGGATTGTCTGTGGCTCACCAGATTATCCAGCAGCACGGAGGTATCATCACGGCTGAAAATAACCCGGATCGCGGAATGACGTTTTCCGTCCTGCTTCCGGTAAAGCGGGAGGGACCCGAATGAATCAGCGAAGCATCCTGGTGGTGGATGATGACGAGAGCCTGCGCAGGGTGATGCAGCTTCAACTCGAAGAGGCCGGTTTCGAAGTCTTCACCGCAGCCGACGGGGCAGCCGCTCTCGCGAATCTGGAGGAGTCGTCACCGGACCTCGTCATTACGGATCTCAAGATGCCGGGCTTGTCCGGAATGGACCTGCTGAAGGCCCTGCGCGAGAGGCACCCGGAGACTACCGTAATCATGGTCACCGCCTTCGGCAGCGTCTCGTCGGCTGTCGAGGCGATGCGCGCCGGGCGCTACGATTACATCACCAAGCCGATGGACTACGATCAGCTTCTGCTGGTGGTGAATCGCGCTATCGAACGTGGCAGGCTGGTGGATGAAGTCCGGAAGCTGCGCGCCAACCTCGATGAGAAATACGGATTCGGCAGTATCGTAGGCCGCTCGCAGTCTCTGTTGCACGTGCTCGAAATGGCATCCCGCGTCGCACGCCGCGATTCCACCGTGCTGATCCGCGGCGAAACGGGAACCGGAAAGGAACTGCTGGCCCGGGCCATCCATCAGAACAGCAGCCGCCAACATCAGCCGTTTGTCACCATCAATTGCGGAGCGATTCCAAAGGACCTTCTGGAATCCGAGCTGTTCGGTCACGCCAAGGGCTCCTTCACCGGCGCCGTGGCCGCCAAGCGGGGAAAGGTGGAAACTGGCCGACGGAGGAACCCTGTTCCTCGACGAGGTGGGCGAACTTCCGCTCGAGCTGCAGGTGAAACTGCTGCGGCTAATCCAGCAAGGCGAAGTCGAGAAGGTGGGCGCAACCGGCGCCGCCACCGTGGATATTCGTGTGATCGCGGCCACTCACCGCAACCTGCAGGCGCTGATTGAGGACGGCGCATTCCGCGAGGATCTGTATTACCGGCTGGCGGTGGTTCCGCTGGACTCTCCCCCCGCTGCGGGAACGGATCGACGATATCCCGGAACTGGTGCACGATCTGTTCATCAAGGCCAAGCAGAAACACCAGCTCCCGGGTCTGCGCCTGCCGCCCTCGCTGCTCGCCCACTTCGTTGGGTACCGCTGGCCGGGAAACGTGCGCGAGCTGGAGAACGTTATCGAGCGCCTGGTGGTGCTGGCCGTGGGTGACGAGATTACTGTCGCCGATCTGCCCGACTTTCTCAGGAAGGAGCACTATCGTCCGGAGGCTATCGAGTTCCATCTGCCGGCGCAGCGGAATCAGCCTGGAAGGCGTGGAGAAGGAGCTGATCGTGCGGGCGCTCGAAAAGTTCGGCTGGAACCAGACCCACGCCGCGCGATATCTCGATATCAGCCGCCGCACCTTGATCTATCGCATGGAGAAGCACGGCATCGGCAAAGATCCCCATTCCGACAAGACCGGGATGGCATCGCACTTGCCTTGAAATTGACTAGAATGCCCGTCGCTGGTTCTACCGCAACGTTTTCCGTCCCGGAATCGTTCGAAGAAGCGCTTGCCACCGTTCGAAATGCCCTGTCGCAAGCCGGAATGGATCCAGTGACGGTGCTGGATGTCTCGCAACTGATCCTGGACCGGCTCGGAGTTGTGACTCCTTCGTACACGGTGTTGGCGGTTAGGCCACAGGTGCCCCCATCGGAGCAGGCGCTCGCGGCGGTTCTGCCTCTCCACGTAGCAGTTGCCGCTCGCGGCCGCTTTGCGCAGGTACACGTTCTGGTGGGTGCCGGCGCTGATTATGGAACTGCGACAGCGGCGCTGCTGAGCCGTGTTCACCGGGACGTTTCGAAGGCCTTGGCCAACATCGCCATGCGCCAGTCCTCTGCCCTCATAGACTGATACAACCGCCGGTTATACCCTGTACCAAACGGTACACACCTAAGCCCATTCGCCGCAGATCGTACACCCGAGAGGGGGCATGCGTGGCAAACACTGCGTGTTCATGTGGAACTTCGTTTGCCTGATAGAACAGTGGGGAAACCTGTAGCAGCATGGAGCAGGAGACGGTTGGGACAGCTCACGTGGCCGCGTCTTCTTTCCCGAAGGCGGCCAAGATGGTTCGGGATTCGTTGACCCGGGAAGGATTGTCAATCGTTGCCGAATCTTCCGCGGGTCTTTTGTCCCGGACCCTCTACGTGGTGTGCCCGTTCCTCCTGCTCGAGACCCTGGCCTTCGACCAGTCGGCTGCGGTCTTCGTTCCTGCCCACGTCGTGCTCAGTCCGGCCACCGCTGGCGCCGACGTGCGATGGCTCAACCCCGCGGCGTTTCACCCCGCCCGAATAGCGGCCGGGGCAGCCCGGCCTGTTAACGCGCTGCACGCGAGGATCGGCAGCGCTATTGGATCGCTCAAGGAACGGAACCGCCCGTTTTTGTTGGGTGCGATACAGCGGAGTAGAAAAGGATGATCATGGATCAGCTCAAAGGCCAGCACACGTCCATGCTCGCGGTTGGCTCGTCGGCCGAGGAGCGCCGCGCCCTGGCCAATATATTCGGCTCGATTCTGGAAATAAACACCGTTAATACTTGCCGGGAGGCGCGCAACTTCCTCGCTCGCAGGCCGACTCCCGTCGTCATCACGGATCGCGACCTCACGGATGGGTCGTGGAGAGACGTACTCTCTGCCATCGGCTCGTCGGGTCACTTCTCGAGCCTGATCGTAGCGTGCCGTCATGCGGATGAAAAACTCTGGGCCGATGTCCTTCACATGGGCGGGTTCGATGTTCTGGCGACGCCCTTCGACCCCACGGAAGTGAGTCGAACTGTTGGCGCGGCATTGCGGAACCGCAAACGTGCTGCCAGCCGTGCAGCCGGTTAAATGGACTAATCAGAAGACGCAAGGAGAATACCATGTTTGAAAGCCTCGATGATCAAATTGCTCTCGACGCGCGAAAGATGACCACGGCCAGAAACCGCTGGCTGCAGTACGCCGGCGTATTTGCCGCCACGATCATGGTTTTCGGCGCGTTGTACGCCGGCATCCTGCTGCTCGAATAAGCACTTTGCAGGGCGCTCCGGTATTTACACGGAATTTACAAGTCGGTTGCGACTGAGTTCCGCTCCAGGCCTCACCATCGGAGCATGGACTGGGCCACGCTGACTGACGAAGAATTGATCGACGCCTACCGGGCTGGGCTTGGAGACGAGAGCTTGGGCGACTTGTTCCGCCGGTACCGGCCGCGCGTGACCAGTTGGTGCATCCGGTTTACGCAGGACCGTGAGTCGGCGCACGACTTGGCGCAGGACATCCTGTTCCGCGCATATCGCGGTCTGCACACCTATCGGGGCGACTCCCGTTTCTCGACCTGGCTCTACGTGATCACCCGGAACCAATGCAACTCCGCCATGCAGAAACGGGCCGGTCAGCCCGCCCAGGTGGATCCCGCGTTGGCGGACCACCTTCCCGACGAATCCTGGGAGGACATCCACCGAAACGTGGAACTCGATCAACTCCGGGCGCGCAGATGGCGCATGGTGATGGACGCTCTCACTCGCACCGAAGCTCATATCATGATGCTGCACTATGGCGACGAAGTACCGCTGGGCGACATCACGCGTCACCTGGGTCTCACCAACAAGAGCGGGGCCAAGGCCTACATCGTGAGTGCGCGCAGGAAGCTGAGTTCTATCGTCACGAGTTACAGCGCCTACGGATCCAACAGGTCCGCCGCGTCCGCCTGAAGTGAGTCGATCACCGGCGTAAACTCCAGGTCGTACGCCGATACCCGCCCCAGCAGGCGGTGTGGCTGATAGCCCAACTCCTTGTTGCATCGTTCGGCAAACGGGTCACTCTGGATGTATGCGCTCTGTAACTGATCGGTCACGATCAGTGCTTTGCGGTCGAATGGGAAGTTGTACCGGTAGATCTGCCGGGCCGCGTTGCGCAGGTTCGTCGTCGTGTGGCGCGCGTGCGGATCCACCAGGATCGCGTCCTCCGGAATGCCGAACTCCGTCCGCAGCGCCTTCTTCATCTCCAGAGCTTCGTTGAAGGTGGTGAGGTTCGGGTGGACGTAGCCGCCCGAAACAAGGATGAACGGCGCCTTGCCTTCACGGAAGCGTTTCGCCGCCAGGATCAGCCGAAGCCGCCCCACCGGCGAGAGAGCCACGCCGGCGCGGTCCGGTCCCGACCCCGGTACGACGATCACTGTGTATGGGAACTGCGCCCAGCGAATCGAGGGAACCCGTCGCACCGCCGCCCGGTTCTCGCCGGTTTCGAGCGGCTCGTGCCGGGCCGCTTCGTAGCGCTGTTGCGCCATCAACAATTCGAGAGCAAACCGCAGCGACGGCTGAAAGAACAACTCGAGCGATTTCGATCCGTCATCCAGCACGGCGGCCATGATCTGAACGGTCCGGCCGAAGTTCGCGGACTTCACGTCGTAGGTTGGCGCGTCGATGGCGGCATACCGGGGCGCCTGTCCCAGTGCGTAGGTATCGATGGCACGATTGATCCCCGCAGCGGCATCGTCCCAGGCCTGGGCCAACAACTCCCCAGCAGGGCGGTCGTGATACCGCTGGAATACTCCCGCTTCACGCAACTGCCCCTCGGCAAACCGGTGGATGGGTGGCTTCGACATCAGAGCCTGTAGCGCCTCCCGCGATTGGGCGATCTCCGCATCGCTCCAGCGCAGCGCGTTCGCGTAACAGGGCACGTTAGCCGCACAGGACCGGACGGCTTCCGACAGGCTGGTGCGCTTGGCTGCCGCCAGGGCCGCCAGCGACGGATCCGACTGCACCAGTGCACGCACCGCGGGGGTGCGCTCAATGGCCGATAGCAGGTAGAAGTTCTTGTCCTGCAGCGGAGACCGTAGATCGAGCGGTTGCCGCAACGCCTCCGCCGCGGGCAGGCTCGACGCCAGCAGCAGTAGCAGGCAGCAACGGTTCATACGATCCTCATCGTCATTCCGCCGTCGATCGCCAAGTTCTCGCCGGTGATGAAATCGTTCTCCACCAGGGTTGCAATCACCGCCGCGACGTCCTCCGGCTTTCCTTCCCGGTGCAGCGGGATTCGGTTACGGATGTTGTTGGCCACCTGCTCAGGTGTGAGAAAGTCCTGGAACGGCGTACGTATGATGCCCGGCGAGACGCAGTTCACGCGGATGCCATCATCCGCCAGTTCGCGCGCCAGGGCCCGGGCGAATTGGGGCAGCGCGCCCTTCACCACTCCATAGGCGATGGCGCCCAGACACCCGCGCGCTCCGGCCGCCGAGGACACCAGCACGATGGCGCCCTGGCCCTGACGGCGCATGTGCGGCACCGCCGCGCGCGCCAGGTGGAACAGGGCATGGACGTGGACGTCGAAGGCGCGGTACCAGCCGTCCGGCGGCAGATCCATCAGGCTGCCGGGGACCGCTCCTCCGGCAGCGTGCACCAGAACGTCCAGCCGCCCCATCTCCTCCGCGGCCTGCTCTACCAACCGGGTGCAGGTCTCAGCATCAGCCACGTCGCCCGCCAGCATTGCCACGCGCCGACCTAAAGATTCCACCTGTCCGCGCACCGCGGTTGCGGCCGGCGAGTCCACGCTGCGCCCGTGCAGAACGATGTCCGCGCCGCGGCGCGCCAGTTCCACCGCGGCCGCTCCGCCGATTCCACCCGTGCCGCCCGTGATGAGGCAGACTTTCCCGTTCAGGTTCATGATGCGTCCTCCAGCCCCGTTACTTGCTCGGGTAGCGTCCACACGATGGCGGCGGCGATGAGCGGAATCAGGCCGAATCCGAAGAATACCGGAATGTACGAGTAATGATCCACAACCCACCCGGTGATCAGGCTGAACACCATTCCGCCGAAGCCCGCGCCCATGCTGGCCAGGCCCCAGATGGAGCCGACCGCGTTCTTCGGAAACACATCCGCGGGCATGGACAACATGTTGGCCAGCGCGCCGGTGTAGCCCATGGTGGCCAGGGAGATCAGCGCGATGGAAAGCACCACGTTGGGGGTCAGCACGGCAGGTATGGCCGACATCATCAAGGCAGCGAAGAGCCACACACAGATCTTCTTGGCGCGATGCACGGAGACGCCCCGGCGCAGCATCCATTCCGAGGCCCACCCGCCGAACAGGTTGCCCGCGCCGGCTGTGACAAACGGAATCCAGGCCCATTTGCCGATGGAAGCGAGGTCGAATCCGCGGTCGCTGCGCAGATACTGCGGAAACCAGAAGATGTAGAAATACCAGACCGGATCGCTGAAGATCTTCGATACGGTAAAACTCCAGACCCAGCGCGTGCGCAGCAGCCGCAGTGCGGGGATGGGCTTCGCGGCCACTTCCTGTTGGACCTGGGCCGGCGTGTAGTAGATGGCGAACCAGGCCGCCAGCCAAAGCAATCCGGTGGCGCCTACCATGTAGAACGACGCCTGCCATCCGAAGCTCAGCACGATCCACGCCACCAGAGGGGCCGAGATGATGGCGCCGATCGACGAGCCGCTATTGAAGATGCCGGATGCGAGCGCCCGCTCCTCAACGGGGAACCACTCGGCCACTACCTTGATGCCCGCGGGCCAGTTCCCGGCCTCGCCGATGCCGAGCAGAAAGCGGTACACTCCCAGGCTGAGCGTCCCCCTGGAAAGCGCGTGCAGGATGGCCGCAACGGACCACCACGCCATGCAGAGCGCATAACCGAGCTTGGTTCCAAGCCGGTCAATGAGCGGACCCGACACTCCATTCGAGATGGTGTAGGCGAGCATGAAGGCCGAGACGACGCGCGAGTAGTCGGTGTTGTTCATGTGGAACTGTTCCCGCAGGAACGGTCCGACAACCGAGAGCGTCTGGCGGTCGAGATAGTTGACCACGGTGGCAAGGAACACCATCGCGATCATCAGCCATCGCGTTCGCGAGGGCCCCACGGAGGCCTGTGGCGTCATTACTAGCTGCCCACTTTCACTACGCGTTTGGCGGGCGAGCGGCGCAGCCTCCAGCCGGGCGGCGCTGTTTTGGGACGGATGCCCTCCAGCACGCGGTCCAACCCATACCGCACGTGGTGTCGCATTGCCGCGTCCGCCCTCATGACATCGCCGGAGGTCAGAGCGGACGCGAGCTGAGAATGAAAATCCCGCGGGAGGTTGTACTGACGGGCTGACGCATCGAACAGCCAGTTGAACACCAGCACTTGAGCACGTTGGATCGCATCATGCAGCAACTTGCAGCCCGCGCTGTCGGCGATGCGCATGTGGAAGGTCATGTGATACGCGTGAACCGAGTATACAAACTCGGCGTCGGCATCCGCCAGACAAGTGTAGAGTTGATCGAGGCGCTGGCCCATGGTGATGAGTTCGGCCTTCGCTTCCGGGCTCGCTTGTTCGGCGAACAGCCGCGCGGCCTGGCTCTCGAGGGCCTCGCGCAGGATGTAGCGTTCGCGGATGTCGTCCGCTGAGGGCATGCGGACGCGGGTGCCGGCGCGCGGTTCGCTCTCCACCAGGCCATCGCGCTGAAGCCGTTGGAGCGCTTCGGACACGGGCACGAAGCTCATGCCTAGTTGCACCGCCAGTTTGCGCCGGGACAGCGCCGCACCCAATGGAAACTCTCCACGCAAAATCCGCTCTCGGATCTGCTGGTAGGCCCGTTCGGCGAGGCTCTCGGATCGGTCCGTTTCAGCGCCCATCGCTCACGATTCTCACTTGTGGCGGGTCGGCGTAATCGCGCCATGCCGCTCCGATCTTGTCCGCGTCCGGCTTGTCCATATGGACATAGAACCGGTAGCGCGAGATCAACGGCCGGCCGGCTTCGATACGGAACGATCCCACCGCCATGGGTGCAAAACAAAAGTAGGGTTTTTCAGGATGGAGCCTCACGGGTTGTGGGAACTGCAGGTTGCCGGGATGATCGAGGATGGCGACCCCACTCATCCGCCCGTCGATCCAACCGTAGAGATCGACCCATGCGGGCCGCGTCTGGTTGCCGTCCTTACGAGTCTTGCCCTCACTCGTCAAGTATTCGCTGTTTTTCGGATCAAACCAGTTGCGGTGGCAGCGGATTGCCAGGCCTCCATAGGAGTTCTTCTCGATGACGAGCGGGCTTGAACCGGCTGGCTCCTGCACCGACTCGAGATCGAACAGTACGAGATCCGAGAAATTGTAGACGCGCACGTCCCAGGTTTCGCGCAGGGCCTGACGCGGGCCGCCCGGCGCGTCGTTCACCACATGCCGCAGCGAAGCCTGGAATCCGGCGAACACTGGTCCGCTGGCCGTTGACCGCACGGCGTCGTGCTCCACGGTTCCATTGCTGGGTTCCCAGAAATTTGCGGCCCGGCCCTCAAAGGTCGTTTTCTCATACGGGAACATGATACCGTGCTGATGCGCGTGATCGGGAGCCATGTCGTCGGTGACTGGACGGCCTTCCGGATCGTAAACCGGATGCAGGTAACCGCTGCGGCGGTATTCGGGTTTAACGGGATCGGCCGAGGGCACGACGGCCGCGTTGTACTGCAGCACCCTGCGGGTTCCGGCTTTGATGAGGACACGCTTGCCGTCATCCTCGGCTGTCATCGCCACCGGCGTTTTCGCCGAACCCGCTGAGAGCCGGTAACGGCGGATCTGGCCCGCCTTGAGGCGGTCCCGCACGATCCACACGATATACCCCCGATCGGCCTGCACATCGACGGCCCGCCCTCCGTCGATTTCCTGCAGTGTGAACAGCCTCTGACGGACGAGTGTATCGGGGAGAGCGAAGCTGACCGGGGTATTCGCCCGGTCGTGAGCTCCCGCGGCGACCTCGAGAACGAGATCCCGGCCCGGTGCGGCGAGCATCAACACGGCGAATAACAACGGCGCACGCCGGAACATTACATCTCCACTTTGTTCAAATTGGCATTCCACTTCATCCGGCGCCCGTTCTTCAACGACAGGTTGGCCAGTTGCACCACCAGCGCCGCCTGAAAGCCGAGCCGAACCGGCGCGGTTGGAGTCTTGCGCGTCCGGATGCACTCGAGGAAGTTCTGAACGTGGAGGTCGGTGGCCCAACCGAAGCCCTTCTCGGACCTCTTCTCGATGGCCGGGGTGTCCTCGGCGCCCTCTTTGAGCACCCTGCAATCTTCGCGACCGATATCCATCCGGGCCTTGTCGCCGTCCAGGTGATTCATCTGGTCGTTGCGGCTCTTATAGTGCATGGCCGCGTAGTTCACCTGGAAGACGCCGATGAAATCCTCCGGATACTCGGCTGTCACCACTACCGACTCTGGTGTGTCGTATCCGGCCTTGTGCGGCTTTCCGGCGGCCGCCGTAACTGCCAGGGGATAACTGGCATTCATGAGCAAGTGGATGCCGTCATAAACGTGCGCTCCCTGGTCGGCCACAATTCCGCCGGCGTAGTCGGAGATCTCACGCCAGTTCCTGAAGATGAAGGGATCGAGAGGAATGCGCTTCTTCACCGGGCCCTGCCACTGTTCCCAATCGAGAGGCCCGTCGAGTTTGGCCGCTCTCTGGCCGCCGTTGCCGACGTAGTTGTTGAGCCACCACGAGCGAACCATGCGCACGTTCCCGAGCGTGCCGTCCGCAACGATCTTGCGGCCATCGAGGTACAGATCATAGCTGCGCCGCTGCATGCCCACCTGAATGATCTGTTTGGTCTTCTTTTCCGCCTCCACCAACGCCACGCCCTCTTCGGGTGTGTGGCAGAGCGGCTTCTCGACGTAGACGTCCTTCCCGGCGGCGAGAGCGTCCAAAACCATTTGCGCGTGCCAGTGTTCAGGAGTGGCGATGAGCACCGCGTCGATGCTCTTGTCATCGAGCAGTTGTTTGTAATTGCGATAGGCCTTGGGCGCGCTGCCCTGGGCCTTGGCGGCCACGGAAAGGCCCTTCTCGAGGTTCGGCTCGTAGACGTCGCAGATGGCGCCCACACGGAGGTTGGGGCTCTTTTGAAACGTGCTCATGACGAACGTCCCCCGCCCGCCCACGCCAATAACCCCTAGCGAAATCGTGTCGGCCGGAGCGCCGTAGAGCATCGTCCCGCCGCCCGCGAACAGAAAGGATCGCCTGTTCATTGATAGTGCCTCTATTCTAGAAGATCAGCTTCAGTCCAAACGAGAGGACGCGTCCCGGCCCGGCGGCATTGACCGAACCGAAGCCGCCCGTCGGATTGCCGCTCGAATCAAAGCGCACCGTGGTTCCGATACCGGTGAAGTTGGTGTGGTTGAAGATGTTGAACGACTCGGCGCGGAACTGCAACCTCTGCCGCTCCCTGATCTGGAAGTTCTTCAACAGGCTTAGATCCCAGTTCTGGAACCCCGGTCCGATGAGGATGTTGCGTCCGCTGTTGCCCCACACGCCGGGCGTCATTACCGCCGGATTGACGAACACCTGGGTGTTGAACCAGCGCGATGGCGTGCGCTCTCCGCCGTCGAGGTTAGGATTACCGGTTACACTGGCGCGGGCCGAACTGGCGCCGATGCGGCCGATGTCGGTTGGCACCGTAACGGTGTATGGCGCTCCGCTCTGGATGGCCGTGACACCGGAGAGTTCCCATCCGCCCAGGACGGTTCGCGCCACCGTGTTCGAACTCTTGTTGAAGAACGGCAGCGTGTAGATGTAGTTGAAGTTCAACAACTGCGCACGGTGAATGCCGGACAGTGCGATGTCCATCTTCGGGTTATAGCTGTCCTGCGGCGTTCCTCCCCCGATGGTATCCATCGTCTTGGAAAACGTATAGTTCACCCCGAAGGAGAGACCCGCGCCCATGCGGCGGCTGGCGCTGATCTGAAGACTGTTGTAGTTGGAGTTATCGCTGTTGTCGCGCAGACTGATGTTTCCAAAGCCTGGGTAAAGGCGCAACGCGTTCACGTTGGTGCTCGAGTTAGGCGGGCTGACCCGCGTACCCAATGGCAGCTGGTTCAGGTTTCGGAAATAGGTGAGATGGCGACCGAGGTTGCCGACGTAATTCACCTCCAGGATCAGCGACTTCGGCAACTGTTGCTGGACGCCGAAGTTGTACGAAATCACACTGGAGGTCGGCAGCTTCTCGGGCCACGCGTTCAAATCCGATGGGAACGAACGAGACGTTCCACCGGACGGGTTATCAATGTTGCCGTCGAAGATGTTGGCCACGCGGATAAAGGGCGGGTTTTGCGATTGGCCGCTCAACTGATTCGATCCGACGCGGTCGTAAAACATGCCGTAGCCGGAACGGATGGCGGTCTTGCCGTTTCCGAAGACGTCATAGGCGATGCCCAGGCGCGGCCCCCAGTCGTTATAGTTGGTCGTCGATCCACCGTCGGGCAGGCCCACGAACAACCGCTGCAGACTGGGATCGTCGTACTGCGGCAATCGACCCTTGGCGGCATCCGGAAACTGGCTGCCGTAGATCGCGATCCCGTTGTAGGGATCCCCGCTGTTGGGCGTGATGGATCCGTCGCTCGGGCTGATCAGCGGAGCCTTGGACCGGTCAAACAGGCGCGGCAGCCACGTAGACGCGTTGCCCTGCGCATTATAGAACGGCGGAATGATGTTATAGCGAAGGCCGAAGTCCAACGTTAACCGCCGGTTGATCTTCCAGTTGTCTTGCGCGTAAAACTCGTATTGGCTGAAGCGGGCCCACCAGAACGTATCCGCCTCGGTTTCGGTGTAGTTCTGGAAATTACCGAGCAGCACATCCGCAATCACGTTCTTGCTGGACTTCGCGGCCGAGGTGTTAAAGGTTACCACGCCCTCGTCTCGAACGTTCGTGTTTTCGTTCTTGCGAGCACGCGTGATCTGAGTTCCGAACTTCAACGTGTGAGAGCCAATTACCTTGCTGAAGTCATCGCGCCAGGTAAAGGTGCCGTTGCCGTTCTTGAGTCGATCACCTGCGTTGTAACCGGCAAAACCCGACACGTTGATCTGCGGACCGACGTCGGACCGGTTGGCCGGGTATATTTCAGGAAACGTAAGGCCGAGGGCGGGACGAGTAATCACCGAGACGTCCGGTGTCCCCTGAATAGAATTCTTGCCGATACTGAAGCTGAAGTAGTTGATCATGCTCGGCGAGAACGAGTGCGTCAAGGCGATGGAGGTGATATAGCCGGGCCGTGGGCGCGGGTTCGGTACGAAGTCCAGCGTGTTATTTCTGAACGGGAACACCAGCCACCATTTGTCGTTCGTCAGCCGGTAGGATAACTGGGTATTCTGCGAGATGTTGTAATCCAGGCGAAGCAACTCTTCCCGATAGTCGGTGACGGCCGTCCCATTGGCGACGTAGTTACCGCCCGGCCCGAGGAAGTTCGGCTGGGGATAGGGTTTGAGTAAGAGCGGCCCGTTCTTTGACCATTGTGACGCAGGCACCACTCGATCGGGAAACGCCTGTCCGGTGGTGGGGTCGATGGGCGCGGCAAGTGTCGATCCGCGGAAGTCGCCCGCGCGTTCGAGGGCCGTGGGCACCAGGTTGACAGAGTTCTGTCCCTGCCGGATGTATTTCCATTCTTCGCTGTAGAAGAAGAAGCAGCTTGTCCTTGTTCCTGTTGAACTTCCCGGGGATAAAGACGGGGCCGCCCACGGTGCCGCCGAAATCGTTGAACCGGAGCGGATCCACCTTGGCCGCGAAGAACGATCGCGCATCGAATGCGTCATTGCGCACGAACTCGAACAGCGTTCCGTGGAACTCCCTGGTCCCGCTCTTGGTCACCAGGTTGATGGTTGCGCCCGCACGGCCGCCGAATTCCGCCGCGTAGCTGGAGGTGTCCAACTTAACTTCGGCAATGGCGTCCACGTTGGGATCCACCAATCCATTGCTGTTGGCGCCGTTATCGTGGTTCTCCGCACCATCCACCATGAAGTAGCTCGATTGAGTTCGGATGCCGTTCACCCGCTGCTGGTCAAGTGCGAGTTGCGGGTTGAAGACATTCAGCGTGGTGGCCACCACGCCGGGAACCAGGCGCAGCAATTGGGTGTACTCGCGGCCGTTGAGGGCGATCTGGCTGACCTGCTGCTCGCTAATGACGCGCCCGATGTTGCCCGACGTCGTCTGTACCTGCTCGGCCGTCGCCGACACGGAAACCGATTCGGACAACTGGCCCACATCCAGGCGAAAGATGAGATCGCGGCTGGAAGCGGCATCGAGTATCACGCCGTTCTGCTCGGCGCTCTTGAATCCCTCATGCTCCACACGGACGTTATAGGTGCCCGCGGGCAGGCTGGGAAAGACGAACAGTCCTGCGGAATCGGTTTCCACCTTGATCTTCTGCCCGGTGGCCGGACTGGTGACTGTGACGGAACTGCCGGGGACGGATGCCCCGGTGCTGTCCTGAACCGACCCCGAAATTCTGCCGAAGTTGGTTTGCGACCAGCAGGTGGCGGCCAGGAGCAGGACAAAGCAAGCGCTGCGGCGAGCGTGAGACAGCATGTGAACCTCCCGGAACTGAAATAACAGTAGCCGATCGTATATCAAGGCGAACAATCCTGTCAAGAAGGGAAATTGCGACATGAATCAGGATGGGCGTACAATTTGAAATTGCAATTAGGAGGCCCTGATGATGGACCGGCGCACCTTCCTGGCGCTCGCCGCCTGCCCCGAGTTCGGCAAAGCTCAACCGCGGAACCGTCTTCCAGCGAACGATCAACATTACCGAAGGGTGCGGAGCTACGTCGAGGAGATGCCTATCGCGGAGTATCGGCACGCTCCCGAGAGCGCCTACGAAGCGTTTCGCGACATCAAGTACGGCGTCCGCATCCACTGGGGCCTCTACTCGCAACGATTGGCCGGCGGCGAGTCGTGGCCGTTCCTGCAGCTGCCTTTCGCTGAAGGCAGCAATACCAGGAGCTCTACAAGACGTGGAACCCCTCTGGCTTCGACGCCGAGGAGTGGATGCACTTGTTCCACGACAGCGGACTCAAGATGTTCGCGTTCACGACCAAGCACCACGACGGCTTCTCGATGTTCGACACGAAGACGCGCGTACGCCATCGTGTGAACTGGACGGCTCCGGGAGGTCCGAAGATCGAGCCCTGCGACCTCGCGTACAGCATCATGGAGACGCCGTTTGGCCGCGACGTGGTGAAGGAGTTGACGACGCCGCGCACCGGCACGGCATCAAGATGGACCTGTATTTCTCGCACCCGGATTGGTACGACGCCGACTTCCGCCCTTACGTCTATCACCCGCTCCAGGGCCGACGCTCGCCCACGCTGATCGTCGGAATATGGCAGGCACGGAAGCGTCTCGAGCGACGCATGGTCTTTTTTCCGGCGCCCGATCCCGAGGAGGTGAAGCGGATGATGGCCCGCCACCGCCAGCAGCTGACCGAGCTGCTGACCCGCTACGGGCCGATCGACATGCTGTGTCTGGACATGTGGCTCGGGGCCGACGGTGTGGCCGCAGCTGCGCGAAACGATCAAGGCACATCCGGAAACTGCAGCCCAACGTCATGCTGCGCGCCCGCGGCATCGGCAACTACGGCGACTACTACACGCCGGAGGGCTTCGTTCCTGGCAACCCAGAGAACACGAACATGCCGTGGTTCGTGATCTATCCGCTGGGCCGTTCGTTTCTCCTACGAATCCGATCCGGCACAGCACAAGGGCGGCCGCTGGATCATCGCAACCTGATCGACGCGGTGGCCAAGGGCGGCGGCTTCATGGTCGGCATCGGGCCCGACGCGAAGGGCCGATTTCATCCCACGGCCATAGAGAACCTTCAGGAAGCTGGCGCCTGGCTCGGGTGAACGGAGAAGCCATCTACGCCACGCGCCCGCGGGAAGCGTCGCTGTGGAAGGAGGGTGAGGATCTCCGGTTTACGCGGTCGAAAGATCTGCGCACCGTGTGGGTTTTTGCGCTGAAGTGGCCCGGCCGGGAGCTGGCCTTGACTTCGGTGAACCCACGGACTGGGTCGGAGGTCCGCTTGCTGGGCTACCCGCAGCCGCTCGCCTGGCGCACGGATCCCGGCAAAGGTGTGGTGGTGGACATTCCCGATGAGTCTACAGGATCCGGCGCGACGGCCGTGCGCAGTCGCCTGGTGCTTCCGCCTGCACGTGTGAGTCGTGGGCCTGTCTCAGTCTGAGCTGGCAGGCCCATGATTTACTGATCCAAACTAACTACACCCACTGGTCCCGCCGCAGTTTTCGCACTTGTAGCAGCTGCCGTTACGGGTCATGAGGCCGCCGCATTCCGCGCACAGCGGCGCGTCCGCGAAGGCCGTTTCGAAGGGGAGCGCCTGCTGCGGGTTCGGGCTCGGTGGGACGAAGCTTCGGGGTGTCGCCGGCTTCGGTCAACGGCGTACTCGGGCCCGAGGAACTTCGCGCCCAGCCAGCGGAAGATGTAGTCCATGATCGACTTTGCGTAGGGACCTCGGGTTTCCGGTCCAGCCGCTGGGTTCGAAACGGACGTGGCTGAATTTGTCCACGAAGAACTTCAGCGGCACCCCGTACTGCAGCGCGTAAGCTGACCGCGGTGGCGAAGCTGTCCATCAGGCCGGAAATGGTGGAGCCTTCCTTGGCCATGGTGATGAACAATCTCGCCGGGCGTGCCATCCTCGTACAGCCCGACGGTGATGTAGCCTTCGTGGCCGCCGATCGAGAACTTGTGGGTGATGGAACTCCGCTCATCCGGCAGCTTCCGGCGCACGGGCCGGTAAACGATCTTCTCCGTACGACGTGCAGCCGCCGCGGCGGCCGCGTTGAGGCCGGATTCTTGGCGCCCTTCGACGTCCCGGAACTCAGCGGCTGGACGCGCTTCGATCCGTCGCGATAGATGGCCACGGCCTTCAGACCGAGCCGCCAGCTTTCGATATAGGCTTCGACGATGTCCTCAGCCGAGCATTCCTCGGGCATGTTGATGGTCTTCGAGATCGCGCCGGAGATGAACGGCTGCACCGCCGCCATCATGCGGACATGGCCCATGTAGTGGATGAAGCGCACGCCGTTCTGCGGACGGAAGCTGCAATCGAACACCGCGAGATGCTCCGGCTTGAGCCCCGGAGCGCCTTCGATGGTGCCGGTGGAATCGATGTGCGCTGACGATCCGGTCAGCCTGCTCGGGACCATATCCGAGCTGGATCAGCGCCTGCGGAACGGTGTTGTTGACGATCTTGATCACGCCGCCGCCCACCAGTTTCTTGAACTTCACCAGGGCCAGGTCCGGCTCGATGCCGGTGGTGTCGCAATCCATCATGAATCCGATGGTGCCGGTGGGGGCGATCACCGTAACCTGCGCGTTGCGGAAGCCGGCCCGTTTGCCCAGTTCGTAGGAATCGCGCCAGACCTCTTCGGCGGCCTTGAGAACAGGCAGCGGGAACCCGGTGGCTGTCGATGCGGCTGACCGATTCCCAGTGCATCCGGATGACTTCGAGGAACGGCTTCTCGTTCACGGCGTATCCGGGGCAGGGCCGGTGGCATCGGACGCAACACGGGCACTGGTCAGGTACGACTGGCCGCACATAATGGCGGTGATGGCCGCGGCCCAATCGCGTCCCTGGTCACTATCATATGGAACGCCCATGGCCATCAACAGCGCGCCGAGATTCGCGTAACCCAAGCCGAGCGGACGGAAGTTATGGGAGTTGATGGCGATCTTTTCCGTAGGATAGCTGGCGTTGTCCACCAGAATTTCCTGCGCCAGGATCATGGTATCCACGGCGTGCCGGAAGGCTTCGACGTCGAACTGGCCGTCGGGGCCCATGAACTTCATGAGGTTGAGGGACGACAGGTTGCATGCCGAATCGTCGAGGAACATGTACTCCGAGCAGGGGTTCGAAGCGTTGATGCGGGCGGTGTTCTTCGACGTGTGCCACCGGTTGATGGTGGTATCGAACTGCATGCCGGGGTCGCCGCACTGCCAGGTGGCGTCGGCGATCATGCCGCATGAGTTCGCGCGCTTTCAGCCGCTTCACCGGTTGATCGGTGACGCGGGAGCGGGTCCACCAGTCGCGATCCTCGACTACGGCCTGCATGAACTCGTCAGTGGCGCGGACGGAGTTATTGGCGTTCTGGAAGAAGATGGAACTGTAGGCATCGCCGTCGAGCGAGGAGTCGTACCCGGCGTCGATCAGGGTGTGGGCCTTCTTCTCTTCCTTGGCCTTGGCCCAGACGAACTTCTCGATATCAGGGTGGTCGGCGTTAAGGATGACCATCTTTGCCGCGCGGCGGGTTTTGCCACCGCTTTTGATGACGCCGGCGAAGGCGTCGAAGCCCTTCATGAAACTGAGCGGGCCGGAAGCGCGGCCTCCACCCGAGAGGATGGCGTCCTCTTCACGCAGGTTGGAGAGGTTCGACCCCGTGCCCGAGCCCCACTTAAACAGCATGCCCTCGGTCTTGGCGAGTTCCAGAATCGATTCCAGAGAATCGTTGACCGCATTAATAAAACACGCCGAGCACTGCGGGCGAGTTTCGCCGGTCAATTTGCGGACGGCATCGGTTCCGGCATCGTAGTACCAGCCGTAGCCGCGCGACTCCCGCACTCCCACGTTGAACCACACCGGAGAATTGAAGCAGGCCTTCTGGGTCAGCATCAGGTGGGCGAGTTCGTTCCGGAAGTTCTCGCCGTCTTCGGCGGCTCTGAAGTAGCCCTCGGCCTGGCCCCAATCCGCGATGGTGTCCACGACACGATGCACCAGTTGGGCCACGCTGCGCTCGCGCTCCGGTGAGCCGGCCTTCCCGTGAAAGTATTTGCTGGCTACGATGTTGGTGGCGGTCTGTGACCAGTCAGCCGGGATCTCGACATCCCGCTGTTCGAATATCACTGCGCCTTTATCATTACCGATACTGGCGGTCCGCAGTTCCCATTGGACTTCGTCGTACGGCGTTTTGTCTGCTTCCAATCGTGCCGTGAAGTAGCGTGGGAATGACACCCCTCGACGTTCACGGACAGTCTTCGCCTGAAGTGGAAGATCTTTTGCCTTGGCGCTGAGATCGACGCTTAGCTGTCCCATTTGAACTCCTGTTGATTACCCGTTTAAAGCCGCGTGCGGGGACCGAATAGCGGCCTGCTTGGTAATGATGCCCCAATATCTAGTGTAGCGTCAAGAACTATATCTACATATCGTGCATAGGGTTGTAGCCGAACCGTAACCCAGTGATTCCGGCGCAATTAAGAGGGGGAGGAGTCTTCAGCATAGCGGAAACGAGGCGAATCCGGGAGCGGCTGAGCGGAGGTTTGTTCCGTGGGCACCGGAGTAGGGGCTGCGACGGCACTGGCTTCCATCGTTGCTGAGACCGGCGAAGAGTTTTGCGCAACGGACCCAATCGCCATAACTTTCTCCTTTTGAGCGGGTTGCGGAGAGGGGGCGGGCGCCGGGACGGTGGCCTCGTGACGACGGCGGTCATTTTGGGCGGTCCGGAGCTGGGTGATGGCCCGATGCAGGGCGCGTTCCGCGGCGCCCATGTAGCGCAGCATGCGGCTCAACAGGGGTGTGTACGCTTCGAAATCGACACCCCCGCTGCGCTCCATTGCGACGGCTTCGTGCTGGCGGGCGCGCTGGACGCGCCACCAGTTCTGAGCGATCTCTTCGACCAGAATTTCTTCAATCTGGGTGGCGGGCTGATGGTCCTGCCGCAGTTGGTCCTGGAGGGCCAGATAGTCTTCCGCTTTTTCGTCCGGTGCGACTACGAACTTGCGGGCAGCCAGCCCGTGTTTCAGGGCATTGTTCTTACAATTCTCGATTCCGGCCGCTGAGCGGGGGCCGGTGGAGCGTTGCGCGTTCTCGCGATTCGCCCGGATTTGCGCTGATGTTGCCATGAGTCTCTCTACCTTCATTGTTTCAGACGGCACCAAATTTCGAGGGGGTGAATGGGGGTTGGATTACTTATTTATCAATGGCTTAGGTGGGTTGTGAACGGCGATTCGGACGTGGCGGGTTAACAACCCGCCGCAGGCTGCCAGCCTGCCCTACAAGGTTACTGTGCGGCTGCTTTGGCCGGCCTGCCCCGGGTGAACTTGTCGAAAACCGTGATCACTGGCAAAGCGTTGCTGTTCTGGTCGAAGAAGACCCGGCTGCCGCGGCCGCCGGCTACCGCCGGTTCCCACCAGAACACTCCCGTTGCCCCGGCCATCGGGCGTGGCCATCACGATCGCGGTTCACCTCTTCCAGAATTCTTGCTGGCCTTCGGGCGTTTCGGGGAAGGGCGCGGGCTTGTTGCGATATTCGCGCCGGCCGCCAGTTGTACGCCGCCTCGACGACGATGATGTCCTTCTTGTATTCGTTCGCCATGAAGTCAGGTTCTCGCGCAGGTCCAGCAGCGTGCCGTGCCACCACGGATAATACGATTGGCCGATGACGTCGTAGTCCACGTCGTATGTGTCGAGCTTGTCGAAGAACCACTTGGTGGCGTTGCCAGTCGCCGCCCTGGTCGATGTGGATCATGATCTGCGGGCGCGGCTGGTTACCGCTGCCCGGCCTCCACGCCCGCGATTCCGGCTTTGATGAAGTCGGCGAAGTTGTCCCAGTTGCTCCGGCAGCTTGCCATCGGGCCACAGCATGCCGTTGCGTGATCTCATTGCCGACCTGCACCATGTCGGGCAGCACGCCGGCGTCGCGAAAGGCGGCGATGGTGTCGCGCGTGTAGTCGAACACGGCCTCGCACCAGTTCGCTCGTGCGACATGCTTTCCCAGGCCTTGCGGGATGAACTGCTTGCCGCGGATCGGCCCAGGTGTCGGAGTAATGGAAATCGAGCAGGAATTTGTAGCCCAGTTCTTCGCCGGCTTCGGCCAGGGCGATGGTGTACTCGAGGTTGTTGGGCAGTCTGCGGTCGGCGTGTGGAACAGCCGCAGGCGAATCCAGTTGTAGCCGTGGTCCTTGAAGATCTGCAAGCCGGGCTTGGCGCCGTTGTCGTCTTTGAAGACCGTGCCGCGCTCCTCGGCCTGCTTCAGAAACGAGAGGTCGGCGCCGACCGCGTAGTCGGCGCACGACGCCGGAAGCGCGAGTGTCAGAACCATCCAGAGTGCCACGGGCAGTCGTCTCATGAATGGATTCTATCGCCACGCGGCGGGTGGCGCGGTTATGACTGTCGTTTCCTCAAAATCATGCGTGCGCCACCGCAGAATGCGATACCGAAGCCAAAGAGCGCAATCGAAGCAGGCTCGGGAACGGCGCCGGACTGGACGATGATCCTCAGGTTCGGGTTTGAGCCCAGCAGAGTGGTGACATCCTGCGGCGCACCTGTTTCCGCGGTACGCGGTGGGTTCGCAAGTTGGAGCAGGCTAACCGCCGCATTAAAGCCTAAGGATCCGTCGGAACCAAACGTAACGTTGACCAGCTGCCCAAAGAGAGTTGCCGGAGACGCGGCGAGCGTAATGTAGTCGCTTATGACGGCGCTATTCGGATCAGGTTCGGTGAACAGAAGAGCATGCGTTCCCGCGGGAATCGAAGCGTTAAAAGGCAAGGTCAGAGTAATAGTGACGAACTCATTCGCAGGTAGCGTGATCGCTCCCGGGATCCCGGTGATGAGGACGCCGGGCTGACCTGCGTCGAGATCGGTTATGGAAATGGTTCCCGCGTAGGCTTCACCCGTCCATAGAAGGGCCGCAAAGACTGCCAGGGTTGAAATGACTCTCATGCATATACTCCGGAAATATTCAGGAAATGGCACACCAGGAGTTCCCCATTTTTTTGGGAAAAAACTCCGAACTCGGTGCCAGATTAGTATAAGGTAGCATAATTTTTTGTGCTATTGGCCCAGCGCGAGTGCTGGAGGTATTCCGTACTGGTCACCCAGGGCTTAGTCCCAAGACTAATAACCACTCCCGGTCGCGGTTCGGTGAGGCGCTTGTTCTACAGAGCGGGAAGCGGTCAATCGAGAAACTGGACGGTGATCCGCAGGCCCACGGGCAACTCGACGGCGGCTGGTTCCAGGGCAGCGTAGACCTCCAGCACGTCGCGATCGGCTTTGTCGGCGGGGTCGCCCGTACGAACGGACTTGTTTCCCATCGAGGGCGCCACTCGCGAGACGAATCCGCTGAAACGCTTGCCGGGGTATGCGTCGCAAGCAACGCTGATTTTCTGGCCCACATGCACCTTGGCGATGTCGTGCTCGTCCACCTCAGCCCGAACACGGCGGCCGGACAAGTCCGCCATGCTGAACAGCGGCCGCGGCGATATCAGGGCGAAGGACTCGCCCTCCTTCAGGTACACCTTCAGCACGGTACCGGCGATGGGCGCCCGGACGGTGCATTTCTTCAGCCGCTCGCTGGCCAGCGTGGCCTTGTTGCTGGCCGCGAGAATATCGGCGTCCGCCCGCTTCACCTCTTCGGGCAGCGGGGGAGCATTCACCAGTTCCCGGTTGCGCTCCGCACGCTTGAGTTCCGCCACCGCAACTTCGTATTCGCGCAGTGACTGCTCGTAGGCCGCTTTCGACACGGACATCGCCTCTTTCAGTTTGGTCATGCGATCAAGTTGGGCCGCGGTCTGATCCGTTACGGCGCGGGCCGCGGCCACCTGCTGCTCGGCGGCCTGCCGCTCCTCTTCCCGGCTACCCCGCAGGAGACGCGCCCGGGTCTGGCGCAGGCTTTCCGCCTCGGCCTCGGCGGCGCTCACCGCGGATCGCAGATCGTCGCATCCAATCTCGGCCAAAGCCTCGCCCTGAGCGACGGACTGCCCCTCCCGGACGTGAATCGTCTGCACCACGCCGTCGATTGCCGCACCTACCTCGATCGTGTCCGACTGGCCCTCCAGCCGTCCCGGCGAGGCCAGCCTGACTGGATCGGGCTGCTGCAAAGGCTTCTGAAAGTCCACTTTGGCGGACACCCGCGCTTCACCGGCGTAGTGGCGAATGAAAATCAGGAGCAGCAAGATTGACACGGTTGCTGCAATGGAAATTCTGAGGATCGATCTGGTCATGAATGATGGCTCCGATCTTCACTGACATGGCCGTCTTGTAGGACAACCGTGCGATGAGCGAATTCTTCCCACCGCGGGTCGTGCGACACTATGACAACCGTGCGATTCTGGCCTACGGAGAGTTCCCGCAGGATGGTACAGATCTGGCGTCCCGCCTTCGAATCAAGCGACGCAGTCGGCTCATCCGCCAGTATGATCGCGGGATCCCGAAGCAGCGCGCGGGCAATCGCCACGCGCTGTTTCTCGCCGCCGCTCAAGTGATGGGGCTCGAGATGCGCCTTGCCGCTCAGACCGACCTGCGCCAACAACTCCCGCGCGGCTCCAGTGGATGTGCTGTTCCGGTTGCCTGCCACATCGGCGGCTATCATCACGTTTTCAAAGGCGGAAAGAGAGTGGAACAGGCGGAAGGCTTGGAATATGAACCCGATGCTCCGCTGCCTGAGCCGGGTGCGCGCCGCTTCCGAGAGCGTCGCCACATTGGCCCCTTCAACGCGCACTTCACCTTCATCGGCGGTAAGCAAACAGCCTAATAAGGAGAGCAGCGTGGTCTTTCCGCTGCCGGATGGCCCCATGATCAACGTCAACCGGCCCGCCGCGAACGAAAGAGACACATTCTTCAGGGCCTCCACGCGTGTCTCGCCGGAACCGTACGCGACGCTCACGTTTCCCGCCTCGAGAATCGTCTCAGGCACGGAACACCTTCGCGGGATCGATGGATAAAGCGGCCCTCACCGATACGAGAGAGGCCAAGGCGCACATGGCAAGCGTGGGAACCAGGACGAATAGGGGCAGCCACCATGGAGAGTTCACCCATGGGATGCCGGCCCTGGCTGCACGGATCATCGGGAACGTGACTCCAAGCCCTAGAACATAGCCCACCGCGCCGCAAACGAAAGCCTGCGTCAATATCACTCCGACGATGAACCCGTGAGAAGCTCCTAATGCTTTCAGTGTCGCGAACTCTTCGATGTTCTCCATCGTGGTCGCGTAGACGGATTGCGAGACTACCGCCAGCCCGATACAGAACCCGAGCAAGGCCGCCATCAGGATAGCTCCCCCCGCCCCGGTCTGGGTGAGCCAGTATGATCGCGAGCGGTTCGAGAATTCGGTGCGTGTCCAGACATCGACTGAAGGCAGCCGCGCGCGCAACCCGCGCTGCACCTCTTTGACACTGACTCCGGGAGCCACACCGACCAGGATGAACATGGATTCTTCCGGTCCGAGACGCATGTAGCGAACCGCGTCCGAATAAGACGTAAATACGTACGGGCTACCCAGGAACGAGCTAAATCCCGAAGTCTCGCCTATCACCCGCGCGCGCTGGTCGTTGATCTCCACGTCCCAGGGGACATGCGACACGTCCAGCAGGGCAACGTTGCTTGTATCGACCAGCAGCGCATCCGGCTCCACCGCGCCGGAGTCGCCGGCCACACGGGGAATGGGAAACTTCCGGCCAACGCTCGTGTCGGCTCCCACCAAGGCCACCTGCTGGCTGCGGCCATCCTGCATGCGAAACTGGACCAGCCGAGTACAGATCCGGCTGGTCTGCTGCACTCCCGGGATGCTGTGCGCGATCTCCATAAAACGCCGCTCCAGCGGAACCGGGAACTCGAAGCAGGGAACGCCGCGACCGCTGATCCAAATGTCGGCGTCGGTGGTATCGATGATGCGGGAGGCCGCACGCAAGAAGCCAAAGAGTATGCTGCCCTGGAACACCATCAGGAACACTGCACAGGTGATGCCCAGCACCGTAACTCCGAAGCGTATACGATCATGGGCGATGTTGAACCAGGCTAGCCTCATTCGGCTGAGTTTCCCTGCGTCGCCAACGACCTCCGCATCACGAATCGGTCCCCTCCCTTTGGGCAATCAGCATCTTCCATGGATTCGGAAGCAGCTGCCCGGTACGGGCCTGGTAGTCCCGGTAGGGGCGGGCCAAGGCGCTGCCGAGGAACTTTCGCTCCTCGAAACGGGCCGCACGCAGGTAGATTACGAACATGACTGCCACGCTGAGCGCCAGCCACCAATCGAGTCGCCACCAGGCCAGCAAACCAGACCAGCAGGTACGCACAGTAAAAGGGATGCCGGACCATACGGTAAGGACCGGCAGTCATCAGGTGCACCGGCACGTCCGGCGAGAATATCGCCGAGAGTGGCTGCCGCCGGTTCGTGGCGATTGCCCACCAAAACAGGGACAGGGCCGAGAGATACATCGCCGATGCGAAATATCCTCTCCCCCGAGTAACGCTTCCAGGCCACAATAACGCTCCAGCGTGTAGAATCGCAAATGCCGTCCCGAAAAATGCCGTGGCCCACATTCCAGTTGTGCGTCCCGCGGGTCGAAGAAAGAATCGCGCCATAGCCCAAGCGAAACTCGTCAGACACCCTAACAACAACACGAGACACAGAGTCTGCCAACCCCCAATCTTCATAGAATCACTCGTGATTGAGGTCAGGCTAAAACACAACAATCCAGCGGTCCACCGGTATTCCCTTGTTCCGCGATCGAGTAATCAGATCGAGGGACGTAGGGGTACAACCTACAAACCTCACTGCGGATTATCCCCTTTTCTAGCGTTTCCGCCATTATGGCACAGACTCAGATGGAGTAATGTCCTTTTCTCCAGTCAGCGAGGAATTCCATTTCTAGCTCTTTGCTCAGTAGCTCGTGTCAGATTGGTCCAGACGTTGCCATTCCTTGTGATCTGCGGATTGGTACCGAAGAATTAAGTTCCTCGTGAGTAGGTTGGGCCGATGTAACCGATCCATGTCGATTAAAGGTATGTTCCTCTGGATTCTTGTTTCATCCTGACATAGATGCCCTCTTAAGGTCGTCTGTGTGCTCTAAGCATCTGAAAACACGACATGAGTATCAAACAAGTTGGCTTGGGAAGGCGTTCGACTATTCTCTGCTCATCAACAATTGTGTTATCGAAGTCACGATCTTCGCGGAGAAGATCTTCTTGCAGGCAATACTGAACAGGTGTTAATACTGGTGGTTCGATTATTGACCCAGCATAGAACGAAGGGCCTCGCACCGGGCCCGGACGGCGCTGATTCATATTCGATCAAGTTGAGGAACGCCCAGACGATGCTACTTGTCCGCCTTCATTTCTTTCACACGTCCACAACCGCTGACGGGCGCAGTTCCTCGAATCAAACCCAAAGAAAAAGAAGGCTTGGCGAATGAAACTGACCCCTGACTCTGGAGTGGCCCGTCAAATGGTGATCCTCGCACCGCCGGACGCCGACAACCCGGAGTTCAACCAAGTCGATGTCGATGCCCGGCTGCATGCGTTCGCTACTCAGTGGCTTGCAGCGTCTTCGCGCCCAGGTATATGTGGACCAGGGTGCAGCTTCGACCATCACAACTGCTCGACGGCCGCCACGTTCAGGCAGCCGACGAACACGCATGGCACATCATCACTGTGGATTCCGGCAATCAGGTCTCGGCCTGCGCCCGCTACGTCGTGCACAATAACTCGGTATCGTTCGGCGACCTCGCTGTCAGCCATTCGGCGCTCGCTGAATCCAAGATTTGGGGGCGAAAGCTGCGATTGGCGGTTGAGTCTGAACTCGCTGGAGCTCGGCAGCGCGGCCTCGCATACGTCGAGGTGGGAGGATGGGCCATCGCGGCCGCCTTGAGATGCACAACGGAAGCTGTGCGGATCATGTGCGCGTCTTACGCGCTGCTTACGTGCCTTGGCGGGGCCTTGGGAGTGAGCACGGCCAACCTGCTGGGTTCAGCGCCGCTGCTACGAAGAATCGGGGGCTGGCCGCTGACGAGTAACGGTGTCGAGTTGCCGCCGTACTTCGAACCCGAGTACAACTGTGAGTTGGAAGCTCTGCGGTTCGATTCGTCCCGCCCTAGTGCTAAGTACGGTCCCTGGATCGATGCGATCCGCACATCATTAACAGCGGTGCCAGTGGTCGCCCCTTCGCCCTTGCGCAGACGCCGGGCGCAATCCCGGTGCACCTACCTACAGAGCCCGACAGAGTGGTTGCCTGGGCCTGATTGGCGACGGTCCGCACGGTAAGATATAATACAGTATACGTACTAACCGTTAGATCTAGCCGTACTGTTGAATTGCTCCGTTTTTTTCGTAGTAACATATCTCTGAAACGCGTCCACTTTTCGATTGAAGCAGCTTCGGAGGAAGGACACAAATGAAACTCAAGCTAGCGACACTGGCTACGATTCTGCTGGCCTCGTCGTTTGCGGCGCCAATTACAGGACAACTGAGCATCACGGGTGATGCCTCGGTATCAGCACTTTCGCTGTCGTTTCTGTGCGATCTGTTTAGCCCATTTTCCTGTGCACCAAACACGGGACAGATGCAAGTCACGAATCTCCAAACCGGATCATTCGCACCTCTGGCTAACACGCCTGGAAACATCAAAGGGCTCAGCAGCACAACCACGCCACTGAACGAAGCCTTTACGCTATCGGACTTTATGACGTTCGCGGCCGACCCTAACATTGCCTTGGACCTGAACTTCATCTTCCTGGGGACGGGTGCACCATGTCTAGCGTCCGGCAACACTGGAACCTGTACTCCAAATATCCCGCCGCTGATCACGGCGGCAAATCCGGAGGGTAAGTCTCCGTTCAATCTGACGAACACTCCAGCGGGATCGTCAGCCGAGTTCTCGGTGTTGGGGACTACCCGCAACGTGGCTACCGGAGAGACAGCGGCGTTCAATGGCGTCTTTAGTGCCACGTTTACCAGCACTCCTGGGACAACAGACCAGGATGTGGACCATGTGTTAGGGAGACTGGCTTCACCTGGTGGTGTTTCGAAAGCACCGTATGCGGGCCAGTTCGTAGCCACTGCATCCGTCCCGGAACCAGCGACATTGGCGCTGATGCTGGGCGGATTAGGGCTGATGATGGTGGGTAGGGTCCGGAAGCGTTCCAGAATCCGTTAACTCTGCTATCCAGCAGACTCCAAAGAAGTATTTCGAATACAGCTGCCTCCACCGAGGCAGCTGTATTTCTTTAAAGGACGCCTCAGGGCGAAGGTCAGATCGACGGAGGACCGTCCTTGAGCATCTGTTTGATATTCCGCGTGGCCTGCTTGGTCCGATGCTCATTCTCGATCAGGCTGAAGCGGACATGGCCCTCCCCGAGCGGGCCGAAGCCGATGCCCGGCGATACCGCGCACAGCGCCTTTGAAATCATGAGCTTTGCGAATTCGAGGGAGCCCATGCAGTTGAATGGCTCGGGAATCTTTGCCCACACAAACATGGATCCCTGCGGCTTGGGAACATCCCAACCAGCCCGATGCAGGCCATTGATGAGGATGTCACGCCTGCGCTCATAAGTGGCCCGGATCTTCTCCGTCTCCTCCGAGCATTCGCGTAGCGCTATGATTGCCCCGATCTGCAACGGCTGGAAAATCCCGTAATCGAGATAACTCTTAATCCGGGCGAGCGCAGCGATCATCTTTCGGTTTCCAACACAGAAACCGATGCGCCAACCCGCCATGTTGAAACTCTTCGACATCGAGTAGATTTCAACGGCGACATCTTTGGCGCCTTCCACTTGCAGGATGCTGGGCGGGCGGTAGCCGTCGAAGCCCAGGTCCGCATACGCGAAATCGTGGATGACCAGGCTGTCGTGCGCACGAGCCAGGGCGATGATCCGGCGCATGAATTCCAGATCGACGCACCTGGTGGTCGGGTTGTGCGGGAAGGAGATCAGGATCACCCGGGGCTTCACATTCGGCGACTTGTACAATTCCTCCAGCGCCCCGAGGAAGCCTTCGGGCGTGTCGATGGGCAGCAGCCATGCGCGGCCCTCGGCCATCAGCACACCATATTGATGGATAGGATAGGCCGGATTCGGAGAAACCACGACATCGCCCGGGCCCACGATGGCGAAGAGCAGGTGAGCGAGCGCATCCTTCGCGCCGATGGTGGCGATGGCTTCGACTTCCGGATCCAACTCGACGCCGTACATCTTCCGGTACCGGTTGACGATCTCCTGGCGGAGATTCGGAATCCCCTTCGACATCGAGTAACGGTGGTTCCGGGGATTCCTGATTGCCTCGATCACCTTGTTCACTACGGGACGGGGTGTGGGCCCATCGGGGTTGCCCATTCCCATATCGACGACGTCGAGTTGTGCGGCTCGCGCCTTTGCTTTCAACTCGTTGATCACGGCGAACACGTAGGGCGGCAGTTTGGAGATTCGATAGAACTGGTCGGAATCGACTGACATTCCTTTCTATTCTAGCGGCAGAGGACCGCCACATTTGGGATGATAGTTAGTTTGCGGTCCTCTCCTCTGTTGCCGATCTTCCTGATCGTGGCCGTGGACATCCTCGGCTACACGATCATTCTGCCGCTGCTGCCGTTCTATGCCGAGCGCATGGGCGCCACACCCAGCGTGGTGGGAATGCTGGTGGCGGTCTATGCGGTCTGCCAGTTGTTTGCCGGACCGCTGCTGGGACGAATGTCCGACACGTTCGGGCGCAAGCCGCTGCTGACCGTCAGCCAGATCGGAACGCTGATCGGATTCATCGTACTGGCCTTTTCGAGCACGCTGTGGATGGTCTTCCTCTCGCGCATCATCGACGGCGTTACGGCCGGAAACCTGTCCCTGGCTCAGGCCTACATCTCCGACGTGACCGCTCCTGAAAAGCGCGCGAAATCGTTCGGGGTAATCGGAATCGCGTTTGGCGCCGGATTCCTGATCGGGCCCGCCATCAGCGGGTTTCTTTCACAGTTCGGTTATCAGTACCCGATCTTCGCGGCGGCAACGTTGTCGGCAACTAGCATCCTGGCTACCACCTTCCTGCTTCCCGCGAATCCGCCGCTTCAACCGGGCGCGGGGATCGAGACCGGGCCCGGCGGACGGCGCCTCTCCATCCTTCAATGGGGACGGTATGTCGAGTACTTCCAGCGACCCTCGCTTGCGCCGCTGTTGGGCAAGTTCTTCGCCTACGTGTTCTCATTCGCCATCTTCACCGGCGGGTTCGCGCTGTTCGCCGAGCGGCGCTACACATGGCACGGGCAGCCGTTCGGGCCAAAAGAGGTAGGCTACATTTTCGCCTTTTCCGGCCTGATCGGCGGAACGTTACAAGGCGGAGCCCTGGGCGCCCTGGTGCGGCGCTTCGGCGAGCGCAGGCTGCTCGCGGCCAGCTTTCTGGCCTGCGTGGCCGGGTATGTTGTGCTGGGCTACGCGTATACGATTCCTTTGCTACTCATCGCCTCAGCGATTTCTGCCTTTGGAGGCATCGCACGCCCGGTTGTCACCAGCCTGATCACCCAGGTTGCGGGACGGCGCGAACAGGGCTCGGTGCTTGGCCTGACGCAATCGCTGACCTCGATCGCCATGATTACCGGACCTCTCCTGGCCGGCTTTCTGATCCAACACCGGGTGCTGGCGGCTTGGGCAATCGCCTCAGCCATGGTCTCTCTCGGTGGATATGTGCTTCGCGCGCCCGAACCCCCGGTGCACATCGAGAACGGCCAACCCCTGGCAGGATCCAAGGTTTAAGACTTCACCTCTGAGGGCGGAGTGCGCGGCTTGCCGAGACAAGAGCGTCGGCAGGAGTGCCGACGCCTGCACGCTGAAGCGTGCGCCACGTTCGGCGCGAAGGTGATATTCTGCCTCTTCGTCTCAGCTGAGAATCCCATATGCGAAAACTAACTTGGATCAGCTTGATCTGCTCGGTCTATGCCGTCGCGCAAGACCGGCGGGTGAACAGGCACATCCTGGGTGTGACCGCGCCGTTGACCGCTCCCAGTGCCCGGGCGCCTCGCGAAATCGCCAACGATTTCCTTCGCGGAAGGGCCGCCGAACTGGGCCTCTCAGGCGTTGATCTGGGGAGTGCATACATCGCGCGGCAGTACACCGACGCGCACAACGGAGTTACTCATATCCTCTACCGGCAGCAATTCCAGGGAGTGGACGTATATAATTCCGCCCTGGTGGTCAACATCGATTCAGATGGACGCGTCCTGAACGCGGGAGGCGAACTTTTCCCCGCCCCTACCGGAGCTTTGCCGGAGCCTGTCACGGCACTGGCGGCTGTGCGTGCCGCCGTGAAATCGGTGAATCCCAAGGCTGCCCGTCGCTTTGTGCCCTTTCAAAGCCAGCAGGCCGCGCGTCGCAAGGGCGCGCTCCGGTTCACTTCGGGCGAGTTGACGGAAGACCCGGAAGGGCCGCATGGTGTGGTTCGCCGCGCGCGGCACGCTGGTGCCGGCCTGGCAGGTGTTCGTCGCCGCGGAAGATGCCGTGACGCGCTACTCGGTAATCGCGGATGCCAATCAGCATGTCCTGGCCCGGCGCGCCATGACCTATTTTCAAGCGCCTCCGCAACCGGGGACACCGCGGGGCATGGTATTCGAGCGCGAGAGCCCGCAGCCCAATCCGACTCCTGGAACGCTGCTCTTGACAGCTCCGGCCTTTGCAGATCGCACGCTGCAATCGTTCGTTGGGGATGCCGCCGCGTCGCCGAACGGGTGGGTGAATAACAACGAGACGTCCGGGAACAACGCCGTTATCGGCGAGAACCGTCTGGGGCTGGAGCCTTTTGGATACACCACACCGTTCCCGCCCGTGGTTACTACCAAAGCCCAGAATGGCGACTTCAGTTTCGCGCTGCAACTGGGGCCGGACGCGCCGAACACGCTGCAATTTGCGGACGCCGTGAACACCAACCTGTTCTACTGGATCAACCGGGCGCACGATTTGCATTACGCCGCGGGCTTCACCGAGGCCGCCGGAAATTTTCAGGCGGACAACTGGGGAAAGGGCGGCGTCCAGGGCGATCCGATGTACGCGTTCAGCCATTTCGGCGCGGCCTCACCGGGGTACGCGCAGGCCGAGAATGCGTTTTATACGGCGGTGGACGATGTCGATGGAGCACAATCCTTCGTGGCCATGTTCGTCAGCGACTCGGGGAAAGGCGGCGTTCTTACCGATGGATCTCTGGATTCGGCCGTGATTCTCCACGAATACACCCACGGCGTCAGCAGCCGTCTCTTGCCGCGCAGCTACGACACTTTCCAGGTGGCCGCGATGGGCGAAGCCTGGAGCGATTTCTACGCCATCGAATTCCTGACGCCCGAGGGAGCACCGCCCGACGGGGTCTACCCGGTTTCGCAGTACTTCTTCCAGAGTTGGGGACAGGATTCGGTCCGGACGCGGCCCTACTCCACCAATATGGAGATGAACCCGCTGACCTTCGCGAATCTCGGCAAAGTCATCCCCTTCCAGGAAGTCCATGCCGACGGCGAAGTGTGGTTCGAGGCGTTGTGGGAGGCTCGCGCAGCGCTCATCCAGCAGTTCGGGGAGAAAGAAGGACGCCGCCGAATCCGCATGCTCGTGCTGGACGGGATGAAACTGGCGCCTCCAGTTCGTCCATGGTGGACATGCGCGACGCCATTCTGCTGGCCGACCGTACCGATTTCAAAGGCGCCAGCCAGGATCAACTGTGGGCCGCATTCGCCAAACGCGGATTCGGCGCCTTGGCCTATTCGGACAATCCGAACACCACCCACGTCCTGGCTTCGTTCGCCGTGCCGTCGAGCAAAGGGCAGGTCGCCATTTCCGATACCCCAATTCCGTTCGGGGACCTGATCCGCGTGGTGGTTTCGGATTTGAACTTCATAGGGCCGACATTGCCGGTACAGCTCACCAGCACCTCAGGCGACATCGAATCCATCTCCCTGCGGAAACAGGGCTCCATCTACGTGGGCTCGATCGGCACCAGCACCAATGTGGTGAACCGTGAGAATGGGACGCTCAACCTGACCACCGGCGACGCGATTGGCGCGTTCTACACCGACTATGACGCACCCGGCGGGGCCGTGCAGGTGTATGCCTTCGCGCCCACCCAAAACGCGTATTACCGGACTGCGGCTTCCTCGACCAGCTATAAATTCGATCCTGCCAACGAGCGTCTGCTCAACACTCTGAGCGGCCCGGCAAAAGTGGACCTTCCCTGGGATTTCCCGTTCTTCGGCGACAAGCACCGGACCATGTTCGTCCACGACAACGGACTGATCTCGTTCGGCGCCACCACCGACCTGAGCGAGTTGACGTTCGGCTGCACCGATTCGAACGCTTTCAGCCAAGTGGCCGCAATCGCCCCGCTCTGGACCAGCATGACCACCGATGGCGGATCACAGGCCGACGAGGGAGTCTATGTCACGCGTAATATCCAGAGCGCGGTCACGGTCCGCTGGGCCGGCGAAACGGTATCGCCATTCGGATATACCGGCAATCCGGTGAACTTCGCGGCTACCATCTCCTACGAAGGCAAGATCTCGTTTCAGTACGGAGACGGCAACGCGGAACTAGCCTCAGCGGACAACCCGGCTTACTGCGGCCCTATGCCGACCGCCGGTATCTCACCGGGACACGATTACTTCACGCTTGAAACACCGCTGCCGAGTTACAACGACATCATTGTTCGATTCGATCCGCCGTTCGGAACAAATACGATTCCAGTGGCGGTGGTGGAAACGCCGAACGCCGGCGACAAAGCCAAGGACGTATTGAACGTCAGCGGCATCGCCTACGATATGGAAGCGCCGGTGACTGCAGTGGATATCCTGATCGACAATATCAAGCGAGCCACGACCCGCCCATCCATATCCCGCGCCGATTTCTGCGCCCAACAAAAGGTGCCGGGATGTCCGACCGTGGGTTTCAACGTGAATGTCAACACCTCCACTCTTGCGCCGGGCAGTCACTCGCTTCGAGTTCGGGTCACCAACTCGCGCGCAGGCACGGCGTTCTATCCCGAGCAGCCGCTCCCGTTCATCACCGAAGCCGGACAATCCAGCCTTCCGTTCGGAGTGATCGAGAGTCCGACTGAAGGCCAGCAAGTGCAAGGCCGCTTGTCGGTGCGCGGGTATGCGCTGGCCAAAGACGTGCGGATTACGTCGGTGGATACCCTGGTGGATGGTATCAGCTACGGTCCAACCAGTTACGGATCGCGCCGCACCGATGTCTGCGGAGCGCTCAACCCCGCGCCGCCAAACTGTCCGTCGATCGGCTTTTCATTCACGCTGGACACGGTGAACGAGTTGCCTCCCATCTCCGACGGATCGCATTCCCTGCAGATTCGCGTACTCGATGAGACCGGACGCTACACGCTGATTCCCGATGCGCCCGTCAACTTCGCGGTGAAGAACGGAACGGCGGCGTCCGTGGCGGGAGCGATCACTTCGATCAAAGCCGGAGCCAACCTCAGCGGCACAGTAGACGTCTCAGGTTACGCATACGCTGTGGGAACCACCGTGAGGGGGACCGTCCTCTATGTCGATCAGACCTACAACTACGGTACCGTGACGTATGGACAGCCCGTGCCGGACGTCTGCGCGAATCTCAAAGACGTTCCCGCTTGCCCGAACATCGGGTTCACCTACAGCCTGGATACGCGGCGGCTCGATAATGGTCCGCACGTTTTGTCCATCGGAGTTCAAACGGCGGCCGGCACCATGCTCATCCCGGGTCCCGGTTCGCCGGTTCTGAGTGTGATCGTGAACAACCCGTAGGGTGGTCTGTCGTTTATTGCGGCCTGGCAATATTAGCTAGGCCGCCACCCTTGTAATCCTTCGTTATACTCATGAGTGCGCGGGCCCCGGGGAGGGGCCGGTCATGAGCCTGAGAGACTTCCTTGCGAAACAGTTCATCGACGTCATCCACTGGACCGAGCCGGAGGACGGAATCCTCGCCTACCGCTTCCCCATGCGGGACATGGAAATTCAGAACGGCGGCCAGTTAACAGTCCGCGAATCGCAGATGGCGGCGTTCGTCAACGAAGGCCGCGTCGCCGATATCTTCGGTCCCGGGCTGTACACCATCAACACCCGCACCCTGCCGCTGCTCACGAACCTGATGAATTGGGACAAGGCGTTCCAATCGCCGTTCAAGAGCGACGTCTACTTCTTCTCCACCCGGATGCAGATCAACCAGAAGTGGGGTACGCCGCTGCCCATCACCATCCGGGATAAAGAGTTCGGCGCAGTGCGGCTTCGCGCTTTCGGAATCTACTCCTGGCACCTGGCCGACCCGAAGCAGTTCTACACCAAGATCAGCGGTACCCGCGAAGAATACCGGGTGGCGGACATCGAAGGGCAACTGCGCAACACCATCACTGGCCGCATGAGCGACACGTTCGCACAGAGCCAGGTTCCCTTCCTCGATATGGCCGCCAACCAGATCGAACTCGGGGACCGTATCGGCGAGTTTCTGAAATCATCTTTTACCGATCTCGGCCTGATGCTCGACACGTTCGTGGTGGAGAATCTTTCGCTGCCGGAGGAACTGCAGAAGATCCTCGACCAGCGCATCAGCATGAACATGATCGGCGATATGGGCCGGTACACGCAGTTCCAGGTGGCGCAGTCGATGCCGATCGCCGCAGCCAACGAAGGCGGTGGCGCCGCCGGCATCGGAGTGGGCCTGGGAGCCGGAATGACGATGGCGAATGCGATGATGGGCGCGATGCGCCCCCCCGCGGGCCCGAGAATCCTCCCGCCGCGCCTCAGCCACCGCCCCAGGGAGCAGGCGGCGGAACGGCCCCGCCCGCCGGCGCAGACACCAAGTTCTGCGTTGAATGCGGAAAGCCGATCCCGCGCAAAGCGAAGTTCTGTTCGGAGTGTGGAGGGGCTCAGCAGTAACGGCCTGGACTATGTCAGGCTGCGAATGGATCGTCGAGGCGCACGGATGTGATCCGTCCGGCTTGGCCGACTTGGGGCATCTGCGAACCTTGTTCGCTGATCTCATCGCCGGAATGAAACTGCGGGCGATCGATGAGCCGGTGTGGCACCAGTTCCCGGTGACGGGCGGCATTACCGGGCTCACGCTGCTGGCCGAATCGCATATCGCCTGCCATACCTTCCCCGAATTCGGCTCATTGTGCCTGAACGTCTTCTGCTGCGTGGCGCGTCCGGAATGGGGCTTTGAACGTTACCTGGCGGAACACTTCGGAGCCTCGCGCGTGAGCGTGCGGATGGTAGAACGGCCCTACGGAGCAGACGATGAGTAAGCCGTCCGGCAACTGCCCGAACTGCGGCGCTCCCGTTCAGTACCGATTTTCGAGTTCCGTTCAAACCACCTGCGAATACTGCCATTCCATCATCGTTCGCACCGACGTGGACCTCCAGAAAGTGGGTTCGGTGGCGGATCTTCCCGCCAACAGCTCGCCCATCCAAATTGGCACTGAAGGCGTGTTCGGCAACAAGTCCTTCGTAGTAGCCGGACGAATCATCTACGAATACGAACAGGGCAATTGGAACGAGTGGCACCTGGTATTCAACGACGGAATCACGGGGTGGCTATCGGATGCCCAACTCGAATACGACATCTCCTGGCAGGTGGGCGAGATGCCGCCGATGCCCGGCCCTTCCGAGATCGAACCCGGACAGATCCTCAGTCTCCACAATTCGCAATACCAGGTGACCTCAATCACCCGCGCCCGTTACCGGGGCGTCGAGGGCGAGTTGCCGTTTCAATACTGGGATAAGCAGGAGGTGCCGTTCGCCGATTTGCGCAGCGGCGATGGGAAGTTCGGGACTATCGACTATAGCGAGCATCCGCCGCTCCTGTTCCTCGGCCAAGTGGTGGAATTCGACGAGTTGAAGTTGAAGAACCTGCGGTCGTTCGAGGGGTGGAACTGATGGCGACTCCGGCAGCGCCTATCAAGGTCCAGGCGCTATTCTGCCCCAACTGCGGCGGGGGGATACAACTGCGAGGTTTCGCGAATACGCTGACGGCGGTGTGCGAGCATTGCGCGTCCGTCCTGGATACCAGCACCCCGGGCGTGCGGATCCTGATGCAGTTCGACGAACGTCAGATCCGCAAGCCGCTGATACCGCTGGGAACGCGTGGGAAGTTCGACAATACCGCCTACGAAGTGATCGGATTTCAGGTCCGTTCGAGCGAAGACGAACAGTGGGAATGGGCGGAGTACGTCCTCTTCAACCCATACAAGGGATTCCTGTACCTGACCGAGTACCAGGGCCACTGGAACCTGGTGCGCCCGGTCCGCGCAGTCCCCGCAGGTGACACGTCCGTGCTCAAACCGGTCGTCATCTGGCATGGACGAAAGCATCGCCTCTTCCAGAATGCCCGCGCCAAGACGATCTTCGTGTTGGGAGAGTTTCCGTGGCGGGTCGAAGTGGGCGAACTGGTGCGCGTGGATGACTACACCTGTCCGCCGTTCGTGTTGTCGGCCGAGCATACCGGCAGCGAGACCACATGGTCAGAGGGCGAGTATCTGACAGGAAAGCAGATCTGGCAGGCTCTCGGGCTCAAGGGGTCGCCGCCTTCCGCGCGGGGCGTGTACGTTAATCAACCTGCCCCTACGGAGGGATCCCGTGACGTTCTGAAGCTGTGCGGGTTGCTCGAACTCGCGCTGGTGGTCATGGCGCTGCTGTTCTACGTAACGGACCGGCGCGAGACGGTGTACGAACAACTCAGCCAATACGTTCAGTCATCCACCGGCGAAGCCAGCTATGTGACTCCCGTTTTCGAGTTGAAGGGCCGGATGTCGAGCGTTCAGATCCGGACCGAGACCGACCTGGACAATCACTGGGTGTACTTCAACTTCGCCCTGATTAACAGTGACAACGGACACGCCTTCGACTTCGGCCGTGAAGTGAGCTATTACTCCGGCAGCGACAGCGACGGAAGTTGGACAGAGGGCGACCGCAACGACTCCGTCATGATCCCATCCATTCCGCCCGGGCATTACTACCTGCGCGTAGAACCGGAGACGGATCCCGGGACACCTCCGGTACACTATAAGCTCATTGTCCGGCGCGACATCCCGAATGGACTGTTCTTCTTGATTGCGCTGTTGCTGTTGCCGCTGCCTGCGATCGTCATCGTATGGCGCAGGTATAAGTTCGAGTACCAGCGCTGGCAGGAAAGCGACTACGCCACAGGAGGCGACTGATGCTGAGGCACCCGATTTACCTACTCTACGGACTCGCCGTACTGGGCACGTTCGCGGTCTCCGAGTACCGCGGCTGGAGCCTGAACCGCGTGAATGAAGTGAACGATGTCCCCAGGACGGTGCGCGACAATCCTGGCGCGTATCGTTCACACTATGGCTACTACCCTCGATACATGGGAGGCAAGTGATGTCTGAGTTTCACCCCGCTTACCTGCTGAATGCCGCCGTCTACGCTGCGCTCGGCATCATCATTTTCATCGTGGCTTTCGCTGTCATCGACTGGATCACCCCCTATGCCTTATGGAAGGAGATCGTCGAGGAGAAGAACCTGGCACTGGCCGTGCTAGTAGGCGCGATGAGCATTGGAATGTGCATTATCATCGCGGCAGCGGTGCACTAGCAAGCCTTGTCAGTAGTACTCTTCATCTCTGTCTTCCTGATCGCGGCGTGCGGGCTGATCTATGAATTGATCGCCGGCACGCTGGCGAGTTATCTGCTGGGCGACAGCGTTCTGCAATTCTCAACCGTCATCGGATTCTATCTCTTCGCGATGGGAGTGGGGAGTTATCTCTCGCGCTTCATCCGCCGCGGGTTGGTGGGCCAGTTCATCTACATTGAGTTGATGGTTGGGATAGTCGGCGGATTCTCTTCGTCGGCCTTGTTCCTGGCCTTCGCGTATACCCAGGCATTCCGGCTGGTCCTGTACGGCGTCGTGGTCGTCGTTGGAATCCTGGTCGGCCTGGAGATTCCGCTGTTGATGCGAATCCTAAAGGAGAAGTTCCAGTTCAGCGACCTGATTGCCCACGTACTGACCTTCGACTATCTAGGCGCGTTGGGCGCTTCGCTGCTGTTCCCCATCGTCCTGGTGCCCAAACTCGGGCTGGTCCGATCGGCCATCGTCTTCGGGATCATTAACGCCGGAGTCGCCCTATGGTCCACCTGGCTGTTCCGCGATCAACTGCCATCCCGCAACATCCTGCGAGCCGGATGTTTCGTGGTGCTCGCACTATTGGGTGGGGGACTCGTCACGGCCGACTGGATCTCCTCGGCCGCCGACAACAGTCTCTACGCCGATGAGGTCATCTTCGCCCGCAACACGCGCTACCAACGCATTGTCCTGACGAAGTGGAAAGACGACCTGCGGCTATTCCTGAGTTCGCACCTCCAGTTCAGTTCCCGCGACGAGTACCGGTATCATGAGGCGCTGGTCCATCCTGGCCTGGCTGCGCTGCCGGGAGCCCGCAGGGTTCTGGTTCTCGGGGGCGGCGACGGATTGGCGGTGCGGGAAATCCTGAAGTATCCGAGTGTCGAGAGCATCACGCTGGTGGACCTGGATCCGGAGATGACCCATCTGTTCACGACGCACCCGTTGCTGTCGAAATTGAACGGGGGTTCGTTCTCGGCTTCGCGGGTCCACGTTATCAACCAGGATGCTTTCGCATGGCTCGACACCAACCAGGAATTTTTTGACTTCGCCGTGGTGGACTTCCCCGATCCCACCAACTATTCGCTCGGCAAACTGTACACGACGGCTTTCTACCGGTTGCTGGCGAAGCACCTCAGCCGGTCGGGTTCTTTCGTGGTGCAGAGCACGTCGCCGCTGTTCGCCCGCCAGTCGTACTGGTGCATCGTGAGCACGGTGGAGAATGCCGGCCTCAAAGCCTTTCCGTACCACGTCTATGTGCCATCATTCGGCGAATGGGGGTTCGTCCTGGCCGGGCAGGAGAGCTATGAACCACCTTCGCAGTTACCCGCCGGGCTTCGTTTTCTAACTACGACCAATGTTCCGGAGATGTTTCATTTCCCGATTGACATGCAGCGCGTAGCCGCTGAACCGAACCGGCTCAATGACCAGATCCTGGTGCGGTATTACGAACAAGAGTGGAAAGAGATCGCACGGTAGGGAATCCCGATATACTCTCGGGAAAGGATCTCCAACATGGACCGCCGTCAATTCCTCCGCAACACACTCGGCATCTCGACAGCGCTGGCGCTTCCACGACCGGCGCTCCCGCTCGACAACCCGCCGCCGATCAAGATTACCGGGCGTCAAGTTCCTTCGATTGCAGTATCCGGGGCGAACTCCGCGCAAACGGAACGGAACCATCGAGAGCGGCGGCGGACCGCCCGGCATGACTCAATTGGAGATTCAGACCGATGCGGGGATCATCGGGCGCAGCATCCCGGCCGGCGGCAACGAAATCATCACCGGTCAACTACTGCCGCGTATTGTGGGCATGAACCCGTTCCACATCGAAGCCATCTGGGACCGCATGTACCGGTTCAACCGCAAACCGGTGGCCAAAGGACCGTACATTTCGGCGATGGGGTCGGTGGACATCGCCATCTGGGACATCGTCGGCAAGGCGCTGAACAGGCCGGTCTGCGAGGTGTTGGGCGTCTTCTCCGAAAAGATTCGCGTCTATGCCGCCGGAGGTTATTACGAAGAGGGCAAGGGCGTCCGTGAACTCGGTGAAGGAGATGGAAGGCTACGTCGCGGAGGGATTCAGGGCTGTAAAGATGAAGATTGGCGGGGAGCCGATGGAACTGGATGCCGAGCGCGTCCGGGCGGTTCGCGAGGCCGTGGGTCCCAAGATCGATTTGATGATCGACGCCAACAATCGCTGGACGGCCTTTGAAGCGATCCGGTTCGGGCACCTGGTGGAGAAGTACACCCCATACTGGTTTGAAGAACCGGTGGAGGCGGACGATTTCGCAGGTTCGGCCCAAGTGCGGCGGGCGCTCTCCATTCCGGTTGCGTCGGGCGAAAACGAATTCACGCGTTGGGGCGCTCGCGATCTGATCCAGGCCAATGCCGTGGACATCCTGCAGTGCGACACCGTCTTATCCGGAGGTATTTCCGAAGGACGCAAGATCGCATCGCTGGCGTCCGCGTATCACATCCCGGTCTCGCCCCACGGCAATCCGCACATGGCCGTACACCTGCTGGCGTCGCTACCCAACGCGCTCATCATGGAGACCTATCCGGCTGTCGAAAGCCAGTACAACCTGGCGCTGCCGCTGTTTCCCGTCAAGGACGGCTTCATCGAAGTGCCGAAGAAAGCCGGCCTCGGGATCGATCCCGATCCGGAGATTGTGAAGAAGTACCGGGTGAGTTGAAACCGTGGTGAAGAGCACTACACCCCAGATCCTCGAAAAGCTGGAGGCATACTACGGCAAGCAGGAGCCGTGTTGGCCGACGGATCCCTACCGATTCCTGGTGTGGTGGCAGTGCGGCTATCCGGCGAGTGATGCGGCCTGCTCGAGGGGCTGGGAATCGTTGAACTCGAGCATCGGCATACATCCAGACCGGATCCTGGCGGCGTCAATCGAGGAGCTGGCGAAGGCTCTCACTCCAGGCGGCATGGTGCCCGCCGTCAGGGCCAAACGACTGAAAGAGATCGCTACGCGAGTTCGGGATGAGTACGGCGGCGACCTACGCCGGGGTCTACTCGGGTCCCTGCCGGAGGTTCGGAGAGCTCTCAAGAAGTTCCCGAATATCGCTGATCCCGGAGCTGACCGCATATTGCTGTTCAGCGGCGTCGCGCCGGCCGCCGCCGTTCCGTCCAACTGTCCGCACGTACTGGTTCGGATTCAGCGGGGCCTGGAGCGAGAGAGTTATGGTGCGAACTATCAGGTTGCTCAACACGAAATCGCGGGAGAGGTCGCCGAGAATATCGATGCGCGGACGCGGGCCTATTTGCTTTTGAAACAGCACGGCCAGGAACTTTGTAAACGCACCAGACCCAAATGCGACGCCTGTCCGGTTAACTCGTGTTGCGCCTACTACGCCGCTAATCGACGCGACCGAGGGAGCGTCTGATGCCAGACCGCAGGGCATTTCTATCGGCGGCGCTCGTCGGCCTTACTGCCAAAGGCGAGCGCCGGCTGGCTGGATCGTTCCTCGATGATGGATTGCCGGCCGGCCACCGACTGGCTGACCGTGGCCGCTCCGGCCTGCCCGTCACTCGGGTGCCAGTGGTCATCGTGGGCGGCGGAATCGCGGGACTCTCCGCAGCCTGGCGGCTTCGTAAAAAAGGATTCCGCGATTTCGTGTTGCTCGAAATGCATACGGAAGCCGGAGGGAACTCGCGCAGCGGTGAGAACGAGATCAGCCGCTTTCCACTCGCCGCTCACTATGTGCCGGTGCCGAATCGTGAAACCCTGCTGGTCCGCGAGTTGTTCGAAGAGTTCGGCATATTGAGCGACGGCAAGGTGGATGAGCGTTTTCTCTGCTTCGCACCCCAGGAGCGCCTGTTTCTCCATGGTCGCTGGCAAGAGGGGCTGGAGCCAGAGGTGGCCGCCACGGCCGCAGATCGCGAACAGTACCGGCGCTTTAACGCCCGCATTCAGGAGCTGCGCGCAACCGGGCAGTTCACCATCCCCATCGAAACGGGCGCGAAGCCCTCGGAACTCGACCGTCTGTCGATGACGGCGTGGCTCGATCGTGAGAAGTTCGCCTCGCCGTATCTGCGCTGGTACGTGGATTACGCTTGCCGCGACGACTACGGCGCCCACGCGTCGGACACATCGGCGTGGGCCGGAATCCACTACTTCGCCGCGCGCGAACACGAAGACAAAGGGCCGATCACCTGGCCGGAAGGCAACGGCTGGCTGGTTCGCGAGTTCATGAAGCGCGTCGGGCCGCATGTGCGCACCGAATCCGTGGTGCACGCGATCCGCCGCTCCGGGACACGCTTGCGCGTCTCGTCGAACACAGCCGAATTCGACACCGAAGTGGTGATCTTTGCCGCTCCTACTTTCCTTGCACCCCACATTGTCGAGGACTCCCCGCCGGCCCACGAGTTCGTTTACTCTCCCTGGCTAACGGCAAATCTCACGATGGACCGGCTGCCGCGCGAGCGCGGGAGCGAGCCCGCATGGGACAACGTGCTCTACGATTCCCCTGCGCTCGGCTATGTCGTTGCCACACACATGAGCCTGCGGACACGGATCGATCGCAGCGTTTGGACCTGGTACTGGTCGATGGCGGAGGGCGAACCGGCCCGGAACCGTGCCATGATGCTCGGCCACGACTGGCGCTACTTTGCCGAGTACGTCCTCCGCGATCTCGAACGTGTCCATCCCGACATTCGCGAGTGCGTGTCGCGCATCGACGTGCTCCGTATCGGCCACGCCATGGCCCGCCCGGTACCCGGCTTTCTGGGTTCTGAGGCGCGCCGCCGCTGGGCATCGCCCGACGGGCGGATCCTGTATGCGAACTCGGACCTCAGTGGATTGTCGATCTTTGAAGAGGCCCAGTATCGCGGCGTGAAGGCAGCGGACCGCACTTTGCGTGTCGTCGGCAGGTGATCATGGCCTCAGCTTCCATGGTCCAGCGCATTGTTGCTAAACTATTACCACTTCCACATACACCCGGACTTCCCCGTCGAAGGTCTCTTGAGGAGTAACGATGCCCGTTGCCATACAGCGCGATTGGCCCTCAACGATTTTTCAGCGATACGAACTCGATACCGCCTTCGATGAGATGTTCGAGTCGCGCGCGGTGGTGCGTCCGCAGTACCACGCGCTGTACGAGAACCTGCTGGAGTTGGGCAACGACGAAATGCAGCGGCGCAAGCAGGCGCTCGATCTGTCGTTTCTGCACCAGGGAATCACGTTCACCGTGTATGGCGATGAGTCCGGGACCGAGCGCATCTTTCCCAACGATATGCTGCCGCGGATCCTCACTCGCGGCGAATGGGAGACCATTGAACGCGGGCTCACGCAGCGTATCACCGCCCTGAACCTGTTTCTCGAAGACGTCTATCACGACGCCAAAATCCTGAAGGATCGCGTGGTGCCGTCAGATACCGTCTACTCCTGCAAGCACTACCGCCGCCAGATGCGCGGTGTGAATGTGCGGCGGGGATGCTATGCCACCGTGGTCGGGACCGACCTAGTCCGCTTGCCGGACGGACAATTCGTCGTCCTGGAGGACAACCTGCGTGTGCCGAGCGGCGTTTCTTACATGCTCGTCAGCCGCCAGGTGATGAAGAAGATCTTCCCCACGCTCTACCAGCGCTGCGGCGTTCAACCCATCGATCATTACGCACAGGCACTGCTCACCACTCTGCGGTCGCTGGCGCCGGAGGGCCGCGACGAACCGGTGATCGCGCTGTTGAGCCCTGGCGTGTATAACTCGGCCTATTTCGAGCACGCCTACCTGGCCCGCCAGATGGGAATCCAACTAGTGGAAGGCCGCGACCTGGTGGTGCACGACAAATTCGCGTACATGCGGACTACTTCGGGCCTGCGCAGGATCGACGTCATCTACCGCCGAATCGACGACGACTTTATCGATCCGCTGGCGTTCCGCTCCGATTCCGTTTTGGGAGCGGCCGGCCTCTTTCAGGTGGCTCGCGAAGGTAACGTGACACTGGCCAACGCACTCGGCACCGGGGTGGCTGACGATAAGGCTATTTACGCATACGTGCCGGCCATGATCCGGTACTACCTCAACGAGGATCCGATTCTCGACAACGTCGAGACCTATCTCTGTTCGAATCCCGCCCAACGTTCGCACGTAGTGGAAAACATCGAACAGATGGTGGTGAAGGCGGTGGGTGAATCGGGCGGCTATGGAATGCTGGTCGGTCCGCATTCCACCGCCGAACAGTGCGAAGAATTCCGCCGCCGTGTGCAGGCCGATCCCCGCAACTACATCGCACAGCCAACCCTGAAACTCTCGCGCGCCCCCTGTTTCGTCGATGGACGAATCGAGGCGCGGCACGTGGACCTTCGACCCTACGTGCTGTTCGGCGAAAAGGTAACGGTGGTGCCGGGCGGCCTGACGCGCGTGGCGCTCACGCCCGGATCGCTGGTAGTGAACTCATCTCAGGGTGGAGGGAGTAAAGACACATGGGTCCTGACGGAATGATGCTCTCCCGGGTGGCGGACAGCCTGTACTGGATGAGCCGCTACGTGGAACGCGCCGAACACACCGCACGCGTGATGGAAGTCCAGTTAAACCTGTTGTTGGACCGCAGTCCCGTGTCGGCCGACCGCCGGTGGCGCCACACACTCTCCCTGCTCGGGCAAGAGGACGAGGTGGAGGGCGTACTGGATAGCCGTGCGGTGATCCATAAACTCGCGTTAGACGGGTCCGAACCATCATCGATTGTCAGCTCCATCATGTCGGCCCGCGAAAACGCGCGGCAAGTGCGCGAACAGATCAGTTCGGAAATGTGGGAACAGGTCAACCGTCTGTTTCACGAGGTTCGCCGCGCCGACCTGAAGGCCACGGCCGATTCGAGCCCGCATGAGTTTCTGGTCGCCATCCGGGAAGGAGTGCACCTGTTCAAAGGCATGACGAACTCGACCATGACCCACGGCGAAGGCTACGAGTTCATTCAGTTGGGACGCTACCTGGAGCGGGCGCGGTCACTGTGCATCCTGATCGGCGCGCATTTCAAAGAGTTTCCGCTGCCGCCCGACGGCGAAACCGGGACGGGAGAGCACCTGGAGTGGGTCGGGCTGCTCAAGTGCTGTACCGCATTCGAGGCGTTCTGCAAAGCCTACACGGCGGATCCTCTGCCGGCGAGAGTGGCGGAATTTCTGGTGCTGAATCCGCGCTTCCCGCACTCCATCCGGTACTCGGTAAACCGCGCTGAAGCTTCGCTTCGAACCATCCACGAAATGTCCGGAGGCCGCCGGAGATCGGAAGCCAACCGCCTGGCCGGCAGGCTGCACGCGGCCGTCGAGTTTGCCGAGATCGGTGAGATTCTGGAGGCCGGCATTCAGGAGTTCCTGGACGACATTCAGAAGCAGAACGCAGCCGTGCACGAAGCACTGTACCTGACTTATATCGATTATCCGATCGAGGCCGCACTGGCCGGTTGATGCCCATGATCTACTCGATTCGCCACCTCACGAAGTTCACTTACTCGTCTCCCGTCACCGAGAGCTTCATCGAGACCCGGATGCAGCCTAGAAGCGAAGGCGCTCAACGTTGCCTCGAATTCGAGCTGACGGTGGCTCCGAAGGCCAAGATCCATTACTACGAAGACTATCTCGGCAACATCGTTCACCACTTCGATACCGCCACTCACCACACCGAGCTGTCCGTGTTAGCCGAGTCGGTTGTGGAGGTGAATCCCCCGCCCGACGTTCCGGACTCGCTCACTCCTGCTTCGTGGGATGAGCTCGACCGCATGACCGCCGGCGGCGACTTCTGGGACTACCTGAACGAGAGTCAATTTGCCCGTTGGAGTCCCTTGCTCGACGAGGTAGCGCAGCGATTCGACGTTCGTCGGCGGGAGGACCCGCTGATGGTGCTGTATCAGTTGAATCACGCCATGTACGACGGGTTCGATTACGTTCCGAACAGCACACGAGTGGATTCACCGATCGACCACGCGCTCGAGAAGCGCGCGGGTGTCTGTCAGGACTTCGCTCACATCATGGTCACACTGGTGCGCCGCCTCGGAATCCCATCGCGCTACGTGAGCGGCTACGTTCACCGCCGTTCCGAGGACCGCGACCGCTCCCGCGGCAGCGCGACGCACGCGTGGGTAGAAGCCTGGCTGCCGGATCTCGGCTGGGTCGGCTTCGATCCAACCAACGCGCTGGTGGCGGGCCAGCGGCATATCCGGGTGGCGGTGGGCCGGGACTACGCCGATGTGCCGCCCAGCCGCGGAGTGTACAAGGGCGGCGCCACCAGCGAACTCAAGGTGGCTGTGACGGTTGCGCCCATGCATGAAACGGCGCCTCCGCTGCCGAACGAAATGATGATCGGCGATCACTCGACGGTCCAGGGCTTGGCTGCGATCCGGTATCAGCAGCAACAACAGCAACAGCAATAAAAAGGACGTCACGAGACTGGCTCAGTAGCGGGAGAGTCCGAACTTGACTGTCAGCGAGCAGGTCACCGGAATTGCAAATGGCTGAAATGAGACCGCCCCGGTGATCAGAAACGCTGCGTAGCCGTTCGTATTGCCATAAACGGCAGTGGCCGGATCCGACAAGGACAGGATCGACCCCAGCGACATTCCGGCGGCAACTGCCAACATCTTCGCCTGCGCTTGGGCGTCGGCGATGAGGTCCGCCTGAGAGCACTGCACAGCGGACCGTTGCTTCTCGGATGCCTGCGCTCCCTGGATGTTAAAGCTCAGCGACAGACCTGAACCCTTGACGCCGATCGCTTTCTGAGCGGCCGTCAGCAGGGCGCTGGTGTCCTTCAGATTCGAGAGTGGCGCCGTCAGCGTGAATCCCCACTGGAGGCTGTTAGCGGCAAAGTCACCGTAGCTGGTACTCAGGCCAGAGAATTGCGCAGCTGAGACACCCGCTGCCCGTAGAGCGGAAGTAACATCGTCGAGATTGGTCTGAGTGCCGGATGTGAGAGTCAAGCCGAAAAGTACCTCGTCCGGCGCGGGGTAGATCTGCCGCGACGCTGTAACCGTCACTGTGTTCGAATCCAGCTGCGCGAAAAGCAGCGACCCGAACAGCAACAGCAGGCAGAGAATACGCATTTCAGTACCGTGAAACGGCGAACTTGACGGTCAGGGAGCAAGGCGTCGAATAGTACGATCCCGATGAGGATGAGTAGCGGCTGATCACGACCGATGGATTGGAGACGACGTTCGGCGCCACACTTGATAGAGCCAGGATCACTCCAAGGTTCATTCCGGCGGCATCAGCGAGTTTTTGAGCCTGGGCGCGGGTATCAGAGAGCAGATCGGATACCGAGCAGCTTTGCGATTGCTGCAATTGAGGGGATACCTGGGTTCCCTGCACCTGGAACGACATGCTGGCGCCGCCCTTCTTGGCGATGCTCTGCTGCAGGGTGTTCAACTGCGACACCGTGTCCTTCATCCTGGCCATGGGTACGGGCAAGCCGAACGTCCACTCCAGCATAGGCCTGGGTTGCAGGTCCGCCGGCGACGGGTTCGTGCCCGGCACAATCACTGGAACTCCTTGAATGGTGCTCACGTTGGAGAAATTGGCGGCGGTAATGCCGGCCCCTTGCAGCAGCCCCACGACATCGGTCAGACTGCTGTCGAGCCCCGTGTCTACAAAGATTCCGAACAGGATCTGGTCGGGCTGCGGAGTGCTGCTGTTCCGGCTGGCGGTCACGGTGACCGAATTGGAATCCAACTGCCCGAAGGCCAGGGAACTCGCGACGGTAAACGCGAGGATGAAACTTCGATAGTACATGTACAAAGTATAGACTTTCCGGTCCCTGATCTCCTGTAAAATAGAGGTATGCGTTTCTCTGGGACATTACTGGGTGCGTGTCTCTTCGCTGCTACTTGCATGGCGGCGAAACTCCCAACCAACAACAATCTTCGCGGCGAATACATCGAAGCCCGCACAGCGGACGTGTACACCGGACCCTGCTTTGCGAATGGCGAAGTTGGGCAGACCGGCAAACTCGCGGTAATGGGCTGGCACATCGAGCAGGGCTCCTTCGATGGAGTGAAACTCGACGGTCTCTCCGTAGCCGGCGTCCTTAGGGCCAAGGACACGCTGGGAGATTTCACCTTGACCTCAAATCCAGCCAAGGCCGTCATCATCGTCGATGAGAAGGCCTCGCCGGAACAGCAGATCGCTCTGCGGGGCTTCGCCCAGCGCATGGCCGGCGACCTGTTGAGCGACGTGGTGCGCGTCGATATCCAGCCCATGGCGTTCAGCATGCAGGACGGAAACGTCCACAGCCGCGTGGCGTCCCTGGTGGCCGGGAAACTGGCGTCGGTGTCCACACGAGCGCTGAAAGATACGGACCAGGTCTGCCACAACGAGGGCGTCTGGTACGATCCACTCGTGAAACTCGATCACGCGATGCCGGCCTTTACTACTGGCAACTCGTACGAAGGGAACGCGCTGGGTGAGACCTGGAGCTACCCGGAAAAGCGAAGTTCTTTCGTGGGTACTTTCCACTTTCAGGACTGACCGTCAGGCAAGTACGGCGGCAGCGCGGGTCCGAGGCGCCAGACGCTCCATGGCTTCATCCGCGTTGATCAGTTCGCCGTGCTCGTCGCCGCGGAGCTTCCACTCGACCTTATCGCCCGTGCGCTTGGAGAGCACCAGGCGCACGGGACAGCCGATCAGGTCCGCATCGCCGAACTTCACACCAGCCGATTCCGTCCGGTCATCCCACAATACTTCGACACCCGCCCGCCGCAACGTGCCGTACAACTCGCCCGCCGCCACCTCCGCGGGCGGCAGCGAAATCAGGTGCGCGTCAAACGGCGCAGCGGATGCCGGCCAAGTCAGCCCGCGAGCGTCATTCCACTGCTCGGCAATCGCCGCCATCACCGCGGTCAGATCCAATCCTCCTACTCCGAGCGCCAGGGCCTGCGCCGGTTTCCCGGGTTCCAGGAAGGTTGCCCCCAACGGGCTCGAATACGCGGTTCCGAGGGCAGAGACATGCCCCATCGACAACACGCGCCGCTGTTCCAGCACCCCGGTTTCGCAACGGGCGCACCGTTCGCCCTCTTTGCACACCCGGAAATCGTAAAAGATTTCGGGACCCGGCAGATCGCGGCCAAAGTTCAGATTGATCAGATGGTGGTGCGTCCGGTTGGCCCCGGCTTCGAAATTTGTCCGCCCGGCCGTGGATTGGTCCCAGAAGAGCTCCACGATCATCGGCAGCCCGATCGGTCCGGCGTACCCGACCTCGGACGAGGTCAACTCCCGAACGACATCGAAACTCGCCAGGTCCAGATGCCGGCACCCGAGAATGCGCGCCAGTTTCGGCTCGCTGACATCGTAAGGGCCGGCCACGCACGCCGCAATCAGCCGGTCATCGGCTTGAAAGACGAGCGTCTTCGTAGTCTGATGAACGGGAATACCCAGAAAGTCCGCCAGCGGTTCAACGTTGATCAGCCCTGGCCCGTAGACCGATTCCACCACGCCCGGTTCCGGATTCTGCATCCACTCCGGCACACGCGAAACCGCTTCATCCAACGGCGCCAGGTATCCGCATGCGTTGCAGACCAGCGCCTCGCGCCCACCCAGGGCCGTGGTGACCACCAACTCCGGCCAGGCGGATTCCAGCACCGAGGCGTCCACGCCCAGGCGGCGCAACGCTCTCCGATAGGCATCCTGGATCTGATCCAATAGAGCCGGCCGTTCGTCGCGAGAAAAGAGATAGGAGCCGTGGACCAGAAACTCCGGGGCCGACAACAATCCCCAATTCGGCCGCGCCTGGTCGCGAGTGCCCCAGCGCTCCGTGGTGAGGAGTAACGGCAGGTCGCGGTAACTCATCGTCAGCCCGCCCGCCAGCATTCCCAGAACCGACTCGTGCACGTCAGCAAAGGGATAACTCTGGTCTAACTCGCGCCGCCGCAACCCTAAGTCGCGCGAACTCTCCGAGGAACCCGACTTCCGCCCGCCTGGAACCGTTAGCGCCTGCGCTCCCAACGCACTCAGTTCGGCGTCCACCACCGCCCGGATCCGGGCCAGCACCCGTTCCCCCAGCGGAAGCAATCCGAACGCCGCGCCGCCCGCCATCGCGCGCACGAACCCGCCCCGCACCAGCAACTGGTGCGACACGGAATCCGCATTACGAGGCTTGTCCCGCAGCGTCTTGCCGAACAGATTCGAATAGCGCATGGGGGCGTCGAGTTCCTACACCTTCCGCTTGTAGTACTCCAGCACCGGACCGTTCGGAACATCGAACCGTCCGCTCTTGGCCCGCGCCCGCAGAGCGTCCATTTCGGTGGTTGGAAGAGGCTTGAAGTTCTGTGCGATCCGCACGTCATCCTCTAACTGCCCTTGCGTGGTGAAGCCGAGTGTTACCGCGTGTACCGGCAGCGACAGCGTATAACTCAGACACTCCCGCACGTTGAATCCGCGCAGGTTGAACGCGTTGGCGAAGATCTTCATTCCCAGCATCCCAATGCCCCGCTCCACTGCCGCCGGAAGCGCGCCCTGCTCGAAGCTCAGGTACGCCGTGTCGGCCACGTGCAATGGCATCAGCATCGTGTCGAACCCGTCGTAGCTTCGCAGCATCTGCAGGTTGAACGCCGGATCCGCATGCCCGGTGAACCCCATGAAACCGGCATTTGCCGGCCTTCTTCGCAGCCACGAACGCCTCCAGCGCACCGCCCGGGGCCAGGATCTTCTGGATGTCCTCCTGGGTGTTCACCCCATGCATTTGCCACAGGTCCAGGTAGTCCGTCTTCATCAGCTTGAGTGAAGTCTCCAGTTCCGCCTCGGCACCCTGGCGTGTCCGCTGACCCGATTTCGAAGTCAGGAAGATCTGCTTCCGGAATGGTGGAATCGCCGCGCCGTATACCTCTTCCGCCCGGCCATTCCAGTAACTCCGCGCCATATCGAAGTAGTTGATACCCGAGGTCATAGGCGCGCCGCGCCAGCGCAGCCCCATCCTCGAGCGAGTTCAGGTGGAACCGCGCACCGCCCATCCCGATGATGGTCAGCTTCTGCCCTGTCCGCCCCAGCGTCCGCATGGGGATCCCACCCGCTTTGGGCGCGGGAGGCTGGGCGCTCGCCGCGCTGCCCAATCCCGCGAAAACCGATCCGAAGAATGATCGCCGCCGCATCGCTATGCCCTCATTTCCCGCAAACTTTGGTCGTACGCCGCACGTACAGCGTCCGCCCCATACTTCCGTTCCAGGCGCCGCACAGTGAAATGACCGTGCGCCATGTCCTGAAAATGATCCATGAACAACGCGTTGACGGTGGCGCTCCCCACCGCCCCGATCACCGGCACCGCGCCGGCCGCCACCTTCTCCGACACGACAATCCCGAACCGCTCCGCGATCGATTCGATCAGGCGGATCAATACCGGAGCCGACTGCCGGCCCGTCGCCCGCGATGCCAAGTGCTGCAGCGCCTCGCTCACTTCCCGCGCCAGCGCCGCCCGAATTCCGAAATACCCGATCTTCGACGGATCGTCAGCAGGATTTCCGCCCCCGAGCGCAAGCACTTCCAGGCACGCCAGCCGGGCCTCCGGCGACTGCATGTCTTCGCCTTCCGCCCGCGCGATCTCCGCGATCGACCGCAGCATCACCGACGTCGTCACCGGCAGTTCGATGGTCAGGGCGCCCAGTCCGAACGCGCCGCCCGCGGCGCCCGTCGCCGCCACCGTCGCCTTCATTGCGCGCTCAGACCGGAACCAGATCCATCCCCGGTCCAGCCGGAACAGCGCCACATCCAGGCATCTCTCGAGCGCCCCGGTCACGGCCCGGCTCACCAGTTCCGTGGCCGCTGAAGGCAGCCGCTTCATGATCGTTTCCATGGGAACCCCGATCCAGTTCGCCAGCCGGGCGATAAACCCAGGGTTCTCCAGCAGCCGGACCGCCGCGCTCAGCGCTTCCCGGTCTTCAGTATTCATCATCACCGTCACCTTATCATTCCAGCGGCGATCCGGCGAGCTTCCGTCTACGCCAGCGGCTTTGCGCGCTCCAGCAGGTGCAGGTAATTGCCTTCGGGATCCGTGAAGAATACGACTTTGTTGCCCTTGCTTTCCTGCGGCTCGCCGGCAAACTGAACGCCTTTGGCCTTGAGGTCAGCGTATACGGAGTCGAAATCCGTCACGGCGATGGCCAGGTGGCGGTGCCCCGGACTCTTCATCGTGTGCGGAGCCCGGTCTCCTTCCGCGCGGATGATCTCGATCATCGCGCCATTGGCGGCGCGAACGAAAATCGCATTGGGCGATTGGTAGACGATGGCAAAGCCGAGGACGGCTGAATACCAGTCGGCGAGCGCCGCAACGTCGGCGGCAGCGATGGCAGAATGCTCAATTCCAGTGATCACTGTTCTATTATGGCTAACCTAGGTCACCACCTTGGCGCCGCGCCCGTCCCAGGCGTACGTCTTTCCGTATCGTACAGCCATAACTCCCATCAAACAGGGGAGGCTGGCATAGAATCCGTCTTCGATATCGACGGCCGGCTTGGCCCGGCTCTTTATGCAATCGATGAAATTCCGGATGTGGGCCGCATCGGCCGGCTGCCCGACATACGGGAAGCTTTTATCGACGCTCTCGAAGGCAGGCGGCGGCGCTGCCACGCCGGGCCGCGGTGGCCGCATCGGCGGATTCGGCCAATACCGGTATCCAGTGCGATTCACGTGTAGACAACCCGTGGTCCCGATGAAGTAGTTCCCCTGGGCATCGAACTGTGGAATCGACATCAGTGAGTTAGAGTAAGTCATCACGAACTTGTCGTAGGTCCACGTGCAAGCTACCGAGTCGGGTAACTGGTCGCGGTCCGGGCATTGCTGGCGCACGTACTGTCCCGACCCGCTTGCCGTCAGCGGAGCCTTGGCCTGCATGTACCATTGCGCCACATGGGTCAGGTGCACGCCCCAGTCCAACAGCGTTCCGCCTGAGTAATCGTAGAACGACCGCCACGTCCGCTGTCGCGATGGCGTGTACGGCCGCTTCTCGGCCGGGCCCTGGAAGAGATTCCAGTCCAGGTCGGCCGGAGGATCCGTGGGCTTCTCCGGAGCGCGCAGATAGTTGCCGCGGTACACGCACTGCGCCTGGTAAATGGTCCCGAACATCCCGTCCTGAAGACGTTTGGCGTTCTCCTGGAAGTGGAGCCAGGACCGCTGCTGCAATCCGACCTGCACTACCCTCTGATTCCGGCGCACGGCCTCGATCATCTGCAGGCCCATGTCGATCGAATGGGTTAGCGGCTTCTCGACATAGCAGTCCTTCCCGGCCTGGCACGCCTCGATCAGAATCGGCCCGTGCCAGTGATCGGGAGTCGCGATCAGCACGGCATCCACGTCTTTGCGGTCGAGCACGCGCCGGTAATCCACCACCGCGTCGGGATTGCCTGGAAGCTTGGCCGCGATGGCATCGCGGGTGGGCTTGAAGACATCGCACACCGCCGGCGCACTGCGCGTCGTCAAAGCCGGCGAAAACCGAGGCCATGTGTCCTCCGCGAACCCCGGCCCCAATCACCGCGAACCGGACTCGGTCATTGGCGCCCGCGGCGGACCCGGCCAAAGCCGCCCCGCCCGCACCCACAAAAAACGAACGACGGTTGATCATAGCGCCCCGATTCTATCAAGGCACCACATAGAAAGTGAGCCCCAGCACGGGCTTGCCCTCCGCGGAGCAATCAAACCGGCGGTACCCGGTCGCGTTGAGGCGGAGATCGATCTGATAGATACGCTCGAGTGTACCGGGCGCGAGTCCGGCATAGAGGACATCCGAGTCCTGACACGTGAGCGGAGTGGCCAGTCGCGCCAGCGGCTCTTTCGATGGAGCGACCGCGCCGGGCGGAACCTCGGGCGTCACCGCACCCAACCCGACTGCGGAGACGTGGACGATTTCGCCCAGTTTGAATGGACCGAAGTACGCCAGACTACTCCAATCCTGGTGCGCAACCGCCCCCGCACGGCCGTCCCTCCACACACCGATGGTTGTTTGCGGGAAGTCGAATGGTGAGTGCTCTCCCGCGACTTCGGCCAGCACTGAGGCCTGCGCCGAGGCGGGCATGTCCCAGGGAACGAGGAAACGCACCTCGGTGGGCGACACCGCGAATACCGGCACCTTGCGGTTACCCATCCACATCGTCAGGTTTCCGAGCCAGGGATTCAAGGGCGGCGTGCCCTGGAGTGAGGTCTCCGATAACGCGATCCCTCCGATCGTGGCAACCAAGCCCGCATCGACGTACCCGCCGTTCGCCAGAAACGGCGTTCGTCCGATGATTTCGGTCTGCCGACCCGTTCCGGCATCGATCTTGATCAATCGGCCTACGCTTGTCGAGGCGTAAACGACTTTTCCATCGCCCGAAAGAACTGCGGAAGTGACACCGTCTATACCCAACGCATGCGGGCCACTTCCATCGGTGGGCGCGACAAACACGTGCCCATCCTGGACGTACATCGCGGTTGAGCCGTCGTCACTCAACATGTATTGCAGCAGCGGGGACCCAGTCATCAGAACCCGAGTCTGATTCGTCGCCAGTTCCAGCACCTCCAGGCGCACCTCAGCTCGAAAGGTCTGGACGTCCTGCCGCTGAAAGGAATAAAGGATGTGGCGGCCGGCGGCATCGATGACCGGTGCGGAACCGCCCTCTGGCAGCGGCCAAGGAACGGGCGCGGCGTCCGGACGCAGCACATATCCGGCAAACAGCGCGGTCCCATCGTCGGCGATCAGCCGCCCCCACGCCGCCGTGTCAAGGTAGGGTCCGACTTGGGGCAGGGTCACGGGGGTCTCCAATCCGCTGGTCAGATCCAAGTACTTCACCGACGGTTCACCGAACATGAAGGTGGTGTACTCCAGCGCGTACCTGCCGTTGGCACTCAGCCGGACCGTGCCTTGTATCTCACGCTCGCCGGAACGAGCGATCAAATCCGTCGCTGGCAGTAAGCGTGTGCAACTGCCGGCATACGACTGAGTCACCGGCGCGGCGATCAGGTCCCCGGCGGCGTTGAGTTCTGCTCCGTTGTAGAACTCGTAATAGGGTCCCGAGTTGCACTGGCCAGGATACTGCGGCGGCGGCGGATCCACCTTCTCGCGCGAACGGAACAGCCGCACCCCGCTCTCGTCGGCGACGAACAGTTTTCCATGCAAAGGCTGGTTCGAACCTTTGATCCTCAACACCGACGAGAAGTACACCACGGATCCGTCATAAGGTGTGGCGAGTCCCGCGAACGGAACGGTATAGATCGATCCTTGCCCGGCGGCCAGGATGGCGGCCGCCCCGAACAGTACAACAGAGCGCATCACGCAACTCCTTCAAGCCGTCATTGCCGCGCGGGACGACAGAAACCGGACCACCATCAGCGTGCGGTCGTCCTGCGCGCTGCCGGGAGTCACGAAGGCCGCCACCTGATCCATGATTTGCCCGCAGATCTCCTGCGCCGGGCGAGCGGGGTTTCCTGAGACAATCTGCAGGACCCGGTCGTCTCCGAACTCTTCGCGTTTGGCGTTGGAGGCTTCGTTGATGCCGTCCGAGTAGAGCACGAGCGTGTCGCCGGCTTCCACCTTGACCAAACCCGCAGCATATCGCGCGCTCGGTAGAATCCCCAGCACGGGTCCTCCTTCGTCCAACCGTTCCGGTGCGCTCCCAGGCGACGAAGCTCGCATGAGCAACGGTGCGGCATGCCCCGCATTCACGTACCGGAGTGTCGCCGTCAGCGGGTCGAAAATACCCCAGAACAACGTCGCGAATCGCTCGGTAGCGGTCTTTTCACAGAGCATCCGGTTGATTCGCTCACAGGACGTCTCGTGCTGCGACGCACTCGAACTGCGAATTGCTCCCTGAAGCACGCTGACCAGCAATGCGGCCGAAACGCCCTTTCCCGAAACATCTCCCAGAACCATCGCGATCTTGCCGGAGTCGGTTTCGAAGATATCGTGGAAGTCGCCGCCAACGTGATCGGCGGCCACCGCGGCGGCCGCAAACTCGACGTTCGGGATCACGGACACAGCTTTCGGCAGCAGGTCGCTTTGTACGTGGCGGGCGAGTTCCAGTTCTTTCTCCAGATACTTTCCGCGCAGGTATCTCGGCGCCCGGAGTCCGATGACCGCCATGGCTGCCACTAATGCGAGCGACGCCAGCATGCCGCTCACCAGATTCCTACGCAATCCGGTGAATGCTCCGGATACGCTGTCGAGTTGGATGGCGATTTCTAACACGAGCGCCGCCGCCCGCCGGTCACCTTGGCGCGGCGGTCCGCCCGCGCCCGGCGGACGCCCCTGCGGTTCGCCCGGCCCGGCGCGCGACGGGCGAGGCATCCGAAATGGAAGGAGTGTCACTAACGCCTTCCCTCGAGGCGTGTCGATCACCCGGCCAAGGCTCTCGTGCTTTTCGACCCGCTCCCACCATCGCTCCGGGACCTTCGGCTCGCCCTGAGGCGTCCCCGCCTGCGCCAGCACAGCATTCTGCTGGTTGAGAACTCGCATCCAGACGACCCGGTTAGAGGCATCCTCTGCCGCCTGCTCCAGCACAGGACCGACCTCCTTCGGATCGGTCACCCCCGCGCTTCGTGTAGCACTCACCAGCAACCCGCCTTGACGGTCCGCCTCCTGCTCGGCTGCCTGCGGAATCAGGACTCGCCCGAGATAGAGATACGTCCTCACGCATTGGACGGATAAGACGAGGGCGAGGAGGATTCCCGCCCCGAGCGTGAGTGTGAGCCCAACATGCGAGTACTTCCTAAGCGCCTTCATGTCACCTAGATTCACTACCCTATACTCTCACTGTCAAGCACGTCAGCTGACTGACGATACACTGATTGCGAGTGTCCAACTCCTTCGCCTTCACATCTGTCGGCGCCCTGTATGCGGTCTTTCTCGCCGTCGGATGGTTCGCCGCGCGCAGGCGCGGGGCCGGAACCACGGCTGACTTCATTGTGGCCGGACGCGCCATGCCGCTGTGGATTGCCACCCTCACCATGACGGCGACCTGGGTGGACGGCGGATATCTGTTGGGAACGGCCGAGGGCATTTATCACTCGAGCATTGCTTCGGGGTTGCAGGGCGGCATGGCGTTCGGCCTCAGCCTGGTCCTGGGCGGCATCTTCTTCGCGGGCATCATGCGCCGGTACGAATTCACTACCCTGATTGATCCGTTCGAGGCGCGCTTCGGCAAGGGCTGGGCGGCCGTGCTCTTCATCCCGGCGATGCTGGGCGAGGTCTTCTGGAGCGCTGAATTGCTGGTGGCGTTGGGATCCACCTGCGGGGTGGCGCTGGGGATGAAGCTGACCACGGCCATCCTGCTCTGCGCGGTGGTAGTGACGTTCTACACGACTCTGGGCGGCCTGTGGTCGGTGGCCTACACCGATGTGCTCCAACTCGGATTGGTGGCGCTAGGGATGGCGGTTGCCATTCCCGTGGCGCTTTCCGCCGCCGGTGGCTGGGAGAGTGTGTGGAACGGATACGCCGCCGCGCGCCCGGATCGTGGAGGCGTGCTGCCGCCCTCCCACGCCACGGCCTTCTGGAGCATTCCGGGCATCGTGAACTGGTGGGATGTCAGCCTGATGCTGATCTTCGGCGGCATCCCGTGGAACTGCTATTTCCAGCGCGTGCTCTCCTGCCAGACGCCGGCGCGCGCACGGGCCCACTCCATGCTGGCAGGATTGCTGACCATGGCGTTTACGATCCCGGCGCTGATTCTGGGCGCCGCCGCCCTGCAGTATCCATGGCCGGCAAACCTGCTGGCACAGTTGCAGACACATCCGGCGGAAACACTCCCTCTGGTCTTTCGTTATGTGACGCCGCCGGTCATTGGCCTTCTCGGACTCGGCGCCATCATCGCCGCCGTTACGTCCAGTTTCAGCGCTTCCATCTTGTCCGCCGGTTCGATGTTCACCTGGAACTGCGTCCACCGGCTGCTGCGCCCGGACCTGTCCGCAGTCCGGATGAAGCGGTGGATTCGCGTATCCATCGTCGTGCTGGGAGCCGGCGCAACCGTGATGGCATTCAAGGTTCGAAGCGTGCAGGCACTGTGGTTCTTCACCAGCGACCTGGTCTTCGTCCTGCTGTTTCCGCAGTTGGTGCTGGCGTTGTTCGATCCCAAGGCGAATCGGACCGGGTCCGTGGTGGCCTTCTCCGTATCTTTGATTCTGCGGCTGGGTGGAGGAGAGCCCCTGTTGAACGTCCCCCGCTGATCCACTATCCCGAACTGTTTTCCGCCCTCGTCCCGCTGGATGCGAAGGGTTGGTACGATGCCTCCACGGGTGCGATGTTGTTTCCATATAAGACGATGGCGGCGTTTGCAGGCTTGATTCTCCTGCCGCTGGTCTCGCGCCTCACCCAACGGTTCGACGCTCCACGGCCGCTGCGGAACGCGGGGACCGCGGCATGAGGATCGCCTTCGCCTGGCTTGTCCACCTGTACACCGGAATCGGTCTGGTTCTCGCGGCCTGGATCGCCATTCTGGTGGTGTGGGGAGGCGATGCCTCCTTCCGCCTCGCCTTTCTGCTGATGCTTGCCGCCACGGTGGTGGACGCCACCGATGGATGGCTGGCGCGAAAAGCCGACGTCCACCGATGGACTCCAGGCTTTGACGGCCGTCGCCTGGACGATCTCATCGACTTCCATACCTACACCACCCTGCCGCTGCTGCTCATCTGGCGGGCCGGCATCCTGCCTCCCGGTTTCGAGTGGGTTCTGCTGATTCCGCTCGTCGCCAGCGCCTACGGGTTCAGCCAGGTGGAGGCTAAAACCGCGGATCATTATTTCCTCGGGTTTCCTTCTTATTGGAATATCGTGGCTTTTTACCTATACGTGCTGGCATTTCCGGGCTGGCTGGCACTGGCCACCCTGTTGGTCCTGGGATTGCTGACGTTTGTTCCATCGCGGTATCTATATCCGTCACAAAAGCATCCCCTCAGCGTCCTCACGAATGTGATTGGATCCATCTGGGGTATGCAACTGATTGCCATACTCCTGTTGTGGCGGGCTGCGCCCCGCCTGCTACTGTTTTCGTCCCTCGCTTTTCCGATATACTACATGGCCGTATCGTGGATGATCTCGATCCGGCACTGGCGGCAATCGCGCTCTCGTCGATGTATTCTTATTAAGGAGTCCTAAATGCAGTCCAATCGCAGGAATTTCTTCAAAACTGCGACGGCCGCCCTCACGGCCGCGCCACTGTTCGTTCCAAGATCGGCCTGGGGAGCGAATGACCGCATCGCGTACGGGTTGATCGCCCCCGGCGGACGCGGCCGGTACCTGAATGACAAATTCCAGCAGCTCGGCGCTCAATGCGTGGCCCTGTGCGACGTATACGAGCCGAACGTGCAGGCGGCCCTGAAGCAGTCGCCTGATGCCAAGACCTACCTGGATTATCACGAGTTGCTGCAGCAGAGCGGGATGGACGCCGTAGTGGTCGCCTCTCCCGACCACCACCACTGCCCGATGCTGCTGGCCTCGCTCGAAGCGAAAAAGGATGTCTATTCGGAAAAACCGCTCTCGAAATCGCTGGAACAAAGCCAGTTGATGATCGAGGCCGTCGCCAAATCCAAGCAAGTGGTCCAGATTGGGATGCAGCGGCGCAGCGCCGAATCCATCATCAAGGCCAAAAAGCTGGTGGACGACGGCGTGCTCGGCCAGATCACGATGGTGAAGCCGCAGTGGAACTGGAACGTCGCCAAACCGCTGAACAACTCGCCCCTGCCCGGCAAACTCGACTGGGATCGCTTCCTGGGGAGCGCGCCGAAACGCGCTTTGGAGCCGATGAGGTTCAGGAGTTGGCGTGTCTTCTGGGACTATGCCGGCGGCAACATGACGGACCAGGGCACCCATCTGATGGACGTGGTGCAGTGGTTCACGAAATCGGGCCCGCCAAAATCCGCACTGATGAACGGCTACGTGGCCAAGATGAAGGGGGCCGAACATCCGGACGTTTTCAGCGCGGTGTTCGAGTATCCGGACTTCATGGCTACCTGGACGCTGGACTACTCCAACTCCTTCGAGAACGGATGGTCCATCACCTTCCAGGGCGACCAAGGGACCATGATCCTCGACGAAGACGGCTATCGGGTGTGGGCCGAGCCTTGGAAGCGCGAGAACGCGCCGATTTACGAGGAGAAGGCTCCCGTCCCGGTGGAATCGCACATCCAGAATTTCCTGGACTGCATAAAATCGCGAAACGAACCCAATTGCCCGGTGCGACTTGCGGCCCAAGCGGTGGCTGGCCCGCACCTGGCGAACCAGGCTTATCTGCGCGGCACTAAAGTGACGTTGTCCGCGGACGGATCAAAGGCCGTCTGATTTGAGCCTCGGATGAACTCTCATGATGACAAGTCCGGCAGGACCATCCTGCTGGTCGATGATTCGCCACGAATCCGCCCGCTCGTGCTCGAGATTCTGTCGGACGTGAATTGCTCCATCCTGGAAGCCGAGAACGCGGAGCAGGCGCTCGAAGTCGCAGAGTCCCACGGACCCATCGACATGCTGATCACGGACATTACCATGCCGGGAAGAAACGGCATGGAACTGGCCACATTGCTGCGGCAGCGCTATCCCGGAATGTTGGTACTGTTCATGTCGGGATACACGCTGCCGTCGGCCCCGGCGCCCGGCTTCCAGTTCATCGAAAAGCCTTTTCGCCCCGATGCCCTGGTGCGGAAGGTGCTGGGAATGTTCGGCGCCAGTTGAGTTACCGGCCCGCCACTGTTCCCGCCATGGGACTGCTGGCCGAAGCGTACAGCCGTTTGGGCATGCGTCCCGAAAGGAAAGCGAGCCGCCCAGCCTGAACGCTGAGCTTCATGGCGGTGGCCATCTTTTCGGCATCCTCGGCCGCGGCGATGGCCGTGTTCATCAGCACCCCGTCAAATCCCATCTCCATGGCAATCGCGGCGTCGGAGGCCGTGCCCACTCCGGCATCAACGATCAACGGCACCTCCGTGATCATCTCGCGGAGAATGCGCAGGTTCGTGAAATTCTGGATTCCCAGCCCGCTGCCGATCGGAGCGGCCAGCGGCATTACGGCCGCCGCGCCGGCTTCAATCAATCGCCGGGCGTTGATCAGGTCGTCGTTGGTGTAGGGCAGGACAACGAATCCTTCCTTGGCCAGAACGCGGGTCGCTTCCAGCAGCCCCTGATTGTCCGGAAACAACGTCCGCTCGTCGCCGATGACCTCCAGTTTCACCCAGTTTGACAGTCCAACCTCGCGGGCCAGGCGCGCCGTCCGGATGGCGTCGTCTGCAGTGTAGCAGGCGGCGGTGTTGGGCAGAATGAACAGCTTCGAGCGGTCGATATAGTCGAGCAGGGATTCTTTCGACTTGTCGGTGAGGTTCACCCGCCGCACCGCCACCGTGACCACCTCGGCTCCCGATGCCGCATGGCACCGCGCCATTTCCTGGTTGCTTCTGTACTTACCGGTTCCCACAAACAACCGCGACTCAAATTCGCGATCGGCGATTCGTAGCGTGTCGGACATAACTTCATTCTATCTCCCGGGCTAAGGCGAATTCGGATTCGGGCTGGCCTATCGTTGGGGAAAGTTCCGGCCGATGAACAATGGTGGAGATCCGTGTCCAGGTTCTTCTGAGGCGATGAGAAAGAAACTTGTACCGCTAATTGCAATCGCTTTCGTCATGGCCGTCATCTCGACAGCCGTGTTCTATTCCCTGTTCGCCGGCAGGCTGAACGGAGCATCGACCGCCCCCGAAGCGGCACACGTTCAGGTGGTGGTAGCCGCGCACGATCTCGCCGCCGGCAGCGTGCTCTCGAACACCGACCTAACGGCGATTCCATGGGCCGGTGGCTCAGGCCCCAAAGGATCGTATGACTCGCTCGAACGCGTTACCGGCAAAACGGTGTTCACTCCCATGCTCCAGGGGGAACCGGTGCTCGAATCGCGGCTTGCGGCCAGGGACGGGACCGGGTCGGGTATCCCCGACGGGATGCGCGCGGTCTCGGTGCATATCTCCGACTCTTCCGGCGTGGTCCACCTGCTGAAGCCCGGGTACAAAGTGGATGTCCAGGTGTTCTCGTCACGGTCGGCGAGAGGGCCGAAGGATGAGGTGCGGACACTGCTGCGCGGCGTATCCGTACTCTCCGTGAATCCTCAGCCGGAGCAGAGTTCCCAAAGCTATTTCTCGGCGCCGGTGGTCACCCTGTTGGCCAGCGCCCGCGATGCGGAAGAACTGGCTCAGGCGGATTCGTATGCCCGCCTGCGCCTGACGCTCCGGAATCCGCTCGAGAAGACCGCACCTCCTCCGCCGCTTCCCGCTCCGGACACGAAGGACCGGTCAGCGGTACGCCTCCCGCCCGGAGCGCGGTTCCACGTCAAGGCCGTCACGCTGACCGATGAGGGACTGGCCGGTCTCGCCAGCCGGTTCGATTCTCGCATCGGGTCGAACAGAATCAACGTGATTGTCACGGCGGGTTCTATGAGTGTCGATGACGTCGTCCGGCTGGTCCAATCGGGTGATTCGGCCCAAGCCGAAGCGGAGTCGCTCGTCACCGCGCCGTTCCGCGAATGGTCCTCGTTCGATCTGCCGAGGGACCGCGACGGCGCTTTCGGGCGCGTCCGCCTCCTGTTTGCGCCTCTCGAGGGTGGACGCGGCATTCGGATTCGTCCGGAGGTGACGGGCATCTGGAGCGGACGGGTCGAGACCCGGTCCTTGGAAACCGAACTCCAGGCCAATCCCGGCCGGGTAATCCTGATTTCAGGCCTGGACCGCGGCGAAGATGCCAAGTGGAATCGCCGATTCCGGCACTTGATTCTGGTGGTGGTTCCGGAACCGAACGTTGCGCCGAAGTCGGTGGGGTAACCTGCTTTCATGCTGACCTGGCTGCTGTTGCTGTTTTTCGGGGTGACCTTCGCAATCGTTTCCCTGGCAGTCCTGCTCATCGCCTTCGCCGTCGAGAAACCGGGAGACTCCGAGCCAGTGTCGGAGGACGAAGCCGGCAGTCTTCTGAAGAGCGAGCGATTGAGTTCCATATCGGCCTGGGACTCCTTGCTGAACCGTTTCGACTTTGTCGAGATCATGAAGCTCCGCATGGCGCAGGCGGACCTGGGCTGGTCGGTGGGGCGCCTGACCATGTCCATGTTGTTGAGCGGCACCGTCATGCTGGTGGCCCTTTCACGGATTTCGTGGGTTCCAGGCTGGGCCGTCCTTGCCTGCACGGCCCTGACCGCGATGGCCCCGTATGGATATGTGCTGCGACGGCGTAGCCGGCGGTTTGAGGCCTTCGCCAACCAGTTCCCCGACGCGCTCGATTCGCTCGGCCGCGCCATGCGTGCGGGACATCCACTGCTCGGGGCGCTTGACCTGGTCGCCCAGGAGAGCGTCGCGCCGGTATCCACGGAAGTCAGAAAGCTCTACGTCGAGACGAATCTGGGGCTCCCCATCGGCCGGGCTCTCGACAATCTGCGGGGTCGCGTACCCATCGCCGAGGTGGACCTCTTCGCCATGGCTGTCCAACTACACGCGCGAACCGGCGGACGGCTCACCGATGTCATGACCGGACTGTCCGAGAGCATGCGGGAGCAGACTGCTCTTCGAGGAGAGGTCCGCGCAATTTCGGCCCACGGGAGAATCACGGGCGTCGTCCTGACCATTTTGCCCATTGCCATCGCGCTCACGATGACTGTGGTCAGTCCCGCGTACATCGGTATTCTATTCGCGTATCCCTACGGGAAGCACATGATTTCCGCAGCGAGCTTCTGCCTGGTTGCCGCGCATTTTGTGATGCGCAGAATCGTGGATATCCGCATATGACCCCGCTGTGGATCGGCGTCCTGTTCTTCCTGTTCGTGATGGGAGCGGTGATCGCCGCGGGATACCTGTTGGTAGTGCGGACTCCGGAGACGGCCGGCGGCCCGGGATTCAGCGCCGGCGGTCTGTTCGAGTCCATGGGAGCGTGGGTGGTCCGTTCCGCGGGTGCGGATCATGCCGTCCGAAAACGGCTCGCCGCGGCCGGGTACACCGGACCTTCCGCGGTCCGCATCTTCTACGGAGTGAAGTGCGCTGCGGCATTGACGCTGTTCTTCTCCGTGGTGCTGGTCACCGGGATCCTTCGCGGCGAGATGGCCGGAGCGTTTCCCCCGGCACTGTGCGGGGCCGCTTTCGGCTATTATTTCCCGGCTCGGATTCTGGCGCGCAGAACACGCGCGCGTAGGCAGAGTCTCCAGCGTGGCTTGCCCACCGCACTGGACCTCTACGTCCTCTCGCTGGAAGCAGGCCAGACGCTGGACCAGGCCATACTCGAAACCAGCCGCGGGCTGACGCGCTCGTATCCGGAGCTGAGCGGCGAACTGGAGCAGGTCTACATGGAAACCCGCGCCTCCAACGACCGCACGGTGGCGCTGCGCACTTTCGCCGAACGCACAGAGGAACCGGAGGTGCGGAAAGTCGTCTCCCTGCTCATCGATGCCGACCGCTTCGGAGCCAGTATCGTTCCGGCGCTGCGCAATCACTCGAAGTATCTGCGGCTGCGCCTTCGCCAGTCAGCTCACGAAGCGGCCCGGAAAATCGGCGTGAAACTGATCTTCCCCATCTTCTTCCTCATCTTCCCCGCAGTCATTCTCATCACGCTGGGTCCGGCGTGCATCATGGTCTTCACACAATTGAACACGTTGCTCAATAAGTGAGTTCACGGCCGGCCGATGGCGCGCTCCAAGTCGGCCGGGCGTTGCGATGCAACGACGATCCGCTTCCCGTTCCTCGGAATAATCTCAACCCCGCGATCGCCCCGGGCGTTGAAGATCATCGACCCGTCCCAACCCCACCTGACACCGAATCCGCCGTAGTCCACAATCGGTCTGTACGTGATCGACCGCGCCTTCACAATCTCGCTCAGCGGGATCCGGCGCGTCGGCCATAGTCCTCGATAACGGATCACCAGCTCGCCATTCCGAACTTCGGTCTCCAACCGGACGAGATGGATCCAGACGGCAAACCCGATCAGGCCGGCCTCGATGAGGGCGAACGGCAGGTTCGAAAGCGGACGGGTTCCCCATGGCCGTCCAAGTATCAATTGCTGGAAAAACCCGGTCAGCGTGACTACGCAGGGCACCAGCAGGAGGACTGTGATCCACCACTGCCGGATCGGCTGAACCTCGCGGAAATCGCTGGCCACAAGATCACTCCAGGGGGGCTCGCACGGCCTCCAGATCCTCCGGATACCCGATGTCCCTCCACGGCTCCAGAATCGGCCCGATTCGCAGTTCCAGCCGCTCTTCCAGCATCATGTCGAAGATCGACGTCAGTTCATACTCGTTCCGCGCCGAAGGCTGCAACCGTTCCAGATACGCGGAACACGACCGGGTCCATCGCGTACAATCCGGCGCTGTTCCATCGCGTCGCAGACGTGCCCGGCGGCGGTTTCTCCACAATCCGGTAGATCACGCCGTCATGGACGTACACCGCCGCGCCCCGCCACGGATCGTCCACGTCTTTGACGCCCACCACGGCCTTGGTGGCCGGGTTGTCCAAAAGGATCCGAGCGCATCGTTCATAGGCCCCGGCCCCGCATAGGATGTCCCCGAACGTGAGCAGGAATGGTTCCCCGCCCGCGAACTCGCGCGCGAGCCGTGTCGCCGAACCAGTGCCGTCCACGGGATCCTGCAAGCGGAACTCCACCGGGAGACGCCAGTTGCGAAAGTAATCCTCAATGGTTTCGCGCCGGTAGCCCACCACTACGAAGAACCGTTCCACGCCAACGCTCGAGAGTCCCTCCAGGACATGCTCCAGGATGGGCCTGCCGTGAACAGGCAGCATCGGCTTGGGGAGTTCCGCGGTGAGTCCACCCATCCTCGTTCCTCGACCCGCCGCCAGGATCACGGCGCTCCGGATCTCAGACATGCAGCGCTCCCGCGGAGGGTTCGGCGAAGATCAGGTGGGTTGAGGGATCGAAGCCCTCGCGCTTCGCATAAAATCGCTGCACGATGCCCTCGGCCACCCGGTCCCGGTTGGACACGTGGCACGCGATCACCGCGCAGCCTCCAAATCCACCCCCGGTAAGCCTCGCGCCGAACGCTCCGGACTCGCGCGCGGCCTCCACCAGTTCATCGATCTCCGGACAACTGATCCGTAACAGGTACCGCATGCTCTCGTGCGACGCGTTCAGCAGCTCCCCGAATGCCTCGGCATCGCCTTCCAGCATCGCGTCCACCGCGGCGCCGACGCGGCAGGATTCGCCCGTCACGTGCAGGAACCCTCGCAATTCATCGCCGTCGAGTTTTTCCGCCGCCAGCGACTTCAGTTGCTCGAACGAGTGGCCGGTCACGGCCTCGCCATAGCTCTTGAAACCGAGTTTCGCCAAAGCCTGAGTCGTCGCGGTGCGACGCGAGTTGTACTGCTCCCGCACCTCGCCCGATTTCTCGGCCTTCACCATGCTGTGCGCCACCAGGAATGCCCAGTCCTTGGGGACCGGTATGGATTCCACCGACACCGGCGCGAAGTGCACCAGCAATGCGCATCCCGGTTCGGGCGCCAGGACGGCCGCGTGGTCCATGCCGCCGCCGCGCGTGCCCACGAAGTACTCGCCTTCCGGCAGCACTTCCATGAGTTCCTCGAAGCTGGCCTTGATCCGGTTCGCCGCCAGCAGCGCGAGCGTGAACGCCACCAACAGAGCCGACGAGGACGACAGGCCCGCGGCAGGCGGCAGATCGGACGAGACGGCAGCGTCGATGCCCACCGATGTCTTCCATTTCTCGTCGATGGCCTGCGCCGCGGCTTTCACGTAGTTCACCCAGTCGCCGGATTCGCTAGGCGTGAGAGGTCCGTCCCACTCGAATTCCCGTTCGCCGAAGGTGCGGCTCACAGCGCGGATCCGCCGGTCCTTGCGCGGCCGGTAGGCAACCCGCACGTGCCGCTGGAGCGCCATGGGCAATACCGGCAGGTCGTGATAGTCGATGTGCTCCCCGATCAGGTTCACCCGGCCCGGTACCGAAACCACCGCGGGCTCGGAGAGCGAGAAGTAATGATGTTGCAGAAGCGATATGGGGTCCAACCCTGACGATAGCGGCTCGGCTTCCCTGATGGCAACTCGAAGGGTGGCCGATCCGTGATAACATCGCCAATCGCATGCGCTACATCTGGCTGTTCTCCGTTCTCCCGCTCTCTCTCTTCGCCCAGACCGATGCCCGCGGTGTCGCCGCGCATCTTGCCCCGCTCACCACGCCCGACGTCGTCGCCAGCGAGATCCGCCACTACCTGATCGCGAAAGCTCCGCCGCGTCCCACCGCCTCCAATGCGGCGAACTGGACTGCTGAGGCCGCACGCCTGCGTGCGCGGTTCCTCGACGAAGTCGTTTTTCACGGTTGGCCCGCCGATTGGCGAACCGCCTCGCCGCGGTTCGAAGATCTCGGCTTGATCCCATCCGCTGCCGGCCAGGGGTACCGGATGCGCAAGCTGCGCTATGAGATTGTCCCCGGCTTCTGGTCCACCGCGATCCTGTATGAGCCCGAAAACCTGCGCGGCAAAGTGCCGGCGATTCTCAATGTCAACGGCCACGTCGGCGCGCCGGGCAAGAGCGTCGAGTACAAACAGAAGCGGTGCATCGAACAGGCCCGCATGGGAATGCTCGCGCTCAATCTCGAGTGGGTGAATCACGGCGAGTTGGTTTCGCCCGCCAACGCCCATTGGAACCTGGCCATCTCGACCTGGTGGGCGCCAACGGGCTCGGCCTGTTCTATCTCGCCATGCGCAAGGGCATCGATTACCTGCAGGCCCATCCCAACACGGACCCGTCGCGCATCGGAGTCACGGGACTCTCCGGAGGCGGATGGCAAACCATCGTGCTCAGCGCCCTGGATGAGCGCGTCGCACTCTCGGTTCCCGTCGCCGGATACTCCAGCTTCGCCTCGCGAGTAGCGCGTACCGCCGACACCGGCGACCTGGAACAGAACGCGACCGACATGCTCACCGTCGCAGACTATCCGAAACTGACGGCCATGCGCGCACCGCGTCCCACCTTGCTGGTGTTCAACGCTGAGGACGATTGCTGCTTCCGCGCGCCGCTGGTGAAACCGGACGTGTACGATGCGGTGCGCCCACTATTCGCGCTGTTCGACGCGGCCGGCAGTTTCGGCTGGCACGAAAACCTGGATCCCTCCGATCACAACTATCAGCTCGATAACCGCATGGCCGCCTACCGTTTCATTGCGCGCCACTTCAGCCTGAAAGCGCCCGAGCGCGAGCAGCCCGCGGAGTTGCTGACGTACCAGGAGATGTCGGTGGGCGTTCCGAAAGACAATCTCACCATCGTGGAACTCGCCCGCCGGTTGGCGGCAAACCGCAAGGAAGGCGGCGATCTGCGCGCGATTCTGCGCTACCAGCCCGTCTCCATTGCCCGCGTTTGGCCTGTGCACAACACCAAGCAGAAAGGACTCGAGACCTTCTCCTACCGGATCGATTTCGCGAACGGGCTGAGCGCCACGGCCGTGTGGCTGCGCGCCATCGCCGCCCAGCCCGACGCGCCCGCCACCATCGTCCTTAACGACAAGGGCAAGGCCGCAGCCGGCGCCGAGGTCTCCGATCGCGTCAATCGCGGCGAAAATGTCTTCGCCGTCGACCTGTTCCTGCACGGCGATGCGGCCCCGCAGAAGCCCGGCCCCTATCACTATGCGCAGATGTTCACCGCGCTCGGCGAGCGTCCACTGGCTCTGCAGGCCGCTCAGTTGACGGCCCTGGCAGCGTGGGTGCGGCGCGCGACTGGCGCGGTAAAGGTGCGCGTGGAAACGTCCGGTCCGCGCACCGAACTGGCCGCGCTTACCGCGGTGGCCCTGTCACCGGGACTGTTCTCGGAAGCCGTAATGCGGGACGCGATTCCTTCGCTCAAGCGCCTGCTGGATGCGCCCGTCGATTACACCGAAGCCCCCGAGCCATTCTGCCTGGACCTCTACCAGCACTTCGACGTGGACTCGATGCGGGCCCTGGCGCAGCCCACCCGCATCGTACTACGAGAGTCAAAATGAGAACGCTCGGCTTGTGGGTAACGCTGGCGCTGGCCGCCGCCGCGCAGGATCCGCTCGACCTCGCGCGACTCAAAGACTTCCGCGCCTATCGCTCCTCCAGCAACAATCCTGACCTCGACCAGCAACGACGACAGCCTCCGCCCCATTCCCGGCGAGACCGCCGTGCTGGCCGATCTGAAAGGGCCCGGTGTGGTGACGCACATCTGGCTCACCATCGCCGCCAACGAGTACGGATGGCCGCGCCTGCTGCGGCTGCGCGTGTACTACGACGGGAGTCGCCACACCCAGCGTCGATGCGCCGGTCGGGGATTTCTTCGGTGCGGGCCACGGCTATGAGCGCCCGCTGAATTCGCTGATGGTGGTGAACGGATCCGGCGGGCGGTCGCGCAATTCGTACTGGCCCATGCCCTTCCGGAAGTCGTGCCGGATCACCATCACCAACGAAGGGCGCCGCCGCGTTTCGAACCTGTACTATCACGTCGATTGGGAAAAGCGAAACGAGTTGCCGGCGGAAATCGCCTACTTCCACGCCTGGTACAAGCAGGAGCTTCCAACGCGCGCCGGCAAACCCTACGAAGTGCTGTCCGTTAAAGGACGCGGCCACTACGTGGGAACGCTGCTCAATGTGATCCAGACCCAGGCCGGCTGGTTCGGAGAAGGCGACGACTACTTCTTCGTCGATGGCGAGAAGAAGGCGGGCATTCAAGGAACCGGCACCGAGGATTACTTCAACGACGCCTGGAGCCTGCGCGTCAGTGAAGGGCCGTACTGGGGCGTTCCGGTTGCCGAGGGTACCGGTCCGGGCTCCCGTATGACTGCGTATCGCTGGCACCTGCGGGATCCCATTCCGTTCCGCGAGAGCCTGCGCTTCGACTTCGAACACGCCGGATGGACCTACAACTCCGATGGCTCCGTGCGCTCCGGCTTTGAGGAACGCGCCGACCTGTTTTCATCGGTGGCGTTCTGGTACCAGGAAGGAATCGCGCAGGGCTTGACGCCTCCGCCCTACGGGTCCGCGCGGCTCCCGCACGGGAACGCGAAACAGATCGAAGTGGAAACGTTAGTCGATTCCGTAAGCGTGGGCGGCGGCAAAGCTGAAGTGCAGAAGGAAGTGTTCTGGTCGCGCGACCTGTTGTTCCTCCGCGCCAGCGGCCCGGATGCGCACATCGACATTCCTTTCGATGTCGCCGAAGACGGCTTTTACGAGTTAGTGGCGCAGATCGCCCACGCTCCCGATTACGGCAACTATCGCGCGATGCTGGATGGCAAGCCGCTCGAACCCGAGACGGACCTCGAGCACGAGCCAGGCGCCAACGCCGGCGGCGCAGTGACCATCGCGGCCTGGAACAGTGAGATTTATGTCGCTGAAGACCACTTGCTCGGCTGGCGCAAGCTGACGAAAGGGAAACACCTGATCTCGTTCCAGTGCCTTGGCAAGGATCCTCGCTCCACGAACTACCATCTCGGGATCGACACTCTCATCCTGGCCAAGGTCGGAACTCCGGAGGACGTGCGCCCGCCGCAGGTGCCGTCCACGGTACCGGACCTGATACGGACACTGGAGGCGAGCGATCCCGTCCTGCGCGGCATGGCGGCCCTGGCGCTGCGCGATATGGGGACTCGGGCGCAACCGGCGCTCCCCGCGCTGGCGAAGGCTCTGCGCGATCCCGATACCGGCGTTCGCATGGTGGCAGCCGATGCGATCGGCCGTCAGGGCCATGGCGCCCTCACATTGCTGGACGCTCTGATTGCCGCCGGGCAGGTCCCGGGCGAGAATGCCCACGTGCAGCGAAGCGTCGCCATCGCGCTGGGCGCCATCGGTCCGGACGCCGCGCCCGCCCTCCCCATGCTGCACGAACTCGAGAAGATCCCGCGGGTGCGTCCCACCGCTGCCACCGCCATCCGACAAATCACCAACCGGAGTCCACAATGAAGTCCATCCTTGCTGTTCTCATCACGCTGACCGCAGCCGTGGCCCAACCCGCGTCACATTTCGTCCAGGCGCGGGAGAACGGCAAGCGCTTTGAACAGGCGGTCTCCTCCTGCCAGCGCCTCCTGAATGCGTGGATGACCCACGCCGATCCGAAGACGCTGCTGCTGCCCGACAATCCCGGCGCGCCGCACTCGCAGTGGCTCTACACGCCGCATAACTCCGGCGCGGACTTGTATCCCTATCTCATCCTGACTGCCGAGTTAACCGATCCCGATCTCTATCACGGCCGCATGATGGACATGTTGCGTAACGAGATCCGGTACACCACCGTCCAGGAATCCATCCCGGGAAACCTGTTGTTCGAATCGGGCGCGCTTGGCCCACCCAGCCTCTTCGGCGCCGGCGAGTACGCCAAAGATGGACTCATCGCCGTCACCGAGTATCTGGGCCGTACCCCCTACTTCTACCGCATGGTGGACATGACCGCGGATGCCATGAATCGCGCACCGGTGGATTCGCGCTTCGGCAAACTGCCCGCCAGTGACGCCGAATTGAACGGCGACTACCTGCAGACCCTGGTGCGGCTGGCCACCATGACTTACGACATGCGCTTTCTCGAGTGGGCCCGCCGTATCGGCGATGCCTACATCGAGGAGGTGCTACCCGGAACCCACGGCGTGCCCGCCTACATCTGGGATTTCACGAAGCACACCGGCGATACCAAGCTGAAACTGCGCGATCACGGCAACGAGATGGTGGTCGGCCTGTCCATGTTGTACGCGCTCGAGAACTACCTGCACACGCCGCGGGTGGAAAGCTACCGGCCCGTAATCGCCCGAATGCTGGACCGCATCATCCAGTCGGCTAACCCGGACGGGCTGCTGTATAACGAGGTGGACGCGAGCACTCTCGAACCTACTAACAAAGGACTGTCCGATAACTGGGGCTATGTCTACGGATCGGTCTACACCTTCTACATGTGCACCGGGGAAGTGAAATATCGCGATGCCGTGCGGCGGGTTCTCAAGAACCTTCCCAAGTACCGTAACTGGACCTGGGAACCGTCCAAACGCGAACGGATTCCCGGCCTCGGCTCCTTCGACGGCTACGCGGATTCCATCGAAAGCGCCACCTACCTCTACAACCGCGAACCGGTGCCGGAAGCCCTCGATTGGATCGACTCCGAAATGAAAGTGATGCTCTCCATGCAGCGGCCCGATGGGCACGTGGAGGATTGGTACGGCGAAGGCAACTTCAACCGCACAGCTCTTCTGTATGCCTACATGAAGAGCCAGGGCGTTCGTCCGGACCACTGGACTCCCGGCACCCGCGCCGGGGCTGTTCGCGACGGCGACCGGCTGTATCTCACCCTGGAGGCCGCCGGCCCCATGTCGATGCGCTTCGATCTCGCACGCCATAAACGCTTCCTGAACTTTGACCGCAATTACGTCCGCCTGAATGAATTCCCCGAATGGTACACGGTAGATGAGAACACCCTGTACGGCGTGCGGCGTGCAGCCGATACCGCGAAAGAACGGATCCTGCTCGGGTCGGAGATGATCGCCGGTGTCGTCATGGATCCGGGAGAGTGGATCGTCGAACCGCTTGGGAAGGCGCCGTACGCTAAACAGACCGCGCCGAAGGTGCCATGATGAACCTCTCACGCCGATCGTTGTTGCTGTCCGCCACGGCGAGCCTGGCGCGTGGCGCCGATCAACCCGAGAGGACCGACCTGTGGCGTTCCGGTGAGGGCGGCTACAAGCTGTACCGGATCCCAGGCTTGGCCGTCACGAAGAAGGGTAGCATTCTCGCCTACTGCGAGGCCCGCAAGAGCGACCGCGGGGACTGGGGTTCCACCGACATCCAACTGCGGCGCAGCGCCGATGCCGGCCGTACCTTCACGAGCGCCGTCAACATGCCCCAGGTGGAGGGTCCCCACTTGAAGAACCCCGTCGCACTCGCTCAAAATCTGGCCGATCCGGATGCCCTCACCTACAACAATCCGGTCGCGATTCCCGACCGTGATGGCTCGGTGCACTTCCTCTTCTGCCTCGAGTACATGAGAGCCTTCTACACGCACAGCGCAGACGACGGGCGCACGTGGTCGAAGCCCGCCGAGATCACTTCGTGCTTCGACGGCTTTCGTCCCGAGTATCCATGGAAAGTCATCGCCACCGGCCCGGGCCACGGCATCCAGCTTCGAAACGGACGCCTGCTGGTCCCTGTGTGGATGTCTACCGGCACCGGCGGCCATGCGCACCGTCCGTCGGTGGCCGCCACCATCTACAGTGACGACCACGGCCGCACCTGGCATCGCGGTGAGATCGCGGTTCCGAATACTCCCGAGTGGATCTTTCCCAGCGAGACCAATGCCGTGGAGCTATCGGATGGTGGGGTGATGTTGAATGTCCGGACCGAGAGCAAAGTGCGCCGGCGATTGATCACCGTCAGCAAGGACGGGACTTCAGGATGGTCCACTCCACGGTTCCAGCAGGAACTCCTGGAACCTGTCTGCTTCGCCTCCCTCATTCGTTCAGGCAGTAACCTGGTGTTCTCGAACCCCGACAGCAGCGAGCGGAAGAATCTCACCATCCAGCTATCGTCGGACAGTGGGCAGACCTGGAAAGCGAAGCGTGTTCTTGATCTGGGATGGGCCGCCTACTCCGATCTCGCCGCGCGCGGCCGCGAAATCCTATGCCTGTACGAACGCGGCAAGTACGAGTACCTCACCCTGGCCCGCTTCGACCTCAATTGGATCCGTCAGGCTGACCGATCGATCCACTGATAGACCGTCTTCGAGTTATCGCGAAAATACTTTCGGGCCGCCTCGGAACCTTTGCGATTGAAGTACTCGGAAACGATGTGCAGGACCGCCGTGTACGGCCCGTAGAGGTCAGTTACCGGCCAGTTACTTCCGTATACCACGCGGTCCGGTCCAAACACGTCCCATAACTCGTCCAGCGCGGGCACGAAGAACGCCGGATCGGTACGCACCACGCCATCCCACCGGCGCACCAGGCTGGACACCTTGGCGAAAACCCGTGGACGTCCCCGCAACTCCCGCATCGCCGGACCGCCCGGCTGATCGAATGGAAGGTGGTTGATCACCACCCGCAACACCGGCACACGATCGCTCAGCCGCACCAGTTCGGGGAACATTTCCGGACCGCCGCCGACGTCCAACTCCAGGTCCAGATCCGCCATCAATCGCAGGTCGTCGAGAAATTCGGCCTGACTCAATCCCTTCGCCAACCGGCTGGAGTGAGTCCGGATCCCGCGGAACAGGCGGTTTCCGGCAAAGCGTTTCAACCGGCCCCGGAACTCCGGAGTTCCGAGTTCCAGGTTCCCGACGACACCCGCGATAAACGGTTCGTCTTTCGCCAGGTCCAGCAGCCACTGGTTGTCTTCCACCCACGGGCTGGCCTCAATCACCACCGTCCCCGCAACCCCCAGCGGCTCCACCATCTTCCGGAATCGCGGCGGCAGCGTGGGCCGGTAGAGCACTTCGCTGTCCTTGGAAGGCCACGGAACCCCTTGCGGCCGGGTCGGATCGTAAAAATGCGTATGGGCGTCCATGATGCGCAGAGACGGCGGTGTGGCACACAGCGGGCCGGCCATGGTGGACAAGAAGGCTCGACGGTTCATAATCCCCGGCAGAACCAGTTTGTCACGAAAAAAGCAGCGCCCGAACCCTTCGTTACGTCTAATCCACTAAGGAGTAGGTTTCCGGTGAGACTTCGATTGCTGTTTCTGATTCTTGCCGCTCCACTGCTGCTTGCAGCCCAGCAAACGCGTGTCCTGACCGGAACCGTTCGCGACGGCGGCGAAGTGGTCCGCGGCGCAGTCGTCCAACTTGAAAACCTGGGAACGCTCGAAGTGCGATCCTTCATCACTCAGAAGGACGGCGCTTACCACTTCGCGCAACTCAATCCGAATGCCGACTACCAGGTGTGGGCGCAGCGTGACGACAAGCGTAGTTCGAAAAAGACCTTCAGCAAGTTCGATTCCGCCAACCCCGCCGTGATCGACCTGGTACTCAAGTGAGCCGCCCGTACCTGATAGGATCACGAATATGCGCTTCCGCGTGGTCCTCACCGCTATCTGTGTCCTCGTCATAGCCGGCTCCCTTGGCGCGCAGAAGCGTTTCGCGCTCACCATCGAAAACATCATGCGGGGACCCGGCCTGACCGGCTACGAACCCTCTGCCGCGCGTTTTTCAGCGGACTCGCAGCGCATTTACTTCGAGTGGAAGCAGGCCTCCGATCCCGTTCTCCAGCCGGCGGGCACCTACCAGGTGAATCGCGATGGCTCGGCACTCAAAAAGCTCTCCGACGAAGATGCGAAACTCGCGCCTCCCGCCGTCGGCGATCAGTCCAAGGACCACACGCGCACCGTATTCGCACATGATGACGACATCTTCCTGTATGACCATCAGTCCGGGCATACACGTCGCATTACCAGAACCGCCGACGTCGAATCCAACCCGCACTTTACCCGCGACGGCAAACGCGTTTGGTTCACCCGATCGAACAATCTGTACCTGCTCTCCCTCGACGACGGGTCCATCGAAGAGTTGACCGATATCCGCGCTGCCGGGGCGGCCTTGGACTCACCCGCACCGGGCGGAATCGGCCAGGGACCACGCGGCCCCCGACCTGTTGCCGCCACCGATCCGCCGAAAGGCACCGACAGCCAGGAGTTCATCAAGAAGGAAGAGCGCGAGTTGCTCGACGTGGTGAACCAGCGAGCCAAACTCCATGAGCAGGAGGAAGCCCGCCGCAAGCGTGAGAACCCGCGCAAGCCGTTTACGCTTCAGCCGCGCCAGGCGGTGACCTCGCTGGCGCTTTCGCCGGACGAGAAGATCGTGATCGCGTCAGTCAGTGAGTCCGCCCAGGCTACCAAGAACACCATAGTGCCGAACTTCGTCACGGAGTCGGCCTATACCGAAGACATCCGATCCCGCAACAAGGTGGGTGACTTGCAGGCGCACATCCGTATCGCCCTCATCGGAGTCGCGGACGGCGAGGTGAAGTGGGTGGATCACGGGCAGCGGATGCCCGGGCCCGTCCAAACGCCCCAAACACAAGTCTCGGCGACTCAGGGGCAGCAGGCCCAAACCGGCGAACGCCGCGGGCCCCAGCAACCGCCGGAGCGCGATTTAGCCCTGATGCGCCCCGAATGGTCGGAAGACGGAACCAGGGCCTTCATAGTGGCGCGCTCGGCCGACAACAAGGACCGTTGGATTCTCGCCCTCGATCCGGCAACCGGAAAAACCCGTGTGATTGTCACCGAGCACGATGACGCTTGGATTGGCGGACCGGGCGGATTCGGTGGCTTCGGGGGCGGCGGCGCATTCCCGTTCGGCTGGATGAAAAACGATCGCGATATCTACTTTCTCAGCGAGCGCGGCGGCTATTCACACCTGTACACCGTCTCCTATGATGGCGGCGACCCGCGGCCGCTGACTTCGGGTAAGTGGGAAGTGAGTTCGGTAAAGTTATCGGAGGACAAGAGCATCTTCTATCTCACCACCAATGAGCCGGATCCCTCCGAGGTGCATTTCTATTCGATGCCGGCCGAAGGTGGCGCGCGGACCCGGATTACCTCGCTCCCTGGCCATCATCGGGCCGTGCTCTCGCCCGACGAGCGATGGATCGCGGATGTCTACTCGTACACCAACAAGCCGCCCGAGTTATTCGTGATGGAGAACCGCCCCGGCGCCGAGGAGCGCAAGCTGACCTCCTCGCCTTCGGAGGAATTCTTCACGTATCCCTGGAAGGATGTTCCCGTTGTGCGCTTCACGGCTCGCGACGGAGTGCAGGTCCCCGCTCGCCTGTACAAGCCCGCGGACTTCCCGCGCAACGGACCCGCGGTAATCTTCGTTCACGGTGCGGGCTACCTCCAGAACGTCCATAAGTGGTGGTCCAGTTACTCCCGCGAGTACATGTTCCACCATTTCCTGATGGAACACGGCTATCTGGTGTTAGACGTCGATTATCGCGGCTCGGCGGGTTATGGCCGCGATTGGCGGACCGCCATCTACCGCCATATGGGCGGAAAGGACCTGGACGATCAGGTGGACGCGGCGAAATGGCTGGTGTCCCAACACGGCGTCAGTCCCAAAAGGATCGGCATTTACGGCGGCAGTTATGGCGGATTCATCACCCTCATGGCCCTCTTCACCCAGCCGGATGTCTTCGCGGCGGGTGCGGCATTGCGTCCCGTCAGCGACTGGGCGCATTACAACAACGGCTACACTTCCAGCATCCTGAACCTTCCGCAGAAGGACGCCGAAGCCTACCGCCGGTCCTCGCCCATTTACTTCGCCTCCGGTTTGAAAGGAGCGCTCCTGATCTGTCACGGCATGGTGGATACCAACGTGCATTTCCAGGACACGGTGCGCCTGGTGCAGAAACTCATCGAGTTAGGCAAAACCAATTGGGACCTGGCCGTCTATCCGGCGGAAGATCATGGCTTCGTACAGCCCACCAGCTGGGCCGATGAATACCGGCGCATCTTCGCGCTATTCGAAAAGAACCTCAAGTGAATCGACATAATCTGGGGCGGGCTTCAGCCGCGGGACTTCATCAGTCCCGCCAAAGATTGCAAAAGGCATCCGTGTTCATCCGTGTTCATCCGTGGCCAATTCTCTGCCGATCGCTTTGCCTGGCCGCCGCCTTTGCGCTCGCGGCCCAAGCCCAGCAGTTCACCTGGGAAGGCGAAGTGTCCGGAATCATCGTCCTCCACATTCACGGCAAGAAGGTGGACATCGAATACCGCGACGGCCCCCCGGTTGAGCGCGCCCAGTTCCACTTCACCTCTCCCCTGCCTCAGAGCCGGCAGGATGTCCGCCTGGAGGTCCGTGAAAGCCGCGGCGCCGTCTATCTTACCCAACAGCCCGGCCTTAATAGCGACTACTCGGTGGACGTGACCATTGAGGACCGGCAGGACGGCTCGTCTTTCTACTCCATAGCCTTGTATTGGAATTCCAGCGCCAAACCGCCGCCGGGGCGCGTCGACCACGTCCGCTGGAGCGGCACTGTGCAGGGCGAAGTGCTCGTCGAGTGCCGCTCGGCCCAATGTTCCAGCCGGGCTCTGCGAGGTCAGCCCGTGGGGCGCGAGCGGTTCAAATTCACCCATCCACTGCCGGAGGCGGATGTCACCGTGATGCTGGACGAGACCAATGGCCCCGCCGACATTCGCATCGTCGAGCAGCCTTCCAAACGTAACGGCTATACCGCCCAACTGACGGTCCGTTCGTTGCTGGGCACCGCAGCCTGTTCGTTCGTTCTGAGTTGGGAACGGCTCGCCGCGAAGTGATAGAATCAACGAACTGTACCAGATCCGTTTTCGTCTTGTGATACAGGAGGCTTTCCTTGCAGCAGCACGTCAGGATTTTGGCATGGCTGAACATCATCTACGGCGGACTGGGCGTTCTAATCGGATTGGTCGTGTTCGCGATACTGGGCGGGATCGCCGGTATCGTGTCCCAGGTCGATTCCAGCATCGACGCAGAACAGGCGGCCGTCATTCTCCCCATCATCGGCACCGTCGTGGTTATCATCCTGCTGGTACTCTCGGCCCCGGCCATCATCGCGGGATGGGGCCTGCTCGGTTTCCGCCCCTGGGCACGTGTTTTGACCATTGTCCTGTCGGCTCTGCATTTGCTGGCCGTCCCGTTCGGCACCGCCCTCGGCGTCTACGGACTGTGGGTGATGCTCAACGCGCAAACTGAGCCGTTATTCCGGCAGAGTCAGTACCCCGCACGACCCCAATCGTACATCTAGGAAGCCGCCGCGGAAGCGAGTCCACGGCCGGCCGCCAGACGCGCTCCCATCCGGCGGCACGGGCGCTCCACCGCGTAGTAGCTGGCACACGCGCACGCGATCGCCAACAACAGATTGCCGGGAAATTGTTGCAGCACTCCCAGAGACAACTGGATCCCGTACGCCGTCATGAACAGCATTTGCCAGAGATACACGCTATAGGACAGGCGCCCGAACCAGGCGATCCACGGCCGTTCGAACCACCCTCCGAACCACCCCCTCGGATTCGAAGCCGTAAACAATAGGGGAAACGGCAGCAGAAAGGCGAACAGTGCCAGGTAGCCGGGTGGTTCCGCGATCAACAGTAGGGCCGCGGCTCCCACCACCAGCAGGGCATACTCCGGGCGTCCCCGGCGACGGAGCCATTCACGAGCCGGAGCCAAGTCCCACAGAAACGCAGCGCTGCAGCCCCAGAGCAGTCCGTCCATTCGGTAGTCGGTTCGTCCCACAAGATCGCGCCAGGCTGGATTCAACGCGGCCGCCCACGCAAAATGGGAATCCAGGGCGCGCCAGGCCGCGAACACGCACGCCAGAAGCGGCGTCATCCACCGCGCGCGGCGGATTCCTATCAGTACCAGCAGGGTCGGCCAGAGCAGATAAAAGTGCTCTTCCACCGAGAGTGACCAGTAATGTCCCGTGTACCAACTTTGCGCCGCGGGTTCCACCCAGTAATTGCGGAAGAACAGGGCCGCGGATACGATCTGTCCTTTCGTGAGCGGAATCAGGTGAAGAACAAATCCGAGCAGGCAGAGAGCCGCCAGGTAGGTGAGGGCCGCCGGCAAAATCCGGAACGCGCGACGGATGTAGAACGATCGCAGATTCACCCGCCCCGTCCGATGCTGCTCCTGGATCAGCCGGTCTGTGATGAGAAAGCCGCTGATCGCGAAGAACAGGTGCACTCCCACGGCGCCGTATGTAGCCAGGCCTTGTAGCGCATTGCCGGGCAGCCGCGTGTGAGCGAACAACACCATCGAAATGGCGATCGCACGCCATCCATCGAGCGTAGGCAGGTAATCCGGAGGCTGAGACTTCATGTTTCCGGAACTCTCGATTGTTTCATAGTGGCCTGAAACTCCGGCACTACTCAACCACCGACGTCAGCAGCCCGAGACGTGCCAGTTCCGAGATCTGGCCGTCAATCCCCCCGGCGATCTCCCCAACCGAGTGGTTGGGATTCAGCAGCGCCAGTGACCCGATCAGACTCATTCGGTCGCGCGTCCCGTCTCCGAGTTGGACCAGCGATATCGCCAGGTCACCCTGTAGGTCAATTGGATAGTGGTACAGATTTGTGGTCTTCCCCGTAGCGGCCTGACAGCGTGCCAGCCGGGTGAAGCGCGGCTTGCCGCCGCGGTAACGCACCGCTGGAGGAGCCCACGTGTGCACCTGGATGGACTTGATCGTACAGAGATCCAGAATGGCTTCTCCCTTGCCGGGCGCCGCCTTGAGAAGATCGCTGCCGGCTATGGCTTCGGGCCAGGAGGCGGACAGCCGCTGTAACAGCGCCGATACCTCCGGATCGGGAGTCTCGATTACCGCATTGCCGGCGCCCTTCCAGCGATGGGTCGAGGGGTCGCCGGTCTCAACCCGCTGCGCCTGGCTGGAAAGATAGAGCCCGGCCAGTGCCGCTGGATCGGGCGCTGGGTTGTGTGCGGCATCCCTCCGGCATAGCAACGTCCGTCGAAGCTTTCGGAACCTGAAGAAGTCCAGGTATTGCTCCCACTGGATCCGGTCCTTGGACGCAAGTTGGTTAAGCGTCTCGGTCGCCTGCTCGCCGAATCCGAAAGGGGTCATATCGGCCAGTTCCGCTTCGCACAGGTAGTCCAGGCCGTGAGCCCTGCACCGTTCGATGAATTCCTTGAAGTAGACCTGATGGTACTCGGATGCGAGATCGTCGTGAAATATCTCCTCCGGTGAGCACTTCCGGAATTCGTCGAGTTCCTGCCGGACCACTGCGTGCCAGGGATCCGGCTTCCTCCGTTCCTCGGCCAGCGCCGCAAGCAACTTCAGGCTCTCATCGACGCGGGCGTAGGGGTCCAGGACGTCCTTCGTGTGGAGAAGAAGCATGTTCCGCAATGCTTCCCGGACATATCCGCCGGGATAGACGTAATAGCTGATGTAGGCGACACCGTTGGGCGCCAGTAGCTCCGCGCATAGTTGCAGCAGTCGTTCCTGGACCTCAGACGGCACCCATGTATACACTCCGTGGGCGATCACGTAGTCGAACTCTCCCAGGTCTCGTCCGGCATCCAGGATGTTCGCTTGCTTCAGTTCGATATTGCGGAGCGAGAGGGCCCGGGCGGATTCCGCGCCAATCGCCACGGCATCGCCAGCCAGGTCGAGCCCCAGAAATCTGGAATGCGGCAAGGCGGCGGCCATGGGCAGGAGATTGCCGCCTTCTCCGCATCCGATGTCCAGCACCCGGCAGCGTTCCGCCGGGGCCGTTGTAAGACCGTACAGTCTTGCCATCGCGCCCAGCGATGATGGATGCGTCACCCACAAAGGGCGCGAAGGATAGCGGACCTGGTCGTAGAGGGTGGTCATTGTGGTTTGGCCGGAGCCAGTGCGGTCCTGAACTCGTTCAAGTCCTTGAATCCGGCGCCCGGCGATTCCGCCAGGTAGAAGTACCGGCCATAGTAGAACGCCAGTTTGCCCGGTTCCGCGCGCCATTTCTGCAGCGCGTCGAAAGCGCTTGTCTCGGAAGGCATGGCGTATCCGGTCAGCCTCATCGACGGAGTGCCGGAGAACGTCCACCGCCACGCCGTTGTCGCCGCGCCCACTCGGTCCGCAACCGGATGCGCATCGGAGTCGAGAGTCCACCGCGCAGCCTGCTTCGGCAGCGCCGGCGCGGAGGGCTCCCGAGCGGGCCCGCACGCGGCCAGCAGCATCGCGCACCACAGACACCATCGCCTGCTCATTTCTGACATCGTAACCGGCATACGAGCAGCTATGCAAAACTGGAGGTACGTGCAGATTTCCCTCTATCATGACGAGCCGCCGTCGGCTCCGCTGGCAGAGCGCTTTGCCTCGGAGAACACGCTGGCCCGCCTCAAGACGCTCGACTCACGGGCTCGGCGTCACGGTCTCAGCGCCCTCGACCCTTCCAAAAACGTACTCATCCCCGTCGGTACTGAGATCGACTCGAACGGACGAGTCACTAAAAACAGCTACGGCGTTTTCAATCTTGGCTGGCAGGCGGCTCACCATCCCGAATGGGCCGCAGCCGTCTCCTCCGAACTCGCCGGCATCCGATCCGCCATCCGCGAGACCCACAACGCTCCGCTGCAATTCCTGATCTGGGCCGGCATGGGCGGCTCGGCCGAAGACAAGTCCATGTACAACGCGGTGGGCCTGCTCCGGAAAGGCCCGCGCTGCTACGTTCTCGATTCCACTGATCCCGCCAAGCTGTGCGCCATCCTGGAAGACATGGAGCCGCCGGTCGCGCCTCCCGCTCGCGCAAGCGCTGAAGCGCACGCTGGTAGTGGGAATGGCCATGGGAATGACCTCCTACGAACCCGTCGTCAATCTCGAAAAACTCGCAACGTTGTACGACTCCATGGAGATCGATTCGCGGCCCAACTTCATCTACATGACGCTGCCCGGATCGCTGCTCGATCAGTTCGCCGGTCCTCGCGGCTATCGCCGGATCGAACTGCAGCTCGACAACGCGAACTCCACCGCCGGACGGCACAGCGCGCCCCTCACACGCGGCAGTTTGTATCCGCTCGGATTGTGCGGCGTGGATCTCGGCGCCTGGATCGGCGGCGCCGATCTCAGCGCGGAGCAGATTGCGGTGGCCTGGAACCTGTCCGCGTTTCTGCACGCGCAGGGGCTCGCCGGGCGCGACAAAGTCACTTTGATGCTGCCCCGATCGTGGGCCGGCGCGGCCTTGTGGACCAAGCAGGATTTCGAGGAGAGCCTGGGCAAGAGCGAAGAGATCGGCATCAAGATCATCATCGGCGAACGTGTGAAGACGCCAAACTTCCGCCCTCCCAAGGATCCCGAACAGGACCGTGTGTTCCTGGCCGTTCAGATCAAACGGGAGGCGAATCCGGAGGCCCAGAAGATCACTCTGCTGCGCCGCGCCGGTTATCCCGCGGCCGTGCTGACGTTGCCGCGCAGGGCGCGCAGCTTTCCACCTACATGCAGTTCATCCATTACGCCGTGTTCGGCCTCGGCTACCTGCGCCGGATGAACTTCGTCACTCAGCCCAGCGTCGAGTTGTACAAGGCCATCACCAACCGCCTTCACGCCGAAGCGTCGGAACGCTGGCGGCATTGATAAGTCGCCGCGGTGGACCGCGTTTGTGCAGACGCCGCATCAGGCGCAAGTGGCGCAATCGCGTGACTCTGCGCTATGAGCACGCCGGAGTTCCGGTGGCTCCGAAGGAAGGCACTGCCCCGGCCATCTACGCCGCCCTTCTGCGCAGCGCGTTCGAGAATGGGGCGGAGTACGGCGAGTTGACCTTCTTCGGCGACACCCGCTATTCAAAACCCGGCATCGCTGTTCGCCGCGTTCTCGACCGCGCCGCGGAAGTCGTTTTCCGCTCGCGTCTGAAGGCGCCGGTGGACGTCTACGAAGGTCCGGCGATGAATCATTCTTACCACGAAATGATTATTGGCCACGGACGTTGCATTTCCACGGTCCTGCTCAGCGAAGAAGCTTCCGCGCTGCCCGAAGCCGGCCATACCGCCGATTACCATCGCGCCCAGTTTCTGGCCACCCAGATGGCTCTCGCCGAACGGCAGCGGCCGGTGGTCTCCATTACGGTGAAAAACCTGGAACCGGCCAGCCTGGCGGCGCTCGACGAATTTTTCCGGCAGGCCTCACGATATCTGAAAGGGTAGCGGTCCCTGGCGGACCGCTCACGAATCCATGTCGAAGTACAAGGCGCCGAAGAGCACCAAAGCGAAGAAGAAGGGCTGGGCCGGGATCATCCCGTGCCTGGTTCTGGTGCTCATGATTTTCGGTTTGACTATGATGCTGTTTTATTGGGGATTGAAGTCTCAATGAGAGTGGATGGTAGAAGACAGGACGAGCTGCGCCCGGTCCACATTACGATCGGATACCAGCAGACCGCCGAAGGCTCGGCGCTCATCGAAGTGGGCAACACCCGCGTCCTCTGTGCCGCCAGCGTGGAATCCACGGTTCCGCAATGGTTGCGCGGAGGAGGAAAGGGCTGGGTGACGGCTGAGTACTCGATGCTGCCGCGCGCTACCATCACCCGCAACCAGCGCGAGGTCAACCGCGGCCGCCCCAGCGGGCGCACGCTCGAAATCCAGCGCCTCATCGGCCGAGCGTTGCGCTCCGTCGTCGATATGTCCCTGCTCGGTGAGCGCACCGTGATTCTCGATTGCGACGTGATCCAGGCCGACGGCGGCACCCGCACCGCGGCCATCACGGGCGCGTTCGTAGCCATGGTCACTGCGCTCAAGAGCTATCAGCAGGCCGGTGAAATCAAACGCTGGCCGGTGCGCGACTACGTGGCTGCCACCAGCGTGGGCCTGGTGGGCGGCAAGCCCCTGCTCGATCTCTGCTACGAAGAGGATTCGGCCGCCGACGTGGACATGAACCTCGTGATGACCGGAGCAGGCCGCTTCGTCGAGTTGCAGGCCACCGCCGAAAAGACCGAGTTCGACGATCCCCAACTCGCTGGGCTGCTCACGTTGGGACGGAACGGGATCAGCAGCCTCATCCAGATTCAGAAAGCGGTTCTGGGCGATAAGTGATCGTTCGCTGTGCCACCACCAACCCCGGCAAGTTGCGGGAGTTTCGCCTCGCCGGAGAGCAGCACGGGCACTTCGTGGTAGAGCCCCTGCCCGAACTGAAGCAGATCGCGGCGCCCGATGAGACCGGCCACACATTCGAAGAGAACGCTATTCAGAAGGTGCTGTATTACGGCGCATTTACGCCGGACTGGGTGTTCGTGGACGATTCCGGTCTCGAAGTGGATGCACTCGGCGGCGCTCCCGGCGTTCATTCGGCGCGCTATGCCGGGCCCGACGCTACCGATGAAGCGAATAACCGGCTCGTGCTCGACCGGCTCCAAGGCGCAGCCAACCGTGATGCCCAGTTCGTCTGCGTCATCGCGCTGGCCTGCGCCGGACAACTGGTCGGCACCTTCCGCGGTACACTCCGCGGGCGTATCCTCGACGCCCCTTGCGGCCCCAACGGCTTCGGCTACGATCCCCTGTTCTTTTATCAGCCGTTCGGCTGCACTTTCGGCGAAGCGGACGCGACGGAAAAGATGAAGGTCAGCCATCGAGCCCAGGCCCTGCGCGCCATGTTCTCCTGGCTTTCTTTGGAAATCGCTGGCGCCCATTGAGGGAGCCTCCTAAATTGGCAAGAGGCGAATTCGGTCTCGATGTGGCTCCACGGTGACCAGGGCACCAGTTTCAAGATGTGAAAGACTGGCCCGCAACACTCGGATGACCAATTCGCCGATAGCCGTCGGGAGCACGTCCTGCGTTCGGACTTGAATGACGCTCGGCTGACGACTCTTCCGTTTGGCGAGGAGTGCGCCGAAGTCAAGGTCGTGCGTGAAGATGACCAGACCGTTCGCACTGGCATAGTCCATAATCACGGTATCTGGCGCGGATGCCCGGCCGACGCTTGACCAGTGAACGCTGGCGAACCCCGAGTCGGCCAGGAATTGGACCCACAACGGGCTCAGGTTCATGTCGATTAAAAGCTTCATGCGGCTGGAAGCGGAATTTCGATCTCCTCGACCCGCCACGCAGCGTACGCAAGAGCCTGCCGGATGTCCTCCGGTTCGAGGTACGGATACGCTGCAAGGATCTCAGAGTCGCCGTGGCCCGAAGCAACTAGTCCGACAATCATTCCTACCGTTACGCGCATCCCTCGTATGCAGGGCTTGCCGCCCATCAAGTCCGGGTTTCGCGTTATCCGATCAAGCCCCATATTCCACATCCGACTTCATTTTATCGTCATGTCCGCGGCCTTCGTCCTCCCCCATCACGGTGACACAATGAAACAGGAACACAATGCGAGAATGGTCTCCCGATTCCTGGCAGAGCAAGCCCGCCGCTCAGCAACCCCTCTACAGTTGCCGGGACGAGGTGTCACGGGTCGTCTCCGAGATCTCAAAGCTGCCTCCCCTGGTAACGTCCTGGGAGATCGGCGCGCTCAAGACCCAACTGGCCGAAGCAGCCCGCGGCGAACGGTTCGTGCTCCAGGGCGGCGATTGCGCCGAGAGCTTCTCTACCTGCGATTCGGGCACCATCGCCAATAAGCTCAAAGTGCTGCTGCAAATGAGCCTGGTCCTTGTGCACGGGTGCCAGAAGCGAGTCGTCCGCATCGGACGCTTTGCCGGCCAGTACGCCAAGCCTCGCACCGAGGATTTCGAGACCCGCGATGGCCTGACCCTGCCCAGTTATCGCGGAGACCTCATCAACCACCCCGAATTCACAGCCGATGCGCGCCAGCCCGACCCGTGGCTGATGCTGCGCGGTTACGAGCGCGCCGCCTTGACCCTGAACTTCATCCGCGCCCTGGTCAGCCGTGGATTCGTGGACCCGCACCGTCTCGAATATTGGAACCTCGATTGGGTGACCGGCTCCTACATGGCCGAGGAATACCGCCGGATGGCGCACAGCATCGGCGATTCGCTCCGGTTCATGGAGAACATCCTGGGAGTCCATCCCGGCGAACTCAATTGGGTCGACTTTTTCACCAGCCACGAAGGCCTGCACCTGCCCTACGAACAGGCCCAGACGCGGCGCGTGCCCCGTCATGAAGGTTGGTACAACCTCTCCACTCACTTCCCCTGGATCGGAATGCGCACCGTTGACCCGGATGGCGCACACGTCGAGTATTTCCGCGGCATCCGCAACCCCATCGCCATCAAGATCGGACCGCCTCTTCAGCCCGAAACCCTGAAGACGCTGATCGATATCCTTCACCCGGATGACGAACCAGGACGCCTCACCCTGATTCACCGCTTCGGCAGCGAGCGCGTCGCCGAGTGTCTGCCCGCATTGATCCGCGCTGCCCGCGCCACCGGCAAGACCGTGCTGTGGTGCTGCGACCCCATGCACGGCAACACCAGAACCACCGCGGACGGGATCAAGACTCGCTACTTCGAGGACATCCTGGCCGAACTGGACCAGTCCTTCGACATCCACGCGGCCGAAGGCGGTTCCTTGGGCGGCGTGCACATCGAACTTACAGGAGAGGCAGTCACCGAGTGCATCGGCGGAGCCCACGGTGTGCATGAATCGGATCTCAAGCGGGCCTATTTCTCACAGCTCGACCCGCGCCTCAACTACGAGCAAGCCCTGGAAATGGCCATGTTCGCCGCACGGAAGATGGCTACGAAGGTTGCGGCGGGCTCTCAGGCCGCATCGTCGTAAAGCAGCACCGTGTAGTCCTTCGAGGAAAGCGTCGCCTCAATCATCGGCCATACTTTCTTGTGGATGTCGCTCGCCACCCAATTCTGCCGCTGTTCCTCGGTCTGAAACGTCAGCTCGAACCGGTAATTCGCGCCCGCCGGTGCTTTGCCCTGTAAGGCGGATCGGAGCTTCAGCATCTTCACGTCGATGAAGCCGGGCTGTTTGGCGGCCGCGGGCCGGAACGTATTCCGAAACGTCCGCAGCATCTCCTGCTCCTTCGCAGGATCCACCGCGAGATCCACATGCAGTTGGATCGGCTTTCGAGCTTGATTCTGCGCCGCGGCCGGTGCGGCGGCGGCAATCATCGTTTGAAGACAGGTCCGGCGATTCATTCGAGTTGCTCCTATTGGTATAACGGTTTCTGCCCGGGTATCCCGAGTTTAATGCGGTACAGGCCCGTCCGCGCGGTGATGTACAGCGTTGTCCGGTCTGGACCCCAATTGCAATTCGCCGGTGTCTCCGGCGGCTTGATCGTCCCCAGGTGTTTGCCTGCCGCGGAGAAGATCCAGATTCCGCCGGGACCGCTGCAGTAGAGATTCCCCTCGGAGTCCACTTTCATGCCGTCCGGCAAGCCGTCCTCGGTTTGCGATGTGACGTCGAAGAACACGCGGCCATTCGAGACCGCACCGTCAGCAGCCACGTCATATGCCATCCAGACCTTGTGAGCCGTATCGGAATTGGCTACGTACAACGTCTTTTCATCCGGCGAGAAGGCGATTCCATTCGGACGCGTCAGATCTTTCACCACCACCTGAAGCGCTCCCTTTGCATACCGGAATACGCCGTTGAACTTGAGTTCTTTTGCCGCGTCCTCGTCCTGCTTGATCAGGCCATAGGGAGGATCGGTGAAGTAGAGCGAACCGTCGGACCGGTACACCAGGTCGTTGGGGCTATTCAGGCGCTTGCCCTGAAAACGGTCCAGGAACGGAGTCACCTTGCGGTCCTTGGAAATGCGCACGATCCTGCGATTGCCATGCTGGCAGAGCAGCACGGCGCCGTCCTTGTCGGCAATGGACCCGTTCGGACCGATGAACGATCCCGCCGGCGCGTCGTTCTTGTCGTACCCGCCCGGGCGCAGGATCTCGATCACCTTGCCGTCCGGAGACCACTGGCGAACGACATTCCCAACCACGTCGCTGAACCACAGGGCGTTAATGTCCGGGCGCCAGAGAGGGCCTTCGATGAACTGGAAATCGCCGGCTAGCTTCTCGATTGTGGAGGATGCGGGAACAATGCGATCGAGAGCGGGATCCAGGCGAGCGATAGAGCCTATCGTAGCGGGCTTGGGGGCCTCGGCAGCCGGCGGTGCGGTGGAGCATCCGGCGGTGAAGGCCAATATGGAGAGAACCGCGATCAGAGTCTTCATGGCAGTTTGAATGTTCGAGCGCAAACGAGAATATCACAGTGTGGGTAGGAAGAGGTTGCACACCGCCGCGACACACATCGGCGCTCGTCTTCTCATCACGCCCCATGCAGCAGCCACTTCGCGGCGTTACGCTGCATCTTCTCGTACTCCGGGTTCCACAGGACGCTGATCATGTGCCCCGGCGCCATAAAACACACACGGCCCTTGCCGTAGTCGTAGGCCCAAACGGCTTCGGCCGTGTTGCTGCGGCGGCCGGCAAGATCGGTGTAATCCAGACCGTCCTCGTTGACGCTGCGTGCCAGCACGTACTTTGGATCTTTGTCGTAGACGACGTAGTGCTGCTCGTCGGTGACCACAAAATCCTTCACGCCCCGCGTGATCGGGTGATCCGGGTTGACGATCTTGACCTTGAACGGCCGGATGGGAGGGTGGCCGACATAGATTGCGCCTTCCACGTCGCGGTAGTCCTGATTCGAAATCGACGTCTCGCTGTTATTGTGAAACGCCCACAACGCGCCGCCTTCGGAAACCCACTGCTTGATCCCCTTCCCCTGCTCTGGCGTCATCCAGGTGCTGTAACCGGAGCCGATCTTGCGCTCGATGGGAGGTACGCTGACAATCTTGTCCTTCTTCTCGTTCCAATAAACCTGGTGCCAGTAGCCGTTGTTATAGCGGCGCCCATCCCGGAACATGATGAGGATCTTGTATTTCCTCAGGTTGTCGTAAGTGAGAAGCTTCTCCTGATCGGTGAAGTCGATCGAAAGGTGGGCATCCTCCACCAACGTCGCTGTCAACGCCGTTCGGATGTAATCCGAATTGTGTGACTCATCGCCACAGAGCGCGAATGCCGTGGCGTTGACGGGGGCGGCCCCCCGGGCAATCGGAACCGCAGCACCCACAGCGGCACACGCAGCGCGCACCAGCGTCCGGCGGGTCATCGTTGTGTCCATCCTGTTCTTATATCTCTTTTTCAGGTGCGGCGCCAGCAGCCCGTGGCAGGAGTCCTCTGGCCCCGTTGCGAGCGCCGCCGGCGCAAAGGCGAGGGGCGGCGACGCGGGCGATGCCGGCCATCGGAAGTGGTCGAAGTTCATCGACAGGGTCGCCGGCGACGCCCACCAATCCTTCAACTGCCGGGCGGCATTTTCGATAACACCGTTCATCACCGTTTCATCACGTCCTCCTCTGGGATTGCCCTTCTTCCGGGTGGCCTGGCGGCGGCTCTGCTCGGCAGCTGGCAACTGAACGTCATCGTACCGCTGCAAAAGCGACACGCCTTTCAATGTACATTCTGAAGTTAACGCCGGGGCGGACAACGCTCGATTTGTGCCGGAGTTTCCATATAAATATGTCCACAATCCGGGGCGGAATACCGTCCCTGAATCCACCAAGCCTGATGAAGCAGTTCCCATTGCTGATAATAATGCCGGGGAGTAATGGATACCATTCTTGAACCTCTGACAGAGCTGTAGCCATGACATGAATAACTAGACCGTCCAGACAAAAAGGCAGCCGCTGTCATGAGAGTAATTTAGCTCCATATAGGCGCTCGCATCTCACATTGCAGATTGGTTACAAGAGTCCTAATTGCCTAGCAGCCAATTCAAGGTCGCGTTTGCAAAAGGCGGGTGAGGCTCCTCGCCGGGACTCTGAAGGCCTTGCGGCTAAACAACCAATGGATGCCTCGTCTCTCTATCTCCGAAACTGACTGAACTGCATTGACTTATTCTGCATGTCCCCATAGGGACGCAGTGGCGCAAGGAAAAAGCGCACGCGATTGCAGCAACGCAACACTTCGGCCCGATCGCAAGAGTGACGCGCAGAAGTTTTTTCTGGCTTAGATGAGAAATTCACGGTTCCGTAACCGAAATGAAATAAACCTCATGTAGCCTCACAACTGGAGCTTTCACGCTTACATCGGAGTCGGAAGTACTCATCGCGCTTGAAGCCATCAAGCCGTTCGTCCCCGGTCCAGGCTGTTCTCGGAATAGGGTCGTTACGGGATTGACTCGCTGGTGCGCGGAAGCGTGGACACAGAAACTCCGACGTGACTCAACTTGTGCTCCGGAACCGGAGCCGTATCTGTTCAGTCGGGGTAACAATTACCACGGGAGCCTACAAAACCTGATCCTCAAAGACTTATGTCAAACAAAATCCTACTGACGCTCTTATCGTTGTGCGCAGCCGCGCAGGCGCAGATCACAATCGTAAATGGCGCGAGCTTTCGGGGCGATCAGCCTGTGAGTGCAGGCTCTTGGGTCGCCGCGTTCGGAACCTTCACCGGCGTATCGACAACCACCGCCACTGCCTTCCCCTTGCCGGCAACGCTCGGCGGAGTCAAGGTAACCATCGACGGTGTGGACGCGCCCCTTTACGACGTTCGAGCTACGCAATTGACCTTCCTGATTCCGTACGCGATCCAGACCGGCATTCGAAATGTACAGGTAACTCTTCCGTCCGGTAGTATGACCGGTTCGGTTCGAGTGATGTCCGCTGCCCCTGGGATCTTCCTGAAGGACAGCCAGAGCCCGCCCCGAGCCGCCGTTCGCAACCAGGATGGAGTGACTGAAAATGACTCCTCCACGCCGGCCAAGCGCGGCGAAGTAGTCTCCATTTACGCCACCGGCCCCGGCACGCTCTCCCGGCAGCCAACCGATGGAGTCCCTCCTGGCTCGACCCCTCTGGCTACCACCCGATCAACTCCTCAGGTCTTCGTCGGCGGCGTCGAAGCGCAGGTCCAGTTCAGCGGACTCAACCCCGACGCGCCCGGCCTGTGGCAGATCAACGTCACCATCCCGGATCACAGCTTCATCACGGGCCGCGTACCGGTGCGAGTCTTCATCGATGGCGTCGACTCTAACGAGGTTGCACTGTTTGTTCAATAGAGTCCTACCCTTACTGCTGCTCGTCTGTGCCCTGGCAGTTGCTCAGACCGAGCCCGGAACTGTGACCGGGAGTGTCTTCGACAGCCAGACCGGCCGTCCGGTGGTTGGGGTCTCGGTAGCCATTAACGGCAATGCCAGCGATGCCAATGTAACTGACACCGGCGGAAAGTTCACGATTCCATTGTCTCCGGGAACGTACACCATCCGCTTCACCGCGAAAGGGTACGCTCCCGTGGAGATCACCGATGTCATCGTCAAGCCGAAAGAGGTGACTGACACCAGTACGGTCCTGTCGAACCTCTCGGTTTCAACCAGGGTCGATGTTGTGGATAGGGTGGGCGCTATCGAAGCGACTGCCGAGGCCATGCTGCAGGAACGTAAGCTCTCGGCCGTGGTGAGCGATGGATTGGGACGCGAGGAATTGGCTGCCGGCGCGTCTTCGGACGCTGCCGGCGCGCTTCAAAAGGTTACCGGTGTCAGCGTGGTCGGCGGCGGGTTCGTCTATGTCCGCGGCCTCGGTGAACGCTACAGTTCTACGCAGTTGAACGGCGCGCTGGTCCCCACCACCGAGCCTGAAAAACGCGTCGTGCCGCTCGATCTCTTTCCTGCCGGCCTGATCGAGAACATCAAGATTGCCAAGACCTATTCGCCCGACCTGCCCGCCGAGTTCTCCGGTGGGCTGGTTCAGTTGCAGACCATCGAGTTTCCCACTACGAAGGTCTTCAATGTCTCGGCCAAGACTTCATTCAACAGCGTCACGACATTTGACAAATTCTTGAGCTATCCGGGCGCAAGCGGAGTCTCCGACTTCTTCGGATTCGGCGCCGGTGCTCGCGCTCTGCCGTCGGCGATTCCCGCCGATGCGCGGCTATTCCCGGGCCAGTTCACTAAGGAGCAATTGCAGGACTTCGGGCGCTCCTTCGCCGATATTTGGGAACCCGCCGGGATTTCGACCATGCGCCCGACCTTCGATTGGTCGGCGGCTGGAGGCGGCACTTTCGGCCGCTTCGGGATTGTCGGTGCGTTCACTGTAAACAACAAGCCACAAACCCAGAACGAACTCCAGCGCTACCTGCGCATGGGGGCCGGCTCCCCATACATTTCCACGGAGTACCCGGACTTCCGCGAGTATACCGAGGAAGCTCGAATGGGAGCCATCTTCAATGCCGCCATTCGCCTGACCCCCAATCACAAGTTGGTCTTCCGCAACACCCTGACGCACGAGGGCGAGAAAGCGTCGCGTGAGTTTTCCGGCTACGACGGCAGCACTGATACATCCGTCTCTTCCCAGCGCCTTCGGTACATTGAACGGTCGCTCTTCTCTACCGGGGTCGGGGGCGATCACTCGTTTCCCGGTTTGCGGAACAGCCTGATCCACTGGCAGCTTACATACTCGGATTCGAGACGCAATGAGCCAGACCTCCGCGAGGTGATCCGAAACCTGCTGCCCAACGGTGAATACATCTTCGCCGCCTCCGGCTCATCGGGTCTGCGCTTCTTCTCGAATCTCGACGATCACATCTATGAACCTCAGGTGGATTACAGCATTCCCTTCTTTAAGGGAGGTATTTCGGGCCTCTTCAAGACGGGCTTCCGCGCCACTCTCCGGCATAGGGACTTCACCGCGCGACGGTTCCAGTTTGCACCGCAGCAGTTTTTGACGCTCGATCTTTACCTTCCCAGCAACCAGCTTCTATCGGATCCCAACATCCGCCCGGACGGTTTTCAAATCAACGAGTTTACCCGCGCAACCGACACCTACGCGGCGGATATGACAATTTATGCCGGATATTCGATGGTGGATCTGAGCCTGGGGCCGCGGTGGCGCATCGAAGGAGGCATCCGCATTGAGGATGCCGATCAGGTGGTCACGTCCTACGACAACCGTGTCCCGAACGCCACGCCAGTTACCGCGGGCCTCCACAATACGGATCCGACGCCCGCCGTCAATGCCATCTATGCGCTGACCGGCAGGCAGAACTTCCGCGTGTCCTATAGCCGCACGGTTTCCCGTCCCGATTTTCGCGAGTTGTCGCCCTTCGACTTCAACAACGTGCTGGGCGGATTCGTTACCCAGGGTAATCCCGACTTGAAGCGAGCGGTTATCAACAACTACGACGCGCGGTGGGAGTGGTTCACCGGCAGCAACCAGTTAATCGCGGCGAGTTTTTTCGCAAAGACCTTCACCGACCCGATCGAGCAGACGATCGTGCCGTCCAACGACCTGCGCCAGACTTTTGTCAATGCCCAAGGCGCGCGCAACATCGGCGTGGAACTCGAGTTCCGGCGTTCGCTGGCGACTTTCACTCCCCGGCTGAAGGAATTCGCCGCATCGGCCAACTTCACCTTCGTCGATTCGAACGTCGATATCAAGCCAGAAGACGCAACCATCATTACTTCGCCGTCTCGCCCACTGTTAGGGCAGTCGCGATATCTGGCCAATGCAGTTCTACAGTGGGCCCGGCCCAAGTGGCGCAGCGATGCGAGATTCTATGCTAACTACGTGTCCAAGCGCATTAGCGATGTGGGCACGTTTAAGCTGCCTGACATTTACCAGGAGGGTAACCTCTACCTGGATTTTGTTTATAGTTATGCGTTCGGAGAGAAGGGTCGGTACAATCTCCGCTTCGAGGGGGAGAACCTCGGCAACAACGATTACCGTTGGACGCAAGGCGAGTTCATCCAGCGCGATTACCAGTTGGGCCGTACGTTTCAGATCGGGTTTAGCTATTCATTTTTCTGATAAGCACAAACAGGAGACAACGATGCGAGTTACTTGCTTATTGATGCTGGGAGTTGTCGCCGCGGCGGCAGCAGCCGGCCAGAACTTCTCTCCGGTCGGCAGGGCCGCGGCGGAACGCTATGCCGCGAAGCAGCCGAAGGCCGAGGTGTACAACGGTCCGCGTACCAAGCTGTCCATGTGGATCTGGAGCGACAAATACACCTACCAGCCAGGGGAGTCCCTCACGCTGAAGTGGACTGTGAAGACCAATGGGGATCTCTATCCCTATACGGTCTTCGTCTACCGGCAGAATAACCAGACCGGCAAAAAGACCTATTTGCCGGGCGGCGGCGAAGAAGCCACCGATATCAACGGCAACACGGCGGCGCAAGGGTTCCAGCCGGTGCAACTGGCGGATGCCAGTAAGGCAGTCCTGGTCGGCAGCGGCGGCAAATTCCCGGCCGTGGCAATTCCTTCCGAGCTATGGCATGCACACGTTGGTGGTGCAGCTGCGCGATTACACCGGCACCGGTGTCCTGAAAACCTCTTACATGAAGATCGGCGTGGTCAAGGGTGTTACCACCATCTCGAGCGAAATCACCGCCGACCGCACGCTGACCAATGACACCGAATGGCACCTCAAAGGCATCATTTACGTCAAGAACAATGCCACGCTGACGATCGAACCTGGCACCTTCGTCGTCGGCGAGCCCGGCACCCAGCCCCCCTCGGCGTTGATCGTCACTACTGCACGGCAAGATCATGGCGAGCGGAACGCAAGCCCGCCCCATCGTCATGACCAGTTCGCTGCCGTTCGGCCAGCGCGCTCGCGGCGATTGGGGAGGCCTGGTGATGCTTGGCAAGGCGCCCATCAATGTCGGCGGCAACATCTCCAGCGGAATCTGCCCGCCCGAAGGCTGCAAAAACCCGCCCGGCACCTTCTACATCGAAGGGCTCGTCGGCAATGCTGATAGCGTCTACGGCGGCACCGATGCGACGCACAACTGCGGCACGCTGCGCTATGTCCGCGTCGAGTTCGCCGGCACCATCCTCTCCCCCAACAATGAGCTGAATTCGTTCACCTTTGGCGGCTGCGGCACCCAGACTGTTGCCGATCACCTGCAAGCGATCTACGGCAAGGACGACGCCTTCGAATGGTTCGGCGGGACCATGGACGCCAAGTACCTGGTCGGCGGACTTGTGGCCGATGACTTCACCGACTTTCAGCTCGGATGGACGGGCCGCCTCCAGTTCGGCCTGATGTACCAAAGCCCCGACTCACCCGGCAACCGCGGCATCGAAGGTGATGATAGCGAGTACGACCAGGCGGCAACACCCTACTCGAATCCGACCATGTTCAACGTCACTTACATCGGGAGCGGAGTACCCGGCTATGACGAATCCAACGCGCCCGGCATGTTCCTTCGCCGCGGCACCCGCGGCTCGTTCAACAACATGGTAGTGGCCAACTTCTACAGCCCGTGCCTGGACATCAGCGACACCACCACGCAAGCTCAGTCGGATCTCGGCAACCTGACGATGAACGGCATTCTCTGCTGGGGCAACAATATCGGGACCAAAGGTGGCCCAACAATCGACGGCCAGATTGGGTCGTCTGCAGCATCCTCGGCCTACAACATCGCCTACGCGAACGGACAGAAAGGGCAACGGCGCGGGTAAGAACGTCGTCGTCGCCGATCCCCTGTTCACTCGTCCGTTCGAGTACAGCGACCCTGATTGGGCGGGCCTGTTCTCCAGCCCGCTCTTCCGTACCGGCTGGGTGCAGCCTCCGGATGACGGATTTTTTGATCAGACCGCCAAGTTCATCGGCGGAATCGGCGACCAGAACTGGACCGAAGAGTGGACGTTCTGGGTACTTGAAACCGACCTCAAATAGGCACCCTGAGGCGCCAGGTCTATCGGGACCTGGCGCTCCCATCTGCAACTGCCCCGCTCGCTGAAATTAGAGGGTTTCATTTCGATGACACTTCCGTTACAATCTAGTTGCAGTGACCGCGGTCGGGCTCACTTACGTGGTATTGTCGATAGTCAACCCCTTGGCTATCAGGCATTTAGAAGTCTGCTTGGTGAACTCGGCGCAAATCGATACCGACACCGTTGCAACGTTCCAGGCGGAATTGGGCAGAATCATGGCCTACTCGGGCCGCTCTGCTGCGGTTGTCCCGTGTCGGCCGGGAATCCTCACGATCACATTCCGCAGTGACCCCCCTGACGAGGAACCGGCGGCTCTGGGGGGAATACGATTTAAGAACCAGCGTCTGATACCGGAAATCGAACTCTTTATTTCACCCACGTCCCAATTAATTCGGACTCGTCTCCCGGGCGTTCTCGGTCGGGCTTTGGCTCGCGTAGCGACACACGAGATCGGCCATTGGTTGAATCAGAGTTCGGACCATGCAAGACGCGGCGTGATGATGGAGCGCTTGAGCGCTGCACACCTGACCGCTGCAGAGCATGGATTCTTCCGCCTTCCGCCGGCTGACTGAACTTTCCATACACCACAGCCGTCTCCGTCTACTAAGGAAGCCCCGCGTGAAACTCAGATTTTTCGGCACCCCGAAAATGGCCGTTCACCAAAAATGAAAATATTCCTAACTCCTTTCGGTTTTATAACATATCCCTATTTTCGAACTCCTGCCTCCCGTCACTCCCTGGACACTCATGAAATGCTGAAGGTGGGAGAAAACAAAATGTCGTCTGCAACCAAAACCGTACTCGCCGAACCGGCGGGCCTGTCGCTCGACACCCTTCGCGACGAGTTGACCGAAGCCCACAAACCGGCTGATGGGTATGAGCGCATGCTGGTCACCCAGATCGCTCAAACCTGGCTGCGCTTGCAGCGGGCCCACGAGGCCGAGGAGCGCTATTGCGCCACGCGCGACATGGTGGAAGTTCTGACCACCAAGCTCAAGGAATTCCAGGCAGTCACCCGCTGGGTCACCGATTGCGAACGTGCCTGGCGTCATGCCGTCACTATGCTCAAGGCGTCCCAGCGCCGGAGGGAGCGGGAATCCAAGAAATCATCCACCGTCCGGCCCCATCAGCCCGCAACCGCGGCGGTTCCAGTAACAGCGCTCGTAGCCGGCCCTGTACCGTCGCCGGTCGCTGCCGCCCGCCGCGAGTGACCTCAACAACCAGTCGGCCATAACTGCAGTCAGAGGGACTCCACGGGCCGGATCTTCCAGAAGATCGTCCGGTACCGGGCAAAGATCATTGACAAATCATTGACAATTGAAAGCTCGCGCAACCACCGGCCAGCCTAACTGCGCCCGGCGGCCTTACGGTTGCGGAACCACCGGATCAGCAGGAACAACGCAACCCCGGTGATTACGGCAATCGAGACGATGTGCAGGTGGCGGTGAACCGTCTCGATCACTTGGTGCCAGCGGTCGCCGAAATAGTAGCCAAGCCCCAGAAATGTGCAGACCCACACCGCCGCTCCTGAGTAGGCATAGGCCGCAAACGCCCGGTATTCGAGAGACGAGGTGCCGGCGACGATAGCAGTGAAGTGCCGCACTCCGGCGATGTAATAGCCAATGAACAGGGCCCAGTGACCCACCCGGTTGAACCACCCGTGTACCACGTCCAGGCGGCTCTCGGTCACATGCACATAGCGGCCCCATTTGTGAATGAAGCCCAGTCCCAGCGTTCGCCCGATCACATAGCTCAACGTGATGCCGCTGATGCTGCCCAGGAAAGCCACCAGCAATACCGGAATTGCTTTCAGGTTTCCGCGCCACACCAGGTATCCGGTGAAAACCAGTAAGGTCTCATCCGGAATGGGCAGCCCGACGATACCCAGCACAAGTAGTCCGAAAATCGCGGCATACCCGTAACTGGAAACCCACTGAAAGATGAAGTCCATTCGCGAGAATTACGGATATACCGGTGCCGCCGGCATGTCTTCTTTCAGTGTTCGGTCCGTTGGAAGCACCACGCTGTCGCCTTCCTTGAGGCCGCCGAGCACCTGGCTGCGCACCACGCTCGCCACGCCCTGTTTGATCTCGCGCCAGTGGATTCGTCCCGCTTCGAAAACGAAAACCCCCGTGCGTCCCGCCTCGCGGCGCAGAGCGGCGTTGGGAATGGTCAACGCGTTCTCCACCACCTGGGAACGGATCTCGGCATTCACGTTGGTGCCGGGCAAAAGGTCCAGGTCCGGATTGCCGATGATGCAGCTCACTTCGCCGACCTGCCGGGTTCCGAGCGCGATCACCTGGGTCGGCTTGCGCTCAACTGAGCCATTCCATTTGCGCCCCGGCATCGCATCCCACGTGATGGTGACGGGCATCCCGACCTCCACGCGTCCCAGGTCGGGCTCGTCCACGTAGACGATCACCCTCACCGTGTCCACCCGCCCGATGTTGGCCACCAGGTCGCCCGCATTCAAATACGCTCCGGGCCGCAGGTCGAATTGGTAGACCACACCCCCGATCGGGGCTTTCACTAGAGTCATGCCGATCTTCTGCTTGGCGCTTGCGACAGCGGCCTGGGCTTCGCGGAGTCTCGCCTCGGCGGCACTGCGGTCAGAGGCTCCCACCAGCGCCGCCCGCCTTTGATCCAGGGATTGGATCTGCTGTTGCGCGCGCTCCACTCGTTCGCGAGACGTTGTCACCTCTAGCCCGGTAATGGCGTTCTTGGCCTGGAGCCGCCGATTGACGTCGTACTCCCGCTGTGCGGCGGCGAGCTCCAATTTAGCTGCATCCATGCTCGCCTGGAGGCTGGCCAGTTCGGTTGACCGTCCGCCCTGTGTCTGAGTCTGTATCTCCGCCTGCGCTTGAGCCACGCGCGCCTCCGCGGCCGCAAGATCGCCCTCAATCGGCGCCGAATCCAATTGGATCAGCGTTGCGCCCTGAGCCACACGGTCCCCCCGATGGACTGCAATCCGTTGCACCAGTCCCGCCGTCTCGGTCCGCGCCGACGCCCACTCGATCGGTTCCACCTTGCCGTTGGTCGTCAACGCGCTCACAATGGTCTCCCGCACAACCCGCGTAAACGGGATTTCGGGCGGAGCATTCCTCCGGCTCACCAGAAAATAGCCCAGGATGACAAGAACGATCGCGACCAGCAGGAGGAACAGACGCCTCACTTCTTGGGCCTCGCGCAGTAGTCGAACAAAAGTTGCCACTCGGCGAGTTGGATCTCGAGGGCTGCGGCCTCGGAGGGTGATCCCGGCTGCTGGCGGGCACGTTCACAGAAAAGGACGAAGCCGAACGGGTCCCATCGGACCGAAGGCCGGAATTCCGCGTCCGGGTATCGCTTGATCACCCGTACCGCTTCTTCCACCAACTGGGGAAAAATGGGGTGATCGCCCACTCGCCGGAACCAGTAAGCCGCATTGCCCGAATCCGGTTCCTGGCGGTGTAGGATCGCATGCCAGAAACTCCCTTCGGTGGATCCGTCATCCTGGGCCACCTCGTGCGCTTCCTCGAAGCACGAGAAATACAGCCACAAGCCGGCAAAGGCGCCCCGGGGAGCTACTGACTTTGGAAAAAGGGCCGTGGCTGAAGTCGCCTTGAGTATTTGGGAGGCTTCATCCGAGTTGGGCCCCTCGGTGACTAGCGGCATCTGGCGATTTCCGTTACCCGCAAGCGCCAGCAGACGCGCTACCTGTTCTCCGTATGCGTTCAGATCGAATCCCATCGGCGTCGAAATCTTATTGTGACATGCGGAACATGCCCCGCTCCGGCGCCAAGGGAGATTATTACGAAAGGCGAAGTCGAAGTTTGGGCATTTTCTGCGCGCCCCACTGGAATTTGTACGCCTCATCGCCGCGCAGGAATTCCCATGCCGACGCACCTTCCCCAATGGCGTCGCGAATGGCATGACTTAGCACCAGGCTCCCCGGACTGAAGCGCCCCAATTCGGGATCCATGCCCGTGATGTATCCCCACACGCGGCCGCGATCGATAAATCCCAGGATGACCGCCGCTAACTCGCCTCTGAACCGGACGGTGTACAGTCGCAGTCTTCCGGTAGCCGACATTCGGCGCGAGGCTTCCAGCAGGAATCTCTGCACAGCGGGACGGTCCAACATGCTCTCCGGACCGCCGCGGTCAGCCCAACGCGTCTCATGCAGCCGGAATAACTCATCCAGAACCGGCCGTCCCGGATCGCCGCGAAGTGTCTCGAACCGTAACTCCCCTTCCCGCTCCAGTCGCTGCTCGGCTTGGCGAAGCGTCCGGCGCAGGCCGTGCGGCAAGCCGGATTGGTAGTCGTCGGGATCCGAGGGCAGTCGCACGCGCGTGCACGGCAGTCCTTCCGAGGTGTCACTCTGAAAAGCGGGCGGCACTGCGGCGATCAATGGTGAGTCCTCGCGCAGATCCGGCCAGTCACACACGTCCCAACGTTCCCGGTTTGCGCGAAGATACTCGAACGTGAGCCGGGCGCACTCGGCGGCCGCGTCGGGTAGGGCCGTCAAACCGGGATAGTCGGTTACACCGGTTCCCGCCAGAGTCACCTGCCTCCGCCCCATCCACTGGTGAATGAATAGCGGTACAAACCCTACCGGGCGTCCATTCCAGCCGCGGAACAGCAGGGCGTGCAGTTCGCCGCTCCCTAATCGCCGCCACCACGGGATCAGCCATTCCGGCCGGTGAAACGGTGTCGCCTTCGGATCCTGCTCTATCAGCGCGCTCCATTCGCCTGCAATTGACTCGAGCGCCTCAGGGCATGAGATGCGGAATACATTCACCACTCGGCTTGTAGAGACCCGTTGGTCCGATTTCGTTACACTGGTGAACTATGCGCAACCGTGTTGTTCTCCTTCTCAGCCTCGCGATTCTGTTCGTTGCGCGCGCCGAGTCGCCCTAAACCCGTCACCGACGCCGCCCGGCTGGCAAAAATCGCGCCGCGCATGAAACATTTTGTCGATCAGGGATCGGTTGCTGGAACCGTGACACTGGTTCAGCGCCACGGCGAAATCGTCCATCTCGAAGCCGCCGGTTACCTGGACCTCGACAAGAAGACTCCGATGCGTCCTGACTCCATCTTCGAAATCATGTCCATGACGAAGCCCGTTACTTCGGTGGGAATCATGATCCTGGTCGAGGAAGGAAAGCTCAGTTTGTACGATGCGGTGGAGAAATACCTGCCCGAGTTCCGCGGCATGTGGGTGATCGATTCCCGAATGCCCAATGCGGACCGCCCCGGGGACAAGGAACGTTCACTAAAACGGCCTTCGCGCCCCATCACCGTGTACGATCTGTTGACCCACACCTCGGGAATGCCGGAGATGCCGCCGGAGGCGATGGGCGGCGTCGAGTTCTTCTATCACATGAATAAGACCCTGGCCGAGGCCGTAACTCTCTACTCGCAGCAGCCGCTCGAATTCGAACCGGGAACGCGCTGGTCCTACAGCAACACCGGAATGGCTACGCTGGGCCGCATCGTCGAGGTGGTTTCCGATCAGCCCTATGAGCGTTTCATTGATGAGCGCATCTTTAAACCGCTGGGCATGGGGGACAGCTTCTTCTTCCCGCCCGATGCCAAACGCGACCGCATCGCCCAGGTGTACGCGCTGAAGAACGGCAAACTCCAGAACATCGGCGATGCCATCTATCGCAAGGGCGCGAAGTATCCGATGCCCGAAGGAGGCATGTACTCCACCGCAAAAGACATGGCGGCCTTCTACCAGATGATGTTGAACAACGGCGTCTATAACGGACAGCGCGTTCTGTCCAGGGCCTCGGTGGAAACCATGACCATGGTCCACACCGGCAATCTTCCCATCCGGACATCGACGGCGTACGGCTGGGGATTGGGATGGTCGGTGGCGCGCACACCCCAGGCGACGCTGGGGCTCACTTCGGTAGGCACATACGGGCACGGGGGCGCCTTCGGAACGCAAGGCTGGGTGGACACCGCCAAAGACCTGGTGGGTGTTTTCATGGTGCAGAACTCAGCGGGGGGATCCGAATCCGCCTTTGATGCGTTCCGCGAGATTGCCAATGCGGCGGTGATCCAATGACGCGGCGGATCCTCCTCATACCGTTTGCGGCGGGTGCGCTTCTCTGCGCCGCCGCTCTGAACAGCGGTCTCGACGCCCAGCGGCTCGCTCGCATCCCCGCACGCATGCAGTCGTTTGTCGATCACGGCCAGGTAGCGGGAACGGTGACGCTGGTGGCGGGTCACGGGCAGATCGCCCACTTGAGCGCGTCCGGCTGGCAGGATATCGAGGGCAAGAAGCCCATGAGGACTGACTCGCTATTCCAGGTGATGTCGATGACCAAGCCGGTTACCGCGGTGGGAATCATGATGCTGGCCGAAGAAGGCAAGCTCGCCATCTACGACCCCGTCGAGCGGCACCTTCCCGAATTCCGGGGCCAGATGATGGTGGAAAGCCGCACGGGAAATGACGTGAAACTGCGCAGGCCGTCGCGGCCCATCACCATCCGCGACCTCATGACCCACACCTCGGGAATGTCGGGAGAACTGCCCGCCGCCGCGCCGGACCTCTACACGAAGATGAACCGGACGCTCGCTGAAGGAGTGACGCTGTTTTCCCAGCAGCCGCTCGAATTCGAGCCCGGCTCGAAGTGGCAGTACAGCAACTCCGGCATCGCCACCTTGGGCCGCATCATTGAGGTGGCGAGCGGCCAGCCGTACGAACAGTTCATCAATACCCAGATCTTCCAGCCGCTCGGCATGAAAGACAGCTTCTTCTTTCCACCCCCGGATAAAATCGGACGCATCGCGCTGGTCTACAAATCGGAGAACGGTAAACTCTCGCGCGCCGACGGGACGATCCTGGGAGGCGATGCGGCCCAATACCGCCGCGGCGCGAAGTATCCGGCGCCCGAGTTCGGCCTGTACTCGACGGCCCAGGATCTCGCCGCCTTCTACCAGATGATGCTGAACGGAGGCATCTACAATGGACATCGCCTGCTCTCGCCGGCTTCCGTACACGTGATGAGCACGGTGCACACGGCCGGAATCCCCAAAGCCGGCTGGTGGCCGGGCGGCTCCTACGGACTGGCCTGGGAGGTGATTCAGGATCCCCTTGGCACCGCCACTCTGATGTCGCTCGGCACGTACTTCCACGGGGGAGCATTCGGCACGCATGGCTGGATCGACCCAAAGAAGGACCTGGTGGGCGTCTACATGGTCCAGCGCACCAGCGGCGGCGACGACGCGCGCAACGCATTCATGGCCATGGCCAACTCCGCGGTTGAGTGAAGTCGGGTATCTCAAACCCTTTTCGCACTCACCCGTCTGTGTCTCTTATGCGAGCGTTAATCTCCAGCCTGTTCCTTTCAGGAGTCCTGTTAGCCCAGTACCCTGGTCTGACACTCCCGCCCAGCGGCAACAACCAGAAAGCGGCGGTGACTCAGTACATCGGTCCCGTCCAAGTGACCATCGAGTATTCGAGCCCCGCCGTGCACGGACCCGACGGGAAGGACCGCCGCGGCCAGATCTGGGGCAAACTCGTCCCCTACGGACTCACAAACCTCGTCTTTGGAAATGGCAAGCCGGGTCCTTGGCGCGCCGGGGCGAATGAGAACACGGTGTTCGCCGTCTCCGACGACGTCACCATCGAAGGTAAGCCGCTGCCCGCTGGACGCTACGGGCTGCACATGATCCCGGGACAGGAGGAGTGGACGCTGATCTTCTCCAAGAACGCACAAGCGTGGGGTAGCTTCTTCTACGAAGACAGCGAAGACGCGCTGCGGGTAACGGTCAAGCCGCACAAGAACGACTACCGCGAGTGGCTCACCTACGAGTTCACGGCGCGCAAGCCCGCCGAAGCCACCGCCGAGTTGCAGTGGGAAGAACTCGCAGTGCCGTGGACCATCAAGGTGGATCACATCGACAACATCTATCTCTCGCGGCTGAACCACGAGCTGACCACTGTTCCGGGATTCAGCTATCAGGGATACGTTGCCGCCGCGCAGTACTGCCTCCAGGCCAACACGAACCTGGAACAGGGGCTCAAGTGGGCCGACGCCGCCATCAGCAAGCCCTTCATCGGCGCCGCGAACTTCAGCACGCTCGGAATCAAAGCGCAGCTGCTCTCGAAACTCGGGCGCGAGGATGAAGCGCGCAAAATCATGGAGACGGCCGTGCGCCTGCCCGGTACCACACCGCTCGAGATTCACCAGTACGGGCGTCAACTCATCACTGCCAAGAAGAACAAAGAGGCGCTCGAGATGTTCCAACTGAATGCGCAGCGCAACGGCGATGCGTGGCCCGTGCACGTCGGCCTGGCCCGTGGGTACGCCGCGACGGGCGACCTCGCGAAAGCGCTGGAACATGCCCGCAAAGCCCTGGAACAGGCGCCCGATCCGGTCAACCGCCAAAGCCTGGAAGGCATGGTGAAGGCGTTCTCGCAGGGCGAAAACATCCAACAGTAATCGCTAACACGGATCTGCGCCGTGCGTCTTCCGCTGATAGACTGGTCAGTCTGAGGCGGAATCAAGACGCGAATGCCTGAATATTCTATCGGTGTCGACCTGGGCGGCACCAACCTGCGTGCGGCGGCCATTTCGGGCGCCGGAGCGATGCTGGAGAAGATATCCGGCAAGACCGACCTCTCCGAAGGGAGCGAGGCCGTGATCGCCGACATCGTGGACGCCATCAAGGCGCTTAGCGGCCGGCGCCCCGGCGATCGCCTGGAAGGCGTCGGCATAGGAGTTCCCGGCTTCATAGAGATCGACAAAGGACTGGTCGTCGGATCGGCGAACCTTCAGTTTCTGGAAGGCTTTCCGGTCCGCGATGCGATCGAGGAGAGACTGGGTACTCGCGTAATTCTGGAGAACGACGCCAATGCCGCAGCGCTAGGCGAGAAGTGGATTGGCGCCGGGCGCGATGTACAGGACCTGATCCTGCTCACGCTGGGAACGGGCATCGGCGGAGGGATCATCTCGAACGGGCGTGTGCTGCACGGGTGCGTCGGCATGGCCGGAGAGTTCGGCCATATGACCGTATACCCGAACGGCAATCCCTGCGCCTGCGGCAATTACGGCTGCCTTGAAAAACACGCCTCGGCCTCGGCCATCGCCGGCATGGCGCGGCTCATGAACATCGGAGACAACCTCACCTCCGAGGATGTTTACAAGCTGGCGCGAGCCGGCGACAGAACGCGCCAGCGATGATCTTCCACGCCGATGGGCGACTGCGCTCGGCATCGCGCTCGGCAATCTCATCAACGCGTTCAACTTTCCGTTATACCTACTCAGCGGCGGACCGCTTCCGGCTTGGGACTTGTTCGCCCCCCGATGATGGCCGAGGTCGAAGCGCGCTCATTCACGTTTCGCAACGCGAAAACGCGCATCGAGAAAGCCGATCCTTGGCAATGAAGCTGGATTATTCGGCGCGGCCTACTTGCCTTTACTGCACCGCGCATGACTGACAAAAGGACTTATTCATGTTCTGGCTCGGCATCGATATCGGCACCGGCGGCAGCCGGGCATTGCTCATAGACGATCAGGGAAGAGTTCTGCACTGCGTTCACCGCGCTGCACGAAGAGATGCGCATGGAGCGGCCCATGTGGGCCGAGCAGCGTCCCGAGGACTGGTGGGACGCCTCGCAGGCTGCCATTCGCGGCGTCCTCGCCGAGGCGAAGGCCACCGGCAAGGACGTGCGCGGCATCGGCCTCTCCGGCCAGATGCACGGACTGACGCTGCTCGACGCGGCCGACAACGTCATCCGTCCGGCTCTCATCTGGTGCGATCAGCGCAGCCAGGCGCAGGTGGATTGGATCAATGCCAACGCAGGCGCGCCAATGATGCTCGATTGCACCGCCAATCCGGTCCTGACAGGCTTCACACTGCCGAAACTGCTGTGGGTCCGCGACAACGAGCCGGAACTGTACGCCCGCATCGAAGCGTGTCCTGCTGCCCAAGGACTACGTACGGTTCCAGTTGACGGGCGAATACGCCAGCGACGTGTCCGATGCGTCGGGAACGGCGATGTTCGATGTCGTCCGCCGCACCTGGTCGAAGGCTCTCACGGCCAAGCTGCAGATCGACGACGCCATTCTCCCGCATGTCGTACGAATCGCCCGATATCAGCGGGCGAGTTTCCGAGCGGGCCGCGGCGGCCACGGGGCTCGAGCCCGGAACGCCAGTAGTAGGCGGGGCCGGCGACCAGGCGGCCAGCGCCGTCGGCAACGGCATCGTGGAACCGGGCGTGGTGTCGTGCACCATCGGCACGTCGGGAGTGGTTTTCGCATTTACCCAGAAGCCCGCCTACGATCCGGATGGCCGCGTCCACACCTTCTGCCATGCGGTGCCTGGGGCCTGGCACGTGATGGGCGTGACGCAGGGCGCCGGACTCAGCCTGCAGTGGTTCCGCAACCAGCTCGCACCCGGAACCGAGTACGACCAGTTGACCGCCGAAGCGGCCACCAGTTCACCTTGCGCCCAGGGCCTCTACTGGCTACCCTACCTGATGGGCGAGCGCACGCCGCACCTGGACGCCTACGCCCGCGGCGGGTGGATCGGCATCACGGCGAAACATACGCGCGCCGATTTGATTCGGTCGCTGATCGAAGGCGTGTCGTTCAGCCAGAAGGACTGCCTGGAGATCATCGAGAACATGGGCGTGCCGGTGGAGTCCGTACGCGTTTCGGGCGGCGGAGCGCGCAGCGCGTTCTGGCGACAGATGCTGGCCGACATCTTCGCCAAACCGGTGGTGACCCTGGAAAGCCAGGAGGGTTCGGCGTACGGAGCGGCTCTGTTGTCGCTGGTGGGCACCGGGTCTATGCCACCGTCCCCGAGGCCTGCCGGGCCGCGGTTCGCGAGACCGAACGGGTGGTTCACCGTTCCTACGAGGCCGAACAATATGCGCGCGGGCACCAGGTCTACCAGGCTTTGTACCCGGCCCTGAAACCCATCTACGGGCTGATTCACAGCGCCGGATGATCTCGCTCGCCGAAGCCCGACGCATCGCTCTGGCCGCACTGGGATTCGACCGGTCCCGGCCAGGCAAGCCGGACGTGCGGCAGATCCGCGGCGTGATCCGGCGGCTGGGACTGCTGCAGATCGATTCGGTCAACGTCCTGGTGCCGGCGCATTACCTGGTGCTGTTTTCGCGGCTCGGCGCGTACAGCCGGAGCCGGTTCGACCATCTGCGTGTATCGGGAACGCGAGTTCATCGAACAGTGGGCGCATGAGGCGTCCATCGTTCCCGTGGAATCCTGGCCGTTGTTGCGCCACCGGCGGGCTGCCTTCCGCATCCGGCCGTACGGATTCGACAGCTTTCTCCAGAAGCACCAGGAGTACGTCCAGTGGGTGCTGGAACAGGTGCGCGCGCGGGGACCGCTCACCGCCGCCGACCTGCCCGAGCCGGAGGGCGTGGAGAGGCGGGTGGCAGAAGCGTGGTTCGGAACCGTGCCGCGCGTCGTTCTGGAAGCGCTGTTCGCGCGCGGCGAGTTGGCCATCGCGGAACGGCGTTCGAACTTCGCACGTGCCTATGATCTGGCCGAGCGCGTCGTCCCGGTCGAACACCGCGATCACCTCATGGATCGCGAAGAGACCGATCGCGAGATGATCCGCATCGCCGCCCGCGCTTACGGGATCGCGACCGCGGACGACCTGGCCGACTACTTCCGCATGCCATTGCGCGACGCCCGCCCGCGCATCGCGGAATTGGCGGCGGCCGGCGAGTTGGAGCCCGTGCAGGTGGAAGGCTGGCGCGGCCCGGCTTATCTTCATCCCGAGGCGAGCAGGCCGCGCCGTATCGATGCCGTGTCGCTGCTGTCGCCATTCGATCCGGTGGTCTGGTACCGTCCACGAGCCTTGCGCCTGTTCCACTTCCATTACCGCATTGAGATCTATACGCCTCCCGACGAGCGCAAGTACGGCTACTATGTGCTGCCGTTCCTTCTGGGCGACCGGCTGGCCGCGCGCGTGGACCTGAAAGCCGACCGGAAACAGAACCGCCTGTTGTTGTTGTCGATGCATCTGGAGCCGGGCGTGCGGGCGGACGAAGTGAAGCAGGCGCTGTCGGGGGAACTGCGCGAACTGGCGGGCTGGCTGGAGTTGGAGCCGCCCCGGGTCATGTTAAAATCGAGGCTCAACTGATCATGGAAAGCGCGGGGCGTCTCATCGGCAAAATGAATCGCGCCAGCCGGGTGATGACCGACGACGAACTCGTTCGGGCCGCCTGGCCGCTCGCCGTCGGCAAGAAGATTGCCCGTTACACGGCCGTGGTCAACCTGGTCCGCAAATGCATTGTGGTCGAGGTTGAGGACATGGTGTGGCAGCGTCAGTTGAACACGCTGCGCCTGCAGATTGTGAAGAATCTGACCGATGTTGTCGGCCCCGGAATCGTGGAAGACCTGGCTCTGCGCCCCATGACGCCCAAACGTATGCCGCAGCGCGCCGAGTTCGCGCGGCGTCCCGAGAGCCTGGATGAAGCCGACACCATCGCCGATCCTTCCCTGCGGCGCGCGTACAAGTTATCCCGCAAAAAGGCAAGCGCGTGAAGATCACCGATAAAGAGGTTCGGTATGTCGCCGACCTCGCCAATCTCAGTTTGACCGAGGACGAGATCGGACGCATGGTCCACGATCTCGACGAGATTCTGACTCATATCGATAAGCTCAACGAACTGGACACGAGCGCAGTAGAGCCGATGGCGCAGGTGTTGTACGACGCCGAGGAAACGGCCACCCTGCGCGCGGATGTGGAGCAGCCCAGCCTCTCGAACGAGCAGGCCGTGGGCAACGCGCCGAAGTCGGGCGGAGGCTACTACAAGGTGCCGCTGGTGATCGAGCGATGAGGCCGCTCTCAATCGATGAGGTGCGCCAGGGTCTGGCGAGCCGCTCATTCAGCGCCGAGGAACTGGCCAGAGAGGCGCTGCAGTTCGCCGAGGCGGAGAATCCGAAGACGGGAGCCTTTCTCACGTTCTGTCCGGAGCGCGCACTGGCCGCGGCGAAGCGGGTGGACGCATCCATCGCGGCGGGCGAGAATCCCGGGCCGCTGGCCGGCGTTCCGGTAGCGGTGAAGGATGTGATTCTCACGGAGGGGCTGCGCACCACGTGCGGCTCCCAACTGCTGGAGCACTACGTGCCGCCGTACAGCGCCACGGCGATCCACCGTTTGGAGGATGCGGGCGGCGTGATCATCGGCAAGACCAATTGCGACGAGTTCGCGATGGGGTCGTCGAACGAGAATTCCGCCTACGGGCCGGTGCGCAACCCAGTGGCGCTCGACCGTGTTCCCGGCGGTTCCAGCGGCGGGTCGGCGGCGGCGGTGGCGCAGGGTACGGCGGTGGTGTCGCTCGGTTCCGATACGGGCGGGTCGGTGCGGCAGCCGGCATCTTTTTGCGGTGTGGTGGGAGTGACGCCGACCTACGGGCGCGTGTCGCGCTACGGGCTGGTGGCGTTTGCGAGTTCGCTGGACCACATCGGTCCGTTTGGACGGACGGTGAAGGACGCGGCGCTGCTGTTGGGAACGATTGCTGGCCGCGATGCACGGGATTCGACATCGGCGTTCGCTCCCGTGCCGGACTATCTCGCCGCGTTGGACGGGAACGTGCGAGGCAAGCGGATCGGGCTGCCGCGCGAGTACTTCCAGTCGCTCACCAGCGAGACCGGCGATGTGATCGCAAGCGCCGTGGATGTGCTGAAGCGGCTGGGCTGCGAGCCGGTGGAGATTCAGTCTTCCGGCAACGGACTACGCGATCGCGACCTACTACATCATCGCGACGGCGGAGGCCAGTTCGAACCTTGCGCGCTATGACGGCGTGCGCTATACGACGCGGTCGGAGAAGGCCGATTCGCTGATCGAGATGTACCGCAACACGCGCGGCGAGGGCTTCGGCGCGGAGTGCAAGCGCCGCATCATGCTCGGCACGTATGTGTTGAGCGCGGGCTACTACGACGCGTATTATCTGAAGGCGCAGAAGGTACGCCACCTGATCGCGCAGGATTTCGCGAAGGCGTTCGAGCAGGTGGATGCCATAGTGGCGCCGGTGTCGCCATTCCCGGCCTTTAAAATTGGTGAGAAGGTGGACGATCCTCTGGCGATGTACTTGTCGGATATCTACACCATCACGGGCAGCCTGGCGGGCATCCCGTGCATGAGCGTGCCCGCAGGCACGACGGCTGAGGGGCTGCCGGTGGGGCTGCAGATTCTGACGAAGCATTTCGATGAGCCGGGCATGTTCCGGATCGCCCACGCCTACGAACAGGGGCGTTGAGGGGGGATAATAGTGCTCATGGCCACCACCGAAAAGGCGGATCTCTCACGGATCACGATCGTGCCGGGCCAACGATCGGGGCAACCTTGCATCCGGGGACTACGTGTAACAGTGTGGGATGTGCTGGACATGCTCGCCTCCGGCATGAGCGAGGATGAGATTCTGGGCGACTACCCATACTTGGAGAAGGCCGACTTTCCCGCCATCTACGCTTACGCCTCGCAGACCGGGCGGGAACGCAAGTCCCGTTGAAGCTCCTATTTGACGCGAATCTCTCGCCAAAGCTCGTTGGCCGTCTCGCAGAGCTCTTTCCGGATTCGGCCCACGTTTTCCATACGGGCCTGGCTCGATTCACCCCGGACGAGGTGATTTGGGAGTATGCCAGAGATCACGGATTCGTCATCGTAACAGCGGATTCCGATTTTCTTGATTTGGTGGCGGCCAGAGGTGCGCCGCCGAAGGTGGTTCGGCTCGAGAACTGCAACTATCGAACCTCGCATGCGGAAGCGCTTCTGCGGCGGCATGCCATTTTGATTGCTGAATTGGAATACTCGGACCGAAGCGTAGTCGTCATCCGAAGCACGGCCTGAGTCAGGAAACGTCGACTCCAAGGGATGGCCAGACCCGGAGTGCCATCTTGCGGCTGTGTCCGGTGGAAATATACACCGTCGCTACCTGCTACATCATCGCGACAGCGGAACACCAGATAGCAGGGTAACAAACGAGGGCGAGGCGGGGCCGTCGGATGGACTGCAGGTGCCGCACTAAGCTGGGCACGTATGTGATGAGCGCGGGCTGCGACGATGCGTCTTAGCTGAACGCGCAAGGGGTGCGCCATCTGATCGCGCAGGACTTCGCGCGAGAGCCTTATGATAGAGCAGCGGCCGCCCTTACAGCGCTGGTGTCCCCATTTCCGCCTTTCAAGATCCGAGAGCAGGTGAACGACCAACTGGCGATGTATCTGTGCACACGTAAACCATCACGGGCAGCCTGGCGTCGCCAGGAACGCCGCCTCGGGCCCAGGGCACGAATAGTCTCGCAGATCCTATTGATTGTGTTGAACGCCGAGGAAAGAGCCCGACGCTAATTCAACTCACCTAACGGGCCGGGTTTCGTTACTACTCACATTGGCTCTCGAGATAGTCTGCTACTTCTTCGATGGCGGTAAAGTACTCCCGAACTCGCGCAACCGAAATACTCGAACTGCGACCATGCGCAATGAGGTGCCGGTTGTTCATGATGGAGTCAATTGCATTCCTGCGCCGCCCATCGTTTTCGTCAAGAAAGTCCTGTAAGTTACAAGCCCATTTCTTGTCGATCGCGCGTGATACCTCGATGAACCTGCTCGCATTGGGATTCTGTATCCGACCAAGCTGAGCGACTACATATGTTGCCACTGAGGAAGCTGCGCGTCTCTCGGCGTGAGAGCTGTACGCTATTCGGATCGTGTTTTCCAGGAACCCTGCGGTTAGGATGCAAAGGTATCGACCCCAGTGCCCGAGCAATTCAGGGTCCTGATTCAGGTCCTTAGCCCGGTCCATCGCCGCGCGAAGGCTGTCCCGGTGTCGAACTAGATCGACGTTCTTCACTTCAACCCGCAAACGCCTTGGTAGCTGCTGCCAGACGCCGCTCGACGAAGGCCTTGTCCGCCGTAGATCGCGAAGCCGCCTGAAGGTAGGCCTTGTCAGACAGCAACAGATTAAAACCCTTCTTTATTGACTCAACCGGCGGATTCTTGTCTCCGGCGATACGCATTGCCACCCCATACGACACGGAGTCAAACACTGCTGCATTGAAGTTTCGCTCCGGCCGGAATGCCTTTTCACCGGACGCTTTGAATATAATGTCCATCGAACGCTTGAAGAGCGTCAAGGGATCTATAACTTGCTTTCCGGTCAAATGCCGGTTTTTCTGCGCAAATCGGTTGAGGAATTCGGCCATTGGTCTGTCGTAAGCCTCGGACCACTCGTAGAGTGCCATGAACCGAAGAATCATCTCTTCGTCTTTCAATCGAGGGCTCTTGGTCCCGAACAGCGTCCTCCACGAGGGATGTCCATTGGCCTCGCGGATGGCTTCGATTAGCGGTCCGTGGAAAACTGCCGTGCGTATTTCCTGCGGGTGCAGCAGGCGGCCGCCACTATTCAGCCGCTCATAGACGTGATAGATACTCGTATCGTCGTCCTTCGGCGAATCCTGCTTGACAATGGTAGCGTGAATGACTGAGTCATCGAGTATTTGCCGAGTTCGCTCGTCGAGTTCCTCGTAACCTTTGGCTTCGAATTGCTTCTGGACATGAGTAAGTCGAAAGCTTCTCTGAAGGGTTCGTCCAGGATCGGGTCTAAAGACGCCATCATAGAAGTACTGGAGCGATTTCAGGCGCTGCTGACCATCAATTACAAACAGCTTCTGGGACTCCTGATCTTTTGCGAGGAAGATGCCAGGAACGGGCAGACCCAGCAGCAGACTCTCGACGAAACGAGAGGCATCTGGCAGGCGCCAGACGAAGCTGCGCTGAAACTCCGGAACATAGACCTTACCTTGTCGGAGCCGTTCAACGAGCCCTTTGACGTCGAAGTCAATACCATAGCTCGATATTTCATAGCGGACCGGCGCGACGACCGTGTCTGCATCGGCCTCATCTCTCACTTCGTCGGTTGAGTAATCCTCTGCATATTCCAGTTCCGGCTGCTCCACGGCTGTTGTTTTCTTCATACTGGCCTCGCAAAAACATTGACGGGCGTTCAAACCTGAATCCGATTGTAGCGTTGATGGGGTAGACCTTCATACAGGGTGGTGCTCTCCAGCGCAACCGACCCTAGAAGATCAATACGCGCCGAGGCCGCCGGATCCCGACTAGTTCGATCCTTAAGACGGCATGGAAAGAATACCTTCAGAAGACCACGACTAACACAATTATGGCACTCTCCGTCTGACAGGTTGCGCCAGCGCTCTGGACCGTCCACGCATCCATGGTCCTGAAGTCAGATTCTCTTTTGTTGCCGTTGTAGCAGCCACTTGAGCTGGCGATCTCCGGGAACCGCCGTCTAGGTCGAACGAGGGTCGTTTTAGACAGGCAGGTCACAGCTGATTGCTTCTCCCCACTTTCCCCTGTGGTAGCATACAGGCGCTATGCGGTCCTCCCAGCCATTTGCCTTGCTGCTCCTTGTTTCCGCTGCCCAGGTTGCCTGGTGCGCTGCCTCCAACGACAAACCGCTACTACTCCGAAGCCCTACGATCAGCCGGACACAGATCGTCTTTGCTTTCGCCAACGACCTTTGGAGCGTTGGCCGCGACGGCGGCGACGCGGTCCGCTTGACTACCGGGGTCGGCGTGGAGACCGATCCCATCTTCTCTCCCGATGGGTCGATGATCGCCTTCACCGGCGAGTACGACGGTAACGTCGATGTCTTCGTCATACCCGCCATGGGTGGAACGCCGAAGCGCCTTACGTGGCATCCTGCGGCGGACCGCGCTGTCGGGTGGACTCCGGATGGCAAGCAGGTGCTGTTCTCCTCCGGACGAACCAGCTACTCCAATTTCAGCCGGCTCTTCACTGTTCCGGCCGATGGCGGTCCCGAAATCCAACTTCCACTGGACCGCGCCGTCGCGGGATCGTTCTCGCCGGACGGCAGCAAGCTGGCCTACGTCCCGACCGACCAATGGCAACAGGCCTGGAAACGCTATCGCGGCGGACAGACCACTCCGATATGGCTGGCCACTCTCGCCGACTCGAGCGTGGTGAAGATCCCGCGGAATAATTCGAACGACCGCGATCCCATGTGGGTGGGCGACACCGTCTATTTCCTCTCGGACCGCAACGGCCCGGTGTCGCTGTTCGCCTACGACACCAAATCGAAGCAGGTCACCGAAGCCGTGAAGAACACGGGCCTCGATTTCAAATCCGCATCGGCGAGTCCCGATGCCATCGTCTATGAACAGTTCGGCGAGATTCACATTTACGACCTGAAGACCCGCAAGACCCGCGACGTGCCCGTGCGGCTCACCGGCGATCTGCCGGAGGTCCGGCCGCACTTTCGCAAGATCAAAACGAGCGAAATTCGCGACGCGGAAATTTCGCCGACGGGCGCAAGAGCCGTCTTCGCGGCTCACGGCGAGATCTTCACGGTTCCGGCCGAGAAGGGTGACATCCGCAATCTAACCAAATCGCCCGACGCGGAAGATCGGGACCCCGCATGGTCGCCGGACGGAAAGTCCATCGCTTATTTCTCCGATGCTTCTGGCGAATATGCCCTGGAGATCCGCGACCAGAACGGCGCAGGCGAGCCCCGGCGCATCTCCCTCGGCACGCCGCCGACGTTCCCCTACTCGCCGCAATGGTCGCCGGACAGCAAGAAGATCGCATACACCGACAAACGTCTCAATGTCTGTTTTATAGACCTGGCGAAAGCGACACCGGTGTGCTTCGACACCGATACTTACGCCGGCCCTATGCGGCTGAACCCGGCATGGTCGCCCGACAGCCAGTGGATCGCCTACACGCGGAAACTGAAGAGCCATCTGCACGCCGTATTCGCCTACTCGCTCGAACAAAGCAAGAAGTTCCAAGTCACCGACGGCATGAGCGATGCGGCCAACGCGCAGTTCGATAAGGAAGGCAAATACCTCTACTTCACGGCCAGTACGGACACGGCGCTAACTTCGGGCTGGCTCGACATGTCGACCTACCAGCGTCCCGTTACGCGCAGCGTTTACGTGACGGTGCTGACAAAAGACGTGCCGTCTCCACTGGCGCCCGAGAGCGACGAGGAGAAGCCTCCCGCGGCGCCTGAGGCCAGCGCGGACGCGAAGAAAGAACCGGCCGCAAAGAAGGAAACCCCGGTCCGAATCGATATCGAGAACATCGGCCAGCGAATCCTCGCGCTTCCCATTCCGGCGCGCAACTACGTATCGATGTCCGCCGGCAAGACCGGCGTGCTCTTCCTGGTAGAGGCGCCGATGGTTTCAAGCATGACCGGTCCGGGCGAAGGACTCACGCTGCACCAATTCGATCTCAAAACGCGGAAGACCGAGAAGATCCGCGAAGGCATCAACGAGTTCATCCTCTCCGCCAACGGCGAGAAGATGCTGTACAGGCAGGGCCAGCAGCCAGGCGCTCAGCAGTACTTCATTGCCGCGGCGGCCAAGGCTCCCGCCACACCGCCCCCGCCGGGTCAGGGAGGCGGACCGCTGCGCCTGGACGACATGCAAGCCTGGGTGGATCCACGGGCGGAGTGGGCGCACATGTATCACCAGGTATGGCGGGGCGAGCGGGACTTCTTCTATGACCCTGGCCTGCACGGCGTCAACCGGGAGGCCATGGAGAAGAAGTACGAGCCGTATGTTGCGAATATCGCTACCCGCGACGACCTCAACTACCTGTTCGAAGAGATGCTCGGCGAGATGACGGTCGGCCACATGTTCATCCGCGGGGGTGATATGCCGGAGGTCAAGCGGGTGAAAGGAGGCCTGTTGGGAGCCGATTATTCCATCGAAAACGGGCGCTACCGGTTCGCTCGAGTCTACAACGGAGAGAACTGGAATCCCAACCTGAAAGCGCCGCTGACGCAGCCCGGCGTGAACGTGACGGCCGGTGAATACCTGCTCGCCGTGCAGGGGCGGGACGTTCGTCCACCCGCCAACGTCTACAGCTTCTTTGAGGAGACGGCCGGCAAATCCATCGTCATCCGGGTGGGTCCGGACCCGAACGGGGCCAATGCGCGCGACGTCACTGTGGTTCCGGTGGACAGCGAGTCCGGCCTGCGCAACTTCGCCTGGATCGAGGACAATCGCCGCAAAGTGGACCAGCTCACGGGCGGCCGCGTGGGATACGTGTACCTTCCAAATACCGCCGGGGGCGGCTACATCAATTTCAACCGCTACTTTTTCAGCCAGGTGGGGAAAGAGGCAGTGATCATCGACGAGCGGTTTAACGGCGGCGGGAGTATCGCCGACTACATCATCGATTATCTGCGCAGACCGATCATGGGCCGGTTCACCATGCGGGAAGGCGAGGACATCACGGTTCCGATGGCGGGCATCTTCGGTCCCAAGGTGATGATCGTCAACGAAATGGCCGGATCGGGCGGCGACGCCATGCCGTGGCTGTTCCGTAAGTCGGGGATCGGGCCGCTAGTGGGAATGCGCACGTGGGGCGGCCTGGTGGGCCACTACACCGGACCGGGCGACCTGATCGATGGCGGCAACGTCGGGACGCCCGACCTGGCCTTCTACAATCTCGACGGCGCATGGGATGTGGAGAACCACGGCGTGTCGCCCGACTATGAAGTGGAGATGAACCCGAAGCTGGTACGCGAGGGGCACGATCCGCAACTCGAAAAGGCCGTCGAAGTCGTGATTGAACAGCTCAAGAAGACTCCGGTGAATTACGGCAAGCGACCCAGCTATCCGAACTATCAGAAATAGTGAGTTGGACAGCGTGCCACGGCTTCAGGACCAATTCGGCGAGATCGACATCTATCTTTTCGATCAGCTTCTGCGAGGGCGCATCCCGCCGGGCTCGCGCATTCTCGACGCCGGATGTGGCTCCGGCCGTAACCTGGTCTATTTCCTTCGCGAAGGCTACGAGGTCTTCGCCGCTGATGTGAACCCGCGCGCGCTCGAGGACACCCGTCAACTCGCCGCCCTGTTGGCGCCTGGGCTTCCCGCGGCCAACTTTCGCCTTGAATCCGTGGAGGCCATGTCGTTCCCTGAAGCGATCGCAAGCGTCGCGATCTCGAGCGCCGTCCTCCACTTCGCTCGCGATGACGAGCACTTCCGGGCGATGCTCGACGGCACTTGGCGGGTTCTCGAGCCTGGTGGACTATTTTTCTGCCGGCTGGCCTCCACCATTGGAATCGAGCATCAAGTCGAACCGATCTCGGGACGGCGCTGCCGGTTGCCGGACGGTTCCGATCGCTACCTGGTAGACGAGACCCTACTGGCGAACCTCACCACCGAACTCGGCGGCCGACTTCTGGATCCGTTAAAGACCACCGTAGTCCAGAATCAACGCTCAATGACTACCTGGGTTGTCCGAAAGGACGGCTGAATCGCAACCGATGATCGGTTGCCGTGAACGGAAGCCAAGAGTAGACTCTGTTGGTGACATAGTTCAGGAGGAGCGAAACAGCCGTGAGCAAAAATGACCCAAATCGATTGAGCGAAATTCTGTTACGAATCAGACGATTTAACGAAAATCTGGCAGCAAATCGGGGCGACGATCTTGCGGCTGAGCTCCGCGAAACGCGTGAACGCGTGCAGCGCGATACGGAGCCAGTCAGGAAGTCAGAAAGTTTTGAGGAATCTTTGAACCCGGATCTGGAAGCCCTGACGACAGAGGCGGCCGATCGAGGTTCCGACCTTGCGCTAGAAACGATCGTGCTGCGGACGGGACGCCCGGTGCTGGCGATCGCGCGCAACGAGCCCAAGCTGAAGTTTCAGGAGAAAAGCGAGAGCGAGTTCTGGAAAGCGCGGCTGTCCGACGCGCGATCCCAACTGATCCATGCGATCAAGGCAACGGGCCGGGTGGAGCTCGAGAACAACCCCAGATTCTCATGGGTGGGTACGGGCTGGCTGGTCAAGCCGACCGTCATTGTTACGAACCGGCATGTTGCCAACGAGTTTGCAGTGCGGCGTGACGGCTCGTTTGTTTTCCAAGCCGGTACCGGAGGACAGATGCGGGCGTCGCTCGACTTTCTCGAAGAGTCCGGCAGCAATGACAGCCTGGTCTTCCGTGTGAAGAAGGTTTTGTACATCGAACCCGACAACGGGCCGGACGTCGCCTTCCTCGAAGTGGACCCCAAAAGCAACTCCGGCCTCGCCGAACCCGTTACGCTCGCGAGCAGCGCGCCCGAGTCGAACCGGTTTGTGGCAACGATCGGCTACCCTGCGAAGGACAGCCGGATCCCGGAGCAGGACTTGATGGAACATATCTTCGGCAACGTCTTCAATACGAAGCGCCTGGCTCCAGGTCAGGTCACCAGAACCGATGCGCAGCAACTTCAGCACGACTGCTCGACCCTCGGCGGCAATTCGGGATCTGTGGTGCTTGACCTCGCCAGCGGTGAAGCCCTGGCCCTCCATTTTGGCGGCCGCTTTCTGGAGGCAAACTTCGCTGTCCCCGCACCCCTGGTTGCGTCGCGGCTGGAGAAGCTGAAGAGCGGCGTTGTTTCGGTACCGGGGAGCCTCCAGCCACCGGTTAGCAGGCCCGTCGCCGCCGGACCGCCGCAAGGCGATACTTCGACCGAAGACGTCTCGACCATTCCGACCCTGACCTGTACCGTTCCCGTCACCTTCACCATTCAGGTGGGAACTCCAGTTACAGTTGCCGCCGCCGGGACGCAGACCATCAGCGCGCGGGCGCGCGTGGCGGAGACGGAGGAACTGATCATTGCGACCGAGGCGCCGCCTGAATCGTACGCGAACCGCGAAGGTTTCCACCGGGACTTTCTCGGCGACCAGAACATTGTCGAATTGCCGACGATTGGGAGCGCAGCGGACCAGATTGTCACGTTCGATCTCGATGGTTCCAGCCAAAGCGAGCTCAAGTACCAGCATTTTTCCGTGGTCATGAATGCTAAGCGGCGAATGTGCTTCTTCAGCGCCGGCAACGCCGATGGCCAGCAGTCCAAGCGGACCGTTCGGGCAGCGTGGCGGTTCGATTCCCGAATCCCGCAGCAGTTGCAGATCATGAAGGAATGCTATGGAAATGCGCCGAAGTTCAGCCGCGGACACATGACCCGGCGAGAAGATCCTGCCTGGGGAGACCGTGACGAGGCGAACCTCGGCAATGAGGATTCGATGCACGTCACCAACACGGTTCCGCAGATGCAGACGTTCAATGGGGGAATCTGGCTCAGTCTGGAGGACTTTGCGCTCCAGAACGCGCGCGAAGACAACATGCGCATCAGTGTGATTACCGGACCGTTCCTGAATGACAGCGATCCGGTGCAGTTCGGGGTAAAGATCCCAGTCGAGTTCTGGAAAGTGATCGCATTCATTCATGACAAGACCGGTGAACTGACCGCCACCGGTTATTCCATCTCGCAGGAAGATCAGCTGAGCGAACAGGAATTCGTCTTCGGCGAGTTCAGGACTTTCCAGCGGCCGCTCCTCTGGATTGAACAGAAGGCCGGGATTTCTTTTGGAACGTTGTCACAGCATGATCCGCTGGCGGGAACAGATCTCCAGGAATCCGTCCCGGTCCCGCTGGCGAGACTTGACGAGATTCGTTTCGTCCGGTAAGCGAAACGAGGGAATCTGCACCTGCGCAATTCGCAAACTGACGATGAACGCGGGGCCTCCACGGTGATTTTTGAAGGAGCCATCGCGAGTCGCGATGTTGATGGATTGGGATTATCTCTCGCCCGATTCGTAGAATCTTCTCGCCGCATCCGCCAGGGCCTTGGAGGCGAACAGAATGGCGGAATGGTCCCGGCCTTCGAGCGGGCGGTACTGCGCGTTCGACAGGATTCGCGAGAGTGCTTGCGCGCCGTTGTGAAAGAATGCTTCACTGCGGCTGCCCACCGCCACCATCGTCGGGGCAGTAGCCGAGGACCATCGCCCGGCGGGTAGTGGTTTGCCGGATTGGGTGCCTGCCAGGATCGTCAGATCGTAGGGAATGGTGTGAGCCATCTCTGCCATCTTCGACCACCCGGGCATCAGGCATCGCATCACGTTGACGGCGGGTTCGGGAATGCCCATGCCTCTGGCAAAGAAGAGTTTGACCGCATCGTTCCGGCGGCCCGATGCCGTAAGTTCGGTGACCTCTCTGATTAGGGTGTCCGGCATCGGGGGACGGCTATCGTCAATGATGAGCGGGGGCTCATACAGGAACACTCGCTTCACTTTGGAGCCAAGCTTACTCGCGGCGTCCAGAGCCAGTACCGCACCGGAAGAGCTGCCGAACAACAGGGCCGTCCCGCCGGACGCATCGATCATGGCTTCGATATCTTCGATCTCGCGATCAACGGCGTACGGCTGAGTGTCCGTACTCTTTCCTCGACCCCGGCGGTCGTAGTTGATGACCGTGAAGTGTTCAGCCATGTGCCCCGCCAGCCGCCTGGCCCCGCCGCGATCCGCCAATGCGGCGGCTACGATGATCACGGTTTGCCCGGTACCCGTCTGCTCGTACGCGATGATCGTTCCATCTTTGGAGGTGGCGCTCTTCTGCACGGTGCCTGCCGGGATCGTGTCCGTATTGAACGCGATCCTGGCGGCGATCGTGAGAACGATCATGATCGTTGCAAGCCCCACCAAAAAGCCGATGATCCAGCGACGCAATCGAATCATGCTTGTGCCGCTCCGCTGAGCAACTCGGCCAACTTGTCGTAGCTCTCGGCGGCGCCATGCTCCATTCCGGACTTGATGACGATGTCGCGAACCTCCTTGGAGGGATAGAGAACGGTGGCCGTTAGCGTGGTTCGGCCAGCCTCCTCCACCAGCACGGTGGTTACCTGCGACTCGCCAGGGTAGTCGTCGAACGACTCCATGTGGACGGACCGCTCGGGCGCATCGATCTCGCGGTACACCCCGCGCATTCCCATCTCCCGGCCGTCCGGCCCGCGCAGCACGAAGCGGAATCCGCCGCCGACCCTCAAATCGACTTCACACACCACCAGCGACCAGCCGCGCGGTCCAAACCAGCGCTTGAGCAGTTCGGGCTTGGTGAATGCATCGAATACCAAGTGACGGGGAGCGTCGAAAACCCGTGTCAGGACTACTTCACGGTCCGTCGGCGTTGTGACTTGCAGTGTTCCAGTGTTCTTCATCGTCGTTTGCCTCTCCGAGTGCTCTTCTTCTCTTTCCTCTTGAGTTCGTCCAGCAGGGTGTCGAGCCGCTGGAAGCTGCCTTCCCAGAACTCGCGATACTTCTCCAACCACTGGTTCGCCTCCGACAGCGGCTTGGCCTCGATGCGGCAAGGCCGCCGCTGCGCATCGCGTCCGCGCGTAACCAGGCCCGCGCGTTCCAGCACCTTGAGGTGTTTAGAGATGGCGGGCTGACTCATCGCGAACGGCTCGGCCAGTTCCATCACCGTCGCTTCACCGGCGGTGAGGCGGGCGAGAATGGCGCGCCGCGTCGGGTCCGCGAGCGCCGCGAAGGTTGCATCCAGTTGTTGCGAAACGGTCATTACCAATCGGTTATATAACCGATTGATTATGGAACGAGCATGACGATGGTGTCAAGCCTTATTTGCGCTTGCGGATCTCGATGGCGCGCTTCACCCAGGTATCGGCCTTCTTGACCTCGGCGAGCCATGCGTAGAGGTTGTCGGTGAGGTCGGCCCTTTCGCGGAGCAGCAGGTTCAGACGGCTCATCGCGTCGTCGTATTCCGGATCCAACTCGATCGCGCGCTGGAGGTGATCGACGCCCTCCTGCACCACCGCGCCCCATTCGGCTTTCATCGAGGCGCGCAATTTCACGTCCTTGAAAGGTCCGGGATCCTCGGGTTTCAGGCCGGCACGCTTTCGGGCCGCCTGCCAAGCCGGGTAGAATCGCGTCCACGCGATGACACCGAGCGCGTAGTGGGCCTCTTTCGCCGCGGGCTGCAGCTCCAGCAGTTTCAGCTGCCATTGACGAGCCTCATCGAGCACGGTGCGGTCCGGCGCATCCCCCGCGACCTGTGCGAAGGTCATCCCGGCGAGCGCGGTCGTAGCCGTCAGGTTCTTCGGATCGAGTTCCAGAACTCGCGTGAACGTCTGCCGGGCGGCACGAACCTTCTCGGCATCCTCAGGGGTCGCCATGTACGCCGCCGCCAAATGCAGCTGTGCCGCCACCGACTGGGGCTCCAACGCTACGGCCTGCTTGAAATTGTCGATGGCTTCGTCGTACTGCGCGGCCTTGAATGCGTCGATCCCCTGTTGAATCCACTCCTGCGCGGTCTGACCCGATGCCAGACCGCAGCCGAGGAGGAGGAGGATCAGCGGACGGAACATGGATCAGGCGTGGACGGGCTCCGGCGTGTAAGATTTGGGCATGTACACGCAGCGCGGATCCTCGGCCAGGTAGTCGCCGGTGAGCGCGAACGCCCGCGATCGTGAGCCGCCGCAAACGTGCACGTATTCGCAAGCACCGCACTTCCCTTCCCTCTGGTGCGGGTCGCGCAGCACGCGGAACAGCTGGGAATTGCGGTATACATCCACCAGGGAATCGTGCCGGACATTGCCCGCCGACAGCGCGAGGAAGCCGCTGGGGTAGACTTCGCCCTTGTGCGACACGAACACGAAACCGCGCCCGTCGCTGACGCCCGCGGTGCGGAATGCCACGCGCTCGGCGTTGCCGCGATCGGACTGCGCCTCGGGGTGCTCTTTGCGTTCGGCCTTCTGGCGCTCGATGATGTAGCGGCGGTAGTGCATCGCCTCGGTGGTCTTGATATCGAAGGGGACGCGCTTCGAGATCTCGAACATTTTGGCGAAGACCTCTTCATACTGCGCGGCGTCGAGATCGTCGCCGGCCAGCGCGCGGCCTGTGACGATCAGGAAAAACAGGCTCCACATCTTCGAGCCCACCTCGCCCACCAGTTCCGCGATGCGGTCCATCTGGTGCATGTTGCGGCGCGTCACCGTGGTCTGAAATTGCGTGTCGAGGCCGATCTTCTGAGCGTGGCGGAGCGCCAACAGGCAACGATCGAAGCTGCCCGTCACCTGACGGAATGCGTCGTGGGTGGCCGCGTCCGCACCGTCTACGCTGACAGCCATGCGGGTGACACCGCATTCCTTAAAGCGGTCAATCGCCTCCGTGGTCAATAGCGGCGTGGAACTGGGGGTGACGTTGGTTCGCAGACCGAGCTTTACGGAATAGCGGATCAGGTCAAACAGGTCGGGACGCTTGAGCGGATCGCCGCCGGTGAAGACGAACAGGGGACTGCCGAAGCCCTTGGCCTCGCCGAATGCTTTCACCTGATCCAGCAGGCGATAGCCCTCTTCGGTGGTCAACTCTTCGGAACTGCGGCCCGGCATCGCCGAAGCGCGGCAGTGAACACAGGCCAAATCGCAAGCTTGGGTGACTTCCCAGATCACCAGCAACGGAGACTGATTAAAATCCAGCATGAATGCCCTCTCTGGCTACATCCTGATGATTGCAATTCGCCAGCCGCTTGTAAGTGACTGAAATCACAATTCGCCGAAATCGCACTGGGGCATAGTCCGCAGCGGCGAACAGCGAAATCACACGATGTCCGGGCCTGGGCGAAATACCCCATCCCCGGATCGCTTCAAACGGGAAGGCGATCCTGCGGCCAGTGGCTGCGGACCCGATCGCGGTTGACGATGGCCTTCCAGCGCGCGTCGAAGCGGCGGGCGATTTCGGGGCACGAGCCGAGTATCGATCCCAACCCGAGTTGGATGTGAGGCTCCGCGGCGACCTCTTCAAAGCAGAGGCGGCTCTCGATTTCGGCCCAATGGTCGGTGAGCCCGCCGGGATCGAGCAGGACCACGCGATCGCCGGTGACGCCGAAGTTCTTCAGATGAGCATCCACGGAAAAGAGACCGCGCTTCCAGCCCGCCTGCCGTAGCTCGAGAAACCGCTCCAGCCATTGTTCGAGTTCGTCGAACCGCCGCTCCCGGGCGAGTTCCACCAGGCGTTGATGAAGCGTTGCCTCCACGCGCTCAACGGCTTCTTTGACGGTGAGCCATCCGGGCCAGCCGCCCACCTGGACGCGAACGGGCGGAAACTCCACGCGCTCGGGCACCAGTTTGGTTCCCACCAGGCGCTTGGCGGCAAGCTTCTCTCCGCGGATGTCGCGCCTGAGGTAGACATGCCACATCTCTCCCGCATGAGAGGCAAACCAGACGCTGCGGGGGATCACGAGCACGAGCGCCTGCATGATCAGCCGCAGGAAGTGGATCTGCTTGGAAGGATGGGCCAGCAGCCGGGCGGCGACTCCGGCGGGAAAGAGATGCTCGAACCGCCGAATCAGCTTCCAGACCATGATGAGGGCCAGGATCTCGGAACCGGATCGCTCCCGGCGCACCACCCAATGGTCGGAGGCATAGACCACCTTGCCGACACCCTCGCCCAGGCGGCGCAACGGCCGACTGGTTAGTTCTTCAGGCGCGTGCGGGAGCAGCCGGGGCTTTCCGTTCGCATCGCCGTTGGCCGCTCCCTGCATGATTCCTGGCCGGTGAAGCCGCCGTACCGGGCGGCTATTTGATCTTGTACTTTCCGTTTTCCAATTTCTCGCGGTGGGCCTCATGGCACGATTTGCACGTACCCATCAGCGACTGGAATGCCGCTTCGGCCCTGTCCGCATCTTCGGCGAACGCCGCCGAAGCCAGTTGGGCAGCCGCGGCCTTGCCCTGCTCCGCCAGTTTCACCGCATCCTTGGCGTCCCGCTGACGAAAGAACGGGATCATCAATTCGTAGACTCCGCCCAGGCGCTCAGCCGCGCGGACGGCGGGCGTTCCGGTCTTTTTCTCCATCTTGCGCAGCGAATCCATCGTCGCCGCGGTCATTTTCATTCCGGTGATGAGTTCCGGATAGTCTTCCGCCGCGGAGACAAATGCGCCGGCGAGCAGAAGCACCAAAGCTGAGGCTGTCGATTTCATATCGAGCTAAGAAGAGTGTACTCGATCGGGAGCGGGTGTGGGAAGGCGGGTTGGAAGGGAATGTCCCGAACCGAAGCGTGGGCGCTTGCCCGAAATTCTGATGAATTCTTGATCAATCGCTCCGTTTTCATGCACTAGCTAGGAAAATGTGGATTGGAAGGCGATCTTTTCCCTGGTGGCGGCCAGTCTTGCGGCATGCGTCGTGAAGTATTTGACTTCGAGCATCACCGCACCCGCGAAGTCCTCCTGGATGGGGATCATCACGCTGATCGTCAGCGGTGCGCCTGGATGGATCAAAATGGCCATCGACACGGCGGTGTCGTGGCAGGATTACCGGCTGAACCGGAACAAGCTCAGGGATGTGGCTCGGAGAATCACCCCACCACGCCCGGGACAGTTCACCTGGGATCAGCCTATTCGTCTCGACCCGAAGCCAGGGTTCACGAAGGACTGGGCGGATCGCGAACGCGGTCGTGGGCTGTGAATGGGCTATGGCTCGACGGTAACCAGGGACTTGGCCCCAGGGCTGTTGTTCTGCCTGGTCACGCTTTCAAGACCGGGCATCACGAGTTCACGCAGGACCTGATTCTCGACGTCAACGGACGCGATCTTGTTTCCCGCAGCCTTCTCGTTGACTGCCCACTCCAGAAGTGTCAGCGCGGTATTTAGCAGGTCTTTGCGGGTGCGAATGCGCAGGCGTTCGCCCAGTTCATCCAACTCCGCGACCCGATCCTCGGGCAATTCCAGCTGAACGCGCACCATACTACACTCAGTTTATGCACATTTTGTGTGTACGTCAAGTGAAGAACTGCGGGTTAATCATCCCCGAGGCCGCTCGAGTTGCTCGATCAGGGCGAGCATGCGGGGGCCGGCCGCGCGCTGACCTCCGAATCGCAGATCGTGGTAGAGCAGGGTGACATCCTCGACGATGGGCACAAGTTCGGGATCCGCAATGAGACCGACAAATTCGTTGGCCGTCACCCAGGCGGGCTTCTCGATTCCACGGCGCTCCAGGATTCGCAGCATGCGACGGTATAGCAGGCTGGCATCGGACTGGTCCACCTGTCCCCGCTGCACACGGCGGAATCTCCGCCGCAGGTTCCAGGCCGTGCGCAGGGCGGGACCATACATGAAGGCCAGAGCGGCGATTACCAGCCCCGCCGCCACCGGCGCCCCATAGCGCTTCAGAAACTCCACCACACGATCGCGAGCGGCGACCAGCGAGTTGTTGACCGAATCGAACCAGTTCACACCGCGGCTGGATTGCTGGACCCGGGTGGCCAGCACCAACTGGTGTTCCAGGTCGTAATTCAGCACCCATTCCTGCCAGAAGGTCTCAGCCGCATCCATGTAGAGCGCCAGCCGGGTGGAGAAGCTCATCTGGGCGACGTTGGGATCGGGCGGGGTGGGATCGAAGGTGGTCCAACCGTTCCCCGGGAGATACGCTTCCACCCAGCTATGGGCGTCCGAGGCGCGGATGACCTGCCATCCGCTGACCGGATTATAGATGCCGCTCTGGAACCCCGTGACCACCCGCGACGGAATGTCCAGCGTCCTCAGCATCACCGCCATAGCCGAGGCGAAATACTCGCAGTGGCCGGACCTGCGATCGAAGAGGAAGTAGGCCAGGGGATCCTTTACTGCGGTTTTCAGCAGAGACAAGGAGTACGAATAATCGTGACGCAAGTGCTGCTCGATGATGGCCGCGCGCACGCCGGGATCCCGCCTTCCGGCGGTCCACTCGTTCGCGAGCGCCGGGATTCGCGAATCCAGGTCGGGCAGTTCGAGATACTCCCGGCGCACCAGTTCGGGAAGCCTCGCGGCGGGGATTTCGGCGGTAGTGTAAGGCCCGGTCAGGTAGCTGTAGCCGATGTAGGAGAGCCCTCCGGCGGAACCGAACGGCAGCCGGTATGCGCCGCCGGGCAGCCGCTTGATGAAGGGCGCGTTGATGTTGATGAACTCGGGAATCCCGGCAAAGAACAGCGTGTCCGTCCCGATGTCCTTGATGTGGACCTCGTACTCCAGCCGCTCCGTCTTGCGGGACGGCCGGGCGTCGATGAGCCGCACCAAGCCGCCGCGCTCCACGTCGAGCCGCTCTTCTTGTACCGGAACCGGGTTGTACCAACTGCGTCCGTTGAACCGGCTGAGCGCCATCCCCCTCCATTTGAGATTCAGCGGATGCTCGGGCTTGATGAAGCGGACATGCATCACCGGGGTGGTTTGCTGCTTGATCTCGCCTAACTGGCCGAGCATGATTTCGTTGGAGAAGCCGGGCAGGTGATAGCGCTCCGATACCAGGTGCTGGAAGGCGGCACGGGCGGTGCGGGGGAGGAAGAAGAAGAGTCCCGCGGTCATGGAAAGGATTCCGCACGTGATAAAGAGGGTCATCAGGCCAAGGCGAAGCGGTATGCGACGAAGCCCGGCGCGGACGACTCGGACCGGACCGCTCGAGGCCCGCCGCACCTCGGATGTGGTGAACGTCGCCACCGCAAACACAAGGTACAAGGCAAGGAACAGGAAGAAGTTCAGATTGGCGGACAAAACGGAGGCCGCGAGCAGTTCGAGGAACGCGATCACCTTCACATAGGTATAGTCACGGGTGGTTCGGGCCGTAACAATCTTGACGATGGCGAGGAAGAATACCAGGTGAACAGTGGCGGCCGTAAACTCGCGCGATATGAACACATAATCGAGCGGGTAGAAGCCGACGTACACCAAGGTGACCACATTCACTACCGTGGCGGAAAGTTCGAGGCGAACCAGGCCCAGCACCAGCAGACAGCGAAGGACCAGGGCGGCCGCGGTAAGCGCGACGGTGGGCAGATCCAGGTAGCCCGACCCGGCGACGGCCAGGTAGCCGCTGGCTACCATTCCCAGAAGCGAGAACTCGAACATGCGTTCGACGCTCCCCGGAGCCGTTCCCAAGCCCGCGGTGAGCGGAGTGGACGCCATACCTTTAGTTTATCGCCGCTGGCGGAAAGACCGCTCCCTGACGGTCACGGCTCGGTCAATCATCGATTCTACAGAGCCGCCCACGTCATCAACCCGCGGCCCGTGCCGTTGGAGTCGCTTTCACGCGATTGCGGATCAGGTCCGTCAGATCCTCTATCATGAACGGCTTTTGAATGAGCAGGTAGCCGGACCGCCGGCACAGTTCCTGCTCGTCCGGCGAGAGCTGGCCACCGGTCATGATGATGACCTGTAAGTTCGGCATCTCCGCACGTAACCGGCTGCTCAATTCGAGGCCGTTCAAATCGGGGAGCATATAATCCACCAGTGCCAGGTCAGGGGTCCGGCCGATGATCGCATTTCGAGCCTGGTCGGCCGACTCCGCCGCCAAGATCGTCCAATCGGACGCTTCGAGCATCATCTTCAAGAACCGTAGAAGATCCGCGTTGTCATCGACAATGAGGATTTGCGGGCGGACGTTGGCGCGCACGGGCGGCGGAGCGGCGGCCACCACCGTCATCGCGAGTTTGTCAGCGCCGGCCTCCACGGCCACCACCACCCGGCTACCGTCGGGCACGTGGCGCTCCACTACCAGGGATGCCAGAGGCTGCATCAGAAAACGGTGCACCACCCGTTTCAGTTCGCGAGCGCCATATTCGCGGCTGGTGCCGTGACTGAGCAGGAACTCACGGGCCTGCGGGGTGACTTCGATCGCGAAACAGTGTTGACCCAAGCGGGTGTTCACGTGGTTCTGCAGATCGTCCAGTTGATGATCGAGGATCTTGGTCAACGACTCCTGGGCCAGCGGCTGGTAGGTAACAATGGCATCGATGCGGTTGATGAATTCAGGCGAAAACTTCTTGCGTACCGCACCCAGGGCGATGGCTTCGAGCCGCCCGGACAACTCCTCCGGATCGGGCTGGGTCCCCGCGTCGAAACCGAACGTCGGGCGCATCTCCTTCATCATGTCCCCAGCGCCCAAGTTGCTGGTGAGGAAGATCAGGCTCTGTTCGAAATTAACCGTGGTATTGTCGCCGAGCTTCAAGATAGCCTTATCCAGCACACCCAGCAGCAGCCGCGTCAGCGACGGCGCGGCCTTCTCGATCTCGTCAAACAGGACCAATGAGATATCGCAACCGGGAGTGGTCACCTCAGCCAACCGCTTGTTGGAAAGCATGGGAGCTGTTTCCCGATGTCCCAGATATCCCGGAGGAGCGCCGATCAACTTGGCGATCTCGTGCTCCATTTGAAACTCGCCGCAATCGATCCGGACGTAGTTCTGATGGTTTCCGTGCAGCACTTCGGCCAGCACTTCCACGGTTCGGGTCTTGCCGGTTCCGGTGGGTCCCAACAGCAGGAAATTGCCGATGGGGCGACCCGGGGGCGCCAGACCGGCCCTGTACATCTGAATGTATGGCGCGATGAGATGCAGCGCACGCGGCTGCCCCACCACCTTCCGCGCCAGTACCTCGATCAGTTCGTTCGGGAGCCCAGATTCCGAAGAACTCATGGAAAGGCCCTCACAACCGCCCTACGGCCATTATAACTGTCCGGGATGTTACAAAGTCGCGTGTGACGAATCGCACCGCAGAGTGACAATCGCCTGGGCTTCGGCTGAGCGGCCCTCCCCCACTGGCCCCACCTTCTCCGCCGTTTTGAACTTCACGGACACCCGGTCGAGTTCCAGCCCGAGAATGGCGGCCAGACGCTGGCGAATCGGGAGGCGGTAGTCTTTCAACTTGGGGCGCTCCAGGATCACCGTCGTATCGACGTTGACCAACATGTAACCGTTCCGCCGGGTCAGTTCGAGCGCATGTTCGAGAAAACGGGACGAATCGACACCTTTCCACTTTGGATCGGAATCGGGGAAATGCATGCCGATGTCGCCCAGGGCGGCCGCGCCCAGCAGGGCATCGGTGACGGCATGCAGCAGCACGTCCGCGTCCGAGTGGCCTTCGAGTCCGAAGTCCGCCGGAATGGTAACGCCGCCGATGATCAGCGCCCGATCCGGCCCGATGCGGTGAACATCCCAGCCCAGCCCCGTGCGGTACTCGCTCAAGGCGCCGTGGTCTCCGCAGACTGTTCGGCCAGGAACAAACGCGCCAGATCCATGTCGCTGGACCGGGTGATCTTGATGTTCCGATCGCTGCCCTGCACCACGCTGACCTCGACGGCCTCGAGCCTTTCCACCAGGCTGGCTTCGTCGGTTCCAATGAAACCATCGTCGGCTGCCGCCTCAAATGCCTGCTTGAGCAGGTCGAACCGGAAGACCTGTGGGGTTTGAGTGAGAACCAGGTGCTCGCGTGGAAGCGTGGCGCGCACTTTGTCCTTGTGAACGCGCTTCACGGTATCCACGGGCACGATGCCCAGAATCGCGGCGCCGGTCTCGGCTGCAACGCGGATGACCTGCTCGATCCGCTCGGCATCGATGAACGGGCGCACGGCGTCGTGCACGGCCACCAGGGTGGTGTCGGCGCTCAGCGTGGCCAGGGCGTTCTGCACGGATGCCTGGCGGCTGTCTCCGCCTTCCACCAGCCGGACGGGCTTGGTCAGGTGCTCCTGCTGGACCAGTTCGGATACCCACTCAACGTCGTCGCCACGGAGCGCGACAACGATCTCGGACACGGACGGGCAGGCGTCGAACTTGCGGATGGTGTGTAAGAGGATCGGCGAGCCGTCGAGCAACATGAACTGCTTCCGGCTCGTCCCGGTCTTCTCCGGTTGTGCCTTCATACGGGTGCCGAGTCCCGCGGCCGGAAGTATGACGGAGACTTTCATGGTGGATCTATATTGTAACCCTCCGCCGATTTCTATTGCGGACTGCTCGGGGCGGGAGCGTTTTCGCGGTGCTCGCGGGCGGCCTTCGGAGCCGCATCGTAGACGTGGTGGACGCGCTCGTCGAAGCGTCCGAAGATCATCTTTCCCGCCGTGGTTTGGAGAACGGTAGTGACGCCGATATCGATGGTTTTGGAGATCATGCGCTTGGCATTGTCCACCACCACCATGGTGCCGTCGTCCAGATAAGCTACGCCCTGGTTGTACTCCTTGCCTTCCTTGAGAATGAAGACGCGCATGGTCTCGCCGGGCAGCACGACGGGCTTCAGGGCGTTGGCGAGTTCGTTGATGTTCAGCACCTCGACACCGTGCAACTGGGCCACCTTGTTGAGATTGAAATCGTTGGTGACGATCTTGCAGTCGTACATCTTGGCCAGTTCGATCAACTTCATATCCACTTCCCGGATATTGGGGAAGTCGTCTTCGAGGATCTGAACGTTGAGGTGCGTCATTTTTTGAATACGCTGCAGGATGTCGAGGCCGCGCCGGCCGCGATTGCGTTTCATCGAATCGGCGGAATCGGCCACCATCTGCAATTCGCGAAGAACGAATTGCGGGATGACCAGGGTTCCATCCAGGAATCCTGTATCGGAAATATCCGCGATCCGGCCGTCGATAATAACGCTGGTATCCAGGATTTTGAACGCCGCTTTGCCGGCGTTTTCGCCGCCAAAGAGACCGCCAAATGCCGCCAGATTCAGCATGTCGCCCTTTTGGGCGCCCAGCACCAATCCGACGTAGGCCATTAACGCAAGTAACAGTACATCCAGGAAGGGGACGGTGTTGTAACTATTCGGAAGGGCCTGTCCGAGGACGAGAGAGACCAGGTAGGCTCCCAGGATTCCGAGTACTGATCCGAACGCGGCGCCAATCAATCGTTTCAGACTGACCTGGCGCAGCCGCAGTTCGAAGATCACGATGGTACAGCCGAGAACAGCCCCTAGGACGGCGGCATAGGGGCCTTCCAAATTTAGAGGGCGAAGATAGAATGCGGTGGAACTCAGGATGAGGACGAATATGATTCGAAGGATTAGAAGATCGGACATCAGGCCTCCCCACGAATGGGCAGCGCGTCTCGGAGAGCGAAATCAACTTGTGCGCAGTATAGCACCAGCCACCGTTGGATGCGTACCAATAGAAATGCGGTGCAATGATTTAGAGTCGGTTGCGGGTAGGATCGGTGCGATTTGGGCTGGGGTAATAGCGGTATAGGGATCGCGCGGGCTCAAACTGGAGCCCGAAAATGTCATGCGTGACCGGCTTCAAAACGGCCGGTGAGGTACAAACGGCCCTGGAGAACCAAAGGGCCGCCCATGGCGAATTACAGTGCTTTCGCGAGTTCCTCCGCAAATGCGCTCTGCGGACCCTGAGGCCGTCGCACTCTGCTCCGATTATTGCCAGCGGCGGGTGGGCGACGCGTTTCGCCAACACGGTCGGCCGGTGGTCTGGTGGGGGGAGCGCCTGTGACGGGCTTAGCGCCCTTCGGCTTGGGAGGCTGGGCGGGATTCGCGCGAAGCAAACGTTCTTCGAGCGGTGCGCGATCGAAACGCCGGATGATCGAATTCATCTCTTCCTGATTCGGCGCTTCAATGAACGCGAAGCCCTTGGACTCCTGAGTCTCAGGGTTACGGATCACTTTTACGTTATCGGCCACTAGGTTGTCTGCGGCGAGCCACGACTTGATATCGTCGGCGGTCACCCACAGAGGGAGATTTCCGAGAAAAACGGTATAACTCATTCCGAGGTGCTATTTACTCCGTTGGGGTTGGGGAATTGCTTCAGCGGGATGGTCCATGGAAGCACCTTCATAGTATCACAGGCGCAAAGGCTACTCAATGTGGAAAATGGCCGTAAGTTCAAGGTTTTTTGGAAATTAGGAGATCGCTCCCGGGGCGCGGGGGAGGACACGAATCGCGCGGAGCCGGCGTTGAACCGCGGCGCGGGCAACAATGAGATAATCCGGCCTATGCGTCAGCTACTCGGGTTCGTTGCGTCGATTCTGGCTTGCGCCGCAGCGGCGCCGCCTGCCTTCAGGCTCCCGAACACGGCACACCCGACGCGCTATGAACTGGAATTGACTATCGTACCGCGCCAGAGCGAGTTCCGGGGAAAGGTCCGGGTCTGGGCGGACGTCTCCCGGCGCACGGAATCGATCTGGCTGAACAGCAAAGGACTTACCATCGAGGCGGTGTCGGTGGAAGCCGGCGGCGCGACAAAACAGGCCGAATTCAGCATTTTCGACGAGTTCCTGGAAGTGCGCGCGGGCGAGATCGGACCCGGTCCCGTACGTCTTGAAATCGCCTATCACGGTCCGCTCAACGAGAAAATAAACGATGGGATTTATCGCAGACAATCTGGACCGGATTGGTACGTATACACGACATTTACTCCGATCGAAGCACGCCGCGCCTTCCCTTGCTTCGATGAACCGGGGTACAAGGCGCGCTGGCGTGTGTCGTTACACGTTCCGCAGTCGGATACCGCCGCGTCCAACTCGCGCATCATTTCGGAAGTCGCCGAAGCAGGCGGCATGAAGCGGGTGGAATTCGCCGAAACGAACCCAATTCCGTCGGAAGTGGTGGCGCTGGTGGTGGGCCCCTTCGACGTCGTCGATGCCGGGGTGGCCGGCGCGCGAAAGGTTCCAGTGAGGATTCTCGCGCCACGCGGCCGGGCCCAGGAGGCGGAAGCGGCCCGCGGTTCCAGCGCCGAAATCGTCGCTCGCCTGGAGGAATACACTGGGATTCCCTACCCCTGGGACAAATTGGACCACGTTGCGGTGCTGGATATGCCGTACGGGGCGGTGGAGAATCCGGGGTTGATCACGTACCGGGACCGAATCATCCTGTCGAAACCGGCCCGCGACACGGCGGAGCGTCAGCGCCAGATGCGCGGCACCATGGCCCATGAACTCGCGCACCAGTGGTTCGGAAACCTGGTGACTCAGGCGTGGTGGGACGATGTTTGGCTGAGCGAGGGATTTGCCACCTGGCTGGGCGGCAAGACGAGCGACCTGGAACTACCGGTGTTCGAACGATCGCTGGCTGCTGTGGGCAGCCGGGCCCAGATCATGCGGGAGGATGCGGGCGCGGCGTCCCGGCCCGTACGTCTGCCGATGAACTCGCGCAAGGAGATGGAACGCGTCTACGGCGGGATCGTGTACCAGAAGGGCGCTGCAATTCTGGGGATGTTGGAACAGTGGATCGGCACCGAAGGTTTCGAGCGCGGGATCCGGCGCTACCTCACAAAGCACGCGCTGGGAAACGCCACCACGGACGACCTGGCGGCGGCGATCCGGAAGGAATCCGGGGTTGAGGTGTCGGCGGTCCTGCACTCGTTCCTGGATCAGGCAGGATTCCCGACGGTGCGCGCAGTTGGCTGCACGTTCGAGCAGGCAGAACCCAAACGCTGGATCCTCCCGGTGTGCGTCCACGGAGACGACGGGACCTCTCAATGCGCGGTGTTGGCACGCGACCGCGTCCCGCTTTCGTCGTGTCCGGCGTGGATTTGGCCGAACCGTGCGGGATCGGGCTACTTTCGCGTGGAGCTGTCGGCCGAGATGCTCGAATCGCTGATGAAGAATGGATGGGATCAGCTGACGTCGCCCGAGCGATTGAGCGTCATCGCCGACGTGGCGGCCGCCGCCTTGCCGAGTGAGGCCGTGTTGAAGGTGCTGCCGGTGATGGCGCGGGATCCGCAACCGGCGGTGTCGAACGCGGCGCTGAGGCTGTTGGGGCGGATGATTGTGAACTCCGCTCCGGCCGACCGGGAAAAGGTGGACGTGGCGGCGAAGGGCATCCTGGAAGGGACTGGCCGGAGAAGGCCTCCTGCCATTTCAAAGTTCGCCGGAGCCTGGGAAGGCAAAGTGAACGATCTGCCCGGCGTCAAACTCACGATTCGAGAAGACGCGGGCAAAGTGAGCGGATCCATCACGTTCTATTTTCAGACGAAGGGCGACGATGGAAAGTGGCGTGTCGTGGAAGGCGGGGACGCCAGCGCGGCGATTCTGGCGCCCAAAATCGAGGGCACTCGCCTGACCTTCGAAGTACCGCATCACAAGCAACATGGCGGGACCGAATACGGGCCCAACAAGAGGTACAGCGTCTATCTAACCGGGGACGATGAGGTCCGGTTGCGCGACCGGGACGATCCGAAGAGCGGCCAAGGTTTTAAAATGACTCGAGCCAAATAGACGATGGTACTCGGGATGCGACGTTGGTTGCGATGCGATTCGCTCTGATTCCGCTGCTTGCCCTTTTGGCGGGCATACCGGCGGAAACCGCTCCCCGGCGCCCGTCCCACCCGGACGCAGGCGGTGTATTGAAGCACCTCAGCATCGCGTCATTCGGCGGGTCGGGCGAGACTTCGATGCAGGCTGTCGCGACTGATCCGAGCGGGAATATCTACGTCGCGGGCACCACCAGTTCAGCGGACTTGCCGGTGAAGAACGCGGTCCAACCCGAGTTCGGGGAGTCTTCGATTCTGCGTTCGACGGATCTCGGCGCGACGTGGATACGGGTGGGCGGCCCTCCGGGCGGAGCGGCAGCGGTAATTCCGGACCCGACCGCGCCACAGGTGCTGTTCACCGCAGGCCAAGCCGGTACCTACAGGAGCGCGGACGGCGGCCGAACCTGGCAGTTGCTCAACGGAGCAGCTGCGAATTCTCTGGTTGTCGATCCCGGCAATCGCCTGCGTCTCGCGGCGCTGATTTCCAGAGGGCTTATTCGCAGCTTGGACGGCGGCGTCACCTGGACGGCCGGCGGTTCACCGTGCATCTACGGCGACTACTGCCCGGGATCGTTGCGGGCGGATCCGAACGGCTCAGGCACTCTGCTGGCATTCGGCTACATGGGCCTGACAATGTCGAGGGACTGGGGCGTGACGTTTCAGACTCTTGATCCGGGCTTGAGAGCAACTCCGACCGTCGCGGCATTCGTGCCCTCCCGCCCAGGGTGGATCTACGCTGCGGGCTCCATGGGAGTGATGGGCAGTCTCGCGCTCTCTAAGGACTATGGTGCAAGCTGGACGGCGAAGAACACCCCACCTACGATCTTCTCCATGATCCAAACACTGGTTGTCGATCCCGATCAACCAGACACGCTTGTAGCGAGCACGCCCGACGGTCTATACAAGAGCTCGGACTCGGCCGTGACTTGGACCCATGCCTCCGGCGCGCTGCCCCCGCTCGACGCTCAATCCGCGTTCGCCATTCTAGCGCACAGTTGTGCGCCGGCCGGGAGCATGTTCGCCGTCACCAGCGGCATCGGCACCTTTGGGATCGCGTTCAGCCCGGATTATGGGAATACCTGGGGCCCCGCGAAGCTTACGAAGGTGACCAGCGTAGTGGCAGGCCCGGGCTGCGCGGCCTACGTCACCCGGCAGACGACTACGGATGCCTTCGTCGCGAAACTCGCTCCGGATGGGACCGAGGTGTGGGCGACCTTTCTGGGCGGCTCGGATCAGGATGCGCCCATCGCGCTGGCCTTGGATTCGCGCGGCAATGCCTACGTAACAGGCAACACGGCATCCCCCGATTTTCCGCTGACCGTGCCTCGCATCGGCATGTCAGGGCAAAGCGCTGTATTCGTGACGAAGTTTTCGCCGGAGGGCAGAATCGATTACTCGGCTCTGGCCGGTGGCGAATCGAGCAACACCGCTTCCGGGATTGCCGTGGACGCTGGTGGGAACGCGTATGTGGCGGGCCATACGAATTCGCAGAAGTTCCCCATTACTCCTGGCGCCTTGGTGACGAAGCTGGATTCGTATTCCTATACGGGATTCGTACTAAAGCTGTCGCCGAACGCGAACTTGGTTTACTCGACTTTTCTCGGCGAGAGCTACACGTTTCCGGGCGCGGTGCTGGTGGGTGCCGAGGAGCAGGTTTTTCTAGCCGGTACAGGACCCGTGCCGGGGCTGCCGGCCCCGGTCCAGGGAAGTCTCCCGGGTTTTGTGATGAAGCTGGACCGCTCAGGTTCGCGGGTGGTATCGTCCACCTATCTGCCAGGGCTCAGTTCCGGCCTCGGACCCACCGCTCTGGCCTTCGACGGCAAAGGCGATGTGTTGGTGGCGCAGTCCGGCTGGATCGTCAAGGTCGGAGGCATAGATTTCATGCCGGCACCGATGGCAGCGATACCCGCATCCGACACTCCGATCCGGATGGCGGTGGACGGCGCGGGTTCGCTGGTTCTGGGATTTGCGGCCGGGGCCGGGTTCCCGCTGCGCAATCCCATTCTGGGTGGTCCGACCTGCGGCGGTAACTCTAGCGCCTTGCTGAAGCTGAGTGCAGGAGGGTCCACGGAATTAGCGACCTACTTGGACGCTTGCGGTGTGCCCGGCATCGCTCTGGCGCCGGATGGATCGCTGATTGCCGGAGTCTCTCCGAGCCGGCCCGGCAATCTTGCCGGGGTGTTGCGCCTCCCAATCTCCAAGCCGACCGCAGTCTCGCTCTATGGAGTCGCCAACGCTTTCAGCGGCGATCCGAGCGCGGTGGTGCCCGGCGGGTTGTACACGCTCACAGGCACCGGTTTTCAAGCGCCCGCAATCGATCCCGGGCTGAAGCCGGGACGCCCTCTCCCGCTCGAACTCGGTGGAATCCAGGTGCGCTTCGACGGCGTCCCGGCGGCAATTCTTCGAACCTTCTCCGGACAAGTGACGGCGGTCGCTCCCTCCGAACTGCCCGCGCCCGGCCGTGACAACCGGATCCCCGGCTTCACGACCATGCAGTTGATTGCGAACGGCGTGGCATCGAACCCCGTCTGGATGCCGGTGGCCGCGATACGACCGGGCCTGCTCCGTCGCGACTATCCCGACCTTGATCCGTACAGCGACTTCCCGGACGGCCTCGTGTTCAACGCCGACGGAACCGCAAATGACCTGGACCATCCCGCCGCCGCGGGCTCGACCATTACGGTGTATGTGACGGGCATGGGCGCGATCCCGGGCGTCAATCCGGCGTCGATCGCGACGTCGCCGGCGGTGGCTCCGGTAACTACTGTGTATGGGTCGTGGAAGAGGGGATCGCCGGGCCAGACAGTCCCGCCCGAGAGCGTGTATTTCATGCCCGGCTACGTGTCTTCAATGCTGCAGATCCGCATGGTGGTGCCGGATCAAGTGTACGGTATCGATGCGGGAAACGGCGTGAAGCGGGTAGCGTTGGGTCTGAATCTGACGCTCTCCTATTCGTCCTCGATCCCGCCGGTCTCGAATCTAATCGGCGTATACGTTAAATAGTTGTTACCCCAGGGCGTGCCTCGCCCGTCAGTACAAGCGTGAGTACCAGCAAATTCTTTGCCGCTATCATACTGTGCGCCGCTTCCGTGGTTCCGGCGGCCGCACAGACATGGGATACCTCCGGGAACAGCCTGCTTCAGGGGACCTACTATTTCCGCCACGTGATCTGGTCCGTTGGGGACCTCTACGGCAACCTCAGCCAAGCCACTTCGCTGTACGGCAACATCAGTTTTGACGGCAACGGCAATTACACCATCACCAACGCGAAGGTGACCGACAGTAACCAGGGAAATCAGCTGTCTTTTCCGAACAGTACTGGCACCTACTCGATCTCGGCCAGCGGGTACGGGTATCTCATGAACCCGCTTTCTACAACAGACTCGATCTACGGCCTGGTTTCGAAGGGAATCTTCATCGCGAGCAGCACGGAGAACACCAACGGCTACAACGACCTGTTCATCGCCGCGCAACTCGCTTCCCCGGCTCCGGCAAACGGCTTCTTCAGCGGAAGTTACACGCTGATGCAAGCGGATTACTCGAGCGGTTCCCCGACGTACAGCAGCGATTGCCAGCTGCAATTTGCGGCAGACGGGGCAGGGAATATCGGGACGGTGCGAGTCACTGGTTATGTCGCGGGCAGTTCGCCGATCACGCAGAACATCTCCGGCGTCCGCTATTACTTCAGCAACGGTGCGGCAGTGGTCAACTTCCCTACATCGTCCACCAACCTGATCACGGGTCAGGAGTGGCTGTACTTCTCGCCTGACGGCAATTTCGTCTTTGGCGGTTCGCCGGACAGCTGGGACATCGTGGTTGGAGTGCGATCGGGCGGAGCCGCGCCGAGCTTTAGCGGGACGTACTATCAGGGCGGGGTTTACCAGGACGAATCGCTGCTCGGGTCATACGGGGTGGGAAATCTGAGCACCTACTATGGTTCATTCAAGGCCGCCGGCGGGACCCTTCTGGCCCATCAGCGGCTGCTGCCGGCCATCGACCTCAACGCCGGCACCAACGCTGCTCCAACCGAGTACATGTACGCCGATACCTACACCCTGGGATCCGGCGGAACGTACTCCGATTCCATGGCGCAGTACGTTTTTGGAGCGGGGGGAGCCATACGGATCGGCATCGGAAATGCTGGAGCGATCGGTGTCAGCGCAGCGATTCAGGCTCCCACGTTCACGCCCTCCGGGGTGTTTATCGATCCCACGGGAGTAGTGAACGCGGGCAGTTCGGCTATGTTCACGTCGGGCGTCGCGCCGGGTGAATTGATCACGATCTACGGGTCGAACCTGGCGCCGTCGACCGCGTCTGACGGGACGTTTCCGATGCAACTGGCCGGGGTTCAGGTGATGGTCAACAACCGGCCAGCCCCCGTCTATTACGTCGATCCGAATCAGGTTTCCGCGGTGGTGCCTTACGGGACGACGGAACTGGTGGCCTCGATTCAGGTGATCAACAATGGGGTGAACTCGAACACGGTGACCTCGTTCGTCGACCTGACCTCTCCGGGCGTGTTTACGAATCCGTCCGGTGGCATTGGATATGCCGCCGCGCTGCACTCAGACTACTCGCCGGTGACGCCATCGAATCCAGCACAGGCGGGCGAGGTTGTATCGGTCTACTTGAGCGGACTGGGAGACGTAAGCCCGGCGGTCGCGGACGGAGCACCCGCTCCAACCAGTGAACTGAGTAACGCCATAGCCAGCCCGATCAACGTATACATCGCTGGTCAGAACGCGACCACCAGTTTCATAGGACTTGCGCCCGGTTTGGTGGCCCTGTACCAGATCAATGTTCAGATCCCGGCGACAACAACCTCCGGCAATGCCTCGCTGGACATCCAGACGCCTGATTATTATGTGTCCGAGGCATGGATTCCCGTCGGTACGGCCTCCAGCAGCGCCATTGGAGCCGCAATTCCCCAGGCCCGGATGCCCGTGATTCCGCGAACGCGGAACTCGGGCGGCCGGCGGAGAGTCGCGAGTCAATTGACGATCACATGGTCGCGATATCCGCCAGGATCGCGGCCAACGCCTTGCGGAGTTGATCCGGATACACGACGTCGAATTCCCGCGGGCTCAGCGGCTTCAATACCGGTTCGAGCTGGTCGATCGGATTCTCTAACATGAAAGGGACTGGCCGCCCGGACCCATCCGGCGTCCACGCCCCGGCATTTCCTGGCCGAATGACCGCGGCAGGGGCGAACGGATGCGGATGTAGAACAGGCGGCATACCCGGCGATGGGTTGAGGTGCGCCGTTTCCAGGTTCTGGCTGGATTCGAACTCCATGATGTTGCTGAGGACGATGATGGCCCGTGGGGCGCCGGATTCGCCGGCAATCCGTTTATTGAGCTCCGAAACAAAAAACGCGAGATCGTGGTGGCGATCCTCGAGCGCCTTCAGATCGATGGTGCCGGTGCTGGATTCCGCAAGCCCCTCCTTCATCTCCGGCCAATTCAACTCGCCTAAGCCGGATTGGAGGAACACCACTCGCCGGCGCAGGATATCGACCAGCTCGACATTCAATTGACCCGGTTGCACATGAATCTCGGACAGCGCTTTGAACGCCGGTATTAAAATGCCTGGATTCCAGGTGGACGTGCGCCTTCCGCGCTGCGGATGCTCCGAAGGGCTGAGATTCGCGATGACTTCGATCCGCGTGGGATGCTTCGGGGTGACCGGAAGGTACAGGCGTCCGGTAATGGTGGGGAGATACCAGCTTTCGGGTTGTTGCGAGGCCGGGATGTACTCGACGGGCGGGAGTCCATGCCATGCGTTTGGCAGCGGATCGGTGCGGAGGGGTGCAACCCGTACGCGGTCCTGGCGGGCGGAGTGTTCGCCGGTGGCCGTGTCGTAGATGGCCACGGCAAGGCGGTACTCTCCGGGCAAAATGAAGGCGTACTGGGTGTAGGTGATGTAATTCGATTTGACGCCCGCTTCGACCTTCGTCAGATCGATCACGCCATGGCTCTGATACCGGCGGCCATCTGCGTCGGTGAGTTGGATAAAGGTGACCAGTTCACCCTTCCCCCGGCGCTCTTCCAGATCGGCACCGTCCACCTTCATCTCCAGTTCAATGACCAGACGCTGGTGGATGGAGAGCTCGGCGTGCGAGGCATGGACGGACCAGCGGAAGCGGCCCGCGCCCGAGCCCGTCAGCCATTCGTCAAATGGCACCTTGGAGAAAGCAGGGTCGAGCGAACCATCCTGCGGGAGGGCGGCGCCGTACAGAGCGGCCATCAAAACGAGCATCCGGAACGGCATGCATCGCGCGATCACAAACAATTGTTACCGCACTCGGGGCGAGGTTGGCTAACTCAGCTCAGGACTGTCGCGGCTCGCTGATGTTAAGCCAGTCGATCCCGACTTTCTTCAGCGCGTACGCGGTCTCCTTCAAGTGATCCCCGTAACAGGTCATCCAGTGGAATCCCCGCATCTCTTCCGCCAGGGTCCGGTCACTTCCCTTGATGCCGACGTCGATCTGCGACCTGCAGATCGGCAGGAACGGGTTACCCGCCACCTCGCCTTCGAAACCCACCCAGCGTTTGAAGTTGAAGTCCGGAACAATGTTGGTGAGCTTTTGCCCGATCCGCATCTCCACCTTGGGCGCCGCGCCGTAGTCGGATTCGAAATGTGTGACCACGCGGACGGGTTCCTGGTTCTTGCCGTCCATCTTGCGCGGCGCGGTGCAATGCGCGAGTGTGACCAGACCATGGTGGGGCGTCGTGGGATCGTTCAGGAACACCGGCACACCGGCGATGGAGTGCAGCAGAACGCCCGAAGGGATGACCACGAAATCGGACTCGCAGAAGGCGAGGTAACCTTGATCGTTCAGGAGACTGAGCGGCAGGCAGGCCGTGGTTTCACCAATGGGCATGACCGTGGACATGCAGTTATGGATGGTGAAGGTGGTGGCTCCAACGCCGGCCATCATGTCGCGCAGTACGGAGGTCAGGACGAAGGCGTTCTCAACATAGGTACGGTCGGTTTCAAGCTTCACGCCCTGACCGGCCAAGTACGATGCGGCCTGCTGGCGGGATAATTTGACGAGTCCGTCATTGGCGCGGGCTTCCTTCAGCCGGCGGGCGAGTTCGTCATAGCCGACGTCGATGAGATCCATTTTGAAGATCTCGCGGGAGAACCTTGGCGCCTGGCGTCCGCCCACGCCCCAGCCACCCGGGCCACCGAGACACAGAATCCTGCGTCCCAGCGTGTTCTTTAAACCGCCGAGGGCGCGCAGTCTCCAGGCCACATCGCCCAGGTCGTCCACCACGACATCGGCCGCATCCACGCCAGGCTGACCCCATTCGTCGATGGTCTTGCGCAGGAACCGCGGATGAACGATCTCGTACCATTCGTACAGAGGGCCGGAGCGGTGCCGCACGAACACGAGAGTCCAGCGGTCGGGCCGCGATACGCTTTCCAGTATTTTGGCGGATCCCGAGGCCGGGTACAGCAGGAGGGCATCGTAATCACCGGCGGCGATGTCCTGGCCCTGTTCGGCGGTAGTGGCTTCCCTGAGCGGCAGGAACTCGACCGGATACGCCGCCGATTTCGCGATACTGGCCAACTCGCCCTGGATGCGGACCTTCTCTTCGGCGACCTCCGCCTCTCCGAACAATCCGCCCCACGGGCGCCAACTGGTTTGCGGGCGGCGTTTGAACAACTGATAGACCAGGACGGGTTGGACCCGCAGTGTCTTCCGTTCGCCGGGCACGGGCGCGGCGACGGACGAGGCCGAAGAGATAAAGGGAACCGCGGACATGCCGGACAGCATCTGGCGTCGCGTGAATCCATGATTGCAGCAAGGCATCAGCCACCCCCACATTCAGATATGACGGTCTGAATATATCGAGGCGGAGGTCGGAGTGCAAGGCCAGGTAGCCGGCCCGGGTATAAGCTACCTGTAGGTCCGTTCAGGCTGACGTGCAAACAACCAACGTGTCATCCATATTTGATCCTCTTGTCGAGATCATTCACTCCGGAAGTGTCGACTCCTGGAAGGAACTGAACGAGAAGGCTCTCGCCGGGCTGTTCGGTCGCCGGTACGCCAAAAGAGCCGAGAAGGCGGTTTCGCTCCGCGCCCCTGACATGCGAGGAAGCGATTCGGAAGTTCCCTACGCGGCCTATATCCACCCATCCAACGCGGACGCGGGCGCCTACGGTGGCATGAGCTTTGTGATTTTCCCAGTCGAAGGCGAGGCTTGCCTGGTTGCGATGGTGATCGGGACGCAGGACTCGCACCCGACGAGGCGATTTTAGGGCGCCCGGGTCATGCACGAAAATGCAGGCTATTTCCAACTGGTTGAACCATCAGTTCGGCGGCGGCGATCAGGTGGCATGGGTAAAGCAGGATCCCACGCGCATAGACATTGACGTGCCCGAATCGATACAACGGGCATGGTCGTCATACGAGCGAGTGTTCAAGCGCTACGGCCGCGTCCTCTACGCTGTATACAAACCCACTCAGGATCGTGCCGGCACGGTGGCGGCTGTCACGGCCGTGCTGGACCTCATGTTCGAGGAGCGCGGCCACTCTCCGCTGACAGACTTCAAAGAGGACTCCAACAACGTCGAACTGCCTGGTTTTCGCACCTCATGCCAAAGACCGAGACAGATCAGGTTCTGGAAGTGTTAAAAACCGCCGCTTCGTTGTCATTCAAGGGCCACCTGGGAGGGGAAGACACGAATGGCGCGCAAATCCTCGCCAACGACTACCGCGGATTCGGGCGGTCCGGCATTCCACCGAAAGCACACCAACGAGAATTTGGTCGGCGGACTGGCCCCGATGCTCACGAGATGGAGAAATGGCGGGCTCGGGTTTCGTTTTGCTCCGAAGGCAGGATTCCTTCTCGAAGCCGCCGCTCAGGCAAAGGGTTCAAGCGAGCCTTACCTCCTCCATATTGATGAGATCAATCGAGCCGATCTCGCTAAGATCCTGGGCGAGGCCATCTACCTCTTCGAAGCAACTCCGGAATCGAGGCGCGAAATTGATCTCCCTTACGATTTTGGTGAACCATTCCACCAGCGCCTCTGTCTGCCCGACAATCTCCACGTCCTGGGGACTATGAACAGTGCTGATCGGAGTATCGCCATCGTGGATGTAGCGGTGCGCCGCCGGTTTGCATTTTTGTCGTTGTGGCCGAATTTGGAGGTCGTCGAAGAACACGGCTGTCCACTCACCCTGCGTGCGTTTAAGGAACTGGTGTCGGTCTTTATCGAGCACGCGCCCGATGAGGCATTGTCTTTGGTTCCTGGGCATTCGTATTTCCTTGGCACGGATGACAAGCAGGCGCGAGCGAACCTGCGAACGAGCCTCGCGCCACTGCTGTCCGAGTACTTGGCGCAGGGGTATGTGAGTGGATTCGCCGAGTCCATCCGGGGTTACTTGCAGTGGCTCGAAAGCCTGTAGTAGGCAGAGCACGCGCTGCGGGCACTCCGCCCAAAGGCCGGACCGGGCCTGCCCCTGAGCCCCGTGCGGCAAGTACAGGAAATCTGTCTCGAACTCCAGGACTACAGCCGGGTAACGAGATCGGCCGTGGAGTTCTTCGGTATCAGGAATTCGGCAGATTCGGCGGTTCAAGCCGCTCGCTTGCCGAACAGTTCATCAGGCAGAACACATCGATTCTTCAGCTGATGCAGGTCGATGTGTATCGCGATTACGACGGCACAGACGTTCTGCTGCAACATCGAGTCTCACGGCATGGCGGGTGCTGTACCGCTGCGGTCCCCGCTGACCGCTCGATATGACCTTGGTCTGGTGGTGCAACCGAGATTTCCTTGGAAAGGCATCGGCCCCATGCTGGCCGAAATGGGATGGCTGATCAGTCCCTCACCGCTGAAACTACCGCTCCTGAGGCGATCAGAGAGACGGGTGCCGCTATGGGTACTGTCCTGCATGGTCCTAGTGAGGTTCAAGGGCCTCCTGGACCGGCTCGATCGACGCTTTGAGATCACGGCGGACATACGATCTGCCCCGAAGGGCAGAATCGAGTGGACGAAGTACGCGACCCGGCAGATGCCGCGAGGCGATTTTCTTTCAGTGCCTTGTGTTTTTCCCGACCTCCGGGACGACCGCGACCTCAAAGGCGCCATCCGTTTCGCGGTCGAGAAGCAACTCCGGTCACTCGAGACCCAGTGTGAGCAGGGAGCTGTCCATCGATTGATCGCCTTTGCCGAGGCGCTACTCTCACGGGTTCGGGGCATCTCCGCTCGCAGGCCGGCGACCGGCGATTTACAAACATGGTTGCGGCGTCCGCTGCGGACCGACGTGTTTGTTGAAGGTCTTCAGGCTATCGACTGGACGGTGGAGGATCGGGGTTTGGCCGGTCTCAGTGATCTCGAAGGCATTCCCTGGTCGATGCCGATGGAATCGTTTTTCGAGGCATGGGTGGAGACCGTCGTTCGATGTGTCGCCCGAAAGACCGGCGGTTTTCTCAGGGCCGGCAGACGAAGAGAGACTATTTCTCCGCTCGCCTGGGAACCTCCTTACGTTGGGTCGCAACGTTCGCTGGTGCCCGATCTCATTTTGGAGTTGGAGATAGCGTCGACGCGACGCGAAGTACAGGAGATCGGAGGAGCAGAATGGAGGATAGCGCGGGAAGACAGACGAACTTCGGGAACAGCATCGGGCCGACTTATTGCAAGTGCTCGCGTACGCGAACCTCGTCAGTTCTAAGGACGTCGTGTGTTGCCTGGTTTATCCGACTTCTGTGGCGACCTTGGGAATCCCTGGCCAGGCGCGGTCGTCTGTTCCATCAAGCCGAATTGCCGAATCGTGGCCGTCGGGTCCGTGTATGTTGATGGTGTACCCATGTCGCATGCGGAGCGAATCGCCTCACCGATCAGTGAGCAACTGCGCGCGATACAGGGCAGTAGGCCAGAGCGATCCGAAAGTTCCAAGAAAGTAAGCTTGGCGGACGTGGGAGAATAAGACTTAGTCCGCCACATGCTTGCTCCGATTCTCTTTCTTGTCGCTGCCGCTGCAAGTGCGCCTCCCCAGTTCGAGGCTCGGATGCGGGAGGGCATGACGGCGCTCGGCCAGAACAATCTCACCAAAGCGCAAACCAGTTTCGAGCAGGCGACGCGGCTGGCTCCGAAGGATCCCCGCGCCTGGCTGCTGCTGGCCCAGACCTACGCGAAGCAGAAGAACGAGAAGAGCGCGCTGGCCGCCGCACAAAAATCCGAATTGCTGGGCGGCGAGGATCCGCGCATCCTGCAAGGGCTCGCGAACTTCTACGCCACCCTGGTCCCCGACCTTCCGAAAGCGGCCAAAATGGGTGAGCTTTACGCCGAGAAGGCTTCCCAGGACACGACGGCCTGGATGCGGCTGGCGCAGTTCTGTCTCAGTGCGGGACTGCCGGACCAGGCCATCGCCGCCGGCACGCGCGCCCTGGCACACGACAATACGGCCGAGACCCACACGATCATCGGCAACGCCTGGCTGGTCCGGAAGGACTATTCGAAGGCGCAGGCCGAGTTGAACGAAGCGCTCAAGCTGAAGCCCTACGACGAAGATTCGCACTTCCGCCTGGCGCAGGCCTACCTCGTCGCGCAGGATTTTCCGTCCGCGGTGAAGGTCCTCCAGGACTCCAGGAAGATCTTCGACAAGAGCCCGCAGATTGAGCTGGCTCTCGGCGTGGCCTACTACGGACAACGCCAGTTCCCCGAAGCGATCGCGCAATTCATCCGCACCATCGATCTCGCGCCCGACGTCCCCCAGCCCTACGTATTCCTGGGCCGCATGATGGACCACTTGACGGATCGCCTGCCGGAGATCACCGCGCGGTTCGCGCAGTTCGAAGCACGCAATCCGAAGAGCCCGCTCGGGTACCTGCTTCATGCGAAGGGGATCATCGCCCAGTTGCCGGCAACGGGATTTCCACCCGAAGCCGCTACCGCGCTCGAACTGGTACAGAAGTCGCTGGCGCTCGAGGACAAGGACGCCGAAGCGCATTACCAGATGGGCGTTCTGCTCGACCGCAGGAAGGACTACCAGGACGCCGCAACGCATCTGGAGCGGAGCATCCAGCTGAATGCGAAGGATTCGGCGGTCCACTTCCGGCTGGCGCGGGTGTATGACCGGTTGGGCCGCAAAGAGGATGCCGCGCGCGAGCGCGAAATTCACGAGAAACTGAACCTGGAGGAGAAACCAAAATAGCTATGCCCGGCTTCACTCTGCTACTGCTGATGCAACTGGCCTCGCCGGACAACCCGGCAGACCGTCTGATCGCCGAGATCGCCCGGTCGGGACGCGTGCTCGACGTGAGCGATACGCGCGAGCGGGTGGCCGATCCGCGGACGCGCATCGCTCCCGGATCGCCGCCCATGTTGAGCTTCCGCTACTTCGCGGGCGCCGATCGTCACCGCTTCGGAAAGCTGGACCTGATGTTAGACGACGCGGGGCACTGACATGACCCGAACTCTGGCGATCCTATTATTATTCGCGTCATGGGCTTCAGCCCAGACCGACGCCTTCATCAAGGGACTCGAGGCGTTTCACAAAGGCGACTACCCCGCGGCGGAAGCGCTTCTCCGCTCCTCGTCGGATCCGCGCGCCAGGACGTTCCTGGCTCTGACGCTGGCGGCCACGAACCGCTGTGCCAAAGCCGAGGCCGATCTGACTACTGCGTTTGCGGCGGCCAAGAGCGACACGCAGCGACTGGCCGGGCTGGCGCTGACCCAGTGCCACATCGCTGCCAACCGTTGGGACGACGCCTCGGCTGACGTCTCTAAATTGAAAGTCCACTACCCCACGGACGCCGACGTGTTGTACCTCTCGGCCCGCCTCTACATGCGGGCCTGGAATGACGTGATCTATCAGCTGTACAAGACCAACGCGGCGTCTTTCCGAGTCAACCAGATCTCGGGCGAGATTCTGGAGACGCAGGGACAATTCGCCGCGGCGGCCGCCGAATACCGGAAGGCGCTCGATAAAAACCCGGACGCGCTGAACCTGCATTTCCGATTGGGGCGAGCGCTGCTGATGAGTTCGCACGCTCCGGAGACGTTGGATGCGGCGCTGAAGGAGTTCGAACTGGAACTCGCCCGCAACCCCCAGGATGCGGTGGCCCATTACCAGGTGGCGCAGGTGCTGCTTGCGAAGGACCAGGCGAAGGATGCCGCCGCCCGTCTGGAGCGCGCGCTGGAACTGAACCCGGATTTCCCAGAGGCGTTGATTGCGATGGGCAAGCTGCGCGTGGACGAGAAGCGGAATGATGACGCCATCGCGCTCCTCACCAAGGCAGTGCGGCTGATGCCGCGCAGCGAATCGGCGCACTACAACCTGATGATGGCGTACCGCAACGCGGGAAAGATGACCGAGGCCAAGCGCGAGAAGGCGGAACTCGACAAACTGCAGCGGGCGCCGGAAGGCGAGTTCACCGAGTTTCTGAAAAAACTCGGGGAGAAGCAGCCCGAGAAATGAGGCCGTTGGTCCACCTGCTGCTTCTGGGGATGGCCGCGGCAGCGGGTTCCGGCGTTGCCGATTTTCGAGACGTCGCCGAGGCATCGGGCCTCACCGGCGTGTTCCCGAACGGCGGCATGGTCACCAAGGAATTCATCATCGAGACCACCGGCAGCGGCGTCGCGTTCATCGACTACGACAATGACGGATTACTCGATCTTTTCGTAATCAGTGGCGATGGGGCTCCCAGCCGTCTCTATCGAAACGAAGGCGGGGGCAAGTTCCGGGACGTCTCGGAAGCCATGGGGGTGACCCGCACCGGTTGGGGCCAGGGAGCCTGCGCCGGAGATTACGACAACGATGGGTTCACCGATCTCTTCATCACCTACTGGGGCCAGAACGTGCTCTACCGCAACGAGGGCGGCAAACGGTTCCGTGATGTGACCAAGGAAGCCGGGCTGACGCAGGACCGGACCCGCTATAACATCGGGTGCGCGTTCCTCGACTACGATCGGGACGGACGGTTGGACCTGTTCGTCTCGAACTACCTGAAATTCAGTTTCGAGGAGACTCCGAAACCGGGGGCGAACCCCTATTGCTGGTATCTGCAGATGCCGGTGAACTGCGGTCCGCGCGGGCTTCCCTTCGACCGCAATCTCCTCTACCACGCCAACGCCAACGGGACCTTCACCGACGTATCGGAGAAGAGTGGTATCGGCGAGCCCAACCAGAATTACTGCCTGGGCGCACTGGCCGGCGACTTTGACGGCGACGGCTGGCCGGACATATTCGTGTCCTGCGATCAGACCCCGTCCCTATTGTTCATGAATCAACACGACGGCACGTTCTCCGAGGAGGCGTTGTTCCGGGGAGTAGCCCTGAACGATGACGGGAAGGCCATGTCCGGCATGGGTGCGACCGCCGCCGACTTCAACCATTCGGGCGCGTTGAGCATCTTCCGCACCAACTTCTCAGACGAACGCGAGACGTTCTATCTCAATCGCGGAAAAGGGGAGTTTCAGGATGCCACACTGGGACTCGGCATGGCCCATAACACCCGCTTCGTGGGCTGGGGTTGCACGTTCCTGGACTTCGACAACGACGGCTGGCAGGATCTTCTGCTGGTAAACGGCCATGTCTTTCCCGAGGTGGAGCGCAAGAAGCTCGACATTCACTTCAAGGACCGCCGCATCCTCTATCACAACCTCCGGAACGGGAAGTTCGAGGACGTTTCCGAAAAGGCCGGGCCGGCGATTCTCGCCCAGCATTCCTCGCGCGGCGTGGCCGTTGGCGATATCGACAACGACGGCGTGCTGGAAGTCCTGATCAACAACCAGGGAGAGCGTCCCTCTTTGTGGAAGCAGGCGTCGCGTCCGGCTGGTAACTGGATACTCATCCAGTTGGTCGGGAGCGTGTCGAACCGCAGCGCCATAGGAGCGAAAGTTCGCGTCACAGCGGGCGGCACAACGCAATACTCCGAAGTGCGCAGCGGAGGCGGCTACATTTCGCAGAACGATCTACGGATGCACTTCGGACTCGGTGAGGCCAAACGCATCGACAAACTCGAGATCGAGTGGCCGTCCGGCCGTAAGCAGGAGCAGGCCAATGTCGATGCTAACCGCGTTGTGACCATCACCGAGCCCCGCTGATCACACCTTCGCGCCCACCAGTTCAGTCAGGTTCTCCACCATTTGGCGCAACCTGGCCGACTGCGCGCTGAGTTGCTCACCGGCCGACGCGCTCTCTTCGGCGGTGGCGGCGGAATCCTGCGTCACCTGTTGCATCTGAGCGATGGCCCGGGTGACTTCGTTGATGCCTTGAGACTGTTCGCGGCTGGCCTGATTCACCTCGTCCACTAGCGTCTTGGCCTCCGCGGCGGCTTTCGTAATGGCGCGGACGTCACCAGCCACCTGGGCGAGTCGATTCTTGCCCTCGGTGGACTTCTCGATCGACTCCGCGATCAGCGTCGCCGTGTCTCGCGCCGCCTGTGCGCAGCGCTGGGCCAGATTGCGGACTTCGTCCGCCACCACCGCGAATCCCGCACCGGCATCACCCGCCCGAGCCGCTTCCACTGCCGCGTTCAGCGCCAGAATGTTGGTCTGGAACGCAATCTCGTCGATAACCTTGATGATCCGCGAAATCTTGTCGCTCGAAGCGTTGATCTCGTTCATGGAGGTGATCATCATGTCCAGGCTTCTATTGGCGCCGTCGATCCGCCGCGCGGCTTCCACCATGTTCTGGGCCGCCAGGGACGAGTTCTCGGAGTTCTTCATCGTCATCGAACTGATCTCCTCGCTGGAGGCCGAGGTTTCCTCCAGGGACGCCGCCTGCTCGGAGGCGCCTTGCGCCAGCGTCTGGCTGGACGCCGACACCTGGGCGGCGGCCGAAGCTAACTGAGCCGCTCCCTCTCCCAGTTCCGAGGCCAGTGACTGGAATGTCTTGTTCATCCGCTGCACGACGGTGAGCGCGCCTACTCCACTGAGCACACACAACAGTATCAGCACGCTGGTGATCCACCGGCTAATGGTGGAGAGTTCCGCCGCGTTCGAGCGATTGCCGGCAAGCGTCTGGGACTGTATTTCCGTGAGGCGTACGGCCATCGTTGCGAGATCTTCATGGATGGGGAGGGCACGTTGCGCTCCTACTGCGGCGGCCTGGTCCGCATGTCCGGAACGGGCCAGACCTTCCATCTCCGAAAACACGCCATTCCAGGCATTTAGACCCGTTTCGATCCGACCCATGAGGTCGTGCCCTTCCTGTGTGTCGATCAGGGGTCGAAACTCCTTGATGTAACCGGCAATCCGGTCGGAGCTGGCATGAAACAGGCTCCTCGCTTCTTCGGCCATCGCCGGATTTTTGAGCGCGGAGTACAGTAGCAGGCCGCGCTGCCCCACCAACATCTCGGATTCGGCAGTGTTCATCGCTTCGGCCAGGACAGCCTTGCGGAACGTCTTTTCGGCGGTGTCCTTATAGGCATTCTCGAGTTTGCCGATCGCCGACAACGAGGCGTAGCTCAGCACGAGAACCAGGACCATGAGAATTCCGAATACCAGCATCAACTGCTTGCCGATGGTCATCTTCGATTTCATAAGGATTGTTGCTTCCGAACGATGACCTGCCCGGAAAGCGGGCCGGTCACTGAAGAACTCATCGACTGTTTTCTGGCGAACAATATAATCCGAGAAATGGCGGAGGAAGACCCGCGTGCCTGCTAGGCGGGCGGTCGCTCCAGGATTGCCGGACGATCACTGAGCCGGGAGGCGGAAGCTGAGACCCAGGTCGCGATTCAGTTGCTCGCTGAAGCGGCGATCCACGGCGGGAATCGGCAGTTCCTTCAACTCATGTTCGGTGGTCACGTAGTGGAAGGTCCCGTCCTTCACCCAATAGGCGAGTGCCGAGAGAATCCGGTGGTCCTGGAGCGCGATCTTGTAGACTGGCTGGCGATACGGCGCTGGACTGCGGTCCTCCGCCTGATTGCCGCTGTCGTCACGGTAGTCACGGGCTGGTGGCGGAGTGGTATACGCCGCCGGCTGTTCGTTCACCACCACGACGGGAGACTGAGGCGCATACGATGGCGACGCATAGGAATAGGCCGGATACGAGTATGCCGGGTACGAGTACGAGGGGTATGAGTAGCCGTAGTCCCAGCCGTAATACGGATAGCCCCACCCATAACTGAAGCCGGAATATACGGCGGGCCAGTAGGAGTAGGGCCAACCGTAATAATAACCACCCCACCCGTAGCCACGATGCCCGTATCCGTAGCCGCCGCGATAACCCCCGTAGCCTCTACGCCAAGCTGACCCATATCCGCCGTGGTACACGCCGCCGCCGGAGTACGACCCGTGCCCCAACGCACCGGATCCGCCCCGGTAAACAGCGCCGGACCCTCCGCGGTAAACAGCACCGGATCCTCCCCGGTAGACCCCGCCACCCATGCCGGAGCCCATCCTGGACATAGAACCTGCGTGGACGGCGCCGCCGCCATGGAACCCGCCGCCTCTGCCTCCCCCGCGCTGCGCAGCGATAGGAAGGGACAGGACAGTCGCGAGTAGCAGGATCGAAAGCTCCCTCATGGTAGTGCCTCTATCAGGGAGCTTACGCCGAATCGCGGGTAGGATCAACCCCCGGTCTGTAAGGAACTACACTCGATCGGATACGTTGGACACCCCACTTGGATCCGTGGACTCATGTCCATCACGAAGCGACACATTCACCCCGCAGGATCCAATGGTGGTTGATGCAATCGAACGCGCCCGAAACGCGCAGACGGGCATAGGAACGAGACTGGCGAGAAAACGATTCTGAAAGGTTTAGATGGTGCGCCCGGCACGACTCGAACGTGCGACCTTTTGGTTCGTAGCCAGTCACGTTGCCGCATAATCAATGACTTACGAAGGCTTGCCACCGATTGCCAACAACTGCTAACGGCTATTAGATGCAGTCATTTAGGCGGGTGCTGATTTTCGCCTGTTAGCAGCCCTTGGCAAGCCTTCCATGCAGGTACTGGTTGGTAACTTTTTGCACTATGCACAATGGCTGCGATCACCCCGTGCCTCGGTGAATTGGGCACCCGGTGAGCATGCGCGGCGAGCAGCTACTCCCTATCGCACCCCTGCGAACCGAGAACCGTTGGCACCAGGGTATCCGTACGTTTTGGTGGTGGATCATCTGCAGCGGGCGCTGGTTCCGCTTCACCGGCCGATGCCGAGCTTGGACGTTACCGGCTGCATATGATGAGGCAGCGGACGCGATCAGTGAGGACAAGGGCGGGATCTGGGAGTAGACCACTAGACGAAGGCGACACCCAGATCGCAGCACTCGACCGCGGCACCAACGGGGGATGTCTCGCAGCCGCCGGGCACTTGAGGCGGACGCGCGGCGGGTGGGGAGGATGGAGCAGTAGCCAGTTGCCCCGGGCAGAAAGGTTTGAAATCCGGCCAAGAGGGGGGTGGGTGGGGTGGGGAAGTCCCCTCAAAACCGTGGCGTTCAATTCGAAGTTGCCCTCTCCGAATGCGGGCAAGGTCCGATTCGGCTCCGAGATTTGGTTACCAATTGGGCCACGGCCATATCGATGTGCCGCCGCGTCACGGAATGGGTAGAGGGGGCACTTGCCTAGCAGAATCCGCCAGACATTCTGTTTATCGGGCAAAAGAAGCCGAATGGGCGCCGAATCAGCGAATTCACCAGCAGCCCGAGAGACGTCAACTCACCTTGGCCTGTTCGTAGGATCCCGGTCGACCCACAATGAACGCGCCACCTCCGACGAACTCAGTTAAGCGATAGAACAACCCGAGATCCATCTGCACTGAAGTCGAGACGAACGGCTCATCGTCAATGAGGGCAAAGAGGTACCCGCCGGCCCGCTGCATCGCTTCGCCTTCCTGGTGCGTGATGAGAGTCAGAGGATGGAAGTATGCCTCTTGGAGAGGACACGACGTCGCCGCCCCATTTCCTGGAAAATGAGGAGCGCCATGTGCCAGTCCTTCAGCGCGGCCTGGATCGTCTCATCGCGGCGATACAGTTCAATGGGAGTGCTTCGTTCGTTCGTCCGCACCTTCGTCAGGTTCCTCCTCTTTCATCACGCGGTTCGTCCTCCTCCGGTGCATCCTCTGGCTCAGGCACCGAGTTCCGACCACGCCACAGCCTCATCGAAACGCTTCCGCGCGTCTTCCGCCCCGTGTGATGTAGTCCCTTGGCGCATCATCCGGTCCATCCATCTGACACCGATCGTTGCATATTCACCGAGATGGTGCTCATGCCAGATGAATGCCGAGTTCACATCCGGCCGGTGGCTGGCCGCATGCATGTCGAATGCAGCAAATGCCCAACTGAAGTTCGGCGGTGATCCAGGTCTTATCCGGAAGCTGGGTATACCCGCAATCGCCTATGCTCTCACTTGGCATGTGTGCCCAATTGCTTATGGTCGGAAGGGTGCTTGCCTGTTCCTCGACGCCTTGCACCGGGTGGTGGGCATGTCCCTGAACAGGTCGGCGTCTCAATGCAGCGGTAAAATGGGCCGAACCGGCCGGTCCGAAGCTGTGTCCTGTTTCCACACAGCGGACACGACGGACCCTCGGTTGGGAGTTCGTTCCCATCGCGGTCCATCGGCGGTTCCCGGCCATAGCGCTCGATCGTCTTCAGACTTACACTCCAGCCACACCTGTCTTCGCACGGAAAAACGGCCCGAACGTTCCTTCGTCATAGAAAGTACGGTGGCCGCAATCACCGCAGCGAGGGTTCTCAGGATCCGCGGCGGCGGCGAGGGCCTTGGCACTTGAAACACGAAGTTTTGACATGTTTGCCGCGAGTGCCTGGGCGAAGCCGGCGTTGACCAACCTTGTCATACTCTCGTCCGTGCGGTGAGCGTGACTTAGTGCATTCAAGGAACCGTACCACACGGTGCTCTTGTCGATCAGAACAACTTTCTCATAAATACGCACTCGGCAATCGACCGTGCATCCAATCCCTTCCAACAGATCAAGTGCTCTCTACCAAAAGTTGGTTGCATTGCGCCGTTGAGATGGGGCGGACGAGTTATGCAACGCACTTTAATTCCCTGCGCGACCTTTACCCGCAAGCGATCGCCCAACTTCCCGACTCGCCCTGGCGTTACAAAGCCGGAGAAGATAACAATGGACTCCTTGGCATTGGCAATGTCAGAATCGACTGCCGCATCGAACGTGGATGCGTTGAATAGGCCCAGTTTCCGAGCGTCGAAATCGAGATCGAACCGCCCGATCAGTCCTTCCAGGTCGCTCTCGATCGGACGTAGGGCCAGAAGGTCCGAACCAGGAATTACACGGCCCTCCTGCTGCATTTGATAGAGGATGCTCCGGAGCAGGGCCTTACCCGGCAGTAAGCGGTCCAGAGTGGCGTTAGATTCGCCAGGATGATCAAGTGGTTCTCAGCCCGGCTGACGGCGACGTTGCATCGAAACGTGCCCCGACGTCGGCAGGTGGGACGCCCTCCGCAAGAACTGACCGGAATCGTCGCCGCCGTCCTTCCGGGTAGTTCGAGCACGAACGCCCTGCCGCTCGTCACCTTGAAAAGCGTGAACGGTACCAACTTGGATCAGCAAGTTCACTCAAACCTTCTTTGTCGATCAGTTTCCTGATCAGCTTGGCCTGTGCGGCATACGGAGTACAAAGCGCCAAGTCTCCTCCTCCGCACATACCCTTGTTGTCGGAAGTGCCAAGCCAGGTTGCGCACGAGCAATGCATGCATCAAGTTGAAGCGGGAGTAGAACGCATTTACCTTTCGAAGAGGCAGAGTCGAGAGGTATCCACGATTGTCAGGGTCCCGTCGAATGGAGGAGGCGGCGCCGCACTCTGCACTGGACGAGTTCGCTTCGGGCACTTGCGAGGTTACCTCTATACATCAGCCTAGAGATCAGTTGGCAAATGTCATCGGCCATGCGATGCTGCGAGTTGAGCGAAGCTACCATACGCGGATGCGGCGACTGGCCGTCGAGTTTCGCAGCTTCAAAGACATCATGTCCCAGCACATCAAACACTGCTTGCTGACGGGTCTGCACGATCGGCGGAAGTTGGCGGAAGTCCCGCAGACTACGACCCGGCTCTTCGCCATTCCTGCCGCGAACCAGACCATAGGCAATAGAACCATCGATGCCTCGTCGATAATGACCATATCAACCGCCCCGAGTTCCTTGACAGACAGGTAAGTCTTTGTGCATGTGGCGCCGAGAATGCTGGCGTTTCGCAACACATCATCTCTACCTTCCGAGTTGCACTTCGATCCTGCGCAACTCAGCATCGAGAGGTTCACGTTCCGCGTCACCTTTGGCGATTCCTCTTCGGCTGCCAAGCAATCCAATCTTGATAGTTGTTCCAGCCAGATGATGGCGCTAGTAATCTCCTGGCGTCCAGATTCCTCGCTCGCTGCAAAGTACTGGGCCTTCACCATGCCGACCTCGGATGACGCACCGGCTGCCCCGTGCCTGCGCCGCGCGATGTCCCTCAAGATGGCCTCCTCACTACGTTTGAACAGCACGAAATGAGCAGCCATCCGTTTTCGGAGTTCGTCCTGGAGGCGCTCCACCTCCGAAACGGCCTGCCTCTTAGTTCGCCGTCAGTTCTCTACCCAACTTGGCGGCGTGGTTGGCCGCTTCCTGGTGTGACTCTACGAGACCTCTGGAGCGCGTCGAGTTCGGAAAAGCGGCCTAGGACTCCCTTTATCATGGACACTTCTAGCTTCGATCCGCTCTATCTCTTCCTGCGCCCGGCCTGGCGTTTTGAGGTTGGCCGACCAGCACTCGACAATGCCATCCACGGTCACGTAATCCCCGTACTTCGATTTGAGTTTGCTGTCTGCGACTTACCCGAGGCGGACAATACGTCCTTCCTTCATCGCGACATGTTGCTTGCCAGACTTTCGCAGACCTTGAATAAGACCTGATCGACGGCACGGTTGGTGTTGGAACAGATCAAAACACGCTGGTTCTCAGTGAAGGCCGAACGTTCGACTGCGGCAAGGACGAAAGTCTTCCCAGTGCCTGGTGGCCCCCAGATGTACGATATTGATGCGGACAATGCCTTCTGTAGTGCCGCGATCTGGGCTTCTGTCAGGTCGTAGTCGATGGCGCCCGACGCATGGTCACCGGATCGCTAGGATGCTTCGTTCTGCCGACGACGGCATCCGCAATTTGGCGGTTCAGGGACAGCTCCCCCTGCCGGCCTGCTCGATCTTCTCCCTCAAAGCTTCCAGTAGAACTGTAGCATCGACGACGATTACAGCCCGATACAGGATGGCTCCGAGGTCCTCGTTCGTCAAAAGCCAGATACGACCGGAAGCGATAGACACGATTGAGGCAGCTACACGACGGCCGGGCAGTTCCACCTCGACCTTGGCGTCCTCGAAGAGGTCGGCGGCGTCGTCGAACAGAAACCCGTAGAGTATTCCGCTCGCGTTCTCTTCTGAACGGATTCCCTTCTCCAACTCGTAGCGCTTCTGGCCAAGCGGTCGTCTTGATCTCGTCAATCAGAGCAGCGAGGGCCGCGGCATAGAGTTGCGGAAGGTCCGAGTCAGAACGAATAGCAATTGGCTGTCTCGGTCTAAGGGTCGAGTCCAAGGAGCCGGAAGCCCCTGTGTCCTTTCCGACCGGATGGTGGAGAGAATCTTGGGGCGCCTGCGATCATCAGGGGGAGACTCCTTTCTACCCCTCAACTCCGGACCTGAGTCGCAATTGGCAACCCTCACTATTCCCCGGCGAGTCCACGGGCTTTGGCTCACCTTCGTCCTGAAACGCTCCACCCGCACTTGTGCGGCCGGACCGCAGGCCATTATCGTTTAGTTTGCTTTGAGTAACCCCGATGCGCTTGGTGAATGTGCAGGCGGGACTACCGGAGCAGACGTAAATGGGACGTACCGGGCGATTTCCACCACCATCGGTGGCCCGCAGTCATCGCAGTACTCTTCACTGATTTCTGTCCGCTCTGATTCGTCAGGTTCCTTGGGTTCGGCTTCGAGGGCGCATTTCCTTTCAGACACCGTCGCGAGTAGCCGCTGAAACCTGTTTGTATCGCGTAGTGACAATTCTGCCACAAGACTCGAGAGGAGGTTAAAATCGCCGCAGTGCGTTTGGAAAAGTTCTTCGAGGCGCTCGATAGATGTTGACACGTAAGGCCTTCGCATGAATCACCGCGCCGTTTGTTCTGGCCTGATGCACACTTCTAGTGTCATCATGTATGCGTCCACCCATGCTGATTGCACATGCCCCGCAGAAGAAGTGCTCCGTTGAGTGAATGTACACCCGCGCGCCAGCTAGTGCAACGGTGTTCACGCCCGGGGTGATCGCGCAAAACATCACACCGGCTGTTCCTCCAACAGTGGCGTAAGGTATAAATAGCCGCCTAGTACCGGTCTGATCCACCAGCGCGAAGGCTGGGAACCTTACCAGGGGCGGCTATCCCAACCATAGGGCATCGCGAAAGGGAGCGATGGCACACTAGCCCAAACACCTCGGATTCCGTCAGAGCCTCCGCTAAAGATCCGTGTGGACCCAACCCATTCTCCGCCGGCGACCCACGCCATTCCGTATGGGCGACCGCAACAAGAGAGGCGGAACGGGCCCTGATTAGAGCTCGAAAAAGGGCTCGACGATTGGCCTCACCGCGAGCCCGAGAATATGCTGAAATCGGGGCACGACTTCATGGAATACAGGGACGATACCACCCACCTTTTCATTGATTTTCAGTTGGGTGTTTTCAATATCTGTTCGAAGAGTATTCGCCGTGGTCACGGACACCGCATCTGCCCTCGATTATTCCGCATGGCTCGGTCCCTATGCCGAATCGAGATTGTCTGGCTTCTCTCGCTAGAGCGCCGTCGTCCGGATACGAATCAACTGGCGGGCATGAACCAATCGGCCTACTCCGCGTATATACGCACGCAATTCGACGAAAGGGTGCTTCGTTGGACCAGTCAAGGAAACCAACGCGCACTGGCAGCCGAGCACCCAGATGTGGACGCGCGTGGAGCGAGATCGCAGCGCTCTCGCACCCCCCGCAGGGAGCAAACGCCCAGGGCAAGATAGCAGCGGACCCGGTTACGGCGGAGCGGAACGCACACATGACCGAGTACAAGAGTAGCGCGAAGGCGAAGGGTATCAAGGTAACCGACAAGATGGTGGCAAAAGCCGCTAACGACGAATGGAATGACAGGACCATGGTTACGTGGTGGAAGCGAAACGATCCAAGATGCGGACCACACCATGACAAGATGATCAGGGCAGTTTTAGCGAAAGACCCGGCTTCGATTCGTTCGATTTGGTCCTAACAGCGTACCGGAGCGCTAGGCGAATTAGATTTCTCCCGCAAATACCGCAATTCCCGCATTCTTTGGCATTGATTCCCGCAAAGCGGGTCATAGTATTCATTCAATCAGGGTGGCAAGGAACCACCTTGACTGAGGATATGAATGACAACAGCAACCGACACTCTTGAAACACTCCTGACTGAGCATGATGTCGCGCGGATTCTCAAGGTGTCCGTCGCAACGATTCGCAGGCGTCGGCTCGTGCGACAACCACCGAACTGGGTCAAAATCGGTACCAGCGTACGCTACACCGTCGCGTCTATTGCCAATCTCATTGAGGGCAGCGGACACAAGCGGGAGAGTAAGCCATTTCTGAAAAAGCGAAACCCGCCGCTGCGAACGGCGGGCGTCGAGAGATGATCGTTTCGGACTGGAACGCCCATCAGAAGAACACGCTTCGGGGATTCCTGTCTTTCACCACGGCATCCGGCATGGTCGTCCACGGCTGCACCCTGCACCAAAAGAATGACTCCCGGTGCATCGGCCTTCCGTCTCGGCAGTACACAAAGGATGACGGATCGATCACCTACTCACCACTGATCGAGTTCGCCACGAAGGAATCGCGGCAATGCTTTCAGGCGTCAGCACTGGAGGCCGTGGACCGCTTTGTCGGGACATCCTGTGAATAGCCGGCTGTACACGCGTGCAACTGGTGACCGGGTTCAGGAATTAGGGTCGATTCCTGACGTGGCATTGGTTATCGACCCGCGGGTACCGAACGGATCCAAAACTAGCAGGTCCGGCGACCTTGGAATTCTGGAGCCGTTGGATCGCCGCGGCGAGATCTGGGGGAGGTGCCGATTGCTCATCGCACCAAGTGAATTCGACGAAGTCCGGATCCCGAAGGCTCGCCGCGCTGGAACGGTATCAGGCTACTTTGAGGATCACCAAGCGCTGGCAGATGCTGTGCTCGCCTATGACGGGCGCGTGCCGGAGATCTTTATCACCTTAAACCCATGCAAAGCGGCGTTGCTTGCAAGAGCGGCGAACCGACTGCAGACCCACGCGGCCGTCACAACGTCTGACCTAGACATCGAGCGGCGGCTATGGTTGCTGATCGACTGCGACCCGGTCCGGCCTGCGGGTATATGGCGTACCGACATGGAGCACGGTCGTGCCATGACAGTGGCATGCGGCATCTGGGACGAACTGAGTTGTGCAGGGTGGCCAGACCCGGTGATAACCGACAGCGGTAACGGCGCCCACCTGCTTTACCGTCTGGATCGTCGGATCGACGCAAATAGCTCCAACTTCATCAAACGCGTCCTTATTGGCATCGCTGAGCGGTGCGGTACTGACGACGTTGATGTAGACACGACTGTGCACAACGCTGGGCGAATAACGAAGCTGTACGGAACGATGGCCTGTAAAGGCGATTCGATATCGAACCGACCACAACGACGCGCCCGGTTGCTGGAGATCCCTTTAATCTCACGAGTTTTGGAGGCTTTATGAGCATGACGCGGAATCCGATCGAGGACGTGAGCAGCATGGGCGCCCAACCCACCCGTTCCACCGCGTATGAAGGCGGCTTTAGAAGGTTCTGAAAGCCAGGTTCGATCTTGAAGCGTTCATCGCGCGCAACCTGCAAGCCCGTCGCATCAGTACCGTGGGACGGACGGGGCAGGAAATGGATACTTGAGGAGTGCCCGTTCAATTCAGACCTATCAACGGCAGTGCGGTGATAACCGAGGGCGACAATGGTTCCATCGGATTCAAATCCAGCACGATTCGTGCGCGGAGCGGCACTGGCGGGAAATGCGCAAGCTGTATGATGGCCACGCCTCGCGTCATGGGCCGGTCCCGGGGATCGCGACAATGCGAATAGCGGCATTGCGGCAGGATCCGACAATTTTGAGGGCGAGGGGACGCAGGAGAATGGTGATTCTTCCCGTTCGGAACTACCCGCCATTCGAATAAACGCCGGCAGCTACGCCGCATAACGGGAGACGTACTTGCGGCCCTTCACCTGGCAAACAATCCGCCAAGGCTGTTCGCCCGCAGCGGACAACTCGTCCCATTGATCGTGATGAGAAGGGACAAACGATCATATCGCGCTGAGCGAATTCGGGCTTCGCGCCTGGATGACCCGATCCGCGAACTACTTCCGCGAGACGCCGAAAGGCGATTCCATTGAGGCTCTGCCATCTCTCGACGCTGCTCAACATTTGGCATTACTCGCCGGCGGCGTGGGCGCTCCAATCCCTGGATGGAATCGTCGAGGCTCCCGTGCTGCCCCGACGGCAGCATCCTCATGGCTGCCGGATATGATCCAGCGACATACGTATATCATGCGCCGGATCCTTTGCTCAAGCTTCCAGAGATTTCTGACCGTCCGAGTAATGATGAAATTGCCGCGGCGAGACAGATGATCGAGCACGCTATCGGCGAGTTTCCCTATGCGGACGAGGCGAGCAAGGCAAACGCAATTGCAGCGATGCTCACGCCGATTGTCAGCCCGCGATGAGTGGACCTCTTCCGCTCGGTATCCTCGGCGCTCCACAGGCTGGGACTGGGAATTCCCTACTCGCCGATGTAGTCTCGATTATTCCTACCGGAAGGCACGGGGAAATGTTCTCGGCGCAAGAGGGATGAGGACGAATGGCGCAAGCAGATCACCACGGCGCTGATGCGTGGGGCATCGGTGGTGGTGTTCGACAACGTCATTCACCGCCTGGATTCCGGCGACCTGTGCAAGGCACTCACGGAAACGCTCCATGCGGACCGCGCCTTCCGAACTCACGAACAGATCATCCTTCCAGTCAAATGTACCTGGCTCGCCACCGGGAACAATATCCAACTCGGCGGCGACATGCCGCGGCGCTGCTACTGTGTAGGCTTGGATGCCCAGACTAGCCAACCCCATCTGCGCGATGGATTCCAGATTCCAGATCTCAGGACCTGCTTCCTTGAGTACCTGGGTGGATTACTTGCCGCGCTGCTCACCCTGGCGCACGCGTGGTTAGTCGCAGGAAGCCCGAAGCCGGATCTAACGCTGCTGGGTAGTTTCGAACGCTGGAGCGTCATCGTGGGCGGCATCCTACAGCATTCTGGCATTTGCGGGTTCCTGAACAACTCTAAGGGGATGTCGAGAGAGTCCGATCCCGAATCAGTCCAGTGGGAAGGATTTCTCCTGACACTCAAGGAGGTTTTCTACGGGGAACCTTTCACCGTTGCAGACTTGGTAGAGAAACTCAATGCAAAGACGGCGAATCCCAACGACCCTCGTAAATCCGATCCGACAGAGCAGGCGCAACACCTCCGCGCCATGTTGCCGGACTTCCTCGCCGAATTCGCGGACCGTGAAGGATCTTTTCAGCGCAGGACTGGCCACTGTTTCGCTGAACGCGCTGGCCGCAGGTTTGGCGATTCTCGTCCACTGGAGCGCGGAGAGGTCTCACACAAGGTGCAGGAGTGGCAAGTCGAGACTGCAGCAGCATAAACGGGGGGGTTAGCAGAATCGATGGTAACTGGCGCTATTCTAGCAACATACGATAGGAGCTGGGGGGTTAGGGGGGTTACCCCAGTTAAGTCATTCACGAGTACACGGGCACGGATCATGGGGTGGATGCGAAATTAACCCCCCTCAACTTTGTATAACCCCCGGGGGTGTACGCCTCGTTCGCACTAGCGTCGATAACCGCAGTGGACACCACTGACGATGTAGGCACGGACCGGGCAGGCACTGACAGAACACAACAAAGCAGCCAAACCACCCAGTCGAGCTACACCGCGCGCGTGCTCAGTTGCCCTAACTTGCTGGTGTTCTCGGGGAGCGCGCATTCTAACGACGACGGCGTAACAACGTTGTCCATGGCGTTAATGATGGACGGCGAACAGTTTCGAAAAGTGACTTTGAACGCAATTGAACCACCAAAAGAGAACGGAGGTACCCAATATGAGTGAACCACAGGGCCCGATTCCAGGACGGCTTTCGCGAGAAGGTCTTTTCTGTCGCACTACGCAGTTGCCGGGAATATCGCCGATGCGGCGCGCGCGGCTGGGATAAGCCGCACAACTCACTACAACTGGCTGAAGGATCCGAGCTATGCAAAAGCGTTTGCCGACGCGCATGAGGAGGCTTGTGATGCGATCGAACGCGAGATCCGGCGCCGGGCGATTGAAGGGTAACGAAGAGTCCAGTGTTCTATAGAGGCAAACAGTGCGGATCGATCCGGCGATTTAGCGATGTGCTCCTTATCTTCATGGCTAAAGGCGCGATGCCCGACAAGTACGCCGAGCGCACGAAGATCGAAAACCGAGTTCAATGCACCCTCTCCGATCGAGCAACTCGAGAAGATCGCCGCGGGTGGAATGCGCCAGGTGCCGGAGAATCGAGAGCCGCACTTGATCGAGGCCGGAGAGGAGTCAGATATCCCGGCCGCCCGGGACATTTTTCTCTTGCTATCCTAAACGTTTAGGTTTAGCATGATGCCATGCCGAAGAACAAAGCGTTTTCAGATGCGGCTAGCCTAATGGGTAAGCGCTCTTATAAGGCTCGCCTTGAGCGGCTTGGTCTGGAGAAACTGCAGGAGATCGCACGCGAGAACGGCAAGAAGGGCGGCCGGCCACCCGGCCAGCAGCAAAGAAGACGAGCAGGGAGGCGTCGGAGAAATGAAACTCTACAAACAGCCGAACAGCCGGTTTTGGTACGTTCGTCTGATGCACGACGGCACGGTCCACGTTAAGAGCACTCATTACACGAATAAGCGTGAAGCAGAGAATTGGGCCGCCGCGTACAGGAAGGCAATCGTCAATAAGGAAGTCGGCATCTGCGAGCGCCCGGCCGTGCCCACTCTAAAGGAGTTCGCGACGAAGGACTTCTTGCCCCATATCGAGGCGGCATTCCAGGCGAAGCCGAACACGGCGACCTACTACAAACAGGGCAGTAAGAAACTGCTTGCTTGCCCAGCGTTGGCGGACAAGCCATTCAACGAAATCACCACCGAGCACATCGGCGTGTTTATCCGACAGCGACAGGCCGCGGCACTGGAGATTTCCAGCGTCAATCGGGAACTGCAAGTATTGCGGCGCATGTTCGCATTGGCAGCGGAATGGCGCAAGGTGGAATGCACGCTGCCCAGAGTGAAGATGCTTCCAGGAGAAAAGCACCGCGAGCGTGTACTCACGGTTGAGGAGGAATGGCTATATTTCAGCGCTGCGCAGTCTCCAGCAATGCAACAGTATGCCGACCCGTCATTGGCATTCGATGTCGGGACGATCCTTCTGGACTGCGCTCTACGCCCGGAGGAGTGCTTTCGGTTGACGTGGCAGAACTTCCGGGATGGTGGCATCGAGATCCAGTACGGGAAGACCGACAACGCGCGCCGGCGGATTCCGATGTCAGACTCGCGTCCAAGTCGTGCTCGAAATGCGACGCGCGCACGCACGATCCAGGAGTGGGTATTTCCCGCTGCCACCGAGAGCGGGCATATAGAGCCTTCCTCCGCTGAAAAAACAGCATCTGCGCGCGTGCAAGGGACGAAGCGAAGGATGACCGGCGACGGCAAGATTACTGTATGACGTCGAACCATTTCCGCTGTACACCTTGCGGCATACCTGCCTGACCCGATGGGCACCGCACATGGATCCCTGGACCCTGCACAAACTCGCTGGCCATCGGGATATGTCAGATAACGAAGCGGTACATCCATCCGCAGGACGACACAATCCGCAGTGCGATCGAGCGGGCGCGAGACAGCAAGCGGGAATAAGTGGTAGTACGTTTTGGCACTAGTCCTGAGAATCGTCAACTCAGGCGTGGCAGAGTCTGAATCACCGACTTAATCAACTGATAGGAAAAGGTATTAGATGGTGCGCCCGGCACGACTCGAACGTGCGACCTTTTGGTTCGTAGCCAAACGCTCTATCCAACTGAGCTACGGGCGCGATTCTTCTTCAGGCTACCACAGCAACCACCTACCCGGCATCCCGAACCCGCTACACTGGGACCGTCACGTGATCTCGCCTGCCCGCACTGTCGCCTTTGATGTCCTGCTCGATACCCATCGCGGCGGCTATGCTTCGGATCTGCTGCTGGCGCGCACCACCACCCTCGATTCCCGCGATGCCGGCCTGGCCCATGAGCTCGTTTTCGGATGCCTCCGCTATCAGGGTCAGCTCGACTTCCTCTGCCAGCACTATTCCGGACGGCAGCGGCTCGATCTGGAGGTCCGGATCGCCCTTCGCCTGGGCATTTACCAACTCCGCTACCTGGAGCGGATCCCAAACCACGCAGCCGTAGGAGAGAGCGTCGAGTTGGTGAAACGGGCCCGCATGCGGTCCGCCGCCGGGCTGGTGAACGCCGTTCTGCGAAAGGTGGGACGCGGCCCGGTCCAGTGGCCGGACCTGCCCACTGAACTTTCCTGTCCGGCGTGGCTCCTGGAAAAATGGGAGCGCGATTACGGGCAGGAGATCGCCCATACCATCGCCCGCGCCGCGCTCCGGCAGCCCGAGACCTGGGTTCGCTGGACTGGCGCCGAGCTTCCCGAACTCGAACCGACGAACGTACCCGGGGGATACCGCGTGCTGTCCGGAGCGCCGCCGCCGGGCTCCCGCGTGCAGGATATCGGAGCCCAGAGCATTGTTCCCCTGCTCGATCTGCAGCCTGGGCACACGTTTCTCGATCTGTGCGCCGCTCCGGGGAACAAAACCGCCCAGGCGCTCGAATCCGGCGTCAGCGCCATCGCCTGCGACCTTCATCCGAAGCGCCTGGCGAATGTCACGGGATGCCGCCGGGTGGTCCTCGACGCCTCCCGGCCGCTCCCCTTCGCGGCACGATTCGACCGCATCCTGGTGGATGCGCCCTGCTCGGGTACGGGCACCCTCGCCCGCAATCCGGAGATTAAATGGCGGCTCGGACCGGGAGTGCTGGCGGGCCTTGCATCGCTACAGCGTTTGATCCTTCGCAATGCATTGAATTACCTGACGCCCGGGGGACTCCTGGTCTATTCTACCTGTTCGCTCGAGAAAGAGGAAAACCAGAATGTGGTGGGCGCCGTCATAGATAAAGCGCTTGGGGTCCGGACGCTCGAAACCATTCACCGGATCCCTGGAATGGAACCCGGAGACGGCTTTTTTGCTGCCGTGTTAGCATTGGTTTAGCCCCGATCAATGGTCGAGATCCTGCCGTCCATTCTTTCTGCCGATTTTGCACGCTTGGGCGACGATATCGCCAAAGTGGAGCGGGCGGGGATCTCCATCCTTCATTTGGATGTGATGGACGGTCATTTCGTGCCGAACCTGACCATCGGTCCGCCGGTGGTGAAGTCGATACGGAAGATCACCCGGCTAACGCTCGACGTTCACCTGATGATCAGCGATCCCGACCGGTATGCTCCCATCTTCATTGAGGCGGGAGCGGACCAGGTTTCCGTGCACCAGGAAGTATGCCCCCACCTGGACCGTACGTTGAGGATGATTCAGTCGGAAGGGGCCAAGGCGGGCGTCGTGTTGAACCCGTCAACGCCGGTGTCAACGCTCGCCGACGTGCTGGATGTCGCCGACTACGTGTTGATCATGAGCGTGAACCCCGGCTTCGGGGGCCAGCGCTTCATTCCGAACGCGCTGCGAAAGGTACGAACGCTGGACGCTTGGCGTAAGGAATCGGGATTGCAACTGCCGATTGAGATCGACGGCGGTATTAATATGGAAAACCTGGGCGATGTGGTCCGCGCCGGGGTGGATTGGGTGGTGGCCGGGTCGCTGGTTTTTCACAGTGGGGATCCGGAGGCCACAGTGCGCCAAATGCAGCAGATCGCTCGCGAGGCGCAGTCGGTCCGTGTATAGAGATCTTTTGACGAGTGGTTGATATGGCATGTAATCGAACCTGGATGTTGCGCATCTTGATTGCGCTGGTGGTCACAACCCTGTTGACCTCCTGCGGTATTCGCCGCAAGAAGTACGAGAACCCGATCACCAAGGACACTCAACAGCCCGACAAGGTGCTCTTTGACAAAGCCATCAATGATATTGAACGTGGACGCTATGAGATCGCGCGCCTCACGCTCAACACCCTGATCAATACCTACGACACCAGCGAGTATCTGGCCAAGGCCAAACTCGCCGTGGCCGACAGCTGGTTTCGCGAAGGCGGAGGGCACGGCCTTGCGCAGGCGGAAGCCGAGTACAAGGACTTCATTCTGTTCTATCCCACCATGGAAGAGGCCGCCGAATCGCAATTCCGCATCTGCGATATTCACTACAAGCAGATGGAGAAAGTGGATCGCGACCCCAACCAGGCCGTGCGCGCCGAACAGGAATGCCGGCAATTGCTGACCCAGTTCCCGAACAGCAAGTTCGCTCCGACGGCTGAGCAACGGCTCCGCAACATCCAGGAAGTGCTGGCTGAATCCGAAATGCGGGTAGCCATGTTCTACCACCACAAAGGCAGCTTCCCGGCGGCCGTGAACCGTTTCCGCGTGGTCGATCAGTATCCTCTCTACAGCGGCGCTGACGAGGCGCTCTGGAATCAAGCCGATTCGTACAATCGCATGGGTCCGCGCTTCCGGCAAAAGGCCGGCGAGGCGTACGCCCGCATCGTCCGCGATTACCCCCTCAGCGGGTACGCCGACGATGCCAGGAAACGCTTGAAGGAATTGGAGATGCCGATCCCGGAGGCCGATCCGGTAGCCCTCAATCGGATGAAGTACGAGTTGGAAAACCGGAAGAAGCCCGGCATGATGCACTCGGCCTTCACCATTTTCCGCCGCGGGCCTGAAACGTATACCGCGGCGAAATCGGGATCCCCCGCCATGAGCACGCTGCGGCCGACGATTCCGGACAGCGTTCCAGTCCCGGCCGTAGGCGCGAGCGCCTCCGGCGATGTAGCGATTTCCACCGTGAACGATGCGTCCGCGCTCGATTCGAAGCCGGATGCCCGACAGGCTCCTCCGGGCCAGGCAGCGGCCCCCGCGGAACCGGCTCCCGCGGGCGAAATCAAGACTCCGCCCACAGCCGAGATCCAGCCATTGCCCACCAACCACCAGCCGGTCCAGGGCAAGCATAAGAAACCGAAGAAGGGTAAGCCTGCCCCGGTTGCGCAGCCTGCACCCGCGACGGAGCCCGCACCCGCGACGCAGCCGCCGCCGGCTTCACAACCGGCCACCGCTGGACCGGCTCAGTAGGCGAACGATTCGTAACCCTGCTACAACGGTAAGGATGAGCCGCATCCTCTTGGCGGACGACAGCCCCCATGCGCAGCGCATGGGGGAGCGCATCCTTCGCGACGAAGGCTACGAGGTTGTCAGTGTCACTGATGGTGAAACTGCCTTGTTGCGCATGGCGGACGTGGATCCGGATCTCATTCTGGCCGATGTTTTTCTGCCCGGCCGTTCGGGCCTGGACCTCTGCTCTTACGTAAAAAGCGAGCCGAAGCATAGCCACGTCCGCATCGTACTGACCGCGGGTATGCTGGAGGCGTTCGACGAGGAGCAGGCGCTGCTGGCCGGAGCGGATGCCATAATCAAGAAACCGTTCGAAGCCTCCGCCGTCATCGCGACCCTCAAACCTCTGTTGGAGGCGGCGCGGGAGGCCAAGGGGTCGCCCGCGGTCGAACGGCCGGTCCTGGTGGCTGAACCATCCGCACCGCCCCCCGGCCCTGTTCCGGTCCCGATTCCAGTTCCCCCGCCAGGACCGGTGGCTGTGCCGGCTCCGGAGCGCCCGGTCCAATCCATCTCCACCGGGCGGACGCCCATGCCGCCCCCCGGGCGCATCGTCGAGATGCCGCCCCCGTCGGCCCCCGAGCCTGAGTTCGAACCGGAACCCGAATCCGAACTGCTGCCATCAGGCACCGGCATCAGCGAAGAAGAACTGCTGCGAGCCGCCGTGACCTTGGCGCTGGACGCGGCCTTCCCCGCTCTGGTGGACGACATAACCGCCAAGGTGCTCCGCAACCTCCGCGCGGCCGGCAGCGAACCGCCCGCCCGCGACCGCGAACCCGCTTCCGGGATTCCAGTCCCGGTGGCTCCCATATCTAACGACCCATCCTGATCCCAACCGATGCCAGAAAACACGTTCGATATCGTCTCCAAAGTGGAAATTCCCGAAGTGGTGAATGCCATCCAGCAGTCGCTCAAAGAGATCCTGACTCGCTTCGACTTGAAGGACTCCAAGTCCACCATCGAGTTGAACGAGAAGGAACATAAGATCCTGCTCGCCAGCAAAGACGAATTCAAGCTGAAAGCCATCACCGAAGTGCTGGAATTGAAGCTGGCGAAACGCAAAGTTCCCCTGAAGGCTTTCACTTACGGCCCCATCATCCCCGCGGCGGGTTCGAGCGTCCGCCAGGAAGTGACGATGCAGCAGGGCATTCCCATTGAGAAGGCTCGCGAGATCGTCAAGGTCATCAAGGAATCGAAAAAGAAAGTGCAGGCGTCGATTCAGGCCGACCTGGTGCGGGTGAGCGGCAAAGATCGCGACACGCTGCAGGAGGTGATGGCCGTTCTGCGCCAACGCGATTTCGGGATCGACATGCAGTTCACCAACTACCGTTCGAACTGAAGTGGCGCGGCGTATCGAATCGCTTTTCATCAACGGACCCGCGGGACGCCTCGAAGCGCTGCTCGAGGAGCCGGACGGCCGCGAGCCTGTGGAAGCGGCCCTGGTGTGCCATCCTCATCCCCAGTTTGGCGGGACCATGCACAACAAGGTGGTATACCGGATGGCGCGGGGACTGCGTCGAGCCGGCTGCGTGGTGCTCCGCTTCAACTATCGGGGCGTGAATCTGAGCGAAGGCAAATACGGCGGCGGCATCGGGGAAGTGGAAGACGCGCGCGCGGCGCTGAGTCTGCTGCTGGCCCGTTATCCACGCTTGCCGTTCACGCTGGCGGGCTTCTCTTTCGGGTCCCGCGTGGTGTTGAAGCTTGGCTGCCAGGGAATCGGCGCCCGGCGCATTATCGCCGTCGGATTCCCCACCACCATGCGGGATACGGCGTTCCTGGCCGCCTGCACGGTGCCGCGGGTGTTCGTGCAGAGCAGCAACGACGAGTTCGGCCCGCTCGCCGAATGGACCCCACTCATCGAGAGCCTGCCGGGAGATAAGCGGATGGTCGTGATAGAAGCAGGCAGCCACTTCTTCGACGGCGCGCTGGATGAACTCGAGCAAGCCATCACGCTGACCGCGAACGCGTGAACTCCCGCTCACGAACCCCCTCTGCTGGCCGATGAGCCATCTTGAGAGCAGCCTTTACATGTTGAATCTTCGTGATCTGAATCTGGCGCCGAAGATGATGGGTGGGTTCGCCGCAACCGCCATCATCACCTTGGGCGTCGGCTGGTTTGGCGTCCGGGATGTCGGTCTGGACAATGCCGCCATCGAAACCCTGTACAAGAAGCACCTCGAAGGAGTCTCCGACCTCAAGCAGGCGCAGATCGAACTGCTCCGGGCCTTGTCGGGGCAGAAGAACGCCCTGGTAGCCTACACCCCTGAACAGAGGGACGCGCACCTGAGGGATATGCGGCAGGCCGAAGCGAACTTTGCGGCGCTGATGCGTAAATCGGGCGACGCCGCGACGGCATCCGATGAACGTCAGTTGAAGGAACAGACCGAGGGCGGATGGGCGGAGTTCTTGAGCGTGAACACCCAGGTGGCACAGCGCCTTGCGAACTCCGAGGCCGAACAGGCCTTTCAACTCTCGAACGGCCCGGCTCGGGTCGCTTTCGACCGTACGCAGGCGGCGCTCGAGAAAGCCGTCGAAATCCGGCTGGTCCAGAGCGGCCGGGAATACGAGGCATCGCTGGCCCGCAATCAGAGCGCCCGCGTTTGGCTGATGGGCCTCGCGCTGCTCGGTTCGGGCTTGGGCCTGGTCTTCGGACTCGTCGTCTCGCGCAAGGTGGCGAATCCGATTCGACAGATTGTGGAGGGATTCAACCGCCTCGAGCAGGGGATCCTGACCGACCGGCTGGATATCGACTCGCGCGACGAGATCGGGGTTCTGGCGGCGGCCTACAATCGCGTGATCGAGCGGCTGCGCGGCGTGGTCGGCGACGTACAGCAGGCTTCCTCGCGAGTGTGGGACGCGGTGGCATCGGTGTCCGGGCATGCCGGGAACGGCCATGCCGGCGACGGCGCGACTATCGAAGCCACCGCCGCCGCCATCCGGCAGATTGCCGGAGCAGCCGAACAGAACGCGGCGATGGCGTCCAAAGCCTCCCAGGAATTCGATTCCGCGCAGGCGAGTTCGGTGGAAGGCCGTGAAGCCGTGCAACGCATGACGGAGGCGGTGCTGCAGATCAATGAGAGCAGCAAGAAGATCTCCCAGATCATCAACGTGATGGATGAGATCGCCTTCCAGACCAACCTGCTGGCCCTGAATGCCGCGGTGGAAGCGGCGCATGCCGGAGAGGAAGGCAAGGGCTTCGCGGTAGTGGCGGCCGAAGTCCGGGCGCTCGCCCAGCGCAGCGCCGATGCGGCCAAAGACATCGCCCAACTGATCGAGGACTCCGTGTCGCGTGCGGCGACGGGCCGGGAACTCGCCCTGCAATCGGGGCGCGCGCTCGAAGAGATCGCCCGCAACGTGGAGCACGTCAGCGAAATGGTGCGGAACATGGCGCACAGCTCCAACGAGCAGCGTGAAGCCATGCGTGAGGCCAACACCGCCATCGCACGCATCGATCAGACCATGCGCCAGAACGCCGACGAGGTCAAACATCTCAACTCCGTTGTGTCGTATTTTCGAATTGGATGATTCATCGCGCCGAAGTTGAAGTGGTTGAGAGAATCCGCCGGCGTGCGGCGGGGCTGACGAGCCGCCAGATCATCGCGGGAATCGGCGACGACTGCGCCGTCTTCCGCCCGCACGCCGGCGAAGACCTGGTCTTCACCACGGACTATTTGATTGAGGATGTCCACTTCCGCCGCGACACTCATGCGGCGGAGGACGTCGGCCACAAGGCGTTGGCACGGGGATTGAGCGACGTCGCGGCCATGGGCGCCGAACCCCGATTCGCGCTGCTTTCGCTCGCCTTGGCGCCATGGGTGGACGACGACTGGGTCGACCGCTTCTATTCGGGATTCTTCCGGCTGGCCCGCAAGTGGAAAACACCGCTGGTTGGAGGCGACCTCTCGCACACCCGCAAAGTCACCTGCGACATCGTGGTCTGCGGCGCCGTTCCGCGCGGCAAGGCGCTTCGCCGCGATGGAGCACGTCCCGGAGATGGTATCTGGGTCTCGGGGCGGCTCGGCAAACCGTGGCAGACACACCTTCGTCCGAAGCCGCGCATTGATGTCGGACTCGCGATTCGCGGTCGCGCCACCGCGGCCATGGATCTGACCGATGGCCTCGCGCTGGATCTGTACCGCTTGTGCGAGGCGTCCGGAGTATCGGCCGAACTGGACCAGATCCCGGTCGTCCGCGGCTCCACTCCGGAGCAGGCGCTCTACGTCGGAGAGGACTACGAACTCCTGTTCACCATGCCGCCGCAAGCCGCCGCACCCCGGGGTTGCCGCCGTATCGGCTCGATCGTCGAGGGCACGCCGGCCGAGGTATGGTTACGAAGCGAGGTGATCGAGGAACGCGGCTACGACCATTTCCGCACCGGCCCGCTCCAGGATTCAAGTAGCCAACGCGCCCTTCAGCACTTCCTTCAAGCGCTTGGCCACGATTTCCGTATCGCCCGGCTCCATCATCCACACGCCTATCGACAGGGTCTCCGTTCCCGGCACCAACTCGATGGACGGCTCACCCTCGCGCATCCTTTTCTGAATCTCGGCCACGGTGAGGGTCACCGCGCCGGGCTCCCACAGAACCTTCACGTGCGGAACGTGGTTGGCGATCTCCGGCAGCCAGATCTCGGTACTCACGCCCTTCAGCCCCGCCAGGGCCTTCTGAACGACAGCGGCGCGGCGCTCCCATTCCTTCCACACCGCGGCGTGGTCGCGCTTGATAAACATCTCCACCGCGACCATCAGCCCGATCATCTCCTCCTTGTTCACCTTCATGCCGCGGCCGATGGCGTCGCCATTCGGCGACGAATTCAGCATCGCCGCCTCAATCAGGTCCTTGCGGCCCAGCAGCAGCCCCGTGCTTTGCGGCCCGCGCATTCCCTTCCCTCCCGAGAATGTCACCAGGTCGAATCCCAGCTTCGTGTACTTCCAGAGATTCTCCACCGGAGGAACGTCGGCGGCCGCGTCGTTGAAGGTCGGGATTCCGTGCTTCTTCCCCAGTTCGACGAACTGCGGTCCCTTCACCTGCCCCACCGGTTCATTGGCGTTGAAGAACAGCATCATCAGGGTGTTCGGATTGATGGCCGCTTCCATCTGTTCGGCCGTCTCCACCTCGATGATCTTGGTGCCGCAGTTACGCACCGCATGGTCGTACCCGTAGCGGTGCGATTTCAGCATGATCACCTCGGTCTTCATGCCGGCGTTGTCGGGCAGCCGCCGGATGCGGGACGCGTCGGTGCCGGTCATGCACGCCGCCGTGCCCAGCGTCAACGCCGAAGCCGCGCCCGCGGTCACCATGGCCGCCTCGCACCCGATCAGCGAGGCCAGGCGCCGTCCCACCGCCTCATTCAGCGAGACCAGGTTCACATACTTTCGCGACACGGATTGCATCGCCTGCATCACCTCGGGCGGCATCAGCGACGCGGTCATGGCGGTGTAGGTTCCGGCCGCGTTGATGAACGGCCGGAGCCCGAGTTCTTTCAGAAAATCACGCGCTGGCACGGCGGCGGTAGCCGCTGCAGCGCCTCGGCTGAACATGCTGCCCACGAGCGGAACGCTCGACAGGCTTCGCAGAAACGTACGTCGATCGGACATCTCAGAAACTCCTTTATCGACCCGGCAGGTCGATCACGGCTTCAACTCTAAAATCCCGAAAGCTTCGGGCACGTGAAAATTGCGGCGGAACGGCGGCTGCCACGCAACCAGGTTGCGTTGTTCGAGAGGCCCCGCGCACCGGAACAGTCCCAGGCGGGCGCGATCGCCGGCGCGCCATTCCCGGGCGGCAATCGACTGCAGCGGGATCCGCATCTCGCCATACCAGATTTTGTTCTCTTGATCGATGCGTGCCTTCACTTCAAAGCCCGAATTCCAGGACATCCCGCCGCCGGGCTTCGGATTCAGCACATCAATGTCCAGGTCCACCCACTCGCCCTGCGGCGATACCTGGAATTCGCGATACTGGCCCACGTTCTTGAAGTCCGCTCCGATGAACGCCTCGGCCACGTCCCAGTTCCAGAGGACCGGTGTCTCGCGGTCCGTGACCGGGTCGGGCTTCAGATTCAGGGCGCTGAACGGGCAGGCATACAGCAGGTACAGAGCGTCGCTGGTCCATCGCGAGCGGACCTGCGTCGCGCCGAACGGCAGGGGTTCCCCGAGAGCTCCCGTGCCGATCGAAACCGACGGCGCCGATCTCCACTGCTCAGCCTCCGGATCGGCCGTGAGCGCGAAGTCGCGATCGCTGTGAACGCTGGTGAGCAGACCCTGGCGTGACTCATCCAAGTCCACCACCGCATAGGTCCGGAATTCGGGAATCGTGAACTCCGTGGCTGAGTCGTCCATCGTGACATCCTCCGGAACCGTGAGCCGCTGGCCCAGCCCCGCCACCAGCACGCGGGGATATCGGCCCAGCACGCGCACCCGAAGCCCCCGGACGGGATTGCGGCCGTACTGGATCAGGTGGACTCGGGAGTGCGTCCCGGATCCATACATGCGAACCACGGTCGTATTGCTGCCGTAGATCCGAACCAGCCGCCGGTCGTCACCGATCCGGTCGCGCACCACCGCGGCAAAGGCATAGGGCTCGGCCGCCATCGCCTTGGTGTACTCGGGCGTCCCTACGCGTACCGTTGTGCCCTTCCACTTGGTGGCGTCGCCGAGTGGCTGGAACAACAGGTTCCGGCGCACCAGCAGGTTCATCACCTCTTCCATCTCCGGCGAGCCGTCGTTCACCAGTCCGAAGTTTACCCGCGGCTCGAGTGGCGGCCCGTCAATCTCGCGCAAGAAGCGGATCGCTGCCGCAAACGCCCCCAGGTCGTCCTCTTTCACCCGGATATAGGCCCGCGCGCCGCTCGCGTAGGCCTCGGCCACGGCCAGGGGCACCGCCGGTCCGCTCACATCGTAGACGAACGCCTTCGTCTGATCCTTCAACTCGCGCCACAGGTTCGAGCTGATCCACGGATCCCCGGTAGCGCCGCCGCGCGCCGCTTGAAAATCCACGCCCGGCGCGTCCAGCTTCTCGAGAGCGGCGGCATTCACGCTGGCGGCCCGCACTTTCGTGCTGTCCCACGCCGAGGCGCTGCCTGTAGTCACAATCTCCCGGATCCCCGCTTTGGCGAGCACCGGGGCCGTCTCCGGCCCTTCATCCCACAACAAGCCCGGAATGAGCGTGAGGAATAGCAGGATCATGCCACCTCCAAGCGAGTGTGCCGGATCTTCGCCTGGTCGTATATGCCGAGTCCGAAGCGCGTCGCGTACTCGATGTGACCGGGCTCGCGGATGAACGCGTTGAAGTTCGGGTCCATGTTGCGCTTCGCGTCCACGTGCGACAGTGACCGGTCCCAAACCGACACCGCGTTCTCGGCTCGCCGTTTCTCTTCGATGACATCGAGCAGTTGCCGGTCGATCGCGATGGGGTCTGTGCCCACCACGATCTGCTTCGGGTAAAAGGCGAAGCGCGGGTCCTTTACGAAGGGGCCTCCGTGCCACACACCCTTGAGCCCGTCCATCACCTGCAGCACCGTCTTCGACCGCAGCGGTTCCACCGCGGCCAGCGTGCCGATGAACGACAGCGTATTGGTCTTTGCGTCGCGGTGCGATCGCGCCACGTTCGAGAAGTTCCCGTAAGCGATGTTCTTGAGGCAGCCCGTGACACCCGACGCGCCGTGATCCTTCATGTTCGGAACGTTGATGATCTTGGTGAAGCGATCGGAGACCAACCGCACCAGGTTCGATCGCGTGTCGTCCTCGCCGAAGAAGTTCACCTCCACGTACGTGTGGGGATCGTAGTTGAGGATGGAGTTGCGCGGCGTCTCGATGGCCAGCACGTTCACTCCCGACGTCACGTATTTTGGGTATGCCACCGAGACAAGCTGATCGACGAAGCGCTCGTAGATGTAAATATTCGAGGGCTTCACGCCCGCCGCCGTGGTGAGATTGCGCACAATCTCGCCCACCACTACGGGGTTCGAGCATACCCGCGGCGCCCCCGAGCAGTTCACCTTGATGCCGACCACATCCGCGGCGCCAAAGAAATGCCGCCAGGACTCTTCGGGCTTAGCGGAGCCGGTGAGCGTCGTCATACCTCGCGCGAGCATCTCGCGCACGATGGCAACATCGGCCTGCCCGGTCTTTTCGTCAATCGACCGTTCGGAGTGGACCGAAACCACCCGTCCCGGATACTCGCCGGGCATTCCCGGGCGGGCCGCCGGCTTGTAAGAAGTGACCACGCGATAAACGGGCGTCTCCGCGACGGGCGCCGCCGTCAGAGTGGCTGCCAGGGGTACCTGTAAGAATGTCCTGCGATCCATGAATGCCCCAACCCGATCCAAGCGGGTTTTATCGAAGCGTACCAGAGTATGCAGCCGAACGGTAGGCGGCGAATCGGCTGCACCAACTCAGTCGCGTCCGCTGCAAATTCGGGAACCAAACAGCCCTGCCTGGTCACGAATTCGAACAGAAACGAAAGCTGCACGGAGTTTTTTGCGATTGACGATTGCAGCCGCTTGTGATTTCGACTTATACTTGACCCCAGTCTTGAAATCCAGGAGTCCCTCGTATGCTGACACAGTTGCGGCCCACGCTGGCCTTATTGCTCTTCACTTTGTGTGCCGGTCTCGCGTTCTCTCAATCCGAGCGCGGCACAATCGCCGGATCCGTAAAGGATCCTTCGGGCGCCGTAATCACCGGCGCAACAGTCACCGTCACGAATACGGCCACGAATAACCCGGTTGTTGTCGCGACCACGTCCTCCGGGGATTACACCGCTGTCAGTCTTCAGGCCGGAACCTACAATGTCCGTGTAGAAAAGGCCGGTTTCCGGCCGGCATTGATTTCCGGCGTTGTGCTCAACGCAGCGACCAACGTGCGCGCGGACGCCACGCTGGAAGTCGGCACCACGACAACCGCGATTGAGGTGCAAGCCTCGGCGCTGCAGATCGCCACCGAAAACGCCAAGACCAGCGTCGCGGTGACGAACAAAATGGTTGATGAACTGCCGCTGGTAGTCAGCGGAACCCTCCGCAGCCCGTTCGATCTTGCGAACTTGACGCCGGAATCCAAGAACCTGGGCGGCGACAACGGCTATATGCTGGGCGGCGGCCAGGCGGCCAGCTACGGAACGAATCTGGATGGCGTTTCGGCGAATACCACCCGCGCGCTCAGCAAGAGTTGGGTTGCGACCAACGCCCCCTCGCTCGAAGCGGTGACCGAGTTCACCGTGGACACGAACGGCTTCAAGGCCGAGTTCGGCCATGCCGGAGGCGGCGTAATGAACTTCGTCTCGAAGTCGGGCACAAACGACTTCCACGGATCGGCTTACGAGTTCCTCCGCAACAACGCGTTCGACGCCAACAATTTCTTCAACAACCGCGCCGGCATCGCCATTCCGATTTACAAACAGAACGATTTCGGAGCCAGCGTCGGCGGACCCGTCTGGATCCCGAAAATCTATCGCGGCAGGAACAAGACGTTCTTCTTCTTCTCCTACGAAGCTTTCCGCAATCGCGCAGGAGCGACCGGCTTCTCCCAGACCGTCCCCACGCCCGAGATGTACACCGGCGACTTCACCAACTGGGTGGACAAGAGCAACAAGCAGATCCCCATCTACGACCCCACCACCCAAGTGAAGAACGCGGACGGCACGTACTCCCGCTCGGTGTTCCCCAACAACAAGATTCCGACCAGCATGTTCGATCCGATTTCCGCCAAGGCGATCGCGGCCTACACTGCCAACGGCATTCTCAAACCCAACAATGGCGCTGCTCCGGGCACGGTCGGCTATATCTCGAACAACTACCTGGTGTCCGGTGGCACCAATGTGAGCCCCAACACTAAGATCAGCATCAAAGGCGATCACACTTTCAACGAGCGGCACCGGATTTCGGGCTACTACGGCTACAACCGGGAGTCCATCGAACCCGGATCGAACGGCCCGCCCACCCTCCCGGGTTTGTATTCCAACTACAATGACCTGACTCAGGCGAGCGATGTCGTCCGGTTCAGTTGGGACTGGACCCTCAGCCCCACGAAGTTGAACCACTTCTACGCGGGCGGGAACAACTGGCGCCAGAATCACGATCCGCTTCAGGCTACGATCAAGAGCGGCATTCACTGGAAGGACAAGGTGTGCCTGGGGAACGTGCCGGATTGCGATCAAAACCTGCTCAACTTCGATTTCAGCGACCTGTCGAGTTGGGGAGGCCGCGCCAACAACGGTTCGGAGAACACTATCTTTTCCTATAACGACGACTTTACCTGGGTGAAAGGCTCTCACACCATCAAGTTCGGCGGCGCTTATCAGGATAGCCACTATAACGGGTTCGGACGCCAGTGCATCGCCGGATGCGCGACCTTCAGCTACATCAATACCGGCGTTCCCGGCGGCAATAATCCGCAATTGGGCGGAGCGTCGTTCGCCTCTATGCTGTTAGGCTACGCGAACGGCGGCTCCATTGACACCATCCGCTTCATTGGCCAGCAGTGGCCCGCTTATGCCGGCTACGTGCAGGACGACTGGCGCGTCAGCTCGAAATTGACCGTGAACGCCGGACTCCGTTGGGAGACTCAACTTCCGCCGGTCGAACAAGAGGACCGGTGGAGCGACTTTTCGCCGACAACGCCCAACCCGCGCGCGGGCGGAATCCCTGGTGCACTCATCTACGCCGGTACAGGCGACGGGCGCCAGGGCAGCCGCACGCTCGCCGATTCCTGGTTCTGGGGTTTCGGTCCCCGCATCGGGGCGGCCTATCAGTGGAACGAGAAGACGGTTATCCGGGCCTCGTACGGGCGCTCGTTCGGCGCCGTCACGACGACCACCGGCTCTACCCATCAGCGTGGATTCACCCAAACTTACGGTGTACCGGATCAGGGCACCAACGGAATCGTCCCGAACATGGACCTGAGCGGTGGATTCCCGCCCTATCCGGTGCCGCCTTTCATCGATCCTTCCTTCGCCAACAAGGACAGTATTCCGTGGTGGCAGGGGCAGGAGGCCACCCGGCTGCCCGAACAGAACTTCTGGAACCTCTCCATCCAGCGGCAGGTTTCATCCAGCACCCTGGTTGAAGTTTCCTATAACGCGCTGATCGGTTCACACCTGCAAACGCAATTGCTCAATTACGATCAGGTGAATCCGGCGATGCTGTCGAAATATGGCTTCGCGCTGATGAACAGCCTGGTCACCTCGCCGGCGGCGGTTGCGGCCGGGTTCAGCAGCCCGTATCCGACCTTTGCCGTCGGTAGCTGTCCGGCGCAGGATGCGTGCTGGGGTAGCGGAGCCACGGTCGCCCGTTCACTGCGCCCGTTTCCGCAATACAACGGCATCGACACCTATGGGGGCGGCGGCGATCACAGCGGCCATAGCGCTTACCATGCGGGCATCGTCCGGCTGGAACACCGTGCGAGCAAGGGCCTCACCCTTCAGACCTCCTACGTCTTCTCCAAGCTGATCACTGATTCCGACAGCTATTGGGGCAGCGGCACGGCAATGGATCAGTTCAACCGCGGCCTGGAGAAGTCGATCGGACAGTTCGATATCACGCACAATTTCAAGATTGCGACGATCTATGAGCCGCCGATCGGCAAGGGGAAGGCTTATCTGAACCACGGCCTGGCCTCGAATCTGCTCGGCAACTGGCGGATCAGCTATGTCGGTTATTATGCCTCCGGCCAGCCGCTCGGCCTCAGCACGTCGGTAGGAACGCCATCGGTGCTGTTTGCCGGCGGCAACCGTCCGCTCATTTCGAGCTACGACGGCTGGCGGGCCTCCACCAAGAGCGGCAGCTTCGATCCGTCGGTGGACACCTTTGTGCAGCCGGCTTCGTTTTTCCCGGCCCAGGTGGGGAACCAGTTCACCGGAACCACCCAGTACTTCGGAAATCAGACCCGCTACAATCCGAAATTGCGGCAGTTCGCCAACCTGACGGAGAACATCTCGCTGGTCAAGGGGTTCACCATCACCGAGAAGGTTCGCCTCGATTTCCGGGCGGAAGCGTTCAACGTGTTCAACCGTGTGCGCTTCGGCACCGGGTCGCTCCAGCTTCAGAGTTCCCAGTTCGGCATTCTGACCTCCTCGGGCGACTTGTTGAACACGCCGCGCCAGTTGCAGTTGGCACTGAAGCTGTACTTCTGATCTGAAGACGTCTGCCCCTCCTTATTTGAAATCAGAGGTGGGGCAGGCGGTTTCGCCTGCCAAGCCGGTGCCTTGGGCACCGGCATCTCTTCCACTTGGCCAACCTGCTGACTTGGGGAGAAATGCGCCGCGCCATACTTCTCCTCGCTATCTTCGCCTCACTTGCATTCGCTCAACAGAATCACGGCTACTACCAATATCCGGCCCTCCACGGCGATACGCTGATCTTCACCTCACCTCAGAGGGTGACCTGTGGACCGTCGGGATCCAGGGCGGCACCGCCCGGCGCCTCACCAGCCATCCCGGCGCTTGAACGAAATTGGTGGTAAAGAATCACCGCGATGGACTACTCCAAGGGAAGCCAGAAGGAGACGCAGGCAATCTCGAGCTACACACAAAAAAAGGCGCGGAAGAAACGCCCGCGCCCGTGGGATAAACTTGCTGCGTTCGGGCGGGAAGCCCACTCGGGCTCCCCGCCCGCGATCGCTCAAAAGTACAACTTCAAGGCCATCTGCATCTGTCGTGGAGAATTGATCTGGCTGCCCGAACCGGTCAGCACGCCGAACTGCGCATTCTGCAACTGCGTCGATCCGGTACCGAACCGGACCCGATTGGCGATGTTGAACGCTTCGGCTCGGAACTCCAGCCGGATGCTCTCGTGGATCGGGAACCCGCGAGTAATCGACAGGTTCTCGTTCAGGTTCGGGAAGAGCCGCAATTTCGGGTTGTAGTGCGTCGAATTGCCGATCATGTTGTAGCCGGTCCCGCTGCCCTGCAACGGGAACGGACCCGTACCGTAGGGGACGAAGAACTTATCCACGGACGGATCGAACTTTCCGTTGGTCCAACTGGACGGCTGCCAGCCGGTGTAGGAGTTGACATATGCGGCAGCGCGGCCAGCGGCGCCGTTAGCGTAGATAGGCAGGGTGTAGCTGGTGCTGACATTGACCGGTATGCCGCTACCGTAGATCGCCACGCCGGCGACACGCCAGTTGCCGAGGATCCAGGAGGCCGGACCATGTTGCACCCACTTCTGGCCTTTGCCGAAGGGCAGGTCGTAGACGCCCGCGAACTTGAAGTCGTGGGTCACGTCATATCCTCCGATCGACTTCTCCAGCCCGCGGTTGAAAAAGTCCGCAGCGTACCCGTTGCCCCACATCGTGTCGGAATCACCCAGGATCTTTGAGAACACATAGGACGACTGGAACGTTAACCCAGCCGAGAAGCGCTTTTGGAACTTCAGGATCAGCGCATGGTAGGTGGAATGTCCGCTGTGATCTCCCTGGCCGGCATAGGTGTCGATGGTAGAGTACTGCGGGTACGTCCGCAGCGCCTGGGCCACGGTCGCCCTCGATCCCCAGAGAGTATTGAACGTTGGGAAGGGAGCGTAAACGCCCGCCGCGTTCGCCGTCGCCGAGCCCACCACGCTGTTCAGCACGGTAATGCTCTGCGCCACCGTGCCGAACGCGGTCAGGTATTTCGGGTTGATTTGATTGTACTGGAGCAGTTGCGTTTGCAGATGCGAGGCCAGCACGCCGTTGTATCCGACCTCCGCCACCATCGAGCCGCCGAGTTGGCGCTGGATCGAGACGTTGAAGTTATCGGAAGCCGGCAACTTGTTTGTCTCGTTGCCCTGGAACCACGCTACGCCTGCCCCGTTCGAAACCGAGGGATTGACGAACGGTGGCGCCGTCCAGGGCGGCATGCCTTGGTCCATCGTATAAGTGGGGTTGATGCCGCTGGAGCTGTTGCTGAACGTCTGCGTCAGCGTGAAGCCGCTGTTGTGGGTGGATCCACTCACGGAAACTAGGGCGCCGAAAGAGCGGGCGTATGAGGCTCGGATCACGGTCTTCGAATCCTTCGAATAGGCCAGTCCGATGTGCGGTCCAAAGCCCCACGGCCACATGTCCGCCAGCCTGCGGCTGCCTACCCGGCCCGTGCCGGATCCCGCGAACAGGACGGCGCCCGCGATGCCTCCGGCTCCGGGGTTCGGAGTGGTCGGTCCAAAGTCGGACCAGCGGTCGTCTAAACCGGTCGGCGGCAGGTTGTCGTCCCAGCGAAGTCCCAGGTTGACCATCAGTTTCGGCGTGATCTTCCAGTCGTCCTGGAAATAGCCGGCGAAATAGTAGAACTGCTGGCCGATGAAACGGATCGTATCGATCTGGCCGCTATCCGCCTGTCCCAGCAGGAACGACGCAAACTCGTTGCCCCCGGCGTTGGGGTTCGAGCCCCCTGGAACGCCGGTTTCCTGATAGCTGAACCCTACGCAGCCCGAGATGCACTGCCGGCCGAACCCGTTGTAGTGGTTGAGCTGGTACATGCCGCCGAACTTGAACGAGTGCTTTCCCTTGATCCAGGTAAAGTCGTCGTTATACGAGTAGACCGTGTTTTCCGAGCCGTTGTCGGCGTTGCCCCCCCACTGGGAATACCGGTTGCCGGTACCGCCGGAGAACAGGTTCACTAGGTTGTCGTCACAATCCGGTACGTTACCCAGACAAAACTTGCTCTTCCAGTTGCCCATGTACTCCTGCGGTGGCTTGTGATCCTGGCGCCAGTTGTTGCCGCCCGCATAGAAGTGGTTCTGCTTATTGGCGCCGAGCGTCCAGTCCCAGCTCATTCGGACGATATCGCTGGCCTGGGCAAGGTCGTTATAGTTGGTGTACAGGCCGGGAAGGGTTGCCGGGCCGTCGGCGCCGTACGTCTGGTGCTCACGATCGTACCCGTAATATCCGGAGACGCGGTGTCTCTCGTTCAGGATGTGATCGCCCTTGATGCTCCACTTGTCGACGGGATAGATCTGCGTACCCTTGGAATTCAGGTAGTTGTTGAGGACATACCCGGCCGTCCCCGGCGCTGCACCATTGTTGGCGGTCAGCGTTCCACTCGACTGGAAGACGCTCAACGCCTGCACCGACGCGGCGTTGAACAGGGTTTTCGGAATCTGGTTGTTCGGAAATGCCTGCCGCGTCCAAGTGCCATCCCCGTTCTGCGTCTGGGTGAGGGGGTTATAGATCGGGATGACCGCGCCCGCCGACGTCACCCATTTGCTGAAGTCGCCGTTGTACATTTCCGCCGTGGGCACCGTGAAGGTCTGACCGTTGGCGCCGTTGCGGTTGCGGAATCCCTCGTACGAGAAGAAGAAGAATGTCTTGTCCTTGCCGTTGTAGACCTTCGGGATCCATACCGGCCCGCCGCCGGCAAAGCCGAAATCGTTTTGCTTGTAAATCGAGACCGGGATGCCAGACCGGTTGCTGAACCAGTTGTTGGCGTCGAGATCGTTGTTACGCAGGAACTCGTACGCTGACCCGTGGTACTGATTCGTACCGGACTTCGACACGTAGGTCATGTTGCCGCCGGAAGCGTGCCCGAATTCCGCCTTGTATCCGTTCGAATCCACGGTGAACTGCTCGATCGCTTCCACTGACGGCGCGTTTGAGGCCACCCAGCTCTTTTGAGAAGCGCGGCTGACGTTAGTGGAAACACCGTCGAGCGACGAGCCGTACCCGGCAGCTTGGCCGCCCCCAATCGCAAACCCGGTGTCGCCGCCGAGGTTCTTTGCATCCGGCGTCAGCGACGCCAGGTCGAACGGGGTGCGAACCGTCCCGCCTACCACCAGCGGAAGATCATTCACCAGCTTGTTTTGCAGAGTGACGCTCGATTTTGCGTCTTCCGTCTGCAACTGAATAGCGAACGCCTGCACCTCCACGGCCTGCGTGGACGTGCCCACCTCGAGCGTCACGCTGGCGCGCACGGTTTGTGCGGCATCAAGCGTCAGCCCTTTGATTTCCGCAGGCCGGAAGCCTTCCTTCTCTGCGCGTACTGAGTATTTCCCTGGTTGCAGACTCGGAACCGTGTACTCCCCGGATCCGTTGGTCTCCACTGCCGAGTTGGTGTTGGTGGACTGATTAGTGATGGTGATTTTGGCGCCTGGAATCACCGCGCCGGAAGTGTCGCTCACCGCCCCCGTAATCGTTCCGCGCTCGGACTGGGCGAAGAGCGACACTGCGCCCGCCACGAGCAGACTGAACCGGACAAAAACTCGCAACCTACGGTTGCAAAACATGCTAAATTCTCCTTCAACGAGTTAAACCTCTGAAAATCCCCTGAACGTACGAAACTTTATCACTTGGCTGGCCTTTAGGTAAAGTGGTGGTGCGCCAAGTAGGGGGTCCGCTAAGGTGCTAAGTTGGTGACAATGCGACGGGCATCGCTTCTTCTCGGCACCTTCACCTTAATTGCATTCGCTCAACAGAATCGTGGCTATTACCAATACCCGGCCCTCCACGGCGATACGCTGATCTTCACCTCAGAGGGTGACCTGTGGACCGTCGGTATCCAGGGCGGCACCGCCCGGCGCCTCACCAGCCATCCCGGCGAGGAGACCCGGGCCGCGTTTTCGCTGGATGGCAAAACCGTAGCGTTCTCGGCGAATTACGAAGGTCCCACGGAGGTATACACGATGCCGGCGGGCGGAGGACTGCCCACGCGCCGTACCTTCGACGGCGGCGCCACCGTCAACGGCTGGACACCCGACGGCAAAATCCTCTACGCGACGCGGCGGTTCGCCACGCTCCCCGATACCCAGCTCGCAACCATCGACTCCAATAACCGCATCGAACTCATTCCACTGGCCCAGGCATCGCAGGGCTCGTACGACGCCAAGGGCGCTACCCTGTACTTCACCCGCTTGCCGTTCCAGGGCAGCCAGGCCAAGCGCTACCAGGGAGGCACGGCGCAGAACCTCTGGAAGTACGTCAATGGGCAGGAATGTGTCCCGCTGAGCACCGACCACGCGGGCACCAGCAAGGACGCCATGTGGTGGAACGGCCGTGTCTATTTCCTGTCGGATCGCGACGGCACGATGAACCTGTGGTCCATGGACGAGAACGGAAAGAGCCTGCGCCAGCACACCGCTCACCAGGGCTGGGATTCGCGCGACCCGTCGCTCGCAAACGGCCGCATCGTGTACCAGATGGGAGCCGACATCCGACTGTACGACATTGCCGCCGGAACCGACAAGGCCGTGCCGATCGAACTGTCTTCGGACTTCGACAGCCTGCGCGAGCATTGGATCAAAACGCCGATCGAATACACCACCGCCGTCCACGTATCGCCTGATGGATCCAGGGTCGCGCTGGTCGCTCGCGGCCGCGCCTTTGTCGCCCCTGTGAAGCAGGGCCGCTTCGTCGAGATCCCCAGCCTGAAACCGGGCCGCATTCGCGCTGCCCGTTTCACCGAGGATGGCAAGTCGCTGGTGTTGTTATCGACGGAGAGCGGCGAAGTGGAGATCTGGAAAGCGCCATCGAATGGTCTCGGAGCGGCTGAGCAACTCACGAAGGATGGCAAGGTGCTGCGGTGGGAGGCCATCCCCTCTCCGGACGGAAAGTGGATCGTCCACCAGGACAAAAACAACCAACTGTGGATCCTGAATGCGGCCACGCTCGATAACAAGCGGATCGACGTCGCCGCCAACGCCACAAACAATTCGTCACCGCAATTCCAGAATATCCGCTGGTCGCCGGACAGCCGCTGGTTTCTCTACGATCGCGACGGGTCCAGCGAAATGTCGCAGATCATGGTCTATGAGGTGGCATCGGGTACGCACACGGCACTCACCACAGATCGCTATAACAACAGTTGGGCGTCGTGGAGCGCGGACGGCAAATGGGTTTACTTCCTCTCCGATCGCTCGCTCAAGTCTCTGGTCTACAGTCCGTGGGGCCCTCGTCAACCCCAGCCGTTCTTTGACCGGCCCATCAAGATCTACGCTCTGCCGCTGCAAAAGGGTCTGCGGTCGCCCTTCGAACCGCCCGATGAACTGCACCCCGACAAACCGGATGCGAAGCCCGCGGCGGATGCCGCCAAGCCCGCTCCGGACAAGCCCGCGGAGAACAAGGCTGCGGGGAAGCCGAACGTCGAGATCGACCTCGCCGGGCTCGCTGCGCGAATCGAGGAGGTCCCCGTGCCGCCTGGCAATTACTCGAACTTGCAGGTGGCGGGGAACCGGCTGTGCTGGCTCGACCGGAACGCGGCGGAGCCACAGAAGGCATTCCTCCAGTGTCTGGACATCAACAACAAGGGCGACAAGCCCGAGATGCTCATGGAAGATATACGCGGATTCGAGGTGTCGGCTGACGGTAAGAAGATACTGATCCGCAAGCAGACGGAGTTGATGGTAGTGGACGCGTCAGCCAAGGCGGCCGCCTTGAAGGACCCCAAGACCCTCGCGGACAGCCAGGTGGATCTCAAGACTTGGACGTTCTCCGTGATACCCACCAACGAGTACAGGGAAGCGTTCGCCGATGCCTGGCGCCTGCATCGCGATTACTTCTATGACCCGAAGATGCACGGCGTGAACTGGAAAGCCATGCGGGACAAATACGGTGAGCTCCTCGGCCGCGTGCGCGACCGTTCGGAGTTGAATGCCCTGATCGCGGACATGGTCAGCGAACTATCGGCTCTCCACACCTTCGTGCAGGGCGGCGACATCCGTACCGGCACGGACCAGGTCCAACTCTCCGCGCTCGGGGCACGACTCGTGCGCGACACAACTGCGGGCGGATATCGCGTAGAGCACATCTACCGTTCCGATCCGGACCGTCCGGACCGGCTCTCGCCGCTCGCTCGGGCCGGTGTCGAAATTGCGGACCGGGATGTGATTCTGTCGGTGAACGGACGGGATACCCTGTCCGTCCCCGACATTGGCGAACTACTCCGCAACCAGGCCGGCAAACAGGTCTTGCTGCGGGTCCGGCCGAAGGACAAGGCCGAGACCCGCGACATCATCGTCAAGCCGGTGTCTTTGCAGCAGGAGGCCGATCTACGGTATCGCGAGTGGGAATACACGCGCCGGCTCAGGGTGGAAGAGGCTACTGGCGGCCAGATCGGATATGTGCACCTCAGGGCCATGGGACCGGACGACATCAGCCAGTGGGTGGAAGAGTACACGCCGATCTATCGGCGTCAGGGCCTCATCGTCGATGTCCGCCACAACCGCGGCGGCAACATCGATAGCTGGATCCTCGGGAGCCTCAGCCGGAAGCCCTGGATGTACTGGCAGGCGCGGGTGGGCAAGCCGTATTGGAACATGCAGGGCGCGTTCGCCGGGCACCTGGTGGTGCTGTGCGATCAGTGGACCGCCTCGGACGGAGAAGCGTTCGCCGAGGGCTTCCGGCGGCTGGGGTTGGGCAAGGTGATCGGAATGCGAACCTGGGGTGGTGAGATCTGGCTAAGTGCTTCAAACGTGCTGGCCGATCGCGGCATCGCCACCGCCGCTGAAATGGGCGTCTACGGTCCGGAACGCAAATGGCTGATCGAGGGCCACGGAGTGGATCCCGACATGGTTGTGGACAATCCACCGCACGCCGCCTTCGAGGGCCGGGATGCCCAACTCGAAGCCGCGATTCAATATCTGGGCAAGCTCATCAAGGAGAAGCCAGTCCTGGTTCCGCCCCCGCCCGACTATCCCGACAAGACCTGGAAGCGGTAGCTATCGCGGGCTTCGGTTCATGTGTGACCCTGATGAGGCAATTGCATGTTACGTTGAAAACATGAAGTACCCAGTTGCTTTGGTGCCGACCGAAGAAGGCTACAGTGTCTCGTGTCCAGGCCTACCCGGTTGCTGGTCGCAAGGCAAAACCGAGGAGGAGGCTCTATCAAATATTCGGGAGGCCATCCGAGAATACCTCGCAGTTTCAAGGCAACTCGCCGGTGAGCAGAATTTGAGAGAAGTGGAAGTCCCCGCCTGAGGCAATGCCAAAGAACCCCGGAATACCCCACCTTCGGGCTGTAAAAGCGCTCGAAAAGGTGGGCTTCTACGTAGCCAGGCAAGGCAAGCACATCGTCATGACCGACGGGACGCGGATCGTGACCATCCCCAGACACGACCCGGTGGACGCGGTAACAATGGGCGGCATCGTTCGCGACGCCGGGTTGACTCCCGATACCTTTCGAACCCTTCTCTGAATAGTGAGCTCAATCCCCACTCCCTGAGCCCCGCGTGAAACTCACCAAATCCGGCAAGCCTGAGCCCGAACCATAGGTTGCCCGGCTTTGCACGAAAACGCCTTCCAGAAATCCGGATCGTTGGCGAGTACGCCGTTCACCCGGTACTCGGCCGGAGAGTGCGGGTCCACCGTAGCGAGCATGCGCGAGAATTCCGGCCGCGTGCTCGAACACCAGATCTGACCGAAGCCCAAAAAGAACCGCTGCGCCGCGGTGAATCCATCCACGGGCTTTGGCTGAGTGGCGCCCAGCACGTTGGTCAACGCCATCATTGCAAGCCGCACGCCGCCATTGTCGGCGACATTCTCCCCCAGCGTCAGCCGGCCGTTCAACTTCACGTCTCCCACCGCCGTGTATCCCGAGTATTGCTCGGCGATGCAGTCGGCCCGCTTCTCGAACTCCTTCGCGTCCCCGGCCGTCCACCAGTCGCGCAGGTTGCCCTGAGCGTCAAACTGGCGGCCTTCGTCATCGAACCCGTGCGTCAGTTCGTGCCCGATGACGGCTCCGATCGCCCCGTAATTTAAAGCGTCTCCGGCGCTATTGGAATAGAACGGAGGCTGCAGGATTCCAGCGGGAAAATTGATGTCGTTCATCTGCGGGTTGTAGTATGCGTTCACCGTGGGCGGCGACATTCCCCATTCCTTCTTGTCCACCGGCTTTCCGATCTTCGCCAGGTCGTAGTTCACGGCCCACTCGCGCAGACGCATCACGTTCCCGAGTGCGTCGCCGCGGTCGATGGTGACCGTCGAATAGTCTTTCCACTTGTCCGGGTATCCGATCTTGTTGGTGATGGCGTGCAGTTTCTCGAGCGCCTGCTTCTTCGTGGCGGGTGTCATCCAACTGAGCGATTCGATGTCCCGCTGCATCGCCGCCTCAATCTCGCGAACCATGGTCAACGTCCGCTCTTTGCCTTCGGCGCCGAAGGTCCGCTCCACGTACTGTTTGCCCAAGGCATCGCCCAAAAGCGAGTCCGTGCTGATGACGCACCGTCTCCAGCGCGGCCGTTGCTGTTGGGCGCCCTGCAGCGTCTTCGCGTAGAAGGACCAGTGCTCATCGACGAAAGGCGTGGAGAGCATCGGCGCGGAACTGTCCAACACGTGCCAGCTCAGGTACGTCTTTAAATCGTCCAGCGAACTCTGAACCGTGACCGATTCCAACTGGCGCATGAAGGGCGGGTAAGTCAGGTTGAGCGTGTCCAGCCCCGCAAGGCCCATGCCGGTGAAAAACTTCTGCCAGTCGATACCCGGGTCGAGCGAGATCAACTGCGCCACCTCGTACTTGTGATAGGTCTTGTTGGGGTCGCGCCGGGACACGAGATCGAGCGACCCCTTGGCCATGTCGGTCTCCATCCGCATCACCACCTTCGCCTTTGCCGCGGCGGTCGCGGCGCCATCGCCGGCCAGTTCGAACATCTTCTGGACGTAGGCGGCGAACTTGGCGCGAATCTCTACGCTCTTGGCGTCGGTCTTCAGGTAGTAATCGCGATCGGGCAGCGAGAGCCCGCCCTGGTCGATCTCGGCGATCATCTTCGTCGCATCTTTGGCGTCCTGGGTCGATCCGAAGTTGAAGAAGGCCGGGATACCGCGCCGCTGGAGAGTGATCAGTTCGGCGCTGATAGCCATCTTGGACGGTAGCGCCGCGATCTCCGAAAGCAGCGGCCGGATCGGCTCCGCCCCTTTCGCGTTGATCGCGCCTTCATCCATGCAGGCGGCGTAGAAGTCACCGATCTCGCGCTCCGCGGGGCTTCGCTTCGCATCGCCCGTCCGAGCCGTTTCTAGAATGCCGCGCAGCACTTCGCGATTCCGTTCCACTAACTCGCTAAAGCGGCCCCACTGCGTCTGGTCGGGCGGGATGGGGTTGTTCCTGATCCACGATCCGCATGCGTAGCGATAAAAGTCCGTACACGGGTTCACGGAGCGATCCATGGCTGTGGGGTCGAACTCACCGGGACGGACTTCGGGCTTCGCTGGCTGCGCAAGTACCTCTGATAAGGTGAGCAAAAAAAGAGTAAGTACACCGCGACTCATACCATTTAGTTTAAGCCAGATGCTTGTTACACTTATCGTTACAAGCGCAAATGATGAGGTCGAGTCTGAGGCGGTTGTTCAAACCGTTCGAACGTGATTACGTCCGATATCTGACAGGTGTGTTCCTGAAACAGGCACTCCTGGTCGGAAGCGGCTATTCCATGGTTTTGGCGTTGCGCCTGTGCATGCGCAATTCAGCCATATCCGCATGGGTGTTCGTCGGGCTCTTTCTGTTGTACGACACTGGGTTGCTTAGCCTGGATATCGGGCTGAACTGGTTCTTCTCCTCGCGCCTTGGCTATCCTCTGTTCGGAAAGCTGCGCGCGGCGGCATTGGCCAAGGTGTTGGAAATGCCGATGGAGTGGCATCATCGCAAGGAGTCAGGCCGCCTTGCCGGCGAGGTGAACACCGGTGTCGGCAAGGTAGTGCAAACCGCCGAAAGCGTCAGCCGCGAATTGGTTCCCGCGCTCATGCGAACGGTATTGAGCCTGCTTCCCCTGCTGGTCATCAGCGCCTGGACGGTTCCTGCGTCACTCGGCGCTCTTAGCGCGTTCCTGTGGCTCTCCATTCTGGAAAATCGCAAAAGGGAGCCTTATCGCCGGAGCCGCTATCGCAACTACAACCGGGACCACGGCATGTTCTCCGAGTGCGTGCAGCAGGTGCGTCCCGTCGTTCAGTTCGGTCAAACTCATCGGCTGCTCGAAACCTACGTCAGGGTGCAGGACACCATTGTCCAGGAGGGCATTGAGGAAACCCGAGTGGGCAATCACTATGCCTGGCAGCGTAACGCGCTGCTGGCCGTGACTAAGAGGTTATGCCAGGGCCTTTGGATATACCAGTACCGGACCGGCGTGCTCGACATCGCCATGGCAATGTATCTGAGTGCCTTGCTCGATGAGTTACTCAATTCGTTCTGGGGCTATGCGTCTCTGCTCGATCGTATCTTTGATGGACTCGAACCGACGCGGATACTCGTGAAATTACTGGATGAGAAGCCGGCCATCGCCAGCGATCCGGACGTGAGCGTCCGCGAGGTGCCGGACCGGGTCGGTATCCGGATGGTCAATATCGAGTTTGCCTACTCCTCTCGAGATCCCATCATCCGCAACTTGAATCTCCAGGTGGAACCCGGAACCGTAGTGGCCATCGTAGGGCGCTCCGGCGGCGGCAAGACTACGATTCATAGCCTGGTTTCCCGTATTTTCGATATCCAGAAGGGCAGCATTGAGATTTGCGGGGAAGACATCCGCAAATGGCCCTTGGAACAGTTGCGCGGACTCTTTTCACACGTGAGTCAGGATGGCGGCGTCTTCTTCTCTGAAATGACCCTGGCCGACACGATCCGCTTCGGGCGTCCCGACGCGAAGATGTCCGAGGTCATCGATGCGGCCCGATGCGCGTGTATTCACGAAGATATCCAGCAGATGCCGCTGAAGTACAAGACTCGCCTGGGAGAGCGCGGGTTGACTATTTCCAAGGGCCAACAGCAGAGGATCGCCCTGGCGCAGGCACTGGTGGCTCTGAAGGACGACAAGAAGATCCTGATCCTCGACGAATTCACCAGCGCGCTCGATTCCGGCACCGAACGGCAACTACTCGACAACCTGGCGCCCTTCCTTCGTGGAAAGACTGTCATCATCATCGCCCACCGCCTTTCCACAGTCCAACGGATCGCCGACAAGATCATCGTGGTCCAGGCCGGCGAAGTCATTGAACAAGGCAGTCACGAAGAACTGCTGGCCAGAAACGGATGGTATGCCAGGATGGCCCGTATGCAGGCCATCGCTGTGAGTTAGAAGTTTAATTCATTAACGCCGGCAGCCAAAGGCCGGGTCTTCCCCATCCAAACAAACTCGCCGCTAACTCCCTGCGGCAGCACGACACGAGCCTTAGTCTTACTGACCTCTACTTCGATATCTCCATGAGGATGCGGCATTGATCCCGTCAGATCGTTCAACCTCCCCAAATGCGGAGCTATCCGCACCTTGGAAAACCCGGGCGCGGTCGGCTGCACACCCAGCATGGTTCTGAAGAAATCCACCGAAATATGGGAACTCCAGGCATGCGCGTCGGACCGCGACGGCTCCGGCGATTCCGGCCACGTCGTCAGTCCGGCGGCCAATGCGTCGCGCCACGTGCCCAGTTGATCCAGGAAACGGTCACCCAATCCGGTCTCCATCATCGCCGTGTGAATGTAATAGCGGAAGTACAACGTCGATTCCGTCAGCGATCGGTCGTCGATCATCTTCAACGCCAGTTGGTGCGCTTCATCTCCCCGAACCACGCCTGTCAGGATCGCCAGCGCCTGCTGATGCTGCGAGTACGATTTCTTCGCTTCGTTATCGGCAAACAGGCCGCGTCCTGAATCCCAGTACAACGAGCGCACTGTTTTTGCGAGTGCAGCGGCGCGCTGCTCATACTCGATAGCCAGCGCCGGCAAACCCTGTTGCCGCTCCAGATCCGCCTGCCACTGATAACCAGCCAGCAGCAACAAATCCAGGATCGAAGATGACCCGTCCTTCGCCATCGGAGGCACGCCGCCCTGCCACTTGCGAACCCAATCCACGTAGTTCCACCACGGCATCGCCTTCAACGATCCATTCTGTTTCTGTTGCGCCGCAAACCACGCCAGAATGCTGCGCCCGGCGGGAAGCATCTCGCGTACCAGCGCCGGATCGTCCCGGTACATCGAGTAGTCGTGCACCATGCCGATCCAGAAGAGCGAGAACGGCGGGATGTATTGGAACAGTCGCGAGGGCCCGCGCGAGTACGTCAACCCGTCCGCCGTCTGCGTGTCCTGCAGGGTGCGAATGGCGTTCACCACTAGTCGCGGATCGCTCGAAAGCGTCATGGAGGTGAGTGCTTCCAGCCGGCCATCGCCGAGATACTGTAACTGCTCGTAGTAGGCGCAGTCCATGAACGTCTCATGCGCATCCACCCGCAAGGTCCGCCAACTCACGTCGAGCATCCTCTGTAACTCGGCATTAGCCTTCGCGTCCGAGGTCGAGAGCCGGGCTTTTCGGATGAACGGATAACCCGAGAAGTTAGCCTTCAACGAATCCACCGTCAACGGTTCTCCGCCGTTCTCCACGCTGAGTTCGATGTACCGCCAGGTTCGCCACCACAGCGGACGCCACGTCCGTCGAGCGCCGCCATCTGGCAGAAACATATCCTGATATCCCACGAAGTGCTTGCCGGCCACTTCGTTGCGATTGCCCTTTACCCATCCGCCCGGTTGGAACAGGGACTCCGCATAACGCAGCGACACTGTTGCGCCGCGTCCACCGCTCACCACGAGTTCTGGGAAACCGGTGGTGTAGTAGCCCTGATCGAGAATCAACGTGCGCTTCCCGCCGGCGGGGACCGTGAAGGGTGTTGATAGCGCGGCATCGTTCACCACCGCGGCATTATCGACACGAACGCGCAGGGGAGGTTCGGGGGATTCGTCCATCGCCGGAATCTCCCGCGGCACCAACATCCAATAGCTGTGGGCGTCGTTGGCGCCGCGAGGCGCCGCCTGCTCCATCACCCGCGCCGCCGGCCATCCCGTGCCGTCGAATCCGGCGGTCTCCCATCCCCAGGGAAACTTCGCCGCATCGACACGCTCACCCGGACCGGCGACGTAGTAGCCCGTGACGTCGCGACCCATGCGGACCGGAATCGGCGCATACGCGGCGTTGATCGCGGACTTCCAGTCCTTTCCGGTGTCGGCGATCCGCTCGGCCGCGGTGTCCCCTTGCAGCAGGAATCCGGTTTCGTTGGTCACTTGCGCCAGCGGCGCTTCCGGCCCGAAGTTCCACACCACCGCCGCCAGCACGTTGCGTCCGGCGTTGAGATGCGGCGCCAGGTCCACGGTCTCGTAACGCCAGTGGTACAGATCGCCCCGGGCGGGACCTTCCGACACGCGTGTGCCATTGACGTACAGTTGATAGCGGTTATCGCCGGAGACGTGAACGACGAAACTGGAAGGCTTGGCCTCCAGGGTCAGGGTGCGCCGGAAATGATACACGCCGAACTCCGTGCGAGTAGCTCCGGGAACGCTGATCCACCGCGCGGACCACGGCTTGGTCAGCAATTCGGGATTCGCCGCCGAGAGGCAAGTGGCGCTGAGTAGAGCAAGAAGAAGTTTGGAGGGTGACACGGACCAGTGTATCCGAAATGAGCCGTCGGATTAAGCTTTCGTGAAACACGCAACTCGCCGCCAGCGCCGCACCTCCAACGGGCAGGAGGGTGATTATGACAAAGCTCTTGCTGGCTGTTCCCGCAATACTGCTGGGATTGACCGCAACCGGATGCGCCGAACGCTATGGCCACGGGTACGCGCGACCACCGATATATGAAATGCGGCATCAGCGCCAGAATGCGCGCTGGCACGACGGCCATTGGGAATACACTCGGCACGGCCGAGTGTGGCGCGACGGTTATTGGCGTTAGCGCGTTCGTCCAGCCTCCCGGACTCGATCCAGGCTTGCTGCCATGTTTCTCATCCTTTCCGGATTCTGCGCGGCGACATTCTTGGCTTCCGCCACGTCGTCGCTCAGGTTATACAACTCGGCCGGGAGTTTCTCATTACCTTGGATGAGTTTCCAGCTGCCCTGTCTTAACGCGAGACGGTTGGCTTGTTCGACAAGGTGGTCGCGTCCGGACTTGGATTGTCCCAGAAGGGCCGGGAGGACATTGAAACTATCCGGGCCCGCCGCATGGTCCAGCTTCGCTCCCGCCAGCGATGCGAGCGAGGCCAACAGATCAACCTGGCAGATCAAGGCATCTGAGGTTCCAGGACGGATGTGTCCGGGCCATCGTGCGAGGAACGGCTCCCGCGTCCCTCCCTCATAGATCTCGTACTTGCCGCCGCGCAGCGGTCCCCCCGGAGTATGGCCGTTCAGAGCTTCTACCGACCCGTCGGCGTAACCGTCATCCACGATCGGCCCGTTGTCGCTCGTGAAAATCAGGAGCGTGTTATCATAAAGCCCGTTGCGTTTCAGGGCGGCCATGATCTCTCCGGCGCTCCAGTCTAACTCCCGGATCGCCTCGCATCGTACTCCGCATTGAGTGGTGCCGCGGAACTCGGCTCTCGGCACTCGGGGAACGTGGATGTCATGCGTTGCGAAGTACAGGAAGAACGGATCCTTCCGGTTCCGGTCAATGAAGTCGGTGGCACGCTTGGTCAGAGCGCCGGCCATGTCTTCGTCCACCCACCACGCCGAGCGGCCACCGCTCATATAGCCGATTCGACTGATGCCGTTGACAATCGTCTGGTCGTGACCGTGGCTCAGCGGGATCTTGAGATACTCAGGATGCTCTTTCCCGGTCGGCTCATTACCCACCGGTTTGAGATAACTCACAGCCAGGGGGTCCTTGGGGTTCAACCCGACCACCCGGTGGTTCTCGACATACACGCACGGGACGCGATCCCCAGTGGCCGGGACAATGAAAGAGTAATCGAACCCGACCTCGAGCGGGCCGGGCCGGATCTCGCCGTTCCAGTCGAGGTTGCCCTTCCCGAGTCCAAGGTGCCACTTGCCCACGCAGCCGGTTCGATATCCGGCTCCCTTCAGCAGCGATGGCAGAGTGGGCCGGCCTGGCTCAATGATGAGGGACGCGTCGCCAGGCAGGATATTCGTGCCCTTCTGACGCCACGCATACTCGCCTGTCATCAAGGAGTACCGGCTGGGCGTGCAGGTGGCTGCGCTCGCGTGGGCGTCCGTGAAGCGTACTCCGCCCGCAGCGATCCGGTCGAGGTTGGGAGTCTGAACGCGAGTGGCGCCGTAGCAGCTCAGATCTCCATATCCCGCGTCGTCGGCCATGATGAGGACGATGTTAGGCGGCCGTGCGGCGGCGAGGACGCGCCTCGCCGAGGCGAGTCCTCCGCACAGCACAGAGCCGAATTGGCGCCGGTTCATGGTCGCTTCTCCGCCACTACGAGTACGTCCCATGGCGCGAGCGCTAGCCGGCCGTTGCGAGAGACGGGCTTGCCCGACAGCAGTTCGGATCCGTCGGCGTACGAGTAGGTCACGTTCTGCGCCGCCGGAGAGAAGTTCAGGTAGAAGTGGACCGGCGTGCCCTTGGCATTCCGCCCATGGCGGATGCGGACCGGAGCGGGCGCCTGTTGATCGGCTCCAGTGAGTCCGGCGCGATCGAGAACATCGCGGATAACCGCCTTTTGTAACTCGTCGGTAAGTGCCGTCCCCTCGTAGGTGAGCGAGCCCTTCCCAAAGCGGTTGCGGGTAATGGCCGGCCACTTGCCGAAGAACGGATGGTCGTAGGTGGCGAGAGTCTCGGCGGTTTCAGGCAGCAGGAATTCGGCCCAGGTAGACGCCTGGTTCTTGTCGCCGAGTTTGTAGCGATCGGGCTTCAGCGTTACGGGATAGGCGAGCGTCGAGAATTCCTGATAAGAGAATCCGGCGGCCTTTCGCAGCGGCCCCGGGGCGCGCTGCCAGCGGACCGTCGAGTATTCGTTGGTGTAGCCGCTCTTGAACGCCATCACCACCTGTCCGCCGTTCTCGACATACTTCGAGATGCGATCGAGTGTCTCATCGGACGCCACATACAGCGGCGGAACAATCAGGACCTTGTACTTACTCAGATCGGTGGTTTCGGGAGTTACAAAGTCGGCCTCGATGTTCAGTTCGAACAGCGCGCGATACATCTGCTGCATCACGGTGGCGTAGTTCACCTTGTCACTGACGGGCATGTAACTCAACCCGTGATACGAGTCGTTACTGAACAGGACAGCGACAGAGGTGTCCTTGCGAAGGTCCGCCACGTCCGGGCCGACGCGTTTGAACTCGGCGCCGATCCGGGTCGCCTCGCGGAAGACCCGGTTCGGTTCCAGGTCGTGGCCCAGCAGACCGCGCCAGTAGGTCTCCTGTCCGTAATGCAGGGAGTGCCAATGCCAATACTCCACCATGCTGGCGCCGCTCGCAACATGGGCCCACGCGCTCAGCCGCAACTGCCCGTCGTAGGGCGGGAACTGCCCTCTCGAATCCCAACCGATCCCCTGCGCGTTGGTCTCCGTGACCAGATAGTATTGCTGCTTCAGCGATCGGGCCAAGTCGCCGCCCATGGCGATGGCTAAGCCGTCGAGTTTGTCCTGAGTCGTGTGATAGATGTTCGTCGAAGCGACGTCAAGGCTCCTGGAAATGGCCCATTGGTCCACGTTGGTCCGGACGCCTCCGACGAAGTCCTGGGTGATGAACTGGTCCGGGCGTGAGTACTCGCGAATCAAGGCCGCCTGCCAGCTCAGGAAATCCGTCACAATCCACTGCTGGAAGCGTTCCCATTCGAGTTTGTATCCGGGATTCAGGATACCGTCGCGCGACGGAAGCTCGTCCCAGTTATCGACTAACTGGCCCCAATACACCAACCCCCAGACTTCGTTCATTCTTCGCGTTGTCCCGAACTTCTCCTTCAGCCGCTCGACAAACGCCTTCTGCACGTTGGGCAGCGGGAGGCCGTTGGGCGCCGTCTCATTGTCCACCTGCCATCCGATGATGGCCGGGTGCTTGGCGTAATGTTCGGCGATCTTGCGGATGATCCGTTCGGAATAACGCCGGAATTCCGGATGGGTCAGGTCCATGTTCTGACGCGGTCCATAGGCTCCGCCGGGTAGCGCGCTCGGGTAGGTGCCGTACCACGGATCGGTCATGGGCGGAGCGGTTCCGTAGTGGCTCACCAGGATGTCCGGGTGCTTCTTGTAGAGCCACGGCGGAATCGAGTAGGTGGGCGTGCCCATGATCACCTTGATCCCGGCCTGATGCATGGCATTGACGATCCGGTCCATCCAGGCGAACTGGAAATCGCCGTCGCGCGGCTCCCAACTGGTCCAGGTGGATTCGCCTACGCGAACCACGGTGATGCCGGCCTGTTTCATCAGCGCGATGTCCTGATCCAGCCGGTCGTAGGGTTGGTACTCGTGATAGTAAGCGGCGCCATAGAGGACGGTCGTGGGCCGGTCCGCGGCAAGTAGCGCCACAGGGACTGCAAGGATTGCGAATAATAGTTTCATCTGCGTCAATTCTATTTCACAGCCGGTAAGTCAGGTAGCAATATCCGTAGTTATAGGCCACGCCCTGGGTCGCCTCTTTCAGAAAGGCTCCGGGGAACAGCCGTGCATAGCCTGCGCCCGCCTCCAACAACCGCGTGATCGACCAGAGAGCGGACAGATCCGCTTCCCATCCGACGCGTTTGCTGTGAGCTCCGCTCTCCACTCGGGCCAATTGCAGGTTGGACGGAGTGAAAAGTCCATCCGTGTTGCTGGCCAGCCAGTAATTATGGACATTCGGAATCAGATGCCAGCCCCGGCCGAGCGGCCAACTCCACGCCGGTACGCACATGGTGGATATTCTTCCACCCAACCTGGTCGGCCAAGCCATAGCGGTCGTGCGTTGCGGGATACGGCGCGGTAAAGCCCCCCTGGATGCCGTCGGTGGGATGACGGTCGCCACTCGCGTGGTTGTACTCTCCGATCCAGTGGGTGCCGACCGCACCGGCGTGTCCCGTGTAGCCCGCGCGCCAGTGGCCGGCCCAAGAGTGAATCTGATCGGTGCCGGAATGGCCGAACTCCGCCGCAATCTCAGAATCGTAATCGACGGCGCCTGCCTTACCGAACATATGCACCCCGGGGTATTTCACATCGAGCCGCCCAAAGCCGCCGGCCTCCATGCGCCATGCCGGCGACAACCGCCAGAACAGGTAAGGCTCAATTGTGAATCGTTGCCGACGGTCCGGAACGGATCCGTACATTCCGTGGATGTTGTTTCCAGACACGACGCGATTGAACCGGTCCTGGATCAGAACCGGCGCCGAAGCGAAGATGTCCAACCGCATCCCGGCGTGCCGCACGATCAGCCGCACCGCATCGAAGCTTTGGGCGGTGTTTCGCCAGCCGTTGTAGCCGATCATGCGTTGTTCGCCGAAATCGATTTCCTGCCGTCCGGCCCTGACAGCAAACAGGTCCTTGTCGGCTCCGATCTCGACGTATCCAATACGCAGGTCCATGGTGTCCCTGTAACTGGAAGGAACAGGCTGGATATCCGTCAGGAACGCCCGTGCGTCCTGAGCCTGAAAGACGAAGACGAGCCGCCGGGACGGACGGACGGTCATGTTGATCCGCACTCGCGTGAGGACATGGTCGTCGGAGGAATCGTGGCTGAAACCGGCGCCAGTGAATCCTTCGTATCGCACGCGCAACTCGCCGCTGAAGCGCACCCACTCCGGCAGGTGCTGGTTGACGAAATCGGAAGCGGGCTGATCCTGTGCGCGGCCCAGCGCGGCCGCGATGAGCAGCAACGGTATCAGCTTGAGCATCCTACTTCATCGGCAGACGCCGGTCCGCTCCGAAGAGGGTCAGCAGCGGATGTTTCACCCACGCGCGGTACTCGTAAACTCCATTCGGGTTGAGGTTCGGCAGTTGCAACGAGAACGGTCCTGGCGCATTCAGAGTGGTGGAGGGTCCTGATTGCCACGGAATGGACCGATCGCTCGCATCGAGTCCCATAATGCTGCGGTACTCGAAGCCGACCTCCAGGCTGGCTGCCTTGCCCATGTCAACAAGGGTACCCTGCAGCGTCGCGGTCTGTGACGCGGCGTCGAACTTCGCGCCCGTGGTCTCCACCTTCGGCGGGGTGAACGCGGGCTTGACGTTGGTGATCTTGAGCACGATGGGATTCGGCCAGCGGCTGTTGTCCTGGAGGCGGTGGGTGAACATGGCCCGGACATGCAGGCCATCTGCTTCCTGTTTGAACGTGGGGGCCGGATTCACCTCCGGCCGGTATTCCAGCACCCGCCCGTTCTGCCCGAGCACGCTCACCTGGGTCTTGTCCGTCGGCGGTGACGCTCTTCAGTACGAAGTCGCGCCACTGTCCCCGAACCCAGCGCGGCTGCTGCTTCACGATGGCGTAGACCGTATCCTCGTTCTTGGCCTTGGTGAACCAGATATTCTGCTCATTGGTGATCACCCAGGGACGCACGCCGTAGATGCATTCCTGATTCACCTGCATCCAGAGGGCGACTTCGCGCAGGCGCTCTTCCTGTTCAATGGGCAACTCGCCGTCGGGCTTGGGACCGATATTCAGCAGCAGGTTCCCGCCTTTGGCCCGCGTCTCAACAAGGATGTCGATGACCTGGCCGCCCGTCTTGTAGTTCTCGTTCTGGGGCTGGTATTGCCAGGCGGTGCCCATGGTGAAGTTGGCTTCCCAAGGGCCTTCCAGCGGGACTCCGGGAACGTAGAGTTCGGGAGTCTGGATGGCGCCGCGGGTGACCACGGTGTCGGGCTGCAGCTTCCATGCCAGGTCGCGCAGTTGGTGCGGCTCTCCGTCAAAGAAGACCACGTCGATGGTTCCGTAGTTGGTCATCAGTTCGCGAACCTGGTCGAGGTCCAGTTTCATGAGGCCGGGATTGTTGCGGGGCTGGACGGACGGGATATTGCGCTGGATATCGATCTTGTGCTTCCACAGCCACCAGAAGTCGTCCGGCGAAAAGTAGATCCCGGCCCGAATGCCCTCGCGCCCGGAAGGCATCGAGAATCTCGCGGGTGATGTCCCTCTTGAAGGGCGTATGCATGATGCCGAAGTCCGTCGTCTTCGTATCCCACATGGCGAAGCCGGAGTGGTGCTTGGTGGTGAAGACCACGTAGCGGACGCCGGCGAGTTTGGCCAGGGCCGCCCAGTCCTGCGGGTAGAACTTGCGCGGGTTGAAGGTCTTCGGCAGGTCATTGAAGAAGCGGTTAGTGTAGGCTTCGTCGGCGCCGGCGAGCGAGTGGGAGATCACCACTCCGGTCTGCGAATCGACAGACCAGTGGATGAACATCCCGAAGCCGAGATCGCGGAACCATTCCAGGCGATCGGCCTTGTTCAGTGAGCCGGGAGGAATGCGTTCCTGGGCGGCACCGGTCACGGTGAGCAAGAGGGCACAAAGTGCAATTCGAATCATGTTCCACCTATTATAGTTATCGTTAAAGCGGATTGCCGGGGACTCCGGCGAGGGATATGATGGGGTTCACCATGCGCTCCCTTTTCCCCACCATCGGGCTGCTCGGCCTCGGCACTGGCCTTCGCTCAAACAGCCCCGAATAAACTCACTCCGGCCGAGGTGAAGGAGGGCTGGAAACTCCTCTTCGACGGCAAGAGCCTGGACGGCTGGACTCCCCGGATCCACTTCGTCTCCGGGACAGACCGGAGACTGGTCGGTTTCCAACGGCGCGATCGTTTGTCCGGGCACTTCGGCGGGGTGGCTGAGCACGCCCGTGGCCTCGGCCGACTACGTCCTGAAGCTGGAGTTCCGAGGCGCCGACACCGTGAACAGCGGCGTCTTCCTGCGCTCCCAGGCCGAGGGCCAGCCGCACATTACCGGATACGAGTTACAGATCTGGGATCACCAACCCGCGGGATTCAACACGGGCAGCCTGGTGGGATCCCTGAAGGCCGCTGCGACGAAGATCCGCGGCGATCAGTGGAACCAGTACGACATCACCGCCAAGGGCGACCATTACAAGATCGTTTTGAACGGCGAGACTTTGCTCGATGCGAGCGACGCCAAGCACACCGCTGCTGGACTGATCGGCTTCCAGTGCCAGAAGAACAATAAGATCGAGTTTCGGAGTATTAGGGTCCAGGGCGATCCCGCGGTGACTTCGGTGGCCATTTTGTCGAAGAAGCGCTTGATGATCATTTTCGACGTGGTGTCGATCAGGCGCTGGCCCACGCTGGCGATGGTGCCTCCGATGTGGACTTCTCCGTCGAAGCCCACGTGCGTTCCGCGCTCGTTGGGGGTTAGCGTGAGGAGGCCTTCTCCCTTTACGAACCCGATTTTGCCGCTGCCTTCCACGATCAGCCGGAAGCTCTGATGGGGGTTCTGGTCGGCGATTCTCACCTTCCCATCGAAGAGGCCGTTGATGCTGGCGATCAGCATCTTCATCTTCATCTCGTAGGAGTCTTCACCGACTTTTTCGAGACGGTCGCAGCCGGGCATACAACGTGCCAGCAGCACCGGATCCTGCAAGGCCTGGTATGCACGCTCCGGATCGACCGGCAGGGCGTGCATACCCGTGATTTTCATTTTGCCCTCGAGAGCGCGGCGGCGATGGCCCGGGCGCCATGGACCCGCGCGAGGTGCTTGCGGTAGGAGGCGGTGGCGTAGAGGTCGGTATTGGCGTCTACGCCGTCGGCGATGGTGGCGGCTGCCTGTTTGGGATCGGCGCCGGATTTCAGCGCGGCTTCGACGGAGGCGGCGCGGTAGGCTTTGGGGGCCAAGCCCGTCACGCCGACCTGCGCGTCGCCACCCTTGCGAATTCGGACCGCGATGCCGACGATGGCAAAACCCGAGGCTGGCTGCACCACCTTTTCATAGGTGCATCCCTCGGAGGGATCCTGGAACGGGACGATGACCTCGCGGACGATCTCGCCGGGCTCGAGCGCGGTCGTGAAGGTGTCGAGCACGAAGTCCTCATAGGTCATGGTGCGTTCGCCGGACGGGCCGGCCAGCACCACTTGAGCATTCAGGGCGAGCAGCGCGGCAGGGTAGTCCGCTGCGGGATCGGCGTGGGCGACGCTGCCTCCCAAGGTGCCGCGGTTGCGCACCTGGGGATCACCGATGCGGGCGGCTGTCTCAGAGAGCAGGCGGCAGCGGGAACGGACGGTGGCCGAACTCTGGACCTGCCAGTGAGTGACGGTAGCACCGATGTGCAGCGTGCCGTTGCCTTCGCGGATGTAGTTCAGTTCCGGAATGCGGGAGAGGTCAACGACGCTCTCCGGCGAGGCGAGGCGAAGCTTCATCAGCGGAATGAGACTCATGCCCCCGGCCAGCGGCTTCGCGCTGCCGTCTGCCAGCAGCCCGAGGGCTTCATCGAGGCTTTTCGGCCGCGTGTACTCGAAGTTTTGCGCGATCATTGGGAGGCTCCCTTCTCGAGCAGGTTCCAGATGCGCTCGGGCGACAACGGCATGTCGATGTGCCGGACGCCGAGCGGGCTTAACGCATCCACCACCGAGTTCACGATGGCCGGGGATGCGCCGATGGTTCCGGCTTCGCCGACGCCTTTGACGCCGAGCGGGTTGACCGGGCTGGGGGTGACGGTGTGCTCGATTTCAATCCAGGGCATCGTGCTGGCCCTGGGGATGGCGTAATCGGTGAACTCGCCGGAAACGAGCTGCCCGTCGTCATCGTAGACGGCGTTTTCGCAGAGCGCCTGTCCGAGGCCCTGCGCGACGCCGCCCTGGATCTGTCCGGCGACGATCAGCGGATTGATGATATTGCCGCAATCGTCCACGGCAACGTAGCGGGTAATGTGGATGTTGCCGGTTTCGCGATCCACTTCGGTGGTGACGATGTGAGCGCCGAAGGGGAACGTGAAATTGGTCGGCTCCCAGAAGCAGGTGGCGTGCAGGCCGGGAGTCTCACCGGGCGGCAGCGACATGGCGCGGTAGGTGGCGCCGGCGATCTGCTGCAACGGTAACCGAGTTGCCGCTCTTGTTGCAGGTGCAGACGCCGCTTTCGAAGGAGACGTCCTCCGATTTGAGCAGCATTCCGCCGAACAGCTTGATCTTCTTTATGAGTTCCTGGCACGCGAAGTAGACGGCGGTACCGCCTACCGCGGTGGCGCGGCTGCCGAAGGTTCCGATGCCGTACTGCACGACGGCGGTATCGCCGTGCAGCACCACGACGTCGTCCATAGAGACGCCGAGTTGGTCGGCGGCGATCTGCGCGAAGGTGGTCTCTTCGCCCTGCCCGTGCGGCGAGACGCCGGTCATGACGGTGACGGTTCCGCTCGGCTCCACCTTGACGGTGGCGCTCTCCCAACCTCCGGCGGGGGTGGCGGGCGACGGTCCGAACGCGCTCACCTCGCCATAGGTGGCCATGCCGATGCCCACCAGGCGTCCCTCTTTGCGGGCCTGCTGCTGGTCGGCGCGGAATTTCGCGTAGCCGATGAGATCGAGGGCTTTCTTGAGCGGGGCGGCATAGTCGCCGCTGTCGTAGCTTAGGCCGGTGGCGGTTTGGAAGGGGAACTCTTCGTTGCGGATGAAGTTTTTCAGCCGCACCTCGGCGGGATCCATCTTGAGTTCGGCGGCGAGGATGTCCATCATACGCTCCACCACGTGAGTGGCTTCGGGGCGTCCGGCGCCGCGATAGGCATCGGTGGGAACGCAGTTGGTGAACACGCCCACGATTTCCGCATGCACGTTCTTGAAGCGGTAGAGTCCCGGCATCATGAGGACGGACAGGGTGGGGATGGCGGGAGTGAGCAACTGGTGATACGCGCCGAGGTCCTGGATGAGTTTCAGCCGCATGCCCAGGATGGTGCCGTCCTTCTTGGCCGCCATCTCGAGATAATCCACGTGGCCGCGGCCGTGGATGGTGCAGGTGAAGTTCTCACGGCGCGACTCGATCCACTTCACAGGCTTGCCGATCTTCATGGCGACGAAGCCCATCAGGGCCTCTTCGGCATACACGTTCAGCTTGCTTCCGAATCCTCCGCCGACTTCCGGAGCGACGACGCGAAACCGGTGCTCGGGGACTCCCAGCATCAGGGCCAGCAGGGTGCGAAGCAGGTGGGGAACCTGCGTGGAGCTATAGATGGTGAGCGCTTTGTCGCCCGATTTCCAATCGGCCACGACACCGCGGGTCTCCATGGCGGCGGGGATGAGACGCTGGCTGACGATGCGTTCCTTGACGATGACCTCGGCATCCTTGAAGGCCTGATCCACGTCGCCGCCATCCTGCTTGTAGGTGAACGCGATGTTGTCGGGCCATTCGGGATGGACCGCCGGAGCGCCATCGGCGAGGGCCTTTTCGGGATCGGCGACGGCGGGCAGCGGCTCCCATTCGACTTCCACAAGGTCGGCTGCATCGCGAGCGATGTACCGATCCGTGGCGACGACGACGGCCACCGGGTGTCCCACGAAGTAGACGCGATCGACGGCGAGGACGTAGTGGTGCGGAACACGGAGGCCGGGCAGGGACGCTCCGCACGGGACCGGGCCTACATCCTTGGTATCGGCGCCGGTGAAGACGGCCACCACGCCGGGAAGATCGGCCGCCGGCTGGGTGTTGATGCTCTTAATGCGCGCCGCAGGATGGGGACTGCGGATGATGGCGGCGTGGTGCATGCCGGGCATCTGGATATCGTCCACGTAGGTGGCGGTTCCGGTGAGCAGCCGCGGATCCTCTTTGCGGCGGAGCTTCTTTCCGATGAGGGCTTCGGTCCTGGTAATGGTGGTTGCCATCGGTTATGCCCCCATCTTCGCGGCGGCTGTTTTCACCGCGTTCACAATGTGTTGATAGCCGGTGCAGCGGCAGAGATTGCCCTCCAGCCCGTGGCGGATTTCGCTATCGGTCGGGTGCGGATTCCGTTCGAGCAACTGTTTGGCGGCCAGGACCATGCCCGGGGTGCAGAAGCCGCACTGCGCCCCGTGCTCATTCCAGAAGGCTTCCTGAACGGGATGGAGGGTCCCATTCGCGGCCAGTCCTTCAATGGTGGTGACCTCGCAGCCATCCGCCTGGACGGCGAACATGGCGCAACTCTTGATGGCGAGCCCGTCTACGATGACGGTGCAGGCGCCGCAGATCGACGTTTCGCACCCGATGTGGGGGCCGGTGAATCCGGTAACGTCGCGCAGGTAATGAATGAGAAGCAGACGCGGCTCGACATCATGCGTGTAATGCTTCCCGTTGATCTTGACACTGATCGGGTGCTTCATCGTGGAGTCCTCGGTACAGCCCAGTTAACGGCGCTCTCGGGGAGAGGAGCGCATGGGAATTGAAGATAGCACAATTCCGAGTTGGGCGGATGTGCCCGTTTTAGGTGCTCAATTTGGGGTCGCCGGGGGCCACGGTGGGTTCGTTTCGCACATTCCCGGTTTGTGGCTGGCGCGGAGGGGTCCAGAAGGTGTCGTGGTCAGGCGGGTCGGGGTTCTGGTCGAGCTGGGTTTTGAGCCAGGCCATGGGGTCTTTGGCTTCGTTTCGTTTTTCAGCTTTGCGGCCATTGGTGAGCTCGCGATGGGCCTTGTAGTACGAGCGTTCGGCGGCGGTCCGGTAGCGCTGGAGCAGGTCAAAGATGTTGGCCGTGCGGTTGGTGAGTTTGAGGACGATGAGGTGGTCCGGATCGTTGTCGTCGTATTCGTCAAAGAGTTGATCGTAGGCGATGGCTTCGAAGCGATTGGTGCGATCGAGGCGCCAGCGGGATTCCCCCATCTGGGCGACGAGGAACTTTTCGTGTTCGGTGACGGGGGCGTGTTCCTTTTGAAGCGATGCGAGAAGTTGGGCGTAGGCTTCGTGGTCCTCGTGCGGGAGGACGGTGAAGGACGATGACAGTCCATGGCTGGTAGCGTTCTGGGCGGACGCTGCCTTGCCTTCCGGCGTTTTCGGGCCGGTGCTGTTTTGGCGTTGCGCCGATTGGCGGCGGATTTACGTTTTGAACTCATTGGTTGTTCTCCTACCTTGAGCGTATCGGGCATTTCCAAGGACTCGCGGTTGGACGAGCTTCGTGAGCTGAGCGTATGTGGTTGATGGCAGGAGGGTTAGGTGGGTTTTTGGGAAATTTTCAAGTGGTGTGAAGGGTGTTGATCGGGGTATCCAAAACAGTAGGAGAAATGGATCCGCCCGAATTTGAACGGTTCGCGGCCGAGTACCTCGCCGGCGATGATGTGCAATCCGATGAAGGCTCTGGATCCGTTCCAGTTCCTGCGGCAGTCTGGACCAACTCCCCAAGCCCGATGGACCTCAAACGAATCGTCGGACATCCGTCGTAACCGGCCAATGTCGGAGGGGATGCTGGGACGCCATTACCCTTTGCCGGGAGGCTTCGATTTGCGGACCGTTCTCCGCGAACGATGGATGGAGTTATTGGACCCTATGACTCTTCTGAGCCGAGACTCGTATGTGACCATCATTACAGTCTAACCCGAGTCTTTAGTTTTGTTAATCTCCAACGCCGAAGACGGGTTCAAGCAAGTGCGCACCTATCCCGGACTATGATAAGCGGCTCCAGCGTGGCGTACGGGAAGTACTGGGCTCTTGAGTCAACACAGTTACGAGTCAACAAACTTATGGACAAGCTCATAGGACTCTGTTATTATCTTCCAATCTCAAACTGGGAGGGGCTCCCATGCTCCGGCGCGCGTTGATTCTGTTGTTGCTTCTGACGACCACACTTGCTGCGGGTGTCATAACGTTCGAGGAGGTGAACGAAGGCGATCTTGTAGACGGGAACTACGCCGGATTGACATTCACAAATGCTGTTGTTCTGACGGCCGGGAGCCTTCTGAATGAATTCGAATTCCCTCCCGCATCTGGCGTAAACGTCGCTTCGGATCTTGACGGTCCGGTTACAATCCAGTTTGCGTCGCCCGTGATGTCCATGGGAGCGAGCGTGACCTATGCGGTGCCGCTTTCGTTGTCAGCCTTCGATAGCAGCAACCAACTGTTAGGGTCGGCCTTTTCCGTGTTCAGCAGTAACTTGGCGCTATCCGGAGACCCGGGTAGTCTGCCAAATGAGATTCTCTCAATCACGTCAGCGTCTCCCATTGATCACGTAACGTTTACTGGCTCCCCCTCGGGCGGCTCCTTCGTGCTTGATGACCTGAGTTTTTCAGAGTCAGGCCCCGAAGTGGTTCCAGAACCAAGCACCTTTGTGCTAATGCTGTTAAGCCTTTCGGCTTGGGTTGTTCGAAAATGTGTCAGAGATCGAAAGGGCAGCCTCACGCCTCACGCGGGCAGAGCGGAACGAAATGCTTAGGAGCCCCCAATATGAAACTCCTCGGCCTGACCTTTCTTGTCTTTTCGGTAGCTCTGCCCGCATGGTCTCAAGGAATCGGGACCACAATCATCAGTCCAACAACCGCTGCGACCGGTGCGAGTACAACCGCCCTCGTGACATCATTGATCACCGACCCTGGTTTGGTACCAGGGAGCGTTGTCCTTCAGCGATACGATTCGGCCGGCCGGCCGGTTGCGACCGTGGGAACGCTGCACGATGACGGCCTCAATGGCGATGCGGCGGCCAACGACAAGCAGTTCGCGCTTCAATTCCCGATATATGAGCTGGCGCCTGGAACCGTAACATTTCGAGTCACGGCTGCGATCAAGGGGAGCCTGCTCCGGCTCATGTCACCGCCGCTTACCGTAACTGTCAGCGGCCCTTCGACCGCGATGGCAATTACGTTCCCCACCGATCTTTCGTTCCTCAATACCAGCCCGGTGACGGTCCGCGGCACGGTGAGTGCGGCGGCCACGCAGGTTGCTGTAAACGGGATCAATGCTCCGATCAGTAACAGGCAGTTCTTTGCCACGGTGCCTCTCCTGGAGGGGCGAAACATTCTCACGGCCGTCGCCCAGAACTCGAATGCGACTACCACTACTGCGAGCGTTCAGGTGACGTTGGATACGACCCCACCGCGATTGTCGATCGTTTCACCCCCAGACCAATTTGTGACTACCGACGCCAGCGTAGCAGTCACGGGAATCGTGAATGATATTGTCGTGGGCACGGTCAATGACCAACAGGTTCAAGTCTCGGTCAACGGGCAGCCTGCCCAAGTCTCGAACCGCACTTTGCGGCCGGGAACATTTCGCTGGCGACAGGGTCCAACACAATCTCGGTAACGGCGCGGGACCGCTCGGGGAATGGCACAACTTCCTCGGTTACCGTGATCCGGCAGATTGCCAGCGTGCCCGCAATTCGAGTGGTTTCCGGTAACAACCAAAGCGGCAAGATATCCACCGCGCTTCCGGCCCCACTCGTAGTCGCCGTCTCGGACGGACAAGGTAAACCGCTGACCAATCAAGCCGTATTCTTCAAGGTCACTACGAACAATGGCTTGGTGAACGGTAATCCATCCGCATTGGTGACGACCAACTCGCAGGGCCAGGCCCAAGTAGTTTTGACGCTTGGCTCACGTGTTGGGGCCGGAAGCAACGTCGTAGAGGCCAGTGCCACTGGAGTAGCGAATGTTGCGCAGTTTATCGCTTCAGGCATCCCTGGCGGGGCAGCCCAAATCAACGTAGACTCCGGGATGGCCCAAACGGGAACCATCGGACAAAATCTGTATTTCCCATTTGTCGCGATTGTGACCGACGCTGGTCACAACCGAATTGCCAACATCCCCGTCACTTTCACGGTCCGGCAAGGGGGCGGCAATATTGCTGGGAAGGCCAGCACCACCGCGACATCTGACGCTGATGGCCGGGTGGCGGCTGTGTTGACGCTTGGCGCCCTCGAAGGCCAGGACAACAACGTAGTCGAAGCGACGTTTCCCGGAAATCCTGGCCTTCCGGCGGCCTTCACCGCATCTGCGAAAGCGCCAGGATCGCCGGCCAACACGAGCATCAGCGGGGTGGTCCTGGACAACAGTAACATGCCGATTGCCGGCGTCACGATGCGCCTCTACCAACTCAATCAAGGCACCAGTAATGCGTTGCCCGTCCAGATTGGCACGACCGTGCAGACCAACGCGCAAGGGCAATTCATGCTGAAGCCGGCGCCAGTGGGTTTTTTCAAGCTGATGGCGGATGGTTCCACTGCGCAACGGCCCGGCGCCTACCCGACTCTGGAGTACGATATCGTCACCGTTTCAGGACGAGACAACACGGTTGGAATGCCGATCTACCTTCCTGTCTTAGATCCGGCGACCAGGCTCTGCGTAAGTCAGACGGACAGGCGGGACGCTGACTTTGCCCGCCTCCCCGGGGTTCTCACTGGCAGTGCAGCCCGGTGCCGCCACATTTCCGGGCGGCTCGAAATCCGGCTGCATCTCGGTAACGCCGGTGCACGGCGATAAGGTCCCGATGTCGCCCGGGTTTGGCCAACAACCGCGGTTCATCGTCACGATTCAGCCGGTAGGGACCAGTTTCAACCCGCCCGCGGCAATCGCGATTCCGAATGTCGACGGCCTCAAGCCGCGGCAGGTAACAGAACTCTACTCGTACGATCACGACTTAGCGACATTTGTGGCGATCGGAACGGGGACCGTGAGTGAGGATGGATCGGTGATTAAGTCCGATCCGGGAGTGGGAGTCCTGAAGGCGGGGTGGCACTGCGGGGGGGATCCGAATGATTCGGGGAGTTGCTGCAGTTGTAGCGCCTGCCAGAAATGCAGCGGAAGCACTTGTGCGAATGATGATAGCCAGACGCCTCCGCAGATTCAAGGAAACTGTCGGCGTGAACTATGCCTGTTAGGCTCCGTCGGATCGGTCATTGACGACAGCGATCCTTATCCAGGAAAGGGGTGCTGCAACGGTAAAGACTACATCCCCGCGGTCGAATGCTGTGTCGGCGGTACAGTCCAGCAGAAGTGGCCTATTCTAAATCTGGATGCATGTCCGAACCGCGTACAACGCAACCCTCCGAAGTTTAACGGCTGCGGGAGCCCAACTAGTGTCAAAGTGCCCGATCAAGTCACGGTAGAAGGCCTATTTGGATTCACAACTATCTCATTCCTGAGTTCCTGCAATGTGCACGATGTCTGTTACGACACATGTGGAAGTGTAAAATCCAGTTGCGATTCACAGTTCTTAGTTAATCTTAGCAAAGCATGCTCAGACACTTGCGCTATTGATGACCCCCTCTGTCTATCTAATTGCAGAAGCCTGGCCCTAACCTATGCCAGCGCCGTGGCGATTGTGGGCACGTTTGCTTATGAGACAGCCCAGAAGAACGATTGCCAGTGTTGTGGCGATACCGGTACGACTAATAGCGCTCACTTTTCACCTTATTCCGGAGCACTGTCCAGGATAAGTTTGACACCGCTTGGGCTATATCCACCCGCCGAAGGGAATGCGTGTTACATCGCGAATCTGAAGTAGGTTGAGTGCATTTATGGCAATAGGTTTCCTTAAGGCCAAGCCTGGGCAGTCTTTGGCGCTTCGTCGGAATAGGGCCATTCGCCTGGGGGCTCTAGCATTTGTCCTCATCCGTGCAGCTATGGCTCAGCTTGATGATTCGTGCGTGGTTTCGGTGCTCAACCGGAATATCCTGGTGAAGCCGGACGGCACCTGGGCCCTGCCAAATGTCCCCGCGAATTTCGGTCCGGTCCGGGCCCGTGCAACGTGCGTTCGCAACGGCCAGACGACCTCCGGGCAGTCGGACTTCTTGGTGATCCCGCCTAACGGGTCCGTCAATGTTCCACCGATCATTCTTGGCAACACCACTCCAATCCCGGTGGCACTTAGCATTGTTGCCTCGACCGGCACCTTGACCCAGCCGAATGCCATACTTCCACTGACCGTCATTGCGACGTATCCGGATAACTCCAGTAAAAACGTAACCAGTGCAACTAGCGGGACGCAGTACCGAACGAGTAATCCAGACATCGCTACGATTTCCGCCGAGGGCTTGGTTACCGCTCGCAAGAGCGGTAACGTCGTGATTCAGGCCGTGAACGAAGGAACGCCTGGCCTGTTTTCGCTGGCGGTAGTATTAACGAGCGACACCGACGGCGACGGGATTCCGGACGATGCTGAAATTCGCCTGGGCCTTAACCCGAACGACCCGAACGACGCACGCCAGGATTTGGATCACGACGGTTTGACCAATGTCGAGGAGTACCGGGCGGGAACCGACATGAGAAATCCCGACAGTGATGGGGATGGCCTGACCGACGGAGACGAGGTAAAGAAATACCACACGAACCCGCTCATTTACGATACAGACGGCGATGGTGTTGGCGATGGACTCGAAATTTCGAATGGCACCGACTCGCTGAATGCCGGGAGCTACAACTTCGCCAAAGCGCTGTCCACAATTGCCGTTCTACCTCCGTCTTTTACTCTCGATGTCAGTTCAACATCCACGAACACGTCACAGCAATTAGCGGTGACCGGGCAACTCACGGACGGCCACACCGTGGACCTGACCTCTACTGCAAAGGGAACCAACTACAGTTCCAGTAATTTGAATGTCTGCAATTTTGGCGCACCCGATGGAAAGTTATTTGCCGGTTTACCAGGTCCGTGCACAATTACAGTATCCAACAGCGGTTTTCAGGCTCAGTCAATCGGAACGGTCACCAGTTCCACGCCAACTGGTTTGTCATTCGTCGCCATTCCAGGCTATGCCAATAGTGTTGCTGTCAATGGGAACTACGCTTACATCGCGGCGGGCTCAGCCGGTCTCCAGGTAGTGGATGTGAGCGACCGCGCGAACCCAAGAGTGGTAGCCGGGCTGCCTCTGCAAGGAAATGCAAACAGCATAGTGATACACGGCCCTTACGCGTTTGTCGCTTCCGGCGTTTTTGGACTCCAGATCGTCGATATTGCGCACCCGCTGACTCCCGTGTTTGTTGGCCATTACATGACGTCCGGCGAGGCTTGGGATGTGGTGGTTAAGGGTACGACCGCATATGTGGCGGCCGGCGCCTCTGGATTGCAGATGGTTGACGTCAGTTCCCCAGCGTTTCCTTTCCTGGTTGGGGCGGTGGCCGTCCCGGGGACCGCAAAGGGCGTTGACGTCGATACGGTGCGCAAACTGGCCGTGGTTGCCGCGGGTACAGGAGGCCTTCAGGTCATCAATGTGGCCGTGCCATCCTCGCCCTCCATTGTTGGAGCAGTAGCGCTTAACGATGCGCGAGACCTGGCCTTGGCCGGTAACTATGCAATGGTTGCGGCATTCCAGCAGAGCCTGGTCTCGATCGACCTCACGGCGCCATCGAATCCAGTCATCCGTTATTCGGCTCCGGGGGCCACTGGCGGATATCTGAACGATGTCGTCCTTGCCCGCGGTTTCGCGCTGGGCGCGGACGTCTTCTTTGTAAACGGGGTGCCCGTAATCGATGTCACTACACCTGAGACCCCTGTGCCACGGGTAATCATCGATTTCTCCCGCTTCCGGGATGACAACGCGACCGGGATCGCCGCCGACGCGACTTACGTCTACTTTACCGCGGCGCGCGACATCAACGAAAACGGCGTCTCAGGGGACACGCGACTGTATATCGGACAATATGCGCCGTCAACCGACACTGGTGGTGTTGGGCCGACTGTATCGATTGCCAACCCGTCCAGCGGTAGCTCATACATAGCGAGCACACTGATTCCACTAGGAGTGCAGGTTACGGATGATGTGGCCGTCGCATCGGTGACTTATCTGATGGACGGCCAACCGGTGTTTACATCAACGACGCCGCCTTGGGATGGAGCCGCACTGGGAACGTTGACGGGTTCTGCCCCACGAACGGTTACCTTGACGGCGCGCGCCAACGATCTGGGCGGCAACAGTAGAACGTCTAATCCGGTCACGGTGACGATCGTTCCGGATCCCTTGACCAGTGTCACCGGCAAGGCGATGCTGAGTGCAACAAGCGGCTCAGTAGTTTTGCCAAATCAACCAACGTGGGGATTGTATAAGCCCGGCACCAGCACGGCTGCTATCACGGCAGCGAATCCCCGATCAGGAAATGGTTCGCTCGAATTGCGAAACACCGATTTCAATGGCGCAGCGCTGATCTACTCGCCGGATCGCGAGAATGGGTTGGGACCGTTCAAGCAATTGAATGCGCTTAGCTTCGAATGGGCGCTCGCGACGGACTCCGTTACGAAAGCGAGTCCCGATTTAGCACTGCGTATCTATCCATATGGCGATACACGGTCGTTTTTTATGGACGTCACGCCTTGTACATCGAACTGCGCGGTTGGGCCATGGCAGTTCAGCAATGTGTTGGGTCAGCTGCAGATCCAGGCCGCAGACGGCAATACCCCACCGTCCTCGATTGCGGCGATTCCCGCGGATGCGCCCGTTTCGGAAATCCATATCCGGGCGGCCTACCCATTCAACGGCACGCCATATCATGGCTATTTCGACAATTTAACTATCGGTTTTCAGGGGCAGCCGAACACGACATTCAACTTCGAAGCGTCGAAATCCACAGCCGTTTCGGGACCGGTCCCGGGAGCGACTGTTAACGTCTTCAATCGGACGACTACCTCCGATGCCACTGGCAACTTCCAATTCACTGGCGTGCCCACCGTGAATGGCCCAGTGCTGGCCTCTGCAAACGGCGTAGTGAATGGACTGGTGGTTGCTGGGACCTCGTCTCCCACAGCTCCAGTTCCAAACGGAACAACCAACGCCGGTAACGTGATCCTAGCGCCTATTTCCGGCGACGTCGTAGCCGATTTCTCGATTGCATCGAACCCCAATGGTGACTGGACGTACGGCTACTCGTCCACTTTGGGCGGACCCTTCCGGCCGCTCAGCTTTCCATCGAGCACACCGGCCGGTAACGGCAACACTCTTGAATGGGATGCCTCGGCAACCCAGCGTTTCCCGCTTATCCAACTCTTCCCTGGAGCGGCTTGGCTCAATATCCATCCGGGTTCAGACGCCAGTTATATAGTCGTGCGCTGGACCGCGCGCTTTGCAGGGAAGTACACCATTACTGGAGCCTTCCGAGGAAATGACCCTGTCGGGGCCACATCAGACGCGCACATTCGGGTCAATGGCACAACAGAGGTGTTCACGGCACCGATCAACGGATATCGGACAGAAAGTAAGTTCTTAATTCCAGTCACCGTAACGCCAGGGACGGCGGTCGACTTCGCGGTCGGCATAGGCAGTAATGGGACTTTCAACAACGACTCAACCGGCCTAATCGCCACAATCGTGCAAACCCCATGAGGCCGGCGATACTTTTAGGGCTTCTCAGCTTCACAGCTATAGTGGGTTGCTTCGGTGGAGACCCAACTCAGCAAAAGCACAAACTGATAGGGCGTGAGGTGTCCGTCGCAAAACACTTGCGGGACGGCGAAGAATTCACCATACCGCTCGCCGAACTCCTTCAGCACGGTAGTCTGCTTTTCAACGCGAATTGGACTGAGCAGGAGGGTGGAGGCAGGCCGCTCACGAAAGGCAACGGCAAGGATTTGGCAGATCCAAACGCACCACTCATTGGCCAGCGGGCATTCAACCGTGTATCCGCCCCGGATGCGAATTCCTGCGCGGGATGTCATAACTCTCCGTATGGCATATCCGGCGGCAGCGGAGACTTCGTGACGAATGTTTTCGTGCTCGGTCAACGGTTCGATTTCGTAACGTTCGATGGCGCTGACACTCTGCCCACCCGGGGCATGCTGGATGAAAATGGCAAACCTGTCTCGCTGCAGAACGTCGGCAACATGCGGGCTACAACCGGCATGTTTGGGTCAGGTTTCATTGAGATGCTCGCTCGTCAGATGACAGCCGATCTTCAGAGACTTCGCGACAGCATTGACCCTGGACAGACAAAGGAACTCGTTACCAAGGGCGTCCACTTCGGATTCCTGACGCGCCGTTCAGATGGAATCTGGGATTCCACAAGGGTGGAGGGCTTGCCCCGCGCGAGTATTTTAGCCCCCACACCCCTTGATCGTCCGTCACTGATTTTGAGGCCTTGGCACCAAGCCTCAAACGTAGTGTCATTGCGTGAGTTCACGAACACCGCTTACAATCAGCACCACGGAATTCAAAGCACGGAACGGTTCGGCGTAGACACCGATCCCGACGGGGACGGCTTCACGAATGAATTGTCGCGGGCCGATGTCACCGCCGTCACGCTCTATCAGGCGACACTGCAAGTTCCCGGGCGTGTTATCCCGCGAGATCCAGAAGTTGAGTCCGCCGTCCTCGAGGGCGAGCGAATCTTTGAGCACATAGGCTGCACCCGATGTCATATTCCCCAACTTCCCCTTGAGAACCCGGGCTGGGCTTTTGTTGAGCCGAATCCTTACAACCCTCCATTGAACTTACGGACCGGCGACGCGCCAAACCTGACTGTCGATCTGACAAATTCGAAGTTGCCACAACCTCGCTTGCAGCCTACGAAAGGCGAGAAGTCCATCGTCTGGGTACCAGCGTTCACCGATTTGAAGTTACATGATGTTTGTGAAGACGGTGAGAAGGAGCCGCTGGACATGAATCAGACTCCCTGGACGCCAAAGTTTCATGAAGGGAATAGAAGGTTCTTGACAGCACGCCTTTGGGGTGTCGCCAACTCGCCGCCTTATTTTCATCACGGCCTATTTACGACAATGCGGCAGGCGATTCTAGGGCACGCTGGAGAAGCACTGCAAGAGCGCCGATCGTTTCAGGAATTGCCTGAAGAAGAGCAGGACGCGCTTATCGAGTTTCTAAAAACACTCCAGGTCTTGCCGCCGGGCACAAAAAGCTTGGTGGTCGACGAGACGTTTCGGCCGCGGCAGTGGCCGAACCCGGAACTCAAACTCAAAGATCAAGACCTACAAGGACAAGCATCGCGGGCACTCCAGTAACTCGAGACTGAGGGCTGACGTGCAAATTTGGACGAGCGGCCCGACTTTCGCTAATTGGTCTAGTGACCTTCTAGCGTGAGCACTGCGGCTCTAGTGGACGGAGCGGCCAACGCCAACTCGAATACGCATATCAATCCGTGGCGGACACACACCATCACCGGATACCGCTATAGCGCCCGCGAATCCCTCGGCCGGCATGAACCTACGCACCGACCAGCATCGCATGCCCGATCTGATCTCGCGGCGCTCATGGTGTGGCGGCAAGACTTCGATCTCCGACAGTGTTTCAGACAGGCCGGTTCCCTCGGCTTTGACGCACGCCTCCTTAATCGTCCAGATACTGAAGAATGTGCTCAGACGAGACTCATCGGGCAGCGCACGAAACGCTTTCAACTCGCGGCCGGACGAGATGGATCGGAAAACCGACTCAATGTTTGGCACGGGCCGGACCCGCTCGATATCGATCCCGACGTCGTTCTCCCCTCCAATGACGCATACGGCCAGATCGCCAGAATGCGACAGATTGAACTTGGTGTTGTATCCTGCCGCCGAGGGTTTGCCATATTCCGAGTAGACGAAGCGTACTCCGGCGGGCGGAATGCCGAGGTGTTCGCCGAGCGCACGGCGTAGGAGGCAGCGCGCTGCGATCCAACGGCGGCGGTCGGCTTCGAATCGGAATTTCGACGCCCGATCCATCTCATCCGGCGACAGGCAGGCGCAGTCAGCCGGCCTGTCCGTTGCGGCGCTCCAGAGCTCTACGACGCTGTCCATCACCGACCTTCAACTCGCCATGCTGAGAGCGGGACGGAGTTCCTGCGCCAGCGTCCAGGTGAGCAGCCGCCGCGCGGAATGCAGAAAGAAGTGATCGCCCGGAAACATTCTGATCCCAAACGGGCCGGACGTATGATCGCGCCAGGCTTCCAGTTCGTCGAGCGATACCGATGCGTCCCGTATTCCTCCCATTGCCGTCATGGGGCATTCGAGCGGCCCGTGAGGCTCATGGACGTACGTTTCGTAGGCGCAGAAATCCGCCCGGATGCCTGGCAACACCAGGCTCATCAACTCAGGATCCCGGAGAACCGCGTCGGGCGTGCCGCGGAATTTGCGGAGCTCTCCGGCAAAGTCGTTGTCCGGCAACGAGTGAATTGGTTTCCGCCGGACCGGCAGATGCGGAGCCTTCAACGCGGCAACCACCAGGTGATCCGGCGCCGCCCCCGCGGTACGCAACGCGCGCGCCGTCTCGAAGGCGAGCAGAGCGCCGAAGCTATAACCGAAGAACGCGAACGGACCGTCGATGCACGGCAGGATCTCGGCCGCAATGGACGTCACCAATTCGCCGACCGACGTTAGAGGTGGTTCGAAGATGCGGCTTTCACGGCCTCTCAGCCGGACAGGCCAAATATCGATAGCCGGCCCGATGTCGGCTTGCCAGTCGCGGAATACCGAGGCGCTGCCCCCCGCATACGGGAAGCAGAACAGTCTCAGCCGCGACCGGGATTCAGTCGGCCGCTTCATGCGCCGCCTCCCACTCGAAGAACGGAGCAGCTTCCGACGGTTCGGGTGCAGCGTCCGGCAATTCGTCCTCCAACGATCGCACACGTGGGTTCGCATATGTCACGGCGGTGATCAACATGAGCAGCAGACCGGCTGCGACGAATGCAGCCGCGATACCGCGTCCAGGACCTACGCCGATCCACGACCCCAGCGACCCCGCCAGCGCGCCGCCCGGCGCAAACCAGGGCTCAAATAAGCGGTCCGCCACAGGACCGGATACCAGATAGGCGATGGGCATCATTGCGGAAACCGCCATTCCGGTGAACGCGAACACGCGTCCTTGCACCGAGGGGTCCACTTTGCTCTGAAGGATCGCCTGCATGCATCCACTCGCAACGGGTACCGAGAACAGGAACACGAACGCGCCGCTCGCGATCAACAGCGGCGAAGGCGGCAGGCCGGCCGCGAGCAACGCCGCGCCGCCCAGCATCAGACAGAGCACCATACCCCGGACCCTGCGCCGCGGACCGCCCGACGCGCTCATCAGGGCGCTTCCCGCGAACATCCCCACGCCTGCCGTGGTCATCACCGTGCCCAATACCTGCGGGGTGGAGAAAGAGAGGACCAACGGATTCACCAGGATCATGATCGCGCCCAGCAGAAAGTTGCAGAGTGAAACCATCGCGACGAGCCCGATCAGGCCTGGCCGTGCGGTGAGATATCTCCAGCCGTGCGCAACGTCCTCATAGATCGACAGCCCTTGACCCGTTATTGGGTTCGCGACCCGTGGAACTCGAACCACAACGAGAGTGATGGCCGCGAACAGGTACGACAAAAAATCAATCGCCAGAATTCCGCCAACACCGAGGCTTGATTGCATCATCGCCCCCGCCATCACGGGAGCAAGTGTTTGGGCCAGTCCCTGCGCGGCCTGGACCAACCCGCTCGCGCGTCCATACTGTTCCTTGGGAACGAGTACTGTGATGGATGCGGCATAGGCCGGCCACTGAAAGGCCGATGCGACAGAGATGATCGTCATGGCGCCATAGATTTGTCCCGGCGTGAGATGGCCCGACGCAATGGCGACTGCGAGATAGAGCGTCACAACAGCCGCGGTGATCTCGCTCGCCAACATTGTTCGCCGCCGGTCCCAACGATCGGCTAATGCGCCTGCGAGAGGCGAGAGCAAAATACGCGGCCCGAGCGTGCAGGTGGCAATCAGCGCGAACTGGGTCACCGACCCTGTGTTCTTCAACACCCAAAGCCCGAGCGCAAACCCGGACAATCCCGAACCCAACAGTGAAACGAGCTGGCCAGTCCAGATCGTGAAGAACGTTTTCCATCCCGTGGACGCGGTGTCCGCGGGGGTCCTTGTCGTTACCATTGATGTACCTTCCAAATGCGCGCACGCCCACTTCGACGCGCGCGGCTTTACGTCGCAATCAGTGCAAAATGTCGCGTAAACGATTCCCCAAGTCCGCAACGTGAGGCTGCGCGAGCACGGTCCGGTGCGCTCCGGCGATCGGATAGATCTCCAACGCAGGGCAAAGGCGAGTCCACCCGTTATCCCTTATCCAGAGGGCTCCGGGAGTCCGGAGGAGCGCTACGCGGCCCGAATACACGCCTGGGCTGTACCGGCGGCCGGCCCGAATGTCGGATCGAAACCGCTGGACAATAGTGCGCAACTCCCGGGCGATCGTTTCAGGCGCGACGCCGGAACCGCGTTCCAACTCCGAGGCAACCAACAGCGCACCGTCGCGGCCGCGCATGCTGCGAAGCATGCGACGATCGACTTTCAACGCGGCGCCTCGTGCCAGCGCCTGCACGCGAGCGATTTCGAGCAGAATCTCTTCCTCTTGCGGCTCTTTACCTCTATGCTCGGCGTGGCTGTCGATGAGCGCTACGACCTCGACGGTCTCGCCCGCGCCGGCCAACTGACGACCCATCTCGTACGCGACATTTCCGCCGAACGACCAGCCTGCCAAACGCCACGGTCCGGCGACAGCCTGGGCTCGCAACTCCTTTATATAGTGCGCGGCGATGGCCTCGACCTTTGACGGATGCTCGGATTCACGGCCCGGCTCGATGCCCCATACCGGTTGATCCGGCGCCATCGCGCGCGCCAACTCACCGTAGCAGATGAGGCTGCCTCCGGCGGGCGGGATCAGAATCAACGGTTGCCTCGAACCCTCAGGTTGCAGTTTGACCAGCCTGCTTCCGCGCACACCCGAGTTGCTCCGCCGCTCGCGGACAAGCTGCGCAATCTGTTCCACTGTTCCTGCCTGAAACAGCGCTGTTACGGCCAAATCACACCCGGTTTCGGCCGCGATTCTCGCCATCAGGTTCACAGCCAGGAGCGAGCTTCCGCCGAGTTCAAAGAAATTGTCGCGCACGCCGACGGTTCGAAGACCGAGCACGTCGCACCAAACTCGCGCAATCGTGCTTTCGAGTTCGTCGCGAGCGGCTGTGCTGTCGCGCTGCGCCCCGGGTTCAAGTCGAGAAAGTGCACGACGGTCGACCTTTCCCGCTCGCGTTGACCGGCAATTCGCTCAGCGGCACAAAGGCGGAAGGAACCATGTACTGTGGAACCGCTTCGGCGACAAAGGTCCTGAGATCGCCGGCGTCGCCGAGTGGCACGTAATAAGCGATCAACCGGTCGTCGCGGCCCGGCTCCCGTCGAATCACCACGGCGCACTCGCGGACTGCCGGATGCGACGAGAGCCGCGCTTCGATCTCTCCCGGTTCGATCCGATGTCCACGAATCTTCACCTGTCCATCGATCCGGCCCAGAAACTCGATCTCTCCGTTCGGGCGCCACCTTGCAAGGTCGCCGGTCTTGTACAGCCGACCGCCGCCTGTAAACGGATTCCGCACGAATCTCTCACGGGTCAGTTCCGGACGATTCAAATAGCCTCGGGCGACGCCTACACCGCCGACGTGCAATTCGCCCGGAACGCCGACCGGCACGGGTTTCATGCGCGAATCCAAGATATAGGCGCGGACATTTGGCAGAGGGCGCCCAATACTGATTCGATCGGCCTGTGCGTTCCACGCCGCCACGGTGGCACACACCGTCGTTTCTGTCGGACCATAGGCGTTGAAGAATCGACGGCCGCCGCGACTCCATTCCTGTGCGAGCGTTACGGGGCAGTCCTCGCCGGCCGAGATGATGGTTCGCAGATCCGGAACATCCGCTGGCCGCAGCACTCGGAGGAGCGACGGAGGCAGCGTCACCGCTGTTACGTGTTGCTCGCGCAGCGCCCGCGTCAACTCTTCCGGGACGAACGTCGCGCCCGAGCCGAGGCAGAGGCAGGCTCCGCTGCCCAGGGCCATCGCGATCTCCCACACGGACGCATCGAATGTCGGCGGCGCGAACTGGAGCACGCGCTCGCCCGGCCCGACGTCGAAGAGCTTCTGCTGCGCCAGCGCGAGGTTCGTCAACCCGCCGTGCTCGAGCATCGCACCTTTAGGCTTCCCTGTTGAACCGGACGTGTAGATCACGTAAGCGAGATCCGAAGCACGCGGACGCGTAACGTCGTGGCCGCCGGCCGCCGGCAGTTGCCCAATATCCAACCACTCGAGATCCTGCGCCGCCGGCGGCAGGTTCGCGCGGCACATAGCCGACGTTACCAGCAGCATCGGGCGCGCATCCTCGATTTGAAAACAAATCCGCTCGGCCGGATGGTCGAGTGCGATGGGAAGATACGCCGACGCGGACTTCATGACACCCAGAATCGCGGCGATCAAGTCCGGAGACCGTTCGAGGGCGATGGCCACTAGCGCGCCCGCGCCCGCACCGCGCTCCCGTAGCGCCTCTGCCACCCGATCGGCGCTCGAGTTCAGTTCGGCGTAGGTCGTCACTTCCGAGCGATACATCAGCGCCGGCGCGTCAGGCTGACGAGAAACGTGCCCGTCGAACAACTCAGGGAGGGTTCGCGAATCCGGCTCAGCGGTCGCCGTCCCGCTCCACTCGGAAACAACCTGGCGAACGTCCGCGGCCTCCATCAGCGGCAGATCGGAAATGACAGTGTCCGGATCAGCCGCAATCCCCTCGAGCAAAGTGCGAAAGTGCGAGGCCATGCGCCGCACTGTGGCTTCTTCGAACAGATCCGCGCTGTATTCGAAAGCGAACGAAACACCATCGCGTCCGTTCGCGCCCACCAGCGTCAAATCGCACTTCGCCGTGCCCAGATCCAGTTCCACGGGCGATATCTCCACATCGCCAACACTGATGTGCGCGGGAGGCTGCTCCTGCATCGTGTACGCCACTTGAAACAGTGAACTCTGCCCCGATCGCGATCCCCCGACCACGTTCGTAATCGCCTCGAAAGGAGCCTCCGCGTTCGCGAACGCCTGCGTAGAACCATCCCGCACGCGTCGCAGCAAGTCAGCAAACGACTCGTCCCCGGAAACCCGCATCCGCAGTGGAAGAGTATTCGGAAGAAAGCCGATGACGCCCTCCAGCTCCGCGCGCGTCCGATTCGACACCGGACAGCCTATGATGAAATCCGATTGTCCGCTGTACCGATACAGCAGCGCCGCATACGCCGCGAGAAACAGCGCAAAAGGCGTGGCGGATTCGCTCTGCCCGATCTCCAGCAGCGCATCCGACACGCTCCGATCCTCGTCCGAACGCAGTACGGCGCCGCGAAACGCCGGCTCGGCGGAACGTTGGCGGTCCGCCGGCAGCTCAAATACCGTCGCCGCATCTCGCAAGTGTTCGCGCCAGAACTCGATCTGCGGTTCGAGTTTCCCGCTCTCCAACCGATCCCTCTGCCAGACAGCGTAGTCGGCGTATTGAACCGGCAGACCCGGCACGTCAACGCGCGTGTTCGCATAGAAAGCCGCCAGTTCGCGAAACAATAACCCCATCGACCAGCCGTCGCATACGATGTGATGCATCGTGATCAGCGCGACGTGATCCTGCTCGCCCAGACGAAACAGAGTCGCGCGAATCAGCGGCCCCCTGTCGAGAGCAAACGGCCTCCGCGCGTTTTTCACCGCAAGACTCCGCACACTTTGCAGATCCGCTCCGTCCACTTCGACACGCTCCGAGCGAATCGTCAGCTCCGGTAGGATCACCTGAACCGGTTCGCTCCCGCCCGCCAGGAAGACGGTGCGCAGGATCTCATGCCGGCGCACGATCTCGTTCAGCGCCCGTTCGAACGCCGCTGCATTCAGTGGTCCGCGTATCCGGAAACAGCTGGGAACGTTGTACACCGGATTCCCCGGCGCAAGCTGGTCGAGAAACCACAACCTGCGCTGGCCCGATGACAGCGGCGCTCGATCCATCCCCTGCGTCCGCGGCGCAATACGATCCGCACCAGCCCTCAATCCCACCCTGTCGAGCAGAGACGCAAGTAGTTGTTTTCTCCGGTTCGTCGCAACCGGCGCGATAACGGCGGCCTGCATAGCGACCTCAGGCGGCCAACCCGGCAGCGGCGAAGACCTCGAGTTCCTCGTCGGTCATGCCGGCCGTCGCCAGGACCAGGTCGGCCGTCGATTCCAACACCGTTCGATTCGCGCCGTCCTGCATCATCCGCTCGCACAAGCCCGCAACCGTTGGACACCCGAACACGGCCGCGATCGGCAGTTCGACGCCCAGTTCCTCGCGGACCCTCGACGCCACCTGCATCGCCAGCAGCGAATGGCCGCCCGCATCGAAGAAATTGTCGTGCACGCCGACCTTCTCCACACCGAGGACGTGCTGCCAGATGTTCGCCATCACCTGCTCCAGGCTCGATCGCGGCGGCACGGTACTGCGCTCGAACTCCAGGCGCGTCGCGCCCGGCGCGGGCAGCGCAAGCCGGTCCACCTTCCCGTGCGGCGTCAACGGAATCGCGTCCAGCGTCACGAACGCCGACGGCAGCATGTACTTCGGCACCTTCGCCGCAAGCGCCTTCCTGATCTCGCGCGTCCGGATCTCCTCGCCGTCTCGCGATGTCAAATACGCGACCAGCCTGCGATGCCCCGGCGTATCTTCCCGATCGATCACCACGGCTTCCCGTACCGCTTCGTGCTGAAGAAGCGCCGCCTCGATCTCCCCCGGCTCAATCCGGAACCCGCGAATCTTGACCTGACGGTCCATGCGGCCGAGATACTCGATCCTCCCGTCGTCCAGGAAGCGCGCGCGGTCGCCCGTCCGATACACTCGTGCACTCTCGCGCGCAACGAACGGGTCCGCAATGAACCGCTCCGCATTCAATTCCGGCCGCCGCAGATATCCGCGGGCAACGCCAACGCCGCCGATCAGCAACTCTCCGGGGACGCCCGTCGCAACCGGCTTCAGGTCCGCATCCACGATATACACGCGCACGTTGTCGATCGGCCGCCCGATTGTCACGCGCCCCCGGCAATCCATCGCGCCCGCGGTGGCGCACACGGTCGCCTCCGTCGGGCCATATGCGTTGATCATCCGACGGCCTTCGCTCCAGCGCCGCGCCAGTTCCGCCGGGCACGCCTCGCCCGCCACTACCAGCGTTCGCAACTCCGGCAGTTCCGTATCCGGCAGTGTGGCCAGAACCGATGGCGGCAGCGTCACAACGTTGATCGCCGCACTGCGCAGAAACTCCGCCAGATCCTGTCCGATCAACTGTTCCCGCCGCGCCAGCACCAGCGTCCCGCCGTTCAGCAGCGTGACGAAGATCTCCGAAACCGCGGCATCGAACGTCGGCGCTGCGAACTGCAGCATGCGCGTCCCCTGCTCCACGCCGAACAACTTCGCCTGCGCGAACGCCAGATTGCATGCGCCGCGATGCTCAATCAACACACCCTTGGGCCGACCCGACGAACCGGACGTATAGATGACGTAGGCCAGATTCTCCGGCCGAGGCTCCGCGTCCGTTGCCTCGCGATCGCCGGCAACAGTCTCATCATTCACATCGACCACTTCGAACCCCGCAGGCAAATCCGCCCGCCGGGTTCCGTTGGTCACCACAACCTTTGGACACGCATCGTTCAGGACAAACTCGATGCGATCCGCGGGTTGCTCCACATCGATCGGAACCCACGCTCCGCCCGCTTTGAGCACGGCCAGGATAGCGACCACCATGTCGGGGGATCGGTCCAGCGCGATTCCTACGAGAACCTCAGGGCCCACAGCGCGCCGTCGCAGCGCGCCGGCCAACCTTGCCGCTCGCCGGCTTAGATCGGCATACGTCAACGTCTCGCCTTCGAACGTCACAGCCGCAGCGTCCGGCGTACGCCGAGCCTGCTCATCAAACAACTCGTGCAGGCATCGATCCGAGGGAAACGCGCTGGACGTCTGGTTCCACTCGTCCACCACCAGCCGGCGCTCACTGTCGCTCATCATCGATAGTTCGGCAACACGCGCCTCCGGATTGGCCGACATCGCTTCCAGCAGCGTCGCCAAGTGATCCGCGATCCGCTCCATCGCAGCCTGCTCGAAGCGCGACCGGTCGAAGTTGAATCGCAGCTCCAACTCCTCGCCCGGCGCTGCGATCAGCGCCAATGGATAATTCGTAGTCTCCACGACGCCGATGTCGCGCACGCCCGTCGATTCCGAGGCCGGCCGCATCGCACTCGCGGGATAATTCTCGAACACCACGATGCTCTCGAACAGCGGCATGGTTCGCGGCACTTCGCTCCAACCTTGAATGGAAGTCAGGCGGCAATGTTCGAACTGCCGTGCGCGGCTCTGTTCCGACTGGATGCTCTCCAGCCATTCTGCTGTTCGCATTTCGCCGTTGACGTTCACGCGCACCGGCTGGGTATTGATAAACAGCCCGACCATCGATTCCACGCCACTCAAATCCGCGGGCCGGCCCGACACGGTGGCGCCGAAGACAACGTCGCTCTCGGTGCTGTACCGATGAAGCAACAGCGCCCATGCGCCTTGCACCAGCGTGTTCAACGTGAGTCGATGCTGCCGCGCGGCGGCCCAAAGTTGCGCGGTTGCCTGCCGCCCCAAGACCCGGCGCGCTTCGCCGTGCGCTCGACCCTGCGCATGTCCCCGCGGGGGCGTCCCGCCGATGGGTGTGGGCGCTCGAAATCCCGCCAGGACGTTCCGCCAGTATTCTTCCGCCGCGGACTCGTCCTGTTTCGCGAGCCACGCGATGTAATCGCGATATGGCCGAGGCTGCGGTAACGACAGCCTCCGCCCGCCGCGGGATGCGCCGACGCGAACAGTTCCTGCATCAGCAGCGGCAAACTCCATCCGTCCAGCAGCAGGTGGTGGTGCGTCCAGACGAACCGGTACCGCGCCTCGCCCACTTCGAAAACCGTCAACCGCATCAGGGGAGGCGACGCCAGGTCTATGCCTGCCGCGCGGTCTTCGGCCAGAAACTTCTCGAACGCGCCGTCGATGTCCGCCCGCCCGCGCCAGTCGTGCTCCGTGCAAGGCATCTCCGCCTCCCGGTGAACCACCTGCAGAGGCTGATCCAGCGTCTCCCAAACGAAGCCCGTGCGAAGCACAGCATGACGCCGGATCACCTCCCGCCAAGCGTTCCGGAACGCATCCAACGTTGTACGACCATCCATCGTGCCCGTCAATTGCGTCAGGTAATCGCCCGCTTGCGGGTCCAGCACGGTGTGGAACAGCATCCCTTGCTGCATTGGCGACAAAGGGTAGATATCTTCGACGTTCTTCATACTGTGGCAGCGACCTTTCCTTGTGCCGGTTTTGCGATCAATCGCGCCAACTTCCCGAGCTTTCGTTCGTCCAATTGAGCCAGCGGAAAATCGGATGGCGTGAACCCTCCGGCGTCCGGCGCAGCGCAATGCGCAATCAGCGCCCCCAGTTCCTTGGCGAACTCTCGAAGGAGTTGCTCGACGGTCGCTCGATCATGGATCGACCGGCTGTATACACAGGTAAAGTGAAGTTGCCCCTCGGAAACGTTTCCATTGAACTCCAATAAATTCGTTCGCCGGCCACGCGGGCTATGTTCCTGCCCACGACTTTCGCCGGCCATCGAAAAGGCGGTAGCCTGAGCGAAGCTCCCATCCAGCTGGCCCAGGTAATTGAAGCCAATCTCCGGCTCAGGCGCCCCGGCCAGCTCGCGCGCGATCTCCCCACCGGCCAGATACCGCAGCAGCCCATACCCCGATCCGTTGCGCGGGACGCGGCGCAGCTGTTCTTTGACCGCCTTCAGGCTTTCGCCCAGATCCCCCGACTTCGGCAACTCGATGCAAACCGGGTAGGCGGACGTGAACCATCCCACTGTACGCGACAGGTCCGGCCCATCCGGCACGGCATCGCGCCCATGCGATTCCAGGTTCACAAGAACGGAGTCCTGGCCTGTCCACGTCCGCACGGCCCGCGCCAGCGCCGTCAGCAGTGCGTCGTTAATCTGTGAGCGGTAGGCCTTAGGCACTTCTCGCAGCAACTGCGCCGTTTGTTCCGGCGACAGCCGCATTGCAGCCGTATCGCACGAATCACGAGTGTTCTCAACGGGTGTCCCGGACCAGTCCACTGGCAGGTGCGCCGCGTCACGCCGAGTAACCGATCGCCAGTACTCAGCCTCCGCCGTCGTCTCCGGAGAATTCGCGCGGGCCATCAGCCCTTCGGCCCATTGCCGTACCGATGCTGTCTTTGCAGCCAGCCGCACGGTGCCGCCGCGCCGGAGTTGTTCGTAGGCCGTGTGCAGATCTTCCAACAGAATCCGCCACGACACTCCGTCCACGCTCAGGTGATGCGCCGTCACCAGCAATCGCCAGCCCGCATCGCCCAGGTTGAACAGCGCCGCCTTCATCAACGGCGGCGCCCCCAGGTCGAAACTCGCCTGTAGACCGGTCGCGATCTCCTCCATTCGCGCGGCGCGCGCGCCCGCGTTGACGTCGCTGAGATCGAACACTGGCACCGTAACAGCGTCCGCCGCCGCAACGATCTCCTGCCTCCACTCGTCCGCACTCTCCTCAAAACGCAGCCGCAGTGCGTCGTGATGCGCGATCAACGCGTTCACTGCGCCTTCCATCGCTGCGAGATCCGGCGCGTCGGCCAACTTCAACAACACGGATTGATTCCAGTGATGCGCATCCGTCAGTTTCTGCTCGAAGAACCATTTCTGTATCGGCGTCAGCGGAACCGGACCCGGCGCGACGCTCTGCTCCCACATCACAGCCGGGGCCTTCTCGGCCGCTGCGGCCAGGCTTGCGATCGTCTGATGATCGAAGAGGTCGCGCGGAGAAATGTTGAGTCCGGCCTCTCTCGCGCGCGTCACAACCTGAATCGTCAGGATGGAATCGCCGCCCAGTTCGAAGAAGCTGTCATTAACGCCCACCTGCGACAACCCCAGCACCTGCTTCCAGATCTCCGCGAGTTGCCGTTCTGTCTCGGTTCGCGGCGCGGCGTGCGGGGCGTCCCCACGTCCTCCATCCATCTCTGGAGCGTGCAGCGCGGCGCGATCGATCTTGCCGTGCGCGGTCAGCGGCAGCGCCGGCACAACCACAATCGCCGAAGGCAGCATGTACTCAGGCAGCGTGGCGCTCAAGGCCGCCCGCAGTTCCGCGGCACGAATCTCGGCGCCGTCTCGCCGGCTCACGTACGCAACCAGCCGACGATGTCCGGGCGTATCCTCGCGGTCGATGACAACCGCTTCCCGCACGGTACCGTGCTGCAACAGCGCGGCTTCAATCTCGCCGGGTTCGATGCGGAACCCGCGAATCTTCACCTGCCGATCGGTCCTCCCCAGGTACTCGATCCGCCCGTCTTCCAGGAATCGCGCGCGGTCTCCGGTCCGATACACGCGCGCGCCGTCATCGAAGGCGAACGGATCCGGCACGAACCGCTCGCGAGTCAATTCCGGACGCTGCAGATATCCACGCGCCACGCCCACTCCGCCGATCAGGACCTCACCCGGCACACCGGGCGGAAGCGGCCGCAGCTTCGCATCTGCGATGTACACGCGCACGTTGTCAATCGGCCGCCCGATCGTAACGCGCCCATCGCCGTCCAACTCTCCCGCGGTTGCGCAAACCGTCGCCTCAGTCGGTCCGTAGGCGTTGATCATGCGCCGGCCCGCGCTCCACCGGCTGGCCAACTCCGCCGGGCAGGCCTCCCCCGCCGTAACCAGTGTCCGCAACTTCGGCAACTCCGATTGCGGGAGCGTTGCGAGAATGGAGGGCGGCAGCGTCACCACCTCGACCTCTGCGTCTTTCAGCAGCTCCGCCAGATCGTGCCCGACCAACTGGTCCCGCCGCGCCAGAACCAGCGTGCCGCCGTTGAGCAGCGTAACGAAGATTTCCGACACCGCGGCATCGAACGTCGGCGCGGCGAACTGCAGCATACGCGTTCCCGCCGAGACGCCGAACAGCTTCGCCTGCGCGAAAGCCAGGTTGCATGCTCCCCGATGCTCCAACATGACGCCTTTCGGCCGGCCCGTGGAACCGGACGTGTAAATCACATACGCCAGGCTGCCGGGCTTCGCCCCATGCGGCGCGTCGGCCTCGCTCTCGTTCTTCACCGCGGCATCATCAATATCCAGCGCGTGAAAACGGTGCGCCGCACGCGGTAGCCGCGCGCGGGCATCGCGGTCGCTGATCACAACCTGCGGGCACGCGTCATTCAGCATGAACGCGATCCGGTCCTCGGGTTGATCCACCGCGACAGGCATCCAGGCCCCGCCCGCTTTCAGCACGCCCAGGATGGCGACGATCATCTCCGCCGAGCGCGGCAGTGCAATCGCGGCCAGCCACTCAGGTCCGACCCCGATCGTTCTCAGTGCCGCCGCCATTTGATTCGCACGCGCGTTCAACTCGGCGTACGTCATCTGCCGACCCTCGAAAGCGATAGCAATAGCGTCCGGTGCTCTCCGTACCTGCTCGAGGAAAAGGTCCTGTATACATCGGTCGGCGGGGAACGGGGCCGTGGTCTGGTTCCACTCATGCACTACTCTGTTTTGTTCCACGTCACTCATCAGCGGCAGCTCGGAAATCGGTCGCTCCGGATTCTCCGCGATCCCACTCAGCAGCGTCTCAAGATGCTCCGCCATGCGCCGGATCGTACCTTCATCGAACAGATCGGTGCTGAATTCGAAACAAACGGAAATGCCGTCTTCTGTTTCTTGCGTCACCAGCGTCAAATCGAACTTCGACGTGCCCGAGTCGCTTTCCTCAACTTGCACCTTCAACCCCGACAAATCCAGAGGAGATGCAGGAGCGTTCTGCAGGACAAACGCGGCCTGGAACAGCGGATTGCGGCTCCGGCTCCGTTCCGGCGCCACGGCGTCCACCAACATCTCAAACGGCACGTCCTGGTTGGCGTACGCTCCCAGCGTGTTCTCACGAACGCGGCTCAACAACTCCCGGAAGCTCGGATCGCCCGAAACGTCCGTCCGCAGCACCAGCGTGTTCACAAAAAAGCCGATCAGCGGTTCGAGTTCCGCGGAGGTACGGCCCGCGATGGGCGAACCGACGATGATGTCCTCCTGACCGCTGTACCGCGCCAGCAGCGCCTTAAATCCGCTCAGCAACGTCATGAACAGCGTCGCCCCGTTGTCCTGCGCCACGCCCTTCAGCGCATTTGCTAACTCCCTCGGTAGCTCTGTCCGAAATTGAGCGCCTCGGAACGAAGGCTGCGCCGGGCGCGGCCGGTCCACCGGAAGTTCCAACGCCGGCAGTGTGCCAGCCAGCCTCTCCTTCCACCAGGCCAGCTTCTCTTCGGAAGCCTGCGCCTGCTCCTGCTGCCATACCGAATAATCCGCATACTGCACGGTCAACGCGGGCAGTTTCACCTGCTCGCCCCGCACCAACGATTCATAGATCGCGCCCGCCTCCCGAATGAAGACTCCGATCGACCATCCATCGCACACGATGTGGTGCATCGTCAGCAACAGCGCGAACGAAGCCGGTTCCATCTGAACCAGCGTCGCCCGCACCAGCGGACCCTTCTCGAGATCGAACGGCCGCTTGGCCTCATCGCTCGCAAGCCGCTCGAGTTCGCCCTCGCGCCGATCGCGGTCGATCTGACTCAGATCGATTCGGGCCAGTGGCAATCCGTTCTCCGGCCCTGCCACCTGCACCGGCTGCGCGCCTTCCATCTGGAACGTTGTACGCAGCGACTCATGGCGGTTCACCACCGTCGAGAGCGCCGTCTCCAGGGCATCGACATCCAGTTTGCCGGTGAGCCGCACCATCGCGGGCACGTTGTACAGCGCGTTGCCCGGCATCAACTGATCCAGGAACCAGAGCCGGCGCTGCGAGAACGACGCGGGAACGGGCGCTCCGCGGTCCACCCTCGGCCGGACCTGCGCCGCTTGCCGGCCCGTTGCGCCTGTCACGCCCAAATGCCCCGCCAGTTCCGCGATCGTCTGATGCTCGAACAGCAGCCGCAACGGGATCTCGACGCCCAACGTCTCGCGGATGCGTGACGCCACCTGCGTCGCCATCAGCGAATGACCGCCGATCGCGAAGAAGTTGTCTTCGATGCCGATATCCTCGACGCCCAACACGTCCGCCCAGATCGTTACCAACGTCCGCTCCAGATCGCTCCGGGGTGGAACGGGGCCGTCGGACTTGTCCAGTCGCTGATGTCCCGGTGCTGGGAGCAGCGCCCGATCAATCTTGCCGTTCTCGTTGATCGGCAGCCTATCGATCGTCATGACGTGGCTCGGCAGCATGTATTCAGGCAGACGCTGCGCTAGAAACTGCCGGACTTCGGTGCCGCTCGGAGCCTGCCCGTCGGCGGCAACGCAGTACGTCACAACCCGCTTCTCTCCGGGAGCGTCTTCGCGAACCAGTGTGACTGACGCCTTCAACCCGGGATGGGACGCCAGCGCCGCATCGATCTCGCCCGGTTCAATCCGGAATCCCCGGACCTTCACCTGATGGTCTAAGCGGCCCAGGAATTCAATCGCGCCATCGCGGCGATATCGCACCAGGTCCCCCGTCCGATACAGCCGTTCGCCCGCCGCGAACGGATTCGGCACAAACTTCTCGACGTTCAGCTCCGGCCGGTTCCAGTAACCAAGCGCGAGGCCGTCGCCTCCTATGAACAGTTCTCCCGGGACGCCCACCGGCGCGAGTTCGAGGTTGTGGTCCAGCACGTACAACGTGGTATTTGAGATCGGCCCACCGATCGGAACGCTGGCGGACCCGTCGTCAACGCTCCCGATGCAGTACCACGTCGCAAACGTCGTCGATTCGGTCGGGCCATACACGTTCAGCAGCCCCCTCGGGGGCCCAGCCGCAAGCACGCGTCGCACAGCGCTCGCGTCCATCGCTTCGCCGCCCGTCAATAGGGTCCGCATCGTGCGGAATGCATCGGGGACCTCACGCGCCATCTGGTTGAATAGCGCCGTCGTCAGGAACATCGTGCTGATTCGCTTCTCTCGAATGGCGCTGGCGAAGCTCGCTGGATCCAGAGCTGTTTCCTTGCGAACGCCGACGAGCGTAGCGCCGTTCAATAGCGCACCCCACAGTTCGAACGTTGCCGCATCGAACGAAATGTTCGAAACCTGTCCGATCCGCTCCCGTTCGTCCAACTCCACGTAATTCGTGTTGCGCACCAATCGCACGATGGCCCTATGCGGCACGACAATGCCTTTCGGCGTGCCGGTGGAACCGGAGGTGTACATCACGTACGCCGCATTGTCCGCCTCGAGTCGATCCTCGACTGCACTCACCGCCTCCGCGCGCGCGTCGTCCGCGCAGACGATTACAGCATTCCCGGCAAGGGACTCCACCTCCGGCACCAGTTCCCGGTCGGCGAGAACGACGGGCGTTCCGGTGTCTTCCAACATGAAGCGCAGTCTCCCGGCCGGATAGCCGGCATCCAGCGGCACGTACGCGCAGCCCGCCTTCAGGATCCCGAGCGTTGCCGCAACCATGTGCGCCGAACGCTGCATGCACAAGCCGGCGAAATCGCCCGGATTGCATCCCGATCTCTGCAATAGCCTCGCAATCTGGTTCGAACGCTGGTCCAGCTCGGCGTACGACCACGTTGCATCCTCGAATTCAACTGCCGTCGCATGCGGCGACTTTCCGGACGATTTCCGCGAACAACCCGGGCACAGTTGCGTGCCGGGGATATACGGTCCGCGTGTCATTAAAGCCGGTCAACATCTGCCGCCGATCATCATCGTTCACCAGCGGAAGGCGCGAGAGCCTGGTCTCGGGCTTAGCGATCGCCCCGTTCAGCAATGTCGCAAAGTTCCGCCCCAGTGCGTCGATGGTGGTCGCGTCAAACAACGCCGAGTCGTACTCGATCCCGACTCGCAGTCCTGCCGGACTCGTCTCGATCTCCATAGTCAGATCGAACTTCGAAATGCCCTCCGGCGGATCCATCACGCTCACCCTCGCTCCGGGCAATTCAATACCGGTGTTCGCCGCGTCGCGAACAGTGAAAGCAACCTGGAACAGCGGATTCGCTCCCAGGTGACGTTCGGGCCGTAGCTCCTCGACCAAGCGCTCAAAAGGCAGGTCCTGGTTTGCGTACGCCTCCAGGCACGTCTCGCGGATTCTCGCGACCACCTCGGCAAACGTCGGATCGCCGTCCAGCCGCGCTCGCAGTACGAGTGTATTGACGAAGAACCCGATGAGGCCTTCGATCTCGCCGCGGTTCCTGTTCGCAAGGGGCGTGCCCACCGTGATGTCGGTCTGTCCCGCGTACCGGGCCAGCACCGCGCAGTACGCGGCGAAGAGAACCATGAACGTAGTCGCGTTCCGATCGCGCGCGAACCTGCCGATCTGCTCGGAGCAGTCGGGCGGCAATGAGAGGGTTCGTCTCGCGCCTTTGAATGTCTGCACCCGCGGCCTTGACCGATCCGATGGAAGATTCAGCATCGGAACGCGATCCAGTTGCTTGCGCCAATAGTCGAGCTGCGACGCGTACACTTCGCCGTCGAGCCACTCCCGCTGCCACATCGCATAATCCGCATACTGCGCCGGCAACTCTGTCCACGGCGGCGTTACGCCGCCCGAATACGCCGCGTATGCCTCGCCCAGTTCGCGAAGCAGAACCGTCAAGGACCAGCCGTCCGAAATAATGTGATGCATCGTCAGCGCGAGCACATGGTCCTGCGCATCCAGTCGAAGCAGCACGGCGCGGATCAGCGGACCCGTCGACAAGTTGAATGGCTCCCGCACATGATCCAGCAGGGCGGCGTTCAGGGAATCATCACCGCACGCGCCGGACAGATCGCGTGATTCGATGCGGCATGCGACCGTATCCTCGATCACCTGTACCGGGCTACCGTCGCGAACAGCGAACCGCGTCCGCAGCGACTCATGGCGCTTCACGATCTCCGCCAGGCTTTTCTCCAGCGCTGCGCTATTCAGGTCGCCTTGGATTCGCAGCGCGACCGGCAGATGGTAAACCGGACCACCCGCAGCGAGTTGGTCCAGGATCCAAAGGCGCTGCTGTGCGAACGACAGCGGCGCGCCGTCCGGCCGTTCCCGCCTGGTAACCGGCGGTCCGATGCGTCCTTGCGATTCTCGATCAATCGCGGCGGCCAGTCCTTCCAATGTCGGTTGTTCGAAGATGCGCCGGACCGGCAACTCGACGCCCATCGTAGTTCGCACGCGCGACGCGAGCTGCGCCGCCAGCAGCGAGTGCCCGCCCAAGCGGAAGAAATCGTCCCGGCGGCCCGCCCGCGCAATGCCCAAGGCGCTGCACCACAACTGCGCGAGCAGTTCTTCAGTCGGCGTTCGCGGCGGCACATATTCGGCCGTCGAACTCGTAGCCGCTGACAGGTCCGGCGCGGGCAGCGCCTTCCGGTCCACCTTTCCATTCGGCGAAAGCGGCAACGATTCGAGAACCACGAACGCAGCCGGAACCATGTACTCCGGCAGCGCGGCGCTGAGGTGTTTCCGCAACTCCTCAATGTCGAGCGGCCCGGCGGCGGACGCTGTTATATATGCGGCCAAACGCTTGTCCGCGCCGTCTCCCACGGCTACCACAACGCTCTCTCTCACTCCCGCGTGCTTGTTCAGAACCGCCTCGATCTCGCCGAGTTCAATACGGAATCCGCGAATCTTTACCTGGTGATCGATGCGTCCCAGGTAATCGACTGCGCCGTCCGGCAGGTAGCGAGCCAGGTCGCCAGTGCGGTACAGCCGGGCGTCAGGATCCTCGCTGAACGGATTCCGGATGAACTTCTCAGCCGTGAGTTCGGGCCTGTTCAAATATCCCAAACCTACATTGACGCCGCCGATAAATAACTCGCCGGCGATGCCCGGGGGTACGGGATTCATCCGCGAATCCAGCAGGTGAATCTGCGTGTTGGCGATGGGCCGGCCGATCGGAACCGTGCGCAGGCCGCTGTTGGCGCTGCACGCCCAATACGTCACGTCCACGGCCGCTTCCGTCGGCCCGTACAGGTTGTGAAGTTCCGCGGTCATCCGCGCGAAGAAGCGCTGCTCCAACTCAAACGGAAGCGCCTCTCCGCTGCAGATCACGCGACGCACGCCGCGGCACTCCGCAATCGCCGGCTCTTCCAAAAAGATCTGTAGCATCGACGGCACGAAATGGAGCGTAGTGATCTGCTCCTTCGCGATCAGGCGCGCGAGGTACGCCGCGTCGCGATGCCCGCCTGGACGAGCGACGACGAGCGTCGCGCCCGTCATCAGCGGCCAGAAGAATTCCCACACCGAAACATCGAAGCTGAATGGCGTCTTCTGTAACACGCGATCCGTCGCGTTCAGGCGATACTCGTCCTGCATCCAGCACAGGCGGTTGACGATGCCTCGATGTCCGTTGATGGCGCCCTTTGGTCTGCCTGTAGAACCCGAGGTGAAGATAATGTACGCCAGGTTCTCCGGCGTCGTATTCAGACTCGGACGGTCGCATGGATACGCTGCGATTTCGCCGGCCATATCGTCCACCGCGACAATTCGCGCGCCGCACGGCGGCAACGCGTCCACCAGCCGCCTTTGCGTCAACAGCACGGCCGGGCTCGCGTCTTCGAGCATGTTCGCGATGCGGTCCGCCGGGTACTCGGGGTCGATTGGCACGTACGCTCCGCCCGCCTTCAATACCGCCACGAGGCTCACGACCAGCTCGATCGATCGCTCCATCGCCACGCCCACCGGCGTGTCCGGTCCGACCGCCGCACTCCTTAGCCAATGCGCCAGCCGGTTCGATCTCCGGTCCAGTTCCCGATACGTAATCCGTTCGTGTTCGAACACCACCGCGGTGGCGTCCGGTGTCCGCTCAGCCTGATCGTGAATGAACTCATGCAGACAACGGTGCAGCGGATATTCCTTCGCTGTGACTGTTCCAACCGTGAATCTGTTCGAGTTCGGCCGCGGTCGTCATTTGCAGCAGCGAGATCGGCGTTTCGGGCGCCTGCGTCGCGGCGCGCAGCAACGTCTCATAGTGCCCGAGCAAGCGGTCGATGGTTTCGGCGTCGAAAAGATCGGTGTTGTACTCGACCGCCGCCGTCAGCCGGTTGCCGGATTCGATCACTTCGAGCATCAGGTCGAACTTCGTCATGCCCGTGTGCGTTTCCAACATCTCGAAGCGCGTGCGTCCCAACCTGTACTGGCGCACTGGGTCCTGCCGTAATCCGAAGGCAACCTGGAATATCGGAGTGCGAGTCAGATCCCGATCCGGCTGCACCGCTTCCACCACCCGTTCGAACGGGACCTCCTGTCGTGCATAGCCTTCAAGACAGGTCTCCCGGACGCGTCCGATCAACTCCGCAAAGGTTGGGTCACCGGCGCAGTTCGTCCGCAGCGCCACGGTATTGACGAAGCAACCGATCAGGTCCTGCGTCTCAGTGCGTTCGCGTCCGGCAACGGGCGAGCCGACGATGATGTCGTCCTGGTTCGTGTACCGCAGCAGCAGCGTTTTGAACGCGCTCAGCAACGTCATGAACAGCGTCGCGCCTTCGCGCTGGCTGAGCGACCGCAGGCTCTGCGCGAGGTGGTCGGGAATAACATGCCTGCGGACCGCGCCGTTCGCGGACAGCGCCGCGGAACGGGGCCGGTCTGACGGAAGCTCCAAAACCGGCAGGTTTCCAGCGAACTTGCTCTTCCAGTAGTCGAGCTGCGATTCGATCGCCCTCTCCTGTTCCGCATCTCTCTGCCATCGAGCGAAATCCGAATAGCGCAGCGAAGGCACCGGCAGCGCTGCATTTCCGCCCCTCGCCGTTGTCTCGTACAACGCCAGAATCTCGCGAACCAGGATCCCGAACGACCAGCTATCGGAGATGATGTGATGCGCGTTCAGCACCAGGACGTGCTCTTCGCCGCTGAGTCGCAGGAGCTCTGCCCGAAACAGCGGACCGCGCTCGAGATCGAACGGCGCGCACGCCTGTTCCTCGATCCGCCGCGTCGCTTCGTCCAGATCGCGCGTGTCCCGTACAGCCAGCGAGAACGAACCCGCCGGACCAGCAACCTGAACCGGTGCGCCGTCCACGGTGGTGAATGTTGTCCGCAGGGGTTCGTGGCGGCGAACGATCTCGGCGAAGCATCGCTCAAGCGCGCTGCGATCCAGCGGACCCTCGATCCGAACCGCTGCCGGCAGGTTGTACTGCGCGCTGGCCGGATCCAGTTGCTGCAGGAACCACAGCCGCTGCTGCGCGTATGACAAAGGAGCGGGTCCGGTCTCCTGCGTCCGCGGCCGGATGCGCGAAACCTGCTTCTTCGCGGACAACTTCTCGAGCAACAACCGCCGCTTGTCCTCCGACAACGCAGCCACACGCGTGGTAACCGAACTCATGGTCTTCTGTCTCTCTTTCTGCTTCGACCTGTATTTGTGAGCTTCAGCTCCATGGGGCGAGCTTCAGCTTGCGCGGAGCAATCAAGCCGCCCCCGCCGCCTCCAACTCCTCCAACAACTCCCGTATCTCCCCGTTCTCCTCGAACAGTCTCGGCAACAACCCCGAGGAAAACTCCGAAATACTCAGCCCTTTCAGAAAATCCAGCACCGACACCGGAATCCGCAAACTCATCTCCAGGCGGTTCTTCAACTCCGTCGCCATCATCGAATCCAACCCGAACGCACTCAACGGCTGCGCGACGTCGATTTTCTCCCGATCCATCCGCAACACCCGAGCGGCAAGCGCCTGCACATGCTGCTCCAGCACCGCACTCTGTTCGCCTTCCTCCGCCAGCAGCAACTGCTGCAGGAAGTCGGTTTCGTTCTCCGCCTTCGAAGACGCGCCCCCGTCCTCCTCGCTAGCCAGGTGCGCCAACATAACCGGCACCTTCGGTTGGAATTCAAACAGCCGGCCCCAATCCGCCGACAAGACCGCCATCTGCGCTCCACGCTGCGCCATCGCATGACCAAGGAAGCGCATACCGTGCTCCGGTGTGATGGTCTCCAAACCCCGCGTCGCGAAATACTCGGCTAGGTTCAGATCGGCGACCATCCCCGCGGCCCACGGACCCCAGTTGATGCTGGTAGATGCCAACCCGAGATGCTTCCGGTGATGCGCGAGCGCATCCAGGAACGCATTCGCCGACGCATAGTTCGCCTGTCCCGTGGCGGCCACAACCGACCCGATCGACGAGTACAAGACGAAGAAATCGAGCGGCATCGCCGCCAGCGCGCGATGCAGATTCCAGGCCCCGTGCACCTTCGGCCGCAGCACCTTCAGAAACGACGCGGCGTCCATCTGCAGCATCAATTGGTCTTGAACCAGACCGGCCGAATGAATGACGCCCCGAATCGCGGGCCAACCCGCGTCTGCAAACTCCCGCACAAACGCGTCCACCTGGGCCGAATCGCCCGCATCGGCCGCAGCGATCATCACCGCAGCGCCCTTCGACTCCAGGTCGCGAATCAACTCGATCCGGCGCGCCGCGCCCGCCGGCAAGTCCGGGTCGTTCCAGCGCGACCGTTCCGGCAGCGATGATCGACCCATCAGCACCAACCTGCGGGCGCCGCGCTCCGCCATCCACCGCGCCGTCAATGCGCCCAAAGCGCCGAATGCGCCCGTTATCAGATACGTCGCGTCCGCCCGGAACCGCGCGGGCAGCGACGCCTTCAAATTCGCGCATCGCTCCAGCCGCAGCACATAGCGCTCTCCGTCGCGAAAAGCGATCTGATCCTCGTCGCCGCGCGCGCGCATCTCGGCAAGCAACTGCCCGGCTTCTCCCTCCGCCTGAACGGGTGCCAGGTCGATCAGTCCGCCCCAGTTGGAGCCGTGCTCCTGATGTCCGATCACACGCCCCAAGCCCCAAACAGGCGCCTGCATCACGGCCGCGCTGTCGCCGTCCTTGACCGCTTGCGCGCCTCGCGTTACCAGCCAAAGCGGCACGGTATCGGCCGATGTGGCGAGGGCCTGCGCCAGGTGTAACACGCTCAGCGCGCCCTTTCGTTCCGCCATGGCCAGTTCCCGTTCGTCGTTGGGTATGCCTTGCCCCAGGTCGAGGTTCCAGAAATGCGCAACGCCGGCAAGTGTTCGAGATTGCACCGCCGCGTCTTCGAACAAGCGCTTGAAGTGCTCCGGCTCACTCGGATTCACGGTGTAGCGCCCGCCGTCATACACGTATTCCGTCCCAGCTTTCACCGCGATGGTCTCCGCACCCGTGGCCTCGAGAGCCTGAGCAAAGGCCGCTGCCGTTCCGGTTTCATCCGCAAACACCAGCCAGCGTCCGCCCTGCCGCGGGGAATCCTCCACCGTCGCAGCGGGCTGCGCGCTCCAACGCAGTTCGTACATCGACCGCTGCATCTGGTCCTGCGTCAGCGTGCCCTCGACATTATCCAACGCCTTCACCTCGAACCCCTCGATCGAAACTGCGACGTGGCCAGCTGCATCGCACAACCAGATGCTGCCCTTGGCGCCCGATTCGTCCCGATGCTCCAGTCGCGCCCACGCCCACATGCTTCCCTCCGGACGCGTCGTCACCTCGATCTTGTCAACGCCGACCGGCAGGTACGTACGCGCCTGTCCGCCGCCGGCCGAACGGAGCGGATCCGTCGCCACAAGAACCTGGAAGCACGCGTCCAGCACCGTCGGATGGATCTGGTACTCGTCCCCGGCCATGCTCAGGTCATCGAGCCACGCCAGCGCTTCGCCCTCGCCGATCGCGATCCGAGAGATCTTCCGGAATGCCGGTCCGTAATGGAATCCCTGTTCGGCAAACCGCGAGTAGCAGGCTTCGGCATCCAGCGGCGGAGCGCATCGTTGCGCAATCTCGCTTTGATCGATTGCCGTGCGCGCTTGTGCCGAGCGCTGCGCCAGTTGTCCTGCCGCATTCCGTGCCCAGCCGCCGGCGCCGGTCCTGCTGTGAATCTCGAACGAAGCCCCTTCCGCATCCACCGAGGTCTGAACTTTCGGGCGTTCCCCGTCAGGGAGAAACAGCGCGCGCTCGAACTGGATGCGCTCCACCGCGAAATCGCCCGATCCGAACACTTCTCGTCCGGCCGCCAGCGCCATCTCTGCGTAGGCCGCGCCTGGGAACACGGTGGCGCCCTTCACTGCGTGATCGGACAGGTAGGAAAGCGTATGCGCTCCGATCTCGGTCTCCCACACGGGCCGCGCCGCTGCGAGCCGGTATCCGAGCAGAGGGTGCGGCGTTGCGCCCAGGCGGTCTGCCAGCGACTCCTCGGACTCCGACCAGTAGCGTTCGCGCTGCCACGGATATTGCGGCAGCCGCACGAACCGCGCAGACTTGCACTGGAATGCTTCCCATCGCACCGGCATGCCGATGGAATACAGCGATCCGAGCGCGGACAACATCGTCGTCCGTTCATCCTCGCCGCGGCGCAGCGAACAATAGTTCGCCGCCTTCCCGCCGGTCGCCGTAACGCAGTCCACGATCGACGAGGCCAACACGGGATGCGGCCCGATCTCAAGGAAGCAATCGAAGCCGTCGCGCACGAGGCTCTCCATTGCCTTGCGGAACTCAACCGGCTCTCTTACATTGCGCCACCAGTAGCCGGTATCAAACTCGCGTCCGTCCACCCGATCGCCAGTGACGGTGGAATACAGCGGGATCGTGGCTGTCCGCGGACTCAGAGTCCTCAATGTATCCAACAACTCCGCCTCGAGCGGATCCATCTGCGCGCTGTGATATGCGACGTCCACGCGAAGCGGACGATTGAATACCTGCGCTGCCGTAAGCTTCGCGCCCAAGGCTTGGATAGCGCCGGGATCGCCGGAAACAGTTGTCGCAGCCGGTCCGTTCACGGCCGCGACCGAGATTCTTCCGCCGTATAGGCCCAACAGCTCGCGAACTTCGTCAGCGGCCAGTCCGACAGCCATCATCGCGCCTCTACCTGCAGTGGTCTGCTGTAGGCGGCTGCGGTGGAAGCTGACCCTGATCGCGTCTTCCAGGCTGAGTGCGCCCGACAGGTACGCGGCGCTCACCTCGCCGACACTGTGGCCGACGATCGCATCCGGTTCGATCCCCCACGACTTCCAGAGCGCGGCAAGCGCCATCTGAATCGCGAAGTTCGCTGTCTGCGCAACTTGCGTCTCCGCCATGCGCGACTGCGACTCGTCCGCCATCATCTCCATCAGCAGAGACCAGTCTGCTTCCTTGCGGAAGACCTCGTCACAACGCAGGATGCTCTCGCGGAATACGGGCTCATCGGCAAACAAGCGGCGGCCCATGGCCCACCACTGCGGACCCATACCCGTGCATACGAACGCCAACTTCGGACGAACGCCGGCGCTCGCGTGACCGGACGCCACTGCCGCGCGTGGCTCATCATTTACATAGGCCCCGAGCAACGTCGCCAGTTCGCCGCTGGATCCGGCAGCGACGCCGAGCCGGTGCTCATGATGGCTGCGCCGGAACGCCGCGCTGTAATACATGTCCGCAAACGAAGCCCCACGATCCTCGGCCGACGCCGCGAAGTCGCGAAAGCGACATGCCATCTCTTTGAGCGCTTGCGGGCTTCGGGCTGAGAGCGGAAAGAGCACCGGATTCCGGTCCTCTGCCGCGTCGTCCTCGCGCGCCGCAGGTTTCGGCGCTTCTTCGATGATCACGTGTGCGTTCGTCCCGCCGAAACCGAACGAGTTGACGCCCGCGAGCGCCGGACCCGTTGTTTCGGGCCAGCTCTCCAGCGCAGTGGGCACACGCACCGGGAGTTCGTCGAACGGAATCTTCGGGTTCGGATTCTCGAAGTGAAGGTTCGGCGGGATCTGGCGGTTCTTGAGGCACAGCGCCGCTTTGATCAGCCCCGCCGCGCCGGCGCCTGCTTCGAGGTGGCCGATGTTTCCTTTCACGGAGCCGACGATGCATCGCTCGCCTTCGGGCCTGTCCGTTCCGAGTGCCGCCGCAAGGGCGCCTATCTCGATCGGATCGCCGACCGGAGTGCCAGTGCCATGCGCTTCCACATACTGGATCCGGCCCGGCGATACGCCTGCGCGCCGGCACGCTTCGTGGATCAATCGCTCCTGCGCCGCGCCGCTCGGCACCGTGATGCCGTTCGTGCGCCCGTCCTGGTTAACTGCGCTGCCTCGAATCACCGCATAGATCGGATCGCCGGCGGCCATCGCGGCGGCGAGCGGCTTCAGCACGACAGCGCCCGCGCCCTCCGCGCGTCCGTATCCGTTCGCCGACGCGCTGAAGGGCTTGCTACGTCCGTCGGGCGCAAGGAAACCGCCCTTCGATTCGGCGATGGTGTACTCCGGCGTGACCATCACGTTTACGCCGCCCGCTAACGCAATCGAACATTCTCCGCCGCGAATGCTTTGGCACGCCAGGTGGACCGCCACCAACGACGACGAACACGCAGTGTCGATCGACATGCTGGGGCCGCGGAAGTCGAACACGTACGAGATCCGGTTCGAGACCATCGTCATCATCGCGCCCGTTGCCGTGTGCGCGTCGATGAGGTGACGGTTTAATCGTCCCAGTTGGATGGCTTTGTAGTCGAGCGTGAATGCGCCGACGAAAACGCCGACGTCGGTCCCGGCGAGTCTCTCCGGCGCCAATCCGGCGTCTTCCATCGCTTCCCACGAGACTTCGAGCATGAGCCGCTGCTGTGGGTCCATGTACGCGGCTTCGCGAGGAGAGATGCCGAAGAACTGCGCATCGAAACCGTCGATCTGCGGGAGATATCCTCCGCGGTTCGTCGAGAGCTTCCCCGGAATGCGCCGGTCCGGATCATAAAACGATCGCAGACTCCAACGGTCTTCAGGCGTCTCCCGCGTCGCGTCTATGCCCCGCTTCAATAAATCGAAAAATGTTTCGGGGTCCGCCGCATCCGCAAAACGGCATCCGATCCCAACTATCGCGATTGGTTCCATCTTTTATCTCCGAGTGAAAAGCTATAACGAATGCCGATGTCCGTGCTCCGTCTGATCTGTATGTGACCGAACTCTGTCTGAGCGTTTCCAATGAACTCGCTATAAATGCAGTAAAGACTCCAATTTGTTGCGATCTTCCACCTTATCCCCGGCCTCACCAGCGCGGACCCGTCGCGCAGGCTGTTGATCACAATGGTTTCCATCTCGAGTTTGTTGAGCCTTATGGGCCACAACACGCGCAGAAAGGTGTAGTTTTTGCTCATTTGGAGGGGAGTAAACCCGCTGTTCGAGGTCATCAATGGCATCACATCGCCCTGTTGCAAGCGGGTGTATGCGGACCCGGCGAAGCTGCGGAAATCGAGCCATTCGCGGCCGCTGAGGCCTTGGCCGGTGTGATAGAACTCGCCCACGACGTTCACGTTGTTGCGGAACGTGTATTGACCCCCGAGAAGGACCTCGGCGTGAGGCCGCCGGACGAGGGCCAGGTTTCCGGACCTGGGAAGCAATCGTACCGAATCGGACAAGTAGGCCGCTTCACCGTGCAACTCGAGCGCATTTCCGAACACGCGCGCAAGACTCAGCCCGCGGCTGTTCGGCAGTCCGTTTCCGCCGCTGGCAGTGAGTGCCACGTCCGTGCCCTTGATCAGCCGATATGCGCGAGCGGCCCAACCCGATGAGAGCAGATGTCGTCCGCTTTTCCCGGTCCAATCGATTTCCGGCACGCCCATCAACGTGATGTCCCAGCCCTTGATGAACACGTCAGCGGCGGCCATGTCCACGCCGCGAAACATGTTGCGCCGGTCCGTGGGATCGGCCGGATTCTTAGGCGGATTCACAACCCCGGTTGGATTCCACGCATATCCGGTTCCCCAGCGCTCGATCTTGCGTCCAATCCGAAAATCCAGCCATGAGGCAACCGAGTATTTGAAACTCAGTTCGCTCACTTCGAACCGCGACGTCGCGTCTCGCTGCCATTCGTCAGACCCACGCAGTTTCATCTGCAGCTTCCACTTCTTGTCCTCCGAAGTCACGTCGCCGAACAGCACTACGTCGGACGAATCCGTGCGGCGTTGGATACCGAGAATGTTTCCGGGATTGAGCGGACTCGAGGCGTTTGCGGAAGTGAGGTGACCCTCGGTCCCTCCCTCGCCGTAGAGCCGAATATCCTGAGCGTACAGACTCGTAACGCTGGCGAAAACCAACGGCAAAACCCGGCGCAGCATCACCACTTCCCGAGATAGCCGGGCTGGAACATCTTCTCCGGCATGTTCTTCGGCTCGAGCTTCGAGTACGACATCACGGTCCGGCGATCCGTCCGCACCACGTCGAAGATCTCGACCTTGGTGATCATGCGGGAGCCCGACACGGTTCCGAACTCGCGGAAGAACATCCGCTTCACGAGTTTGCCCGAGCTCACGTAGTAATCGGCCTTCACGGGCGTCTCACCGTCGCGAGAAACGAACAGCTTCACGCGGCTGTATGAGAGGTCGGCGTCTTTCGCTTTGAGATCGAGCACGACGACGGGTTTGCCGTCCTCTTCCGCGTCCGCCACAGAATCCACCACATAATCGGTGCTGTAATTGGTCCGTGCGACATCGCCGTTCGAAGCCTCACCCATGAGCCGCTGCAGCGGAGAGATACGGATGGGCTTGCTCGTATTCGGAACATACACCCACATGCCGTCGCGCAGCATGAGCAGGTACTTCCCTTCCTCCGTCGCCGGCGAAAGGAACTCCACCAGGCTCTTGTCCTTGCCGCGGCCGTACACGCGGAAGCGCCAGACCTCGGATTCGTTCTTGCGGTAGCTGGTCAGCTCCAGGGCGAGACTGAAATTCTCCAGCGGGTTGCGAAGCGTATCCACGCGCTTCAGTATCCGCGCGGGGTCGTCCCGTTCGATCGCCGAGACGTTGAGGCCGGCCAACGGCGTCAATGCGCACACTATCAGTGCAATGTTTCTCATGTCAGTTCCTTTTCGACGTCCTTAGATGTGTCCGAGCGCGTCTACAATTCGCAGGCGGCAGGCCTTGAATGCCGGCACGACAGAAGAGATGGTTGCCGTGCACGCGGCCAGCAGAAACGCGGTTGTCACGATGGACGCGTTCAACATAATTTGCAGCCGGTAACCGCTCGTGTATCCGGGCGGCGGCGGCAGTTCGATATGGACGTGATTGATCAGCAGCGCCAGCCCGCCCCCCATGCCAAGACCGGCGAGTCCGCCGAGCACGCCCACGAAGAATCCTTCCAACAGGAAGATGCGCCAGATCATCGAGCGCTCGGTGCCGATCGCCATCAACGTTCCGATCTCGCGAGTGCGCTCAAACGCACTCATCAGAATCGTGTTGGCGACGCTCAGGACCACGATGGCGGCGATCACCGCGCCGAGGAACCCGAAGATGCCGTTGTACAGCATGACCACCTGATGATAGAAGCCGGCGAGTTCAGACCAGGTTCGCATCTCCAGCGCCATGCCTTTCCGATCGAATGATGCCGCCAGATCACGCTTAACGGCGTCCGTGTCGTCTGTGTTGCGCAACACAACGAGCAGTTTCTCGACCTTGTCGGTTTGCAGCAGCCGCTGCGCTGCCTTGAGCGGGATCTTGATCGCCCGCTCGTCGTACTCTTTCATCCCCGTCGAGAAGATTCCGGCAACGCGCACGTCCAGCGCGTTCAAGCTACCGTTGGCAGTGGTGGTCATCAGCGTCAGCGTGTCCCCCACACCCGACTTCATCGACTGCGCGAGCGCGTCACCTATGATCACCGTGTCGGGATCATCATCCGTCAGAAAGACGCCCGAGGTCATCCGCTGCGCGGGCATGCGGCTGTCTTTCGACGGCTCGACCGCGGTAGCCAGAAACGCCTCGGACTTATCGCCATTGCTGATCAGTCCCATGACCGAGATCTGCGCGGCTGTGAGTTCCACCCTCGGATCGCGCTCGATTTCGCGCCGAAGCCCGTCGATGTCGCGGAGTCCCCGCGCCAGCGGGCGCTGCGAATCGGCCTGCGCGAACCCGCGCGCGTAAATCTGCAGGTGACCGAAACGGGCGCGAGCGGCGCCTTCGCGAATTCCCCAGAAGTTGATTTCCTTGTAACCGCCGAACAACATCAACGCGACGACGCCGAAGACCAGCACCATCATCGTGATCAGTGTGCGGCGGCGATTGCGAAAGATGTTTCGAAAAGCAATTCTCGTCAGCATGCTACCGCCCTCTCCGACATCGGCGCGAGAGCCTCAGCGCCGCCGGTAATTCGTCCATCGCGCATATGTATTGTTCTGGTCGCACGCTGCATGACGAGTGGATCGTGCGTCGCGACCAGGAACGTGGCAGCGCTCTGCTCGTTGATCCGCTGGAGGAGGTCGAGGATGCTGTTGGCGGTCGCCGAATCCAGGTTGGCAGTGGGCTCATCCGCGATCACAACGGACGGCGAAGCCGCCATCGCCCGAGCGATCGCGACCCGTTGACGCTGCCCGCCCGATAACTGATCCGGACGCTGCGATGCGCTTTTCGCCAAGCCGACCCGATCGAGCCACGCGCGAACGCGTTCGTGCCGCTGCTCCTTCTCCATTCGCTTGAGGATTAGCGGATACTCGACGTTTTCGAAAGCGGTTAATACAGGGATCAAGTTGAAACTCTGGAAGATGAAACCGAGCTTGGACCGGCGCAACCTCGCCAAGCCGGATAAGCGAGTCATCGTGACGTCCTCGCCGTCGATCCAGATACGTCCATGGTCCGGCTTGTCCAGGCAGCCGGCCAGGTTCAGGAGCGTCGTCTTGCCGCTACCCGAGGGGCCGGCCAGGGCCACGAACTCGCCGCGCGCGATCTCGGCCGAGAGGTCGTGGATCGCCGTAATCCACGTATTGCCGAGTGCGTATTTCTTGTGAACATCCTCGAATCGAATCATTCCGCCTGCCCTCCATTGCGGTTCATAGTCTGGTGTTCGATAGCCGGCCATCGTTTCATGGGATTGAGCGACCGGGGATCAGGCAACGGCAGCCGCCTCTCGCACGCCTTCGCGAAGTTGAATGTACGGCTCGAGTTCGCGCATCATGTCCCGGAACTGCGCCAGAGTCAGCGACTGCGCTCCGTCGGACAGCGCTTCTTCAGGCCGGGGATGGACTTCCACGATGAGACCGTCCGCGCCGACCGCAACTGCGGCGCGAGAAATCGGAGGCACAAGACTACGCTTGCCGACAGCGTGGCTCGGGTCGAGGATGACCGGCAGATGTGTGAGTTCGTTGAGCACCGGAATCGCGGAAATATCGCAAGTGTTGCGCGTGGCCGTCTCAAAGGTACGAATGCCGCGCTCGCAGAGAATGATATTCGGGTTCCCATGCGCTGCGATGTACTCGGCGGACATGAGCAGTTCCTTGATGGTGGCGCTAAGGCCCCGCTTGAGAAGGACTGGCCGCTTCTGCCTTCCCACCGCTTTCAGCAAGGCGAAGTTTTGCATGTTGCGGGCTCCGATCTGGATCAGGTCGGCATACTCGGCGACCAGGGCTGTATGTTCCTCGCTCATCAGTTCGGTGACGACGCCGAGGCCGGTCCTGCGGCCCGCTTTGGCGAGCAGTTTCAGACCTTCCGTTTCGAGCCCCTGAAAATCGTAGGGCGACGTCCGAGGCTTGAATGCGCCTCCGCGCAAGAGGACAGCGCCGGCGGCAGCGACGCCCTCGGCGGACTCCATGATCTGCCGTTCCGATTCGACCGAACAGGGTCCGGCGATAACGCCGAACCGGCCGCCTCCGAATTCCTGGCCAGCGACGCGCACGATGCTTGGGAACGGCCGGAACTCGCGGCTGACCAGCTTGTACGGCGCGGAGATGCGAACTACTCTCTCGACGCCGGGTGTAGCTTCCAGTGCCTCCATTGTGCCTGCGACGTAGGTTCCACCGATCGCGCCGATGACCATGCGGCGTTCTCCAGGCATAGGATGCGCCTTATAGCCGAATTCACGAATGCGATCGCATACGTGCTTGATTTCGTTGTCTGTGGCGCCGTGGCGCATGGACACGATCATTGTCTTGTTCTCCTTTGTTTCTTTCGATGGGTGAGCCCTTAAAGCTATGCCGCGGGCGGAGGGGATGCGGCCCGGGCGAGGGTGGCTCCGATTGGGAACGACGGTAGCGCAGCGTCTTCCACGGTTGAAGCGGACGCCGCGAGCGCTGCGAGATAAGCCCACCCGCGCCGGTTCCCCGTGAATGAGGTGATGCTGAACTCGTCTCTATGAAGAACACGGCACAGGCCATATTCGGCGCGGACCAGCGGCGCCGCGCATTCAAATCCCAGCAACCCGGGAATGAGCGATTTGTCGGCCTGCGCGGGGTTCAACAGCAGCCATGTCCGGCGGAAGTTGTTTGGGACGATGAAGCGCCTCTGCGCTTCCAGAATCAACCGGACCGACAGGCTCTGACCTCGGAAGCCGGGCAGCACCGCCATCCGCGTGTACCGTGCCGAACGGCCCTCTCCGCCTGCAATCAACGAGCCGTACCGGCGGAACATGGGACTGTTCGCGCCGCTTTCAAGCACCGAAATGCAACCTGCGAGGGCGCCATCTCGGGTGCGCGCAATCAATCGGAAGCATGCCAGACCCGGGGCCACTCCAAGCGGGGGCAAATTGATCTGCCGTTCCACTGCGAAGACCTGGTTCTCAATCACTCGAATCGTCTCGAGCTCCGCGCTATTATGCGCCTCCTGGAATATGAAGTCCATTGTGAGTTTCTCCACTGCTCTTAATCACTGGGGCCGCCCGGCGGCCTGGTCACGGAAGGTAGTGCTCCGGGGTCCGTTCGCGTTTCAAGTGAGATGTGTCTTTCGCGAGAACCTTCGGGGGGCTGTAATTGGCGTTGGCGAATTCGGTCATGCGAAGGTCAGTAGGCCTCTCGGCGCGCTGTCCGCTATGAGCCAGGCCTGGCAGGACTGATGTACAATCCGCTAATGGCTAGTTCCGTGCCCGCGCAGGGGTCAATTCCGCGACATGGAGCACTGGTACGCGCGACGCACTGGATCACGGCCGCCGCGTTCGCGGCGCTGCTCATCACGGGAATCGAGATCCTGATCTCGCATCCACGGTTCTATTGGGGCGAAGCCGGCAACGTTCGGATGACGCCACTGTTCCAGTTCCCCATTCCGTCGTCGCGCGGCAGCGTACCCACGGGCTACGGTTATGTGCTGCCGGACCAGAACGGGTGGAGCCGGTATTTGCATTTCCAATCCGCATGGGTGGCGGTGCTTACGGGGCTTCTGTACGTCGCGTGGGGACTGGCAGCGGGCCATTTCCGCCACAACCTGCTGCCGAAGCGCGGCAGCGTTTCCTGGAGCGCGATCAGCAGGCACTTGCGCTTCCACCGGCCAGGCCCCGAGGAGGCCTGGTCGTACAACCCAGTGCAGCGGATGGCGTACTTGCTGGTCATCTTCGTATTGTTTCCCCTGGTCGTCTGGACGGGGCTGGCAATGTCTCCGGGGTTCGTCTCGGCGGCGCCTTCGGCGGTCACGCTGCTCGGAGGGCAGCAGTCCGCGCGGACACTCCACTTTTTCGTCTCGGCGGCACTTGCGCTGTTTGTGCTGGTACACGTGGGGATGGTCATTTTGGCAGGATTCGGCAGTCGCGTGCGCGCGATGATTACGGGGCGCATCGCGAGCCGCATGGAGGACGCATGAGCAGACTTTCGCGTCGTCGGCTAATCGGCGCCGGACTGGGAATTTCCGGGCTCGCCGTCACTGGAAACCTCGCTGCCCGGTACGGGCTCGTGCCGCCGGATTCCGGCGGCCTGTATGGCGCCGGCGAAACCCTCACCTACGCCACGCAACGATTGCTGACGCGGCATTCGCTCGCGCGCCAGTTCGACCGCAGCCAGATCTCGCAAGACCCGTTCGCCAATCCCGTCGAACCGCTCGGCGATGCCTTCCTCCATCTTCAGGCGGGCGCCTTCACGGAGTGGCGAGTGGCGGTGGACGGCATGGTGGCCCACCCGGTATCGTTGTCGGTCGCCGACCTGCGCCGCATGCCTGCACGCAGCCAGATCACGTCGGTGCAGTGCGAGGAGGGCTGGAACTACATCGCCGAATGGACCGGCGTCCCGCTGGCGCACGTACTCGACCTGGCCGGCACGCTGCCGCAGGCCCGCTATGTCGTCTATCGTTCATTCCAACCGGATTGGTGGGAGAGCATCGACATGGCGGACGCGCTGCACCCGCAGACGATACTGGCACACGGGTTGAACGGCGGCGATCTTCCCGTGGCTTTCGGCGGGCCGGTGCGCCTGCGTGTTCCGCGGCAGCTCGGCTATAAGAGCGTGAAGTACATCGTGCGGCTGACTGTGACGGACAACCTTGAAGAAGTTCGGGAAGGGCTTGGGGTCGGCGTCGCCAGAGGCCGGTTACGCTTGGTACGCGGGGATCTGAGGTCACCCGTCCCGCGCGAGTGTTGCCGTTCCCCGCAGAAAGCGAGCTAGTGGATATCCCCTTGACTCAGCAGACCCCAACAGGTTGTGGTGGGGGGCTTACTTTGATGATCGCCTCATAAGTGGCCGGAGGAGTGTTGACCGCCTGCTGCATGAGGCGGAAGAACAGTTTCCCACGGCTCCTCGATGTCCGACGGTTGAATCGGAATGTGAACTCGTCCAGGTAGTAGGGCAGTTGCCACGGGGCCACCGCGCCCTGGTGGGTTCCGAGCAGCCATCGCTTCAATAGCGCGGCGACTCGGTGGACGCGCGGCAAAAGTTTGGAAGCGTCTTTCCTTCTGCCCCGCGTTGGGGAGACCTCCCGCTCAAAGCCTTTCTTCTCCAGCCCGGCATAGCCCGGCCAGCCGTCCGTGTGCAGGGTGCTCCCGGGCTCAATGCAATCGACAACGAACGGGTGCAGACTGTCGGCGGAGGCATCCGCGATCATCCGCATCCGGATGCGTCCGATGGCCGGCCCATCGGCCTGAGCCGCGATGACCACCAGGGCTTTATTGGTCTTCTGCCGACCTCCCACAGCGCCTTCGGCCAGGCCGCCGATGAAGGTCTCGTCCACCTCGATCCAGCCACTCAATCGGTCCCGGTCCGGCCTGACCATCGCCCGTCTCAACTTGTGCAACCAGGTCCACGCTGTCTCGTAACTGCCCAGTCCCAAGACCCGCTGCAGCCCGAGCGCACTGGCGCCGTTCTTCTGGCTGGTCACATACCACATCGCGCGAAACCACATCACCAGCGGCCTTCTCGTATCCTGGAAAACCGTGCCTGCGGTGACCGACGTCTGACGCCTGCAGTTGCGGCATTGATATAAGCCCGCACGAACCATCGCGGCCGATTCACCGTGGCAGGCAGGGCAACGGAATCCACCGGGCCAACGCAAGGCCTCCATGTACGCCCGGCACGCCTCCTCGCTGGAAAACCGGCGCTCGAACTCCTGTACGGTGCGCGGATAATCTTCCACGCGCCCAATCTACAGGTAGTGGCCTGCTGAGTCAAGGGGATATCCACTAGCGAGCTTTAGTGCGAATTGTATTTGACGAGCCGGAAACGTCGACGTGACCTGACCGAACGACTGCCAGAAGATCAAGATCCTGGTAGTGATCGCCCCTATATAGCGGCCGTCGCCTGGCCGGGAACTGGTTGCCATAGTCTTTAACCATAGTCTTGATATAGTCTGAATGCGAAGACTATATTTTAGTCATGCAATATAGTCTGAGCGAGGCAAAGGCAAGATTATCGGAACTGGTGGACCAGGCGATCAGCGGAAACGAGGTGATCATCACACGGAACGGCAAGCCCGTCGTGCGGTTGGACCTCGTCCACGTGAAGTCCGGCCGCGTTCTTGGACAGCATCGGGGCGAGGTCCCGCTACCGCCCGACGAGGTTTTTAAGGCCATGACGCCCGACGAGGCGGATGCCTTCCTGGAGGGCCGGTGAGCTATCAGCGGCGCCGGTTGCACGCCCCCTCGATGAGGCGGAGCGCCGGCAAAGACGACGCTTCGAGCGGGCGCCCGAGGGAGATACTTCTGGACACCCAAACGCTGATTTGGGCGTCGATCGCGCCGGAAAGGCTCTCGGCTCGAGTGCGCGAGATGCTCGAAAGCGGGGACTACCAGATTCTCGTCAGCGCGGTGACCTGCTGGGAGATGGCGGTCAAGACTCAGAAGGGCAAGTGGGATTTCAAGGAGCCGACGGCTCTCGCTCTGCGCTGGGCTCAGTCGCTCGATGCGCGCTGGCTTCTGATCGAGCCATTTGACGTGCTGATTCTGGAGACGATCCCGATGCTTCACGCCGATCCGTTTGACCGGATGCTGCTCGCGCAGGCGGCGCGCGGTTCGATGCCTTTGATCACCATCGACGAGGACCTGCACCGGTACGCCAAGGTGAAGATCCGGCCGGCGCCGGGCATGCCCGGGCAAAGGGCCGAAATCATCTGGTAAATCCATCAAGGTGCTTCTTGCGTTCGCTCTGTACCTGGCCGCCGTCGTCATTCCAGGCGCCGGCGCCGGCGAGATCCTGCAGAACGGGCCGGAAAATTCCCTGGCGAGTTTCCGGATCAATGCGCCGCGCGCGCGCTCCGTTGGAAAGTATTAACTGCCAAACCCAAATTGGAGCCTCGGTCTTCAATGGTGTGGGCTGGAACACGCGATGGCCGTATCCAACAAGGAGACGGTTCTCCCCGACGACTGCCTCCCGAGATCCTGAGCGCCGCGCACAACAGGCTGCGGGAGTTCCGGAGCCGGTCTCCCCTGCGGGGCGTGAGTCTGAGGCTATCGGCCCGGACCGTCTGAAAGCGGCGCTCGAAGCATACCACTGTCACCGCGAGGAGACTGCTCGTGCGCCGGGTCTGAGCCACACCATGCTCACCTTGTCTGTCACTCCGGCCCGATTCTTGCATCGTAGGACACGAGGACACGATGAAAGAGTTTCAGGTCCGAGTTTGCGTCTACAGGCGGGACCCGCGTGGCGAGTGAGTTTTCCAGACGATCGTTTCTGAGCGGGGCCGCCGCCAGCGCGGGCGCCACAGCCGCACCGGCAGTCCCCGGGTGGCACGGAACCAACCGGGTGGGAAAGATCGCCACCAATTGCGAGATGTGTTTCTGGCGGTGCGGCGTGCTGGCCGAGGTCAAGGACGGCAAGGTAGTCCGCGTAGAGGGCAATCCCGAACATCCGTTGACCAAGGGCCGCCTGTGCGCTCGCGGCAACGCCGGCATCGATCTGTTGTATGACCCCGACCGGCTCAAGTATCCGATGCTGCGTACCGGCGCTCGTGGCGAAGGCAAGTTCGAACGCATCAGTTGGACGCAAGCGCTCGACTTTCTCGCCGCCCGGCTCACCGAGTTGAAGCAGAAGCACGGGTCCGGAGAGCGTGGCTTTGTTGCCGCACGGCGTCGCGTCGACGTTCTTCGCAACCTTTATGAAGGCGTACGGCACGCCGAACAGTGCTGAGCCGGCCTTTGCTCAATGCCGCGGTCCGCGCGAGGTCGGCTATGCGTTGACTTACGGGCAGGGGCTCGGATCGCCGGAGCCGTTGGACCTGGAGGAAGCGCGGGCAATCGTGCTGATCGGCAGCCACATCGGCGAGAACGTGTTCACTTCTCAGGTGACGGCATTTGCCGAAGGGCTCTCACGCGGCGCCAAGTTGATCGTGGTCGATCCACGATTCTCGGTCGCCGCCGCAAAGGCCGACTGGTGGCTGCCGGTCCGTCCCGGCACGGACATCGCTCTGCTGCTCGCTTGGATACATGTCCTCATCGGCGAGAATCTATTTGACAAAGAGTACATCGAGAAGTACGCGACCGGGTTCGGCGAGTTATCGAACTATGTTCGCGAGTTCACGCCCGAGTGGGCCGAGACCATCACCGAGATCCCGTCCGCTCAGATCCGTGAGACGGCGCGCGCAATGGCCGCCGCGAAACCGGCAGTTGTGGTTCACCCGGGCCGCCACGTCACGTGGTACGGCGACGACACGCAACGCTCTCGCGCGATGGCGATCCTGACCGCCCTGCTCGGCAGTTGGGGCCGCAAGGGCGGCATCTTCCTGCCGACCAGGATTCCCCACGGCAAGATCGCCGCGCCGCCATTTCCGAAGCCGCAGCTCGAACGTGCCGACGGCGCGGGCACCCGTTATCCGCTGGCGTCGGAGGAGCAAGGTGTCGGGAACGGGCTTGTGGAGGCCACGCTCACCGGCAAACCCTATCCGATCAAAGGCTGGATCGTGTACGGGCAGAACGTGCTCGAGAGCATCCCGCAGCGCGAGAAGACGCTGAAAGCCATCGGCCAGCTGGACCTGATGGTGGTGGTGGATGTGATGCCGGTGGAGCAGATCCAATACGCGGATCTGGTGCTGCCCGAAGCGACCTATTTGGAACGCTACGATATGCCGGCCATCGTAGAGACGGCCAAGACGCCCTACCTGGCGCCGCGATTCCCGGCGGTGGAGCCGCTATATGAATCGAAGCCAGGCTGGTGGATCGCAAAGCAGATGGCGGCCCGGCTCGGGCTCGAAGCGTGGTTTCCGTGGAGCACGCCCGACGAGCACTTGGCCAAACTGATCGAGCCCTTGAAGACGACCATTCCGGCACTGCGCGCGCGGGGCGCCGTCTCCATCCCCGGACGACCGTACATTGAGGATCGCACGCCGGAAGACGGTCCGCTGTTCGCGACTGAAAGCGGCAAGATCGAGTTGTATTCGAAAGTCCTCAAGGACTCGGGCTTCGATCCGATGCCCCGCTACACTCCGCCAGAGGATCCGCCGTCGGGCTACTACCGGCTGCTGTACGGGCGTGCGCCGGTTCACTCGTTCGCGCGTAGCGAGAACAACGCCGCGCTCAACGCTCTGATGCCTGAGAACGAACTATGGATCAGCACGCGGTCGGCGCGAGACAGCGGTGTACGCGACGGCGATCGCGCGGTGCTCGAGAACTCGGACGGGGTAAAGAGCCTTCCGATTCGCGTGAAAGTGACCGAAGGCATTCGCAACGATTGCGTGTACATGGCTCATGGCTTCGGCAACCGGTCCCGCGCCATGCGCAAGGCGTACGGACGCGGCGCGTCCGATAACGGTCTGATGTCGCGTGTCAAAGTGGATCCGATCATGGGAGGCACCGGCATGCGAGTGAACTTCGTCCGGCTGCTCAAGAACGAGGAGGGGGGCTGAGATGGCGCGGTACGCAATGGTGACGGACCTCGCCAGGTGCGTGGGTTGTCAGGCCTGCACGGCAGCCTGCAACTCGGAGTGGGAGGTCCCGGCAGGTCATGTCCGCACCCGGGTCCGCATGACTCCTCTGGCGGGGAAATTCCCGAATCTCATCGCCGTGTTTCACGTCGCGCAATGCAACCACTGTGACCATCCGCCCTGTGTCGATCCGTGTCCCACCGGCGCGACCTTTCAGGCCGAGAACGGCATCGTTAAGGTCGACCGCAATCTCTGCATCGGCTGCGGCTACTGCGTGGAAGCCTGTCCATACGACGCCCGCTACATCAATCCGGTGGTCAACAAGGTGGACAAGTGCGATTTCTGCGCTCCCCGTACGGAACGCGGCGAAAAGCCCGTGTGCGTGAACACCTGTACCGCTCACGCCAAGTATTTCGGAGACCTCGAGGACCATTCGAGCGAGGTGTTTCGCCTGGTGTATGAAGGCGGCGGACGCAGGATGGAGAACGAGGAGGCCGCCCCGGGACCGAATGTCTACTATCGCGGCAAACCCCAGCATCTCGACTTGGTCCTCGCGAGTTTTCCGCCGCGGAAGCCACGTCTGCTGAGTCCCGCAAAAGCGTGGAAGAATATTCTATGGCCAGCGATGGCCGCCGCCGTGGGCGCTACTTTCCTTGGCCAGGCGGTGGCCTTCTTTACTCAGCTACGGAAGGGAGAGAGCGTAGTCGATGAGTAGTCACATTCGCCCTCTGCTGGACCCGATTCCCGCTTCGCCGGCACCCATCCGGTCCGAGATCGCGGAGCGGATGCTGCAACGCCAGATCAAGAAGCATCACGTCGCGATCATTCTGCTGCATTGGTTCAACGCCTCCACTTGGCTCTTCGAGCTATTGACCGGAGCGGCTTTGATCTCGTCGCCCCATTTCCGGTTCGTGCCGGTCTGGTTTATCGATATCGTTCAGAGCGCCTTCGGATCGCGGGCGAACCTGCTCAGGTTTCACATTGCGCTCGGGCTCACGTGGATGGGTGTGTTTCTCGTGTACGGAATCTTCGGCTTCCGGACTTACCTCGCCCGTGAAGTGGTCCAACGCGAGATAGCCCTCGACACCGACGATTTCCTCTGGCTCGTGATCCGGCTCCTGCGGATTCTCGGCTTGACCAAGGAAGAACTCCCGCCGCAAGGGTCCTACAACGCGGGACAGAAGCTGTTTGCACTGCTGGTCTATACGATGATTCCGCTGATAGCCGTGAGCGGTGTGGTGATGGCTTTTCACCTGTTCGGCACGGTCGCGGTAGGTTGGGCGATCGTACTGCACTTCACAGGAGTGAGCCTGGTGGTTTCCGGACTGATGGTTCACGTGTACATGGGCGCGGTATTTCCTGAAGAAAAGCCGGCGTTCTTCTCCATGATCACCGGAACGGTAAACGAGTTATTCGCATACAACCATCACTTCAAGTGGTGGAGAGAGGTGAAGATGGCGCAACAAGCGTGGGAGATGGAGCACGATCATATTGCGGCCCCGCCAGTCGCGGAGAGTGCGGACCCGGCCAAGCCGGCGGCTTCCTGGTGGCAGCGCGCGTTTCGAAACGAGGCGTACTGGCCGCCCTACATCGCGGGCACGGGTCTGGGATTGACGCTGCTGGCGACGTTCGTCCTGATGGGCGACGGGCTCGGAGCATCCGGCGGGTTCACCCGCTACTTGGCCGCGCTGTTACAGCAGGTGTCGCCCGGTTATGTGGCGTCGAATCCGTATTGGAGCACCTACGCCACCGAAGACCGCTCGCCCCTCTTCAACTTCCTGGTGTTTGAGTTGATCGGCGTGGCGATTGGCGGATTCGCGTCGGGCTGGTTGGCCCACCGAGTGCGGCTTGCGGTGGATAAGGGGCCTCGGATCACACGGGGATCCCGGTATGCGATGGCGCTGGGCGGAGGCATCCTGACGGGGGTCGGAGCGCGTCTGGCGCGCGGGTGCACGAGCGGACTCGCGCTGTCGGGCGGGGCGGTCCTCTCTGCCGGCGCATTCATATTCATGATGAGCGTGTTTGCCGCCGGATTCACCGGCGCGTATTTCCTGAGGAGGAAGTGGCTGTGAACGCTCCTTACTTTTCGTCTTTCTCGTTGGGTGTCTATCTCACCCTGGCGGTCGTGCTCGGATTCTTCTTCGGGTTCTTTCTGGAGCGGGCCGGGTTTTCGAGCGCGCTCAAGTTGACTGCGCAGTTCTACTTCAAGGACTGGTCGGTTCTGAAGGTGATGTTCACGGCGATCGTGGTCGCGATGTTAGGCATCGCCTACCTGGCGGCGATCGGATGGCTCGACATGAGCCAGGTTTTCGTGCCTCCGACGTTCATCTGGCCTCAGATCGTGGGCGGCCTGCTGCTGGGCGCCGGGTTCATCGTGGGCGGTTACTGTCCCGGAACCTCGGTGGCTGCGGCGGCGGTCGGTAAACTCGACGCGGTGCTCTTCATCATCGGCATTTTCATCGGGATTTTCCTGTTCGGCGCGGGCGTTCCACATTTCGCGGAATTCAACGATTCAGGCTCACTCGGCGCTCTGACCTTGCCCGCGTTGCTGAACGTGAATTCGCCGCTCATCGTCCTGGCGGTCGCGCTGATCGCGATTGGAGCGTTTTGGGCGGCCGAGAAGAGCGAAGGCGAGTGGGACCTGTTCGCAAAGACATACGGAACCAAGCAAGAGGACCAGGCGAATGCGGATTAATGTGAACTTGACGGGCAAAAGCCTGGCGGCAGGCGTCGTGATACTGCTCGGCGTGATACTAGCGATGGCGGGGACCATCGCGTGCGGGTTCGATTCCGGCCCGGTGAACGCAGTTCAGCCGCGCAGACAATGCTCGATGAATCGGATCATGTGACTGCGGGCGAGTTAGCGCAATGGCTGATCGAGAAACGTACTGATTTCCAACTGATCGATATCCGGCTGCCCTGGCAGTACGATGACTACCACATCCCGACAGCCGCCAACATTCCGCTAGCCGAGTTGTTCCAACCCGACGGCCTGAAGAAACTCGACCGGTCGAAGAAGATCGTGGTCTATGGTTTGGGCGCGGGTCATTCGGCTGAGGCGCAATTATTGCTCGCGATGAAATCGTATAAGGCGCTCTCGGTGAAGGAAGGCATCAGCGCGTGGTGGAGCGAAGTGATCACGCCGGTCAGCCTGCGATCGGAATCACAATCGCCAGCCGGCTATCAGCAGGCTCGTGACGTGCGCCGGCATTTCGTGGGCGGGCCCGGATCGCCGCAACCCGCGGGCGGGGCTTCACCCGCGGCGCCAGTCTCACCGCCTCCGGGCCAGGCTCCCGGGACGGCCCCTGGCGGACGGAAGTTGAAACTCGGCCGCGGTTGTTCTTAGGCCGCTCTCGGGCGGTAGAATCGGAAGCAATGCTCTTCGAAATACAGTCCGGCAAATCCATCCAGGACATCGACTCGGGCCTGCGCGAGGCCGCCGCCCGGCAGAAGTTCGGTGTCCTGGGGGTCATCAATCTCCAGGAGAAGATGCGCGAGAAGGGAGTCGAGTTCGACCGCGACTGCCTGGTCTATGAGGTTTGCAACCCTCATCAGGCCAAGCGAGTGCTCGATGCAAACGGCGCGATCTCGGCTGCCCTGCCGTGCCGCATCTCGGTTTACGGAAAGCCCGGCGATTACCGCGTCGCAACACTGCTGCCATCGGCGCTGATGCAAGGCTTCAATACGCCTGACATCGACGATGTCGCCCGTCAGGTGGAGGAAGCGATGATCCAGATGGTACGCGAAGCCGCCGGCTGACGCGCTCAGAAACTCAGTCCGAACTCCACGCCGATGTTGGTCCCATGTAGGCCGTGAACGCGACCGACAGTAGAGCGGCGCGCCATGCGCCCCATCGGCGGCGGGCCGGAATCTACAGAAGCGCCGCGGCAAGCCTTTCACTGCCCGCCACCGCAAGACCGCGGAACCGCGGACGTGGTATAGATGTTCTTTACACCTAATCACATCGCGGCCCCACGAGGAGAATGCAACGAATGTACCGGAAGATCGGAATACTCGGCGGAATGAGTCCGGAGTCCACGGTCACTTACTACGAACTGATCACGCGCCAACACACGGACCGGTTCGGGAACTACGCCTATCCCGAGATTCTCATCTACAGCGTGAACTTTCAGCAGTACGTGGAGTGGCAGCACGATGGAAGCTGGGAGCGGGCTGCGGTCGCGATGTCCACCGCGCTGAACCGCCTCCACGACGCAGGCGCCGATTTCGGACTGATCGCGACCAACACCATGCATATCGTCTTCGATGAGGTGCAAGCTGCCGTCCCCATGCCGCTGCTCAACATCGTTGACGTCACGGCCGACGCAATCCGCGCGGCCGGCATCGGAAGAGTCGCGCTGCTTGGCACGGTATTCACGATGCAGGGCGCCTTTTATCGCGGGCGGCTGGAGAAGTCCGGCCTGGAGGTCATCACCCCGGACGCCGCCGGTCAGAGCGCGATCAATGCCATGATCTACGACGAACTCTGCCGTGGCCAGATTCGCGAGGAATCGAAGACGACTCTGCTCGACATCATCGCCAAACTGGAGCAGGAGGGCGCCCAAGGCGCCATCCTCGGATGCACAGAACTGCCGTTGCTCGTCCAGCAGGCGGATTGTGCGCTGCCTCTGTTCGACACCACCGCCCTCCACGCATTGAAAGCGCTCGAATACGCCGCTGCGGGGTGCTGACCGTCCGCGCGTGTCACCCGCGCACGGCGGCCTGCATCCCAATAGCGAAGTGCCGTCATTCTACTTACACGATGAGGTGGAAGCCGTCCGGTTCCGGCTCATCGGCGACTTCGGCGGTGCGGACGCGCTCGAGTTCGAACGATCCTGGCGGACAGCCGCATCGACCCTGGCCGGAAGATCCGTTGTCATCGATCTCTCGGAAATACAGTCCGCCGACAGCGTAGCGCGGCAGGTCCTGCGTCGCGCCGGCGCCGAAGGGGCCAGGTTCATCACCGCCACTGCCGCCGGCGAATCACTGGCTCGCGATGCGTCCGGCAGGAATGCCGCGAACCTCCCGGGAACGCAGACGGGCTTGTGGGAGCGGTTACGATGCTGGTTCGGTTGCTGTTGCCGGGCGGCCCAGAACACCCTGCGAAGATGCCTGCCGTGCCGGCAGGGCGCGCGGCGCATCTGGTGACTCTCGGTCCGATCGGCGCCGGGACGCGGGAAGGAACGTCGCGCAGCCATGGGCTCGCTCCTCGCCATCCTCGGTCTTGAGAACCCTTGATCGCAGCACATTGCGGATGGACGGCGTCGGTCCTGGTGGCGGCTGCCTTGTGGGTAGTGGGCTCTCTGGCATGGCTAACGGTGAATCCCGAGCGTCAACCCGGCTCGGCCTGGCAGCAGGAATCGAGCGCCGACGCTGATATGACCGCTAGTCGCCCTTAGATGTAACTTGATAATAGATTTCTACTATTTCAGAGTAACCGGTCTCTTGATAGACTGCTGATCCGGGGACTTGACCAGCGTGGGAAGGGACATCGTGGAATGGCGCATCGTCGTCGTCGTCGATAATCAGGTCAATGGCGGCGGGCTCATGCCTGAGCATGGGCTCTCGTTCTGGATCGAATCGGAGCAGTACTCCGTTTTGTTCGATACGGGACAGGGGCCGGCACTCGCATCGAATGCCGCCGCACTAGGCATTCCGCTTGAAAAAACTGCGGCCATCGTGCTCAGTCACGGGCATTACGACCATACGGGTGGCGTTTCGTTCGTTCTCACCAAGGCGAGCAAGGCGCCCGTCTACGTACACCCGCTGGGATTCGAGGCCAAATACCATCGCCGGAACGGCACAACTCTTCAACGGATCTCCATGCCGGACGGGGTCGCATCGGATCTTCTCGAGCGCAACTACGAGCTGTCCTGCGGGAGTGTCCCTGCGCGACTGGGGCCAGGCGCCTACATTACGGGAGAGATTCCGCGACGCACGGTATTCGAGGACGAGGGCGGTCCGTTCTTCCTGGATGAAGAGTGTACGGAGCCGGATCCTCTGAAGGATGATCAAGCGCTCTACCTGACGTCGAGCCGCGGCACGATCGTGGTGCTGGGGTGTGCGCATTCCGGCGTTGTGAATACGCTCGAGTACGTGTCGCAGCTCACGGAGCGCACGCCGATTCACGCTGTGCTGGGAGGCATGCACCTGCTCCATGCCTCCGAGGAGAGGATCGAGAGGACCGCGGATGCATTGGCTCGTTACGGGGTGGAGTTGATCGCTCCATGTCATTGCACCGGCAATGCGGCGGCTTCGCAGCTGAGAGAACGCCTGGGCGCTCGAGTGGCAGCGTGCAGTGCGGGCATGTCCTTCGAATTTGGGCGGGAAGGACCCGCGGCGCTGGGTGTGGAGCGGTTGACGAGTTGAGCAGAGTGGAAAGCAGCTTACGACAGATTTAGGAGAATTGACTGTGACGATTACTGAAGCACTCGAGGCCGCCAATAACGCGACCACGATCGAAAAGAAGGCGATGACCGCGCCGGAAGTTCTGAATGAGGCCTACTGCTATTCCAAGCCGAGTTCATTTTCCCGGGGCCTGCGTTTGCAGGTGGGTAACGTCGTTATATTGCTGATCTCGGGGACCGCGAGCGTGGACGAGAACGGCGCAACGGTCCATGTTGGCGACTTTCGCGCGCAGTGCCGCCGCACTTACTTGAACATAACGCGGCTGCTCGAGTCCGAAGGCGCCACTTGGAAGGACATCGTCCGGACCACCTGCTACCTGCGCGACATCGATCGCGGATTATGCGGAGTTCAATGAAGAGCGAACCGAGTTCTTCAGGCAGCAAGCGCTCGATCCGTTGCCGGCATCGACGGGAATTCAGGCGAAACTCTGCCGCCCGGATCTTTTGGTGGAAATTGAAGCGATCGCGATGTTCCGGTGCGAGTAGCGCCAGGGAGCCTGCTTTCGTGTAGTGCCGCTCGCGACCTGTTCTGGACACACAAATGTGGCGTTTGAGTGAACTGCGGCCGATCTTTGCGGCTGTCTTCTTCTCCGTGGTCGCTCTGTCCGGGATGCCTCATCATGCGGAGGTCAGAGCGCAGGACGGCGACCGGCCGGCCCCCGATCTGTCGCTCTATGCACCGGGGTATGGCGGCGTCGTTTTCACGCAAACCGGCTCCCTCCCTCGGCCGAAAGGCGCGGAGGTTCAAACGCCGGGGTCCGAGTATGGTACCGGAGGGCGGCTCGTGCTGCTGGGCAAAGATGGCTCAACTCGCGTGCTCACAACGGACTTCGACAGCGCCGCCGATCCAGCCGTGTCGTTCGACGGGAAGAGAATCCTCTTTGCGGGTAAGAAGGCCAGGGGCGACCGCTGGAACATATTCGAGATGGCGGCCGACGGCTCAGGCATTCACCAAATCACCCGGCAACAGGGAAATTGCCGCAAGCCGATGTACCAATCGGCTCTGTTCTATTTGAACGACGCCCGGCCCTCCTACCAAATCACGTTCGTTACCGACGGGGACAGAGAACTGAACGAATACGGGAGAGAAGTGGCCACGAATCTCTATTCCGTGCGGTTCGACGGCTCGGGCCTGCGCCGGCTCACGTACGGGATTTCGGCCAGCTACGATCCGTACCAGATGGAGGACGGGCGCGTTCTGTTTTCGAAGCGGCAGCACAGTCAACCGGAGCATGGCGTTCCAGGCCGGATCGATCTATTCGCCATCCACATGGATGGAACCGACTTCGCGGCGTTCTCGGGGACCCAGGGACGGCGCGTTAAACACATGGCCTGCACCACCGCGAAACGCATGGTCGTATTCGTGGAATCCGAAATGGTCCCCCCGGATGGTGCAGGCTCTCTCGCCATGCTGGCTCTCCGCAGGAATCTGCATTCTTATAAGCAACTCACGACCGCCGCGGATGGGCTCTTTCATTCGCCCTCGCCGCTTCCGGACGGTTCGATTCTCGTCTCGAGGCGTCCTGCGACCGGAAACGAAACCTACTCGATTTACCGGATGGACCTGGAGACCGGGCGGCGCACGCTGATTTTCGAACAGGCCGGAACCAACGCGACTCAAGCGGTTGCGCTGGCGGCGCGCACCGAGCCGGACGGACACTCGTCGGTCGTCGAGGACGATCAGAAATGGTCGAAACTCTACGGCCTTAACGTGTACGAGAGCGACCTGAAGCGGGAATGGATGCCACCCGGCACGGCGCGCCGAATCCGTGTCATCGAGGGTGTCCCGCGCACCTTGCCCGCCAGTGCCGGCGCGGACGGTGGCTTCCAGGTCGTCCGCAAGCGGCTTCTTGGTGATCTGGAACTCGATGAGGACGGATCGTTTCATCTGCTGGCGCCTCCGAATACGCCGATCCAGATTCAGATTGAAGACTCAGACGGAATGGCTCTCCGAACCAGCGCCTGGATCTGGACGAAGAACAAAGAGAATCGGGGCTGCATCGGGTGCCACGAAGATGGGGAACGCACGCCGGCCAACATTTTCCCGAAGGCTTTGTCCCACCCGGCCGCGGATCTCACACTCCCGCCGGAACGGCGACGGAGCGTCGATTTCGTTCACGACATTCAGCCGATTCTCACGGCGAAATGCTCCGGCAAAGCGTGCCATGGCAGCGCGGCAAAGCCGGGGCTGACGGCATCCGGCAACGATGGGGCGTATCGCGAACTGTTGGCCCACGCTTCGCCACCGACGACGGACCGCGGGCGGTTCGTTGATCCGGGGCGCGCACGGACGAGCAGGCTCGTCTGGGCGATTTTCGGCAGGAATACCTCGCGTCCCTGGGATCGCCTGGGAATGGTCCCAGCGCCCCGGAGGATGCCGCCCCAAGGATCGGCGCCGCTCACCGATGACGAACGGCGGGCAATTGTCGAGTGGATCGATTTCGGAGCGCAACTCAATGCAGCGCCCCTTGACCCACCGGGGACAACCTCGCAGGGAGGGATGAGATGAGAGGTTGGATCGCAGTTCCGATTGCCGGACTGCTCGCGCTTCTTGCCGCTAGTTCGGGAGCCCAGCAGAGCCCGGATCTTCCTACGTTCGCCGATGTCACAAAGCAGGCCGGGATTAATTTCAAACATAGCTATGGCGACCATCACATGGACAATATCGTCGAGGGTACCGGCGCCGGCGTCTGCTTCTTCGACTACAACGGCGACGGTTACATGGACCTATACTTCGTTACCGGCACGTGGACGAAGAGCGTGTCGGACAACGAGGGCCGCGATCTGCGGGGGAAGTTATCCAACCGGCTGTACCGCAACAACCGGGACGGTACGTTTTCGGATGTAACCGAGGCCGCCGGCGTGGGTGGAAACGGCATCTTCAGTTCCGGCTGCTCGGCTGCCGACTACGACAACGACGGGAACGTGGACCTGTATGTGCTCAACTACGGGCGGAACATCCTGTATCACAACAACGGCGACGGGACCTTCACCGACGTGTCCGCGAAAGCAGGTCTTGATGACGCCCGCTGGAGCCTCTCGGCGACGTGGTTCGACTACGACAGCGATGGCCTGCTGGACGTCTTCGTCGCCAATTACCTGCTCTACGACGACGGCAAGTTCCGCGACTTCTACCCGGCAGCCGGGTACCCGGGCCCGTTGAGCTACAATCCCCAGCCGAACGCGCTCTATCACAACAACGGCGACGGCACGTTCACCGATGCGACCAAACAGGCCGGGGTGTATAAGGAAGGCCGGGCGATGAGCGCGACCGTCTCCGATTTCCGTAACTCCGGCCGGCTCGACATCTTCGTCACGAATGACGCCATGGAGAACTACTATTTCGAGAACACCGGAAAGGGCGGCTTCGCGGAGAACGCTCTCGAGTACGGCATAGCGTATGGAGAAAACGGACAGGGCGTGTCGTCGATGGGGCCAGTCGTCGGAGATTTCAATCGTGACGGTTTACTCGATATCTTTATCCCGAACCTGAACTACTGCACGCTGTTTACACAGACGCACGAGAAGGGACACCGGAACTTCATAGATCAGACGGCAGTTACCGGTTTGTCGGTGGCCATGGGCCAATACGCGGGCTGGGGAGCCATCTCATTCGACTACGACAACGATGGATGGCTCGATATATTCACGGCTCACGGCGACGCGCATCACGAGTACGTTCAGGAGAACACGCTGATGCGCAATAAGGGGAACGGGAAATTCGAAGACGTATCGGATCACTCAGGCGCCCATTTCAAAGAGAAGTACGTGGGACGCGGGGCAGCGTGGGCGGACATCGACAATGACGGCGACATCGACCTGGTAGTGGCGAACCTCAACGACTCATCCGATCCTGCTTCGGAATGACAGCGGGAACAAGCGAAATCACTGGCTGACGGTTGACGCCAGGCTGAAGTTCCCGACAGGGACCCGCGACGCCATCGGCGCGCGCGTAATCGTCACTACCGGATCGCTCAAAGAGGTGGAGGACCTGATTCCCACCCGTGGCTATTTGTCACAAGGCGATCCGCGGCTGCACTTCGGGTTGGGGAAGGCGGAAGTTGCCGACACGGTTGAGATCCGCTGGCCGGACGGCAAGACGGAAATACTGGAACATGTGAAAGCTAACCAGTTCCTGAAGCTCACTCATGAAGCGAAAGCGGAGGGGGGGACGCGATGAGCCGGAGGCTGATATCCGCAGCTGCAACCGTGGCGGTGCGGGATGGGATGGTCCGTGCTGACGGCGGCCCCAAAGAAGCCAGTGTACGTCGGAGTTCGGATGTGCGCGGGCTGTCACACCGGAGAGAGGATCGGAAACCAGTACAGCAAGTGGCTGCACTCAAAGCACAGCCAGGCATATGCAAAACTGGCCCGCCCGGAAGGCCTGGAGATGGCCAAGCTGAGCGGACTCAGAACGCTGCCTCAGGAGTCGACCATCTGCCTGGGCTGCCATGCGACCGCCTGGCACGCCGAGGATTGGGAAAAGGACGACACGTTCCGCATCGAGGACGGAGTGCAGTGCGAGTTGTGCCATGGGCCGGGCAGCGAGTACTCGCTCGATGGAGGTGATGAAGGACAAGGCAGCGGCGATGAAGGCCGGGCTGCGCATGCCGGACCAGGAATTCTGCGTAAACTGTCACATCGAGAAGGGTTCGCACGTGGCCGTGACGAACCGGCCGCCGATCGATGTGAAGAAGGGCTGGCAGCAACTGTTGCATCCACTTGCGCCGAATCCAGCCGCGGGCGGGATCGAGACGACACCCGTCGATTCAGAGTCGAAGGGGCCGAAGTACGCCGGAGCGGCGGAGTGCGGCAAATGCCATCGCGGACCGCAGCTCGGAAACCAGTGGAGCATGTGGAAACTGAGCGCGCACTCGGGAGCTTGGGCAGCGCTGGGGACGGCCAAGGCGAAAGAGATCGCGGCGGGCAAGGGAATTGCCGATCCGCAGCGGAGCGCCGAGTGTCTGAAGTGCCATGCGCCGGCATCCAGCGGGCCGCGCCTTGCGAGTTTCACGCCGGATGAGGGTGTCGGGTGCGAGGCGTGTCATGGACCGGGCAGCGACTACATGTGGGACGCTGCGATGCGGGACACACGGTCGGCGAAGGCGGCGGGATTGCTCACGCCCACTCGCGAAACCTGCACACGCTGCCACCAGTCGAAGGAGTTCAACGCCGATACGGCGATGAAGAAGATCGCCCATCCCAGGAAATTGCCGCTCATTGCCGGAGCACCAGGGTACAAGACGCCAATCCGCATGGCATTACGGCCCGACAGCCGCGAGGTATATGTCGCCTGCGAAGCGTCCGACAGCGTCATCGTGGTGGATCCCGCCGCGGGCGCGAAAATCGCGGAGATCCCCGTCGGAGGCAATCCGACCGGCGTAACATTTACTCCGAACGGACGGCTGGCTTTCGTCACTAACCGCGTCGACGATACCGTCTCGGTGATCGACGTGGCAGCACGAAAGGTCACAGCCACACTGAAGACGGGCAACGAGCCGCACGGCGTGCTGGCCGACCGCGAAGGAAAACTGCTCTATGTCCTGAATACGTCCTCAAATGACATTTCGGTATTCGACATTGCGTCGCTCAAAAGAATCAAGAGCCTGAGCGCCGGCAACGGGCCATGGTCGCTCGCGATGGCTCCGGATGGGCAGAGCATTCTGGTGACGAACATGAAGTCGATGTTCGCTCCCGTGCGCGAACCATTCTTCTCGGAAGTGACGGTGATCGACACCACGCGCGCGGCGGTGGAAGATCGCGTGAAGGCGCGCCGACGCCAATCTCATGATGGGCGTTGCCTGGCATCCGAGCGGAGAGTTTGCGCTGGCCACTTTGAACCGCACTAAGGCCGCGTACCCATGACGCGGCTGCTGCAGGGCTGGACGATCACCAACGGGCTGGCGGTGATCTGGCGGACGGGCGGTTTGGACGAGGTGCTGCTGGACGAACCGGACATGGGTTTTGCCGACGCGACCGACATCGCGTTCACGCCGGATGGCCGCTACGCCCTGGTGACGAGTTCGGGCACAGACCGCATCGCCGTGGTGGACGTCGCCAAACTGCTCGTCCACGATCCGGCGGCTACCCGAATACGAACGGCGGCAGGTGCTGCCGAACCACCTCGGATATCCAACCGAATTCGTGGTCAAGCACATCGCAACCGGCAAGAATCCTCGCGCGCATTCTGGTGATGCCGGACAACAAGCGCGCTTTGGTGGCGAACTCGCTTGACGACACGCATCGGCGTTATCGATCTGGCGAAGATGGAGATGACGGGGACCATCGAACTGGGCGGATCGAAGACGATCAGCAAGCAGCGCTGGGGTGAGCAGCTCTTTCACAATGCCTTCGTCACGTTTCACCGACAGTACTCGTGCAACTCCTGCCATCCCGACGGCCACGTGGACGGGATGACCTACGATATCGAGGCCGACGGAATCGGAATCACGCCGGTGGACAACCGGACATTGCGAGGGATTCTGGATACGGCCCCGTTCAAATGGGAGGGCACGAATCCAAGCCTGTCGCGACAGTGCGGCGCCCGGCTCGCAGTCTTCTTCACGCGGCTTGCTGCCGTTCACGCCCGAGCAACTGTCGGCGGTGGACTATTACGTAACCACCATCCCGCGCCCGCCGAATCGCTACCGGCCTCTCGGCGCGCCGCTGATCGGCGGCACAGCGGCGGGGCAAGACGATCTTCGAGCGCACCACGACCAACGACGGCCGTGCCATCGCGGAAAACAACCAATGCGTGACATGCCACTTTCCTCCCTACTACACGGACCGGAGGCGGCACGACGTCGGCACCAGGATGTCCTATGACCGCGACGGCACATTCGATGTCCCGCATCTGAACAACATTTACGATTCCGCGCCGTATCTGCACAACGGCATGGCCGCCACCCTCGAAGAGATCTGGACCGTGTACAACCCGGATGACCGGCACGGCGTGACCAACGACATGACCAAGGACCAGCTCAACGATCTCGTCGAGTTTCTCAAGACCCTGTGATTCCCGAGGAGGAATGATGCGGCTCTACCGATTTGCGTGTTTGATCGCTGCGGTTTCCGGCCTGCTGACAGCGGCCGAGGCTCCGAAATTGCCATTTGTCTACACGAAGTGGAAACACTTCACCGTTGCCGACGGCCTGCCCAACGATCACATCTTCGCGGTCAAGGCCGACGGTCCGCGGGTCTGGATCGGCACCGAGGACGGCCTTGCCATGCTCGACAAGCGTACCGGCAAGATCAAAAGCTGGAGAGAGAAGGACGGTCTTCCGTTCCAGGCGGTCACAGCCATCGACGTGGACAAGAAGACCGGCGACGTCTGGCTGGGACTGTTCGGCGGCGGCCTGGCCCGGTTCAGCGGCGGACGTTTCGACCACTTCCACCAGCTCAACAGCGGGCTGGTCAACGACGTCGTCTACGGCGTGGCCGTCGAGGACGAGAACATCTGGGCCGCCACAACGGCTGGAGCAGCCGCTTCAATACCGTCAGCGGCGAGTGGAGCATCTTCACCGAGAAGAACGCGCCCATGGAGGAGATCTGGAACTACAGTGTCGCCGTCGCCAAGGGCAAGGTGTACATCGCGGTCTGGGGCAGCGGACTGCTCGAGTACGACATTGCAACCGGCCACTGGAAGGACTATCTGGATCCCGACGGCGAGATGGAGATCGACCTCTACCGCGATGACGGGATCGTCCACGTGATTGTCACGGCGGCCAGCCCCGCGGACGACGTGCTGTGGGTATCGAGCTACTTCGGAGCTTGCCGGTACGATGGCCGGCACTGGCGTGGTTACTATAACCAGGACTCAGGACTTGCCAGCGATTTCATCAACAACGCGAAAGGGCGCAGCGCCGACGAAGCCTGGTTTGCGACCGACAAAGGCGCCAGCGCCATCACAGACTTCAAGACCAACACGTGGGTGACGTACACGCGCGATGCGACGGGCAAGGGCGGCAAGGCCGTAGTGATGCGAGACCGGGACGTGCTCGAGACAGTGGAGATGCCGGTGGGTATTCCGCACGACTTCGTCATCAATTACGACATTGACGGCAACGACGTCTTTGTGGCTACCGCGAAGGGGCTCGGATGGGGAGTGGGGGAGGGCTACTATCCTGGCCTCAAGCAGCGCCAGAGGATGGTCGCGAAAGGTGCAGCTGCCCCCCTGAAGGGAGGTGCGGAATGAGGCTGCTCGCATTGGTGTTCGGAATCCTGCTCATAAGAACGACAGCTGCCGCGGCCGAACCGCCAAAGCCGGCGCCGAAAGAAGCGGCGATTCCGCCTGAGTTGAAGGATCTGATCGACAATGACACGGCCGAGGTTCTGCGCCGCATCAACGGGTTGACTCCTTACCAGGTTCCCGATCTTCGCTTGAAGCAGGACACAGTCTACGCAAACACTCCAGTGGACTACGAACCGTATGGAGCCATAAAGCCGTACAAGGAACATTTCCTTAAGCAGATGGAGTATACGGGTGCGGGCCGTTCGATTCCGGAGCCAGGCCCGGAACTGAAAACGGTAAAGATCGGCTTTATTGGTCCCATCATGTCCGACCGTCTCGGTGGCCACGGGCGGCAAGAGTCATGAAGAGGCCCTCGGTATCAAGATGCTCCAGGGCGCGAAGCTCGCCGTCGAGGAATGGAACTCCCGCGGCGGGTATTTCCGCCGCCACATCCCGTTCGAACTCGACACCCGTAACGACAACGGGCTCTGGGGCGCGTCTGGTAACGAGATTATCAAGATGGCCTACAAGAACGACGACTGGGCCATTATCGGCACCATCGACGGCGCCAACAGCCACATCGCCATACGGGTGGCGCTGAAGGCCGAGATCGTGATGATGAACAGCGGAGATACGGATCCGACCTTTATCGAAACGAACATCCCGTGGGTGATGCGGTGCATCGGCGACGACCGGCAGATGACCTATCTGCTGATGGACTATCTGCTCCGCAAAATGAATTACAGGCGGGTCGGGATCATCCGCGCCAGTAATCGATATGGCCGGTTCGGGGTCCGCGAGGTCAACGATAGCGGGCGCCGGATGCAGCGTCCCACCATCATCGAAATGGCGTATCGCGTCGGTTCCGATGACTTTACATTGCAGCTCGAGCGCATGAAGGCGTCGAATCTGGACGCGGTAATTCATTGGGGAGATGCGGTGGAAAGCGCGTTGATCTTGAACCAGATGCGCAAGATGGGGATGAACCAGCCGTTTTTCGCGAGCGACCGGTCCGTGTCGGCGGAGTTCGCAAAAGCCGCAGGCGCGAACGCCGAAGGGGTGATCTGCGGCTATCCCTGGAATCCGGAGCGCAAGGACCCGAAGCTTGAAGCATTCCGGGCAGCGTTCCGGAAGCGCTTCAATTCCGAACCCGAGACTTACGCCGCGCACGGTTATGACGGCATGAATATGCTGATTTGGGCCGTCCAGGTGGCGGGGCTCAATCGCGCCAAAATTCGCGATGTGCTGGCGTACCGGACGAAGCCTTGGCCAGGCGTCACGGGCGACATCCCGTTCAGCGCCGCGCTTGACGACCTGGGGGAAGTGTTCCTCGCCAGGTATGAAGGCGGCAACTGGCATTACTATTCGCGCGAGGACTTGAAGATCCCGCGGGGGTACATCCCCGCCCGCGACCGCGTCAACCGGGCTACGGGTACGATCGACCCGATGAAGCCGGAAACCCAGCAGTGACGCGACATGTTTGAACGGTGGCGCCGTCCTATGTTGACCGCCGTCGCTCTCCTGGCGTCGGCCCTACCCGGACTCGGCGAGGACAGCGCCCCGAAACCGTACCGCGAACCTCGGGACAAACCGCTCGTCTACAACGGTCCCGGACGGGAAGATCCGGAACCCCGGAAGGTCGGCGAAGTTCGAATCGGCTACTTCGGTCCCGCCGATGTGGCGCATCCAGTTGGCGGTCAGATGTGGGCCGGCGCGAGCCTGGCAATCCAGGAGGCGAATGCTCAGGGCGGATACCGTGGTCTTCCGTTCCGGCTCCTGCCGGCGTGGACCGACGATCCCTGGCGGGGTGGCGTCGCCAAGTTGGCGCGGTTGATCTACCAGGACGGTGTCTGGGCTATTATCGGCGGAATTGACGGAGCCAGCACGCACCTGGCGGAGCAACTTCTGCCCAAGGCTCTGCTGCCGCTGGTGAATCCGTCGGCGACGGACCGAACGATCCACACGGCGGGCGTGCCGTGGGTATTCTCGTGCGCACCCGGCGATCACCTGCAGGCGGCGGAAATCGGCCGCGAACTGGCACAGCGGGAGGGGCCGTTCGCGTTGATATCTGCGATCGATCACGATTCACGTGCTTTCGTTGCGCAATTGAATAAGGCGTTCGCACATGACCGGCTCGCGCCGACGCTTCAGGTCGATTGGGACGGACGCGACGACGAGACCGCCAGGATTGCCGGACAAGTGGCTGGCTCGGCCGCACGTATCGTGGTCGTCGTCGCGGGCACAAAGGGCAGTGTCAGGCTGATCCATGCACTCCGTGAAGCCGGGTTTTCCGGCGTTATTGCCGGTGGTCCATGGATCGCCAGCGCCGGTCCCGACACGTCCTTGCGAGGAGTGCTTTATCCGGCACTGGGCGAGATAGAGCCGGGTTTCCGCGCCAGATTCGCGGCTCGCTACGGTCGCAATCCCGACTATACAGCCGCGCACGCCTATGATGCGGTAACCCTGGTTGTGGCCGCTACCCGGAAGGCGGGACTCAATAAGGCGCGAATCCGTGATGAGATCAGCGCTCGATCCCCTGTCCGAGGTGTAACCGGTGTCATCGAATGGGATCCCACCGGGCAGAATAAACGGCCCGTCAAACTCGAATCTCTGCCCTAAAGACAGCCCAGTCACCACGGTCGCGATGTGGTTCGGCATTGTCCATCCCCGGACGCTGCAGATACTATTCTCGCGATTTGAGGAGCGATCGGAGGGTCTCTTACTGCATGGATGACGTCACCGGATCGAAGATCTACGAACTGCGTCTGCGCCTCCGGTGACTTTGCCGCCACGATCGGCTGGTGCTCGCCGCCGCCGTTCGGTTGTGTCGATCTACTTGTTGGCTACGCTCTGATCAGTGGCGGCACTGGCAGGAACCCGATGTCTGCGGTTGCAGCGTTCCCACGACGTAGGCCTGAACAATCTCAGCCGCCGATCCGGTCTCGTTAACAAACACTGGCCGGATGCCGCCGGAGGTCAACGCCTCCACCGCACGTGCCCCGATTCCTCCGCACAGTACCAGGTCGCAGCCTGCGAGTGTTGAGACGATTCCGGCATGATGATCGGAATGCGCTCCTTGCTCGTGGCCTTGACAGGCGTGTTCCTGCTCCTGGTGAGGGTCGCAACCTCCGTTCGGCCTCATGCCCAAAGCCGTCACGCGACCATCCTTTACGTCGAAGACCAGGAAACCGGAGCTCTTCCCAAAATGCGCCGAAATCGACACTCCATCATTGGTCGGCACTGCTATCTGCATAATCTCGCTACCTTCCTTGATTTATCGTTGGTTATTCGTGACCGGCTCCACGAGCCGGTATGGCAGGCGCGACCGCCGCCGCATCCCGCTCTGGCAAACGCGCGGCGCAAACCAGTCGCTTCATCGATTCGGCCATGTGATCCAACACCGTGATCCACTCGTCGAGGTGTTTATAGCCTCGCGGCGTCAAGCGATACAATCTGCGGGCGGGTCCTCCGTGTTCGACGTCCCATTCGGACTCCACGCATTCGTTCCGCTCCAACTGGCGCAGCGTACGGTAGAGGGCCGCCACCTCAATTCCGGCGTCGGTCAGCCCACAGCCGGGCAGTTCGGTAGCCAGTTCGTAGCCGTATGAACAGCCCTTCTGCCTGAGCAGATACATAACGACCGGCTCGACGAACCGGTACAGGTTCCCCATGGCGCAACTGCAGGGATGGTCGGCTCCATGTCGCGGGCACATCCGGCGAGGCATTCGGGGTGTGGCATAGTCGGCCAGCTTGTACTCCCTCTTGCGTTTGCCTCGTGCGTCCAAGCTGACGGTGGCGAACCCGCACGGCCGATGAAAGTTCAGATGCCGGTTGAGGTGCGCCGTATAGAACTTCTGCAACCGTTCGGTATGCTCGCTGGGGATGTGACCGTAGCCGATGTGTTTGCGGATGACGGCCCTGTTCTTGCCTTCCACCAGGGCGTTGTCCTGGCTGCGGTTGGCCCGGCTCTTGGTGAACTCGATCAGCAACTTCTTCAACAGGTGGGCCACTGTATGGTTGATGTATTCGGAACCGTTGTCGGCGTGAAACCCCGCAATAGCGAAGGGAAACTGATGCAGGATGGCCTCCAGCACCGGCATGAGATACAGTTCGCTGATCTTGCTGGCGCACCCCACCACCTCCCACTGCGTCACGCTGTCCACGGCGTTGATGTGATACACCCCCTTGGCTCCCTCCCAATCGCCTTGATGTACCGTGTCGATCCGCAGAAATCCCGGACGCCCCTTCGGATCCGGTTTCCTGCGTTCCCCAATGGACACCGCCGTCGGCCGCGTCGGTTCCCACACCGCCGCTTGTTTTCGGTAGCTCACGCTGTTGCGCAGGTTGTATAGGTGCCCCACCGAGATCCCCGCCAGGCGCACATACTCCAGCTTGCCGAACCGCTCGTACTCCCGCTGTAGAATACACCGGGTCGCCGGTCCGCTCATCCGTTCGTGCGCCCGGTCCAACTCGGCCAGCAGCGCGATATCGGCATCGGTGTAGGTGCGGCGGAACTCGTGCCGCAGCTGCGGCTTCAACTCCACCACTCCCGTTTCCCGGTACATCTGAATGAGTCGCGCCGTTTGTGGCACGCTCAATCCCGTCACCTTGCTCAGGTAGGCGCCGATGATTCCACGCTCTTTCTTGCCCTGGCTGGCGTACTCCCTCGCCACCAATAATCGTTGCGCAAAGGCGTACTTCTCGGCCCGGCTTTGGCCGGCAAACGAGATCTCCTTCCCCCTTGCAAGAGATTATCACTTATGTCATGATATGTGCAAGTTACATTTAGCAGAGAGTTACATTCTATTTTGAGACGGCCCTCTGCGGCAGTTTCGGGAGGTGTCATGAAAGCGCTTAGATTTCGCGACGCGATGTTCCTGCTCTCCTTGTTCGGATTTACACAGCTCGGCTTCGCTCACGATTGCGATCATCACTATCATCACGGCTATGCCGGCTGCTCAAATTACGGACGTTGCAGTGAAGCTACGGGAAACCGGGCGGGTCCGGCTAATCAGCGGACGCTAGAGGGGACCATCAGTGAAGTGATCTACCTGGCCGGGGCGGATCCCGAAGTTGCCATGGTCGAGATCCGACTGCAGTCCGGCGGGCAGGTAAACCTGGTTCGTCTAGCGCCTTCCGGATACCTCAACAGAGGCGGAGTCCGAATCCGGGAGGGTGAGCCGCTGTCGGTCAGAGGTTTTGGGGTGTCCGGTGTGGACGGGGACCTCACCGTCGCCTTCGACATTCGCCAAGGGCCAAGAAATCTGTCTTTGCGAGACTCTCGCGGACGCCCAGTCTGGTGATGCATATGTTTAGCCTGCAAATTGCTTTGACGTGTGTCTCGCTGGCCGCCATCTTTGCGGGAGTGCCGTCTGCTCAATTGCCGCAGGACGGTCGCGATGTCCCGGCACAGCCAGCCGAGGTCACGATCAGTGGCGAAGTCCACAAAGTGATGAAGCACAGTATGAACGGACAGGCGGAAGTTCACCTCCTGGTAACAGTGGATCATCGCGATGTGGAAGTGCACCTCGCGCCCGGCTACTACCTTTCCTGGCACCAGTTTCAACTCCGCTCCGGCGATCGGGTGGAGATTGCCGCGCGTAAAGCGGTTGGCGAACCCCATTTCCTGGCCCGCACCATCAAGTCGGGATCGCGATCGCTCACGCTACGCGATCAAGAGTATCGACCGCTGTGGAAAAAAGGGCAGAAGTAACATGGCGGCGGGATTTAGCCTGGAATACCTGCTGTTTGGTGTGATTCTGCTCGTGTTCTATTCAGTGCGGGATTCGGAACTGCTGCGAATCGGATCCGGTGGAAATGCCCGGCCACGGATCTTGACGTACGGTTTGAGCACAGGCGCGGCGGTGATGGCGCTTACCATCGCGGCGGACGCCACCGACATCGATTCCTTCATTCATCAAGCCCGCGACCCCGCAATCGTCAAGGTCCTGCTCTGCATCCAACTCGGGATCTGGTTCTACTACGTGTGGTTGCGGAGAGCGGGAACGCCGCGGCTTCTGTGGACGGTCGCGGTACTCCCCAGCCCGATCCTGGTCCTCTGCCTTTCCGGGTTGACGGTCGGCCTCCGCGGATCCGGCTGGTGGATTCCGGTGGTGACGTTCGCTGTTGTAGTCGCGTGGGTCTACCTGATCGAATCCCTGATCGCGTGGAGTTCGCGAGCCACCGGCGAAGATCCCGCGTGGGGCCTGAACTTTGCGACGTTTTCCCATCTGTTCATCGTGTTTCTATTGCCGGTCGAGAACGTGGCGGCCGAGTTGCGCACTCTGCTCCAGTCTGTAATGGCCCATGACTGACACCTTTTCCTTTCTCGTTCGTGTCTTCGCACTGGGAGTTGCTGTGCTCGTGCTTGGGGGCGCGGTTCAAGGCGGTCCGGCGCCGGACCAGCAGGAACGCATTCGGCATCTGCAACTCGCGCTATTGGCTCCCTGTTGCTACTCCGAGGCCGTGTTGCGGCATAACAGCGAAGTCTCGATGAAGATGCGTGCGGAGATCGCGGCCTGGGTCGCCGAAGGGAGATCCGACAGGGAGATCCTCGACACGTATAAGCAACGATATGGAACGAGGGTACTCGTTGAACCGGAGGGTTCCGCGTGGTGGTGGGAGCACGTTGTGCCGTTGATCGCTTTGGCGCTCGGGGCTGTGATCGTGATGCTGGTCCTTCGGCACTGGATCCGTACTCGCCCGGCCGTGCCAGTACCCGAAGGCCTCCCGCCCCTTCCGGACGATTTCGACGATTGACAAGCGTTTCGCGATTGTATCTATTGATGATCTCTGCTATTGGATTGCCGGGCAGGATCAGCCTGCGTGTGCCGTCGAGCACCTGAGCGGACGCGTTCGCCTGGTCCGGCACGCGTCCTGTCCGGTGCTGACTGTCATGGAGGGCGCGCCTCAGCGCGAACCCCGGAGCATAGCGGCGTGAAGTTCCATTGGGCAGTCGCGTTTGAGGCGCGGCGAGCAACCCGGCCCGTTGTCTCCCTGGTCAAGCGATGCCACTGCCTTATCCTGGAATGAGCATCCACCTAATTTGGAAAGCGAGTATGCTGAAGTTTGCCAAAACCGCCATTCTTCTGGCCGGACTGGGAGTGCTGTTTCTTACCTTCGGCCCATCCGGCATGAACCCATTCGGACGAATCACGAACTCGTCCGCCAGGAAGACCATCGACGCGTTCACGCTGCCCTCCATGGACGGTTCTGCGTGGAGCCTGCAATCGCATAAGGGCGAGGTGGTTCTCTTGAACTTCTGGGCGACGTGGTGTCCGCCGTGCCAGGCCGAGACGCCCGCACTGGTGAAGGTCCACAACGATCTGTCCTCCCGCGGTTTCTCGGTGGTCGGCATGAGCATGGATGACAACCCTGCGGCGGCCGTGCCCGCATTCGTCGAGAAGTACCGGGTAACCTATCCGGTCTTGAAGCCCGGAGAACTCCCGCTCGCCAATCGAATCGAAACCTTGCCTACCAGTCTGCTCCTCGATAAACATGGCCGCATCGCTCGAACCTACACCGGAATGATTTCGGAAACAGTATTGCGGCGCGATGTCGAGGCGCTTCTCTCGGAGTCGTAGGGCGGCGCACCCGCCAGATTTTCGAACCTTCTAGAACCTGTTATATAGATGATAGATGTACCTCATTGCGAAGAACGTCTATTTGCAGAAGCAGCGGACTGGGATCGGGTCTGACGGGGGGTATAGCGATTGTGGATGATGCACCCGCCGTCCGATGCGCTTTAGCGGCATCGAACGGTAAGGCGGCTGAGGGCGCGCTGACGCAGAACTCGGGCGTCGGAGAGTACGAATTGGTATGAACGAACGAACCTTCAAAGCAAGTGATGCCCAGAGATTGGAAGATCCCGCGCGGCGCGAGTCGTTGCCTCCGGACGAGGTCATCGAAAGACTCGCCCTGACTCCTGAGACAGTCGTGGCCGACATCGGCGCGGGTACGGGCTACTTCGCGATCCCCATGGCACTGAAGTCGCGCCAGGTCTTCGCGGTGGATCTGCAGCGCGAGATGCTGGAACTGTTGCGCGTCAAGATGAATCGGGTCCCGCAGATCGGGAACATCGAGCCGGTCCACGGTAGCGCTCTGGCGACGAACCTGGCAGCCGCGAGCTGCGATCTCGCGTTTTTCGCGAATGTCTGGCACGAATTGGACAGCCTCGATGCAGTCCTGGCCGAGGCGCTCCGCATAGTCCGGCACGGCGGCCGGATTGCGATTCTGGACTGGCGCCCCGATGTGGATCGTCCACCGGGACCGCCCATCGACCATCGGATTCCGGCAGAGCAGGTCCAGAAGGCTTTGAGCGCCGCAGGGTTGACGGTCGACCCGGTCTTCCAGGCGGGATGTTATCACTATCTGGTGGTTGCGGGTCTCGCCGGATAGATCATCTGACCCGTGCGCGAGTCCGGCGTGGGGCGAGACAAAACGGATGCGCCAGTGTGCGCTTGAAAGTCGCACTGGCCGGCAGCCTTTCCGCCTTTTAGGGCGGAGTTGCTCCGGTTCACATCGATAGCGAGTGTGAAGACGATGAATAGGCGGTCTCGATGCTCGCTGTCTGAAGCTGCGCGATTCGGGGAGACGGGGCGGATCGAAACGGTAACTCCATTTCCGGACGGCAGGTGGTTGTGGTGCTCGCGGTCGGGACGTCGAAGACCCGCGAGTAAGTTACTCGGGAGACTTGCTGACAGTCGCAGCTTCCCGCCAGTTGCGTGTCCCCGATTGAGTCGCGCGTCACAAGGCGCCGGCCTGGCGAGAGCGTCAACCGGGGAACGCTGCTGTGGCGCCGATCTACCGGTCGGGAACTATAGAGCTTGCGGTTGCCCGCCATGCGTTTCAGTCCCAGAGGAACATCGATTCCCGGCAAATCCGTCAGGACATCCAGATCTGGCGAGGACGGATCGCGGGGGAACGGATTCGGCCTTCGGCACCGCGGGTTGACGTTAGTGGCGGGCGATGGTCGTGAACATCGTTACAGGATCGATCGGCTTGGAGATATGGTCGTCCATTCCCGCATCCAGAAACCGTTGGCGTTCCTCGACGGTGGCATGGGCGGTCATCGCAATAATCGGCAGTTTGGTGAATCGCGGATCGGAGCGGATACCGGACGTCGCCTGATGGCCGTCCATTATGGGCATCTGCAAGTCCATAAGCACAATGTCATAGGCCCTTCCACCCAGCAGTCCGAGTGTGGTCCATCCGGCAAGAATACCTGTCCAAGCTTATTCTGTTCGGAGAAGGTTCGTTACGCCGGGAGTTGCTCGAATACATCGAACATCATCATTTTGAACGGAACCACCAGGGTAAGGGCGACCTTCTCCTCTTCCCTTCTCCAGACGTACCGCAAAGTCTCAAGAGCAGGACCGTTCGCTGTCGCGATCCGACTCGGCGGCTTGCTTAAGTTCTACTCCCGAGCCCGCGTGATTCTTTGACCACACGGACCCGCGTCAGACTGGTGACAGTTTTGGTAACAATCGTCCCCCAGGAGCGGTTCTTCGAGGGATGCTTCGGAGTGATCTAAGTGTAAGGAAGGATGATGGTTGAGACTTGGTTGCGGGGGAAGGATTTGAACCTTCGACCTTTGGGTTATGAGTTCAAATTCTCATTCTCGCTGACTCTGAGTGTTCAGAACTTTCAACAACTTAGCAGCGGTTGGTACTGCCTGTTGTGGGCTGTTTTGGGATGGCATGTTAGCAATTTGTTAGCAATTCCCCGCCGATCTTCGCCATCCATCTCCTCCTGTATAGCCGTGCCTTCTTCTCATGCCTGCCACCCGGAGGTAGCCCGATGAGCGACCTCTCATTGTCAATTCCAGAAGGTCGGCCAGGCAACAAGGGGCTCGAACACACCAGTGAAATTCTCAACAAGATGCGACCCGGCCCGGCCCCATCGAGTCGGCGACTTAGGAAGGTGGAATTTATCGAATGTGTTCGCTTACGACGGCAGTCTGCCTGCCAGAACCTGGGCTTCTCCTCTCGTCCATTTGTCCTATGCGGCCTTCCGATCAAATGCCCGCCGCCCGGGACTCTGGTCCACGAACGTCGCAACGGCCAATTCGTGCTGCTCGTCACCGGTCATCCGAACTACGGACTCCCCTGGGGCCAGGATCGCCTCGTCCCGCTTTTCCTGGCAACCTTGGCGACCCGCCAGCAGACCCGCCGGATCACCTTTCCGAGCGCCGCCGAGATGCTGGATACCTTCGGTATGCAACAGGGTGGATCCCAATACCGCCGGTTAATAGGTGCCTTCCAGCGTATCTTCGGCGCCACGATCTTTTTCGGGACTGATACCCATCGTTCCGTTTCGCGAGTCGTCCATGAGGCGAGGTTCAATTTCATGAGCGAGGCGCGAATCTGGTATTCCAGGGACGCGGACCAGCAGAACCTTCCGGGCGAGTGCCAGAACCTGATCGTACTCACCGAGGAATTCTACCGGGAGGTTCTCGAACATCCCATTCCGACCGACCTGGAAGCAGCGAAGGCGCTGTCGTCTTCGCCGGCGGCTTTGGACCTGTTTACATGGCTTAGCTACCGGTGTTTCGTCGCAAGAAGTGAAGAGCGCATTCCCTTGTTCGGAGAATTCGGGCTAGCAAATCAGCTCGGCTGTGTCGAATACAGCCGCCCACGGCGATTTCGAGAGCGCCTGGAACAATGGTTGAGGCTGGTGCAAGCAATGTGGCCCGAGTGCCCGGCTCGGATCAGCCAAGATGGTCAGTATCTGTTCGTAAACCGAGCGACTGCACTGAATTCACGAGGAGGTGAGCATGCCTGTGCCTAGCCATTCTGTAAAGCAGACTGCACGGCGGATCCCGCTGTCGGCGATTGATGCTGTGGTTGCCGCAAGACTCGGCCCTGGGAGGGTTGCGGGGAACGCCCAGCCAGCGGTGTTCAGCAGGCAGGTAGCGATGTACCTGGCCAAGCATGTAGGAGGGTGGAGCACGACGCGGATCGGAAGATTCTACAATGGGCGTGATCACTCGACCGTCTGCTACGCACTGAAGCGAGTGTCAGCACTTCGCGAGGATGACCCTGAGGTGGACGGCTTGGTTGCATCCCTGGCCGGTGAAATCCAAACCGCTGACCCAGAGCATGGCCACAGGGGTGCCGAGGGTCGGATACCGACTGGCGCCAAGGACCTACAAGTCGACGAAGCCTTCCTTGACGCTCTGGCGGACCGGTTGGCCTTGCGACTCTTCGGCAGAGCAAAGGGAATTGACGCCAGCGGCGCCTCGGGCCCGAAATGATCAAAGAGCGAAAGTGCGTGCGCGCGGCAATCGTAACAAAGGCGATGACGGCAGATCATTGCTTGGGCTATGGTGGAGACAACTGAGTGTCTATCTCGGGAATTGCATCAGGGCTGAAAAGCGCGACCGGCAGTCGTGGACGGCGATCCTCGAGGCTGTTAACTCCGAACCACGTCCCGTTGATTGCTGGAATGAGCGTGGAAGAGAGACTCCAGCGTAGGTTCAGCTCTTGATTCGGTCTCGGCAAAACAACGCGGAGCCCACGCAGCCATCCTCGGTTCTGCGTCAGTTATTGGAAGGTTCAGGCGGCATGCCGCTCGTATCGGTGATGCAACCCACCCGGCACCGGTGTCGAGACGATCCGGCCAGACTCCGGCGGCTGGATCGGTCGGGGCTCCGGAGTATCTTTCTGCAATGCCAAATGAACGCGGTTCCGATGATAATACTCCACAAAGATTTCGAGGTGCCGAGACAGGCCTCGCTCGTTGAAGACGATCATATGATCCAGGCACTCACGCCGAATCGTGCCGATCACACGTTAAACATAAGCACGTTGCCACGGACAACGTGGCGCCGATAGCACTTGCTTGATGCCCATCACCTTCACTTGCCTGACGAAGTCGTTGCCGAAGATCCGGTCGCGATCTCGCAGCAGATACCGGGGTGCGGTATCCCAAGGAAAGGCTTCACGCAACCGCTGTGCCGCCCACTCCGCGGTGGGATGTCCCGTGACCGCGAAGTGCACGATCCGCCGCCGCTCATGCGCCAGTACCAGAAATACGTAGAGAATCTGGAACCGGATTGTCGGCACGACAAAGAAATCCACCGACACCATCGTCTTCAGGTGATTATCGAGGAACGTCGTCCAGGTCTGTGACGGAGGCTTTCGACGCCGGACCATGTACTTGCTGACGCTGGTCTCGCCGACGTTGATACCGAGCTTCAGCAGTTCCCCGTGAATGTGCGGAGCACCCCAGAGAGGATTTTCGCGGCTCAGCATGCGGATCAACTGGCGGACCTCTTTCGGCACCCCCGGGCGGCCAACCTTGCCATTGCGAATCTTCCAGTTCCAGAAGAGGCTAAAGCCCTTGCGCTGCCAACCGATCACCGTGGCGGCCTTGATGATGGAAACACCCGATTGCCAGCCGTTCTAGACCGAGGAGAGCCACGCCCAGAGAAAGCGGTCCGCTGCGTTCAGCCTCGGGCGTTTTGACGGAGCGCTGGAGGATGCAGATCTGATGGCGCAACGCGAGGATCTCCAATTGAAGCGCAGCACGGGTCCGAAACGAGGCGCTGATGAAGGCGAACAGGGCCGTTAGAACGGGTCCGAAACGCGAACGATTGATGAGCGACAAGTCCCAATTTATCAACTTGATCGGAGTTTACGAGAGGCACAGAGGTCGGCGGAAACCTCCACCGAATCTCCACCGGAGATTCACCGTTTCGAGTCCGGTTTGATCGTACGGTGAAATGGACACCATTGTGAATAAACAACGTATTGGAGTGGTACTCACACTCGCCACGATTGCAGTTGCTTCGTCGCAGCCGTTTGATTTCCGGAACAATCGCGGCACCTGGGTACGCCAGAACCTGCGGATCAAGCTAGACAGCCTGGGCGTGGGCGATAAGTTCGACTGGAGCCAGGAATGATCCGGGAAGGCTTGGAGTACTTCGCAAGACCCAAGAAGATGCAGAGCTGGTGGAAGCGACTCCGGGCCAGTCTGATAACACTTTTGAAGAACGGGAAGTAGAACGCACAGTCACCCAGCCCTGGTTAGAGCGCGCGCCGTGAAGCGCCTGGGCGAGAAGGTGGCCAGGAGAGCAATTTAACAACAGCACGATCCGCAGCCCCTCGAATGACGTGCCGTCGGCGTAAACCTCCACCGAATCTCCACCGCAGATTCACCGGAGCGAGTCCGGTTTGATCGTACGGTGAAATGGAGAGCATTGTGAATAAACAACGTATTGGAGTGGTACTCGCACTCGCCACGATTGCAGTTGCTTCGTTGCTATGACTAGAATTCATTTGTCCGTCCCCCATATGGGTTCCCAGGAAGCTGTTTTCGTTGAGAAAGCCTTTGAAACCAATTGGTTGTCGACGGTGGGCCCTCACATCACCGCGTTCGAAGACGAACTCGAGGCTTGCGTAGGAGTGCCGGCCGTTGCCGTATCGAGTGGAACCGCGGCGATTCATCTCGGATTAAGAGCGCTCGGAGTCGGCCCCGGCGACGATGTGTTCTGTCAGTCGTTGACTTTCGTTGCCACTGCGAATCCTATCCGATACCTTGGCGCGAATCCAGTATTCCTGGATAGCGAACGAGCGAGCTGGAATCTCGACCCGCATGTGCTTGGTGCCGCACTACGGGATCGGGCGAAGACGAATCGACTCCCTCGTGCAGTAATCGTCGTCCACCTCTTCGGGCAATGCGCCGATATGGATCCCATCCTGGATGTATGTGCCATGTACGGCGTACCCGTTCTCGAAGACGCCGCGGAGGCGCTAGGAGCTACGTATAAGGGAAGGGCGGCCGGCTCGTTGGGGCATGTCGCGGCCGTTTCGTTCAACGGAAACAAGATCATCACCACGACAGGCGGCGGCGCCATGCTTTCCGCTTCCAAGGGATTGGTACAGAAGGCGCGTTTCTGGGCGACTCAAGCACGAGATTCGGGCCTCGCCTACGAACATTCCGAAGCGGGCTACAACTATCGCTTGAGCAATGTGCTGGCCGGAATTGGCCGCGGACAGTTGCGCGTGCTGCAGCTTCGTGTCGCGCAGCGACGAGCGATCGCAATGGGCTATCAGCGCGGATTGGCGGATCTGCCGGGAATCGAGCTAATGCCGCAGGCGCAATATGGGATCCACACCAACTGGCTGAGTTGTTTCCTGATCGAGGCGGGCGAATTCGGCTGTAGCCCTGACGCATTGATCAAAATACTGGATTTGAACGGCATTGAGACTCGGCCGCTATGGAAGCCAATGCATCTGCAGCCCTTATTCTCGACCTGCCAGCGATATGGAGGGTCGGTAGCCGAAGACTTATTCCGCCGGGGCATTTGCCTGCCGAGTTCGAGCAGCCTGACGGCGGACGCTCAGCTTTATGTTGTCAATCAACTCCGGCGCGCGGTCGGTGCACGCGAGTTGGAGGCTCTTCCGGCAGGCGATTTTCAGACAACCGGTCCGACATCTGCACATCTATCCGTTGCCTAAAGGTTGTAAATCCGTTGTTACTATTTTCAGAAGATTCTAAGCATTACCTGCTACCTGGAAGATCGGTTTCGGCGCTTCTCCGCACATGGATCGTTCCGACCGTTCAAAACGTCTTCCTGTTCGCGGCTTCGGGCGCAATCGCCTTCCTGCTACAATTCAATTTTTCCGTTTCTGCGCACCATCTGCGGGACATCTTATCGGCGCTGGTTGTTTGGGTTGTTGTCAAAACGAGTCTCTTTGCAGGTGGCAAGATCAGTTACCACAACTGGCGTAATGCTTCCGTTCCGGACGTTCTAGCCATTTCCGGATACAATGCTTGTGGCTCGCTGCTCGCATTCCCGATTATCTGGTTGCTTGGACCCTCCGATCTGCCCAAGTCCCTTTACGTCCTTGATCTGATTCTCTGCATGCTGATCGTGCCAGCTGTGTACATGTTTGCACGCCTGCTGGCCGAACTCCGCACACCGGGTTATCGGAAAGAAACTGAACGAATTCTCATCTATGGCGCCGGGTCCGGAGGAGCAATGGTGGCCCGCGAGCTTCGGAGAAACCCGGAACTCGGTTATCAAGTCTGCGGATTTGTGGACGACGATCCAGATAGGCAGCACACCATGACGCAGCGGGTGCGAGTGCTTGGCACGGGAGAGAATCTCAAGCCACTCGTCCGGCGTCACAGCATCTCGCAAGTGCTGATTGCGGTCCCTTCCGGAAGCTCCGACGAAATGACGCGAATGCTGCAGTATTGCCGCGAAGCGCAAGTGCCATGCAAGACGGTGCCGGGAATTGCGGAACTGATCGGGCAGGACCGTTTGTATTCGCTGGTCCGCGAAGTCGCGATGGAGGACTTGCTGGGGCGCCGTCCCGTGCAGCTTGCCGAGGACGACATCCGAAACAAGATCCGGGGCCGTACGGTGATGGTCACAGGCGCAGGCGGTTCGATCGGTTCCGAGCTCTGCCGCCAACTCGTCCGTTTTGAGCCTAAGGCGATCGTGGGCTTCGATATCAGCGAGACAGCACTTTTCCAGATCCAGCAGGAAATGTTTGGATCGTTCCGGGAGGTTCCATTTATCCCGGAAGTCGGCAACATCCAAAACCGACGGCGCCTTCTCGACGTGCTGAATCAGCAGAATCCCTCGATGCTGTATCACGCGGCGGCGTACAAGCACGTCCCAATGATGGAGGACAACATATTCGAGGCCGTGGAGAATAACGTTCTCGGAACCGCTACCGTCGCGCAAGCCGCGGAGGAAGCCGGTATCCACGACTTTGTCATGATCTCCTCGGATAAGGCCGTCAATCCAGTGAATATCATGGGCGCCACCAAGCGAGGCGCAGAGCTGGTGATCCGGGACATGAAAGGGTGTCGCACGAAATATGTGTCCGTCCGCTTCGGCAACGTGCTGGGTAGCAGCGGTAGTGTGGTGCCGACCTTCAAGCAGCAGATTGCGAAGGGCGGGCCGGTCACGGTGACACATCCCGAGATGCGTCGATACTTCATGACAATTCCGGAGGCCGTGCAGCTCGTCATACAAGCTTCCACCATGGGAAACGGAGGGGAAATCTTCGTTCTGGACATGGGAGATCCAGTGAAGATAGTGGACTTGGCGCGAAGGCTGATCCTGCTTTCGGGTCTGCGGCCCGACCATGACATACGAATCGAGTTCACCGGCGCTCGCCCGGGTGAAAAGCTGTATGAGGAATTGAACCTCGACGAGGAAGCGACACTCCCGACGTTTCACCCAAAGATCAAGGTTTTCGGGAGCGGCCCACGGCCAGAAGATCTCGCAGTGCAGCTCAAATCCATCCAGGCGCTTTGCCAATCGCGAGATGAGCTGGGGTTGTTGGCCGCACTTTGTCGGCTGGTGCCCGATTATGCGCCAGGGATTCATCTGACCGCAAACAAAGTCATAGCGATGAGGCGGCGCCGCGAAGCTGTCACCGCCTGACCGCTCAAGCGGCATAGAGAACTAAGTGAACATAGAGTTTTTCAGTCGAATCGTTTTTCTACTTGCGTCGCTTGGCGGGGCTGCGTTTGCGGCCTCTGACGGCGATGTATATCGGCTCGGACCCGATGACAAGATCCTGTTCCGCTCTCCGGAAATCGAAGAGCTCAACGAAAAGACATCTCTTGTTTCCAAGGACGGATACGTGGATCTGCCGATGGCCGGCAAAGTTCGGGTGGGCGGTCTGAGCCTGGCCGACACCCAGGAGCAGGTGTCGAAGCTGCTTGAGCGCTATTATAATCGCCCCCTGATTTCCATCGAAGTTGTGGATTACGCCAGCCAGCCGGTTTCGGTGCTGGGTGCGGTTACGAACTCGGGAATCTACCAGCTCCGCGGTAATCACAGGACGGTCGCCGAGGTTCTTGCTATGGCGGCTGGGCTGCAGCCACAAGCCGGTCATGCAGTGCGAGTCACCCGGAAGCGGGATGGACAGTCCATCTCCTACAACCTCAGAGACATTCTTCAGGGCGGCCGGTTCCAAGACGCAGCAACGGTAGAGCCGTACGACGTCATCACAGTGCCGCGAGCCGAGTTGATCTACGTCGTAGGCGACGTCCGCAAGCCGGGCGGATTCACCATGGGCGAGAAGGAGAACACCTCCGTACTGCAGGCATTGACTCTGGCAGAGGGACCGCAGAGCACCGCATCGTTGGGAAATTGTATGGTCCTGCGTAGCGAGCCCGGCCAGACCGAGCGGAAGAAGATCAAGGTCGACGTGAAGCGCATTCTGGCAGGCAAGGCTGCCGATCCCGGAATGCAGGCAGATGACATTCTGGTCATTCCGAGCAGTACTGCGAAGAAGATCGGTATTCGTACCGCTGAAGCAGCTTTGCAGACCGTGTCGGGTCTCGTAATTTGGGGGCGCTAATGTTTGGAAGAATTGAAGATCATAACCAGCATCGCGAGGCTTTACCATCGCCAGGCGGCGCCGGGCTACAGAAACAGCCTACGCACACGATCGATGTTCCCTCTTCGGATGCGCGGCTCGATGAAACAAGGCCGTATGGATTGCTGGACCATCTGGGCGTCCTCTGGAGATTCAAATACAGTCTCAGCTTCTACATTCTTGCCGGAATTCTGGCCGCCGGGGCGATCTCCTTCAAGCAGAAACCGGATTATCGCGCGAATCTGCAACTGGAAGTGCAGGAGCTGAACCAAAACTTCATGAACGCCCGGGACGTGGATCCTGCCGCGGGCACGTCTCCGATCGCGCCAGACAGCTACGTGCAGGTGCAGGCGCAGGTGCTTCAGAGCGACGAACTGCTGGCCCGGGTCATACAGCGGTTAAAGCTGGATGAACAGCCCGAATACCTCGCGCAGATTGAAACGCCGGTGCAGCGGATCGCACGCAAGTTGAACGCCGAGAAACTCCTGAGCGCATTGCCGGAGCAACGCGCTCTAGTCATCCGCCGAGCGCTCGACATGCCAACCGCGGGATCGCAGACACCGCAAGAACAGGCCCTGCAAGTGGCTAAAGCCAATCTGAAAGTGAAGGCAGCGGCACAAAGCAGTCTCGTCCAGCTCAGTTACACAGCGCCCGACCGGCACACTCCCGCCGCATTTCTCAATGCTCTGGCCACGGAATTCGTCGAGCACAGCATGGAAACACGCTGGGCCGGCACTGAGCGCACGGTGGCGTGGCTGACTACCCGGCTGCGCGACATGCGCGCCGATCTGGAGAATTCCGAACGCAGACTACAGGAATACGCCCGCCGCTCCGGGGTGCTTGATACTAATGGCCGGGAGACGGTCGGCGAAGAGAAGCTACGTCAGATTCAGGCGGAACTGTCCAAAGCGCAGGCCGACCGTACCGTCCTGCAAGCCAAGTACGAGCTGATTACTTCGACCTCGCCGGAGCAACTGCCCGAGGTGCGGGACGCCCAGCTTCTTCGCGACTACAAGACCCGACTCGCGGACCTGGAACGCGAACGCAGCCAGCTCGCCACCACCATGACGCCCGAACACTTCAAAGTACAGCGCGTCTCTGCCCAGATTGCCGAATTGAAAGTGCTGGTCGCGAACGAACTGAACAACATCGTGAGCCGGATTGGGAATGATTATCAGGCTTCACAGAGACGGGAAGCTCTGCTTCGGAGGTCCTACGACGAACAGTTCCAGGAAGTCTCGGCACAGTCCGAACGGTCCATACCGATCAATGTGTTGAAACGTGAAGTGGATTCGAACCGACAGTTCTACCAGGACATGCTCCAGAAGGTCAATGCTGCCGGCGTTGCGGCCGCAATCCGGGCCAGCAACATCCGGATCGTCGATGCCGCCCGGGAGCCTTTGCTTCCATACAAACCCGACCTTTTCCTGAACATGGGCATCGGATGCATGAGCGGTCTCATGGTGGGAATTCTCTCCTGCTTCATCCGGGAAGCGCGCCGCCTTCGCAACCGCAAGGTGGGAAGGCCGGGCGAGTCATCGCAACTGCTCAGGCTACCGGAATTGGGAGTAATCCCGACCGCCAAATTGACGGCCGGCGGCTGGGGAAATGGCGCCAGAGCGCTGATTTCGCCGGCGGCTGCACGGCGTAACAACAATCAACTGGCAGTGTGGCAGGCGCGCCCGCCTATGCTGAGCGATTCCTTCCACGCGGCCCTCGATTCACTCCTGTGCAACCACGGGGAAACAGCGCCGCAGGTGATCGCGATTACTAGCGCTTTGCCGGAGGAAGGCAAGTCTACCATTAGCTCCTATCTCGCTTTATCGATGTCCGAAATTGGAAGGCGTGTCCTGCTGATCGACGCGGACCTGCGCAATCCGACGCTGCATCAGCGGTTCCTGCTGCAGAACGAAAACGGCCTGAGCGAGTTCCTGCAATCGACCGGTCCCGGCACAATCACACCGGTTCTGGTCCCGACGAAAAACATCGGAGGGAATATCTGGGTCCTGCCGTCAGGACCGGCCACTGAAAACGCGCCAGCGCTGCTTGCTTCGCCCCGACTGGCTAGTCTCCTGGAAGAGTACCGGGGCCAGTTCGACACGATTTTGATCGATACTCCGCCGGTTCTCCTGTTTCCGGATGCGCGCCTGTTGGGCCGGCACTCCGACGGCGTGGTTCTGGTGGTCCGGTCAAATCACAATCCGATTGCGGCGCATCAGGAGGCGGCGAACCTGTTGCAGCTCTCAAACAACGTTCTGCTGGGCACGATTCTCAATGGTTGGGAGCCCACGCCAGGCTCCGGATATGGAAGCTATTACAACAGATATGCCCAGCGCTGAAGCCGCGGTCCTGGAGATCCTTCCCGAGACCGGTCCGAATGCGGGCGCCTGTTCGCAGGCTCCGCGCTCCCGGGTCAATTTCCTCTGGACGCTCTCATCGAACATCCTGTACGCCGGGTGCCAATGGATGATGCTCGTCGTGATGGCGAAGATCTGCGCTCCGGCGGAGGTTGGCATCTTTGCTCTCGGTCTGGCAGTCACGGCGCCCGTACTCATGCTCACGAACCTGCAGCTACGGACCGTACAATCCACCGATGCTCGCAACTCGTTCCGCTTCAATGAATACTTTCAGCTTCGGCTGCTGACTACGGGGCTGGCCTTCGTAGCGATTCTGCTGGTAGCACTAACGCAACCCCGCTCTGCTGCGGCCGTAGTTGCGATTCTCGGTCTCTCCAAGTGTTTCGAGGCGATGAGCGACGTTCTGCAGGGATACCTGCAACGCGGCGAGCACATGGCCGTGATCGCCAGATCCATCATGCTGAAGGGCGCCGTTTCACTGGCCTTCCTTGGCGCCGCGGTCCTGCTAGCGCCCACTGCGCTGGCGGCCGCGTGGGGAGTGTGCGCCGGTTCGGCGCTTACCTTCCTGATGTACGACCGGCCGGCGGCAGCCCGGGTGCGCGCAGTTGCGGGCGACGAGCAGGCCACTCCGTTTGCAGCAAAAAGAAGGATGCTGGAACTGGCTTGGCTGGCGCTCCCGCTTGGCATCGTGCAGGGGCTCGTTTCCTTGAGCGCGAACATACCACGCTATTACCTGGAACACTTTGCAGGCATGCGCGATCTGGGAATCTATTCGGCGCTGGCTTCGCTGATTGTTGCGGGGCAAACGGTGGTCAGCGCGCTGGGTAACGTCGCTTCCCCGCGCCTGGCACGTTTATTCGCCGAAGGCAAGTTTCGCGAATACCGAACACTGCTGCTGACTTTGATGTCCGCGGGCCTGGGCATCGGTGTGGCGGGCATAGGCATCGCCGCCGCATTCGGGTGCTCGATATTGAGTCTGCTGTTTCGGCCTGAATATGCCGCACACAATGATGTGCTGATTCTCCTGATGGTCGGGGGAACGTTCGCCTATCTCGCCTGGTTTGCCGGATTCGGCATGAGTGCGGCGCGCGAATTCCGGAGCCAGATTCCCCTGCTAGCCGCGGTATGCCTGGCGGCCTGGGCTGCGTCGGCCTGGTTGGTGCCTTCACAGGGCGCCTACGGCGCGGCAATGGCGCTTACGATCTCGATGAGCGTTCAGCTGACCGGGGCGGTGATCGTCCTTTTCAGAATCGGACGGCGAACGCAAGGAGCTGTGCATGCCTTCTAAGAAACCGATCCGCGTTCTGCAGGTATACAGCGACCTTCAATGGGGCGGAGTGGAGGGATGGCTCCTGCAAGTAAGCCGGGCGATCGAATCGCTCCGTATTCCAGTTCGACTGCTTCGCGGCCAGCGTGGATCCGGCATGGCAGGACGCGATCAAGGCCCAGGCCGCCGGACTCCGCTGCTTTGTCGCCGATCGGATGCCTGTGGAAGCCGATGGTGTAGCACCTCTGGCGACGCGGTTATCTCTGTCGGACAGTGCGGACCAATGGGCCTCAACGATTGCCGGCGGCCCTCGCGGAGCGCAAGGTGTCGTCGGCGGAGCTGCAGTGAGGTAGGAGTGAATGGAAGCTTTGCATAACAGAAATAGCACGTTGGTGCGGGACGAATCGCCCGGACCGGTTGGCAAGCCGAGAGTACTGATGGTAGCCACCTTAGGCATATCGATTAACGGTTTGCTTCGCTTTGCGCGTCGTTTCCGCTCGAAAGGATGGCGAGTGGATGCCATGGCGCGCGGCATAAGGGACTATCGAGAGTGTCGCGATAATTTCGATCGGATCTGGGAAGCTTCCTGGTCGAGAAATCCTCTGAGTCCTCGCAATCTGCTTGTGGCGGCGCAGGAGGTACGCAGCGCAGTCGCCGCGGGCGGGTACGACGTCGTTCACGTGCATACCCCCGTTGCGGCATTCGTCGTTCGGTATGCGCTCAGGAACATGCGGACGAACCGGCCGAAGGTGATCTACACAGCTCACGGCTTCCACTTTCATCCTTCCGGGAAATTCATACCCAACCTGCTTTTTCGCACGCTCGAGAAAGCCGCCGGAAGTTGGACGGACTATCTGGTTGTTATCAATCGTACCGACGAACGCCAAGCTCAGTTGCACCGGATTGTACCTGCTGCGCGAGTCGTGTATATGCCCGGAATCGGTGTAGACACCAGGCGCTTTTCAAAGGAGTCTGTCTCTGTGACTCAAATAGACGACGTCAAGCGCGAACTTGGTCTACAGCCTGACGGAACATTGTTCGTCATGGTAGCCGAGTTTACGGCCAACAAGCGGCATTGCGATGCGCTACGTGCGCTTGGCCTCCTTAAAAGGTCAGATTGCCATTTAGCGTTTGCCGGCGTCGGCGCCCGGCAAGGTGAGGTGAAGGCCCTTGCCGAACTCCTTGGCATCGGTTCTCGTGTCCACTTCCTCGGCTTCCGTCGAGACGTACCGGCATTGATGCGTGCCGCCAACGCGGTGTTGCTTACTTCCCATCGCGAGGGTCTGCCACTCTGCATCATGGAGGCCATGAGCTTGGAAGTTCCAGTCATAGCAACCAATATTCGCGGCTCGTCGGATCTGCTGGGAGGTGGTTGTGGGTACCTGGTGCCGACCTCCAATCCTGGCGCAATTGCTGCGGCCATGGAGGACATCATTACGAACCCGTCGAAAGCTCGACAGATGAGCGTAGCGGCACGCCTGCGGATCGCGGATTACGACATCGAAACAATTGAAGCCAACCACGAACAACTGTATGCACGGGCTCTCGAGGTCTGACATGTACAAGAAATATGGAAAGCGGGGGCTTGATGTCGTGGGCGCGACGGTGTTGCTCATCCTATTTGCTCCGATGTCTGCGTTGGTCGCATCGTTAGTCTTCTTGTTCTTTGGCCGGCCTGTACTATTCGTCCAGCGCCGCCCGGGGAAGGATGAAAAGATCTTTGAGATCCACAAATTCCGTACCATGGTACCGGAAGTATCAGATGGCGTTATCATCCCCGAATCGAAGCGTATTACCACATTGGGACGGATTCTGCGTGTCACCAGTCTGGACGAGCTGCCCCAGCTATGGAATATCTTGATCGGAGAAATGAGCTTCGTGGGTCCGCGACCGCTGCTGGAGGAGTACATGTCGCTCTACACCCAGGAAGAGAAGGCGCGGCACTCGGTACGCCCTGGTCTCACCGGACTGGCCCAGATCAACGGAAGAAACTTTCTCGGCGCGCGGGAGCGACTCGCTCTTGATGTGGAGTACGCGCGGAACGTCTCTTTGGCCCTGGACTTAAAAATCTTGATCCGAACTCCCCTCGTTGTCTTTCTGCAGAATGGCGTGCAGGTGTGTCCGGCTGAGCAATCTGTAAGTTTTGTGGCCGAACGGCAACTGGCAGCCACAATTGGCCGAACCAGCCAGGAGAAGAATTCATGACGACAGACGGTCTTATTTTTGACTTCAGTCCGGCTCAAGCCGGAGATGGCGCGGCGATCGCACGGCTGCTTACGATGATCCAACGTCCGATGACTCTGCCGTTGACGGTCTGGTCGTCGCCATTAGTCGGGCGATTCGTAGAAGACATCATCCAGGGCGCGGAGCCGGCTTTGGGAATGCGGTTCTACACGATTAAAGTGGAAGGCCAAATCGAGTCCGCGATTTGCATCAGGTCCACAGATGGAAGGGTTTTCTTCGACAACATATATGTAAGTCCTTGTTTGCGTCGGCAGCAAATGACCGCGGTGTTTATTCGTGACAGTACGTTGCTCTATTTACGCGAGTTTGAAGCGTCGGAAACCGCATGGGACGTGTGGGCGCATGAACGGGCGCTGATCGCCTGGTACAAGCAACTTGCCGGAGTTGAGCAATACCGCAAGGCATGGTTCTCTGTCAGCCTGCCCGAAAGTGGTGGAGCGGTCGGCCTTGTCCACGGACTCGCAGACGCACAGGACAGACACCAAAGGCACGGCTTCTCCTGTATTGACGTCGTCACGAACCGTGGGAGCTACACCGTGGGAATGCTCGGATCGCACGCCTTTCGTGTGACTGACGCCCGCAGTATGAACGATCCGGAGTTTTTGCCAACCCTCGGGTCTATTGATGGCCAACGAGCGGTTCTGGTCTGTGCGGAAAGCACTCGTATACCCGATGGCGTAAGCGTGATCGCTTCCGCTATTCGCATGCACGCCCCCATGAAAGCATTTCTCGCGAATATCGAGAGGCACATTCCGGCGAAGGGATTTGCCCGATGAACTGGAAAATCCTTGGCTCCGATGATCCGGAATGGAATGATTCATTAGCCGGTCTGCCACACGACTTCTATCAGACACCCGCTTATCACCGGTTCGAGAGCGAAAACGGCGAAGGGGAAGCCCACGCATTTATTGCGAGGTGCGGCGAAAAGCGCTTGCTTTGGCCGTATCTTCTGAAGCAAGCTGTTGTCCCCGGAATGAATGAGCAAGTAGCGATGTCCGAGGTCAGATCGGCATATGGTTACTCAGGCCCAGTATATTCTCGTGACTGCGACACCGCGTTTCTGACCCTCGCCTTTCAGTCTCTGTCGGAGGCGTGGCGGTCGCAGGGAGTGGTAAACGCGTTTTGTCGGCTGCACCCCGTGCTGAGCACCCACGATGCATTCTCCCGGGTGATTGAGACTGGCGCGTTAGATTCCTGGAAGCCAGCCAATACAGGTACTCTTGTCCACAACGGAAAGACTGTTTCCATCGATCTGCGATTGGACACCGAGGCCCGCAGGGCACGTTATAGCGCATCGCTCCGCAACGGAGTCCGACGGAATCAACGCGAAGGCCTACGTACGGTCCGCGATGCCGATTTCCGCCATTTGCGAAACTTCTATGAGTTCTATATAGCGACGATGGACCGGAATCAGGCTTCGAGATATTACTATTTCAGCTTCGACTACTTCGAGAGACTGACACGCCATTTGCCGGGCATTGTTCACCTGTTCGTCACTGGCGCCGAGAGAACACCTTCGTGTGCCGCGTTGATTTCTGAACACCAGCAGCAACTGCAGGCGCTGTTCATAATGGCTAACCCGAATTCCGGGGTGAAAGCTCCTTCCCGTACACTGATCGATGACGTCTGCGATTGGGGCCGTGAGCGTGGTGCGACCGACTTTCATTTAGGCGGCGGAGTCGGAGGCGCGAAGGATTCCCTTTTCGACTTCAAAGCTCAATTCTCTGACGTTTATAGGGATTTCTATACTTGCCGGCTGGTGCTCGATTCTGACAAGTACGCACGGCTTGTCCGCATCCGCAGCGCAGTAAGCCAACTCGATGGAGCAGAATCGTTCTTCCCCGCCTGGCGGAAACCGCTGCCGCTCGCCGGGGAGTTAGAGCTGTGCGGGGCTGTGCAATCGTGAGTTTCCGCAGAGTTGTGAACGCCAGATGAAATTGGGCTCCTCTGAAAATTGCACGTCTGACCCGGAGGGTTCGACTTGAACGCGCATGCCCAGGTTGTCGAGATTCGAATAAAGTGGTGCCTCGGCGTGTCGCCGCTTGGTCGGTCAAAGTGGTCGGGGCCAAAGATCGCGATAGCTTGTTTGATCTCTATGAATGCAGTATGCAATGGCCAAATCGGTATTAGCCAGAGTGATAATGGCCCGCTTCTTCCTCCGGTGCGCGGCGATGCGGCGATTGTGGCTCTCGCACGTCACAATCTGTGGCGCTTTTTTAGAGGCGGACGGCGATCGCACGGAGTTGTGCATGCCTTCTAAGAAACCGATCCGCGTTCTGCAGGTTCACAGCGACCTTCAATGGGGCGGAGTGGAGGGATGGCTCCTGCAAGTAAGCCGGGCGATCGATCGCTCCGTATTCCAGTTCGACTTCTTCGCGGCCAGCGTGGATCCGGTATGGCAGGACGCGATCGATTCGATGCGCCTCGGATTGATTCCAAGCCCGCGCCCGCGCAAGTTTTGGAGCTATGTCCGAAGCCTGCGCCGGGTGCTCGAGTCGCGCCCCGGCTACGATGCGATTCACTGTCACTTCACCGATCATGGCGGCGTACTCTTGCGCCAGGCTGCGAGGGCCGGAGTGCCGCTGCGCATCGCGCACAGCCACATCGACGCCGCGCCACTTCTTAGCGAACTCAGTGTAGTGCGCCGAGCCTATATTCGCGTTCAGAACGGAATCCTACGGCGCTACGCCACGAGGGGAATCGCGGCAAGCGGCGCCGCGGCCGTCTCGATGTTCGGTGAGGCGTGGCGGAGCGACCCGCGGTGGAGCATACTGCATTGTGGAATCGATCTGGCTCCGTTTGACGTGCCGGGCGCGGCGGTGCGCACCGAGCTCGGATTCGAACCGGGCGATATCGTGTTCGGGCACGTCGGGCGCTTCACGGAGCAGAAGAATCACGGCTTCCTGGTCGATGTGGCGCAGCGGCTTTGCGCGCGTCTGCCCCGTGCGAAGTTTCTCTGGATCGGAGAGGGTCCGTTGCGGCACGCGATTGAGGAGCGCTTGCGAGCCACGGGTCTCCGCGAGCGTGTAACGATTCTCTCCCGATGCGCCAATGTTCCCGCCCTGATGCGCGGCGCGATGGATGCGTTCCTGTTTCCGTCGCGATTCGAGGGCCTGGGGTTGGCTGTGGTCGAGGCCCAGGCCGCCGGACTCCGCTGCTTTGTCGCCGATCGGGTGCCTGTGGAAGCCGATGTTGTTGCTCCGCTGGTGACGCGGTTATCTCTGTCGGACGGCGCGGATCAATGGGCCTCAACGATTACCGGCGGCCTGCAGGACAATGCGCCCGTGAGTCCGCGGCAAGCGCTGGATTCGGTACGGCAGAGCTCGTTCAACATCGAAACGAGTGCTCGCCGTCTCGAGGAGGTTTACTGTGGCCGCTGCTAGCGTAGGACGCAATCTTCATCTGTCCGCCTCAACGGGGCGCCGGCGATTGTTTCCGGTCTGGCTGGCCCAGGAATGGTTCTTCTGGCTAATCTTCCTCAGTTGGACGGTCCTGCCCTCGACGCGCACGCCGTGGTGGCAGATCGCGGGGCTACCGATCAAGAGCACCGATGCGCTGACCATCGTGTTTTGCCTCATTTACGCGATTCCAAGGATCTCCACTCCATGCAGCAGTCTGCCCCGAGGATGGCATCTGTGGCTACCGGCTTCGCTGATGATGCTCGCCGCGTGGGGAATGGTATCGACGTCGTGGAGTGGAAATGATGTTAGGAACGCGGCGGCGATGTGCTACTGCATGGCGGTCACCGCCGCTTCCGGGCTGCTAGCCTACTTCGTGATCAGTTCCGTGTCGGATGTTCGCGGCTTCCTATGGCGTCTCGTGGTCGGTCTGTCGTTGGTGTGTTGTCTCTATACCGCACAGTCATTTCTCGGCCTGGGGTTGCGCGACGCATCCGCAACGACGCTCAACGATTTTGGCATGGAGCGCGTTCGCGGGCCGCTGTTTGAATCGAGCACGGGTTATTTTCTTCTCATTCCCGCTATGGCATTCGCGCTGCAGGAAGTGCTCTCGCGCCGTGTGAAACCTCTGTACGGTCTTGTGTGTGTTTTCAGCCTGGCGTTAACGACAATCGGTCTCGGATCGCGAGCAGGATTCATGCTGTTCGGCTTGTTTGTGGTCTCGTGCATTTGGGCTGCGAAGGGCATGAGCAAAATCACTGCGCTAGCTGTCGTGCTCGCGATCGGGAGCGGTGCCGGAGCGGTGATCTTTACGAAGGCGAAGGCCGACCGATTGCAGAGCCAAGACAAGGATGGGCGCAGCGTGATGCACGAAGCTGTTGGGGAAATCATGCTGGACCGCTCTCCCGCCCAGTTGTTGGCCGGCTCCGGCCTCGGTTCCTGGTGGCCTTGGTATCTCACCGAAACGGAGGGCGGCGACCTGTATGCCGGCGGCCGTTATCTGCGCCACACGCGTTACGGCGTCCTGCTCTATCACCCACATTCGACCATCCTCGACCTGGTTGTAGAGTTAGGCCTTCCTGGACTACTCTTCCTGATTTCCCTGGGAGCGGCGTTGCTGACTGCGTGCCGGCGGGCGTTCCGAAGTGGGCAGAGCAGGATCCTGGCGGCGGGGTTGATGGTATCGCTTGCCTCCATCGCGTTCGACCTGTTTCTGGTCCGGCGGCCGACGCGCGACGCCGTCTGGTGGCTTTTCCTGTTCGGACTGCTGGCATGTGTCGCCCAGGAATTGCAGCACCGGAGGAGGGCGCGCGCATGACGCCGGCCGTCACTGTAGGCATCCCGTTCTTCAACGCAGGAGAAACCCTGCTCAAGAGCATCCGCTCGGTCTTTGCCCAGACATTCACGGATTGGGAACTGCTGCTCGTCGACGATGGCTCCACGGACAATTCTCTGGACATTGCGCGATCGATCGAGGACAGGCGTGTGCGTGTGATTTCGGACGGCGCCAACCGGGGGCTGGTCTATCGCCTCAACCAGATGATTTCGCTGGCTCGAGCGCCGTACCTTGCGCGCATGGATGCGGACGACCTGATGCACCCGGAGCGGCTTGCCCGCCAGTTGGATCATCTCCACCGTCATCCGGAGGTTGATATTATCGGCTCGGCCGCCTATGTGATCGATCGCGATGACCTGCCGTATGGCATTCGGGGCGACCGGCCTGCGGGCGGGCAAACGGCCGGAATACGGTTCGGATTCATTCATCCAACCGTTGTAGGCAAGATCGAATGGTTTTGCCGGCACTCCTATCGCGCCGAATACGTTCGCGCAGAGGACCTGGAACTATGGCGACGCGCAGATCCGAAAACGGTCTGCGCACGGTTGCTGGAACCTCTGCTTTTTTACCGCGAGCCGTTGGAGTTTCAACCGGCGAAGTATCGCGCGAGTTGCAGGACCGTGAGGAAACTCGCTTGGCGACACTCGACAGATAGCCGGCGGGCTTTGGCAGCCGTAGCAGGAACGTATGCGAAAGAAGCGCTGCACCTGGTGCTTTCCCGGCTCGGGCTGGTTTCAATTCTGATCCGCCGCCGGAATCGTTCTTGCAGTGAGGTGGAACTTCGCCGCGCTGCGCAGGCACTGCTGCAGATCGGGCGGGCCGATGTCCCGCGAGGCTTGCCCCTGGCAAACCAAGTGAGGAGTTGATGATGCAAGAGGAACTGATAATCCGTACAGCCGTAGCTGGTGAAGAGTGCGTGGTTGCGGCCGTGCTGCGGCAACCTTGCCGGCCCGAAGTCGGCAGATTGACCATCTGGGAATCGGGCAAACTCGAACACAGTCTTTGGCTCGACTTCTCAATCTTGTTTCGGACATTCCTCCGTCTTTTCCGTCCGGACGGGATTTCCAGCGAGGTCGCCATTTTTGGAAGTAGACGATTTGGGGCTCAGCGAAGGCTTACGGCAGCGTCCGCAAGCATCCTTGGGGGCTTGAAATGACCACAATTCCACTTTCCAGACGCCAGTTCCTTCCCTATTTCGGCCTCTTGGTTCCGGCCGCGCGAGTAACTGCAGCCGGCGCAGTCGCCCGCCCACCCGAACCCACCGGGAACGACGACACCAAACTCCTTCAAACAGCGATCGACCGTCTCAAGCCGGGCGATACTCTCGAAGGGGGCGGGCGCCAATATACCGTCACACGCTTACTGCTCCGCTCCGAGATGACCTTTCGCAACTTGAAGCTCCGCGCAAAAGGAACAGCAACACCTCTCGATGCGGTGGTTACAATCGACGGAAACGCCACGCCAGCCCACGACATAGTGATCCGGGATGTCACCATCGACGGCAACCGCTCTGCACAATCCAATCTGATGACCGAGGAGGATGGCGGACGGGACGGAATGCGCATCGTGGGCAAGGCGGAAAGACTGCTGATCGCGAACTGCTCAGCAGTAAATTGTGCCACGGACGGCTTGAAGATCTTCTCGCATAAATCGTTGAGCGGAAACGACGCTGACCTCAACTTTCGGGATATCTACGTCACCAATTCCCGGTTCTTGCGAAATCGAAGACACGGAGCCTCCGGCGATTCGCTGCGCAATGTGCATTTCATCGATTGCGATTTCTCTGAAAACGGCGCCGACCTCCCAGGAACGCGCACCGAGGGCTCGCGCGGCGCAATTGATAACGGACAGATCTACGGTGCCGGAGTGGATATTGAGGGTTATGGAGTCGGGAGCGGCGTTGATGGCCTCTATTTTGTCCGATGCAGAGCCACGCAGAATGCTCGCTTTGGTTTTCAATTCTGGGAGCCCACGCCCCCATCGCGGCCCGGATTCATACCGCGAAAGAGAATTGTCTTCGAGGGCTGCACGGTCGATGGCGGCGTGAGTCCGAAGCACGGTCACCAGGCGCTCGAACTATCGCAGCCGGTGCCGATCCGTAGCGCGCATCCGACTTATGAGGATGTGCAGATCATCGGGCTCAATTGCAGCGGAACCGTCATCCTGAACGGTGTCTCAAATGCGATCTTCGCCGGCGGGCGCTACTCCAGCCCCTATCCGGGATTCTGGGGCATCGGGAAGTACTGCACCGACATCAAATTCCTGGGCCCGGAGACCGATGGCAAGATCTTTGCCTTTCGTTAAGCGGCTATCGTTGAACGAAGATTTTGCCCGGAGAATAGACGTCTTGCACGACGACGTCGCGTGAAGCGGTCGCGATTCCATAGAAGCCAGGATAAGGGCTGGCGACGCTCCCCCCGATCAACCGCACGCCTGAACTCGCATTGATGATAACGGTTCCTTGGATAATATTGTTTACCAGTTCGACGTTCTGATAGGTGTAGGACTGGCCCAAAAAGTGCCACGGGATATTAAACTCGAGCGCCTGGCGGCCGTGCGCCGGACTCACTCCGCCATCCAGTAGGCAGCTTTCGATGCGGATATCAGCGCGCGGCACAAACCCGCCGGAAGCGGGAGAAACCGGATCCCAGAACTGAATGCCGAATCTCGCATTCCCCGCCGCCATGCAGCTCACAACCTCCAGACCTCTGACTGCGGTCTGCGAATTGTATCCCTCTACGACAAGGCCAGCCCCGTAAAGCATTCCGTCCACTAGATACGCACTTTCGCCCTCCGTTGGGGTCCGCTCTCCAACCGGCGAAGGCAAGCCATTGTGATTGAACGTAGTGCGTACGAACGAGACATTCTGTATGGAGTCGGCTGAGGCTCCATGACGGCGGTTGTACTCGAATCTGCTGTCCACAACAAAAATATCCGTGAAATTCAGTGCGCCGGACGGAGGGGGAGTGTCACTGGAGAAGATCTGGAGACCATCCGTAGCACAATTCGTACCGGACGACTGAAGTATTAGAATATTGCTGGCGGCCCCAGCGATGCGAAAGCCGGAGCGGCCTCCGTCTTCCACGGAGAGGAGATTGGTCTGCTGCGCCCGGTTGCCATCGACGTGGACATTCACGATCATGACGCCCGAAATCGGCCGGATCGTCCCGTCCAGAGTGACTGGTGAAGTGAGGGGAACGCTCGAGGCTCGGGTCTTGAGGCCGAAATTCTGAAAAATCATGCGTGATTTCAATTTCAGCGTCCCGACCAGGTAGGTGGCGTTTCCGCCATCTAAAACTCCGTAGGACGGAAGCACGTCGATCGCGCGCTGGATCGCGGCAGTATCATCCGTGCGCCCATCGCCAGACGCTCCTGGTATCGCACCATACAAATGTGGAACTTGCAGCCACGAACAGGCAGTGAAAACGAGTGACGCCAGGCATGATCGAAATGTCATCGTTGAAAACCGCTCCGGCACTAAAATTTTAGGGCCTCTCCATCCCAAAGACCAGCCCTATTTAGGCCGTTATACGGCGCGCAACGAGAATATCGTTCTCGTTGTGTTAATAAGTCCATTCGATTCAGTCATTCACGGGCCACTCTTTCTTCTGGCTTCTGGCTCCTGGCTCCTGACTTCCGTATCCCGGCGAACGACTGCGAGCCAGGATATCAAGGGCGGAGCCCTTGGCTAGTTAGCAACGGGACTGCGAAAGGTGAAAAATACTAAATCGAAGCAACGGAACTGGCATCAAATTAATGTGGTATGTCCCAAGCGATCAGTGCAACGATTGTGGCTATCGCGAACCTCGAACTGGATGAGAACATAGGGTTTGCAGATACTTCCTCACGTTCTCCGCTCGACGCTCAACACGCTTCAAGCGTTGACTGCGGCCATGTCCGCCACCTTTAAATCGCGGGCCGCGCTCCAACTGGAGAACCTGGCACTGCGTTCACCAGCTTGGCGTTCTCCAGCGCTCCGTGAAGCGCCCTAAACTGGCGCCGGCCGATCGACTTCTGTGGGCATGGCTGTGCGCGGTCTGGAGCGGCTGGCGGTCTGCTCTGGTCATCGTCAAACCGGACACCGTCATCGCTTGGCACCGCAAGGGCTTTCGTCTGTTCTGGCGTGGTCCGCAATAAGTGTACACGGTCTGGCGATGTGAGCTGGCTCACGGATATCGCTTGGCTCTGACCTGTCGGTCCTGCCACGGCGATTGCTCCTCAACGTTGGCGAAATCCGATCCCGGCGAACCGCGCTGTCTCACGGGCCCGAAAGCCTTTTGCGCGGGGATCACGCGGCTTTCTCAAGCCAGTACTCATGATGGAGGCCGCCGAGAATCGCACGGCTTCGTACCTGTCCGTCGCCAAAACCCGAATTGAGTGGAAAATCAACAAGATACATTTCCTGGACAACGTCGTTAAATAGACCGTTAAACCGCTTCTGACTTAACGTCCTGGCTGCGCAGTTTAACGTTCGCGACCGGGCGCCATGCGAATCGCGTAAGTGGTTGATTTACATGGGACACGTAGATTTGGCTACCGACAACACTTATTGCGGACTACACCTACTCTGTTTGGTGTCTGAAGCTATGATGGCGTATACCGAATTATGGAGCGCTACAAAGAAACTGTCTCTTGCAGCGTTCCACGCGAGGAATCTCCTCGAATTGATGATCTGGACCCGCTATTGCGCCAAGTCGCCTGAGAACGCTTCAAGGTTCAGTGAAGATACAATGCGGGATGTGGACGGCCTACGCCTAACAATGAGGCGATTCGCCGATTCAATCGCTGACTTTGAAGGTGGCGTCGTAGAACTTAATAGGCAGATTCCGCAACTCGTTGAATACCTGGAGAGCGTAGAGGAGTGGAATGCCTTAGACAGTACCTATCTGCCTGTCTCCGAAGCGGCCAGAGCACTTGGCACCGAGATGCATCTTCTATATCTTCTATACAGGACCCTAAACGCAGTGTTTTCGAAATTCCTTCATCCAACCTCGTTAATGGTCAAGACGATGTTGTTCGGCGAGGCACGCGAACCGCTGGCCAACGCTTGTTTGGTGACCGGGACAAAACTGATGATGGATATTGTGATGGAAATTGGGAAGTATACGGCGAACCTCAAGTCCAGATAGCTACCTATTGACCACCTGTTTGACCAGCATCACGACTCCGCATCCAACCCGACCCCGGCTAAAGCGCCCGTGCCGACCGTTCCTAGTCTCCTTCATTTCGGCCTTCGCGATCTTCCTGACCATCGCCGCCGTGGAAGAACGCATCGCCGCCTCCAGATCGATTTGCTCTTGCAGCCGGTCTTCGCACTCCGGGCACTTGGTGACATGTTTCTCGACTTGTTGGACCTCAGCTTCGGTAAGTTCCTTGAGGACGAAGCGTTCTATGGTCGCGAATGAAAGATGGACCATGGAATCCACGATAGACGATTCCTAAGTGCGACGGTGGGAAGCGATGTGCTTATCCTCGCCCACCAGCCCGGATCGCCGCAGAATGCGTCCGCAATCGCACAGAAACAGCGCACAGCGATCTCGTGAGGTCGGTGTGTGCCGAGACACATTGGCGTACTTGGCATCCCTCGACTACAGATCCAGCGCGGGCTCCGTCCTCGCATTCACCTACCGAGATTGGGCCTTGTGAAACACCCAGAAAAACACCGTGACCGTCACGCTTGCAACCAGATAAATCAGCGATCTCAGAAATGCCATCGCTGGAATCACCTGACGGACGAAGGCCAGAACGGTGTTGATGAAATCCGCCGCCAACAAAATCGACAGCAGAAGCATTCCGATCAGCGCCAGAAATGCGGCGTTCTTCAGGTTCATGGTCGCAGTATGGACGCTCTCGGAGCCGGGAGCAAGCTTCGGATGGTCCCTACGAGAACACACGATGGTCTCGATGCGTTACCTGGACCACCCAGGCGACGTGTGACCCACGCGACGTCAGCTTGTACTACCGTTATCAGCCAGTTGATCGAGGGCGGGCTGTTGGGGCAGATCCTTCCGGCCCGTCAATCCTCATGGCGGAATCGTATCACCGCATTCCTCCAGCATGGCCCCAGATTGGCCCCAGATATTCTCTCCAGCATCGCAACTTGACAACCGTGGTATCCTTTTTGCCCAGAGATCAATGGTGGAATGTCCTTGCGTGACCAACGGGGTGTAACGGGGATGGTGGTCGAGTCGCTAGCCAGGGATGTCTCCGAGCGCCGTCGAATTCCGTAAGGTCTACGCCAGACCAATGAGGAGTGAGAACAATGCGAATCTGGGGATTAGCAGCGACCATTTCCGGGCTGGCATGTTTAGCAGCCTTCGCCCAACCCGCCACGCCGCCGAAATATGTCCAAGTCGATTACATGAAAGTGGAACCCGGCAAGGGACAGCAATACGTGAAGCTGGAACAGGATATCTTCAAGCCCATCCACCAAGACCGGATCAAGCAGGGAACGATCGAATCGTGGGCCGTGTATTCGGTTCGTTATCCAGCGGGCACCAATCGAGAGTACGATTTCGTCACCGTCACCGTGTTTCCCAATTTCGCCGTCATGGAAGCCTCGTACAAGGGGACAGACCTCGCGAAGATTCACCCGACCATGACTGCTCAAGAAATCGGGGATCGAGCCGCCGCAGCCCGGAAGTTGATTCGGAGCGATGTGTTCTACACGATCGACCGGGTCGGGACGTCACCAAAATGGAAATATCTCGAAATGCAGTTTATGAAAGCCGAACCGGGCAAGGGTGCCGACTATTTACGCGCCGTCCGGGAACTGTGGAAGCCGATCCATGAAGAGCGCGTCAAAAAGGCGCTGATTCTAGGATGGGCAATCGCTGGACTTCGATATCCTGGCGGGACCAATCGTGAGTATGACTACGTGACCGCGACCTACTATGACAACTTCGCTGGTCTGGAAGATCCCTATGCCGGAATCGATACCGCCAAGCTCAACGTTGCAGCAGAGAAAACCGCCGCCACTCGCAAAACTGTTCGTGGCGAGGTCTGGACGCTGATAGATCGGGTAGCAGGTCAGTAGTTTCAACAGGAGAACAACAACAATGCGAACAATTCTCACCAGGACTTTCGTCGCGCTGGCAATTACCACAATCGTAGGTTTCGCTGTGACAACTCTATCGGAACCTGGAAGCTCAACCCTGAGAAATCGAAGTACACACCTGCGCCGATACCGTTGAAGAGCCTCACGACGACAAGAGAAGCATCCGATGGTGGTGTGAAGGTGACCAACACGGGCGAACAGGCGAACGGCACAGCGATCAACGCAACATACGCCGCCAAGTACGACGGCAAAGAAGTTCAGGTGACCGGCAACGCGCCGTACGACACGATCTCGGTCAAGCAGGTGAATGCCAATACGTTCACCGATCAGCGGAAGAAGACAGGTGAGCCGTATCAAGCCACCGGGCGCACGCTGATCTCGAATGGCGGAAAGACGATGACCCTGACCGCCACAGGGACGAATCAGGACGGGAAGGAATTCACCATGACGCTGGTATTCGAGAAGCAGTAGCAATCTGTGGTGCGTGGACCGGCCACCACCCATCAACGCTTCTTGGCCTTCTCAATTTGTTCGGCGGCATCCGGTGTTAGGTGAAGTCGCGAACGATAACGATACACTGCGAACGCCAGCACCGCCGCGATCAGGATCAGGAGAATGATCCGCACATTGAATCAGACGCTCGGGCACGGCGAACCGATCACCGGGCTTTATGTCCCATCCCGAGTACCACGTCTTGATGTCCGCTTTTCTGAGATCCGCCGTCAGCTTCTCAACGAACTTGCGATCCGTTGCGCTGTGGCTGATGAAGGCCTTAGGTGGTGACGCGAGTGGACATTCTGAAGGGACAGTCACCTGCCCTGGCGAACGGGTCTACTTTCACGGATGCAGTGATACCGGCCAGCACCCCATCAGCCGCCAATGACCGGGCGGTGAATTGATGATCTTGGTGATGGTATCGAGAAGGCCGTCACTCACCGGTTCTCGATTATATGCGAACCGGGGTACTCGTTGGGGTGGTCTACTGAACCGTGGCGGTGGCGGTCGTCACTGCCGGTAGCCTGCGAAGTTCTGCGGTTGTGATGGCGTTCTCGTTGAATCTGGATGCCAGGAAACCGGCACAGCGCCAAGTCTGCATATCGAACCAGTAGCGACGAGAGCGTCAAACGCCGAGACCGGATACACTCAGGGCATGAGCACCATCGAGCAATACTACAAGAATTGCAAGACGTTCCGAGAGCAACTTTCGCGAATCGAACAACACATCAAGAGCAACAACATCTACACCGCATTCGACTTCGGCAAGGTGCAATCCGTCCTGGCCGACTACGAATCCTGGGCGGAAGCAAACACTCGCGTGATTGATGCGGCGCTGAAGACGGCGAGTTCGTAAGGCAGTGGAAAGTCGTATTCAATCGGGTCGGTGGAGAATTCATCGAAAGTTGTGGGTGGCAAGATCGCGTTGACTCGGATCAAGTTGTCGCTCTGGTTGGCATCGTGACGACAACACCCACAGATTTATCTACCGTGCGCTTGCCGTCTGGCTCGTTCTTATCGCCGTCGAGGTCGTCCACGGCATTCGCCCTTCGGAACGGCTGTTGTCGGACTACGGTATTCCGCACGGCGACCCTGCTTCCATTCGGGCTGGTGGTGCTGAGGTTCTCGCCGGTTCTGCGAGTTGGATACCGAGACCTGCCTGAAGTTCGCAGACCGTGGTGTGAGATTCCAGTCCCACGCGGCGGAAGTGGAACACCGTGAAACCGGCGCTCTGGCCAAACTCTACGTTTCGCATTGAACCAAATCGCCTTCTGCCTCGTCTATAGAAGTAAGCGCAACGATGCGGACGACTGGACACTGGACCGCCCAGGCATCATCTGTTGTTGTCAAGGAGCTTCCAAACCGAACAAATGTCCAACACCGCTAAACTCGCGGAGCTACGTGCCAGGACGGATCGCGATTTGTCCGTTCTGTTACAACGGGAACTGGACCGAGCGTTGATGTTGGCGAACGGTGACCCACAGTTTCGTGCCAACGTTGAGAACGCCTATCAGCTGTTGAACACGCTGCTCCTGAAGTCACCTGATCTGTGCCGGGGTACCAAGATCGAATCAAAGGTAAGAGAACTTCGACTGAAACTGGACCGGATACCGCCAGTGGCCCGAACGCAAGCGCACCCGGCGTCGTTTGCAGCCTGTGCGTAGACGGTCCTCTGGCATCCGGCCCGAACCCTCAACCGTGCGATCCGCGACAGAAGATCCACCAACGGAAACGAACTTTGGCCCGGTGCGTGAATGAGCGTGTGGAGAGCTTCCCGGTCGTCCAGCCACTAATGTTCGATGTCAGACGCAACCACGACGGCTCCGTGCAATGCCGAACAGACAGACGATCTCGGCGCATTCCTGGACTTCGTTACTTTCTACAAGTGCCAAGGATTCATCACGGTCGCCACGCCGCACGACGAGTGCCTGCTGGACGCCGGTATCGATCCACATGCTGGCGACTGAAGTTTAGGACGGCCTACGTTCGACCTCACACCACCGGACTGGAACCCGGTGTCATCCCTGCGTTGGTCGCGGTCGTGACAACTGCATCGAATTTTGGTTTTGGCGAATGACAGGTCTTGCACGCCGATCAGTCACGGAGCCAGCCCGTCGCCTCGGCCTTGGACATCCGCCCGGCGCGACCCTGGCGGACATTTTGAGATTACGAATAGGAGAAGAGGACTACGCGCTTCGGTTACTTTTTCAAATGACCCAACCGTCTCCATTTCGGTTACCGGGTCAAATGACTTGACAGGTAGCAGAGTGGGTGGCACGGGTGGCAGAGCGGGTAGCGGGACGGGCCGGGACAGTGAAATGTCGTAGGCCGATCCGCGATGTAAATCAGAGGTCGATCCTCGGCAACGGCTTCTCCGGATTGCCCGCCTTCCCACTCTGCGTATTCGTCACCCTGGTCTGACAAGTGGACGAACAACCGGCCTTCCCGCACGGTCCACGCGGCGGTCGGATGATCAGTGACGCCAAAGTGCAGTACCTCGCGCCGGCGATGTTCCAGCACGAAGAACACGAACAGCACCTTCATGCTGATGGTCGGCACCGTGAAAAAGTCAATCGAGACCATCTGGTCGATGTGATTATGAAGAAACGTCCTCCATGTCTGACTGGGTGGTCGCGGCAGGCGGCACAGAATCCGGGATACGGTGCGCTCGGAGATCAGGATGCCGAGCATCTTGAGTTCACTGTTGGATGCGCGGCGCACGCCAGAGAGGATTGGCCGCCACCATCTCCTCGATCAGGCGCCGAATCTCCCCATTAATCGGTGGCCGACCACGTCGGCGACGGGGCGCCTTTGACAACCGCTCCCAGAATCGGCGGAACCGCTCGCGCGCTGCCAGCGCACGACGGTGTCGGGTTGAACGTAGAACAGCGTACCGCGCCAGCCAGGCCACACGCGTCGGAGCGTGGTCCAGAAGAGTCTATCGAGAACCGTCAAGACCGGACGCTTGCGGTGCCGCCGAAAGGCCGCGAGTTGCAGCCGCAGTGCGGCGTTCTCGATGGCGACTGCCTGATGACCACCGAGCAGCAGTCGGATGAAGCGAGAGATCGATAGTAGTAGTTCTGGCATCTGTACCGATGTTCGCCTGCAGCCCATTCACAATCAACTTGTTAAACGCGGACTGAATAATGGCGAACCACAAGTCATGTGGTCGCAGGAAATCAAGCCTTGTAACGCCGGCGCAATCCAGGCGAAGCGGGCCATCAGCCATCCCGACGATTCGGACGAGCGTGAGGCGGATCTCCTGGCTCCGGGACGCCATTGTTTCTGTGGAGGTCGCTCCGTCGGGCGGCCGGCCTGGCTTTCGAGCGGATTCAGCCTGACCCGACCGACACATTTGTCGGCGCTTGCTTCAGCTCTCTTGATGCGGCCCTGCCTTTACTGTTAGTTCCGAAACCGTCCCACCAGATCACGTTCTTATTCGTTGGGTTTCAGCCCAAGACCGGTGGCTTCTTCAGCCCGCTGAAACACGGCAATTACTAGAGAAGTCACGCCCACGGAAGTCCTTCGTGAGCTCGTTGGGCTTTGGCCCAAGAAAGCCGCGTTTGGGGTCTCTCCCCTCGCGACTAGATTCTTCTAGTTACGCGGTAGACTCTCTGTTTGTTGCTATCTGTTTCGGAATCGGATGTTAGCAACTTGTTAGCAATGGCGGGTCGATACCGGCCGATCCGCAGTGCTTGCGAACTTTGGCCGTGGGGCTCACGGCATGGCCGCGGAACCTGGCTCCTGCGCGATCTGAAGAGACAACAATGCCAGTGATCTGAAAGCATTGGCTCAGTTGGGGGGTTTTCAGACGCCGACGAAACACACCGACTTTCCCCGTCGTTCGTGCGTCAGCCCCCTGCCGTCGGCAGATCAGTCGACTCAAACCCGTCCAATTGTTAGCATTTTGGGGAGATTCTTGAAATGCAGGAGGTAAGTTATTGATTTAATTGGTTGCGGGGGAAGGATTTGAACCTTCGACCTTTGGGTTATGAGCCACATGTTTGCTTTCTCCTTCGTGTCCATCCATTGCCCTACAGCACCGTAAGACTCCGGATGCATTGCCCTTGAGTGCCCTTGGTTTGGTTACGACATTGGTGACGATTCGTCGGAACCGTCCTCTTCGTCTCCGGTCTTGGTGACACTCTTGGTGACATTGTCCTCGGTACCCTCGACCGTCTTCTGGCAATTGGCTTGTGAGCGCAAGTAGTCCTCCGCGAGCCGCCCCGCTTCCTGGATGTCGCGCTGGTCTACGATCCGGTATCGGTCAAACATCGCATCGGTCTCGTGCCCGATGATCTTGCGAATCGTGGCGCGGGACACGCCTGCGCGGTCCATGTTCCTCACAGCACTTCGGCGGAGGTCGTGGAAGCGCAGCCAGGGAACTCCCGCCGTGACGCACGCCTTCGTCCAAGCCTTGCGAAAATCGACGATCTTGTTCCCGCGCCGATGGAAGATCAGTTGACAATCAGGATAGTGCGTAGTCCGCTGCTCGAACTGGTGCGCGAGCACCTCGGACATCTCGCCATATATCGGCAGCACCCTTGCGATTCGCGCCTTCGTCTGGCGCCGTTCCAGCCAGATCTGCGCCGCATTGAAGTCGACCTGGTCCCATCTCAACTTGAGCAGTTCGCCTACTCGGCAACCGACGTGATAGCCAACGACCATCAGCGGCTTCAGGTACTCGGGAAGGGACTCCCGGAGGTTTGTATATTCGGCGTGATCGAGGAAGCCACTCCGGACGTTGTCTTCGTCTAGCATCCGGATCTTCGGAGCTCTCACAAGTAGCTCGCTATCGACCGCCAGACGGAATGCCGTGCGGAGGTGCTCGAGCTCCCGGTTTATGGTTGTGTCCGAGGCGCGCTGCTTTCGCCGTTGCTGAATGTACGCGTGCACATGGCGAAAACCCAGTTCCTGCGCCCGAACCGCGCCCAGCAGCGGCGACAAATGACGGTTGACCCTCGATACCAGCTGTCCGATGCTCGCCCGCTTGTGCACGGAGTAGTCCGAAATTAACACCCGAAGCAACTCCTCAACCTTCAAGGTTCGGACCTCGGGATCGGGAACCTGATTGAGCTCTACTTGCGCTAGCCGCTTTCGTAGAAGGCTTTCCGCCACCCTCTTGTCTTTCGTTCTCGCGCTTTCGTAAGTCGGATACCGATCCACGTAGTACTTGAGCCACCAAATTCGTCCTCGTCGATAGAGTCCCCCTTCTCCGTGGCCGCGCTTTTGCATATCCGTGCGACTAGACTCGGTGCATCTCAATCCAGGCATCCAGGTCAAAGAGGTCGAACATCACGCGACCATCGGCGCGAATGGAGCGTATCTTGCGTTTTTGGACGAGATGCCTGACCGACTTCTCCGATCTGCCAAGATAGAGAGCGGCCTCCCGGACGCTAAGGATTCTCCGTTGTGTCGCAGGTTTATTCAGCGTGCCCGAATGTTGCCGTTCGACAGCTGGGTGGAATTCAAGGCGGTTCTGGATCTGTGAGTTCATTCCGTTATTCTTCCGGCCGATATCAGCCCCTCTATACCTATAAGGCCCCGGCAGCCCCCTCCCGTGACACGGCGTCGAGGTTTTTTTCTCAGGTCTGATGACGTGGCGCGCCGATCTCGTCCCCATTATCAACGCTCTGTCCCGAGCAAGCCGGGCAAGCGGCCCGCACCTGCGGCGCTGGACCTGTTCATGTGACCCACCGATGCTTCGTGGCAAAGGGGCCGGAAGCAATCCCAATCTTCGCGCCATCGGACGGTCACGCAAATCGGTTCGGTGGGTACTCGCGGGAGCGGCGATTTTGTGGCGAAGCTGGAGCAGTGGCTAGCCATGATCCAAATGATGTGACCGGCGTGTGCGGCTCGAGTCGTGGGCGGAACGACACCTGGTGCTCGGTCACGCACTCGGGATTCCGCAGTAACTGGCGACCACCAAGGGAAAAGGAGGGCGGCTCGCGCCGCCCTCGCCTCAAACCTATGAGATGGCGTCGTCTGGGCCGACGCTAGCAGGCTCCGTCTCGAATTCCACTGCAGAGATCCGTTGACCGGGCCGCAGGTTCATGATGGAGGAGGCGACGATGACGTAGGTGCGGACCTTGACGCCGCTGTCAGATTCGTACTCGCGGCTGCGCAATTCGCCTTCGACGCGGACGTGCGCTCCCTTCTTGAAACCCGCGGCGTATTCGGCCAGCTTAGACCAGGCCTGGATTATGTGGAATATGACAGCGGCCGGAGGCTGTTCTTTTTGAAACCAGTTTGTTCCCGTTTTGAAACCGAGCCCTCGTGGGATTCCGCTTTCACGTGGCTTCGGGTTCTGTGTATCACGGTGGCTTTCCTTATTACCCGCCAGCCGTTCCGAGCCCGAGCTGCGCTGAGAACCAGCGCGGCGATCTTTTCGATTTGGCCTTTCGGGAAGGAGATGGCCGCATCCAACATCTTCTCAGCGAACGCGACCCGCAATCGGCGCTCACCGTGGAGGACCACCCGGGAGTACGCCTCGCATGCATACGCAAACAGCTCGCGATGGCGAAACTCGATGTCGACGAACCTCTCCTGATGCCGCCGGACGTGCAGTCCGAGGTTCCGTGGCTTCAGATAGTGCAGTAGGTGCGCCGCTTCGTGGACGATCACGTCGCTATAGGGGTCTTTGGTCTGGTAGGCGGACCACCGCACGTGCGCGAAATCGCCTGCGAGGCCATCACACGTCATATCGATATCGTCGGGCTTGAGCCCATAATCTCCGTATAGGCCCCAAAGAATCCGCCACGGCGACTCCATGTCACAAGACGGCAGTTCCACTTCCATGGCGGCCTTGGCCCCTTGAAAGTTCAGTACAAAAGTCCTCTGCGCCAACTCACGGATGGCAACTTCCTGCCAGTCGCTTTGCACGAGCCCCTTCCCCATCGGCTCGATATGGCGCCGAACTGTATCAGGCGGGATGGGCGGCGCGGATTGAACTTCCGACGGCAGCAAATTGCCCAGTAGGCTGAACAGGTTCCGCATGGCGTTTTTCGCAGCCCGGCGGTAGGCCATGTCGTTCTCAAACTGGGCTGCAGTAAACTGGCCGGATCCCGCCCCATCCCAAGTCTCCTCCGAACTGCGCAGAAAGCGTTCGATGACCGGTATCGATAACCTGTCTACCGCCGCAGCGTGCTGGGCTGCATCTCGGATGTACTGATTAGCCAGGCTGAGTTTGTCGAGTTCCATTTCCTTACGGCGAGTTGGTCGGAAAATCAGGCTCCAGCGCCGGGCAGCGGCCCTTCCTCCTCGGGAGCCGAACCGAGTTCACTCTCCAGTTCTTCAACGGTCGGTAGACTGCCCTGCAGTTTGTCGGGAAGGCTTTCCGCTAATCGGTATTCGGAAATGCCAATCGGTTTGCTGTAATCCTCGAGAGCGTATTCGGCGATTACCTGGTTTCTGGTTTTGCAGAGGATCAGGCCGATGCTTGGCTGATCATCAGAATGGCGCAACAAATTGTTGACCGCCGACAGGTAGAAATTCATCTTGCCGGCGAACTCGGGCTGGAAGGGAACGGTCTTCAAATCTATTACCACGTAGCAACGTAACCTGAGGTGGTAAAAGAGCAGATCGATGCGGAAGTCTTCGCCTCCCACTGTCAACGGATACTGGCTGCCGACGAAGGCAAAGCCGATGCCCAACTCGAGCAGAAACTTTCGGAGATGCTCCAGCAAGCCGCGCTCCAGGTCGCGCTCGTGGGCTTCTTCGCCGAGCATCAGAAAATCGAAGTTATAGGGATCCTTCGTGACTTCCTGCGCGAGGTCAGATTGAGGCGGCGGGAGGGCGCGATCAAAGTTGGTGATGGCTTTTCCCTGGCGGCGGTGAAGATCGCTTTCGATCTGGTGGACCAAAACCGCCCGGCTCCAGCCGTGATGGATGGCGGCCCGAGCGTACCAGATACGCTCGCTTCCGTCCGCAACCTTGTCGAGCAGGACGCAGTTGTGGAACCAAGGCAATTGTGCAGCAACCTGCTGCACAAATTCATCCTCAGTCCAGACCTGGGCGAAGCGGCGCATATACTTGAGGTTGCGGACCGAAAAGCCTTTCATGTCGGGGAACTCGCGCTTCAGGTCTACCGCCAGGTGATCGATGACCTTGGCGCCCCAGCTTTCCCTTTGCTGCCTCTCAAGGATGTCGCGGCCGATCTGCCAATAAAGAAGGACCAGTTCCCGGTTGACCGCAACGGAGGCGCGCAACTGCGCCGCCTGTATGCGGCTCTTCAGGTCTGCGAGGAATTGTGCGTAGCTGTCAGGTGCGAGCGGCTCCATGAGCGGTGATCTTCCATTATCGTGTACTCCCGGCCGTGGCCGCTCAGAAATAACCCGGAATGCAAAGGCATCGAATCTGGTCGGACCCGAGTTGATCAGGTTGGGTACCGGCGGGCGTTTCGATGAGCCTCGTCGATACCCTGGAAACCAGGCGCTGAGCGATCGCCGCACCGGCCGTGCGGCCAGCCCAGTCGCCGTCCAGGAATAGGGTGACGTCCTGAAAGTGTTCGCACAACAGTTCCTCCTGGCGGAGGGATAGGGAGCACCCCATCAACGCCACTACGCCAACTCTCTACACACGCTCCGTCAGGCCAGCCGCCGATCTTGGCGGATAGGGCAACGCCAACCCGTGCGCGTGTACTACCTCCACTATCAGGACACGATGCAGTCCAGTTGCCTGCGGCTGATGGCAAAGAAGATGCTGGTCTCGCTCGCGATGGAGGGTAAGTTCTCCGGTCAGGGGCTGAACGCGCTGGAAGACGATGACGACGTGCTCACCGCGATGGCCCGGGAACTCGTGACCCAGCAGAGAATCGGCGAATCGGCCGAGACCCTCTGGCGTGAGCTACGGGCGCAGCCAGGAAGCCTCGCGGCCCCGGATCTCGTTGCGCCCGCGGAGACCAGCGATGGCGCTGGGCCCGCGCCGCCACCGGAACCGCCGGCAATCCTCCCACCACCCAACCGGGCCGGAGCGCCGACGTTCGGCGTGCGCCCACCATCCGTTCCAAGCCGCCGCCAGGACGGCGCCGTGGTCGTACCCGAACAGGTTTCGCTGTTCTGAAAAGCAGTTCCCTTCCGCGTTAACGCTCGATGATGAAGCCAGGGGCCTTCCAGCCATTCCTCTCAGAAATCTCGGAGTGGAGCCGGCTCTCGGGAACGTCGGGCAGGCCGGCGAGGAAGATCGCGTCTGACTGGTGATTCACGTATGCCTCGAAGACGAAATCGTTCCAATATTCCCGTGTAGGCCCGTACTTCATGTGGCGCTCGTAATCGTCCATCGGCGCGGTCGGGGCGAGCGTGCGGCGGAAGTACGCCATCCAGTCCGGGTACCGTCTTTCGTGCACCGGGTTCACTGCGGGCGCTGGTGGGCCGGGATCCTCGAATACTGCCGGACGATGTATGGGCGAAGCTGATCTGGGCCGGGCTGAACATCACCGGCGACGACCTTTCGAAACAGGGTGGTGGCCTCTTCGACTATTACCCGGTGCCGTTTGTCCGCGCGATGTCGGCCGTGTGGCTGTTTGCCGGACTTCGATGGGATGAGATTCGGCGGCTCAGGGTGGGATGTGTTCGTTGGCAGGAGAACGGGCCGGACGAACAGGCGTGTATACTCTCCGTGCCGGTGAACAAGACAAGCACTGCCTTCTCAAAAACGGTCGACTTCTCAAAACCGGTCGACAGGATCGTCGGCGAGATGATCGAGGCATGGGAGAAGGAGAGGCCAAGCCAATCGTTGCTGACCGATCCGAAGACGGGCGAGCGAGTGAATTTCTTATTCTCGCTGCGTTCGCGACAGCCGGGCTACAACTACATGAACGGTGTCCTGATTCCAGCGCTATGCAACAAGGCAGGGATTCCCGATAAGGACGTACGCGGGCGAATTACAAGCCACCGAGCCCGTTGCACCATCGCAACACAGTTATTCAACGCTCGCGAACCGATGTCGCTGTTCGAGGTGCAGGCCTGGTTGGGCCATAAAAATCCGGCCTCGACGCAGCACTATGCGAAGATCAACCCGACCAAGCTGACCCGATCGTACGAGAAGGCCGGCTACTTCGAGCGCAATGTACGGGCAATCGACGTTCTTATCGACCAGGATGTCGTTCGGAAGGGCGCCGGAAATGGGGAGCCATGGAAGTACTTCGACCTGGGGCATGGGTTCTGCACCTATGATTTCTTCGATCAGTGTCCTCACCGCATGGCGTGTGCGCGGTGCTCGTTTTACGTAATCAAGGAGTCATCACAAGCACAGGTCGTGGAAGCGAAGGGTAATCTGCTACGACTGCGGCAGGATATACCGTTATCGCAGCCGGAGATCGCCGCGGTCGAGCAGGGTGTTGCCGCGTACGACGATCTACTCGCCCGCCTAGCGACGTTCCAACTCCCGCGGGCTCTACGTCCCGGGAGCTCGCGGCAACCGCACAGATCGTGGCAGCCCCGAAAAAAGCGAAGTAGGGGGCGGCGCGCCTGGTTTTCGCAAACGGCGGGCGCTCCGTCCTCGCCTTCGGCGTGCCGCCTGCCGGCGGCACCGGACTCAGCACCCGCCGTTGCGAAAACCGGTGCATAACACAACCCTGATTTCGCAGAAAATGCGCGCCGCACCTCTTGCTTCAATTCCAAATAACTAGTAGGTTCATGTTGTGACTTGAACCATCCGTTGGCCGCGGCCAGTGGATGCTTCCAATTCGGCACGGCCAACGGATGCTTCCCTGCTAGTCCGGCGGTACACCACCGGTGTTTTGGCTGCCCGCGTCGGAACGTAGGAGCTGCATCAGGAAGATGGAGACGGGCAAAGAAAGGGCGGCGGTGCGCCGCCCTCTAGCTTGCTCCTGTTTAGAACGGATCGGGATCGGTGCCAGCGGGAGCTTGCTCGGTCTCTGTCTCCGGTGCGTTGTTGCGCTGGCCGGCGCGGAGGTTGATGATCGAGTTCGCGACGATCTCGTAGGTGCGGACTTTCACGCCGCCGTCGGCCTCGTACTCGCGGGACCGCAATTCGCCTTCGACGCGGATGTGAGCGCCCTTGGTGAAGCCGGCCGCGTACTCGCCCAGCTTGCCCCACACATAAGTTACGTGGAATAGACGAATCCACCTTGCCGTAGTGCAAACTGCTGGCATGTTTCTTTTGAAGCCAGTTTTGCCGAGGTGGAGGAGACCACTATGCACGTAATTCTGTGGGCACGCTGCCCGCTTATCGCGAACAACGACTACGCTCGACGATGGCTCCAGTCGGTCGCCGATCTCGGGCATGCGCGAAACACCGTCGAAGCATATCGCAGGGCCGTAGAAGAGTATCTTTCGTTCACCAAAGGGCTTGGCGTTCCTGTCGCCGAGGCGCGGCGGGACCACGTGGCCGCGTACGTCCGGTCGCTGCTGACAAAGAACAAACCGAACGCGACAGTGATCGATATCGACGCGCCGCTGGGTTTGTCGAACGCATCGGTTCAGCAACGGCTCACGGCGGTGCGCCTGTTCTACGACTTCCTGATGGAAGAACAGCAGTGCGGCGCGAACCCGGTCGGGCGCGGGCGTTATACACCGGGCCACATTTTCGGTGGGCAACGAGACCGCGGATTAGTGCCGCGAGTCCGGAAGCTTCCGTGGATTCCGTCCGATGACGAGTGGCTGGCGCTCGTCCAGTCCGTGCGCGCCGGAACGGCGAGAGACCGTTTCATGGTGGCTCTGGCCTATGACGCGGCGCTGCGGCGTGAGGAACTGTGCGTCCTCACAACCACCGACATCGACCCCGCTCACCGGATACTGCGGGTTCGGGCAGAGACGACTAAGAATCACAAGGAGCGGATCATTCCGTTTTCAACGCTGACTGGACGCCTTTATCAGGAGTACCTGAATGACCGGCGCCGGATTGGTAGCAGCCGAGGACCGCTGTTCTTGTCCACATCGAACCGAAACCACGGCCAGCCTTTGTCGATCTGGACATGGTCGAAGACGGTCAAGGCTTTCGCTATGAGTGCCCGATTACCCCGCTTCTCAACACACACCTTTCGCCATCTCCGGCTGACCGATCTGGCGCGGGCCGGGTGGGACGTACACGAGATCGCGACTTTTGCGGGTCATCGCAACGTAGAAACTACGATGATCTACATCCATTTGAATGGCGGTGAGTTGGCCAAGCGCCTGGAACAGGCATCGATAAAATTTCACGAACTCCGGATCAGTTCGCTGGCCGAGGGACTCCGATGATCGCGACGGCACCGATCCAGGACGCGCGCAAGGAATGGAAGTGGCCACTGGACCTTTGCGCCTACGACCAGGCGCGCTCGCTCTCAGCTGCGGAACTGGACGAGATCAGGATTCTAATCAAGCACGAGTGGCGCGGAGAGTATCACCGCACTCTGTGGATTCCGCGGCTGAAGTGGATCGTGCGGCCGATACTCGATGCCGAGGAACTCTTTCAATCGACCAGGGAACGCAGTTCGATCCTGCGGATATTCTTCACCGAGATGCTCCGACGGCGCTCCTCTTTCTGGACTTGGTCACCTCGAATCTGGATGGCGATCTGTTGCAGCAGTCGGGGCGCATTCGTGGACCGCTACAAAGTCGACGGGAGTGCACGGGTATCGTTTATGGCCGTCTTGCTCCTGCTTAAGCGGCCTGTCGAGTTACAGAGGTGCGGCGTATTCGAGCGCGTCCTGCTTGCCGAAAAGGTGTTCGGGAAGAAGGTCGTGGATTCGGGCGTGAAGCACGTCGGCGACACCCTGAAAAGCTGGGGTTACGGAATAAGTCACAAGACCCACGATGAAAGTGTTCTCTGTGAGGCTATGCTGCTTAGCGGCAGTCCGCTGCCGCAGGACATATCGAGGGAGGTTCTGGCCGATCTCTTCGGAAAGTGCTGTCCCGTTCAAAGGCGCTACGCGATACAGCGTCTTTCGCAGGGTCTTCATCACCTCGGCTTCATCGACGCCCCCTTGCAGCATGGGTGGAGTTACCCTCGTGGCGGTCAGTCCCCTGATTTGGCGGCCAACGTGGATAAGCGGTGGGCGAGGTATACCGATCGATGGTTCGCCACGTCCACGCTCGCACCAGACACGCGTCTGGAAATCCGTTACATGCTGCTGAAAGCCGGCCGCTGGGTGACGGCGCTTCATTCAGAAGTCGCCTCCCCCGAACTGTGGACGCGAGAGACCGCCGCGCAGTGGGTCGCCGCCGTGTGTCGGATGCGTGTTGGCGAGTGGCATAACCAGGTGCGCGGGATCGCGGAACACGGGAAGCCGCTGTCGGCCGCAGCCATGGTTGGGCACATCGGTATGTTGCGTACGTTTTTCCGCGACTGCCAAGAGTGGGAATGGTTTGCCCGCCGCTTTGATCCAAGGCGTTGCCTCCGTGCCCCGGCCAGCGTGAAGCGTCTGATCGGCCCGAATCCCCGGGTGATCTCAGACGACGTGTGGGCCAAACTCGTCTGGGCGGGCCTCAACCTGACCGAGGCGGATCTGCCGGGCGGAAGCACGCTCTATTACCCAGTGGAGATGATTCGAGCATTGGCGATGGTATGGTTGTTCGCCGGTCTTCGTTCCGACGAGATTGCGCGGCTGCGCGTCGGCGCTATTCGCTGGAAAGACGCGGAAGACGGCTCGTCGGCGCGTGTCTGTCTCTTGGATGTGCCCGTAAACAAAACGAGCACAGCTTTCGTCAAGCCCGTCGATCCGATCGTGGGAGAAGCCATCGAAGGGTGGGAGACAGTCCGGCCGCGTCAGCCCGCCTCCCCGGACCGAAAGACCGGAGATCTGGTGCACTTTATATTCGCCTACCGAGCACGCCCACTCGGAGACCGGTATTTAAACCGGATGTTGATTCCGTTGCTTTGCAAAAAGGCCGGCGTTCCCAGGGAGGACGCCCGCGGCAGGATCACAAGCCACCGGGGGCGATCCACGATTGCGTCCCAGCTTTACAACTCGAAACAACCGCTTTCGCTGTTCGAATTGCAGGAATGGCTGGGACATCGCTCACCACACTCGACGCAATATTACGCCAAGATCACGCCCACCAGATTGTCGAAGGCCTACAACGATGCGGGCTACTTCGAGCGCAACCTTCGGTCGATCAACGTGCTCATCGATCAGGACGCTGTTCGTAAGCAACTGCCGGATGGCAACGCTTGGAGGTATTACGACCTGGGCCATGGCTACTGCACCTACGACTTCTTCGATCAGTGCCCGCACCGAATGGCGTGTGCCAAGTGCTCCTTCTATATGCCGAAGAGTTCGACGGCAGCACTGCTTCTGGAAGGTAAATCGAATCTGCTGCGGATGCGGCAGGAGATTCCTTTGTTGGAGGGGGAGGTCTCCGCTGTCGATGACGGCGTTGGCGCCCTCGACGCGTTGTTACAGAAATTGGCGGACGTGCCTACGCCGGAAGGGCCGACCCCACGAGAACTGCAGGCCAGATCCGAGCATTCAGACCCCTCGAAGGAAGCTGGCGATGAGTAGCTGGGTAAATTTCCGACAAGTGAAAGCGCAGATCCAGCTTGCGAACGTAATTCGGCGTTACGGTGTCAAGCTCCAAACGTCCGGGCCCGGTTGTTTGCGCGGGCGCTGCCCGTTGCCGACGCACAATTCCAAGGACTCCACGCTGAGTTTTTCGATCAACACGGCCAGGAACGTCTGGGCGTGCCACTCGCAATCGTGCATCGCAAAGCGCGGCGGCACCATCGGCGGAAACATATTGGACTTCGTGGCCGTGATGGAAGGGTGCACAATCCGCGACGCAGCCTTGCTTCTCAAAGGACATTTTGAAGGAGCCGTACCATCCCGCAGCGTAGAGGATCGGGTCATCAGGCCGACCCTCCCGGCGGGGAATCGCGCACTCGGGTTCCGTCTTTTCGGGGTCGACCCTTCCCACGAATACATCGCCGCTCGTGGAATCTCACTCGCAACGGCGGGATTATTTGGGATCGGCTACTATTCCGGGCCTGGCTATTTGTCGGGTAGAGTCGTGGTCCCGATTCACAATCCGGCGGGCCAACTGATCGCCTATGCGGGCAGGTCGATCAATGGAGAACAACCGAAATATAGGCTTCCTCCCGCTTTTCGAAAAAGCGGCGAACTGTTCAACCTCCATCGCGCTGCGCGTGGACCGTGTCGCCGCGTTCTCGTCGTCGAAGGGTTCTTCGATTGCGTCAAGGTTCATCAGGCCGGATTTCCGAATGTGGTCGCACTGATGGGGTGCAGCCTATCAGGGCAACAAGCTGACTTGCTGACTCGCCGTTTTGCTGAAGCCGTTCTCCTGCTGGACGGCGACGAAGCCGGCGAACGTGCGACAGCGAAGATCACGGCCACTCTGTCTGAAACCATGAAGCTCTATCGCGGTCGCGTACCGCAAGGACGTCAACCGGATGAACTGTTGCCGGCCGAACTGCGGAGCGTCATCGAAGGCGCGATTGGCCTTTCCCCATGAAAGGAGAGGCCGCTTACGCGGCGGCCCCTTCGCGTTCGGATTTCGCGGCACGGTCGAGTTTGGTGATCCGGAGTACGCGGATTTCCGTGATCGACTTCTTCGCGCCCGCGGTCGATCGGTATATTCACGGGTGCGGAGTTCGCCGTCGATTTGCACGTGAGCGCCCTTTGACAACGTTGCCGCAAACGCCGCTTGAGGCCCGAAGACGACGCATTTGTGCCAGGTGGTCTGCGAATCGTAAGCGCCGGTCTCCCGGTTCTTCCAACTGCGCTTGGTGGCGACGGAGAGAGTCGTGAAGGTGCTGTCATTACGAGTGGTGTGGGTTTCGGCGTCGTGGCCGACAAAGCCAGTGATCATTACGCGATTGCTATACATTTTCGGTTCTCCTTTTGCTCCCGTTTCTTTCGGGGCGACCAACGCAAGCGAAGCCGCTCCGAAGCGACGGGAGCGCTTTGTTGGGGGGACCGCCCAGATTCCGGCGAGTCGGCGAGCAGACCCGGAAGGGGCGGAATCGAGGTTGGGGGTGCCGACAAAGCAGAACGGAGGGAGCGCACGGCGCGGCTAGGCCCCGGCCGTCAAGCGCAGCGCAGCCCGAAAAGAAGCGGGGCGAATGAGAGCCGCGATGGGCAATCGTCGTCGATCACGCGATCTGCCCCTCGACGAAAGATCCGCACCAATGCAATAGACGGCTTCCGACTCCGATGCCGAGAATCGCAGTTGTCCACTCCGGCAAGCATCGACCGCTGGCATCGACGGTGGGTTGCCTCGCAACAGCACTTGCGGCAAAACGAGGGGTACGCCGAAAAACGGATGCGGGTCGCTAGTTCGTGAGGAAGCTATCGATGCTCGCGGACGTCCAGGTCGCCACGCCGCATCCAAAGAAGTCGGTGTCTTCTGTCCAGATCGGACAATCAAGGGCCAAGGCGGCGGCGAGAATCGGCCAATCGTTCGGGTCGCGGGCAGCCAGCCGTTTTCGAGCTTCGGCCTGGAAGTCCTCGTAGAGGTCTCGATTAGCGACCGTTCCGAGAGCGACAATCGATCGCAGCGAGCGGACGGCCTTCGAGGGGTCGCCACCGGGCAGAAGAACTGGGGCAACTGGCTTCAAAGAGAAAAACAATTTCAGAAACCCGGTCAATTCCATATAACTTGGATGCGGTGCCATTCGGTCCGCTCCTGGCGCTCGGTCCCCTTCATCCAAGAGGTCTTGGTGGCGAGGGAAAGCGACGTGGCGGCCTTACCGTTCGGGGTAGATTTCGTTTCGGGCTCTCGGCCGAGGAAACCAATAAGTTCAACGCG
>CAVTTC010000005.1:0-691536 GCA_963737465.1 uncultured Acidobacteriota bacterium
GGTTGTCGCCGACCAGATCGCGGTGCTTCCGCCGGGTTCGGAAGGTGATGCGAAAACCGTGAATGCGGACCTGGACAAGGGCATCGAGCAGAACCTGGACGCCGTGCTCATTCTGGGCAAGCTGCACGACAGCGTAAAGTTCTCCGTCAAGAACCACGTGGTCACGCTGACGGGCGAGGTGGACTCTCAGGCCAGGCGGCAGGATGCCGAAAGGATCGCGGCCGGCGTACCAAACGTGCAGCAGGTAGTAAACGAATTGCAGGTCAAGAATCAGAAGGCGACCTCTTCAGAGCGCTAACCGCGCGGCAGGGCGCTCGCGCCCAAGATGCCGCACGTCATGGATTCCAGGGAAAGGGTAAGACGGAGAAACAACAAATGAACTCGAGCACGAACGATCAAATCGAAGGCAAGCTTCATGAGGTCAAGGGAAAGATCAAGGAGACAGCCGGAAGAGTGGCAGGCGACCCGGATCTGGAGTCGAAGGGTCAGGTCGAGAACCTCGCCGGTAAGCTCCAAAGCAAAGTGGGCCAGATTAAGAAGGTGTTCGAGGAATAAAGAGAGAGACTGAATATGCTACTCATGATTTTGCTCATCCTGTTGCTGTTAGGCGCAGGGGGCGGATACTACGGCCATAGCCGTTGGGGTTACGGTGGCGGCGCCGGCATAGGGCTGGGCACCATCCTGATCGTGTTATTCGTGATCTACATGCCGGGCGGTCTCCACGTCTGAGGCTAGATTGGAATCGCTGTGGGCGCGATAGACGGCGGATGATCTACGGAGCCGTGCCCGTGCCGCCCATGATCGCGCGGCGATTCTGAAAGGCGAGCAGGCGACGCACGGAAAAGATCCTTCTCAATACACCCATGAAAAGCGCGCCGCAACCAGCAGGGTCGCCGCCACGACCCAAACTCAAGGGCGATGCGAGGATCGCGGTCCTGTTCGGAGCGATCGCGGCACTGTATTTTGCACGCGAAATCCTGATCCCCTTCGCCTTTGCCCTCATCCTGACGTTTCTTTTGACTCCGGTGGTGGCGTTCCTCCAGCGCCTGCGTGCCGGCCGAATCGCGTCGGTCCTGGCGACGCTCGTGTTTTCGATCGCGGTGGCCACGGGGATTGGCTGGATCATCGCCGGCCAGTTGGTGGAGGTGGCCAATCAACTGCCTCTCTACCGCCAGAACATTCAAGCCAAGATTCAAGCGTTTCACCTTCCGGTGACCGGCCAATTGGGCCATGCCGTGGAGAGCGTACAGGAGGTCTTCCGGGAATTAAGCAGCCCGGAGACTCCCGCGGCCCCTTCCGCCGCAAAGCGTCAGATTCGAAAGCTGCCGGCCGCGCCGCCCGTCCCGGCGCCTCCCGTGCCCGTACAAGTGGTGGAAGTCCCGACCAGCGGGTGGAAGGAACTTCGTGATTTGGGCCCAACGCTGCTTGCGCCTTTGGGGCGGACGGGAATGGTCGTGATTTTTGCGGTCTTCATGCTGTTGAAGCGCGAAGACCTCCGAAATCGACTTCTGCGGCTGGCGGGACTCGGCCAGCTAAACATGATGACGCAAGCGCTCGACGATGCATCGGGCCGCGTCAGCCGGTTCCTGCTCATGCAGTTCCTGGTCAACGCCAGCTTTGGAATTCTGTTCGGCTTTGGTCTTTACTGCATCGGCGTGCCCAATCCAATGTTGTGGGGCGTACTCGCCGGCCTCCTGCGGCTGGTGCCGTACGTGGGAACGACTGTGGCAGCGACGCTGCCCATCGCGCTCTCCCTGGCGGTGTTCGATGGATGGCAGAGGCCCCTTCTTGTGCTGGCGCTGGTAGTACTCCTCGAACTGATCATCAGCAATTTTGTGGAACCCTGGCTTTACGGAGCGCGCGTGGGGATTTCTTCGCTGGCGCTGCTGGTGACGGCGGTCTTCTGGGCCGTACTGTGGGGTCCGGCGGGTTTGATCCTGTCGACGCCGCTTACGGTGTGCCTGGTAGTTCTGGGGCGCCACGTCCCTCACCTCTCTTTTCTACACATCCTACTGGGAGACGAGCCGGTTCTCGCGGCGGAAGCGCAGATTTACCAGCGGCTGCTGGCTATGGATCAACTGGAAGCGCATACGATTATCAGTGAATTTCTCAAAGGAAAGCCGCTGGTGGAGTTGTATGACTCGGTGCTGGTACCGGCTCTGAACATGGCCGAACAGGACCGGCACAAAGGGGCAATCGACGTGGTGAAGGAAGAGTTTCTGTTTCTCAGTATCAACGAAATGATTGCGGAGTTTTCCGAGTATCCACTAGCGGATGCCGAGCCGATACCCGACGGCGAGGCGCATTCCGGCCGCAGGATACTGTGCGTTCCGGCCTATGATCGAGCCGATGAGATCACGGCCTCGATGCTGGCTCAATTGCTGGAGCAAAAGGGATTTACGACCATGGCGTTTTCCATTGCCGGGCCTTCGCCTTCGGACCTGCTGGCCATGATTGAAGCCGGACGGGGCGATGTCGTGTGCATCTCGGCCCTGCCTCCTTACGCATTCGCTCCGGCGCGGGCCTTGTGCAAGCAAATTCGGGAGCGTTTCCCGAAGCTCAAAGTGGTGGTATGCGTCTGGGGATTCAGCGGCGATGCGGAGAAGGCTAAGGTGCGTTTCGAGAGGACTCCGCCGGACAGGCTTTCCACCAGTATGGCGGAGGCCTTGGGACACGTGGAGGAGCTGGTTTGCCCTATAGCCGGAGCCATTCCGGCGGTCGCCAGCCTTTAGCCCCAATGCTGTTCAAGTAACTGATCGGGTGCGCCAGGGTGACCCTCATGCTTGCGGAATTCCCATGGACGGCTGGTCTGGGGGATGGTGTCCAATATCCGCACTTCCGGGGATTGCGCCGTTCCCGTCGGCGGAAGGGCCGGAGACGGCCAAGTTGCACCGCGGGACCCTGACCGACTTATCTGGCCAATGCTCGTGCCCGCGCGGCGTTAACTTCTTCGGAATGTGGCGCGTGCAGAGATTGGACCAGATAAATCGAAAATAACCGGCCAAACTGCTTGATTCTAAATCGCTTACGCTGAACTTGGTGCAAGCAGATTTGGGCCGGTTATTTTAGACTTATGGGGATCGATCGTCGAGATTTATCCGAACGCCGTTCCCCGGCCGGTTTCAGAATGCGTTTTACTGATCGCCGCGCTCGGCTACATTCCTATCTGCACCAGCGCTACCCTCTCGATTTCCAGTGCGCGCTGTAGGCGCACCGCAGCCGGCAGGCCGGGGTTTTGCACACGATTGGGGAGACCGTCGTAGGTTCGGCCGCGGAGCACTCTTCCCGCTGCTTTCTTGCGCACGCCGCCCCACTGCTTAAAGAAAAACGGGACTTTTGCTGCCTCACATTGTTCGCGAATCGAAAGAACCCACTCCTCTTTCATCGGGCGCGCACCAGGGCCACTTTCACCGCCGACTATTACCCACGAGATTCCCGCCAGCGGCAGTCTGCCGATATCCTCCAGCAGCGGCTCAACTGAAAGGAACCGCATTGCTACAGGCGCAGCTTGCAGGTCGGCGATTCGAGGCAGTCCATATTGACGGTCTTCCACTGATACACCCCACCAAATATGAGCCTCGGCCGCCGCGTCCCTTAGGCGACCGGTCAGCAGTTCCCTAAGACGCCCAGAGCGCTTCGTTAGGACCTGGTAGGTGTGCCATCGCGCAAGGCGCATCGTGGCGGCCACCTGATCGATGTAGGAGTCCGGGACCTCCTCGTGGAAAAGATCGCTCATCGAGTTCACGAAAATCATCCTCGGCTCGCTCCATCGAAGAGGTTCGCCCAGCTTATGCGGTACGAGCCTGAGATCGAAGCCTTGCTCGAACGGATGCCCCTTCACCCCTCTAAAGCGCTCCGCAAACCGCTCTGCGTAGCAATGTTTGCAGCCAGGGGCTGATCTTGGTGCAACCACGCACAGGGTTCCATGTCGCATCGGTCCACTCGATTTTTGAGAACAGCGACATAAGCTTAGTCCCAGAAGTTTGTCTGGTCCGTACTGTACTTGAGCACGTCGTCCCAGAACTTAAACGCCATTTCGTTACGTGAGAATAGCGCAAGGTAATACAGCGGCAAATTCTTATCGACGGATCGGACTAGTTTCATGCGGTCCAGCGGTTTCTGGAGGTAGCGCGAGCGAGGCCATGCTCATGGAGAATTCGGTGGCCAGAAACTGCCTGAAATCGCTTCTTCGGACGCCTACCGCCTTCCACCGTTCGCGCCACTGCGCGTTGCCGAGGGCTTCGTCAATCTTGGTGGAGTGCCCGTCGACGTAATGGTCGTAGTTCCGGTTGGCATCCATGCCGATCGCCAGCAGCACTACGAAGTCGATGAATACGGCCGAAAGCCGCCGCAGTGTCTCGAACTTTATGCCGAAATCGAACGGGTCCACTAGACACAGGCTCAAGGTCTTGTTGCTTGACGAGCCCTTCGGAATCTCGGCGCAGATCCTGTCGATCTCAGAATCGCAACTTCCGGGGACGAAGGTAACGCTCGCTGCTGGCGCGATCCGCTCCACTCTAGCCTTCAGCCCGCGCCATGAGTTCCGGGCTTTCCTCGCAGAAAATGTATTTGTCGAATGGATCGGGCACCGTGAGCGCGATGATCGGTGACCCCATGAGAACCGTTTTCGTTCCCTGAATCCGGCTATACCCAGCACCGGCGTACAGGTCGATATAGACTCGCTGGTCCCATTTGTTCTTCATGCCGGTCGAGAACAGTGCGTCATACAGTGCTAGGAGGCGATATTTGGTTTCCGCCCAGCCGCCCACATCCGGGCAGATCAGGCCATCATCCTCAGCATGGAGCGCACGAAGTGCCACCTCAGCATTATATAAAACATCTATGTTAGGGAATGTCGTCGTCGCCGCCACAAGTCCGTTTCGAGGAGACGCGGAATGACGGTTCGTGCTGAGCGCTCAGGCTCCTGGACGGCTGCGTCTTTGCAGGGTGGGCTGCCGAAGTGTCTACTGAATCGATGGAGGCTGATGGTCTGGTCGCCAAAAGGGCGGTGCTGTTTCCTGGGCCACCTGCGAGAATTGGGTATTGTGGGAACCTGGCAGCGTCTCGCACGCCCTCAATTCGGATTGGCGGACAGAATCAGCGAGGCAATCTCTTTAATAGAGTGGCGTGACGGAAGACCCTTTACGAATGTCAGGAACTCCGGAGAGTTGCTGATCGCCTGTGATTTTTTAGGGTCTCATGCAAGCGCGGATTTCGAGGCATTCGCGTTTCTGGTCGGAGCGATTGCCGGATGCGGCCAATGGATGGAAGAGCGCTCTCTGATCCGCAAGAGGTTCTTGCCGGATGGTAGAAGGATGGCCTACAAGGCACTGAATGACAGGCGCAGGCGGAGGGCATTGCTGCCATTTTTGCAGGCCGCGGACCTCTACCCCGGAAGCCTGTTCATCTTTGTGGTGGCCAAGAAAATCGCGAGTCTATTCGATGATCCGGGAACGGAACGTCTATTTCCGGAACTGGTAGTGGCTGTGCGGAACTGGAAGAGGCACTCCTTTCAACGCTTGCTCCTCGTCGCGACACTCGGTTCCCTGCTCGTTTCTGGCTTATCGGAACCTAATCAAGACGTGCTGTGGGTTGTGGACCAGGACGAAATCGCAGCAAATCCGACCAAGCACAACCACGCAGGACACGTCATCCAACACTGCATCTCCACATATGCGCCCACGAATACGGGACAGTTGGTGTTTCTCACGACCGAAGCAGATTTCAATAACAGGATGATAGAGGACGTCGTCGCAATAGCCGATCTTGCCGCGGGATCCATGGTGGACGCTTTCGGCACTCGCGACCGCGTGCAGCCGGCTGGCCTATGGGTCCGGCCGTCCGCTTCAATGCCGACCAAGGGAGAAGTAATACTGAACTGGCTCGCCCAGCCCGGTGAAGCGCTACGTCGGGTAGTTATTGTACTGGACCAGCGCCCCGACCGGTCAGTAGTGGCTTGGGCATTTCAGCCCCTGCTGGCCGACGATGGGTTCGCTTACATTCGCCGGTGACGTGCGTTGCTGATGTCTATCATCATGCCGCCCGACCGCCTTGCGCCCGGGTCCCCTTGCCAGACGCAAGCCAGGCGTCTGACAACTCCCATCGTGTCGTTGCCTGCGTACTGCCATGGCACGCGATCATTTTGGATAATCGATTAAACTTGCTTTGTGTCCTTCACCGTCGTGCCGGTGCACAATCTCGACTTGGGCGCCGGCCGCCGTCTGCCTTTCGGCTCCGAATTCGTTCTCCAGGACGTCCCGGAATGGTTGAAGGGGGATAAACAGATTCTCACAGATATCGGACGTACCGATCATGACCTGACGCTCGCGGCGAGGCACGCGCTGGTGTCGGAGTACGACGCGGATTCGCTCGGCTTTCCAGATCCCGAATGGAAGGGCGCGAAGGCACGTTCTATCCAGAAGCTTCGGTTTCAGTCCGCCATTCTTGCGAATTTGGCGATCTGGCTTGTTCAGCCGTCACAAGTCTGCTTCACAGTCGGCTTCCATGCGCTAACGCGCCTTGAGGGCCGAGCTGTTGATCCGCCCATCATCATCCATACCGAGCGCGAGGGGCCGTTCTATTGCCACCCTCGCGACCAGCAGAATCCTGTTGCAGCGAAGCACATTTTGAGGGCCGCCAAACTATACGAAAAGCTGGAAGTCGTGCCGCGCAAAAACGTGGTTTGGGCCGCGCTACGCGCGTTATCGGCCGCGCTGCTTTCTTACTACCCAGACTACCGCTACCCTCCGTTTTGGCAGGGCTTGGAGTCGCTGTTCACATCTGAAACAAAGACGTGGAAAGTAACTGAGCGCCTTTGCGAAAGGATTTCCTATTTCCTGGCCGACAACCCGAAGGACCAACAGGACCTATTCGATAAGGTCGATGCCTGTTATGACACCAGATCCAAGATTATCCACGGCAGATGGGACGAAGGGCCGGAACTGGAGGAGAGGATGGCGGACACTGAGGCCATTGTGCGCACGGTCACCCGGCATATCGTGGATAGGCCAGGGATGCTCGGCGCGCTCCTTTCGCCTGAGCGCGACGAGTTCCTTGAGGCGTGGGTGAAGTCGAAGTCGTTCTCGCCACCCTGCATTCCGAGCGACAGCTAACACATAAAGAGGTTGGACATTCGAGCGGAACGACAACGGTCGAACCGGGATTTAGATTGCTGATCTGTCGGGCAATCGTACGAATCGCCGGGATTAGTAATGAGAAATGCGCATGTGGGTTGCTTCCGCGTTGCCGATCCGACCACAAGCAAGGCTGAGCGCACCGCGCATCTAGGCGGCGGTGGTCGCCGCAAGGCTGCTGTCTCGCAGCGCCTTGATATCGCGCATGGGAGGCTGGCCGAAGAAGCGGCTGTATTCGCGGCTGAACTGGCTTACACTCTCATAGCCGACGTCGTATGCGGCTCTGGTCGCATCGATTCCTTCCGTCAGCATCCGTTGCCGTGCTGCCTGAAGCCTGAGTTGCTTCTGGTATTGGAGCGGGCTCATGGCGGTTAGCGCCCGAAACTGATGGTGCAGTGTCGAAACACCCATTCGTGAGACTTCGGCCAGTTCCTCCATGCGTAGCGGCTTGGTGTAGTTGGCCTTGAGCCAGGCAATTGCTTTCGCGGTTCTATGGCTTAGATCGCCTCTCGTCGCTATCGCACGGAGCCGCTGGCCTTGCTCAGTTCTGAGCACGCGATAGATGATTTCGCGCTGAATCAGTGGGCTCAAAAACGGGATGTCCTCGGGCGTATCGAGGATCTCGATGAGTCTGATGCAGGCACCTAGCAGTCCAGTCGTCGTAGCACCAACTGCCAGCCCGTGACGATGCGAAGATCCTTGGGGCTCCGGCAGGTCCTCCCGGCTCAGCACCTCGCCTACCATCGGCATGTCCAACCGGAGAAGCATCGAAAGAAGCGGCACGTCTTCGGATGCCTCGACGATCTGGCTTTGAACAGGAATGTCGATCGATGAAACCAGAAACGACGATCCGTCGCAGAGATATTCGGTACCTCCCAAATTGATCCGCTTGCGACCTTGGGCGAACACGTTGAGACTTGGTTCGTAGCTGCCTCGATGGCAAGGGCTCGGGGAGATCCGGCGGTATAGCGTTAGTCCGGGTACCGATGTGGAATGTTCTCCCGCCGATACTGCGTGCCCGGCAATCCTGTCGGCCAGCACTCTTCTGAGCTCGATCAATGCCGGATTTCGGTCTGGTTCTTGTTGTTTTGGTTTTGCCATTCGTGCCAGCTTGTCTTCAGCGTACCGCGGCGACGGCGATCAGGTGCACAAAAGCCACACGATAAACAGGATCAGGCAAAGAATCGGCAGGATCGGGAAAGCGCTGAGGGACGAGCTCCGGCTAATTTGAAATTGGGGTTTGAACCTGATGAGAAACGCAATGGCACTCCTGGCCGCACTGTTGCTGGCGGCGGCCGGCGCAGGCCAGGACCGTAGTGACGCCCGAGATCGTTTTGCTGGAGCGTGGCGCCTGGCGCGGCTCGAACAGCCCGGAGCCGACGGCAAGATTCACGACGTCGATTGCAGCGGACTGTTTGTTTTCACCCGTGACGGGCACGCATCCGTCCAGGTGATGGACCGGCATCCGCAGGCTGCCAAGGCCGCCGGGCCCGAGCAGTACTCGCAAGGCGGCTATGAAGCATCGTGGGGTACATACCAGGTGGACGAACGCACTCACACGTTCACGTTCCATATCGACGGAGCGCTGGTCCGCACCCTGGTCGGTAAGGACCTACCGCGTTCCTATGAGTTTTCGGGCAATCAACTGATCATCAAATCTACTCGTGCCGATGAGCATTGGCGTGTTACTTGGGAGCGATATTGAGTATGCAAAAACGTAAGCTGGGGCAAAGCACCCTTGAAGTGTCTGCTCTCGGTCTCGGTTGCATGGGGATGAGTTGGTCCTACAGCCCGATTCCGGACCGACACGCGATGATCTCGCTGCTGCGGTCCGCCGTGGAGCGGGGCGTCACGTTTTTCGATACGGCCGAAGTTTACGGTCCATACACGAACGAGGAACTGGTCGGCGAGGCCCTCGCTCCCTTCCGGAACCGAGTGGTGATCGCAACGAAGTTCGGTTGGGCGCCCGGGTCCGAGGACGAAACCAGGTGGAGCAGGCTGAATTCCCGACCGGAGCACATCAAGCAGGCTGTCGAGGGCTCCCTCAAGCGACTGCGGGTTGACACCATCGACTTGTATTACCAGCACCGGGTTGATCCCGACGTTCCGATTGAAGACGTGGCGGGCGCGGTTAAGGACCTGATCCAGGTGGGTAAGGTCAAACATTTCGGCCTGTCCGAAGCAGCGGCAACCACGATTCGCCGTGCACACGCTGTTCAGCCGGTGGCTGCCGTGCAGAGCGAGTATTCGCTGTGGTATCGCGAACCGGAACGGGAAGTCCTGCCCACCCTCGAAGAACTGGGGATCGGCTTCGTTCCATTCAGCCCGCTCGGGAAGGGTTTCCTCACGGGGAAGATCGACCAAAACACGACCTTTGACAGTTCCGACTTCCGCAATTCCGTGCCTCGCTTCAATGCGGAAAACCGGAAGGCCAACTTCGCCTTGGTCGGTCTGCTGGAGGGCATCGCGAAGCGAAAGAACGCCACCCCGGGCCAAATCGCGCTTGCGTGGTTGTTGGCGCAGAAGCCTTGGATCGTGCCTATTCCCGGCACGACCAAACTGCATCGCCTGGAAGAGAACATCGGAGCCGCGGCGGTGAAGCTTACAACAAGTGAACTGAGAGACATAGAAGAGGCCGCTGAACGGATACCAGTGCAAGGTGCTCGTTACCCGGAGCAAATGGAAAAGTTAAGCAACCGATAGAGGAGAACTATGCGAGGAACAGTTTTGTACGGACCCCGTGACATCCGGTTCGAAGATCGGGAAGATCCCAGGATCGAAAAACCGACAGATGCCGTGATCCGCATGGCGGCGACATGCGTTTGCGGATCGGATCTCTGGCCGTATCGAGGCATACAAGCAACGAACGGCCCGACGCCAATGGGGCACGAATACTGCGGATTCGTCGAAGAAGTCGGCCGTGCGGTGAAATCCGTGAAGCCGGGCCAGTTCGTTGTGGGTTCGTTCGCGACTTCCGACAACACCTGCCCACACTGCCAACACGGTTATCAGTCCTCGTGCGCCCAGCGAGAATTCGTGACGAGAGCGCAAGCGCCGTTCCTGCGGGTTCCTCTCGCCGATGGGACCCTGGTGCCGGCGCCCGAGGCGCCGTCTCGCGATCTTATACCGAGCCTACTGGCAGCTTCCGACGTTCTCGGCACAGGGTGGTTCGCAGCCGATGCCGCCAATGTAAAACCGGGATCGACCGCGGTGGTAGTTGGGGACGGGGCGGTGGGTCTGCTCGCGGTGCTCTCGGCCAGGCAGATGGGAGCCGGGCGAATCATCGCCATGAGCCGCCACGAGTCGCGACAGAAGCTGGCGCGAGAGTTTGGCGCGACAGACGTTGTGTCCGAACGCGGTGAGGAAGGCATTGCGCGGATCAAGGAGCTGACGAATGGCGTTGGCGCCGATTCTGTGCTGGAGTGCGTCGGAACCAAGGAATCGATGCAGCAGGCGATTCAAGTAACCCGGCCTGGCGGATTCGTGTCGTACGTTGGCGTTCCGCACGGAGTCGAACTGGACGGACAGGCGCTGTTTTTCGCTCACGTCCACCTGCACGGCGGCCCCGCCCCGGTGCGCCGCTATCTGCCGCATCTGATGGACCTGGTGTTAAACGAGAAAATCAATCCCGGCAAAGTGTTTGACCTGACTCTGCCGCTCGAACAGGTCGCAGAGGGGTACCGCGCGATGGACGAGCGTCGAGCCATCAAGGCGCTGTTGCGGCCGTGATGGCGCGAAAGGACGAACCGATGAAAACCTGGGCAAAAGATGAACTGCACAGAATTGCCGAGACCGACGACCTGCACATCTCGCCCTTCCGCGAGGACGGGAAGACATATGGAACGCCGACCTGGATTTGGTCGGTAGTGGTCGACGGTCACCTCTATGCGCGTGCATACAATGGCCGCACCTCGCGTTGGTATCGGGCGGCCATGAATCAGAGGGCAGGCCGGATCACGGCTGCCGGAATCACCAAAGAAGTGACGTTCGAACCGGTCGACGGAGCCATCCAGGCGACTATCGACGACGCGTACCGGGTGAAGTACAAGGACAGCCCGTACCTCAGCCCGATGATCGGCGCGCAGGCGCGCTCCGCAACGGTTAAGGTTACACCGCGCGACACGAACTCGAAAAAGGAGATCGACTAATGCCACACATCGTTGTGAAGCTATGGCCAGGCAAGTCCGAGAATCAGAAGCAGCGTCTGGCCGACGCGATTACCAAAGACGTAATGGAAATTCTGAACTACAGCGAAAAATCGATTTCTGTGGCGATGCAGGAAGTGAAGCCTGAGGATTGGGCAGCCGAGGTGTACAGACCCGAGGTCCAGGGCAACATCGACCAACTCTACAAAAAGCCGGGATATGACGAGAGCGATCTTCCAACATGAGAACTGTCGCAATGCTCGTGTTGCTGCCGGTGTTTGCCTGGGCTCAAAGTGAGCGTCCGATGAAAGGAAGGAAATCGAAACCGATGCCACTACAAGATGACACCAGAGCGGTAGCTCCGGCACTGGCGCGGTATGCGCAAGGCCCGCTCGCCGAACTCTGGAAACGACCTGGACTGAACCTCCGAGACCGCAGCATCGTGACGCTGGCTGCATTGATCGCACGTAACCAGACGGTCGAAATGCCTCACTATTTCGAGGTCGCGCTCGACAACGGAGTGAAGCCACGGGAGATTTCAGAGATCATTACGCACTTGGCTTTCTACACGGGGTGGGGCAACGCTGTTTCGGCGGTGGAGGTGGGTAAGCCGGTGTTTGCCGCGCGAGGCATCGGAGCCGATCAGCTTCCTCCTGCTTCACCTGCTTTGCTGCCGCTCGATCAGGAAGCTGAGCAGAAACGCGCGGCGGGCGTTGAGCAGCAGTTCGGAAACGTTGCTCCTGGAATTGTGCAGTACACCACGGATGTCCTGTTCCGGGATTTGTGGCTTCGCCCCGATCTGGCTCCTCGTGATCGAAGCTTGGTCACCGTGAGTGCCCTGATTGCCAACGGCCAAGCTGCACAGATTCCGTATCATCTGAACCGGGCTATGGACAACGGCCTCACGCAGGAGCAGGCAGCAGAAGTGATTACTCATCTTGCGTTCTATGCTGGCTGGCCAAATGCGTTCACGGCTCTCCCTGTCGCGAAAGAGGTGTTCCAAAAACGCGGCCATCAGTAGGGTAAGGCGGATCAGAGCCTAGTTGACGGAACGCGCATTCCGCTGATTTGACATTCGATCCCCGGCACTTGGCTCGATTAGGAACGAGACGCCCTTGTGACCTCCGAAGCCGAGCCTGCGGGCGGTGTCCCTGGTGTCGCATTGGAAAGTTGGCGATAACAACAGCCCTTCGCACCAGCAATGTTGATCCTGTCCAGTCGTTGGCAAACAAGAACTTGAGAGGGCAGAAGCCTCAACATCTCAAGTCCCTGTCGGCGCATGATCCGCCCTCGATCTAGAAAAGCAAGCCAAACGGCGATTCCTTGGAGCCGATATTTCCCGGAGCAGTTTCGGAACGGGCTCCTTGTGCACGGGTGGCGGCGGGCGCATAATCATCACCGGGTTGATGCTGTCCGGACTGTGGAACACATAGCGATTCGACGGTCTACAATTCAGCAGGCTCTGACGAGTGTCCACTCTTGGGCGCAAATCCTGAGGCGAAGCTTATGAAAGCCATTGTTTATCAGAACTTTGGTTCACCCGATGTGCTGGAATGCCGGGACATTGAAAAGCCTACTCCGGCGGACGACGAGGTCCTGATAAAAGTTCGCGCCGCTTCGGTCAATCCATTGGACTGGAAATTGATGAAAGGCGGCCCATTCATCGTCCGCCTTCTGCTCGGGTTGGGCAAGCCCAAGATGAGAAGACCCGGCGTTGATGTGGCCGGCGAGGTTGAAGCGGTTGGCAAAAACGTAGAACAGTTCAAACCGGGCGACCCGGTGTTCGGCACCTGTACTGGAGCGTTTGCCGAGTATGCCAGCTCCAAGTCCGCGACCGGCTTGAAATCCGCGTTGGTCATCAAACCGAACAACCTGACATATGAGCAAGCCGCGTCCGCGCCAGTGGCGGCGCTGACTGCATTGCAGGGTCTTCGCGACAAGGGACGAATTCAGCCCGGGCACAAAGTTCTGGTGAACGGTGCGGCGGGAGGCGTGGGCACGTTCGCGGTGCAGATCGCCAAGGCGTTCGGCGCTACTATCACCGGCGTATGCAGCACGAGAAATGTGGACATGGTCCGATCTATCGGCGCGGATCAGGTCATTGATTACACGCAACAGGATTTCACCAAGAGCGGCCAACGTTACGACATCGTTTTGGATTGCGTTGGAAACCATTCCTTTACGGAATGGAGGCGCGTCTTGAATCCCAAAGGAATCCTCGTCGGGGTCGGAGCGCCGGCCAACGTTCCGATGTCGCGACTTCTGGCTGGTTTGATCGGCGCGCTTGTACGATCAGCGTTTGTGAGCCAGAAAATAGCCATTTTCATCGCCAGAGTGAACCAACAGGATTTGACCACCGTGCGGGATCTCATGGCGGCCGGAAAGGTAACGCCAGTCATCGACAAGTGTTACCGGCTGAGTGAGGCCCGTGATGCGTTCCGATACATGGAAACAGGGCACGCCCGCGGAAAGGTCATCATCACTCCGGAATAATACTGCATTCCGGGCTGTTGGTTCGGCTATCCGGACACGATCCTCTGTTGGAACATTCTGTCCAGATGGCGCGTAGCACCATCCGGGTGAATGGTCTGCGAAAGATTAAGAATGGGTACTGGGAGGACACCGATGATATTGGTTGTTGGAGCCACCGGCCTGGTGGGAGCCGAGGTCTGTCAGAAGCTGAGGAAGCGAGGCGAGGCGGTAAGGGCGCTCGTTCGAACGACAAGTTCGAAAGCGACCATCGAGGTCCTACGGTCGTCGGGTATCGAACTATGTTTTGGCGACCTCAAGGACCCTCAGTCGATCGCCGACGCTTGCAAGGGCGTGGACGCCGTGATCTCCACCGCTTCCTCGACGTTGAACCGGCAGTCTGGAGATTCACTTCAGTCCGTTGATGCAGCGGGACAACTCAGCCTGGTGAACGCGGCGAAGGAGGCCAGCGTGGGGCGGTTTGTCTTCGTTTCGTTTCGCAGGACGCCGGGTCTATCCTTCCCGCTGGGCGATGCGAAGACGCAGGTTGAGGCCGCCGTTCGCGGTCTGAACTTCACGATCATTCAGGCGAGCTGGTTCATGGAAGTCTGGCTGAGCCCTGCCCTGGGATTCGATTACGCGAACGCAACGGCCCGCATCTACGGACCAGGAACGAGCCCCGTCAGTTGGGTTTCCTCCCGGGACGTCGCAGAGATTTGCGCGATCGCGCTTCGACATCCAGCCGCCGACCGCAAGACGATCCAGTTCGGTGGACCCGAAGCGCTTAGCCCCCTGGCCGTGGTGGCCCGCTTCGAAGCCATCGCCGGAAGGCCATTCCGGATCGAGCACGTCCCTGAATCGATGCTTCGAGCGCAGTTCGAAGAAGCCACGGACCCATTGCAGAAGAGCTTCGCGGCGTTGATGCTCGGATACGCGCATGGCGACGCGATGGACCCAGCGCCGGTGGTCGATACGTTCGGGATCAAACTTACCAACGTCACAGAGTACGCGATGCGTGTGCTGGGGAAGGCGGCGTCGGCATAGGCTGCTTGAACGCCGGGAGACGATAGTAATCCGTTCGGCGACGTGCGGAGCGCCGTGGACACCCGGCGTATTCTCGACTGAAACAGCGTTTCGGCTTTTCCGCTAATAGGATTGTGCGCCTGGGCGGTCCTCCCGAACCCGTCAGCATTTTGGGTGGTAGGCGTGAACGCCGTTTTCCGATTTCGACGTCGGGATGGCGCGTGATGCGGGAGCGATCCGGACAGAGCACATCTACTAAGGTGACTAAAAGTCCAAGTGCCGTTTGCGTGCGCTATCTTCTGCCAGGTGTTCCGCGATAAGCCGTTGGGAAACTGGAAAATTGGTCGCAGCCAAGTTCTTCAATGAGGTGGGAAGGTCTAGCAGTTGACGGATGGCGGCGGCCCTGAGTATGCCGAGAGTTCCCGTACCCGGAATACCACGCCGAGCGGCCTCGATGAGGCCCGCCGCGTCGTCGATCAGCAACAACGCCCCAGCTTGCTGCTGTGCGAGTAGAATTGCGGCTCGCGCGCCTGGATCGAGTTGCCGCAATGCCGGATCATCATGCACGGTTCGGACCTGCCGCGTCTGAAGCCATCGGCATCGGATAACTCAGCCAGGACCTCTGGCGGAATGAGAATCTGACTGTACAGCTCAGGTAAGGATGCGATTTCGCCGATGAGCAACAAGTAATTTACCGGTGAATGTGTCGGCGATAACTATGGTCATCTCGAGAGAGCAATCGCCGTCTCACTATCCGCGACAACGTTATGAATCGTGTCGGACAGCAGCAAGCCGCGAGCCTTGAGGAATCCGTCCATCTCGTAGCGGGACCGAATTCCCAGCATCTGGCGGGCCTGGTACACCGTCAACTTGCCGGAGCGCACGCCTTCGGCGGCAAGTGCTTCGACCGCTGCGCGAGCGATTCCACCAGGCTCCGCAGTAAACTGCCGCGCCAACTCTTCGGGGACATCGAAATGAACATCCATGCTTCTGTCGTTCAAGAGCATTATCCCGCAGTTGCGAACCGTACCCTATTCCACGGTAGGCGGCCGGCTACGAGCGCAGGGACGCAAGCGGTAAGGTCACGTCTTTCACACCGTCCGATGGCATCATCTATCCTCAGAACATCGCGGGCTTGGCAATCCTCTCCAACAACGATCTTCTGGTTGCAGATCATGGTGTCCGACGGATACGATTTGCGCGTGTCTCGGAGCAATCCTTTGACGGATGGGCTAAACTGATCTGAACCGCTCGGACGTTGCGGGAGCTTTCTGGGCAAACAATGAAGAAAATAGCACTCGAGGAGCACTTCCTGATCCCCGAATTCGAGGAATACTGGGCTCCGACCGTCGCCGACATCGACCCGGCGATCTACAAGGGACTGCATGCCAAGCTCATCGACTTCGGCAGCCAGCGCCTGGATGCGATGGATCGGGCGGGTATCGAACGATCCGTACTCAGCCACACCAGCCCCGGCGTTCAGGTAGAACCCGATACGGCGGTGGCGCGCCGCAGGGCGAGCGAAGCAAACGACGTGCTGGCCCGCGAAATCCTGAAGCAGCCGGGCCGCTACTCCGGGTTCGCGCATCTTCCGATGCAAGATCCTGCCGCGGCCGCGGACGAACTGGAACGGTGTGTACGCGACCTCGGGTTTTGTGGAGCTCTGATCAACGGCCATAGCAACGGCGAATATTTAGATCATCCCAAGTTCTACGGTTTCTGGGAGCGCGCGGAGGAACTGGGGGCTCCGGTCTATCTGCACCCGGCGGATCCTGTTTCCGGTTATCCCGCCATTGCCGGATGCGCCGCACTGAAGCGCGCGATGTGGGAATGGTCTGTCGAGACGGGCACCCATGCGCTGCGCCTGGTCTTCGGCGGCATCTTCGATCGCTTTCCGGGAGTGACGCTCGTGCTGGGGCATTTAGGAGAGACTCTGCCATACCTGCTTTGGCGCTTCGACAGCCGGGCCCGAATTTACGGGCTGAAATTGAAGAAGCGCCCATCGGAATATATCCGGGAGAACATTTTTGTGACCACGTCGGGAATGTTCTCGGCCGAACCGCTGTTGTGCTCGATCGGCGCGCTCGGCGCCGACCGCGTGATGTTTTCCGTCGATTACCCGTATGAATCCGCCGACGAAGCTGCCCGCTTTATCGAAAACGTCCCGCTTGACGACCAGCAGCGCATGGACGTCTGCTTCCGCAATGCGGAAAAACTGCTCGGCCTCGAGAGCAGGTAAGTCGAAACAGCATCGCATATAGGAGATGGCGGCATGGATCTGGAGCTGAGGAGCCGATGGTGGATCGTAGTTGCTTCTGTGCTGGGCCTGCTGGTGGGAAACGGTCCGGTCATGCAGTTCACGTTTGGGACGTTCTTGCCGTCCATCACGCGGCAGTTCGGGTGGAGTCGCGGGTTGGTCTCCTCCGCGATGGTCGTAGGACTCTGGATGACCGGGATCGCAACGCCGGTGGTTGGCCGACTGGTCGATCGATTCGGGGTTCGCGCGGTGGCGCTGCCCGCCATCGTGGTGTTTTCTCTCGCTACCGCATCGGTCGCGTGGGTGCCTGCGTCTCCGGCGGCCTTCACCGCCCAGTACGCACTCATGGGGCTTGGGGCCGCCGGGCAAACGCCGCTGATCTACGCCAAAGCGATCTCGGCACGATTCGATCGTCAGCGCGGGCTTGCGCTCGGCATCGCCATGGCGGGAGTCGGCCTGGGCGCTGCCCTCGTTCCGCAGTTTGCGCAAAAGATGATCGCCGTTGCGGGCTGGCGGGGAGCCTACGCAGCCCTCGGCGCGCTGACCTTCGCTCTCGCCTTCCCAGCGGTAGGGTTCTTCGTCGGCAGGCCGGTGGCGGACCCGCGGGTTCAGGCACAGCAAGTCCCGATCCGGATGATGCCTGGTCTTACGGGCATGGAAGCGTTGCGAACCGCTCGATTTTGGTTTCTCGCCTTCAGCTTCTTCCTTGTGTCCGGAACAACCGGGGGCGTCATCTCACACCTGGTCCCCCTCATGTCGGATCGCGGAGTCTCTCCACAAATCGCTACCGCCATGTTGGGCATCGCGGGCACTGCTTTGATCGGAGGCCGTTTGCTCTCCGGCTTTCTGCTTGACCACCTGCACGCACCCTACGTCGCGGCCGTGTTCTTTCTCGCTCCCCTGATGGGAATCGTCGTGCTGTTGACGACGCCGCGGCCGGAAGGGGCAGCACTCGGTACCGTGCTGGTCGGGATCGGCCTCGGCGCCGAGGTGGATCTGATCGCCTTCCTGTTGTCTCGCTATTTGGGTATGCGGTCCTTCGGCGAGATCTACGGATATTTCTTCTCCATCTTCATGGTGGGAGCGGGGCTTGGCCCCTTTGCCATGGGCGTGTCGTACGATAGGACCGGCTCGTACAAGCTGATGCTCGTTTGCTTCGCGTTCGCCTTAGCGCTTGCCAGCGTCCCAATGCTGCGTTTGGGCCCTTATGCCTATCCGACGGCTCGCGAAAGCCGCCAGGAGAATGTTCTGGTTCCGGCCCACTGACGGCAGCCGCGTCGTGAGGCTTAGTGCCTGGGGGACTTCGCGCGCGGCAACGACTGGAAGGAGCCCTGCCTCAGCTAGACCAACGACTCTATAAGGGCCACCTCTGCTGTAGCTCGCGGTTGCCCTGTCGCCGGGGGCGACTCACCTGACGGTGGGTCTACATCCAGATTTTACTTGCATCCGGAAGGCGAGTCAGTCTAAAGTAAGCTAATCAGGCCAAAGGGCCTGCCTTTCCGCTATGCGCAAGGACACCATCACGGCTACAATCCAGGTCATCGCTCCAGCGACTCCCGGCGTCTTTGCGGATCCGGCCTCGGCACTTCGAGTGCGAAGCTAACCGGGCCGGATCAGTCCAGGGCGATCTGCCCACCGTTCACTCAAAAATAACCAGGCTGTAACAGGCCTTCTGTTGTCGCGTTGGAGGAAACGCGTTTTCTATGGCGACGTATGCCGTGCGAAAACACCGGTATCGGATCTGGCAATCGCTCAAGGAAGCGATCCGAGGTACCAATTACGATTTCACCGAAGGGTCTATCAGCAAAGCCATCTTCCTGCTCGCCACGCCGATGGTGCTGGAGATGTTGATGGAATCGCTGTTTGCGATTGTGGACGTGTTCTGGGTCACGCGGCTCGGCTCCGATGCGGTGGCGACCGTCGGACTGACGGAATCGATGTTGACGATCGTGTTTTCCGTAGCTTTCGGCGTCAGTATGTCGGCGACGGCCATGGTGGCGCGCCGGATTGGAGAGAAAGACGAGCGGGCGGCGACGACGGCGAGCGTACAGGCGATGCTGCTCGGCGTGGGAGTCGGTCTGGCGATGGGAGTGCCGGGCTATCTGCTTGCGCCGCTGCTGCTGGAGTGGATGGGCGCGTCGCCGAGTATCGTCGTTTCGGGAGCAAGCTACACGGCAGTGGCGTTTGCGGGCTGCCTGAGTATCGCGCTGCTGTTCATCAATAACGCGATCTTCCGGGGAGCGGGGAACGCCTCGATAGCGATGCGCGTGCTGTGGTTTGCGAACCTTTTGAACCTCGCGCTTGATCCCTGTCTCATCTTCGGACTCGGTCCGTTTCCCAAGCTGGGCGTGACCGGGGCCGCGGTGGCCACGCTCACGGGACGCAGTTGCGGGGTACTGTACCAGTTCTGGCTGCTGGCCCGGGGCAGCGGCAGGATTCGCATTCTGCCGAGCGATCTACGGCTTGTGCCCGGCGTGATTGGATCGCTGATCCGAGTGTCTTCGACCGGCGTGCTGCAGTTCCTGGTGGCACACAGTAGTTGGGTGGTGCTGGTGCGGTTCATCAGCTCATTCGGCAGCCTGGCGGTGGCTGGATATACGATCGGCCTGCGCATTTTCGTGTTCGCGATCCTGCCGAGCTGGGGCATGAGCGGTGCGGCGGCGACGATGGTGGGCCAAAATCTGGGCGCGAAGAAGCCGGAACGCGCGGCGCGAGCCGTCTACCTGACAGGGTTGTACAACATGGCGTTCCTGGGGCTGGTAGCAACGGCGTTCATCTTTGTACCAGAGGCCTTTGCGGGGCTGTTCACTTCGAACGTTTCCGAACTGCGGTATGCCATAGACTGTCTCCGCATTATCGCGTACGGCAATCTCGCCTACGCCATCGGCATGGTAATGGTGCAGGCGTTCAATGGCGCGGGAGACACCGTCACACCGACGCTAATCAATGTGGCCGGATTCTGGTTGTGCGAGATTCCGCTGGCTTGGGCGCTGGCTTTCCGGCAGGGGATGGGAGTGAATGGGGTGTACGCGGCGATTCCCATTTCGGAAGCACTGATCACGGGGTTGAGTTTGGTGGTGTTTTGGCGAGGGAGGTGGAAGGAGCAGAGGATTTGACTTGTCTGTCGCAGCCCCGAACCCGAACCCTGGAGGGCCCGCTGTGGACCGATTCCGCTATACTGACTCCCAATGTTCGTCCGGACTCGACGAGTCACAATCCGGCGAACTCGAGGGGAATGCCCAATGAAGAAATTAATCGGATTGCTATTCTGTTTCGCCGCTACGGCCCAGCATCAACATCCGGCCGCCTCCGGCAAACCAGTCGAACTGCTCCGCGGGTTAGGGATCTGGAAACATCCCATTGCGACACGAAGTCAGGAGGCACAGAGGTTCTTCGATCAGGGCCTCGTGCTGCTGTACGGATTCAATCGCCCCGAAGCGGTCCGGTCATTCAGAAAGACGCTCGAACTCGATCCGCGCGCAGCCATGGGGTACTGGGGAGTCTCCATGGCGCTCGGCCCCTATTTCAACATGGACATGGATCCGGACGTCAACCTGAAAGAGTCCTGCAGAGCGGCGCAAGCCGGACTCGAAATTGCAGAAAAAGGCACGACGGATCATCAGTGGCTGGCCGCAGTGGCGGCCCGGTGCCCGGACTATTCGGATCCGGCGAAATACATCGATGCCATGCGCGCCGTCTCCGCGAAGTTTCCGGATGACCCGGACGCGCAGACGCTGTTTGCCGAATCGCTACTGTTGCCCGCGCGATGGCGTTGGTACAGCATCGACGGTAAGTCCGGCACCAGGCGTTGACGAAGCCGAGCAGGTGCTCGAGGCCGTGCTGCGCCGCTATCCCGGCCATCCCGGCGCAAATCACTATTACATCCACGCGGTAGAGTCCTCGCCCACGCCCGAACGAGCGGTTTCCAGCGCGCAACGCCTGATGGGCATCGTGCCAGCGGGAGGCCACATGGTTCACATGCCGGGTCACATCTGGCTCGTGCTCGGCGAATATGAAACTGTCGTCAACGTGAACGAGCGCGCCGCGCAGGTGGATCGCGAATTCTTCGGCAAGACCGGCGCGATGAGCAGCTATTACGCATACTACCTGCACAATCTCACGTTCATCGCCTACGCACGGTCCATGCAGGGCCGCGCCGCCGAAACCCGCAAGGCCGCTGCGGCCATCGGCGAAGCAGCCAAGGCGATGCCGGAGATGGGCGAGTCATTCGGGCTGTCGGGTACCTATGCATTGCTCCGGATCGGAGACTGGGACTCCTTGCTCGCAGCGCCACGTCCCGAATCCGAAGTTGCCCAGACATTCTGGCGCTTCAGCCGGGCCATTGCGTTTGCGGGTAAAGGTGATACGGCCGAGGCGGTCAAAGAACAGCGTGAATTTGAAACCGTTCGCGCGAAACTCGATCGCGGCATGCAGTGGAGCACCAACAAGCTCGGCGATGTGCTCGACCTCGCCAGCGCGACGCTCAATGCGCGGCTCGAGTCGTCACCATCCGCGGCGGTCGGGAAGTGGCGCCGGGCGGTGGAGATCCAGGATGGTCTCGCGTATGACGAACCGCCGGCGTGGTACTACCCGGTACGCGAATCGCTCGGTGCGTCGCTGCTGCTTTCCGGCGATGCCGCCGGCGCCGAGTCGGAGTTTCGCAAGGGACTGCGCCGCAGTCCTCACAACGGGCGAATGCTGTTCGGGCTGCTGCAGAGTTTGAAGGCTCAGAACAAGCACGAGGCGGCGGCCTGGGTGGAGCGCGAATTCCAGGACGCTTGGAAGGGCGCCGATGTCGAATTGCGGATGGGCGGACTCTGAGGCCTCATACGTGATCCGGTCGCCGCCGCGCAAGTCCGCCAGAGGGACGGTCGCGCAGCATAATGCGTTCCTCGCGATCCGGGTCGTTCACTACACCGCTACCAGGCCCGTCGAAACCTTGGACATCCGCTGAACTACCGGACCGTTCGACAGCACGATTCACGGAGGCAGGGTCAACACCTTCAGTTCCTTCGAGCCCGACGACACCCGCGTTCCATGAGTAGGGCGGGTGCATCAACTTGCCACGATGCGCTCGAGGGTTGCCACTGCATCCAGCAACGCCGTTCTCCGCGCGCATCTTCTCGCCCAGCGCGCGGGCGCGGTTTCGCACCTGGCGCGGCGGCGGCGAAATCGAGAGCGCTGGCGAATGCCTGCAGCCTTGGGCCGGCGGCCATCCACGGCGGCCGGCGCGACGCCGGCCAGGCGCAAGCGTTCGGCCCAGAAGAACTGGTCGCCGGCGAACGGGGTCACGATGGAAGGCACGCCCGCGCGTGCGGCGGAGTGCGAGGTGCCGGAGCCGCCGTGATGGATGACCGCGGCGGTGCGCGGGAACAGCCAGTCGTGCGGCGTGTCGCCGATGGCGAGAAAGTTGTCCGGAAGCGCCTTCGGATCGATGCCGCTCCAGCCGGGATGGAACAGTGCGCGCCGGCCCGTCATCGCCTCAATCAGCGCATCCAGCAGCCGCGCGTTGTCGAAGCCGGTCATGCTGCCGAAGCCGATGTAAATCGGGGCTTCTCCGGCGGCCAGGAAGTTCGCCAGCGCCGGAGGCGGCATCCAGGCAGGGCTCGGCGCCAGCCACTGTCCGCACAGGCGCACGTTGGCCGGCCAGTCGGCAGGCGTGGGCAACAGGTTGGGCGAGACGCCATAAACCATCGGGAGCTCCGTCCATACCGTCTTGCGCGGCGGCAGTTTGAACATCGCACGCGCCGCGTTGGTCTTGTCGCGGAATGCTTTCCACAGCATGGCGTTTACGAAGCGGTGGCTAGCGCGATTGAGCAGGCGCGGCACCCACTTGGGCGGCAGAAACGGCGAAGGGAACGCGGCGGTCGGCGTAATCGGGATCATGCCGGAGCCGATGCCCTTGGCGCCCAGGTATTCGGCCGCGGAAAAGCCGGCAAACCCGGCCAGCCCCGCCGCCAGGATCGCATCGCAGCCTTCCCCTGCCTCGATGATGGTGCGCAGCCAGGATTCGGCATTCTCGTTGGCGATCTTCGCCAGCGCGCGTGCGGTCTGGTTGAAACCGCCGCCCTTGGCGACTACGCCAGCGATGGCAGTGGTCCCGACTGAGAGTGCCGCGAATATCGCCGGCGAGCGCGGTAGTCGGCACGCCGAGCGCCTCGGGCGCTGCCGAGCGTGGCGGCATCGGCGAGCAGTCGCGCCTCGTGTCCGGCATCCATCAAGCCACGGCACAACGCGGCGAACGGGCGCGCATCGCCCTCGGTACCATACGTCGCGACGATGAACTTCATGAGCGCTCCTTCTTGCTGGGATTGGGCGATGTCCTGGGAGATGGGTTGGCGGAAACCTCCGCACCATGCAGGAACAATCCACGGCGGCGCCGAATTCTTTGCGCAGCTTCAGACGATCGATATGGACGATGTCCAATATTATTCATCGCCCATCATTTCCTGGCAAGTGCGGCATGGGGAGTGGCGCAAACGCGCGGAGTAGGGGCTGTAAGATTGGCGCGCTTTCTGCTGACTATGAGAGACTGGCGACGTGGGCGTCATCTTCCTCTCGGGTCCTATCGGAGCGGGTAAGACGGCAGTGGCGAGGGCGCTGTTGCCGCTACTTCCCGCCCCTCTTTCCTACATTGAGGGCGACACGTTCTGGTCGTTCATCAGGAAAGGAGGCGACCGCGGATTGCGGGAGAACTTTCCGGTGCTGGTACGTTCGATGACGGCGGCGGCGGTTCCGTTCGCCCGCTCGGGCTTTCAGGTGCTGATCGATTTTTCAATACCGCCTGCTTATGTCGAGACGGCCCGCAAAATCCTGAAGGAAGTGCCGTTCGATTTTGTCCTGTTGCGGCCGAGCTTGCAGGTTTGCGTCGAACGAGCAGCGTCGCGAGAAGAGGGCGCGATTACCGACTATGGAATGTTGAAGGCATTTTACGCGCGCTTTGAAGAGGGAACTGTAGAGCCGATTTGCGATGACAATGCCGACCCCGCCTCGCTGGCCCGACAAATCGCCGATGGCCTGAATCAGGGGCGGTTTCGGGTGCTCTGAGTATTTCACCAGCACGACACGCCCCGTTCTGGCTCCTTCGCCGCTCGCCGTTACTCCTTCGCCGCGGCCTCCAGCGTAGCGACGTCGAACTTCACCATGTTCATCATCGCAGTCATCGCTTTAGGATGCTTCAGGATCTCGCCGATCTTCTCCGGCACAATCTGCCAGCACAGGCCGAACTTATCCGTCAGCCAGCCGCAGGCCATGGGCTGGCCACCCTCAAGCAGCTTGTCCCAGTAGCGGTCGATCTCGGCCTGGTCCTTGCACGCGACGGAGTACGAGAAAGCCGGCGTGAGCGCCTGCGCGGGGCCGCCATTGAGGAACGTCATTTGCTGGCCCATCAGTTCGATGCTGATGGTCGCGATCTTTCCGGCGGGCCAGGGCCCCACGCCGGTGGAACGAAGTTCGCCCACCTTTTTCGCTTCCGGAAATACCGAGAGATAGAACTCCGCGGCGTCTTCGGCGTTGTCGTTGAACCACAGAAACGGTGTGATCTTGTTCATGCTCTGGCCTCCATTTCGATAGTATCCATTGTCGAAGCCGCAGAGAGCGGCACGCAACTTCAACCTAAGAACGTCGCAAATCGCGGGGCGTGAGGGTAGGTTCCATGATGGCCGGCTATCGGGCACTGGCTCCGCCTGCATGGACTGCAGCCGTATCCCGAGTTCATGCCCGACCCCGCCCTGACCGAGTTGCCGGCCGTAGTCGCCACACGCGTTACAATGCCTGGGTGAAGCGAGTCGCCCTTTCCTGGAGCAGCGGCAAAGATAGTGCTTGGGTGCTGCACATCCTGAGACAAACCCCCGGCGTCGAACTCGTAGCCCTGATCACAACTTTTGACTCCGCGGCGGATCGGGTGGCGATGCACGCCAACCGGCGCCGTCTCATTGAAGCACAGGACGAACGGGTGGGTTTGCCGCAATGAACCGGACAGAGGTTCCTTGGCCGTGCTCCAACGGCGTTTATGAAGAGATTCATGACTGGCATCATACCGTCTCGCCGTCGCCGCAGGCGTGAGCACCATTGCCTTCGGGGATCTCTTTCTCCGCGACATTCGCGAGTACCGTGAGCGCCAACTCAAGGGGACTGGCCTCGAACCCCTGTTTCCGCTTTGGGACCTCCCGAGCCGGGCGCTCGCGACTGAGATGATCGATGCCGGCATCCGGGCGAAGGTAATCTGCGTCGATCCGAAGCGCTTGGATCGCAGTTATGCCGGTCGCGATTTCGATCCTTCGTTCGTGGCCGATTGGCATTCAGGCGTGGTCTTGTGCGGGGAGAATGGCGAATTTCACACGTTTGTCTACGATGCCCCGGAATTCTCATCGCCGATCAATATCTTTCCCGGCGACGTGGTGGAGCGCGACGGATTTGGGTTCGCGGACTTGTCATATCGACAATCCGGGCAATGTACGACAGGCGCACTGGACGGGTGTCGTTTTCGCACGGCCTGAGAAGGGCCGGCAAGACATTTATCGGTGACGCTTCTTGATCAATTCCCGCACCTCAGGTACAAGTTCGTGCGGGATTGCCATGACGGTTTCAAACGATTGGACGCCAGCCTCATCTTGGGCCATCGCGTCTTCTTCGCTCTGTTCCTCGTAACTGGCACGTACTCGCCGGATCTTGTCCTCGTCCCATCCTTCAGGGAATTTCGTCTGGTTCATGGTTGCTTTTTCTTTCCTTCGTCTGCGGCACGCCGCAAGCGGTTTTCCGATCAACTCGTAAGCCGTGATAACCAACAGCTGTCCAGTTCCGTGCCTGGAACATAAGGCTGCGATTACCTCGGCTTCGGTAACATGATGGTCACAGATGTGCGGCGATTCGTGCTGGGCCGATGTAGAATCGAGCTCGCAACTCTTCTCCGAGCCCATTCGACCGCCTGCGCAGCGAAAGGAGGCTTCGGCGGCAGTGTGCGACGCCAATGTACGATAAGCGCCACTTCACGACCACAATCGCCGGGCCGTGCAGGAAGCGTCGCGGGATTCGCCTGGGTGTCGAACACGCTCACCGGCGGACGGTTCCTCTGAACGTGCTCAATCCCCCAATCTACAACTCCTCGGCGCACTCCTACAGTTTCAGGCGAGCGAGTAAGGCCGTGAAGCGCGGGTCCGGCCGCAAGTCGTCCCACACCGGGTCGGACTTCAGGTAGTTCGCGCAAAACGGTCATTGGACGCAAGCTTCTTCAACCACTCGATAGAGGCATCGCGCTCACCCAGAGCCAGGTGCACCAGGGCCAGAGCGCGGGGCTGCGCTTTGCCTTGGCCTTTGCCTTCCACCTCGCGCAGCCAGCCGCGTGCCTCCTTGGCCCGGCCCGCACGGGCAGCCACATACGCAATCGCGGCTGCCGCGTCCGGCTGCGAGCCGGACAGCCCCCGCATGCCGCCTGCTTTCGGAAACGCCGCTGCCGCTTCCGCATACATTCCCTTCTGCGCGTATGCCCAGCCCAGGGCGTCGTAGGTTCGCACGAACGATGCGTCGATAGCCAGCGTCCTCCAATACTGCTGGATGGCCTGGTTGTATTCACGCTGAAGATACAAAGTGTGCCCCACCTCTTCGCTGATTGGAAGAGAAAGCGGATCCAGGCTGCTGGCAAGCTTCATCGCCGCCAGCGCTTCGTCGAGATGTCCCGTCTGCTGGAGCACGTGAGCATGCATGTGGTGCCCTTCGGAGAATCCGGGACTCAGCTCGATGGCACGGCGAAATTCCGTCTCCGCTCCCGCCCAATCCGCGTCGTAAATCCAGCGGACGAAACCGAGCGAAACGTGCGCTTCCGCCAAACGGTCGTTCAACCGCAGCGCCAGCATCGCCTCGGCGCGCGACCGCGAAAAAGCGGCGTCCACCGCCATGCCGCCGTTATTCCCGAGCAGCGCATACGAATCCGCTAGCCCGGCGTGCGCCGGGGCAAAACCAGCGTCGCGCGTCACGGCCTCCTGGAAGTACTCGAGACTCTTCCTCAGGGACTCCACGTTTCGCTTGCCCCAGTGATACCGCCCTTGCAGATACAGCTCGTAAACGCCAACTTGCTCCTGATTCGCCGGACCGCGGACCGCGACCTCTCCGCGGTCCAACTTCACTCTCAGGCTCGAGCAGGATCGCCTCGGCCACGCGTTTCTGCACCGCCAGCAGGTTCTCCAGCTTGTCATCGTAGGCGCCGGACCAGATCTGATAGCCGTTTCTGGCATCCACCAGCAGGGCGGTAATCCGCAAAGCGTCTCCCTGGCGGCGGAGGCTGCCTTCCAAAACTGAGTCGACACCAAGCTTCGCACCGATATCCCGCGCTTCCTGCTGTTTGCCAGCGAACCGGAACGACGAACCCCTGGCGACTACTTTCAGTCCCCTAACCTGGGTAAGGGCATAGATCAACTCTTCAGCCACGCCTTCGCAGAAATAGGCCTGGTCTTTCTGCGGGCTGAGGTCGGCGAACGGCAGCACTGCGATCGAGCTGACCGGTGGGTTGGTCATCGCGCGCCCGTCGCGCCATACGATCCAGATCCCAGCCGCCGCGCAGATTGCAAGGGCGGCGGCCGCGCCGATGAGTATGCGCCGGCCGCGCAGGACTGGGCCTGAGGGAGGCGCCGGCAGGACGTCCACCTCCCCGGCCGGCCCGACCGCTTGTACCGGCGCAATGAACCGGTAGCCGCGCCGCGGCAGGGTCTCGACATACCGGGGAGTGGCGGCGTCGTCCGAAAGGGCGGCCCGAATCTGCCGCACGCACACGTTCAGCCCTTGGTCGAAGTCGACGTAGGTCTCCTTACCCCAGATCGCTTCCCGAATCTCCTCGCGCGTGACCAGTTCGCCGGGGCGGGACGTGAGCAAGAGCAAAAGCTTGAAGGGCTGCGGCGCGACTCGGATCAGAATGCCGGACTTGCGCAACTCCCCGGCGGCGGCGTCCAGCTCGAATACGCCGAAACGGTAGCGTTGTGTTGCGGCACTCACGAGCCCTCCACTTCTCCGTCATTATACAGGCTCCCTTCCCGGCGTTTAGGAACTCCAGCAATAGCCGTGTTCTCATCGGCTTGGCCGTTAAGGAAACATTCACTCTTTACCCTCTTTCCTGGCCAGGCACTCTCGCCCAGACTGGGAGCCCTTCCGCCAGCAAGACGGCGGGGCGGAGCAAGAAGGAGGACCCAATGCTTTCCAAATTGACGATTCAGACTCTGACGTTGACCGCAGCCAGCGTGGTCACCGCGGGGCTATGCCAGGCGCAGTCCGAACCCACAATCTTCGAGGCTACTCTCGAAGAGCCAAACCAAGCGACACCGGAAATAAGCACCGATGAGCTACGGAAGATCCTGGCCGACGGGCACGGGCCTGTTTTTGACGCCCGGTCCCAGCTCGAGTATGCGATCGCACACATCCCAGGCACAACGAACCTCTACGAAAAGGAGGCGGATCGCATTCAGCAACTCTATCCCGACCGCGCCACGCCCATCACTCTATACTGCAACGGCCCGTTCTGCGGCAAGAGCAAGCGTACTTCGGAAGAGTTGGCGAAGCTCGGGTACAACAACATCCGGCGCTATCAGCTGGGCATGCCGGTATGGAGGGCTCTGGGCAACACCGTCGAAACGACGCTCGCGGGAATGCGCTACATCATTCAGGCCGATTACACGGCCATATTTGTCGATGCCCGCAGCCCTGACGAGTTCGCCGCCACGCTCCCTGGCGCGCGCAACATTCGCGCCGGAGAAGCCACGGCGGCGAACGACGACGGGCGCTTGCCGCTCTGGGACAAGGGCACACGCATCGTCGTCTTTGGCAGCAGCGTGCAGCAGGCCAAGAAGGTAGCCGAGGAGATTGCGAAAAAAGCGTACTGGAACAGCAGTTACTTCGAGGGGAGCTATGAAGACCTGAAAGCGCCGGGGCTGTTCGCCACCGTGTTTGAAGTGGAGGGTACCGTGGCCGGTTTTGTGGAACGGATCAAACCCAATGGCGAACGAAGCCTGGAGCCAACCTTGCGGTTTGATCCTGCCCAGCAGAAATACATTCCGGCGCCCATCTCGGCCGGAACCGGAGATCGGATGTACTTGACGCTCTACGGCAGTGGTCTGCGCTTCCGCACGATGCGCGAACTGGTCACGGTTCGCATCGCTGGACTCGAGGCGCCGGTGCTGTATGCGGGGCCCGCTCCTGGTTTGCAGCCTTACGATCAGGTGAATGTACAGCTTCCTGCCTCGCCCGGCCGCGGCAGGATCGAGGTGACAGTTGAAGTGAATGGACGTCTGGCGAACAGCGTCAGCGTGGTATTCGAATAGGCCGGAGCGAAGTGCTGACCACTCGTGTGCGTCCGGCATCGAGCGGGAGCCGAGGACATGATCGAGTCACGTGGGGGCCGGCTAATCGACTCGGCGTGCTGAAAGCCCGAACTCACATGCAGAGCGTACAACATACGCTCGGTTTCATGCGATTCGCGGCCCGAAGCGGGCGAGGCCCACTTTCGTGTCGTGCACCCGACGCGATTGACCGGCCGAGATTTGAAGGATTCTCCGCGCGGAAAGGACGTTTATTCGCGCATGGAGGACGTGATCCGCGCAAAGAAGGGCTGGAGGGATGCTATGTCTGGCGGGCGATTCTTAGTGTGTTTGTGTTTGGTCATGGCGGCGCCTCGTGTGTTTTGTCAGGGCGCGGCTATTTCTGAAAGCGAGTGCGAGAAGCTGAACGGTGCGGCCGTTCAACATTATTCAAACGGCCGACTGCTGGAAGCGGATGCGGCGCTGACGAACGAACTGAAGCGGTTTCCAAGTGGCTCCAACGAATTTTGCGCCGGCCTCCTTCTGAATAACATGGCCGTTATCAGTGCGGCGACCGGCCGCGATACAGAGGCGGAAGCCTTCGCAGCTCGCTCCGTTGCGATCCTCGAACGCCACTACTCGGCGGATCATCCGGCGTTGCTGCATCCGCTGCAGTTGTTGATCGGAACTCAGATCGAGCTTAAGAAGATCGGCCGCGCGAGGGAAAACCTCCGCAAGATGCAGATGCTGCGAACCGACCAAGCGCACGACCTCGCAATCCTTCACAGCACAACCGCAGCCCTGAGGCAAGCCGAGGGCAGATATGCTGACGCCATCCCGGAACTCGCTCAAGCAGTTCGGGCGCTCGAGCAGGCCGGGGATGGCGGCACAGCGGAAATGGCGACGCTCCTGGGCGCGTTGTGCCTTTCCTACCTGGAGGGCCACCGCTTCAGTGAAGCCCAATTCACCATCGACCAGGCTCTGAACGTGCTGTCCGGCGCGCAGGAGGCGGCGCCCATGGATTTCGTCCGTCTGTTGAGCTATCGAGCCGCCAACTCTGCCAGACAGAAGAAATGGGACGCTGCGGAAAGGGACATTCGCGAGGCCATTTCGATTGCGAGTCGCGACGCACGGCTAGTTAACGAAGCTACGAGGGCGAAGCTGTTTGCTAGCGAGGCCGTGTTCCTGCGGAAGCTCCATCGCGCCAAGGAGGCCCGCTCGTGGGAACGGCGTGCCGGAGCCTCGGCCGGGCGGGGAGCGGCCGAGATCGTGGATGTGACTGAACTTGTCCAGGCGAGTCGCCGCCTCAAGTGAACGGGCGGGGCCGGCGTGCTGAAGCCCGACCCTACCTGCCGAGCGTACAAGCTACTCGGCAAGATGCCAAACGACTTTCGGAACGCCCTGGTGAACGCTTCGAGCGATCCATAGTTTGCGTTGAGGCCGATGTCCGTCACCGACATTTGTGTGCGGGACAACTGCCATGCGGCTCTTTCCAGCAACAGCCTTCGGCGCAAGGCCACCGGCGTCTCCTCGATGATTGCCCGGAACAGTCGATAGAACTGCGTCCGGCTTCGATTACCCTAGCGGGCAAGACCCCTGGCATCCTGCTCCTGGTCGAGCGATTCCAGCACTGCTCCGCGCAACCGTTGGGATTCATCCACAGAAAGAAAATACCATTTCAGAGTTCGCCTCGCCTGATCGCGAGTCCCAAACTTGGGGCCGGGCATGGCGTAACGGTGAGCCCGAAGGGATGCGAAACCGCCGTGCAGCCGGCCAGTAACCCTTGGCTCACTCCACTACTTCGAACGTTGCAGCCTGGGAGATGGACCGCTGCCTCTCCGGCGCGTTTCCGTCGGTCACCACGATCTCCAGCACGTACTCGCCGGGCGGGAGTTGTTTGCCCAACCGGAACTCGTTCGTCACGGCCAGCCGCTTCGGGTCCGGCTGGCCCTTCGTGTTGACCGGCAGCGAAGGGCTCGATCCGAGCGCGCGTCCGCCTCGGTACAGCGTGGCGCGCGCTTCCACCTGGAACGATCCGCCGGCACCTGCGCGTGCGTTCAGGACCTGGTACGCGTACGCGACGGTGTCCCCGGGCCGGAAGCGGAGACGGTCTGCTTTCCTATCGGCGTTCGGGCTGGAATCGCCGGCACCGCTCAGAGCGACCCCGGAGAGGGCGAGGCGGCCGCGAGCGAGGTCGGGTACTTCGACGAACTCACTCGCGGAACCAATCCTGCCGGAGGCGCGGTCCTCCACTGCGCCCCGGACCTGGTAGGCTCCCGGCTGCTTCAGACGCAGCTGTAACCGCTGGACTAATCCCTCATGCAGCGAGCGCTCGTATGCGGCGTCCGTGAGAGTGACCGTGTAGCTCTTCTCGAAGTTGTCGAGGAGCTTGTGCGGTGGTCCATAGATCAGGGCGAGGACATCGAAGGTCGCCTTGCGGCGGCCGTCGGCGCCGGTGGAAAAGGTGAGGTCGCGCGGTTCGATCTGGAGCGTGGTGTCCAGGACGACGCCGGCGTCCGTTCCGGCGTCCCAGAATCGCGACGCGAACCGGATATGCACGTTTGAGATGGTGAACGGCGAGGCGACGGCCGCGACCAGCCGATTGCCGTTCGCCACGCCGGACGCGGGCTCGGCCGGTTCCTTGTAGATGTTCGTGTGAAATCGTGCCCTCAGTCCAGGACGGGTTATCTGGACCGCGATCTTGCGGAACTCGACCTTGTCGCGCTTGCCGGCGCCCTCGGGCGGCTTGTAGCCGATCAGGTAATATCCGAGCTGATCGCCGGCGAAGCGGGCAAACGATCCGGCGAGATCGTTGTTGTTCACGACGGAGATCCCTCCAGTGCGCTTCGCGATGTCACCGAGTTGGAGCTGGGTCAGGGTCAGCTCGGCCATACGCGCTTCGGCGCAGCCGCCTCCGCCGACGTAGCCTCGCTCGGCCGTCTCGAAGGTCGCGATGAGGCCTCGCGGATCGATCGTGTTCACGGCAACGCCGGCGCGGTTCGCATGGTTCAGGAAAGCTTCATACGCCTCGCTGACCTGCGAATTCGGCTCGCCCGTGCCTTGGCCACGGACGACCGGCAGACCTTCGGTGAGGAGCAGGATCGAGCGGCGGCCGGGCAGGTTTCGTAAACCGTCCACGACGCGGCTCATTGCCGAGATGCTCAGGCGGCCGTAATAGGCGGCCCGGCGATCATTCTCTAACTCGGCGGCAGGATCGAGTTCGCGCGAGCAGATGGGGCAGGGATTGGCCGCGAGCCACGCGTCCTCGTCCTGGATGCCGGCCGTCATGCCGCTGCGCCGGTGCTGGTACCACGCGCAGGTGAAGTCGCTGTCGCCGACCCCGGGGCGGTGGTTGGGGAGTGAGCGCAGGCTGTTCACTGCCGCGCGGAGCAGCCTCCTGTCGCCGGTCAGCCGCTGCAGGCTCCCGAGCCGGCCGCTGGTTGTTATGATCGCCGCGAGGTCACCTGGCTGGATCTGTGTGTCCACGAAGTTCTCCAGGGCCGCATGGACGGCTGCGAAGCTCTGGTCGCCCAGTCCGAGGTCGTCGATTACGATCGCCATCGTGCGGGTTGCCTGACCGGGTTCGATGCGTGCGGGCGGGAGCGCGCCAGCCTTGGCCAGTCGCGCCGTATCGGGGGCAGAGGCTGCACCTCCTGCCGTCGAGACGAAGGAGAAGTGCGTAATCGGCTGCGGCTTCCCGGACTCGAGGATTTCAAAATCTTCCGGGGCGAGCCCGGCGACGTGATTGCCCTTCGAGTCCGTCACGATCAACTCGATCTGGACCAAGTCCACGTTGACGCGGACCAGCGGCTTATCGGCTGGGGCGGGGTTCTGAGCGATGGTCGATATCGCAGCCAATAGAAGGATCGGGACAACGCCGACCCAGCGTCTCCATGCGATGGTGTGTGGCGTAACGGATCTCCGATCCGATCCTATAACACCTCCGGTTCCGTAACGCGATCAGCGGGCGCAAAGTCGCGATCTCGGACAGTGAACCGACTCGGGGGCCCAAGATCCGATCGGCCCGAACGGAACACCGCCGTCATGAGCGCCGCCGCTCTTTTTCCAGACGCTCGGCCAAGAACACCTTTAGCAGGGACTGGTACGGAACATCGCGCTTGTTTGCCAGTACCTTTAAGTCTTCAATCATCGCAACCGGCAAACGGAGCGAGATCGTACGCAGCGTGGGCCTGAGGTTTGGAAGCTTGCGACGAGTAGCAGTTGTCCACTCGATGAATTCCGTGGAATCGTTCTGTGCCCAGAAGTTGCGTTCCTCATCTTCCGACTTGAACTCAGGCACTTGCTTCTTTTTCACGCTTGGCATAAATGTCGCTCTCCTTCTTGTTCATGTCGCGAACGGAAATCACGCGCAGCAACGAATGCCGAATTGTGAAAGAAACGAAGAGCCTCCGCCCCGCCGTGGTCTGTCCGAGTGCGTAATACCTTTTCTCCTGCCTGGAATGCCGGACATCGCTTCGAACGACCAAAGGCTCATTGAAGAACATGTCCTCCGCTTCCTCGGGCGTGACCTGGTGACGTTCCCAGTTCTTTCGCGCATTCCCTTCGTCCCACTCAAAGCCCGAACAGGCATCGAGTGGATCTTTGCCATGCGTCACCCCTCCAGTATATGTTGGAAGTATACCGCTCACAATGGAACATTGAGCAGATCGCGACGCTTCCGATACATAGGGTTATCGTTCAATGATCAATGGTTCCCTCGTGCAACGAGGCTATACGGGTCGTGGTCGTACGCACCCGAGGCGTCCGGCGCCACGCCGATGAGTGTCGTGCCCTCTTGTGTAGGAGCGCTGAATTCCCGGGTCCACAGTTCATTGCCGAGCGGGTCGTACTTGCGCACGCCAGCTCTACCCGGACTGCCTTGGGCGGATGGCCGGTTCCCGACTACGTATATGCCCGACGCATCCACCGCTACCGCGGTCGCGCGGTCGATCTCCGGAGTCGTAAACTGGTAATTAAATGACATCGTTTGGTCTTGTGCCGAGCCGGTGCTGATAGACAACCCGAGCGCGATCAGCATGAAATCGAGAGTGGACAACGTATAGGTATGTATGGTCATCTCCTCGTTACCTTCCTGATACCGCGATCCGGACCGGGGGATAGCAACGGACAGTACTGCCATTGCGATCTCATTTCTTGTTCGAATCATGTTCTCCTATGGTCTTCGGACTTCCTGCTTCTTGAGCACGATGCGCCACTCGACGTTGGAGCGGCCGGCGTGTTTCTAAGGGACATCTATGATCGGCACCTTCGAGGTGAGAGCCGGTTGGCGGATTAGCCAGGTCCACTCTCCGCCGACGAACGTTTCGCGCATCGTTCGTCTGGCGAGACCGATGCGGACCAGGCGACCGAGCGTGGCTGGTCCGCAATTCGCCGCTGGTGGAATCTACGTAGCGAAGTTTGGCTTCACCGATTCCGGCATCAGGCTATTGACCCTCACAGCTCACCTTGTTATTCCAATCCACGAATGCGCCGTTGGGGTTGTCCCGCCAAGCCCAGACGTGCAGTTCAAAATGTGCCGGTAAGCCGTATCGGTTCGGGCTGGGCACGAACTGGAACGATTGCCCCTCGAGCACCGGAGGACTGTCGTGATGCGCGAGCCAGGTATCGGCGATGACGACGAACTCCACGCCGACTAGTTGCAGGCCACCTTCCGAAGCTTCGTAGATGAGTACTTCCGGCCGCGACGCATCCAGTTCACCGTCGCCGACAAGGGCGCCGTTGACATAGTGATGGCCCATCGCACCGTGATCCGGACCGCTCACGCAGCCAAGAAACGGCTGGTAACCGGCAGCGGTGGCGGCGTTCACGTTGATGAATTGCCTCGTGGAATCGCGAACGATTTGTACGAGCTTGGCCGGGGCGGTGTGCGCGTCACCATGCGCGTGCTCAGAGTCCTGTGACGCAGTACCATTGGCTGCCGTCAGCAAGGCGGCCGCCGTAATTGAGATCAACAACGTCAGACGCAGAATGCTTGCCCTGAAGTTGCAGACGAGAGTTTGAATGTGTGTTGTCATATGGTCTTCCTTTCAAAATGCTTCGCTTGTCTCTTTGTTTTCCCTTTTCTGAAAAGTCGCTATGGAGCAGCGCCGTGCGCCGGTAACTGAATCGAGCCGCCACTCAGTTCGATCCGACAGACGATCTCAGCGTCTGAATATCCACCGTATGGCCGAGCTGGTTTCTTAGGCTCTGTCCTGTCAGAATCAGATCGGCGCGGCGTCTCAGGTCTTTGGCTTCTTTCTTGCGTCCATGCAGTTGCAGATGGCGGCTGTACAGTAACATCACCGAGCCGTAATAGCTGTGGTCCTTCCCGAGTGTGGCTCTGAGAATGTCGAGCGACTGCTGAAACAGCCGTTCGGCTTCATCCGGGTGGCTGGATGACAGAACCGTCGCAAGGCTCGCGAGACCGGAAGCATAACTGGGATGTGCGGCACCCACAGATGTGCGCCATGCAACGACCGCCCGCCGTAGCCAGGACTCGGCTTCTTCCTTCGCACCTCTCTGCCACGCGACCTTTGAGAGGATGAACAGAGAAATCGCTTTGTTCGAATCGCTGCCAGAGGTCTCCAGGATGGCCATCGCGCGCTCACTGAATTCCCGAGCTTCCCGGTAGCGTCTGGCGCCAAGGAAAGTTTCCGCCAGTCCATTGCATATAGTTGCGGCCTCAGGACTGTCGTTGCCGAACTCGGATGCGGCCACTTCCAGGGCATCGCGGTACAACTTCTCGGCCTCTGAATACCTGTTCTGCGCCAGGCGCAGGCCAGCCAGATTCCCGAGCACCACCAAGAGATTCGAGTTCGATCCGCCTCGGGCTTTGAGGAGTGCAATCGCCTCCGTATAGCAGCGCGCCGCCTCGGGCAAGCGGTCGGTATCGTGATAGAGCGAACCCAGGTCGTTTAGTGCGCCCGCCAGTTCCAAGCCAGCCTCGCCTCGCCGGCGTGCCGATCTGATGGCTTCGGCCAGAATGCGACGCCCTTCCTCGGTGCGCCCCAGGCGGAGGCGATCGGCCGCTTGAGGGAATGAGTTGGGCGGGGACCCTGGCCGTGCGCCGGTTTCGGATGATGACGCTGTATGGTCCGAGCCGCTGCCTCTCCCGAATGCCAGGCCGATACCTGCGACTGCAACAAAACTGAGAAGAATCACTATGCGTGCCATCGACGTCCCTTCCTCTGCTGGCCCGGAGAGCCCGGCTGATTCGGGCCCGCGGCCGGCCTCCGATGTGCGATGATCTCAGCTGTTTCAGTGGTTCGTTCGTCATCCGGAGGAGATTTCCAGGTCATCGTGTAAGCTGCTGATATTGCAGGGACTGTCTCGACAGATGATCTGCTGGAACTTGGCTTGGGGAGCTCCGCAGGTGTTACACTGGCAGGACTGTGGATGTTTCGGGTCCAACCTGGACGAGGATCCGCTTCGGTGCGTTCGAGATAGATCGGACTTCCGGCGAGTTGCGGAAACTCGGCATTCGCATCAGACTTCAGGAGCAGCCGCTTCGGATTCTCATTCTGATGCTCGATCACGCCGGCGAGGTGATCGCACGAGAGCAACTCCGGGAGCATCTTTGGCCGGGTGGCACTTACGTCGATTTTGAGCACAGCCTCAACGCTGCTATCGCCAAGCTCCGTCAGGCGTTGAGCGATTCGGCCGAGAGTCCGAGGTTCATTGAAACTATCGCTCGGCGAGGGTATCGGTTCATTGCACCGTTGGAGAGGCTTGATGTAACGCCGCCGGCGAACGCCAAGCCAATTGCGGCAGAGCAAGCCCCTTTAGTGCCACCCCCAGCGTTGCCGGCCGGACGGCACGGAGTGGTGATCGGACTGGCAGTGCTTGGAGTCGTCGTCCTGGGCGTCGTTGGGATCGTCACGTCCCGGAAGGCGCCGGAAGACACTGCCATGCTGACTCGTGTGACCTCTGATTCCGGGCTCGCAAAAGACCCCGTGATCTCGCCGGACGGCAAGTTGATCGCGTATGCGTCCGACCGGAAGGACGGCAAGAGCCTCGATATCTGGATCCAGCAAGTCGGCCCAGAGGGTCACGCAGTCCGGCTGACGGCAAATGAAGCCGACGAGCATCAGCCCACCTTTGCCCCGGACGGAGCTTCCATTGTCTTCAGGTCGGAACGGGATGGTGGCGGAATTTATCGTACTCCGATTGCCGGTGGCGAGCCGGTGCTGCTGGCGAAGGGCGGCAGCGACCCCCAGTTTTCTCCGGACGGAACTTTGGTCGCGTATTGGGTGGGGAAGCCCATTGGTTCAGCGCTTGGCGCGGCAAGCAGCCGCCGTGGACTTTTTGTGGTTCCTACAAACGGAGGGACTCCGCGCGAGGTACAGACCGATCTCCAGGAATCGGGCCAACCCATCTGGGCGCCCGACGGAAAACACCTGATCGTCTATGGGTCACGCGGCGACTATACTGATTTACCGATGGGCTCTCCCGGCGTTGCGGGCGACTGGTGGGTGGTCCCACTGGACGGCGGCGCCGCAACAGGAATGGGGGCTCTTGGAGCACTGAGACAGCAAGGATTATCAGTAGACTATCCGAGCGCGATTCCACGGCCGGCCGTATGGGCGAACGGATCCATTCTGTTCTCCGGACAACTTCGCGGCAGCACTAATCTATGGAGCGTCCCGATATCGGTGCGCGAGTGGCGAATTACTACTCTCGCTCACAGATTGACCTTCGGCTCGGGGTACGAGGTGCAGCCCTCCGTCTCGCCGACGGGCGTGATCGCGTTTGCGAGCATCGCCTTGAACTCGAATATCTGGGCTCTGCCCATCGACGCCAATCAGGCGCGTGTAACCGGCTCTCTTCGCCGCATTACGAACGGCGCGTGGTTCGACAGCTCTCCCTCTATCTCGCTCGACGGCAGGCGCGTCGTCTTCGATTCAATCCGCTCCGCGACCGGAAAAGAAGCGATCTGGATTAAGGATATTGAAACGGGACGTGAGGCCATGTTGGCCAGTCACGATATGCCTGCACGACATCCCGAGATCTCACGAGACGGCAAGCAAGTGGCGTACTCTACAAGCGGCGGCGCTTATGTAGTGCCTGCAGAGGGAGGTCCCGCCGAGAAGCTCTGTGGCGAAGAGTGTGCGTTCCCTTGGGACTGGTCTCCAGATGGTTCGTCCCTTCTCCTCACCAACCGGCAATCCGTAAACGAACAACTGGATGTCTTCGACTTCGGCACGCGTGAGCGCCGCCCGTTCCTGACCAGCACCCCCTACAAGGTATTTCAATCCCGCGTGTCTCCGGATAGACGATGGCTGGCATTCGTCACAGCCGCGACGCGGGCCGGGCCCTGTGAAGTATTCATTTCACCGCTTGAAAACGGCGTCCCCGCCAGCCGAGACCACTGGAATCGCATCAGCCAGCCAGGGATCTGGGGCGATAAACCGCGCTGGTCGCCGGATGGCAATCTTCTTTATCTGATCTCCGAGCACGAGGGATTTCGCTGCCTTTGGGCGCAACGACTAGATCACTCCACGAAGCGCCCCGTCGGTCCTCCCATCTCACTCATGCACTTCCACAGTGCTCGACTCTCCACGGCAAACATCGGCTACGGGCAGTTGGAGATCGGCGTGGCCGCGGACAAGATCGTCTTCAATCTCGGCGAGCTAACGGGAAATATCTGGACGATGACAAGGTAGGCAGCGGCTGAGTGTAGTGGCGTACGGATTCCGGGGTTAGTTAATTAACCGTGTCGCGGCTCAACGCCGCGGCATCCAGCATCGCACGAGCGCCGTTCCAGGGCACCCCACCGGACGCTCAGGACTCGGTGGACCTGAGCGATGAAATGGTGGCCCTTCTGTCATCGCGTAACGACTTTGAGGCAAACATGAAGGTAGAGGACTGGCGCGAGATCCCCGAGTTTGGCAGCGGCTTCACTGATACGCTCGAGGTACCTTTCAACAGCATCGTAGGTCTTGTCATCCCTCTCGAAGGCCGCCAGATCCATTCCGGCGGTATACCTGAGAACGATATCTTCCAGTCGGCGTGCTGGCGTATCAGAAGGCAACGGCCCGGTCCTTGTCGATTTCTCTTTGAAGGCGCGCTCTGCGGACAGGCTCCTCGATTACATCAACCTCGCATCCCAGTATCCCGGAAAGCCTCCGCTCGAGGTCGTCCAGCCGGCTGAAGTAATCGAAGCCGCCGTCTGAAAAACGATCGGTCACGCGCACCGCTACATCGACATCCTGGGCTGCCACGTCCCCGCGCGCAACGGACCCGAACAACGACAGGCTTAGCACCCCGGACGCCCGCAACTCGCCCTCGTGGACGCGTAGGGTGGCGATGACCTGCTCGCGATTCATCCTACTTCACCAGCGCGGCCGACCGCCCCGCGAAATCCAAGAGCAGCGACGGGAAGATTCCCAACAGAAGCGTGCCAGCCGCCGATCCGAGAATCGCCACGCGGAGTCCCGCCGAGAGCGGCCCAATGTTCTCTGACGCCGTGTCGGGCTCCTTCATATACATCACCACGATTAGGCGTAGGTAGTAGTAGGCCGCCACCGCGCTGTTCAGGAGTCCAATCACGGTCAGCCAGATCAGATTGGAATCGAGCGCCGCCCGGAAGATGTAGAACTTGCCAAAGAATCCGCCGGTCAGGGGTACGCCGATCAGTGAGAGCAGGAAGATGGTCAGCATGGCCGCCACCATCGGCTGCCGGGCGCCCAATCCAGCGAGGTCTTCGACGTTCACGTACTTCTCGCCCTGGCGCGAGAACCAAGTCACCACCGCGAACGCTCCGATCTGCATCAGCGCGTATGCCGCAAGATAGAACATGGCCGCCGCGGTGCCGATATCGGAATGCGCGGTGATCGCCACTAGCACGTAACCGGCGTGCGCGATGGAGCTGTACGCGAGCAGCCGCTTGATGTTGGTCTGCGTCAAGGCCGCGAAATTCCCCACCACCATGGTGGCGATGGCCGAACCCCACACGAACGGTTCCCAACGATTTGCAATCGGGCCGAAAGCCGTGAAAAAGACCCTCAGAAACACAGCGAAGGCAGCTGCTTTGGGTCCGGTGGACATGAACGCCGCCACCGGCGCGGGCGCGCCCTGGTAGACGTCCGGAGCCCACACCTGGAACGGCGCCGCCGATACCTTGAACGCGAAACCGACAAACATCAGCGCAGCCGCGGTGCCGATCAGCGCCATGCTCGGTGCGATCTCCGGTGTCATTAGCGCGCGGCGGATCTCGACGAGATTGGTGGTTCCCGTGACGCCATAGACCCACGCGATTCCGTACAGCAGGAATGCCGTGGCGAAGGATCCCAGCAGGAAGTATTTGAGCGACGATTCATTATTGCGGCGATCGTCGCGCAGATAGCCGGCCAGAATATAACTCGCAATCGATGAGATCTCGAGTCCGATGAAGACCATGATCAGTTCATTGGCGCTGACCATCACGCACTGCCCGGCGATGGAGAACAGCAAAAGGGCATGATACTCGCCGGCGTTGGCTTTTTCACGGTCGAGATATTGCACGGAAGAGACAATCGTCAGCAACCCGATGACCAGCACCAGCACGCGGAAGAAAGTGGCGAAGCCGTCTACGATCACCATGTTCTGGAATCCGGTTCCGCCCACTGCGAAGGCCACCACGGATGCCCAGATCGCCGCCGCCATGCCCGCGGCCGCGATCCATGCGAGTACCGGTTTGCGCCGCTCGCCCATGGCAGCTTCAAGAAACATCACGAGCGTTCCAACAATCGACAGGATGATTTCCGGCAGGTACCGGAGGTAATCGTCGCCGGTCGGGATGAAGTTAGCGAGCGGCACTGCTCGTCTCCTTGGTCTCGGCCACGCTGGTCAAGACCGGCGCGGCTTGTTTCACGCTGACTCTGAAATCCACTCCCACTTTGCTCTGTTCCAGGATCCGGGTACTCTGCGCGCTGATGGGCGGCAGGAACGATTGGGAGAACGATCCCATCCACAACATCAGCACCAGCAGCGGCAACATCGCGGCCCACTCGCGTCCGCTCAAATCGGGCATGTGATGCGCCAGGTCCTCGGTGGCCCGGCCGTAGATCACCCGTTGGTACATCCACAGCATGTACACGGCGGACAGGATCACACCGAAGGCGGCGAAGATGGCCCACTTGAAATTAGCCAGCGCCGCGCCCTGCAGCACCAGGAATTCGCCCACGAAGTTGTTGAGCAGCGGCAGTCCGATGCTCGCCAGCGTGGTTACCAGGAACACCGCCGAAAGATTCGGAGCCGGGGTCGCCACGCCGCCGAAGCTCTTGATCTCGAGCGAGTGGCGCCGCTCATACAGGTAGCCGACCATGATGAAGAGCGCGCCGGTAGAGATGCCGTGGGCCAGCATCTGGTACACGGCGCCGTCCATGCCTTGCTGCGTGAACGAGAAGACGCCCAGCACGACGAAGCCCAAGTGGCTCACCGAGGAGTACGCCACCAGCTTCTTCATATTCGGCTGCACCATCGCCACCAGAGCGCCGTATATGATCCCGGTGATCGCCAGCACATTGATCCAACCCGAGCAGCTTCGCGCGGCGTTGGGGAACAGGGGCAGGCAAAATCGAATCAGCCCGTAGCATCCCATCTTCAGCATCACGCTGGCCAGCATCACGGACCCGGCCGTGGGGGCCTCCACGTGCGCGTCCGGCAGCCAGGTATGCAGGGGGAACAGCGGAACCTTGATGGCGAAAGCGACAAAGAACGCCAGGAACAGCAGCAGCTGCTCTTCCCACGTCATGCTCAGCCGTCCGCTCGCGATCATCGATTGAATGGTCGTGTAATCGAATGATCCCGAACGGTTATACAGATAGATCATCGCGGCCAGCATCAGCACCGATCCGGCCATCGTATACAGGAAGAACTTGACGGCCGCGTAGATCCGTCGCTCGTGCCCCCAAATGCCGATGAGGAAGTACATCGGAACCAGGGTGACCTCCCAGAAGACATAGAACAGGAACAGATCGAGCGCGACAAACACACCGATCAGGCCGAACTCGAGCAGGATCAGAAACGCGAAGTACTCCTTAACGCGCTTGTCGATGGACTTCCATGAAATCAGGATGCACACCGGAGTCAGCAGCGTGGTCAGCAACACCAGCCACAGGCTGAGGCCGTCCAATCCGACGTGGTAGCGGATCGGCGGAGTCGAGATCCAGGGAACGTCGGTGACGAAGGTGAACCCGGCGGGCTGCGCGAACCAGTACGGCCCCACGAGACCCAGCGACGCGACAAAGATCAACAGCGAAAGACCGAGCGAGAGGTTCCGGCTCATCCCCGGATTGTTGCGGGGAACCAGCAGCAGCGCGAGAAACCCGATCAGCGGGAGAAAGATTACCAGGTCCAGCAGTGTCACCGTCCACCTCCCAGACCCACATAGATGATGACCAGCAGACTGCCCAGCACCACCCATGCCGCGTATCCACCGATGTTGCCGCCCTGGAGCAGTCTCAGCACATTGCCTATACCACGGGACCGGTATCCAACGCCATTCACCGTTCCGTCAATCAACCCGGCATCCACGCCGCGCCAGAGCACCGTGCGTGAACCCTCCTCGATCGGATGAACGAGGGTGGCATCGTACAATTCATCGACGAAGTACTTGTTATAGAGGAGCTTGTACACGCCACTCATGCTCGAACCGAGAGCTTCGGCGAGCGATGGCTTCGCCACATACATCAGGTAGGCGAGCGCAATGCCGATGAGTCCGGCGGCCACGGAGATGTACACCAGCGTGTGGTTCTCCGCGCCTTCCGCAATTGGGAACATAGGTTCCAGCCACTTCGGAACATTCAGGAATCCGCCCGCTACCGATCCAACGGCCAGCACCATCAGCGGGATCGTCATCACCAGCGGTGATTCGTGCGGCGTCCCATGGCCGTGGCCGTGATCGTCGCCATGACCGTGGCCGGCCGCATGGGGATTCGGCCCTCGGTACTCACCGAAGAACGCCATGAAGAATGCGCGGAAGACGTAGAACGCGGTCATACCCGCTGTAATCACGCCCACCCAGTACATCCACGGGGCGTGCGCGTAGGCGGCGATCAGAATCTCATCTTTACTGAAGAAGCCCGAGAACGGAGGAATGCCGGCGATGGCCACGCTCGCACACAGCAGCGTGGCGAAGGTGATGGGCGTATGTTTCCGAAGTCCACCCATGTAACGCAGGTCCTGTTCGCCGCTCAAAGCATGGATCACGCTGCCGGCGCCCAGGAAGAGCAGCGCCTTGAAGAAGGCATGCGTCATTACGTGGAAGATGCCGGCCGAGAACGCGCCTGATCCCTCCGCCAGGAACATGTAGCCCAACTGCGAGACGGTCGAGTACGCGTATACCTTCTTGATGTCGGTCTGAACCAGTCCGATGCTGGCGGAAAAGAACGCCGTGGCCAACCCGACGATAGCCACTACGTTCAAGGCGATCGGCGCCAGATGGTACAGGTCGGCGCTGCGGGCCACCATGTACACTCCGGCTGTCACCATGGTGGCGGCGTGGATGAGAGCCGATACTGGCGTGGGACCAGCCATCGCGTCGGGCAGCCATACATACAGCGGAATTTGCGCCGATTTGCCCGCCGCGCCCAACATCAGCAGCAGGCAGATCACGGTCATGGTTCCCGCGCCGGTCTCCGGCGTCATGCCCTTCGCGGCGCCGAAAACGCGGCCGAAGTCGAGCGAACCGAAGTTGATGAAGATCAGGAACAGCGCCAGCGAGAATCCGAAATCGCCGATGCGGTTAACAACGAAGGCTTTCTTGCCCGCGTCCGTCGCGAACTTCTCCAGGAAGTAGAACCCGATCAGCAGGTAGCTGCACAACCCCACACCTTCCCAGCCCACAAACATCAGCAGGAAGTTGGCGCCCAGCACCAGCACCAGCATGAAGAACATGAACAGGTTGAGGAATGAGAAGAAGCGGTAGTAGCCGCCTTCATGTTCCATGTAGCCGATGGCGTACACGTGGATCAAAGCGCCGACGCCGGTCACCACCAGCAGCATCACCGCGGTGAGGCGATCGACCATCAGGTCGCAACCGATCTGCAGGTTGCCGCTCTGGATCCAGGTGAAGTAACTCTCCTTGATGGCGTTTTCGAGCGGCCAAGCGGCGGCCAGCGTCTTCAACACCCAGGCAAAGGAGAGCAACACGGACCCGACGGCAACCACGTTCACCATCTGCTTGGACATGCGCCGGCCGAACACGCCGTTAATGGCGCTGCCGAGCAGAGGAAAGATGGGAATAAGCCAGAGATTCATCGTTTAGTACTTCATCGAATCGACTTCATCGATTTCGAGGGTCTGACGATTCTTGAAGACAGTAAGGATGATGGCCAGCCCGACGGCGGCTTCGGCCGCCGCGACAACCATCACAAAAAAGGAATAGATATGACCGTCCACCTGCCTCAGCTTGTAGGAGAACGTAACGAAGGTGAGGTTCACCGCGTTGAGCATCAATTCAATGGACATGAACACGGTGATGATGTTGCGGCGGTACAGGAATCCGGCGATGCCGAGCACAAACAGGATGGCGCTCAACAGCAGGTACCACGAAAGCGGAACACTCGCGGGTAGATTGGGCATCGGTTAATCGATCTCCTTGCGCGCCAGAACGATCGCACCGAGAATTGCGATGAGGATCAGAATCGAAGTGATCTCGAAGGGCAGCAGATACTCGGTGAAGATTTTCATCCCAACGTGCTGCGCGGTGCCGCCGGTGAACTTCCCGAACTGGACTCCCTCGGTCTTGGGCAGCATCGCTTGCACGACATAGGCGACGATGCCGAGGAAACTCGCCAACAGGGGTAGTCCGAACCAGCGGGCCTTGGTCGTCTTCAAAACCTTCCGTTCAGATCCGGCGTTGAGCAGCATGATGGTGAAGACGAACAGCACCATGATGGCTCCGGCATACACGATCAACTGCGCAGCGGCGATGAACTCGCCGCCCAGGAGCAGGTACAGCACCGCCAGCGATCCCATGACGCCGATCAGGCTCAGCGCGCTCGAGATGGGGTGCGTCTGCACTACCAGGTTGATTCCGCACAACACCGCGATGGCGGCGAATAACAGAAACAGGATAACGTCCATGACTTATTTGCCCGTCACCGCCACCAGGAACGCGGTGATCAGAAGGTTCACCATGGCCACCGGGAACAGAATGGTCCAGGCGAAATTCATCAATTGATCGTAGCGGAACCGCGGCAAGGTGCCGCGGATCCAGATGAACAGGAACAGGATAATACCCACTTTGGCCGCAAACCAGAACAGCGGCAGCAGAATATTCGAGAGCAGCGGCACCAGGAAGATCGCCGCGATGCCGAAGAAGACCACCGCTGTGACCGGCAGCGTGTACTTGTCCAGTTTACGCGCCGGATTCAATCCATGATAGAGAGCGATGGCGCCCGCGGCGGCAAACAAGAGCGTGGGAACGAAATTCGAGCCGAATTCGGCGGGAAACAGCGGTTGCCATCCGCCCAGGAACAGCAGGGTCCCCATACAGGACACGGTCACCATGTTGGCGTATTCGGCCATGAAGAAGGCGGCGAACTTCATGCTGCTGTACTCGGTGTGGAATCCCGCCACCAGCTCGTTCTCGGCTTCCGGAAGATCGAACGGCACGCGGTTCGTTTCCGCGAAGGCCGCGATGAGGAATACGATGAATCCGAATATCTGGGGCCAAGGGCCCTGAAACACCGACCAGCGGGGGATGAAGCCCAGGAAGAAGCCCCCCTGAGCGTTGACGATCTCGCGAAGGCTCAACGTGTTGACCAGCAACAACGGCGCCGCGATGGCGAGGGCCATAGGCAGTTCATAGCTGATCATCTGCGCCGAGCTGCGCAATCCGCCGAGCAAGGAATACTTGTTATTCGACGACCAGCCCGCCAAAGCCACGCCGTACACGCCCACGCTGGAGATCGCCAGGATGAACAGCACGCCAAAGTTCAGGTCTGTGAGTTGCATCCACGTGCGCACGCCGAAGACTTCTATTTCGGAGCCGAACGGAATGACGGAGATGGAAATCAGAGCAAACATCACCGCCAGAAACGGAGCCAGCAGGTAGAAGAACTTATTCACATGCGAAGGAATCATGTCTTCCTTCGTCAGCAACTTGATGACATCGGCCAGCGGCTGCAACAATCCGTGCGGCCCCACGCGGCGCGGCCCGACGCGCAGTTGGATGTGCGCGATCACCTTGCGCTCGATCCACTGCAGGTAAGCCAGCGTGGTCATCAGCACGAAAGCCACTATGGCGGCTTTGATGAGAGAGATGATGAAGAAGTTCATGAGTGAGTGGCGAGTGACGAGTGGCGAGTGGCGGGTGTCACACGCTCAGTCCGCCGTCCTCCGGCTGATAGAAGCAGATAATCCATGTATTAAACGCCCCACTTCGGTCGCATGCGCCAGCAAAGGATCGATATGTTCCTTCTCAAGATATTTCAGCCGCTCCGCAATCAAGAACTGCGTTTCAAGTTCGCTCAAAGAGCCGCGGGCCATCGACAGATAGTGCAAAAACTCGCGGCTTCCGGCCCGACTCTGTCCCTCGGCGATACTTGACGGAATCGAAATAGCCGCGCGCCGGACCTGCGACGTCAGACCGTACAACTCCTCCTTCGGAAAGGCCCGAGAAACTCGATATACCTCCTCAACCAGATTCATGGCCTTCTGCCAAGCCACTAAATCACTGTACTTCTGAACCGTCGCCACCAATCACTGCCCCCGGTACAGTCCACCGGGCGCTTCCATTACCGAACTGAGCGCTTTCGAATACCGTCCCAACGTGCCGGAAGTGAACAGTGTATCGCGAGACGACCGGATACTCGCCACTCGCCACTCGCCACCCGCCACTTGGGCGGCGGCTCCAGCCGCAGCCATTGGCATCCCCATTTCCTTCGCGATCAGGCGGAAGATTTCCAGGTCCGGCTTGGTGCCCATTACCTTGGCAGCCGCCTTCAGTTTCTGCGTCTCGCCGGTCACGCTGGTCACCGTCCCGCTCTTCTCGTATGCGGACGCTGCCGGCAGGATGATGTCGGCGCGCTTGGCCGTCTCGGTCATGAACAGATCCTGCACTACTACCAACGCGCCCGTGGACGCCAACGCCCGGTTCTTCAGCGGATTGGCGCCGACCACCCATACGGCTTCCAGATCCGTCGCAGAGAGGATCCCGTCGTAGTCCAATCCCCCGGCATCCGGTCCAAGTCCCGCGTCGAAAGCGCCGCGCGAATTCGAATAGTCCACCAATGCGCACGTACTTCACTGGGATGCCCAGCGAATCGCCGAACGCCACCAGCTTTCGTACCGCATCGCCCTTCACCGTATCGCCGAAAAGGATGACCAGGTCGGCCTCGCCCTTCAACTGCTCGCGCAATCCCTCCACAGCCTCGAGTTCCCTGCCCTCGGCCGCGCGTACGCTCTTGAACGCGTACTTGTCCTCACGCACCGGGCCCGGTGTAACCGCATAGATGTGCGCGTTGTGGTGCCGCTTGCTGGCCCGGATCTGGTACGCCAGCAGCGGATGCTGCTGCGAGAGGTCGCTCCCTACGACCAGCGCCGCCTTGGCCGCGTACAGGTCGGCCACAGTCGCAAGCGCCCCGGTCCGGCCGCCGAGCGCATCCATCAGAGTGCCGACATCGCCTGTCCGGTGATGGTCGATGTTGCCGGTCCCCAATCCCTCGCGGGCGAACCTGCGCAGATAGGCGTTCTCTTCGTTGGTAGTGTGATTGGACCCGATGATGCCGAACTTGCCGCTCCGCGCCTTTATGGCGGTGAACTTGCCCGACACCGTCGCTAGAGCATCGGCCCAGGAGATCGGCTCGAACGTATCGCCTACCCGCTTCATCGGCGATTGCAGCCGCTCTTCGCTGTGCACGAAGTCGAAGGCATACCGGCCCTTCATGCACAGGAACTCGCCGTTGATACCCGATTTGTCGCGATTGTTGGCGCGGATGATTTGCCCGTTGCGGACGCCCAGCGTCGTCTTGCAGCCATTCGAACAGTGCGTGCAGATGGTGCCCTGGTGCTCCATCTCCCAAGGGCGCGTCTTGTACCGGTAAGCGCCGCTGGTCAGCGCGCCGACCGGACAGATGTCGATGCAGGCTCCGCACTCGTCGCATTCCAGGTGATCGTGCTTGTTCGGCGCGATCTCCGATAGCACTCCGCGATTGATGATGCCCAGGGCGCCCACGCCCATGCCTTCATCGCAGATACGGATGCAGCGATAGCACAGGATGCAGCGCGGACCGTCGTAGAACACCACCGGCGACCACTGCTTCTCGTCCACATGGTGCTTCATCTCGGCGAACCGGCTCTCGCCGGCCCCGTACCGGAACACCATGTCCTGCAGTTCGCACTCGCCGCCCTTGTCGCACACGGGGCAATCGAGCGGATGGTTGGTGAGCAGGAACTCCAGCGTCATCTTGCGGGCGTTGCGCACTGTGGGCGAATCGGTGTGCACCACCATGCCTTCGGCGACAGGGGTAGTGCAACCGACCATCAGTTTCGGCGCCTTCTCGATTTCCACCAGGCACATGCGGCAGGCGGCCTGCAGCGACAGCCCTTCGTAATAGCAGAAGGACGGGATTTCGATGCCATTCTGCTTCGCCGCATCGATGACCAGAGTCCCCGCGGTGGCCTTGACGGTCTTGCCGTCGATCGTAAGCGTGACTAAATCCGGCATGTCGTTAAAGCTAGTGCCCGTACGGGCACTTCCCGTTCAAATGCGCTTCGAACTCGTCTCGGAACTTCTCCACGAACGCGATGGTCGGCATGGCCGCTGCATCGCCCAGCGGGCAGAACGTGCGACCCAGAATGCTCTTGCTGAGCTCGCCAATCATATCTATATCGCTCATTTCGCCGCGGCCATCGTGGAACCGGACCAGGATCTTCTTCAGCCACGTGGTTCCTTCGCGGCACGGAACGCACCACCCGCAGCTCTCGTGCTGGTAGAACTTCATGATCCGCATCGCGGCGCGCACGATGCAGGTATCCTCGTCCATCACCACTACGCCGCCCGATCCCAACATGCTCTTCACCTTGGCAACGGAATCGTAGTCCATCGCCAGGTCGCACTCGTCCGCCTTCAGCACCGGGCACGACGATCCACCCGGAATCACCGCTTTCAACTTCTTCCCGTTCCGAACTCCGCCACCCACTTCGTTGATCATCCGAAGCAGGTTGAATCCCATGGGCAACTCGTACACGCCCGGCTTGTTCACATGACCCGACAGACAGAACAGGCGGGTCCCGCCATTCCTGGGCGGCCCCAGAGCCGCAAAGGCCGCACCGCCGTCGCGGATGATGGCGGGCACCGCGGCATACGTCTCGACGTTGTTCAGAATCGTCGGCGACTGGAACGCGCCCGACACCGCTGGAAACGGCGGCTTCAGCCGTGGAATGCCGCGTTTACCTTCCAGTGATTCGAGCAGGGCAGTCTCCTCGCCACATTCGTAGGCCCCGGCGCCGCTGTGCGTATAGCAATCGAAATCGAAGCCTGTCCCCTGGATGTTCTTGCCCAGCCAGCCACGCGCGTAGGCCTCGTCGATGGCCTTGTCCATGTGCTCGACCAGGTAACGGTATTCGCCGCGGATGTAGATGTAACCCTTGTGTGAATCCACCGCCAGACCCGCGATCATCATCCCTTCGATGACCTGGTGCGGATCGAACTCCATCAACAGCCGGTCTTTGCAGGTGCCCGGCTCGCTCTCGTCGGCGTTACAGATGATGTACTTCGGCTTCGGCGAGGTGCGCGGCACGAAGCTCCACTTCATGCCGGTGGGGAAGCCCGCGCCGCCACGGCCGCGAAGGTTCGAAACCTTCACTTCCTCGATGATCTGCTCCGGCTTCATCTCCCGCGCCTTCAGGAACGCCTGGTAGCCCTCGGTGGCGAGATAAGTGTCGATGGACGCGGAGTCCGGCAGGAGAAACCGCTTTGTGAGGACCCTGACTTCGAGCGGGCTCGGTTCGTTGTAAAGCGGCATGTTACTGGACCTTCTTCGTCTGCTTCAGCGCATCGATCAGCGCGTCCAGTTTCTCGGGCGTGACAAAGTGGTGGAAATCGTAGTTTACCTGCACCGCGGGCGCCCAGGAACAGGCCCCCATGCACTCCACCTCTTCCACTGAGAACACGCCGTCTTCGGTGACTTCTTTATTCCCGATGCCAAGCTTCTTGCAGACGTGGTGGTACAGTTCTTCGCCGCCGATCAGAAGGCAGCTGATGTTGGTGCAGACCTGGACGTGGTACTTTCCCAGCGGCTTTTTGTGCAGCATGGAATAGTAGCCGATTACTTCGTCCACCTGCAGCGGCGTGACGCCGCAGCGCCTGGCCACCTCTTCAATCAGTTCCTGGGTTACCTGGCCGACCTCATCCTGTGCGTACAAGAGCATCGGAACAACGGCAGACCGCTGCCGCCCTTCCGGATAGCTCTCGAGCATCTTGGAGAACCTTGTTTCCAGTTCCGGAGAAAATGTCATCTCTATTAGTAGGCAGGCGCAACCTGCTGCCAGTTTCAACCCCTTCGGACGTTCGAGCACACTGCGCGCGCGAATGCAGGCTTGCTGTCTCTTAACAATCTTACGGACCACGGGAACTGGGTGTCAAACCAACGCCGTCGGAACCGGTAAACTGGAGACATGACCCGACGCGAGTTGTTCGCACTCGCGCCGTTGCTGGGAACCAGGACTCTTCTGGGCAAAGAGGCCCCAACGGCGCCCGTTTCGATTGCGAAGTGCCCTTCCTATGACGGCGACATCGCAGCCACCCTGTCCACCATGTTCGATCAGATCGGCGGTGCGGGACGGTTGGTGAAGAACAAAACCGTTACCATCAAGCTGAACCTGACCGGCAGCCCCGGCCTGCGCTTCCAGGGCCGGCCCCTGGGCAGTACCCACTACACCCACCCCAAGACGCTGATGGCCATGATCCACCTGCTGGACGGGGCCGGAGCGCGCCGCATCCGGCTGGTGGAAAGCGCCTGGGCCAGTTCCGGACCGCTCGAAGAGTACATGCTCGATTCAGGCTGGAACGTCCGAGCCATGCGCGGCCTCTCCTCAAAGCTCGAGTTCGAGAACACCAACGCGCTCGGGAAGGCGAAGAAGTACTCGCGATTCAAGGTTCCCTCCGGCGGCCTGATCTTCCCCGCCTACGACCTCAATCCCGCCTACGAAGACACCGACGTCTTCATGTCCATGGCCAAGCTCAAGAACCACGAGACGTGCGGCGTGACGCTCGCCATGAAGAACATCTTCGGCATCACGCCCGCGTCCATCTACGGCGACGACGCCGGTGAGCACGAGCCGAACGAGAGCCCCGGGAAAGGGCGCGTAATGGTCTGCCACATGGGCAAGCGAGGACCGGCCAAGAGCGCACCCCAGGAGATCGACCCCAAGTCCAGCCGGGAACCCGAGCGCCGGATGCCGCGCATCGTGGCCGAACTCAACAGCGCTCGACCTATCGACATTGCTTATATCGACGGAGTCGAAACACTGGCCGGCGGCGAAGGCCCCTGGATCAAGGGCATCCGCTGGGTACGCCCGGGCGTGATGCTGCTCGGCACAAACGCCGTCACCACCGATGCAGTGGCCACCGCTGTGATGGGCTACGATCCCCGTGCGGATCGCGGCACGGCGCCGTTCGAGAAGTGCGACAACTCGCTCAAGCTGGCCGAAGGGCTCGGCGTCGGCACCTGCGATCTGAAGCGGATTGAGGTGGTGGGCGCCTCCATCGAGAGTGCCCGCTTCCCATTCGCCGTTTAGGCCTACCTGGTAAAGGCATAGTCGCCGGCGTCCACCTCCCGGGTCTGCGCCCAGTAACCCACGGTTGAGCCGGGCCACAGCGTCGTGTTGCGGCCGCGCGCGTCCAGGTACCAACTCTTGCAGCCGGACATCCAAACGGTCCGCTGCAGCCGGGCCTGTATGTTACGGTTGAAGCGCTCCTGCGCTTCGCGGCGCACCTCAATTACTTTTGCTTCGCGCAGGTTCATCAGTCGCAGGCATTCCATTACATAGTGCACCTGGGCCTCGATCATGAAGATGATCGAATTATGTCCCAGCCCGGTGTTGGGCCCAACCAGCATGAACAGGTTCGGATAACCGGCCACGGTGATGCCGAAGTAGGCTTCGAGACCCTCCCTCCAGGCGTCGTTCAGGTCCACGCCGTTGCGCCCCACGACGCGCATAGGCGTCAGCAGATCGGTGGCTCGGAATCCGGTTCCGAAGATCAGCGCATCCACTTGGCGTTCGAGGCCGTCGGCGGTTACGATGCCGCGCGGCCGGATCTCGGCAATGCTATCGGTTACGAGTTCGACGTTGGGCCGGGCGAGAGCCGGATAGTAGTCGTTCGCGATCAGGATCCGCTTGCAGCCGATTCGATAGCCCGGCGTCACTTTGCGCCGCAATTCCGGGTCGGAGATGGCCTTGGCAATGTGGGCGCGGCCCATCTTCTCGAGCGGCGCCATCCACCTCGGATTGAGCGTGAATCCCGGGACAACCATTTCCTGACGCCAGTACAGCAGCGCCCGGAAGGCGCGCATTGCGCCCGGCACGTTGCGGAACAGCCAGCGCCAATGAGCCCGGATGGGGCCGTCCATCTTCGGCAGAACCCACGGGGGCGTCCGTTGGAACAGATGCAGACACTCCACCTGCGGCGCGATCTGCGGCACGAACTGAATGGCGCTGGCGCCGGTGCCGATCACGGCGACACGCTTTCCCGTCAGGTCGCAGGAATGGTCCCAACAGGCGGAATGGAACGCGGATCCTTCGAAACGATCGAGGCCCGGAATGTTCGGATAGGCGGGACGGCTCAGACCGCCCATGCCGGCTACCACAGACCGGGCGGTAATGGAATCGCCTCGGACGGTGGTGACGCGCCAGGACTGGTCCCGGTCGTCGAACACCGCCTCACGCACTTCGCTGTCGAACCGGATCGACGAACGGAGTCCGTACTTTTCAACCGAGCGCAGCAGATACTCCTGGATCTCGGGCTGGGTCGGATACATGCGGGTCCATTCGGGGTTGGACTCGAAGGACCAGGAGTACAGATGGGACGGAATGTCGCACGCACAGCCGGGGTACGTGTTGTCCCGCCATGTGCCGCCGATTTCGCCGGCGCGCTCGAGGATGGTGAACCGGTGCATTCCGGCTTGGCGCAGACGGATCGCCATGCCGAGTCCACCGAACCCGGCTCCGATGATGAGTACATCGACGTCGGGGGTCATCCGGTTCGCTCCAGGGCTGCCCGCAGGAACGCGGCGGCCTCGCGGAGCGATTCGCGGCCTTCCGGGATGAAGCGATGAAAGATTTGCCAGACGTGCGGAACCTTGGGCCAGATCTTCAGTTCCACGCTGACTCCGGCCGCGCGAGCCCGCTCGGCCAGGCGTGTTGAATCGTCGAGGAGAGTCTCGCAGGCGCCCACGTGGATCAAGAGGGGCGGCAGTCCGGTGAGGTCGGCCCAGAGCGGAGATGCCAGCGGATCCCGGGGATCGGCGTCGCCGATGTAGCCGAGCGAGACCCACTCCAACCCGGTTCCCGGGAACATGGCGCAGAGCTTGTCATTCACCTGCCTCGACGGTCCAGAACCGGTGAGGTCCGTGAACGGGGAGAACAGCACTGCTGCTGAGGGGAGTGGGTCGCCCTCGTCGCGGAGCTTCAATATGGTGGCGAGGGTTAGTCCACCGCCCGCCGAGTCGCCGGCGATCACGATGGGCGTGTGCGGAGCGGCCTCCCGCAACCCGCGATAGGAGGCCACGGCGTCCAGGACGGCGGCGGGAAAGGGATGCTCGGGGGCCAAGCGGTAATCCGGGGCGAAGACGCGGAGGCCGGCTTTGGCGAACGCCGTCGTGATGGGACGGTGCGTGCGCGGGGAACACGTGAAGTACCCGCCGCCATGCAGGTAGAGCAGCGTCCCCGGGACACCGGACTGATCGGGTTCCAACCACTCGCCCGCGACACCGCCGACGGTGGCCTGTTTCAGAAGCACTCCGCGAGGGATCCGGCGCTGGATGCTGATGTTCATGACGCGTCGCGCCTGCTTCGCGTCCTTCGGGCGCGGGCCATATGGCGCTTGAACGTCTGGCGCAGAACAGAACTGGTTAGGCGGGCTTGCCAGCTTCCCGTATCCTTATTGCTTAACCCCACCATGGTTCGCCGTCGGCGCGGTTTGCGCGCAGGTATTCCTGATCCAGGTCGGCACCTAATCCGGGTGAGTTACCGATCCGCATCTTGCCGTTTCGAATCTCGAGGGGATTCGGCTTGGCCCACGGAATCTCGTCGGCCGTGCGGATGGACTCGATTCGCGGGCAATCGAAAACGGCGGCGGCCAGTTGCTGCGAGGCGAGGGCGAGCAGCAAGCCGCTCACGTTGTGCAGGGCGATGGGGGTGCGGTAGAGCGCCGCCGCATCGGCGATCATCTTGGTGCCGGTGATGCCGCCGGAGTTGATGATGTCGGGCTGCAGGATGTCCACGGCCTGATGTTCGAGGAACGGCATCGCCTGTTCCACCAGCTCGATGTTCTCGCCGGTCATGATGGGGAGCCGGGTGGACCGGCGCAGCGCCAGCCAGGACTCCGAGAAGACGGGCGCCAGCGGATCTTCGAAATAGAGCGGAGCGATGGGCTCGACGGCCTGGGCGACGCGTACGGCGCTGGTGGTGTCGAGTTCGCAGTGGCAGTGGACGATGATGTCGATGTCCGGGCCGAAGGCCTCGCGGGCCAACTCGTAGGCGCGCGCGACCTTGGCGGCATCGCGCGGGCCGATGCTGGGCGAGAACTCCTGCATGTTCAGGCCGAGGGCGTGGTGGATATCGACCTTGAAGGCGCGGAAACCGTGCCGGTCGGCCTTCAGGCCGGCGGCACGATCGCGCCATTCGGACTTGCTCTGGAAGTCGCCGCCGCGAGCAGTGGGAGTAGAGTTCCACTTCGTCGCGGAAGTTGCCGCCCAGGAGCTTCGACACGGGCTGGTTGAGGATCTTGCCCGCCAGGTCCCAGAGGGCCATGTCGATGCCGCTGTAGACCTTCATCTGACGCCCGCGCTGGGCGTAGGCATAGAACATGTTGTGGTGGTGGACGCGGATGGCGAGCGGGTCCTTGCCGATCAACCCGAGGTGCGGCAGGCGCGGACCTTCGAGCGTCGCGATGGCGTAGCGGGCATAGGCGCCGGTTCCCGCGCACTCGCCGTATCCGGAGATGCCGGCGTCGGTGTCGATGCGGATCAGCGTGCCGCGCGTCTTGAGTTCGAGCGCCTTGATGGCGGTGATCTTGACCTGAGCGCGGGCGGGAGCGGCGAACGCTTCTAACTGTGCAAACACCGAGGCGGCGGGCGCTGCCATGAGCGTCCGGAACAGATCGCGGCGAGTCATACTCATGCCGCCTATCTTATGCCCGAAGCAGCGGCTTCACCACCGTCCCGCTCACGTCGGTGAGGCGGAAATAACGGCCCTGGTACTTATAGGTGAGCCGTGTATGATCGATTCCCAGAACGTGCAGGATGGTGGCCTGCAGGTCATGCACGTGAACAGGATCGCGGGTGATGTTGTAGCAGTAGTCGTCGGTCTCTCCGTGGGTGATGCCGGGTTGAATGCCGCCGCCGGCCATCCAAACGGTGAAGCAGCGCGGGTGATGATCGCGCCCGTAGTCGTCGGCGGTGAGCCGTCCCTGGCAGTACACGGTGCGGCCGAATTCCCCGCCCCACACGACCAGCGTGTCGTCGAGCATGCCGCGCTGCTTGAGGTCCATCACCAGCGCCGCGGCGGCCTGGTCGGTCTCCTTGCAGCGCTTCGGCAGGTCCTTGGGCAGGTTGCCGTGATGGTCCCAATCGCGGTGGAACAACTGGATGAAGCGCACACCGCGTTCGGCCAGACGGCGCGCCAGCAGGCAGTTGCCGGCGAAGGTTCCGGGCTTACGGGCGTCTTCACCGTAGAGTTGGAAGGTGCTGTCGGGCTCCTTGGATAAGTCAGTCAACTCCGGGACGGAGGATTGCATCCGGAACGCCATCTCATACTGGGCGATGCGCGTGGACACCTCGGGATCGCCGGTCTCTTCGAGCTTCATCTGGTTCAGCGATCCAAGGGCGTCGAGATAGTCGCGGCGCACTTCGCGGGAGAAGCCGGGCGGGTTCGAGAGATACAGCACGGGATCGCCGACGGAGCGGAATTTGACGCCCTGAAAGCGCGTGGGCAGGAAGCCGCTGCCCCACAGGCGGTCATACAAAGGTTGTCCGCCGCCGCCCGAGCCGGGCGAGATCATGACGACGAAAGCAGGCAGATCTTGAGTCTCGGCGCCGAGTCCATAGGCCAACCAGGCGCCGATGCTGGGGCGGCCGGCGATCTGCGATCCGGTTTGCAGAAAGGTGACGGCGGGATCGTGATTGATGGCCTCCGTGTTCATCGACTTGATGAAGGTGAGCTGGTCGGCGATGCGGGCGGTGTGCGGCATCAACTCACTCACCCAGGCGCCCGAGTTGCCGTACTGCTGGAACTGAAAGCGCGAGGGCACCACCGGGAACTTCGACTGGCTGGCCGACATGCCGGTGAGGCGCTGCCCCATGCGGATGGATTCGGGGAGATCGACGCCCGCGTAGTCCTTTAGCTTCGGTTTGAAATCGAATAGCTCCATCTGCGACGGCCCGCCCGATTGGAACAGGTAGATCACCCGCTTGGCCTTGGGCGCGAAGTGCGGGACGCCATCCAGACCGCCGGTCCGTTCGGCGCGGGCCTCGCCGCCCAGCAGAGATGCCAACGCGCCCACTCCGATGCCGGTTGCCGTGCGCGAGAAGAAGTATCGACGGGTAATCTCGTTCATTCTTTCGTCACCATTTCGTCGAGGTTCAGCAGGAGGCTGGCGATGCCCGTGTAGGCCGCAAGCTTCGGCGCAGGAAGCGAGCGGTTCCACAACGAGTCGCCTTCGTTGAGCAGCGCGACGGCGGCCTGCGGGTCAAGCGAATAGCGGGCTTCAAACCGGCGCAGGGCGTCCTTGAGGACTTTGGACTCCGGGGTTCGGGGATCGCGAGCCAGCGCGAGCCGCCAGCCGTATGCAATCCGCGATTCGTCGCTGGAGCCGCCTTCGGTCATCATGCGTTCGGCAAGATGCCGGGCGGCTTCCACATAGGCCACGTCGTTCATCAGATCCAGCGCCTGGAGGGGCGTATTGGTACGACTCTCCCGGACGATGCAGGTTTCGCGCGTAGGCGCATCAAAGATGACCATGGAGGGCGGCGCGATGGTCCGCTTCCAATAGGTGTAGAGACTGCGGCGGTAAAGGCCGGGGCCATGGTCGGGGCGATATCCCCCGCCGCCGGCCAACTCCTGCCAGAGGCCGGGCGGCTGGTACGGTTTCACCGAGGGTCCGCCGACCTTCTCCACCAGCAGGCCGGAAACGGCCAGGGCCTGGTCGCGAATCACTTCGGCGGGCAGGCGGAAGCGGGGGCCGCGGGCAAGCAGACGGTTTTCCGGATCGCGCTGCAGCAGTTCCGGAGTGACGTCCGAGGACTGCCGGTACGTGGAACTCATGACGATGGTCTTGAAGATGTGCTTCACGTCCCAGCCGCTTTCGACGAACTCGACGGCCAGCCAATCGAGCAGATCCTGGTGCGAGGGCGATTCGCCCTGCGAGCCGAAATCCTGGACGGTTTTGACGATGCCGGTGCCGAACAGCATCTGCCAGAAGCGGTTCACCGTGACTCGGGCGGTGAGCGGGTTGGACGGATCCACCAGCCAGCGTGCGAGCCCGAGGCGGTTATTCGGCCACTCGGGCTTCATGGGCGGCAGCACTTCGGGGACGCCCGGGGTGACGGGATCGCCGTGCGCGTCGTAGGCGCCGCGCTTGAGGATGTAGGCCTGGCGGGTGTGGACCTTCCACCATGACCATGACGGTGGGGATGGAATCGTAATAGAGGCGGCGCGCCTTTTCGGCGGCGAGCAGATGATTGCGGGCTTCGCGGAGTTCGGTGGGGGCGAAGCGATCGAGGAAACAGAAGGTGAGTTTGTCGTGCTGGGCTTCGGTGCGCTGGGCCTCCGGGATGGCGGCGAGTTGGGTGATGGAATCCCGCAGCGGGAGCGTGGCGACTTCACGGGCGGTGAGCGGCACGTTGTAGACGCGCACGTCATCGATGAGCCCGCGGAATCGCAGGCCGCCGCCGGCGCCGACACGGAACTGGCGCTCCGCGGCGAAGTTGTAAGTGAGCTCATCGAACTCGACCTTGATCTTCTGCTCGACGCCGTTGAAGTAGATATGGACGCCCTTGGCCTTGCGGTAGCCGTCGTAGGTCAGGGTGACGTGGGTCCACTCGTTCATCGGGACCGCCTGCTCGGTCTCGAGGCGCAGGCTGATGTCGGTGTAGCGGAGGCCTTCATGAAGCCGCACCTTGCCGTTCTTGAGCAGCAGCATGTAGCCGGCGCCTTCCCAATAGTCGTCGGCTCGTGAAAGGATGGCGCCATCGGGGGCTTCGGGACGGATCCAGGCGGAGAGGGTGTAGGGATCCTGGAAGTCGAAGTTGGCGCCCTTGCCGGCATCGTAGGAGTCCTTGCCGTCGAAGGCTCGTCCGGTGCGCTCACCCTCATTGGAAAACGGAACGTGGAGGACCTGGCCGCCTTCGATGTTCCACCAGACCGGCTTGGCGAGGGTCTTCTCCCAGGCGCGCTGCGAAGCGTTCAACTCCGGCTGAACGGAATTCCAATGATCGCGGGCGGCGCGGAGCTTCGCGTCGTATTCGGCCAGCTTGCGCGTGTGCTCGGGCGTGGGGGCCTTGATCATCGGCTCCTCATTGCCGAAGTTGTAGACCAGGCCGCGGTCGGGCGTGTTGTTGTAGAACGCGAACATGCGGTAGAAGTCGCGCTGCTTGAGCGGATCGTATTTGTGGTCGTGGCAGCGGGCGCAGCCCAGGGTGATTCCCAGCCAGACGGTGGCGGTGGTTTCGGCGCGATCGGCAACGTACTCGACGCGGAACTCTTCTTCGACGATGCCGCCTTCGGCGCTGGTGCGGTGGTTGCGCTGGAATGCGGTGGCGATCTTCTGATCGAGCGTGGCGATTCGGGAGCAGGTCGCCGGCAATCTGCTCGATGGTGAACTGGTTGAAGGGCATGTTGCGCTGGAAGGCGTTGATGACCCAATCGCGCCAGCGCCACATGTCGCGCGGACCGTCGGACTGATAGCCGTTGGTATCGGCATAGCGCGCGGCATCGAGCCAGCGAACGGCCATGCGTTCGGCATAGCGCGGGGAGGCGAGCAGGCGATCGACGGCCTTCTCATAAGCGCCCGGCGATGTGTCGTGGAGGAAGGCGGCGGCTTCGGCGGGCGTGGGCGGCAGGCCGGTGAGGTCGAGGGAGACGCGCCGGAGGAGGGTGGCGCGGGCGGCTTCGGGCGACGGCTTCAGTCCTTCGCGTTCGAGGCGGGCGTTGACGAAGTAGTCGATGGCGTTCTGCCCGGCGGGAACATTCGGGCGCTTCGGAGGGATGAAGGCCCAGTGCTGCTGCCACTTGGCGCCCTGCTCGATCCACTGGCGGATGGTGTCGATGTCGCGATCGGGGAGCTTGGCTTTTCCGGCATAGGCCGGGGGCATGCGCATGCCTTTGTTGTCCGATGAGATGCGCTTGTAGAGGGGGCTGGCGGCGGGGTCGCCGGGAACGATGGCGCGGCGGGCGCTCTCCTCGATATCGAAGCGGACGGGCGACTTGCGATTGGCGGCGTCGGGGCCGTGACAGGTGAAGCAATTATCGGAGAGGATGGGCCGGATGTCGCGGTTGAATTCGACGTTGGCGGCGAGCGCCGGGAGGACGGCAAGAAGGACACAAGCTGTAATCGTCATGGCCCAGGCTATTAGCGACGATTGTATCTCTTTCACGCGGGGGGCACTTGCGGCAGTGGTCAGTGGTCGGTGGTCAGCGGTCAGCGGCTGGTGATTAGTGGCGAGTGGCGAGTGACTAGTGGCGAGTCGGATGGGTTCGCTGGCGGCAGTGGCGAGTGGCTGGCTAGTGGCGAGTGGCGAGTGGCTGGTGGCGGGTCGGATGGGTTCGCTGGCGGCAGTGGCGAGTGGCGAGTGACTAGTGGCGAGCCGGATGGGTTCGTTTGGTAGTACGGCTTCGTTGGCTTCCGAAGACGAGTCTTTGGTTTCAACGGGTTGGGATGGGTCTTGTTCGATATTGGGAATGGGATCGTCCTCCTCTTTGTGGGGCCAGAATGGGAACGGAGTTGGGGGGCCGGGGTTGGCGGCGGGGTCGTCCGTCTTGGGTCGATTCTTCTGGACCTCCATGAGGTGTTTCCAGGTGCGGATGCAGGTGTTGGTGAGGCGGGCTTCGTAGCGATCGAGGAGCTGGAGGGCGTTGGAGTCCTCCGTCATCATGCGGAAGGCGATGCCGGCTTCGACGGGTCCGGAGAGGCCGGGGTAGGACTTCTGGATGTCATCGTGGTAGCGGGCGACGGCCTCGGTCATGAGGGCGGCTTCATAGCGCACGGCGCGTTCCTTGCGCCAGCGATTGGCGCAAAGTTCGTCCACGATTTGGGATTCGAAGATATTGGCGGCGGCGAACATTCCGCTGTAATCGTGGCGGTGGAAGTCATAGCGTGCGAAGTCCTCACTGGGGATGCAGGTGCAGTTGGAGGTGAGGCCGTGGGTGAGGCTGTTGTAACGGGAGCGCATTTTGCCCTGCAGGGTTTTAGGGCCAGTGGATTTTTGGGCGTTGGCTCGGTTGGCAGCGAGCTGACGCTCGGTTACGGTCTTCTTGCGCTTCGGCTTCGGATTCGGAGTTTCAGGTTCCATAAAGGTCTTCCTACCTTGAGGTTAGCTGGGGTTTGTCGAGAGGCGGTGGGAAACGAATGGCGGATGTTATTGATGGGATTGGAGAAACTTTATTTTCGAGAAGTGTGAAGGGGCGACATCGGGGTATCGGATTTGGACGGATTCGGCTATGACGACAGAGTGACAGTTCAGGGGTTGTTCGGCGATACAATCAGGAATGAATGAGCACGGCAAGCGCAATCCAAGAACGCCGGGATGAGGTTCTGCGCCTGGCTGCCCGTCATGGCGCCGGGAACGTCCGCCTCTTTGGCTCGGCAGCCCGGGGCGAGGATACGCCTGACAGCGACATTGACTTGCTAGTTGACGTGACTGGCGCCACGACGCCGTGGTTTCCCGGAAGCCTCACCGCCGACCTGGAGCAACTTCTGGGCAGGCGCGTGCAGGTTGTGATTCGCAGATCTTTAAGCCCGCTGATACGCGACGCCGTTCTGAAGGACGCTGTTCCGCTGTGAAATCACAGCGCGCTTACGTGATGCACATCCTGGAATGTATCGGCAGAATTGCGGCCGATTCAGATCCGGGGCGTGATGCCGTGTTTCGCTCGCGCACCCTGTAGGACGCGATTATTCGCAATCTTCAGGTCCTCTGCGAGTCGGTGCGCAGGATCGATTCCGCTTACAAAGACCTGCACCCTGGTATCGACTGGAAGGCGATTGCCGGTATGCGCAATGTGCTGGTTCACGACTATTTCGATGTGGATTTCGAGGCCGTTTGGGATGTAATCACCCGCGATCTTCCACCCCTCGAGGCCGTCATGCGCTCCATCCTTGCTCGAATGGATCCGTAGGGCTGGCGGCGGGATCACCGGGAACGATGGCGCGGCGGGCGCTAGTGACCGCTCCGGCTCCTCAGTGAGCCCCGAGTGAAATCCGATACCCCGATCTCGCGTCTTCACCCACCCAACTCGAAAATAAAGTTTCTTCAATCACCTCAATAACATCCGCGATTCGTCTCCCACCCCCTCTCGACAACCCCCGGCTAACCTCAAAGTAGGAAGACCTGAATGGGCCAGGCTTTTCGGCCTAGTCGTAAATCAGAAATCCAAGGCGGGTACGCCGAGGGCAAGGCCAGCCGCCTGGAGGTCGTGATCCAAGGTGGCCAGGCTCAACTGCTCCCGCTTTGCCAAATCCAGATAGGCGGCGTCGTATGCCGTCAGCCGGTGATGGCGGGCCAGTGCTATTGTGGCCTGCCACACCCATTGCGGCTCTCGCCGCTCGATTTGAATCGGCAGGCACCGCAACGTCTCCAGGAATTCGGCGGTCCCGTCCAGTGTGATTCGTTTCCGACGCTCGGCAAGCGCAAGGGCGTTGGCGATTTCAAATGGCCACAACGCTGGCACAACGGCGTAAGTGGTCTCAAGGGCGGCCAGCACGGCGCGGCTGTACGGGGTAGTCTCGTCGGCGAAGCACCAGCTCAGCGCCAGCGAAGCATCCACCACGAACGGCGGCATCGATCAGTACTTGTGTCCTTCCTGGATCAGATCTCGAATGCGAAGCTCCGCGCCGAGCGTGAAGCCGTGCTCTCCTGCGAACTCCAGCATCCGCTGGACGGCCCGCCGACGCTCATCCTCCTGATTGGAGGCTTGCTCGCTATGGTTCAGGGCCTCCAGCGCGCTGACGACGACTTGTTCGGGAGAGTGGTAGCGGCCGGAGCGTAAGTGCCGCTCAATCAGGCGTTCGCCGCGCGAATCGAGATGAATGTCCATACAACTGACCTTATTTTAGCTTCACACCGGGTGCACCAGGGTGCTGTCCCCTAGTTGTCCGTCACAGGCGGGAATAATATGCTCCGATTTGCCCCTCGGCGGTGGCGACCAACCGGCCACGGTCCGCGGCAGGGAGACCGCGCCACAACGGCTCCGCGAATCGCACCATGGCCAGATCCTTCATCCGGCGAAAGAAGCCCTTTCTCTCGAACTTCTCGAACGGCATCGTCAGCATGGTGCGCTCGATCTCGAGATCATCGAGTTCGGCGACCCGCGCCATCTTCTTTGTTGCGGCTTCGATTAGCAGCCCCTGGCGGCCGCGCTCCAGATAGTAGTTGCGAAAGAAGGCAACCAGGTCCTGTGTGCGGACCCGGCCACTCCTGTCGGCGCACCGCAGCATCCCGAGCAGCAGCACCGGCTTGTAAGACGCCGACATATCGCCCTGGTCGACGAATTGCAGAAAGAGATCCCGAATGTTGTCCTCCGACAAGGGCGTCACGCCGTAGTGCTGCTGCAAGTCGGGAATCCGGTCATTCCTAAAATAGTGGTAGTCCCGGTCGCCGACACGAACGGCCAGGTCTGCAGCGATTTCCTCGCGGCGGATCCGTTCCCGAATCGTGGAGTCGTCCACTCGAAGGGCGATCGCCAGTTCGGCGGCTGTCACCATACCTTCTGCCTCATCCTGCCACCGGAAGACATCAATTGGGCGAAGGGAGGTATCAAATACCCCGATCCCGAGGATTGCTGCCGGGGTCTGGCCTGCGGCCAGCAAGCTGGATTCGTCCGCCATCTGATCATCGGGCGCCAGCAGGAGAGCGCCAGGCCGATACTCTGCCCTTTGGAACATCCGATGCATACTCAGCGCCTGCGTGTAGCGCGTCGATATGTCCACAAAGTCGAACACCAACAAATGATCTTTGCCCTGTGCTTTTCGGGTGCCTCTACCAAGCTGCTGGAGGTAGACAATTTTGCTCAGAGTCGGACGGGCCATCAGGAGAACTTCGGTGCGCGGAGAGTCCCACCCCTCGGTCAGGATGTCGCAGGCGCAAAGCACCTGGATCTCTCCGGCTTCGTACGCGGAAAGGACTTGCTTGCGCTGATCAGCCGCAATTCTCCCGGATACGGCGGCGGCTTTGACGCCTGCGGACTCAAACTCGCGGGCCATCCGCTCCGCGTGGTCGACGTTGACGCAGAAACACACGCCGCTCTTGCCAACAGAATGCCTGGTGTATGTCTTTACGACTAGTTCGTCGCGTCCTGGCACTTGGAGGGACTCCTCCAGGTCTTTGAGACGGTAGTCGATACCGTTGAAGCGAATTCGAGTCAGATCCACGTTCGTTTCGACGCGAAGACACCGAATCGGCACGAGAACTCCCCGCCGGACCGCCTCATCCAGGTCCAGACGGTGGGCATTCTGCCGAAACACATCGAGAAGGGAGCGTTCGTCGGTGCGATCGGGCGTAGCGGTCAGTCCAAGCAGGAAACGCGGCTGGAAATATCCGAGCACCGACTGATAGCTTTCCGCGACCGCGTGATGTGCCTCGTCAACGATCAGGTAGTCGAACTCGCGCGAGTCGAATCGGCTGAGGTTCCGTCCGACGGCCTGCACTGTGCTCAAAACGATGTGACTCGTGGGCTTGGCTGCGCCGCCTCGGAAGATCATCGACGAGGCCTCTGGCCACAACTCCGCAAAGCGCTCTTCGGTTTGCCGTGGCAATTGCTCCCGATGGGCCAGATAGAGAGTCCGGCCACCCATCCGGCGGGCGTCCATGACGGCGACGTGGGTTTTGCCGGTGCCTGTGGCGTGGGTGAGCAGGGCAATGGTCTTGCCTTCGGCGCGAAGTGTATGGAGGGACTGTAGGGCCTCGACCTGGTGATCGCGCAACGAGAAGGAGGCGCCGTCCTGAAGAGGGAGAAGATCGCTCAGCGTCCCGGCGGCGAGTTCGCGCTCGAGGAAGAGACGGAGTTGGTCCACGACGCGGCTGCGCTCATACTGCAGTTGCCAATCCGTCCACCGATAGACTTTCCAGCCCTCGTAAATCAGGCTGTTCTGTCTCAGCATGGCGTCGCGATAGCCCGCCGCGTCGACCTGAGGAGAACTCGGATCGTGCCAGTACTCGCCGTCTATCTCGAACGCATAGTGGCCCAATGGTGAGCGCAACGCGAAGTCGATATAGCGCGGGCTTTTGTTCGATGTCAGCGAGAGGGAACTGGAACTGAAGACCCTGTGCAGCCAGGAATCCAACCGCCTCCTGAAACACTTCGACGAACACGTCCTCGGCAGAACTGGCGCGCGATTGAGGGTGCGGCCCCACAGCTAATCGAGGATAACGGGTGGGAGGGTCAGAAGTCTAACGGGGGCCGGGGCGATAAGTCTTTGACGTTTTGTGGGATGTTTGGGTGGACTCTTCAGGAACCGGTGGTAATACCGGTCAGTCACCAGCCGGGCGTCCGGCGCGCGACGACTTGCTCGATTCCTCTAGAGTGTCTGCCCGACCGCCTGAGTCTTAAACAGGTGGCTCTTTAGACCGCGGAGTATCTTTTCCATCGCCAACGTGTCCTGGCTACAATATGCCAGCAGTGCCGATCTCAGCTGCCGTCGCTCTACCGCATCGACTTCACCCCGTATCATCCGGTCCCACGCCCATCCAGCCTCACCACCGTGGGCTACGTCCATCCCGTCGTAGCTCAGATCCGGCACCAGCGCCGGGAGCACAGACTTCAGCGAATACGATCCGTGAAACTGCGGATGATAGAAATGCCGCTTAATGAACGGCAATAGATCCCACAGCCGGGAGCGGATCATCTCGATACTACGGCGGCATTCAGAAAACTGGTCTGCGAGTTCGGCCAGCCGCTGCGACTCGAACCCCTCGTTATAGACCACGATTGGTCCACGCCGCCCCAGAACTTTGATCAGTGATTCTACAAAGTCCCGCCGCGGGTCCCGGTCGTCATCGGCCAGGAATTCGAAATGCTCCAGCTCGGCGCCGGGCGCAATCTGCCGGTGGACGGACCACTGGAACGGGATCTGCTGGTACGGCCGCATCCCGGCGTGCCGAGGGATGGCAGGATTCAGCGTTTCAAAATCCATGAAATAGCGCGGATACTTCAGCCGGGACAGCTCCTTCGAGAGGGTCGTGCTGATCCAGGGGCGAGCGGTCGTTACGGCGGTACAGATCCGGGCCTGGACCTCGGTGAGCGGGAAGTCGTCAGGGATCTGCCCGATGAGCGTAACGCCTTGATCGAGCAACATCTGCCGTTTGGCAGGGCTGAGCCGCGGCACAGATGATATGTGCGTTTCCGGGAGCGCCGGATTGCAGTGGCCGTAGAATTCACAGTCGTAAGGATCGACGCAGTGCGGGCCGGGCGCGATGTCCGGCGGCTCAGGTCTTGCCAACGCCCGTCGTTGCGCCCGCACCAGTTTCGGGAGGTCATCGTCAAGCCTGCGGACTTGCCGGGTCAGATCCTTGATATAGAAGAGTCCCGCGGGGTCGTAGCGTTCGCCGTCATACACGTAGTCGCGGTTCAGGTGCATCAGGCAGGCCGAAGAGAGGTCGATGCCACAGCCCTGAACGACATGACCCTGGATGGCGACATCGTAGAGGTAATGGTCTTTGTATCCGACGGATGATTTCACCTCGATCAGCCGCCAGCGGTTCCTGCGCCGGCGCTGAAGGATATCCACCCGAACCAGAACATCGCGGTGCCGAAATGTCGCTTCGAAGATGGCGGGCACCGATGAATCCGCCAGCAGGTTGCTGGTTTGGAGCAGCGCGGCATCCAGGTCATCGGAATCTACGAGAACACCGCCGGGGAACCCGGCCTGAGCCAGTATCCCAACCTCGTGACCTTGTTCGAAGCGGGCCTCCTGCTCGTCGCCGGCCTCCCCGGCAAGCTCAGGCTGGTGGACCTGCAGATAGAGCCGCTTCAAGCACTGCAAGCCGGCGACGAACTTCGACTTGGATAGACGGACGGGTGCGAGGGTTGACATCGCAGGTTCCGATTTGGACGACCAGAACCATTAGAACACCTGACTGGCGATCGGGCACAGCCATGCCGTTACCCCCCGTCAATCGCCCTCGGGTACGAGTCTCAGTCCTTGAGCCGCCGCGGCTTTTCGTAACGGCTCATCGAAGCAGGCGAACAGCGGCGTTCCCACCCATAATGCGGAGCACAAATGAATCGCATCAAATCCACGCAGGCCATGGCGTTCAATCATTGCGGGAGCCGGGCGAAGAACGTCTGGAGTCACTTGAACAATATGCAGAGAATCCCAATCGGCCAAGAACGTCTTCTTTTGGCGGCGATAGGCCTGCTCTGAAAGCCGCCTTTCCCGCAAACATCGCGCCAGAATGGCAAGCAACTCGGCGTAGGTTACTGCGCTACTGAAGAGCCGGCCATCATTTTCTTCAAGGGCACCTTCTATGGCAGAACTGCCTGGTTCTATGACGTAGCGCTTGGCGAGGGCGGACGTATCCAGGTACAGCATTAACGCCGATCGCCGGCAATCATCTGTGCGATGGACGGACCGTGGGTCAGCACAACCGGTCTGGAGCGCTGCAGGCGTCCCGATGCGAGCGTGACGCTTCCTTTTGCAGCAACGCGCCGCAAATCGTCTATACCGGAGCCGCCTTCGGACAAAAAAGGCACGATGAAAGCCACGGGTTCGCCGCGGTCGGTAACTCTCACCTCTTCGCCTTCGCGAACCAGGCGTAAATATCTACCGAGGCGATTCTTGAGTTCGCGACTGGCTACCGTGATCACTGTAGCTACAGTTTATCAGGTTGTAGCTACATTCGGCACCAAGGGCGCCGGGCGTCCGTGATCTTCAATTTATCGACTTGGTTCCTGGAGCTGCGCCCACGGACCGGGCTTGGCTTTCTCATCGATGATTCGGTCCAATCGATCTGCCTACGCATTGAAATTGAAGCGATTTGCGCTGAGGTTCCAGGCGGCGGGGCGTTGGTGCGTGTGCACATAGATCTGGCCGCCTGGTAGTTGGATGGGCCCGACCGGGTTTCATGCACCCTTGGATTTCACTCCGGGCGCGCCGCGTGGATACAAAGCTCACTAATCCGGATGGGTCGATTTTCGGCGTTCACGGAACTCGCTGATTTTCTTTCGTGGCATTAAGCCTTTCCTTCTGAGTGGGTTAGCTGTTTTCCTGGCGTTTCGGATCTCCTCGAGTTTGGCTTGCATGCCTCTTATGCTGAAGGCGGATGGAGGATCTTGTGACTCGAACATTACCGCACCAATACTTTCACGTGCGGTGGACGTGTGCCTTTTCGGGCACAACTATGCGCGGGGGGAAAGTGAAGGCCGCCGCATTCATGCCGGCGGTGCTCGCGGATCCGGTGGCGTTCGTGCGGGAACAGCTGGGAATTGTGCCGGACGAGAAACAGGCCTGGATGCTGGCCAGCGACCATCACCGACTGCTGGTGAACTGCTCGCGGCAGTGGGGCAAGACCACGACCACGGCGGCCAAGGCGCTGCATCACATGCTGATGACGCCGAAGACGCTGGTGGTGGTGATGGCTCCGGTGGAGCGGCAGAGCCGGGTGTTTGTGCGGAAAGTGTCCGATTTCGTAATGCGGCTGGGCATGAACGTGCGCACGGACGGCGATAACCGGGTATCGGTGATGCTGCCGAACCGGTCGCGAGTGGTGGGGTTGCCGGGTTCGTCGGGGGACCGCATCCGAGGGTTGGAAAACGTGAAGCTGCTGGTGTTTGACGAGGCGGCGCGGCTGAAAGACGACTGCTACCACTCGGCTCGTCCGATGCTCGCGACGAGTAATGGCGATATCTGGGCGCTGACGACGCCGATGGGCAAGCGGGGTTTCTTTTACAAGAACTGGGTCAGGGGCGAGGAACGGTGGGAGAAGCTGGCGGTGAAGGCGACGGAGTGCCCCCGGATTCCGGCGGAGTTCCTGGAGGAAGAACGCGAGGAGATGGGCGACGACTGGGTGCGGCAGGAATACCTGTGCGAGTTCGTGGACATGGAGGGCGCCGTCTTCGTCCGGGAACTGGTGGATGCGGCGTTTGACGATACCGTTCCGGTGCTGGTGGTGGACGGTCCCTGGCTGAGACAGGAGTTTCGAAGGAGTTAGCGATGGTTATCAATGTTCCGGAGTTCTTCATCGGATTGGATCTGGGCCAGAAGGTGGACTTCACGGCGATCGCGGTGCTGGAGTACCAACCGGCCGCCACGCCGCATTTCCTATTGCCATGGGACGAACCCCGCCCGAGCTATGCGCTGCGGCACCTGGAACGGATGGCATTGGGGACGACGTACACCAAAGTGGTGGAACGGGTGGCGGGGCTGACGAGGATTCCGGAACTGCAACGACGGTGTACGCTGGCCGTGGACGCGACGGGGGTGGGCGCTCCGGTGGTGGACGCGCTGCGGCAGAAACAACTGGACTGCCACCTGATGCCGGTGACGATTACGGGCGGAGACCGGACGGGCCAGCATGGGGAACAGCGGTCGGTACCGAAACGCGACCTGATCTCGACGATTGAAGTGATGCTGGAGGAAGGGGAACTGCGGATCGCGGGCAGGCTTCCGAACCGCGGAATGCTGGTGGATGAGTTGATGGGCATGCGGGTGGGCAAGACGCGGACGGGGCAGGAGAGGTTCGGGGCCAGCGGCCGGGTCCACGACGACCTGGTGATCGCGGTGTCGCTGGCGTGCTGGGCGGCAAAGCGGGGGTCGGTGGGGGAGCGCGGGCAACGGTTGAGCTGGTGAGGGCGTTGCGATTTAGTTAGAAGTGATTCCCCGATTGGACGAATGGGCGATTACCGAGCGCCGGCCGGAGACTCCAGGATTGAGCCTCCGCGCACTCCAAAAACGACTGTCGGGATCGTCAGACCAAGCTGTGAGCCGCCGTGATGTTTTCCGGGTTCGCCATGCTTCAGGACGTCCGCCGCCCTGCCGAGTACCTGATCACAGAATCTACGGATCACCAGTGATAGAACGGCCGCGCGAAAAGGTCAGCCACCTCGGAGCAGCTTGACGCAGGTCGGCGCGGAACGTTGAAGCTTATCGAGTAGGCCGCCAATCGAGATCTTTCGAGCGGCTGCCTGAGCGGCCAACTTCTCCAACAGCAGTTCGTCGTTGAAGTGGAACTGGTGCAGCAGGAACCGATCGGGAGTCAGAACATCGAGGTCATAGGGATTGGCCGCTTCCGGCCGGAAGTGTCTCACGTTGTGCGTGATGATGGCGTGCGCGCCGCAACGTACGGCCGCGGCGAGGACGTGCCTGTCCTTCGGGTCATTGGTCATCGCACCTATGAGACATTCGTAGCCGGAAACGTTGGCATCTTCGAATGCGGATTCCATGGCGACGATCCGCCGGTCCGCCTGCGCCGGCGTGTAGCCGATTCGCTCCAGCGTGGATCGAAGCTCGCGCAAAATATCGTTAGACCACTTCGGAATGTAGAACGCAGGATCCTCGGCGAGACGCAGTAGAGTGTCACACAGCGGCATAGGCGCGAGCACGCAGGCGTCGAGGATCGCGATGTACTGGTTACTCTGCGCGGTCATCCGGCGGCTCCAGATCGTAGAGTCCGTCCTCGGCTTCCACCCGAGTCAGCTCATCAAGGATCTTGCGCCGGTTTGAATCCCGATCGGCCTTGTATGCCAGCAGGTCGCGGACATAGATGCGCCGGTGGGTCCCGACCATGTGGTAGGGGATGTCGCCTCGGTCCAGGAGTTTGATCAGAAACTGACGCGAAACGCCGAGCGTTCGCGCACCCTCCACTGTGGTCAGTTGGGCGTCGTTCTGGACGATCGCCACGGATTGGCCCTCGCACAGGTCCGCGATGAGCTTCACGAGGAACTCGTAGAGTGAGAGTGGCAGGCTTTGGGCCTTGCCGTCCGGGCCGACAAGCTTGGCGCGGCTTCGCTGAATCTTTTGATAAAGTTCCAGCACCTGTTTCTGGTCGGCCTGGGAGATTGCCAGCGGTACTTGGGCCTGTTGCTTTCGAAGCACGATCGCCTCCCCCCAGAACCACTATATGCTTTATCTGACGTAAATGCTATATCTGGCAACCCTTCCGATCCCTCTGAGTGCCGAAGACGACGTTTGGATCGCCGATTATCCCTATACAAGCCGCAACCAACGACTATTTCGCGACAGCGCGGAGTTGGGGCAGAAACAAGGGTAGCGGAAGGAGGCAACCGGCTATGTGAACGGAATCGGCCTCAGCGCAACCACACCGATTGCGCCGGTAGCCCTATCACTGTCTCTCGAATTACTTCTTCCTTCTGCCAAGTTTCCCAGTCAGCGGATTATCCGGAATGGCCGAACCCACCTTCTGTGCGATCGCATTGCCCGCCATCCCCTTCACGTCCGGCACAAACTTCGGGTCCGAAGTGGTGCCTTGAATCCCGAAAGGCACACCCCCGCCCTGGCCGCCGATGCCGGTTTTCTGAATGACTCCCGACCCGCCGCTGAGGTTCGCTGTCATGGCGAAGTCGAGTGCGCCGGATGAACTGACTCTGCCCGCGCCGGTGACGGCGCCAAGCGCCGGAATATCGACGCTGATGCCGTCGGCTTGCACACCATCCGGGAGAAACCCGCACAGTTGTGCTGAAATTCTGGATTGTCGTATCCTTGCCGCCGGTCTGTTTGCCGGATAGAGCGGGAATCGCGGAGAGCTTGGACCCCATGTCGAAGCCGGCGAGTTTGGCGTTCGCCAAGCGGATCGGACCGGTGATGACCAGTCTGTCCGACGGTCCCGCGATCGCCAGGTCCACCGACACTGTACCACCTTGCAGCTTCGACCCCGACGGGAGGACCACGCCCACCGCCGGCAGGGCCGCTTCGAGATCGTCAACGGGCATGCCGTTTCCGTTGATCTTCATGTTCAGCGTGGCGGTCTGCCCTTGTGTCTGGTAATCCCCGGTCAGGCGGGTGACGGCCTTGCCGATCGCGACTTCGCCTTGTGTGAGTGCGCCTGCTTGCGTCTTCAGGTTGTGGTCGAGGGCATACTTCACCTCCACCGTACCCTTCATCGGCGCGCCCTTAGCCGCGAGTTTCAACTTCTCGGCCTTCAGTGTTCCGGTCGCGTTGAGTTGCTGGTTCAGTGACTTGATCGCGCCATCAAGATCGGCCAGACCTTCGATCCCCGTCGATGGCGCCACGAAACCCGAGGCGGCCAGGTTGAGTTTCCGGACTTGCATCGAGGCCTCAAACGGAGTCCCGCCAGTGTCTCCGGCGGTTAGGGGTCCGCATTTGCCCTTGAGGCTCAGATCGCCGCCGCCGGGCAAATCGGCAGTGAGGGCGAACGGGAACTGTGCTGTGGACGAGAAGCCCGTAACCTCGAGACTGACGTTGTCGTAGACGGCCGGCTTCTCCGTGGAATTGGCGGAGCCAACCAGCATCCGGCCCTTCTCGATAGTGATCTTGTCCACCGACAGCGATCCACCGGAATCCTCACCGGATTTTTGTTCAGCCGGTTGGGCGCCTCCCTTGCCGATGCTCGAGAAATTCCACGAGCCGTTCGGGCCGCGCAGGAGCGTGATTTGCGGCTCTTCCAGCCTGATCCCGGTAATGTGCAGGGTCTTGGAGAAGATCAGCGGCTTGATATTGACCCCTGCCTTGAATGACTTCGCGGTTATGAACACATCCTTGCTGAAAGCGGGATCGTCGGCGATCGAGATATTATCCGCCGAGACAGAGCCGGAGAATATCGAAAGGCTGAGCTCGCCAACCTTCACCTGACGGCCGAGCGCGGCGCTCAGTTCGGTTTCCAGCTTCGGGCGGAAGCTGTTCACATTGACCAGACTGGGCAGAATGAGTCCGATCAGAATCACCACTCCGGTGACGATTACAACCATTCGAGCCTTACGAGTCATGATGCCTCCTACCTTTCTGGATCAAGCCAGATGACACGTTAACCGACAAGCCCAACAAAGCCGCTCCGCTGGCCGGGTTCGACGGTGAACTCGATTTTCAATCAAAGGGGCGAGTCCCCCGCCTAATTGAAGATCTGATGGCCGTTCTTCATTGTTGGTTCTAGAGTTTTCAGTCGCTCATCAGAAAGATCAGCGGCCGCACGTCCTCCTCCGGAGTCCACGCCCAGTAGCGCACCAGAATCGTGTAAACCATCAGCCCCGTCTCGCCCTCGCCGAAAAGCAGATAGCGAAACGACTGGGACATCAGATCGCGCCGCGTGAGCCCGATGAAGATCGATATTGGATCGATGGCTTCACTGACGAAGGCGATTGCGTTGGCGATGGCGGTGGCCCCGTACACCTCCACAATGTAGTCGTTGCCCTCCTTGTGAATGGTGACCTCCAGCGGCACGGAAAACTCGCTACGGTTATCGAGCAGGTTCACGTGGAGAAACAGAAACGGCCCCCGCACGTTGTAGTACCGGGCCACCTCCGCTCTCTTCTTGCGCCTGGTTTCCGCGGACGAGTTAGCGACTGCAACCAGGTGAACCTTCTTCCCTCGCAACTCGGGACCAATGCGCCAGCTTTCGACATCCGCGAAGTAGCCGTGCGGCACCCGCAGTTCAACCGAACGCATCGAGCGGCTGACGCCGCTCGCCGTCATCAGGAGCAACGTGAAGATGGTGCCGATAATCAGCCCGTCCGGCCGTTCCAGGCAGTTCTCGGCCAAAGTGTAGGCAAACACCAGGCAGAGGATTCCCGAGTAGAACGCCAGCAACCACCGGCGCTCCCGCCACAGCGCCAGAGTGGCCGCCAGAGCGGCTGACAGGATCAGCACCAGGACGCCCGTCGCATAGGCGCCGCTTTGTGCCTCTACGTCGGCGTGGAAGATGAGAGTGATAACGACATCGACAGCGAACAGCGCCAGGACCAACGGCCGGGCCAGCGAGACCCACCGCGGCGCCATACCGAAACGCGGCAGGTATCGCGGAATCAGATGGAGAAGGCCCGCCATGGCCGATGCACCTGCCAACCCGAGAATGAGAATCGTCGAAAGGTCGTAAATTGTGCCAAAGCCCGGACCGAGGTACTTGTGTGCGAGAAAAGCGATGGCTCTGCCGGAGGCCTTGCCGCCCTCCCGGTAATCCTCCGGCCGGATGAGCATCGTGGTAACGACGCTCGAAAGTATCAGCATGACGCTCATGATCGCGGCTGCCGTTGCCAGGAGCTTTCGGGTATTGGCGATGCGCCCTTTCGGCTCACCGCCGAGTCGTGGCTTGTATCCCCGGTCTGCCTCGCCGCCATCGATCAACGGCATGACGGACACGCCCGTCTCGAAACCGCTCAAGCCCAAGGCGAGCTTCGGAAACACGAGGACGGCGCCCGCGATCAGCAGCGAAAAGTCGCCCTTTGCCGTCAGCGCGGATCGCCAGTCCACCAGGAGCGAGTGATGTGTCATCACTTCCCAGGCGCCGCGCCCCAGGACCACGAGATTCAGACCGAGATAGGGCAGGGCGGCGGCAGCCGCCAGTCCGATCGCCTCCGTGAAGCCCTTGAGAAAGAGCACCGCGAGCATGGCGAGGATGGCTAGCGTGATCAGCATCTGGTGGTCGCCCAGAGACGTGTGAAGGAACGGGTTCTCGACGGCATGCTTGGCGGCGTCGGCGGCCGACAGCGTCATTGTGATTACGAAATCCGTGGACGCAAAGCCGAGCAGGACCAGCACCAGCACTTTGCCCTTCCAGCCATGGAGCAGGTTTTCGAGCATGGCGATCGAACCCTGCCCGGCGAAGCTGCGCCCCGCCACCTGAATGTAGACCGGCAGCGCGCCCAGCAGCGTGACGAGGACGAGAATTACGGTGGCGATCGGCGCGATCGCGCCCGCCGCGAGCAGCGCGATTCCCGGCTGGTAGCCCAGTGTTGAGAAGTAGTCCACTCCGGTCAGCCAGATGACCTTCCACCATGGATGGACCGCCATCTCCTGACCCGCATGGTCGTCTAAGGACTCGCCTCGGGCCAGCCATTTACCGAAAGTGGACCGGTAATCCAACGAAGGCTGGGCTAACCGCTCACGGAATGGCAGCCGCTTCGGGACCCGATGTGCAGTCAGCGCTTCCGGAATTTCCTGACTTCGAGTGGATGCCCCCGGCCTTTTTTTCATACTGCTCTTGGACTAACCTCGATGTTTGCGCGCCTGGACGCACCGCCGCGCCAATGGGAGCGAAGTCTCTGTAGAAAGATGCGCCCCAGACGAGGTCGGTCTAGAGTTTTCGAGGCTCTAAACGTCGTTGCGAAAGCAAGTCCCGTTCCTCCCAAGCCGGCAAAAAAAGAGATCCATCGATGTTTCACTTTCATCTCGCGTTTGTACGGATTGGTGTCCCAAACCAGGCGCTTGCAGCCGGATAGAAAACTGCCGGATAAAACCAGAGGAGACGTAATCATGAAGCCCGCTGAAAAGGGTCCAACTGTCAGATATCTGTTGGCGGTTTTGTGTAGTGCGATCCTCATACCGGGCGACACGCTGGCGTATCCGGCGCCGCAGTCCTCACCGCCGGCGGCGTCAGCGACGGGCCAGCAGGCCAAGATTCCGCCCGAGCAACTGGATTCGCTCGTAGCACCAATTGCCCTCTATCCGGACCCGTTATTGGCCCAGGTCCTGGCCGCTTCCACGTACCCTCTCGAAATCGTTCAGCTTCAACGGTGGCTGGAAAAAAACACGAACCTAAAGGACAAGGCACTGGCCGACGCAGTCGCCAAGCAAGCCTGGGATCCGAGCGTCCAGGCCCTGGCTGCACTGCCCGATGTAGTCAAGCGGCTGGGTGACGACATTGCCTGGACCGCCGATCTGGGCAACGCCTTTCTCGCGCAGCAAACGGATGTCATGGATGCCGTTCAACGCATGCGCAAGAAGGCCCAGGACAAAGGCACTTTGAAAACCACCGAGCAGCAGAAGGTGGAAACCAAAGTTATCGAACAAAAGAGCGTGATCGTAGTCGAACAGGCCAATCCGCAAGTCGTATATGTACCTTCGTATGATCCCGTGGTAGTCTACGGTCCCGCGTACTATCCCTATCCTCCGATTTACTATCCGCCTTGGGGTTACTACGCCACGGCGGCGGCAGTCTCCTTCGGGGTTGGCGTGATGATGGGAGCGTTCTGGAGCGGCGGATGGGGCTGGGGATGCGGCTGGGGCGGCAATAACGTCTACATCAACAACAACAACAACTTCAATCGGAATTCGAATATCAACGGAGGGAACCGGAACAATATCGGCAACGGAAACCGGAACAATGTTGGAAGCGGAAACCGTCCATCTACCCAACCCGCTCGCGGCGGCGGAGACCGTAGCAATTGGTCGCACAACCCGGAACATCGCGGCGGCACGCCCTATCGGGACCGGGCTACCGCCGACAGGTTCGGGGGCAGTGCACGCGGTGACTCGCTCTCTCAACGCCAGACCAGCGCCCGGCAAGGGGTTAGCCGGCAGGGCGGGAATCTTGCGAGCAACCGTGGGACGGGCGGCTCGGGGAATCGCGCCGGCGGTACAGGCAGCGCGGGCGCCGGCAATCGCGCCAGCGGATCCGGTTTTGGCGGCGCGGGACAGGCCGGAAGCGATCGCATCGGCAGCCGCGATCTATCCCGTAGCGGTGGCGGAAGCCGGGATGCCTTCGGAGGAGGTTCCAGGGGATTCGACGGATCCAGCGCACGTAGCAGCAGCAGCCGTGGCTCCTCCAGTGTTTCCCGCGGCGGTGGCGGAGGAGGCTTCAGTCGCGGCGGCGGTGGAGGCGGCAGGCGCAGATAGACGGGCTGGATCAGAAACAAGAATACAGGAACACCGATATGAAACCGACAACTCCCAATGGCAACTTCTCCGGACGCGCATGTGTGGTCTTTGCGATGACCTGGGCGTGTCTCTGCGCATGCCTCCTGCATGCGGCGCAATCCGTTGCGAAACCGGTTCCGCATTCAACCGCGGCCTCCCCTGCCGCCGCCATGGTCTTTGATACCCCACAGCAGGCTGCCGATGTGCTGGTGGATGCGGCCGAGAAGTTCGATGTGGCTACCCTCACAGAGATCTTCGGTCCCGACGGTAATGACATCATATTCAGCGGCGAGTTCGCGCAAGACAGAAAGCACGCTGCTGATTTCGCCGCCCAGGCCCGTAAGAAGAAGAGCGTTTCCGTGGACCCGGGGAGCGCCAATCGCGCATTTCTCCTGGTGGGTGACGAAGACTGGCCGTTCCCCGTACCGCTGGTGAAGAGGGGCGAGAAATGGGCTTTTGACAGTAAAGCCGGCCGGCAGGAGCTCCTCTACCGCCGCATAGGGGCCAATGAACTGGACGCCATTGATGTCTGCCGTGGCTACGTGGAAGCGCAAGACGATTATGCCAGTCAGCAGCGCTCGATTAACGACGTGAACCAGTATGCCCAGCGCATCGTCAGCACCCCAGGCAAGAAGGACGGCTTAGCCTGGCAAAACGCCGATGGCTCCTGGGGCGGTCCGGTAGGCCAAAACATCGCTCGCGCCATTGAACAGGGCTACACCAGCAGTTCAGACCCCTACCATGGTTATTTCTTCAAGATCCTGAAGGGTCAGGGACCGGCGGCGCCTCTCGGCGAAATGGATTTCGTCGTGAAAGGCGTCATGATCGGCGGCTTTGCCCTGGTCGCCGCACCAGCGGTGTACAACATCACTGGAGTCCGAACCTTCATCGTGAGTCACGATGGCGTGGTCTACGAGAAGGACCTCGGGCCGAAGACACTCGAAGAATTCAACAAGATGGAACGCTTCAACCCGGACAAGTCCTGGACCCCGGTTCCTGAAACGGTCGAATAGAAGCTCAGTGTATTCGTTCGCCTCTTCCAGGAGCCGTTGGAATGCGTCCAAACGGACGGGCGGATCAGGCGGGAGAGGCGGCCATTATGGAGCCTCCCGCACAAGAACCTGGTCAGCCTCTACGGCAATCTCGCCGACTGGTGGGCCACCATCTGCCACTGGCCGCCAACCAACTGAAAGACGTGCAGCAACGAGAGCGTCATCGGGGTCTGCTTGCCATCAACCAGCGCGATGACTTTGGCCCGGGAAGTTGTAATGGCGACATCCTTCGCCAGAACCGTCACCTTCAGATTCTCGTGCGCCATTTGAGAGTAGCGGTATTGGCCGCTCTTGAGCCTCTCGATGTAGGTCGCCTTGGTGTCAAAAATACCGTTGGAATGGGTGTAGCTCAGGTTGTCGGCAAGAACCTTCCCCAGCAACGCGAAGTCGTTCTTCACAAGACCGGAGGCCCAATCCTTCTCGGCCCGTTCCACCGCCTTGGCGGGGTCATCGGAGGAAAAGGCAGCGGCGCTGAGCAGAACGAGAGTAAACAGGCTCCTGAGAATCATACGCCGTTATCGTAACAGGGGTGATGGGAAGTTGGGGCGGCATGAGGGATTCGAACCCTCGACATCCAGAACCACAATCTGGCGCTCTACCACCTGAGCTAATGCCGCCATGGTGGGAACTTACTCGATTTTAACACGAAGGAGACCGCTGCCCGCTGCACCGCTGCACCGCGCTGCAGAGCAGGGCAGGCAAGCGACCGGTGCGCTATCCTGGATCTTTAACCTCATGCAATTCTGTTCCTTGCCTGGATTCCGGGCGATCCTGCCCGCTCTAGCGCTCCTGGTGATTCTCCCCGTCCACGCAGCCCCGCCGGTCGATTCCGCGCTGACCCAGTACCGGGTGCGCTTCTTCCACACACACACCGGCGAACGCCTCGACATCGTCTACCGCCAGGGCGATCGGTACCTGCCCGGCGCCCTCGAACAAATCAACCGGTATCTCCGCGATAGCCGTACCGGCGACGTTTACCCTTACGACCCCCAGTTGCTCGACCTCCTCCACGACCTGCTCGGCTCCCTCGGGAAGCCCGGCGCCGAAATCGACGTCATCTGCGGATACCGGACGCCGGAGACCAACCAGTACCTGCGCGCCCGCAGCACCGGAGTCGCCCAGAACAGCCTGCATATGAAGGCATTGGCCATCGACATCCGCGTGCCCGGCGTCAGCACCGCGAAGCTGCGCGATGCCGCCCTGGCGCTCCACCGCGGAGGCGTCGGCTACTACGCCAAATCGGACTTCGTGCACGTGGATGTCGGACGGGTTCGGCGCTGGTAGTCCCGGCTACTCCGGATACGGGTAGCCCTGATTCAGCACCTTCTCCAGACTCGCGTCCAGTTTATAAATATCGTCGAAGAAACGGACCGTTCCCGCTTCGTCCACTATCGCCGTGCCGTAAAGGATCAGCACCGGGATCGGCTTGGTCAGATTCACCTGCTGGTTGTCCTTGCCGCTTTCCATCGCCTGGCGCACGCGATCCAGGTCCCAGCCCGGATTGTTGCGAAGCGCCCACGCGGCCAGTTCCGCCGCTTTCTGCACCCGAATGCAGCCATGGCTGAAATCGCGCCGCGCCTGCGAGAAGAGTTCCGGCGCCGGAGTGCTGTGCAGGTAGACGCTGTGCTGGTTGGGAAACATCAGCGCGACCAGCCCAAGTGAATTCTTCGGCCCCGCCTTTTGCCGAACCGCCAGTTTCCCCGTCCGCAGTTGCTCAAAAACCGCGTCGTCGATCGCACCCGAGGTCACCACCTCGCCGCGTTGTGTCGTTACCTCGAATCCCTTCTTGGCGATGTAGTTACGGTCTTTGCGAACCGCCGGCACAATCTCGGACCGCTGAATGCTCCGTGGCACGCTCCAATAAGGCCGCAGCAGGACGTACTCCATGGTGTCGGCAAAGACCGGGGTCCCGTGCCCGAACGCTTTGCCCACAATCACGTTCATTTCCAGCGCCGGACTCGATCCGCCGTCAAACGCTCGCAGGCGAAACTCGGGAATGTTCACTACCACCGGAGGTTCAGGAAAACTCTGAGGTAGCCAGCGCCATCGCTCCAATGTGAGTTGCAGCTGGCGTAGCCGCACGCCGATCGGCGTGTTCAGAGACTTCACCGTCTGCGCTCCCAGCCTGCCGTCTGCGTCCAGGCCGTGGCGCTGCTGATACCGTTTCACGGCCTCCACCAGCGCTCCTCCGTACACCTTCGAATCCGTGTCCACCTCGGCGTCCGCCGGCAGGTCTCCCAGCAGCCGGAGCAGGCGCGTCAGCCGCGTCACACCCGCATACGCCGTGCCGGGGGCGACGGCCTTCGGCGGCGCCGGCAGTTGCTCGCCGTCGTCCTCGCTGGCGATTTTGAAATAGCGCGCCAGCGCCATCTTCGCCCGTCGATAGCCCTCGAACGCCGGTTCCACCCCGTCCGCCACCTTCTGCGGATCGGAGGCGCTCATCAGCTTCTGGCGTACGAACTCCGGAAGGTTGTACTTCTTCTCCTGCACGTCCAGACCGAACGTGAAGTGTTGGGGATTCACCCTGCCGATATGGAGATCGGACACGTAGCGCATCACGCAGACGGTCACGGCAGCGTCGAACCGCGCCCGCTCCGCTTCGCCCGAGCCGTTGAGGCGGGCCAGGCGTGCCTCCCAGCGCGGTCCGTCATAGTCTTCCGAATGCAGGCCCTTTTCGTCGGCTTTTTGCAGCATGCGAATCACGCTCAGTGCCTGTGGAGTCGCCTCGCTGTTCCGGACCCATGCCGGCTGGTATTGGCCAGCCTCATAGAAGTTCTTCACGTGCTGCCGGTAATCCGGAAAAGCGGGCCATCGGAGATCGTCCAGCCGGCCGGCCTCGACGACTTGCCGCAGGGTCGCGCCGGATTGGGCGGAGGCCGTCTGCGCCCGCACGGCGGCGAGAAGGCAGAGGCAAATCAGCGGCGCGGCTCGAATGGTAGGGGGGAACACGCGGGGTAGATGCCGGACGGGATGCTGACGATAGAAGAAATATCCAGCGCTTGTACCTCATCGTCAGCGCTTGCTCAACTCCAATAACTCCGGTCCAGACTCCTGCACTGAATCGACTCCGCCAAATGCTTCGCCGTAACGTTCTCGCACCCGTCCAGGTCCGCAATCGTCCGCCCCACCTTCAAAAGCCGGTCGTGCGCGCGGGCGCTCAATCCCAGCCGCCGCACCGCCATCTCCAGCGTCCGCTCGCCGGCATCGTCGAGCGCACAGAGCTTCCGAAGCATCGGCGCGGGGATCTCGGAGTTATTGAAGCACCGTTGGTGCTGCACCTTTCGTGTCGCTGCGACCCGCTCGCGCATCTCCGTCGAGGTCGCACCGATATCCTTGCCGCGCAGTTCCTTGTAGGGGACTGCGGGGACTTCGATGTGAAGATCGATACGATAGTGGATCCATTGAGGCCCCGGAGAGCACGGGCACTCCGGGACCACGTTACTGGCGCCGGCAGAATCTACAACGGAGACAGATATGCGTACACCCCGGCGTTGCCGAAACCGACAACGTCGTCTCGGTGATCTCCGGTGAGATCCGCGAGCATGCGCGGGTGCATATTGACGCGCCATCCGCCAGCGTTGTAGCCCAAGTTCGGGATGACGAGTTGGGGCTGCTGGAACGTTCCGTTTCCGTTGTTCAGGGAGACCCAGACACCATCATTGCCGAAGCCGATCACGTCAGCCCGCCCATCCCCATTCCAATCTGCGAGCAAGCGTGGGTGCATGTCGACGCGCCACCCGCCGGCGTTGTAACCGAAGTTACTGATCACCAATTGCGGGTTTTGGAACGTGCCGTTGCCGTTATTGAGAGAAACCCAGACGCCGGCATTACCGAAGCCAACGATGTCCGCCCGGCCGTCGCCCGTCAGGTCAGCAAGGAAACGCGGGTGCATGTTGACGCGCCAGCCGCCGGCGCTGTAACCGAAATTGCTGACGACCAGTTGCGGATTCTGGAAGGTGCCGTTGCCGTTGTTCAGGGAGACCCAGACGCCGGCATTGCCAAAACCGACGATGTCAGCACGGCCATCGCCGGTCAAATCGGCGAGAAAGCGGGGGTGCTCAACGCGCCACCCTCCTGCGTTATAGCCGAAGTTGCCGACCACCAGTTGCGGGCTTTGAAAGGTGCCGTTGCCATTGTTCAGTGAGACCCACACCCCGGCATTGCCGAACCCGACAATGTCCGCCCGGTGATCGCCCGTGAGATCGGCCAGGAAGCGTGGGTGCATGTCAACGCGCCACCCGCCGGCGTTGTAACCAAAGTTATCGACCACCAGTTGTGGATTTTGGAATGTACCGTTGCCATTGTTGAGTGATGCCCAGACCCCGGCATTACCGAATCCAACAATATCGTCGCGGCCATCGCCCGTCAGATCAGCGAGCAGCCGCGGGTGCATATCGACGCGCCACCCGCCGGCGTTGTAACCGAAGTTGCCGACCACCAGTTGCGGGTTTTGGAAGGTGCCGTTGCCATTGTTGAGTGATGCCCAGACCCCGGCATTACCGAACCCGACGACGTCCGCCCGGCCATCCCCGGTCAGATCAGCCAAGAAGCGTGGGTGCATCTCGACACGCCAGCCGCCGGCGTTGTAACCGAAGTTGCCGATCACGAGATTCTGTTTGGGGTAAACCGCTGCCGCAAACTGCGCATCCATGGCATCAATGTCCGGACCGCCGTTGACGGCTATCCCGTCTTTCATAATCGAGGCCGGGAGCCAGTAGCACATGATTGACGCTGGATCGGCGGTGGCGGTAGCGATTAGGGCGGAGTTATCCAAAGGAGTCAAAACCTGGGCAATCACCTGATCCCGACTCCAGCCCTGAGTGGCCATGAAGTAAGTGATCGCTTTCTCCCGATCGATCCGATCCACAATCTGGCTGCGCATGTGCTCATGGGGAAAGCCGAGGGTGTGGCCCGTTTCGTGACGAACGACGCGATGAAATTCGGACTCAGGCGTGTTCATTGTGAACGAATCGAGGTTCATGGTCGGCTGGTTTGCGCCGATGGTAAGGATGTCGGTACCGAGATAGGACCAGTAGCCACTTCCCGACGTCCTGGCGATACGGACCTGTGGATTCGACGCAGTCTCAACAAACTGGACGTTTGCCGTTGCGTTCCAGGCGTTCATATGGCTGATGATCCGCGCTCGAAGGTCGGCAGGCGGACTATCAAGAAATCCAACGGTGAGGCGGACGCCACCCTGCCCCCAATACTTCGACGTTAGCAACGCAAGGTGTTCAGGAGGAGGCGTGGCGGCGCCCGCCATGGCTTGGCGGAGTACGGAGACGGCGGGAGCATTCAGCGGGTTAATCTCGACGGCCCGGGCGGCCGAGGAAATCCATTGTTCTTGAGGCAGCAGTTTGATGGTACAGGTCTCAACTGCAGCCTTCGGAGTCGCAGAAGATGAACTCATAGTGGTGCCAACCCTTTCTCGAATTCATTTCGAATGGAGACTCGAGTACACTCTCGCGTGTCGTCCCACATTTGCTCAGCGCCTGCATACGGATGGTGTCCGAGCGTTGGAGCACGGCGGGCTTTGATGTATTCCTGCGAGCGTCCATCAGAGATATATACGCCGAACAAATGATCTTTGCAAGGGAAAATCGTAAGTGCAAAAGTTCCGATTTACCCAACAACAGTCATAAGCGTACTTGTTTTCGGAAAATGAAGATGCTCTGGCGCGGCAGCGTGCGTAGTACCTCCACCAACCGGTAACCCTCGGCCTCGACTTCCCTTCACCTCCGCGGCACTCATCTTGTGCTCGGGACGGATCGGGATGGTGGGATCCTCTTTCCGGTATTCGATTAACACCAGCCGTCCGTCGGCCTTGAGCGCCTTCCGCATCTGCTGCAGCGTGCGCTGAGGTTGGGAGAGTTGATGGCGGCGGCGAGAAGGCAGAGGCAGATCAGCGGCGCGGTTCGAACCGTAAGGGGGAACACGCTCGCTAGATGCCGGACGGGGTGCTGACGTCACGGGGGGATGAGAGAGACGAGCGAAAGCGAACTGCTGATGACGCCCGAAATTCATCCAATGACATCGAAACCGGGGAACGTCTCTGCCCGGGATACAGCATGGTAGATACCTACTTACGGGCCATGCGGTGTCGGGTGTTCAGGGGTGCGAATCTCATCCGGGCTTTCGGTACTGAACTTGAGAACCTGGCTGGCGATGAGAAGAGAAGAAGCAAGCAGCAGTTCCGCGACGACGAAAGTACCGATGCGCCGATGCGGAACATCTCGATCACGCAACCGCTCACTGGCCATGCCGAGCGTACTGCTCACCCCGTGAGCATGTCACGCGGCTTGCCGGAAACTCACGCCGCCGGCGGCCCTATCGGCGCAACGATCATAACCGAGTGAGCCCGACCGCGATTCGCAGAGCGGACTCGACGCGTTCCATGACGGTATCGCTGACCGGGCCGTAGCGCCCTGAGATCCGTTGCTTATCGACTGCCCGCAGTTGGGTGAGCAGCACTTTCGACGTCTGGGAGAGTCCACCGTCTGGAGGCTCGACGAGAGCTTCGAAAGGATATACCTTCCCGGTTTTCCGCGACGTGATCGGCGCGACCAGAATAACGGGACTATGAAGGTTAATGAGATCGGGAGAGATTACGATAGCTGGACGATCTCCGCTTTGCTCCGAGCCCTCTACCGGATTGAGTCGCACGCGGACAATCTCTCCCCGACGCAGCGGATCACTCGATTTCACGCCATACCTCGTCCGAAACGTGACTCCACTCCCGATCGATCTCAGCGTGGACCGCAGCCATGTCGCGACAGCCTTCGACAATCTCCCGGCGAAGGCCTTCCCGTTCCTGTTCGTCCAACCAGTGCCGGATCAACATCGCGATGAAACGGCTACGTTCGCCAGGAGACAGTCGATCTTCGAGGCGCTGAACCAAGTCGGAGGGCAGGCTGTACGTTCGCTTTGCCAGCTTCATGGTAGTGCGATCATACCATACTCTTAATACCATCAGCGGCCCAGAAATGGGGTCCTTCAACTCCAGTAACTCCGATCCAAACTCCGATACTGAATCGACTCCGCCAAATGCTTCGCCGTAACGTTCTCGCACCCATCCAGGTCCGCGATCGTCCGTCCCACCTTCAGTAGCCGGTCGTGCGCCCGGGCGCTCAATCCCAGGCGCCGGACCGCCATCTCCAGCGTCCGCTCACCGGCATCGTCCAGTGCACAGAGCTTCCGCAACATCGGCGCGGGGATCTCGGAGTTATTGAAGCCCCGTTGCTGCTGCACCTTTCGTGTCGCTGCGACCCGCTCGCGCATCTCCGTCGAGGTCGCACCGGTATCCTTGCCGCGCAGTTCCTTGTACGGGACAGCGGGGACTTCGATATGCAGATCGATCCGATCGAGCAGCGGCCCGCTGATCTTGCCCAGGTAGCGCGTGATGATGGCCCCGGTGCAGCGGCAATCGTGAGTAGTGGATCCATAGAAACCGCACGGACACCCGTGCAGATATCAACTGAACTTTGGAGCCGGTCCCCAGTTGCCTGACGGGCCGGCATGATCATAGTCTTTCCCCCGACGAACGCGTGAAGGCAGTTCGAATCCATGCGGGGCGTATACTCTCTTTCGCACAGCAGCGACTCGGTCAGTTGCAGCGTCTTCTCGAGAAGGAAGAGAAAGGCCGCCCACTGACAGCGCGGGAACTGCTGGAAGAGCTGGAAGACTATTCCCGCATCGTCGACACCATCGACACCGTTTCCGACGATGCACTCAAGCGCTGCGTCGATATCGCGGAAGGAAGGGTTGCGGTCACCGATCCGAAGAGCGGATTTTGGCGCGGCCCCGGAAGATCAAAGATCGAGCGCCTAAAGACATCGATCTATACGGCGTTGCCCTCAAAGAAGCGATCCGCGGTCTTCTCGGGCTTTGGGATTGCTTTGACGCGATCGAAGGAACAAATCCGGTCGAATACAACGATGGGTATCATTAGCCGATTGCACATTGGGGCGGGGCAACATGCCCGCGCCTGCCGACGACGACCTCGATCTCACCGGCGCTAGGGATGGGACCGATGGCTTCCACCTGCAACTGCAGAAGACACCAGTGTCCGCATGCAAAATAGCCGGGGAGCGTTCGATCCCAATATGGACCCCTCCGCCGCGTTAACGCGTGAACACCGATCCGCCCGGCACACTAGCAGTAAGTCCCGGCGGCCGCGTAAGCCCGAACTCGCCAGTGCAGTCGTAGCCTGGGGTACACGCTGCCCGACCCTGTTTCGCAGTCGAAGCAGACGCAGAGTTGGCCATGGCCCGACGTGTTGAAACACGAGTGGCAGGTCTCAAGGCCATCCGATATGGCCCCGCATGTGAACCAACTTGGTAGCTGCCAGCGATTAGGCCCAGCTCCTAACGTGCCCCACTGCATGAGTACCGCAGAATCTGAAGTACTTCGTTCGGCGGCATATCCTTTGAGCCGGTAGCTCCCTCTTGCCTTGCTAAACGAGGCATCTGCAGTAAATCCAGGCATGTTTATGGTGTTCATTTCACATTTCCTTTCAGTTGTCAGGCTAGACGATCATAGTACGGCGACAGCTTAGTCACCAGGAACGGAAACTCCTCCGTCACGTCGACGCGCACGAAGAACTTCTCCGTGAAATCGGTATTGCGATTGGTATAGGAGAATATGACATCGACGATGTTTCGCGTGCTGCTCAAAGGCGAGGAACGGACTTCCACCCCCGTCAGCGAGAAGTCGTGCCCGAATTGTTCGGCCGCCTTGTCGTAGATGGCTGGGTAGCGCATGGCCAGATAGTTCAAGGCGCGATGCTCGCCGGTCGCACCGGCGTTGTCGGTCAGTTGCATGATTCTATTGAACAGTTCCGAGGCGGCGTGGCCGAACTGCTCGAAAGAGATCTTTTCCGGCTTTGGGATGGCGTTGATGAGTGCATCGCGATCGAACGAATAAATCTGGTCGAATACAACGATGGGAATCATCAGCCCGTTGCACATTTCTTGCGGGGCGACAGGTCCGCGCCTGCCGATGACGACATCGATGTCATGGGCGCTGGGGACGGGACGGATGGCTTCCACCAGCAGATCGATCTCTGCCTGATCGCGCGGCAATAACAAGTAGGTTTCCAGTCCCTGGATGGTCAGCACCCAGCAGAGCTGACGCACCAGGTACCGGTTCTCGCGTTTCGACAGAACGGCATGGAAGCTCTGTTGGTCGGTCTTTCCGGCGGTGTCAGTCCGCCCTGTCGCCTGGGCAAACTCCTTCTCCACGCCAAGGTTCGGGAAGCGCGCCTCGGCCCGGCCTATGGCATACACATACGAGGCCATCGCAGCTCCATTGGAATTCACGGCCATCGTCCCTCCTGAGCTGCCACAGGTTGCACATCCCGCTTGCGGCGCGATTACTCTTCTGAGCGAGACGGTTTGCTGGTCACTCGGCATAATCTGAGTGTTGTTGTCAATCGACTGTTCTATCGGTTCAGTTTGTTCACTCACAATCGTCTTCTCCCATAGCTTCATCCCTCGGTATCCCGCTCCACACGCGGATTTCAGCGGTTCAGTCCTCGAATTAGCCTGACACTTCTGATAGTCGATTCCTAAAAACGCGATTTCGCTACTTCCCCTGTCGACTAGTGAAGGTCGTCCAACGGTTGAGTGCGGCAGCCCGCCGTTCGCATCCTCCGCAGGTTCGTATCCCAAAATAGGAAGTCGCCCGTTTAATCAAATCACCAAGCCCCATCCCCTCGTCGGTGATAAATCCAGGCAGGCGCGCTCGTTGCGGCGGGCGTTCGCTCTCGCCTGGGGAGCCGTTGTCTTCGCTTGGCTTTGTCATGCGCTGGACCTCCTCACATTTGCCGTCAACAAAATCTGCCATGCCGCTGCGGCATCCAGTAATGGCGGAACCACAGAAACTCGCCGCAGTGTGGACGCCTGCGTGGTGGCCAGTTTGATTTGCGCCGCAGTCGCGTTGGGAAACTGCGCCCACAGCAACGCAACTACCCCCGTCACAAAAGGCACGGCAACACTCGTTCCTGCGAGGGTCAGCGGTTGGCCTTGTGCGCCCAGGCTCGTAATGCCAACGCCGGGTGCCCTAAGGCCGCGCCTGCCGATCGAACTGCCCAGATTCGAATCGTTCACTGGTCGACAACGGAGGTCACAGGCCACGACCGGGATAACCCATGGATGCCCGGTGATAGCCGAACTTCCGAGGGTTCCCTGATTACCCGCCGCCGCCACCACAATCACGCCGCGCCTTACGGCGTAACGGAGCGCTTCCTCCAGCGCCTGTTCCCCCTTGTGGAAGGTTGCGCAAGGGCGAGGCTTAAATTTATGACTCGTGCGCCGGCGCCAATGCATTCGATGATTGCCGCTGCAAGCTCCTGGGGCGTAGCCCTCGGCATCTGTTCGTGCCCCGAAGTCGATTCGGCAAACAAGGGCCGGATCAAGAGGGTACAACCGGGGCAAATGGCGGGTGCGGGAGAATTCCGCTTCGCGAACAACATCCCAGCAATGAATGTCCCATGCACGCATGCTGTGCTGTCGGCCCGAGTGCATGCGGCGGCGTTATTTCCACCGATCTCGCGGAGGTGCCCCCCCGCCAGATCCGGATGTTGGATAACCACCGGACCGTCAATGAGGCCGATCTTCACTTCGGGGCTTCCGCTGGTGCGCTCCATTAAGGCGGTGAGATTGACTAACTCCAAAGGATCCATAAGCTGGCCGACATCCTCGTGCACACCCGGACCGAGTTGTTCGAGTTGGCATTGCCGCCGGGGGTCCGCTTGTTTGCCGCGCGGGCGGGACCGCACCGCTCGTTTTAGCCGGACTGCGGCCTCGTTCCACTTCTGTCCTGGTGTCCGGTCACATTTTGCCAGCCCCTGCGACGGGCCATTCGCAGGTTCCCGAACCAGCTTCGGCATCCCGTCTAGTGGGCTAATCGCACGCGCCGGAGTCCTTACATGCGATAAAGCATTCCAGGCCTGCTTCAGGTCCGAGGATCAGAGTACAAGCACTTGTACACGCGAGGCACCCCCAAAATCCTCTCAGTCCACCACTGCCGACATGTGTTGCGCCGGAGGAGACACGTGCTTGAGCAATGACCCCCTGTCCGGCGCTGCTATTGCTTTGATTCGTTGCGGAATGGTAGTTTCCGTAGTTTTTGTAGACCGAGGCTTCTGCTGTAAATCCTGGCATGTTTATGGTGTTCATTTCACATTTCCTTTCAGTTGTCAGGCTAAACGATCATAGTACGGCGACATCTTGGTCACCAGGAACGGAAACTCCTCCGTCACGTCCACGCGCACGAAGAACTTCTCCGTGAAATCGGTATTGCGATTGGTATAGGAGAAGATGACATCGACGATATTGCGCGTGCTGCTCAAAGGCGAGGGACGGACTTCCACACCGGTCAGTGAAAAGTCGTGCCCAAATTGCTCGGCCGCCTTATCGTAGATGGCGGGATAGCGCATGGCCAGATAGTTCAAGGCGCGATGCTCGCCGGTCGCACCGGCGTTGTCGGTCAATTGCATGATCCTGTTGAACAGTTCCGTGGCGGCGGGGCCGAACTGCTCGAAAGAGATCTTCTCCGGCTTTGGGATGGCGTTGATGAGTGCATCGCGATCGAAGGAATAGATCTGGTCGAACACAACGATGGGAACTATCAGCCCGTTGCACATTTCTGGCGGGGCGATAGGTCCGCGCATGCCGATGACGACATCGATGTCATTGGGCGCTGGGGGTGGGACGGATGGCTTCCACCAGCAGATCGATGTCTGCCGGATCACGGGGCAATAACAAGTAGGTTTCCAGTCCCTGGATGGTCAGCACCCAGCAGAGCTGACGCAACAGGTAGCGGTTCTCGCGTTTAGACAGAACGGCATGGAAGGTCTGTTGATCGGTCTTTCCGGCGGTGTCAGTCCGCCCTGTCGCCTGGGCAAACTCCTTTTCCACGGCAAGGTTCGGGAAGCGCGCCTCGGCCCGGCCTATGGCATACACATACGAGGCCATCGCAGCTCCATTGGAATTCACGGCCATCGTCCCTCCTGAACTGCCTACAGGTTGCACGCCCCGCTTGCGGAGCGATTGATGTTTTAGTAGGGCAGGAGCCGTTGAGATAGTCGGCTGGTCATTCTTCCCAGAAAAAACACTAACATCTTATATACATCAACCCACGGTGCAACGCCAGAGTTTTCTTCTCTGGCCGATTATTCTACATGTCACGAATCATGCAGAGTCGTTGTAAGTGCCTCCGCCCAGAGATCGGATTCACCCCGAAGGGACGATGGGCGAATGAACTGCGAGCATGATATCCCGCTCTAGACTAGAGCGGACCGATTTTCGCGCGCTTTTCGCGAAATGGAGTAGATGGCACGGTTCGTCCGGACCATCACATTTGCGAGAGAGATTGGCGCATGCTTATGGAAGGACGAGAAAGACGATACTTGCCTCGCCGGTTCGGCGAGCCCCCTACGTAGGCTCCGATTACTCAAGGCGGCAGGGCGGAGGTGGTAGTCGTTGGCAATGTGACCCTTGGAGGAGTGCACCTGGTGTCCGTACTGGGCCTGAGACCAGAACCAGGGAGGTGCCTGCCCCAAGGAGGTTCATTGAGCCAGGTGTACTGGTTCGTTAGGACGAGTTTACAGGAGAGGATCGGGCCGGGCAGTACGAGATCCAGCGGGTTCTTCTGACGACGCAGGGAATCGGTGCGTGATCAGTCGGCGCTCGGTGCCGTTACCGTATTCCAAGTCAACTCCAGTAACTCCGATCCAGACTTCGGTACTGGATGGACTCCGCCAAATGCTTCGCGCTTACGCACTCATCTCCGTTCAGATCCGCGATGGTTCGCGCCACCTTCAGCACCCGGTCGTGCGCGCGCGCGCTCAATCCCAGCCGCCGCACCGCCAGCTCGAGCGTCCGCTCTCCGGCATCGTCGAGCGCGCACAACTTCCGCAACATCGGCGCGGGGATCTCGGAGTTGTTGAACCCACGTTGCTGCTGCACCTTCCGTGCCGAGGCGACCCGCTCGCGCATCTCTGTCGAGGTCGCGCCCGTGTCCTTGCCGCGGAGCTCTTTGTAGGCCACCGCCGGCACCTCGATATGCAGATCGATGCGGTCCAACAGCGGTCCGCTAATCTTGCTCAGGTATCTCTGAATCTCGGCTCCCGTGCAGCGGCAATCATGAGCCGCCGAGCCGTAGAAACCACAACAGGCAAGGATTAAGCGCTCCGATGAGCATGAAATTGGCCGGGAACGAAAGCGTCATATTGCTGCGCGCCAACGTGACCGCCCGCTCCTCCAGCGGCTGCCGCAATAACTCGAGCACATTCCGCGGGAACTCCGGCAATTCGTCGAGAAACAGAATGCCATTGTGCGCCAGGCTGATCTCGCCGGGCCGCGGCGTTCCGCTGCCTCCGCCAATCAGCCCCGCGTCCGAGATCTTATGGTGCGGCGCCCGGAACGGCCGTTGCGATAGCAGGCCGCGGCCCGTGCCCAACAACCCCGCCACGCTGTGCACCTGCGTGGTCTCGAGAGCCTCGCCGAACGTCAGCGGCGGCAGGATCCCCGCCACGCGCCGCGCCAGCATCGTCTTTCCGGACCCGGGCGGCCCGATCATCAGTACATTGTGCGAGCCCGCCGCGGCCACTTCCAGCGCGCGTTTCGCAACTGTTTGCCCCCGCACCTCCGCGAAGTCGTGCAGCGGCGGCCCCACTTCCGCGTTGAAACTGGCGGTCGAATCGACGGGTACGAATGGCGTAGGATCGCTCAGAAACCGGACGACCTCGGCCAGATGGGTCATCCCGTAAACCCGAACACCTTCGGCCACTGCGGCCTCGGCCGCATTATCGGCGGGCACCAGCAGATTGCGAATACCTTCCCGGCGTGCGCACGCCGCCACCGACAAAGCTCCCCGCACCGGCCGGATGCTGCCGTCGAGCCAGAAAAGGGGTCCTTCAACTCCAGTAACTCCGATCCAAACTCCGATACTGGATCGACTCCGCCAAATGCTTCGCCGTAACGTTCTCGCACCCGTCCAGGTCCGCAATCGTCCGCCCCACCTTCAGAAGCCGGTCGTGCGCGCGGGCGCTCAATCCCAGGCGCCGCACCGCCATCTCCAGCGTCCGCTCGCCGGCATCGTCCAGTGCACAGAGCTTCCGAAGCATCGGCGCGGGGATCTCGGAGTTATTGAAGCCCCGTTGCTGCTGCACTTTTCGTGTCGCTGCGACCCGCTCGCGCATCTCCGTCGAGGTCGCACCCGTGTCCTTGCCCCGCAGTTCCTTGTAGGGGACCGCGGGGACTTCGATGTGAAGATCGATACGATCGAGCAGCGGTCCGCTGATCTTGCCCAGGTAGCGCGTGATGATGGCCCCGGTGCAGCGGCAATCGTGGGTAGTGGATCCATAGAAACCGCATGGACAAGGATTAAGCGCTCCGATAAGCATGAAATTGGCCGGGAAGGAGAGCGTCATATTGCTGCGCGCCAACGTGACCGCCCGCTCCTCCAGCGGCTGCCGTAATAACTCGAGCACATTCCGCGGGAACTCCGGCAACTCGTCGAGAAACAGAATGCCATTGTGCGCCAGGCTGATCTCGCCCGGCCGCGGCGTTCCGCTGCCTCCGCCAATCAGCCCCGCGTCCGAGATCTTATGGTGCGGCGCCCGGAACGGCCGTTGCGACAGCAGGCCGCGGCCCGTGCCCAACAACCCCGCCACGCTGTGCACCTGCGTGGTCTCGAGAGCCTCGCCGAACGTCAGCGGCGGCAGGATCCCCGCCACGCGCCGCGCCAGCATCGTCTTTCCGGACCCGGGCGGCCCGATCATCAGTACATTGTGCGAGCCCGCCGCGGCCACTTCCAGCGCGCGTTTCGCAACCGTTTGCCCCCGCACCTCCGCGAAGTCGTGCATGCGGCGGCCCCACTTCCGCGTTGAAACTGGCGGTCGAATCGACGGGTACGAATGGCGTAGGATCGCTCAGAAACCGGACGACCTCGGCCAGGTGCGTCATCCCGTAAACCCGAACACCTTCGGCCACCGCGGCCTCGGCCGCATTATCGGCGGGCACCAGCAGATTGCGAATACCTTCCCGGCGTGCGCACGCCGCCACCGACAAAGCTCCCCGCACCGGCCGGATGCTGCCGTCGAGCGACAGTTCCCCAATGAACAGCGTCTCTCCGGTGTTATGTACCGTACCCATCGCCCCCAGGATCCCCAGCGCCATCGGCAGGTCGAACCCCGCGCCCTCTTTGCGCACATTGGCCGGCGCCAGGTTGATCGTGACGCTTTTCGACGGGTAGCCGAAGCCCGAATTGGCCAGCGCCGACTTGATCCGTTCGCGGCTCTCCCGCACCGCCGTGTCCGGCATCCCGACTGTGACGAAGTCCCGGCCGGAACCCGGGTACATGTCCACTTCCACGTCGATCAGGTGCGCATCAATGCCGTAGACGGCAGCGGTACGGGTTCGAAAGAGCGCCACGAGATGAAGTGGGAAGCGCAAGCGAATCTTCGCCGGAAAAGATGTCGGATTTCTAATCGGCTACGCCGCACGGAACGGAAGTGGATGCAGAAGGACTTGGCGCGGTACTTCGGGGCAGATGTGACCAGTATCCGTAATTGGGAGGCGAATCGTTCACAGCCGGACTGCCGGTATATGGCTGACGTCATCCGTTTCCACGGCTACAATCCGCTGCCGCCGGCTAAGACGCCCGGCGAAAGGCTGATGCTCCACCGGACGGCACTAGCCTTGACACAGAAGGAGCGGCGAGCCAGATTGGAGTTGATCCGGGCACGCTGGCCAAATGGGAACGCGGTGCAAGGATCCCAAGGGGAGCGTTCGCTGGCCGAGTAGAACGGTTCCGCGAGACCCAAGGCACGACCCGAAGATCGTTGCAGTAGAATTAGGGACGCCATGCGATCCCCTATTCTTCTTCTGGCCGTGACTATCGCCAGCTACGCGCAACCGTCGTCGACCTCCGACCTCTCCCTCTCCGCCGACCGCCTAAAGCGTGTCGATCGCGTCCTCCAGAAATACGTGGATGACAACCAGGTTGCCGGTATGGTGGCCCTTGTGCTGCGTGACGGCAAGGCGGTGTATGAGCGCGCCTTCGGCTGGTCCGACAAGGAGGCCCACCGCAAGATGACCACTGACACGGTCTTCCGTATCGCTTCGCAATCCAAAGCAATCACCAGTGCCGCCGTGCTCACTCTGGTGGAAGATGGCAAGATTGGGATCAACGAGCCGGTGAGCCACTTCATTTCGACGTTCGCAAAGACCACTGTGGCTGTGAAGACCGCCGATGGAGTCAACATCATTCCCGCCAAGCGGAGCATCACCATCGCAGACCTGTTGACCCACACGGCCGGCATCTCTTACGGCACGGACCCCCAAGTGGCATCCCTCTATGAGGCCAAAGGACTGGGCCCCGCCGCCGGCGGTGGCTGGTACACCGCCGATAAGGACGAGCCCATTTGCCAAACCATGGAGCGTCTCGGCACGCTGCCCTTCGTCGCCCAACCCGGAGAGGCATTCGTGTACGGCTACAACACCGACATCCTCGGCTGCGTGGTAGAGAAGGCCTCAGGCATGCCGCTCGATGAGTTCATCCGTACGCGCATCACGGAGCCTCTGGGCTTGAAGGACACTCGCTTCTTCCTGCCAACCGGGCAGCGCGACCGGCTCGCCGCCGTTTACGCTACGGGCCCTGGTGGGACCGCTGTGCGAGGCGCCGAGGGCTCCAAGGGCCAGGGGCATTACGTGGACGGTCCGAGAAGGAGCTTCGCCGGAGGCGCTGGACTCCTCTCCACCGCTCACGACTACGCCCGCTTCCTCGAAATGATCCGCAACGGCGGCGCGCTGGACGGCGTCCGCATCCTCGGTACCCGCACAGTGCAATTGATGACCTCCAACCAATCTGGCACTCTGCACTCCACGACCGGCCTGGGCTTTGGTTTCGGCTTCGAGACCGTCGACCGCTACGGAGCCAAAGGCCTGTCCGCAGCGGGCACTTTCGGATGGGGCGGCGCCTACGGAACCACTTACGAAGTAGATGCGAGCGACCGCTTGGTGGTCGTCCTGATGATACAGCTTATGCCCAATGGGACCGACATTCAGCAGAAGTACTCAACTGCCGTCTACCAGGCACTTGTGAATTGACCGCGGCAATATCCGGTGTCCAGGTGCCGGTGGTGTCGTAGTCGTGGCCAGCAGATCACGGAGTACAAAGGTCTCCACCAACTCGTGAAGAGCGAGCCTGACCTGTGGGCGCAGGGTCGAACCCATCAAAGCGCGGTTCAGCGAGTTCTTTACTGAGTTCGTCAGCTACAGCGGCTAGCTAGCGCGCCAGATACCGAAGCACTTCGATAACGGCGATTACCGGCAGCGACAGCATCGCCACAAGCACGAGTCCGGCGCCCAACACAAATAGCCAGTCGCCACGGGTCTTCCCGCCGGCGTGGTAGGCATGTTTCTTCAGGATGCGGTAGTTACGGAGGTTTGCTTTGAACGCGACGTCGAAGAGATCGCCTATGAGCGGGACGGAGCCTACGAGCGTCCCGATACCGACATTGACCACCATGCGCGTAATGGCGATGCGCGGAATGCCGAGTTGGACAGCGCGGAACACGATATACAGGGAGATCACCCCGTCAATGACGTCGCCGATTCCCGGGATCAGGCCGATGATCCCGGCCACACCGAAGCGGAATCCGCCCGGCAGGGCGAAGGCGTAGTCGAGCCAGCGCGCCAGAGCTTCGACGTCAGCGAGACGCGGATCCACGATTTCGGGCGTGAGCACGCGATCGGCGTTATTGGGGGGCAGCGCGATGGTTTCGGGCACTCGGGTGGCCTCGCTGTTGGGATTCCGCCGGGCTGGTCTAGGTTTCGGAAGATTAGAACAGCCCATGGCGTCACCATTCCCAAATACCGCATGTGAATCTCGCGTTTATAGCTTGTTGGATCGAAGAAGCGACGCGACGCAGCGCCCGTCCGATTGCGCGGGCAACGTCCGACAGTAGTTCCGAGTTGTCGGAATAGGGAACGATTCCCGCTTCCGCCTGAGCCGGGTCCATCGTCTTGCCCTCGTGAAGGGCTTCGATCACCCGGTCGCACCAGCTACTTCCGCCGCCACCCAGACAATCCCACTCAAGCATTCACCTCGGCATACTTGCGCGTCAGCGTCGCGTCCTCGGCAATTTCGTCGGTGACGATTGGGAACATCCCGACGATGACTGCATCGGTCCCCTTGATGTTCGCAAACGCAAACTGGAATGCCTTTTCAATCGACGCCCGGTTGCTGCAAAGCCGCCCAGCGGCCAGGATTTTGAAGCCCAGGCACGGCCGGCTCACTTTGCGCACGACCTCCGTCATTCTCGCCGGATCATGCTGGAGGTACAGTTCGCCGATCGGATCGTCCCCCAGTCCCTCCCGGACCTTAGCCATGTCGCGCCGGATCTCGTGGAAGCAGGTCATGTAGAGGTCCTGCCCCCAGTTGGAGTCTTCCGCCCGCAGAATGTTCCGTGGCCGGTGCGAAGAGACGCCGGCCAGCAAGCCGTAGTCGTGCGCCTTCTTGATGAAATCCCGAATCTGCCCCTCTCCGCCGGTATTGAATAACCGGTCGGTGACTTCTCCGTGATGCACCACCGCGACCGGCTTCAGATCGATGATCTCTTTCCATTGCGCCGGTTCCACATCCCCCATCAAGCAGATCCACTGCATTTTCGACCCGCTGTCCCAAGCTTGACGGAGGACAGCAATGCATTTCTTATCCAGACCGGCCTGCCAGGTGTTGATGCCGTTCTGCTCGCAGCGCCGCACGTACTCGAGTGTACGCTCAGGCGTGAACCAATCCTTCATGAGCGTGTCGAGTTTCTGGGTCGTATGCGAATACCCGCCTATCGGGTTGTAACCCGCAATCAGGCGCGTGACATCATAGTTCCCGAGTTTGATGGTTGGCAGTTGGGCAACGGCGGCCCAAAGCCCAGCGGCGGGCGCGGCCAGTGCCCCAGCCGCGAGTCGCGTAAAGAACTCCCGGCGATGCTGCGAAGTTTCTACTGGCATTTGGTGAATTCATCCCTCCCGATTACCGGCACAAGGTCACAAGCGGCCTGCTACGTTGAGCGTGAGTGCTTCCTGGCCAGCGCGACGTTCTCCTGCACTTCATCGGAGAGCGCCGGATACATGCCCACAATCACAGCATCGACGGGCTTGATGCTCCGGTATGCGTAAGAAAACGCTTTGTCCACCATCTGCGCGTCCTTGCAAAGTCGCCCGGCACCCAAAATCTTAAAGCCGAGACACGGTTTGCGCGCTTCGCGGACACGCCGCGTCATTCGGTCAGGATCACCAGCGAAGAAATAGTACTCGCCGAGGGTTTGCTCAACCGTCGGTTCACTCACGATTCGGCCCAGTTCCTCGGACGACCGCGTGAGGTGGTAAAAGCAGGTCATGTAGAAATCGTTCTCCCACGCCGAATCTTCAATGCGCGCGAGGTTGTCCGGGTTGTGCATGGAAACTCCGGCCACCAAGCCAATGTCGTGGACCTTTTTCACGAAATCGTGCACTACGCCGTACTGGCCGGCACGAAACAGCTTGTCGGTAACACCGCCGTGATGAGCGATGGCGATCGGCTGTAATTCCAAGGCGTCTTTGGGAACTCCACTCTCGAAGCCGCTCGCTAGCAGAATGAACTGGATCTTCGAGCCGCGTTCGCGCGCGGCCAGAAGCGCCGCCCGGATCTTCGGCGAAAGATGGCCTTGGAAGGTCGTGATGCCTTGGCCTTCACAGTGAAGCAGGAACTCGGTGGTACGCTCGACCGTGAAGTAGCTCTGCATGTGCGCGGTCAGCTTGGCGGTCCCATAGGAATAGCCGGCAATGGGATTACTGCCAGCGATGAGCCGAGAAACGCGCTTGTTTCCGATGGTGATCTCGGGCAGCGCTTCCGCACGCGCTTGCGCAGCGGCGAGCAGGCCCGCACCGGTTGTTTGCTTCAGAAATCTGCGGCGTAAGAGATCAATCTGCGACATTCTGTTGTCTCCTGCGGTGTGCCAAATGACCCACGCGTCCAGGCGCGACAGCAATCACATTCAGCACTTCAAGGGCTATCTTATCGCCTTTTATAGTCCGAAACTCGTAAACAGAGTCCTCCAATGATCAGCCGTCCTCCCGTGAGGCGCTATCAGCCGTTTAAGGGACTTGGGCCGGCGCGGGTCCGTAGGAAACGCCACCTGGTCTGGAAATTTGCCGACAGCTTGTCACCAGTCAGGCTTGCACGGATCATCTCCACTGGATCCTTCCCAGCTTCAACAAGGAGTCATTGAAACTGCCCGTTGGGCATCTTCTCCGTTCAAAGGCGAGTTTGTCTCGGTAATACCGGAACTACGAGCGAACACGCCTGTCGTCGTATCCAACGTGCGAGTTACAACCCGGTACTTGGTGGCTTCAGATACCAATTACGCCGAGGATCTGCTGCGCATGACGGGCCAAACAGTGACCCGCATCCTCATCGTCAAGCCGATCTCACGGAGCCGTGCCGAGGCGTACCTGGACTCCCTCAGCGATCCCGCGGCTTTAGCGCCGTCCGGAATAGTGCCCGACGTTCCCGCTTCATACCTGTTCAGTTAATGTCTGCAAGGACAAGGATTAAGCGCTCCGATGAGCATGAAATTGGCCGGGAACGAAAGCGTCATATTGCTGCGCGCCAACGTGACCGCCCGCTCCTCCAGCGGCTGCCGCAATAATTCGAGCACATTCCGCGGGAACTCCGGCAACTCGTCGAGAAACAGAATGCCATTGTGCGCCAGGCTGATCTCGCCGGGCCGCGGCGTTCCGCTGCCTCCGCCAATCAGCCCCGCGTCCGAGATCTTATGGTGCGGCGCCCGGAACGGCCGTTGCGATAGCAGGCCGCGGCCCGTGCCCAACAACCCCGCCACGCTGTGCACCTGCGTGGTCTCAAGAGCCTCGCCGAACGTCAGCGGCGGCAGGATCCCCGCCACGCGACGCGCCAGCATAGTCTTTCCGGACCCGGGCGGCCCGATCATCAGTACATTGTGCGAGCCCGCCGCGGCCACTTCCAGCGCGCGTTTCGCAACCGTTTGCCCCCGCACCTCCGCGAAGTCGTGCAGCGGCGGCCCCACTTCCGCGTTGAAACTGGCGGTCGAATCGACGGGTACGAATGGCGTAGGATCGCTCAGAAACCGGACGACCTCGGCCAGGTGCGTCATCCCGTAAACCCGAACACCTTCGGCCACTGCGGCCTCGGCCGCATTATCGGCGGGCACCAGCAGATTGCGAATACCTTCCCGGCGTGCGCACGCCGCCACCGACAAAGCTCCCCGCACCGGCCGGATGCTGCCGTCGAGCGACAGTTCCCCAATGAACAGCGTCTCTCCGGTGTTATGTACCGTACCCATCGCCCCCAGGATCCCCAGCGCCATCGGCAGGTCGAACCCCGCGCCCTCTTTGCGCACATTGGCCGGCGCCAGGTTGATCGTGACGCTTTTCGACGGGTAGCCGAAGCCCGAATTGGCCAGCGCAGACTTGATCCGCTCGCGGCTCTCCCGCACCGCCGTGTCCGGCATCCCGACTGTGACGAAGTCCCGGCCGGAACCCGGGTACATGTCCACTTCCACGTCGATCAGGTGCGCATCAATGCCGTAAACGGCAGCGGTACGGGTTCGAAAGAGCGCCACGAGATGAAGTGGGAAGCGCAAGCGAATCTTCGCCGGAAAGATGTCGGATTTCTGAGGTCCCGCTTATACCCCGGCAGGCGCGACTTCTTATACAGCAGCTTGACCCCTCGCAGGCGCCTCTCAGCCGGTGCTCAAGGCCGAGGTCAATGCGCCGAGCACCTGCCTGAAGGCGAAGTCATCCCTTTGGAACAAGCCAGCCCTGATGTAGATGTTTGTGTCCGATGGCGGGCGGCCGCTTTCGTCTCTCCGCATGTCCCGGTGACGGAAACCGTAAACGTCCTTCCATTTAACCGGGCCCAAATGGGCAACCGCGGCATCTTGCCTGCCGCCGGCCCCTGTCTTGAGCATGAAACCGGATTCGACGCGCAGAACGTAGATCCAGCCACCGTCACCTACAGCCGCTTTAGTCGTGGTAGTCGAAGCACCGCCTAAGTAGCCCATTGCTCCACCGAGTGCAACACCAATGTCGCGAGTCGTCCATATATAGCCTCTCATGAAGGAGTCGTCCGATATCGCTCTGATGTGCAGGCGCAAGTTGGTGAGAACCTGGTGCCAAAGATGATATTCCGAAAGCATCTTTCGGTCCGTAGCAGGCTGCTTACTGATGTAGCCATCTACCTCGGTTACCAACCGCGCTTTGGCACGTGCATCGAGCCTCAACCCTCTTCCGGCCATATACTCGACGAACTTTTTGGCCATTACGTTGATATAATAGGCGTCGGTTCGCGAGATAGGCGGATGGAAACCATCCGCAGCCTCGACCTCCTCTGCCGGGCGGGAGTCTCCCCGAAAGGTAAAGGCACCGACCTGCTCTACAAGCTTCATGTGATCCCGATCGCTCACCAAGCCGTTGTTGGTGAACGAGCGTAACGGTGAAGCCGGATTGCGCCGGCCCGAGCGGCCTCTCCCCATAACCGCACCGCCGGTCGATCGAGGCCCCTTACGTGTTTTCGCCGACTTCCATCCGAACTCGACGAGCTTCTTCAACTCTGCCGGATAGTCGAACTGTTTGACGAACAAGCCGGCGATGGGGATGAAATTCGTGTTGATATTGGTGTGGTTCGGCCTGGCGCCCCAGGGATTGTACGCGTCAAAGTCGAGCCTTGTTTTGATCTTGGAGTAGAACTGGTTCGGTATTGACGTCGGGTCTCCGGGCATATGAAAGTTCCGTAAATATATTCCGATTCCCGTGAGATCTAAGTCAAGCCCCGGTCCGGTTGGCTGATTAAATTAGGTCACGTTCGGTGGATAAAGGTCTGCTGGTTTCGTCACGCCATCGGTTCCCCAGCCGAGTCACGCTTACGTTCTATCAATCGAAACGCCGGGGCGGGCGTCTTGTCAGCGAGCGATTCGCTGTACTGCGACGATCACTTCTTGGACCAGTTCGTGCTCATCGCGAGGTTTATACGGGGCTGGATCTTTGAACGTTCGAAGCCGCAAAAGGGCAGCCTCTTCCACTGCTCGCCGCAGCCGCTGGACTATCTATAATAAAATACAACGATATCGAGCATAAACAGGTCGCGTAGGGGGATGAGAAAAAGGTCATACAATAATGGCTAAATCGAACTCCCGCTTCGGAGAACGGTGCCGATATTCTGCGCCTTCCTAATCGTGGAATCTCGGAAACCGTACCGATTGGAGGTTTTTGTATGTCTGCTGCTCGGCTGTACCCGAAGTTGACGGGCGATTCGGGTAGAGATCGCCGCGCAAGCGGGATCCACTCCGGGTGCATCGCCCTTTCCATCGCCTTTGCTTTCCTCATCATCCGCTCGGTCGGTTGGAGGCATGGAGATTCGGTTCTGCCCATGGCGGTCGGCGAGTTGGCCGCGCTTGGCGCACTGCGTCTCAACTACGTCGGCAACTGGATCGCGGCCGTAAGGCTCGTCTATTTTGGAATGCTCTTTGTAAGCACCTTTCTGGTGAGTACGGCCCACGATGGGTTCCGCAGCATCGCAATGTTGCTTTTCCCTGGGGTGCTTCTGATCGGCGTTATGGTGCCGAAGGGAGTTGATTACCTGTTTCTGGCCTTTGCCACCTTATTGACAGTCACAGGTCTGGGGGTTGCGGAAATCCACGGTATCATTCCGACGGTGCCAATTGTGCGCACCACGACGGACTACTGGACCGTCTTTTTCGTCGATCTCATCCTGCTGGTGATCGCATTCGTCGGGTATCTGCTTTCCCGGAATGACCGGCTGAATCTGGTGGAGGTCCGGCTGCTTGCCGAAAACATTTCGGACGTCATCTGGATTCTTGATCTGGAGGTCTTCCGTTTTCGCTACATCAGCCCCTCGGTGGAGCGTTTGCTCGGTTACAAACCCGAGGAGATCATAGCGCGGGACCCGCTAGAAACGGTGACAGCGAAATCTGCCGACTTTCTGGCGAAGATACTGCCGGACCGGATCAAAGATGTTAAGCGAGGTGCACAACAGCTTTATATCGACGAAATCGAACAGCCATGTCGAAATGGGTCAGCAGTATGGGTTGAGGTCACCTCACATTATGTCGCCAACGAACAGACCGGGCACTTGGAGGTTTACGGCGTCTCGCGTGACATTAGTGAACGAAAGCGGGCACAGCAAGAGTTGCAACTCTCGCAGCAGAAGCTGCGGGAAAGCAGCCAGCATTACTTGATGGTTGCCAAGTGCATTCCGGACGCGATTTGGTCAATGGATCTCTCAGGCCGCTACACCTACGTTAGTCCCGCTGTGGAACGAACGCATGGCTGGACGGTTGAGGAGTGCTTGAACCTCAGCCGCCAAGACGTGGTGACGCCTCAGCAGATTGTGAAAACTGACATTCTTTTGGAAGACGAACTGAAGAAAACCGCTTCACCACAGTATGACCGAAATAGGGTTATCACCCTCGAATCCGAGCAGTTGCGCAAAGACGGTACCACTGTGTGGGTGGAGATCAATGCCATTTTTATCTGGTCAGATGATGGCAAACCGATCGGCCTGACGGGTGTAACGCGGGACATCACGGAACGGAAACGGGCCGAAGCCGAGCGCGAAAGACTGCGGTCGCAGTTGGCCCAAGCGCAGAAGATGGAGTCGATCGGGCGCCTCGCCGGCGGAGTGGCGCATGATTTTAACAACCATCTCACGGTCATCAATGGCTACTGCGCCTTGGTACTGGCGAAGCTCGAACCTGGAGATCCGCTTCGGCACCAAATACAAGAGATCGACAAGGCCGGAAAGCGCGCAGCGGAGCTGACACGGCAGTTGCTCGCGTTCAGCCGCAAGCAGGTGCTGAATCCACAAGTGCTGGACCTCAATCGCATTGTTGAAGGTGTGCAATCAATGACGGCGCGCCTGGTAGGGGAAGACGTCGAGGTGTGCATCGTGCTGAGTACCAAGAGCCCCTTCGTACAGGCGGACCCGCATCAATTGGAGCAGGTGATCATGAACCTCGTGGTGAACGCCCGGGACGCTATGCCGCGGGGTGGGCGGCTGCTGATCGAGACGGCGCTTGAGGTACAGGACGAGAGTTCCGCAAAATCGCATCCCGAGTCTTGCCCTGGCCCCTTCGCTATGCTTGCGGTGAGCGACACCGGAGAGGGGATGGATGCCGCCACGAGGGAGCGGATCTTCGAGCCTTTCTTCACAACCAAGAAAGTGGGAGAAGGGACCGGCCTGGGGTTGTCGATGGTCCAGGGCATCGTGGCTCAAAGCGACGGTTACATAGATGTGTACAGCGAACCGGGACATGGAACGACATTTAGAATCTACCTGCCTGCGGTGGCCGAACCAGAGGATGCTGACAAACCGGCCACCAACCGGGATTTGCGAGGAAGAGAGACAATCCTGTTGGTCGAGGACCAGGAGAATGTTCGCAATTACGCAATTTCGGTGCTGAAGGAGTACGGGTACGGCGTCACCTGCGCGGCAAACGCTGAAGAGGCACTGACGATCTGCGAGCGGCACGGGGAGCGTATCGACTTGCTCCTGACCGACGTTGTCATGGCAAACGTTAGCGGAAGGGAATTGGCGGATCAGGTTGCGAAACGGTGGCCCCAAATCAAAGTGCTGTTCATGTCGGGATACACCGACGATGCCGTGACGCGTCACGGAGCGTTGCAGAAGGGCACTGAGTTCATTCAGAAGCCGTTCAGCCCCTCTCAATTGGCAGATAGAGTCCGCGGGTTGCTAAACGACACCGGCTCCGCCGGGTCGCATCCTGGTCGCGGATGAAGGCGCGTCCACGCACGCAGGCGCCCTTCAACGCGACGGAAACGGGCGGTCCCACCCCTTCGCGTCCCACCACAGAATGCGGTTCAGCACATCCCGCGGCACGTCGTCGATCTCTTTGAAGTTCATTGCCATCGACTGCCGTGCCGCCCACAGCTGCCGTCCCTTCAGCGCACTCGTTGGCGGGTTCATCTGATCCAGCGGGATCTTCGGCGTCAGTGCCCGATAGTGCGTCGCCGCCGACTCGACTTGGAACACACTCGTCATCGGCCGGGCGCTCTTCAGGAACCGCGTGCGGGACGGGATCTCGAAGATCTCCTGAATCGTACGGATCATGCTCGTGTGCGTGTAGTAGTTCGAATCCACCGCTCCCCGCCGGACGTGCGGGCCGATGACCAGCGCCACCGTGCGGCGGCCATCCACATGGTCCACGCCATCCTGTGCGTCGTCCTCCACCACCAGCACCAGCGTGTTCGGCCAGAACCGCGATTTGGACAATCCCTCGATAATGCGGCCCAGCGCCAGGTCATTATCCGCAACCATGGCGCGCGGCGTAGGATACTCGGGCCGGGTCCCTTCGGTGTGGTCCTGATTCAACGTCAGAACCGAAACGTTCGGCATCTTGCCCGACTTCTCGCGCTCGCCTAATTCGCGGAGGTACTCGTCGGCGCGGATCTGATCGGTGATCGCCATCGAGCTATACGGATACGTGGGACTCATCAGCGCCTTCAACGCCGGTACGCCGGCCTGGCAACCGACCTCGCTCGGCCACTGGCCGGTCTCGTGCAAGGCCCAGTATTGCTGCCAGGTCAGGTCGTTCTCTTCGTTCATGTCCACAACGCTTTGGGTCTGGGGATTCCAACGAGCGGGCAGGCAGAACTCGCCGTAGATGCGGATGTCGAGCGGCCGGGTGGCGCCCTGCCAGAAGAAACCGGCCGGCGACACGGTGAGCGCATCGGCCAGGTTCCAGGCATAGCCCCGCGGCGATCCGGAGAAGGCTCGCTCGACGTAGTCGCTGACAAACGATTGCATCAACCAATGGTGTCCGTCGAAGCTGATCGCGCCACCGGTGTAGAAGTTATCCAGCAGCACGTACTGCTCGGCCAGCGCATGATGGTTGGGCGTAACGTCCCGGCCATACATCACCAGGTTCGGATCGCTGTTGCCCTTTCCCATGTCACCGAATACCTGGTCGTAGGTGCGATTCTCCTTGATGATCAGCACCACGTGCCGGATCCCCAATGACGACAGCTTCTCTACGCCGCCGGCGCTGTCGAATCGCGGCTCATTGGCCGCTCGCACTTCACGCATCCCAGCGGCCAGTTGCGGATCCGAAGGCGCCGGGATCTTGAGCAGCGATCCTTCGTACATGCGCGAGTTGAAGTTGCCACGCGGGCGTGCGGTGTTCCCCAACCCCTTGATGCTCAGAACTCGTATTGCGCCCGACGAGTCCAGTGCGATGGCCGAAGGAAACCAGCCCGTTGGCACGGCCCCTTTCACCTTCCAACTCTTGCCGTCGCGCGTCACCACGACAATCGCATTGGTCCCTCCGCAGGCGACATAGAGCCGCTGCCCGTCGGCCGAGAACGCCACCGCCACCGGCTGGCTCCCGAGTGTGTTCTCGGGCCACGACGGGATCGCAACTGTGGTCACCCTCAGGGACACCGCGTCGATGAGGCTCACGGAATCCGAGTGGCTGTTCGCCACCGCCACCAACCCTCCGTCCGCCGAGGCCGCCAGCATCGATGGCGCCAGGCCCACCTGGATCTCGCGGGTCTCCAGCGTCTTCAGATCCACTACGGTAACCGTGCCCGTCTTCGACGATCCCGTTGCGGGATCGGTCGCCACCGCCGTGCCGCTGCTGGGAGCCGCGGTCTCCCCGTCCACGGCACGCCTTCCACCCCGGTTCGAAACAAAGGCGCGCCCCTGCTTTTCACACAGCACCACGCCGAACGGAGCGATCCCCGTGGGTACCTCCTTCAGAACGGACCGGCCGCGGGCATCGATGACAGCGAGCGAATTGTTCCGGCTGAACGCGACGAAGGCGCGAGCCCCGTCGCGGGTGAAGGCGATTCCGGTAGGGACGGGGTGCGCCTTCAGGCGAATGCGGTCTACCACCCCAGGTTGTCCCGCGGCCGACACCTCCGCCACCAGGAGCGCACCCGAGGTGCGTGTGGCCTCACTGGCCCATAGTTCGCGAGTTCCCGGACGGAAGGCGATGCCCGCGTAAGAGGTCCCCTTGGACTTGATCTGCGCCAGCCGCGCGCCCGACAACGCGTCGAGCACATCCACGCCGTCGAAGTTCAGCACGCCCATCAGCCGGCCTTCGCCATCGAGCGCCAGGTCCACCGGCCGGCCCGGCAGAAGCACCTGTTCTCCCCAGGGTTTCAAGAGTTGATGCGTCGGCACCAGATAGAATCCCTGGTCCTGCCGGCCGGGCGAGACGGTGCTTTTCAGAACGGGGAACAACGGAGACTGCCATGCCACCAGCAAAGTTCCGGCCAGGGCCATGACGAAAAAACCTGCCTTGCGCATGAAGAGCCAGCGTATCAGCGCCGGCGGTTCAGCGCCATGGGCGTTACATGGTCACCTTGCACAAATCCAAAACCCTCGGCCGCTGCGTAGTGATCCACAGGAGACCTGAACATGACCCCTGCAATGACCTCTTCAACGACAGCCCTCGAATTGGTGAACTCGCTTTACGAAGCGTTCGGACGCGGAGACATCCCGTTCATCCTCTCGCACATTGCGCCGGAATGCCGGTGGGTGTCGCCGGGCGCCGGCATCCCGTATACGGGCAGCTATGTGGGACCCGCCGGCGCCGCAGAGTTCTTTCGGAGACTGGCTGAGTCCGAGCAGATCACTCGTTTCGAGCCGCGCGAGTTCTTCGTGAACGGCGAGGACGTAGTGGCACTGGGGATGGAGGAGGGCCGGCCAATCGCGACGAATAAGACCGCGGCGACGAACTGGGCGATGCTATTTCGTGTCCGGGGCGGCCATGTGGTTTACTGGGAATCGTTCTTCGACACCGCAGCCTACGCGGAAGCCCACAAGAAGTGATACAGCCGAGGCCTCACCGAAAACGAAGTGGGGCCTCGACCCTGTCCTAATCCCGCCTTTAAATCAACTCCGTAGCAACTCAGACCCTCTTGTCATCCGTCTTGCATTGACCTGTAATCCTGTTATACTCGCCTGAAGCCCGTTTGACTGGGTATAAACGGCAGGCCGCCCATGTTTTGTGGCCGGACGAAGAAGTACCGGTTCTGGCCACGGCGGAGAAGGTATTCTTGCCGTTTGTCAATCTGGGTTGGGGTCCCATAATAGACGACACAGGCCGCTCGACCGCTGGGGTAGGGCGAGACGGCTGAAAATGCCTACAAATCATGTTGCGAATCGGCCACCGTGGGCACGGTAGGCCGGCGGCGTTCTTGCGCCGCCACACTGGTACAGGGGCCGGCCGCGATAGTCATGTCACAAATCTGGGAACGAAAGGACAATAACTCAATGAGGTTAGTGAAAGTCGCATGGGCGGTGTTGCTGACCGCCTCAGCGGTGATGTCTCAGTCCACCTCGGGGTCAATGGCTGGGACCATAACCGATCCGAACGGCGCCGTGATACCGGGCGCGAGCATTACAGCAGTACACACTCCGACGGGCCGTGAAAACTCGACTCAATCGTCGGAAGCGGGGTTGTACGCATTCCCCAACCTGCCGCCAGGACCGTACGAAGTCACGGTCACGCACCCCGGATTCAAGAAACTGATCCGGACCGGCATCGAAATCCGTATCGGTACCCGTACCGACCTGGACCTCGGCCTCCAGGTGGGCGATGTGCAACAACAGATTGAGGTGGCAGCTGAAGCGCCCCTCCTCGAAGCTACGAAATCGGAACGTGGACAGAACCTCAGTCAGGAAGTGCTGTACTCGCTGCCTATATACAGCGGCGGTCTGCGTTCGGCGGAAGCCTTCATCGGCTACATGCCGGGTGTGAACAGCGGTCCCGAGATGAGCATCAACGGCTCGAACGGGCGCGCTCGCGACATCCTCATCGATGGCGCCAGCATCACCATTCCGGAATCAGGCGGCACCAACTTCTACTTCCCCGGCTTTGAAGCCTATCAGGAAATGAAGTTGGTCACCTCGACGTTCAATGCCGAGTACGGCCGGCTGGGCGGCGGGTTGGAGATCATCACCACCAAGTCCGGCACGAACTCGATTCACGGTTCGGGCTTCTGGAATCTGCGTCGCGACATTTTCGAGGCGGCCGGTTGGTCCAGCAACCAGGTAGTCGGGCGCACTCCCGGCTTCCGTTCGAAAGTCCGGTTGAACGAGGAAGGTGGGACCGCCGGCGGCCCCGTCTGGATCCCCAAGGTCTACAACGGCCGCAACAGGACCTTTTTCTATTTCAGCTACGCCAAAGATATCCGGCCGGCGACGCCGATCATCGCCGGCGGCGAAACAGTACCGACCCTATTGATGAAGCAGGGCGACTTCAGCCAGTTGTCCTATGGGATTTACGATCCGTCCTCGACGCAGTTGGTGAATGGCGCCCTTACCCGGACGGCCTTCCCCGGCAACATCATCCCAAAGGCCCGCTGGAGCCCGATTTCCACCAAGATCGTGCCGGTCATTCCGGACCCGAATAGCGGCGGCGGACTTACCTCCAACTACACGCTGGTGGGCGGCAGCACCCACGACGATACCCTGTGGACCCTGAAACTCGATCACTCGATCACGCCGAACAACCGCCTCGCGTTCTTCATGACGCATCGGAACTACATGGATCTGGCGCCGTCCAATTTTACTGGGGCGCTCGGCAACGGACTTTTGAACGGCCAGTATCCAGAAGACTACCGCGGCAATTGGGACTGGGTCATCAAGCCGACCATGTTGTTGCATACCACCTTCGGCAATAGCCAGACCATCCAACTCTGGAACAACCCCGACCAGCGCGGATGGGGTTCCAAATTCGGCTTCCCGGGTTTGTCGGGCAAGGCGGATGCAACTCCGTACATCTCCTTTTCCACGGACGCCCTCACCTGGTGGGGAATGAACCAGGGCAAGGTGGACGGCGGCGGTCAGTTCAACTACACCTATCAGTTCTCGCAGCAGTTGAGCTGGATCAAAGGCAAGCATGAGTACAAGATTGGTTGGGACGTCCGTCGCCTCCAGACAACTGGCGACGACTGGGCCGGCACCAACGGTTCTTATGTGTTCAGCCGATATCAGACGGCCGACCCGGCCAACAAGAACGCCACTGGCAACGCCTTCGCCAGCATGCTGCTCGGCGCGGCGGACGCCGCCGCGCAGACGACCCTGCCGGTGGTCATCGGCCAGATCCGCTATGGCTACCACGCCGGCTTCATCCAGGATGATTGGAGAATCACTCCACGCCTGACCTTGAACTATGGCGTCCGGTATGAAATACCCATCGGCTGGCACTCCCGCGATGGCTTGTACTCCAATGTCGACCTCAACAAGGCCAATGCGGGCGCCGGCGGGCTTCCCGGCGCACTGGTGTACGCCGGCACGGGTCCGGGACGGGCGGGCGTCAAACGCTTCTACCCCACCGATTACACCGACATCGGCCCACGCGGCGGCTTCGCTTACCGGCTTGGCGACAAGACTGTCATCCGCGGAGGATTCGGTATCTTCTTCCAGACCCTCGGTAACGGCGGATGCGGTTGCACCGACGGCGTGGGAGGCGCGCCGGTATCGGCCAGCTCCGACGGCATCAATCCCGCGCTGTACTGGGACAACGGAATCAAGCCGGCTGGCACCTCCACCGCGAAGAAACCGTTCGATCCCACGGCCGACAACTTCAACAACATGGGTAACGAGTTCCGCCAGGGAGACAAGTACGGCAAGGCCCCGCGCATCTACAACTGGAGTTTCACCATCCAGCATGAAATCAAGCGGTTCGCCATCGAGGCCGCGTATGTGGGTAACCGCGGCTATGGCCTCAACTCGTCCGTCTACCTGAACCAGCTGAATCCCAGTTACTTCGCGCTAGGCTCGCTGCTGGGCAAGAACATCAACGATCCGGCGGTGGTTGCGGCGGGCTACAAGGAGCCTTTCCCCGGCTTCGCGACCGGCTGGGGCGGCGGCGCTACGCTGGCGCAGGCACTGCGTCCGTACCCGCAATACGGGGACCTCCGTGAGGGCAACGCCGGCGTCGGCAGGACCTGGTATGACGCTCTGCAGACCAAGGTGGAGCGCAAGTTCGGCGACTTCCAGATGATGACTTCCTACGTCTGGTCGAAGAGCCTGTCCATGATGACCCTGCGGCAGATCTTCAGCCAGGGCGCCAACGTCCAGACCGCCGACAGCTTCAACATCCCCGATGCCAAGTCCTACTCGCCCATGGACATTCCTCACTCGCTCAACATTCTCACCAGCTACCAGTTGCCGTTCGGTAAAGGCAAGAAGTACCTGGCAAGTTCGGGCTTCCTTACGAATCTAGCGGTGGGCGGCTGGTCCATCGCGGCGGCGCAGCAGTATCGAAGCATGCCGCCACTCCAGATCTTCACCCAGGGCAATCCCAACGGCGCCGGAGTGCTGTTCACCCCCATCACCAAGGCGAACTACACGGGCAGCCGATCCGGACCAGCATGGGTGCAACGGATATGGATCCGAACAACCCCAACAGCCGCTACTTCAATTACGGAGCCAACGCGCCGTTCGTCGCGGCGCCGGCTTACACGATGGGATCGACCTCCATCTACAACGGCCTGGTCCGCAACCCGTATTACCGCAGTGAGAACATCTCCATCCAGAAAGACTTCGCCATCTGGGAGAGTGTGAGGCTGCGATACCGGGCGGACTTCATGAACGCCTTCAACCGCTCCGATCTCGGCGGCATCAACGGTACCGTCGGCAACGCCAACTTCGGACGCCCCACCGGTCCGATGATCGGCCCGCGCTACATCAGCATGGGCGTCCGGCTGGACTTCTAGCCGGACGACCTAATCATCGTTGACAATTCGCGGCTCGGAATCTCGATTCCGGGCCGCGCCCGTCAGGGCTTTCTCGTCCTTAGAACTGCAGCCGTAACCCCAACCGAAACTGCCGCTGATCCTGGTTCGCCGAAGTAATCACCAGAAAGTTTCCCGACGACACGTTCGCCGACGGCGCCAGGAAATGGGCCGTATTCGTCAGGTTGTACGACTCCGCGCGGAACTGCAGGCTCAGTCGTTCGCGAATCGGGAACGACCGGAACAGGCTCACGTTGGTGTTGAACATGCCCGGCGCGCGCAGGATATTCCGTCCCGCGGTGCCGAACCGGACTTCCCGAACCGCCGCGAACGCCTTTGGATCGTAGTACGGCTGCCCCGATCCAATCCCACCGAGCTTCTGCACGTTTGGCAACACCTGGTCGGCCGTCTGAGTATTGAATGGCGCGTTCAGCGACGCCCCCGATGCCGTCACCGTGAACGGCGTGCCGCTGTAAGCGCCCAACGTCCCGTTCACCTGCCATCCGCCCAGAATCCAGCTCGCGGCGCCCTTTGACGCCGTATGCGAGCCCTTCCCGAATGGCAGATCCCAAACCCAGCCGATCTGGAAATTCTGCGGAATGTCGAATCCCGCCGCCGCCCGGTTGCGGTACATCATGGGTGCCCAGTTGAACAGCAGGCCCGCCCGCCCATCGTCGTCCACCATGTCGATGGCCTTCGAGTACGTGTAGGCCGCCCTCACCAGGAGACCCTGCGTCATCCTCCGGTTCAGGGTCAGTTGAAGCGAGTTGTAGTGAGAACTCAACCAGCCATCCTCAAAGAGCGTAGAGACGCTCCTGCCCCACATCTGGTACAGCGGGAGTCCCGCGGTTCCGCTGCCCGGATAGCCGGCGTTCATCTCGTGATCTGCGAACTGGTGCGTCGTCGCCGTTCCCACATAGGCCCCCGTCACTACCAACGCGGCGGGAAGTTCGCGCTCGATGGTGAAGTTGTAGGACTGAATGTAGCCGCGATTCAACAGCCCCGGAAATGGGCTGCGGCTGATCACCGACGTCGGTGGGACGGGCGCACGGCCCGTCGAGAGGTCCGGAATGGTCAGCGCCGGGATGCCCGTATCCAGGGATCCGAACGGAACGTAACTGTTCGGGCCCACGAAGTTCTGGACGATGGTCAACGGGAACGGATCGCGGAACACTCGCGCCATCGGCAGCGGGTCGTAGCTGATCCCGTAGCCGGTCCGAATCACCGTCTTCTCGCCCAGCCGGTAGGCGAGCCCGATGCGCGGCGCGAACATCTTATGGCTGATGGTCACGTCCGCGTTTTCGTCGTTTCCGCCTTCCCCGCCGATGATGATCTGATTCGTAGTGAGGTCGTACCGCCCCAGGCCGGTGTGCGACCGCCGCACCAGCGGATACAACTCATAACGAAGACCGACGTTCAGCGTCAGGTTGCGGCTCAACTGCCAGCGGTCGCGGACGTACCACCCCATCTGCCATTCGTTCCCGGTCATCTTGATGTTCTGCAGGCTCTTTCCCACCTGCTGATCGAGTCCGAGCAGGAACGCCGCCCAGGCGTTGTATTGGTTCGGTGAAGCCCCGCCGTTCAGCGCCGTAACCGCACCGTCGAAAGAGAGCCAGCCGCGAGGTCCGTATGACCCGGCCTCCGGCTGCCATTGATTCAGGTGGTAGTGGATCAGATCGAAGCCGAAACGGACCTCGTGCGATCCGTGCGTCCACGTCATGTTGTGGCTGGTCGTCCAGCTCTGATCGTTACGCCAGAAAGGCATCCAATTCGCCGTCTGTCCCAGGCTGGTGAATCCCGATATGTTCACGATCGGGAATCCGCTCTGTCGCGGATCGGGACCGTTCGTGCCGGGGATCCCGAGTTCAAGTCCGATATTCTGGCCGTAGAACGAATCGGTCCCGTGCTGCCCCATTCGGTTGAATCCCAGAACCTGGTCGAGCAGCAGGTGCGGAGTGATGATGATGTTCTGGCCGATCGTAGGCACCTGCACCAGGGTGGGCGCCGTCCCGGGACCGCCGTTGCACAGACCGGGTCCGCCCGCCGCGCCTAAGCCGAAGTCGCAGCTCACCAGCGCTTTCATGACACTGTACTTGCCGAACACGCGATGGTTCTGCGTGCGTGTCCAGTCCACCTTCGCGTCGATGTTGTTGCGATCGAGCGCTTGCGTGCCGGACGCGAAATAATTGGCGGAGTTGCCTGGAAGATTCGGCAGCGGGATGAGATTCTGCATGTTCAACGCAACCTGACTCATGCGCGCCGCCGGAATCTGATTGTTCAGGAAGGCCGTGCGAGCCTTGCCCGTAGAAGTATCGCCCGACGCCGGATCGTAGATCGTGGTTCCGAACGCGCTGAAGTCGCCCGCGCGCATGGCCGCGGTAGGCACGGTGAACAGGCTGGAGTAATTCGTTCGCTCCCAGGTTCCCTCCCAGCCGGCAAAGAAAAACAGCGTGTTCTTCTTGATCGGCCCTCCCAGCGTTCCGCCATCGATGTTGTGGAGGCTGAACGGCGTTGACTTGCCGTAGTAGAAGAAGTTCCTGGCTTGCAGATGATTGTTATCCCAGAACGCGAACAGGACGCCATGGTACTGATTGGTGCCGGATTTGGTGGTGACCGTTACCGCCGCGCCTCCCGCCATCCCCTGTTCGGCGTCGAAGCTGTCGGTGGTGATGTTCACCGTCTCGATGGTTTCCGACGGCGGCACGTAAGCCGTATGGTGCGGCAGCCAGACGAACACGTCGCCCGCGCCGTCAACCCGCGTGTTGTTGTTGTTCCGGTTCGTGCCGTTCACGTTCGTGGTCAGCGACCGCTGCGGAGTGTCGGTCACCGAATTCTGATATTGCGGTGGTGTGGCGCCGGGCACCAGTTGGTACAGGCTCTGGTAGTTGCGGTAGGCGGGCAGCGGCAGGTTCGTCACCTCGTGTCCGCCCAGGTCGGTGTGAACGTCCGCCTTCTCCGTCTGCAGGATTGCCGCGTTTGCCGCAACGGTCACTTCCTGCGTCGCTGCGCCTACTTCGAGTTGGACATCCACGCGCACCACCGTGTTGATGACCGCGTTCACGCCCGTTTGTACATAGGCTCGAAAGCTCGGCGCCGACACGCGGACGTCGTACGCTCCAGCCGCGAGGTTGTTTAGCGAATACCTGCCGGCCTCGTCGCTGGTGGACTCACGAGTTTCACCGGTCAGCGGATTGGTAGCGCGGATCTGCGCGTTGGGAACCACCGCGCCGGTAGCGTCGGTAATGGTACCGACGATCGAGCCGTATAGCACCTGGGCTTCCAGGCATGGAAGGCATGCTAACGAGAAGCCCAAAAGCAACAGAAGGAATTCTCTATGTCGCATATTACCTCCAGACACGGAGTTAGTTATCTATCGCTTGCTTGTTCGAACATCCTCGGCCGCAGTTACCGAAACGATTGGCTCGGGAGTTGCGGCCCCGTCCGCGCGCGGGTCCGAAGCTGCGTAGTTCGTCCCGGTGCGCGAGTTGTGGAGAATGGCCTGTCCGCGGCCCATCTCCATCGTGTACTCTCGCCGTATGCGGATCTCATGCCCGCGCGCCGAGAGTTGCTGCAACGTCTGCAGCGGCGTGCGATCTTCGATGTAAACGTCGCAGCCGCTAGGACCTTTCTTGGTGAAGCGAGGCGCTTCCAGCGCCGCCTGCAGATTCATCCCATAATCGACCAGGTTCGACACAAATTGTGCGTGCGCGAGCGGCTGATTGGCCCCGCCCATGATTCCGAACCCGATGTACTCATCTCCGCGTTCCATCATGGCCGGAATGATCGTGTGGAACGGCCGCTTGCCGCCCGCCAGGCGGTTCGGATGACCCGCTTCCAGCGTAAATCCCCAGCCGCGGTTGTGGAGAATGAACCCCGCACCCTGCGCGGTCAGTCCGGACCCGAAGTTGTCGGCGATGCTCTGGATCCAGCTCGCCATGTTGCCCTCGCGATCGATCACCGTCAGGTAGGTGGTGTCGCCTTTCACCGGCTGCCCGGCGGGCGCATTGCAATTCGCCGCTTTCAGATCGATGAGTGCCGCCCGCTTGCGCGCGTACTCCTTGGAAAGCAGAGCCGTAACCGGAACGCCGGTCGCGTGCGGGTCTGCGTTAAATCGATTCAGGTCGGCATACGCCAACTTCATCGCCTCAATCCGCTTATGCATCTCATCGGCGTTGAACGGCGTTTCGCCCGCGGGCCGGAACGTCTCCATGATGTTCAGCATCATCAACGCCGCCATGCCCTGCCCGTTCGGCGGCAGCTCGTAAACGCGCCAACCTCGATAATCGGTCGAGATCGGAGCTACCCATTCCGACGAAAACCCGGCCAGGTCAGACGCTTTCATCGTGCCGCCCCAGTGTTCCGAGGTGCGCAGGATGGCAGCGGCAATCTCACCCTTGTAGAATGCGTCGCGCCCTTGCCCTGCAATCAGACGCAGCGACTTCGCCAGATCCGGATTGCGAAAGATCTGGCCCACCTGCGGCGGATTGCCGCCGGGCAGAAACACGCGAACCGATTCCGGATCGCCCCTCAACTTCGCCACCTGCACCGGGTTCGACCACTCCTCCTGGATCACCTCGTGAACTGCAAAACCTTGTTCGGCATAAGCGATGGCGGGTTGAAACAGGTCCTTCCAGGGAAGCTTCCCGAACCGGGCATGCATCTTGGACCATCCGTCCACCGCGCCGGGAACGACGACGCTGTTGACCCCGCGAGTCGGCATCGTCGTGATTCCCGACTTCGCGAGAAACTCCGGCGTAAGCCCCCTCGGCGCCGGGCCCGATGCATTCAACCCGACCAGGTTGCCGCTTCGCGCCTCGCGATAGAGGACGAACAGGTCGCCCCCGATCCCGCACATATCGGGTTCGGTCACGGCCAGCACCGCGTTCGCTGCAATCGCCGCATCGGCCGCGGATCCACCCCGCGCCAGCATTTGCACTCCTGCTTCAGACGCCAGGTACTGGCTGGTGGCGACGATGCCCTGCTGCGTAATCAGCATCGACCGCCCGTAATTCCTCCCCTGCTGCGCGCAAAGCATCACAGAGGCGGCGATGAAAGAAGCGAAAAGCTTTCGCATGTCACTGAGCCTACCCCATTGCCAGAATCCGATCCAGCGCCTTCGACACATTCCGCAGTTGCTCCGGATCACTCGGGTCGCGCTCGATCTCCGGCGACACCGGCCCGCGATACCCCACCACATTCAGTGCCCGCATCACCGCTTCCCAGTTCACGTCGCCCTCCAGCAGCCGGCTGGGATGCGCCTGCTCGGCTTTGGGCGTCACCTTTCGATCCTTTACATGAACCCGCTTGATCCGGCTCCCGAGCGTCAGAATCCAGTCCTGCGGATAGCCGAAATACATTACGTTGCCCGTGTCGAAATGCACCTGCACCCAGGGGCTGTGAAACTGGTCCACAAAACTTCGCATCTCGAGCGGACTCACCAGGAAGCGGTTCGAGACATTTTCCATCGTCAGCAGCACCTTCGCGCTTTCGGCCAGCGGCGCCACCTTCGCGAGTTCGGCGGAGAAGCGCTTCCAGGTCGTCTCGTACCCGACCTCGAACTTCGGTCCGGCGCCTACCCGTCCGGGCACCACCAGCAGCGCGCCGCAATCGAGATATTTCGCGAACTCCAGTGCCTTTGCGATCGCCTCCCGCCCGCGCTCGCGAACCGCGGGATCGGGGCTGTTCAAAGGAGTCTTAGCCAGCGGCGGCGATACCCACAGGCTCGCAATGGAGACGCCGGCCTTGTGCGTTTCTTCTCCCAACCTCTTGACTTGGTCCGCCTGCGCGGAAATGTCGAGTTCGCCCGACATGGGAAACTCGATCGCGTCGAAGCCCGCGTTCTTCGCCTGCCGGCTCCGCTCGGCATACGGCATGGACGAGGGGAAAATTCCGGCGCAAATGCCTTTGACAAACCGGCTGCCCGTCTCCGCCTTGGCCTTCTGCGCGACAGCCGCCGCCAGCGTTGCCGCAAACGCGCGGCGGCTCAGAGCGCCCGTGAATGCGTCAGATCTCAACCCCCAGCTCCTTCCAGGTCATCACCTTCTGCCGGTATATCGATTCACGCCCGAGAATCGCGGTTAAGGTCGCCTTCGCCCCAAGCACGACATCCGTCTCCGGCTTGGTCCCGTTGAGAATCGCGTCATAGAACTTCGCAATGTGAATGGCTTCGCGATTCTCCCTGGTCCTCTCCGCGAGCCGTACCGCTTGCCCTTGCCCTCTTGGATAAAACATGCCGGTTTCCAGGATGACGGCGCCTTCCGTTCCATAGACGTAAGTCTGTTCGCCCCCGGTCGGCATCTCGCGCGGATGAAAGGCGATCTGAGTGAACGACATCCTCACGCCGTCGGGATACTCGAAGTTCACCGCGTACTCGTCCATCATCGTGCGTCCGGGCGGAATGTTTGGCGACACCACCAATCCTCCGAAGCCCGTCGCCTTATCCGGGTGCCCGTTCACCACCCAGTTGCACTGGTCCAGGTTGTGAATCGCCTGCTCGACAATCACATCGCCCGAGCGCTTGGCGTTGAAGATCCAATCGCCTGAAGACCCGGTCGGCGAGAAGTCCACTGCGGCATGCCTCTGCGCCTTGATGAACGCCAGCCGTCCCAGTGCGCCTGCATGGATCTTCTCGACAAGTTGGCGCAACCCGGGATCCGAGTGCCGCTGCAATCCAACCATGAAAACGGTTTTCGAGCCGTGGACCACGCGCAGCATGTCGCGCACGGCTTCCGGCGTGATCGCGAGCGGCTTTTCGCAATACACATGCTTGCCCGCTTGAAGCGCCGCCGTTGCCATCTCGACGTGCAAATCGCAAGGTGTCGCGATGAACACGGCGTCGATATCCTTCCGCTCCAGCAATCGCCGATAGTCGGACATTGTGACGGGCTGATCGCGCGCGGCCGCGCTGGCAGCTCTATCCAACCGGTCCGGTTTGATATCGCAGATGGCCGCGACCTTCGCCCGCTTCTCGGCCAGGACGTTGGTGAGGAGATGAGAGCCCCGGTTGCCAACCCCGATCATGCCCGTGGAAACCCGCTCCGCGGCTCTAGCCTGGGTCGCCATCAATGCCGGAAGCGCTCCCCCGAATAGCTGCCTTCGTGAATACCCCTGCATTGACTCGCATTTTACACCCGCCCGCGAGGTTTGAAGGAGACCCGAAGCCTCTACCTGGTAGCCTTCGCCAAGCCGGCCCCGATCCGTGCCTCCCGAGTGTGGCGTGCGCACTCTTGCGCGCCGTTCCGGCACTCCTGCCGGCACGTGACAGCGGGCCCCTTAAACCCGCACCCGCGACCCGCCCGAATACACATTGAACCGCTCCCCGCGAAGAAATCCGATCAGCGTCATGCGGAACCGCAGCGCCAGTTGCACGGCCAGGCTCGACGGCGCCCCGACCGCCGCCAGAACGGGAATCCCCGCCATCAGCGCCTTCTGGATCAATTCAAAACTGGCCCGCCCGCTGACCAGCAGCAATCGATCCGAGAGCGGAGTCCGGCCCGCCAGAAACTCCCCGCCAATCAGTTTGTCCACCGCATTGTGCCGGCCGACATCCTCGCGAACCGCATGCCGCTGCCCCTCGAAATCGAACAGCGCAGCCGCGTGCAATCCGCCCGTCTGATCGAACACCGCCTGGGATTCGCGCAGCGTCTCCGGCAATCCGTACAGAACCCTCGCGTCTACCAAGGGAGCCTCGCCCGGCAACGTCGGACAGCCTGCCATCTCCAACGCTTCGAGCGATGCCTTGCCGCACACACCACAACTCGATGTCATGTAGAAGTTGCGATTCAGCCGCTCCAGATCCGGTTCGACATCGGGTCTCAACTCGAACTCGATGGAGTTCGGATTCAATTGGCGCACGGCTGCAATCTCCGTGGGCGATCTTAGCAGCCCTTCCGCGAACAGGAAACCGGCGGCCAGCTCCGCATCGTTTCCCGGTGTCCGCATGGTGATGGAAACCACGCGGCCGCCCGCTCGGATCTCCAGCGGCTCTTCGACGGCCACCACGTCCAGCCGCTGATCGTCGCGACCGGGCTCAATTGTCCGAACGGGAACCGGTACAACGGAACGGTTCATGTAAAGGCTACTTCAGCCCCGCCTGGGCCAGCATGTCCAGAAACTGCTTCTGAGTCCGCATATCGATGGCTTGCGCCACCAGCTTCGAATTCCGGTCATAGACGAAGCTCTTCGGAATCCCGTCCACGCGAAACAACTCGTTCACCTTCCGGCCTGGATCGAGCAGAATCGGATAGGTAATCGAGCGGCCCGCCAGAAACGGCTTTACCTTGGCTTCTTCCTCGTCGCTCACGGCGAGAATCACCAGGCCCTGGTCTTTGAACCGGTTGTGGAGCGATTCCAGATCGGGCATCTCTTTGCGGCAGGGCGGACACCATGTGGCCCAGAAGTTCACCAGCACCACTTTGCCGCGCAGACTCTTCAGAGTCCACAAGCGGCCATTGAGATCGGGCAAGGTGAAATCCGCCTTCGTCCGAGCCGCGTCGTCCTGTTCCAGTTTCGACATCGCCGCCGCAAACTGCGGGGAGTCACACTCGACGGTCACATGCTCGTAGCGCACCAGTTGAGCGAGTTCCACATAAGGCGCGGCAGGCTGCCCCTGGTTCGCGGGTACCGGCCGTTCTTTCACCGCTTCGGCGAGTGTCGTCGCTACCTGCTGCAGCGTGTCGCCGCCAAAGTCGCCCTCGGTCGCGCGGCTGGCCAGGCCGTCCGCCAGCCTGATCTTATTCGGACTCGACGGCAATTCGCGAATCTGCGTCGCCAGTTGTTTTGTGGTGCGCGCACGCACGTCGTCGGGGAGCGCCCGAAGTCCGCGGATCTGGTCCGCAATCGGTTTTTCGCGCTCGGTCCAATTGGGCGTCTGTACCTGTGCGGAAAGCCCGGTTCCCAGTAATGCGATAGCGGCGGTCAGGAGGAGACGCGACACTTCCCAGCGTAGCGCGCTTAGTTCCCCGCCGCGAAGCGGGCTTGATCGGCGCCCACATCCGGCCTTTCGCGAACACCCGGCCCGAATAGATTCCCTTTCAGCACCCGAATCGCAATCGCCGGACGCATGATGCTCGGGGGCGGAGCCAGCAGGTTTCCCACCTTGTGGAACGCCATCGCCGCTACCGGATCATGGTGAGCGGCCCTATGCAGCTTCGATACGTACCAGTTGATGATTCGGACACCCATCGTCCGCGGACCAGTCGTCTCCGGCATCCGCAGATCGTTACCTACGGCGATGCTCCATGGAATGTCGATCACCTTGGCCGCTTGAGCGAAGAAGCGCTTGGCCAAGTTCTGTTCGCCTTGCTCCAGCGCTTTCTTCAACTCCACCGCCTGGAACGCCGCGACCGTCATTCCCTGCCCGTAGATAGGATTAAAACTGCAGATGGCGTCGCCGGCCACCAGGTAGCCTTCGGGAAAGCGCGGAACTCGCTCATACCGAAAGCGGACACTCGCCGGAAACCGCGCTGAGGACGCTTCTCCCAACGGTTCGGCCTCCCGAATCACGTCGTAGATGAACGGCCCTGGCAGCGTACGTGAGTACTCGATGAAGCCATCACGATCGTCCGGCGCACGATGGCCGAAGTGACCGATCAGCGTAACCGTCCAACGATCGCCTTCCTGCGCCAGCATCACGCCGCCGCGCTTCCCCTGGGCCGTGGGCGGAATCACAACGATCGGCGGACTGGCGCCGTCCGCGCGCCGGCGGAACCATCGAGTGGTGTAGGCGAGTGCAACCTCCACACGCTCTTCCGGCGGCTTCGGATACCCGAACTCTGCAAGCCACCGTGGACTCGGCGAGCCGCGGCCGGAAGCGTCCACCACCAGGTCCGCCGGTACCGTGCCCGAGTCCGTCCGGACACCCACGACACGGCGCCGCTCATCGTCCATGAGCAATCCGTCCACCGAACATCCCTCGGCGATCATCACGTTTCCCAATCGCCGAACCCGCTCGCGAACCTGCCATTCAAAGAATGGCCGGCTCATCACAAGTCCCTCCAGGTCTCCGAGAAAACGGCTGAGACAGCCGCCCTCGTGGAACCAGATGCCGTCGCGGCAGACGTCGCAAGCCACCGCGCCCCCGTCCATCAACGATCTCGAAATTCCCGGGAACAGTCCTTCCACGATCTGCCGACCACTGGCCAGCAAACCATGAGTGTGCTTCCCTTGCGGGACTCCCCGGCGGTTGGCCCCCGTCACTGGGTAGTGATCGCGCTCCATTAACGTGACGCGATCGAAGTGGTCGGCTAGCACGCGGGTTGCCAGCAACCCCGCCATGCTGCCCCCAATCACCACGGCGTGGTTCCGGACACGTGTCGTTTTCGATTCCATGCGCCCTCCTGTGCTGAGGGGTGTACGGAACTCACGGCCGTTTTGGATTTGTTGACGTACGAGTCCGATGCAGGTGGACTTCAGTCCGCGCGGGACTTTCAGGCTTGCGAGCTAATTGGCGCCCTGTGAAGCCGGGCCCAGAAAAGTAATCGAGCAACTGCCGGGATCGATGCCCTCTTCGCCGGCGCACCCATCCGAATCGGTGACGCCCTCGACACTCCTGCCCTCGGTGTCTCGCAGCCGGTAGCGCATCCCACTCACCGGCTTCCCATCGCCGTCAACCAGCCTGAAATCGATCCAGGTTTTCTTCTTGCACGGCTTCGACGCCCCCCCAACGGGTTCCTCGCTGAACGACGAATCCGCCGCGTCGCCGCTCGTGCGCAGAGCGTTGCCCTGCTCGCTCATTGGACAACTCCGGAATCCGCGACACGAATCGCTTGCTCGTACAATCGGCTGAGCCGTAAACGCGGCCCGGCGTTGGAGGCCAGCGTCTTCCGGGCCCATTGGAAACGTAGGTCGAAGTCCCGTCCCAACACCACGGTCAGATTCAGAAACTTACACACATCGCGCTCTGCGTCGATGCCGTAGCTCAGGGCGCGCGCAGTTCCCTGCTCCACCATCGTGCGCAGCTCGCGAGGGGACATGGCTGCACAGCACGCAAAATTCGTCGTTAAATGAACCTCACAACGCTCGATGAAGGCGCCCCGCCGGAAACTGGAGAGCACCTGCATCTGGGTTTCCCGAATCAGCAGCATGGCTCAGGTAATCTCCAGTGCGCCGCTGTTGATGTCCACCTTGGCCGGTAACACCTCGATGGTCGATGCGCCGTTCTCCAAGAGGATCTCTTTCGCCGTGATCTCGATACTGGGTGAATCGTGCGCAAGGTGAACCGCGTCGTCTGAGACTTCGATGCTCGCGCTACCTCTCTCGATAACGATGTGACTCTCCGCCACGGTCAGCACCGAGTCTGCGACATGCAACTCGATGCCAGCTTCTGTGAACGAGAGGGAGGCGGGAGTGTCCACGAACGGCGGGCCGACATCGATCGCGAAGCTGCCCTTTGTGCGGTCGGCCACGAACCGGAACCCCGGCGCCTTGAGAACCTGCACCTCGTCCGGTGGCGAAACAATGGCCTCGGACGGTAGTTCGCCCGCGCCCCAGAAACAGCCGCTCCAGATCGGGTAATTCACGTCGCCCGATTCGAACTCGATCCACACGTTCGCGCCCACCGGCGGCACCGTCACCAAACCCATGTCCGGACCCGCAAACGGCGCGCAGGGCAGCGCCCAACCGAGGTTATCGCCCCCAATCGCGGGTACGTACGCCTGGATCCGCGCCATCTGCATAGGGTCCACATTGTTCGAGACGGTCCCGCGGTACTTGCCGAAGAACTGAGGCATCCGCTCAACTCCTGTCCTTGACCGAAAACATCATATCCCGCGCACTCGTTGCTGAACTCCCGTAATCGTCACAGGGCCCCCGCCAGGCGATATCACTGCCTCGCTGGTGTCGAACAGTAACGGTTCGCCTTCCGAACGTACGCGCGTAGTCGCCGTGACCCACTCGGCCGTCATGCAGGGCAACGGGCCCGTGATGGTATGGGTTTTTCCGGTTGGTCCGGACCCGCTTAACGGTTGGAACGGACATCCCGAAACGATACCCTGGCCGGACTCCGGCAGAACCGGGCTCCCGGAGGCAAGTACGCGGGGTTGAGATGGCTCAGTCAGCACGGATCCGCCGTGCGCACACATTACGACCGAATCGGTGTTGAGGAGAAATCCTGACATCACACGTTACAGACGGGCAGCTCAGACGTCTCATTATATCCGAACGGCGCGGCGGCCCGCTTTGTACCTCCGGCATCCGCATCCGGGTCACGTTCACACACCTGAAACTCCCCATTCTTCGTGTTGACACGGCCATCGACTAAGATCGCTATTCGTGGAGATTTCGATGCGAACATTCACTAACCTGCTAAGAAGCGTCACACTGGTCCTGTTGCTCGCCGGAACTTTGCCGGCACAGTTCGATAGCGGCAGCATCACTGGGACCGTCCTCGATCCGTCCGGAGCTCCCGTGCCGGGCGCCCGAATCACCCTCAGCAATGCCGGCACCGGACTAAAGATCGAAACCACAAGCAATGAGAGCGGCACCTACGAATTCCCGACCGTCCGTGTCGGAACCTATAAACTGACCGCTGAGCGCACCGGCTTTTCCACGGCCAGCATGGATGATGTCGTGGTGAGCGTGAGTTCCAGAACCCGCGCCGACCTGAGACTCGTGGTTGGACAGTTGACTGAAACGGTCAGCGTCACCGCCGGAGCCCCTTTACTTGAAACCGAGACCAGCCAGCGCGGCCAGACCGTAGGCCACGCTGCCACCACCGAGTTGCCGCTCAACGGCCGGGAGTATTCGTCCCTGGTTCTGCTGACCGCGGGTACCAAGTTCTCCCCCATAGGCACCGGAAGCGCCGTGACGGTGCTGACCCGCGAAGGCGCCTACAACGTGAACGGCCTGCGCAGCACCTTCAACAACTACATGCTGGATGGGGTGGACAACAACGCCTACGGCACGTCGAACCAGGGCTTCTCGAACCAGGTGATGCAGCCCCCGCCGGACTCCGTGGCCGAGTTCCAGGTGGTGACGAACAATTCCTCCGCCGAGTATGGACGCGCGGCCGGAGCGACGGTAAACGTCGCGCTGGTTTCGGGGACTAACTCCCTGCACGTCAACCTCTGGGAGTTCCTGCGCAACACCGATCTGAACGCCGTAGGATTCTACCGCCCCCGTGCGGGCACCCAGTTTCCGTTCCATCGAAACCAGTTCGGCGGTACTGTGGGCGGACCTATTATCAAGAACCGGTTCTTCTTCTTCGCCGACTACGAAGGCTTCCGGCAGATCCGCAATATTCCCGCCGTGCAAACCATCGCCTCGGAGTGGCAGCGCCAGGGCATCTTCCCCATGGACATCACCAATCCCCTGACGGGAAAGAAGTACCTCGCCGGCACGGTGATTCCGCAGACCGACTGGCAGCCATTCGCGCGTCAGGTGATGGCCGATCTGCCCGCTCCCTCTATCGCGACCGCAATCAACAAGGTGCCCTCGAACAACTACCAGATTTCCCAAGCATTTAAGAACTTCAATGACAAGTTTGACCTGAAGTTCGACGGGAACCTCAAAGACAACCTCTCGGCATTCGTGCGGATCGGGCAGCGGAAGGCCAACATCTTCGACCAGCCGCCGATTCCTCTCCCCTCCGGCGGCTCCGGAAACGGGGCCACTCGCATCCTGAACCAGCAGTTGACCTCCGGCCTCAACTGGAACCGGGGAGCGAATCAGGTGTACGAGTTTCGCTTCGGCGTTTCGCGCACCCTGGGCGGAAAGAACCCGGCGGGCCTGGGCAGCCCCAACGCGAGCGGCGCCTACGGCATTCCCGGTCTTCCCACCGACCCCCGCGCTTCCGGTGGACTCCCCACGGAACTGATCAGCGGCTATTCGGACCTGGGGCGCCAGGCCACCAATCCCCAATGGCAGTACCCGACCGTCTACAATCCCAAGATCAATCACACCCGCCTGATCGGACGGCACTCGCTGAAAATGGGCTACGAGTATCAGCGCATTCACACCGAGGTGATGGACGTGAATCCCCTCAACGGCCGTGACACCTACGCCGGAAACTTCACCGGGAACAACCTGGCCGACTTCCTCTTCGGACTGCGCTCGAAGTACGAGATCTCCACCTTCTTCATCGCCAATCTCCGTCAGGCGATGCACTTCGGCTACATCCAGGACGATTTCAAACTCCTGCCCAAGCTGACCGTGAATGTCGGAATGCGTTACGAGTACGGGTCGCCGCAGTGGGAGCGCGACAACAACCTCACCAACTTCGATCCCGTGAGCAAGACCATGCTCAAGGCCAAGAGCGGTTCCATCAGCGATCGCGCGCTGGTGGATCCCGATCTCACGGACTTCGGGCCCCGGTTCGGGATCGCGTGGGAGGTGATGCCCAAGACCGCCGTGCGCGCCGGTTACGGGATCAGCTACACCCACTTCAATCGTTCCGGCTCCGCGAACCTCCTGCCCATCAACGCTCCCCAGGTGATCTTCGCCGTGGTCAACCAGACTCCCGCCACTTCCGGTTTCCTGACCACGCAGCAGGGATTCCCCGCGAACCTCGCCGATCCGGCCAGCTTCAATCCAGCGATTTCCAACGTCACCTACATGCCCCCGAACGATAAGCACACCTACGTGCAGAGCTGGCACATTTCCGTGCAGCGGGAGATTATGCGGAACACCATCCTCGATGTCTCGTACGTCGGCAACCGCGCCAACCGGGTCCTCTACTTCGGCGATTACAACGCCACGCTGCCGAATGCGCCCGGGCAAACGCTCTCCATCGCCCAACGCCAGAGCACCCGGCCGTTTCCAGGCTACGGCGATATCACCATCGCATCGAACGGAGCTTTCTCCGATTACCACGCGCTGCAGATCCGGCTGGAGCGGCGCATGTCCAGCGGGCTGTTCTTTCTGAATTCGTTCACCTGGTCGAAGGCAATCGACAATTCATCGGGTTCTCTCGAGAACGCGAACGGCAACGCCATCGGGCCTCAGGATCCTCGCAACCTGCGCGCCGAGAAGTCCGTGTCGATGTACGACCAACCGTACACGAACGTGACCACCATGGTCTACCAACTTCCGTTCGGCAAGGGTAAGCGATTCGCGTCCGGCGTTTCGCGCCCGTTGAACTTCCTGATTGGAGGTTGGGAGCTGAATGCGGTTTCGAACGCATTCTCGGGCTTCCCCGTGAACCTCATCTATAACCCCACCTCGCCGTTCCAGGTGAACGCCATCACGGCCGACTTCCGGGGCGCGAGTTTCTACCGCGTCAACATCACCGGAGATCCGGTTCTGCATCAGTCGAATCAAATCGCCCACTACTTCAACCTGGATAACATCCGCATTCCGCTGGATCCTTCGCAGCCATTCGGGACCGCGGCCCGAAATGTCGCGCGGTCCATGCCGGTCTGGCAGTTCGACACGTCGATGAACAAGAACTTCGGCCTGACGGAATCCATGCGCCTCCAGTTCCGCGCGGAAGTGTTCAACGTGCTGAACCGCGCCAACTTCCTCGCCCCCGCTTCCACCTGTGCGGCGTGGACGGCCCAGGGCGTTTGCACCACCGCGAACTTCGGCCAAGTCGCCTACGGATCGACGCTCGACCCGCGACTGATCCAGCTAGGGCTGAAGCTGAGTTTTTGAAGCCGCCTGATTTCGCCGCCGCATGCTCATCAGTCGTTGCGCCTGTTCACGCGACCAGTTGCAGAATTCCTGGACCTGGTCGCGTGTGGGCGCCGCGTCCGGATGCATTGTCCGGTAGGGCTGCTTCGGCATGATCCCGCTCTCCATCGCCGAGCAGGAGCCGAGAAGGAGTCCGATGCTTTTGGAATCGCTGGGCCACTCGGAAAAATTCATGGCCGCGCGGCCCCGCTCGACATCGTTCCCGATCAGGCTCGCGGTGGGATCCACGCGGCTGTACCACGGCCACTTCGTCTGGTTCGAATGACAGTCCGCACAGGAGCGCTCGAGGGTCCGCGAAACTCCGGGCGGCAGCCCCAGGACAGCGTTGATCGTATGCGACGGCTCTACGGGCGGGTTCACGCGCGGAGACCGAATCGCGAAGGCGCCGAATCCAGTGATGATCAATACGATTGCGATGGAATAGTGGGTTCTCATACATGCCCCTGACCCGAGAGTAAGGTCGAAGGCACATGTAAGTCGTAGCAGCCATGTAAACGCTTTGTGAATCCGTACTGTAGAGTGAGTTTCAACCGAAGTGGCGCACGCACTCTTGCGTGCAGCGTCGGCACTCCTGCCGACGCCCGCGGGACTTCTTCAGCCCCGCCCAAAAACCTCGCGGATCGCTTTCAGATACTCAAACCCATGGACCTGATCCGGTTCCAGATAGCTACCTTCCGTCCACTCGTTCCAGGCGTTAATCGTCAATATCCGAGGCTGTCGCGGACTTGCATCCAAAAACGTCTTTGCTGCCTGCAAAGCGTCGCGGAATGCCTGCGGAGTGTTACCGCCCAGAGTCGGCATGAACGGGTACCCTTGATTCAGGAACCGGTCTGACTGGCAGGTTCGCGGACTCGCATCCCAGCCCATCGTGACATTTGGATGGTACGGCAGGCCGAAATCCTGAGCAGCTCTTTGCCACAAAGCGGCCGCCTTCACCGCGACCTCCTTGTACGGCGTCACAGGGAATTGCTCCAGGCGGACGTGGTGAATCCAGACATAGGAGGTCGTGCTGTTGAATCCCAACACCGAAAGCAGTTCCTTGGGATTGCGTACCTGCTGCTCGCCGGGAAGAATCTGCACGCCCCACAGCACCGCGTTCAAATGCAGATCAGGAAATCCAGCCGCTTTCGTCTTCTGGCGGAATCGCGCCAGAGCAGTCCTGGCTGGCTCTACACCACCCAGTCCCTGGATCAGTCGATAGAGTTCATAAACGCAAAAGTAGGGCGCGCCGTCGATCTTCCAGTGTGAAGGGTGCTTGAAGTATTTGTCGATCACGTGATCGGTGAGGTGATCGAAGACCCTGGCGTCTACCGCACCGGGGTGCAGTAAGGCCGGCTTCGAGCTGAGCTTCGCCGGCTGAATATCTACCCAGTCATGATTGGCCCACATCAGGGCAAATTGCAGCCGCCCGTTGTTGGGTGCCCCCAGATAACCCTCGTCCAATGCCCGGTTCAGAAACGGCCCGTCGTGGTACCAATACCAATCGAAAAGAAAGTGATGAAGTCCGTTATCGGCGGCAGCGTCGATCTTCTTCGTGAACGCGCGCGGATCCGATTCGTCCTCGTATCCCCACAGCGGCTTTTTGGGTTGTTGATGTCCCGGGAATCGCGGTTCCGCGCGCTTGGTCAACTCCCACTCCGTCCACCCGGGGCCGTGTGAGGCGCCGGTCAGCGGATCCGGATGAAAGCCGGGGAAATAATACGCCCCAATCTGATACTGTGGCGGGGTTTCCGCAGCGGAAACGGGCAGGATGGCGGGTGCCAGCGCTCTCAGAAGATCTCGCCGGTTCATTTTTTACCCTCATGCTATCACTCGTATCGGAGCGCCACCACGGGAGACACCCGGCTGGCTCGAAGAGCGGGAAGCAGCGTGGCCAGCAGAACCACCAGCATCAATGCCACGGGCGCCGCGGCAAATGTGAATCCATCTGTTGCGCCGGTGTTGAACAGCATCGTCCTCAGGAACCGGGTTAGGACCAGCGCCCCTCCCAGCCCGATCGCGATTCCGAGCGCGGCAAGCGACACGCCCTGCTGAACCACCATTCGCAGTACATCCCTCTGGGCAGCCCCCAACGCCATTCGCACGCCGATTTCCTGGGTTCGCTGCACCACCGAATAGGCAATCACTCCGTAGACTCCGGCCGCCGCCAACAGCAAGGCGATCCCCGCGAACAGCGTCATCAGCATCGTATCGAAGCGGGGCTGTGCTACCGAATGCCGCAGCGCGTCCTCCATAGTGCCGATCTGGGCCAGGGTTACGCCCGGGTCGATGGATTGGACGTCCTCGCGAAGGCGTTCCGCCACGCCGGCGGCGTCGCCCGACGAGCGCACCACCAGGAACATCCGGGAACCGTAATTCTGGGCGAACGGCATGTAGTAAGCCGGGTCGGTGTCCGTTGCCAATCCCAGGTACTTCACATTGCCTGTTACTCCCACAATCTCCATCCAACCCCCGCCAAATCCCGGGCCGCTCTGTTTGATGCGCTTGCCTATGGCATCTTCATTCGGGAAGAAACGGCGCGCGAAGTTCTCGCTCACAATCGCCACCGCCGCCGAGCCATTATGATCCTGCCCGGTGAAGTACCGGCCTTTGACCAGTGGGATTCCGAGCGCCTTGAAATAGTCAGGACCCGCCGTGACGGACGAGACCACCGGGTTCATCTCTCCGGCCGCCAGGGCGCGACCCTCAATTTCAAAGGTGTCGGCATCTCCCTGCCGGTCGGGCGGCAGCGAATCCGTGACTGCCGCCGTTTCCACTCCCGGAACGTTGCGGGCGCGCCGGAGCACTTCATCGTAGAACGGAAGGCCGGCGTCGGCATCGCGATATTTTGCGTTGCCGGGTGAAATCAGCATCGTCAGAATCCGCCTCGGAGGGGTGCTGAAACCGCCGGTCACCTGCTGCAGATTTGCGAAGCTGCGGAGAAGCAGGCCGGCGCCCACCAGAAGCATCAGCGAGAGAGCGACTTCGGCAACCACCAACGCCGTCCGAGCCCGCGCGCGGGCACGGCTCGCCCCGCCGCCTCGTCCACCCTCCCCGATGGTCGAGTTCAGATCCGCTCGCATGCCGTGCAGCGCCGGCGCCAGTCCGAACAGAATGCTGGTGACGCAGCGAAATCAATCCCACGAAGCCGAACACATATCCATCCAGCCGGACTGAATCGATGAGCGGCAGATCGCCCGGATTCCAGATGCGAATCAGTTCGATTGCGCCCCATGCCAGCGCCAGGCCGGCCGTACCGCCCAACATCGCCAGAAGCACGCTCTCTGTCAACAGTTGACGCACCAGCCGGCCCCTGCCGGCGCCCAGGCTGAGCCGCAGCGCCATCTCTCGCCGGCGGACAATGCCGCGGGCCAGCGTCAGGTTTGCGACGTTCACTACGGCGATCATCAGCACCAGCCCCACGGCGCCGGCCAGCATCAGGATCGCGGGCTTGAGCGTGGTTCCCAATAGGGCGTCGCGCAGGCTGAGCAGCGGCAGGGTGAGTCGCTTATAGTACGGGTTCTGCTGCATCATGCGAAGCCCGATGTTGTTCGTCTCGGCCTGCGCCTGTTCCAGCGTCACGCCGGGCTTCAGCCGCGCAACGCCGCGATAGAACCACGGACCATATCGGGACGGCGGATCCAGCCGCAGGTTGGTCCAGACCTCGGTCGCATGCCCCGGAAACCGAATCGCGCCCGGCATTACTCCGATCACGGTGGACGGAGCGCCATTCACCAGGATCGTTTGGCCCAATACCCCGGAACTCGCGGCAAAGCGCCTGCGCCAGATCGACTCGCTGAGCACGGCCAGCGCACGGGTGCCCGGTTGGTCTTCGCCGTTGAGGAAGGTCCGGCCGATCACCGGATTCGCGCCTAATGCGGAAAAGAAACCCGCGGTTACCGACGCACCCTGTACCTGTTCCGGAACGCCTTCGCTACCGCCGATGTCCATACGCAGCCCCCTGAACAGGGACGGATCTTGAAACACGTGATTGTTGGCCTTCCACTCCAGGTAGTCGCGCACGCACATGGTTCCAAACTGGAAGTCGCGCGGGTAATACCGCATGAACACCACTGCCACCCGGTCGGCGGCGGAATAGGGCAGCGGTCGCAATAGTAGCCCGTACACCACGCTGAACATGGCGGCATTGGCGCCGATGCCCAGTGACAGCACCAGCACGGCCACCAGCGTGAATGCGGGGTTCTTTCGGAGCGTTCGGGCAGCGTACCGAAGATCTTGCAGAAACTCGGTCAATATCTGCCCGCTTCTGATTTGTCTGACTTCTTCCTTGACCTGCTCCAGTCCGCCCAACTCCATCTGGGCTGCCCGCCGCGCTTCCGCCTCGCTCAAACCAGCCCTGCGCTTCTCGTCCATGAGCTGACCCAGATAAGCGCGCAACTCGTCGTCGAGGTCACGTTCGACGCGGGACCGACTGAACAGGTTGCGGAGCAGGGCCGTCAATGTCATGGCGCGGTTGCCTTTCAATTCGCTTCGAGCGCGCTGCCAATAGCCAGCGCGATGGTTTCCCACTGCTTGGTTTCAGTCTTCAACTGCCGCCGGCCCGCCGCGGTGAGGCGGTAAAACTTGGCGCGCCGGTTATTTTCCGAATCGCCCCAGGTGGAAGACAGCCATCCCGCCTCTTCCATGCGGTGCAGGGCGGGAAACAGCGAGCCAGGCTTCACCCGAAAGGTGTCGTTCGTGATTTGCGCGATGCGTGTGGAAATGCCCAGCCCATGCATCTCGGAAAGCGCCAGTGCTTTCAGAATCAGAAGATCCAGAGTTCCCTGCAGAAGGTTCGTAGTCGGCATGCTCGTATAGAGATACTATACGTCTTCATATAGAATGTCAATACGATGTGGCGTGCGCACTCCTGCGCGCCGTGCCGGCACTCTTGCCGGCACAATTGAAATCGACCTGCAACTAACCCGGTTGCATCTGGCAACCCGCCTATAGCACACTATCCGACGGAGGGATCTCTCTGAGCCAACATGAAAAGCTGGTCGAGCGATTCCGTAGCAAGCCGTCGCACTTCACCTACAACGGCTATGTGGGTTCGGCGCACTACAGCGATGAGGATGAGGTGTTCCACGGCAAGCTGGAGGGCATCCGGGACCTGGTCACCTTCGAGGCGACCCAAGCCGCCGGGCTTAAGAAGCGATTCCAGGAAGCGGTGGACGACTACCTGAAATGGTGTGAGGCTCGCGGCAGGACGCCGGACACGCCGTACAAGGGCACGTTTAACGTGCGCGTCGGACCAGACCTCCACAAGCGCGCGGCGATACACGCGGCGACATCAAACAAAAAGCTGAACGCGATCGTTACGGAGGCGTTGGAACGGTATCTCGCGCCAGCCAACTTGGCACTCCCTCAACAAGGAAGCCGCACAAAAAACGTAGCACCCTCGCCAGCCCGCGAAGTCACCCACAACTCGCCGCCATGATCGAGCACCGTCTGGCGCGATAGGGCGAGTCCCAACCCCAGCCCATTCTTCTTCCCGGCACTGACGAAAGGTTGGAACAATCGGGATGCGATCTCCTGGGAAATCCCCGGCCCGGTGTCCTCGAATCGCACCACCACCGAGGACTCCTCGCGCGTCGCGCTCACGTGGACGCGGCCGCCGTCCGGCATCGCGTCCAGCGCATTGCTCATCAGATTCGCGAACACACGCTCCATTCGCGACCGCTCCAGCGGAACCTCGATGTCTTCTGGAATCTCGCTCTCCACCGTGACGTTGTGGGAATCCGCAACCCCGGCGTGCTGCTCCAGAGCGGCATTCACCAAGTCCCGCAACCGGCAGGGCTCCGCCCCATGCCCCTTTCCGCGAGTCACATCGGCCAGATCCTGCAGCATCTCCTGAACGCGCCGCGACGACCGGTAGATGTTCAACGCCAGCCGTTTCACCTGACCCGGTGAGAGGTCGTCATCCACCAGCATCTCGGCGCCCCCGTAAATGGCGGCCAGCGGATTTCGCAGGTCGTGGACAAGAGACGTGGAGAGCCGCCCGATCGTGGAGATCCGTTCGTGGCGGATCAACTCCTCCCGCGCGCTTCGGATAGACGCGCACATGGCGTTGAACGTACTGGCCAGCCGCCCGAGTTCGTCCCCGCTGTTCACCTTCACTTCAGCATCGTAGTTGCCGCGGCCAATCTGCGAGGCGGCGCGATCCAATTCCTGAACGGGACGGAGAATGCGCCGGGCCAGTCCCCAGGTCATCACCAGCCCCACTCCGACGGCCGCCAGCCAGATCAGGACGATGTCCCTGCGTAGCGCCGCGATGCGCCTGTGGGCGGCCTCAAAGGAACGCAGGATGCGCAGTTCCCCCACCCGTTGGCCCGCCACGTCCAACAGCGGGTTGGCCAGCGTAGAATAGTCGGACAGGTGGCTGCCCAAGGGCAATGTTGAGGCGATCACTTCCCCGTGAGCAGTGAACACGAAATCGCTGCCGCCGGTGGCTTGTTTGAAGTCGTGCGCCAGCTGCGTGCTCACGGAATAGCCTGCCACCAGCACGTCCAGCAAAGCAGGACCGCGGCCCGATTCGACGTACACCGGCGTGAAGGTGATCTGATACAGGCGTCCGTCCTGAAACAGAAAGCCGGATGCCTGTTGCGGGAACCGTACAGCGGCGCTCTCGACGGCGGCAATGTGATTCTTCATGGCATCGCAGTCGCCGCCCAGGCAGGCCAGCACCCTTCCCCGAGGGTCGGTCACCAGAAACAGCGCGTCCTCATGCGACACCTTCGACCACAGTTCACCGGCCGTATCCCGGATGGTGGCCTGGTCGCCAGTGCCGAATGCCGCACGCACATCGGACATGCTGGCGAGCACCTGACTGATGGAAGCGAGTCTGTCCGCACGGGCATGCCAGAGCGATTCATACGCCCGGAAACTGGTGCCCACCTCTTCCTGAAGACTCTGGGTAGCGATACGCAGAACGTGGTCCTGGAGAATCCATCCAATGATGGCGAACAGCACGGTCAATGCTATCGAGGTGGCCAGCAGGATTCTCCAGAGGAGCCGCGGCATCGTGGTTACTTCCTCGCTCCCGGATAGACACTGTGATCGTCCGGCTCGGGTCCGTACTGGCGCCCGTATTTGTTGCTATGCGGAATGGGGAGATAGCCGCTTTCGGAAATCGCCAGCGGCGGCAGCGACACCGGTTCCGCCGCTACCGTCACACGGCGATCAAGCCGATCGAGCGTCGATTGCAGCGCCCGCTCATGGAACACCTGTAGTTTGTACTCGCCCGGTGGGACGTTCTGGATCATGAACACGCCGTCGCTACCTGTGATCGCGAAATAGGGAGTACCCAGCACGAGTAACACCGCGCTCATGGACGAGTGGATATTGCAAAAGATCCGCACCACGCCCTCGCGCGTGAACTTCACACTCCGCGAGGTTCCCGGAGGGTACAGTCCCACGTCGAACAACTGGCCGCTGTAGTTCGAGAAGGCGTTGTGGAAGATCGGGTCGAAGTTCGGAAAATCCACCGTGCTGCCCACCGTCACGGCCAGAACGTGCGGCGTAAATGTCTTGTTGTGCTGGACGATGCGCGCCTTCTGCGGCGCTGGCGCAGGCGTCGCGCCGCCCACCGGACTCAACCACACCACAACGCCCGAGTAGTCGTTGCCCGTCCGCACGCGCCGGTCGCGAGAATCGCGCAACTCCACCCGGCCCAATACGGTCGCCCCATGTAAGACCACCGCCAGCGCCGCGCTAAAACAGATACGCCAGAGAAAGGTCATAATGTGGGTTCAACCGTGTGCCGGAACCGAGATAAGTAGTGCGGACCTGGGATGCTTCAAAGCTGCCGAGCAGATTCGGACCCAGCCGGTACATCGCGTTGATGCCGTAAATCAAATTCCGCGCAATACTGCCGGGAGCCAAATCGGAGTTCTTGTCATCCTGGGTTCCGCCAAAAAGGTTGAAGGTCAAGCGGCTGGTGGGACGGTACGCGATCTGTCCCCATCCGCCTTGGCTCGGAACAGCGATTCCGATTTCATTCACAACGTTGATGCCCTGACGCAGTGCCCCCACCACGCCGACGTTCTGCCCGGTAAACCATGCACCCGTAAAATCGATTCGCGAAATCGGGCGGATCAGCCAATCAATCGTGTAAATCCGTGACGGAATTGACTGGCCGCCAACGTGGCTCTGACTGGCGTGGAATCCGGAGGCCAGTTCGATGTAGGGCGTCCCCGCAAACTGGTGCGAGAACTCCAGCCGCGCTTCTGTTCCGGGCCTGGCCGCGGCCGCAGAATTTCTATATTCAGCGGGCAGGTTCGGATACGACTCGCTGGTCTGGAAGAGGCCCACCTGGGCGCGAAGGCCGGTGTGCTCGCTGAGGTGGAAGCGCTGCTCAACGCGAGCCTGAGGTTGCCAGAGCCAGAGGTTTCCGGCGTTGGTAAGCGGCGAGACACCCACCTGCGCCAGGGAGTCTGGTTCGCGCGGCGCGATGATCGGCTTATCCTGGCCGACCGTCAGCGTCGTGTTCTTCCAGGCCAGGTCCACCGTGGCCAGCCGCAGCCGGAACAACTGGTTCAGAGACGATCCGGTGCCGCCGAAGAAATCCATGTACACGGATCCTCCGACCTTGCCTCCTCCGGCGATGGTCGGGCCCTGGAACTTGAGGCCGATGACGCTTTGCCGGAAGGTCCCACCGCCCAGGAACTGCCCTGTCGATGGCGCCGCCACAGTCGTATTGAACGAGTCGCCATTCGATTTCCCGTTCAGGTAGGCGTTGAACAGCACCATCCCCGTGAGTTGCACCGGGAACTTGTGATCGGACTCGATCTTGGACTGCGCCTGTTCCTCGATACGCCGCTCGGCGACAGCGGTCCGCTCTTCGAGTGGCGGAGATTGCGCTTCGACGACGGGAGCCGGAGACACGGGTCCGCGTGAGCCCGCCAGTTCCCTGCGCAAAGCCCGCACCTCGTCCATCAAGACTCGATTCTGCTCTTCCACCCGGGTCAAACGTTCCAGGATCTCCTTCATGTCCGCTCTGTCCTGTGCCGCCGCGATCGAAGGAACGATGAGAATGAGATTTCGAATTCTAGCCCGCATTTAACAGGGTCTCCAGCTTTTGACGCACGGCGGCGGGCGAGTAGGGCTTGGCGAAGAACGCATCCGCTCCCGCTTGGAGCACCCTCTCCGGCGTCCGTGGATCTACATCTCCGCTGATCACGAGGATGGGTATGTGAGCACCGGCCGGTAAGGCCCGCACCCTCGCCACCAGTTCCATCCCGTCCATTTTGGGGAGATGAAGGTCGGTGATCAAAGCGCTGATTTCCTGACGGTTCAGAATCTCCAGCGCCTTTTCGGAGCTTGCAGCCGATTTTACGACGACTCCGGGTATGCGGTCGAGCGCGACTTCAAGCGTGGCCGAACACATGTCGGCATCCTCCACAACCAGGACTGTCCGGGAATGGGTCATGGCAGGAAGCGGTACCCCACCCCGTGCAGGGTGAGAAAATGGCGCGGCGCATTCTGGTCCGGTTCCAGTTTCTGCCGCAGCCGGACGACATGCGCGTCTACCGTACGAGTGTTCGGGAAACTCTCGTAGCCCCACACGGAATTCAGAATCATGTCTCGGGTCAGCGGACGGTCGGGATTCTGAAGGAAGAACGTGAGCAGGTTATACTCCGCGCGGGTCATGCGGACCTCTTCGCCCGCCTTCGACACCACCCTGCGGTCGAGATCCACCTCCACGTTGCCGAACGAAAGAACCTGGTGGGCGTCCGTCGAGGCGCGGCGCAGCAATGCGCGAATCCGGGCCAGCAGTTCGCGAGTCCCGAACGGCTTCACGATGTAGTCATCGGCGCCGATTTCGAGCAGCAGGACCTTGTCCACCTCGTCGCCGATGGCGCTTAACACAATTAGCGGCGTCTGCATGCCGGCAGCCCGAAGCCGCTTGCATACCTCCACCCCCGTAAGTCCGGGCATTCGTAGATCCACCAGGATCAGGCCCGGTTTAATGGTAAGCGCCTCCTGAAGGCCGGTCTTGCCGTCGCCGATAAGGACGGCGCGGAAGCCCTCCTTCTCCAGCATCAGCCCGATGGTGTCGCGGAGGTTCTCGTCGTCGTCGATGACCAGAATGGTCTGCATATTCAGACTGTAGCGATTGTAGGACAAGAAACGGGCGCCGTGAGCAGGTTCACATTCTTTTTACATCCCTGGTACATACCTTACTTCACCAAAGAATAGCGTAGGTCCGGCCTGCCTGCGTGCTATAGTGACTGGATAGTCTTTGTTGGGTCCTGGGTGACTCGGAAGCCCCGTTAGCTGCTGGAATCCTTCTATTGGGGTTAGTCGATGTATCTAAAAAAATCCACGTCTCTACTGTTTATGGCGTCCGTCGTGTCTTTGCTGACGGCGCAAACCTTCAGGGGAAGCATCGCCGGGACTGTTACGGATGCCACTGGCGCCGCCATCGCTGGGGCGCCTGTTGAAGTATCCAACATCAGTACCGGTCTGAAGCGTAGTTCCCTCACCTCCAACGTCGGTGAATTCACTGTTCCCGATCTCCCATTGGGCGACTACAGCGTCACCGTCTCTCAGCCCGGATTCGACGTCCAGAGATACCAGGGCGTCCGAGTCGAAGTCGGCAAGATTACATCTCTGCAGATCAGCCTGAAAGTCGCGAGTCAGACCCAAACCGTCGAAGTGGCCGCGGCCGCAGTGACGCTCGACACCGACACCGCCACCATGAACCAGGTCATTCCCGACAAGGCGGTGCAGGAAGTTCCTCTGAATGGCCGCGATTTCACGCAACTGGTGAAACTCGCCCCCGGCGTAAACGGCGCGGGATCGTTGAATGGCGCCCGCACCATGCAGAACAACTGGCAGATCGACGGCGCCGACAATAACGACCTCTGGCATAACGCCGCCGCGGTGAACCAGGGCGGCGTGTCCGGCGTGGCGGGAACGCTGTTGCCCATCGATGCGATCGACCAGTTCTCCGTGCAGAGCCACGCAAATGCCGAATCGGGCCGCAACGCGGGCGGCTCCATTAACATGGTGATCAAATCCGGCACCAACAGCCTGCATGGCAGCCTCTACTACTTCAACCGGAACGATGCGCTGGCGCAGAACACTCCGTTCGCCCCGGATGGCGCTTCGAAGCCGAAGCTGAAGAACAACCAGTTTGGCGGGTCGCTGGGAGGCGCCGTCGTCAAGGATAAGCTGTTCTACTTTGTGACCTATGAACGGCAGAAGTTCATTGTCGGCAACGGCAATTCCTCCACGGAGCCTTCGGCGGCCTGGGTCAGCCAGGCTCAGTCCGTGCTGGCCAAGTATGGGGTTCCGCTGAATCCGGTGTCAACCAACGTGTTGTCCTTCTGGCCGCAGCGGGCCCGTAGCGGTGCAGCTTCGTCGCCGAATTTCTTCGGCTCCGACGTGAGCGACAACTACAGCGATAACGGCATCGGCAAGATCGATTATGTGATCAGCTCGCGCCATAGCCTGGCGTTCCGCTATTTCGTCGGAACCGGCGCGCAAACGGCTCCAGTGGGATCGCCGCTTCACGAGTACTACCAGGTGGCTCCCAGCCGGATGCAGAACTTCTCGCTGGTCTACAACACGGTGTTCTCGCCCCGCGTGGCCAACCAGTTACTGGCCGGCGTGAACTATTTCAAACAGACCTTCAACGATTTCGACACCAGCGCCAATCCGGTTGCCGCGGGACTCAATACCGGCGTCACCAACCCTTCGCTGCTCGGATCTCCCGATATGGCTATCTCCGGTTTCGATGAGATCGGCCTCACGCCGCCACTCGGCCGAATCGATACGACGGGACACTTGAACGAGACACTCAGCTACACGATGGGCGCCCACCAACTGCGCTTCGGCGGCGAGTATCGCCGGGCGCGCGCCGACGTGTTCTACATGCGCAACCAGCGCGGCACCTTCAGCTTTGACGGCACCCAGGGGCCGTGGGCCGGGGACCCGACCGTTTCCGACAATCTCAAGAGCCTGTCGGACTACCTGGCCGGCTACGTTTCTTCGTCCACCATCGTGCGCGGCGACCTGCAGCGAAACTACTACATGAACTCGTTCAACATTTTCGCGCAGGACACCTGGCGGGTGACTCACAAACTGAGCATCGACTACGGCGTCCGATGGGAGTACTTTGGCCCGATCTCCGATCCTACGAACCGGATCTCGACGTTCATTCCAAGCAAGGGCGGAATCGTCTATACCGGCAGCGATGGGCTGGACTCGCTGTATCCCAAGCGCTGGAACAACATAGCTCCCCGGCTCGGGTTCGCTTACTCGCCCGGCAGCGGCGGTAGGTTCGTGGTCCGCGGCAATTACGGGATCTATTACGATTCGCCGGCGGTCAATGCTTTTGGCGACAACCGACCGCCGAACAACGGCGCGACCGGCGTTCTGTCGAATCCGGGAAGTGCCTCTCCCGTGTACTCGCTCACCCGCAGCAACTACACCATCGTATCCGGGCAGCCCATTTTCGGCGACGCTAACATCCCACCGCCGCCTTATGGAGTGTTCTCGGTGAACCAGGACTTCAAGAACGCGTCTTCTCAGAACTTCGGCCTGAGCACCCAGTATCAGATCAATAGCGCGATCGTGGCCGAAGTCGGCTACGTTGGCAGCGTCGCGCACCATCTGTTGACGGTGCTCGACATCAACCAGCCGCTGAACTCGCCGTTGGGAACCGCCGCTACTCGCGCGGCTCAGAACCAGCTCCGCCCGTACTATTCGCAGTTCCCGAACTTTGCCACCATCAATCAGGTGGACAGCGCAGCGAACTCGCACTACCAAGGGATGGTCGCCAGCCTGCGCATGAACGCCTGGCATGGACTGACCTCCCAGTTCGGCTACACCTTCGGCCATGCTATCGACGACGCCTCGGCCGTGCGCGGCGCCAACCCGATGAACAGTTACAACCTGAGACAGGACTATGGTAACTCGGACTTCGACGTCCGCCATACCTTTACCAGCTACATCACCTACATGCTGCCGTCTCCCTCTAAGGGACCGAAGCTGCTGGTGCGCGGGTGGCAGCTGAATTCGCTGATCTCGGCCTTCACGGGTCTGCCGTTCTCGGTTACGGCCGGCAAGAACTACAGCGGGACCTTTGAAGGCCGCGATCGCGTAGTGCAGGTTGGCGACCCCTACCAGGGCGCCGGCGGGTCGATCATTACAACGGCCGGCGGATCGAAGTACGTGCAGTGGCTGAATCCCGCCGCGTTCGCGCTACCTGCTCAAGGGACCTTCGGCGCGCTGGGCCGCAACACCCTGCGCGGTCCCGCATTCGTGGACACGGATTTCGCGATCATGAAGAGCACTCCCATCACGGAGCGAATCCACACGCAATTCCGGGTGGAGATGTTCAACCTGTTTAACCGGACCAATCTCCCCAGACCGAACGGCTCTCTCAGTTCGGGCAGCTTCGGACGGATCGGCGATACCATCGGTGACGCCAACGGAGCTACCGGAATCGGAGCCGGCGAGCCATTCAACGTGCAGTTGGCGTTGAAGATCATGTTCTAACTCGTCCTTGGGATCCCGGTGCGCTGCTAACTCCAGTGCACCGGGGTCCGCTTCTCAATCTTCGACTCGTCCAACTCGATCCCGAAGCCGGGCCTCTCCGGCAGGTCAACGTGCCCCTTCACCACCTTGTAATCGCGCTTCTCAAAGTGGTGATAAGAACTCATCTTGTTAATCAGGTACTCGATCCACGGACACGTCATGGGCGGCTGGCTGGCCACCACGTGCAAGGCCGCGTGAATGCCGTGGCCGTGGGGGATCACCTGCGCGTCGAACAGCGATGACACGGCGCATATCTTGACTAACTCGCTAACTCCCCCACACCATTCCGGATCCGCCTGGACCACGCTGACGGCGCCGGCCTTCAAGTACTCGTGGACCTCCCAGCGTCCATAGAAATGCTCGCCGCTGGCCACCGGGATCGAGGTCTTGCGACGCAGTTCCGCAAAGCTCTCGATCTTCTCCGGATGGAATGCCTCCTCGATCCAGCGCGGCTGATACTGCTCCACCCGCTTGGCCCACGCGAGCGCATAGTCGAGATTCCATCCCGAATACGCGTCGAACATCAGGTCGATGTCGTCGCCCACGGCCGAGCGCACCGCCTTCACGAGTTGAACGTTCTTGCTCAGCCCCTCAAGCCCATCGCCAGGCCCGTAGGCCAGGAACCATTTCAGATGACGATAGCCCTGGGCGACCAGTTCCGCCGCCTTCTTCGCCGCGGCCTCCGGTTCCACGGAATAGCCCAGACAACTGCCGTAGGCCTCCACGGAAGTGCGCGTCGGGCCGCCTAGCAATCGGTACACCGGCACTCCGAAGTACCGGCCGCGCAGGTCCCAGAGCGCATTGTCCACCGCGCTGATCGCCATCAGGTAGTGTCCTCGGCGCGAGTGCCGGTCCGAGCGATACATCTGGTCCCACCGCGTTTCGCCTGCCAGCGGGTCCTTGCCAATGAGAAAGCGCCGCAATTGCAGATCGACGATGGTGGCCGCTTCGCGATCCACGGGGCCGTAGAGACCGTCCAAGCCGCCGTCCGTCTTGATGGTGAGATACAGCGCCGATACGGCAATGTCCCGCTCCTGCGGGGACGGGTTGTCGTGATACTCCTTGGGCCGGTATTCGTCGTACACGTGCAGCGGCTGCACCTGGTACTGGTTGTTCACGCCAGCCAGGGCCTTGCGATGACCTTCCAGTCGAACGATCTCGACGGCCGTGATCTTCAGCGATTTCGAATCCGGTCTGGCCGGAGCAGCGCCGGACTGTCCGGCGGCATTCAACATTGCGGGCGCAGCGAGCGCGCCGAGAAACGATCGTCTTTGCATGGCTATTTCTCCTCAGGCGGCGGGGAACACGCGGAGGATGTGGCGCTCCAGGATGTTGCCGGTGACGTTCTGGGCAATGGTCGGCTCGCACTCCTTCAACATTCCGATGTAACGGCCGCCCATTTTGGACGCCACTTTGTAGCCGACATGGAGCAGTTGGCGCAGGTGCGGGTTGTACAGCGGACAGGCCTGGTCGTGACGCAGGGCGCCGACGAATTCGTTGGAAGTCCAGGCGGACACGGCGTCCGGAAGTGGCAGCCGCGCGCCATCGATGTCGATCACCGCCGCGTACGGCGCGCACAGTGCCGCGCTGTCCACGTAAGCCTTGGCGTATACCTCTTTGGCGAGAGCCAGGCCTTCCCCGCCCGCTTCGGCCAATCCGATCAGTTCCTCGAGCCAGGTGGTGCCGGCGGTTTTCAGATGCACCCCAGCCCCCGTACTTTCAAGGGCTCGGCGGATCGGATCGTAGATGGAGAATTTATCGCTGCCCGAATGTACGCTGAGCTTGAGGTTGGCCGGCAGAGGATACTGGCGGACGGCGTGACCGATCACTGCGATGTCCGAGTTGAACTCCTCTTCGAAACCCTGTGGACTGCCGACGAAATCCACTCCCTTGTTAAACCGGCCGGTGAACTTGGGCGCGATGGTCTGCGCGGGGATTCCTTCATCGGCAATCGCTGCGAGGATCACCAGCAGTTCGGGAGGGGTCTGCGGACTTTCGGTCTCATCCATCGACACTTCAGTTACGAAGCTCTCCGGATCCTTGCGCGATGCGATCAGGCGGTAGATGCGGCCCGCTTCGCGGACGGCGCCGAGATAGCGCGACACCGTCGCGGCGATCGACTCCCGGGTGGTCTGGAGCGGTGCGGCAAGTCCAGCCACATCGATGCTTCCGATCAGTTCCGGATGCCGGTGAACGAAGGCCCCGCACTCGGAATCCGGGACGGGCTGCCCAATGGCGGCGGCGACATCGATGGTGAAGAAGTCGCTCGAGTCGAGGAAGCCTTCCACGTTCGACAGGTTGATGTGATCGGCATCGACGTGCCAGGGCCGTTTCCATCCCAACGCAGCCACCGCCGCAACCGCGGCCTGCCGGACACTCGGCGGCTGGGATCCGACGATCCCGTGTTCGCGGAACGACTTGTTCCAGACCGGGATGACATCAATGCCCCGTGCCGCGGCCAGTATGCAGGCATTGAGTTGCGCCTTGGCCTGGTGATTGAAACGGTCGCCGACTCCGATGGAGTATTTCTGTAGTTCGAGCATGTAAGAGTTCCCTTAGCGATAAGCGGTTAGCGGCCCGCGGCCCAGAGCATTGCGTTGTGCACCAGGCGGCGATAGCCCGGGTGCTGGTGCGTGAACGTTCCGTGTCCGAGTTGGATATACACGGCGTGACCGTCGGGATTCGGACCGAGATAGACCACCGGCACGTCGTTCAATTCGTTCGTCGTCTCCATGAGGACGGTGATCTTGGGCGAATGCCACATGCCACGATAGCACTCGTCGATGGTGACGAGGTCGCCCAATCCACGCACGATGGGATGATTCTGCTTGCCCTTGACGGGATGCAGCACCATTGGGACGTCATCTTTATAGTGGGACGCCGGATGGTTCTCGACGGTCTTTTCAAAGTACTTGCCACCGATCACCTCTTCGTACCACCAGGGCCAGGACGTGTAATCGACGATGGAGTGATGCAGGGCTACGACGCCCTTCCCTGCTTCGACGTACTCGCGCAAATTGGATTTCTCCGCGTCACCGATCTCGTTGTACATGTCATAGAGGACAATGACATCCCACCGATCCTTCATGTTCTTCGCGAACGCTTCCTTCTGCGACGTGGCGTGCGACCACCGTACGTCCTCCCATCCGTTGAAGACTTCGTAGAACGAGGTGTCATAGCTGTGCCCGCCTGTAACGACCAGCGCCCGCACGGGGTTCTTCTTCGCCGCGACCACGGGGACAGGGGCCGTAAGCGTGACTTCGCCGGTGGCGGCCCATTCGGCGGCGCGGACCAGAAGGTTGGCCACCTGTGGAGCGTACAGCGCGCTCAGGTCGTGGCCCAGAGGGGTGTGGAACACGCGTCCTTTCCCGTAGGCGTAGGTCCAGGCCAGCGGCTCCACTTTCCCAGTACCTCCCAGCGATTTGTCGTCGAACGCCGACGCCAGAACGTGCACTCCAGGCAGCAGATCCATGCGGTGGTACAGTTCGTCGTTCACGGTGAATTCGGGGTCGATGCCGCGCATGATGGCATGCTCGCAATCGTCAACCTTGATTTGGAATGCGTGCCTGACGGCATGGCCGATGTGCTCGGGCGCCCAGTTCGTGCCGATCAATTTCGGGTATTCGGGCCATGGCGGCGTCTGCTGCCATCCACCGCCGGGGCGCTGCGTGGTGCCGATCAGAGGACCATAGGAAACGCCGTGGAACGATACGATTCCCTTCCCCGATTGGACGAACGCCTCGAGCGCTGCCTCGGGTCCGGGCCCCCATCGCGGCCCGTTGTAATTCAGAACCACCGCATCGTAGCCGGCCAGCGCTTCGCGGGTGAGCGCCCTAGGTTCCTCGAGCACGCGAACGTCGAAGCGTCCCGAGTTCAACAGGATCTGGCGGACGTACGGCGTGGTAAGCCGCCAATCGTGGTATTGCAGGTCGCTGTCGCCGGTAATGATGAGCACGCGCGCGGGCGGTGCGGCGGCGAGAAACAGCGGCACGCTGAACAGCGTCAGAAGAAAATTCCGGTTCATATGATTGGTCTCGCAGATATCGTATCGCTAATCCGGACCCGGATCTCGTAACGGTCATATGAGAAAGCACTCAGCGGAAACATCGTCCGACTGATGTGAAGATCCAACAAACTCCCATCCTCCTTATGGCGTGTCTCCTTGCTCCAATGACAGTGATCGACGCCCAGACCACCGGACCCCAGACGAAGACCTACACCTACACCGGCGCCCCCATCTCCATTCCGCCCTCCGGTACGGGTGTATCCGCGGTGGCCGAGATCTCCGTACCCGATAACCTGGTGATCAGCAGCGTAACCGCACAGGTTCAAATCACGTATCCGATGGTTGGCGACCTCAAGATCGCGCTGTTTTCGGCACAGGGAACCAGAACCGTGTTGGTCGGGAACAACTGCGGCAAACTGGCAAACGTCAACACGACCTTCGACGACACGGCCACCAGCAAATTCAGCGATTTTTGTCCGGTTGAGGCCGGCAGGGGACCCTTCCGTCCGGATGAGCCGCTGGCGAATTCCAAGGGTGAGGATTCCGCCGGCTACTGGGACTTGGTAGTGCAGAATACCGGCAGCAACACGGCAACCGGTTCGATCACCTCGTTTTCCTTGACGATCACGGGCACGCCGATCACGACTCCGATCTTCACGTCGGGCTCGATCGTGAATAGCGCCAGCGCCATCGGCGGCGCGATTGCTCCCGGCGAGTTAGTGTCTATCTTCGGACTGGCCTTGGGACCGCAGACGGGCGTTCAGCCGGCCGGTACTAATCCCGTTACCTCGTTGGGAGGAACCACTGTGACGGTGAACGGCACGCCGGTCCCGATCCTATATTCCTCTTACTATCAGGTGAACATCCAGATCCCCTATTCGATCACCTCTGGAACCGCCAAGATCCAGGTGCAAGGCCCATCGGGCTCGACTGGCTCCCTCTCAATCGACGTGCTGCCGTCCGCCGCGGGCCTCTTCACCAGCCAGACCAACGGGCGCGGACCGGTGTTGGCCGTCAACCAGGATGGAACCGTGAACTCGGCGTCGAATCCAGCGCCGGCGGGCAGTTACGTCGCGCTTTACGCCACCGGTCTGGGCGCTGTCACTCCGGCGGTGACGGAGGGGGTGCTCGCGCCGACGCAGCCACTTTCGCAGGTGAATTCCCCCGTGACCGTCGTAATCGCCGGTCTGTCTGCTCCGGTGGCCTTCGCTGGATTGGCGCCAGGTTTCACCGGGCTGTATCAAATTAATGTTCAGGTTCCATCCACCACTCCTTCCGGGCTGGTCCGGGTCTTCATTGTGATGCCCAACGGGTATTCGAGCCAGGGAGGTGTGTTCCTCCATGTGCAGTAAAGTGCCGGGCCATGATCGGGATACAATAGCTTCGAAATGGAATTCAGATTTCTCGGCAATAGTGGACTGGAAGTTTCGGTAATCAGTTTTGGAACCATGACGCTGGGCGGCGAGGGCCGTTTCGCAGCCATGGGCAACGTGCAGGTGGACGAAGCACGCAGGCTGGTGGACATCTGCCTGGAAGCCGGAGTCAACACGTTCGACACGGCGGACATGTACTCTTTCGGGAAGTCCGAAGAGGTGCTGGGCCAGGCGCTCGGGACCCGCCGGAGGGATGTCGTGCTGGCCACCAAGGTCTTCGCGCGCATGGAGACCGGTCCCCACAAATGCGGACTGTCGCGGAAGCACATCATCGACGGTTGTGAGGCCAGCCTGCGGCGGCTCGGAACGGATTACATCGATCTGTACCAGGCGCACAACTTCGATTGCCTCACACCTCTGGAGGAAACGCTCCAGGCTTTTGACGATCTCATTCGCGCCGGCAAAGTCCGCTATGCCGGATGCTCGAACTACGGTGGCTGGCAGCTGATGAAATCGCTCGCGATCAGCCGCGAGTTTCGCCTCACCCGATACATCTCGCAGCAGATCAACTATTCGCTGCTGGCACGCGACTCCGAACACGAACTGATCCCGGTGGGTCTCGACCAGGGCGTCGGCGTGATGGTCTGGAGTCCGCTGCAGTTCGGCCTGCTGTCCGGCAAATTCCGGAGGGGGCAGGAGAAGCCTTCGGAGTCGCGGCTGCTGCAACTGGATGCGCCGGGGACGGTCGATATGGAGCGCCTCTACCGCATCGTCGATGTCCTGGCCGCCATCGCCGGAGAGCGAGGCGTATCTGTGGCCCAAGTCGCCCTGAACTGGCTGATCCGGAAACCGCGCGTGGACACGGTCATTATCGGCGCCCGTAACGAACAGCAGTTGCGCGACAATCTCGCGGCCGCGGCGTGGTCACTGAGTGCCGAGGAGGTCGGAAAGCTCGACGAGGTGAGTGCGCTTCCGCTCCCGTATCCCAACTGGCACCAGCAGAAGTTCGCCGGTGAGCGGAACCCGAAACTGCCGCCCGTTCGAGCATAGGGGGGCCACCGCGGGCTGGGGTTTATTCAAAATTTCAAAGATCCGGTCTCCGGTGCCGACGATCCTGCGAAGGTCCGGCCGGAGGTTGCTGCGGGAGAGGGCCGACGGTTTTAGGGTTTCACTCGCGGCGGGACTGGACCGGCGCGGGCGGGGGCACGGGGATGTTCGGAGGCGCGGCAGACTGCGGGGGCGGCGCGGTTGGACGCGGATAGGCCTTTGGCACCTTGGGTCCGGCTTCGCGCTGCCGGATGGCCCGGCGGATTTCTTCGAGCGATTTGCGCCAGGCGCGTTCGCAGTCAGCGACGTGGCGCGTGACGGTCTTGAAGGTGTCGGGGCTGTTGGTGAGCAGTTCGAGCGGATCGACTTTTTCGAATAACCGCCGTTCGAGGGTCTGGGCGTCGTTGAAGCGCTTGAGGGCCTGAGCGGCTACTCCGAGGAGCAGGCGTTCGTAGGCGCTGGCTGGTTTGTAGTGCTCGGCTAGGTCGTCGCGGTAGCCGTAGACCGGATCGAGCATGGACGGCTCGCCGGCGGATTTGATGGATGTGTTCATTTCCATCTTGAGCATATCCCTGGGTGCAAGAGAGGCCTCAAAAACCGTATGGCGCTCTTTCTGTGGTTTGATAGCGTTACGGGGAATTCTGGGTTCGTGAATGTCTCTGACGGGGGTATCGGATTCCATCTGATCGGCCCGGAACGAAAGCGATATACTCGCCATATGGAGACGATTGCGGTAAAGCTTGAGAAATCCGGCAGAATCCTGATACCTGCCGCAATTCGACGGAAGCTAAACCTCAAAGAAGGCTCCGAGATACTCCTGCGGGTGGATGAAACGGGGATCCGAACGGACACCCGCGAGCAGGCACTTGCCCGAATCCATGAGCGGCTGCGCCGCTATATTCCGGAAGGCCGAATCTTATCCCAAGAACTCATTGAGGAGCGCCGTGCCGATGTAGAGAGGGCGCCCGGTGTGAAATCCGGCTTTGATCTAGAAGATGAAACTGAGTCCGCCACGGAGCGCGCGGGGCGCGTTGGTGAACAACATGGGCCGGCCCGATACGGTGATGGGCAGGTAGCCTTGCTGGAGGAGGTTGCGCAGGTCCGCTGTTGCTTCGAACCGTCCGGGTATGCCGCCCACCGACGGGAGCGGCTGCCTTAGGGAGATGTTCAGTCCCGGCTCGGCGTCGAAATGTTGCGCCAGATAGAGGTGGACGGGCATTAGCGTCTGGTGATCGGCCCATCCGTAGGAAGCGCTGAAGCGGGTACCCGTGACTGGCGCGGAGCCGGAAACTCGGGCGGTGGCCCAATTGCGTTCGTGGACCTGGATGAAGCGCCGCAACTCGTCCGCATCCTGCGAACTCAACTCGCGACCTTCCGTGGTGAGCGCGCCACCCCGTCCATATGCGATCGAGGCCTCCAGATACCGACCCATCGCCTGGGTGAACGAAGCCGCGTAGCCCCAACGGCTGAACTTGCCAAGGTTGAAAATCGAGCTTTCGGAACCGAGATCGGGGAGGACATCACCCTGGAAGGCATCGCCGGCGCCGGCGAGCATCAGAGCTCCATCCGAAACCCGTTCGTGATAAACCCCAGCGGTGAAGGTCCGGCTGCCGGCCACCTTGGTGTAGCCGATTTCAGCGTTCTCCGTCTTCTGAACCCGAGCCACGGAATCGCGCAGAGACACAAGCGGCAGGGCGCCCAAGGTGGCCAAATCCGGGTCATAGGAATTCCCTTCCCGATTTGCCGGCTCATCCCCGCGTGCCGCCAACTCCGTTGCCGCAGCACCGGACGAGTAGGCCACCTTCAGCGAGCCGCCGTTGCCGAGATCGTAGGTGATTCGAGCGAACGGGCTGAGCATGTTCAGGCGGTTGAGAAGGCTTACCGACTGAATGGAACTGCCATACTCAATGTGGATGTTGTCAGCCAGTGCGATCTCGTCGAGCACCGTGGCGGACATCGTCTTCAGGCTCGGTCCGTCCTGTGCGGGCATGGCGAAACCGCCACGCGCCGGCAGATACACCTGGTGCATCGTAACGGTGATCTCCGGAGTGCGGCCGCCACTGCGGGAGTACTTCGTCCGGAACCCGGCTGCCGGCAGTCCGGTGTGCGAACTATATCCAAAGTTGCCGGCGAACTCGATCTGGTTCGACCCGAACAGCGAGGTGGCGAGCGCAAAGGCGGTTCCCAGGTCCGGCTGAGATCCCTGACCTTCGAAAAAGGTCGAGTCACCCGCCGACACTCGAACAATGCCGCGGGTTTCCGAGAACGCAGTTGACATGTGTGGTCCACTCGGCGGCGGCACCTTGAGCGGATCAAAACGCATGACCGGACGCGTGGCCTGCGATGACCGCAGCACCCACTTCCAATCGTCGCTCATCAGGGCAGTAGTGGCCGGGACCACCGAGACGAACTCGATGGAGCTCAGCATACTGGACAGGTTGATGGTAAGGACGCTGTGGAATCCGGGTTGAACCGAAATGTTGCGCTTGAACGCGGGGATGAAACTGACGAGGTTGACCCGGACCGAATACAGATCCGGCAGGAGCGAATCGAACACAAACGACCCATCCGGATTGGTCAGCACCTGGCGAATCGCGCGGTCGTACCGGTTGTACAGAACTACCGTTGCGCCCATCTGGGCGACGCCTACTGCATTCTTGACGTGGCCGCCGAGGCTTCCGGTAAGACGGCCGGAGGTGGCGGGAAAGGCGGGTACACTGAGAGCGCCGCCGAGCAGAACGGCTGCAATGCCGAGTGAGATCGCGGGTTTTCGTCGATTCACAGTCAACGTCACATTTGACCTTCCGCCAACTGCCACGGGAACCGCGCCGGTCCCCGAACCCTGACCGCGTCCTCTGACTATGTTACCGTAAACGTCGCCGTCGGGGTGAGGGTCTGGTTCCTGATCTTGTCCACCACCTTCATGCGAAGGGTGTAGGAGCCCGGTTCAAAGGTTTTCAAGGGCAACAGTTTTTCAACCGTGAACTGCGTTGCCGAACCCTGCAATCCGCTCACATCCTCGCTAAATTCGAACACCTTCTGATTCGAGCCGTTCTTGACGATCTCGTAATCGATGGTCCCGCTCGCTTTGTGCGTCGCCTCGTCCTGCTCGAAGTTGTACAACTGCATGTAAATGCCGAGCTTCTCATCGCGGCTGAAGCTTTCCGACAGGCGCGGCCGGACTTTGCTGCCGCCGATGACGAACTGCCCGGTACCGATACTCTTGGTCGGGACTTTCTCGATCAGGTCGGCAAGGATGACCGAACTGGAGGCCAGTTTGTCTTCCTCGAACCTGGGAACATCCATCGCCATTTCATACGAGGTCATGTTGCCGCCCGTGATGTCCTTGGCGACGATATTCAACCGGTACTTGCCGGGCGGCAGGGGAACCGTCTTCTGGTAAACCGAGGAACCTTTTACCGCCTGTTGCAGCATGCTGGACGGCACTTCCACGGTGACCACATCCTCAAACACATTGACCGTCCGGCGAGCCATGGAACTGATTCGGGCGTAGATGTTGACCACCGCCTTCGACACGCCTTCCTTCTCTTTGAACTGCAGATCGTGACGGTCGAACTGAATGGTGATGTTGCTGAAGATGGAGGACGTCGTGACCGGGATGAAGTCCGTGCGGACCCTCATCGGAAGGGTATTGTACCGGATGCTGGAGGTGACCGCCGCTTCCAGATCCGTGAACTTGACCTTCGGCGCCTTCTGCAGATTCGCGTACCGTTCGAGCCGCTCGAACTGATTCATGCTGGCAGGCAGCGGTTGGTTCCCGGTGCCCAGGTGCGTACCGTCGGTCCGGCTGAACCGGTCCGACTTGTTGGCCATGCCCATCTGTTCCATCATGGTGAGTCCGGCATTGGGCACGTACAGTAAGGCGTCCTTCTCCGACGGATCCATGGTCATGCGGTACTCGCCGGTCATGGTGGGATCGACAAACTCGATATTGACGTCGGTTCCGATTCCCTCGATCCAGCGATAGCGCCACTTCTCGAAGGGATAGGTAGAGGTGGTGCCGCCACCTTCTTCCATGGGACGCTCATAGGTTCCGCCCGAGGGATGCGACTCGATTTCGTCGGGAGGGCCGAAGGTGATGTAAATCCGCCCGCGATCCGTCTTCCATCCGGGGATACCGGAGGCATAGCGCTCGTTGGCGTACGCGATGCGGCGGTAGTGCTCTTCCTTGAATTCGTTTTCTTCTGTGTCCGGGGTGGGATCGCGCCGTAGCCAGAACTGTTCGATAAACTGCTGCTTCTCCTCGTCCGTGGTCAGCCGCTTGAACGCCGCCCGTTCCTCATCGGTGATGATATAACCGACGTCCACATTGAGCCACTGCTTATAGGGGCCTTCCAGTTCCTTGCGGAGAGCCTTTTCGCGACGCTTCTTTTCCTTTTCCGACAACGGCTTGGCAACGGTTTCCCGGTCGGCTGCCTCGGCCTTCTTCTTGTCGGTTTTGGAGTCCTGGGGGAGTCCGGCTTGCGGCAGCAAGAGGGCACCGAAGCAACACAAAACAAGGAAAGGCTTGAGGCGCATACACTACTCCTGGGAAGCGGTCGGAACTACTTCAATTCTAAGGCTGTTACGCATAAGCGGTCAAGGCAATCGCCGGCCGGGACTGTATTGGCCAACCCCCAATTCTCCTGGGCGGATGACGTCAACCGCCGCCGGGAAGTTTCAGAGTTCTCGCAGAAAGCTCCTCAGCAGGTGACTGGCCAGATGCGCCGATGCATTTAGCTGGCGCCTGGCGGCGGTGACCCGTGCCGATTCGGCGACAGACCGTGGCGGGGGTTCACAGATTCGGGAGTGGCTAATTGCCGGCCCCCGCTCCGTCGCTCTCGTCGGCCAGCGCCTCCGTCACGCGGCGTACGTCGTTGACTTCCATGGCGCGAACCACCGCGAGTTTGAGGGCGATGGCCGGCGGCGGGTGGAGCACGGCGGCGCCCAGCAGGGCCACCGTGTCGTCCAGGAGCGCGAGGCGGTGGTCGCGATCAGGAGGGTTCGAGGCCATCTGCGCCGCCGTCATCCAAGCCAGGTCACGGGCCTTGGACAGGCTGAAATTGGCGATCTGGTGGTCTGTCAGCATGCCCGCTTCGCGCATCAGATGCAGTGCAGGGGACAACCCGGCCAAGGCCTGTTCCACGCCGATCGTCTCCTCGGCCAGCACCCGGTTGATCTCGATGAAGTCGTCGCGCAGGGCGGGAAGCGAATCGCCGGGAGCCACCTCAGCCGCAGCCACGCCGAGGTCGAAGTTGATGTGGGCATTCATACCCGTCACCATGTGCTGAAGGACGCAGGGGAGCGGATCGGTGCACGCCTGAAACGCCACCGACCAGCAGCGCGGAATTCGACGACCGGCTCGGAAGGCGTCGTAGGGGTCCAGGTACCGCCGGGCGAAGACGACGTCCAGACGCTCCATCCGCGGGCCGTCCTGAAACCGTCCGGCGGCGATGCCTGCCTTGACTCGCCGTGTCACGCGGCGGTAGAGGGCGGCGAAGTATCCGAGGCGGGAGCCCTCGTCGAGGGACCGGTGGATGATCGAGTCGAGGGCCGCGATTACGTCGTTGATGGTGTCGATGGGCACTGAGCGAGCATCATAGCAAAACCACCGCCAAAGCTGATACGGTCTTGATATGTCATCGCTCGCACTACTAGCGGTTCCTCTCCTCCTGGCCGCCGCAGGTCCGCCTGAAACCATCGAAGCGTTCGGGTATACATGGAACGTCCCCGTCGCGTACGAGTGGTCCGTGGAAGGAACGGGTAAGGACCAGGTACTCCGCATGCTGGTGGCCCGGCCTTCGACTCAGCCTCGCCGGCCGGCCCAGCAAGCTATCGCCGCAACTCCCGCCTACTCCGAGGTGACTCTCGAAGCCGACGTCAAACGTGCCAAGACCTCTCTGATCCTGGTGTACGCCTGGAAGGACGAAAACCATTTCAACTACGCGCACCTGTCGGTAGACGCCCCTTCCAAACAGCCGGTCCACAACGGGATCTTCCACGTGTACGGCGGCGACCGGGTCCGCATCAGCAATGAGAACGGCCCCGGCGCGCTGCCGTCCGGAGACTGGACTCACGTAAAGCTTTCGTACACGGCCAAATCGGGTGAAGTTTGGGTGGAGGTGAATGGCCAACGAATGGAGAGCCTGCACGCCATTGACTTGAGTCTGGGACCGGGCCGGGTCGGAATCGGCTCCTTCTTTGAGACGGCGCAGTTTCGCAACGTGAAGATCACGGGAGTACCCGCAAAATGAAACGTCGAGACCTGTTACGCACGGCCCTGTTCGCCCCTGCACTCGAGAGTTTCCGAATGCAGGCGGCGGCTTCCGCGCCGGCGATGAAGATCACGCAGGTAGACACTATCTATTGGAAGTCGCGCAACGACGCCCCATTCTGGCCGCACTGGACGTGGGTCCGCCTGCACACCGATTCGGGACTCACGGCAGTGGGCGAGACCTACCCGCGCAACGCGGGCGAGGCCGCGATGATTCACAATCACGTCGCGCGCATGCTCGCCGGGCGCGATCCGCGGGACATCGAACGCATCTGGGCCGATTTCTACCGCACGTTCGATTACCAGATCGCGGGCGGAACCGAGATGCGGGTATTGAGCGCGATCGACCTGGCATTGTGGGACCTGCTGGGGAAGTCGCTGAACACCCCCGTATACCGACTGCTGGGCGGCCGCTCGAATCAACGGGTGCGTCTGTACAACACGTGCTTTCCGCACAAGTACGACTTCAACAAAGAGCCCGAGAAGATCATGGCGGAACTCATCGAGCAGTATGGGATTCGGGCCATCAAGGTCTGGCCATTCGATGGAGCGGCCTTCCGCAACCAGCACCAGTTCGTGACGGTGCAGGACATCGACCAGGCGCTCGCGCCGGTGCGGAAGCTGCGCGATACGTTCGGGAACACCATCGAGATCGCCATCGAGTTTCACTCCAACTGGAACCTGCCTTCGGCCATCCGCATCGCCAGGGCGCTGGAGCCGTACCAGCCGATGTGGTTGGAAGACATGCTGCTGGTGGGCAACTTCCCGCAGTACCGGCAACTCGCGGAAGCCACTTCCCTGCCCCTGATTGCGGGCGAGCGGGTGGCGGGACGCTACCAGTTCGGACAGATGCTGGAATCGCGGGCGTTCAAGTACATCATGTTTGACGTGTGCTGGTGCGGCGGGATCAGCGAGGCACGGAAACTCGCGGCGATGGCGGACGCCTGGCTACTGCCGGTGGCGCCGCACACGGCTGGAGGACCGCTGCTGTTCTACGCATCGACGCACCTGACCACGGCGATGACCAACGTCTGGATCCAGGAAAGCTGCCAGCGGTTTTACGAATCGGATTGGCCGAAGATGCTGGACAATCCGCTGAAGCCATCGAACGGCGGAATTGTCGCGCCGGACGCTCCGGGATTCGGAATGGAGATCAAGCCGGAGGTATGGAAGCATCCGGCCGCGGTAGTGGAGACTACTCGTCTCTGAGGGCGCCTGGAAACGCAGTTCCCGTAAAATAGTTACTAGCATGCCGGCGATCTCAGTGCGTGGTGTTCTCATTGCCGCCGGTGTGGTCCTGGCATTCGCACTTGCCGCGACGCACAGCGACTCCAATCTGATCGCCGATCCCTCATTCGAGATGCCCAAGGACCGCGATTCGTTCGGGCTTGTCTTCTCCAAGTGGGGCGGGTGGAAGTTTGAGGGGCCCTGCGATTTCGAGGTGGGAGAGGTGCCCCATACGGGCAAGACTTCCGGCCTGCTGGTGTGCCGTTCAGCCGGTAAGATCCGGCTCAATCAGGCCATGGATCTGCAACCGGGCAGATACCGGATCTCAGCCTACATCCGGGGTCTGGACATCGGGAATGGCGCCTACAACATGAACACGGAGTTCATGTTCAACGACAAGTACATTCCGCTGCACAAAGCCGGGACGTTTGGCTGGACCCGGCTGACCTATGTGGCGGAACTGGTGAAGCCGGCCAAGACGGGACCGTCTTTCGGGCTGTGGGGGCCGGGTTTCCTGTGGATCGACGATGTCTCCATGGAACGGGTGGACAGCAGCGTAAAGCTTACGGACACGCCGGAATTGGGCAATGAGGAAGCGCCGGTGGCGCCGCCGGGGCCAGTGAGCCGGGGGTTCGTTCATTGTCCGCGCTGCCGTTATCGCAACATGCCCGCATGGAAGCGTTGCTATGCCTGCGGCGCTTCTCTGGTGGAGAAGGCGCCAGAGGTTTCCGGTCCCCCGGAGAAAAAAATCACGTCCTTCGAGAACGGCAATCCGTTCAACGCCGGCGCGGTGGTTGCAGCGCATGCGACGGACGGCTCGCGCTCGCTCCGGATCGACAACGCAATGGTGGTTATGTCCGCTGCCCAGAACTGGGCCGGGTACGATTTCCTGAAGATCGACACGTACACGGACGCGAAAGTGCCCATACCGATTACGGTTCAGATTCAGGATACGGGTACAAAGGACTACTGGACGCGAGTCAACTACAACGCCGTTGTGCCGCCGGGAAAAGGAACGTTGATTCTGACGTTGAACCAGCTCCATGTGGGAGAGAAGTCGCGCCCGGGACGCAAACTGATCCTGGACGGAATCACGCGGCTGGTACTGTATGCCAACGCCGCCACGCCGGGCGCTCTGTTTATCGACAACCTTCGACTGGATCGCGAAGCGAGCGGGCCCAAGGCGGGTTTCGAAGGGCTTCTGGCTTTCGATTTCGGCACTGGCGACAGCCCGGTTATGGATGGATACACTGCGGTCACCCCGGGTACGATCTATAGCGCCGCAACCGGATACGGATTAAAGAACGCCAAAATCTGGCGGGCGTTCGACGTGCTCGAGCCCGACCCGCTGTACCAGGACTACATCTGCATCGAAGCCGGAGGCCTGGCGGTAGACGTTCCCAACGGTGTCTATCGAGTAATTGTGAACGTGGATGCAGCCGCCGGGTTCTGGGGCGAGAACCAGGTCTACCGTAAACGGTCCATTCTGGCGCAGGGCAAGACGGTAGTCTCGGAGAAGCAGGATTTCGGGAGTTACAGCCGGAAATACTTCGCATTCTGGGACCGTGACGATCTGCCATCCGACAGCGCTTTCGACAAATACAGCAAAGCGCACTTCTCCGAAAAGACATTCGATGTCGCGGTGACGAACGGCCAATTGCTGGTGGAGTTCAGCGGCGAGGGTTTCGCGAACAGCGTTTCATCGTTAGTCGCTTTTCCGGTGGAGAAAGCGGCCGAAGGTAAACGCTTCCTCGAGTACAGCCTGGAGCGGCGCCGGTTCTACTTCGATAACGCCTTCAAGCGAGTCTTGCATACACCGACGGGAGACCCGTTGCAGCCGACGGCGGAGGAAGCGCGGCAGGGTCTCGTCTTCTTCCAGCGGGACCTCATGAAGGACATCTACTACAACGACACTCCGTTTCGATCCGAGACCGGTGAGTCCCTGTCCGGAGATGCCTTTCCGGGCCAGGCAGTGCCGTTGATCGGCGGTGTGGTTCCATTGAGGGACCTCGGTCACGTTCAGTTGTCGGTTAGCGATCTCCGGGGTTCGCAAGGAACCATTCCGGCAAACGCGATCGGGATCGGATACGGGTCATACCGGCTGAGCAGGCTCAGCATTGATGGCGCCGTTTATACGATTACGCCGCGGTATGTCATGCCGAAGGCCGATTTGGATCTTCCCAAAGGTCTTACACGGTCTTTGTGGTTCACCATTCAAACCCCGTCCAATGCCAGCCCGGGTGTCTACGCGGGCACGGTAACCCTGACACCCACGGGCGGCGCACCAATTACCGTGGCGGTGCGATTCACGGTACGTAAGGGTTCCATCGACCCGGTTGATATTCCAGCCGGCCCGTTCGGCGGCAGTATTCAAACGGGGTGGGACAAGGAAGATCCGGCGGCGGCGCGGTTCTCCACCGAGATGACGAGAAAGAGCTTGACCCTGTTGCGGGCACGCGGCTTCACTATGTTCAGCGGCGTTCCCCACGTGGTTTATGAAGGATGCTGGGACGGCAAGCCGATACTGGACTTCTCGACTGCCGACCGCGAAATGCGCCAAGCCAAAGACCTCGGGTTTCTGGCGGTGAGTACTTACGGCGGAGGCATCAGCGGAATCAATTCCTATTTCCAGGACACGGCCAAAATGACCGAGGCCGGGTACAGCGATTATAGCCAGTTCATCCATTCGATCTATGCCGCGGTGGAGCGTCATGCCCAGGATAAGGGCTGGATTCCGGTGTACTGGAACCTTGGCGACGAGCCGTCGGGAGACGATTTGAAGAGATCCACCGAAAATGCGGCCGCCTACAGGAGCGCGTTTCCCAAAGGCCCACCCTTCTTCACCATCCCGACCAGCTTGCACTCGAGCCGCGGCGTCTCCGATCCGAACTTTGTACTGGCGAGCACCGTGCATGTTCCGGCCTTGACCGGCTACGACGAATCAGGCATCAAACGATTGCGTGAGCAGGGGGGCGACTGGGCTTACTATAACGAGGGTAGCCGTTGGACTTATGGCGCCTACCTGTACAAGGCCGTGAGGGAGTTCGGCTTGAAATTCCGGATCGCCTGGCACTGGAACCTCGTCATGGGCGATCCCTACTATGCTCTCGACTCTCGAGATGAGGACTCTGCCTGGGCTAACTCGACGCCGGACCGCCAACTGGTTCCATCCATCGAGTTCGTCCGCATCTCCGCCGGCCTGGACGATTACCGGGAACTTCTAACTCTGGCGCGCCTGGTTAAGTCAAAGGCGGGGACCCCAGCCTCCAGGACCGCCCAGGGTTTGATTGAAGGGCGCATGGCGGCGTTCAAGCTGAGGGACAAGGATCACGATGCGCTGTTCGGCATTGACGATTGGACGAAGTTCCGGAAGCAGGTTTCGGACGCGATCGAAGCTCTTCAGTAGCATGGTGAAAGGGGAGTCGCGCGAGCAGCACTGCCGCCGGTTCGGCCGTGCCGAGTGGGTGGACGTGCGCAAGGGTCCGGCATCAGGCGACCCGGTGGAGGTGATGGGTGCGCTGAAGCCCGGCGATGCTTTGGTGAAGCTGCCTTCGACGAGATCCGGCCGGGTGCGAAATTGCGGTAACCGGCTCCCTCACGGTCGCGGCTCGGTAACAGAGCCGCGCGCGTTAGTAAGCGGTATCGGCTACGGCGTGAGGGGGATCTCGAAGTAGAACAATTCCTTGCCCGTGCGGGCTTCCCACATCCCCGTCAGATACAGTTGAGCTTCGGGTTCCAGTTGAGTACTGAAGTAGAAGAAACCGTGCACGGATTCGCCCGCCGGAACCATCTTCGCCGAGAAGGCGAGTCCGGTGATCTCCAGGCTCGACAGGGGATTCTTCTTCTTCGGCAATGGGATGGGCGAAGGACTCCCGCCGACGCCGGGGCGCTTCGGACCCGGGCCGGCGGAGTAGATGTCGCGCGCCGAAACGGCTTCGATGTGCCGGCCGCGGGCGTCAATGTACTCCGACTTCAGATCCAGGGTGAGGGCCTCCTTCGAATCGTTCTGAATGATCACCAGCACCGGCAGGACGCCGTATTTGTACGGATTGCCTTTCCCGAAGATGTCCCGATTTTCGTCGTCATCCACGTAGGGAACGGCCGCCACGGTCACTTTGCCCTGGCTTTGTTTCGTCGGATAAGAGGAAGCCGGCTTCGGCGCAAACCGTTTCTCCTTGTCGCCCGCAGAGGCCATCGATATACTCAAGAGGATCGAAAGTCCAACCCAGACACGCTTCATCTATTTCCTTTACCGGCTCCTGTTGATCGCCGCTACGCCGCTGCTCGTATTCTATTTCCTTCTTCGCATCCGCCGGGACCCGCGCTACCGGAAACGATTTAGCGAACGGCTTGGCGTACTTTCGTTCTCCTATGAGCCGACGGCGGCCGGAGCGATCTGGTTGCACGCAGTGTCGGTGGGGGAGGTGATCTCGGCGATTCCCCTCGTTGCGGCGCTGCGCAACGGTTACCCGAATGCCCCGATCTTCGTGTCCTGTGCGACGGTGGCCGGACGAGCCATTGCAGAAGAGAAACTAGCCAGCAAGGTGGACGGGTTGTTCTACGCTCCGCTCGACTATCCGGTCTGCATCCGGCGGGTGTTGCGCAAGCTGCGGCCGTCGCTGGTGATCGTGATGGAGACCGAGATCTGGCCGAATCTGTACCGCGAGGCGAAACGTTGGGGGGCGGCGCTGGCCATTATCAACGGCCGCATCTCCGATCGAGCCTTTCCGCGATACCGACCCTGGCGGAGAGTATTCGCGGCGGTACTCTCGCATCCGGACAGGATCCTGGTTCAAAGCGAGGAAGACCGCCGCAGGTACCTGGAACTCGGGGCTCCGGCGGACCGCGTAGAAGCGGCGGGCAACCTCAAGTACGACTTCAATCCAGGCGACGGCGAGTTGCCCGCCGCCGTCGCCGATCTGCTCGATGCGCTGCGACCGGGACAGATCTGCATCGCCGCCAGCACCATGCCCGGACTCGACTCGGACGACGTGGACGAGGACGACCTGGTGATTGCCGAGTACCGGAAACTGGCCGTTCGCCATCCGTCGCTGCTGTTCATTCTGGTTCCGCGCCGGCCGGAACGCTTCGCCGTTGTCGCAGAGAAACTCGGGCAGGCCGGGGTGCCTTTTGTGCGCCGCTCGGAACTTGGCGGGGCAGCGCCGCCGAAACTACCCTGCGTGCTGCTGCTCGATTCGATGGGAGAACTCAGCCGCCTGTTCGCCATCGCCGATGTAGTGTTCATGGGCGGTACGTTCCCCCGACGCGGCGGGCACAATATCCTGGAACCCGCGTTTTTCGGCAAGCCGGTGATTGCCGGTCCCCACATGGAGAACTTCACGGCCATCGCGGCGGAATTCACTGGAGCCGGTGCGCTGGTGCGGATCTCGCGGGCCGATGAACTGGCGTCCACGATCACACGCCTGCTGCAGAACCCGGCCGAGTGCGAACAGGTGGGGCGGCGGGCACGATCACTGGCGGCATCGAAGCGCGGCGTGACCGAACGCTTGTCAAGGCGGCTGCTCGATCTCTACTTCGAAACTCTTCCTTTGCGGCCTCGGTCCGCTCTCTTGTCACCCTTCGCCGCCTGGTGGGAGCGCGGCGCCAAGCGGCGACGACAACGGGACACCGCCGCAGCCCGGGAACTGCCCAGGCCCGTGATCAGCGTCGGCGGACTGACCATGGGCGGCACCGGGAAGACGCCGTTTACCGACTGGCTGGCGATTGAACTGCGCGGCCAGAGTCTGCAGCCCGCCATTCTGACGCGCGGATACCGGCGGCGTTCGCCGCAGGCTTCGGTAATTCTCGCCGCGGGGTCTGCTGCGTCCGCAGACCTCACTGGCGACGAGCCGCAGATCTACCTCCGGCATGGCGCGGCTCACCTGGGCATCGGCGCGGATCGCTACGTCACCGGCCGGGAGTTGGCGCGCATTCACCCAGTGGATGCCTTCCTGCTCGACGATGGCTTCCAACATTGGAAACTCAGACGCGATGTGGATATCGTCCTGATCGACGCGATGGACCCCTTTGGAGGCGGCGCGGTGTTTCCGCGCGGCCGTCTGCGCGAACCGCTGGAGTCGCTCGGACGCGCCTCGGCATTCGTGATCACTCGTGTGGAGCCTGGCCTGCGCACCGATCCGATCGAGCGTGTGTTGCGCCGGTACAATCCGGACGCACCGGTGTTCCGCAGCCGGGTGGCGCCGCGGCGTTGGTTGGAGTTGAGGACCCAGCGCACCTCCGACATCGCCCCGTTCCGGTCGGCTGTCGCCTTCTGCGGGCTGGCTAATCCCCGCACGTTCTGGCGCACGCTGGATTCGCTGGGTCTCGATATCCAGTCACGGTGGGCATTCGGCGACCATCACCGCTACCGCATTTTGGAGATGAAGCGACTGGCGAGATCCGCCAGGGCCGGCGGCTCGGAGGCACTGGTGACCACGGAGAAAGACGGAGCGAATATTAGCTCCGCCGTGCTGGCAATGGCGGGGGATCTCCCGGTTTATGCGCTCGAGATCGGGATCGTGTTGGATAACCCCGAAGGCTTGCTGGAGTTAGTTCCGGGACTGAGGTCCCGTGCGGACTGAAGTCCACCCTACATCGGGTATACTGATGGCTTCATATGCGCAAAAAAATCACGGTAGTCGGTGCGGGCAATGTCGGTGCGAATTGCGCCGTCAACCTGGCTCATAAAGAACTCGGCGACGTCGTGCTGGTGGACGTCGTTGAGGGCGTTCCTCAAGGCAAAGGGCTCGATTGTCTCCAGTCCGGTCCAATCGAAGGCTATGACGTCCAGGTGACTGGATCGAACGATTACGAACCGACCGCGAATTCCGACATCGTCGTGATCACCGCGGGATTCCCGCGCAAGCCGGGGATGAGCCGCGATGACCTGCTGATGGCGAACTACGAGGTGGTGAAGAGCGCCACCGAGAAGGCGGCCGCGGTCTCTCCCAACGCGATCCTGATCCTGGTCACCAATCCCCTGGATGCGATGTGCTGGACCGCGCTCCAGGTGTCGAAGTTCCCGAAGAACCGAGTCATGGGTATGGCCGGCGTGCTGGATACGGCCCGGTTCCGCACGTTCATCGCACAGGAACTGAAAGTGTCGGTGGAGAACGTTACGGCCGTGGTGTTGGGCGGACATGGCGACACGATGGTGCCCATTACGCGGCTGTCGAGCGTGTCGGGTATTCCGCTCGCCGAATTACTCGACCCGGCCACGCTGGCCCGCCTGGTGCAGCGCACGCGCGACGGCGGCGCGGAGATCGTGAAGTATCTCAAGACCGGCAGCGCCTACTACGCCCCTTCCGCGGCGGCCGTGGAGATGGTGGAGTCGATCCTCAAGGACAAGAAGAAGGTCCTGCCCTGCGCCGCATACCTGGAAGGTGAATACGGAATTAACGGGCTGTACGTCGGCGTGCCCGTGAAACTGGGCTCCGAAGGCATCGAGAAGATCTATGAGATCCAACTCACGGCTGAAGAAAAGGCCCAGTTGGACAAGAGCGCGGCGGCGGTAGAAGAACTCATCGGCGTAATTAAGGGGAAGTTGGTGGTGTAGAAGGCGATTTCCTCATTTCAATCTGGTAACCTCGAAGAGAGGCAGCGGCCGCTGTCTCTCTTTTCATGTCCGACATACCGTCTATCAATCCTAAATACAGCTGTTTCAAGATGCGGATAGCCCCTTCCGGAATCCACCGCTGGGGTGTCTACGCCGGGGAGGAAATCCCGGCCGGCCGCAAGGTGATCGAGTACGTCGGCGAGAGGATCAGCCGCCGCGAAACGAAGCGCCGCGCCGAGCGCGAACTGAACTATCTCTTCACTCTGGATAAGTACTGGACGCTCGACGGATCAGTGGGCGGCAGCGGCGCCGAGTTCATCAATCACTCCTGCGAGCCGAACATCATTACGCGGATCGTCAAAGGACACATCCTGTACTACTCGCTGCGCAAGATCAAGAAGGGCGAGGAACTGACCGTTGACTATCACTTCGCGCACGACGTGGAGAAGGTGCCCTGCTCCTGCGGTACACCGGGTTGCCGGGGGACTATCAATCTCAAGAAGGGTCAGTAGACCAGATCTGCGCGTGGTCGGCCGTGACGGACCACAACTCGCGTGGTTCCGCGATTTCAAAGAACGACCAGGGCCCTTCAATCCAGGGATAGCGGTCGGCGACGGTTTCGTCCACCTCCACGCCGAGTCCCGGCTTGCGTGAAACGATCAGGTCGCCGTGGTCGATCTCGAGCGGATCCCGCAGGATTTCCGCCGCTAGCGGGAACGGGTACATGCCGGCGCGCGACGGCGTGGAATAGCAGGGATACTCCAGCCATTCGACGCTCGACTCCGGCCAACAAACGCCGAACTGGGCTGCGGCCATCACCTCCAAAGCCGTCCCCCAACTGTGGAAGGCGAAACGGAGCCCTTCTCCTGCGATTAAAGGCAAGATGCGCCGCGCCATCGGATAGCCTCCCTGGCACACGATGTCCATCTGCACGTAGTCCACGGCGCCGGTGAGAATCAGGTCCAGGTAGCGCGGCTCGTCGGGCTCGTGTTCGCCGCTCGCGATGGGAACCAGGTCCATCTCCCGCAAGCGCCGGTAGGCGTCGTGATCGTCGGGGGGCAGCGGTTCCTCGAGCCAGGCGATCCGGTATTCGGCTAGACGTTCGGCGATGGAATCGACGGTGGCATGAACGTAGTTGCGGTCGCCCATACGCCACCACGTGTGCGCGTCCACCATCAGGTCGAAATCGGGACCTACGGCAGTTCGTACCTGGCGGACCGTCTCGACGTCCTGATCCGGTCCGATTCCCGATCGCATTTTGTAGGCCCGGAAGCCCAACGCCATGATGGCGGCTGCCTCTTCGGCGTACTTTTCGGGGGGCATGTACATCCCAGCCGATCCGTATAAGCGGATGCGTTCCCGAACGCGGCCTCCGAGCAGTTCGGAAACGGGAACGCCCAGCGCCTTCCCGAGAGCGTCGTAGAGTGCGATCTCGACGGCGCAGTAGATCTTTGCCGCGCCTGGATTCCGGCCCGGGCCGCCCATGAACTGCACGCGCAGGGCATCGGGATCGGCAAGGATCCGGCCGATGAGGAATGGCGCGATGACATCGTCGATGGTGGCCTTCGCCTTGGCACTTCCGGGTCCCGGCGCATAGCCGACGATGCCGGAGGCCGTTTCCACGCGGATGAGCATGGCATCGCGCTTCAGGATGGTCCGCTCACCGCCGTGGTAGGTGAGCTTGAGAGGTTCGGGGAGAGGGTAAGAGAGCAGGACGGACGTAACGCTGGTGATGCGCATGGTTCCGCTTGACAGCTTATCAAAGGAAAGGCCGGCCCTTTCGGACCGGCCTCAGCGTTTGGTTTGCGGGCGAAGTTGCTAGAAGGTGACTTTCGCGCCGAGTTGCATACCGCGGCCGCCGCCGGCGCCCGTGACGTAGCCGTAGTTGCTGTTATTCACGGCCGTTGTCGGATTGCTGAACTGCGGCGTATTGGTGACGCCAAAGGATTCGCCGCGGATCTCGCACTTAAACCGCTCCGTAATGGAGAAGATTTTGAAGATCGAGGCATCGAGGTTGAAGAAGCCCGGACCGGAAGCGATGTTCCGTGCCGGAGGTTCCGAAGCGGACGCCCGTCGGCTGCACAAAGCTGGATTGCAGGAACCACGGACTGCCGCCCTTGGACGGAGTATTGATCCCGCCCAGCACCGTGAACGGACCCACCTGGTCAGCAGTTTGCAGTGCTGCCCGGAGTATTGAGCTGGGCACCGTCGGCGCCGAAGGTCATCGGCAGGCCGGTCATGAGAGTCAGGATGCCGTTGACCTGCCAGCCGCCCAGCGATCTTGGAGGCGAATCCCGCTATTCAGCCAGTGCTTGCCCTGCCCGAACGGCAGATTCGTAGACGTAGCTCTGATTGAACGTATGGGTACGATCGAAGTCGGTGCGCGCGTAGCTGCGCTGCGGATCGATGTAGGTCCACAGCCCGCCATCGTCGCCTGTCTTGGAAGCTCATACCCTTCCATAGGTGTAGGAAGTGATGATCGACAGGCCGTTGGTCATGCCGGCGATTCAGTTTCACTTGCAGGCCGTTATACATCGAGGAGTAACCCGCAAGTACTGAACGCTGTCGGCCGTTCGCGGAAACTCGGGCTGGCCCGCGTTGCCGTTGCCGATCAGCGTGGCCTGCGTCGGAACGTTAAAATTGTACGGCGCCGCGTGTACGGACGCCGTGATTGCCGACATAAGCCGCGTCCAGTGTGAAGTGCGCACGGCAGAGCCTGCTGCACCGAGAGGTTCCAGGACTCCACGTAGGGATTCTTGTAGTCCTTCGGAATTACTGATGAAGCGACTGGCTGGCGAGTGTGCCGGTGATGGAATGATGCCGTTGGCCGGGATGACGGCGGGCGTCGGCGCCGGGAAGCCGCGCTCGAACGTTGCCGGCGTGACGCCGTCGGCCAGCACGGCCGGCTGATAGGTGTGTTGGCCGGTGGTGTATGGTTGTTCTGCTTGACCGGGAAGTTGTAGGCGTAGTTGTTATCCGGGAACGGCGTGTAGCTGATTCCGAACCCGCCGCGGAACACTGTGTTGGGCGTCAGGCGGTAGGCGGTAGCCGAAGCGCGGCGCGAAGTACTTATAGTGCGTCTGCCATCCCGAGGTTCATCGGGTTGTCGCCCACGCCGGCCATCACCAGCTGTGTTGTTGATCGGATCGTAGTTGGAGAAACCGGCCGCAAAGCGCGGCGTCGGCGGGCGGGTAGAATTCCCAACGCAGGCCGAGGTCCAGGGTCAGCTTGGGCGTTACTTGCCACTTATCCTGGCCGAAGGCGAAGAACTGGTGGCGCGGAAGGCCGGGAAGTAGATGGCCAGGTCGCGGCCCGCGTTGGACGGCAGATCCAGCAGGAAACTCGCCAAATTGTTGGCGATGCCGGTCTTGGCTCCCGGCGTGGAGGTCTGGGCGGTGTCGAAGTCGTAGAGGCCGCGGGGGTTGAAGGTCTGGGTCTGCAGCAGATCGTCGCGGAGGCGGCGATAGTCGGCGCCCCACTTGATGGTGTGGTTACCCAGCGTCTTGGTCCAGATATTGACGGCATCGATATTGGCTTCGGCGCGCTTCCACGGCAGGCTCGCCGAATAGCCGACCAGCGGGTTACTGAATCCGCCGTTGATGTTGAGCTCAGCAATGCCGCTGCGTCCAATCGTCGACGTTGACGCCCGGGATGCCGAGCTGGCGGTCGGCAGCGGCTTGCCGTAGCCGGCAGTGGAGCGCCTCGTTGTTGATAATGCGCGACGCCCACGCGGACCTCCGTGATCAGGCGTCGGGGACAGAATGCGGTTGTAGTTCATTCCGGCGCTGTAGGTCTTCTGCATGCCCGTGCCGGCGAAAGCCCTGCGCCCACCCGCCGCTCGTCGCCGAAGAGCCGCGCCTGGAAGACCACCGGCCGCGAGAAGCTGAAGCGGCCGCTGAGGCGGTCTTTGTCGGTGAGGTTGTCGTCAATCTTGACGTCGAATGAGTCGGTGTCCTTGGTGAACGGCAGAAGCGCGAAGTAGTTGTTGCTCGGGCTGCTGAGGCTGGCGGACTGGTTCGGTGCCGGCAACCAGACCCAGGATCTTGGCCGAGATCGGATTGATGCGGCTCGACGGGATGATGTTGCCGGCGAACGGCGTGCGGCCCGTGCCATCCGGGATTGCCGGTGGCCGGATCGTAGACGTGGTCGGCCGCGGCGCTCAGGTCGCCGGTGCGCCAAGGGCACGGGAGGAATGGTCCCCAGGTTGGTGTTGGCCTCGTGATCGTTGACCTTGAGATAGTCGCCGAAAAAGAAGATCTTGTTCTTCTTGATCGGTCCGCCGACGTTGCCGCCGAAGTAGTTGTAGGCCAGGTGGCCCACCGAGGCGTCGAAGAAGTTGCGGGCGTTCAATTCGCTGTTCCGCAGGAATTCGTAAGCCGCGCCGTGGAAGTCGTTGGTGCCGGACTTCAGAATCACGTTCGTGTTGGCGCCGCTGGCGCGCCCCAGCTCCGCTTCGAAGTTGCTGGTGGAGACGTCCACGGTCTGGATGGCCTCGATGGGCGGAACCAGAATCTGCAGCAGGCCGGTGCGCTCGTTATCGTCGATGCCCTCGATCTGGTAGCTGTTGCCCATGGCGCATCTGGCCGTTGACTTCGGTCTGCAGCGAACTGGACGGCATTGAAGAACTGCGAGTGCTGGAACGAGCGCGGGTGGTTCCGGGCACCAGGTTCAGCAGAGCACTGGAAGTTCCGGTTCGTGCCGAGCGGCAGGCTGACCACCTGCGCCACCTCAATCTGAATGCCGGTATCGGCGCGGTCGGTCTGGATCGGCGGCGGGGCGCCCGTGACCTCGATGGTCTCGGTCACGTTGCCGGGCTGCAACTTGACGTCAATACGCGTGGCGGTGTTCACGGTCACGCCGATGTCCTTGCGCGTCTCCTTCTTGAAGCCGGTGATTTCCACGACTTACGGAGTACTCGCCCGGAGGAAGATCGGGAAACGTGTAGTTTCCACTTTCGTTGGTTTCGGCAGAACGGCTGACGTTGGTGTTCTGCTCGGTAATGGTCACCTTGGCGTTGGGGACCACGGCTCCGCTCACGTCGGTCACATTGCCGAGGAGCGTTGCGCTGACTGCCTGCCCGTACACAACGGCGGCGGATAGGAGCATCGCCAACAGGGCGACGCACAAAACCTGTTTCATGCTCATTCGTAAACCCCTATATCGGACGAACCCGGTCCTTTTACAAGCGGGCCTGGAACTCCTGATTCAATGTCAGTATTATATATCCCAGAGACAGGGCGCGGCGTTGCGTGTATGGTGTTCCGCGAGGGTCACGCCGAGCGGTGGGACCTCGATAGGAAACCTGTGGCGGCCCAAAGCGGAGGTAGAAGGCTTACGGGAAAGGACCTCTACTTCAGTCGGGCAATCTAAAGGTCATCACACATCTTCCGACAGACTTTCGAGAGATTCGATTTACGTAAACCGTGTGGCGATCGCCTTCACAGGAACATCCATGTCGCTCGAGGTGGCGAATCAAATCGATTCGCTTCATGCCGCGGGCAGTTCAAAGCTCTCTCGAATGACCTCCGCCTGCCCGAGCGATTCTTCTGCCAGCGTCCGGTTCGAGTCCAGAACGAGGGCGACGGCTTCGCCGAGATTGCGGCGAGTTCGTCGATCTACGGCTGAATGATCACCTTCATCAGGTTCGGCTCGTGCGCATATAGCCGTTCGAACCAACTGGCCGCCTCATCCAGCGGAGCTCGGGCCGAGATCAGCGGATCCACCTTGATCGCGCCGCGCGACATCAGGTCGATGCAAGCCGGATAGTCGTTGCACGATGCGCAGGATCCCTGCAGCCGCAGTTGCCGGGTCACCACCGCCTGCAACGGCAGATCGATATTCGGCGCGACGTTGCCCACCAGCGTGAGCGCCCCGCCTTTTCGAAGACACGCGATTGCCGTCGCGATCGGCTGAGTGGCGCCTACCGCTTCCAGCGCCACGTCTACGCCGCGTCCGTTGGTGCGGGCCAGGATCTCGGCCTTCACATCGCAGCTTTTCGGATTGAACGTTTCATCGGCGCCCATTTCGCGAGCCATCCGCAAGCGCGCATCATCCACGTCCACGGCGAATACGCGGCTGCATCCGGCCAGGCGGAGCGCCTGCACGATGAGCAGCCCGATCATTCCGGCGCCCACCACCAAGCCGGTATCGCCCAGCGTGATGGGTGTCAGATTGACGGCGTGTACCGCTACCGAGACGGGTTCCACCATCGCGGCCTGCTCAAATGACACGGTGGGCGGCAGTTTGAACGCGATGTGCTGCGGCACGACGACATACTCCGCAAAGGCGCCGTCCCGTTTGAACTCGGTACAGGAGACGCCGAGCACCTGCCGGCTGTCGCACAGGTTGGCTTCGCCGTGCCGGCAGAACGCGCACGCGCCGCAGGAGATCATGGAATCGAAGGTGACGCGATCGCCGGCCTGGAAACCCTGGACGGCGGATCCCACGGCTTCCACTAACCCGGCGGCCTCATGCCCCATGATCACCGGCGGAATGCGCCGGCCGGTGCTGCCGTCGAATCCGTGGACATCGCTGCCGCAGATGCCGCACGCCTGTACCTTGATCAGCAGTTCGTTCGGTTTCGGCTCGGGACGCGGAACGTCCTGGAGGTCGAGCTTCTTGTATTCAGTAAGAACCAGTGCTTTCATTGTGGGATCAGCCTTCAAGCTGAGCATATCCTAAAGCGGTCCGGCCGCGCCCGGTTTGGAGCGCGGTAGGGGCAGCGGTATGTAAAATCTCCTCGATCCAGAGCAGTTTTTTCGTACTGGCCTATGCGGCAAACCCGCCGCAGGACGAATTATTCTATATTTTGGATTTGTTCAGTGCTGGTACCTCGGGTGCAAAGAGACCGCCTTGTTTGAGGTGCCGGATCCAAAGTAGCCCTTGATATTTTTGATGGTTACGGCATACTGATCGTGACAGAGATTGGCGAACGAGAGACTAGGACTGACGAGTTGGGGTTTCGGTCTATGATTTTTTGTAGGACCCGGCGTTCCGCAAATCCTGAACGCCTGATCCCACGCGGCTTCTGCGGGGAACCACCTCTATCCAGGCATCCGGCAATACCGGGGATAGTTCTTCTGTGTTTTCTCGAGACTGCGTCTCTCGCTCAGACTCCCATGACCTCCGGGCTCCTCGGGGGCGGACCGCGCATTGTCGGCACCGATATGGCAGTGCTCGAAGCAGGCGACGTCCGGAATGACCTGCCGTGCACCGTGGTGCCGGTGAAGCCGACGCTCGGTTTCGACCTCAAGTTCCACGGCGGCTACGACGTCACGGTTCCGCTGAAAGATCTGGCGGGGACCGAGAACTCGCTAACCATGCTGTTTCGCGTGAGCGCCGAGAACCACAAAGACGAACCGCGGTACTTCGTCCAACGGGTGCGTGTGCCGGCCATTGAAGAGGACGCTCACGGCGACGCGTATCTGTCCGGTAACTTCGATCTGGGTGAAGGAAAGTACCACGTTGACTGGCTGATGCGCGACCGCACGGAACGTGTCTGTTCGTCTTATTGGGACACCGAAGCCTTTCTCACACCGAAGGAAAAGCAGATGGCATTGGCCATTACGCCGGGGACGATCGAACGTACCGACAGCGAGCAGTTCAAGGAAGAGCCACCGGTGGAACGGATCACGGATGAACCCGCTCTGAATGTGAAGGTCCTGGTGAACTTTGCTCCCCAGAACGCTCATTCGGCGGCCTTTCGTCCGGCCGACACAGCTGCGCTGGTGTCCATCCTGCGACAGATTGCCCGCGATCCCCATATCGGGAAGTTCTCTGTGGTCGCGTTCAACATGCAGGAACAACGGATTATTTACCGGCAGGAGAGCGCCAACCGGATCGACTTCCCGGCCCTGGGAGAGGCGCTGAACACAATCAGTCTCGGAACTGTGGATTTGCACCGGTTGGGCCAGAAGCACGGGGAGACGGATTTCCTGGCCGACCTGATCAAGACCGAAATCAGCACCGCGGAGCATCCGGATGCCCTAGTGTTTGCAGGACCGAAGGTGATGCTGGACACCAACATCGCCGCGGAATCTCTGAAGGACGTGGGCGACGTCGAATACCCGGTTTTCTACATGAACTACAATCTCAATCCCCAGGCCGTGCCCTGGCGGGATTCGATCAGCCGGGCCGTAAAATTCTTCAAAGGGACCGAATACACCATCTCGCGCCCGAAAGATTTGTGGATTGCTGTAAACGAAATGGTCGCGCGTATCGTAAAATCAAAGCATGGGCGTCAAGTCTCGGCGCTGTCCACCAACTGACGGGTCTGCCATCCGCCGGCTCGCCATCCTGTTCATCGTTTCGGCTACATTCCTTGCGGCCCAGCCCAGGTACACGAACTACTCCAACAAACTCGCCCCGTACGTTCCTTCACCGCAAGCCGTCGTGGAACGGATGCTGGAAGTTGCGGCCGTGAAGCCGGGTGAAACCGTGTTCGATCTCGGCTGTGGCGACGGGCGCGTTCTGGTGACCGCGGTACAGCGATACAAAGCCAAGGCAGTGGGAATCGAGATCTCCGACAAGTTGGTCAAACAGGCGAGTGAGCGGATTGTGCGGCTCGGTCTACAGGACCAGGCCAAAGTGGTGAAAGGCGACCTCAGGGAAGCCGATCTCACCGGAGCCGATGTCGTGGTGTTGTATCTTCTGACGGGCTCAAACGCAGAAATCCGGCCGCGGCTGGAGAAGTTCCTGAAGCCTGGCGCCCGGGTGGTATCGTACGCCTACGCAGTGCCGGGTTGGAAGCCCGCACGTACGGATCGGACCGACGAGCGTCACGGGCATACGATCTACTTGTACGAGATGCCTCCCACGGCGGCAAAGTAGCTGTTGGCTCGCTGGTCCAAGGCCGCGGCCGTGCCGTTTCTGGCATTGCTGGTGTGCCTGGCGGCGACTTCCCCAAAGCGCTCAGCCGCTCTCCACCGGCTGCAGGAATCCGAACTCGAAGCCGTTAAGCAAGCCCGCCTCGAATGGTCCAGGATCCGCGTGGTCCGGCCTCTTCTGGGGCCCTACGAGGACTTCCGGGCAATCCTCCACGTCCATGCCGAAGACGCTCCCCACACACTGGGTACGCGCGAGCAGGTGCTGACCGCGGCGCGCGATGCCGGGGTTTCCGTCATCATGTGGTCCGACCATCGCGGTCCGCTGCCCGAAACGTGGAGCGGCTACCGCAAGGGAGTCCTCTTCATCCCCGGAGCCGAAGAAGATCACGAGCTGCGCTATCCCGGACCCGGCGGCGATCTGAAGTTCCTCTCACACCCGGAGGAAGTCCCCAATTCCTCCACTGACGGCTTGGCCGGGATGGAAATCTACAACCGGCACACCGATGCCAACGTTCATACCGATTTGAACGAGTATCTGCAGCGTGCGATGGAGGACTCCAGCGAATGGCGAAAGCTTTCGAGCCGCCAGAGCCGCTATCCTCTGGAGTTATACGCCGCCGGAACGGACGTCCTGAGTGACTTCGTTTCGCGCTATGACCAGGAGATCGCCAAGCACCCTTTCACGGCCATCGCTGCCAACGACGCACACCGGAATACCGTGCTCAAGGGAGTTGTGTTCGACACCTATGAAGTGGCATTCAAATTCGTCAGCACCCACATCCTGGCGCGGGAATTGAAGGAGGACCAGATCCGCCAGTCCTTGCGCGACGGCCATGCTTACGTCGCCTTCGACTGGCTGTGCGATCCGGCAGGGTTCTCCTTCGTAGCCACAAACAACTTGGGCGTTTACGACATGGGCGACCGCGTACCGATGATCCCGAACACCCGGCTCCTGGCACGGTTTCCCATCAAGGCCCATCTCAAGCTGTTTCACAAAGGCAAGGTAGTTTCGGAAACCACTTCCACCGAGATGACCTACACGGCGGCGGAAGAAGGCGCCTACCGGCTGGAGGCGTGGCTGCCGGTGGCCGGCGAAGAGCGGATCTGGATTTATTCCAACCCGCTGTACCTCCACAAGCTCGACCCTTCCGAACTGGCGATGCCGCCCTCTACGCTCGCGCCCAATGTCAAATCCGTGAAGGGGATCGAGTACACGCCGGGCAACCCGGCCGATGCCGCCAAACACAAACTGGATTTGTACCTGCCTACGGATAGAACAAACTTTCCGGTTTTGTTTTTCGTCCACGGTGGAAGTTGGCGCAGCGGCGACCGGAGCCAGTACCCGTCATTGGGAAACCGCTTCGCAAAACTCGGTGTCGGCGTTGTGATTCCCAGCTACCGGCTCGCGCCAGCTAATCCGCACCCGGCGCAGATTGAGGACGTCGCGGCGGCTTTCGCGTGGACTGTAAAACATATCGCCGGCTACGGTGGAGATCCGGGCCAGTTGTACGCAGCCGGCCACTCGGCCGGTGGGCACCTGGTATCCTTGCTTGCGCTCGATCCCCGGTATTTGGCGAAGTATGGCCTGACTTCGAAATCCATGCGGGGCGTCATTACGTCCAGCGGCGTGTACGATGTCAGGACTCTACCCCTGTTCGGCGCAACCGATGATGCTCGCTGGAGCGCATCGCCCCTTAAGTACGTCCGCTGGGATGCCCCCGCGTTCCTGATCACCTACTGCCAGTGGGACTATCCCGGGCTTCCTGCCCAGGCGCGTGAATTCGACCGCGCTTTACGGCACGCTTTTGTCGAATCGACACTGGCGTTTGTCCCGGGTGAGAATCATATATCGGAAATGCTCCACCTGTGGAAGGACAGCGACGCCACGGCTCGTGAGATCCTGAAGTTTGTGGAAGCGGCGCGCCGGTAAACCGCGACGTCCTTTCCCTCCTTCTATGTCCCAATTCGATATCGTGGGTATCGGTCAAAATGCGACCGATACGCTGCTGCTGCTTCCCAAGTTTCCCGCGTATGCCGGGAAGGTGCCGTTTGAAGCCGAGATACTGAGCCCCGGAGGCCAAGTGGCCAGCGCGATGGTAGCGTGCGCCCGGCTTGGGCTCCGCGTCAAGTACGTGGGTACGGTAGGCGATGACGAACGCGGCCGTATTCAACTGGAGAGCCTGCACGGACTCGGCATTAATCTGGATGACGTCGAAGTCCGCGTGAATTGCCCCAATCAAACGGCGTATATCCTGATCGACCAGGCTACGGGCGAGCGGACAGTCCTATGGCAGCGCTCCGAGTGCCTGTACCTCCAGCCCGAGTCGATCACGCCCGAGAAGATCGTCGGCTCTCGAATGCTGTTCTTCGACGCACAGGATACGGCGGCGGTGGGGCGTGCGGCCGAGATCGCACGCGCTCACTCGATTCCCGTAATCGTGGATGTGGACACTATTTATCACGGTTTCGACAAGGTGCTGCCTAACATCGACTATCTCGTTACGAGTTCCGAATTCCCGGTGCAATGGACCAGCGAGCGGGATCCCTTCAAGGCCCTGGCCATGATGCGCGGCGAATACCGGATGCGGGTCGCCGCGATGACGCTGGGCGCGCACGGCGCTCTGGCGCTCACGGACGAGGGATACTTCTACTCACCGGCGTTTGTGGTGAACTGTGTGGATACCACCGGCGCCGGAGACGTGTTTCACGGGGCCTTCTGTTATTCTGTCCTCCAGGGGATGTCCATGCGGGACACCCTGGAGTTCTCCAACGCCATGGCGGCACTGAACTGCACGGCTCTGGGCGCCCGCGGCCGCATCGGGACCGTGGATCAGGCCAAGGCTCTGCTCGCACGCGCCGAACGCCGTTCGCACCGCGATTACGAATCCGCCAGACACGCATGATCCCGCTCCGCTCGACTGAACGCGTCTATTCCCCCGCGGTGGTGACCATCGCCTCTGATCGCGGTGAACATCCTCATCTTCCTCTATGAGGCTTCGCTCGATCCCTGGCAGCTGAACGTCTTCATCGTGCGCCACGGAATCGTTCCGGACCGGCTCCACTGGGCGACGCTGCTCGAATCGATGTTCCTGCACGGCGGCTGGCTGCACGTGCTGGGCAATATGTGGTTCCTGTGGATCTACGGGAGGAACGTCGAAGACATTCTCGGTTCGGCGAAGTTCTTCGTGTTCTATATCCTGTGCGGATTGGCCGCGGCCCTGGTCCACATCTTCTTCAATCCGTATTCGCGAGTGCCGACGGTGGGCGCAAGCGGAGCCATCGCGGGCGTGATGGGCGCGTACCTGATCAAGTTCCCGCGCGCCCGCATCATCACGCTGGTGCCGGTATTCGTCTTTCTCACCACGCTCGAAATCCCGGCCGTCCTGCTGCTCGTTTACTGGTTCGTGATCCAGTTCTTCAGCGGGTTCATGTCCATCGGGTACTCGCAGGTTTCCCAGGGCGGGATTGCGTGGTTCGCGCACGTCGGCGGGTTCGTGGTCGGCATGCTGTTGATCAGCGTGATGGGAACTCGCGAGCAGCGCCGATCGCCTTGGGACTATTAACATGAAACCACTGGACGTTCTCGCCATCGCCGCCCATCCCGACGATGTCGAGCAGACCTGCGGCGGCACGCTGCTGCGGATGGCGGAACTGGGCTATCGAACGGGCATTCTGGATTTGACCGCCGGCGACATGGGGACTCGAGGAAATCCCGAGACGCGCATGGCCGAAGCGGAGGACGCCGCCCGGCTCCTGCAGACTTCCTGGCGGGGAAACCTGCGCTTCCCCGACGCGAGGCTGGATAACTCCATCGCGGCGCGCATGACGCTGGCCGTCCAGATCCGGATGCTGAAGCCACGGGTGGTGATCCTGCCCTATTGGGAGGCCCGCCATCCCGATCACTACCGTGCGGGCGAGCTCGGTTATGAGGCGTGTTTTCTGGCCGGGCTGAAGAAGATCGACCCGGAGACCGAACCGCACCGTCCCACCAAAGTGCTGTACTCGTCCTTGTACGCCAAGGTGGAACCGTCGTTCGTGGTGGATGTCTCGGCGCAGTTCGAACGGCGCATGGAGTCGCTGTTCGCCTATCGATCGCAGTACGGATCGCAGGACGAAGGCGCGGGGCTGTTTCCGGATCAGGGCGAGATCCGCGAGCGGCTGGCCGCGATCGCGCGTTTCTACGGTAACCAGATCGGCGTGAAGTACGGCGAGCCGTTCGTGGTGAAAGAGACGATGCGAGTGGACGACATCGTCACGCTGGGTCCACGATCGTTTTGAGATCAACCCGCGTCAGTAGGTGTCCTCCCTACGAAGGCCGCAGAAATTGAGCTCGACCTGCGGTCGCTCCAGATGTCGTAGCGGAACCGCCAACGGCGGAGCTTGAGGCGGTATTGTCCCTCGCCAGGCGGGACGCCTTCGAGCTTCTTGATGGGATGGCGGCGTGTCCGGTTGTGCGGGTCCGTGTTGAGCGCTACCCTCTTGCGGGTGCTGGCTCGCCAGCTTCTTCATTAGACGGTCAAAGCGCGGCGTCGAACGGACATCAAAGGCGTTCATCGCATGGAGGAGCCGCTTACCTTCTTGGGCTTCATCCGCTTCAACTCACCGAGCAACTGTTCAGCGGGACGGCTCTTGCCGGCCACAAATTCCCGATGGCTCTCCGCGATGATTTTTCGAACCTTGGGGTTCTGGACTTCCAGGTAGTCCTCCAGCTCGGCCGCACTCATTATCCCGGCCACGGGAATGCCGTCCTTTTCCAGGATGAAATATCGCCGTTCAGGTGGACGCGTTTGACCACCGCGCCCAGGTTGACGCGGGCTTGGGTGATCGGTATGCGATTGACCGTGGTGGTGCGTGAACTCATTAATCTTGATCGACCTTGATTAAAGTATAGGCGGACGTCAATCCGATATCATCGAGCGTCAAAACGGCATCGGGGTCCGCCCGGATGTCGCGGTCGATTACATGACCATGGACAACCTGCTCCAGCAGGCCGCTGCTCGCGCTGGTTCAATGCTTCGAATAGCCGTGCGTTCTCAACCGAACTAGCGGAGTGTCGCGCCAGCAGCGTCACCCACCCCGAGCTCTGGTCTGTTTCACCCAGAGCCGTTGCGACGGCGTTGAAGCCTGAGGTTTACAAACTGGTTACGCGGGCCTGCGGAAGGCTGGCCCCGGGGACCCGGTCCTGCCCACTATCTTCTTTGCTATCAAGGTATTCAGAACGCCAAGCCGTTCAATCCGCTATTTCGCCATACAGCGTCCAAAACCGCCGCTTGAATAGATTCCGCTGGAGGGTATTGCCAGGAAACTCCTATACTGCATAAAGATCGCGTTAGGCGACCATCTCCGTAAGCGACATTACTTGAGGACCATGCATAAGCCGATCAAATACGTTGAAAAAGCAGTCAGTTACGCCGCTAATGCGGCATGGTTCGTCTTCGACAAGGTCAACCAGATCAACCCCAATCCGTCCTTCACTCCCAAGTGGTCGGATAAGCCCCTGCTCAAGTCGTGGGAGAAGCAGAAGCCGCCATTGGGTTGGCCGCGCCAGACCGATTCTCTCTGTCCCAAGTGCGTTCCTGAGATCCGCCAGCAGATCCTCGACGGGAAACTGCCGGTGGAGATCCTGATGAACGAGAAGGTGGGCGAGATCAAGGCCGAGATCATCGAGCGCGACGGCAAGATCCTGATGGTTAAGGATTGCCCGAAGCACGGGCACTTTGAAGACCTGATGTCGATGGATCCGGCGTTCTACAAGCACCTGGAAGAGTCGTTTCCCGGCCGCGACATCCGTGCTCACAACGACGAGCACCTGCACCACCACGGTTCGAGCACAGTGACGCACGGCCGCGGTTCGGTGCTCACCATCGACCTTACCAATCGCTGCAACATGATGTGCGACCCGTGCTTCATGGATGCCAACCAGGTCGGGTTCGTGCATGAGCTGACGTGGGAAGATATCAAGACGCTGCTCGACAACGCCATGTCGATCAAGCCGCGGCGCCAGATGTCGGTACAGTTCTCAGGCGGCGAGCCCACTCTGTCACCGTACTTCCTGGACGCGGTCCGCTACTGCCGCAAGATCGGCTACAACAGCGTGCAGGCGGCCACCAACGGTATCGAATTCGCCAAGAGCCCCGAGTTCTGCAAGCAGGCCGCCGAGGCGGGTCTGCGCTACGCATACCTCCAGTTCGACGGGATCGGCAACGAAGCCAACTCACACCGCGCCGTAGGCAATCTCTTCGACGTGAAGATGCGCGCCATCGAGAACCTGTGGAAGGCGGGCGTGGACATCGTCCCGGTCATCACCATCATCAACGGCATTAACAACGAGCAGGTGGGAGCGGTGGTCCGCTTCGCGCTCGACAATCCGAAGAAGATTCCGTTCCTCAGCTTCCAGCCAGTCTCCTTTACCGGCCGCGACGAAGCCGTTACCGACGAACGCCGTCAGGCGCAGCGCTACACGCTGTCCCACCTGGCGCACGATGTGAAGAACCAGGTCGGGCTGGGCGAGCCGACCCGCGACTGGTTCCCGATTTCGTTCATGGCGACGTTCAGCGACTTCGCCGATCTCGTGCACGGACCGGCCGCCGATTGGGGTCAGTTGAGTTGCGGCTGCCATCCGAACTGCGGCATCGGCCTGGCCGTGATGTGCGACAAGGAAACCAAGGAAGCCGTCCCGGTTCCAAAGTTCCTGAATGCAGGCCAACTGGCCAAGGACATCGCGAAGATCAACGACGGCGCCCGCAGCCGGAATATATCCATCTTCGGCGTGACGCTCTCACTGCTTCGGAACTACAACTCCTTCAATGCTCCGACCCACTTCAAACTGACGGATCTCATGGCCAAGTTCGACAAGTGCTTCGGCATGTCGAAGAAGGCCCAGACCGGCGGGTACGGCAAAGTCTCCGGCGACCGCACGATGGACGACATCACCCAGCGCCGGAACGACCGTTGGAACTTCCTGTTCGTCGCCGGAATGTGGTTCCAGGATCTCTTCAACTACGATTTCCGCCGCACTGAGCAGTGCATCATCCCGTACGCGACCCAGGAAGGCGAGATTTCGTTCTGCGCGTACAATACGGGCGTCGGCTGGCGCAACATCATCGAAAAGATGCATATGACGGCCACGCTGACCAAGTGGTACGAAGAGTACGGCCGGCACGAAATCATCGCCGGCAACAAATCGGTGGCTCTGCCCAGTAAGGACCACTCGATGGTGCTGCGCGCCGAGGACGTGAACCGCAAGCGGCAGCGCGACCTGGACGAAGCCGGTATCGCCAAGACCGCCCGCGAAGAAAAGACCCGCGCTCGCGACCAGAAGCTGCGCGACAAAGAGAACGAGCGGATGGCCGCTCTATATCGCCAGCACGTGCTGAAGGAAGAGCCGGGCCAGGGTTTGGTGCAAATCGGCAGCATCGCTCCCGCCGCGCCGGCCAAACCGGCAGTGGAAGAGACCCGCGAAGAAGTCGGCTCCTACGGCGACTGATTTCGACACCTGATCAACAAACACGGACCGCCGGGAATGACCTTCCCGGCGGTTTGTTTTTGTGTGCCGAGCCGCGACGGTAAATAATGGTAGCCCCGCAACACACCTTCGGCATCCAAGGTTTACACGTTCGAGCCTAATCAACTTCCCGATCCCAGTCGCCCCCTTGATCGCGAAGAGCGATTAATCTGAAATGAGGAGGCACGATGAACCGAAGGCACTTCCTTATGGGCTCGATGGCAACCGCGGCCACGTCCGCGAGAAGCCTTGCGAGCGCTAACGACACCGTAAGGGTGGCTTGCGTTGGTGTGCGGGGCCAGGGGCGGACCCACATCACCCGATATTCCCAAATGCAGAACGTCGAGATCGCGGCTCTTTGCGATATCGACGAATCGGTATTGAACTCACGACTCGACATGGTGGAGAAGATGGGCAAGAAACGGCCCGCTGCCTTCACCGACATACGAAAACTGCTGGAAGACAAGAGTATCGACGCGATCTCGATCGCCACTCCGAACCACAACCACACGCTGCAAACGGTTTGGGCCTGCCAGGCAGGCAAGGACGTGTATGTCGAGAAGCCGTGCTCACACGACATGTTCGAGGCGAAGCAGATCGTCGCCGCGGCGAAGAAGTACAACCGGCTGGTGCAGCACGGAACGAATTGCCGGTCCAACATCGCTCGCGAAGCGATTCAGAAGATGCGAGAGGGCCTGATCGGCGACGTCTACATGGCCCGCGGGCTTTGTTTCAAATGGCGGGACACCATCGGCCGTGCGCAGCCCGAACCCGTGCCTCCCGGCGTCCACTACGACCTGTGGCTCGGGCCAGCGCCGCTGCATGCATTCACCAAGAACCGGTTCCACTACAACTGGCATTGGTTCTGGGATTACGGCAATGGCGATATCGGGAACCAGGGGATTCATCAGGTGGATGCGGCGCGCTGGGGGCTCGGAGTCACGTACCCGACGAAGGTTAACGCAATCGGAGGGCATTTCATGTTCGATGACGATCAGGAGACGCCCAACACGCTGACCGCCGAGTACGAGTTCGATAGCGGCGGCAAGAAAAAGATGATGGTATTCGAGGTACGCCACTGGATCACGAATCACGAGGCCGGGATCGGCGACGGCGGACGGGCGCCAAACACCGTCGGCGTGATCTTCTATGGTTCCAAGGGATATCTCGCTCTCTGGGACGAGGACCACGGCAGGTACGAGAGCTATCTCGGGAAGGAGCAGACGCCGGGACCGTCGGGCAAAAACGTCGGCAACAACTGGGCGAATTTCATCGACGCCGTCCGGTCTCGTAAACACGAGGACCTGAATGCACCGATCGAGGAGGGCGCCATCTCTACGACGCTGGTGCACCTGGCGAATATCTCCTATCGCCTGGGCCGGTCGTTGAAGTTCGATGCGGCGACGTACTCGTGCGCCGGCGACTCCGAGGCCAACGCGATGTTCCGCCGAGAGTATCGGAAGCCGTTCGTCGTTCCGGAGAAGGTCTGAGGCAGCGGACGTTATTCACTTGTACTTCTGTGTGATCCGAGCCGGTGCTCCGAGCTGGGCAATGGTGTCCAGGTCGAAGTACTTGTACAGGTCGAGGCAGAAGACATCGGGCGCGTCCCGGAATTTCACTGGTTTGCTCAACAAGGCCCCCAGGCTCGCAACACCTTGGCGGACGGCCACATCGCTATAGAGCCCGGGCGTGATCGCCGCGGAGACGAGAGCAGTAATCTGACTGCGCAAACCGACTGCTTCCAGCCGTGCGCTGGAGAGGCCTGACTTCTGGCTGATCCAGCGCGTGGCCCCGATCAACTGGGCTGCTTCCAGCCCCAGCGGACGGTCGCCGGTGCTGCTGAACAACAGCGCCCAGGCGAAGGGGGCCGGTTTTGCCGGCTTACTCTCCCCGGTGAAGAGCAGATCGAGCGCGAGCACCTGTTCGCCGCGGTTCACTCGCTCGGACACATCGCCACCGAGCGCCTTGCGGCCATCATCGTTGATTTCGATGGTGAGCGGAGCGTTCTCGGGCGCGGCGATCGACTTTACCCACACGGCCGCCGCGCTCAACCCGTTGTCGAACAGAAGTTGGAACGAGTGTGTCTCCACGCCTTTGCTTTTTGTGTTCCCGACCATCCAGGCCTGGGCCACCGTCGCGGGTTTGTACCGGACAACGGATGTCAGCTTCGCTCTGGCATCTTTCGCCGGCAACGTCTCGCGCCGGACGGAGTTCGCGAAGCGCCGCGCTACGTCCAGAATCGTCAGGTTGTCCTTCGGGAGCCCAACCGTGAGTTCTTCCGCCGACTTGACTTCACTATCCACCGGGATCTCGTGATCCGGTCCAGCGAGGTGAAAGTATTTCGCCAGGAATCGGTACGATTGCTCGCGGTTATCCAACTGGTAATTGTGAGTGCCCGGGTCCAGGTTCTCGTGCCAGGCGAACGAGTCGGGCTTTCCGTACAGAGCATAGAAGGGCTTGATGCGATCGTAGAGTCCGTCTTTGACCATGGGCGCCCGATAGCAGCAGTTGTCCTCCGCATTGAAAATGAGCAGCGCGGGTCTAGGCGCCAGCATCGCCGTGAGATGGGTGTAGTCTTGTCCATCCATGAAATCGGACGGCTCCTGCTCGGGCTCCGCGGTATCGTTTGGATGAACGATGTTGACGTCGAGCGGTTCGTAGCCCGCGACAGGTATCGATAACGCGACGCGCTCATCGAGAGCGCTCAATGCGATGGTTTGCCAGCCTCCGCCCGACAGGCCCGTCACCGCGATCCGGCTGCGATCGACGTTCGGGTGCTGGTACAGGTAATCGAGGCCCTTTCGCATGGCCAGGTAGAACAGGCCGCCGGCATTCAAGCCCGCCAGTTCCAGATGGGCTCCGTAGTCGTGGTGATTGGTTTCCTGGGACAGCTCCCCGAATCCTAACCATTCCGGGCTCAACGCAATCATGCCGCGAAGCGCCTGGTTGATGCATCGTTTCTGCTTGAACTCGAAAGCTTTGCCTGGATTTCCGTGGCCGTGGAGGTTCAGCACCGCCGGGACCTTGCCGCTCAAGGATACAGGCTCGTAGGAAATGGCGGTGGTCCAAAATCCGGGGATGATCTCGTAGCGGATCTTGCGCATACGATAGTCCTTGCCCGTCTCGATGAATCCCAGAGTCTTCGACCTTCAAGGGCGCTGAAACGACGTCCGCCGGCCACCCGTGAAAGACGACATCGTTCAACAGATGGGATCGAAGCCGCTTTGCTTCGGCGGTCCATTCGCCAGCCGTCGCAGGCAGCGCCGGCGTCGTGACGCGAGTTGAAAGGTATTTTCTGATCTGGAATTCGACGACGTCGGACGATAGAATCGGGTGGCTGAGAGCGCGGCCGACCTCCTGGGCAGAGGATTGCCCGCGCAGCAGGCCGCCGTAATTGCGAGCAACACGAAAATTGTCAGGCGCATAGTTCAAATAGGATAATCAGGCCGGCAGGCTGAATACCTGCCGGCCCTTGGGCGGCCAATGCTACCAGTACAGCTTCAGAGCCATCTGGATGATGCGCGGGTCACGCGCTCCGGTGATACGGCCGAAACCGGAATCGGCAACGGTGGTATCCGGGTTATTCAACAGCGGATGATTGAAAGCGTTAAAGAACTCCGCGCGATATTGCAGTCTCCATCGTTCGTTGATATGAAAGTTCTTGGTAGCCGACAGATCGAAATTGACAGTTCCGGGTCCGACCAAGATGTTGCGCCCGGCGTTGCCGAACGTATCGGGCTCGGTTGCTGGTGAACGACGAGGTGGTGAACCATTGGGCGACCCGGTCTCCTCGCGAGCCGTTCGTGTAATGCGGGGCGGAAACGACATCGGCCTGGTCGTTGCCGATGGTGGTGCCGGAGTTGTCGTCGCCGGAGACGATGTTCAGCGGGAAGCCGCTCTGCCAGTTCCAGATACCCGTGCTCTGCCAACCGCCGAATACCGCCTTCTTCCAGCCCTCCTCAGGCGAGGGCAACTGCCACACCCAGTTCATTACAAACCGGTGCGGCACGTTGAAATCGGACACCCCGCGGTAGGCGCGGACGTTGAAGGGGTTAATGACGTTGATGCCATCCAGGTCCGTGAGGTACGACACCTCGTCGATGCTGCGCGCCCAGGTGTAGTTGGCGCCGATGCTGAAACCTTGGGAGAAGCGCTTTTCCATCGACAGTTGGAGTGAATTGTAGATCGAGTTTCCGCCGGAGATGTTCTGCGTGAGTTGATTGAAGTCCTGATTGGGGCGGCGTGTTTGCGGGTCAAGCTCGCTGCCTCCCGGGAACACCCGCGCGGCATTGACGTCGTTGTTGTACCCCAGGTGAGTGCCCTTGGAGCCCACGTACGCTACCCGCGCCAGCACGTCTTTCTTCAGCTGGTGCTCTACCGTGAGATTCCAGCTCTGCTGCTGCGCCGGGCTCCAGTCCTGGGCGTAAGAGACCCCCAGCATAGGGGTTTGGAAGGCCACGTTGGAGGCCGGCACGAAAGGAGCGAACTGGGCCGGGAACGGATTGGGAACCGCGGCGTAAGGATTAGCGAAGTTGACGCCATATTGGAATATCTGCGGGCTGAACGGAGCGCTGTCCACCATATTGTTGTAGGCCTCCACGAACGGGAGGCTGGTAGAAGATGCCGTAGCCGCCACGGATGATGGTGCGGCCCGCTCCGCCCACCTTATAGGCAAAACCCAAGCGCGGACCCAGATCCATCCAGGAGGATTTACTGCCGCCATCGGGGCAGTTCTGGTCACCGGCGAAGAGATACCCTGTGGGCGAATTGGGGAACCGCTGAGATTTCAATCCTGGGATGTAGCACTCGGTGCGGCCGAGTTCGTCACTGTAAGGCACGAAGGGATCCCACCGCAACCCCAGGTTCACTACCAGCGAGCGGCTGACACGCCAGCTGTCCTGGATGAACAGACTGCCCAGGATGCCTCTCCGCGCGGCATATTCACCGCCGCCCTGGATGAAGCGTTCTACAGTGCCCAGGAAAAAGTCCGAACGCGGGTCGCCGCTATAGCCCGTGGTGCGGAACCGGAACTGCCCGCTCTGGCGGTAAGAGTTCGCGAGGTCCACATTCATCTTCAGCAGGTCGCCGCCGGCCGCCACGTCGTGTGAACCCCGGATCCAGTGGATGGTGTCGGCGACGTGATAGTTGTGCCGGCCGAACTCGCCGGGTTTGCTGGTGTTGATGGTGAAGTAGCCCGAGACCGAGACATTCAGTTCCGCCAGGTCGTGGAGCCACCGCGATCGGCATGCCGATGCTGGGCCAGGTGAAAGGCGCGCTGGACACTGTAGTTCCGACGTCGCGGTTGTAGGACAACACGAAGCTATTCAGCAGGCCGGGCGTAAAGTTGTATGTGTGGCCAACTGATGCGCTCTGGTTGAACCAGGTGGTGCCCCCGCGCGCTTGCACCAGGTCCTGCTCTCCGGCCACCGGATCCCTGATGTATTTCGAATAGAAGTAGCGGCCGTACAAGCGCTGCTTCGCCAGATTGTAATCCACCCGGCCCATGAACTGGTTCTCATGGTCCGGAACGTGGAGGTCGTAGACGATGAACCCGTCGGGGGAATTGGATACCGGGATCAGCGGCATCAGTTTTGCTGTGATCGGATTGATGCGGTTGGCTGGAATGATGTTCCCCGGAAATGGCGTCTTGGTGGTGGGGTCCACCAACTGCCGGCTCAGCCCGGAGAAGTTTCCGGAACGCTGCTCCGGTGTGAGTACGAAAGCGGTGTTGCCGGTGGAGATGTTGCGGATCCAGGTGCCCTGGTACGTCCCGAAGAAGAACAGCTTGTCCTTCTTGATGGGACCGCCCATGCTGCCGCCGAACTGGTTGCGCTTGAGCTTGTCGGCAGTGGGGGCGAAGAAGTTGCGCGCGTTCATGGCGCCGTTGCGGAGGAATTCGAACACGTCGCCATGCAGCGAGTTCGTGCCGGACTTGGTAACGACATTGACCACCGCGCCCGAGGCGCGTCCCTGCTCGGCACTGTAGTTGTTGGTCTGGACGCTGAACTCTTCGAGCGCGTCCGGGTTGGGGAACGGATTGTTGACGTTGGTGTAGTGATCGATGTTGCTGCCGCCGTCAAGCTGGTAATTCACGCCGTCGGCGCGAGCGCCGTTCGAGGTGATGGACTGCGCGCCCGGATAAGTGGCGCCTTGCTGGGTGTCGCCGCTGCCGCGGCTGTTTCCCGCGTTCAGGTCGGCAGTGCCCGGCGCCAGCTGAACCAGCGCGGCCGCATTGCGTCCGTTGAGCGGCAGCTCTATGATTCGCTGTTGATTGATGGTCTGGCTCAGGGCGCCGGACCGCGTTTCAATCATTTCGGCATTGGCCTCCACGGTGACCGTGTCGGTTAACGAGCCGATTTGCAGCGTGACGGGAACGCTGGAGCTAGAGTCGGCTTTGACGGTGATTCCGCGCTGTTCGAAGCGGCGAAAGCCTGTGGATTCCACGTTGACGTTGTAGGTGCCACCCGGCAGCAACGGGAATACGTAGCCGCCGTCGGCTGCACTCGAGGTCTCGCGGACGAGGCCGGTGCCGGCATTGGTAACGGTTAGTTTAGCCCCCACGATAGCGGCGCCGCTCGGGTCGGTGACGGTACCAGTGATGGTTCCGGTGGGCTCGGCTGCGAACGCGATATACGAGATGGGCAGTAAAAGACACGCAAATTGACGGAATGTCATAGCTTTTCTCCCCCAAAAATCGGTGCTTGCAACAGAATAGGCTATTGTTGGTGTCAGAACAAGCGGGTCGCCTCTCAGATTTGCGGCACTTGCACCACGTCCCTCCACTCGAGCGTCGCACCAGCAAGCAGAAGAACTTGCTCCGAGACTGTGTTGCCGCTAGCGGAACTGCGAAGCCCTGATGCGAAATCCCGACTCGCACGGTTAATCGCGTTGAGTTTGTTTCAGTAACTGGGTTGACAGCGCAGACAGATAAGCCTTATCCTCCCAAATGCCATGGCTCTCAGTCAGCCCGTACCTCGAGAAACACTCAGGCAGTTCAGGGACGCCGGCAAAGGTCTGCCGCCCCGCCAGGCCGGTGAACGAATCATTCAAGCCGCCTTGAACCACTTCAAGGCCGAGATCACCGTACTTGATCCTCACGGGAACGGCGAACTTTTTCGCGTTGGCGCGGGATCTCCAAGCCATGGAATCCACGGCGTTCATGTCCACCCAATTTCGGTTCAATGGGGAACATGGGAGCTAAAAGCGCACAAAGATGCGGTCGAATTCCTGAAAGACGCCGATTTCAATATGTACCTTGGAACTCTGTTGCAGGCGCTCGAACTGGGGAGGTATCGCGCCGGATTCCCGAAAACATGAGTTGCTCAGGTACAAAGAGGACGATTCCTCCAAAACCGCATCTGGCCCACGTCTGAATGACCGACTGTCCCATCCCGCCGACGCCAATCCCAGCCACCAAACCGGTGCCTCGTACCGTATGAGAATGGGCCGGCCGACTCAGTGTCTGCAGACAGACCTGCTCATGTTCCGCGCCGCTACGCAGCAGGGACCACCACCGCAACCCGAGATCCACCCAAAGTACCCGTAACCTTCAACACTCCAACCGGACCTGGAGCCTGCCACGTGCCTTCGACGTGGAGGTGGCCGCCTTTGGTTCCCGAACCGGCCACGTCAAGGTCGGCAGTGACGGCGCCTGACGGTACCCAGTTGATCTGGCCGCTCACCTTCACATCCTCGACGAAGGCACAGTCTGTCAGTGTTGTTCGCCAGATTGTCCCGTCACTATAGTCGGTCTGGAAAGAGCCGCCCCGAAGCCCCACTCCTCCACCCGTGAAGAACGTACTCCGCTGGAGCGCGTCAGTAGCAGCGGCGACCGCGGCGGTTACTACGCGGCGCTCGTCGATGCCCGCCGCGTTTTGACTGGCCGGATCGATCCTGGCCGGATGCGCATGCGCCGCCAGGCGCGGAAATCGACCAACGGCTGGCCACACGGTCTCCGGTGTTTGCGAGCAACTCGTGTCGCCGGGATCGAGGTTCTCAACGAATTGGGAAGCGAGTTTCGCGGCGCACTGCGTCCACAAGACCGTCACATGGCCCGACTCCGCCACGCGGACGAGTTTGCTCGCCGGGAACAGCGACGCCACCTGCTCGGCCAGTTCTAGCGGCGTGCGGGAATCCATGTCTCCCGATAGCACCAGAGTGGGAACGCCAGGGTAGATCGCGCCGGCAGGGGTGACGGGCGAAGAAGGGGTGGGCGATTCCCAATAGATGCACGGTCTGGCCCAACTGGTCGGCAGACTACCAGTAACTGCCTTTGAGAACGGATCGAAGTAGTCGTTTGGGAGAGCCGCTACTGCCGCCTCGTACTGTTTCAACCTCTCCGACGGCGGCGCGCGCCAGTCCCACACCTGCGAGAAGTCCGCGCACGACGTCGCAATATTGGCGCCATGTGAAAGAAACGCGGGATCGCCCCAGTCACTTTCCGCCGGGGAGTAACCCTCCGCGGCGAGTCGCAGCAAGGGTGTTGAATCGCCCTGCCACAGTGCCGAGGCCGCGGCCAGAACCTCTCCGGACCAGACAAAATTGCCTCTGCCGCCGAAGGATAACGCAAAATCGTTCCAAAGTACGTTGTCGAGCAGGCCTTGATCGTCGAGCCGCACATGGGTGATATTACCCGCCGCATCCGGAGCATCACCCTCAACAGGGCGGAAACGGAGAGTCCAGATTAACTCGGCCAGCTCGAAGTCGGGAAACGGGTGATCCGCCGCACAAGTGGGCGATGCCAGGCATCCAAGGCGCACCATGCGCAGCTTGGCGTGGGTCAGGAATCGCTCGGCTGCGAATGGCTGTAGCAACTGAGGCCCCACTGGAGAATCGAGGACAATCGAGCGCAAGTGCGCTCCGTAACGCGCCGCATATGCTGCTACGTCCGCCCCTCCGTACGACCACCCGAAGTAGTCCACCTTGTCATATCCGAGCGCCAAGCGGATGGTCTCGGTGTCTTGAGCGATATCGCCTGTTCCGTACCGGCTTGCCGCCGGACCGAGTTGGGCGGCGCACGTGGCCACTTCGTTATCGAACGGCCCAATGCCGTGCTGCAATCCCGGGCAGTCAATGGCGCCAGACAGTCCGCGTCCCCGATCGTCAATCAATAACAGATCGTGTTTGTCGAGATTCGGCCCGAACAGGTTCAGCGCCATACTCCGTAGTCCTGACGTCGCAAGACCCGGGCCGCCGAAGTTCACCAGGATCACACTTTCCGCCGGTCCGGCACCCGTGTGCCCGTACAGCTCACAGTAGATCGGAATCACTCGGGTGTCGGGGTGCTCGCGGTCGAGCGGCACGTCCACGGTGCCGCACACGGCACCCTCAGCTTCTGGCGGACAGGGGACCGCGCGCGCGATCTTCGGAGCAAGCACGTCCGGATACCGGGCCTCGGTTCGGCCCCGTGTCCGGGACTGCGCTGCCTCAGCACCGAGTGGGACCTGTTTGTGCTTCGGGACGAGCGGGTGTCCTGGCGTCTGCCCCAGTCCTGTCGAGATCAGACCCGAGCAGACGAGTAAAAACATTGCCGGATATCGTTTCATTTGTTCCTCCGCCAGCGCCGCGCGTTGCTTGCGGGCTGGCTTGCGTCAGGATCGATCAGAAGCGGGCATCCAGGCAATGCACCGGCGGCTAATTTCAGGACACCGCGCAAGTCACACATTACAGGTCGCTTTAATGGCCGTATCAAGCGATGGAACGTCCCCTAGCCGATTATTGGGTTTCAGATCTGGACGTGTTAAACTTCCTGCCGGAGGGCAGCGGGTGCTTCGCGAGGCGCCAGCATCGTATCCCATCCGATTTGGCGTGTTCGAATTGGACGCGCGAACCGGAGAGTTGCGCAAACATGGGGTTCGGATCCCGCTGCGCGATCAATCCTTTCGCATTCTCGAGATGCTGGTGGACCGCCGCGGCGAGTTGGTGACCCGTGAGGAGATCAAGCGGAGCTTGTGGCCGACCGACACGTTTGTCGAATTCGATCACAGCATCAACGCGGCGGTCACCAGGCTCCGGCAGGCGCTCGGAGATCAGGCAGAAAACCCCCGGTTCATCGAAACGGTTCCGGGCCGCGGTTACCGGTTCATGGCTCCGCTGAACTTCACACCGAGCGCGGCATCTCAACTTGACACCGCGCGCAAGCAGTCGCTGTGGCGCCGGCCAGCCGTCGCCGCGACCGCCACCCTGTTCGTCGTAAGCGCGCTTGCGGTGTGGCTGTGGCTGTGGCGCGCGAGCGCCGTCCGAACGAGCGTGGGTACCGAGCGTCCCCGTATCGTCGTCGCGATCTTCGAAAACCGGACCGGCGAACCGTCCCTCGACCTTCTCGGAAGGATCGCTGCCGACTGGATCAGCGAAGGACTCTCCCGAATCGGGAGCGTTGCGGTGACTCCCACCGCGACCGTTCTCGAACTGGCGGCGGCCGGGGCCCGGACCTCTCAGGATCCGGTGCGGGCACTGGCCCGTGCCACGGGAGCGTCCCTGGTTGTGTCCGGCGCCTACTACAATCGCGACCATAGCCTCCGGATCCATGCCTCGATCACCGATATTGCGTCCGGCAGATTGCTGTACGCGGTGGAACCCGTAACCGGAGCGCTGGATCGGCCCCTGGAGCCTCTGGAAGCACTGCGGCGGAGCGTCGTGAACGCAGTGGCCGCCCGGTACCTGAGTCAGGAATTCGACTTCCTGAGCCATGAGTCCAAGCCGCCAAGCATCGAGGCTTATCGAGAATTTCTGACCGCGTTGGACATCTTCTATAACGACAACGCCTCCGCTGTCCCGTATTTTGTTCGCGCGCTGGAACTCGACCCCGAATTCACGGAGCCCCGGGTATGGCTCATCGGGGCGCAGTCCAATATGGGCCAGTTCGCGGAAGCCGCCAAACAGCTCGGGATTCTCGAACAGCGTCGAGGCCGATTGACGCCGATTAACCGGCGGCGGCTGGACTTTTTCCGGGCGAATCTGTCCGGCCACTACGAGGACGCCCTCATCGCCCAACGCGACGTGGTGCGGCTTGCACCAGGCAGCCCTGGCGAGAGATTCGTGCAGGCTGGCTGGGCCATCGACTCCAACCACCTCCGAGAAGCGATCGAGGCATTGCGGGCTCCCGTCCGTTGGGATTTGATGGTGAAACCGAGCGCTCCCTTTGGTTCCCTGTATTTCTTGGAATTGACAACGGCTCTCCACGAATTGGGGGAACATCAGCAGGAACTCGCCGAAACGCGGCGGGGCCAATCCGTGTACCCGAACCTGCTGAATGTCCGCGACATGGAGGTGGGAGCGCTCATTGCCCTGGGCGAACTGGATGAGATGGAGAAAGTCGTCCAACAGACCCTGGCCATGCCGGCGAGTTGGGGGCAATGCTCGCCCGGAACTGTCACAGCGAACGCGGCCATCGAACTGCGCGCGCATGGCTACCGTGAAGCGTCAATAGCGATGGCCGGGCGGGCAGTGGAGTGGTTCAACAGCCGGCCCGCGGGACCGGAGTGTTCCTTTTTCTTTCTCGGTGTTGCACTCTCCTATCAGGAGCTTTGGGAAAAAGCCTGGGAGAGCTTCAGCGCGCTCTCCGCAGCACATCCCGACAACCTCTACTATCGAGGCGCCCTGGGAACCCTCGCCGTGCACCGGGGCGATCGCCGGACGGCGGATCGGATTGCGGAGGATCTCCAGAGGATCGACCGGCCCTATCTGTTCGGGGAACCGTACTTTCAGCGGGCCCGAATCGCCTCGCTACTCGGTGACCGGGAAGGCGCTGTCAGGCTCTTGCGCCGCGCTATCGCAGAAGGCTTCACGCCGGACCCGCGCGGATACCGGTTCGTGTTTCGTCACGAACAGGATTTGGAGGCCCTGCGCGGCTATCCGCCTTTCCAGGAATTGCTAAATCCGAGAGAGTGAATCCTACCGAGTGGAATTGCGCAGTAGATCAGAACCCTTCGGACTCGCGCTACCCAAACTGAGCATAGTGCCCGAATCTGTTCCCGGCATCGGAGACCGCGTTCTTAACCCCGTGTACACTCGGCCGTCAGTTTGGCGGAACCTCCTATCCAATCTTATATACACCGGACGCTAAGTCTTGGACGGCTTCGAATTCGATGCCTGATCGATGGCTTCCTTGGCGGCGCCGCGCAGCCAATCGAGTTTGGCCTGGTCCTCCTAGTCGTGCTGCTGTGGGCACCCTACTTCCCGGAGCGCCCCCTTCTCTCGCGGCCAGGAGGACGCCCCGCTGTACAATCGCGAAACGAGCCTCAGCCCCCGAGAGCCTTCAGCAGTTTCGCACCGTTCGGCGAGCCCAACCCCGTGCAGGCATCCCAACCCGTCCCGGCTTTGTAAGTGCCCTTCAGCGTGCCGTAGATGTCGTTATTGCCCGAGGTAATGTCGCGCGTGATGCCGGAGCTAGCCGGTTGCTTGTAGATAAACGGATTCAGGAACCCGACAGGTTTGCTCTTCTTGGAAGCCAGCCGCTGGTTCATCACCGCGATCAACCCGGCCCACAAGGGCGCCACCGCGCTGGTGCCTCCATAAACCGCCGCTTTGCCGCCGACGAACACCTGATACCCCGTGTACGGATCTGCAACAGCCGCCACGTCCGGCACGCCACGGCCCTTGTACTTCTTGGAAGTCGTGGGAACCTTGGCATTCGCCTGGTAGGTGGGCAGCGGGAAGAGATCGCTCACGCCGCCTCCCGTTGCTCCGCCCCGGGTGCCTTCGTTCCAAACCGTTTCACTCGTGATGGTAGTGCCAGAGCCAATCAGCTTGGTACCGCCGCAACCCAGCGCATAAGGCAGTGAAGCCGGGAAATCACAATGCGGCTTCTTGTCCCAATCCTGCTGGTCCATATCCGCCGAGCCATTGTCGCCGGCTGCGCAGCAAATGGTGACGCCGAGGACCGCGGCATCCTGGAACGCCTGCGCCATCCCGTCCAGGTATTGCTGCGGATTCCCATCCTCGGGACTGCCCCAACTGATGGAAACCACAGACGGCTTGCGAACACCGTCGTGGATCGCGGCGTTGATGGCATCGATGAAACCGGCGGTCGTGTTCGGCCCGAAATAGACGGCGATTGACGCGCCAGGAGCCAGCGCGCCGCACACCTCGATATCCAGCGCCACTTCACCATCCGCTCCGGGATCCTTCCCCGGAACGTTCGCGCCGCCATCCACCCCCACTGAGACCACCGCGGGTGTCGCCAGACCGACGCTCTTGAAATAGGTGTTCAGGTCGGACATCGTGTATCCGGTTCCCGTGGGTTTGCCACTGTTGTCCGTGTCGTTCAGTTCGATGACAGCGACACACTGGCCCTTACCGTCGAGGCCAGCCGGGAATCCGTATAATTTGGCCAGGTCGGGCGTCTTGAAACTGCCGTCGGGCGCGTTCTCAGGGCCCGCGAAAGAGCCCTCCTCGACCGTCGTGTCCAGGACGCGATAGTGCGGCTTGGCGATCTTGCGATTGTCCAGACCGTGGACCGCTTGAATGATCTCGGTTACCGAAGCGGGTACCGATACCTTGCCGGTCCGGCCACGGTACTCGGCATCGTCCACTTTGAAGATTTGAAGGTCCGTGCCGAAGGCATTGTTCAGATCGTCCACGGTGCCGTTCAGGCGCACGGTGCGGGCGGCGACGTTGGTATCGACCACCGTCAGGTTGTGTTGGCGAGCGAAATCGTCGATCGACTTCAGATCCGCGGGATCGGCGCCGCACTGCTCCGCAAACTCCTCGCGGGATAGATACTTCCGATCCTTCGGCAACTTCTCCGCCATCTTGAGCGTGCGCTCGTGGACCTTTTCTGCCCCCTTCCGGGGACGGATCCGGAGCGTCACTTCAGCCCGAGCGGAGGGGTCTGCCGGTCCGACGACCGTCGCCCCAGCCAAAGGCTTTCGATCGCTGCCGGGAATGGTTGTGCGTTTCTTGGATGCTGCCATTTCTAGAGTTTGGCCGAGACCGGGCCGCATTTGCAATCCCTTTGTTGGCCAATTGGCGTCAAATCGTGATGTATACAAAGAACAAACGAAATGTTTCGCGCAGAATCGGGTCGGGACGAGTCGTAAAACACGAAAACCGCGAGGTTGCCCTCGCGGTTTGTATTCTCGTTTACTTGCGCAGCCTCAGCCAACGCGGACGCGACGCCCTGCAGCAGCAGCCTCGGCGGCGCGGGCTGGCTTGCGGGCGGGTTCATTCAGACGCCTTACCTGGTCAGTCACACAGACCAGGAACATGGGCTGGCGGGCATTCTTCAACAGGTCGATGATGCGCTCGTTCTGCTCCTCCAGGTAGATCGATTTTCCATCGGTCACCAGGTGGAGGTCCGATTCCCCCTTCATCACCTCGGAGAGCCGTCGTCCCATCTCCCGCTGGAGAAAACGCAGCACGCGCCGGATCTTCTGCAACGAAAAACCCTTACGGCGAAGTTCGGCGATGACTGTAATCTCGATTACCTCTTCCGGGCTGTAAACGCGTTTGTGGCCTTCATGGCGGGGTGATACTACTTTGCGCTCATCCCACCACTGTAACTGCCGGAGGCTGACTCCGGCGATATTGGATACGTCGCTGCTCGTATAAGTGCGTGTCCCCAAGCTTACATCAGGACGGCTTTTTTTTGTTTTGAACATGATTTGCCGCTCACGTTTTCGTGCGATTGCTCCCCAACAGGAACTTCCAAAATTGTAGCCGACCTGCGGGGAGAGTCAATAGAATTGGTTCAAAGTGGCGTAAGAAATTTGAAAGGGTCAGCCGCCACCTACAAACTGTACAACTTCAATCTCGTCGCCCCTACATATAGTGGTGCGTTTCCACTCCGGCTTGCGCACGATTTCCCGGTTCCGCTCCACCGCAACCCGCGATGGCTCCACTCCAAGTAACCGCAAGAGACCCTCGAGATCCAGCCCGCTCGGGACGGACTGCACATTCCCATTCACGACAATCTCGATCGTTTCTGTTTCTGGAGGAGGCATCGATTTCGGTATGTTCCGGCGCTCGACGGAGGGCGCCGCCGGAAGACCCTGGTTTGACACTGTCTTCCGCACATCATTATATTCGACTAGAGGGACCTCTGAGCGACTCCAGCCCTCGCCACTCGATGCCAAACAGTTACACTGAGCTGTACTTCCCCGTTCTGGTGCAGGCGATTATTGCCATGGCCATCGCGGCCGGATTGATTGGAGCCTCGGCTCTACTGGGAAAACGGGCCAAAAGTCCCCAGAAAGACACGCCTTACGAATCGGGCATGGTGCCGGTCGGATCCGCACGCGAACGATTCAGCGTGAAGTTCTATCTGGTGGCGATGGTTTTCATCCTGTTCGATATCGAAGCCATCTTCCTCTATCCCTGGGCTGTGGTCTACCGCCAGTTGAAAATGTTCGGGTTTGTGGAAATGCTGATCTTCATCGTCCTGGTGCTGGTCGGTTTCTTCTATGTATGGAAAAAGGGCGCCCTGGACTGGTCGCAACCGGATTCCGGCCGCAAGGTGGTCAAATACTGAATGGTCGCAGAAGAGATTCTCAATCAGCCGGTTGCCCGCGAGTTGAATGAGGCAATTCCGGGCGCGATTACGGAAGGTGCCCTGGCGCTCGGTGAACTGACGCTGTACGTGGACCCTGCGCGAATACTCGAAGCCTGCCGTCATCTCAAGGACGTTCAGAAGTTCGTTCGCCTGAGTTCTCTGACAGCGGTGGATTGGAGCCCGGCCGAACCTCGCTTCGAGGTTGTCTACCATCTCCAGTCCATCGAGCGGAATGCCCGCGTGCGGCTGAAAAGCCGGTTAGGCGACCCCGCCGAGATCGATTCCGTCACACCCGTATGGCGCGGCGCGAACTGGTACGAACGCGAGGTGTTCGATCTGTTCGGCATTGGCTTCCGCAACCATCCGAACTTGAAGCGGATCCTGATGCCGGAGGATTGGGAAGGGCACCCGCTGCGCAAGGATTATCCGGTCCATGGCTATAAGTACAGCTACCAGAACGAGTAGGTCATGAAGGCACTCGACGATCACGTTGCATCCATGCTTGCGCCCGCGGCGCCACCGGAGGTGCCGGGCGGTCCTCGGCACATGGTCCTCAATATGGGGCCGCAGCACCCCTCTACCCACGGCGTGCTGCGTGTGGTACTGGAACTCGAGGGCGAGACTGTCATCAAAGCCGCTCCCGACATCGGCTACCTGCACACGGGGATCGAGAAGCAGTTCGAGACCCGCAACTGGCAGCAGGCGGTGGTGTTGACCGATCGCGTCGACTACCTGGCGAACCTGTCCAACAACCTGGTGTACGCTCTGGCTGTCGAGAAACTGCTCCAACTGGAGATTCCGGCGTCAGTCCAGTGGATGCGCGTCCTGTTGGCCGAACTCCAGCGAATCGAAAGTCACCTGGTGTGGCTGGGGACGCACGCGCTCGACATCGGCGCCATGAGCGTCTTCTTCTATTGCTTCCGCGAGCGCGAAGACATCTTGAGGATCAAGGAGATGTTCTCGGGCCAGCGCATGATGACCAGCTACATTCGTCCCGGCGGGTTGGCGCTCGAGCCACCGCGCGGATGGCAGAAGGTGGTGGGTAAGTTCATCAACGGGTTCCCGAGCAAGGTGGACGAGTACGAGGACCTGCTGGAGAAGAATCCCATCTGGCTTCGTCGCACCCAGGGCGTTGGGTACTTCGCCCTCGATGAGATGCTCGACCTGGGCGTCACCGGTCCCATGATCCGTGGCGCGGGCGTTCCGCTAGACGTCCGCAAGATGACGCCGTATTCGAGCTACGAACAGTTCGACTTTAAGGTCTGCACGCACACCGCCAACGATGTGTACGCCCGGTACCGCGTGCGGCTGGACGAGTTCCGGGAAAGCCAGAAGATCGTGAAGCAGGCCCTGGAGGGAATGCCCGAAGGTCCCTGGCAGGCCGATGCTCCCAAGATGCTGCTGCCCGATCGCGAGAAGATGAAGACGCAGATGGAAGCGCTCATCTACCACTTCAAGATCGTCACCGAGGGCTACCGTGTCCCCACCGGCGAGGTGTATACGGCTATCGAATCGCCGCGCGGCGAGATCGCCTATTACATTGTGAGCAACGGTACCTCGCGACCGTACCGGGTGTACATGCGGACCCCCAGTTTCGGAAATCTGCAGGGTCTCGGGCCGATGATCGAAGGCTGCCTGATCGCCGACACCATCGCGGCCATGGGCAGTATGGATTTCGTGCTCGGCGACGTGGACCGCTGATTTCGTGACGTCGTTCCGTTGGGCGGTCCGGTGGCTCATCATCGGATTCGTTCCGCTCGCCTGCGCATGGCAGGGCGAACAACCGCGATTCCGGGCTCAGTCCAACGCTGTGGTGGTGGATGTCGTCGTGACCGACAGCAAGGGGAAGCCGGCCCTCGACCTCACTCGCGACGATTTCCAACTGTTCGAGGAAAACGAGCCCCAGAAGATCACTGGATTCGAGGCGCCTTCCAACTCGGCGCTGCCGCCCGCGATAATCCAGACCACGCCGTCCGCCACCCCGGCCGCCCCGGTTCAAACCCCGGCTCTGAAACTCGCTCCGCGGTTTATCACCCTGGTGCTCAATCGCGCCGACCTTCAACCCGAGGGGCTGCGGAGGGCCGTCCAGGCAGCCACCGAATACGTGGAGGGGATCACCGCTTCCGGCGACTTCATCTCCGTCTACGCGATTGGCGCCGGTCTCGAGACCATCGTTCCGTTCACTCCCGATCGGGCACGCGTATTGGAAGGTCTCGGTGGCTTGGCCAGCGGAACGGCCAAGGGCATCTCCACGGCCCAGGGCCGCGCCCAGACGCAGCAGGAGATCCGGCGCCTCGCCCAACAGGAGACCCAGGAATCGAATCCCGCGCTCGCCGATTTGCTCCGGACCCAACGGCTGATTGTCCAAAACGCCATGTGGATGCAGTCCGGCTTTCAGGCCAAGGCCCTGTTTGTGGCGCTGCGGGCCATTGCGCAAGCCTGCGCGCCATTGCCCGGACGCAAGACCCTGATCCTGTTCTCCGAAGGATTTCCGCACGCCGAAGAGGCCGCCATCTCCCTGTCGGCCGTGATCGATTCGGCCAACCGGGCCAATGTGACCATGCACGTGGTGGATCCATCCGGACTATCCGCCCAGGGCCCCTCGACTCTCTTCAGCGCCGATCAATCGACGAATAATGTGACTCCCAGCCGGAACAATAACGTGGGCCGCACGCGTAGGAATGCGCCGGATTCTGTGAACGAGCAGATGACCCAAGTGGCGCAGATGGCGCCCGGTGACGTCCACGGCGGCGCCAGCAAGTTCGACTGGGCCAAACACCTCGGGCTGGACGCCGATCGCGACGATCTCTCCGCGATAGCCACGCAGACCGGCGGACTCTTCGTCAAAGACCAGAACCGGATTCTGCCCGCACTCGAACAGATCGACCGCGATCTTCGCGACACCTACACGCTGGTGTACCAGCCGCTTGGAGATCGGTACGATGGATCGTTCCGCAAGATCCAGGTGGCCGTCTCGCGAAAAGGCTATCGCGTACGACACAGGAAGGGCTTCTGGGCGATTCCTCCCGGCGAGGAAGTGAAAGTAACCCCCGCCGCGGCTCAATTACTGGCTATGGCCTCGAATGGTACGCTGCGGCCCAGATTCGCTCCGAAATTGAACGGTGCGCTGCTATTCGGACCAGGAGGCGATATTGCGCTTCCCATCAGTATCTGGCTCCCCGGCGAGTTATCGAGTCTGACTAAGTCGGACAAAACCTATTTCTCGGATGTGACCCTGGTGCTAACCGCCCGGGACAAACAAGGTAACCTGCTCGATGTAACTCAGCAATCCATCCGTCTGCGAATCGCTAAGGAGCAGGCCGCTCAGTTCCAGAGCGCAGGCGTCCGCGTGTTCTCCGGCCTCACGCTTCCCCGGCTGGAACCGGTTGATGTGCAAGCTGTCCTCCAATATTCTGGCGGCGCTACCGCGATGGCGACATACCATGCCCCGATCGCGGCCATCGACGGAGTCCGGACCACCACACTGCTGCTCACGGAATCGGTAGGGCCGCTCGAAACTCCCGCCGCGGGTGAGCACGCCGCGCTCGAAGCCTTGCGGGTAGAACGCGCGCAGTTCGCACTGCCGCCGCGGAACGAGTTCACCCGGACCAGCACGCTGACGCTCTACTTCGGTGTGGAGGGAATCTCGCTCTCGCAACCGGCCTCGGATATCGACATTCGTTTGACTCTGAAGAACGGTGGCAAGGTAATCCGCGAACTGCCCGCCCCCAGCCTGTTCAGTTCGGCCAAGTTCGAAGGCAAGCTCTTGTGCCTGATCCAGTTCGGCCTGAACGAGTTGGCTGCGGGGGACTACAGCGTGGAGGCGGTGGTGAAGGACAATCGAAGGAACACAACGGCGCAGCAGACGGCTGCGTTTCGCGTGTTATAGGAAAAGGCCCCGACAGCCGCGGGCGTGGATACAAAAACCGCGGCTGTCGAGGTGCGGCGCGGAAGGGTCAAATGCGCCGCTGAGACCGAGTGGATCTTACAGAGCTTTGGCCACGATGTGCGCGCGCCGGTTCTTCTGGTAGCATGCCTCATTCGCATCGGTGCAAACCGGACGCTCTTTTCCATAGCTGACGGTCTGCAACTGATCGCCCGGGAGGCCGAGCGATACCAGATACTCCTTCGCAACCTTTGACCGGGCGTCGCCCAGGGCCATGTTGTACTCGGCGGAGCCTCGCTCGTCGCAGTGGCCCTCGACGGTCAACTTGTAATCCGGATATTGCTTCAGGATGTCGCTCAGCGTCTTGGAATCGTCGGCCAGCGTGGTTTGGGCATCTTTGCGGAGCAGGTGCTTGTCATAGTCGAAATAGGCGTCCTGGATGCGTGCCAGCAGGTCCTCGATCCGCTTGACGGTGGCAGAATCGGGATAGCGCGAGCGTGGCGTCTCGGCGACGGTCTGCTTCGCCTGGGAAGCCGGAGCCGGGGTCGCCGCAGGCGCGGGCGCGGGTGCGGCGGCAACTACGGGAGCAGGAGCGGGCGGCGTTGCGGAAGCCGCTTTCTTCTTACAAGCCACGCCGCAGATCGATACAACGGCGAGGGCGGTGATAGCGAGTGTGCGAGTCAATTTCACGAGATTCGGAACCTCCAAATCTCAGTTTCGTTCGAAGGGTCGGGCGTCCGGCATCCCCTCCGCCCGGTATTTTGTCCTGTTTCGGGTGGGTAGGCTACCAGTCCCCGATCGGCTGCCCCGGAGGAGGATCGGCAGGCTTCGCCACCGGAATCGACTTCGGATCGCGCTCAAACCGTTCGATCTGCGCCACCGCGAACGCGGCGTGGGCTTTCTCACTATCGCCGTTCCACGCATGCTGTCCCAGCCATCCCTTCAATTCCCGCAGCTTGAAGGCCGCCATGGCCCGAGCCTGCGCGCTGGCGCCCTCATCGGCGGCCAGTTGCATCAGGTGATACAGCACCACCTGGTCTACCGTCCTGCGAATCTCCGATTCATAGGCATTCCCGCTGGTCCCATACCAGGAGGCCCTCAGCAGCTCGTCGATCACCTCGGCCAGCCCCGGCGAAGCGTTGTCCCGCGCGTGATACTCGATCAACCGCACCGCACGCTGCGCGTTCAGAATCATGGAGACGGTGATTTCGGCCGCCGATTCCGCCGCCGACAGCGGATCGAAAGTGAGCCCCGACCGCGACGGGAACGTCTCGCGGGTCCGGCCGTAACCGATGGGGCGGGGCGGGAAGATCGCCAGCAGCCGTTCGGGGATCGCCAGTGCGTCGGGACGGATGGTCGCCAGCAGCGCCTTGAGAGCGCTTCGCTGCTGATCGGCGGGGACCTTCTGTGTCGCCGGCTGCCCGTCGCCGCGAAGGGCGTAGGTATAGTAAAGACCGCCCACTACCTTCGCCGCCGCCTCCACCTGATACCGGTGCGAAAGGTATAGCGGAACCAGCGTATCTTCCAACATCGCCAGCGGCTCGCCTTCCCGGATATTCTGCTCCCCGAAGTTGGCCAGCGCCCGGGCGCGCACCAGCATCCACCGGTTCAACTCATCCACCGCGTTCGGACCGTTGTCCCACAAGTGCACCTGCGGGTGGGCGCTCCCAGGAGGCCGCGCGTCCTGATCGGACAGGAACCACAGCCCACGCTTGATCGCCGCTTGAAGGATGCCCGACAGGGCCGCCCGTTCGTCCAAGCCAGCCGCGAAATCCTGGTATCCGTAGGCGATGGCTACCTTGTCCCACTCGCCGATGCCCTGGCCATAGGCCTTCGAGACATCCAGCTTCCCGTCGGCGGTGAGTTCGACGCGCGGATAGGGATAGTCCATCACCGAAGCATTTCCCTGCGCGCTGGCGATGTAGTTGTGTGCCAACCCCAGCGTGTGCCCCACCTCGTGCGCCGCGAGTTGACGCAGGCGCGCCAGAACCACCTCGCGCATCGCCGGCGACACCGGCTGGCCGGCGGCATAAGGCGCCAGCAGGGCCTCGGCAACGAGGTAATCCTGCCGGGCACGCAATGAACCCAACGTCACTTTGCCCTTGATGATCTCGCCCGTCCGGGGATCCGTGACCGCGCCGCCATACGACCACCCGCGCGTGGAACGGTGAACCCACTGGATGATGTTGTAGCGGATGTCCATCGGGTCCATGCCTTCGGGCATCAGTTCCACTCGAAAAGCGTTCCTGTATCCGGCGGCCTCGAAAGCCTGGTTCCACCACCGCGCTCCTTCGAGCAGAGCCGAACGCAGGGGCTCCGGAGCGCCGCGATCCAGGTAGTAGACGATCGGCTGGACCGGCTCGCTCACCTGTGCCGCCGGGTCCTTCTTCTGCAAGCGGTGCCGAGTCAGAAACCTCTTCGTGACCGGGTCGCCCAGGGGCGCAGTCAGGTCCTGGTAATCGGTGCCGAAGTATCCGGCCCGTGGATCGAAGGCGCGTGGAGTGTACCCGGGACCCGGCAGCCTGATGAACGAGTGATGCTCGCGGACGGTAACCGCCTCGGGACTCGGAACCACCGTGCTCAGATACTTACCGGGCGGGCCGCCCGTCAGCGTCAGCGTCACCTCCACCTCGGTGTTATCCGGGAAGTTCTTGGTCCCCGGCAGATAGAACGCGGATCGCGAGGGATCCACCTTGTAAGTGGACTTGTCGGTCCGTTGCAGCGCATGCGCCACATTGTGCGCATCCCTCAGGAAGAAGTTCGTGGCATCCACCAGGACGCGTCCCTGGTCCTCCGCCGCCACTTCGAATCCCCACAGCACGGACCGCGCGAACGATTCCTCCACCGCCAGCCGCTCCGCCGCATCCGTGCTGCCCGACCGGTACTCGGTATTGCCCGCCACCAGCAGCACCTTGTTGCCGCTGCGCTCGAACCGGACCACCCACGACGAACCCAACTGCCCGCGATCGAGGCCGATGTCGTTCGAGCCGATGCCGGCCGGCAGAGACTCCAGATAGAGAAACTCGCTATCCAGCCGTTCGATTTCCAGCCAGATCTTCCCGGCCTTCGCGTCCCAGTAATAGCGGAGGAATCCGTCATACTGTCGGGTCCCTGCGGTCTTCTTCTCAATCTCCCCCTGCGCCAGGCAAGCACAAGCGCAGAGGACGGCGGTTACGGCAAGTCGAGTGGGCAAACGCATGGTAAGTCTTAGAGTATAGCCCCTGAGAGGGATTGTTCCCATGCTGAACGCATGGTCCAATACCTTCAGATGGATGTGCGGTCGATCGGAATTGGAGCGGCGGGCGTCGATGCGACCCTCCGTTCCTCCGCCGGCGCCCGACTGGAACCTGACCGGGTCGCCTCCGCCTCGTCCGCCGGACCGCCCGCGGACACCATCGCGGCCCTGCTGGAGCGCCTGGCCGTCCCCGGCATCTCCGACCTCATCCTGCACCTGGAGAACCGGCGCTCTTCCGTGGATCCCGGAACGCTGTCCGAGTTACTCCGCGTGGCCGGGGCGTCCGCCCTAGTGGGGGACATATCCCGAGTTCGGAGCGCGTTGACCGAGATCGTCAAGCTGAACCCCGAGTGGATCCAAAACATCCAAAACGAACCCAAGCTCCAGGCACTCCGGGGAGACGTGAACGCCCTCCTCGAGAACCTGGCCGGACACGCCCGCGTGCGCGCCGAGCGCCAGATCGAAGATGCCACCGCCGGGTTGGAACTCGCAGCCGACCGTCTCCGGCCAGCGGAATTGCGCGACGCCGAGACTGTCCTGGCCCTCGCCAACCGGCTCTACGAATCCGGCCGCCACATCGACTTCGTAAGGGCGGCAGAACTCGCGCAGGTACTGCTCCTCCATTTTCCGGTGTCGGTCCAAGCCGCTCCGTTAATCGAGCCGCAACCCGGTCGCCCCTCCCGGCCGAGCCCCGGCCTCCATCGGTCATACCAACAGATTGCTGAGTGGTGGAAGAGAGCGCCCATCCTGGTATTGCTTGGGGCCTGGGTCGCCCTGGGATGCATCGCTGCGGTCCTGTCGCTCGCGCTTCGCGCAGTCTGGCCAGAATACTGGAACCCGTTGCTAGCAACCGGAATCTGGGCTGCCGGCTTCCTGGCCTTCGTGGCCTATGTCCGCTTCCGCAGTTTCCGTCTGTGACAAAGTAGCTAATCTCTATCGACAATAGGGACATCCCCGTGCTATCCTGCATCCATGGCATCGTTGAGCCACCTCCAACGACTCGAAGCCGAAAGCATCCACATCCTGCGCGAAGTCGCCGGCGAGTTTCAGCGGCCGGTGATGCTCTACTCCATCGGCAAGGACTCCTCCGTGATGTTGCGCCTCGCCCAGAAAGCCTTCTGCCCGGCGCCCATCCCGTTCCCGCTCCTGCACATCGACACCACCTACAAGTTCCGTGAAATGATCGAGTTCCGCGACGAACAGGCGGCCCGCCTGGGCCTGAACCTGATCGTCCACCGGAGCCGCCCGCGGTCGAAGACGGAGTGCAGCCCGTTCATGCTGGGCACCCAGCGCTGCTGCCGGCTGCTCAAGACCGGAGCCCTGCTCGACGCCCTCCGTACAGGCGGCTTCGACGCCGCCTTCGGCGGGGCCCGCCGCGACGAGGAAAAGTCCCGCGCCAAGGAGCGGATCTTCTCGGTCCGCGATGACGCCGGCCAGTGGGATCCCAAGAACCAGCGCCCCGAGCTGTGGAACGTCTTCAACGGCCGCCTGCGTCCCGGCGAAAGCATCCGCGTGTTCCCGCTTTCGAACTGGACCGAGCTCGACATCTGGCAGTACATCCACGTCGGAGCGAATCCCCATCGTCCCGCTCTACTTCGCCAAGCCCCGCCCGATGCTGGTGCGCGGCGAATCGCTGATCTCGCTGGAGCAGCCCTTCATCCCGCGCCTTCCCGGCGAAGAGCCCGAACTGGTGATGTGCCGCATGCGTTCGCTCGGCTGCAGCCCCTGCACCGGCGCCATCCGCTCTGAGGCCGACACCCTGCCCAAAATCATCGAGGAGATCATGTCCTTCCGCCGATCCGAGCGCGAGAACCGGGTGATCGACCACGACCAGGACGGTTCCATGGAACTGAAGAAACGTGAGGGCTACTTCTAACATGGCGGCGCTGGCCGACAGACCGGTATTTCGACGTCGAGCAGTTCCTGGCCACCGAAGCAAACGAAAGATCTGCTCCGGTTCACTACCGCCGGCAGCGTCGATGACGGCAAGTCCACTCTCATCGGCCGGCTGCTGTACGACTCCCAGAACGTCTACGAGGATCACATCCGGTCCATCGCGAAATCAACGGTCAACCGCTCCGCCGGCGCCATCGACCTGTCGCTGCTCACGGACGGTCTCCGCGCCGAACGCGAGCAGGGCATCACCATCGACGTCGCCTACCGCTACTTCTCCACGCCCCGCCGCAAATTCATCATCGCCGACACCCCCGGCCACGAGCAGTACACGCGCAACATGGCCACCGGCGCATCCACCGCCGACCTCGCCATCATCCTCATCGACGCGCGCAACGGAGTCCAGCCGCAGTCCCGCCGCCACGCCTACATCTGCGGCGCTGCTCGGGCATCCCCGGGTCGTCGTCGCCGTGAACAAGATGGACCTGGTCGATTTCCGCGAGGATGTCTTCGACGCCATCCGCCACGAGTTCTCGAACGTGCTGGGCCGCCTCGGAATCACCGGAGCCTGGTTCGTCCCCATCAGCGCATTGACTGGAGACAACGTGGTCCGGCGGTCCCGCACCATGTCCTGGTTCGACGGACCTGCGTTGCTGGAACACCTGGAGACGGTGGAGATCGCGGCCGGTCCCGATTCCCTGCCCTTCCGCATGCCGGTACAACGCGTGATCCGGCCGCATCAGGATTTTCGCGGGTATGCGGGTCAGGTCGCATCCGGCTCCATCCGCACGGGCGACACGGTCACCGTGTTTCCATCGGGTCGCGCCACGCGCGTTCAGTCCATCCAGACGTTCGACGGCGAGCTGCCGCGAGCCGAGGCCGGCATGTCCCTAGTGCTGACCCTCGACGATGAAACCGACATCAGCCGCGGCGACCTCATCACAGGTGCCGGCGCCGCGCCCACGCTGTCCCGCGTGTTTGAAGCGCACGCGGTCTGGATGCAGGAACAGCCGCTCGATCCGGCCAAACCGTACCTGCTGAAGCATACGTCCCAGACGGTTCCGGCGCGCGTGGTGTCCATCGTGCACCGTGTGGACATCAACAGCCTGGAGCACGAGCCCGCATCGTCGCTGGCCATGAACGGCATCGGGCTGATCCGCGTGGAAGCGTCACGGGCCATCGCCTTCGACCCATACCGTGAGAATCGCATCACCGGATCGGCCATCCTGATCGATCCCGCCACCAATGCCACCGCCGGCGCATTGATGATCGTGCGGGCGCATGCCGCCGCGTCTGGCCCGGTAACCGATACGGAGCGGGCGGCGCGGTACGGCCACCATCCCGACACGGTCTTCATCGGCCAGCGCAAGGGCTTGGCAAGATTGCTCGAGCGCCGGCTGTTCGATCGCGGCGCGAACGTCGCCGTGGTGAACGCTCCAGCGCCGCTGCTCGAAGCCGCCGGACTCATCGCCATTGTCGCCGGCGACTACGAGCCGGACCTCCCGCTGTCGTTGGATGACGAGACTGCGGTGGACGAAATCCTCCAACATCTGGAACAAAAAGGAACGCTGCTCGGCGGCCTGGTGGTCGCCGACGGAGAGGGAATCTGACAATGTCCAGTCCTATTGAAGCCGCACGCGAATTAGTCCATTCCGAACTGTTGGACGGCGGACGCGCTTGTGTCACCAGCAGCTTTCAGACGGAATGCGTGGCCCTGGTGCATCTGATCACCCGCGAGCGGCCGGACATACCCGTGCTGTTCCTCGACACCGGATATCACTTCGCCGAGACCTACCAATACCGCGACGACATTACCCGGCGCCTGTCGCTGAACCTGGTGAATCTGAAGGCGAAGCACTCGGTGGCCGAACAGGAAGCCGAGCACGGCCTGCTATATGAAACCGCGCCGAGCCGCTGCTGCGGACTCCGCAAGGTGGAACCCCTGTTCGCCGGTCTGTCCAACTACGAGACCTGGTTCACCGGATTGCGCCGCGAGCAATCGCCCACACGCGCCAATCTCGAAGCCGTGGAATCGTTCCGCCTTCCGAACGGCAAGATCCTCAAGAAGGTCAGTCCGCTGGCCCATTGGTCCACCCGGGAGGTGTGGGACTACCTGAAGCAGGCCGGTATTCCGGTGCTTCCCTTATACGCAGCCGGTTACACGAGCATCGGTTGTCAGCCCTGCACCGCCCTCCCCTTTGACCCGGAGAATCCTCGTTCGGGACGCTGGGCTGGCAAGAAGCTGGAATGCGGAATTCACATCCAGGCGCAATGAGATGACGGAGATCCTCCTCGGATTCGGCATCGCGCTGGCCATCGGCCTTACCGGCGTCGGCGCTGGGAGTATTACCGCTCCAGTGCTGCTGCTGGCCTTGCACATCCCGGCGCCCGTCGCGGTAGGAACGGCGCTCGTCTACGGAGGCATCATCAAGCTGGCCGGCGCGCCCAGCTACCTGTTACGCCGCCAGGTGAACTGGCCGGTGCTGGGCTGGATGTGCTCCGGCGGGTTGCCCGGCGTGCTAGCCGGATCGTTCCTGTTTTCGCAATATGCCCGCACCCGCTCGGACGTGCTGCTGGGCGTCTTAGGCGTGGTCATTGCGCTCGGCGCGGCGCTGAACTTATGGCGCCTGTTTCGGAACAGCCACGCGGCATCGAACCTCGACCGTCGGCGCTGGCTTCCCTTCATCGCCTTGCCCATCGGAGCCGAATTCGGTTTCTCATCGGCGGGCGCAGGCGCGCTCGGCTCCATCGCTCTGATGAGCCTGACCAAGATCCCCACCAGCCAGATCGTCGGGACCGACGTCTTCTTCGGTCTCGTGCTGTCCTTGGTGGGCGGCGGTTTTCAACTCTCCACCGGCAACTACGATGCGGGCTTGCTCTTAAAGCTGCTGATCGGCGGAGTGCCGGGAATCCTGATCGGTGCAAACCTGTCGGCGCTATTGCCGTCGCGTCCCCTCCGCTTCGCGCTGTCGATATGGCTGATGTCGCTTGGCGGCCAACTCTGCTGGAGATCCCTGAGTTAGCGGACACTGTCGGGAACTTCCGCAACCTCGACGTGTTCAACGCTCGCCCCGCGAAGTTGCCAGCAGTGTCCCTGGACGCGTGGGGATTCCGCATTTTCGAACGCGTTCGTTAGCCTCTGAGATCTGGGCCGGGCTACGTCCTACTTAGCTGACAACGGATAACTAATTACCGTGCGTAAATGGAGTTAAACAGAAGCTTGTACGTGCCATGAGGCTGGCCCCGGAAGGTGGGTTCCACCCCCAGCAGGTAGACCCTGCCTTCTCCAACCTGCGCTTCGGCGGCCGCGACGGTTCCCTCGAGGTAGCCCTGGCCCCAGGCCCAACCGCTCCTGAGCGGAGTGGCGTTGGGAAACCAGGCGACGGGTTTCATTCCCCTGAGCGAGGCGTCGGGCGCGAGACGAAACACCGGGCTGTTTTCAAAGAAGACGTCCGCTTCCGCCGGCATTCCGTAGGCCAGCTGGTTCGAATTATCCAGGCTGACCCGCAGGATGCTGCCGGGAACGTAGAACTTCTCTCGCGGCAGCGGGCGTTCCTGGCCATCAGGCGTCCTTTCCAGCATGGCGTTTTTGGCGGCCAGATCGAAGAACTGAATCAGGCGCGTGGAGCCTCCCACGGCGACGATGGTGCCCCCGGATTTGACGAACTCCTTCAGTTGCGGAATGGTCTTTTCCGCCGTCACCCGGCCCAGCCAGGTCCGGTACTCTTCGGGGATGTCTTCGGGCTTGGGCTGCGCCGGGCCCCGGCCTCCACCAGGTCCGCCACCGCTCGCCGCTTGGGTTCGCGGCAGCGCACCGTCGGGCAGTATCAGCACGTCGAAACGGGCGGCCAGATTGCCTTCATCCATCGCCGCCGGATAGACTACCTGGAACGGAAATTCGAATTGCTCCAGAACCCAGCGGGTCCACCCGGAGGTCATCGATCCGCCGTATTGATCCCACAGTCCGATTCTCACGGGCTTCAGCTGAAGCACCTCGCCCGCGGGTCGGGCGGCGACGCCTTCGACGTTGATGCCGAGTTCGGCGGCCGCCTTCTCGAGTAGAGCACGCGCGCGGGGACTGGCCGGGACATACATGGTCCCCGGACCCAGCGTCCTGCCGGCCAGAGCGGTGGGTTGCTCCAGCCACATTACCTGCTGGCCATTCTTGAGAAGGCGGTTCACGATGATGAAGGCATCGTTCACCTCGTGGCTGATTAGATAACCGGCGGGCTGCGCTGGACCGAGCAGTTTCCCGGCGGGCGGCCTCTGCAGACCGGTCACGATTTCAAACGGGCCGTCGAAAGCGTCGAGTATCCGCTGAAACTGGACCCCCATTTGGAAAGCCAGCGTGTAACCGGTGACGTCGTAGGGCGGGACCGGCGGACCGCCAGGATATTGGAAATCGTCGGGATGATCCTGCGGCTCGAACATGTCCAGGACGTGGGGCCGGAATGCCTGGGCGGTCTTCACGATCCAGGAGTCGGCCGGGTAGCGTTTGCCGCCGACTTCGAACTCGCGGGTGGCGCGGTGGACGGTGATGCCGTTCTTGATCAGGGCGTTGACGAACCGGGTAGCGGTAGGAAAATCCGGCTGATCGGACGGGATGATGTAGCCGCGGGGATCGCGCAGGGCGGGATCGTGCAAAACCGTTTCGTAGAGCATCGAGGGCACGGCTCCCGCCCGCGCGATTGGCTCCGGCGCGGCTTCGGATTCCGTTGGGGTTCCAGCGGAAGGCTGGGCGTTTTTCTCCTTCGCGGCGGCGGCTTTCAAAGCCGCGATACGCTTGGGCGTCACGGTCCAGGAGTCCCGGCTGCCGCGCTCGATTGAGTTCTTCCCCATGCGGTAGATGTTGAAAAGTAGATCCTCGCGGTACTTGGAGGCGAGATCCAGCACGGCGCGATTGGCCGTCATCGAGTATTCGATGGATTGCTTGAAATGCCACTTTTGGGGCGGGACAGGAAACGGAAGGTCTCCCGTCGGAAGCTGCCGCTGCGGCACCAGCGCGATCTCGAACGGGGTCGGGTTGCCGATGGTCTCGGTGAGCAGACCGATCATGTTGTGAAAGTAGGTGGTGGTGCGAAGGCCGCCGTTGTACCAGGTGGAGTAGGGCGCCCCGCTGCGCATCGTGGCGCCGGGTTTGTCTTCGGCGACGAAACGGGAATGCATTGCCGCGCCCACCAAGTCAAGTTCCATCACCGCGATGGGATCGTAATGGTAGTTGAACGGATCGCGGAATGGCGGGGCAAACAGGACGGCTCCGGCCGGGCCGGTCTGGTGGTGGTTATAGACGATCTGGGGAAACCACTCGATGAACAACTGCCGATTCATGTTGACGGTTTCCTTCATGTTCGACATGTAGAAGTCACGGTTGTTGTCGTGGCCGGCGTACTTCTGGTAGAGGCGCGGTATGTCCGTCGTCTTGCGTTTGGCCGGGTCGGACTGGCGCATATACCAGTTGGAGACCAGTTCCATGCCGTCGGGATTGGCATGGACAGCCAGGATGATGACGTCGTTTAAGATGCGCAAGGTCTCGGGGTCGTTGCGAGTGGCCATCTCGTAGACGAACTCCATCAATTGATGGGCACCCAGTACTTCAGTGGCATGCAGGCCTCCATCGATCCAGACCACAGCCTTCCCTTCCCGGGCCAAGGCTCGAGCATCGTCCGGCGTGAGTCCCTCGGCGTGCGCGAGCCGGCTGGCGATTTCCTTGTAGCGAGCCAGCTTCTTGTGGTTTTCGGGCGAAGTCAGGATGGCCATCCACTGCGGGCGGCCCTCTTCAGTCCGGCCGATCTCCACCAGCTTCATGCGATCGGATTCGGCGGCAAGTTTCTGCCACCACGCGGTGAGCTGGGTGTAGTTGGCGAGTTGGTAATCGTCACCGATCTCGAAGCCCAGCGCTTGCTGGGGCGTAGTAATCGCGGCAAAGAGCCCTGTAGATAGAAGGAGGACGGCGAGGAGGAGTCGGCGCATGAGGATTATGCTTGAGTATATACGTGGCTCTCAGCGTGGCGCGTCGGCACTCCTGCCGACGCTTGGTCTACCCGTGGCCGCGCGCGCGTTTGTCTCGGTACATGGCGGCATCAGCACGCTCAATGAGATGCTGGACGGTCTCGCCGCGCTGCCATGCCACTCCGCCGGCCGCCGCACTGACCTTTACCTTGTAGGACGCAGCGGCCACCGTCAGCGTGTACTCTCCGAAAACCCAGTTGCGCACTTGCTCCAGCCTGGCATTGGCTTTGTCCAGCGAGCAATCGAGCAGGACAACGAACTCGTCTCCGCCCCACCGGCCGACGGTATCCGAGGGCCGGAAAACCGCCTTCAGTTCCTTGCTGAACTGCTTCAGCAGTTCGTCTCCGGCGAGATGCCCCAGCTGGTCGTTGACTTTCTTGAAGTCGTTGAGATCGAACATCAGCAGGGAAAAGGTCCGGCCCAGCGCGATCAGACGTTCGAGTTCCGTCTCCACCCGTCGGCGATTGTCCAGGCCTGTGACCAGATCGCGGGTGGCGAAGCGTTCGGTTTCCTCCAACTTGGCCTGGTACCCGGCGACTTCGGCGCGCATGAGTTCCACGGCCCGGCGGCTGTCCTGGGCCATGCTCTCCACACAGGCCTTCATCTGCTGGGCGCTTTCGATGATGGAGGCGCGGACCCGGGTGATATCGTCGAGATCGGCGATCTTCGTTAGTTGGGCACTGAAATCCGCGAACTGGAGGGCATAGCGGTGGTCGCGCTCGCCGACCGCTTCGGCGGTATTGGCCAGCACCAGCATCAGTTCCTTGACTTCGCCGGCCTTTTGTTTGAAGTACGCGGCGGTGCGTCCGCCCCACTTCTTCAACTGATCTTCCACTTGCTGCTGAGTTTCCGATACGATCGAGGGCGTCACTTTGTGCCCGATGCGCTGCTGCAGGCGCATCAGATCCGCTTGGAATTGCGGGGCAACATGGGGACAGGCCTGCGCGCCGAAGTCGGAAGCGGCAGCAATGGCGGCGCGGTAAGAATCAAGGACGCTGTTGACCAGTTCGTTGTGGTCGGCATCAAGGTACCTCTTGAGAGAGATCACTTCGATCGTATCGGCGGCGCTGGGCTCGGCTTGAATATATGTGCCGGTTACCCGCTGGAAATCGCCGGATGCCGGGAAAATGTGAGGAATCGGAGGATTGAGCCCGTACAGTCGCATCAGGGAGACAGTCGAATGGATCTGAGTTCAATGTGGCCAATGGCGGCGGTCGCGTACACGCTGACTGCCGTCGGAACGCTGGCGTTGCTCTGGGCGGTTGGGCGCCGGGCGCCGCGAGGTCGGGAAACGGGATTCCTACTGGTGGCGCTGCTGTTTCTCGCACTCCAGTATGGAGCGATGGGAGCCAACGCCTTCGTGCGCTCGGTGGAACCGGCCGGTCCGGAGTTCACCCTGTGGACCATTGGAGGTCAGACTGCCCTGGTCCTGTTCTGGGGCTGTGTGTGTTTGTCGCTGCGGGCGGCCGTCGCCCGGTTGGTGGCGCCACAAACGCTGCCCCGGGATGTGGATTGGAGCCTGCTCCCCGTAGTCGCCGTCACCGGCGTGGCGGCACTCGGGTTCTTCGGCCTGGCGCTCCTGCCGGCGGCGCCCTTGGACCGAGCCTATCGATTCGCATTTCCGCTCCTGTTGATCCTCATGTCCATCCCGGGATTGCTGTTCCGGATCTTGTATCAGCGCATGCCGAAGGAGGCACAAGTAGGATGGACAGAAGGATGGACAGGAGCGGCTGCCCAAGTTCAACTGACCTCGCTCAACCTGGCGGAGTACCCGCCCCGTCATGGCGCGATTGCACTGAATCGGCAGGACTATATGCGGCTGTTCGCGGGCACCTATATCCCCATGCTGCTGCTGATAGCGATCTTGCTTCTCGGCGAGGTGGAACAGCGGAACGTGTTTGCCATGACGGCCGGCATGGTTTGCCGCCTGATGATTCTGCCTGGACTGATGAGCGTCGTTTATTTCCAGGCACGTTACTCGTTCTTTGATGTGGTGGTGAAGCGGGGCGTGCTGTTCATCGTGATTGCGAAGCTGGTTAGCACGGCCACCTGGTTCGCCCTGCCCCGAGCGATGTACATGCACGCGGGGACACGGAGGGCGGCGTTCAGCATAGGTGCGGTTCTGGTGGTATGGGCATCCGTGGACCTGTTCGCCCGCGGCGAGCGGCTGCTGGACCGGATCATCTTCCGTCGATCTGATTACCGGTTTGAGTTGCAGCGCCTGAACAAAGAGATGGCTCGGTGCGCGGATTCCGACAGCCTGCGGACGGTATTCACCAGTGGGCTCGCGCGCGTACTGCGTGCCGAGTCCGTGGAGTCCGGACCGGAGCCGCGGGGATCGGCGCGCCTGATGGTCCGTGTCGGGACGGGCGACCGCGTTCGGGAATACCTGGCGCTGGGAGATCGGGACCGGGGACAGCAGTATCGCAGCGAGGATCTGAACTTCATCGATGCCGCTTCCGCGCAATATTCGGCGTTGCTCGAGAGCTTTGAAGCCCGGCAATCCGAACGGCTGGCAGCCGCGGCCGAGGTGAGGGCATTGAGGGCGCAGATCAATCCTCACTTCCTCTTTAATGCGCTGAACACGGTGGCCGATATGGCGAGGGCCGTGCCGGAGGCCGAGCGGGCCATCCTGAATCTGTCCCGGGTGTTCCGCTATGCGCTCGATTCGACGCGCCGCGAGGCAGTGAAACTGGGTGAGGAGATCGGCGCGGTGCGATCGTACCTGGAGATCGAAGGGGCGCGGTTTGAGGCACGGCTGCAGTATGCCATCGAGGTAGGAGATGATCTTCTGGATGTGCTGGTGCCGCCGATGTTGATTCAACCGCTGGTGGAGAACGCGGTAAAGCACGGGATCGCGCCCAAGGCGTGCGGTGGGACGGTGCGGGTTGCTGCGGAGTGGTGTGCGCCGGGCATTCGGGTGACGGTGTCCGACGATGGCGTGGGCTTTGACCCGTCCCGGACGGCGCCCAATATCGGGATGGGGAATGTTCGGGCGCGGGTGGAACGGGACGGCGGCACGATGCGGGTGGAGTCGCGGCCCGGCACTGGGACCGAGATCTCATTGGAGTTGGTGAGGCGATGAGAGTACTGATTGTGGACGATGAGCGGCGGGCTCGCGAGCGGCTGGCCTACCTGCTCGCGAACGTGGCGGGAGTCGAGGTCATCGGCGAGGCCGCCGATGGGGTGGCGGCGCTCGAGTCGATCGAGGCATTGCGGCCCGATGCCGTGTTCCTGGATATCCAGATGCCTGGGTTGAGCGGGTTCGAAGTGCTGTCGGAACTGCCGGCCGGGCGTATGCCGCTGGTGGTCTTCGTGACGGCCTATGACCAGTACGCGCTGCAGGCGTTCGACGTCAGCGCGGTAGATTACCTGATGAAGCCGGTGGAGGAGGACCGGTTGGCGCGGGCGGTGGCGAAACTGCGGGACCGGTCCGCCCGTGACGGGATGGAGCGGCTGCTGTCGGAGATTCGAAAGGGTCGGTCGCTAGAGCGGATTGTCGGCAAGCGGCTGCAGAAACTGCACGTGCTGGCGGTGGATTCCATCGAAGCCTTCGTGAGCGAGGGTGAATTGGTGTTTGCGGTGAACGGTGATGGGAGATTCCTGGTGGAACGGACCCTTCGCGATCTGGAGGCGTCGCTGGATGCCGACCGGTTCATGAGGGTCCACAAGCAGGTGCTCGTAAATCTGGGGAGGATCAGCGTATTGGAGCCGGTACTGAAGGGCGGCGCGACGGCTCGCCTTGTTTGCGGAGAACTGGTGGAGATCAGCCGCCGGTATGCTCCGGCGGTTCGGGAGAAGCTGGGATGGTGATGCCGTGTTCGGTGCAGAAGGCGGCCAGGTCGGGGGCCAGCAGGGCTCGATAGACGACTTCCTCATGGCCGAAGCAGAAGACCAGTTCCGTGGCATGCAGGGCCTGCCGGTCCAGCAGCAGTTGAGCGCGGTGGTCGGGGGTGAAGCCTTCGCGAATGAAGCGGAGCATGAGCCCGGGATCGGGACCGTAGAGTTTGTCGCCCACAATGGCATGCCCGATTGAGGCGGCGTGGACCCGGATCTGGTGCATGCGGCCGGTGTGCGGCACCACCCTGGCCAGGCTGAACCCGCCGCCGGTTTCGATCGGTATGAAGTCGGTTACGGCGGCGCGCCCGGTCTCGACTATCATTTGGCGGTTCGTATACTCGGCGGTTTCGTCCCGGCCGATCGGAGCGTCCACGGTGCGGCGTTCGGCGAGAATTCCAGTCAGGACGGCGTAGTAGATCTTTCGAAAGCGGCCCTTGGTGACGGCATTGTGGAAGCGGGATCCGGTTCGGTAGTCCTTGGCAATGACCACTACGCCACTGGTCTCGCGGTCGAGGCGTACCGGAAGATGAATGCGCGGAAGGCCGAGGTATTCGCGGCAGGCTCCGGCCAGACTCGACCAAGGACCGGTCTTCGATGGGTGACAGACCACGTGCGCGGGCTTGTTGACCACCAGGACGTGTTCGTCCTCCTGGAGCGTCCAGGCGCGGAGTTCTTCCGGGGTGATCTCCCAGCCTTTGTCGGTTCTCGGCATCAGGGCTTCAGCGGAATCCGGATGGTGGTCTCGCGATAGACGGGGCCCTCGCCGGCGATCCTCACCGGGATGCGGCGGCCGTCCGTGAGGGCGATGCTGTAATCGCGGCCGGGGAGTCCGGTCAGTCGGAGTTCGAGGGCATCGGAGAGCCAGCGTTCAGAGATCATCTTCAGATTCGCGCTGGTGTTGGCGAGTACGGGTGGCTGCCACGGCATGGTGTAGCCCAGCGCGGCGGTGTGCTCGATGGCTACGGTGTTGGGTCCGGGCTGGAGCGTGATTCGAAAGTGCGGATGCCAGTCGGTCTCGGTGCGCTCGGACGAGGTTGGGTTGGGCGTCGTGATCTGGACGGGAGGCGCGTAGGCGGGGGCGAGATCGAGTTCGACGGGCCGCCAGCCGTGATGGGTGATCTCGAACGCGTCGCGGGTGGGAGTTCGGGTCCAAGCGATGTCGATTGTCGATTGCCCGACTCGGATATTGCGGACACCCAGGCGCGGCCAGTCGGCGGGAAGATGGGGTGCAAACGTGACGCGGTTCGCGGTTTCGTCCACACTGAGCCCCAGCAATCCGCGCAGGATCGGCGAGACGACCATCGCCGCGGACCAGATCTGGTGCGGCGATCCGGTGGATAGCGGCGAGTACGTCGCGCCTGAGAGCACCTCCGTGGTGTTGCCGCCGGCTCCGTCAAGGGCGAGCCAGGCATTCGCGCGCAGATTGGCCAGCGCCGCTTCGGGCATGTGATAGCGGTACTCGGCCACCGAGGCCCATCCGGTGAACAGCGGCCAGACCGAGCCGTAGTGATAGCCGGCGGGTCCGAACTGGGGACTGTTCGAGCCGATGATGCGCATGCCCCAATCAGTCTGGTGGGTTTCCGCCGCGAGGCTTTCGATCATCCGGCGGGACTTGGCGGGATCCAGCAGCCCGAACCACATGGGGACTGTTGTCAGAACACTCGGCTGGTCGATGGGCCGCCCTTGTGAATCGAGCGCGAAGGCATAGGTGGAATCGGTGTTCAGCCAGAAGAGGCTGTCGAGCGTGGGACGTTTATCGTTGAACTCCCGATCGAAGGCGCCGGATTCGGGACGGCCGGTAACGCGGGCCAGTTTTGCCATGGAACGGAGAGCTTCGACGTAGCAGCCAGCCTGGTAGAGTTCCACCTGGACGGGAAGGAGCGGTCCGCCTTCAACCCAGCCGTGGCCCACTCCGAAGTTCTTCGGAAAGCCGCCCGCGCCGGCGGTGGAGCGCATGAATTCGAATGCCTTGACCAGGCGGGGCCACTGGCGGCGGGCGAACTCGACGTCACCGCTCGCTTCGACGTAGTCGCGAACGGCGATGACGAACAGCGGAGTCGCATCGGCGGAGGCGTAGGCCCACGGGTAGTCCTTGAACCAGGGCAACAGGGACGCGCTCTGAGAGATCTCGTGCGGAATCTTGCCGTCCTCGCGCTGGTAGCGGGCGACGAAATCGATGGCGGAGCGGGCGTTGGCAAAGTCGCCGGCGGCGGTGAGGGCGAAGCTGATCCAGAAGGAATCGCGGCCGAAGAACCAGGCGAAACCCGGGCGATAGAGTGCCTTTCGAGGGTCCATAGCCGGCGACGAGTCCGGGGCCGAGCAGGGGGTTGTCCACCATCCCTTTGGCGACGCTGAGGCGGGACCAGTCGTAGGCGCGCTGGAGATCCGGGTCGGGAAGGTCGAGGGTGACGGTGCGATTGAGGTAGCCGGTCCAGGCGCTCTCGGTCTCAGTGACGGCGCGTTCGGGATCGGCCAGCAGCCGTCGCCAAGCACCCAGGGCCTCGTCGCGGGAATGCAGCGAGCCCGCGATCGCGAGCCATCGCTGTCCGGTTCCGTTGATGGAGCCGAGCGAGAACTGGTTGGTGGTGGCGGCCGAATAGTTGGTAACGTATTCGGCGCTGCGGATTTCGAGTTCGGGCCCGCCGAAGACACCGGCATAGGGCTGGCCGTCGGCGCCGAAAAACCACGCCCGGGCGGGCTGGTTCCATTCGCCATAGGTGGTCCCGATGGAGGCGGGCCACATGAGTTGGAAGTCGCGGGTGAATTCGCCTTGGATCTCGACGGGCTCCCAGGAGCGGACGGCAAGCCGCATGACCAGGCCGGGTTCGGTGGGGCTGGCGGCCAGGGTCTGCTCCACCTGGAATTCGTCGCCGGCATACGTGAGCGTGTAGGAACCCGGGCGCGACCGGATCGTCCTGACAAAGGATTCGGCGGGGATGACTCGGGTGCCAACCTTGAACCGGAGACGGAGATCTTTGAGGATCTTCATCGGGTACACCCAGGCTTCGAGCGTGCCGTCCTCTCTGCCGAAGAACGCGGACCGGGGACCGACCGAGTCGAGGAACTCCCAGGTTCTCGCGGGACGGGAGATTTCAAGGTCGGCGGCCAGGATTGAGGTAGAAGCGAGGAGCCAGGTCAGGACCCGCATAAAGTAGAGTTTCGCACGGAGGAATCAAGACTGAATAAGAAGCCACTTGCGGATGTGCTTGTAGACCGAGGGGTGACTGAGCAGGTCCCAGTGATTCATACCGGAGCCGACCCATTGATGCGAGGCCGGAAACGCGAGGGCCCGCGCGGGATCCGAGTGGCGGCCCAACGCGCTATCGACGCCAACCAGTCCGTCCCCGAAGACGTCCCCGACACGCTGGTTGGCGGCGATGGCGAAGCACCGGACACCTTCGGGTAGCGGCAGCGCCCGACGGCGGTCTCCAGCGGGGTGGAACCGATCGGTATCTTGCCAATCCTCGTCCAGGAGGTTGCCGTAGCGGAGATCGGTGATTCCGGCGCTGCGGATGCTGGCGATGCGGGCCAGAGGAGCGCTGTAGGGAGTCATCGCGAGCAGGACGTGGATCCAGTTGCCGCCGCGTTCGAGGACCGACCCCTGGTGCGGGGTGCCGAGAAAAATGATCCGCCGCAGGAATTTCGGCCAGCGGTGGCCTGCTTCGGTTCCATAGTAATGCGCGCTGCGGGCCAGCAGTCCGCCATTGCTATGGCCGATGATCGCCAGTTCGCTAATCGGTTCGGGCCATTGATCGACGAGGGCTTCGAGCATCGCGGCAAAGGCTCGTCCATTGGTGGAGACGTGCAGCCCGCTGTTGTAGTGCAGGTAGACCGGAGTCCAACCCAGTTCGGCGGCCAGGGCCGCGCCGTGACTGTGTCCGGACCGGGTCCATTGCAGGTCATTCATGCAGAGGCCGTGGGCCAGAACCAGCACTCGGGCTCCGGTCTGGGCTTCGAACTGTAGGGGCAGGCCGTTCTGGCGGAGACACATTGAAATGGCGAGCGGGTTCCGGGTGGCGGCAAGATGATCGCCGACGATGCCGTTCAGCGCGGCCAGAACGGCTTCGCGTTCCGAGGTTGAGTGCGCCTGTTCCGATGTCGAGGCGAGGGATGCGACCATGGCGTCCAGGCCGTCGCCGACCAGGCCGGTAATCGTTTGGATGGCTGCATAGATAGCCGCCGCACTGCCGCCGACGGTCTTTTGGGCGGCGGTTCCCGGCAGAATGGCGTCAACGATGGCGCCGTGCATCGCCCCCACGGCCTCGACCATGCCCGCTGTCGCATCCTTCGCGAGGCGGCTGAGGCCGAGCAGGTCGGCGGGATGGATTCGTGGGCGGCTCATATCGCTGCCTCATTGTACAGGCTACTGTGACAGTGCGTACACGGCGAAGGAGGCCAGCCAGTGCTCGCCTCCGTAATTGCCCGCCGCAATGTGTGGGAGTGTCGCGGCGATGAGATCGCGGGAGGCTTTCAACATGGGAGCGCGGCGCGGGTCGGCCGCCGGGAGCGATCGGGCGATTCCTTTAAGACACCAGCCGCGGCTCAGCGAAAGCCCATCGAGGTGAACGATCTGGTAGTCGGTGCGGTCGCTCACCACCGGAGGTTTCATTAAGTTCGCCAGTCCGGCGGCCGGCAGATAGCGCGTCAGCCAGGCCGGAAACTCGGCCGGCGGGAGAATGCGGCGCATGAGGTCGCAGACTTCGAGCGAGGGCGAAAAGAAGTCGGAGCCGTCCGGTTCCAGGATGGCCGGAGCGTCGGTGTTGCGCGCGTAGTAGTCCCGGGCGCGGCTGACGATCAGGGATTCGAAGGTCTTGTTGCCCATGGTACGCGACCATTCGAGCGCGAAGACGAGGGCGAAGGCGGTGTTCGGGTGGACTCCGGTCCGGTTGGGATAGGTCTGTTTGGGCAGGAACGCGCTCCACAGCTCGACCACTTTGGAGGTCAGGGGCTGCAAACGGCGATGCCATTCGCGAGCCTGGGGATCATCCCAGGTATAAAGCTCGCGATCGAGTTCGAGCAGCCACGCCCACCCATAGGTGCGCTCGAACGTATTGGATAGCTTGTAGCGCTCGAAGTATTCGGCTTCGGCCCGGAGATTGGATGGCTGAAAGCTCTCGTCCAATGCACGGCGGATCTCGGCGCCGCGGGCGAGTTGCGGGAACGACGCGAGAAGCCGTACCAGCATCCAGTGGCCGTGGACGGAGGAGTGCCAGTCGAAGCATCCGTAGAAGGCGGGGTGCAATTGTTTGGGTGTGAGGATCGCATCGCCCGAGGCTTCGATGGTGTGCCCGGTTTTATTGGGGTATTCCTGGTGCAGGCAGCGGAGCGGGAGTTCCGCCAGGTGCGCTGCGCCTTCGGGCGTGAGGCGGGCGGATCCATCCGGGTTGGTGGTGATGAGGGTGGCGAAGAACACGGGGACAAACCAAATAGCCATCGATAACGTCCGATTCCAGGGTATCAGTTAGGCAGTCAAAACAAATTATTGAACAAACGTTCAGTTGACTATTGGAATTTGGCGCAGTTCGGTTTAAGATAGGCTGACTCAGTTGCGAGTAAGTCACCAGGAGTTGAACTCATGGCCATAACTAAGAAGGCGGCGAAGAAGAAGAAGGTAGTCGCGAAACCCGCGAAGAAAGCCGCCGTGAAAGTAACCAAGAAAGTCGCACCGAAGAAAGCGGCAGCCAAAGCCAAGCCTGTGAAGAAGGCCGCGCCGAAGAAGGCAGCCCCGAAGAAGGCTGTCAAGAAGGCGATCAAGAAGGCTGTCAAAGCCCCGGTGAAAGCGGCTCCGGCGAAGAAAGCAGCACCGAAGAAGAAAGCGCCGAAGCCCGTGGCTCCTCCCCCAGCTCCGCCGGTTGTGGCTGTGGAACCCACGCCCGCACCGGAAGCCCCACCGCCGGCTCCCGAACCGGAGTCCTAGTTCAGATTTAAAGCCCGGCACCGTCGCGAACGGCTGCGGTGTCGGGATCACCTCAGCCGCCCACCTACCACCGGGCATGGATCAGAGGTTTGATCCGGGTTTCGTAAATACTCCGAACCGCATCCATCGTTTCCTTCGACAGTTCCGGCAGGTCGGACGCCGCGCAGTTCTCCGCCACCTGGTCGGGGCGCTTTCCTCCTGGGATGGCGCAGGTTACAGCGTCGAACATGAGAATCCACCTTAAGGCAAACTGCGCCATGCCGACGCCGGCCGGGAGCAGCTGGCGTATCTCGTCAACGGCGTCCAGGGCGATGTCGTAATCCACCCCGGAGAAGGTCTCGCCGACGTCGAACTGTTCCCCGTGGCGGTTGAAGTTCCGGTGATCGTCCGCTTCGAAGGTGGATTTCCGAGTCAGCTTGCCGCTGAGCATTCCGCTGGCGAGCGGCACCCGCGCGAGGATTCCGACCTGCCGCCGCTTCGCTTCCGGAAAGAACAGCTCCGCGGGTCGCAAACGAAAACAGTTGAAAATGATTTGGACGGTCTGAACGCCCGGGTACTCGATGGCCTTCAGGGCTTCCTCGACGCGCTCCACGCTGACGCCGTAGTAGCGGATCTTGCCGGCGCGGACCAGATCGTCGAGGTCGCCGAAGAGTTCGGGACGGTAATAGACGTCGGTGGGCGGGCAATGGAGTTGGACCAGATCGAGACAATCGGTGGACAGATTCCGGAGGCTGTCCTCAATGAAGCCGGTGAGGTTGGCCTTGTTGTAACCATCGGCCGTGTGAGGCGAGAGCCGGCGGCCAGCCTTGGTGGCAACGACGATTTCATCCTTCCGCTCGCGCTTGAGACGGGCTACGAGGCGCTCACTGCGGCCCATCCCGTAGACGTCGGCGGTGTCGATGAAGTTGACCCCGCAATCGACCGCCCGGTGGAGGGCGGCCATGGACTCGTCATCGCTGACGGTCCCCCACGCGCCTCCAATGGCCCATGCGCCGAAGCTGATTTCGGAAACGTTCCAACCGGTACGGCCAAGCGGACGATAGTTCATACGTCCACTGTAACGAAAAAAGGCCGGTGTCCCCGTTGAGGAGAGCCGGCCGTTCGGAGGAAGCAAATCGCTCGATCAGTAGCGGTAGGTGTCGGGTTTGTAAGGGCCTTCCACGGGTACGCCGATGTATTCGGCCTGGCGCGGGGACAGCGTGGTGAGCTTCACGCCGATCTTCTCGAGGTGGAGCCGCGCGACCTCTTCGTCGAGTTGCTTGGGCAGCGTATATACGCCGATCTTGTAGACGTCGCGATTCTTCCAGAGGTCCAACTGAGCCAGCGTCTGGTTGGAGAAACTGTTCGACATAACGAAGCTGGGGTGACCGGTGGCGCAGCCCAGGTTCACCAGTCGTCCTTCGGCGAGCAGGAAGATGGCGTGCCCGTCGGGGAAGGTGTACTTGTCCACCTGCGGCTTGATGTTCAGCCTCTCAACGCCCGGCGCGCCGTTGAGGCGGTCCATCTGGATTTCGTTGTCGAAATGGCCAATATTGCAGACGATGGCCTGATCCTTCATGTGCTTCATGTGGTCGAACGTGATGATGTCCACGTTACCGGTGCAGGTGACATAGATGTCGCCGATACCGAGCGTGTCTTCCACCGTGGTGACCTGGAAGCCTTCCATGGCCGCCTGCAGCGCGTTGATAGGGTCGATCTCGGTGACGATGACGCGAGCGCCCATGCCGCGCAGCGAGTGAGCGGAGCCCTTGCCCACATCGCCGTAGCCGCAGACCACGGCGACCTTGCCGGCCACCATGACGTCGGTAGCGCGCTTGATGCCGTCGGCCAGCGATTCGCGGCAACCGTACAGGTTATCGAACTTCGACTTGGTGACCGAATCGTTCACGTTGATAGCCGGCACAAGCAGCGCGCCGTCTGCCTGCATCCGGTAGAGGCGGTGAACGCCGGTGGTGGTCTCTTCGGAAACGCCTTTCCATTCCGCGACGACATCGTGCCAGCGGGTGGGGTTCTCGGAGTAGACCTGCTTCAGCAGGTCCTTAATGACCTTCTCTTCGTGGCTTTCGGACGGGCTGTTGACCCAGTCGCTGCCGTTCTCGAGTTCGTATCCTTTATGAATGAGCAGCGTGGCATCGCCGCCGTCATCGACGATCAACTGCGGACCCTTGCCGCCGGGATGGCTGAGCGCCTGGTAGGTGCACCACCAGTATTCTTCGAGGCTCTCGCCTTTCCAGGCGAACACGGGAACACCCGCGGCGGCGATGGCGGCAGCGGCGTGGTCCTGCGTGGAGAAGATGTTGCAGCTGGCCCAGCGGACGCTGGCGCCGAGATCGGCGAGCGTTTCAATCAGCACCGCCGTTTGAATAGTCATGTGCAACGAGCCGCTGACGCGCACGCCGGCAAGCGGCTTGGCCTTGGCATACTTGTTGCGGATGGCCATCAGGCCGGGCATTTCGTGCTCGGCGATGGAGATTTCTTTGCGGCCCCAATCGGCCAGCGTCATGTCAGCTACCTTATATTCGGTGGCGACTGGTTGAGTGATAGTGCTCATGCGATTCAGCTCCGAAATCAGAATAGCACAAATCTTCCATCAATCAATCATGATTTCTTGATAGACTGAACTTGCGTGGCTGGACTTCTCAAAGCATTGCGGCTGCTGGGTGACGAGGGACGGGTCCGGATCCTTCTCTTATTGGAGAAGGAGGAACTGAGCGTCGCCGAGTTGCAGGAGATCCTGGGGATGGGCCAGAGCCGGATCTCGATGCAACTTTCCCAGTTGAAGCAAGCGGGGATGGTGGAGGTGCGGAAAGCGGGTCAGAAGAGCCTCTACCGGCTGACAGCTCCGTCCGGCTCACAGACAATCTTGACCGGGATGCTGGGGCGCGCGGCTGACGAAATCCGAGAGGCGCCGCAGGACATCGGAGCGCTAAAGCTGATCCTGGAAAAAAGAAAAGACAAACTGCGCAGCTACTTCGATGAGTTAGCCGGGCGTTTCGGGCGCAACTACGTCCCGGGCCGCAGTTGGAAGGGATTGGCGGAGATGCTGATTCGCCTGCTGCCGCCGTTGGTGATCGCGGATCTGGGAGCGGGCGAAGGGCACGCTGGCATTGATGCTGGCGCAACGGGCCGAGCGCGTGATTGCGGTGGACAGTTCACGGAAAATGGTGGAATACGGCGCCGAGATCGTGGAACGGCACGGCGTGAAGAACCTGGAATACCGGATGGGCGACCTGGAGGAACTTCCGCTGGCGAACGGCGAAGCGGACCTGGCGCTGCTGCACCAGAGCCTGCACCACGCGATCCATCCGGAGAAAGCTGTCGCAGAGGCCTGGCGAATACTGAAGCCGGGCGGCCGGATCGTGATCCTCGATCTGCTGCGGCACGGGTTCGACGAAGCCCGCGAGATGTACGCGGATGTGTGGCTGGGGTTTTCGCAGCCGGAGTTGGCCAAACTGCTGAGTGAGGCGCGATTCGAGCACCTGGAGGTGTCGGTAGTGCACCGCGAGGAGGAATCGCCGCACTTCGAGACGGTGATGGCTATCGGTGAGAAGGCGTCGAACGGGGGTATCATGCCATCATGACTGGACCCCGCACATGAAAGAAGTCCTGAGCAAGAATTTTTGGCGCGACGTGAAGCGCAGCTTCGATGAGGGTCGCGAGGGCCTCCCCGCGGTCGCCGCTGCCGATGCCGCGGCTCTGCGCGCGATCCTCTTCGACATGGACGGCGTCGTTTACGATGCCGGCCGGCTGATTCCCGGAGCGGTCGAGACGATCGGGTGGCTCCGGTCTGAACAGATTCCGCACCTGTTTGTCACCAACACCACCTCGCGTTCCCGCACCGATCTGACCCAGAAGCTCGCCGGATTCGGAATCAGCGACGCCAGCCCATCCGAGATCCTCAACCCGATCGCCGCGGTCGCCCAGTGGCTGCGCACCGACGCGAAAGGCGACATCGCCGCATTCGTGCGCCCGTCAGCCCGGGACGACCTCGCGGGTCTCCCGCTATTGCCCGACGACGCCGAGCGAGGAGCCGCATACGTCGTCATTGGCGACCTCGGCCACCACTGGGATTACCGAACGCTGAATCGCGCCTTCCGGCTCCTGCACCACAATCCCGACGCGAAGCTCATTGCGCTCGGCATGACCCGGTACTGGATGGCGGAGGACGGAATCGCTCTCGACGTAGCGCCGTTCGTCGTTGCCCTGGCGCACGCCGCTCGCCGTGATCCGCTCGTGTTCGGAAAGCCGAGCGCCGCGTTCTTCCGTGCAGCCGCCGATCAACTCCGCTTGCTGCCCGCCGAAATTCTGATGATCGGCGATGACATCGAAGCCGACATCGGCGGCGCGCAGGCCGCCGGCATGCGGGGCGCGCTGGTGAAGACCGGAAAATTCCGCTCCTCGGATCTGGGCAACGCGATCCACCCGCACTTCGTGCTCGATTCGATCGCCGATGTCCCGCGTCTGTGGGCCAGCACGCGCACTCTCCCACGATCATAGCCCCTGCGTAGCGCGCCAATTCACGTTCTGGACAAGGTGAATCGATGTGCGCCGAACATTGAATTGAACTAATTCGGGAGGACGAACGTATCAACAAGTCTGGGGGGAATCGCGCTTGTACGATTTCGTTCGAGATTGGAAATACGTATTTCGCCGGCTTGCCAAGACGCCCGGCTTCACGCTTGCCACCCTAATCACTCTTGCCCTGGGAATTGGCGCAAACACTGCAATCTTCAGTATCGTCAACGGCGTGATGCTCAAGCCTCTGCCGTTCCCGGAGCCCGAACGACTGATCGGTGTGTGGCAGACCGCACCGGGTGTCAACATCAAGGACCTCAACAACTCCATCGCCGATTACGTGACCTATCGCGAGGAATCCAGGACGTTCGCCGACGTCGCCATTTGGAACGGTCGATCTGTCGCTGTCACCGAGTTCAATGACCCGGAGCGCGTAAACGGCATCGCTGCCACCTTCCGCCTGCTCCCCATGGTTGGCGTGCACCCCATCCTGGGTAGGGAATTCACGGAGCAGGACAATCAGGACAAAAGCCCCCAGGTTGTCATGCTCAGCTATCCGTACTGGCAGCGCCGTTTCGGCGGCGACCCAAAGGTTATTGGAAGGCGAATCATGGCCGACGGAGTCGCCCGCGAGATCATCGGCGTGCTTCCTGAAGGTTTCTGGTTCATGGACATGGGCCATGACCTGGTGATGAACCTCCAGTTCGAACGTGCCGGCGTACGCCTGGCCGGGTACAACTTTCAGTCGATTGCCCGCTTGCGTCAGGGGGTCACCCTCCAGCAGGCGAATGCCGACGTCGCGCGGATGATCGCCATTCAGTTGAACAAGATTCCTCCGCCGGATGGTCTGAGTACACAGATGCTGGCGGACGCACGCATCGGCCCAAACGTCCGCCTCCTGCTGGATGACCTGCTCGGTGACATCGGCAGAAGCCTCTGGGTGGTGATGGCCACCATCGGGATCGTCCTGTTGATCGCGTGTGCGAACGTCGCCAACCTGCTGCTTGTCCGCATGGAGGGGCGCGCGCAAGAATTCGCGGTTCGGGCGGCCCTGGGAGCCGGCCGCGGACGCATCGCGCGCGAAATGTTGACCGAGAGTCTTGGGCTCGCGGTGATGGGCGGAATTCTTGGCGTCGGATTCGCCTTTGCGGCGGTAAAGCTGGTGTTGAAGCTCAGCCCGGCACGCCTGCCAAGGATGGACCAGATCTCCGTCGACTCAACGGCACTTCTCTTTACTCTGGGAATGTCGATCGTCGTCGGTCTGGCCATGTCGATCATCCCTGTTCTGAAGCACGGTGGAGTGCGCGTCGCCGAATCGCTGCGCGCCGGAGGACGCAACGCAAGCACCGGCCGCGAACGCAACATCGCACGCAGTAGCCTGACCGTGGTGCAGGTAGGGCTTGCGCTGGTTCTGTTAATCGGTTCCGGTCTGATGATCCGCACTTTCCAGTCGGTCCGCCGCGTACATCCTGGATTCACGCATCCGGAAGAACTGCAGACCCTGCGGATTTCGATTCCGCGGAATGCCTCGATGAAGGATGCCGACGTACTCCAGATGCAGCGCAACCTCGTGAATCGCCTGGCGGCCATCCCTGGCGTTTCGGAAGTTTCCATGATGAACGGCCTGCCGATGACCGGGTTTCAGTCACAGGATCCGGTTCTCGCCCGCGATCACGCATATGCAGCCAACCAGATTCCTCCGCTGCGCCGCTTCATCGCCGCAGCGCCAGGCGCGTTCCACGCCCTGGGCGTCGCAATGCCTGCCGGGCGTGAGTACAACTGGACCGAGATTCACGAAGGCAGGCGCGTTGCGATCATATCGGAGAACTTCGCCCGCGAGTATTGGGGATCGGCGCAAGCAGCGCTGGGCAAACAAATCAAGTCGAATCCGAAAGACCCCTGGAGCGAGATCATCGGAGTTGCCGCGGATGTGCGCCACGACGGTGCGGATCAGAAAGCCCCGTCCTGCGTTTATTGGCCGCTGCGGTCACAGGTGTCGATCCCATTTCTCATTCGCACATCGCGTGCTGGCACTGAAAGCTTCCTCACCGAGGTCCGTCAGACGGTCTGGAGCGTGAACGGCAGTGCACCGATCACCGACATCCGAACGATGAAGGAGATATACGAAAAGTCGATGGCACGCACGAGTTTCACGCTGACCTTGCTGGCCGCAAGCGGAGGCATGGCGCTCCTGTTGGCGGTGGTCGGCATCTATGCGGTGATCTCGTACGCAATCGCCCAGCGCACCCGCGAAATCGGTATCCGCCTTGCGCTGGGTGCGCAAGAAGGTGAAGTGGCAAGGATGTTCGTCAGCAGAGGTCTTTTCTGGAGCGGTATCGGCGCGGCGGCGGGACTGGCGGTTGCGGCCGCCCTATCACGCCTGATGTCCGCGCTGCTCTTCGAAATCAGCCCTGTGGATCCTCTGACCTACCTGGCCGCCGCTGCCGGCACGCTACTGTCCGCCGCGGTGGCAAGTTACCTGCCCGCTCGCCGGGTAGCGAGGGTGGATCCCGTTGAAGCACTCCGGGCAGAATGAATTACTTCGGTAATTGGCTCTGATCCTTCGATCACGCAGGCGCGCACCGGAAATTGGATCCGCTGTGATGGCTATCGGTGAGGAGCCGCCGAACGGGTGATTCTCGCGATCGCATTGACCGCTTTCCGGTACGGTAGGCGATCGATGCTATCGAAGCCGAGCCATTCGCCGTCGCGCCAACTCGAGTAGAACCAACGGGCGAGCAGCGCGACATGCTCCTGCCGCTCGAGAGCCGTCCCCTGAGTTTCGACGACATTCGCGGCCGTTTCACGCAGGCGGTGGTCGAGGGATACGATTCGGCTGCCGGGGGCGGCGAGCGGGAAATCGACCGGGTCCGCCCATCGCCCTGCCAGCATGAACCACAAGGTCACGGTTTCAGGATCAACGGACGGAGTGACGGCGAGTCCGCATAAGCGATCCACATCGGAGACCAGTTCATCGCGGAGTTTCAGCACCCCTTCGATTCGCTCCATACGTTTGTGCTGGCGGGCGGCCTCCTCGAAATCGAGATCGTCACTGGCCCGCTCGCGGGCATGGGACACGCTTTCGATGAGCGATGTGCCGTGGGAAGTAAGGAAATGATCGAGGCGCGCGACCTCACTCGAGTATTCGGCGTCGCCAACGACGGCCTGGCACGGACGAAGGCACATGCCCATTTCGCCGTACATGCAGCCGGGATGGGCGGGGTCGGGCTCGAGGTTCTCCTCGCAGCGGCGGACCTGGAACAGATCGAGGGACTGGGCATCGAACAGTTCCGCCGAAGCTCGCGTCCGGAAGGGACCGAAGAAGCGGCCGCGTCCGGCGAGGCGCGTGGTGATCGTGGTCCGGGGGAAGCGGTTGGCCGTGGTCAGTTTAATCCAGGCCGGCGAAGGCAACTTCACCATCTTCAGATACTTGTCGGGGAAGTACTGGTGGGCCAACGAGTAGAAGAGAATGCTGGATTCGAGGCGGGATCCACTCGTCCAGTACTCGATGCGCTGCGCAACGCCACCGAGGTTGAGCAATGGGGAGGGTTTCCGGGACATCCCGCACAGGCGCATCAGCCGGCGACGGAGCACGGCCGTGCGGGCGAGGTAAGGATCGCCCTGGCCGGCCCAGAGCATGAATACCGCGGGCGAATCGGAAACGGCGGCGACGGCATCGGGAGCGCACTCCCGGCGGCGGGCCTCGAAGTGGGCAGCGCCGATCATGAAAACACACGGACGAAATCGTCCGTAGCAAGTGGCAGAATGCGGGCGACGGCGAGGTTCTCTTCGACGTGTTCGACCTTCGACATGCCCACCAACGCCACGCTGACGCCTGGCACCGAACGGGTGAACTGGATGGCCCGTTGGGCGTCGGTGCTGGTTCCGGGCAACCCGGCGGCGATCTCATCGGGGAGCCCGCGCGATAGGCGTGCCTGCAGCAGCGAGGCGCTGGCCACGACCGTGATCCCCAGATCGCGGGCGACCTCGAGGACGGTTCGCCCTTCGGCCAGCGGCCGGGAGAGGGCCTCCGTCATAGCGAGATTCACCGGGAGTTGAACAAACCGAAAGTGGTGCGCAGGGCCTGCGATTTCGTGCGCGATGGTCTCCAGGCGCGTCAGGGACAAGGGAGGGGCGGGCTCACCGCGGCGGAAACCGTCCCAAGTGGCTGCTCCGTACCACCGGATCTCGCCGCTGGATACCAAGTGCTCCAACCGTTCGAAGGCAGCGCGGATCCGCGCGTAGAATACCTCCGGGGAGATATGGGCGAGCTGGGTTTCCGGATTGTGGAGGTAGAAGATGTCGATCGTTTCGAGCCCGAGATTGGTGCGGCTCCGGTCAATTTGATCGGCGAGAAACGCGGGGGCGAGGCAATGCATGCCGCCCACGATGTCATCCGGGAGTAGGGAATTCGCCGGGATGGCGCCGGGAACGAGAAACCCGGCTTTGGTGCCGATCACCACCTCATCACGGGAGCCGCCGTCATGATCCACCCAGGCGGAGAGGGCTCGGGCGATGCTTCGTTCGGACCGCTGGTGTCGGTAGTTCAGAGAGGTATCGAGGAAATTGACGCCTTGGTTGAGGGCGGCGCGCACGGCAGCGGTGTAGGCCGCATCGGTGGCGTCATCCATGTGGCCCAAGTAGGATCCGAGGCCGAGCGTGGAGACTGAGAGTTCCCGGGTGCGACGGAAGAATTGGTGGGCGGCCTGCGCCGGGAAGCGGGAAACGAAGCGATCAGTACCAGCAGGGGTGGCGGATCCGGGGAACATTCTTCCTGATTGTAGCGGGACGGGCCGTTAGCGGGACGTGAAGGTTGGGGGAAAAGTATTGTCGGCGGCGAGGTCGATCTCAAGAGTCGTCTCGCCATTGTCGGCAACAGCCCCGGCGGTGAAGGCGCCCCAACAGACCAGCTTCAGTGTCGCACGCCCATCGACGACCGGGACGTTTCGAACGGGTTTCTCGAAGGTGGGGTGAAGGTGAAATTCCACATTCCCTTCCAGTGGGCGCTGCCCGGTGGCATGAACGTCCAGCGTCAGTTCGAAGAAGTCCGGCGAGAGTTGGCGCACCGAGGCGGTGATGACTCGACCGTTGCGCGACGGCTCGCCTCCCCACCGGCCCTTTTGCGGATCGGCGGGATCGACCGAAGCGGCGGTCTCGACACGGCGCCTTTCAAGCAGAATGCGTACGTCGCGGGCCAGTCTCGCAATGGAGGATTCCATTCGCGGAGATGACGGATCGAGTATGGCGGCGTGGATGGAACGTAGCTCCCAGGGGATGTGCTCTTGACCAGCTCCGTTGACTAGAACGGGGATCACCGGCTTACCCTGGCCGATGGCCAGACTGAGTTCCTTTACGGGCCATGGGCTCGCATCGTGCGGACCGATGACGAAGAGCATGGCGGAACAGGCTGCGATGGTTTGGGAGATTTCGTCCTGCCACTTTGCGCCGAAGGGCAAATCGTCCACGTCATACCAGACGGGGACACCCGCGCCGCGCAATTGCTCGACGATTCGGGAGACTTGTTCTGAGTTGCTCCTGCTGTAACTGATGTAGACGCGTGCATCCCGCTGAGACGGCTCGACGCCCGGGGCTTTAGAGTGACGCAGGTAGGCATTCTTCGTCGCGAGGCGGAGATCTTCGTTCATACGCGGAAGTTCGACGGGCTCGCGAGCTAGCAGGGACGCGATCTCTTCCATCTTGGAGAGCATGGAGACTTCGCGGCGCGGCCAATCGGCAAAGGTCGCCAGAATCTCTTCATAGGCGTAATACGACTGGTAGAGCACCTCGACCTTTTCCCAATACCGCTTCCGCTGCGCTCGCGGCAGGTGGCCGATGTACCGCCCGAAGGTCTCCTGCGAGACCTGGCGCGCGGCATCGAGATGTTCCTTCTCCGAAAGATCCACGCGCGTAGGAACGGGCCAGATACGAAGGCCGGGTTCGCCGCTGGTTCTGCGTCGGAGGCGGTCGGCCGATTCCGCGACGGCAGACGCGCCCTTCATACTCTGGTGGTTGGGAGTGTAGAGCACCACCAACTCGTCGGGCATTTGAACGGTGCAGATGCCGGAGGTATCGCTGATGCCGGTGCGGCTGTCGATGAGAACGAAATCGTAGTCCTGACGGAGGCGGCGCTTGAGGGCCTCGAGGAAGACACCGCCGCCGAGCTTGTCATAGAATTCCTGCCAGTTGAAGGAACTCACCTGGACGGCATAACCGGAATCCTGCCGACCGGCGGGTACGAGTTCGAGTTGCACGTCCGGGAAGCTGCCGTTGACCGGGAAGCGTAGCGCACCAAGCTCGAAAAACTGTCGAACCAGCGTTCCTCTTCTGTGGGATGTGCATGTTCCACGCGAGCGGCCGCGGTAAATTCGACGAAGAAGTCGATCAGACCGGGAGTTGAAGAGAGTTCCTTATCTTTTTCGATGAATGGATGCAGGTAGCGGTGAAGCCCGGGGGCTTCGAGGTCCCAATCGATGAGGAGGACGCGCCGGCCGGTGGCAGCAAGAATCCAACCGACGTTGGCGAGCGCCATAGATCGCCCGGTGCCACCTTTGTAGGAATAAAAGGTGACGATGCGGCCGTTGCGCGGAGTGTCCGTCACGCCAGGGCTCCGGGGCTGGGCAGGGTGGAAATCATGTCGACGGGAATGCCGTTGGTGACAGCTTCTTCACGAAGATCGGGGGCCACGACTTTCGCGGCATCGTCTTTCGCGATGAGGGCCATGCGAACGGTAGCGAAGCTCTTCTTGACGGCCTCCTTGAAGGCTTCTTCATCGTCGAGGAGGAAATAGGCGGCGCTGATTCCCGCAGGCAGGCGCTTTCTCAGTTCATTGCTGATGTCGGAGGGCGAGGCGGTTTGCGCGGAACTCCAGCCGACGAGGACTGCGACGTTGTCCCGCCCGGATTGACCGATGGCGATGAGCATCTGCTGCCAGGGCGCCGTGTCCATGTCATCGCGATCCACGACGAACAACCACACGAGGCGGGACTGGGAGGACTCGTCTAACTGCGCGGATAGGTTAACAGCGTCGGGGGGCGCGTCTTCCCAAGGCGCCCGGAGCGCATCCGCAACGGCATCGACGAGCGCACCGACGTTGTTGCGAACAGTACCGGGTTTCCACTGCGATTGCTTCTGATTGAGAACGGTGAGTCGAAGGCCGTAGCGCCCAGGCTTGGGGTTTTGGAAAAAGCTCGGGAGCTCGTCATAGACGACAGGCTGTACGTAGGACGGAAGCTTGGATTGCTTGTCGGCATCGTTCACGTCGTCCGCGACGGCCTCAATGGCGTTGAGAAACTTTTCCTGCTGGCTGGGCAGGACACTGAGCTTGTAGAGGCCGGCGGTGTAGTAGTCGTTGGGGAGCCGGGGATCCTTGGGCTGGTGAAAGCGGCGGATCACCGCGGGCAGGGCGGCCGGTTCCCAGATGAGGGGAATGATGGCGACCGAGGAGTGGCCGCCGGTGTCCACGCGGCGACGGAAAATCTCGAACTCCTTGGCGCAGAACGCGCTCTTCAGATAGGAGGGGGAACAGAGGCAAACAATGACACGGGTGACCTGCAGCACGTTGCCCAACTTCTGCTCCCACTCGACGCCATTCTTCAGTTCGCTGGTATCGAAGAAGATGTTGGCGGGCTCGCCGATCTTGGCGGCCACACGCTGCCGCAGGGCCTCCACAGCCTTTTCGAGCGCGCCACCCTGGTTGTCGAGACGGGCATAACTGGTGAAGAAAATATACGCCGCAGCCATATTGCTGTACCCAATTGTAGCCGAAGGTTTTGCGGCCCGAACCAACTAGAGAGCTATTGTGACCGGGCTCCGTAGACCCGATTCTGGCCTTTGCGGCCGAAAGAGCGGAGGGCCCAGACGATTGGCATACCATCGGGCGTGACGATGGCGGCGCCATTCAGTATGGCACGGAAGTCAGGCAGATGTAACGGGAGCCGTTCTGTCCGGCGATCCACTGGTCGCGGTGCGAACCACTTCATCCTGAGAGGTAGCGCTGACGCCGATACCGAGAATAACTTGCTTACTTGGAAACGGTACATGGGGCATCGGAGACTTGCTCGGTGCTCGGGCCTCCGATAACACGGCTGGTAGATGTTCATGAGCGCATGAGAACTCACGTCTGTCATTAAGCGGGTCGGGAAGTCGGTCCGCGCGGAAGCCCCAAGAGTGTCGGCAGTATGGTCACTGGGCACGATTGCTGCTGGCTATGCTTTGGGGGCCACGATCCGGATGCGAGAGGGCTTAGCGCCAGCTGGAGCGCGGAGTACTTTGCAGGTCAGTTGAAGCCGTTCCACTGGGCAGACCACGCGGGTGACCGTCTTCTCCGTATCGATTCCGGTGAGCACAGCCACGCGCCACGACGGAAGGAAGATTTCCAGAACACGCAGAGTTTCCACGCCGGCGTCGCACAGCACCATTAGTTCGTCCTCGTCCTTCAGCGCCTTCTGCATGGCCTGGATCTGCCCCAGGATGGTGGCCCCGACGTTGTCGGATATGACCGGCGGCGCCGTCGGTTTGGTCCCGGCAATCGCGTCGGTAATGCTCGCCAACTCCGGCGGACGAAGTGCGTCCAGCATGTCCTTGGTAGAGGTTTTGATCGCTTCCTGAGCGAACTGCCTGGTGAGATCGCTGAAACCCATTCGCCCGATGCTAACACGCGGTGGGGAGCAGCGGCATGACATACCGCCGCTCCCGCCGGAGGAGTCAGGCGAATAACTGCTGCGCCCGGCTGACGCGCTCCCGCACGCGCACACCGTTGGGACACTGTACGGCACAATCCTGGCAGTCGCCGCACCGAACTTCGCGCAGGTGGTCCGGCATCGACAGGAAGTTTTCGCGAGCCATGGGAAACTCTCCGTAGCCTTCGGCATACGTGAGATAGCGAAGCACGTCAGCCACCGGCAGCCCCTTCGGGCACACGCCGCTGCACTCGCCGCACATGCGGCAATAGCGGGGACGCAGGTAATCGAGCTGCGCGGCCAGCACCTTTTCGTCCACCGGCGTGAACGGGCTGGTCATCGCCTTCATGTTCTCTTCCAACTGGTCAATGTCCACCATGCTGGGGATCGTGGTATCCACGTGCTTGTTCTTGATGGTCCACTTGAGCGCGGCCAGCATAGCACCTTCGCGATGGAGTTTCTCGATCACCTTCTCATCCCTTGCCACCGCCCGAATGGGGTTGTATCCACCCGCCATCACCTTCATCGCCACTGTCCCGATGCCGGCGCCGCGTGCCTGTTCCAGCAGGTCGTCGACGGTCTGTCCCATGGCGAAGTTGTAGCTGACCAGCAGCACGTCGAAATGGCCGCTCTTGATGACTACCGGAATCACCTCCCGATGGCCCCCGTGCAGGCTGACGCCGGCAAACCGGATCTTCCCCTGCTGTTTGGCGATCCGCTGCGCCTCCATCAGATCATCCGTGATGTCCTGTGGCTTGCTCTTGGAGTGCAGGTACCAGATGTCGAGATGATCGGTCTGCAATTCGCGCAGGCTGGTCTCCAGGTGCGCCATGGCTCCCTCCTTATTGGGCGCCAGCGTCTTTGAAGACAGGATCAGGTTATTGCGCTTGCCCTTCAGGGCGGCCCCGACCATGCGCTCATTGTTCCCACCCTGGTACACGCGGGCGGTGTCGAAGTGGGTAATGCCCAAATCGGCGGCCCGGGTGATCACGGTGGGATCGGAGGTCACCATGCAGCCGAAGCTGACCGTGGTCACCTTCAATCCGGTCTTGCCCAGGGGACGAAACTGCAAGCCGGACTTGGAATCCTTAATCGCTGCCGAAGCCGCCGGCTTCTGGGAATCGGCGGTGCTGACGGCAAGCGCCGTGGCCGGCAGTGCCAACCCGGCAGTCAGAAAATTACGGCGAGAAGATGAATCAGACATAAGAGTTTCAGGTCTCGAACACAATTATGTCAGATCCCGTTTCCGGGGGAACATACACGCATATCCCCAATAGACTGGTTCACCTGACAGAATGGAAGGATGTTCAGGCGTCCGGTTCTGGGTAAGGAGTATGATCGACAGCATTTTCAACCTTATATTCCGGTGCCGTCATGGCAGGCTTAGCCGTCCGATCACCCCGATTGACGCAGCCGGCGTGCCTCAGGGTAGTCCGTATGTCGTTTGCCTCGACTGCGGGAAGCACATCGAATTTGATGCCATCGAGATGCGTATTGGAAAGGTGATTAAGAACAGCCTTTCTTCATAACCCTTCGCTTCTTCTGACTGCCGGCTATTTCGGCTCAGGCGTCATGCTGATCTCGCGGAACCAGACCGTCTCCGCACCACCGTGGTGTTGGACGGCGATGTAGCCGGCATCCGGACGCGGCCCGCGATCTGGCTCGTAGCGGCCGTTCTTGGGCGGAACCGGAGAGACCCCGTCGTAATCGGTTACCAGCACCCCATTCAGCTTTACCAACGTCCGCGGGCCTTTCAGCGTAATCTCCAGCGTGTTCCACTCACCCGCGGGTTTGTACGGCCTCGCCTTTGCCTGGGTCATCGAATAGAGCACGCCGGTACAGTGGCGATCGTCACCGGTCTCGTCGATCTGCACTTCGATACCGCGATTGATGGCATCGTCCTCCGACTTGGGACGGTCCGGAATACGGATGAACACACCCGAATTGGCCGCCTTGCCGGAAACCTTGTAGACGACGCGCAGGGTCGCGTTCCCGATCTTTTCGGGCGTGTACCACAGGTCGTCCTCAGGCGCGTCGGGGAGCGATACGAGCAGGCCGTTCACAACCCGGAATCCGGGCTGCTGGTCAGCTGGCGCACCTTCGTGCCTGGGTATCCTGGCCCATCCGGTCAGATCCTTTCCGTTGAAAAGTTGCTTGGGAGTTGCGGCGCCCGAGGGCACGAGAGAAACGGTGAGCAGCAGAATTCCGGGAAGGATCTTCATGGTCATAAGACTACAACAAGCGGGAAGGATAGACAGCCCGCGCGGCGAAGTTTCCAGCACAGTTTCTTGTTCGGTCAGTTATCCTGAGGACCATGCGTATTCTCATCACGGGTGCGAGCGGCGGTCTGGGACCTGCCGTGGTAGAACAATTTCTGGCCGGCGGACATACCGTCGCCGCCGTGGCGCGGCGGTGGCAGTCCCCTGATTCGCGCTACCAACAGATCGCGGCCGACCTCAGCACCGGAGACGGATGCCGGCAGATGGCTGCCGAGGCAGGCGATGTGGACGTGCTGGTCCACGTTATGGGCGGATTCGCCGGCGGCACGTTTGTGGCGGATACTTCAGAAGAGACCTGGGATCAGATGATGAACCTGAATCTCCGATCCGCCTTCCTGGTTTTTCGCAGCATTCTTCCGCGCATGCTCGAACGGCGCAGTGGGCGTATCATTGCAGTGGGATCCAAGGTGGGTGTGGAGCCGGTGGGCGGACTGTCGGCGTATGGGGTTTCCAAAGCCGGGCTGGCGTACCTGGTGCGCACGCTGGCGCTCGAGTTGAAAGGCACGGGCGTAACGGCAAACATGGTGTTGCCGGCCACCATCGACACCCCGGCTAACCGGGCAGCCATGCCTGGCGCCGACCCGTCCCGGTGGGTGAAGCCCGAATCGATTGCCGGTGTGGTTTCCTGGTTGGCGAGCGATGCGGCGCGCGACATCAGCGGAGCCGCAATTCCAGTGTATGGGGAGGCACTATGAGAAGACTCACAGATGACGAAATCGCTCAATCGCTGGCGACGTTGCCCGGATGGACCGTCCAGAACGGCAAGCTGCATCGGGAATTCCGATTCAAGGACTTCGTGCTTGCCTTCGGATTCATGGCCACGGCGGCCATCGCCATCGAAAAGATGAACCACCACCCTGAATGGGCGAATGTCTACAACCGGGTCACGGTGGATCTCACCACGCATGATGCGGGCGGCATTTCCGCCAGGGATTTCGAACTTGCGCGCCTGCTGGATTCCATCGCCTCAAGACTCTCATGACTCGTACCTGCGCTGTTCTCGTACTCACGCTGGCCGCCGCGGCGGCCGCTCAAACACCTTTCAATGCCGGCCCTGCCCTGGACGCCCAGATCGAGCAGGCCATTCAAGACAAGCTGATACCGGGCGCGGTGCTGCTGATCGGCCGCGAAGACCGGGTGCTTTACAGCAAGGCCTACGGGTCGCGCGCCCTGGTGCCGGCGGTGGAGCCGATGACCTTGGACACCATCTTCGACGCCGCTTCGCTCACGAAGGTGATCGCCACCACGCCGTCGATCATGCGGCTGTTCGAAGAAGGAAAACTGCGGCTCAGCGACCGCGTTACACAATATCTCCCCGAATTCCAGGGCGGGAAGAGCGACATTACGGTCCGCGATCTGTTGACTCACTTCTCGGGAATGCGCGAGGACCTGGATCTGCAGCCGCCGTGGAATGGCTATGATACCGGCATACGGTTGGCTCTCATCGACAAGCCCAAGGCTCCGCCGGGAGTGCAGTTTCGCTACAGCGATATCAATTTCATCCTGCTGGGCGAGATCGTGCACAAGCTGAGCGGGCAATTGGTGTCGGAGTACGCACAAAAGCAGATCTTTCTTCCGCTGGGCATGAAGGAATCGATGTTCAATCCGCCCGCCGCGCTGCGGCCGCGCATTGCACCCACGGAGGTGGAGCACGGCACGGTGGTGCGCGGAGTGGTGCACGACCCCACCGCCCGGTACATGAGCGGTGTGGCCGGACACGCCGGCCTCTTCACGACCGCGGCCGACCTGTCGCGCTTTGCCCGGATGATGCTCAACTTGGGAGAGCTGAGGGGGGTGCGCATCTTCAGCCCTCTGACCGTCAGGAAGTTCACTACTCCGGAATCGCCTGCGGATCAGCCCATCTTGCGGGGATTTGGCTGGGACCTGGACTCGCCGTTTTCAGGAAATCGCGGTGAATTGTTCCCGATCGGGTCTTACGGACACACGGGCTTTACCGGAACGTCATTGTGGATCGATCCATCGACGAAATCCTACGTGATTCTGCTCACCAACAGCGTGCACCCTGCGAGGGGTAAGAATGTGACTCCGTTGCGCGGAAAGATCGCGACCATCGCGGCAGCCGCGTTGGGAATCGACGTTCCAGGTGTCCTGCTCACCGGATATACCGAATCGATCGTGGGCGCCGGGCTGCACCGGACGGTGGCGCGCAATGTCGAGGTTCAGACTGGACTCGACGTCTTAGCGACCCAGGGTTTTGCCCCACTGCGCGGAAAACGGGTCGGATTAGTGACGAATCACACCGGATTGAGCCGGGACGGGCGTCGCAATGTCGATCTCATGATCGGCGCGGGAATCAAGGTGACGGCCCTCTTTTCACCGGAGCACGGGATTGGGGGGACGGAAGACCGCGACGGGATCGGGAACAGCGTGGACGCGAAGTCCGGCGTTCCGGTCTATAGTCTGTATCAACCGGGACGCCGCCGCCCGACTGCGGACATGTTGAAGGACGTGGACGCGCTGGTGTTCGATATTCAGGACGTCGGCGCAAGGTTTTACACTTACTCCTGTACGATGCGCTACAGTCTGGAAGAAGCCGCCAAATCACATCTTGAATTCTTCGTCCTCGATCGCCCGAACCCCATCACCGGCACCCACGTCGAGGGACCGGTCCTGGACACCGACCTGGAAAGTTTTGTCGGCTGTTTCGAAATGCCGCTGCGACATGGCATGACGTTTGGAGAATTGGCGCAGATGATGAACTCCGAGCTGAAACTCGGGCTGAAATTAACCGTCATTCCAGTCCGTGCCTGGCAGCGGGGCGATTGGTTCGACGCCACCAATCTCACCTGGACCGACCCGTCGCCGAACATGCGCAGCCTGAACGCCGCGGCGCTATACCCTGGTGTCGCCATGCTGGAGGCGGCAAAGAATTATTCGGTTGGGCGAGGCACCGACGCTCCATTTGAACAGATTGGCGCCGATTGGATTCGCGGCGCGGAGCTGGCAAAATTCCTAAACTCGCGGTTCGTCCCGGGGGTTAGGATTTATCCGACCCGTTTCACGCCGAACGCGTCGAATTTCGCCGGTAAATCGATTGAAGGTGTGCGCTTCGTGATTACGGACCGCGAAGCTCTGGATAGCACCCGGCTGGGCGTGGAGATCGCCTTCGCGCTCCAGAAGTTGTATCCCGGGCAAGATCGACTTTGAGGTGAACCGGTTCTTGATCGGAAACCGGCGGTTGATCGACGAGATGAAATCGGGCAAGGACCCGCGCAACATCATCCTGGAAATGGAAGAAGCACTCCGTGACTTTGTCGCGCGCCGAAGTCCGTTTCTGATCTACCGCTAGCGGGCGAAAGCGGCGTTGGTGGGCGGGGTTGTGACACAGTCCCTGTGACACAGCCCCGTACCCGGTTCAGTTCGTAGCAACGGCCTTGGCACCACTCGAGGAGGGTTTATTCTTGCTTCCCGCGGGACGCCCCCGCTTTTTCACCTCGGCCAACCAGGCTGGCGGACGGCCGCGACGCTTGCCGCGTCCCCGTGCCAGCCGTTCGAGGGTAAGGATCGCCTCTTCAATCGCTTCGCGTTCCTGGCGGAGGTCCGCCAACATCTTCGCTACATCCATTCGTCGGCTCCGTTATAGATTGGGGAATTCTCGTTCGTTCCGAAAAGAGAACGCACATGCGCACGTTCCGCGATTCCGCTATTGAAGTTTAAACCTATTTTTCAATCTATTTCAAGCGTTTTGTTCTGAATCCAGAACAACGGGGGAGGAATCCAGGATTCCAAGGCTGGTCCGAGCCACAAATGTAACGGTGGCATACGTCATTCACGGGAGCTCGGAAAGCCATTCGGGATCTTTCGCTTCCAATAGAAATAAAAGGGGATTCCGGCGACGATCAGCACCAATCCGAGCAACGATTCGCGCGGCGACTCCAAAAAGGTGGAACCGAGCAGTACCATCGCTACTAGGACAAACAGGATGGGTACTATGGGGTAGCCCAGAACCCGATAGGGACGGGCGAGATCGGGTCGCTTGCGTCTGAGCACGATCACCGAAGCGGCGGTCATGGCATAAAGAATCCAACTTGCGAAAATCACCAGCGTATACAGCTGTTCGTACCGTCCACTGAGCACAAGCAGCGCGGCCCAAGCGCTGACGGCCAGGATGGAGACCCCCGGAGTGCGGTGGACCGGATGGACGAACGCCACCGGACGGAAGAATAGTCCGTCGCGGGCCATTGCGTAGGGAACTCGCGAACCGGAGAGAATCGATCCGTTCAGGGCGGCGAAAATGGAGATCATCGCGGCAACGCTGACAATGGCGGCGCCCGACGGCCCGAACACGTGGCGCATCATTTCGGCGGCCACGCGATCGCTTCCGGCCACTTCCGCTGGAGTCAAGACGAAGAAATACGCGATGTTGGCCATTAAATAGATTACGATTACCAGCAAAATGCCCCCGATCAGCGCGATCGGAAGGTTGCGGGATGGCCGGCGTATTTCGCTCGACACCATGCTCACATTATTCCACCCGTCGTAGGCCCACAGGGCGGCCACCAGCGCCGCAAAGAACCCCGTGAAGCCGCCGGCGCTGGGAAGTGAGCCGTGGTAGTTGGCGACGGTTCCGATGCCCGACCCAAGCCCGACCACGACAATCGCCAGAATCGCGGCGACTTTGATGCCCGTCACGACCACCTGAACGTCTCCGCCGATCTTCACGCCGTAGTAATTCAGCCAGGCCAGTAACAGAATCACAACCATGGCAAGAATCTGTCCGGACCTGATCTCGAGCGGTCCGCCATTCGGTCCCAGATTCCCGGGGATGGTGGTGATGACGGCATCGAGTTCGGGCCGGAAATTCGCGAGGTAATAGAAAAATCCGGTGGCCAGCGTGGCGATGGAAGCGCTTTTAGCGACCCACATCTGCGCCCACCCGTACACGAATCCCCAGAACGGACCATACGCAGCGCTTAAATAGACGTATTCGCCACCCGCTTCCGGCAGAGCGGCGGCGAGCTCCGCATAGGTGAGGGCGCCGAACAGCGACAGTACGCCGCCGAAGATCCAGACGGCAAACACCATTTCCGGCGACCCCACGCGCTGGATCATGGTCTTGGGTACCAGGAAGATCCCGCTGCCGATGACGGTGCCCACGACGATGGCTATGGCGGCCCATATTCCGAGATCCCGTGCCAGGGTGGGACGACTTTCGCCGTTACCGGACATGAGGGCTCCGGCTGTCCAGGCTGAATGCCTGTGGCCATTTAGCTTTCCTTGTGGGGCAGGATGAGATCCTGCGCACCGCTTGGCTACCGGCGCTCGTGAAAGCAGTTGGAGGCGGGTTAACAACCCCCCGCAGGCGGGCAGCCTGCCCCACACATGCCGACCCCTTGGGGCTATGCGATGGTCTTTTCATGGAGAAATATCGAAACAGTGTAGCCTATCGCAAATGTCACTGAAGTTCCGATCAGGACGTACCACGTCCAGGCGATGGGAGTGAAGAACTTGATGTAGAGCATCATCACCAGTCCTGCGCTCATGGCGATCATCGCCGCCCTTTCGCCGACGCGCTTCGTCAGCAGGCCCAGCAGGAACACTCCGAGCAGCGACCCATACAGAATCGACGCGATGGAGAGTCCGGCCTGCAGCACGGATCCCCAATTGCGGGCCACCAGGGCAATGGTGAACAGCACGGCTCCCCAGGCGATGGTGGCCATTCGGGCGAGTTTCAGGTAATGGGCCTCCGAGCGCCGGCCGTGAGAGATGGGCTTGTAGAAGTCCATGATGGTAGTGGACGCAAGGCTGTTTAGCGCAGCACTCAGATTGGACATGGCGGCGGCCAGAATCGCGGCAATCACCAGGCCGGCGATGCCGTGTGGCAGGTGATTCCAGATGAATTCGGGATAAATGCGATCACGGATCTGGGGTAGCGGAATCCGCTGCCCGCTGTAGTAGACGAACAGGCAGACCCCGATGACCAGGAACAGCGTGAACTGGAAGAAAATCACGAACCAGCTCGAGTACAGTGCGGCGCGGCTTTCTCTTTCGGACTTCGCCGAAAGCAGGCGCTGGACCATCAATTGTTCAGTGCCGTGGCTGGCGGTGGTCAGAAAGCAGCCGCCGATGACGCCCGCCCAGAAACTGTACGTCTTGGTGAAGAACGCCGGAGTTGCCTCAAAACCGAAATCGAAGACCTGAAATTTGCCGAGCGGCGCGGCGGTCTGGACGACATGGCTCCATCCGCCTGGAATCAACTGCAGAATCACAAAGAAACTCAGGATTGCGCCGGCTACGTACAGGAACATTTGAACGACATCCGTCCAGATTACGGCGGTCATGCCGCCTTCAAATGTATAGAACAGCGTCAGGCAGAGAATGACGACGATGGAAGTCATTTCACCGGTGCCCAGGATAATCGAGATGACGATGGAAATCGCGAATACGCGGACGCCTTCGGCCAGGGCGCGAAGGAGAAGGAAGGTCCCGGCAGTCAGCTTCCGGATGTGATCTCCGAATCTCAGCCGCATCAACTCGTAAGCAGTGAACATTTCACCGCGAAAGTAGGCCGGCAGGAACAACGTCGAGATGACAATCCGGGCCAGCAGATACCCGAACACCACCTGCAGGAATCCGAAGTTCCCTTCGAAGGAAAGAGCCGGCGTGCCGATTACGGTTAACGTGCTCGTCTCCGCGGAAACGATGGAAAAGCCGATGGCCCACCATGGAGCGCTTCGTCCGCCGAGAAAATAATCTTTGAGGGTTTTCTGGTTCTCCCGGAACCGGGCGCCGAACCAGGTGATGCCGATGAGATACAGGACGATAACTGTCAGATCGAAAAAGCGCACGGGAATGATTCAGAATACCTCCCGTGCGCCCATCACGACACTACCGGACGTGGAAACGCCCGATTAATGTTTCGTTGCGTCGTTAGACTTGGTTCGGTCAGCGGACCCGGAACTTGCGGTGCGGGCCGTATCCTGAGCCAGCTTCAAGTGGGTCTCGAGCGTCGGAAGCGTTTCGGACGCGAATTGTTTAAATTCCGGGTCCTTACCGCTGGACGCCTCTTTCCGAAACTCGGCGACGTCCTTCTTGTGATCCGAGACCATGTTCTGCATATAGGCGCGGTCAAAGGCGGCGCCGGAGAGTTTGGAAAGCCGGTCTATAGTGGCCTGATTTTTCGCGCCCACATCGGTAGGCAGCGTGATTCCCTTTTGCGACGCTACCGATTTGAGCTTGTCGTTGGCCTTGGTGTGATCGTCTACCATGCGCTGGCCAAACTGCTTGACGGCATCGCTGGCAGCCTTGTCTTTGGCCAGTTGGCCCAATTGAACCTCGGTCATGCCGCCCTGGGCGGCTTCCATGGCAAACCGGCTGTCGGCGCTGCCGGTCTTCTGGTCGCCGCCGGCCGCCAGTATTCCACCCGAACACGCGAGCAATCCGATGACGGCTGCGCAATATACGGTCCGGTGAATGGAGATGTTCATCGTAATCCTCCCCGTCCCGTAGACCTCAAGAGGTCGAATTGGTTTCGGATGCCACATTGCCACAGCATGGGCCTGCGAGGGGTAAGAACCGGAGGGTGGGGGAGGTCCTACCAGAGATCCGGTTCATTTCACCGATGGGGTACTTTCGCCGGGCCTTCATTCGTGATATGAACGTGTAGGGCCTCAGTGGCGTGGGGAAGGAACTTGTTCAACGCTACCGGCATCTAAGGTCCAGAGAAGTTGCGGAGATGAAACGACTTGCGGCCAACGTCCCTATTTCGTTATACTCCGCAATTGCAAGCTCATGAGAGTGCGTCGAGGTAGGGTGCCCGTAAAGTTGGAAAACGGGGCGGGCGGACGCGATCGTCGTATACAAATTTGGGGAGGCAAGCAGTGCTTGTGATTTCAAGGAGTACGTTTTTAGGCGTAGCCCTGGCGATGGGTCCGGCCTTTTTCGCGACCGCTTCGCCGGCTTTCGGCCAGCAGGCCGCGGCTCAGGCGACCTGGAAGGATCAGGCCGAATCGGACTTATATCAGGCGATGAGCAAGGAGACTGACCCACAGAAGAAGCTCGCACTGTTCCAGCAGTGGAAGCAGAAGTACCCGAGCAGCGCGATGGGGGCCTACTTCCTGCCGTTGTACGTCCAGACCATTCAGACCATCGCGGCGCCGATAGGCACGCTGTTTGCCACCCCGACGCCGAACGCGGATCAACTGGCGGCCGCGCAGAAGTCAGCCGACTACCTTACCGCGAATCTCGACACGTTGTTCGCAGCGGACCACAAGCCGGCTCAATTGTCGGACGCGGACTGGCAAAAGGCCAAAAAAGACATGGGCCGCCTGGCGGCCAACGCCCCATCCTACATCGCAATGCAGAAGAAGGACTATGCGACTGCTGAGGCAGGTTTCAGCAAGAGCCTCACGGACGACCCCGGACAAGCGCAGGCTGGCCAGATTTCCTATTGGATGGCCGGGATGCTGTTTTCCGAGAAGAAGTATCCTGTGGCGCTCTACCAGTATGCTCGTGCCGCCGCCTATGATGGTCCCGGTTCACTGAACGAACAGGGCCGCAACCAGGTGAAGGCTGCGCTCGAGAAGACCTATGTCGCGTTCCACGGCAGCAAGGACGGGCTGGACGAATTGCTGGCGCAGGCGAAAAACTCGCCCTTGCCTCCGGCTGACTTCAAGCTGCTGAGCAAGCGCGAAATCGCGGAGCAGAAGGTGGCCGCGGAGAACGCCGCCCGCGAGAAACTAGCGGGAGAGAACCCGGGGCTCGCCTTGTGGCTCAGCCTCAAGGAAGCGCTCACAGGAGACCAGGCCCAGAGCTACTTCAACGATCACATGAAGGGTACTGAGATCCCGACGGAATTCAAGGGCAAGCTCATCGAAATGAAGCCGGCCACGAATCCGAAAGAGCTCGTCCTGGCGATCGCGGATGGCGCCACTCCCGACGCTACCATCAAGTTCGAGACGCCACTCCGCGGAAAAATGGAGCCGGGCGTGGACATCGCGTTCAAAAACGGCACGGCGGCCAGTTACACGTCCTCGCCGTTTATGGTCACGTTCGATGTGGACCCGGCAAACGTCACGGGTTGGAAGGGTGCACCGGCTGCCAAGCCCAGGCCCGCCCCTGCAAAACATCCGGCAGCTAAGAAGTAGCCTCAGCCGCACCCCAGGCCTGCTACCGCCTGAGGAAATATTGGTGCCAGTAGAATGTCTTCGTGCCAGTGACGTTGCGCAGGATTATCTTGCCGGTGGCGATGGTGGCCCTTGTGGGTCACTATTGCCCGGCAACCTCGCAGACCCCGCAAAAGAACTGGAAAGATCGGCCTGAATACGATCTTTACGAGTCAATCACCCGAGAGTCCGCTCCCGCCAAGAAGCTTGAACTCCTGAACACCTGGAACGAAAGATATCCGGCGTCGGATTTTGCCGACGTCCGCCAGCAGGAGTATCTGACGGTGTACTCCCAACTCGGCCAGTCCGCTGACGTGCTCACAGTCGCGTCCGACATGTTGGCCAAGAACCCCAATCACATCCAGGCCCTATCCAGCGCGCTGGCGGCCGTCTTTTCGATTCCGAGTCCTTCCTCCGATCAACTGGCAACCGGCGAGCGGGCGGCGCACCAGGTGTTGTCGAAGCTGGACACGCTGTTCGCCGCAGGCAATAAGCCGCCGAAGGCAACCGATGCGGATTGGGAGACGGCCAAGAGAAACATTCAGCAGTACGCCCAGAACGTCCTGGGATATGTGGGATGGCAGCGTAAGGACTACGACGCGGCCGAGGCGGGTTTTCTCAAGAGCCTCCAAGCCGATCCCAGCCAGGCGCAGGTGTCCTACTGGTTGGCGAGCGTGATCCTGGCGGAACGGAAGCCGGAGAAATACTCGGCTGCGATCTACTACATGGCCCGCGCGGCGGCTTACGACGGTCCGGGATCGCTCAATGAGGCGGGTCGCGAGAAGGTTATGGAGAGCTTCCAGAAGACCTACAGCACCTACCACGGAAGCAGCGAGGGCGCTGCCCAGGTATTGGAGCAGGCCAAGATGTCGCCCATGCCTCCGTCGAACTATAAGATTCCGAGCAAGGCCGACGTGCTGAAGGCCCAATCCGAACGGGAGGAGCAACTCAAGAAGACGAACCCGCAGCTCGCGCTTTGGAAAAGCATCAAGGAAGCGCTGACCGGACCCGAGGCTCAGTCTTACTTTGACGAGCACATGAAGGATGCGGAACTGCCCGAGTTCAGAGGTACGTTGATTCAGGCGACTCCCGAGACGAGGCCGAAACAACTGACGCTGGCCATCGAGGACGGAACCACTCCCGACGCGACGCTCATTCTGAAGGAGCCACTTCCCGGAAAGATGGAACCGGGTGCCGAACTGAGGTTTAAAGGTGTTCCCAAGAGCTATACAGTGATTCCGTTCGGAGTGACGCTCGCGGTGGAGAAAAGCAAACTGGTCGGCTGGAAAGGCATTGCGGCGCCTGCCAAGGCCCAGAAGAAGAGTACTCCCGTCCACAAAAATAAAAGATGAGGCTCCCACAAGGCGCGGGAGCCTTTTCCTTTTCAGGGTTAGTCTGCGAGGAAGGAAAAACGCTTCATTTCGTCAGGAGTCAACGGCGGCACGCGGTTTCGTTCAGTGGCTTGATTCGCTTATCCGGCTTCGCCTGTGCCAGACCATACACGACGCGCTCCCAGAACGTCAGCTTCGGCGCGTCGGCCTTTTGCGCGGCGATATAGAAGTCGATGAATCGCACGACTGGTTGGCGCGCCTCGGGGCAGGAGAGTGCCTTCACACCCGAGATCAGCATCAGCACCAGGACGGTGCTCATTGCGTGTTTGGGCTTCAGGGGACTGCTACTTCCCATCACAAACTGTTTGACGGTGGAAGGCGGGATCGGTTAGGCGGGAGGTCACTGGCCGCGCAGAGCGAATTCGAGATCGTCGGCGAACTTGCGGATGGCGGCAACCTGCTCCGCGGTGGCCTGCTGTTCGAACCCCCGGGCGACAAACCACGGTTCCCCGCCCCGCCATACGAGCGCGGCATAACCGGCCGGCCCGCCCAGGAGTCCCGGAGCGCCGATGTTGCCGAAACCGTCCGGAGTTCGCTCCACAAGGGCCACGAAACCTTCACGTTCGAAGATGAAGTGAGTGGTGATTTCGGCGGCGGGCATCAGGTTGATGCAGCGCTCCACCAGTCGTTTGAGCTGCGCCTCAAACACCTCAGACCTCGAGGATAACCGGCATGATCAGCGGCCGGCGGGCAGTGTGTTTGGTCAGAAATCGCTTTAAGTCGGCGCGAATCTTTTCTTGCATCACGCCCCAATCCGTGCGCTCTTCTTGTGTTGAATTTTCGAGCGTCTTGGCCACCACCTGCCGGGCACTCAGCATCAACTCGGCGCCCTCCTCGAGCGAAACGAACCCACGGCTCACGATCTCCGGGAGACTCTCGCTCTTTCCAGTGTGCTTGTTGATGGCGATGATGGGCAGTACGAAGCCGTCTTCGGAGAGATGGCGCCGATCCCGAATGACCATGTCCTCGACGATATCATCGAGCGATCCGGAATCGATGCACACCCGTCCGACGGTTACGCGGCCGGCGCGCCGCGCGCCTTGCTTGTCAATTTCGAGAGTCTCGCCAGTTTCCAGGACGAACGAGTCTTCCAACCCCTGGTGGCGCAGGTGTTGAGCCAGCGACGCATGTTTGGCCAGTTGGCGGTACTCGCCATGAATGGGCACGAAATACCGCGGACGCACCAGATTGAGCACCAGCTTGAGTTCCTCGGAGCTGCCGTGCCCGGACACGTGGACGGGCGGATTCATGTTTCCATACACGATGTCAGCGCCGCGCTTTGCCAGATGGTTGATCATCCGGTAAATCGGCTTCTCATTGCCGGGGATGATCCGCGAGCTGAGCACCACCGTGTCCCCGGCTTCAATGGTCACGTTTTTGTGGTTATCGACAGCCGCGCGCGAGAGCGCCGACATAGGCTCGCCCTGCGTGCCCGACATCACCACGCACGTCTTGCTGGGCGCCGTGCTCATGATGTCCTGCGGCCGGAGGAGGATGTTGTCGGGTATGGAGAGCAGTCCCAAATCGTGCGATATTTCGGTGGTGCTGAGCATGCTTCGGCCGAGGAATGCCACCTTGCGGCCGTACTCGGAGGCGAGATCGAGGATCTGCTGAAGGCGGTGAATGGACGAACTGAAGCAGGAGATCACCATTCGCCGTTCAGCGCGGACGAACAGGTCTTCCAGGCGCGGCCGGACAGCGCGCTCGCTCTCGGTATAGCCGGGACGGTCCACATTCGTGGAATCGGAGAGCAGCAGCAACACGCCGCGCTTGCCGTAGGCGGCCAGGGTGTGCAAGTCGAATAACTCGTTATCGGTGGGGGTGGGATCCACCTTGAAGTCACCGGTGTGGATCACGACGCCCAGCGGCGTAGTGATGGCCAAGGCCACCGCGCTGACGATGGAATGGGTGACCTGGATGAACTCGATGGAGAAGGGTCCGAGCTGGATGTGTTCGAGCGGCTTCACCGGGTTCAAACGCGCGGCCTTAAGCAGATCGTGCTCTTCCAACCGGCGCTCCACGAGCGCCAGGGTGAACGGTGTTCCGTAAACGGGCAGGTTGATTTGGGACAGCAGAAACGGGACGCCACCGATGTGGTCTTCATGCCCGTGGGTCAGCACCAATCCGCGGACATGCTCCCGATTCTGCTCGAGATAGGTGAAATCAGGGGTGACAATGTCAACACCCAGCAACTCCGCTTCGGGAACATCATGCCCGCGTCGACCACGATGATGTCGTCTCCATAGCGCAGGGCCATGCAATTCATTCCGAACTCGCCCAGGCCCCCAAGCGGAATTAACAACAATTTCGGTTCTGGCATTGAATCTTTCAGGTTAACATCCGGGCGAGCGGAATAATCGCGTAAGAGATCAAGGACGACGTGGCGCATGCACATTGCGTGCCGCGTCGGCACTCCTGCCGACGCCTGAGGCTGGGCCGGTTACTCGGAGTCGTGTCTCGGCAGGAGCGGAGACGGGACGCAAGAGTGCGTGCGCCACTAAGCCCAGCTGAACCCAGATTCTATCTATTTATTGCTTCTTCTTTCGGCGCAGGCACCCGAAGGCGAGCAGACCGGAGCCGATCAGGGCTAGCGACAACGGCTCTGGAACCGGGGATCCGAGTTCGCCCACCAGGTACCCGTTTCCACAGGTAGCAGATCCGAACTCGACCTTCAGTGTATTGTGGGCTGCTACGTCATCCAGGAACGATTGCGGTAATTTCCCGATGAACTCCACGGTATATGTGGATGTCCCCGGCTCGCGCGTAACCGTCTCCTTGAGCTTCCCAAGATCCGAGACCGTCGCTCCCAACCATATATCGAAGCCCTGCCGAAAGCCCAGGTCTGTCGTGTTTAGAACCGTCTCCGTAGTCAGAAACGAGTCGGTCTGGTAGAAATGGCCCTTCCGCAGGTTCGCAAACAAATCTTCATTCCCGCCGTTAGGCGCTCCGCTGTGATTCTTGAGCGGAATGCCGTATTTGTTATCGCCCACTTCGAACAACAGATCTCCGATGCTCAGGATGATGCTGCCGTAGTTGTAACTCCCGAGATCCGCACCGGGGCCTTGCCCGCCGGGTCTCTGATAGTCAAACCGGAGCACAATGTCCGCCATTCCGCTCGGATCGATGTTGACCGAGCCGTCCACCACCGCAAAAGCGGCCGGGTCGCCAATGGTACCGCGTCCATCACCAATTGGAGTGAGGCCGAGGCTGGTGGCCTTTGCCACTGCAGCGACGAACAGAATACTCAATGCAATGTTCTTCATTGGTTTTCCTCGATTGAGCATCACATCGACGGCCCTGGAAGGGAAGAAAACTAAAGTGCGGGAGGGTCTAGCCCGCGAATCCGAACCAAGGTCGCCGGACCGTATCCCCGATCCACTTTAGTCTTTCATTTACCTGGGCTTACGGAAGGTACGGTCCGCTGTTGGGTGGTAGTACCCAGTACTTATTGATTGAGTTTGTGAAGCAGGAGAGGCAGTGGATCGTTGCCCCGGGAGCTCGGGCCGCAGGTGCTGATGCGTTCGCGCCAGAGTTCTTCGGCCGCCGACAACCTGGATTCCGAGAGTTCATTGGTGACAGGCCCTTTTACGGTCTGAGCTCGAAGCCGGTCGGCGGCATCGAGGAGACCTTGGGCCTCGGGCGTCGCAGGGCCGTTCTCCATGCAATGCGCCAAGTCGGCCCTGGCCAGATCGAGAATTCGAACACTGCGCTCGAACTTCTCGCGGGAAGGCAAGCGCCGGGGAGTCGGATCGAGCGAGTTGAGCATGCTGGCGAGTTGCAGGCGTTGAATCAGGGTCTGGTCGCCTGGCCGCCGTTTGAGCGCTTGCAGAAATGAGGTCGTCGCAGCATGGAAATCGCCTTCCGCCAGGGCCGCCTGCCCCAGGCCGGTGTAGGCTTCGACGTTCCCGGAGTCTTCCCGGAGCAGGGCCCGGTAGACGCTCGCGGCACGGGCCGGCGATCCGGCGGCGATAAACAACTTGGCGACCGTGGCTCTCTGGACAGGCCCGGACGCATTGTCCTGCAGCAGCAGCAATTCCGAGAGCAACTCCTTCTGCAACCCCTTGGAGGCCAGAAACTCGGCGAGTTCCATGCGCACCGATTCAGTGCCGGTTCCACGCGGCCAAGTCCCATAGAGAGCCCGGTGGTAGTAGGCGTCGGCTTCCCGCGTGTTTCCCTTCCGGACCTTCAGGCGAGCCATCGCGAGATTCACCGATCCATCGTTGGAATCGTGGTCCAGCAGTTCGTCGAGATTCGCCTCGGCCTCGGGCAGGCGTCCCGCCGCCGATAACGCGTCCGCAAGCGCCAGTTGATAGGTGCGGGATCCGCGGACCAGTGCGTGCGCTCGCGACAACTCGTCCACGGCCCCGGCGGCGCGTCCCGAGGACAACAACTGCCGTCCACGAGTGTAGTGTGCTCGCGCTTCGCCGGCCAGCTCAGCGCTCTCGAGCGACGCCAGGAATCGATCCACGGCGTACAGTCCGGCGATGATGGCCGCCACCGACAGGATGAGTCCGGGTTTCACAACGCCTCGCTCGAATCGGGAGTGGCAACGCCGACGCCGTAGGCGTCCAGCACGGAAGGCAAACTGACGGTTCCCAGCAGTTTCGTGAGATCCCCGCGGCTGACTACGGGTAGCGCATTCACGCGGTATTCGCCCATCTTCTCGAGAGCCAGGCCCAACGGCTGATCCGCGTGAACGTACGGATAATCCGGATCGGCAAGATCCCCCGCGGAGCGCCCGGCCAGATCGGCTTCCAGACTAGAACTCCTCAGGATCCCGATGCAGCGGCCGTCTGCTACCACAGGCCAGGAGTTCACCCGTGAGCCCGCCATTCGCGTGAGCGCGTCGGCGGCGGTCAACTTGCCAGGGACGAACATGCCTGACTCCATCACGTCGGCAACGCGCAGCCGTGCGAGATGTTCACGCTCTTCGCCCGCCGGCAGATGTACGCCCTCCTGTTTGGCCAGCGCTTCGTAAATCGGATCTCGCTGAAGGCGGTAGGAAACGAAGAAGGCGATCAGGTTGGAGATCATGAGCGGAACGATGATCGAATAATCTCGTGTCATCTCGAAGATCATGATCACCGAGGTGAGCGGAGTTCGCACGATTCCCGCGAACGCAGTGCCCATCCCGATCAAGGCATAGGCGCCTGGATTGGCGGTAAGTCCGGGCATTAACGCGTGCGCGATGCTCCCCACCGCTCCGCCCATCATGGCGCCAATGAACAGGCTCGGCCCGAAGATACCGCCGGCATTCCCCGATGAATAGCAAGTGGCGGTGGCCACGATTTTCAAGATGGCCAGTAGCGCTACTGTGCGCAATGCCATATCTCCGCTGAGCACGCGCTCGACGTAATCGTAGCCGACGCCGAGGACTTCGGGCATGAACCACCCCATCAGCCCAACGGCCAATCCCCCAACTGCGGGTTGCAGCCAGACTGTCCACCGCGGCAGGCGGCGAAACGCTACCCGCAGATTGAGCAATAGTTTGACGAACGCGACCGAACCCAGCCCCCCCACTACTCCAAGCACGGCGTATACACCGAATTCCGCTGGATTCGCGAGTTGGTAAGCCGGCACGTGAAACAGCGGCTCATCCCCGAGGATCAGGTGGAGAACAATCCATGACGTGGCGGAACTCAGCACTACCGAACCGAGCACGGGCGCATGCATGTCGCCGAGAATCTCCTCGAGGGAGAACAGGACCGCCGCAATGGGAGTATTAAACGCTGCCGCCAGCGCTGCCGCGCTGCCCGCTGGGATCAGCGCCTTGACGTTATCGCGGCTCAACCCAAACTTGCGGCCGAGCAGCGATGCAATACCCGCTCCGATCTGCACCGATGGGCCTTCGCGTCCCAGCGCAATGCCGCTGGCGAGCGATGTCGAACAGCAGAAGAACTTCCCGAGCACGGTCCGAAGTGCGATGTGGCCGTCATGAATGAACAGCGCGAACTTGGTTTGCGGGATGCCGCTGCCGCGCGCATCGGGGAAATACCGGGCCAGCAGGTAACCAGTGAGGAGCGCGCCACCGGTAGGAACCAGAATCCGCCGCCATGGGCTGCCTCCCGCTGGATACATGCGGGCCGCCAAGCGCCCGGTCAGAAGAATAAATGCAACGACCACGAGGCCTACGAGGGCCCCGATCACAAGGCTCAGAAGGAGTGTGATTCTGCCTTCACGCTCACCAAATCCGTTGGCCCAGTTGCGAACCTTTGCCCACGCGGTACTTCCATTGTCCATCTCTTAAACCAGGATAGCCCGTCGCGCCGGGTCCCCATGGTTTTTCTCAAACTTTCGGCAGATCGTAAGGGCTGCGATACTGTTTTCGCAGCAATGCGTTCGCTTCGCGGTCGCTTCCGAAGTCTTCCTTATCACCGTTAAACCGGACATCCCGTCCCAATTTGTAGGAGATGTTTCCGAGATGACAGAGCATCGTGCTCAGCCGGCCGATCTCGATATCGGAGTTAGGACGCTGCCGCGACTTGAGGCACTCGAGCCAGTTCTTCTCGTGCGCTTCCGGGGCCGGCTTCATGGTGCCCCCTTCCGTGCCGTCGTTCCGGTAGATTTTCCACCCGGTGTTACCCGCCATCAGGGTCCCCTCGGTGCCGTAAAACGCCGTGTAGAAATCGGTGCCGCCGCCTTTCGGATCACCCAGGTGCATGACATGATCGTGGGCGAAGCTGCGCAGTTCGAAGTGCAGCATGAGGTCGCCGTAATCGTAGACTACTGCCTGCGTGTCGGGCACTTCCTTGGCGTCGTCGAGCCAATAGATGCCGCCAGTGGCCGAGATGCGCTTCGGATAGACGTGGATGTTTTTGTGCAGCGACTGGATACCCCACAGCGCAACATCCAGCACATGCACGCCCTGGTTACCGATCTCCGAATTCCCGTAATCCCAGAAGAAGCGCCAGTTGTAGTGGAATCGGTTCTGGTTGAACGGACGCTTCGGCGCCGGCCCCAGCCAGGCATCGTAGTTAATGCCGGCGGGCGGTTCGGAATCGGGAGGATTGCCGATGGTTTTGCGCACCTGGTAGATCCACGCCTTGACCTCGCAGACCTTGCCGATCTTGCCGGATGCGACAGCTTCCACCGCGGCGCGAAAAGGCTCGCCGCTGCGGCGCTGGGTCCCGACCTGGACCACGCGGTTATACTTGCGCGCCGCATCGCGGATCAACTGCCCTTCATGGATGGTCTGGCAAAGCGGCTTCTCGATATAAAGATCCTTGCCCGCCTGCAGTGTGAGCAGGCCCATCCGGGCGTGCCAGTGGTCGGGAGTGGCGACCATCACGCCGTCTATGGATTTGTCTTCCAGGATCCGTTCGAAATCCTTCACGAACTCGGGCGCGCGTCCCTGGGCCGTGGCGATCTCGCCGCCGACTTTGCGCAGGATCTCCTCATCGAGATCGCAGAAAGTCTTCACCTCGGCGCCGGCCTTGATGGCCGGTATGACGATCTGCCGGCCCCGGTTTCGACCTCCGATGAGGGCAATGGTGGGCCGTTCATTGGCGCCCATAGCCCGCGGATTCAGGTTTACCGCCGCGCCAGTTGCGAGGGCGGTCTTGAGAAACGATCGACGGTCGGTCATTGCGACTCGATTTTATCAATGCGCGGCGATCGTTACACGGCGCCTGCTGATCGTGGGGCCATCAAACCCCTTGTCGGTGGGCTCGGCGACCGCTTTCAGCAGGAACTTGCCGCTGACTTTGGGGACCGGAAAGCCGATGTAGTAGGTCTCCGCTCCGAGCGTCGAGAAGAGTCTCGACGCGGCACGCGTGGGCGCGTGCGCCACATCGGATGAAGGTACTATGGCCAGATTTCTATGCCGCATTGCGCGCTCCATTGAACTCCCGAACCGCGTCGATCATCGCGACGATGTTCTCGACAGGCGTTCCAGCCTGGATATTGTGAATCGCGTTGAAGACAAATCCTCCGCCGCGGGCGAATACCTCACAACGGCGAAGTACCTGTTCCCTAACCTGCTCGGGAGTCCCGAAGGGTAGCACCTGCTGCGTATCCACACCGCCACCCCAAAAGACGATGTCGCGCCCGTAGGTCTGTTTGAGCTGCTCCGGTTCCATTCCCGCCGCGGAACATTGGACGGGATTGAGAATATCGAATCCGCACTCGATGAACGTCGGCACAAACTTCGACACCGCGCCACAGGAATGTTTAAAGGTCTTCCACTTCGTGTTCTTATGCACCCAGTCGTTCACCAGCCGGTAATACGGCATCCAAAGCTCGCGCAGGGTGCTCACCGAACAAAAGGCTGAGGTCTGAGTACCGAAGTCCGTGCCGCAGATATTGATCACGTCTACCAGGTCGCCGACCCGTGCGGCGATTCTCGCGAAATTCGCGAGCGCGATCTCGCATTGCCCTTCAAAAACCTTGTGAACATAGTCCCGACGGGATCGCGTGGAGACGTACCACTCGGCGACATCGCGGATTCCCTTGGGGTGTTTCAGCCCTACCGCCGGGACGACGCCGATGTCCCCAAGAGCCGTCCCGCCGAAGTTCCCTACCACGGCCCGTCCGCTGGCGGCGGCAGTCCGCGCGACGGCTTCGAAGTGATCCAGGTCCTGCTCGGAAATCGGCTTGTACTCCTCGTAGTTGTCCTCCGGCCGGAGGTTGTCCTCGTCGATGGGATCCTGCCGGGTGATGGCATCGAAGAAGTAGCCGTCCTTGGGCATACGGCCGCTCGGCGGAGCCGTCACGTCACCCTGCGGATAGATCAGCGTGTCGCCGTTCTCGTCCACGGTCACGGTGAACCCACCGGGTACCAGGATTTCGAGGCCGCTGTCCATCCTCCACGGCTTCCATTTCTCCATCGGAAAACCGTAGCGGGTGTTGCGCGAACGGATGCCTTCCGTATCGATCCCCATCGCCAGCTTCAGGTCATCGGCGATTTCGCCGAGCATCGCGCCGGGATCGAGGGCTTTCACCGGCCCGTTCTCCAGACCGTAGTAGCGCCGCAGGTTGGCGACGCAACTCACGTGAATGCCACTGACGTTAGCGCTTCCGAAATCTACCGGTACGCGGTCGGGCACACGATGGTCGAGGGCGGCCCGAACCCGGGAGCCGCAGTCCGAATGTGGTGTCATGTTCAGAATCCTGCCAGTTTGTTCAGGCCGTCGATGTAGGCCTTCACGCTCGCTTCGACGACATCGGTGGAGGCGCCCCTGCCGGTGACCTTGCGGCCTTCAGTCTCGAGACTGACCGTTACTTCGCCCAGGGCTTCGGTACCGCTGGTTACAGCGCGGATCTCGTATCGCGTCAGCCGGACCGACCGTCCGGCCACCATCCCAATGGCCTTGTATGCCGCATCCACCGGACCGTCGCCGATGGCCGCTCCTTCCTTCACGACATCTCCCATGCGCAGCCGGATGGTGGCCGTTGGAATAGCCGACGTTCCGCTGTAGAAATGCAGATACTCGAGTTTGTAGGTCTCGGGCACCGAGTGCAGTTCGTCGTTCAGGATCGCCGTCAGGTCCTCGTCGAAGACCTCCTGCTTCTTGTCGGCCACCTGCAGGAACCGCTGGTAGGTGAGATCCAGTTCTTCAGGGGAGAGGGCGTAGCCGAGTTTCTCCACCCGGTCGCGGAGCCCGGCGCGACCCGTGCGGGCCGTCAACACCACCCGGCTCTGCGCCAGGCCGACGTGCTCCGGCAGCATGATCTCGTAGGTCTCGCGGTCCTTCAGGAACCCGTCCACGTGAATACCGGAACTGTGCGAGAAGGCGTTACTCCCCACCACGGCTTTGTTCGGTGGAACCGTCATGCCCAGCATGTCCGCCACCAGGCGGCTGGTACGATAGAACTCGCGCGTGTCGATATCGGTGTGCAGCCCGTAGTAATCGCCGCGCGTCCGCAACCCCATCACTACCTCTTCGAGAGCGGCGTTCCCTGCCCTTTCCCCGATTCCATTGATGGTGCCTTCCACCTGCCGCGCTCCGGCTCGAATACCGGCCAGCGAGTTCGCCACCGCGAGCCCGAGGTCGTCATGGCAGTGGACGCTGATGGTGGCTCGCTCGATGTTAGGCACATGCTCTTTCAGCGAACGGATCAGCGCCGCATATTGTTCGGGCACGGTGTAGCCCGTGGTATCGGGAATGTTGACGACCGTCGCACCGGAGTCGATAGCCGCCGTGATCATTTCGAACAGGTAGGCCGGATCGGCGCGGCCCGAATCTTCGGCGTAAAACTCGACATCGTCGGCAAACGTGCCGGGCCAGCTTCACCGACTCCCTCGCCATCTGGACGAGTTTCGCCTTCTTCTCGGCCATGGTCCGGCCGTATTTGTCGTCCCCGAACTTGCCGCGGACATGGATGTCGGAGACGCCGATGCCGGTGTGAATGCGAGGCCGTTTGGCCTTGGCCAAGGCGCGCCCGCAAGCCTCGATGTCGCTCGGAACCGCACGCGACAGCGCGCAGATGGCAGGACCTTCGATTTCCTGGCAGATCTGCTCGACAGCCTCGAAGTCCTCCGGCGAGGAGTTCGGATATCCCGCCTCGATGACGTCCACCTTGAGCCGGGCCAGTTGCCGGGCAATGGTGATCTTTTCACGGCGGCCCAACCGCGTTCCGGCGGCTTGCTCACCGTCCCTCAGCGTCGTGTCGAATACCGCTACTTTGTCAGACATGGTTTGCCCTTTCCCGCAGGTTTCAAATAAACTACTCTCTTAATCTTAATTCTTGTGAGGATGCTCTGAACCCGGACGCATTACACCTGGGAAGGACAGCATGACCGCCGCCAGCAAAACGATAGCGCCCGCCTTTCACCCGGTCAGCGCGCCGGATTATCTCCCCCCAGCCCAGCTCCGAGAACTCCAGTTGATGAGACTGAGGAACATCGTCGCCCGCGCCTGGGACCGCGTTCCGTTGCAAAAGGCGCGGATGACGGAAAGGGGACTGACCCCGTCGAGCATCGAGTCGCTTGCCGACATCGGCAAATTGCCCTTCACCACCAAAGCGGATCTGCGCGACACGTACCCGTTCGGCCTGTTCGCGAGTCCGATGGAAGAGGTGGTGCGGCTGCATGCTTCGAGCGGCACCACCGGCAAGCCGATCGTGGTCGCCTATACCCAGCAGGACGTCGATGTGTGGACGTCCGTGATGGTGCGCAGCTTCGCCATCTGCGGGCTCCACCATGGCGATGTGATCCAGAACGCCTACGGATACGGCCTGTTCACCGGCGGACTGGGCGCGCATTACGGCGCGGAAGGGCTGGGCGCCACCGTGATCCCGATTTCCGGCGGCAACACCGACCGGCAGATCATGGTGATGAAGGATTTCGGAGTCACGGCCATCTGCTGCACGCCGAGCTACTTCCTCCACCTGATCGAGCGCGCCGCCGAACTGGGCGTGGACATGCGCGAACTGCCGCTGCGCGCCGGCGTCTTCGGCGCCGAGCCGTGGACCGACGCCATGCGCAAGCAGCATCGAAGCGTTGACCGGCATCCAGCGCCTTCGACATCTACGGCCTCTCGGAAATCATCGGCCCGGGCGTCGCGGTCGAGTGCCAATGCCAGGACGGCCTGCACATCTTCGAGGACCACTTCTATCCCGAGATCGTCGATCCCGAAACCGGCGGCGGTGCTGCCCGATGGCGCGGAGGGCGAACTGGTGCTGACCACGCTGAGCAAACAGGCCATGCCGATGATCCGCTACCGCACGCGCGACATCACGGCTCTCATTCCGGAGCCATGCCCTTGCGGCCGTACGCTCCGGCGTATGCGGCGCATCGGACGCCGCAGCGACGACATGCTCATCATTCGCGGCGTGAACGTCTTTCCATCGCAGATGGAGGCTGCGCTGCTGGCGGTGGAAGGCACGCTGCCGCACTACCAGATCGTCCTCACCCGAATGCAGGGACTGGACCAGATGGAAGTGCAGGTGGAGGTGACGGCCGAGAGCTTCAGCGACAAGATTGGCGCGCTGGAGGAGTTGAACGATAGAATCGCGGACGCGCTGGAGCACGTCCTGGGGATGCGGGTTCACGTGACGCTGGTGGAACCGCACACCATCCAGCGCAGCGAGGGAAAGGCAAAGCGGGTTATCGACCGCAGGTTGGCATCATGAAGATTCAGCAGCTTTCTCTTTTCTCTGAGAACAAGCCGGGACATATCATCGCTCCCTGCCGCCTGCTGGCGAACGAGGGGATCGACATTCGCGCCCTGTCGCTGGCCGACACGCAGCGCTTCGGCATCCTGCGGATGATCGTGTCGGACTGGCAGAAGGCCAAGACCCTGCTCGAGAGCGCCGGCTCTGTCGTGAAAGTGACTGAGGTGCTGGCCGTCGAGGTGCCGGACCATCCCGGCGGCCTCGCAGATGTGCTGAGCCTGTTCGAGGGATCGGGCATTAATATTGAGTACATGTACGCGTTTCCGTTCTGTCGCAGCAAACGCGCCGTCCTCATTTTCCGGTTCGACCAGCCGGACGCGGCCATCGAACGCCTCCAGAAGGCCGGCATCAACGTTCTGGATCGGGGCTCGCTCGATGTCTGATGTTGTGGGTCGCCGGGCATTTCTCGCCGCGTCCGCTTCCGCCATGCTGCGAGCCGCTCAAAAACGGTACTTGATCGACACACACGTGCACCTGTTCGCCAGGGACCAGGTCCGCTTTCCGTACCACGCCCAGGCGACCTATCGTCCGCCCGCGCAGCCTCTCGAAGATTACCTACCCTTCGTCCGATCTGCCGGTATCGCGCACACGATCATCGTTCATCCCGAGCCGTACCAGGATGACCACCGCTATCTCGAATTCTGCTTCGCGAATGAGCCTTCGCCGTTCTTTTTTAAGGGCACGTGCCTGTTTGATCCGATCGCGCCGGGCACACCGTCGAGGATGGCGGACCTGGTGCACAAAAACCGGGGACGTATCGTCGCTCTCCGCATCCACGAGAACCGGGAAGCGGGTGTTCCGCCCACTACCTCCGGTCCCATTCGTGACCGCGATCTGAAACATCCGGCGATGCGGACAACCTGGCGCAAGGCGCACGAACTCGGGCTCGCCATCCAGATGCACATGATCCCGCTGCACGCCCCAGAGGTGGCCTCGCTGGCCGCCGAATTCGCCGATACGCCGGTCATCATCGATCACCTGGCGCGGGCTGGACAAGGCACCCCGGAGCAGTACCGCCGCGTGCTCGATATGTCGAAGCTACCGAACGTCCGAATGAAGTTTTCAGGGGTCAACTACTCGTCTCATCAGCCCTCGCCTCATAAGGACGTGAAGGACCTGGTTCGACGGACTTACGACGCTTTCGGTCCGGACCGGATGATCTGGGGTGGACTGGGTATGACCACGGCCGAGTTCCAGCAAAACACGGCCATGTTCGATTTCATGTTCGACTTCGCCTCCGAAGCCGATCGCGCCAGGATTTGCGGAGGCACGGCCGCTAAGCTGTTCGGATTCGCGGGCGGCTAGCCTAAGCCCGGCGCCGCCGCCGGCCGGCGCAACCCGCCAGAAGTGTCAGTCCGCCGAACAACGTCGCAAGCGTTCCGGGTTCGGGTACGGCGGCGGTGGCGGTGATCGTAATCTGCCCAGCCGACAGCGTCTGGATCGCCAGGTCTGCCTCCGCCGGATCTGCCAGACTAGTCGTCGGAAAATCCCCTAAAGTCACCGGAAAAACTCCCGGAGCGGCGCCGGGCGACACGTCGAAGAGGATACGACCAAGCCCCACCGTGGTGCCAGTCCCCAGCGTTGAACCGGAGAACGCAACCGAAAAAACATCCGAAGTGCTTAAGGACGGTCCGCTCGTCGGCCCCGTCAAGTCCGGGCCGAACAGAGACGAGCCATCGAAAATATAGGTCTCGGAAGTCGAGGTATTGGCATCCCGAAAACTGATACTCGGATTGCCGGTCGAAATGCCGAAGCTGAAGCCGCCCACCGTAATCGCGGATGGTCCGGTATTGGTCAACTGCACGTCGAACGTGTTGCCCGACGATCCCGGCGCGGCGATAGCCGACTCCACAGCCACGATCAGCGATGCATTCGCACTTGCCGGGCAGAAGAATGCCGCGGCGACACTGGCAGCCAACACCGTCGAAAGCAGGCCTTGGCGGCCGCAGGAACTGAACTGAGGTTTCATCATGCCTCCGGCTACTTCTGTCTATTAGTGCACATTTTTAAGGCAGCGAGGTTCCGATCCTCGTCCGAACCAGTTGGAGATCAAGGATCGTCACGGCTCCGTCGCCATTCAGGTCTGCGAACGGAGTATACCCGGTGGCCATGGCGTTGTTGACCCCCACCAGGTCTGCGGCGCTCACGACGCCATCGTCGTTATAGTCTCCAAAGAGGACGTGCAGGGCTTGCGCGAAACCCGCACCGCCTCCGAGGGTGGCCCCGGAGGCCGCAGTGAGCGCATTCGGTCCTGCCCCCGCCAAAGTAGCCGAGAGAATCCCTTGTGTGACCGGTGCGAACGCCCATGTCAGCGTGTTGGTGCCCAGCCCGGTGAAGCCGCTGGCCGCGACGCCGCCGAAGCTGTTCGTATTCCCGCTTGTCACGGGCTGTGATAACACCACCTGGATTCCGCTGATCTGCCAGGGCAGACGGACCCGCGAGGTGCCAGTCAAATCGTAAACCTGGGACCCATACATTACGCGGAACGAGACGACGCTGAGTGGAGCCGCCAAGCTGAAGCCGTTCGCCAGCATTGCCACCTCGGCCCCTGTCGTGAGGGTCACAGTGCGAGTGCCCGCTGCCGCATTCCCGGCGATGGAAATATTGGCGGTCGCGGTCGTCCCGCTGGTCACCGTCAGACTATTGACCGTGATTCCGGCCCCGAAGCTGGCCGTCGTGGTCCCCTGGACGAAATGCGTGTTCAAACCGACGATCGTAACGCTGGTCAGCGTCTGCCCGGCCTGACCCGAATTCGGCGACACCGAGGTAATGGCTGGCACGCCCGTGACCGTGAACCCGTTCGCCAGCATTCCCACCTCGGCCCCGGTGGTGAGGGTCACAGTGCGGGTGCCCGCTGCCGCATTCCCGGCGATGGAAATATTGGCGGTCGCCGTAGTCCCGCTGGTCACCGTCAGGCTATTGACCGTCGATTCCGGTCCCGAAACTGGCCGTCGTGGTCCCCTGGACGAAATGCGTGTTCAGCCCGACGATCGCCACGCTGGTCAGTGTCTGCCCGGCCTGACCTGAATTCGGCGTCACCGAGGTAATGGCTGGCACGCCCGTGACCGTGAACCCGTTCGCCAGCATTCCCACCTCGGCCCCGGTGGTGAGGCTCACAGTGCGAGTGCCCACCGCCGCATTCCCGGCAATGGATAATATTGGCGGTCGCGGTCGTCGCGCTGGTCACCGTCAGGCTGTTGACCGTGATTCCGGCCCCGAAGCTGGCCGTCGTGGTCCCCTGGACGAAGTGCGTGTTCTGGCCGACGATCGCCACGCTGGTCAGCGTCTGCCCGGCCTGACCTGAATTCGGCGTCACCGAGGTGATGGCTGGGGCTCCCGTGACTGTGAACCCGTTTGCCAGCGTTGCCGCCTCGGCCCCGGTCGTGAGCGTCACAGTGCGGGTACCCGCCGCCGCATTCCCGGCGATGGATATATTGGCGGTCGCCGTCGTCGCGCTGGTCACCGTCAAACTATCGACCGTGATTCCGGCCCCGAAGCTGGCCGTCGTGGTCCCCTGGACGAAATGCGTGTTCAGCCCGACGATCGCCACGCTGGTCAGCGTCTGCCCGGCCTGACCTGAATTCGGCGTCACCGAGGTGATGGCTGGGACGCCCGTGACTGTGAACCCGTTTGCCAGCATTCCCGCCTCGGCCCCGGTCGTGAGCGTCACAGTGCGAGTGCCCGCCGCCGCATTCCCGGCGATGGATATATTGGCGGTCGCCGTCGTCGCGCTGGTCACCGTCAGGCTGTTGACCGTGATTCCGGCCCCGAAGCTGGCCGTCGTGGTCCCCTGGACGAAATGCGTGTTCAGCCCGACGATCGCCACGCTGGTCAGTGTCTGCCCGGCCTGACCTGAATTCGGCGTCACTGAGGTAATGGCTGGCACGCCCGTGACTGTGAACCCGTTCGCCAGCATTCCCACTTCGGCCCCGGTCGTGAGCGTCACAGTGCGAGTGCCCGCCGCCGCATTCCCGGCGATGGATATATTGGCGGTCGCCGTCGTCGCGCTGGTCACCGTCAGGCTGTTGACCGTGATTCCGGCCCCGAAGCTGGCCGTCGTGGTCCCCTGGACGAAGTGCGTGTTCTGGCCGACGATCGCCACGCTGGTCAGCGTCTGCCCGGCCTGACCTGAATTCGGCGTCACCGAGGTGATGGCTGGGACGCCCGTGACTGTGAACCCGTTTGCCAGCATTCCCGCCTCGGCCCCGGTCGTGAGCGTCACAGTGCGAGTGCCCACCGCCGCATTCCCGGCGATGGATATATTGGCGGTCGCCGTCGTCGCGCTGGTCACCGTCAGGCTGTTGACCGTGATTCCGGCCCCGAAGCTGGCCGTCGTGGTCCCCTGGACGAAGTGCGTGTTCTGGCCGACGATCGCCACGCTGGTCAGCGTCTGCCCGGCCTGACCTGAATTCGGCGTCACCGAGGTGATGGCTGGGACGCCCGTGACTGTGAACCCGTTTGCCAGCATTCCCGCCTCGGCCCCGGTCGTGAGCGTCACAGTGCGAGTGCCCACCGCCGCATTCCCGGCGATGGATATATTGGCGGTCGCCGTCGTCGCGCTGGTCACCGTCAGACTATTGACCGTGATTCCGGCCCCGAAGCTGGCCGTCGTGGTCCCCTGGACGAAATGCGTGTTCAGCCCGACGATCGCCACGCTGGTCAGCGTCTGCCCGGCCTGACCTGAATTCGGCGTCACCGAGGTGATGGCTGGGACGCCCGTGACTGTGAACCCGTTTGCCAGCATTCCCGCCTCGGCCCCGGTCGTGAGCGTCACAGTGCGAGTGCCCACCGCCGCATTCCCGGCGATGGATATATTGGCGGTCGCCGTCGTCGCGCTGGTCACCGTCAGGCTGTTGACCGTGATTCCGGCCCCGAAGCTGGCCGTCGTGGTCCCCTGGACGAAATGCGTGTTCAGCCCGACGATCGCCACGCTGGTCAGCGTCTGCCCGGCCTGACCTGAATTCGGCGTCACCGAGGTAATGGTTGGCGGCGTCGAACCAGTCACGGTCAGGATTACCGGGATCGTCATTGCCGAAGAGCCATTCCCCTCCACTGTGGTCACGATTTCGCCCGTGTAGGTTCCGACAGGCAGTGAAGGGCCGGCAACGATGTTTGCCGTGATGGCGCGCGGCGTCGCACAGCAGTTGAAGCCCGCCACGGTTACCGATAGCCAAGGGCTGCCGGTAGCTGTGTACCAGTTGTGATCGAAGTCGTAGTTGTTTCCTGTACTCGCGATCGTCACGTCCTTCGATGGGGGATTTGCGCCCCCAAACGGCTTGGTAAAGGTAATGGCCGGCAGTTGCACGTAAACATTCGCGCCCACAGTGACACTCACCGGTATCGTGGCCGTGCTCCCGGCGGAGCGGAATACCAGCTCTCCGACGAAGGATCCCGCCACTAGGCCTCCTGACGGTAAAGCGGACGCAGCAACGCCCACTTGCACCGTCGCCGGGAAAGTCCCGGCCATGGCTGAGACGGTCAGCCAGTTTCCGCCATCGGAGGTGGTTGCGTCCAGCGTCCAGTCCAAAGTTCCCGGTCCACGCTTTCGCAGTTGGACCTCCTGCATCGCCGGGTCGCCGGCCCCCGGGGTGAAGGAGAAGCTCATTCCACCCTGCACGTCGTCGATAAAGGTCGCCGTAGGGGGCACGATCGTGAGCGTGACCGGCACCGTGATAGCGCTGCCCCCGTTGCCCTCCGGCCCCGTGAAGACGATCTCGCCGGCATAGGTGCCCACCGGAAGCGTGGGATCCGCCATCACGGCGGCAGTCACGGCGCGCGGCGTGGTGCAGCAATTAAATCCAACCGCCACCGCTTTCAGCCAGGCGCCACCCGAGGACGTGTACACATTCGTATCGAAATTGAAGTTCGTCCCCGTGCTGGCAATCAGCAGTTCCTCCGGCAGAGGATCCTTGCCGCCAAACACCTTGGTGAAGCTGATGCCGTTCACCTGTCGAAAAATGTCGGCTCCGACGACAACACTCACCGGCACCGTAACACTACCGCCGCCAGCCTGGCTGAACACCAATTGCCCGATGAACTGTCCCGGCGCTCCACCGCTGTTCGGCAGATTCCCCACCACCACTCCGACGGTCACGAGCGAGGGCGCCGTTCCGCTACCCGGAGAAACCGTCAGCCAGTCTCCGCCGTCCGCCGTGCTCGCCGTCACCGACCAGTCAAGCGAGCCCTGGCCGCCGTTCACAAGCTGGAATGTCTGATTGGTGAGTTTAGTGTTTTGGGTCTTCAGGCTGAAGGCCAGATGGCCGGGAACATTGTTGAAGAACGGCGCCCCGGCGGGCTTCACCGTCAGGGTCACTGGCACCGTGATCGCGCTGGCTCCATTGATCTCGGGTCCCGTGAAAACGATCTCGCCAGTGTAGGTTCCAACCGGCATCGCCACGTCGGTGGTCACTACCACGTTCACGGCGCGCGGCGTGGCGCAGCAGTTGAAACCCACCGCGACTACCTTCAACCAGTTGCCGCCCGAAGACGTGTACCAGTTCGTATCGAAATTGAAGTTGTTCCCGGTGCTAGGCACGGTCAGTACCTGCGGCAGGGGATCGCTCCCGCCGAACACTTTTTCGAAGCCGATGCCATTCACCTGTCGAAAGATATTGTTACCGACAACGACAGTCACCGGTACTGTAACCGTGCCTCCCCCAGAGTTGAAAAATACCAGCTCACCGATAAACTGGCCCGGAACCACCCCGCCCCCGGGCAGGTTCGCCACCGATATCCCTACGTTGACCTCGGAAGGCGCCGTTCCACTCGTGACAGATACCGTCAACCAGTCGCCGCCGTCGGCTGTGGTTTTGGCCACGGTCCAATTGAGATTCCCCTGTCCGCCGTTCAAAACCTGAATCGCCTGACTGGTGATCCTGGCGCCGCTGGTCTCCAGGGCGAAGCTCAGTTGGCCCGGGAGGTTATTGAAGAACGCTCCACCAGTGGGCTCGACCGTCAGCGTGACCGGCACGGTCATCGACGCGGCGCCGTTGCCTTCCGGCCCGGTGAATACGATCTCACCGGCGTAGGTTCCAACGGGCATCGCCACGTTGGTGGTCACTACCACGTTCACGGCGCGCGGGGTGGTGCAGCAGTTGAATCCCACCGGAACCACCTTCAGCCAGCTACCGCCCGAGGAGGTGTACACGTCGGTATCGATGTTGAAATTGGCGCCGTTGCTGGGGACAGTCACCACCTGCGGCAGCGGGTCGCTGCCGCCGAATACCTTGCTGAAGCTCAGCCTGTTGATCTGGCTGAAACTGTTGGTATCCACAACCACGCTCACAGGCACCGTCACACTCCCGCCCGAGGCCTGCGTGAACACCAACTGTCCTGTGAACTTGCCCGGGACACCACCGCTGGCGGGCAGGTTCGAAACCGTTACTCCCACGGTCACGAGCGAAGGCGCTGTCCCGCTTCCTGGAGAGACCGTCAACCAGTTGCCGCCATCCGCCGTGCTCCCGGCAACGGCCCAGTTCAGCGTTCCTCCGCCTCCGTTCACCACCTGAATCGTTCGATTCGCAATCTTCGTGCCCAGCGTCTTGAGTGTGAAACTCAGTTGGCCGGGAATGTTATTGAAGAACGGACTGCCTGCTGGCTGAACGGTCAGACTTACCGGAACCAACATCGAGACCGAGGGATTGTTGAAGGCGGTGAATGTAATCTGGCCCGTGTAGGTCCCCACCGGCATCGAGGCGCTGGTAGTGACCAGGACAGTAATCGCTCGCGGCGTGGCGCAGCAGTTGAACCCAACCGCCGCCGTGGACAGCCAGTTCCCTCCGGAATTGGTGGTTGCCACGCGGTTGAAGTCGAAATTCGAGCCGCCGGCGGTGATTTCGATGATCTGCGGCAGCGGGTCTGTGCCGCCAAACGTTTTCACAAAGGACAGCGGCGCCACCGGTGTGAATGTCTGCCCCTGCATCGCCCCGCAAGGTATGAGAAAGGCAATCGATGTCAGGCACGCAAAGCCTATGAAGCTACCGCCGCGTTTCGGTTGAGTTACAGTTCCGGCACTGTGCCTTTTCGACAACATGTCCCCTCCGCAGATATTTCAACCGGGCAGGCTCGTGCCTTCCAGAGGCACGCGGGCTAAGGCGCACCAGGAGCTTTACGCATGCCAAAACGAAGTGCTATCATATTTTCCGCCCGGCAGAGCTGGATGCGCGTTCAAGTTCACTAGCTATTTCGCGGAAACTGGGCTCAGGCGGACACTCTCGTTGCGGATTTTCTTTGTCGACGTTCGGCTGGAGGCGTATGACATCGGGGGATGGCAGTACTCTCGACAACGAGACGTTCAGCGCGGCTTACGACGAATTGCGCCGGCTCGCGTACAAAGTCAATCGACGCTACGATAATCAAACGCTTAACCCCACAGCTTTGGTGCACGAGGCCTACATCAAGCTGGCGGCGGCCAAGATCCTCAAATTCGAATCCCCGCAGCACTTGAAGTGCACCGTCACCCGCGCCATGAAGCATGTACTTTTGGACGCGGCGCGGCGGAAGGCTGCGGCTGTGCGCGGCGGCGGCGCGGCGCCTCTGCGACGGATCTCGCTGGACGACGATGCGGCTCAATCGGTTGCCTTCGATCCGCGGGAGCTTCTAGCCGTAGGCGATGCGCTGGAGGAACTCTCGCGACAAAACGAGTTCCAGGGGCGTGTCTTCGAGCTTCAGTTCTTTGGGGGACTACAAGTGGGGGAAATCGCGGAACTCGTGGGCTGCTCCGAAAAGAAGGTGCAGCGCTCTTTGCGTTTGGCGAAGGCGTCGCTGGTGCTTCTGCTCGATCGGCGCTGCGGCGGGGCGCGGAAAGCTCCATGAGCCCCTCTCGCCGCGAGCGCGTCGAAGAACTATTCGAGCAGGTTGCCGATGAGCCCGCCTCGGAGCGAAGCCGGCTGCTCGAACTCGCTTGCGGCGATGATGTCGAGCTGGTCGAGGAGGTGCTGAGCCTATTTGAAGCCGAATCGCGAGGCAGCAAGATCCTGCAATACGATCTGGCCAGCCTGGCAGATGCGCTTCTCGATGCCGGCACCGGCCCCGTGGTCCCAGGGCGGTTCGGCCGCTACATCATCGGCAAATATCTTGGCGGGGGAGGGATGGGCGCGGTTTACCTCGCCGAGCGCGATGGTCTGGGCGACCGGGTGGCCGTCAAGTTTTTGCACAATCCCTGGAACTCGCCTTCGCGGCAGGAGGCGTTTGCGAGAGAGCAGCGTACGCTCGCTTCACTCTCGCACCGGTATATCGCACGGCTTTACGATGCCGGCGTGGCCAACGAAACTCCCTGGTTTGCCATGGAGTACGTGGAGGGTTTCCCGCTGACTGAATACTGCCGGCGGAACTCCTTGTCTCTCGGACCGCGATTGCTGCTTTTCCGCGCCGCCTGCGAGGCCGTAAGCTACGCCCATCGCAATCTCACGGTCCACCTTGACCTGAAACCCTCCAATATCCTGGTGAACTCGGAAGGCGAGGTGAAGCTGGTCGATTTCGGCGTGGCCCAACCTTTCTACGAGACTGTGGAGGGCGATTCCGATCTGAAGGAGCGGCCAGTCTCCCTCAACTATGCCGCTCCCGAGCAGATCCGGGGAGAGTCGCCGGACGTGCAGATGGACGTCTATGCGCTTGGCGTCATTCTGTATGTCTTGCTCACGGGAAGGCTGCCCGCGGATGTCGCCGGTGCGAGCCCGACCGGCCTCGACGCCCTCTTCGAGAAACAGCCGCCGCCGCCTTCGGTTGCCGCGCGCGCGGCGAAACTGCCCGAAGTCACTGCATCCAAAGTCGAATGGAACGATCTGGATGCCCTGTGCCTCACCGCCATCCAGCGGGACCGATCGCAGCGCTATGCCACGGTGGATGCCTTCGTGCACGATCTCGACCGTTTTCGGAAGCTGGAGCCGCTCAAGGCCCGTCCGGCCCGCATTCCCTACAGGATGGGCAAGTTCCTGCGGCGCCACCGCCGCTCGGTTTCGGCTACAGCGGTGGCATTGGTCCTGATCACAGCTCTCAGCGCATTCTTCACTGTCCGCCTGATCACTACGCGTGAAAGGGCGCTGGCCTCCGAGGCGCGCACGCGGCGCATTTACCAGATGATGCTGAACCTGTTCGAGGGCGACGATAGCGCGGCTGGGCCGGCGCGGCAATTACGGGTGGTCGACTTGCTCGATCGCGGTCTGCTGCAGTTGGACACGCTTCGCCAGGAACCGGATATGCAGGCGGAATTGCGCTACACCCTGGGCGGACTGTATCACAGGCTGGGACATCTTCACCGGGCCGAGCCGTTGCTCGTGTCCGCATGGAAGACCAGCCGGGCTGCGCTTGGACCCCAACACCCGGAAACCATCAAAGCCGAAATGGCCCTGACGGCTCTGCGCGCCGACCAGTCGCAACTGGAGGAGGCGGAGCGATTGGCACGGGAATCGGTGGAATTGGCAAAACGCCGTTACGCGCCCGGCCGTATGGAGGTGGCCGCCGCTTCCGCCATGCTGGGCAAAGTTCTCGCCCTTAAAGGCGATTACAACGGCGCGATTCCGGTGCTGGAGAATGCTGCCGCTGTGCTGGAGAAAGGGCCGGGAAGCGTGGAGTTGTCTGAGGCTTTGGGCGACCTGGCCAATGCCCATTACAGCCTCGGACACATCGCCGATTCCGAAGCGGTCAACTTGAGAGCACTGGCGCTCGATCGGAGACTTTTCGGAGAAGCGCACCCCAACACCGCAATCGACTTCTTCAACCTCGCCAATATCCAGCTGGATCGCGCCAATTACCCCGAGGCCGAGCGCCTCTTCCGGCGAGCCCTTACGATCGACCAGGCATGGTATGGCGAGATCCACCCCAAGACCGCCAGCGCCGCGATGATGGTGGGACGCGCTGTTGCGTACCAGGGCCGGCTGGACGAAGCGGCTGTGCTATACCGGCAGGCGCTTGATACCATGCGCCAGGTTTATGGCGAGGACCATTTTCGTGTGGCAGTCGTGCTCAGCCTTATGGGCGATCTGGAAACCAAACGCCATAACCTGGTTGCGGCCGAAAGGATCCTTCAACAATCTGCCGCCATATTCAAAAAGACATTTGGAGAGCAGCACGAGTTTTATCAGCACCAGCTGTCCAACCTGGCTGCAGTCCATCTTGCCGCACGGCAGTTCTCCGCGGCTGAACAGCTGCTGCGGCCGGCGCTCGCGCATCTCAAGGCGGCGGTTCCGGACCAGCGCTACACCGCTCTAGCCGAAGTACGCTTGGGAGAAGCGTTGGCCGGCGAAAGGAAGTGGGCGGAGGCCGAGATTCATCTGACCGAAGGGTACAACCACCTGCGCCGGTTGATGGGACCTCGAGCGGCAGAACTGCTCGATGCCCGCACGAAGCTACTCGATCTCTATTCCGCCCTCAACCTGCCGGCGAAGGCCGCGGCCTTGCGGTTGGAAGCCACACGGCCATGAAGACAACTTCCGAGGGCGGGTGGACCTTAGACTAGTAGCCTAGCAACTGCTTGGCGATCGTCATCCTCTGCATGTTGCTGGTGCCTTCGTAAATGCGGCCGATCTTGGCGTCGCGGTAGAGTTTCTCCACCGGATAGTCCTTGGTGAATCCGACCCCGCCCAGAATTTCCACCGCCTTTGATGCCACGTTCTCCGCCACCTGCGACGCGTAATACTTGGCCATGGCCGCTTCTGTCAAAAAAGGCAACCCGGCTTCCCGCAAGCGAGCGGCGTTGTACACCATCAGGCGGGTGGCTTCCACCTCAGTGGCCATCTGCGCCAGGTCGAACTGAACGCCCTGGAATTCGGAGATCGAGCTTGCCGAACTGCTTTCGCTGCTTCGAGTAGGCCAGAGCGTGCTCCAGAGCGCCGCGGGCCAGCCCCAACATCTGCGCGCCGATCCCGATGCGTCCTTCATTCAGGGTCTCGATCGCGATCTTATAGCCCTTCCCAACCTCGCCCAGAACGTTCGCCACGGGCACCTGGCAATCGTCGAGAATCAATTCGCAGGTGGATGAAGCGCGAATCCCGAGCTTATCTTCCTTCTTGCCCACCTGAAATCCGGGGAACTCGCGCTCCACCAGAAAACAGGTAATTCCCTTGTATCCGGCCTCGGGCTTCGCGTTCGCAAACACAAGGAACAGCCCCGCTTCGCCGGCGTTCGTGATCCACAGCTTGCGGCCGTTGAGGATCCAGTAGTCGCCTTCCTGCCGCGCCACGGTTTGAAGGGCGAAAGCGTCCGACCCGGATCCCGCTTCCGACAGGGCGTACGAGCCCACAGTGTCGCTGGCGATTCGCGGCAGGTAGCGCTTCGTCTGCTCGACAGTGCCCCACCGCAGGATCGCGTTGATGAACAGCGTATTCTGCACATCGACGATCACGGCCGCCGACGGATCCACCGCCGCGAGTTCCTCGATGGCGAGAATCGACTGAAAGAACGTGCCGGCTTGTCCGCCGTCTTCCTCCGGGATCTCGATGCCCATCAATCCTAGCTCGAAGAATTGCCGGATCAGCTCTTTCCGGAACAGGCCCGCCTCGTCCATCTGCCGGACATGCGGCGAAATCTGCTCGCGGGCGAATTTCCGGACTACCGACTGAAACATCCGCTCTTCATCGTTTAGTTGCGTGAGCGGGGCGCTTGCGCGGTTATCGACCTCAATCATACGGATCATATTGTATGATGCTTCGTCCGGCGCGGGAATCCCCTTCCGGCACCTGTAGTATTCTGGGCTTCGTACCTGGACCCTATATGACCGACTGGAAAGCCGTGGCACTCGCCCTGGGCATCGATCTGCCCGAGATAGACCTGGAGCGGACATTCGCGCCTCTCACTTCCCTCGAGCCGGCATTCGAGCGCGCGGCAGCTTCGCTCGAAAGCGGCGTCGAGCCTGCTGTCGTTTTCAACCCCGCACCGGAGGATCTTGAAGGATGATCGCCCAACTCGCCGAGCGTCTGCGCCGCGGAGAGGACACCTGCCGTTCACTCACGGCCGCCACACTCGACCGGATCGAGGATCAGCAACCGCGCCTGAACGCGTTCATCACCGTGATGCGGGAAGCTGCACTCGAGCGTGCGTCCGAACTCGATCGCGAACTCGCCGGGGGGCTCTACCGCGGTCCGCTGCATGGCATCCCGATTGCCATTAAGGACCTGATCCATGTGCGCGGCGTTCGCACCACGGCGGGGTCGCTCGTCTTCAAGGACTTCATAGCTCCGGAGACTGCTGAAGTAGTAACCCGGCTGGAAGAGGCGGGCGCCATAGTGGTCGGCAAGACCGGGCTGCACGAACTCGCCTACGGAATCACATCGAACAACGCCCACTTCGGACCGGTGCGAAACCCGCACGACACGGATCGAATCCCCGGCGGCTCGAGCGGCGGTTCGGGCGCGGCGGTAGCCGCTGGAATCGTGCCGGTGGCTCTCGGGACCGATACAGGCGGTTCCATCCGCATCCCCGCATCGTTCTGCGGCTGCGTCGGACTGAAACCCACATACGGGCGAGTCAGCAAACGGGGCGTCCTGCCGCTCGGCTTCTCGCTCGATCACATCGGCCCCCTGGCCGCAACTATCGACGATGCTGCAATAACGTTGAACGCGATCGCCGGCCACGATCCGCTCGATCCGACCACATCCCGCCGGTCCGTTCAAGGCTATCGGCCCGACTCGAATGGCGATCTGCGCGGAGTGCAAGTAGGACGACCCGTGAACTTCTACTTCGATCGGCTGTCACCCGGCGTCGCGGCCCGTGTGGAGCAGGCCATCCAACTCGCCGCCGGTTTGGGCGCAGAAATCATCCCGGTCCAACTTCCGGATGTCGAGCATTGGAACGCCGCGGCACGGGTCATCTTGCTGAGCGAGGCTTCGGCGGCACTGGAGCCGTACCTGGACCGGCGGGAGTTGTTCTCGCCCGAAGTGCTGGCTCTGTTGGAGCAGGGCCGCGTCTTGCCAGCCACCATGTATATCCAGGCGCAACGATTGCGGTCGAGCATGGTGGAGAAGATGCACGAAGTCTGGCTGCAGGTCGATTGCCTGGTCACGCCCGCGACCCCAACTACGGCGCCCGAGATCGGCGCTACTCAAATCGACGTGGGCGGATCACTGGAGGATGTGCGGTTGGCCACCACGCGGTTTGCTCGGGGAATCAACCTGCTGGGTCTCCCTGCGCTTTCGCTGCCCTGCGGTACGGATTCCGCTGGCCTCCCGGTCGGCCTGCAGGTAGTCGCGCCACCCTTCGCCGAGAAGAACCTGCTCCGGATCGGGTCAGCGCTCGAGCGCGCGCTTCAGGCGGGAAAGATGAGTTAGCCGCCCGGAATTGTTGCCTGTTATCTAAATCCGCTGGGTCGTATTGCCGATGGGGAGATGAAGCCCTCACCGATCTGAAAACGAGACGGCGCACGCTTGTGTAGTTCTTTGGTTGGTCGAGTTGGAGCGGCCGAGCGTTTCCGGGCTCTCCATATCCGGGCACGCCGGTTTCCATGGCATATAGGGCAGTTTCTCCGAACGGTTAAGGCAGAACCCTGAATTTGGTCCCTGCAGCGCAAATAGATTCAATCCGAATAGCTAAGTGGTGGCCACCGTTCCGCATCCGACCGAAGCACACCCGTTCTCTACGCGTACCGAACGTCCAGACGCACTGGCCACCCTCACTGCCACCCCCGCTGGCCGCTGGCTGGTCCCTTCACTAACGGATCTCTTATTCATCGCCTTCTTTGTATGGTTGTTCGTGGCAGGCGGCGGCGGTTGGCAAGGCTTGCTGGCCGACGGAGATACGGGCTGGCATATCCGGACCGGGGAGTTCATCCTGGATCATCACGCTGTTCCCCAAACGGACTTGTTCTCGTTCAGCCGGCCGGGAGCGCCTTGGTTCGCTTGGGAATGGTTGTCCGATGTGCTGTTCGCCATCGCTCACCGCTGGTGTGGACTGAAGGGTGTGGTGCTGATTGCCGGCACGGTGATCGCTCTTTGGCCCGTTCTGCTCTTGCGTCAAGCACTCTGGCGGGGCTCCCACCCCTGGGTGGCGCTGGCCGTAACACTGCCGGGCATTGGCGCCGCTTCGATCCACTTCCTGGCGCGCCCCCACATCTTCACTCTGCTGTTCACCACTGTGTGCGTCTGGATGATCGAGTCGGACCGGAGGTCACCTGGATGGCGGCTCTGGCTTCTGGTGCCGATCACTGCGGTGTGGGCAAACATACATGGCGGATTTCTAATCCTGATCGGCCTACTGGGGTTAGCGGCAGTAGGGTCGGCCGCCGAGGCTTGGGCGGGAGTGCGTGGATTGAAGGATGCACGCAGGTATGCGATGGCGGCCGCGGCGTGCGCCAGCGCGTCACTGGTAAATCCGTACGGCATCGGATTGCACACGCACATTCTCCAATACCTACGCTCGGACTGGATCCGGAATGTCGTGCAGGAATTCAGGGCTCCCGATTTCCGTTCCGAGAGCCAGCTTCAATACGAGGCTCTTCTGATGGCCGGACTGGCCGCGGCAACTCTGCTGATCCTGCGCCGGCGCTACGTTCACGCTCTCTGGCTGGTTGCGCTGGCGCATCTCTCATTAACCTCCCTGCGCCACGTTCCGATCTATGTCGCGGTCGCTGCGCCGATTCTGGCGGAAGTGTTCAGCGAGCTTTGGGCCGCGGTAGCCCTCAAATCGCGAAGGAACTCCACGCTGTTCATCCTGGACCGGATCGGAATCGACGCCGGGCGAGGCTTTCAGAGGACCAGTGTGTGGCTTGCGGGATTTGTCCTGGCGTTCTCTCTGGTGGGCAACACCGCAAATTGGCCTCGAGATTTCCCGTCCACTCATTTTCCTACCACCCTGGTCCATGGGCATAGGGATATCCTCTCAACCGGTCGGGTACTGACGATGGATCAGTGGGGGGATTATCTCATTTACTCCTTCTACCCAACACAGCGTGTCTTTGCTGATGGCCGCAGCGACTTTTACGGACCGGAGTTGGGAAACCAATACTTGATCGCAGTGGGAGGCGATTACCGCTGGCGACAAATATTGGACCGGTACGGCGTGGATACGGTTCTCGCGCCGGTCTCCTGGGCGCTGGCGACGATCCTGAAGAGCGATCCGGAGTGGCGCATCATCGCCGATGACGGGAAGGCGATTCTGTTCATTCGCAGGAAAGCTGGAAGCCTGTAGTCACAGCGTCCAACGTTCCCGTGAGCCCTGACGGCGAAGCATTTCTCAAACGTTTCGATATTAGGTCGATAAGTGCCCGCAGGCGGCTAAGAAGAGCGCGCATGGAATACGTAGAACTGAAGTCCTAAGTGGGTGCGGATTGAAACTGCTCACAACGTAATCATGGGCCTAATGAAAAGTACCGAGACCGCCGAATCTATACCAGGAGCAAGCAGCAGATGTCGAAAGGCGTTCGGGAAAAAGTGATGGGTAAGGCTCTGAACAGCCGAAACGTCGCGCCGATTCCGATTGAATGGATGGGGCCGCCGGCTTGGCGGCTGCCGTCAGGAAAGGCGCTCGCGGAATTTGCACTCCAGGCCGGGTTCCTCGCTCCGCTGCTGCTCAGAGATGCACCGTTGTGGCGGCAGAAGAGGACGGAAGCGGTTCGCGCGGCCAGTTCCCGAACCCAGACTCTCGGCGAGAACAGGAACGGATTGGAGCAATGAGCGCGCAGTTGTCGGTAGCCATTTTGATTGGACTCTCGGCCGCGGTCGAGGACATCGCCCGTAGACGCATATCGAACTGGATTCCGATGACCGCATTAGTGGCTGGATTTGCATGCCTGTCAGTAGAGCGTGGCTGGCGAGGCGCCTTGTCGGCCGCCGGCGGGGCGGTTGGAGGATTCCTCGTCTTCCTCGTCTTCTATTGGTTGGGAGGGATGGGCGGGGGAGACGTGAAGTTGATGGCGGGGCTGGGCGCAATTGTGGGAATTGAGCGGTTACTCGAGGCAGCGTTGTGGACCGCCGGACTCGGAGGCATTCTAGCCGTTCTGTGCCTCGGTTTTTCTTCCGTGCGGAGTTTGTGGATGACGAAGTCCAAAGCGGGTCGAGCGGAGACGAGCATTCCCTATGCGCCGGCTATCGCGCTGGGCGCTTGGCTCGCTTTGTTACCGAAGACCTGACCTGGGCCGGGCTGGAAGAGCAGGAGAGAATCGATGGATCGAAGATTTCTGACTGTGTTGGCCGTGAGTCTCGTATTTGCGCTGGTGGTGTCGGCCATCTTCTACCAGATCACCGCTCGCGCCGGCAACAGCGCCAAAGCACCGCAACCGGTCGACCTGAAAGATGTGGTGATCGCGGCCAAACCGCTGGCCCTCGGCGTCATCATCCGGCGTGACGATCTGAAGGTCTCGCACATACCCGGAGATGCATTCCCAAAAGGCGCCATTTCGAAAGTCGAAGACGTGATCGAGCGGTCGGTGGTGAGCAATATCCTCATGGACGAACCCATCCTCGAAGGGCGATTGGCAGCCCGCGGCAGCGGAATGGGATTGGCCCCTGTAATTCCGGTTGGTATGCGGGCAGTCTCGGTACGGGTCAACGACGTCGCCGGAGTGGCGGGGTTCGTCCTCCCCGGGATGCGCGTGGACGTACTGGTGACCGGCCGTCCGCCAACGTCGGATGGAACCGTGACCAAGACGTGTCTCCAGAACATTCTCGTATTGTCCGCGGGACAGACGATGCAGCCCGACAGCCGTGGTCAAGCCATGCCTTCGCCAACCGTCACCCTATTGGGAACACCGGAGCAGGCCGAGATTCTTACCCTGGCGAACTCCGAAGGGCACATCCAACTCGTGCTCCGCAACGGCAGCGATCATGGCATCGAGTCACCTCCCGGGCGTGAGGTTCGGGAACTGTACGGGATGAAGGGGCGCCGTTCTCAGGGACAGGACGATGGTGAAACTGCGCCTCGGCCGAGGCCGGTCGCGGTCGCAGTCGCTGTCGCGCCTAAACCCGCACCGCCGCCACCGCCACCAGACCAGGTGGTCGTCATTCGAGGCAATCAGCGAACCGTTGAAGTCGTGAACCGTTAGACGCAGGATTCATCATGACTCGTCATCTCAGGAATGTAAGCACCATCGTGAAGGGCATCACGTTCGCCATATTGGCTGGTTACGCCGCGGTCCTCACGGCCCAGACCAGCGCGGAGGATCTCCGGCTCACCGTGGGCAAGAGCATCGTGATCGACTATCCGGGCGACATCCGCCAGATTTCGACCAGTAATCCGGAAATCGTGGATGCGAGTCCGGTGACCACACGCGAAGTCCTCGTTCATGGGAAAGGACTGGGGACGGGTACGCTCATCGTCTGGAGCAAGTCCGGAGAGCGCACTTTCTACAGCGTTACGGTGGAGGCTAATCTCGATCCCTTGCGGCGGCTGCTCAAAGACACCTTCCCGGGCGAGGACATTCGTGTGCAATCGTCGCGCGACTCAATTTCTCTTGTCGGGAAAATTTCCACGCCGCTGATTGGAGAACGCGCTGCGGCCTTGGCAGCGTCATTCGGCAAAACAGTCGTAAACAACCTGGTTGTCGCCACTCCGCCGGTGGAGCGGCAGATCATATTGAGAGTCAAGTTCGCAAATCTCGATCGGTCGAAGGCCACTCAGTTCGGGGTCAACATTCTATCTCTCGGTGCGGGTAACACAATTGGGCGAACCACCACAGGCCAATTCGACTCGGGGGTCCCGGACGTCGGCAACGGCACCAGGACGTTGTCCATCACGGACGCCCTGAATATATTCGCTTTCCGGCCCGATCTGAATCTGGGCGCGTTCATCAAGGCGCTTCAGAGCGAAAGCGTCCTGCAGATTCTGGCGGAACCCAACCTGGTCACGACCAACGGAAAGGAAGCGTCTTTCCTCGTCGGCGGCGAGTTTCCGGTCCCTGTAATTCAGGGCGGATCCAGTGCGGGATCCGTAACGGTGCAGTTCCGAGAGTTCGGAATCCGGCTTCTGTTTACGCCGGTCATCACGCCCAATAAGACCATCAAGATGCACTTGCGGCAGGAGGTCTCCACCATCGATCTCGCCAACGCCGTCAGCCTGAACGGATTCACCATTCCGGCCCTGGCAACGCGCCGCGCCGAAACCGATATCGAACTCGCCCAAGGACAGAGCTTCGTCGTCGCCGGGCTCCTCGATAACCGGGAAACAGAAAGTTATTCGAAAATCCCGGGCCTCGGCAGCCTTCCGATACTCGGCAACCTCTTCAGATCCCGGGACGTCAAGCAGACTCGCACCGAACTGGTAATGCTGGTCTCCCCCGAGATCACGCGTCCGCTCGAAGCGGGAGAAAAGGCCCCGCTGCCCTACTTCCCGCGCGATTTCCTGGTTCCCATCGAACCCAAACCGGTTACCAGCGAAACGCCAGCGGAGCATTCGGCGGACCAGGGCCCACAGCGCAAACATTGGTATTCGTTCGCGAAATCAAGCAAGTAAACAGAGGCGCGAGAGCGGAATGCAGCAGTCCACCACAAGTCGAGGAACCTCGCTGAGCGCGGTCCTGATTGCGCCTGACCGGACGCTCGCGCTCGAGTTCGCAGCCGCCTGTTCGGCTGGGGGTGGATTCCAGATCCTGCTCGAACTCAAGAGTTACCCCTCAGAACAGACGCTCGATATCCGGATTCGCCAGTTGCAGCCGGATGTCGTTCTGGTCGATGTCGTCTCCGACCTGGAGACTGCCGCTTCGGTCATCTCGAGTATTAGCGCATCCAGTCCCAACGTGAGCGTGGTCGCCATCGACCGCCGGAGCGAATCGGACACGATTCTGCGGGCTCTACGTGCTGGAGCGAGCGAGTATCTTTACGCTCCATTCGACGCGTCACATACATCCGAAGCCGTCGCCCGTCTGCTCCGCCTTCGAAGGCCCGAACCTGCCATCGAACACGTATCGGGAACGGTATGCGTATTCTCGAGTGTCAAACCCGGCGCGGGAGCGTCCACTCTGGCCACCCAGTGCTCATTCGCCCTCAGGCGTTCGGCGGGAAAGAGGGTGCTCCTGGTCGATTTTGACTTAATGGGCGGAACCATCGGATCGTATCTCAAACTCGACCACTCGTTTTCTGTTCTTGATGCGCTAGACAAGGCACAGACATTGAGCGGATCAGCCTGGACGTCTCAAATCTCGAGCAGCTGCGGCGTGGATATCCTGCCCTCACCGTTGGTACCATGCGCCGACAACATCGAGATGGATCGGATTCAGAACGTCATTGCCTTTGCACGGACGATGTACGACTGGGTTGTCTGCGACTTGCCGGTGATATTTCAACGGACCAGCATGATGATGGTCCCCCAGGCGGACCGGACTTTCCTGGTTTCCACCTCGGAACTACCCAGTCTCAGTCTGGCGCGACGATCGGTCATGATGCTGGAGCAACTGGGTTTCCCGAAGAGCCGTTTCGACATTGTCGTCAATCGCATCCACAAGCGGGACAACTTCACCCGGCAGGATATGGAAAAGCTGTTCAACTGCCCTGTGCACGCGAACTTTCCCAATGATTACTTTTCGCTACACCGGGTCGTAACCCTGGGCCAACCCCTGTTGGCGGATTGCGATTTGGGCAGATCAGTCGAGAGTCTTGCCCGACAGATGGCCGGCGTCCTGCCGAATGGCAAGAAGGCCGCGGGAGATAGCAGGCGGGACTAACGTTCAAATAGTTATGTTTCCTTCACTGGATCAGAAACAGAATTCGCAGTTGACCTGGGAGCAGCGCCTCCTGAAGAACTCGGCCCGCCCGAAGTCAGCCCTTAAGCCCGAGTACCAGGAACTCAAGTTCACGCTGCACCGCAAGCTGGTCGACAAGATCAATCTGGAGGCGCTGGCGGCGATTGACAATCAGCGCGTCAGAGGCGAAGTCCGGCAGGCTTTACTGTCATTGATCGATTCCGAACCGACGCTGTTGAGCGCGATTGAGAAGCAGCAGATCAGCGACGAGGTACTCGACGAAGTATTCGGCCTGGGGCCTCTCGAGCCATTGCTGCAAGACCCGACCATTTCGGACATTCTGGTCAACACTCATAAGCAGGTATACGTCGAGCGCAAGGGCCTGCTGGAGTTGACCAGCGTCAGTTTTCGCGACGACCAGCATCTGTTCCGAATCATCGACAAAATCGTCTCCCAGGTGGGAAGACGCATCGACGAGTCCACTCCGATGGTCGATGCGCGCCTGAGCGATGGTTCGCGCGTCAACGCGATCATCCCGCCACTGGCGGTGGACGGCCCGCTGCTTTCCATTCGCCGCTTCAGCACCGACAAATTGATGCCCCCGGACCTGGTCGCCCGTAAAGCGATGACGCCGGGGATGATGGAGTTGCTCGAAGCCGCCGTAAAGGCCAAGCTCAACATCATCATCGCCGGCGGAACTGGCGCGGGCAAAACAACCCTGCTGAATGCGATGTCGTTCTTCATCTCACCGAAGGAACGCATTGTCACCATCGAAGACGCCGCCGAGTTGCAGCTCAAACAGCCGCATGTCGTGCGGCTCGAAACACGGCCGCCAAACCTTGAAGGTCATGGCGCGGTTCGCCAGCGCGAGTTGCTGGTCAACAGCCTACGTATGCGCCCCGATCGCATTGTGGTGGGAGAGGTCCGCGGGGAGGAAGCGCTGGACATGCTCCAGGCCATGAACACGGGCCACGACGGATCGCTGACCACGGTCCACGCAAACACACCCCGAGACGCTATCTCCCGTCTGGAAGTGATGGTGTCGTTGGCGAACTCGAACATGCAGTTGGTTTCCATACGACAGCAGGTAGCGGCGGCGGTCCACCTCTTGGTTCAGGCCTCCCGCCTGAGCGACGGATCGCGCAGGGTGGTCAGCATCACCGAGGTGACCGGGATGGAAGGGGAAGTGGTAACGCTGCAGGACATATTCGTGTTCGAAAAGCGCGGACTGAATCCCGACGGGCATGTAGTGGGGCGCTTTGCCGCCACCGGCATTCGTCCGAAGTTCTACGAAAAACTCCTCGCCGCCGGAATCCGGCTGCGCGCGGACTTGTTTGACGAAGTCGTCGAGGTCTGAAGCATGGTCTGGTTTCTCTTAACTCTCGGCGTGGTCTGGATCCTCTGCCTGGTGGCGTGGGCGCTCGTTTCCCGAGCCTTCGGAAAATCCGATATTGCCCGGATCAAGAGCCGGCTGGTGTCCAATACTAAATCCACGACGGGGAAGACGTCCCAAAACAAGGTCCTTCTGCGACAGGAGCGTCAGGCTGGACTGGTGATTGCGCACCTGCTCAAGAAGTACAACCTGCTGCCCCGGCTGGAACAGTTGATCGAGCAAGCCGGTCTCAAATGGCATCCGGCGCGTGTGGTCCATTGCTGCCTGGCCCTGTTCATCGTGTGCTTCTTCGCGGCATGGACCATGATACCGGGGAACTTCCGCAATGCCGCATGGCTGGCGGGTCTGGCCGGCGCTTCGCTTCCGATCATGTACATCGTGCGAGTCCGGCGATCGCGTCTACGAAAATTCGAAGAACTGTTCCCCGAGAGTCTCGAGTTCGTCGCCCGTTCGATGCGTGCCGGACACGCTTTTGCAGTGTCGCTGGAGATGATTCATCATGAGTTCCAGGAGCCGCTCGCGGGCGAGTACAGGCGCGCATTCGAAGAACACAACCTCGGAATTCCACTCGACATAGCCCTCCAGAAACTCGCCCAGAGGGTTCCCTCGCTGGACGTTCATTTCTTCGTATCTGCGGTTTTGCTGCAAAAACGTACGGGCGGAAACCTGGCGGAGATTCTCGACAAACTGGCCTACATCATTCGGGAGCGGTTCAAACTGCGCGGACGCATACGCGCTATCAGCGCGCACGGGCGCATGACGGGCATGGCGCTGACTATGATTCCCGTCGGTGTCGCGGTGCTCATGTTCTTCGTGAATCCGGACTACGTGAAGTTCTTTTTCCTGGACGAGACCGGCCACATCATGCTCGGCGCGGCGGTCCTGCTCCAGATGATCGGCTACGTCGTGATTCGAAAGATCGTTTCTATCGAGATTTGAACTATGTTTCTGATTATCAGTGCCGGTGTGTTCGTTGTCCTGGTTCTTGTAATGACCATGCTCGGCACAAGGCTGTATGTGCGTCCAAAGGCCGCACTCGACCGGGTTGTCGACACTACCTTCGTGAGCCATGAAGACGCGCCGGTTCATCCCAGCCTGGTATTTCGCGATCTGGTGCAGAAGCTCGGTACGCTGATTCCCGCATCTCCGAAGGATGTGACGGTCATGCAGCGACGGCTGATCCGCGCCGGATTTCGAAGTGAACGCGCGCTGAAGTACCTGTACGGAGCCAAGACCATCCTGGGTATCGGGCTGCCTTTGATCGTCGCCGCCCTGGTGGCCAACGCGCCGTCCGACCCCAGCACCAAGTTCATCGCCATTCTCGCGGCGGTGGCTGCGGGGTTCTTCGGACCGAACGAATACGTGAGTATTGCCGCCAGGCGCAGGCAAAAAGAGATCTCCAAAGGCTTGCCGAACGCGCTCGACCTGATGGTGGTTTGCGTTGAATCCGGACTCGGCCTGGATCAGGCGATTGTTCAGGTATCCAAGGAATTGGAACACGCCCACCCCGATATCAGCGAGGAATTTGCGCTGATGAACCTGGAACTGAAGGCTGGAAAGCGCCGAATCGAGGCGCTGCGGAATCTTGCGGATCGAACTGCATGCGATGATCTCAAAAAACTCGTTGCCGTTTTGATCCAAGCCGACAGATTCGGCACCGGCATTGCACAGAGTTTGCGCGCACATGCCGATTATATGCGTGTGCAGGCACGGCAGATTGCGGAAGAGAAGGCGGCCAAGCTCGGTGTCAAGCTTGTATTCCCGATCTTCTTCTGTATTCTGCCGTCGCTGTTTGTAGTGACCGTGGGACCCGTCGTAGTCAAGATCATTCGGGAATTGATCCCGATGATGAACAACATGTAACTCAGAATACCGAAAGGAGATAGAAAGATGGATAGCGGATTAGTTCGAATTGCCTGTGCGGTGTTGGCCATATTATTTCTGGGCGTCATCGTACTTCGTCGCAAGAAAACTTCTGATTAGTCAACTTCCGGGAGGCCGTGGCCCTGTGATTCTCTACGGCCTCTCCATTCCGAAGCAGGGCGGTGGTATTCAGATTTGTCTTAGTCAGTTCAGGGTTGAGGAGTTGTGATGCAACGCAGGTATCTTTTGTGGGCAGTCATTATCTGTATGAGTTGTGGCTTGGTAGCCGCCTCGGGCACCCTCGGCCGCGTAGTTCCTATCGGTGGCGCGGCGGCCGACCTGGCGCTTGATGAGGCTCGCGGCTATCTATATATAGCGAACTTCACGGCGAACCGGGTTGAGCAGATGTCGCTCGCCTCCAACACGATTCAGACTTCGATTAACGTTCCGTCACAGCCCAGTTCTTTGTCCCTGTCCCCGGATGGCCGCTATCTCCTGGTAGCCCACTATGGAAATTTCGCGGCGCCCGGTTCGGCGGCCAACGCGTTGACGGTAATCGATCTGAGCAGCGGTGGAAAGCAGACGTTCGCGCTCGGAAATCCTCCGCTGGGCGTAGCGTTTGGGTTCGATGGGCGAGCATTGGTGGTGACCTCGCAGGAGTTCATTCTGTTCGACCCGCTGACCGGCACCACGCAGATTCTCGACACGGTCTCGGGGATTCAGGCCAAGACTCTCCCGGCAAATTCGGCCGAACCGGCCTTCCCGCCCAACATCGTCGCCGCATCCATCGGCGTATCCGGCGACGGAGCCAAGATGTATGGACTGACCGACAAGTTCGAGTTTGGCTTCGATGTATACCAGCAGCACCTGAGCGTTATCGGCTATGTTTCCAGTCCGACGCAGGGCCCGCGTGTGGTCAGCGTCAATAAGGATGGCAGTTACTACACTTCGGGCTGGACATTGAACGATCGATTCGGAAACCTCGTGGCCGAGTTTCCGAGCCCAACCGGCGCCTTGAATATTGGCAGTCACCTGTTTGACACAGGCCGGCGACTGATCTACGCCCAAGTGCCGTCCACGACTTCGGTCCAGAATCCTCCGCCGATTCTGCAAGTGGTGGACTCGGACAACCTGAACGTTCGCGAGCAGTACTATTTACCCGAGAATCTGGCCGGCAAGAGCCTCCTTTCCGGTGATTCGAACACGATGTACTCGATTTCGGACAGCGGAGTTCTGGTGATTCCCGTTGGCAACCTGATCGGTGTCCCGCGAGTAGCCGCGGAAAAGGAGGACGTCCGGTTCTCGGGCAATTTCTGCGATCGCCGGGTCACTTCTCAACAGATCATGATCACGGATCCCGGCGGCGGGAACACGCCCTTCGCACTGATCACTTCGGCTGCCGGAGTGACCATCTCCCCTTCGACCGGTGTAACTCCGGCGTCGGTACAGATCTCGGTGGATCCAAACGCATTCCAGAACCAGAAGGGCACGGCCGTCGCTACCATCGCCATCACGTCGTCAACGGCCGCGAACGTCCCGCCATCGATTCGGGTGCTGGTAAGTGTGAAGGATCCTGACCAACGGGGAACCGTAGTGAACGTCCCGGGCAAACTGGTGGACATTCTACCCGATCCGGCCCGCAACCGCTTCTATGTGCTACGCCAGGATCGGAACCAGATACTGGTCTTCGACGGCGTCAATAACACACAGATTGCAACGTTACGAACCTCGAACGTTCCCACTCAGATGGCCATCACCTTCGACCAGCGATATCTGTTGGTCGCCAGTAACGACTCGCAGATCATTCCCGTTTTTGATTTGGAAACCCTACAGGCCATGCCGCCCATTATCATGCCGTTCGGCCACTATCCGCGATCAATTGCGGCGTCTGCCAAGGCCATTCTGGCAGCTTGCCGGGTTGCCGGGCCGGTTCACACGATTGATCGCGTGGATTTCGCCTCGCGGACAGCGACGGCCTTGCCGTCACTCGGCGTCTTCAAGAATGACATCAACGTGAACACAAACCTGGTCGGGTCGCCCAACGGCTCTACCATAATGGGCGTTTCCGCGGACGGAACCGTCATGTTGTACGACGCCAATGTCGATACATTCACGGTGCTGCGCAAGGATTATCAGGAGCTCGGAGGCGCATACGCGGCCTCGAGCTTCAACCGCTACGTGGTGGGCAACTACCTGTTGAACTCATCGCTGGTCACGGTAGGCAAACTCGAGTCGGGCACGGGCCAGTCCTCGGGATTCGTATTTGTCGACCAGAATGGTCTCCGGACCACCGCGCCGAATACGTCTGGGCCCGGGGTCATGCAGCGCGTGGATACGAGCACGGGCACCGGCATTAACCCGACTCGTATGGCGGAAGCCCCGCTACTTGGTGACGCTACCTATGCCTTTACCCGTACTGTTGCCGCTCTATACGACCGCTCTGTAACCATCAACCTAACCACGTCCGGCCTTACCGTTCTTCCCTGGAGTTACGACAATTCTGTCGCGCCACCCAGGATCACAGGAGTGGTGAACGCCGCGGATCTGAGTCCGTCCGTCGCGCCGGGCGGCCTGATGTCGATCTTCGGAACCAACATGAGCCCAGTCAATGTGGCGACTAAAGAGATACCGCTTCCCACAGCTCTGGGAGACAGTTGCCTTACAGTAAACGGGTTGCCGGTTCCGCTCATTTTCATGTCGCCAACGCAAATCAACGCTCAAATGCCGTTCCAGGCGGTCGGCAATGTGACCCTCATCGTTCGGACACCGGGCGGCGTCAGCGACAACTACAACCTAGTCATCCAGCCGAACGCACCGGGTGTCTTCCGAGCCTCGGTGCAGGGCTACAACAGCCCGATCCCGACGGTAATCCGCAACGAGAATCAAACCATTGCCACCACTTCGAACCCGGTGCACCGGGGCGACACGCTTTCCATCTACCTGACCGGAATGGGCCGGACCTCGCCACCGGTGGAAGCAGGCTTAGTGTCGCCGGCGAACCCGCTCGCGATCGTTTTGGCTCCAGCCACGGTGACACTGGGCGGCATTACTCTACAGGTGGCCTACGCCGGCCTGGCGCCTGGACAGGTGGGAGTTTATCAGATCAACGTCGTGGTACCGCGCAACGTTCCGACGGGGCTCACGGTTCCGCTCAATATCACGCAGGGTGAAGGATCCACATCCCTTCCAGTGCGCGTGGTCGAATGAACTCCCGGGGGATACAAGGGAACGAACCGAAATGAAAACCAGACTGTTACGCTTCCTTTTGTTCGGCACTCTATTGGCGCCCGTCGCGGCGGCTCAGAAATGGGAATTCGGCGGCGCCGCCGGAGGGGGATTCCATACCTCGCAGGACGTTACCAGTCCGACCGGAAATGGGTCAGCGACCATTACGACCGGAATTGCAGCCAGTGCCTGGCTCGCCAACAATACCAACGACCGCTGGGGTGGAGAAATGCGCTATGACTTCCAGATGGGGGACTTGCAGGTTTCCTCACAGTCGACATCGGCTGATTTCGCTTCCATGTCTCACGCGTTTCACTATGATCTACTGTTCCACTTCGCACCGCGCGAGGCGAAAGTCCGGCCCTTTGTCGCCTTTGGCGGCGGCGTCAAGGTCTATCAGGGAACCGGGACCGAGGTGGCCGCACAGCCCCTCAACAGTCTGGCCCTGCTGACCAAAACGAGCCAACTCGAAGGTCTCGCGAGCGTCGGAGCCGGCCTAAAGATCAACTACCGCCGTGTCGGGCTCCGCATCGAAGTACACGATTACGCAACTCCTTTTCCGACCAAGGTCATCGCACCCGCGCAGAACGCATCGATCGGCGGATGGATCCATGACCTGGTCCTGAACTTCGGCGTCAGCATGCTGTTGTTCTAACACCTCGATTGAGGCCACTGTCAACGGTCGGCTCAACTGAAAGGCGACAGGCGACGGGCCGCCCACCGTCGCCAACGTGCCAACCCGGATCGACTTGGGCGGCATGCGGCTATTTATGGATTTTCGAGCAACACCGCTGAATATCGTGTCCCTTTTGCTGATAGCGTTAGCCGTCTGCGTTCTGCATTTTCTCAGCAAGAGGAGAATCGACAGCAACCTGCCCTTGGTCTTCTACGTCGCCGTCTTCGCTTTTCTTCGCTATAGCGATCGGGAGTTGCATCCCTACCTTTTCTTCGGAGGGCTGGCCCTGGCGCTCCTGCTCCGTTTCGAATTCATGAACCGGATGTTCACCACCATGGCGCTGGGTCTCGAGATGCTGGCGGTTGGCGCGATCGCGGTAAAGTTCTTCAGCGACGCCTTCGGCCTACGATTCTAGAGGCAGCCCGGCCTGTTGCCAGGCCCGCCATCCACCGTCGAGGGAAATGGCATCGGTGTAGCCCATCTTCTGCAATGCCTCGGCCACCAGGGCGGAACGGAAGCCGCCGCCGCAGTACAGCACCAGTTTCGTCGACTTCTCCGGTACGCGGCTCTCGATGTCCCGTTCGATAATTCCCTTCCCCAAGTGGACTGCACCCGCCGCGTGTCCCGCCTGCCATTCGTGGTCCTCTCTAACATCAACCAGCGTGAACGCCTCGCCCGATTCGGCGAGCTTTTTGTAACCCTCGACGTCGATTTGCCGGACGTGAGCCTTGGCCTCGTTCACCAGCTTCAAGAAACCTTCGTTGTGAGCTTTGTGATGGGTGGACATGATGTTTAGAACCTCCGGATACGTGCTCCCACGCCCGCCAGTTTAGTCTCGATCCTCTCATACCCGCGGTCAATATGGTACACGCGGTCAATCGTAGTTTCGCCCTTCGCCACCAAAGCCGCCAACACCAGGGAGGCGCTCGCCCGCAAGTCCGACGCGATCACCTCTGCGCCCATTAACGGAGTCAACCCAGCCACCGCGGCCTGCCGTCCGTCCAGCCGGATGTTGGCTCCCATGCGTACCAGTTCCTGGGCGTGCATATACCGGTTCTCGAAGATCGTCTCGGTAATAAACGTGATTCCTTCGCTCTGGGTCATCAGCGCCATGTACTGGGCCTGGAGATCTGTGGCAAAGCCGGGATACTCCTCGGTAATCATGTCGGTCGCCTTGAGCCTCCCGGACCGCCGGACCCGAAGGCGTCCCGGTCCGTCCCCGGTGATTTCGGCGCCGGCCTGCCGCAACTTCATGATCAAGGCGTGCAGGTGGTCCGGCTCGCACCCGGAAACCACTACCTCGCCGCCGGTAATTGCCCCTGCGATCAGAAAAGTGCCGGCTTCGATCCGATCGGGAATAATCGTATGTTCGGCGCCGTGCAGGCGTTCGACGCCCTGGACCCGAATGGTCGATGTTCCCGCACCTTCAATCCGGGCTCCCATTTTGATGAGCAGAGCGGCTAGGTCAGCCACTTCCGGCTCGTGAGCCGCGTTTTCGATGACGGTCTCCCCGCGCGCCAGTACAGACGCCATCAGGACATCTTCCGTCCCGGTCACCGTGATTCGGTCGAAGTGGATGAATCCCCCGCGCAGGCCGTCGCGAGCCTCCGCCTCAACGTAGCCATGGGACTGCGATACCCGCGCACCGAGTAGTTCGAGGGCCGACACGTGAAGGTTGATGGGACGGGCCCCAATGGCGCACCCGCCCGGCATTGAAACCCGGGCGCTCCCAGCTCGGGCCGCCAGCGGTCCCAGCACCAGGCTCGACGCCCTCATCGTCTTCACCAGATCGTAGGGAGCCTCCGCGTTCGCGATTTCCGACGCGTGCACCACCACGCAATCGCCCTCAACCTCGACGCTCGCGCCCGTATGCCTCAGCAGTTTCTGCATCGTGCCAATGTCGCGGACCCGTGGAATCCCGAACAGCTTCACCGGCTCAGCCGTCAGCAGTCCGGCCGCCAGTACCGGAAGTGCCGAATTCTTGGCGCCGCTTACCGTCAGTTCACCCTCGAGCGGAATACCGCCCTCGATCAGGAATTTATCCATATAAGGTCATCCGAGCAGCTCTACGATCCGGCCCTGAACCGCCGCAAGGCGCTCATCCGCGATATCCCGGGGAATCCCGAGCCGGGCCATCACAATGGCGGTCTTCACATTCCGGCCCGACTGCTCGAGCAACTCAGCAGCCCGTTCATAATCTACTCCGGCGGCCTCGGCGATGATACGCCGGGCCCGGTCCACCAGCTTTTCGTTCTTGGCCTGCACGTTTACCATCAGGTTGCGATAGACGTGCCCCAGGCGAATCATCGTCGCCGTGCTGATCATGTTCAGGACCAGCTTGGTCGCCGTCCCGGCCCGCAACCGCGTCGAACCGGCGATCACCTCAGGTCCGGGCAACGGCTCGACGGGAATGTCCACCTCTTGCGATAACTTGGAATCCGGGGTGCAACTCACCCCCACCGTGACCGCCCCGAGAGATCGTGCATACTGCACCGCGCCGAGCACATACGGTGTCCGTCCGCTAGCGGCCAGGCCCACCAGAACGTCGCTGGCTCTGAATCCCCGGGTCGCCACATCCCGCGCTCCAAGGTCGGGATCGTCTTCGGAAGCTTCGGTGGCTCTGGCCAGGGCCCTTTCGCCGCCGGCAATGATGCCCTGCACCAGATCCGGGCTGACATTGAAGGTGGGGGGACATTCGGAGGCATCCAGAACCCCCAACCGGCCGCTGGTCCCTGCTCCGATATAAAATACCCGTCCGCCGCGCTGAATGGCCGAAACGCAGGCCTCCACCGCACGCGCGATCCTCGGGATTTCCGAAGCCACGGCCATTGCCACTTTCCGGTCCTCATCGTTCATCACGCGGAGGATGTCCTCGGTTGGCAGGCGGTCGATCTGTTCGCTGGCGGGGTTACGTTGTTCTGTGAGAAGGGTTTCGAGCATTCTGGAAGAACCGGACTCGGATGTCACGATCCTTCATTATATTGACATGCCGGCTGTCCGTTAACGCACGAAGGGCCGCTCCCCGCCCGGGGAACGGCCCTTCGAAACCTGTCAATCGTCCTGTGAAAGGCTATGCGCTGAAAGAACTTCCACAGCCGCAGGTCGATTTCACGTTTGGATTGTTGAACTTGAAACCGGCACCTTCAATCGATTCCACGTAATCCACCTCGGCGCCGTCGAGGTACAGAAGGCTCGCCTGGTCCACGAACACCTTCAGACCGTCGTAGTTGTACACCTTGTCAAGACGGTTCGGGGTATTCTCGAAGGCCATCGAGTAGCTGAAACCAGAGCACCCTCCGCCAACAACCGAGATTCGCAGCCCGGCTGGCTTAGGCTCCTGGGTATCCAGAATCTCCCGCACCTTGCTCACAGCTCCCGGGGTCATTTGCACCATGTCAATTTCCTCTCCAATTACCTGGACGTTCCGCTAATCACCGATTGTACACGTCCGGTATGTACTCTTTCCACTCTTTCGATGCCGGCGGAGCCCGCCGGGTCTCGGAAATCTGATATGTTGGGCTGGATCGCTCTTCCTTGAGTTTTCGGGATGGAGACCGGCCGGAGCCGGGGGAGTTGTTTCATCGCAAGTGTTTGAAACCGCGAAACTCCGGGGCACGTCGTTGTGGGTGTATGAACGGCTTGAGCGGCGTGCTTCCATTCCCCGTCACGAGTGATCAGCCTCGGGCCAGAGCGCGAGTGGACCACAAGAACACCGAAGAATCAGCACTCGTTAAACGTGTTCAAGCGAGAGATGAGATCGCGTTTCGCGAGATCGTTGAGCGCTATCAAGCCAAGGTGTTCTCAATCATCTACGGCATCCTGCGCAATCGCAATGACGCCGAAGACATCGCTCAGCAGGTGTTCGCAAAAATCTACTTCTCCATCCAGAATTTCGATTTTCGGAGTTCGCTGCTGACCTGGATCTACAAGATCACCGTCAACGAGTGTTACGATTATCTGCGGAAGAAGCGGGTCCGCAAGCTGGTTTACGAGAGCGACTTCTCCGAGGAAGACGCCCTCAAGATGGAGAATTCGGGATCGGCGGTTCAGGGCGGCCCCGGAGTAGACGAAACGCTCGCCCGCCGTGATCTGGTCATCAAACTGCTAGCCCGACTTTCGGAGGAAGACCGAAACCTGATCCTCCTCAAGGAAGTCGAGGGACATTCGGTGGAAGAGTTGTCCGGCATGACCGGAATGAATGAGAATACGATAAAAGTGAAATTGTTTCGGGCTCGCCAGAAACTGCTCAAGGCAGCGAACCGGCTGGCCAGAAAGCGCCCGGAATAGCCGGGTGAGGGTTGTCGATACAGCGGACGAAAAAAACACGAGATCCGCGAGCTGGTTGTCAGGACTGAGGGAAGAAACGATGCACGAGCCGGTGAAAGCAAACGTAGAAGATTACCTGGCTGGATCGGTCAGTTTACCTCAAGAGTTTACGGTCCACCTGCTGGCCTGCGAAGAATGTCGCCAGGAGATTGCCGACCTGAAATCGCAATCCACCCTGGTCCGGGTTCTGCGATGCCCTCAGGACGTCGAGCCGCGGGTCGGATTTTACGCACGCGTGATTGAACAGATTGACGCCCAGCGTCAGTCATCGATCTGGACTATTTTTCTAGAGCCTGCATTCGGACGCCGTTTGGCGATGGCCTCCGCGGTGCTGGCTGTGCTCATGGGACTGTACCTGGTCGGCTCCGAACCCGGAAATCAGGGCTTGATGGCCGGTATGAGTCCGGCGGTCGTGGTACTCTCGGGCGAAGATGAGCCCGGTCCCGTACTGGGAGCGGACCTGGATCAGGATCGCGGCGTCGTTCTGGTGAATCTTGCCACCTTCCGCCAGGAGCAGTAACGGATGCCGGCCCCCGAACGCGCTTCCTGGCAGAACCCCAAGGTTCTGACTACACTCCTGATGGTGTTCGTGGCGGGCGCTTTCACTGGCGCCCTGTGTATGCGTTGGGGCCTCCACGAGCGGTTGCATCACGGTTCCGCTTCTACCGCCACATGGAAGGATCCCCATGCGGCGAAGGCCTTCCTGGATCGTTGCCGCAAAGACCTGAACCTTAGCCCGAAACAAGCCGACGAAATGGCTACCATCCTCGACGACTATAAGCAGTATTACCAGAGCTTGCAGGATCAAATGGATGACATCCGCGGCACTGGTAAGAACCGCATCATGCAAATCTTGGACAAAACCCAGCAGCAGAAGTTCGAAAGGATGCTGGCTGAGATCCCCAAGTAGCTGTTCCCGCCCCGGTCTTCACCGCACATCCGCGCAAACCGCAGTCCTTGTCTTTTCATCCCGGGCACGATGTAATAATGTAGAATCCTGTTCATTCCCCGGGCGCTCCCCCGTCCGAAACCGGGCTCGGGTGTACATTCATGAAACCATTTCTGATCGGCATTGCGGGTCCATCCGGCGCCGGAAAGAGCGAACTGTCGCGCCTCATGGCCAACCGGTTGCCCGGACCAACCGCGCTCATATCGCTCGACTCCTATTACCGGGCGCTCTCTCACCTGTCCTTCGAGGAGCGAGTCCAGTGCAACTTCGATCATCCGGATTCGCTCGATTGGGATCTGATCCACCAGCATCTCGCGCAAGTCCGCCAGGGACATCCCATCGATGAACCGATTTACCTGTTTGACCGTCACTCGCGAGCGGCCGAAACCCGTAAGATCGAGCCTGCTCCCTTCCTCATTCTGGAGGGGTTGTTCGCTTTGTACGACGAGGCGGTTCGGAACCTCCTCGATGCCCGCATCTTCGTGATCGCGCCTGACGAAGTCTGTCTGGCACGCAGGCTGGCTCGTGACACGGTGGAGCGCGGCCGCACCCCTGAATCGGTCCTCCATCAGTACGCCCAGACCGTCCGCCCAATGGCTGAGCGTTTCGTCCTCCCCACCCAGTCCTACGCGGATTTGGTGGTTTCCGGCGTCGAACCGCTCGAACAATCCTGGGAACTTTGCCGCGACCTGGTGCTCCAGGCCGCCTGACTGGGGATTATCGAAGCGAAGCCGGCCGAAAGCGCATCAGAAGGTCATGGCGGAAGAAATCGCAACACTGGGCGGCGGCTGCTTCTGGTGCTTGGAAGCGGTGTTCGCCGAACTCGACGGCGTGATATCGGTGGAATCCGGATATGCCGGAGGAAAGCGCCCAAATCCCACCTATCAACAGGTCTGCTCCGGGGCCACCGGACACGCGGAAGTGGTGCGCGTGAAGTTCGACCCTGAGGTCATTTCCTACCACGACCTTCTCGAGGTCTTCTTCACCATCCACGACCCCACCACGCTCAACCGGCAGGGAAACGATGTCGGCACGCAGTACCGTTCCGTGATTTTCTATCACTCCCCTGAGCAGAAAGCCATCGCCGAACAAGTCATCCAGGAAATGTCCAGTCTCTGGGACGACCCCATAGTCACACAGGTGGAGTCCGCACCTGAATTCTACGTTGCCGAGGATTACCACCAGGCGTACTTCGCCACCAATTCAACGCAGCCGTACTGTCAGTTCGTGGTCGCTCCAAAAGTGCGGAAGTTCCGTACCAAGTTCGCTTCGAGAGTCAAGCAGACCATCTAAATCAGCCGTTCGATCACGTCGAGTATCTCCGCCGCCACGTCTCGAGATCCCCAGCCAGGCGGTCTCTCACGGTCACGAACTGCGGGTTCGAATATTGGTTCAGCTTCTCGCGGGCATCGTTGCGCAAATCGAAGAGCTCATTCGGACCTTTGCCGCCGTTCCGAAGAACGAGTTTGAAGCGGTTGTCGCGCACCATCTCCGTGTTCCTCAAATGTGCGAAGACCAGATTCCGCCAGGGCTCCTTCTTCGGAAGGGGCCGTCCCGTGGCAAGCGGCAGGTAGCTCCTGCCGCAGAGGTTCCGGCCAGCCGGGGCCTCGGCTCCAGCGGCCTCGCAAAGCGTCGGTAACACGTCGTACAGGCTGACCAGTTCGGGACGCGCACCTTCAACCGGGACCCTTCCCGGCCAATTCCAGATGGTTGGAACCCGCGTCACTTCTTCATACATGTTGATCGGATCGGATGCGTGACCATCCGCCCACAGACCATGGCGTCCCAGAAGAGAGCCGCTATTCGATAGCAGCACGATTAGAGTGTTGTCCCGGAGGCCACTGTCGGTAAGCTTTTTCAATAGGAGCGGAATCTGATCGTCCAAAGCCGTGACGGCCGCTGCGCACTTCCGGAGATTTGGAACGATGTCACGCAGATATTCCTTATCCACCAAGGCGTTGGCTGCCGGACGTTCCCACCCCAATGTGTCGAACGTCGTTTTGGCGTACAGGTCGTAGTACCTCTGCGGATGGCCTTCATAGGGCGCGTGGGGGTTGGCGTAACTGGCAGCCAATAGGAACGGCCGTTCGGGTTTCTGATCCCCGAGGAAGGTGTTCGCTCTCTGAGTGATGAGATCGGCAAGATAGCCACTCTCTTCGATCACCTGCCCGTTCAGGCACATCCTCGGGTTTTGGTTTCCCCCGCCCAGGACGGTGTACCAGGACTCGAATTTATGTTGCGGCGTTTGATCGAGGCCCATGTGCCACTTGCCCGCGTAACCGCACCGATAGCCGTGGCCCGCCAGGACATCGGACAGCATCACTTCCCGATCGAATGACGACGGCGGCGCGAACTGACCCTGAGGAGGGTTCTCAATCGGACGTTCGGTCAGGAAGTCCTGGATCCCATGCTGCATTGGGGTGCGGCCGGTAAACAACGTGGCGCGGCTGGCAGAGCCGGAGGGCGAGCACGCGTAACTGTTCAGAAATCGCATTCCCCCCCGCGCGAGCCGGTCGATGTTGGGGGTCTGAATTTCGCGATTGCCATAACAACCGAGCATCCATGCACCCAGGTCGTCGGCAACGATCAGGAGGATGTTTGGCCTCCCGGCCGCTACTTTCTGGCCAAGTAGAGCCGTCGAGGCGGACGCATGTAGCAAAAACTGTCGCCTGCTGGCGGACGGGATGGACATAGCTGTTTTGGGTTCCAATTAGAATGGTCCGACATCCTGGCGCCCTTGCGCAAATCCCGCCGGAAACAAGGCGAGCAAAGTACGAACGCGATATCGTAAGAGAAGGTCCCGAAGCGCCGGTACTGATGATGAAGGACGGATCGGTCGCTTGGTTGCGTTGATGTCTGAAGAACCCCTCGCGATGTTGCTTGACAGGTCAAGCTCGAATCGTCAGACTACAGGTTGATATCGCGGAACCATGGATGTGATTGGGCCATCGGAGGTTATCATTTCACCGAACTCTAAACTGATCGCCGTTCTGGTGCTCGCATGTGCAGGTGTCTCGGCCCAGGAGTATTCCGGCCCACAGATCTTGAGCCGCGGCAGCGGAACGGGTGACCGTATCGGACGGCCCGCTACCGGGTTCCAGTACTACGCCGGGGTCAGCGGGGGCTATGAAACCGGACTCATACCGGCATCGGTGGATTCTCAGGGCAACATTTACGATCCGGGCGGCTTGTTTTCGATTTGGGCCAACTTTGGAGCCTATGGCCGCCACAGTTGGCGGCACACTGAATTCGGTCTCGATTATACCGGCAACGTCCGCCATTACAGTGACGTCTCGAGCTATGACGGTAGTGATCACACTCTCGGTATTCAACTGACCCACCAACACTCACGCCGGCTGCTGTTGGAAATGCGGGCGAATGGCGGGATTGTCTCACACTATTACATGAACGCGCTCTCCAACGTTACCGACATTCTTACGCCGGCTAACTACGCGCTTTTCGACTCCCGGGCTTACTTTCTCCAACTCAATGCCGGGATGACGTATCAAGTGAATGCCCGCCTCTCGTTTTCCGCATCCGGAGACGGTTTTGGCGTGCGATATCGATCAAATTCTCTCGTTGGTCTGGGCGGATACGGCGCCCAGGGATCGATGACGTACAGGCTGAACCGTCGTCGAAGTTTAAACGCATCTTACCGGTATACACACATTGATTACGTGCATGGATTCGGCGAGAGCAACATGCACATCTATTTCGCGGGACTGAGCCAGCAAATAGGGCGTAGGTGGCAGTTCAGCATTCAGGGCGGAGCGTCCCAGATTGAAGCCATCGGACTTGAAAGCGTTGCATCCGATCCTCTGACCGAAGCCCTGTTTGGACCTTCCACCACGGTGGAGGCGTTCCATCGTAACTTGATCATGGGCGCCGGTCACGCTGATCTGACCGGAAGATTCAAGAATTCCCAATTTAGCGCCGTCTACAACCAAATGCCGACGCCAGGTAACGGCATTTATCTCACCTCGTGGATGACCACTGCTCAGGGTTCTTATCGATATCTGGGCATCCGCAAATTTTCGGTCGGTGCGTTTGCCGGCTACACCCGCGTATCGGGATTCGGCCAGGAGGCACTGGGGAAGACTTGGTATAACAACGCCGGCGCAGATGTTTCCTACAAGGTGGTCCGTAATCTGGAGGCGATACTTCGTTTCGACGCTCGTAGGATGCAGATCGATCAAACGACCGGTTTCAATCGCCTGGGTTACCTCGTGAGTGTCGGCTTGAATTGGCACCCAGGTGAGATCCCACTCGCTATCTGGTAGCCGATGCCCTGCCGCATATTCATTGTAGAGGACGAATCCGATCTCTGCAGGTTAATCGCGACGTACCTGGCCCGCATGGGTTATCAGGTCGAGACCGCGCTGACCGCGGAAGAAGCTTGGGGTGCCGCGTCGAACAAAGCCGACTTTCCTCCGGTGTTCATCATCGACCTGGGCCTGCCTGGAATGGATGGAGCCGATCTCGCCAGGCGGATCCTCAGATTCCAGCCAAATACGCGAATCCTGTTGACCAGCGGATCCCCGGAGGATGTGTCCGGTGTCGGCCCGTCTGGATCGCGCGTCTTCTTCCTTCCGAAGCCCTTTCAACTCGATCGACTTTCAGAAGAACTAAACAGGATCAGCCAAGGAATTGGAAGCCCGTGAACATCCGTCGCGCCTGCGTGTTCTGCGGATCGAGCAGCGGCTATTCGCCTGTCTACGTCGATGCCGCGCGGGAACTCGGTCGGACCTTCGCGAAGAATGGTATTGGTCTGGTCTATGGCGGAGCCCATGTCGGAATGATGGGCGCGCTGGCCGACGCCGCTCTGGCTGAGGGCGGGCATGTCACGGGCGTCATCCCGGAATCGCTGGTGGCCCGGGAAATCGCCCACACGCAGCTGTCGGACCTCCGGATTGTCGCTACCATGCACCAGCGCAAGGCGCTGATGGCGGACCTCTCGGATGCGTTCATCGCCCTGCCGGGCGGCTTCGGAACCCTCGATGAGTTTTGTGAGGTGCTGACGTGGTCCCAACTCGGGATACACGCGAAGCCCTGCGGGCTGCTGAACATCGCCGGCTACTATGACCCGCTGCTCGCTCTGTTTGATCGGGCCATGAGCGAGGGACTGCTCAAACCGGCAAACCGGGCCATGGTTGTGGCTGACACCTCCGCTGCGGCATTGTTGGAAAAACTGAGTCGCCACCCGGTTCCCAGAGTTGACAAGTGGGTCAGCCCGCTGCCTTAGCAAAGTGGGGCAGGCCCCCGGCCTGCGGCGGCCTCTCAGGCCGCCTACGGGGGGCCCTTGGATCGCCGATCTCTAGACCAACACGGTGAACGCACCCTCTGACCGCTGTACCGGACGGTAGGCCGTATCACGTTCCACAGGTTCGCGGCCGGCCTCCCGGATCAGCCGCAGCAGTTCGGTGCGCCGGAGCCCCTGGCTGGTAGTCGCCCCCGCATCGTGGTAGATGCGCTCTTCCACCACGGTGCCGTCAATGTCGTTGGCGCCAAAGCGTTGGGCGATCTGCGCCACAGCCGGCGTGAGCATGACCCAGTAGGCTTTGATATGCGGGATGTTGTCCAGCATCAGCCTCGAAATGGCGATCTGCCGCAGGTCGGAGAATCCCGTCGTCTTCGGGATGTGCTGGAGCGGAGTGTTGTCCGGATGGAAGGCCAGCGGGATGAACGTAACGAAGCCGCCCGTCTGGTCCTGCACCTCGCGCAGTTTCACCAGGTGATCGACACGGTCCGTGTCATCCTCCAGGTGTCCATACAGCATCGTGCAGTTCGACTTCAGGCCCATCTGGTGCGCCAGTTTCGCGATCTCGAGCCATTGGCCGCCGTCGATCTTGTGGTCGCAAATGATTCTGCGCACCCGCTCGGAGAAAATCTCGGCGCCGCCTCCCGGCATAGAGTCCACCCCGGCATCAATCAGTTTCTGCAGCACTTCCCGATTCGAGATCTTCCCGCGCTGCGCCAGGTAGGCTACCTCCACCATGGTGAAGGCCTTGAGGTGGACACCCGGAAACCGCTGTTTCAATCCCCGCAGCATCTCGCAGTACCAATCGAGCGTCAACTCCGGATGCAACCCGCCGACGATGTGAAACTCCGTGATCGATTCCGACCAACCCTCCGCCGCCCGCGTCCACACCTCATCGAGCGACATCGTATAGGCCTTCGGGTCCTTCGCACGTTTCCCGAACGCGCACAGACGGCAGCTTGCGACACACACATCCGTCGGATTGATGTGGCGGTTCACATTGAAATAGGTGACATTGCCGTGCTTCCGTTCGCGAACCAGATTGGCCATGTACCCCACAGCCAGCAAATCCGGGGTGGAATACAAGAGCACGCCGTCGTCGAACGACAGCCGCTGGCCGGCTTCCACCTTCTCGAGAATGGGCTTCAGTCGCGGATCGTCGATGTTCAGCTGCATATGTTTCAAGAACCTAAACGAAAAAGAAAGATATCACCCGCAAAGAATAGAAAGAACAGCACGCTAACGTATCCGTTCACGGTGAAGAACGCCGCGTCCACGCGCGACAAATCGTCGGCTTTCACCAGCCGGTGCTCGTACGCCAGCAGCAGGACTACCGCGGCAATGCCGGCCACCGCCAGCACACCCAGGTGGAACGAGATCAGGAGCGCTGCCAGGCATCCGATCATGGCGATGTGCAATCCCCGCGCAATCCAAAGCGCTCCGGAAATGCCCAACCGCCGCGGCAAACTGAAGAGACCCTCGCGCAGGTCGAATTCGTAGTCCTGGCACGAGTAGATGATGTCGAAACCCGCCGTCCAGAACGTGACAGCCGCTGTCAGCAGTAAAATCCGGGGATCCAGCGAGTCGCGCATGGCGATCCAGGCGGCCGCCGGCGCGATGCCGAGCGCGAATCCCAGGACAACGTGTGAGAACGAAGTGAACCGCTTGGTGAACGAATAGAAAAACACCACCCCGAGCGCCACCGGAGCCAGCACGAAACAAAGCTGATTCAGCATCCGTGCCGCTATCAGGAACACCAGTGAAGAACAGGCCACGAAGCCCCACGCAAACGCTGGCCCCAGCAGTCCAGCCGGAAGGTGGCGCATGCGGGTACGGGGATTCTTGGCATCGATCCCTGCATCCAGTATGCGATTGAATCCCATGGCCGCCGATCGCGCTCCCACCATCGCCACCACAATCCACAGGATTCGCCACCAGACCCGCTCGGTGGAGAACTCTGCGTCGCGCCAGGCCAGCAGGGCGCCCGTAAGGGCGAACGGCAGAGCGAACACACTGTGCTCGAACTTGATCATGTCGAGCGTCAGACGGGTGCGCTTCAGGAATGAGCGGAGTGGCAACGTTCTTCTATTTTAGTTCATTGACGGACGCCGTTAATGAAACTTGCATCGCCCCGTTGCGATACTGTTTGTAGTGTTCCATCAAACTGAGCAGGAAGTGGCGCGCGTGTTTCGCGCCCACGTTCGAAGCCAGTACGGCTCCGACGTGCCCGTCATTCTCGAACAACCCAAACAGTCCTCCTTCGGCGAAGTCGCCGTTCCAGTGGCCTTTCATCTTGCCAGGCAATTGAAGCAGGCTCCCCGCGTCATCGCGCAGAAACTGGTGGCCGAACTCCCGCCCATCCCCTGCGTCGAAAAGATGGAGGTGGCTGGGAACGGTTACATCAACGTGCGCTTTCATCGCGGCGCTTACGGCTACGGTCTGCTTTCCGGAGCCAGCCAGGCGGTGGCGCCCAAAGACGCCGGCAAGATAATCGTTGAACACACGAACATCAATCCGAACAAGGCGGCGCACATCGGTCATTTGCGTAACGCGATTCTTGGCGACACGTTCGTTCGCATGCTGCGGAATGCCGGATATCCGGTCGAGGTCCAGAACTACATCGACAACACCGGCGTGCAGGTGGCCGACGTCGTGGTCGGCTTCCATTACCTCGAGAACCGCACTCCGGAACAGGTTCAGGCTCTGATTGATGCGCCGTACCCGTTCGACTACACCTGCTGGGATCTCTACGCCCGAACCTCCAGTTACTACAAAGAACACCCGGAGGCCCTGGCATGGCGCGCCGAAACCCTGCATGCCATCGAGGCCGGTGCCGGCGTTCAGGCCGAACTGGCCCACCTGGTGGCGGACGCCATTGTCTTTGCCCATGTCCGCACCATGCTGCGGCTCGGAATCGTCTACGATGTTCTTCCCCGGGAAAGCGAAATCCTCCACCTGAAGTTCTGGGCCACAGCCTTTGAACAGTTAAAGGAACGTGGCGCAATTCACCTGGAAACCGATGGAAAGAATAAGGGTTGTTGGGTAATGAGGGGTGCGGTATTTTCCCAGGATGCCGAGAATCCCGACGACAAGGTGATCGTCCGGTCGAATGGGACCGTCACCTACGTTGGCAAAGACATCGCTTATCAGATGTGGAAATTCGGCCTGCTTGGCAAGGACTTCCACTACGCCAAGCTGCTCGAATACCCGAACGGGCACCAGCTGTGGGTCTCTACGGATCAGGCCCAGCCCGGCGAGACACCTCGTTTCGGCGCTGGCTCGCGGGTGTACAACGTCATCGACTCGCGCCAATCCTACCTTCAGGATGTGGTCGTCGCCGGATTGCGCGCGCTGGGCTACAACGATCAGGCGGACCGCTCGGTTCACTTCTCCTACGAGATGGTGGCGTTGTCGCCGCGCACCTGCGTTCAGCTCGGTATCGAGCTTTCGGAGGAGGATAAACGGCGTCCCTATGTCGAAGTGTCTGGCCGGAAAGGACTAGGCGTCAAGGCAGACGATCTGGTGAATGAGCTGATCGAAACCGCCCTCCGGGAGGTCGATTCACGGCATCCCGAAGCTCCCGAAGCAGAGCGCCGCGAGGTGGCCGCGCAGATCGCCATCGGCGCCTTGCGCTACTTCATGCTCAAGTACACGCGCAATTCCGTCATCGCGTTCGATTTCCAGGAGGCGCTGAGTTTTGAAGGCGAGACCGGCCCTTACGTGCAGTACGCCGCAGTGCGGGCGGGCAACATCCTTCGCAAGCTCGAAGAACGCGGTGAAACGCTGCCGGACTTCGCTAGCCAGCTGAGCTTGGAAGCAATGACTCGTCAACTGGCCGGCGAGGACTTCTGGCAGTTGCTACTGGCGATTTCCAAAATGGAAGTCGCGATTCTGAGAGCGATCGAATCCGGCGAACCCGCTCACGTCGCCCGATACGGCTTTCAGTTGGCTCAATTGTTCAACAATTTCTACCACGGGTATCCGGTGCTGGCTGAGGAGAACCGCGAACGCAAGACCTTTCTGCTGTGGATGACGATGTACTTCAGGCAGCAGCTGGTCCGGACTCTGGATGTGCTTGGAATCGCCGTACCAGTGTATATGTAGTGAAGCGCCGCGTAGGCGGCGCATCGAGGAAACCGGCTGGGCAGGGGTTTTGGGTGGGCCTTCAGGGGTGTTTCAGTTTGATGTAAATCTCGGTGGAGTCAGTAGCGGATCAGCCTGGATTCCTCGAGCCACCAACAGCGTTTTCACGGTCTTGAGGTAAGCATTCTTCATGCCACTATCTAATACGTAGATAAGGGGCACTTTGGTTCCATCCAATATTGAAAACTTGAACTTCTTACCTTTTGATGCCGGGAATGTATACATGGGTTTTGTATTAATTTCTAAGACAGCGTTAACTTGACTAACTAGGGAAATTACCAGTCAAAAGCCCCCCTGCCCCCGCTTTTTTATCCCCATTGACAAGCACCCTGATTCCATTCCAAACTATGGATGAAGTAGGCGAATAAAAAGCGAATACGCTTATGAACGCAGCGGCCCTCTCCTCCAAAGTGCTCTCGCAACTGACTTGGCATCAGGAAGATACTCCTGAATACCTCAACACGGGCATACAAAATTTGGATACCGTGATTGAAGGCTGTCCCCGGGGACGGATTACGGAGATTGTCGGACCTCTATCGTCGGGCCGCACCAGCTTGCTCTATTCGATCCTCGCGGAAGCCACTCGCCTGGGCGAATTCTGCGCCATGGTGGATACCAGCAACGCTTTGGATCCGGTATCGGCTGAGGCGGCTGGAGTAAACCTGCGCCGGCTGGTCTGGATCCGGTGCAACGGCAACCTCGAGCATGCCATCAAAGCTGCGGACCTGCTGGTGCACAGCGGCGGATTTGGCGTCATCGCTCTCGATTTCTGCGACGTCCCTCTGCGAGCCACACGGCGTATCCCGTTATCGTGGTGGTACCGTTTCAAGCGCGCGATCGAGAACACGCCATCGGTTTTCGTCATTCTTGAAACCGAGCCCTCGGCCAAAGCTTGCGCCTCCCTACTGCTCGAAATGAAGCGAGAGGACACGGGGTTCACCGGCACAGTCCCCTTTCAATATCTCGACACCGCCCGATTCCAGACACATGCCAGGAAGCCGTTGCGCCCGGTCCCGGAGCGTTTCCAGGCGCATGCTCTGCACGGGACATAAATGCGATGTACGCCGCCATTCACATACCGAATGCGGGACCGCACGCATCGGCGGACCTGGTGGAAGTCGCCCGGTCATTTTCGCCGTTGGTGGAGATTACCGCGCCGGAAACGGTCGTGTTGCCGGTGGCGCCGTTACGGCGCTTGATCGGACCGCCGCATCAAATCGCAAGTGAGATCGCGCGCCGGGCCTCGGAATTCGGGCTCACGGGTAACATCGGCATCGCACAAAATCCTGACACCGCCATCCTGGCCGCACGCAACCTCCAGGGCGTCACCATCATCCCGCGAGGCGCTGGAATCCAAATACATCGGCGAGTTCCGTCTGGAGACCTTACCCATCGCGCCCGAAACCCATGAGATCCTGAACCGCTGGGGAGTCCGCACACTCGAGGATTTCAGCGTCCTCCCCGACGATGGCGTCATGGAGCGGCTCGGCCCGGCGGCTTCCTATCTTCAGCAGTTGGCCCGCGGATCCGTACACCGTCCGCTCAAGCCGGCACCGCTCGGCATCAGCTACGAAGACCGCTACGAACTGGAGCACGAACTCTCCCTGCTGGAGCCGCTGCTGTTCATCCTGTCGCGATTGGTGAATGAACTCGTCACGCGGCTCACCTCGCAATCGATGGCCACCACCGAACTGCGGCTCACGCTCGATCTCGCGAACCGGGAATCGCACCAGCGGACACTCAAGCTTCCCTTCCCCACTCGCGACGCGAAGATGATGGTGAAACTGATGCAACTCGATCTCGAAGCGCATCCCCCGGGAGCGCCGGTGCTTGCGGCGACGCTCGCCATGGAACCGGTTGAGCCTCGCATCGTGCAGCATGGCCTCTACGTTCCGCCCGCGCCGGAACCGGAGAAATTGGAACTGACGCTAACAAAGATCCGCAGCATGGTGGGCGAAGCCAACGCGGGCAGTCCACGACTGCTCGATACGCACCGTCCAGCAGCGTGGGAGATGACCCCGGTGCAACCTGTGGCGGGTGGCGAGAACCGTTCTCCTGGAAACTCTCGTCTGGCATTTCGCTATTTTTCACCCGTTCTCGGTGCCCGCGTCGAGTTACGGAGTGATCGTCCCGCGCGTATCTTCGCTCCTGGCGTGTACGGGACCGTGCTCGAAGCCGCCGGCCCCTGGCGCACATCGGGCGACTGGTGGACCGCCGATCCCTGGGATCGCGACGATTGGGACATCGGCCTCAACAACGGCGGCCTCTACCGGATCTATCTGAAGCGCCCAGCCGAAGCCTGGTTCGTAGAGGGCGCATACGACTGAGTTCTCTTTACGATGGACCATCCATACCAGAATTATTGCCTAACAATCAGACCAGACTTGGCCTGATTTAGTCAATGTCATGTTTAGACCAGTCCGCAGTGGGGCAGGCCCTTGGCCTGCGCGGGGCTCTCAGCCCCGCTCTGGAGTTTGGACATTTTCTGGTGTATGACGTCCGAGGTGGGACAGGCTTCAGCCTGTCGGGGAGCTCTCAGCGCCGCCGCCCGCCATCCAGGAACTTATCCTAGATCGATGGGTGCGTCCCAGCCCGGCTCGAACTGAATGCGACCCTTCATGCCTCCAAGCCGGACCTGCCGCCGTTGCGGAGGAGGTGGAGCGATCTGAGCGACGGGCATACCGTGGCGAGTGATCACCACCTCCTGCCCATCCTCAACGGCACGGATCAGTTCGGGAAGGCGTTTTTGGGCTTCGGCGATGCTGACGTCCATACTATGAGTATAGGGGTCAGTCTCAGATCAGACCTGGTCTGGTTTAGGCTAGAGACTAGAATGGTGATTCGCAATATATCCCAAGCCAAAGCCGAGTTGTCGGCTCTTATCGCAGAAGTCCAAAAAGGCACCGAAGTGATTCTAGCCAAGGCCGGTAAGCCTGTTGCCCGCATCATCCCCTATAGCGGACCGGCGCGGCCACGAGTTCCCGGTTCCATGGCCGGGGAGATTTGGATCGCTCCGGATTTCGATACACTTCCTGACGATATCGCTGAGTCGTTCGGCATGCGGGAGCCTCACCGTTGAGAATCCTGATCGATACGCATGTTCTCCTTTGGTGGATCGGTGACGACCCGTCTCTCTCCGCTGAAGCCAGGCTTCTGATCGCCGATCCGGAAAATACCATTTGGGTAAGCGCAGTCTCTCATTGGGAAATATGGCTGAAGGAAAGCTTGGGAAAGCTGCGCCTGCCTGCGAATTTCGAGCAGCGGCTGGCGGCTGAGGCTTTCGAGAACCTGCCCTTGACTGCCGCACAAGCCCGCCGGGTCGCTGTTCTACCATGGCACCACCGGGACCCCTTCGATCGGATGCTGATCGCACAAGCACAAACGGAAAAACTGATCCTCCTGACAGCCGACGATACCCTCAGTATGTACGGCGACAGCGTCCATCTAACCCGCTAATCTCCCCCTTGCCACAAGGCGAATAAAAAGCGAAAATACCAGGAGTGACTCCCTGGAGCGGAGTATGACGCAGTACATCGAACTCCACGCCCGGTCGGCATTCAGCTTCCTCGAAGGCGCATCGCTGCCCGAAGAACTGGCCACCGCCTGCGCCCAGATGGACAGCCCGGCCATGGCCGTGATGGACGTGGACAACGTCTCCGGAGCGCCCCGCTTCTATCTCGCAGCCAAACAACTCGGCATTCGCGCGCACATGGGCGCCGAGATCACCGCCGGGGACGGTACGCGCTACCCGCTACTGGTGGAAAGCCGGACCGGTTACCAGAACCTCTGCCGCCTCATCACTTCCATGAAACTCCGCGCGCCCAAGGGAGAAGCCCAGGCTAGCGAAGACGAATTGCGGCGCTACTCGCACGGGCTGATCTGCCTTACCGGCGGCAGCGACGGTCCGCTTGCCGCCGCGCTCGCCAACCGCGCGGGTCCCGAGTGCCTCGCCCGGCTCACGGATATCTACGGCCCCCACAACGTCTATGCCGAGATCCAGCGGCATATGTCCCGCGAAGAGGAAGCGCGTAATCAGGCGGTGATCGCGCTGGCCGAGTCGCAGCGGATCCCTCTCGTCGCCACCAACGGCGTCCGGCACGCGGCCAAAAGCGATCGCGAACTGTTCGACGTGCTCACCTGCGTCCGCCACCATACCACCATCGCCCAGGCAGGACGCCTGTTAGCCGCCAACGCCGAACGCCACCTCAAGCATTCGCGCGAAATGGCCGGCCTTTTCAGCGACGTTCCCTCAGCCGTGGCCAACACCCTGGAATTGTCGTCTCGCCTCGATTTCACGCTCGCCGACCTGGGCTACCGCTTCCCTCCCTATCCCGTGCCGGATGGCGAGACCATGGATTCCTTCCTGCGCAAACGAACGGACGATGGCGCCCGTAATCGCTACCGGCCGTATTACGAACGTGCCCGCAACCAGATCGAGCGGGAACTGGCCCTGATCGAAAAGCTCGGGCTGGCCGGCTATTTCCTCATCGTCTGGGATATCGTCGAGTTTTGCCGCCGCGAAGGCATTCTGGTGCAGGGCCGTGGATCGGCAGCGAATAGCGCGGTCTGCTATTCGCTCGGAATCACCGCCGTCGATCCCGTGGGCATGGACCTGCTGTTCGAGCGCTTCCTGTCCGAAGAGCGCGGCGAGTGGCCGGACATCGACCTCGACCTGCCCAGCGGCGACGATCGCGAACGCGCCATCCAGTACGTTTATCAGCGCTACGGCACCCGCGGCGCCGCGATGACGGCCAATGTCATCACCTATCGCGGACGCTCAGCCGCTCGCGACGTCGGCAAAGTGCTGGGATTCGATGAAAAGGAACTCGCGCGTCTGGCGAGCATCGTGCCGCACTGGGGTTGGAAGGATCCATCGGTCAACGCCGAAACCGTTTTCACCGAGGCCGGATTCGATACCCGGCGCAAACCGATCCGTAAATTCCTGGATCTGTTCGCCGCCATCCAGGACCTGCCGCGCCATCTCGGGCAGCACTCCGGCGGCTTGGTGATCTGCCAGGGACACCTCGACGAGATCGTCCCGCTCGAGCCGGCCACCATGCCCGGCCGCGTTGTCATCCAGTGGGATAAAGAGGACTGCGCCGATCTCGGACTCATCAAAGTGGACCTCCTCGGCCTGGGCATGATGGCCGCCCTGAAGGATTCCATCCGCATCATCAGCGACGTATATAAGGAAGACGTCGATCTGGCGCACCTGCCCCCCGACGACCCTAAAGTCTACGAGGCCCTACAGCGCGCCGATACCATCGGCCTGTTTCAGGTGGAGAGCCGCGCCCAGATGTCGTGCCTGCCGCGGCTCCGCCCCCAGCGTTTCTACGACATCGTCGTGCAGGTGGCCATCATTCGGCCCGGCCCCATTGTCGGCAAGATGCTGAACCCCTATTTGAAACGGCGCCAGGGCCTGGAACCGGTGGAGTGGCTGCATCCCTCACTCGAACCGGTGCTGAAGCGGACGCTCGGAGTCCCTCTGTTCCAGGAACAACTTCTGAGGATCGCCATGATCGCCGCCGGATTCTCCGGAGGCCAGGCCGAGGAGTTGCGCCGCGCCTTCGGATTCAAACGCTCCGAGGTCCGCATGGCGGATATCGAAGTGAAGTTGCGGAAGGGTATGACCGACCGGGGCATCACCGGCAACATTCAGGAAGCCATCATCCAATCCATCACGTCGTTTGCGTTATACGGCTTCCCTGAATCGCACGCCGCCAGTTTCGCCCTCATCGCTTACGCCAGCGCCTATCTCAAGTGCCATTACCTGGGAGCCTTCACGGCGGCGCTGCTGAACAACCAGCCCATGGGCTTCTACGCTCCGGCCACTCTCGTCAAGGATGCCCAGCGCCATGGGTTGCGTGTGCTGCCCGTGGACGTGACCCATTCCGAATGGCCCTGCATCGTGACGCCGGCGCTCGAACTCCGCCTGGGTTTGAATTACGTGCGCGGGTTGCGCAAGGCATCCGGCGATGCCATCGTGGCGGCCCGTGCCGACCGGCCTTTTGCGAATATGGCCGACCTGGTGCGCCGAGTGCCCGAACTCAGCAAGGATGAACTGCGGAGCCTGGCCGAAATCGGCGCATTGAATTTCATTGAACCGGAACGTAACTCGCACCGCCGCGACGCGCTCTGGCACGCCGAATCCGCCATGCGTCCGGCCGGCCCGCTTCTCGAGAGTGCGAATGAAACTCAGGCCGAACAGGCTCCACTCGAACCGATGAACATCGAAGAGCGCATCAATGCCGATTACCGCGGTACTGGACTCACCATCGGCAGCCATCCCATGGCGCTGCGCCGGGCAGATTTAAATACGATGAACGTGGTACCAGCCGAGGAACTGAAGCGGATGCACGACGGCCAGTGGGTGCGCATCGCCGGATCCGTCATCTGCCGCCAGCGTCCCGGCACCGCCAAGGGATTCGTCTTCCTCAGCCTGGAAGATGAGACCGGCATCTCGAACGCCATCGTCACGCCCGACGTATTCGATCAGAACAAGCTGACCATCGTGGGGTCCCCATACCTGCTGATCGACGGCGTTCTGCAGAACCAACAAAACGTCATTTCAGTGCGGGCGCAAGTAGTGGAGCCGCTGCGCTTCGGCGATCCCGAGATCCGGTCCAAGGACTTCTCATGATGCCGGTCATGGACGGCCTTCTGTCTTTGCCGGCGTTACCGTGAATCTTACGTTCGCGATCTCTCAGCCGTCTTGCGCGCTAGAAGAATGTTTTTTAGGTCCTTTTCGGCAGCATCGTATTGGAAGTTGTTTTTCTTCGCGGTCTCGAGAGCCTGTCGAACCCAAAACTCGGCGGCATCCAGATTTTTTTGAAGGAACAAAACGCTTCCCAGGCCGTTCAGGGACGAGGCATCGTCCGGCTGTACGGAGAGGCCACGCAGGAACAATTTCGCGCTCTTGGACAGGACTTCGTCGTCGGGGTATTTACTGTTCTGGAGGTCAGCCCAATGCCGGACCTGGTACTCGTTCTTGAGGTGGTACCCGGCCAATTTCAGAACTTCAGGATCATCTGGAAAAGTCTCCAACGCACTGACAACAACCGGATCCAACGACGCTTGCACTCGTTTCGCTGCTTTGATATCACCGCGGAATAGGATTTCAAGCGTCTGATTCTCGCCTTGATACATCCTCTGCACGATATTGCGAGGCGCAGATTGGGCAGGCGCGGCAACCGCGGACGGATCCGCGGGTCGCGCGTCGTCCAGAGCGGTTTTGACCAGTCCGGCCGCGTTCTGGGCGCCACGCAGATCGCAGCCGGGCCCGGTTGCGAGGAACGCAGGCAGGGGGGTCTCATCCAGGCGGCATAGCGCGATCGGTTTCGAGAGGCGGTACCCTGCAAGCATCTCCGCGCGCACGAATAAAGAGGAGGATGCCTGCTCGGACCACAGGACAATCACAGCGCGGCTGCTTCGAATTGCATCCTGCACGGGTTTCGAGAGAACCTCGTTCAGTCGATGGCTGTCCGCCTCTGTCCAGGCATTAACGCCTGTTTTTTTCAGCGCTGGCCCCATGGTCTGGACCGTTGTTCGGTCGCTGGCGGCGTAACTGACAAAAACGTCGGGCGACTCGGCCGGCTTCGGCGAGCGCAGGTTCCAGATCACGCCGGCAGTGACGACAACCGCGAGGACGCCCGCCACTGCGGCCCAGCGCCAGTTTCTACGCTGAAAGCGAACGTCCGAATTGCGGGGCGTGCGACCAGCCTGGACCGGAACGGTGACGACGTTCGGTTCCGGATTCGAGGCCAGGAGAGTACGGATATCTTTTACGACTGTCTGAAAGCCCGGATCTGTGCTGTCTCCGTCCCAGTCGCTCAGGTCTGCCGTCTGGCAATGACGAAAACCCAGCGGCGGCACGCAGTGATCGATCGCGATCGGGATCAGGATGTTCCTGCGCAGACCTTCCTGTGCTTCGTTAGAAACCCAGTCGGATTCCGCCGCCTTGGTGGACCAGATAACAACGACGCACCCGGCGGCGTCCAATGCTTCCTCGATCACCTTGTAATAGTTTTTGCCAGTTGGTATCCGCCGGTCCCACCACACTGAACAACCCTGGCCTTCGAGCGCCTCAGCCAGTCTCTTCACCCAAGGACGGTCATCACTCGAATAACTGATAAAAACATCGCCCATTCCGAACTCCGGAGTTGGTCTTATCCGGAGTAAGTCTACTGGGAATGTCTGGTGTTTGCAATGGAAAAAGGGGATTGTGGGTCCCCGTATCTGCTGATCGAAGTCGTGGAAGCGCTGCGCTTCGGCGATCCGGAGATCCGGTCCAAGGACTTTTCGTGATGCTATTGCCCGATCAGTTCGTCAATAGGGATGGTCGTGGAGAGCAGCGCGCACTCGTAAGTGCCACGATAGCGCCGGGCGCTCCGGTCGGCAGCGACGTGCACGGTCATGCTGCGAAGCTTGGGATATATCGCCCACAGCTCTGCAGCGCCGTCATCAAGGTAGGCGACAATCTTCTCCTCGAACTTGGGCGCCGTGTCGAACGGAGAGGCGATCTCGACCGCAATCATCGGGCTCCGGATAAGATAATCATCAGTAATTTCCTGCTTCGGCCAGGTCACGCTGACATCGGGGATCAGCCATCCATCGCCGATCCGGTAACCGGTTTCCATCCACACACGCGACTTGGGCAGTATTCCTGCCAGATGGAAATAAACGTCCTGGACCAGCCTCATGTGGCTCAACTTCTCAGGAGGTCTCTCGATTAACTCTCCATCCAACAGTTCCTGTGTCGCCTCAGTCTCCGGCAACGTCTCGAACTCTGCGAATGTCACACAGCCCTCGTTCCATCCACGGCGACGCTACCTCGCACGGCCACTTCCTGATCCTTGTACTGCAGCTGATACAGCTTGTAGTAGATCCCCCGATGCGCCAGTAACTCCTGATGCGTCCCGCTCTCTCGCAACTTCCCCTTGTGCATCACGAAAATCCGGTCCGCGCGTTGAATGGTCGATAGCCGGTGCGCAATGACGATCGACGTCCGTCCCTCCACCAAATTCGATAGCGCGTCGCGGATCTGGAACTCCGTCTCCGTGTCCACGCTCGATGTCGCCTCATCCAAAATCAGAAATCTCGGATCGTGCGCCAGCGCCCGAGCGAAACTGATCAGCTGTTTCTGTCCCGTGGAGTATCCGTTCCCGCGCTCCCGTACGGCCTGATCAAAGCCTTCCGGAAGGGACCGGATGAACTCGAGCAGGTTCACCCGCGCGGCCGCTTCCTCCGTCCTCTCCTGGGAGATCCCCTCGGTCCCCAACCGGATATTCCCGGCTAATGTGCCGGTAAACAGATACGGATCCTGCAAGACGATGCCGAAATTCCGCCTCAATTCCTGCAGGTTCATCTCCCGGATGTCTACACCCCCGATGCGGATAGCCCCACGCTGGACGTCGTAGAACCGCAGAAGCAGATTGGTCAGCGTGGTTTTACCCGCCCCGGTATGCCCCACCACGGCGATGGTCTCGCCCGCCCGGATCCGGAAGCTGATGTCGCGCAACACCCAGTCCTCGTCGTTATACGCGAACCAGACGTGATCGAATTCCATCTCAACCGGCCCTGACGGCACGGCCGACGGCTTCTCCGGAGGGTTGATCTCCACCGGCGTATCCAGCAGTTTGAAGATCCGTTCACTCGCCGCCATCGCGCCCTGCAGAATGTTGTAACGCTCGCTCAAATCCTGAATGGGGCGGAAAAACCGCATCCCGTATTGAAAAAACGCCACCACCACGCCGATGCTCAACGCACCGCCACGCACCCGGAATCCCCCGTAGGCGAGCAGCATCGCCAGAGCCAGCATGCTGAGGAACTCCACCATGGGATAAAACCAGCCGTAGGCCGTGATCGAATCCTTGAACGCCTCCATGTGGTCGCGATTGATGCGTTCGAATTCCTGCTTGCTGCGATCCTCGCGGTTGAACAACTGCAGCACGGCAATCCCGTTGACGTGCTCCTGAAGATAGCTGTTGATTCGCGCGATGGCCACCCGGATCCGCCGGTAGCTCATGGTGACCGCGCGCCGGAACATCACCGTCACCGCAACCACAAAAGGCATCACCGCCAGCAACAGCCCCGTCATCCCAGGACTCAGTTCGAACATCGCCACGATGACGAAGCCGAGCATCAGCAGGTCGCCGATGATCGTCACCAGACCGGACGCGAACAGTTCATTCAGCACGTCCACGTCGGTAGTGACACGAGTGATCAAACGGCCCACCGGGTTCCGGTCGAAGTAGGAGATGTCGAGCCGCTGCAAGTGCGTCATCAAGTCGCGCCGCAGGTCGAACATGGCCCGTTGCCCCGTCCACTGCATCAGGTAGGTCTGGCCGAACTCACAGAAAAACCCGATCAGAATGGATGCCAGGTAAACAGCCGAGAGTTGCGCAATTCCGATCCACGGATCGGTCGAGAGATAACGGTCAATCGGCGTAGGAACCGGATGGGACGTCGGGACCAGGTATCGGTCCACCGTCAATTTGGTCAACAGAGGCCCCAGTATCTGGACCACCGAACTGGCCAAAAGAAAAACCAGCGATACCGCAATCGTTCCGCTATACGGCCGGGTGTACGCCAGAAGCCGCCGCATCAATCGCGAGTCGTATGCCTTACCGAGTACCTCTTCTTCCATGCTACAGGCTCATACTCGCGGGCTGGCGGATCTCCAGACACCCCCGCGTCGTCGGCAGCACCTTGCCTGGATTAAACAGATGCCCGGGATCGAACACGTCCTTCAGCCGTCGCATGGTATCCAGTGAGTCTTCGGAGAATAGCTGGTCCATCAGGCCCATCTTCTCCATCCCAACGCCGTGCTCGCCGGTGATCGATCCGCCCACTGACACGCAGTAGGACAGGATGTCGGCGCCCGCGGCGATGGCCTTCTCCAGGTCCCCCGCTTTTCGCGCGTCGAACAGAATGATGGGGTGCATGTTGCCGTCCCCGGCGTGGAAGATGTTGCTGATACTCAGTCCGTAGCGATCCCCAACCTCGTGGATATGGCGCAGCGTCGGCGCGATCTTGGTTCGCGGCACCACCCCGTCCTGCACGTAGTAGGTCGGGCTCACCCGTCCCACCGCGCCGAACGCGTTCTTCCGGCCCTTCCACAGAAGCTCGCGCTCTTCCGCGTCGCGGGCGATGCGAAACTCGCGCGCGCGGCACGTCGTGCAGGCGTCGCGGATCTGCTCCACCTGTTCTTCCACCGCTTCGGTGAGACCTTCCAGTTCAATCAGCAGCACCGCGCTGGCATCCATGGGATAGCCGGCGTGCGTGGCCTCTTCCACCATCCTCAGCATTACGCCGTCCAGCATCTCCACAGCCACCGGAGTAATGGACCTCGCGGTAATCTCCGCCACCGTGTCGCCGGCGTCGTCGGCTGAATCATAAATGGCCAAAATTGTTTTAACCATTTCCGGCTGCCGCATCAGCCGCACCACCACTTTGGTGACCAGCGCCAGCATCCCTTCCGATCCCGTGAGGACTCCGGTCAGGTCATAGCCACCCAGGTCAGGCGCTTTGCCCCCGGTGACGATGACGCGCCCGTCCGGAAGCACCGCCTCGACGCCCAGGACGTGGTTGGTCGTGACACCGTAGGCGAGCGTATGGGGACCGCCGGCATTTTCCGCGACATTACCGCCGATGGTACAGGCGCGCTGGCTCGAAGGATCGGGTGCATAGAAGTATCCCGAACCCTGTACGGCCAGGGTAATGTCCAGGTTCACCACTCCGGGTTGCACGACAGCGCGCTCGTTTTCAAGATCGATCTCGAGAATCTTGTTCATTCTCGCGAACCCGACCACCATGCCGCCCTCACGCGCAATCGACCCGCCGCTCAACCCCGTTCCGGAACCCCGGCCGACAACCGGGATTGCGTGCTGATTGGCCAGTTTGACGAGGGCCACCACGTGTTCCGTAGTCCGCGGAAACACCACCAGGTCCGGCCGCCCCTTATCGACGCTGCCGTCGTACTCGTACAGGGCCAAGTCTTCCGGACGGTGGAGATAACCGTTCTTGCCGACGATTCTTTCGACCGCTTCGAGCAGCGCCGGGGTCACAGTAGGCTCTGGAAATAGTTGAGGAAAGCCGGATCCATCCAGTCGCGGGCGTTGGCCTCTTTGTAGAGGACCTTCCCGTTTTGCCCGATGATGTACGTCTCCGGATACATGTAGGTGCCGTAGGCGGCCGGGAGGTTCGTCTCCGGATCCCGGGCGCTCAGGAAAGCCGGCTTGACCCGATCGAGCAGGTCCTTATAGCGCTTCTCGTTACGGTCCACGCTGACAGCCAGAACCGTGACGCCTTTGCCCTCAAAGCGGCGCGTGAACTGGTCCAGCGAAGGCAGTTCCTGGATGCAAGGCCCGCACCAAGTGGCCCAGAAGTTCAGCACCAGGATCTTGCCGCCGAAGTCGGACCGCGATATCGTCTTGCCTTGATCGGTGGTGATGGTGAACTTCGGAGCGGTGTCGCCTTTTTCGATGACCTTTGGCTCCAGCGTCCCAGCCACCACGATGCAAAGGGCAATGGTTAGCATCCCCGCGGCCAGTTTCAAAACGAGATCAGCCCTCTTGTTTACTGCTTGCACGATAATTTCACCTGGTTGGTTACTTCCTATTTTAGAGTATCTTCAGCCCTGCCCGGGGCATCTGATAATAGGATACCGATGCTCATTACCCGCCGTGTTGATTTCTCAGCATCTCACGTTTGCCGAAAATCCGGCGCCAGTGAAGACGAAAACCGGGCCCTCTACGGCGCGGCATCGAATCCGCACGGCCACGGTCACAATTATGTCCTGGAAGTGACACTCGACGGAACCCCCGATCCGGTCACCGGGATGGTATTCGACTTGAAAGAGTTGAAAGACGTGGTGAATCGTGAGGTCGTTGATCCGATGGATCACCGCTTCCTGAACTACGAAGTCCCGCCCTTCGATCGAGTGATACCCACTGTGGAGAACGTGGCCGCCGAAATCTGGCGTCGCCTGGAACCGAACTTCCAGGGGAATGTGCGGCTGGCGAATGTCCGGCTGTATGAGACGGAAGACTTGTTCGTTGACTTTGCGGGGGAGCGATGAGGCTGACTCGCCGCTACCGGTTCTCGGCCTCCCACCGCCTGCACTCACCTGAGTTGACGGACCATCGGAACAGGGAAATCTACGGGAAGTGCAACCATCCCTACGGTCACGGTCACGATTACGTCTTGGACGTAAGCGTCGAGGGCCCGTTGGATGCCGCCACCGGCCGGATCGTCGATCTCGAGGCTCTCGACGGCCTGGTAGCGCGTGAAATACTAGGGCCATTCGAGCACAAGAACCTGAACGTGGAGGTCGATGCGTTTCGCCAGGTGGTTCCAACCACCGAGAACCTGGCGGTGGAGATCCGCCGGCGGCTCAACATGGCCTGGGATGGTGTTTTCGCGCAGCCCGGACCCTGCTTGGAGAAGATCCGAATCGAAGAGACGAAACGGAATTACATAGAACTGTGATGAAAGACCAAAAGGGATTAGTGAAAGTACTGACTCCCAAACGGGAACACGAGGAAGGGATCATTGCGTCCCACATGCGCGACATGCTGGTCGCGGTCGGTGAGGATCCACAGCGGGAAGGCTTACTGAGGACTCCCGGACGTTTCGAACGGGCGCTGAAGTTTCTAACCAGCGGCTATGAGGCCGATCTTCAGAAGATCGTGAATAACGCTATCTTCACGGAGGCGGACTGCGACGAGATGGTGATCGTCAAGGACATCGAGTTCTTCAGCATGTGCGAACACCACCTGTTGCCGTTCTTCGGGAAGATGCACGTGGCCTATCTGCCCAACGGCAAGGTGATCGGACTCAGCAAGATTCCCCGCATCGTGGACGTTTTCGCACAGGCGCCTCCAGTTGCAGGAGCGGCTCACCACGCAGGTGGCCCACACCATCCAGGAGATTCTCGGCGCCCGCGGCGTGGGAGTCATCGCCGAAGCCCGCCATTTCTGCATGATGATGCGCGGCGTGGAAAAGCAGCATTCGGGCACCGTCACCAGCGCCATGCTGGGGTCGTTCCGCGAGCGCAAGGATACCCGCGACGAATTCCTGTCCCTGGTCCGCACGAAGAACCAGCCCCTCTGACGCTTCACCGGATTTTCAGAAACGTGTTGCAGCCTGGATAGGGAGGCAGCAATGAAAATACTCATCTCAGTCGCGGTGGTTCTCTCCGTAGCGGCGCTCGGCGCGGAGAAGAAGGTTAAGATGCAGGACCTTCCTCCCGCTGTCCAGGCCGCCGTCAAAGAGCAGACCAAGACCTCGACGCTGGTTGGATTGACCAGGGAAGTCGAGGACGGCAAGACCATGTACGAGGCGGAGACCAAGGTCAACGGACACGGCCGCGATATCTCATTCGACAGCACGGGCGCGGTCGTCAGCGTCGAAGAGGAAGTCGCCCTCGACAGTATCCCAGCGGCAGCCAAGGCGGCCATCGAGAAGCAGGCGGCCGGAGGCAAGGTCACCAAAGTGGAGACCGTCACCAAGGGTCGCGACGTCTGCTACGAGGCAGTCATCGCGAAAAAGGGCAAATCCGCCGAGTTCTCCGTTGATGCTGCCGGCAAGCCAGTGAAATAGGACCGCTATTCACAGCGCAGCGCGTGTGATCGGATTCACCCTGGTTGCGCGCAGCGCCGGTAGAGCGCATGCCGCCGAGCGCACCCCACACAGGGCAACTGCCACCAAAGTCATCGTAGCCGGATCGCGCGGGCTCACCTGAAACAACATGCTGCTGAGCAGGCGGCCGATCGCAAGGGATCCCGCCAGGCCGGCCGCGAGACCAAGCAGCACCGGTTGCATCCCCTGGCGGATCACCATCGAGCGCACGCTGACGGCATCGGCGCCTAAGGCCATTCGGATCCCGATTTCGCTCCGCCGCCGCGTCACCGAATACGCCAGCACGCCATACACGCCGAAGCTCGCCAAGGCCAGCGCCGACAGCGCGAACGCCAGCACCAGGGTCATGTTGAACCGGCGCTGTCCCACTGACCGGTTCATCACCTCAACCAGGGTGCGCGTCGCGGGAACCGGGACCTCTCCGTCGAGTTCCCAAACCGCCCCGCGCAAGGCGCCGGCCAGCGACCGTGGATCCATCGCGCTGCGGACCAACAACGAACCCGACAGCCGCGGCCGCTGCCAGTAGGGGATGTACAGCATATTCACCGGATCTTTGTCGAGGCTGGTGCTCCGCAAGTCGGGAGTCACTCCCACAATCTCCACCGGCTTCTCGTTGTGCAGCATCGTTCGGCCCACCGCGTCCTGACCGGGCCAAAGTCGCTCCACGACTGACTGCGACACGATGGCCACCTTCCGGTTTCGGTCGGCATCGCTGAAGGTGCGGCCGGATTTGATCGGCGCGCCGAGAGTCTTGAAGTAGTCCGGGCTGATGAAGCGGACGTTCACCGTCGGGCGCTGGAACATCGGCCGCGGATCCTTTTCGGTGCCCACGATGTCAACCCAGGTCTCCCCTTGCAGCGGCAAAGCGGAGACGATGCTCGCGCTCACCACTCCGGGCATCGACTGAGCCTTCTCGATCAGGCGCCGGTAGAACTCGGCTCGCTGCTCCGGCTTCTCATATTTCGTTGACGGCAGGGCGACGTCCGCAGCCAGAACCCGTTCGACGTCGTAGCCGCGATCGACATTCATCAACCGGTCGAAACTGCGGATCAGGAGCCCGGCGGTAATCAGCAGAACAGCGCTCAATCCTACTTCGGCCGCCACCAGCGTCTTCCTCACCCATACTCCGCGAACCCCCTCGGTATTGGCATGGCTGGCGGACTTCAACGATTCCTGTGGATCCTGGCGGGCGGTCCGGATAGCGGGAAGAATGGCGCACACCACTCCCGAGGCAATTGAGACCAGGAGCGCAAAGCCCAGCGCAGCGGCATCCATATGGACTTCGTTGATCCGCGGCAGATCCACAGGGGCAAAACGTAACAACAAACGTACGGCCGCGTAAGCGAAGATCGTGCCGAGAACTCCCCCGGTGATCGCGAGGGTCAGGCTTTCCACCAGAGTCTGCTGTACCAGCCGCGCCCGGCTAGCGCCCAAGGCGACGCGGATCGCGCTTTCCCGGCTGAACCCCGCGGCTCGCGCAAACCACAGGTTCGCCAAGTTCACACAGAGGATCAGGAGCACTGCGGCCACCGCGCTCATCACAACCACCAGACCTCGGCGCGAGTCCTCCACCAGAACATCACGTAAGGGGATGACCGACGCTTTCAACTCCTCCTTTTCTGATTCTGGAAGGGAATTCGAAATGGCCGATTGGATCACGTTCAGTTCGCTCAAGACGCGATCCCGCGTGATGCCGGGCCGGAGCCGCCCGATGGTCGTCCAGTTGAAGTCGCCCATTCGCTCCTTCAGAGCGTCGGCTTCATATCCGAGCGGGACATAGAACTGGGCCGGGCCGGATCGTGCCATGGAACTTCCAAGCCCCGGCAGGATTGGCGGGCGGAATCCTTCAGCCGCGACGCCCACGGCCAGGTAGGATTTCCCGTCGAGCATCACAGTCTTGCCGATCACCGCCGGATCGGCCTGAAAGCGTTGCGTCCAGAACGAGTGGGACAGGATCACCACTCTGTCGCGCCCCGCCAGTTCTTCCGCTTCCCCGAACGGACGGCCAAGGCGCACAGGAACGCCGAGCACATCGAATGTGTTGGCCGAGATCCGGACTCCTCGGGCCACCATCGGTTCGCCTGCTCCAGTCAGGTTCATCGCCGTAGGTTCCATCAGCGCCATCGACTCAAAGCTCGACGCCTGTTTCTTCCAATCGAAGTAGTGGCTGAGGTTCACCGGCAGCACCGGGTACTGGTGGGCGACCTTGGGCAGCACCTCGCCGATGGTCACCAGGCGTTCTGGTTCGCGATACGCGAGAGGCCGGAGCAAGACGCTGTTCACTACCGAGAAGATGGCCGTATTCGCCCCGATACCCAGGGCCAAAGTGAGAACCACGAGCGCGGCAAACCCAGGCTCGCGCGTGAACAGACGGATAGCGGCTTGATACTGTTGGCGCATACTGTCACTGAATACGAAGGGAACCCGGGCGGAGTTCCCTTCGTAGGCAGGAGGTATGGTTACTTGGTCTGAATCACCAACACTGACGCGATTTCTCCCGGCGCCTGCGCGGGAAGATTCACCGTTAACTTATCGCCAATCTGCGACATCTTAAGCGATTTGTGTTTCGCATCCGCCAGCAGGTAGGCCTTCTTGGCCTTGCCCTTCATGCCAGAAAGCTCGAACGGCGCGGTCGGCCACTTGAACAGGTGGATATAGAGTTTGCCGGGCTTGGTGGTGCAGCGCCAGTCGGTGGCTGCCACGAATAGCGGCCTGCCGTCGCGGCCCTTCTTCTCCGGATCGGGAACGCTGCCCAGTTCCGCACCGAACGGAGTCGGGCCGGCGCCGTAGATGGCTTCACCATTGACCTTGAGCCATTTGCCGACAGCCCGCAGGTTGTCCTGGCTGGGCTGCGGGATCACGCCTTCGGCGGTAGGTCCGACATTCAGCAGGTAGTTGCCCCCCTTGCTGGCGATGTCCACCAGCTTGAAGGTGAGGTCCTGGGGAGTCTTCCAGTCGTGGTCGTCCTTCTTAAATCCCCAGGTCTTGTTGAGCGTCGCGGGCACCTCCCAATCGCCGGTCACCACGGTGTCCGGAATGCGATTGTCGCCCATGGAGCGGTAGTCGCCTTCCGAGCCCAGGCGTCCGTCGATCAGGCACGCGGGCTGAGTCTGCCGCACCAAGTCCGTGAAGCGCTTGCTGCGCTCGGGAGTCATCATGCGCGGCGTGTCGAACCACACCAGGCACATCGGCCCGTAGTTCGTCAGCAGTTCCTTTACCTGTGGTTCGGCCTTTTCGCTCAAGTATTGATCGAAGTCCTTCTGGTTGTCCGGACCGAAGTCCCAGGAGTTGCCGGCGCCGTTCTTCTCGTGCCAGTCCTGGGCTTGCGAATAATAGATACCGAAGCGGATGTGATGCCGGGCGGCGGCTTCGGAGAGTTCCTTGATCGGATCGCGGCCGAACGGCGTGGCGTCAACGATGTTGTACTTGCTCACGGCGCTCTTGTACATGGCGAACCCGTCATGGTGCTTGCTGGTGATGACGATGTACTTCATCCCGGCATCCTCGGCCATCTTCACCCACTCCTCCGCGTTGAACTTCGTCGGGTTGAACTGGGGGGCGAGTTTTTCATACTCAGTCACCGGGATTTTGGCGCGGTTCATGATCCATTCGCCGATTCCGGGGACGGGTTGGCCCTTCCACTCGCCGGCTGGGATCGCGTACAGTCCCCAGTGGATGAACAGTCCGAACTTGGCCTCCCGGAACCATTTCATCCGGGCGTCCTGGGACATCGGTGCGTTCTCGGCCTGTAGCCCAGTCAGGCAGAGCAGGAATAGAGGAATTAAGACTCTGTTGAGGGATTTCATGTTGGTGCCTCTCTAGTCTATCCCGGCACCGCGGGTACCGTGCAAACTGCTTGAAAGAAATCAGGTTTGCGGTCGAAAAGATCCATAGATGCTAACGCCGCACCTGCCTGAAGAGGTTATCGAAAGATATGCGATGGGGAAGTCGAAGGACGACGAGCTAGCCTCGGCCGAGGAGCATCTGCTAGTGTGCCAGCGATGCCGTAATGACGTTGAATTGATCGTCCTCATCGTTGCCGGAATCAGGGAAGATCTGGTCCGGCATGGGAAGTGATCAATCGGTGCCGTAGTTGATTTCCATCCGCCGTACCTGCATGGCCGCAACCACCAGCACGAAAACGGTGAACAGGAGCATGCCTGAGACGGCGATCGCCGGCGATATCGGATCCGGGTTTACCACCAACATGGCGAATACCGGTCCGACATCGGGGGGCGCATCGATTGGGCACAGCGATTTTAGATAGTAGATAACACTGAATTTCTGCAGGACCACCGGAACGAACGAGTTGATGCTTTCCCATACCAGTACCGCCGCGGCTGGGAAGATCGGGTTCTTGAAAAGCGCTCCGGCCAGCAGGAAGACGCTGCCGTAACCGACGCAGCCGAGCATCGTTACCCCGGCATAGGCCGCCAGGTGCGACCACCCGTTACCCTCGCGGAGATAGGCCTGCATTGCGCTCGAGGGGAAGTGAGCATAGAGTACGGCCCACTGCAGGATCGTGCTAGTGGTGAAGATCGTGAGCGCGGCCAGCAATCCTGCAAAGTACTTTCCGATCAGAATTACTTCGCGGCGTACCGGCGACAGGAAGTAGAAGTGCAAGCTGCGGTCGAGCATCTCGCCGCGAAACAGGTTCATGAAGATGCCCAGGCATCCGAAAAACAACACCAGCCGCATGTCCAGCAACTGGAAGATCCCCGCGAAGATGTTGGTGTCCTGCCCGAAGTCACACGAGCGATGATGATACAGCCGTTCCCAGGTATGGCCGCCGAAAATGATCACGGGCATCAGCGCCAGCAAATACACCCACAATCCACGCTTGGAAAAAAACGTCTTCCGCATTTCCAAACGTATGATGGCCGCGATCTGAGTCAGCCACAAGGTCTTCATCGGGGCTTCTCCTCGGATCCGATCAGGTATTCGTATAGCGAATTCACGTCGTCATCGGCCGGCACCACGGATTCCACGGCGATTCCGTTGAGGGCGATGCGGTTCAGCAGCCGGTAGAACTTGTCGGGATCTCGCGTCTTGACCAGCAGACCCTTGCCGTCGGCGTGCAGCTTCGCCTCCACCACACTGTCTTGCTCGAAAACCTTGGCGGCGAGCGCCGATGGAGCGTCGGAGCGCACCAGGATCTGCATCGGCTGCTCTTCGATCTCGCCGCGGACCCCGCGGATTTTGCCCTCCGCCACGACGTACCCCGCGCTCAGCAGCACTACCTGGTCGGAGATCATATCCACCTCGTGCAGGATATGACTCGAGATGATGATGTGCATCCCCTCTTCGGCCAGTGACCGGAGCAGCGCGATCACCTCCGCGCGCACGAGCGGGTCAAGGCCGTTCAAGGGCTCATCGAGCACCAGGACTGAGGGACCGTGGCAGGTGGCTTGGGCCAGCTTGATTCTCTGGCGCATGCCCTTGCTGTAACCGGCGATTCGGCGATGGGCGGCTTCCACCAGGTTCACTCGCTCGATGGCGCGCCAGGCGAACGTGTCCGCTTCGGCGTGCGTGCAGCCGTACAGGCGCAGAAAGGAGTACACGAACTGATAGCCAGTGAATCCGCGCGGGAACGAATCGAATTGCGTGCAGTATCCGAGCTGTCGAAATAGTTGCTCGGGATTGTCGGGCGAGATGCCGAGTACGCTGATGCGTCCGCGCGTCGGCTGCAGCAGCCCGGTCATCAGGTTCATCAGCGTGGTCTTGCCGGAGCCGTTCGGGCCCACCAGGCTGGTGATGCCCGGGGGGATCGCCAGCGATACGCGATTTACCCCAAGCACGTCGCCATAAAACTTGGAGACGTTGTCGAAAATGACCTGCTGGTTGGGCTGTGTCACCGCACCACCTCGAAAGCCCGCACCTTGCGGCTAAGCAGGAAGACGCAGAATCCACAAATCACGGCATAGGACGCCATTGCACCAGCTGTGCTGATCCCCTGTTGGATGCGTGACAGGCCGAAGAAGTGGCCGTAGATGGCCGCCAGCAGCGCCGCCGGATCCAGATAGGAACCGTTCTTCGTATCCAGTACGGCGTTGAAGGCTGCGGCAAAGCCCGACGTGAAGAACATCACCCCCAGCAGAAGCGCTCCGGCAATCAGCTTCCACCGGACCCAGGCCGAAAGCGCAAGTGCCAGCAGGGCCAGGAACGAAATCCACAGGAATGAACCCACCAGGATGCCCGCTGCAAATTCCCGATGTTCCCATCCCCACGAAAGGCCCGATTGCGTGGTTTCGACAGCGAACAGCGTCAATCCGGGAATCCAGGTGATGAACGAGAGCAGCATCAGGATGACGCAGGCTTTGCCGAAGACGTATTCCGTGCGAGACAGCGGCCGGCAGAAGTATACCGGCAGGGCGTTGTTGGCCAGGTCGGGAGCAATCATGTTCGGGCCGAAGAAGGCCGTCATCAGGAACGCCATCGAACTCTGAACGCTCATGAACATCATGAAGAAGCCGCCGTCGATGTCGAACAGGTGATCCGAGTGGAGCTTCATCATCGACAGCACCCGCACGTTGTGGTTCAGGTACAATCCCGCGATCATCACAAGCGGGAAGAAGAAGCAGATGACGAACAAGCCGGTAACAATGCGCGATGAGAAGATTCCTCGCGCGGCGTAGCGGCTCAGGATGAGGAAGCGCGACCAGCGCGGTGTCAGTGGACCCTCGTAGCCCCGGTAGGACCTTTTATACACGGCCATTGGTCACCTCCATGGCTTTGAGGAAAATGTCTTCGAGCGAATCGCGTCGGTAGTTGAGCCGCCGCAGTTGTACGTTGCGGCTGTCGGCCAGGCGGTACAGATCGCGGATTTCGATGCCCTCCGAAAGCACGGTCTTCAGCCGGCGTTCGCCTGCCACCGCGCATTCACAACCGAGTTGTTCCAGAGCTTCGACAAAACCATTATCGTCACCGAATGTTTCGATCTCCACGAACCGCAGATTTGCCTTCCGCTCCTCCTCGAGGTTCGAATAGTGAACGATGCGGCCCTGTTTCAGGATCAGAACCTCTTCGCAGGTCTCCTCAATGTCCCTCAGCAGGTGGGAACAGATGACCAGCCGGAGATCGCCCGCCTCCTTCATTTCGCGGATCATCCGGATCATGCGCTGGCGTCCGGGCGGGTCGAGCCCGTTGGTGGGCTCGTCGAGAACGATCAGTTTCGGCCCGTGGACGATGGCTTGCGCGAGTTTGGCAAGTTGCTTCATGCCAAGCGAATAAGTGCCCACCTTCCGGTATCGCGATTCGCCCAGGCCCACGTAGTAAAGCGACTCGTGCGCGCGCTCCAGTGCCGCTTCCCGGGGCAGTCCCGATAACTCCGCCATCATCCCGATGAAGGCCACGCCGGTCATGCCGGCGATGAAGGAATCGTTCTCAGGCATGAAGCCGACCGTCTCGCGAATCCTGTCCAGTTGGGTTTGGATGTCGAGCCCGAGCACGCGAGCCGTGCCGCGGGATGGTCTGTGGAATCCGAGGAGGGTGTTGATGAGAGTGGATTTCCCGGCGCCGTTGGGGCCCAGAAGGCCGATCGTCCGGCCGGACAGGGTACAGGTCAGGTCTTTGAGGATGGTCCTCTTGGCTAACTGTACTTCGAGCCCGGCCAGTTCGATCGTTGGTGTCATTACTATCTGCCTTACTTGTGCATTGCACGGTTCATAAGCGCCGGCAGGGCCAGGGTGTTGAGGTCCAGGCCGAAGAAGCTGCCCGAACTGGCAATGGTGATCCGGTCATCCTGGCCGATGGCGTAGATAAGACCCGGACCGCTGTTGTCCACCAGGGCCTTGATCGACGCCCGCTGTTCCGGCGTGGCCGCGCCGATATTCCCTAACTGCTCGGCGAACGGCTTCAGCGTGTTGCCCACATTGTGGTAAACGATAGCGGAGAAGTTCAAGTTCCCTCCCGTTGGTAATTGGGAGCGGAAATTTTCCGAGCGGGTCAGGGTGTACCCGGTGGCGCGATTCTGCATGGCCGTGTTGAGCAGGGCCCTGCTGGGCGCGGCAATCATGTAACCATCCACAAACGTGTAGTCGATCTCGTAGGTGAACTTGGCGCTCGTCAGGGTGTAGTAGGTGCGTCCGCCCACCTGCTCCTTCGCCAGAGTGAGCTTGCAGTCCGTGCACTTGGAATTTGAGTTGACCGCGTTAATTACCTGCTCGATGCCCAGTTGCAGACGGTCGGGGCTATAGACCTCCACCACCAGCTTCCAACTCGGCAGCGGCAGAATCGGCCCATCGATGGCGAACGTTAATTCCCCGCCCAGCGGCTCGCCGAGCGCCGGCGAGATCTGAATGCCGGTCTCCTGCCGGACCCGTTCGAGATTCTGCTCGAAGTTCGGATCCTGCGCCGAGAGCGATCTGAGCAGGTCCCCAATCATCCATTGCGGGCTGCGCAACACCATGGAGGTGGCGAAGGTGGCATTCGGCGAAACGAAGTCCAGGGACCCCATGGGAGCCGGTTCAGCGAGCCAGCCCGCCATCCCGGATCGGTGGCCTTCAAAGGTCAGCGTGGCCTGGTTTTCCATCTTGCCCGCCACTTCCTTCCGTTCCACGATCAGGTAGTGCATGGCCTCGAGCCCCGTAGGCGGTTTCGGACCATCGCCTCCTTTTCGCCGATCGACCGTGTTGCGTGCGATCTGTTCCATGTTGACGCAGAGCAGGTATCCCGCGCCACTCTCATACGCCTTCTGGACGTCGCCGAGCAGTCCGTCGGTTGGCGGTGGGCCGGGTTGCGCAGCACGATCGGCAAGATTATCGATCTGGCCCTGGTTCCACGCGACAGCCATCAGGTTGTCTTTCACGGCCACCAGCATCGGACTTTGCTCGATCTTGTTGCCATAGCGGTTCCGCCGCTGCCGGGGCGCAGCCTGCGTGTTCGCGGATCGTTGCAGTGCCACCACTTGCGGGACGTTCCCGGCCCCGCGGAGGGAGATCGCCCGGAATTCGTTCTCCAGGAACCCGTCCAGACCCGGCTTCTTCACTTCCGCGAGCAGCATCGGAGTGCTGTAGTTGCCCTCCTGATCGCCGCTGATCGTAAACACGATCTCGTCGCCCAGGTAATCGCTGAAGGTCCGCAGTTTCTGGAGCATCTCGTCGAGCTTCGCTCCGTCCTTCTGCTCGTCCCACCAGGCCTTGAGCACCGGACTGGCTTGGACGCGAGCCTTGAACAAGCGGTCGGCCTCGTTGAGCGTGGCGCCGAGATTCGGGATCGCAGCGTAGAGCACGGCGTCGTGCGGAACGTAGGCGAGCAGCTTCGAATCGTGCCGCAGGGCCGGCGATGGGATTGCCTCCAGACCCTTTTTGATGGTGCTGAACTCACCGAGCAGGGCCAGGTACCGGGCCGAGTCGCGGCTCCAGGCGAAAGCATCCTGCACCGGGGTCTGGGCGACACTCGCATTCGTAGTCGCCTGTTGCCCGGGCTTCAGCAGGGTCGTATTGGAACCCTGCGCCACCTGTACCGCACCTTCCACAACGCTTACCCGGGAACCCTTGGTGCCGCGATCGACGGCGAAAATGGTGCCCTTCACCGAGACCGTGCAATCGGCGGTTAAGACGTCGAGTGTGCCGTTGCGTTGCTTGGCCGCCTGTACAATAATGTTGCCGCGGTTCAAATGGATGGCGGTTCCGTGTCCGGAGCGGGCTACCGAGATCTCGGCTCGCTCATTCAGTTCCACCAGGGATCCGTCGGCGAGTTTCACCACCGCGGTGGAACTCTTGGCCGTACGGACCTTCTGCCCTTCGGGAATTTCCCGGCCGGCGAAGATCGGCGTCACTGCACCGTCCGTCACCGAATAGAGGATTCCGCTCACGCTCGCCACCGACATACGTCCGTTGCCGGGGAATAACATCTGATTAATAATGAGCGCCCCGGCGCCGAGGGTGAGCACCAGCATGGCTGCGATGGCCCACCACTTGGGGATAGAATGTGTGGGCGCCGTCACCGGACGAACCAGCGTGCGGACGTTACCGCCGCGGGCCTGCTCCAATGCGTGGCGGCAAGCCGGGCATTCGCGGGTGTGATCCTGCAGCAGCAGGGCGCGCCCCGCCGAAAGCGTCCTGTTCAGGTACGCGGGAATGAGGGTCTGATAATCGGCGCAGCCGCGAATTCGTTCCGCAGCCGTGCGCGCCTGCCCGAAAAGCCTGTTGCGCACACGGTTGGCAGCCTGCTCGATCCGATCCTCGGGAATCATTTCGTTAGAGATTTCGTTAATGGCCTGATCCAGCTTATTCATGACACGACTCCTAGGTACGACCGGATTTCCTTCTGTAACTGCTTGCGAGTGCGGTGGAGAAGAACCGCTACGTGAACCTGGGACATCCCGAGCATGCGCGCTATCTCGGGATTGGAATGACCTTCAAAAAAGCGCAGCGCGAAGATCTCGGCCGACCTCGGATTCAAGGTGGCCAGGGCGCGCCGGAGGCTGTCCCGCAATTCACGCTGGTCCCCGGCTGCCCCGGGTGGCGATTCGTCCAGCGGTACGGTTGCCGAGTCCAGCCGGGAGCGCACCACATCCAGCGAAGCGTTGATAGCCGCCCTTCGCAGGTAGCTCTCGGCATTTTCGAGCGGTTCCGCCGAACGGTCGCGCCGGAGCAGACGTAGAAATACCGCCTGCAGCACATCTTCCGCATCGGCGGCATTGCCGGTGATCCGGTAGGCCGTCCGAAAGATGAGCCCGTGGCATTCCTCGAACATCCGTTCGATGTCGCCGGGGACCGTCGTTGTTTTTTCCTCTCTGACCGCGAGTTCCAGGGTGCACCTCCTGTTTTCTGTCACCCCTAAAGACAGGAACCGGGTCCGGTTATTACAGTCGTCGTGATTTTTCAGGTCCGGATGTGATTTTACTACCGCCTGCGGTGTCTGAAACCACCGAGCGGACCCGCAGTACGGGTGTAGGTGGTGGAGTAGCCGGCCACGCCGGCACGGTTTAATTGTCAAAGATCATTAGGCGGCTTCCGACGATCTCTCGAAGATCAGGGCCGCACTGTCCCTCTCACGCTTGTATTCAGGGCCGACCGGATAGGTTCGTCACTCGCGGCGCGCGGGGACGATCGCTTCGGACTCGGGAGCAGTGTACGGAGCGGCATCGGTCTGAACCGGGTGCTTCCTTAAGATGGGCAAGGAACTGGGGACCTGGCGTGCCTCCCGCTGGCGGCGCCGCTGGGCCTGCTGGAGCAGGTTGACGGCGTGGCGCCAGGAGCGGTCGCAATCGGTGACCCACCGGGTGACGGCCTGGAACTCCTTAAACTTGGTGGTGAGGACCTCCACCATATCGCGAGTGGCGCAAAAACGTTGTTCGGTTTCCTGTGCGCGTTGCAGGCGAAGCCATGTTTGAGCGATGGCGGTGACGAGCATGCGCTCGTGTCCGTTGGCCGGGCAATAGCTCTGGGCCAAATCATCTCGAAGCCGGTACAGGTCGAGATTGTCGGGTTGTGATTCGGGGGAGCCGACTGGTTGTGACATTGCGAGTATCTCTCTCTGTCTTTATGGTGACAGGCGATTCCAAGAACTCGCGTTTCGCGGAGGATCGTGGGAGGGCGTAAGTAGTTGGAGTTGATGGCGATAGCGATATTTTCGTTTTTCGTGAACGCCGAAGATCGGGGTATCGAAAGAGTTTCACACGGGGCTCACGGAGGAGACAGAGATCACTGTTGAACTTTCCGCGTCCAACATTTGTGAGAAGTACAAACCTGACGGTCGTTCTAGTTGTCTTCTTGATATTCAGTCCTCAGAGTGAGGGCTATTCGGTCCTGACCCATGAGGCAGTAGTGGACACGGCCTGGGTCGATTCCATCAGGCCGGTTCTATTGCGCTATTTTCCCGACGCAACCGAGGAGGACCTCGTGAACGCGCACGCCTACGCGTATGGCGGGGCCATCATCCAGGACCTCGGATACTACCCCTTCGGAAATCATTTATTCACTGACTTGGTCCATTACGTCCGAAGTGGGGACTTCGTCCGTAACTTGCTGCTGGAGGCTGAAGACCTCAACGAGTATGCGTTCGCGCTGGGAGCGCTCGCTCATTACATGTCGGACAACAACGGGCATCCGATTGGAGTAAATCCCTCCGTCCCCTTGGAGTATCCCAAAGACCGCCGGAAATTCGGCAAGATCGCGACGTATGAGGACGATCCTGCGGATCACCTGAAAATGGAGTTCGCTTTCGATGTGTTGCAGGTGGCAAACGGACACTATGCTCCGCAGTCTTACCGCGATTTCATCGGTTTCGAAGTGGCCAAGCCAGTCCTGGAACGGGCCTTCCTGCGCACCTATGGACTGGAGATGAAAGATTTCTTCCTGAGCGAAGATCTCGCACTCGGCACCTATCGCCGTTCGGTTTCCGTAGTGATCCCGGAGATGACCAAGGTTGCCTGGAATCAGAAAAAGGACGAGTTGATCAAGGCCAGCCCGGGGCTGACCCGGAACCGCTTCGTATACAACCTTTCCCGGGCAAGTTACGAAAAGGAGTGGGGGCACGATTACGAAAAACCGGGGTGCTGGGCGAGAATCCTGGCTTTTCTGCTGCGGATCATCCCGAAGTTCGGGCCATTTCGCGCTCTATCGTTCCGCCCGCCAACACCGGCCACCGATCTACTGTTCATGAAAAGTTTTAACTCCTCCGTAGCTCAGTATCGAGCCGCCTTGGCCCGGTTGAAGTCAGGCAAGGAACTGAACGTGCCTGATACGAACCTGGATACCGGAAAGCCGTCCCGCTTCGGAGACTACCAAATGGCGGACAACGCCTACAAGAAACTGGTTGAGAAGTTACAGCCAAGCGGATTCGCCGCTGCGGGAGCGGACCTGCGGGAAAACATTCTGGCCTATTTCGACCACGCTCAACTGGATTCGAAAACCGCCATGGCCGTGGAGACGCTGCGGGACTCCGCAGCCGATCGAAAAATGACCAAACCGTAGCTCCGGGTTAGCCAAAGAGCCAACCCCGCTAGCTACGTTGGTATCTCGGAGCCTCCCTTATTCCCGCCACTCCGAAGCTAATATTTGACATACTGCGTGACAGATGACCTAGATTTCGGCTATGATTGCAGTCAAACGAGGTTTCGGCTGGAGACTAGGGCCAAAACCAAAGGAGACTCCTTGAAAGACGTAGATAGCATCATTTCCGATCTCGAACAACAGCGCTCCGCTATTGAACGTGCAATCGCGGCTCTGCGCGAAATTGGTGGCGCACCTGCGCCCCAGCCCAGGAAAGTCGGTCGGCCCGTGGGATCTGGCAAGGCCGTTGCCAAGAAGACCCGGCGTCTGAGTCCGGAAGGCAGGAAGAGGATTATTGAGGCCCTCAAGAAGCGCTGGGCCGAAAAGAAGGCTGCCGAGAAGTCATCCGCCCGAAAGGCTCGCGGCAAGAAAGCAGCAAAGAAGACGGCGGAAGCCGCTAGCTAAACGCAGGATCGTACGAAGTCATATCATCTTGATGGCGGTCCGGCAGCCACCTGTTCTGGCGGGCCGTCGTTCTTCTTCAACTCCCCCCTTCAGGCTCAAAGCAATGTATCGCGACGGTAACCGGTGGTTACTCTCGCTGATAACTGTTCGCACGCCCGAGATGTGAGTGGGTCAGATCGCGCACTTTTTCAGGGCGAGGCGGGCTAGAGAGCCCGCCGCAGCCTGAGAGGCTGCCCCACATCGGATCGGCAATGACCGGACTCCAGGTCTCGGCAAGAGTGCCGGAGACCCAGTTCTGGGAAGACTAAGTGGCATTGAGGGCACCCTCGAGCCCTTCCCCCGTGTTCGGGGAAGCGATAGACTCGTAGGCTTAGGAGCATATATGTGCCTCGCCATACCGGGTAAGATCCTTGACGCGGAAGACGCCGGGTTCAGCCGGATCGCCCGAGTACAGTTCGGCGGGGCGGTACGGAGCGTATACCTCGACCTGGTGCCGGAAGCACAACCGGGCGATTATGTTCTGGTGCACGTGGGCTTCGCGATCAGCCGCATCGACGAGGACGAAGCCCGAAGGACGTTCGAACTGCTGGAACAGATCGGCGCGCTCGAAGAAGAAGGGCTGTCTGATGAAGTACCTGGATGAATATCGGGACGCGCGACTGGTGCATTCGCTCGCCGCGCAGATCCGCAGACGGGTAACTCGGCCCTGGGTCGTGATGGAGGTCTGCGGCGGGCAGACCCACACGATCATGCGTTACGGTCTGCCGGACTTGTTGCCGCCCGAGGTGGAGTTTGTGCACGGCCCGGGTTGTCCGGTATGTGTAACGGCTCTCGAAGTAATGGACCGCGCCATCGAAATCGCCTCGCGTCCGGGTACGATCTTCACTTGTTACGGGGATATGATGCGAGTCCCCGGTTCGCGGTCCGATCTCTTCCGGGTGAAAGCGATGGGTGGCGACGTAAGAATTGTTTACTCCCCGATGGACGCCCTGCGGTGGGCTCGCGAGAACCCGTCCCGCGAGGTGGTGTTTTTCGGTATAGGGTTCGAGACCACGGCTCCCGCCAATGCAATGACGGTATGCGCCGCCCGCCGCGACGGTCTCCGCAACTTCTCGATGTTGGCCTCGCATGTGCTTGCGCCGCCGGCGGTGCGACTGATTTTCGGCTCTCCCACTAACCGCGTGCAAGGGTTGATTGCGCCCGGACATGTCTGCACAGTGGTGGGATACCGCCAGTATGAAGATCTGAGCCGCGAGTTCCACATTCCGATTGTGGTGGCCGGTTTCGAACCGGTGGATCTGATGGCAGCCACCAGAATGTTAGTGGACCAACTCGAAGACGGCCGGTCCGAGTTGGAGAATCAGTACGCGAGATCGGTGACCCGGGACGGCAACGCTCCGGCGCAAAGAATCATGGATGAAGTGTTCGAGGTCGCCGACAAAAAATGGCGCGGTATCGGCAGTATTCCGCTCAGCGGTCTGCGCCTGCGCGGGGACTTCGACGAATGGAATGCGGAAAAGAAGTTCTGCACGGGAGAGTTGGATGTGGCGGAGCCGGCTGAGTGCATCAGTGCCCTGGTGTTACAGGGTATGGCGAAACCTCCCGACTGTCCGGCGTTCGGCACAAGGTGCACTCCTCAGAACCCGATCGGCGCGCCGATGGTTTCGGCCGAGGGCGCCTGCGCCGCCTATTTTGCATTCCGGCGGCACACGGCGGCGGTACCGGCATGAACGCGTTTTCCTGCCCCCTGCCGTTGCGCCAGAACGACGCCATCCTGCTCGGACACGGCAGCGGCGGGACGCTGAGCGCCGAACTATTGCGCGACGTAATCCTGCCGGCTTTTACGAATCCGGTGCTCGACCGGCTGGAGGATCAAGCCACGTTCGAAGTGAATGGGGCGCGGCTCGCCTTCACCACCGATTCCTTTGTCGTAAAGCCGCTGTTCTTCCCGGGGGGCGACATCGGATCCCTTTCGGTCCACGGCACTGTGAACGATCTCGCCATGGGCGGCGCGGAGCCGAAGTACTTGAGTGTCTCTTTCATCCTGGAGGAGGGCTTTCCAACTGCGGAGTTGCGCCGGATCGCCGCCTCGATCGGCGCCGCCGCGACAGAGTGCGGAGTGGCGGTGGTCACTGGCGACACGAAGGTTGTGGAGAAAGGAAGCGGCGACGGCGTCTTCATCAACACCGCGGGAATCGGCTTGGTTCCCGAGGGAGTACATGTGTCCGCATCGAACGCCCGCCCCGGTGACGCTGTAATCCTGAGCGGCGCGATCGGCGATCACGGCATCGCGATTCTATCCCAGCGCGAAGGTTTGGAGCTCGAGACACAGGTGGAGAGCGACTCAGCGCCCCTCCACACGCTGGTTCAGGCGATGCTGGAGGTAACCCGTGACATCCACTGCCTTCGCGATCCGACACGCGGGGGGGTTGCCAGCACGTTGAACGAACTGGCCGCACAGTCGGGAGTTGGTATCCTCATCGAGGAAGAGAAGCTCCTGGTGCGCGAAGGTGTGCGGGGCGTGTGCGAGTTGCTCGGACTCGATCCGTTATACGTGGCCAACGAGGGAAAACTGGTGGCGGTGTTACCGGCGACTCACGCCGCGGCGGTCCTTCAAGCCATGCGAGCCCACCCGCTTGGACGCGATGCTGCGATTGTCGGAGCGGTCACAGATCGCGACCCGGGACTGGTTCTGATGCGAACCGCATTCGGGACGACGCGGATCGTGAGTATGCTGGCCGGCGACCAGTTGCCGAGAATCTGCTGACATGCACGAATTCGGGATCGCTCAATCCATTCTCGCCGCGGTTCGGAAAGAGGCCTCGAAGTACCCAGGCTCGCGAGCGGTGAAAGTAGGTGTCAGAATCGGACCAATGGCCGGCGTGGATGGCGAGTCGCTGTCGTTCTGTTTTCAGGCCGCGGCCGAAATGGAAGGGGACGCAGGTTTGTTGCTGGAACTCGAGCAGGGCTCGACCGACGAGTTGGATCTGCGGTATGTCGAATTGGAGGAACCATGACACGGGTGCCCTTGGAGCAGAAAGTTCTCAGTGATAACGATAAAGCCGCCGCCCTGTTACGGGAACGGTTTCGAGCGAACGGGACGCTGTGCCTCAACCTCATCGGTTCGCCTGGTTGCGGCAAAACGGCGCTGCTCGAGAAGACGCTCGAATCGCTACCCTCCGCTTCCCGGGTGGCCGTTTTGACGGGCGACATCCAGACCGATGCAGACGCCCGCCGCCTGGGCCGGTACGGATTCCCGGCGCGCCAGATCACCACCGGCGGCGCTTGCCACCTGGACGCCCGCATGGTCGTGCGGTCACTCGATGAGTGGAACCCCGGCGACCTGGACGTGTTGTTCATCGAGAATGTGGGGAACCTGGTTTGCCCCACCAGTTACGACTTGGGCGAGCATGCCAAGATCGTGGTGCTGAGTGTTGCCGAGGGTGAGGAAAAGCCGCTCAAGTATCCGGGGATCTTTTTCAAGAGCGAACTCATGGTACTGAGTAAGATCGATCTCCTGCCCTTTGTTCCGTTTGATCGCGAGCAGGCGATTCGCAATGCGCGCACTACCAATCCGGCCATCCAAGTGATCGAGGTCTCATCGACCACAGGCACGGGCGTCCAGGAGTGGGTGAGGTGGATCGAGCGTCGCAGGACATCCAGCCTGGCAGCCACTCAGGTCAGCGCGTAAGACCTTCGTTGGGGTACCGCGGCATTGGGATCAGTTTCGCCGATGTCTCTTGATTACCCAACCCTCGCCTCCCGCAGAATTCGTCCTGCGAGGCCCAGCATACGCCGGTAATGGGATCCCTTCCAGTAAACCCGGTTGCAGTTTGGACAGCTATGGAAATCTCTGAAGTGTTCCGCGGTCCGCTGGGGCAGGCGCGCAGCAATCGCAGCCCAATCCGCACGTTCCAGAGGCGTGTTACAGACCAGACAACGGGTGAACAGGTCCGCCGAGCCACCCAGTTCGAAGCGCGAGACAACCTCCGCCAGCTGCTTTCTTGGCTCAGTGTGCCGGATCCAATACCCATACATCACGTCGGCACGTTTCAGAAGGCCCCGATCGCGGGTTAGTACCGTTCTCTTCTCACACGACGCAATTTGGGCAATCTCCGGGTCCTTCAGATCGTTTCGATAGAGGGTGTCCATGCCGAGCAGCCGAAGGTAGGCTGCCAATCTTCCCAGATGCACGTCGGCAACGAATCGGCGCGGCCCAGAAAGCCGGGGGCGCAGTTCCGGAACGGGGCCCAAGTCGATGGAGTGAAAGGCGGGGAAGACACTCACATAGTCACCGCTGGCGAGCGGATACGAGAAGTCGACCGGCGTGTGATTCGCCACCAAGAGCTCGATTTCGGGGTGCGGCACTCCGAGACTCTCCACGGCATCCTTGATCGATGGACTCACGTCGAACCGGTGGACCAACATTCGTCCGCGCTTGGCGGGCGGCAAGAAGTCGTTGAGTTCTCCGTAGAAACGAATGAAGGCGGCGCTGCCTCCGAATGTAACGCGGACTCTCGAGGTCAGATCAGCAGTGGTCAATCCACTAACTCCGATTCACATCATAGGACGCGGAGCGGCCGTCCGGGTTTCCGAGCTACTTTCGACGCAATCGATGCTCCCACACTGCCAATAGGGACGGATATTGCGGAACTGGTTGGGCAAGCTGATTGCACCGCGATTTCTCGAAGTCAGCGTGGACTCTGTGCACCGTCGCAAAACAAAAGAGTTGTTAAGGAAGGCTGGAGGTCGTATGCCGGCAACCACCAATAAATACTCACCAGGAGCACCGGGAAGAGTAAAACCTACACTTCTTGCGGTGAGCACGAACCAGGAGGATCTTTGCTCATTGCAGGCCATCCTGGTAGAAGACAACTGGACTGTTCAACCCGCCGAGTCTTGCCATGAAGCGGCCCGCCTGATGAAAAACCAGAACCCGGCGGTCATCGCCTGCGACCTCAATCTGCCTGATGGAAACTGGAGGGACCTTTTCAACCTGGCGACCACTCTGGAGAATCCTCCGCCACTGGTGGTAGTCTCCCGCCACGCTGATGAGAGTCTTTGGGCAGAGGTGTTGAGCGTCGGCGGCTACGACCTTCTGGCGACACCCTTCGAACGCAATGAAGTATCCAGGGTGGTAGCAATGGCGTCGCGCCACGGGAGAACGTCCGCAGTACGCTGATGAAGACTTTCAGAGGGGCCCGCATTGTGATATCTTTGTATGGTAAAGGGCTTTACGATGAACATCCCGCTTACCCGGCAGCCTAGCGCTATCCTTCCAATCGTCATGTCGTTGGGCGCGCTCACTACAGTGCTGTGCCATGCCACACTCTATGGTGTTGCCCGGCAGGCCGACGAAGGCGCCGCTGCCCATATCTGGCAACTCCTCATGGCTGGACAGATACCGATCATTGCGTTCTACGCAGCAAAGTGGCTGCCGCGGGCTCCTAAGGTGGCAGCGCAAGTGCTGGCGGTGCACGCCGGGGCTGCACTCGCAGCACTGGCTCCTGTTTTTTGGTTCGGGTGGTAACCGCTATCCACTCAGTGGGGCGGGAGCACTTTGATAATCTGATCGGCGACATACTCGGGCGCCTCCATAGGAACGAAGTGCGAGTATTCGGCGATGATGTCGCGACCGTTTCGGAATCGAACGGCGAGGTCGGCCGCCGTGGGCGAGGCCATCATGTCCGCAGCGGGACCGTCCACGAAGGGCCTGGGCGATCGAATCACCGTGACCGGCACCTCCACCGTCGCCAACTCCGGATAGATGTTCGATTCGACAGCCTGGCTGTGCTCGTAAATCGCGCCTTCGATTTCGGGAGGACAGGCCAGCACGAACCCCTCGCCGTCGGGCGCGGGCAGTAGCCCGTACTCGCAGTAATCGTTCAATACCTGCTCGTCCCAGGTGTTGAACGGCGTGCGGTCCCGGTAGCGGTCCACCATCTCTTGCCAGGACTGCCAACGGTTTCGCCTTTTCCTGGCGTAATGGGGTTGCGATATAGGACCCACATATGAGGCCTCGGGCAGGATCACGGGATCGATCAGAACCAGTTGCGAGAACGCGCCGGGCGCGAGGGCCGCCGCTAACGTAACAGAGTGGCCGCCCATGGAATGACCCACGCCTACCACTCCCTTCAGATTCATCTTCCGCGCGAGTTCCGCGACATCCTCGCCGAACTGCCGCCAGGGAATGGGTGGCTCCGGCTTCTGACTGCGCCCGTGCCCGCGCATGTCCACCGCGATGGATCGCTGCACCAGGTGATCGGCGACGGAATCCCAGCAGCGCGCGTGGAATCCCGTGGCGTGGCAATATAACACCGCGGGTTCGAGCCCCGGTCGATCCCACACTGCGATTTTGGCGCCGTTAACTTCGATGAACTCTTGTTTCATCGATCCGCGCCCGGGTCCACCAATTTCAGGGCTGGAAATAACCGCAGTGTAGCCAGACCGAGGGCACTCAACGCGATCGCCATCCAATACAGGTGGTGCGCGACACACACGCCGATGACTGCCGTGACCAGAATACTGGCGGCGGTAGCCGTGCCGTGCACCCTCATTTCCGATTTCAGAATCGTGCCTCCGCCAATGAAACCGATTCCCCCGATGAGACCCTGAACCACGCGCGACTCTGCCGCCGAGCCCATGGTGCCCACCGCGGCAGCGAGCGCACAGGAGGCGACGCACACCAACGGAAAGGTGCGCAGACCGGCTGAACGCTCATGGTGTTCCCGTTCCCAGCCGACCGGCAAAGCGACCAAGTAGGCGATAGCGATATCGAGGACCATGCGGCCCTCGACCGGGAGAGTGAAGCTCACGAATTCACCTCTTCCGGGATTTCCGCCGCCGCGTCCCAGACGCCTTCGAAATCGACGAAGTAGGTGCTGATCCGCACACCTGGGAACCGCCTCGACAGAACGCCGCCAGCGTTCTGTACTTCGCGCTGGAGAGTCTCCGATTCCCGTTGCGCGTCACCGTGGAAGTAGCCGTCCAACCCGCCATACGCGCCGCAGTCGCTGTGCACCATCAGAATGACGTGCCTGGTCCCGTGCAGGCGCATGGACTTCTCGATCTGCGACAGCACGAATTCGCGCTCGGCCTCCGACTCCGGGGATGCCAGTGACTTTGCGCCGCCGGCGATCTTGATAGGATCGATGTTGACGATCCCGCTACGCTTGAGAAACTTCCGGAATCCGACTTCGAATCGATTATCAAAGCACCACACCACGGCCGCGTCGCACTGGTATTTATCGCGCGGAGCATCAAAGTGGAAGACCTTGCGCATGAGCGGTTCCTCCGTCTCATTCTAGCGGACCGCGAGACCGAGGCCGACGGTCTCGGCAGTAGTGCCGAGACGGGTCGCAAGAGTGCGTGCGCCACTGTCCCACTTTCAAGTCGCTTGAGGCACAATAGTCACATGTCTGCCTTGGCGCTGGAAGCCGCCGCGGCGGAGGTCGAGGTCAAGCTGCCTGGAGGGGGAGGGCCCGGAGATCTGGGTCCGCAGGATCCCGGAGGTGGCGGACGGGGCGATGGCGATGACCATCGCCGGCGCGCGGTGCTGTACAAACTGGGTCTCGCGCTCGCGCTCATCTCGATCACGTCGCTATTTTTTGCGGTGGTACTGATCTACTACACGCGATCGCGCATGCCGTTCTACTGGGAACCCATTCACCCGCCCCCGGCGTTGTGGCTGAGCACCGCGATCCTGCTGCTGAGCAGTCTCATGATCGAGTGGGCGCGCCGCGCGCTGGCCGACCGGCGGTGGTTCGTCTACCGCCGCCGGCTCCTGTTGACGAGTTTCCTGGGATTCTCGTTTATTGCAGCGCAGCTCATCGCGCTTTCGGAACTCGTGCGCCAGGGATACTATCTGCGCGGAAATCCACACGCTTCGGTGTTCTACGTGTTCACCGGACTCCACGGAGCGCATCTCATCGGAGGCATGGCGGTGCTGAATTACCTGCTGCTCCGGCGCGGCCGGAACCTGGCGCGCCACCAGATGGTATCTCAGTTAGTGGCCATCTACTGGCATTTCATGGGGCTCGTCTGGATGGGACTGTTCGCGGTTCTCATGCTCATCTGAGCAATGAAGTAAACCCCGAGTGCGGGTAATCCGTCTACACCGGGCGAAATCGCCTGCCGCGGGCGGCACAGGCGCCGGACCCGGCATCAGGCGATTTAAACAGACCCTGGAAGGAGTTACCCGAAACAATGATCAGACGCATGTTTACTACTGCCGCGCTGTTGGCGCTTTCAACGCCATTCCTGCTGGCCGACAATTCACTCACGCCCCCAACCGCTCCGACCGCGGCGGACATGGTGGCCCGCGAAGTGGCTCGCTGGACTGTTCTACTGGACTTGACCACGGCTCAGCAGGCCAGTGCCACCACCATCTTCACCACGGAGCAAACTGCTCTGACCGGCATTCAGACCGACCGGCAGGCCGCCGATACAGCGATGAAGACAGCGGTGAAGGCCAATAACGCCGGCGGAATCGCCGCCGCGGCCACGACGATTGGAAACCTGGCGGCAAAGGAAGCGTCCGCCGAGGGTACCGCGGATGCTGCATTCTACGCCCTGCTGACGGCCGATCAGACGACAAAATACGACACCTATCAGACTGCCGGTATGGGCGGCGGCCCTGGAGGTCCCGGAGGTCCCGGACCGGGCGGCCATCGCTAGACACCTGTGGTCGAGTGTGGGGCGGCGGACCCTGGACGGGGTGAGAGCCCAACAGGCTGAAGCCTGTCCCACCTTGGACTGTAAACCGTGTGGAACCGCATGACTGAGCTTCCCGTCAATTGGCACAGTGGATAGCGTATGCACAACCAGCGATGCGGTAGCCCAAACCGGGGACTTCGAGGCGATTGTCCGAATCTACCGCCCCAGGGTTTTTCGATTCGCGATCGCATCGCTGCGGGACCGGGATGCGGCGGAGACGGTGACTCAAGATTGCTTTCTCAGGGCTTATCAATCCCGCAGTTCGTTTCGCGGCGATTGCAGCGTGAATACATGGCTCATGCAGATCGCAGTGAATCTGGTCCGCGACTACGCGCGCAACCGAAGGCTGCAGTTCTGGAAGAACCTGCGGCAGCGCGCACAGCCGGTGGAGTGGCTCAAGGATTCGCACGCGGGATTCGAACGTTCGCCAGAAACTCAGGCGCTGCTGAAAGAAGAAGTCCGGGCGGTGTGGGATGCGGCCGGCAAACTCCCGGAGAGGCAGCGGACTGTGTTCCTGCTGCGCTTCGTTGAGGACATGGATATCCTGGACATTGCCGCCGCAACCGGACTCCAGGAGGGCACAGTAAAGGCGCACCTTTTTCGCGCCCTCGAGGCAGTCAGGAAAAGGATCGGGAAGCGATGACAGAATCGCATTTGTCTCCGGAACAAATATCGGAAAGAATCTCGGGCTGTTACAGCGCCATTGTGGAATCGCACTTGAACGAGTGCGCCGCCTGTCGCGCCGAGGTGGTCCGCCTGGAGCGGGTGCTGAGCCACTTCCGGGCGTCGCTGCATGAGTGGAGCGACGAACAGTATCGGTCGGCGCCGAAGACGGTTCATTATTCCTGGACGGGTTTGCGGAGCCCGGCCTGGGCGGCGGCCGCACTAATCGCCCTGATGGTGGTGTGTCTCTCGCTCGCCTGGCCGCTAGGCCGGTACCGGCAGGCGCAATCCGCTGCATCCGACGCTGCGCTGTTGAATCAGGTGGATGCGGAAGTGTCTCGAACCGTACCCCGTCCCATGGAGCCGCTGTCCCGGCTGATCACTTGGGAGATGGCTGAGGAAAATAACAACAATTAGAGAGGATCTAACGTGAAAATGCCAGGTTTCATTTATCTGTTATCGATTGCAAGCGCTCTGACGCTGGCTGCCCAGTCGCAGCCCGAGAACTCGAACATTGCAGGTCTTCGCCCACCCGGCGATGCGATGGCCGAGCAGGGCCAGCCGCCTCCGCCGGCGATGGGTAGGGGAGGTCCCGGCACGGAGCGAGGCCGGGGCCCAATGGAGCGCGGCCGGCAAATGCCGCCAGGACGCTGGTGGACCGATCCCGGTCTGGTTCAGAAGCTCGGGCTGAGCTCCGAGCAACAGCAGAAGATCGATTCGATCTTCCAGCAGAGCCGCTTGAAGCTGATCGATCTCAACGCGTCGCTCCGCAAAGAAGAGGCGATTCTCGAACCGCTGCTCGAGGCCGAGCGACCCGATGAGTCGAAGGTGGTAGCCCAGATCGACCGGATCGCGCAGGCCCGAGGTGAACTCGAGAAGGCGAATGCACGAATGCTGCTTGGATTTCGCGGCGTGTTGACACAAGATCAGTGGAAGAAACTGCAGGCAGACGTTCCGCCCGGACCCGGCGGTGGGCCCCCCCATGAGGGCGGGCCCGGGGAAAGAAGACCGTAGGGCAATCGTCGAAAACCGGGGAGCGGGGCTGAGAGCCCCGCGCAGCCTGAGAGGCCGCCCCACTACAGAGCGCGGACGGATTCTTCCACCTGCTTCGACAGCGCCGCATAGTCGGTACCGCTTACATGCAGCGGCTTCCCGAACTTCACTGTCACACGACCGGGAGTCGCCATGCCGGCGGATTGGTGCAACACCCGATCCGCTCCGGCAATCCGCACGGGAATCACAGGGATGTTCAGCCGGGACGCCATCATCCCAACTCCGGGCTGGAAGCGGTTGATCTCGCCGTGCTCCGTCCGCTTCCCTTCGGGGAAGATGAGCACACAGTATTTGTCCGCTACTAACTCTCCCGCGTAGCGCAGAGTATCGAGTGCGCCCGCTTCCCGCTGCGGTAGTGGGAATGCATTGAAGAAGAACGTGGACAGATAGTAATTCAGGCCGCTGGTGAACCGTTTGGCGAGTGGATATCCTTCCGGATGGAAGTGAGCGGCAAAGAATTCCTTTGACATCGCTGGGGCCACGCGACTCCGCCACTTCCACGGAAGCGCCATCAGAATCGCGGGCACATCGAGATGGCTCTGATGATTGGGAGCGAAGATGACGGGCGGCTCCAAACCCTCAAGATTCTCCAACCCTTCCGCATGTACCCAGGCGAAGATACGGCCGATGGGCAGGATCCACGTTGCGAGACTCACGTTCCGGATGGCACGCACCAACAGCCTGCGGTTCCAACGGGGGAATGACTCAGCCTGTAGGGGATCGTCGCGGTTTTCCCTGCGTTCGACGCCGGCGAGTAACTCGCCCACGGTCCGCGCGCCGGTAAACTGCGACTCGCTTGCATCCAACTCCATCATCAACTCCACGCGCTCCAGAGAACTCAGCCCGAGTTCTTCCAGCGTCATGTCCGGTGAGATGGCACGCCCCCCGGCGTAGCGTCCGAGTATGCGAGATGCGGAATCCGAACGCCCGGCCGCGGACTCCGAAGAAGCGCCGGATGCCACCCACTTCGCGATTTCATGACGCTTCAGTTTTCCGGTGCCCTCGGTCCTGGGAAGTTCGCTGGAGGGCCACACGCTGAAGCCGCGGATCTTCTGGGGGTCCTCGAGTTCGGCGTTGGCCAGGCGGACCACCTCCTCGGGATCTACGCCAGGTTGGAGAAGCAACACGGCGTACGGCCGGTCCGTACCAATCACGGCGGAGTCCCGCACGCCGGCGATGCGGTTCAGCACTCGCTCCACGTCCTCCGGAAAGACATTCAACCCCTCCGGCGTCACAATCATTTCCTTCTTGCGCCCGCGAATGGACAACCGTCCTTCCGCGTCGATTTCGCCGATGTCGCCGGTGTGCAACCATCCCTCGGCATCGAGCGCCGCCTCGGCGGCATCGTAGTATCCCTTCGTGACGTTCTCGCCGCGCACGAGGATCTCGCCATCGGGCGCAATCTTCACCTGGATACCGCCGATCGGCGAGCCAACTGTGCCCTTGCGTGCGTGGAACGGGTGATTGAGCGTGACGATGGGAGCGGTTTCCGTAAGCCCGTATCCCTGAATGACGACATAGCCGAGCCGGGCCCAGAACTCCTCGAGTTCCGGCGGTAGGGGGGCCGCGCCAACGATCAGTGCCCAGAACTTCCAGCCCAAATGTCGATGGACGCGACGATAGCGCCACCAACGCCGTAGCCAGTGAATCCGCTGGCCTGGATCGGCTGCCGTTTCCGGAAACAGGCGGATGACGTGATCGCGGAGGATCTCCAGAATCTTCGGCACCGAGACCAACACGGAGATGCGCCGGTCATGAATCTGGCGGACGACTCGCGCGGGTTATATCCGTGGATGAACACCACGGTACCGGCCAGCATCGGCGGGATAAAGGTTGCCATGGCCTGCCCGAACATGTGGCTCAGCGGCAGCAGATTCAGAAAACGAATGGAAAGAAAGGTTTCCCGTAGGGACGGTACTTCAATACCTCACTTTCAACCGGCACAATGTTCGCTAAAATGTTCTGGTGTGAGATGAGGACGCCCTTGGGGTCGGATGTAGCGCCGGAGGTGAAGATGATCTCGGCGAGATCGTCGCGCGCCGCCGCATGCGGCACCGGCTGGGAACGATCCGTCCAGTCAAATTCGTCCAACCGCCACACGGGGGCGCTGTGGTCCGGGTAGTCGACCTCCCCTCCGACGAGCACGAGTTTCGCGGCAACTTTGTCGCGTACGCGCCGCAGCATGTCGATAGAGGCCCGGAAGTCGATCGGCACCAGCACTGCGCCCACCAGGAGGCATCCCCAGAAGGCGACCACCCACTCGCAGCGGTTCTCGCTCCAGATCAGAACCTTGTCGCCGGCAGCAATTCCGGCGGCATTCAGCCGCGCGGCAAAAGCCTTGGAGGCAGCGGCCGTCTCGTCGTAATTCCGGATCGTGCTGCGGAAGCCATCGTCATGGATGAGGAACGGCTCGCGGTATATTGCGAAGTCCGCGAAGAAGTCCAGGAGAGAGTCGCGCCGCATCGGCACACATTAGTGAGAAGCATTTTCAGGGTAACACCGGCCGGCAATCCAGACGCAATCCGGCCGATCGAGCCAAAGGAGAGACATGAATAGACCGCTGGTTTTGGCGGGCGCTTTCATGGCCGGTTTGTCTCTGCTGGCCGGGATGGCGAAACGTAAACCAGAACCCGACCGTGCCGCCGTGGAACGGCTCTCCACGAGCGCCCGTGCGGGCATAGCCGAGGGCAGATATCGGATGCAGTCCGCGACCTGACGAAAGCCATCGAGATCAATGGGCCTGATGCCGGGCTTTACCGCGTGCGAGCGCAAGCCTATACGAACCTGAGCGATTGGGCAAACGCCGTCAAAGACTATGACCGCGTGCTGGCACTGAGTTCCCAGGATGCCGCCATCTACGACGCCCGGGGCGATGCCATGACGAAACTCCACCTGTTCGCCGAGGCTGTGGAGAGCCACAGTCGCGCGATCCAGATCGATTCCAACCGTGCGGCCTCCTGGATGAAGCGCGGACAGGCTCGGTCCGCGGCGCGCCAGTATCGGGAGGCAGTGGCGGATTTCGATCAGGCGATCCAACGCCAACCGAACCTGGCCGAAGCATTTAACGGACGGGGTGTGGCCTACGGAGAGTTAGGCGACTTTCAACGCGCCGTTCAGACTGAGCCGACCATCGACCTGGTCCCACAAAATGCCGGACGCCTATGCACTACGCGGGGCGGCTTTCGCTCGACAGGGCCGGTATCAGGAAGCGGTGGCCGATTACGGAACAGCACTGGAAACGGTGAAGGACAAGGCGAGCCTATACCTGGCGCGGGCCGCGGTGTACGTGGCTCTCAACCAGCAGGAGAAGGCGCTCGCCGATCGTGACAAGGCGGTGCAGTTGGAGCCGAATCTGGCCGACGCCTGGCTCGCCCGCGGCGGATCCTACCATCAGCTTCGGCATGCACGAGAAGGGACTCGCCGACCGCACCGAGGCGATCCGGCTGGCGCCGAAAATGCCTCTGGCCTGGCTGGCCCGGGGGAGCGCGTACTACCTGCTGGGACGGTCACCGGAAGGCGCTGTCTGATTTGTCGCGGCGCTGGAGCTGCAGCCCGACTATCCGGAAGCGAAGCAGGTTTTCGAGCTGGCGAAAAACAAGTACATCGAAGAGGCCATTCGCGAGGAACGGGAAGGTGTCTCCTGCGAGGGGCGCCCGGATGGACCCTTACGGGTGGTAAACCTGCAGGACACCAGGCCGAAACTCCCGGCACCCATCCAAGCCGCCGCGCCACCGGTGATCGCACCGCCGACGCCCGCACCCCCGGCCACGCCCGGCCCGGCAATCGCAGCAGCGCCGGCGGCGGAACCGGTCCAGGGGGCGCCAGTCATCCCGGTGCCGAAGCCTGAATCACCGGCACCGCCGAAGACTCAAGTGTCAGCACCGCCCGATATTTCGCCGGCTCCGGCTGCGGCACCCGCGCCCCCGAAGGCAAAGGCGGCGGCGCCTGTGTTGAATACCGCGACCGCTTACAACCAGCGCGGACGCGCCTTGATCCAGCAAGGACAGTTCGCAGCCGCCATCGCGCCGCTTACCGAAGCGATCCGCCTCAAGACGGATTTCGCACAGGCGTACAACGCGCGGGGATACGCATATTACATGCTGCGCGACTACAAGGCGGCACGCGCGGATCTGGACGAGGCGATTCGACTGAATCCGTCCTATGCCAACGCCTACCAGAATCGGGGCGCCTTGCGCTACGCAACCGGCGACAAGGCGGGCGCCACTGAAGACTGGAATAAGTCTAAGGAACTCGCGCAGTAGCATCGCTCATCCGCGGGGAACAATCGACCTGTTTGATAAAATGAAGGGTGACTGCCGACCCGGCAGTCGCTCACTATATCCGAACAAGAAACGGAACGTATGACCTTGACCGCATCAGGTTCGTCGAACGATGACGCACGCGACCGGTTACGGCGAGAACATGACCTTCGGACGATATCCGACGCGGAGGAGGGTTATGCCGCCAGCAAGCTACCCGTCGGCGTCTACGGCTTTACCAACGCACCCCTGACGGAGTCGCCTTTGTTTGCCAAGCGCGCCCACCACAGTTTCGAAGTGCACAAGACAGCGGATGGGGAGTGCCGCCTGGTGGTTTTTGTGACTCCCCCGGAGGCTGCCGCTATCCGCTCGGGAGATCGGACACTGGAACTGCATCTCTATCCGGATGCCTGGGAGAACGCGACCGAGCCGCTCTCCATACCGTACCGGCGGCTATCGACGAAGAAGCTGCTCCCGTCGCGCGAGCCGGGTAACTGGATCACGGCGACGGTGTTTCCGGCGGAGTAATGCTGCCTATACAGCGAGCAGCTTTTCTAACTCAGCGGCGTTGCGCCGGATGCCGACATAGAAGGTACCGAACAATGCGTACACGGCACTGACCTGGTCGAAACGCATTTCGTAGATCAGCTTCTTGAATACCAGTGCGTCATCGGCAAATAAATCGACGCCCCATTCCCAGTCGTCGAATCCGATGGATCCCGAGATGATCTGACGCACTTCTCCGGCATAGCGCCGGCCGATCAACCCGTGCTCCTCCATCTGGCGGCGGCGTTCCGCCATCGGCAACTGGTACCAGTTCTTGTCTTCGCCGCGCCGCCGGTCCATGGGATAGAAACAGCCGTATTTGGTCTTCGGAATCTCGGGGTACAACCGGGGCCGCATCGCAATGCGTTGACGGGCGAGGGTTTCCTCGATCTCAGCCTTCCATTGCGGAGTGTGCGGGGCGATGCCGCGATCGGCGAGTGATGCATACACCTTTGCGGTGGAATCGTAGAGGCCTAACTCCACCACTGAAAGGTACGAGGCGGTCAGCTCGAGATAGTCGAAGAGCGCAAGACGGGCCAGGCGGAACTCCACATCATTCAGAGCTTCGAAGGACTCCCGGAAATGGATGAACATCAGGTCGCCCTTATGGCCGAGGAGGGAGAAGATGCCGGACGGCCCGGCGGCGTCTTCTTCCATCGCCGCCAGCACCGGTGCGGCTTCGGCGATCATTTCGGCCCGCCGCTGGGCCGGAACGCCTTTCCATAGCGGCCAGCGGATCCGCAGCATTTGATGCAAGACACTGGAGCCTTCAAGCGTGAGAGGGACGGCGGGGAGGGTCTCCGCCGCGATGCTGGTAGTTCCGGATGCGGACATACATGAGATTTTCCCATGTTCGGCGAGGCCGCCGTCAGGGTCATCGCTTCGCGTGCCTAAGTGATTGCAGAACAGCCGTTTGCAGGTCCGGGGATTGAGCCCGAAACACTCTTCTGGTATTCTCTAGGTTCGGGTTATCAGCTTCCTCCCTGTGTACGAGGTTCACTATGTCAGGCCACTCAAAATGGGCGACGATCAAACATAAAAAGGCCGCCCTGGACTCCAAGCGCGGCAAAGTATTCACACGAGTCATCAAGGAAATCACCATCGCCGCCAGAGGCGGAGGCGGCGATCCGGACGCCAATCCCCGGCTGAGAACCGCGATTCTCGCGGCCAAGGCCGTCAGCATGCCCGCCGAGAACATCAAGAAAGCCATCCAGCGCGGCACCGGGGAACTCGAAGGCGTCACTCTCGAAGAGATCATGTTCGAAGGTTACGGGCCGGGCGGCGCGGCGGTAATGGTTCTGTGCGCCACCGACAACCGTAACCGCACAGTGAGCGAAATCCGCCACGCCTTCGGGAAATGGGGCGGGAACCTGGGCGAACAAGGCAGCGTAGGCTGGATGTTCAAGCGCAGGAGCCACGCCGTGATCGAGAAGGAGAAGGTCGATGAAGATACGCTGATGGGTATCGTCCTCGATTCCGGCGGCGACGACCTGCGCGACGAGGGCGAGCACTGGTCCGTATTGTCGGCGCCGGACGCGCACGAAGGCGTCCTGAACGCGCTTCAAAAAGCCGGTATCCCCACCGTCTCGGCCGAAATTGGAATGGTTCCGGAGAACCTCATCAAGCTGGAGGGCAAGCAGGCCTCCGGCATGCTGAAGCTGTACGAAGCACTCGAAGATCACGAAGACGTGCAGAACGTCTGGTCGAACTACGACATCGACGAAGCGGAGATGGAAGCTCTGGCGTAGGCATCGCCGGGCATGCGAATTCTGGGAATCGACTGCGGGAGCGAGCGGACCGGCTACGGAATTATCGAGACGGACGGACGCTCGCATCGCATGATTGTTGCGGGCGTGATCCGGACCAGCCCCAAAAAGGGTCTGGAAACCAGGTTGCTGGAGATTGCACAGGGGTTGCGAGCGATCATTGCAGAGTATTCGCCGGAAGCGGCCGCCGTGGAGGAAGTTTTTCATTCGCTCAACCCTAAGTCGGCGCTCAAACTGGCTCACGTGCGCGGGGTTGCGTTGCTCGCCATCGCCGAGGCGAACGTTCCGCTGGGCGAGTACTCACCGTTGGAAGTGAAGAGCTGCGTTGTCGGGTACGGCCGCGCGGAAAAGCATCAGGTGCAGTTGATGGTAAAGAATCTGCTCGGACTCCCCGAACCTCAGGCCGAGGACGCCTCGGATGCAATCGCGGTCGCCATCTGCCATGCGACCCACACTTGCGCGGCCGGTGTGAGGATTATCCGGTGAAGACGGCCGCGCTCGCACTCGCTCTCTGCGCGATGGCCTTCGCGGACTCGCCGCGCATCGTGTACACGAAGGAATTCCCAGGAAGCACGCCGCCTTGGGTGAGCATCGCAGTCGAACGCTCGGGAGACGTCGTCTACAAGGAAGCCGCGAACGACGAGCTTCCAGCCAAGTTCAAACTGCGCGACGACGAGGCCCAGGAGATTTTCAGGCTGACCGACAAACTGGACCGCTTCGCACGCCCGCTGGAATCCAATCTCAAAGTCGCCAAGATGGGCATCAAGACCTTCCGCTTCGAGGATGGAGCGACGAAACACGAAGTGAAGTTCAACTACTCGCTCGACGAGGATGCCAAGGCGCTGGCCGACTGGTTTGAACGCATCACGGAAAGCGAGCAGTACCTGATGCGCCTGGAGGTCAGTGTGAAGTACGAGAAACTGGGCGTCAACGACGCGCTCCTGCGGCTACAAGCCGCATGGGAGCGAAAACGCCTGGTGGGGGCGGAGCAGTTCCTGCCGCTGCTCGACCGCGTGATCAAGAACGAATCCTATCTGCACATGGCTCGCGAACGCGCCGCCGCCCTGGCTGACAGCATCCGCACCCAGAAGCCAGCGAAGTCCGAATGATCCGGCAACTGGCTTTCATGGCGGTGTTGGTCCTCTCTGTCTTCGCGCAGCAGAAGGAGATGTCGGACGAAGAGCAGCAACATCTGCGGCAGGTTCTTTCCGAGGGATCGTCGAGCCCGGTGGACCTGATTCATGCGCTCGAACAGCACCTGGCCAAATATCCGAACTCGCCGAAGAAGAACGACATCGACCGGGCCATCGTGAAATCGGCGATCCAGGCGAAGGATAATCACCGAATCGCAGTGTACGGCGTCCGGGTTCTGAAGTTGGATCCCGACGACGTGGTGGTACTCGACCCGACGTGTCGCGCGCTCCTGCTCGAGCGCAGCGAAGAACAAGCCAGAGAGTCCTTGAAGTGGTCGAAGCATTTCGAGAAATACGTTCGGACTCTGATCCACGAGATGCCTGCCGACGTGACCGAGCGGGGACGGCGGCGCGATGAACTCGAGCGCCTGTTGGGACATGCGCTGCTGTACCAGGCGATGGCGACGGGGATGCTCGGCAATAACCAAGACGCAGCCGATTTGGCACGCAAGAGTTTCGAAGTGTATCCCGCGGGTGACCCGGCCATCGAACTCGGACGCCGGCTGGCTCTGCTGGGAAAGACGGAAGACGCCATACGGGCCTATGCCGACGCCTTCACCATCGCCGATCCTCAGGCGACCGAAGCGGATCGGGCAGTGATCCGGCGCCGCATGGGCGAGTTGTATCAGAAGCTCAAGGGCAGTGAGGCCGGACTGGGTGAGATCGTGCTCCAATCCTACGACCGGACGTCGGCGCTGCTGGCGGAGCGGCGGCTCGCACTGAAGCAGTTCGACCCGAACCTGGGGGTAGTGAATCCGCTCGAATTCACCCTTAACGGGCTCAATGGCGAACGCCTGGCTCTGTCGTCGCTGCTGGGCAAGGTAGTGGTGTTCGATTTCTGGGCTACGTGGTGTGGGCCCTGCCGCGCGCAACATCCCCTGTACGAGGAGGTGAAGAAGCGCTTTAAGGATGACCCCACGGTGGTGTTTCTTTCGATCAGCTCCGACGAGGACCGCTCGGCGGTGAAACCGTTTCTCGCGGAACAGGGTTGGAAAAACACGGTCTATTTCGAAGATGGGCTGTCACGCACGTTGCGGGTATCCTCCATCCCCACCACCATCGTTTTCGGCAAGGATGGGTCCGTGATCAGCCGCATGAATGGTTTTAACCCCGAGAATTTCGTGGATGCACTCACCGCGCGCATCCAAGCGGCGCTGAAGGGTCAAGGCGTCCGGGAGGGGCAATGAGCTTCGGGCGAGTCATCTTGATCGTGCTCGATAGCGTGGGGATCGGCGAGATGCCCGACGCGGCCGATTATGGCGATGCGGGCAGCAATACGCTGGGCAATATCGCGCTCCGCCGCGCTCTGCGGTTACCGAATCTCTGCCGGTTGGGATTGGCCAATATCCGTCCGATTCACGAGCTTGCTCCAGTGGCAGAGCCCGCCGGATCCTACGGGCGCTGCGCCCTGGCCTCGCCCGGCAAGGATACGACCACCGGACATTGGGAGATGGTGGGCATCCACCTGGAGCGTCCGTTCCCTCTGTTTCCGAACGGGTTTCCCCGCGAGGTGATGGAACCTTTCGAACTACGGATCGGCCGATCGAGTCTCGGGAATAAAGCCGCTTCCGGCACCGAGATCATCCAGGAACTCGGCCAGGAGCACATGCGCACCGGCGCACCGATCGTGTACACGTCGGCGGACAGCGTGTTCCAAATCGCCGCGCACGAAGAGGTGATCCCGCTGTTTGAGCTGTACAAGATGTGTGAGACGGCGCGGGACATCCTGCGCGGGCCTTACGAGGTGGGCCGTGTGATCGCGCGGCCGTTTGTCGGCGAACCGGGCGCCTTCGTGCGCACTACCAATCGCCACGACTACGCCGTTCCTCCGCCGCGCGGCATGCTCCTCGACCGTTTGCAGGAACGTCGCGTACCGGTGTTCAGTGTCGGAAAGATCCTGGACGTGTTCCTGGGACGGGGCATCGGCGATTACGAGAAGACCAAGACGAACGCCGACGGGATGGCCAAAACGCTGGGTGCGATGAAGGCTCAGGCGGACGGCATGATCTTCACCAACCTGGTCGATTTCGACATGCTGTACGGACACCGCAACGACGTCGAGGGTTACGCGCGGGCGCTGGAGGCCGTGGATGCTTGGGTTCCGGAGCTGCTGGAAAAGCTGAACGATGGCGACCTTCTGATCTTCACCGCCGACCACGGCTGCGATCCCACCACGCCATCCACCGATCACACCCGGGAGTACGTCCCGGTGCTCGCCTATGGCCGCAAGGCTCGGGCGGGGGTGGACCTGGGTACTCGGGGGTCGCTTTCCGACATCGGCCAGACGGTGGCCGAGAACTTCGGGACCTCCATCGCGAACGGCGCCAGTTTTCTCGATCTGATTTCACGCTAGCGGCAGTCCGCTGGTCGCCTTGGTCTCGCGGTCGTGATAATCCACCAGGGCCTGGAACTCCGCGGCCGTGCCGCCCGATCCCACCGTGGTGACGTACTGACAGGTGGCGAAGCGTCCGGCTCTCGAGTTGTACTCGCTCTCCCAACGCCGGTACTCGGCTTCGGCCTGCGGGGTTTCGAACGGGAACTCGACCGGAGGCTTGTGGAACTGGCAGCGCCAGGGTTTCGGAGTCAGGCGGGCGCGGAACGATTCCTGCACACGGCACAGGTGCATATACATGCGATCGGCACCGAATTCTCGAAGGAAGGCTTCCGTCGCGGAGGATCCTGCTTCGAACGGCGTATTGGTAACCAGTCCTCGATATCCCGCGGCGGTCTTGTATACGCGCACGCTGAGATTTCGGCGCTGGGCGACTCTTTCGATATCGTTCACAACTCCTGAAGGAGCCTGGTGCGGCGCTGGAGCGGGTGCGGACTGCCCGAACAACGACGAAAACAGTCCCGTTATCACCGACTCCAGGCCGCTCCCACTCGCGGTGGACGGCGCGGGATCCTCGCGGTCGATATCGACGAACATCAGGTGATCGGTGTTGAGCACCAGTGCGCCGTAGGCGTTGCGGGTGACCACTGCGTAAGGGGCCGCTCCGCCGTTTTTAAACTCTTGCAGGATGGGTTCCGGCAGCGGCCGGTCGCCGTATTGATACTGCTTCTTCTCATCGGGATGGGTCGCCAACCGCTCGGCAACGCGCCGCGCCACTTCCCGCGCACGGATGCGAGCCAGTTCGATGCTCTCGTCCGACCACCCTCGAGCTGTGACGCGGATCCGTTCCCCGCCGGGATCGATGGCTTCTCCGTCGCCCCGCGACCAGTAACGTGCAAGCTTCATGGGTACAGTATATGCCGGAACAATCGTGGTGGAATCTGTTTTTTAGCCGTCGCGCGAGACCAGCGCCAGATCCGTGCGCGTGGCGACGAGCAGGAGGGCATCGGCCGTAGCTCGGCACGTGCAGCAGCCGATTGAGTCCTCGGCGGCCGGAACCAAACCAAGCGGGTCTATCTACTCGTGAGGAATATCCACCTCAGTAAAACTGCCGGGCGTGACGGCGTTCACTGCAGCCACAACTCGAGGTCGTAGGATCGCAATAGTGATCCTTGGCAATTCGAGGCGGCCCATCCCCGCGCAATCGCCTCAACAACGGTGTGGCCTGGGAGCCACCGGGCGATGCTTCGGGGTGTGCCCTGGTCAAAGAGAATGAGCATCGACGGGCGTGGCCTGTACCGGGGGCGACAAGGGCATCTGCAGACTCTTTGCCGCGAAATGCAGCACCGCGTTGATTTGATCCCGCGTGACGGAAAACTCCTCCATAACTTCTTCCACGCTCAAACCCGCTTCCAAATTCTCGAACACCGTTGCCACCGGCATCCGGGTACCCTTGAACACCCATGCGCCGCTGACTTTGCCGGGGACGCTCTCCACGGCTGGACATTGGGACCAATCGAGAGTTGTCATGTTCTCACCCTCGATTCCATCGTAGCGTTCCCGGCTGCCGAATGCCTTTGCGCCGGACCCGCGTGAGCGCGCCCGTGCGATGATGGGGAACAATTCCCATGATTGTTCGCACTCTCCTTCTGATCGCATTCATCGCCGGAATTCATCCGGCATCAGCCCAACAACGGACCGTCACGGAGGACGAGGTCCGGCGGGTCCATCAATCGGCGCTTCTCATCGACACTCATAATGACGTCACCAGCCGCACTGTGGATGGCTTTGACATCGGCCCTCGCAGTTCGAAGACCCACACCGACCTGGTCCGCCTTCGCGAAGGGGGCGTCGGAGCTGTTTTCTTCGCGGCCTATGTCGATGCCAAGTACTCCAAGACCCACGAGTCCGCGCATCGCGCACTGGAGATGATCGACACCATCCGGCACGATATCGTTGAACGTTACCCGAACGACTTCACGCTCGCGATGACAGCCGCCGACATTGAAGCCGCACACCGGCGCGGGAAGATTGCCGCCTTGATTGGCATCGAAGGCGGACACGCCATCGAAGACAGTCCCCGCCTGATTCGGGATTACTACCTGCTTGGTGTCCGCTACATGACCCTGACGCACACCAACACCAACGGCTGGGCGGACTCCTCGGGCGACCAGGGCGATGCGTCCGTGAAGCACCATGGGGGTCTTAACGAACTGGGGCGGAAGGTGGTGCTGGAGATGAACCGCGTGGGGATGATGGTGGATATCTCTCACGTGGCGGATAAGACCTTCTGGGACGTTCTCGAAACCAGCAAGGCTCCAGTGATTGCATCCCACTCATCCTGCCGTGCGCTGGCGAAGGCGCCGCGCAACATGACGGACGAAATGATCGCCGCGCTGGCCCGCAAGGGCGGGGTCATGCAGATCAACTTCAACTGCGGGTTCCTGAACGACGCTTCTGCCGAGGGCGAAGCGGCGCTCGAGAAGAAACTCGCCGGGCAGTACGATGAGGCTGCGTTCGGGCGAGCGTTCGCCAGCGGAGAGATCCCGCGCGCGACCTTGGCGCAGTTGGTGGATCACATTGCGCACGCGGTGAAGGTGGGGGGCATCGATGCGGTCGGCCTGGGCAGCGATTTCGATGGAATCCCGTGCGCCCCGGCTGGCCTCGATGATGTATCGAAGTTCCCTGCCCTGACCCGGGCCTTGCTCGAGCGCGGATTTTCCGCCTCCGACATTCGTAAGATCTATGGCGGCAACCTGCTGCGCGTGATGCGTGCCGTGGAAGCGGCGAGGAATCAGAACTGACCGCCGCTATTCTGCGAAACTGAGGGTGTAGATGTCAGAACCATCCACCCGCGATCCCGTCGTCGAACTGCTCGACAACAGCCAGCGGGATACCCGGGAACTGATCTCGGCCCTCTGCCAGGTGCAGATGGATCGGGTTCGCGAACTGGTGGGACGCGATCTGCGGGACCAACTGCTGCAGATCGTGGAGGGGCGGTTTTCACAGCTCGAACTCACTCTGCGGCCCCGCATGGCGCGCGCCCGCCTGGAGGTGGCCCGCGGCATCGCCCAGGTTTTGAACGAGTGCTTCACGCGCATGCGGCGGTTTGAGAGCGATCGCCACTGGTGCGAGGCTATGCTGGACGCGGCCGGAGCCATGTCCAGACGCTGCGCCTTCTTTTCCGTCCGTGGAGACGACTTGTGCATTCAGGGCGCTCGCGGGCTGGATAGCAAAACGGTGTTCCCGCCCGCGGAGATCCCGCACAAATCCGCTCCGGCCTTCGATCGCGTGATTGCGACGGCCAAGACGATTCAGGTGGTGCGGTGCGCGGCCGAGCTGTCGGCTCCGATCGCCGGCATGTTCGGACAGGAAGGCGAGGGACGGGCTCTCCTGGTGCCTGTCACCACGGAGGATCGCGTGCCCGGTATTCTTTACGCCGAAGACACCGTCGATCCCTCCGCCATGGAATTGGTGACGGCACTTGCCGGCGCCATCCTTGAAAAGCATTTGAAGCTGTTCGAGCCGGTGCGAACCGCCATTGGTCCCACGCGCAGCGTCGCAGTGAAGTCCAGCGAAACCCTAACGCCACCCTCGGGCGAGGGACGGACGGTGGAGATTGCCGTCCCCGCACCACCGCGGGCCGAAGATCCGGAGCAGGTGGCAGCGCAGCGGTTTGCCCGGGTAGAGTTGGCGCGAGTATTGCTGGCCAACCCGCAGGCTGTCTCACGCGGAAGGGAGCGCCAGAACCTCTACTCGTCACTGCGGCTGGAGATCGACATGATCCGGGCGAGATACCGCGCCCGTTTTCACGGGGTCCGCGATTACCTGCATCTCGAAATGGTGCAGACACTGGCACTCGGCGACGCCTCGCTGCTGGGGAGGGACTATCCGGGTCCGGCCTCCTGAGATACTCGCGGCCATTGCGGCCATCGCCATTACAGCTTCCGCTCAAGACGTCGCGAAACTGACGCGCGCTTATGCGGATTCACCCAACTTGGGCAATCGCGCCGCGCTGATCAGTTACGCGTCAAGTCATAAAGACGCGAACGGAGCACTGGCGCTGCTGGCAGTGGGAGCGAAGGACGCCAAGGACGACCATCGTTCGGAGGCGCTACGCAACCTATCCGCTGCGCGCGAGCGACTGCCGCAACTCGCCGATTTTATCGAGTGGCTCTCGGCCACTGTCGCCTTCGATTCCCATGATTTCGATGCCACGGCGAAATCGTGCGAGACCATCCTGCGGCAGACCCCGAAATCGCCCTTGTCGGGCCACGCAGCGATTTTGGCCGCGCGGGCCTACTCTGACGCTGAAAAGCCGGAAAAGGCCGTGGAGGTGCTCCGCCGGTACATCGACGACCTTCCGCAGCCCGAAGGCGACGCCGCCCTGGCCGGCGCATACGACGCGATACACGACACGATGAACGCGGTGGCCTATGACCAGCGGGCCTGGCTTGGGTATCCGATGTCGCCTCAGGCGAAAGGCGCCGAAGCCGAGTTGCAGAAATACCGGGACGCACTGGGAGCTTCCTTTCCCGAGCCGCCGGCCTCAGCGCGGCTGCTACGGGCCGCCAAACTGATGGATGCGCGCCAGTACGACTGGGCTGGGCGAGAGCTGAAGTCTATATCCGAATCCGCTTCGGGCCTGGAACGGGAACTGGCCCTGGTGCGGATCGGCGAGGCTACCCGAAGGTCGCGCAAGGACTCCACGGCACTGACATACTTACAGTCGCTCCAGGTCGCCTCGCCCGAGGCGGATGCCGAACGGCTGTATCAATTGCTGGCGGCGGCGCGCCGTGCGAATCGCGTGGACGAGATGGAGAGCGCGCTGGACCAGCTTGCCGGCAAGTACCCGAAATCGGAATGGCGGCTACAGGCGCTGGTGGCTGCCGGCAACGAATACGTCCTGCTGAATCAGCCATCCAATTTCGAACCCGTATTTCGCACCTGTTACACGGCCTTTCCGAGGTCCGGGCAGGCATCCTATTGCCACTGGAAGGTGGCTTTCGCGGCCTATCTCCAGGACCGCAAGGACGCTGTTGATCTGCTCAAGTCGCACGTGCGGACCTATCCCGATTCCGAGAAGGCGAGTGCCGCGCTCTATTTTCTGGGCCGCATCGCTGAGCGAACTTCGAATTGGAGCGACGTCCGGGCCTACTACGACCAGGTGCTCCGCTCGTTTCCGAACCATTACTATGCGCTCCTGGTTCGGGAGGAGCGCACTCACCCCGAGGTGGTGAATGCCCTGCCATCCCGCACTGTGATGGAGTTTCTCCGGCTCATCCATTTTCCCGGGCGGCCGCTGCCGGCAACATTTGCTCCTCTGCCGGCATCACGGGCCAGAATGGATCGGGCAAGCCTGCTGCGGACCGCGGCGCTCGACGAGTTCGCCGAGATGGAACTACGATTCGGCGCCAGAACCGGCGAGCAGCCGGAGGCGTTCGGTCTTGAACTGGCGCGAATTGCTTCCGAGCGCCAGGCTCCCGAGCGGGCGATCCGCTATTTGAAGCGCTATGCCCCCGGATATTTGTATTCTCCGGTGAATAGCGCGCCGAAGGAATTCTGGACCCTGGCATTCCCATTGCCCTGGAGGGAACCCCTGTTCCAGTACTCCCGGCAGGTGGGGTTGGACCCGTACATGGTGGCTGCGTTGATCCGGCAGGAATCCGAATTTGACCCGAAGGCGATTTCGAGCGCCAATGCGTACGGACTCACCCAGATTCTGCCCTCCACTGGCCGCGAACTCAGCCGGCGCATGCGCATTCGAGGGTTCAACGCCAAGATGCTGCTGCGTCCGGAGTTCAACCTGAGGCTCGGGACCGCGTACCTGAAATCGCAACTGGACAGCTTCGAAGGGCAGTGGGAGCCAACCCTCGCTGCGTACAACGCCGGCGGCAGCCGGGTATCGGAATGGCTCAAGCGCGCCGAATACCGGGAGCCCGCGGAGTTCGTCGAATCCATTCCTTTTGCGGAGACCCGCAATTACGTTCAAGCGGTCCTGAGGAATGCGGATCTGTACCGGCGCCTCTACCACCCCTGAGCTTTAACGATAACGGAATCGTTAAAAGAAACTTAGCTACAATCTTGGGTCGAATTCTCGTGAATATTCCATTAATTCCCTTTCACGCAAGCATGGGCCTATGCGATAATCAGACGAGGCAGTCCGAATCACGCCGTTCTGCCTTATTTGCTTTCGGCTCCCTAACATCCGTGGTCGCTGGATCGAGCGTGAAGGGTGCGAAAAGCTTCTAAATCGGCCGGAAAGGTTGGAGGGACTTAATGCTACCTAACTTCCTGTTACCAGAAACCGTTACCAGGCAGAATGGCACTGGCCCCGATCTGGAGCTAGGTGCGATGAGCGGCACGAAGTTGCTGCTAACCTTGGGCATCACACGGATCATCGAACAAGAGAGCCTGGACGTGGAAGTCTGGGGTTCGGCGGACAAGACCACCTGGGGCGAAAAACCAATCCTCCGGTTTCCTCAAAAGTTTTACTGTGGGACCTATTCGTTACTTCTCGATCTCACGAAACACCCGGAATTGAACTACCTACGCATCACCTACAAGCTGAACCGTTGGGGTCGAGGAGACGAAACGCCCCTGTTCGGCTTCTATGTCTTTGCCGAAAGGGCCAACCAGGCCCTGCATGAGTCACAGTCCATCCTGGATGCGGCAGTTGCGTAGCGTATTAAAGACCACGCTCCGATTTAGTATTCTTAATTACATTTATACGGTAGCGTATCGTACAATGGGGACGCCTATCTATGTTGTCAGAAGTCCGGTCCCCCAAGCTGATCACCCTGGTTGAAGATACGCCCTCTGATGTGTACTTACTCCGGAAGGCACTGGAAGAACACGGAGTGGATTGTACGCTGGAGGTCATCAAGGATGGTGAGCAAGCGATCCGCTATTTGGGCCGGCTTGCAGAAGGAGTCGAGACTGCACCGGATCTCATCGTACTCGATCTCAGTCTTCCCCGTTATGACGGCCTCGAGGTGCTGTCGGCGTGCCGGCAGACTTCAGGGATGGAGGGCATCCCGATCCTCGTATTGACCAGCTCCGATTCACCCCGGGAGCAGGCGCGGGCCGAGCAACTCGGGATCAGTGATTATGTGCGCAAACCGATTCTCCTGGACGACTTCATGCAGGTAGGCCTGCGTATCAAGCAACTCCTGGAACCGAAAGCGCGCTCATTCGCGTCGTAGCCTTGCAATCGCGTCCCGAATGCGCACCGCTGACGGCCAGTCCGGATGAAATCGTAGAAACTCTTCCAATATCGCGGCGGCCTGGGCCGAATCGTGCCGCCGCAGGTAGATTTCGGCCAGCAGCAACTGCGGGTGCGAGAAATGGCCAGGATCCAGATGCCGCGCCTCTAACAAGTACTTCTCGGCCAAGTCCGCTTTTCCCAAGGCAAAGTAATTCATCCCGAGCTGCGAATTGGCAAGCGCGTCCTGCGGACGCTTCAGCACGGAGTAGAGATTGTAGTGGTAGGCTTCGTCGTTCTTTTCGAGCGTCAACAGCACGCCGCCCAGGTTCACCAGCGGTTCGAACGCATTCGGATCCACCGATAACGCCTTCCGGAAATACTTTTCGGCGTCGGGATATCGCCGGGTCTGGTAGGCGATGGTACCGAGGTTGTTCCAGGCGGCGACAAAGCGCGGAGCAATCGCCACCGCCTTCTCGAGCCGCTCGATAGCGCCATCGATATCCCGTTTCTCAAGCCGCTTCTGCGCCTCCTGGTATTGCTTGCGGGCACGCTCCGGGACGGCGAGTTCGGCCATCGACACCTTGCCGCCAAGTGTCTCGCGCGGGACTTCGTGATCGAAGCGCACGAGCACGGAATAGCGTCCCTTCTCATCGGCAGACGACGGTCCCACATCGATGGTCATGCGCTTCTGGCCGTAGGCCGGAACAAACACCGACAGCGTGTACTGGCCCGCGGCCACGCGGGTGAAACGGAAACGGCCGCGCGAATCGGAAAGAGCGGATGTGGAAAACGGGGTGGTGGCGCCATGCAGGGACACGGACGCCTGCATCTCGGGCTCAATCGTACCCGCCACTTCGAAGGTACGCTCCGGCGCTGTGGCCGCAAATGCCCACAGCGCACCGGCGAGCAACATAGCCGCCTCGCGCCGCGCTTTTGCCACCATGACCCTATTCTGATACGGTTGCGGGTGATGCAGCAGTTTACGAATCACCTCGAGATCCGGACCTCCGGAAAGGGGCTGTACGACTTCACAGACCGCCTGACGCATTGGACCAGGGAGTGCGCCGTCCACACCGGTCTGCTGACCATCTTCGTCCAGCACACCTCGGCATCGCTGACCGTTCAAGAGAATGCCGATCCCGACGTCGTAGAGGATCTGAACGACTTTTTCGGAAGGGTCGCCCCCGAGGACAACCGGCTCTATCGCCACACAATTGAGGGCGCTGACGACATGCCCGCCCACATCCGGGCCGCCCTGACATTAACCCAGCTGTCAATCCCCATCATCAACGGACGGCTCTCGCTCGGCACTTGGCAGGGCGTCTATTTGTTCGAGCACCGGTCGAGCCCGCATCACCGGCGGGTGGCGCTTCACTTATTGGGAGACTGATCGGCGGGGACCGCCACAGTCACGGTGACGGCCTCCAACTCGCGGTTGAGCCTCTCGAAGGCCTCCACGTTAACCGTGATGCCAGAAGGCAGCCCGGCACCGTCCATAGGCCGGCCGCCCGACAGGAAAGTGGTCTTTTTGGTGCGAATGAACGTCATTTCGTTGTCCGAATCCGACTGGATGACCACTTCCTTCTTGGTAACGCGTTTCAGGGATCCGGCGAAATTAACCAGGACTTCCTTATTCGCGTTCTGGGCCGTAAGGGGAATGACAATTAGGGCGGACAGGGCGATCAGGGCCGCGAGATGGCGCATATCTAGTAGATGCCTCGCGGCCGGTTCGGGGTTACGATACTCCTCGGTGTATGATTGAGGCGATACCTCAGAGGAGATCTTATGAGCATTTCCAGACGCAGTTTCCTCGGATCCACCGCGCTGACGGGGGCTGCCGTGCCCGCCCTGATGGGAGCGGAGACGGACAGCAAGACCGGCATGCCTACGCGCATTCTCGGGAGAACCGGTGCGCGCGTGTCCATTCTCGCTTTCGGGTGCGGAAGCCGTTTTCTGTCCTACAAAGATCCGGACAAGGCTGGTGAAGCCTTGAACCGCGCGCTCGATCTGGGAATCACCTACGTGGATACGGCCTACGGCTATGGCGACGGGCAGAGCGAGGAATGGGTAGGGCGGGTGATGAAGACCCGGCGCAACGGCCTGTGGCTCACCACGAAAATCAACAAGCGCAACGGAGACGAAGCCATGCGCGTACTTGAAGGCAGCCTGAAGCGTTTGAACACGGATCATCTGGACCTGATCCATATTCATAGCCTTACCGACGACGCCGATCTGGCAGCGGCCGAAGCGAGCGACGGAGTGTTGAAGGTCCTCTACAAGCTCCGCGATCAGAAGGTGACCCGGGCGATCGGCGTAACCAGCCATACCGATCCTGTGGTATTGCGAAAGGCGCTCGAGCACAATGACTTCGATTGCACCCAGATGGCATTGAATGCCGCCCGGGCCGGCATGCGGAATGCTCCCGCCGGTTTCGTGCCCAACTTCATGCACGACAGCTTCGAGACGATCGCATTACCAGTGGCCAACCGGAAGAAGATGGGCGTAATCGCGATGAAAGTTTTCGCGCAGGAAGGCTTGTCCGGAAAGGCAACCGCGGAGAAGTTGATCCATTACGCGATGTCCCTTCCGGTGTCAGCCGCAGTGGTGGGTATGCCGAAGCTCGAATTCGTGGACGACAACATTTCCATCGCGAAGCGTTTCAAGCCCATGCCGAAAAACGAGATGAAGCGGCTCTCGGAGGAATTGTCCACCGAGCACAAAGCGCGGCTCGATACCTGGTTCCACAACCACGTCGACTGCTGAGGGACCTGCAAAACCCGGCACTCCGGACCACTCCCTCACGGTCGTGGCTCGGTAACTGGTTTGCTGTTACGTGGCCCTTCCGAGCCGCGCGCGTCAGCAAGCCGGGTTCAATCGTCCCGTAAGGTGATGGCGGGATCCACGTTGGCTGCGCGGCGGGCCGGAAGATAGCTCGCCAGCAGCGACACGCCCATCAACAGCACGGGAATCAAAACATAGACTGCCGGCGAGTGGGCCCGGGAACCGTGTAACCAGGAACCCATTAACCGTGAGGCGGCAATCGATGCCGGGATCCCCGCACCCACTCCAATGAGCGTGAGTAGCGCGGCCTTCTTCAGCACCAGCAGCAGGACTCCCGCGCGGGACGCACCGAGCGCCAGCCGAACGCCCAATTCCTTTGTTCGCTGCGCTACCGAATAAGCGATACTCCCGTACATCCCGATCACGCCTAACAAAAGCGCAAAGACGGCAAATCCACTCAGGAAGGAAGAGAGCATCCGTGGTTCCGAGAGCGAATCGGAAATCACCTCCCGCATGGTCCTCAGTTTCATCACCACCAGACCGGGATCAACCGAGCGCACCGTGCCTCGAATGGTTGAAGCCAGTTGGCTGGGATCGCGAACCGTTTGGATGACCACCCACATCGACAGGCTGCGGGACTGTGCATGCGGGTGGTACAGTTGCGGCTGATCCTGACCGGTGGGCCCCTCATGCCGCACCGTTCCAACCACGCCGACGATAGTCCGCCAGCCGCCGTACGCGTCCTTGATCCGGTGCCCGATCGGATCCTCGCCGGAGAAGAAACGCCGCGCCAGGAGGTCGCTGACAATGCCCACAGCGGGGGCAGCGGCCGTATCCCGCTCATCAAAGTCGCGGCCACGCAGGATCCGAATACCCATGGTGCGGAAGTAATCGGGTGTGGAGACGAGGGTTTGTCCCGTCGCATCCATCCAGTCCTCGGGCTTGGCGCGACCTTCGATCTCGAGTCCGCCTCCCGCCATCCCGCCGGACATCGGCAGCGAATCCACCGCCGCGGCCGCCACCACTCCCGGTGCAGCCCTGAGGCGGGCGAGTAAGTCCCGATAGAAGCCGGGCCCCGATTCGCCTGTCCCGTAACGGGCCCGGGGCAAGTGGATACCGAACGTAATCACGCCGTCGGGACGGATGCCGGTGTCGGTGGCGAACTGCCAGGCCAGGCTGCTCGTCAGTTGAAGGGCGGCGGCCAGCAGCACCATGGAGAGCCCCACCTCGGCCGCTACAAGCGCGGAGAGGGTGCGGTTTCGCGAGCGTGCCATTCCAGCGCTGCCGCCACGGACGATGTGTGCTGTCTTGGAAGCGTGTAGGGCGGGAGCGAGGCCCGAGACGATTCCCGTCACCAGCGACGCGCACGCAGCGAAGGCCAGCGCAAGCGGATCGAGACGAAGCGATGTGGCGAGCGCGAGATTCTCCGGCGCGGCCGCCACCAGCAGGGATATGGTCCAGCGCGCCGCCAACAATCCGCCCAGGCCTCCTATGAAGGACAACAGCACGCTCTCGGTCAGCAACTGTCGCAGGATCCGGAGCCGGCTGGCCCCAAGCGAGGTTCGGATGCCGATCTCACGGGCACGGGCTGACGCTCGCGCCAACTGCAGGCCAGCGACGTTGGCGCACGCCAACAGCAGCACGGTGAAGACGGCTAGAAACAACGCGCCTACAGGCTTCCGGACACCGCCCGCAAGCGCTTCCCGAAGCGTCATCACCTCGACACCCCAACCCCGATTGCTCTCCGGGTACTGCTGCGCCAGGCGCTGGGCAATGCCGCTGATCTCCGCCTGGGCGCTTCGCTGGCTGACCCCGGGTTTCAGGCGAGCGAGCACCCCATATTGGTGCTGGTAACGGCCACGAGCCGGGTCCTCACGCAGGGGAGCCCAGAAATCGCACGGGCCCAGTCCCGGAAATACCACGGATTCCGGAAGAATGCCAAGAATTGTGTAAGAATTCCCGTCCAATATCATCGAGCGGTTCAACACGTTCGGGGAACCGGCGAACAGCCTCTTCCATGCCGGATAGCTGAGGACGGCCACCCTCGGCGCCCCGGGGCGATCCTCCTCTGCGGTGAACGTCCGGCCCAGAAACGGCTGGACACCGAGCACTTTGAAAATGCCGGACGAGGCGGAGAAGCCTTGCAGCCGTTCGGGCTCTCCGTTTCCGGTCAAAGTGACCGAGTACGAGTTCGGCGCAATGGCCATTTCTTCGTAAGAAGCGCTCTGTTCGCGCCAGTCGAGGAAGTCGCGATAACCGGTGCTATGATTTTGTCCACTCGAATGAACGCCGAGCAGAAGGACGATGCGGTCCTGCTGCGGAAAAGGGTATGGATTGAATACCACTGCGTTGGCGAGGCTGAAAACGGCGGTGTTGGCGCCAATTCCAATGGCCAGGATGAAGATCGCCGCGGCGCTAAACCAGGGCTCCCTCACCAACATCCGGACCGCGTATCGGATATCACCGATCGCACTTGCCACAGCCGGCCCAACGCTCACTCGAGATCCTCGCAGTTCTGATTAGCGGAAATGCCGAAATACCAGACTATATCCTGGCATCCCCAATGCCTAATTCGGAACAGAGCCGGGTCAGAACGCTCACCAGGCGATCGATGTGCGAGGCCGTGTGCGCCGCCGTGCAACTGATGCGTAGCAGATTGTGAAGGGCGGCGGGTTTCAGCACTGGATTCACGTAGATTCCCTCGGCAAGGAGCGCTTTGCATAGACGGCAGACATCCAATTCATTCGAAATCTCGATGGGTACGATGGGCGTGCATCCGTCGAGTACATTGAACCCAGCTGAGCGCAGGTCGCGCCGGAGCATCGCCGCGACGCCCAAAAGGTGGGAGCGCCGCTCTGGCTCTTCGGTCATGACATCGAGCGCCGCCTGAACCGCCGCCACCGATGCTGCCGGGAGGCTTGCGGAGAACACGAAGGGGCGCGCGACGTGTTTCAGGTAGTTGATCACCGGTTGGGAAGACGCGATGAAACCTCCCACAGACGCGAACGATTTGCTGAAGGTCCCCATGATGACGTCGATCTCGTCCAGCACCCCGGCGGCCTCAGCCGCTCCCGCGCCGTTGGGTCCCAGCACGCCCAGTCCATGAGCTTCGTCCACATAGGTTCGGGCGCGGTACTTTCCAGCCAACTCAACGATGCCGGGCAGGTCCGCCACATCGCCTTCCATGCTGAAGACTCCTTCGGTCACAATCATCATGCGATCGTCCGGCGAGCACTGCGCGATGCAGTGCTCCAGGTGATCCATGTCGTTGTGCCGGAATCGCGAAGTCCGGGCAGGCGATTTCAGCGTGCCCTCCACCAGGCTGGCGTGCAGGTTGTGGTCACAAAGCAGGACATCGCCCTTGCCGCCGAGAACGGAAAGCGCCGCAAAGTTGGCCTGAAACCCGGTGCTGAAGATGATGGCAGCCTCTTTCCGCACCAACTTGGCGAGTGACTCCTCCAACCGGACGTGTACGTCCAACGTACCGTTCAACAACCGCGAGCCGCTGCAACCGGCACCATACCTGGCGAGCGCGTCCTGACCAGCCGACACCACTCGAGGGTGCACCGTAAGTCCGAGGTAGTCGTTCGATCCGAACATCAGGATGCGACGGCCATCCATGCGCGCCTCCCCGGGCGAGCAATCCTGGCGTTCGCCGAAGGTCTCGAAATAGAGGTAGAGACCAGCGTCCGCAAGTTCCTGCGGCCGGACGAAACTCCGGCACTTTTCAAATACATCGGGAGCGGATTCCCGGTCCCGTCCAGCTTCTTCAAGCATCGGCGGCGATTTCAACATGTCGGTCCTTTGCCTAACCCTTGCCGGCTTAGGCAACTCCCAACGTTACGACGACGAAGTTCATCATACCGAAACCGAACAGTCCTCATGTGAAGGCCTCCGTATAGGGATGCTGCCGAACGTGGAATGAGGTACACTCAACGGAACCCGCGGTACATAGGGCACAACTGGAATCACCAGCCAGGAGAATCGTATGCCGGCACCGATCGCATCCTTCGACGAGGTCCTGAAGCAGGAACTCTCTCAATTGCGGCTCCGCCGCGAAAGGGTTCTGGCTTGCAGCACTCCCGAGCCGGACGTTGCCGAGAGCGGTGTTCAGCAGGCGTTGCGGTTTCAATCCGTAGGAATGGGGATCTCGGGAGGCGGCATCCGCAGCGCCACCTTCAATTTGGGAATCCTGCAAGGATTGGCCAAGCACGGACTGCTGCCGTACATCGACTATCTGTCCACTGTCTCCGGCGGTGGATACATCGGTTCGTGGCTCCACGGAGTGATCCGCCACTACTGCGAAGGTGATCCGCGCAAGCTTGTGCCATCGGCGGACGGCAGTCCTATCCTGCGCCGCACGCCTGGCGCATCCGATGAAGACCCGGTCACATTCCTGCGTAACTACAGCAACTATCTCGCGCCCCAGCGGGGTCTTTTCGGCGCGGATTACTGGGTGATCCTGACCATCTGGCTCCGCAACATGCTGCTGAACCAGTTGATCCTGATTCCGTTCCTGACGGCGGTCATGGTGATCGCCGTGCTCGCCGGCGCGTTCACGCGCAAAACGCCTCCGGGAATCTGGGGCGGGACCCTGGTCAGCGTGCTGGCGTTTCTGCTATTGGGAATGGCGGTGATCAATGCCGGGCGGAACCTGCGGGCGATCGTGGCCAGCCAGTTCTCGCCTCCGGACGCGCCTGAACTCGAGCCGAAGAACCGGGTGGCATGGCCCACCGTGGTGGGCGTCCTGGCATCGGCGCTACTGATCTTCAGCCTGCATTGGACACCGTCCGAGGTGTTGCTGCCGGACTTCCCTTGGGTGATCACCTGGGTGGTGTTTGTGGCAGCCATGTGGATACTGCACTTGACGCTGCAGATTGGCGGCGGCTTCCTGCAATGCTATTCCGCGCAACACGGCGGCACTGCCGGCGGTGTGCTTCACACGCTCTGGATGCCGGCGGTCTCAGCCGTCGTCACCTCCGCGTTGCTGTGCGTCGTGGTCAGGCTGGTCGATCTATCGCATGGCGGGTGGCACACGGTGGTATGGGGACCGCCGCTCGTTGTACTGGTGGTCATCTGGGGCGCTTCCCTGCAGATCGGACTCATGGGCGTTGACTTCCCCGACTCATCGCGGGAGTGGCTGGCCCGGATCGGCGCAATCCTGTCCCTCAACGGCGCCGTCTGGTTGGTGCTGCTGGGCATCGCCATCTACGGACCGTTCGCCGTGGCCTGGCTCGCGCTCCACTACGGTGGGGTAGCAATCGCCGGGGCACTGGCCTGGGCCGGCACTACGTTCTTCGGAGTTCAAGCCGGGAACAGCCCGGCCACCAACGGCAAGGCCGGGACGCCTTCCAGTGGCGGCTTCAAGGACATACTGGCAAAGATCGCTCCAACGATTTTCATTGTTGGACTGCTGATCCTGATCGCGACCGGGGTGCACTTTGCCGTAGGCGCGATGACCGGCGCTCATCCGGGCGTCGTGAACACCGCTGGTCAGACCGCGCCGGTGAGTTCCACTCCCGGCATCCCGCCCGCCCAAGCGAGCCGCACCGACGTGAATGTGTTCACTGAAGAGCAACGCAAAATAGAGGGCTACAATCAGTGGTTCCGGGGACTCGCGCCGTTCGTCGATAGTTACGAAGCCGTCTTGTCCGACCCGGGCCTTCCCGCCTCAGCCGCAATCATCCTGCTGATCACTGGCGGAATCGCGCTCTTCCTGCCCCTACGAGTGAACATCAACGAATTCTCGATGCACCACTTCTACAAGAACCGGCTGGTGCGGTGCTACCTGGGCGCCGGCAATCCCGACCGGAAGCCCAACCCGTTCACCGGGTTCGACCCCAAGGACGACGTGTTGATCGGCAATCTGTACCCCGGGTCCCAGAAGCCCTACTACGGACCGTACGCGATTGTGAATACCGCCCTCAACCTCAGCGCCGGTTCCGAGATGTCCAAACAGGAGCGGAAGGCGGCCTCATTCGTGTTCACGCCGCTCTATTGCGGCTTCGATCCACCGCATTCGAATAACGATCCGCCGGACCAAAAGCTGGATGCCAACGGCTATCACACCACGGCCGGCTACACCTATCCGAACGGGCCCCACATCGGAACTGCCATGGCGATCTCCGGGGCCGCGGCAAATCCCAATGGGGGATACCATACGTCACCCAGCGTGGCGTTCCTGCTGACCCTTTTCAATGTCCGCCTGGGATGGTGGGTGGGCAATACCCGCGTCAAATGTTCCGGCTCATCTCCGAGTCTCTGTCCCACCCGGCGCCCGGGACCGCTCTACGGGCTGATGTGGCTGATTTGGGAATTGCTGGGCCAGACCACCGGTCGAAGCCGCTATGTGAACCTGTCTGACGGCGGCCATTTCGAAAACCTGGGACTGTATGAACTGGTGCGGCGGCGCTGCCGCTACATCATCATCGGCGACGGTGAAGAGGACGGGGATTACACGTTCGAATCGCTCGGCGGAGCGATCCGGAAGGTCCGTGCCGATTTTGGAGTGGAGATCGATATCGACGTCGAGCAGATTCAGGCCGCCGACACCATGAAGCGTACTCATTGCGTTGTTGGGACCGTCACATATCCGGAGGATGCCCCCGCGGGGACCGGACGGGCCCAGGGATGGATCCTGTACCTCAAGGCCAGCCTGACCGGCGACGAGCCGCAGGACGTCAAACAATATCACTCGAGCAATCCGGACTTTCCACAACAGCCGACGTCAGACCAGTTCTTTACCGAATCGCAGTTTGAAAGCTACCGTCGATTAGGAATGCACGTGGTGGAATCAGCCCTCGAAAACTCACCTTCTGCCCTGAGGGCGAAATTGTCGGCGGGCACACCGACCAACCCCGCCGCACTGCACGCGTCGCTCGGGGGACTGTTCCAGTTTCTGGGCGCACTGTGGCACGCTCCGGTGAACGTTCCTGAGGGCGTCATCACGCGCCTGAATGACGCCTATACGGAACTGACCAAGCGGCTCGGCGACGATCCTGAACTGGCCTTCCTCGACCTAGAGATTCTGGGCGGTACCGCGTCGGGAACGGCGACGGTAACGCCGACGGATCCGGCCGTGCTCCGGAAAGCGACCTTCTTTGTTCTGGACTTGATCCAGTTGATGGAAAATGTCTGGTTCGAGTTTCGTTTGCAAGCCGAGATCAACCGGGACAATCCGAAGAATGGAGGATGGATGAGCGTTTTTCGCCAGTGGGCCGGCTCAACATTCGTGGCCTCTACCTGGGCACGTGTGGCGGGCAACTACAATCCACTGTTCCAATCGTTTGTGAACGACCTTACGAAGTGACGCAGCCGGGTTTGTGCGCGACATGCGAGCACGTCCGAATTGTACGGTCCGACCGTGGATCGGTCTTCTATCGGTGTGCACTGGCGCACAGTTTGCCGCAGTTCCCCAAATACCCCAGGATTCCTGTCCTTAGTTGCGCGGGGTGGCGAAAAGCGGACCCGAAAGGGCCGGCTCCGAATGATCCGACGGAACCGGTCAACACCCCCTAAGTACCGCTTACTGCGGATTTTCCACCTCCGGTGTTTCGGATCTGGGAATCTTATTCCGTACCCGCTATCATAGTGGTAATCCAATCAGATCCGGAGGATCGGTCAGCATGCGCAAGGTCCCGCTCAGTGAGTCCCTGAGAATCATAGCCCGGGGATCGGGCAACTGGATCGCCCAGCGCCCGATCGTGGTCTCTTTCGAAGTCACCGACGCATGTACCTGCTATTGCCGTCATTGCGATCACGGCGGTGAGCGCGACACGTCCCGCAACCTGAAACCAGCGGACTACCGCCGCTACATGGAGACCCTCAAGCCATGCGTGGTTCAGGTCTCCGGCGGCGAACCGCTGATGCGCGACGATCTGTCCGAGGTGGTGCGGAACATCAAGGCCGACAACGGCCTGCCGTACATCATCCTGGTGTCGTCCTGGTCATTGATGACCGAGGAGAGATATCTCGACCTGCACAAGGCGGGGGTGGATCAGTTCTCGGTCAGCCTGGATTTTCCGGATGACCGTCACGACGACTTCCGCTGCTATCCCGGTCTCTACGATCACCTCAGCGAGGTCATTCCGCGCTGCGCGCGGCACGGCTACGACGATATCGTGCTGAATACCTGCATCACCTCGGCCAACCTCGAGGAGATCAACGGAGCAGCGGATCAGGCCGCCAAATGGGGCGTCAACATTTGCTACAGCGCCTACTCCGCGCGCCGGACCGGCAATCGCGAGTACTTCCCCGGCAGCCCCGAACAATTGCGCATCCTGCGTGAGCAGTTGGACGGGATTGAAGCGCGCCGGAACGGAACGAACTTCATCGTCAGCGCGCCCACCACGATTGAGGCCACGCGCCGCTACTTCGAAACTGGCGGGGCCCCCGGATGTAAGGCGGGGTTGCGCTTTCTGGTTGTGACCGCGGACGGATTTCTGCAGCCCTGCTCCATGCAGTTCCACAAATATCCGCTCGATCAGCAGGCGAAGATGGTGGCGGAATTCACCAACAAGAACACTTGCGACGAGTGCTACGTGGCGATCCGCTCGAACCTGGACAAGAGTTTCCCGCAACTGCTGCGGGAGAACGTTTCGAACTACTTCTCGTTCAAGCGGTAGCGCTCCGCCAAACGGCGAACGACATCCCCTGAGGATCGAGCAGAACGGCCATCTCATCGCCCGCCGGAAGCATGGTGGGCGGAATCAGGATCCTGGCCCCGAGTCCGGAAGCTTTGTCCACCGCCGACTTCACATCGTCCACGGAGATGAACAACTGGACGAAGCTCGGGGCTTGCGGCGGGGCTGGCCAGATCCCTCCCTGGATTCCTTGTTCTGAACCCGTGTTGATCTGGCGATAGCCCATCGGGTTGCCCGAGTCAATGGTCCACCCGAAGAGCCCCGAGTAAAAGCGCGCAGTCTCATCTGGAGACTGCGACAGGATTTGGAACTGAGTCACTGGATTTGGCATCTACCGATCCTCATCGTCGTCCGAGATCCCCAGAGGGTGCTTCGGAACGGAATTCAACATCTCTTGACGCTTCTGATGCTGGCGTACCGCTCCGTAGCGCAGAAACAGGAGCACGGCCGCCAGTATCATCAGCTTCGGATTCACAGGGGCCGCGCTAAACGGCCGGACCCACTGCACGATACCGGCCACGAGCAGAATCGAAGCCAGTATGAGGGACCATGCGGAGCGGATCATGACGGTTCGATTCTACCGTTTCTCGCGAGCCCGTGTAGGGTCTGATTTAGCTCATGCCGGCCGATTTCGCTCCAGCGTTCCTCGACCAAGACCGTCCGGTTGGCTCAGTATAGAACGTATTAGCCATCACGGCGATGCCCCGTGCCGGAGAAGGATGGAAGAGTTCCGGCACTCCCGGAATCACGGCCGAAGCTGGACCGATCGGGTCGCAATCTCTACCGGCAAGAACCCTCCAATGCACGCTCCGAGGCCCTCCGCGGGACGGCTTTGGGAACGGCCGTCCGCCAGGCCATATTTGATACTGGTATCGCGTATGGTATCCTCCGTCCGTGGGTCGAGCGCGTAAAATTACGGTCGAGGTTCCTCTCGAACTTCTCGAACGGGCACAACGGGCCAGTGGTGCGGGCGTGACTCAGACGGTTCGTACCGGTCTGCAGTTGGTCGCGGCGTCTCAGACCTATGTACGGCTCCGAGCGTATCGCGGTAAAGTCGGGATTTCCCGCACAGCGGCCGAACTGAAGACTGATCGATGATTGCGGCGGACACGAGTACCTGGATCGCGTTTCTTCAGGGAGACCAAGGCGAAGACACCGACTTCTTGGATAAGGCGCTGGCGGATAGACAGGGCGCTATGGCGCCTGTAGTTCTGACAGAGTTGCCGAGCGGCCCCAAGTTGAACTCGGATGTCCGTGATACGCTCGCGGCACTGCCCCTCAACGAAATCCGCGACGGCTATTGGAGCCGCGCCGGCGCACTTCGAGCGAATGTGCCGGCGAAGCGCAAAGCGCGACTGGGAGACGCTTTGATCGCCCAATTCTGCGTAGACCATGAGATAGCTCTGGTGACGCGAGACGGCGATTTCCGCGCTTTCTCTGAGGCGGCGAATCTTAACCTTCTGGTCGGATGAGGACCGATTTTGCGGAACTGACCCGCCAGTTTGCGCGTTACGCCGGCGAATCTCCGTCAGGGCCTTCCGCCGCGAAGCCGCCGCGACAGCACCCATCCCACCCCTGTTCTGAATCCCACCGAACTGCTACATTGATGGATAGTTCCGGCTGACCGGCCGGACGCTGGCAAGGTCCAGCGTTTCATGGACTTCGAATACACTTCCGAACAGCTTCATCTCCGCAAATCTGTCCGCGAGTTCGCCGAGGCCGAACTGGCTCCCCATGTCCTTGAGTGGGACGAAGCGCAAATGTTCCCGCTGGAGCCGGTGAAGAAGGCCGGACGCCTCGGATTCCTGGGGGCCATCTTTCCCGAAGAACTCGGCGGCGCCGGGCTCGGATACATCGATTACTCGATCATCATCGAAGAACTGGCGCGCGTCGATCCAGCCTTCGCGCTGATCGTCGCCGCCCACAATTCGCTCTGCTCCAACCACATCTACACGGCCGGCGATGACGAACAGCGGCAGCGGTATATTCCGAAGCTCGCCACCGGCGAGTGGATCGGCTGCTGGTCGCTCACCGAACCCGAAGCCGGCTCGGACGCCGCCGGAACACGCACCAAGGCGGTGCGCGACGGTGACGGATGGATGATCAACGGCTCAAAGACGTTCACCACCAACGCGCAGGACGCACAGGTGTGCGTGGCCATGGCCGTCACGGACCGAACGGCGTCGCATCACGGAATCTCGGCCTTCATCATCGATCACGGAACACCGGGATTCCGGACCGGGAAGAAGGAGAATAAGCTCGGCATGCGGGCCAGCAGCACCGGCGAGGTGATCTTCACCGATTGCCGCCTTCCGGCTACCCAACTGCTCGGGCGCGAGGGCGAAGGCTTCGTCGACAGCCTCCGCATTCTCGACGGTGGACGCATCTCCATCGCCGCGCTCTCCATCGGCACCGCGCAGGGCGCCTACGATGCCGCGCTCCGGTACTCGAAACAGCGCAGGCAATTCGGCCGGCCGATCTCGGAGTTCCAGACGATTCAGAACAAGCTTGCCGACATGGCAACTGCAATCGACGCATCGCGGCTGCTCACCTACCGGGCTGCGTACAAGAAAGATCGGGGCGACCGCGTCACGCTGGAATCTTCCATGGCGAAGCTGTTCGCCTCGGAGGCGGCAGTCCGCATCTGTGACGATGCCGTGCAGATCCACGGAGGATACGGGTTCATCAAAGACTACCCGGTGGAGAAGTTCTATCGCGACGTGAAGCTCTCCACCATCGGAGAAGGCACCAGCGAAATCCAGCGGCTGGTGATCGCACGGCAGTTGCTCAAGAGCACCACCGCCTGATGAACGATCTGGCAGCCCGCGTCCGTTCCGGCGATCTCCGGGCGCTGGCCCGCGCCGCTACCATCGTGGAGAACGGCGATGCACGCGGCGAGGTCCTGCTCACCGACTTGTTCCCGCACACCGGGAACGCCTTGCTGATCGGCATCACCGGCTCTCCGGGTTCTGGAAAGAGCACGCTGGTGGATCAGATCACCGCCGCCTACCGCGGCTCCGGCAAAACGGTCGGCATCATCGCCGTGGATCCCACCAGCCCGTACACCGGAGGCGCGATATTCGGCGACCGGATTCGAATGCAGCGCCATCATGCCGACCCGGGCGTCTTCATCCGCTCCATGGCCACACGCGGCGCCATGGGCGGCCTTGCGCGCACCACCACCGACATGGCTCTGCTGCTCGATGCGGCTGGTCGCGACGTGGTGATCGTCGAAACGGTGGGCGTGGGACAGGACGAAGTGGAGATCGCACGGCTGGCTGACGTGACAGTGGTAGTGCTGGTTCCAGGACTCGGCGACGACGTACAGGCCATCAAGGCAGGTATCATGGAAATCGCCGACATCTTTGCGATCAACAAGGCCGACCAGTCCGGCGCCGCCAAGTTGGAACGGGAAATCCGGAACCATCTTTCGATGGCGCACCGTCCCGATGGGTGGACGCCGCCGGTGCTGTTGACCGTGGCGCAGGTGGGCCAGGGAATCGATGAATTGATCGCGGCAGTGACGGACTATCGTGAAACCCGCCCACGGCGCGTGCAGTCGGCGGAACTGTGGCGGGGACGTTTGCGGGAAATGCTGCGCGACCAGCTACTGGAACGGCTGCCGGTGGCGGAATTGGAACGGGCGGCGGTGGAAGTGGCTGAGCGCCGCCGCGATCCGTACTCGGTGGTGCGGGAGTTTCTCGGCCGAATTCAGCAGAAGGAGTGGAACGCGCAATAACGCGTCAGCTTATGAATCCGAAGATCGGAGTGATCGGCGGCAGCGGTTTGTATTCGATGCCGGGCTTTGATGCGCAGGAGGAACACATACTGGATACACCGTGGGGGAACCCATCGGATCCGTATGTCGTGGGCAAACTCGCCGGCAAGGAAGTGGCATTCCTGGCGCGGCACGGGCGCGGCCACCGGCTGATGCCGTCGGAGTTGAACTTTCGTGCGAACATCTGGGGTTTCAAGAAGCTCGGAGTAGAGCGAATCGTGTCGCTCAGCGCGGTGGGTTCGCTCAAGGAGGAACACCGGCCGCTCGAATTCGTCATCCCCGACCAGTTCTTTGACCGGACCAAGGATCGTCCATCCACCTTCTTCGGCGAGGGTCTGGTGGCGCATGTCAGCTTTGCGCATCCCATCTGCCCCGAACTTGCGGGTGTGGTTTCCAAAGCGTGTACACATGCGGGCGTGGTGTCCAAACGCGGCGGCACCTACCTGTGCATGGAAGGCCCGGCCTTCTCCACTTTGGCGGAGTCGAATGTCTATCGGAGTTGGGGCATGGATGTGATCGGCATGACCAATCTGCAGGAGGCCAAACTCGCCCGCGAAGCCGAGATCTGCTACGTGACCGTGGCCATGGTCACCGATTACGATTGCTGGCATCCCAATCACGACGCCGTTACTGTCACAGACATCATTTCGAACCTGGTGCTGAACGCGGAGCACGCGGCCAAGGTGGTGGCCGCAACCGTCGCGTCCATGCCCGAGGCGCGCACCTGCAAGTGCGGTGCGGCGCTCGAACACGCGCTGATTACAGACCGGAAGGCCATCCCCGAAGAGACGCGGCAGAAGCTGGACTTGATTGTCGGCAAATATCTCGCTTAACGACGCCGCGGCTGCCCGCGCATGGTTCGCCGACGTGATCGAACCACTGGCCGACAGCTTCGACCCGGCCAACGTGGATCGCTACGTCCACCTGTTTGCCGAGGTTCTGTCGCAAATCGATCAGACCAGCGCGGAGAGCATCGTATCGCGATACGTGCGCGTCCGCCATCCACGAAGGTTTTCCGGCCCCGATCCAGCCGATGTGTTCGTGTTGTCGCGGGTGACACTGGGCGCCGACGCCGCGATCACAAGCGTTCTGCTCGACGGGGCCAAGCGCCGATTTCCGAACGCGCGGATTTGGTTCGCCGGCTCATTGAAGGGACATGAACTGTTCGCCTCCGATCCGCGAGTCCTGCACGTCCCGGTGGCCTACAATCGCACCGGGTCGGTGCTGGAGCGAATCGCGGCCAGCCGTAGCCTAACGGATCAGTTGGATCGTCCGAACTCAATCGTGCTCGATCCCGATTCGCGCCTGACGCAGCTCGGCCTGGTACCGGCGTGCGCGGAGGATCGTTACTTCTTCCTGGAGACCCGGGCCTCCGATGCGCACGGCACGCTGGGCGATCTCGCAAGCAGGTGGATAGCGCAGACGTTCGACGTCGAAGGGGCAAGGGCCTACGTAGCGCCGCCGCCACCCGAGGTGACCGCGGACATCACGGTCAGCCTGGGGGTCGGGGGCAATCCGGCCAAACGCCTGCCCGACCCGTTCGAGCGGGAGCTGTTAGTCGCCCTCGCTGGAGCCGGCCGCAGGGTACTGGTGGACCAGGGCGCGGGCGGTGAGGAATCGGAACGCGTCATCAGAGCGTCGGCGGGCCTGCCCAATATCCGGCTCTTCGAAGGATCCTTCGCCCGCTTTGCCGCTGCGATTCGGGCCAGCCGCGTCTATGTGGGTTACGACTCGGCTGGCCAGCACGCTGCCGCCGCCTGCGGGATCCCGCTGATCGCGCTCTTCGCGGGATATCCGAACGAGCGGTTTGTCGAACGTTGGCGGCCGAGCGGACCCGGCCCTGTGTCGGTGCTTCGGGCGGACAAGATGGGGCGCACGGAGGTCATCGCCAGAGTGATGGAGTTCTGCACGGATGTTTTGCACAACTCGCCGTGACCAAAGATACTGGGACTATGAGGTTCATTGCCGCCCTGGCATGCAGTCTCTTCGCGATCCTCCCAGCATTCGCCCAGACTGAGCCGGGGTGCCCTCCTACGCCGGCCTACTCGACCTGTGACATGGTCTTCGATTTGAATGACCAGGAAGCAGCGGCGCATCCGAATCCTTATGTCAGCGTCCAACTTCATGCCGAGTTCCGCTCCCCACGCCATCGGACCTTCCTCCTGCCGGCCTTCTGGGCAGGCGGACGGCGCCTGATCATACGGTTCGCCCCCGATGAGCCCGGTGACTGGGCGTTTCGTCTCACCAGCAACCTGGAGCGCTTCCATGAAAAGTCGGGCACGTTTCAATCCACCCCGACCGAAGTGCCAGGCTTCGTCCGGCCCGCCAACCTCCACCACTGGGCCACGCTGCGCGGAGAGAACGCGAACCTGCGCAAGCCGCACCTCTGGATGGGCGATACCTGCCTCCGGTTCGGATTCCTGACCGACGATCAGTTCCGGCAGCTCGCCGATGCCAGGGCAGCCCAACACTTCACCCATTTTCGCGGCCTGCTCATCGGCACCAGTGACGATTCCCCCAGCGTCTTTACGGACCCGGATCACCCGGTCCCCGAATACTTCCAGAGAGTGGACGCGCGGATTCAGTACCTGAACTCGAAGGGTATCGCCGTCGATCTGATCCTGGCGGGAAAACAGAATCACCTCACAAAGCTGTTCCCTGGGTGGGAACAGCGCCAGCGCTATATCCGCTACGTTGTAGCGCGATACTCGGCGATGAACGTCACCTGGCAAGGCATTCAGGAATTCGAGAGCTACGACAATGGACGGGAACTGATGAAGGAGATCGGGACGCTGCTCAAGCAAAACGACCCCTACCTGCATCCCCGGACCACGGACACTCGTTCCACCTCATCGCCGCTCGGCTCCGATGGCTGGATGAGTTTCGTCACCTACGGTACCGGAGACGACCAGGTGGGAGCCATCGAACATCAACTCTATCCAGCGGCGTTTGTGAACCTGCAGTTCGCGCGCGAGAATAGCGGCGCAGGCGCGGCGGGCCCCGCGGACGTCGATACCGCGGCATTCCGGCGCAGGCTCTGGAACTCCACCATGGACGGACAGTATCCCACCTACGCGAACACAGGGACCGCCATGCTCGATAACGCCAAGTTCGATGCTTCGCAGCTGAATTCGGCAGGAGCGCAGCAGATGTCGCACTGGTTCCAATTCTTCGACGACACCCGCCATTGGGAACTGGAGCCATACTTCGACGTGGACGGGGCCCGGGCAATCGCTCTGGAAGGTGTCGAGTACATCGTGTATGTCGAAAAGCCCGGACCGGTGGAAGTTGGTGTGGAGAAGCACGGCTACGACGTGAGCTGGTTCAATCCCATCAGCGGGGAAACCGTCCCGGTCAAGAAGTGGAAAGGCGAGCGCTGGACCGGCCAGCCGCCGGATTCGGAACATGACTGGGTATTGCACATCGAACGCGAAGGGCGAAAGGAATCGATGCTCAACTCGTACAAGTTCGATTCCCGCGAGTATCCCCTGGAACTACAGGTTCCGGAAGTGACGCCCCAGAAGACCCCATTCGACATCGCCGAGCCGGCCGGCACCTCACTTTCGGCATCGCAGCCGGCGAAGTACGCTGTGAAGCTCAAACGCGCGACTCGCGCCACACGGTCCGTCATGTATCTCTGGACCGCCGAGGTGCCCACGCAGGGACGCGGGTTTCGCGTTGTAGGCACGGGCCCCGAAGGGACCTGGAACATCCCTACCGGTCTGGCCAAGGACCTTCCTGCCGTGATGAGCGTGCGCCTGGCGGGCCTGAATGCCAACGGCAAAGTCTATCTGATCGACCGTGTGTTCAAGTTGGTGCCCTGATGGCTTGTGTTTTGGCCTTCGATACCACGGCCGAACTCGGCAGCCTGGCCTTCTACGATGGCATACGGCTGTGCGAACTCGCGATGCATTCGCCCGAGGGCTTCGGGCACATTCTCTTCGACCGCGTGTCTCTGCTGCTCGACCGGGCCGGCACGCGAATCGATGGCCTCGACTGCTTCGCTTCGGCCTCGGGTCCTGGGTCGTTCACCGGAGTCCGTATCGGGCTGACCGCCGCGAAAGGGACTGGCGGAAGCCACCGGAAAGCCAGTGGTCGCCGTGTCGAACCTGAAGGCGTTGGCTTCGTTTGGTAATGGACCGCTACGGGCCACGGTAGTGGATGCCCGGCGCGGGGAAATCTACGGAGCACTGTACGACTCGGCGCTCGAAGCCGTTCTGCCGGAGCGAGTTACGAAGTTCCCAGCATGGCTCGATTCCCTGCCCGGCGGCGATGTCGAGTTCATCGGCGTGAATCTCGCTCCGTTTGCCGCCGCTCTCGAGGGCAGCCGGTTCCGGGGCGCCCGAATCGTCGATGTCACGGGAACGTTGGCGGGCGCCGTGGCGCGCATCGCACATTCGGAATTCACACTCGGACGCGCTGTGGATCCAGCGGCTGTGGACGCCAACTACGTCCGGCGGTCCGATGCCGAGCTGTTTTGGAAAGAAGCTTGACCGGAGCTTTGCGATGCTCTTCCTTCGGCTGGCCCTCACCCTGGCCATGCTTCTCCTTCCGCTCGTGATCTCCGGACGGCCGGGCTGGTGGCAAGGCTGGATCGCGCCCATCATGGGGATCCTGTTCGTCTCCATCAACGGCGTGCTGCTGTCACGGCTCAACCCCGAAGTCCTGCAGGCACGTTCCCGCCATTCTGTGCCGAAGCTCCTTTTTGACCGGGTCTTTGCTGTGCTGGCGGCGCTTCTCACCCTGGCGCTGCTGGTCCTGGCGGGACTCGGGGTCCGGTTGGATTGGCCCCAGCTATCACTGCCCTGGGTAATTGCCGGATGCGTGTTGCAGGTTGCGGGAATGATCCCGATCACGTGGTCTATGGTGGCCAACCCGTTCCTCGAAACGTCCGTACGGATCCAGACCGATCACGGGCACCGGGTGATTGAAAACGGGCCATACCGGGTGGTGCGACATCCGATGTACGCGGGATTGATTCTACTGAACGTAGGGCTGGCGCTCAGTTATGGATCGGGCACGGCTCTGATTGCCGCTATACTGCTGGACCTCGGCTATGCGTACCGGACGGCACGCGAAGATCAAACGCTTCGAAGGGAGCTTCCCGGGTATGAGGAGTTTACCGCTCGCACCCAATACAGGCTGATACCCGGTGTTTGGTAAAAAACGGAGCTACCGGCGTTCTCGGTACAATCACGGATAGATGCTGGGTTTTCGTCTGGTGATTGTTTCGAGCTATTTCCTAACTTCCATTTCCGCTGCAAACGCTCCCGATTCGGCCGCCATCGAGCGCGGCCGCAAGGAGTTTGTTCAATCCTGCGGTTTCTGCCACGGCAACGATGCCACCGGGTCGCGTGCGCCCGACCTGATCCGCTCTCCACTGCTGAGCCACGACGTGAACGGTGATGCGATCGGTCCGGTGATTCGCAACGGCCGTCCCGAAAAGGAGATGCCGGCTTTTCCGAAAGCGAATGTTGCCGACATTGCCGCGTTCCTGCACGCGCAGGCCGCCGCCGCATTGCATAGCGCCCGTGTGCCGCACGACTACCCGCTGGCGAAACTGCTCACTGGCGACGCTGCAGCCGGCAAAGCGTACTTCTCTACGAAGTGCGCTGCATGTCACTCCGCCGCGGGTGACCTGAAGGCTATCGCGAAGAGGTACTCGCCCATCGATTTGCAGTCACGGTTCCTTTATCCGGCCGAACGAGGCGCTCATCCTCTGGCCACAGCTGTCATCACCCTTCCGGACGGGGCCAAGATCGAAGGCAGGGTCGAGCACATCGACGAATTCACGATCGCCGTCGTCGGCTCTGACGGTTGGTATCGGTCATACGACCGGAGCAGGGTTCGATCTGAGGTCTCCGATCCGCTCGCGGCCCACCGCGAACTCCTTCACCAGTACACCGATAAAGACGTCCACGACATCTTCGCCTACCTGGAGACCCTGCAGTAATGAAATCGCTCGTTGTTTTCTTCACTATCCTCGCGGCTGTGCACGCCGAGGGACTGAACCCCGAAGTGCTCACCAGATCCGTCTCGGATGTCTGGGGCACCTACAACGGCGATGATTCGGGCCGCCGCTACAGTCTCCTCTCACAGGTGAACCAGGGAAATGTCAAAAATCTGGGCCTGGCCTGGGCTTTTCAGGCCAAATCGGCGCCGGTCAAATCCACACCGCTCATGGTGGATGGCATCCTGTACTTCACGGTTCCCGACAACGTGTGGGCGGTAGACGCCCGCACCGGCCGGCAGATCTGGCATTACATGTACAAGGCCCGCGGCGGCGATCACATCGGGCACCGCGGCGTAGCCATGTACGGGAACTGGCTGTACTTCGAAACCCCGGATTGCCATCTGGTCTCACTCAACGCCAAGAATGGCGCCGTTCGCTGGGACATCGAGATGGCCGATTGGAAGCTCGGCTATTTTTCGACGATGGCGCCCCTGGTGGTGCGCAACCATGTGATCGCGGGTGTATCGGGTGACGTGACGGACCTTCCCGGATTCCTCCTGTCCGTGGATCCTGAAACCGGCAGTACTCAGTGGAAGTGGAATACAGCGCCGAATAAGGGCCAGCCCGGCTCCGAAACGTGGCCCAGCGAAGGCGATGCCATCACCCACGGTGGCGGGATGACCTGGATGACCGGAACCTACGATCCCGAGTTAAACCTGATCTTTTGGGGCACGGGCAATCCCAACCCGGTGCTGGCAGGCGAGGGCCGAAAGGGCGACAATCTGTGGACCTGCTCCATCGTCGCGTTGAACCCGGACACGGGGAAACTGGCCTGGTACTTCCAGCCTTCGCCGCACGACACCCACGACTGGGACGCCGTGCAGACTCCCGTCGTATTCGACGCTCCATTTGGAGGCAAGTCCCGAAAGCTGATCGCGCAGGCCAGCCGCAACGGATATTTCTTCGTTCTCGACCGCGCAACCGGCAAGAACCTGTTGACCAAGCCGTTCATTGAGACCAACTGGGCCAGCGGGATCGACAAGACCGGCAGGCCTGTACCGCGGCCCGGCAAGGAACCATCGCCTGAAGGCACGCTGTTGGAACCCGGCTCGGATGGGTCAACCAACTGGATGGCCCCGAGTTATTCTCCCGACACCGGACTGTTCTACGTCAGCGCCCGCCGTATCTTCTCCATTTTCTACCTGACTGCGGTGGGCAAGGCGGAAGGCTGGGGCGGCCGCGACCGGAATCTGTGGGCCGATAGCGTCCTCGAGGCCATCGACTACAAAACCGGCGAGATCCGCTGGAGTCACGAACTGGGAGAAGGCGAAGGGATTGCCGGGATCCTGACCACCGCCGGCAAACTGTTGTTCACCGCCGATAACGCCGGGAACCTGCTTGCGCTCGATCCAGCTACCGGGAAGACGCTGTGGCACTCCTACGGCGGCGGACGAGTGCTGGCCTCGCCCATGACGTATCAGTTGGATGGACGCCAGTACGTGCTCTTCCAGGTGCAGGACGTGCTATTTGCCTTCGCCCTGCCGGGTTCGTAGCAGCTATGAGCGGAGCAGGTTCCTGGCCAGGAAGAAGACGTTGGCCGGACGCTCCGCCAGCCTGCGCATGAAGTACGGGTACCAGGCGTCGCCGAACGGCACGTACAGGCGCATTCGATAGCCTTGGTCCACCAGTTTCTTTTGCAGGTCGCGGCGAATGCCGTACAGCATCTGGAACTCAAAACCGGCAGCGCTGACACCGCGCTCTCTCGCGTGATTCACCGTCACGTCCACGAGTGACTCGTCGTGGGTCGCGATGGCCGGGTCGAGGCCGCGGTCGAGCAGGGCGCGGGTGAGTTCGGCGAAGCTCCGGTCCACTTCCGCCTTGCTCGCGAATGCCACCGAACGCGGCTCGTCGTAGGCGCCTTTTACCAACCGGACCGGAATGCCGTGATCACACAGCCGGTCCACGTCGGCGCGGGTACGCAGAAGATACGATTGCACCACTGCTCGGACGCACCCCAGTTCCCGGTGGAGCCGGAAGACGATTTCGAGGGTACGATCAACGTATTCGCTGGACTCCATGTCGATCTCGATCCGGCTGCCCATTTCGGAAGCTCTCAGCACCAGGCTGCGCACGTTTTCGAAGCAGGCCTCGGTGGAGAAGTCGAGACCGAACTGAGTCAATTTGATGGATACGGTAGACGGCAGACCCGACTCGCGAATTCGGTCGAGTACGTTCAGGTAAGCATCCCGCGAACCGCTGGCTTCGTCGAGCGAGGTGACGTTCTCACCCAACCGGTCAATGGTGGAGAGAATCCGCTCCTTGTACAGCCGGCGGCAGACCGCGATCTCGTCGTCGAGCGTGTATCCGGCCACAAATCGCTTGGTGAGCTTGTTGGCGACGCGAGAGGTCTCAAACCAGCGCCGCAACTTCCGCTGGTGCGAGAGGAACAGGAAGAAGGCCCGTGTCATGAACGATCCTCTCCTATCCTACCCGCTCGCTACATCGGATATGTCACGTCGTCCAAAACAGCCAAAACGAACCCAACGCGAGCGTCGCCAGAGTGAGCGGGATCCCTACCCGCGCGTACTCCCAGAAACCGATGCTCACCTGGCTTCTCGCGCGTTGCACGACGATCAGGTTCGCGATGGAGCCAAGAATCGTCAGGTTTCCGGCGAGCGTCGAGGACATCGCCAGTGTGAGCCAGGCGCGTACGGGGTCAGCCATGTGGGCCAACAGAGGCTTGAAGATCAGGACGGCGGGAACGTTGCTGACGAGGTTCGAGACCACCGCCGTGAGGGCGGACAGCACGAAGGTATTCTCCAGGTGCAGTTTCGCCACCGACCGGGCTAAATGTTCCTCGATCCCGCTCTTTTCCACCCCCGCTACCACGATGAACAATCCCGAGAACAGGACCAGCAGAGGCCAATCCACCTGGCTGTAGATTCTCTCCGGCTTGATGCGGCGTGTGATCAACAGCAGGGCGGCCGCCACCACCGCCACTTTCGGCACGGGCCAGCCCGCGAAGAAAAGGCAGACCATCCCGATCGCCACCAAAACGGATTTCCACAGCAACCCGCGATTGATCCGCCGCGGACGGTGTTCCAGATCGACCCTCTCCCGGGATCGGAACTCGCCGCGATAGAACAGAAAGATCACCGCGACGGTCAGCACCAATCCGCCCAGCGCAACTGGGGCCAAGAGCGGCGGCGAAGCGGGCGTAGGGGATTCCGGAGAAACTCCCGATCAGCATGTTCTGAGGGTTCCCGGTGACGGTGGCCGTACTGCCGATATTGGACGCCATGGCCAAGGCGAGCAGGTACGGCACCGGATTGCGGCGGAGCGCTGCCGTGATTTCAAGCACCAGCGGCGTGAGCACCAGGCACATGGTGTCGTTCACGAACAGGGCCGAGAAGATCCCGGATACCGCGACAATCGTGCAGAGCAACGCGATGGGATGATGTGCATGCTCCACCACGTTCGCGCTGACTGCGGTGAAGAACCCGGAAACCCGGAGATTTGCGACGACAATCATCATTCCGAAAAGCAGGACGATCGTGTCGAGGTTAATGGCCCGGTAGGCGTCCTCGAGACTCAGAACACCGGTTCCGATCATGAGTGAAGCGCCGATAATGGCGGCGCCGGTGCGGTCCAGGCGTAATCCGGGCAGGCGGCCAAGGGCGAGCACGAAGTAGGTGCCGAGAAAAACGAGGAGCGCGATCACGCTTCTTTAAGGTAGCAGGGCGAAGGGAAAGGCCTGCTCAGACTCGAGCAGGCCGCCCCGGAGGGAGAGAGACACAGACTTAGAACGGCAAATCCCTGCGCACAGCCATGATGGAGGTCTTGCTGAGGTAGGGATAGGGGTTGATGGGCGTTCCGCCGACGCGAACCTCATAGTGGAGGTGCGGCGCCGTGGCCCGTCCGGTACTCCCGGAAAAAGCGATTACCTGCCCTTGGCGTGCTTCCTGTCCGGGGACCGTGTACACTCGCGACAAGTGGGCATACATCGTCTGCATGCCATTTCCATGATCGATGATGACGAGTTTGCCGTACCCGCCGCCGGACCATCCGGCAAAAGACACTACTCCGTCAGCTGACGCCTTCACAGGGGTCCCCATGGGGGCCTGCAGATCGATCCCGGAATGGAACGAACCCTCTCCCGAGAAGGGATCCAAGCGTCTGCCGAAGTTGCTCATTAATCGCCCGTAGATCGGCCACAGGCTCGGCCGCACGTTCATCTGCCACTGGCGAACGACGTTGCGGTGGATCATCGAATAATTCGCGCCCTTGAGGAAGTCGTACTCGGCCAGGGACTCGCGGAAAGTGGGCGCCAGCTTGCTATCACCAGTCAGGTCAAGGGGCCCTTCCAGTTTCTGTTTAATGCCGTAGGCGACGGAGACTTCGCTGGCCAGCATCTGGAGGGATGCAAGCTGTTCGGTTTTCTGGTTGGCTTCTTTCTGGAGGGCCTGATAACGAGTGCGAAGGGTGTCAACTTCCTCACGCAGCGAATTGTAATTCGCTACCTTCCAGCTCATGCGGAGGTAACTGGAGAAGAGACCAAAGAAGAAAAGGGATCCTGCGAAAAGAGCGGCAAGGCCAATGTAGAGAGAACGATGAGGAATTTGAACGCGACGCAAACGCCCATGAAGTGAATGGGCCAGGACTAGCACAAAATACGGCTGACGCATGGAATCTCCTCAAATTGATTCGGCGCAAGGTCTGCTTGTCTTCCCACGTCCACCTCGGAGGCCGGAGAGTACCACTAGGCAAATAGGATTAACGAATAGCCAGAATATCGAACTACAGGGTGGGTTGTCAATCAAAACGCGTTAAAACTGTAGTCGAACTGTCACATCTGTGGGTTGAAAGGGAACAAACGGTCGCCCAGCGGACGTTCATCGGAGGTCTCAAATCCCCGCATCATGCCCTTTTGACTTCTCGCCGCGCCGGCGGACATCGATGTTTAAACGCTTGATCTTCTGGTTCAGCGTGGATAGCGGTATCCGCAGTTCCTCGGCGGCCTCGGTCTGGCTCCAGTTCGAGGCTTCGAGCGATTCAATGATCTTGCGCCGCTCGTAATCAGCTACCACCTCGAAAAGCGACGCGTCAGCGGGGAGGTGCCCGCTCTCGTCCCGCCGGACGCGCACTCCGCCCGCTGTCAGGAGGTAATCCGGCAAGACATCGGTGGAGACTCCCGGTGCGCCCGCCAGCACGACCGCGCGCTCCACAACGTTTTCCAGTTCACGAACATTGCCGGGCCAATTGTGATCGATCAGAATCTGCATGGCATCGGCATCGAAGCGCAGGGATGGAGTGCCCTGTGAATCCAGAAACTTCTCATTCTCCCGGCAGTACTTCTGGAAGAAGTAGTCGATCAGCAGGGGAATATCCTCGCGGCGGTCGCGCAACGGCGGGAGCACCAGGTTGATGACGTTCAGCCGATAATACAGGTCCTCCCGAAACCGGCCTTCGTCCACGGCCCGCTTGAGATCGGCGTTGGTGGCCGCGACGATCCGGACATCCACCTTCACCGTTTCAGTGGAACCCACGGGCATGAACTCGCGGTCCTGAATGACGCGGAGAAGCTTGGCCTGAGTCTCGACACTGATGGTCCCGATCTCGTCGAAGAAAATCGTGCCGCGGTGAGCCATCTCGAAGTAGCCCTTGCGCGAGGCGATGGCTCCCGTGAAAGCTCCGCGGACGTGGCCGAACAGAGTCGATTCCAGCAATTCGGAGGGGATGGAACTGCTGTTCACCGCGATGAACGGCTGCTCGGAGCGCGTGGAGTGGGCGTGGATAGCCTTGGCGATGACCTCCTTGCCGGTTCCGGTCTCGCCGGTGATCAGAATCGTGGCCCGACTGGGCGCCACCTGGGCCACCAGGTCGAGTATGCGCAGCATGCGGTCGCTCTTTCCGATGATGTTCGGAAAGGCGTAACGCTGCTTGAGGGCCTGTTTCAGCTGCCGGTTTTCGGTTTCGAGCCGGCGCTTGGAGATCATGCGCTCGATCTCGATCAGCAGCTTTTCGTTGTCCCAGGGCTTCGAGAAGTAATCGTTGGCGCCCCGCTTCAGCGCCTCCACCGCAACCTCCACCGATCCGTAGGCGGTGATCATGAAGATGGGGGTTTCTTTGTCGCGCTGGCGAACCTCTTCGAGAACCTCCATTCCGGACCGGTCCGGCATCATCAGGTCCAGCAGAACGATGTCGTAGCTTCCCGGTCTCGAGCTTCTTCAGCCCCTCGGTGGCGTTCGACGCAAGTTCGACATCGTACTTGCCTTCAATGGTGAGCAGGGCCTCCAGGCTTTCACGGATGTCGGCCTCGTCGTCGATAACCAGAACCCGTCCCTTGGCAGCCTCCGGGAGCGATTCTTCAGGCGGAAATCGGTCTGACATGTCCTGTGACTATTGTGACGTAACCAACGCCACAGAAGGTCCAGGCGTCTTGCGGGTCGAGGATTCGGGCTTTCGAACCAGGGGCAACTCAATGGTGAAGCGGGTTCCACTCCCTACCTGGCTCTGCACTTCCATCGTGCCGCCGTGTTCGCGCACGATACCGTAGGTCACCGACAATCCCAACCCGGTGCCTTTCTTGGGAGCCTTGGTGGTGAAGAACGGGTCATAAATGCGCGCCAGATGTTCCGGCGCGATCCCCATCCCGCTATCCGCGATCTCGGTGAACACAGAGGTTCCGGAAGCCCAGGTTCGGACAGCCAGAATGCCCCCCTCAGGCATGGCATCCCGTGCATTGAGGAACAGATTCAATAAGACCTGTTGCAGCTTTCCGGCGTTTCCCTTCAGCTTCGGGAGCGAATCGTCCAGCGAGAACTCCACTCGCACGGAGGCCTTCTGCAACTGGTGCTCGATCAGGCTGACCGTTTCGCGGATGATCCGGTTGATCTCGACGTCCACAAATTCCGTGGAGGAAGTGCGCGAGAAGTTCAGCAGTGAATTGACAATCTCGCTGGCCCGGAAGGTCTGCTTGGCGATCTTCTCGAGCAGTTTCGATTTCTGCTCGTCGCCGCTCACCTGCTTGGCCAACATCTGCGCGTATGTGGAAATAACCGCCAGCGGCGTGTTGACCTCATGGGCGACGCCGGCCGCCAACAAGCCGATGGAACTCAGTTTGTCGGCTTGCACCAGGCGGCTCTCGAGTTCGGACCGGTCAGTGATGTCGTCAAAGATGATCAACCGCCCGATCTGGCGGTAATCCTTGGACACCAGCGGCGCGATGGCCAGATTGAGGATCGTCTCCCGTGCCGGCGCCGCCGCGTGGCCGTTCTCAACCGCCTTCCACGTTGAGGCTTCAACACGAACTTGTAGATATTGTGGACGCCCGTATCGCCGCGGACCTCGTTGAACTTCTGGAACAGATCGCCCGGGAACAGCTCCGACAGCCGCCGGCCCACGGCATACTCGCGTGCGATACCCGTCAAACGTTCGATCTGCGTGTTCCAGCTCTCCACCCGGTCGTCGAGATCGGCGGCCAGAATTCCGACGTTGATGGACTCCACGATGTTCTCGCTGAACTCCTTCAGCCGCTCGTACTCTTCCACCTTGCGCTGCAATGACCGGTACAGACGCGCGTTCTCCACAGCGATGCCGACATACCCCGCCAACGTACAAACCAGTTCAATGTCGTCGCTCGAAAGGAAGTCGTCCTTATCGGTGCGGCTCACGCCAAGGTAGGCGATGGTTCGCCCCCGCACGGTACAAGGAACGTAGTAGGTGAGGTCCAGGTCGGCAATCGTCCTCCGCACCGAGGCCGGCCAATTGTGCGAGATCGCGTCCAACACGTGCCGGGTGCGCTCGAAGAACACGTAGGGACGATCCAATTGAGACGAAAGGAAACTCAGATCGAGGGTTTCAGGCCCGGCGTTCACCTTGCACGTCGAGAACTCCAGGTGGAAAGCGCTCTCGTGTTCGTCGGACAGGAAAAAGGCGACATGCTGAATGGAGAGCGTGCGCACCAGGCGATCGGCCACCGACCGCAACATCGGATCCAGGTCGGTCTGCGAACCGAGTTCGCGCGCGAATTCGATCAGGGTCCGCCGGTAGTCATACTGATCGCGGTAGAAGACATACCGGTCCAGCATCTCCTGGATCCAGGCCCGAATCGGCTGAAACACGAAGGTGGCGATGAGTAGCAGGGCCACCATCGCCGTCCCGCTCAATTCGCTGGGCTTCGTCACCGAGAAGATCACGCCATAGAAAATGCCCAATACGGCCAGGGTCGCCAGCGTGTAAGCGTATCCCTGCTGGAAGATGACGTCCACGTCCATGAGGCGGTAGCGGAGAATCGCGTACGCCCACGTCAGCGGGACCAGCGGAAGCGATAACACCGCCATCTTCATGTAGTGGTTCGGCACCACCCCGAACACGTAGGGCAGCACATAGAAAATGGCCACCGGCAACACGCCGAACACCGCGCCGTTCCGCAGCCAGACCAATTGGCGCCGGATGATCGGATCCTCGGATTTCAGGAACTGAATCCACAGAACCATCGCCCCGAGCAGGTACACGACTACGAGGTAGAGCATCCAGAGGCGGTCCAGCGTCCAGACCACTTCAATCAATGGGGACGCAGCACGCAACACGCCCCAGGCGAAGCCCACATAGCAGACCCCAATCGCTAAGGCTGGAAGGTAGATGACAAAGATGCGCCCCCTACCGGAAAGCCACCCTCTCCGTTCCGGGAACGTCAGGCAGAAATGCAGAAAGATGGTGGGGGCCAACAACCCGGCGGCGATGTTGCCAAAGTACATCACCTGGTCGAAACCGTTCAGCTTTCCGGTGTAATGGAAGCAAGAGAGGATGAAGGACGTAAGGCAGAGCACGTAGAAGTGCAGTGCCTTGGGAGCGTTCCCCCGCCGAAAGTAGACGAACAGACCGATCAGGAGATACGCGGCGCCCACCGCGTACTGATAGAACACCGCAGTGTCGGTAGTGCGCTCCTGGATGATCACCTTGGCCATGAAACGGATGTTTTTCCGGTCACCGGCCTGCAGCTTCACATTGTCCCGTTCCACCTCGTACTCGACGGTGCTCCAGGCGTGGACATTCACCAGGATCTGAGTGGCCTCGGCGGCCCGCTCAATCCGGCGGCCGCCAATGGATATCAGGACATCGCCGACACGCAATCCGGCGCGAGCCGCGCCGCTGTCGTTTTCAATGTATACGGCTCGGACAGCGTGGCCGCGATCCACCCAGGTAACGCCGTCGTCGGGCAGGTGAAAACGCCGCTGTTGCTGAAAGTTGATGCCAGCCGAAATTACAGCCGCAACCGTGACGATCACGAGCAGCGCACTGATGAGCTGGTCCTTCAGTTCCCTCAACGCCGGTCTCCCGCCAAACTTGTTGACCTCGGGTGACTACACAACTTCCCCATATTGCGTTGCACGTTGTTAACCACCCGAATCCGAATGTAATTGATTCGATTTTACTATGAGTTACGCAAGCATTACCACAACTGCGGGAGCAGGGCTTCCTGTTTTCGGGAATGACACTACACGGAAGTGTAGCCGAATTGGGGCAAGTAGCGGCGGAGGAGTCCGCCGCTTTCTTAAACGTTTACTTCTTCCGCACACGCGAACACGCCGTTTCGGCGCCCGTGGGGTCGATCGCAGCCGCAGCCCTCCACGATCTCGACAATCTTTCCCTCCGTGTCGATCACGAACGTAGCCCGATTCGCGATCCGCCGCTCGGGGATCAGAACACCGTACTTGGCGGCCACGGCGCCATCATGATCGCTGAGGAGTGGATAACTCGCATTCAGTTCTTTCGCCCAGTGCGAAAGGGTGGCGATAAAATCCGTGCTCACCGCGAGCACCTGGGTATCCATTGCGTCGAATTTGCCAATACCAGACTGGTAGGCAGTGAGTTCCTTCGTTCAACCACCGGTGAACGCGGCGGGGAAGAAGTTGAGCACTACCATCTTCTTGCCGCGAAAATCCGAAAGCTTGACGGGTTCCTTGCCCGCGGTGGAAGGGAGCGAGAAATCGGGCGCAGTGTCCCCAACCTTGAGGTTCGTTTTGGGGGGTTGTTGCGCGACAAGCGTGGACGCGAGGGCCGCCCACACCACTCCGAGCAGTATTCGTTTCATTGGTTCCGTCCAGTTCTTCGCAACAGGCTGCGATTCCGTGAGACTAGCACGCCGCGGCAGGGGCATGCAAGGCTTCCCGGCCCGACGGAGTAGACGCCATGTTGCCCACCCCACGGTTCAAAACGATGAAACGCACCGTGCCCCCATCGAACGAATAATAAGGCCTTCCAACCGGGAAAATTCGTACAATTGGCGGTTATTCCGCTCATGATTTCCTAGCGCCGGTAGTCCGCTGCGGCATTCTATCGCGCCAGCGCCAACCGCAGGCGACGTTTCAGGTGCACCCATCCGGCGAACGCCACCAGGTAGGCCAGCGTGAATGGAAACAACAGCATCCGCGCAAGCGTGTAGACCGCACCCGCCTCCGTCATTCCGGCCCGAAAGAGAACGAAATGGAGAATGATCCGCCAGTTAGCCAGGTGCACCCAGAAGTAGTCGCCATTCTCATTCAAGATGAAAACTTTGGCGGGGATTTTGTAAACCAGCCACCACTTCCACTTGGTCATCACGGGCTCAGCGGAACAGATCACTCCGACGATGGAGTACTGGCGCTCCAGCAGTTCCGCCAGAAGCCGCTCCCGCTCTTCGGGACCGTAATCGGGAATCCAGAACACCTTGCCGGTCTCGAGATTCAAGGTTTTGGGGGCGCCCGCGTAGCACGTGACCACGTCGATGGGTACCTGGGCGCCATAGTCCCGATAGATGATGGGAATGAGTTTGTCGAGCAGTGATCGCGAACCGCTTTCGATCAATAACACCCGAAGGAAGGGCGGGATCCACGACCTGCGGTAGTACCGCACCTTACATCTCCCGGCGGTTCTCGAGGGACTTCGTCATAGTCACTTCGTCGGCGAATTCGAGATCGCTGCCCACCGGTATTCCCATGGCGATGCGAGTCGTCCGAACGCCCAGCGGCCTCAGCAGGCGCGAGAGGTAGACCGCGGTCGCTTCGCCTTCCACGGTGGGATTCGTCGCTAAAATGATCTCCTGAACGTCGCCGGATTCGAGCCGCATCAGCAGCCCCTTGATCCGCAACTGCTCCGGCCCCACACCCCGGAGCGGTGAAATCGACCCGTGGAGCACGTGGTACACACCGGAAAACTGGCGGGTGGTCTCGATGGGCAGGATGTTGTGCGGCTCTTCGACCACGCAAATCACGGTCCTGTCCCGATTGGGATCGCTGCAAAACGGGCACAGTTCGGAATCGCTGATGTTACTGCAGTTCGCGCACAAACCCAACTTGTCCTTGACGTCCAGCACGGCTTGCGCCAACCGCTCGGCATCCTCCCGCTGGATGCGCAGGACGTAGAAAGCCATGCGTTGAGCTGACTTCTGGCCAATGCCGGGAAGTCGCTTGAACTCCTGTATCAATCGGGCTAATGGTTCGGCAAAGTCAGGCATGCGACGGACGGCCGGCGACTAGAACAATCCGGGAGGCAGTCCAAGTCCACCCAGCATCCCACCCATCTTCGACTGAGATTCCTGGTCAACTTTCTTGGCCGCTTCGTTAAAGGCGGCCATCACCATGTCCTGCAGCATTTCGACATCGCCCGCCACTTCCGGATCGATCGTCACGCCGAGGCAGTTCTTGTGGCCGTCCATCTTCACTGTAACCATGCCGCCGCCGGCAGATGCTTCAACCCGGATGAGAGCGATCTCCTCCTGCAACTTCTGCTGCATCTGCTGCGCCTGTTTCATCATCGATTGCATGTTGCCGGGTAGCTTCATATCAGTCCTTTAAGTTTCGCACGTCCCGGATATGGGCATCCGGGAATAACTCACGAAAACGCTGCACCTCCGGATGGGACAGGGCTCGCTCAGTGAGTTCGGCGTCATCTTTTGGCGCGGGCGGGTTTAACGACGGCCCCGCCGACACATCCCCCTGCTTCACGGTGATCTTAACAGGGCGTCCGGCGATTTGCTGCACGATCTTCGGGATTTCGGACTCGCCCCGAATGGCCATCCCGTATAACCGGCTGGTAGTGAAGATCAATTCGGTGCCGGTGAAAACCAGTTCGGCGTGCTCGATGGCATCGGCCGAATGGGTCAGTTCCCGGGTCAACAGAGCAGCGTGTAAGGCGCTTCGCCAATCGATACTGCCGGGGTCCGCCGCCGGCACGGGCGTTGGCGGGCGCGGAGTAACGGGTTCACGCACCGCCATCGCGGGTTCCGCCGCGCGACTTGCCGGTGACGGCGCGGGAGTGTAGACCTTTTTCGCGGTGTCCCGGGCAAAAGGAGACGGTCCCGATCGCTGGGGCGGCGGAGGCGGCTGTGGTGGCCCGGCCTTGGGCGGTGCGATCGGGGCGGACGAGCCTCCGGGAGCCACTCGCGCCAGTGCCTCTTCGATGGACATGAGCTTTCCGGCCTGCACCAGGCGCAACAGCCCCAATTCGATGTGCAGACGGGGTTGCAACGAGAACTGCAGATCCTTGAATAGATCGAGAGTGATCTGAAGGTAGCGGGTCAAATCCTCTTCCGAGAACGGGCGTCCGGCCTGTTCCATCTGTTCCTGTTCCTGCGTCGAGGCCGCCACCAGACGCGTGTTCTTCCCGGCGATCTTCACCACCAGCAGATTGCGGAAATACCGCGCCAATTCGCGGCAGTAATGCTGCAGGTTGTGCCCGTTGCGTTCGAGCTCCTGAACCACGCCGAGCATCGCGTTCGAATCGCCGTTCTTCAGCGCTTCGGCGACCATCTCGAGCGAGGCGAGAGAGAACATGCCGAGCAATTGCCGCACTTCGCTGGCGCTCAGCTTCGAACCGCAGCAGGCGATGGCCTGATCGAGAGCCGAAAGGGAATCGCGGACACTTCCCTCCCCCGCCTGCGCCAGCACCGCCAGCGTTTCATCGTCGGTCTCGACGCCTTCCTGCTCGCAGATCCACCGCATGCGGGCAGTCAGTTCCTGGAAGTCCACCGACCGGAAGCTGAACTGCTGGCAACGCGAGGCGATCGTAGTGGGGATCTTGTGCGTTTCCGTGGTGCACAGGACAAACACGACCCACTCAGGCGGCTCTTCGAGTGTCTTCAGCAGAGCATTGAAGGCTTCACTGGTAATCTGGTGCGCTTCGTCGATGATGAAGACTTTGTAGCGGTCGCGCGCCGGGCGGTAGCGGACGTTCTCCCGCAATTCGCGCATTTCGTTGATGCCGCGGTTGGACGCCGCATCGATCTCAATCACGTCGGGAGCATTGCCGCCGCTGATTTCGATGCAACTGGCGCACTTGCCGCAGGGATGACTGGTGGGTCCTTCAATGCAGTTCAGGCAGCGGGCCAGAATGCGGGCCACCGTCGTCTTCCCGGTACCGCGCTGGCCGGAGAAGATGTAGCCGTGCGCGATCCGGGACTGCCCGATGGCATTGGCCAGGGTCGTCCGAACGTGTTCCTGTCCCACCAGCTCCGAAAAGTCCTGCGGCCGGTACTTACGGGCAATGACTTGATACATGAGGGGATGAAAGAAGGACTGCCGTCAACAAATGCCAGACCCCGGGTGATCCGCGGCACACAAGCTAAACCGCTACCGTTGCTTCCTTCCGGACCTGGCGGGGTTTGCGACCGCCCATTGCACGGAGCCCGGAGCCTGACAATCCACTATTTTACCGCACATGCGGGCACCAGCTACGATAAAAGATCGATCCATGATCAAAGCCATCATTTTCGACCTTGGAAACACCATCGTGCCGTTCGATTTCAAGCGCGGATACGCCGCCATGGAAGCACGTTGCCGGTATCCGGCGGCCGAGATCCCCAAGAGGATCGGCGCCACCGACCTGGTGGTCCGGTTCGAAAGCGGCCAAGTGGGCGAGCGCGCGTTCGTTGACGAGTTGTGCGGGATTCTCGATCTCCAGATGTCCTACGAAGAGTTCTGCGATATCTGGTTCAGCATCTTCCTTCCCGAGACGCTCGTTTCCGAAGATTGGGTTGCAGCCCTGGGTAAGCGGTATCCGCTGGTGCTGCTCTCGAACACGAACAAGATCCACTTCGACATGCTGGAAGCGAACTATCCGATTTTGCGGCTGTTCGAGCGGCGAGTGCTGTCAAACGAGGTGGGGGCGATGAAGCCGTCCCCCATCATTTACGAAACCGCTATCGCGAAAGCCGGCTGCCGCCCTGGCGAATGCTTCTTTACTGACGATGTCGCCGCCTATGTGGAAGGCGCGTGCCAGTGTGGGATGGACGCAGTCCGATTTCAGAGCCAGCAACAGGTGGAGCGGGAACTACGCGCCCGCGGCGTCACCTGGTAGCGGCGCTCAGAGCGCGGCCATCACTTCCTTGTAAACATACTTGGCGCCTTCGACGCCGTCCCAGGGGCCGTCTTCGTATTCGAGCGCGAAGATGCCCATGAACCGCGCGTTAGTCATAATCCGCACCGAGCGCTGAATGTCGTTTTCTTTCCACCGGTTCCAATATTTCGCGTGCACAGTGGAGTGCGCGTAAGGCGCCAGCGCCTGCAGGCCGTGATACAGCAGGTACTCGTGCTCCCAATTGCAGAAATCGGGTGATGCCTCGCAGAACGGGTGATTCACTTCGTCCAGAATAATCTGCACGTTCGTCGGATTGGCACTCAGTCCCCAGTGATTCTCGATGGTGACCTTGACGCCGACGCCCCCGCCGTAATCCGCCATTTCCTTGAATGACTCGATGGCATTCGACAGGTACTTCACGATTTCGTCGTTCTTCGGATAATCAGCGGTAGCCAGCGGAGGCGGGGCGATTCTTGGACCGCCGGTGTTGACGCGCATCGTCTTCGCGCCCAGCACAGCCGCGCCGTCGAACCACTTCTTCGCGACGGCAATTCCCGCGCGCCGTTTCTCCGGGTCGAGGTCGCAGATATCACGCGGGGCGTTATTGGAGACGTGGTGGCATTTGACCCCGGTGGCCGCCATCTTTCCCGCAAGTTTCTCGAGCCATTTCTTCGATGGAGGGCGTGGACGGATCGAATTCGTACATCGTACGCGTGTTGCCGTTGAAGGTGACCTGGCTCTGTGCGTACATGCTGTCATCGCTCACGTCGCCGAACACTCCGGACCATAGATCCATGTGGGTGACACCCGGGAAGGTGTCCCGCGTGAACTGCGGGAAATCGAGCATCGTGATCTCGCCATACTTCTTCTTCATGGCATCGGCCTGCGGGTTGGGTCTACGCCCGCTCGTGCGGCTTTTGAAGAGATACCGCATCGGCCAGGTGTTCGAGGCAATGCGCGCCAGCTTGTCCTTCTCGGTGAGGGGCAGCGCGGAGGCCTGCTGAGCGGCGTTCAGAATGAGTCCGGCCGCTCCGGCAGCTTTGAAGAAATCACGTCGTCCGGGCAGGTGTTCGGTCATGATGGCTCCAGGAATCGGAAACTGGCCCAGTATACACCGGACGGTGGGTCAGGAATCGGGACGGGTTCGAGATCGCCTCAGATGTTCGAGTTCCTGCCTGAGCGGCTCCCAGTAGGCGCGGTCGTTCTCACGTTCGATGGACTCCTCGGTGGAGATCGCCAACGAAACCTCATCTTCTGAACCGTGCAACGCACGATCCACAGCCCGACGACTGGGAGCGATCCGACCCGCAGCCTCGGGATACTGCTTTGCGAGCGATTGGAGCAACGACGGGGTCCGGAGTTCGTTCAGGAGGAACTCGATCCGTTCAACTGCCGGATGGGATGGAAGCGCGAAATACTCGCGTTCCAGCAGGCACCGGATCATCGGCCAATCTTTGTCTTGTTGAGTCTTCTTCGCCCGCACCAGGTCCTCGACCGCGAGCAGATCGACCTCGGTATCATCGACGAGGATCGTAGTGCGCCTGGACCAAAGCCGCTCGAAATCATCGACGCCTCGAAGCGTGGACATTACATCAATCCGCAGTCCGGCAACATCCTGGCGGCGGCATCGGAAGTGCGCCGCGTGCCCACGCCGGAGAAAAACCGCCTCCAGGGGAGGGACCGCGATCGCCTCAGCGTCCATGCTGTCCAGTGCAGTACGCAAAAGGCTGAGGCTGCGCGGGTCCGCGAGAACCAACAGATCGAGGTCGCGGCTAAACTCCGCCGCGCCGTAGAACACGCACGCCTGCCCTCCCATGAGAAGCGTTTTCACGCCACTCGTCCGGATCGAAGAAAGGGCTCTGAGTATCGGGCTCCGGGTCAAGCGACCCTCCTAAAGCGAGGTAGGTGTCCCACAGCTTCATCGATTCATGGAAGCGCTCCTCTGGCGCCAGGCGGTACCATTCGGCCCATTCGGCGCCAACCAGGTCCTCGGCACGGACACGCTCCATACTTCTACTGTAGAACGTGCCACCGATGCGCACGAGCGAGAGTGCATCCACACAATATCGCGTGTAAGATAGACGGACATGTTCCGCTGGGCTCCTGTCTTTACCATGGCCGGATTCTGCATCGCCCAAACTCCATCCCCGAAGCCCGATGTTGCTCTCGGGAAGCGCCTGTTCGAATCTCAGTGCGCGCTCTGCCATGGCCAGACCGGCACGGGCGGACGGGGTCCAGCACTGAACCGCCCCACTCTCGCCAAAGCACCGGACGACGCAACGCTCCGAAAGTTGATCGCGGACGGCAACGGAGCCGAGATGCCAGGAGCCTGGCAACTCTCGGAACGCGAGGTGGCGAGCGTCGCCGCATTTGTGCGATCACTCGGGGTCCTGCCGCCCGAGACGGTTCCCGGCGATCCTGCTCGCGGCGCATCGCAGTACCGTGCGCGCGGCTGTCCCGGATGCCACATCATGAACGGAGAAGGCCGCGCCTACGGCCCCGAACTCACGTCCATCGGCGCGCGGCGGAGCGCCACCCATCTCCGCGAGGCCCTGCTCCGCCCCGCCGCTTTCATCCCCGACGATTTCCCGGTTGCCGAATTGGAAACCGCCGGCGGTGCCGTCATCCGCGGGATCATCTGCAACGAAGATACCTTCAGCATTCAACTCAAAGACTCCGCGGGCCGCTATCACAGTGTTCGCAAATCAGGCCTGAAATCGCTGAAGAAACCCACGGACGCCAGCGCGATGCCTGCCTACGACCGATTGCCGCCCGGCGACGTCGATGACATCGTCGCCTTTCTCGCCAGTTCGAAAGGACGCCCATGAACAAGTGGATCTTTCCCCTGCTCTGTTCCGCCGCTTTCGGCCAAGTGACCTACGACCGTATCGCAGCGGCGTCGAAGGACCCGGGTAACTGGCTGACCTATTCGGGCAACTACCAGGGTCACCGCTATTCGCCGCTCACCGATATCACGCCCGCCAATGTGGCATCGCTCAAGGTCAAATGGGTTCGCCAATTTCCGGATTCGCGGACCGAAGTGTCGCCCATCATCGCCGACGGCGTGATGTATGTGACCGGACCCAACACTGCTGCCGCCTTGGACCTCGGCACGGGCCGCGAATTGTGGAAGTGGAAGCGTCCCATTCCTTCCGACTACCAGTCCATTGGATTCGGACGTGTGAACCGCGGTCCGGCCATCCTCGACGACAGGCTATTCGTCGCAACGCTGGACTGCTACCTGGTCGCGCTCGACATCAAGAGCGGCATCGAGCGGTGGTCCACCCGCGTCGAGAACTACAAGCCGGGATACAGTATGACGCTTGCTCCGCTGGCGATCCGCGGCAAGATATTGGTGGGCGTGAGCGGGGGCGAAGCCGGAATCCGGGGATTTGTGGACGCCTACGATGCGCGATCCGGAAAACGTGCGTGGCGGTTCTACACGATACCGGGCCCCGGCGAACCTGGACACGAAACCTGGGAGACCGACGCCTGGCAGACCGGTGGCGGCTCGACGTGGGTTACGGGATCGTACGACCCCGACCTCAACCTGGTCTATTGGGGCGTCGGCAATCCCGGACCCGACTGGAACGGCGATCCACGCCCCGGAGACAACCTGTACACGTGCTCGCTAGTTGCGCTGGACGGCAACACCGGTGCATTGCGGTGGCATTTCCAATTCACCCCGCACGACACTCACGATTGGGATTCGACGCACGTGCCGGTGCTGTTCGAAGCCGCAGTGCGGGGAGCCACTCGCAAACTCGTCGCGGTGGCGAATCGGAATGCCTTCTACTACGTTCTCGATCGCACCACGGGCGAGTTCATCGCCGGGCGTCCGTACGCCAGGCAGACCTGGGCGCGCGGACTCGACGATCGGGGCCGTCCCCTGACCATCCCCGGTACGGAGCCGAGCGAAGAGGGCACGCTGGTGTATCCGAATCTCAATGGTGCTACCGTCTGGGCCAGCCCCGCGTACAGTCCCGCAACAAACCTGTTCTACGTCGCCACGCGAGAGGTGGGAGCGAAATACTTCAAACGCGAAGCTGAGTATAAGCCGGGGACGTTTTTCGCGGGTGGGGGCGAGCAGGAGAACCCGCCGAGAGATGCGTGGGGCGCCCTGCGAGCGCTCGATCCAGTTACTGGCCAACTGAAATGGGAGTTCAAGCTGCACTCGCCGCCGTGGGCGGGCGTCCTGGCTACAGCTGGGGGACTGGTATTCAGCGGAACCGATGAGGGGAACTTCTATGCGCTCGACGCCGCCACCGGAAAGCCGCTGTGGGATTTTCAAGGCGGCGGCGCTATCGCCGCGAATCCCGTGTCGTTCTCCATCGACGGCCGGCAACATATCGCCGTTGCCGTGGATCGCGCGCTATACGTGTTCGGCCTATAGCACTTTGGCCATGCCGGCCAGCAACAGCAAACCGTAAGCCACCGGCACCGCAAACAGGGTGCTATCTACGCGGTCCAGCCAGCCGCCGTGGCCCGGCAGCATCGTGCCGCTGTCCTTCATGCCCGCGCCGCGTTTGAGCACCGACTCGCACAGGTCCCCGATTTGTCCGGCAATATTGGCGAGTACGGCCACCACCGCCACCAGCCAGAGAGCCGTGCCCGGCAGCGCGAAATACGCGACCGCCAATGCGAAAAGCACTGATCCCACCACCGACGCCGCCGATCCTTCCCAGGTCTTTCCGGGACTGATCACCGGAGCCAGTTTGTGACGCCCGAATGCTTTTCCGACGTACATCGCGGCGCTGTCGCCGGCCCAGTTCAAGGCGATAGCGATCAGCAGCCAGTACGGACTCAGTAAGCGCAACTCCAGCGCGCAGCGCCAGCTTCCGAAAATGTAGACAATACCCAGTACCGATGCGCCCGCGCGCACCAGCTCGCCTCGCAGGTCCTCTGACCGCAGAGCGAGCGCCATAGCGGCCAGCGCGATCGCGGTTACGATTCCCACCCCAACACCGGGCACCAGCAGAACGATCAGTCCGGACGCGAATCCAAGCCAGGAGGATTTCGAGATTCCGTGGGCGGCTACAATCGCATCGTACTCGATGAAACAGAGAGTGGCGATGATGGTGAGAACGACGGCGAACGCCGGCAGGGGCGCCCAGACAATGCAGTAGATGATGATGGGGATCAGTACCAGCGCGGTCGCAATGCGCTTCATCGAACCGATACGCCAAGAGCTTCCGCTAAAGGCTCATCCGCGCCAGGACCGTCCGGAGCCGCACCGCTGAGGCCGCCAAAACGCCGGTCCCTTCCCTGGTAGGCCAGCACGGCCTTCAACAGGTCTTTGCGGCCGAAGTCGGGCCAGAGGGTGTCCGTCACGTAGAGTTCGGCGTAGGCAATTTGCCAGAGCAGGAAATTGCTGATCCGCATTTCGCCCGAGGTGCGGATGAGGAGATCCGGATCGGGAAGTCCCGCCGTGTAGAGGTGGGACTGCACCATGTCCTCGGTCACGCTCAAGCCGTCCAGACGGCCCGTGCGGCGCGCGTCTTCCAGAATGCCGTTCATCGCGTCCACCAACTCCGTCCGGCCCCCGTAGTTGATGGCGAGATTCACACGAAGCCCGGAATTGTGGGACGTAATCCGGCGCGCCTCATCCAACTCGCGGCGAACCTGGTCCGAAAGGACCTCCAGACGCCCAAGCGCATTGAACCGGATGTTGTTCTTCATCAACTCCGGAACCTCGCGCCGGAGGTAGAAGCGCAGCAGACGCCACAAGGTGTCCACTTCGCCCCGCGGCCGCTTCCAGTTCTCCACGGAGAAAGCGTACAGCGTGAGGGCCTCGATTCCGAGGCGGGCGCAGGTTTCCACGGTGATGCGAACCGGCTCGACGCCCGCACGATGCCCGGCGATTCGCGGCAGGCTGCGCTTACGCGCCCAGCGGCCATTGCCGTCCATGATGATTGCAATGTGCCGCGGCAGGCGCACAGCATCGATGGACTCAGCGAGCGCCCAGTCGGGGTCGCCCGGCTGCATTACCTCAAACAAGGCCTTCATGGAGCAAAGTTCTATGTTATCAGGACCCACGTTGCCGGTGCTGACTCAAACGCGGATCGGTCGCAGTGACTCGGGCGTGGGGCCGTCGAGCCCCCAGAACACCACCTGCACTCCTAATTCCCGCCGGTCGGACTCCGAGGGACCTGTGGCGCGGTCGAGTTCAAAAGTGACGGGCACGTGGCTCCGTTCCAGGTCCACCGAAACGGACTGCTCGTAGCTCTGCTCACCGCTGGTCTGGTACTCCGCCCAAGGCAACTGAACCGGCCCCACCGCAGCCCTCAAGCGAACCGGCCCTAGCGGGTTCCGGAAACGAAGTCGGAGTACCGGTGCGGCGTTCTGAGGCAACGGCAGACGCACGCGAAAAACCCGCTCCGTCCACCGCCAGCTTCCCTGCTCCATGGCGTGCCATCCCCCGTCGAGATCGGCATCCAGCCATGGATCGGGCAGTCTGCTTCTCAGCATGCAGAAAATGCGCTGGTCGCGATCGGGCCGGGCTGGATCAGCGCCCCGCTGGACCCCGGTGGCGACGAAGTCGCACACCTCCCAACCCGTTCGGTCGAGGATACGACGCAACCCGGCATCGGAGAAGATCCAGTAATTGGTCGCGTCATTGTTGGTCTCCTCGGGGCTCACCAGGTACGCGAGCGGCTCGGTTTCCACAGGAGTGCCCTTCACCGTGACTTGCGCGATCCGGGTGCTCAAGACACAGTGCCGCGCGTGTCGCGCCAGCGTTTCCAGAAATCCATAGGGATTCTTGAGGTGATAGAGCAGACCGAGGCAGAAGGCGAGTCCGTAGGTACGTCCCTCCAGACCGAATCCGGTGTCGAGATCCTGGAATCGGAGTTCGGCCGTCGAGCCCAAGGCCGCCCGCACGGTCTCGAATGCCTTCGCCCCGTTGAAGTTCGTCCCGGGATTCTCGATCGCGGTGACGTCGCAGCCGAGCGATCCGAGAAAAAACGACAGGTCTCCGTCACCGCAGCCGATGTCGAGCACACGGCCCGCGCCCGCCAGCCCCAACACGTCCCGCCGTTCCTCCCGCAGCATCGATTCCAGGACCGGAAACACCGCCAGCGTGTTATAGGGGTACCATTCGAATTCGGTGGACCGATGGGCTCGCTTAACCCGTTCCAGTTCTTTGCTGAAGCGCTTTGCGCGGCGGGCCAGATCGGATATATCGGAACTCACCACCGTTATCGGACGCGCTTGGGCGAATTGGTCAGATTCTCGAACAGGAACAGGCCGCTCTTCCCGCCCACGGCAAAGTCGAGATCACCGTCGCCGTCCAAGTCCGCAACGGGAATATGCATTCCGCCGCCGGCGCGACCGCCGTAGTCGATAATGTGCCGGTGCCAGTCCACCGTCTTGCCGTCGGCCGATTTCTTGTACTCGTACCAGTAAATGCCGAGCGGCTCACGTCTCTCCTGGATCATGGCCGTCGTGGGCCATGAAACGCTTACCGGTAAGGACCTCTTTCTTCCCGTCGCCATTCAGGTCCACCAGCGTAATGGCATGCGGCTGCGACCATGAGTCGTCAATCATGTGCTTTACCCAGGTGTGGTCGGGACGCTGCTCCATCCAGAACAAGCCGTAATTGTGGGCCATTCCGGTCAGCAGGTCCGGAAGCCCGTCTTCATTGATGTCGAGCACGTAGATGAAGCTGGTATCGCCCAATGTGAACTCCGAATGCAATTTCCAATCGGGCTGACGCGGGTTGGCAGGCGCCTCCAGCCACCCCTTCGGTGTCACGATGTCAGTGCGGCCGTCGCCATTCACATCGCCCGCGCCGATACCGTGCCCGTAGCTGCCAGGGCTGACAATGTGCTTCTCGAACGTCCCGGCCTTGGGTTCGTACCAAACTGTCGGCGCGGCGATTTGGCCGAACTGCGGCAGCACCTCACGCGCCTTCCCGTCGTTATCCAGATCCACCAGGAATGCGAACTCGACATTGTAGCCTTCGTCGATCACCTGGTCTTTCCACATCATTCCGTCTTTGCCGGGATTGCGCGACCACCAGACCTGCTTGGGGTGCCAGCCGGCGCTGACAATGTCGGTGTTGCCATCGCCGTCCACGTCGAGGGCGAGATCGGTCAGCGAGGCCAGGTACGTGCCGTATTCCTTCAGATCGCGGACCGTGTGTTTCTTCCAGGTCGGATTTTCGTACCAGGAATTCCCGGAGAAGATATCGAGACGGCCGTCGTGGTTGAAATCGCCGATCGCGCAAGTCTCGCTGATACCGAGATCGATGGTTTTCCGTTCGAACGGAATCTCAGGCCCACGCCCGCCGGACAGCGCCACGAGGGCCACAACAGAGAGGAGTGCAAGGAGAGCTAGAGGGAATCGCATCAACGTAATCATATGCCCCCGAGCGGTCCTCAGGTGAGCGGCACGTGATGCTTATGGAAGAACCGCTGCAGATCGGGCCAGAATTCGGAGGTCAGATTTCCAATCAGGCTGCCCGTGAGGCTGGTGGTGATCCGTCCCTCCATGACTTCCCAATTCACGCTGGATTTCGGATAGTACAGGTTCGAAGCCCCAATTCCCAGCATCATTCCAAAGATGCCCGACGTGTTGAATGCCTGCTTGCCCGAATCCTGACGCGCCACAGCGATCCGGGTCACCGAATACCCGACCCTGTGCAGAACGCCATATTCCGGGCCTTTACGGAAGTAGCGCGGATCCTGATGCAACAGGTTCGCCAATACGCCGGCGCTGAAGACGTTCTGCGTGGTGAAATCGGCCAGCGCTGCTCCATAGCGTTTCGCGAAGGCGGCGCCCCCATTGCCGTAGCTCGGAGTTTGATCGCCGATCTGGGAGAAGCCCGCGCCGATCGCTGCGTTAACGAGGTTGAACGGATCGATCGACTCTTTCCAGGCCAGGTTCCATTTCTGTTTTCGAGTGAGGGGGGCGGTTGAAGGGGTCGGAACGTTGACGGTGGCGAAGTTCGGCATGATGCCGAAGATGCGCTCTGCATTCAGTCCGTCGATGGAGGACGTCTGCGCCAAGGAACTCACGGTCGCTACCAACGCAAGCGCGGCTAATGGAGCACCGGCATGGGCGACAAAACTCACGTCGGTATCTAGGCGTGAAATCCGGAAGGCCGGTTACGCGCTTCTCTAAAAACCGCACCACCGTCAGCCAGTTCTGAGTGCGTACACTGGCGTAATGGGCTCCTGCCTCATCCTCTCTCATGGCGCGGGATCGAACCGCGAAGCTCCGTTGCTGGTCGCCGTGGACCAGGCCCTACATTCCATTGGTATCGACGTGATCCGCATCAATCTGCCCTTCCGCGAGGCGCGACCCTCCGGGCCTCCACGGCACGGCGATCCGGAGCGCGATCGCCAGGGACTCCGCGATGCTGTCGAGCGGGCGGCCGTCGAGTTCGGCGGACCTGTGTACCTGGGGGGCCACTCGTATGGAGGTCGGCAGTCCTCCATGCTGGCCGCCGAGCAACCAGACTTGGTGGCGGGCCTGCTGCTGATGTCGTACCCCCTTCACCCGCCCCGCAAACCCGCAGAACTGCGGACCGCTCATCTTCCCAATATCCGCATACCATCCTTATGGATACACGGCAGTCGCGACCCGTTCGGGTCGATCCAGGAATTGCGTGCTGCTATGGAACTGGTGCCGGCGAAGGCGGAGTTGGTGGAGATCGCGGGTGCCGGACACGAGCTATCCCGAAGATCCGCAGCGATGGCCGAGGTTGCGGGCCGGATTGCCCTGGAGTTCCAGCGGTTCTTTGCCGAAGGGAAGAACACGGCTGTCTAGCCGCCCGTAGGACGTCCCTAGGGTTCGCACTGTGCTAATGTAAACCATAGTTAAGGGTCTCAAGAAAACCATAGATTATGGCTACTTCGTCCGCTGGTGCTTCCCTCCCTGAGGTCCATTCCAGCGTCCACACTGCCACCCCATCCCTGCTGAAGCGGATGTTCGCGTTCGCCGGTCCGGCTTACCTGATCAGCGTCGGATATATGGACCCGGGCAACTGGGCCACCGACCTGGAAGGCGGCGCCCGGTTCGGCTACAAGCTGATCTGGGTTCTGGTGATGTCGAACATCATGGCCATCCTGCTCCAAACCTTGAGTGCCCGGCTTGGCATCGTAACCCGGAGGGACCTGGCGCAGGCCTGCCGGGAGTCCTATCCGAACTTCATCTCCTGGTCCCTTTGGATATTGTGCGAGATAGCCATTGCAGCCTGCGACCTGGCCGAGGTATTGGGCGCCGCCATCGGGCTCAACCTGCTGTTCCATATCCCACTGCTGGCGGGTGTTGTCATCACCGCCGCCGATACGCTCCTGGTGTTGTGGTTTACCCGCATGGGAATTCGGGTCATCGAGAGCTTCGTCCTTTCATTGGTCACCATCATTACTGTTTGTTTTCTGGTGGAACTCGCGTTCGCACGTCCAGCCTTGTCGGGGATTATGACCGGCCTGATCCCTCGCGTCGATCGGGATAGCCTGTATGTCGCCATCGGCATTCTCGGCGCGACGGTAATGCCGCACAACCTTTATTTACACTCCGCGCTTGTTCAGACCCGTAGAATCGGCACCAGCAACGAAGAGAAACGCAGCGCCTGCCGCTATAACCTGATCGATTCCGTAGTGGCCTTGAACGGCGCGATGATCGTAAACGCTTCCATCCTGATCCTGGCGGCAACGGTCTTTTTTCAACGGAACATCATAGTCACGGAAATCCAGCAGGCCCACCTGCTGCTGACTCCTCTGTTGGGCACCACCTTCGCAAGCATCCTGTTTGCGGTGGCGCTGCTCTGTTCTGGCCAATCCTCCACGCTGACCGGAACCCTTGCGGGTCAAATCATTATGGAAGGTTTTCTCAACCTTCGCATGAGACCCTGGCTGCGACGATTCATCACCCGCATGGTGGCCATTGTGCCCGCCGCGTTGACCATCTATTTAGCCGGCGATGCAGGCACCTACCGCCTGCTCCTGCTCAGCCAGGTGATTCTCTCGCTGCAGTTGCCGTTCGCCGTCATACCACTGGTGCAGTTCACCAGCGACCGAAAGCGCATGGGCGATTTCGCCACTTCCATCTGGTGGAGGATCTCGGCCTGGGTCGTCGCCGCGATTATTGTCGTATTGAATATTCGTCTCGTCGCCACGGAGCTCGGTGAGTGGTTCCAAGGCGCCGGAGAATACCGGATGTGGCTGATGGTGCTGGTGTTTCCGGTGCTGCTCTTCCTGGCCGCCCTGTTGTTGTGGGTCACGTTCGAACCGGTGCTGCCGCGAGCCATCCGCGAGCTGCGGCGGGGCCGTCTAGCCCTGCCGGAGGGCCCACCTGAGGAGTGGACCGCTCCCGTCTACCGCCGAATCTTACTGCCTCTGGATCATTCCGATGGTGACCGCGATACGGTGGCGCACGCCGCATCCCTGGCCAAGGCACATGGCTCCGAACTGCACCTGCTTCACATTGAAGAGGGCGTCACCAGCCAGCTGTATGGTCCGCTGGCCTCTACGGCCGAGGTCGAGGCGGGGAGGAACTACTTCGAGACTATCGTGGGTGGGCTTCGCCGTCAGGGAATTGACGCCCACCTCGCCATCACCACGGGTAAGAGTCCCAGGGCCGTAATCGTTCAATGGGCCAAGGAACACGCCCCCGACCTGATCGTGATGGGGGCGCACGGACATCATGGGCTGAAGGATCTGGCTTTCGGGCGAACCATCGACGCCGTCCGGCACGAACTCGATATCCCCATCCTGGTGGTGCGCCACCATCGCAAGATGTAACGGTTGTGGACGCCTGTCCCAAGTTCCGTGTCCGGTTACCACAGTACTGGAATGGCGTGACCGCTGCAAGATCCATCTTTTCAATTGGCGGCAATGGACACTTACGTGCTCAGATCGACGTGAGATGTCACGTCCACGAATTACGGCTGCCTGCGTTCTCGCGGCGTGTACTCTCGCCACCCTGCAAGCCGCGACGCTGGAACGCCTCTCCACGGCGGACCTGGTAGAGAAGAGCACGGACGTTGTTCGCGCGAAGGTTCTCGGGTACGAAACCCGCTTTCGGGGCACACCTGGCCGGGGAGGTATCCTCTATACGCACTACACCGTTCAGGTGCTCGAGCGATGGAAGGGTAATCCGGCCGCCCGGATGGACGTCGCCGTCCCTGGTGGCAGTCTGCACAACGTGCGCCAGACGTTTCCCGGCACGCCCACGCTCGAACAGAATGTCGAGTACGTCTTTTTCTTGTGGACCAGCCGGTCCGGGCTCACCCAAATAATGGGGCTCTCCCAGGGGCTGCTGAGGGAGAAAGTGGACGCCAGCGGAGAGACGGTACTGCGCCGCAACGCCTCCGCGGAACCGATGGTGGACAGTTCGGGTCATTCGGTATCCGATACCAGTTTCACCATGTCACTCTCGGCGTTCAGGGGCACGATGCAGAGCTACGGGCTGGTGGGAAAGTAAGATGGTCGACACCGTGCGAAGGTTGAGCCTGGCGGTTGCCACAGCCCTGGTGATGTCGTCCGCAGCCTCTGGCTACTACCACTACATTCACTTCGCCAGCCGTTTTGGCCCGTACGTTCCGATTCCCGAAAAATACGATCTCACCGCGCTCAAGAACAATACTGTCTACTACTTCATTTCCGACCAAGGGCCCACCCAGCTCGCAACGGGTGACACAATGCCTGGATTGATCAGCCAGATCCGGCTGGCCGCGAAGACTTGGAACGATGTGGGCAGTTCGGATTTGCGCATCGCGTTCGGCGGAGTCTCCAGCATCAACACTCCGCAGAATACGCCCGGCATTGACATCGTATTCGACGATGATATTCCCCCAGGCGTAAATGCGCTGGGAGGTGTTCAGAGCGTCGGGTCGATGGTCACGCCCGCAAACGGTGCAGCGTTCTTCCCCATCACTCGTGGAGTGGTGAAGGTGCGCCGCGATCTGTATAGCAGCCCCAGCTATGCCGAGCGGCTATTCCGTACGCTGGTGCACGAAATAGGACATTCACTCGGTCTGCAGCACACGCTCACGTCTTCGGTGATGTCCACTGAGATCACCCGTGCCACGACGCGATCGAAGCCGCTGGCCGATGATGATGTGGCGGCGATCTCCATCCTATATCCGAGCGGATCGTTCCTGAGCCGGACCGGCACTCTGACCGGACAGGTAACCATGGGGGGAGCGGGCGTCAATATGGCTTCGGTGGTGGCCATTTCGCCCAACGGTGCGTCCATCAGCACCCTGTCGAATCCCGACGGCACTTATACGCTGCAAGGCATCCCGCCTGGAGGCTACTACGTTTACACACATCCGCTGCCTCCAGCCTATACCGGTGAGAACACGCCCGCGAACATCAAGCCGCCCCAGGACAATAACGGCGACCCCATTCCGATGACGGGGTACTTCACGACTCAGTTCTACCCTGGCACTCGCGATCCCAACTCAGCCATCACTGTCTCTGTGAGCGCAGGCGAGACCAAGGACTCCATCAACTTCGACGTCCAAAGCAGAACGGCTCCGGCCTTGTCTTCTATAACCGTGTACGGTTACTACGGTCAGAATGCGGTCTACCCTGCCCCGATTCTAGGTACCGGGACCGGATCTACCCTCGTGGCGACGGGCATCGGTCTGGTACCTGGTGTGAATCAGATCGCCCCAGGGCTCAACGTCGGCGTTTTGGCAGCTTCCGGAGCCTCGGTCCGTCCGGGGTCGGCGCGTTACTATTCAGACCCTTACATGCAGTTTTATGTCGCGCCGGGCATCGCCTGGGCGCCGGGTCCGCGGCATCTGTTGTTCTCCACCGAGGACGACGTATATGTTCTGCCGGCAAGTTTGCTGCTGGTTGCAAACCGTGGACCGATGATCTCGTCCGTTTCCGCTGCCACGGACGACCAAGGCGGGCGGACGGCCGTGATTGCCGGCGGGAACTTCGACGCCAGCACCCGTATCTTCTTCGATGGCGCGCAAGCCACCATTCTCCGCCAGAACCCGGACGGCACTCTGCTGGTGACTCCGCCACCGGCGCTTCCCGGACATCGTGCCAACGTGGTTGCGCTGAACGCGGACGGGCAGAGTTCCCTGTTCACGCAGCCGAATGGCGGTCCGGCTTATCTGTACGACTCGTCGGACGCGGCTCCCGCGATCAGCGTCATAGTGCCACCCTCACTAGCCGCCGGTTCGGAATCGATGGTGGAGATCGATGGGGTCAATACCAACTTCCTCGATGGTCAAACCGTCGTCGGTTTTGGATCGAGCGACGTTGCCGTGCGGCGAATCTGGGTTACCGGCCCGAACCGGATCTTGCTGAATATCAGCATCTCGCCATCGGCCGTCCCGGCACAGACCAGTATCACGGTGGCTACCGGTCTCGAGCTGGTTCAAGCCCCTCAGGCGTTCCAGATCACGCTGCCCCCGGCCGCGCCGGCAGTTGTGATGGTGCCCCCGATCGTGGATGCGACTGCGCTCACTCCCGGAGCCGCAGCCGGCGCGACAGCGCTGTTGAACGTCCCAAATCTCTCCGCATCGCCTGGAACGCTTGCGCTGAATGTCGGCGGTCAGAATGCCACGGTGCTCGCCACAGCCAACGGCCAAATTCTGTTCCAGGTTCCGCCCGGGCTTCCGGTGGGCCCGGCGATCCTCCAGCTGCAAACTCAGAGCGGCGATGTCATTCAGCCCGTGCTAATGCAAATCAACCCGCCGCCGCCTGTGGTGCTGAGTGGTTTCAGCGGATCCGGCAAAGTTCTTGACTCCTCGCACCCGGCGGCCGCCGGAACGATCGTCGGACTGTACCTTTCCGGATTCCCCGACTCGATCCTGACCGCCGATCCCACATCGATCAAGATCAACGTCGGCGGACTGGATCATTCAGCCTTTTCCGTGGGCCCGGCCTCTGGTGGGGTGCTCGTTCAATTCACGCTGTCCCCCAGCGTCAACAGCGGTCCTCAAGTTCCTCTCTACGTCACCTACGCCGGAGTGACCTCGGCGACTTCGACGATCCCGATCCAGTAGCCCGGTGACTGGTGACTCGCTTTCTGTCGTTGATATCATAGGAAGTTGAGAGTCGCCTTCCACACCCCGCCAAAAGTCTGCGCAGTCAGTTACCTCAACACCGTCCCGCTCGTGTGGGGGATGCTGGAAGGTCCCCAACAGGGTGTCTTTGACCTCACGTTCGATATCCCGTCGGAGTGCGCCGCCAGTGTTCTCGAGGGACGCTCGGATATCGGAATTGTCCCGGTGGCCACCCTTCTGGAGCGGGATCTGGCGATATTCAGGGGCACCGGAATTGCGTCGCGCGGGGCTGTTCGCACCATCCTCTTGATCTCCAAGGTCCCTTTCCACCAGATCCGCGTCCTTGCAGTCGACTCCAGTTCCCGGACCTCGGTAATGTTGTCCCGCCTCATTCTGGCGAACGGGTACGGAGTCAACCCTGAACTGATCTCCATGCCCCCGCGCCTCCGTCCCATGCTCGAGGCCGCCGACGCCAGCCTGATTATCGGGGATTCCGCCCTCGTCCTCGACCCGGATGAGTTGCGCGCCCAGGGCCTGGGTGTGATCGACCTGGGGGAGGAGTGGACCCGAATGTCCGGCCTGCCTATGGTTTTCGCCGTCTGGGCGGGACGTCCCCAGGTGCATACGCCCGATTACGAAGCAGCCTTCGTAGGGTCGTGCCGCTTCGGCCTGGAGCATCTGGGCGACATCATCGCTCGGGAACATGCGCAGCGTGGCATCTCCACCCGGCTGGCGCGACAGTATCTGACCGAAAACCTGGTATTGGAATTGGGCGAAACTGAATATAGGGGGATGGGGACATTCCTCAAGGCTGCCTCGGAGTTGCCGCCTGCGCGGTATGTCGAGACATCCATTTCGCGATCGGAGGTAGTGACCGTATGATGACCCGGCAGCAGGCCATCGATCTGTTCCGCAGTGACGACCTGATCGGCGCCGGTATGGCAGCCGATGCCGTTCGCCGCCGATTACACCCCGACAACATCGTCACGTACATCATCGATCGCAATATCAACTACACGAACTTCTGCACCGAGTATTGCAGCTTCTGCGCATTTTACCGGCCCATGGGTCACGCCGAAGGCTACGTTTTGCCGAACGAAGCCATTTTCGACAAGATCCAGGAGACCATCGATCTGGGCGGAACCGGCATTCTCATGCAGGGCGGCTTGCACCCCGACCTGAAGATCGAGTGGTACGAGGATCTGCTGCGCGCCATCAAGCAGCGCTTCGACATCTGGTGCCATTGCTTTTCCGCTCCGGAGATTACCAACATCGCTCAGGTCAGTGGCCTCAGTCTCTATGACACCATCGCCCGCCTTCGCGACGCCGGGTTGGACTCCATTCCCGGCGGTGGAGCCGAGATTCTGGACGACGCCGTCCGGCATCGCATCAGCCGCCTGAAGTGCTCGGTGAATGAATGGGTGGATGTGCATCGCACGGCTCACCAGCTCGGATTGAAGACCACAGCCACAATGATGTTCGGCGTGGGTGAGAGCATTGAACAGCGGTTGAACCACTTCGATCTGGTCCGCCAAATCCAGGAAGACACTGGCGGGTTCACCGCCTTCATCCCCTGGGCCTTTCAGCGGGAACACACGTCGCTCGGCCGCTTCGTCAAGGAAGAGGCCACCGCAGTGGAGTATCTGAAGATGCTCGCTCTTTCGCGGATCTACCTGGAGAACATTCTGAATATCCAGTCTTCATGGGTGACTCCGGGCCTGAAGACCTGCCAGATCGGCCTCCGCTTCGGGGGCAACGACGTCGGCAGCATCATGATCGAGGAAAACGTGGTGTCCGCCGCCGGGACCCATCACCGCGCGAGTGAAGAGGAATTGAGACGCCTGATTCGGGACGCCGGCTTTGTTCCGAAGCAGCGCGACACGTTGTATCGGACCTACTTTCTGAACTGAGCGGATTCGGCGTTTTCTGGAACCAAAAGGCTTATTCTCGAATCTGACGGTTAAGGGTCCCGGGTACAGAGCGATTTGACTTGATCCGTCCGTCGCAGCTGTTTATACTGGCCTTTTCTGCTGGAACTGGAGAGGGGCAATTCTAACCGGATAGTAGAGATGATTGTCAGGGATGATTTCGATCCTTTAGCGCCGCAGCGAGAGGCTGCCATGTTCTACGGACTGTTTCTCCGGGGGCACTCGGCTGAGGTTCTGCGCCGCGACATCGACGTCCCGAAGGACCTTCTGGAGAAGTGGCTGAACTCGAACCGTTTCGAGCCGAATTTCCACGACAATCTCAAACGGCTGTACTACTATCGCAAACAGGTGCTGGCCATATTCGATGAACTCGTGACCAGCGAGAAAAACCGGGACCGTCTCCACTGATCACGCCTCTTCCCTTCCCCGCGCACTGCGCTGTGCTACTTTCCAGGTGTAAACATGAAGATCCCGATTTACCAGGTTGATGCGTTCTCCTCCACGCTATTTGCGGGTAACCCAGCCGCGATCTGCCCTTTGGCCGAGTGGCTGCCCGACGACGTAATGCAAGCCATCGCAGCAGAGAACAACCTTTCCGAAACCGCGTTCTTTGTTCCTGAAAATGGAGGCTATCGTCTCCGCTGGTTTACCCCCGGGGTGGAAGTGGATCTGTGCGGCCACGCTACCCTGGCCTCGGCACACGTAATCCTGCAACTTCTGCACCCCGGACAGGAGGCCGTCGCCTTTCAGACCCGCAGCGGAGAGCTCCTCGTGCGCCGCACCGGGGATCTCTACTCGCTGGATTTCCCGGCCCGGCCGCCCCAACATTGCCAGGTTCACAGCCGCCTCATCGAGGCCCTTGGGACCGTGCCCGTCGAGGTTCTTGCCGCGCGAGATTACCTGGTGGTCTACGCAAATGAGGATGATGTCCTGACGCTTCAGCCCAACATGGAATTGCTGTCCCTCAATTGACCGGTTCGCCGTCATCGTAACCGCACCCGGTACGGGTGACATCGACTTCGTGTCCAGGTTCTTCGCGCCGGGCAAGGGAGTTCCGGAAGATCCGGTCACGGGATCCGCGCACTGCACGTTGATTCCGTACTGGTCGCGGCGGCTCGGCAAAACGGAGCTCCGCGCCCGTCAGGTCTCCAAACGCGGCGGCGATCTCTGGTGCAAAAATCTAGGTGACCGGGTGCTGATCTCCGGTCAGGCGGCGCTGTATCTGGAAGGCTCTATCCGAGTTGGTTGATCAGACCTGGCACGAACCCGCGCCGGCAATTACTTGTGTGTCCCGCTCCTGAAGGAAGACGATGGCCTTCGTCCGGCGGCGGTTCCAGTTGCGCGCCACCGGCGCCAGCAGTGTCGCCGAATAGCCTTTGGCTTTCCGCGGCGACAAATCTGCAATCCGCGTCAAGCTTCGCACCACTCCTGTGTGGGAAAGTTCGCGCCCGGCATTTTCGCCGCGCGAGACGCGCGAAGAGAGGCCGCTTTCGGTTAACACGAGTACGATGTCGAACGTCGAATCTTTCAACTGCTGTGGGATTGCGTCGATACTGATCCGCAGCTTGGCCGAGTCATGATCTTCACCGGACTGGAATCCGGTCCTTTCGACACTCACGGCCGCGGCCGGCAATCGTGCCGCCCGATCGATCGCCGCGCCCACTTTGACAGAGTCGCTGCCAAGAGCTTCCGCGTATCCGTTCACCACCACCTGTGGAGTGTAGACGGAATCCATTCGAAATCGGGGCGCGTATTGCTGCTGGCGGGCGCTGAACAGCGGCGAGGAGTACGCATCCGCCCAGCCCAGATGGTTCCAGTAGTCCACGTGTTCAGACAGCGCCAGGACTTCCACTCCACCCCAGCCATCGCGGTCAAGCTCAGTCAGCAGCCCATCCGCCGGCGGACAACTGGAACAACCCTCGGACGTGAAGAGTTCTACCACCACCGCGTTGCGTGCCGAACCAGTGGCCCGTAGCGCAGGTGCTGATGCGGCAATGGCCAGGAGAGCTGAACGCCGGTTCATATACCTGATTAGACGCTCGCGCACTCTCGATCGTGCAGGCGGTGAGTGCTTCAAATCGATATAGTAATGCCCGTGCACTACCATCTGCTGATCGCGCTACTTCTGGCCCTCGTCGCACGGGCCGCCGCGGACATGTTGACCTGACGTTCCGGCTCCGAGGTAAGCGAGGCTACTTACCTTTCGAAGTCGTACTTTCCCTGGTCCAGAGAATTAATTCCGTCAACTCAAATAGATAGTTAAGGCCTATTTTTTCCTGTATACTGTCTTAGCTGCGGACCGACCCCTTCGAGTTTGCGGTTAATAAACCAGTGAACTGTACGAATTCTGGTTGAAAAGCAGCAGTCGAAGGAGGAGCAAATAGAATCATGTCAACAACAGCGAAGCTCGTTTGCCAACCCAGGCAATTGCCTGAAGCAGATCGCATCGCCGCCGCCCACAAAGCGGTGGAAGTGAATCCACTCAATGCGCCCAACGTACAACACCTCGCGGCCTTCGGCTTCACCCCGTCGCCGAGCCAACTCGCGCTGGTGACCAGCAAGTTCTGGGGAGCGGCCGGAGTTCACCTGACAGTGGGCTTCCTGGACAATCCCCCTGCCGATTTGCGGGCACGCATCCTCCAGCATATGAATGCCTGGAGCCGGACCGCGAATGTTCAGTTTGTCGAAACGGATACGGATCCGCAGGTCCGGATCGCACGGCTTACGGAAGATGCCAATCCGGGGATGGGTGGGTACTGGTCCTATGTCGGCACCGACATCCTGGGCCAGCCCGCGAACGAACCGACATTGAATCTCGAAGCCTTCACGATGGATACTCCGGACTCGGAGTTTCATCGTGTTGTCCGCCATGAGACCGGCCATACAATGGGCTTCCCGCATGAGCATATGCGGCGCGAACTGGTTGCCAAGATCGACGCCGACAAAGCGATCAAGTTCTTTGGGCGCACGCAGGGCTGGGATCCGCAGATGGTCCGGGCACAGGTGTTGACGCCCATCGAAGACAGCGCGATCATCCGCACACGCAAGGCGGATCAGGTGTCCATCATGTGTTACCAACTGCCGGGCGAGATCATGAAAGACGGACAGCCGATTCTTGGCGGCACCGACATCGATCCCACCGACTTTGCTTTTGCGGCGAAGGTCTATCCTAAATCCGCCGCTGCGGGTGCGGGCGGCCACTGACCGGATAATGAATCGACTGGCAACAGAGGCGCCGGGCAGTCCCGCGCCTCCGTTGCTCCCACGGAATTGCATCCACGAAAGGCGCCAAGATGGCAACTCCTGCTCGCCCCTCTGTAACTCCTGCTCACCCCTACCGAAGTCCGACTCACCGTCCGTTACGGGTATACGCTTTCGACCCCAGCGCAGGGCGCAAGCTGAACAACTACATGATGGTTCACGTTCCGTACGAACCCCTTGAGCCGGGGCCCGTTGGCAGGCGGATAGCCGTAGTGGATTACGATTCCAGCAATGATGCCTTCTATCAGCCGGTGGATCTCGACAACGCCTCCATACTAGTCTGCAATGGCCTCGACCCCAGTGAATCGGAGCCGAGGTTCCACCAGCAGATGGTGTACGCCGTAGCGAGCGAAACCATCAGCCGGTTCGAGTATGCTCTGGGGCGTCCCATGCGCTGGCGTACCCTGTCGGGCCGCCGCAAGGATCATCCTCTCTATTCGAGGCTGCTCATTTTGCCGCACGCATTCAGACAACCCAATGCTTACTACGATCCCAACCTGCGTGCGGTCTTGTTCGGCTACTTTGCTGCATCCGAAACCGACAGTAGCCAGGCTTTGCCGGGGCAAACCGTCTTCACCTGCCTGTCGCACGACATCATCGCTCACGAGATGACCCATGCGATCCTGGATGGGCAGCGCGAGTTCCTTAAAGACGCCACCGGGCCCGACGCAGGAGCGTTCCACGAAGCCTTCGCCGACATTGTCGCCCTGTTTCAACACTTCTCCAATCGCGACGCTCTGCTCGAAACAATTAATCGCACCGGGGGATTGATACACCGTCCGCAATTGAGCCCCGAGGCGCCGCAAGCCGGCGATCATCCCGCAATTATCGCGGAGATGAGCATCGATAACCCACTGGTCGGTTTGGCCAGGCAGTTTGGCGGCGCTACGGGAAAGCGCGGCGCTCTGCGAAGCGCGATCGGAACCCTTCCAAATCCCAACGATCTCGCGACCGCGACGGAACCCCATACACGCGGAGCAATCTTGGTTGCCGCCGTCTTCGATGCGTATTTTTCGATTTACATCAGACGCACCCGCGCCCTGATGAGGATCGCGAGGGCGGGGGGAGCAGTGAACCAGACCGGAGACTTGCACCCCGATCTCGCCGGTCTCCTCGCCGATGAAGCGGCCCGCACCGCCTCGCACTTCGTAAGCATCTGCATTCGCGCCATCGACTACTGCCCGCCTCTCGATCTGCAATTCGGCGAGTATCTTCGCGCATTGGTAACCGCCGATTCGGATCTCGTTCCCGACGACCCCTGGGGCTATCGCGCCGAATTGATCACCGCCTTCCGGCTCCGCGGAATCATTCCCGAAGGTGTCCGGTCGTACTCGGAAGAGTCGCTACGCTGGTCGGGTCCGGCTGAGCGCGGCCGACCCACGGGCACATGCCACGGCCTCGATTACGGTCTGGGACAGCTCACCGATCCGGAAGACGAAGAGGCAGCCGTTACGAGGCTTGCCGAACGGAATGAGCGCAATGCAATTACTCTGAATGCTTTTGCGAAAGAGAATGCAGAGGCGCTGGGGCTGGATCCCACGCTCCCAATTCAACCCCACTCCTTCCATGCGATTCATCGTGTCAGCCCGGAGGGGAAACTCGTGGTCAACTTCGTGGTGGAGTTTATCCAGAAGCGCACGGAACCCGAATTGCCCGATTTGGAAGGGTCGCCGCTCATTGACTATCACGGCGGCTCGACGGTGATCTTCGATGAGTACGGAAACGTCGGCTACGTCATCGAGAAGACGATCTGCAATCCAAAGCGGCAGCAGCGGCAGCAGGAATTCCGGGTTCAACAGGCGGCGTTGTCACCGGGATTGGCTTACAGCGGCATAGAAGGTTCTACTTTGAGCCAGTTGAATTTCCAACTGTTGCACTGGGAAAACTGATCATGGTCAAGAAAACATCGAAGACCACAACCACAGTGGAGGCGCCACCCGTGCCGCAACCACCGGCCGGCCCCGAAAATGCCATTCGCATCCGGATGTATCTGGTGGGCTTCGGCGACTGCTTCCTGCTTACGTTTCCAGGCGGGCGCCACGTTCTGATCGATTGCGGTGTGCACCCCGGCGGTGACAATGGCACGCTCGAATCCGCCGCGAAGAATATCGCCGAAGTCACCGGTGGTAAATTAGACCTCTTAATCGCCACCCATGCTCACCGGGACCATATCTCAGGCTTTGGGGCTTACGAGGCTATTTTTTCGGCCTTCACGGTATCCGATGTCTGGCTACCTTGGACCGAGAACCCGGACGATGGGGACGCCGTCCGGTTGCAGAACTCGCACCAGGCCATGGCCAAGTCGCTAGCCGACCATTTTGCGGCCAGTCCGATGCCCGCCGATCAGCAAAAGGCTGTCAACTCGGTGCTCGCGTTGGCATCGGGCAACGAGCGGGCTCTGGCGTTGCTGAAGAGCGGCTTGAAAGGAGCCAAGGTCGGTTACCTTTCGGCCGGAAGTACATTCGATTCCCCGGGCGGCATTCCGGGCCTTTCGGCGCGCGTCATGGGCCCGCCGCGTGATGTGAATTTGCTCGGCAAAATGGATCCACCAACCGATCAGCATTTCCTTCGGGCCGACGGCAACGGCGGCGGGACGATCACTGAAACGGCGTTGGAGCCGTTCGACAAGTCCTGGCGGGTGGAAGGAAACACCAATCCGTACTATGCTGCCATCGGAGAGCGTGAGAAGAACCTTCTGGCGGTGGCCGCAACCAATGCGCAGATTCTAGCTTTCGCGCTCGACGACAATCTCAACAACACGAGCATTGTGACGCTGTTGAGCTATGGAGGGCAGCATCTGCTATTCCCCGGGGATGCCCAGTACGGCAACTGGAAGAACTGGATCGAGAAGCCGGATGCTAAGGAACTGCTGGCCAAGGTTACTTTCTTTAAGGTGGCGCATCATGGCAGCCTGAACGCAACACCGCGCAGCGTGGTGGAAGGCATGACTGACAAGGGGTTTTCGGCGATGATTCCCACCTCCACGAAGCCATTCAAATCCATACCATTGGCAAAACTGATGGAGGCCGTAACCAGCAAGGCAAGCGCGGCGGTGCGCAGCGATGCCGTGCCGGAGAAGTTGGCGGCCAATTTCGAACGAGGGGAATTCTGGGTAGATTGTATTCTGCCGGTGAAAGCATAAGCGGTACGCCGGGTCGATGATCACTATCGCTGCGCCCATCGCATCGAAACGATATAGTGATTCCCGTGCCATACCATCTGCTGATCGCACTCCTTCTGGCCGTCGTTGCACAGGCCGCGGTGGTCGTGACGGTCGCTCCCGGCGCAACAGCCCGCGAGGTGTACGGGGCATCGCGCCTTCGGGCCGCACTCGCCGATCCGGCAATTCGAATCCACCCGAACGCGCGAGTGAAGACCGGCATCAACCGTCAACGGTTCGCGGCCGCCGATAGCGAGGCATTCTATCTCGGACGCACCGGCGACGAGTGGGTCGTCGAAGGAAGCGATGCCTCCGGTGTCCTCTATGGCTGCCTCGAACTGGCGCGTCTGGTCAAAGAGACGCACGGGCTTCCCGAGCATCCGAACCTGACCGACAAGCCCGCCTTCAAGATTCGCGGAACCAACCTGTTCTGGATGAAATGGGGCGAGAAGGGCTACAACTGGCCCGTTACGCCGCAAAACTTCCCCTGGTTCTTCGACCGGGATCTGATGATCGGGTACCTCGACGAACTGGCGGCGAACCGGTACAACACCATTTATTTCTGGAACGGTCACCCATTCCCGTACTTCCTGAAATTGCCGCGCTATCCGGAGGCGCGCATGCTTCCCGATGCGGAGTTGGAACGGAACATCGAATACATGAAATGGTTTACAGCCGAAGCCGACAAGCGTGGCTTGTGGACTGTATTCCATTTCTACAACATCCATGTCCCTCCGAGTTTCGCCAAGGCTCACGAGGCGGAGGGAGTGCGCGTCGAGAATCAAGCCGCCACGCCGCTGCTGGTGGCTTATACCCGGTACGCCATCAGCGAGTTCGTGAACAACTACCCGAGCGTCGGACTCATGCTGACCGCGGGCGAAGCCTTGCGCGTAAAGCCCGAGGAGTTCGTGCGCGACGCCATCATCGCCGGCATCAAGGACACCGGCAAGCATCCGCCCCTGATCGTGCGCCAGTGGACCATCGACCCGTACCGCTACCGGGACGTGATCAAGCCGAACTACGACAACCTGTACACGATGATGAAGCACAACACCGAGATGATCGTGAGCCCGCACCCCGATCCGCGCCACAAAACGTGGATCGCTTTCGGCCAGAGCCATCTCGTCAACGTGCATGAGAACAGCGATCTGAAGCCCTTCCGCTGGGGTTCACCCGTCTTTATCCAACAGATGACGGCCATCTGGAAAGAGATGGGCGCCAGCGGCTTTCATCTCTATCCGGCAACATCGTGGCTGTGGCCGGCGGCGCTGGACCGTGTGCCGCTATCGACGATCGATCGCGACCGGATCTGGATCGAAGCGTTCGGCCGTTACGGATGGCAGCCCAACCGTCCGCCAGCCGAAGAAGAGACGTTCTGGAAGCAAAGACTCGCCGCGCGATTCGGGTCCGTTCAAGCCGGTGATGCCATTTATGGCTACTACGTGCGGACGGGACCGATCCTGCCGGGACTGCAGAACGTCGTGAACGTCTACAACATGAATTTCCACCCGACTGCGGTGAGCCAGGAGGCGACTCTCAACGGCATCCTGCACTCGGATCGGTGGCAGGGAGTCGGGGACTGGCTGGCGCGTCCGCTGGACGATTTCACACTCGAACAATACGAGAAGCTCTACGGAGCGTTGAGCAAGGCCGCGCGCGGACGGCCCCCGCTCTCGGTGAAGGAATCTCTGAAGCCGCATGGCGACGCCGTCGATCCGCTGAAACTCGCGGACGTTTTCGTTGGGATGGCAGAGCAGTCACTGGCAACGCTCGAGCGCTCCCAGGCTTCGGCCACCAAGGAAGCCGGCGAGTTTGCCCGGTTCATCGTCGATAACCGGTGCGTGCTGGCGCTGGCTCGTTTCTATCGGGCGAAGCTCGAAGCGGCCGTCGAGAAGGGCCGCTACGACGCCACCGGCGATATTGCGCACTACCAGTCGATGCTGCGCCTGCTGGACGCGAGCCTGGCCGAGTACCGCAAACTCGACACCATGGCGACCTCGGCCTACCGTCTCGCCACCGACCTGGGCGAGTGGTACCGGTGGAGCACCGTGCGCGACAGCTTCGAGCGCGAGGCGGCGTTCTATCACGAGCAACTGGCGCTGCGCGATCGCGGCGCGGATGTCGCGTATCTGGGTCTCGACGGCCCGATGAACGACGCCACCAATACATTCCACTGGGCGCTGGAAATGATTCGGACCCGTGCCGGACGGTCGGCGCAGAGCTACGCACTCGGTCCTAAACCGTTTGCCCGGGCACGGCTGGTGGTGGTGTATGACACGCACTCGGCTCTCTTCGCAAAACACCAGCCGGCATTGAAGGATTGGGTGCAGAATGGCGGCAAACTGCTGATCTTCGATCCCCTGGCCCGCGCTGCCCGGAGCGAGTTGCTCGAGGGCATCGAATTCACCGCCGATTCTTCCTATCGAAGCGCCCAGCAGTTCGCTTTCGCCGAGGCCGCGAATCCGCTGATTGAGGGGCTCGCCGGAACCACGGTTTCCCTGGACGCGCCCACGTTGGCCAGCAGCGTCCGCGCGGCATCGCCGGCCTGGACCGAACTGGCCTACACGGTTCTGTCCAATAGGGGCAACCGGCAGTTCTACACCGGGTCCCCGACCTTTGGTCCGCGCTGGACATCATTGATGGACACCGCGCGGGTACCGGTTTTATTGGTGCGCGGCTACGGCAAGGGTGCAGTGGTATTCGCTCAGATTGGCGCTCCGTCGAACGGCCCAAAGCCTGGAATGGCAGCGGACCGGTTGGAGGAAGCTCCAGCGTACGTTCGCGCGCTTGGAAGGAATCTGATCGAGTGGGCGGGAGGAAGAGCGCTCCCGTGAGCAGGAGCGCTGGTGATCTTGCCGAACGTCGATGTTGAGTGAGTTGTCCTTACCCGAAGTAATGTTGAACGCCATACGGCTTCGAACAACAATGGACGGCGACAACTGCCACCCGGGCAACGTAAATACCGGGCGGGATGATATGCTTTGGCCCAGGGGCACACCGCTATGCCCGCCAATCTCACCCCCGATTATCTCGCCGCCGAACAGGTCTACAAGAAAGCCGAAACCCATCTGGAACGGATCGCCGCGCTCGAAGAGATGCTGGCGACGCTCCCCAAGCACAAAGGCACCGAGAAGCTCTACGCCGACCTGAAGAAGCGCCTCGCGCAGGAGCGCAAGGACTCCCAAAAGAAGGGCGTATCGCATACCACGCCCGCCTACATCGTTAAGCGTGAAGGCGCGGGACAGGTGATGCTGATCGGGCCCCCGAACTCCGGCAAGTCGCGATTACTCTGCGCGCTCACCCACGCCCGGCCCGAGGTGGCCGATTATCCGTTCACCACCCGTCTGCCCGTACCGGGGATGATGCTGTACGAGAATGCTCCCGTCCAATTGGTGGACACTCCGCCCATCGCCGCGGAATTCACCGAGCCCTGGATGGGGCAGATCCTGCGGATCGCCAACCTCAGCGTTCTGGTGGTGGATCCGAACGATCCCGACGTGTTGGGTGAACTCGAGTTTATCCTGGAACGCCTGGAAAGCTGGCGCGTGACCCCGTCCAGGCTGCTGGTGGGAAACAAGTTGGATTTGCCCGGCGGCTCCGATAACCTGGACGCCATCGAGGAATTGTACGGCGATCGCTTCCAGTACATCGGAGTTTCGGCCTCCACTGGCGAGGGTCTCCCCGAGTTCGCCAAGTCCGTATTCAACGCGCTTGACGTGGTTCGTTTCTACTCCAAGCCGCCCGGCCACAAGCCCGACCTCGCGGTTCCCTACATCCTGAAGCGCGGAGAGACGGTGCAGGACGCCGCGTTACATGTCCACCGCGATTTCGCCGAGCATTTGAAGTACGCCCGCCTGTTCCGCAAATCGCATGACCTGGACGGTCGTATGGTGGAACGCTCCCATATAGTTGAGGATGAGGATATCCTGGAATTCCACACCTGAATGGCCATGATTACACGACGTGACTTCGCCCAAGGCGCCGTACTTTCGACGGCGCTCAGCTATTCCCGCATTCTCGGCGCCAATGACCGCGTCCGCATGGGCTACATCGGCCTGGGCAACCGCGGCGACCAGGTCCACGATGCGTTTCTCGAATATGGCGACCAGCAGACCGCCGCCGTCTGCGACCTGCGCGACGACTACATGAACTTCGCCATCAAGAAGTCCCGCGCGACGCCCACCAAATATACGGACTTTCACAAACTGCTGGACGACAAATCCATCGACGCCGTGGTGATCGCCACTCCGGATCACTGGCATGCGCTGATGTTTATCGAAGCCTGCAACGCCGGCAAGGACGTCTATGTGGAGAAGCCTCTCAGCCTCACCGTGGTGGAGGGGCGCAAGATGGTGGAAACGGCCGAGCGGACGAGGCGCGTGTCGCAGGTGGGCACGAACCGCCGGTCCTGGAAGTCGTACCAGGAGATGGTGGAGTTCGTGCGGTCCGGCGGCATCGGGCATGTCACCGTGGCGAAGGCCTATCACATACGAAACGAGTGGCCGAACGGGTTGGGACACGCCACCGAAGGTCCGAAGCCGACCGCGCAGGAATGGGACCAGTGGCTGGGCCCCGCGCCCAAGGTCCCGTACGATCCGAACCGCGCCTGGTATAACTTCCGCTGGTTCTATAACTACTCCGGCGGGCAGTTGACCAATTTCGGCGTGCACTTCCTGGATGTCATGCGCTGGGCGATCGGGAAGGACTCGCCTCACGCCGTTACCGCCATTGGCGGCAAGTTCGCCGGCATCAAGGATAATCGCGAAATTCCCGACACCCTGGAAGTGCTGTGGGATTTCGGCGACACCCTGATGACGTTCTGCCAGTACAACGCCAACAACGCGCCGAGCAACATCAAGAACTCGGAGATGGAATTGCGCGGCACCAAGGGAACCCTATACATCCGCAACAGCAAGTGGGAAGTAGTCCCCGAGGAGATCAGCGAAGGCTACACGGGATACGAGGGAAGCGCCGGTTACGGCAATCCGCTCAACCGGCAAGGCCGCACCGCCGCGAAGAAGGCCTTGATCGAACCGCGCACGGGCACGGGCACGTCGAGTTACGACACGAACTCGCACGCCCGGAATTTCCTCGATTGCATCAAGAGCCGTGCCAAGTGCAACGCCGATGTCCTCATCGGGCATCTTTCCACCAGCGCCACGCTGATCGGCAACATCGCCCATAAGACCCGCAGCATGCTGGAGTGGGACGCGCGTGCCGAGCGCTTTACCAACAATCCGGGCGCCAACCAGTTCCTGCAGTACAAATACCGAGAGCCGTATAAACTCGGCTAACCTCACCGGCCCGAAGATGAACCGGGCGCGGCGGGGATCGGCGGCCCCATGCAGCACGCCATCCTTCTTCATGATGATGGTAGGCGCGGAGCCGTTGCTCCAATCGGTGGCCAGACGGATCTTGTGGCCCATCGCAGCCAGCGCGTCCGCCGTCGGCTTGCCGATGCGACCCTCCAGATTCACTTGCCCCGGCACGAACTCGTGATAGGCAAACGAGCTATAAAAGTGCTCCGTCTGGAACCGCGGCGCTTCTGCGGCTTCCTGGGGACTCATGCCGAACTCGATGATGTTCAGCAGCACTTGCAGCAATGCCTGATCCTGGTTGTCGCCGCCGGGTGTGGACATTTCCAGAAAGAACTCGCCGTCCTTGGTAACTAACGTCGGACTCAGGGTAACGCGCGGTCGTTTTCCGGGCGCCAGTTGATTCGCGTGCCCGGGAGTCATGACGAACGATTGCAGGCGCGTGCTGAGTGGAATGCCCGTATCGCCGGCGATCACAGAAGGCAGCCATGCGCCGCTCGGCGTGGCATTGAACGCGTTGCCATTGCTGTCCACCACATTCACGCAGGTGGTGTCGCGGGCATCGGAAACGCCGGCGCCGGCCGTGGTCGCGGGCGCGGAGGCGTTCAAATCACCGGGACGGCTTTCGAGCGAGGCCTTTGCCGGATCGATGAGCTTGCTTCGTTCAGCGGCGTACTGCTTGGACAGCAGAATCTCTTCGGGGATCTTCGAGAACTTCGGATCTCCGTAATAGCGATCGCGGTCGGCGAAAGCGAGTTTCACGGCCTCGATCACCGTGTGCAGATAGCGTGGGGTGTTGTGACCCATCGACTTCAGGTCGAACCCTTCCAGGAGGTTCAGGGCCTCAATCATCACCGGACCCTGCGTCCAGAAACCCGGCTTGTGAATTTCATAGCCCCGATAGGTGCCCGAGCGGGGCTGATCGGTCTCGGCTTTGAAATCGGCTAAATCCTTGTACTCGATGAGGCCGCCGTTAGCCTCGGAGAACGCAGCGATCCGCTTGGCGATGGACCCGCGGTAGAAGGCATCGCGTACGGCCTGGATCTTCCGAGTCCGATTTCCGCGCGCTTTCTTCTCCGCAGCCACCAGTTCGCGAAGGGTTTTGGCGAGCACCGGCATGCGCACAATCTCGCCGCGCGCGGGCACCTTGTCGTTTGGATAGAAGAAGTCGCGCGAGACCGGCCACGCATCCATGATGCGCTTGTATCCGGCCAGAAACGATGCGAACTCTTCGGCGATGGGGAAACCCTCGGCGTAGTCGATGGCGGGCTGCACAACCTGCGCGAACGACATCGTGCCGTACTGCTGGAGCGCGATCATAAGTCCGTCAAAAGCACCCGGCGTGGTGGCGGCCAGAATGCCCTGGGCCGGAATCGGAGCCATGCGATTCGGATCCTCCCAGGGCTCAGGCTTCCGGTGCGTGTAGAAGTCCACCGTGGCGCGCCGGGGAGCGACGCCGATCCCACTGATGGCGATGACGGGCTTGCCCGCCATTTTCACGAGCAGCGGCATCTCGCCGCCGAGTCCGAAACGGCTCTGCTCCGTGACAGCGGCGGCCAGCACCGACGCGACGCCCGCGTCCACCGCGTTGCCGCCCTTCTCGAGGATCCGATATCCCGCCTCCACCTCCTGGTTGTTCGCCGCTCCAACCATGTGGTGCGTACCGCGCACCGGAGGAAACATGGTGGGCGGATCGGCCCACAAACCAGCCGCGCACACAGCCAGGACGAAAACCCAATGGACAGACTTCATATAGTCCTCCCATTCTCCACCAGCCTGCGATACTTCCGCAGAAGTTCGTAGATGACGACTCCGCCGGCGGTGGAGACGTTCAGCGAATGCTTCAGTCCCAGCATGGGGATGCGAATGTGGGTATCGCAGCCTTCGAGCAAGTGCGGCTGAATGCCGTCCACCTCGTGTCCGAAGACGACACACACCGGGAATCGCGGCTGCCAGTCGAACAGATCCACCGAATGCACGCTCGTCTCGATGGCCGCCACCTCAAATCCGCGATCATGCAGCGCACGGATTGAATCGGCCGCGTGCCAGCTGTGCACCCACGGGACGCGCTCCTCCGATCCAAGCGCGGTCTTCTTCAGGGATTTGTGCGGCGGATGGCCGGTGATGCCGCACAGGTACAGTCTCTCGATCCCGGCCGCGTCCGCGGTGCGAAAGAAGGATCCGACGTTGTAAAGGCTTCGCACATTATCGAGCAGTGCGCACACCGGCAAACGGCCCATGGACTCATAGGGAGTGGCTGCGGTTGTAGCGAGATAGGGAAGACGTTCCATGTGGTCTACGATGACCTTATGGTTACATTAACCGGGGACCGGCTCACCGTCGAGCAGGTACGCGCGGTGGCTGTGGGTGGCGAGCAGGTGGCGATCTCTGATGAGGCGCACCGGAGGATGGCCCAATCCCGAGCCGTTGTGGATGCTCTGGCGGGAGCCGGCGACGCCGTGTACGGCGTGAACACCGGAGTCGGATTGCTGGCCGACGTCCGCATTTCCCCGGACGAGCTCGAACAGCTGCAGCGCAACATAGTCCGATCTCACGCGGTTGGGGTTGGACCGCTCCTGGACAAGCCGGCGGTGCGCGCCATGATGCTGATCCGCGCAAACGTTTTGGCCATCGGATGTTCGGGAATCCGGCCGCTCGTGGCGGATCGACTGTGTCACTTGCTGAATGCGAGCATCACCCCCTGCGTTCCGTCGCGGGGCAGCGCCGGAGCCAGCGGCGATCTGGCTCCGCTGGCCCACATGGCCCTGGTTCTGATCGGAGAAGGCCAGGCGGAGGTGGAGGGAATACAGCTGCCGGGCGGAGAGGCGCTGGCCCGCGCCGGGCTTCAAGCGCTGACCCTTCAAGCTAAGGAAGGCATTTCACTGGTGAACGGCACGCAGGCGATGCTGGCTATCGGGTGTCTGGCGCTGCTCGATGCCGAGACGCTGACGGAGTCGGCGGACGTGATCTGCGCAATGTCGCTCGACGGGTTGAAGGGTACCCCGAAGGCCTTCGATCCTCGCATCCATCAGGCGCGGCCGCATCCTGGGCAACTCGCGAGCGCAGCGAACCTGGCCGCCGCTCTCGAAGGCAGCGAGATCCGCATGAGTCACATCACCTGCCGCCATGTGCAGGACGCGTATACCCTGCGTTGTGCGCCACAGGTCCACGGAGCGGTGCGCGACACTCTCGCCTCCGCCCGGCGCACGTTCGAGATCGAATTGAACTCGGTGACCGACAATCCGTTGGTGCTTCGGCGGCGACATCATCTCCGGCGGCAACTTCCACGGCGAGCCGCTGGCGCTCCAACTGGACTATCTCGCCATTGCCCTCACGGTGCTCTCCGGATTTGCGGAACGCCGCATTGACCGGCTGGTGAACCCGTCGCTCAACGAAGGACTGCCGCCCTTCCTGGCCAATCACGCCGGCCTCGAATCCGGATTTATGATGCTGCAGGTTACCGCCGCGGCGCTGGTGGCCGAGAACCGCGTGCTCGCTCATCCGGCCTCGCCGGGATCCATCACCACCAGCGGCAACAAGGAGGATTTCGTCAGCATGGGAATGACCGCCGCACTGAAACTGCAGCAGGTCATCGCCAACACGAGGAATGTGCTGGCCATTGAAGCGCTGTGCGCGGCGCGAGCCCTCGATTGCCTGCGGCCCTTGCGGTCGAGCCCGGTACTCGAACGCGCGCATCAGCGCATCCGGGAAGCGTCGCCGGAGTGGACCGGGGATCGAGCTCTGGCGGATGACATCGCGCGGACCAGCGCGTTGATCGAGCGCGGCGGATTGCGGCAGTGATACACGCGATAATAGTCGCGGAAAGCTCAATTTGGAACGGGACCAGATACTAGCGCTCCTGCGTGAAAGGATCGTCCTCTTCGCGGCATCCAGATTATCGAGGGATGCCGCGGAGGATTTGGCGCAGGAAGTGTTAATCGTGCTCCACGAGAAGTACTCGCACGTGGATCGCCTGGAGGAACTCCTTCCGCTGTCCCTGCAGATTGTGCGTTTCAAGATCATGGGCGCCCGGCGCAAGATGGTCCGGCATGGGGAATTTTCGCAGGTTTCGGTGGACGACCTGCCGCTGGCCGGTTCGAGCGACACGGAACAGGAGACGTCTCGGCGGTTGCTGGTCGAGAAGTTGCGGAAGGCGCTTCCCCGCCTTGGCGAGCGGTGCCGGGACCTGATGAAATATAAGCTGCAGGGGAAAACGTTTCCCGAAATCAAGGTCCTGATGGGGGCGGCCTCCATCAATACGGTCTATACCTGGGACTTTCGCTGCCGTAAGAACCTTCAGGAACTCATGGGCGGCAGTTGGGAGGACGCGTGAAACGGGACGACATCCAGCAACTGCTGGGCGGTTACGCCACCGGTACGCTCAGTCCCGAGGAACAACAGATGCTGTTCGCGGCAGCCCTGGAGGACCAGGAACTGTTCGATCTGCTCATGCGCGAACAGGCATTGAAAGACGCTCTGGATGACCCATCCGTTCGTCGTGAGTTGATCGCGGAACTGGCACCGAAGGCGTCCGATTGGAAGCGTTTCAGCGCGTGGATTCGATGGCAGTATCCCGTAGCCGGAGTGGGGGCCTTGGCGGCGGCCGCGCTCATGGTGGTTCTGCTGGTGCGGCAGACGCCTCGGGCCGCTCAGATGGCGTCGGTTCAGGCGCCGCCCGTCGCAGCGGAGGCAGAATCGCCGGCAGTGTCAGCTCCGAAGGCAACTATGGAACAGCCTCAGAAGCCGAAGCCCGCTCCGATCCAAGAAAAGAAGGAATCTCGGGCAGTGATGGACAGCGCTCAATCGCTCGTGCCCAATACGCCCGCAGCGGGAGGAGTTGGGGGCGGAGTGATCGGCGGAGTCATTGGCGGCGTCCCCATGGCGGTTAGCCCTCCGCCTCCGCCGCCTCCCCAGCAGCAGGCCGAAGCGCGTCCGGCCCCGGTCGTGACTCCCCCGGCAGCGCTTCCGAAGGCCGGGGCCCAACTTGGGAGCGCGTACGTCGCGTCCGCCCCTCTCCAACCCACGAAGGCGCGGGACCTGTTCTACGCTCCGGCGGAGCCGCAACCCGTCATGGCGGATGCCGCCCCGGGCCGTTCCCGCGCATTCAGACCTGAAGCGGTTGCGGCCAACCAGTCGGCTAAGACCATCCCTCCAGCGGCAGGATTGAAGCCGCTCGGGTTGCGCTATGCGGTCCAAAACGCGCCGACGCTGTTGACTGTCGAATCGAATTCCGATGCGACGTTGTACCTGTTTCGCCGTGCCGGTGCAGACTGGCTTCCGGTCACACCGGGCGGCATGAGCCTGAAAGCCAGAACACCGGCGACCACTCCGGTGATCGCTGCGGAGACCTCCCTCCTTGCCGTGCTGTCCCGAGTTCCTTTGCCGATCCTCGCCCAAACCGGGGCCGCTCTGACCACCACCCTGGATCAAATGCGCGCCGAGAGCGCTCCGGCTCCGCCGCTGTCGGATGCGAGCGGCGGCTCGACCTTCGCCGTATCCACAGGCTCGCGGCCCATGCTCGTACCCATCAACATTCCCTGATGCTTCCTCTATTCGATGAACCCCCGACCTTCCGCCGCGACCGGCTCGCGGCCAAGCTGAAAGAAATGGCCGCGCATCAGGTTTACATCGGGACCAGTTCCTGGAAATACGAGGGATGGTGCGGCCAGATCTACACGCGCGATCACTATGTCACTAGGGGCCGGTTTGCACAGAAGCGGTTTGAAGCGGAGTGCCTGGCCGAGTACGCCGAAACATTTCCGGTGGTTTGCGGTGACTTCACCTTCTACCAGTTCCCTTCCGAACCGTACTGGAAGCGGCTTTTCAATTCCGCCGGACCAAACCTGCAGTTCGCGTTTAAGGTGCCCGAGGAGATCACGGTTCGAGAGTTCCCTGGCCACCCCCGCTACGGTCCCAGGGCTGGCGCCGGGAATCCGTCCTTTCTGAATGCCGACCTGTTTCGTGGAGCCTTCACCGACCTCCTCACGCCCTACCGGCCGCGGGTGCCGGTGCTGATCTTCGAGTTCGGAACGTTCAATAAAAGCTGCTACGCGGACGCAGGCGAGTTCGTCAAAGACCTGGACCCGTTCCTGTCGAAACTCCCGGATGGGTACGGATACGCCGTGGAGATCCGCAATCCGGACTACCTGGCGCCGGAGTATTTCGACTGCCTGCGCCATCACGGCGTCGGGCACGTGTTCAACGCGTGGTCGCGAATGCCCGAATTGGAACGCCAGATCCGGATCCAGGAAGCCTGGACCGCGGACTTTACGGTGGTCCGCGCCTTACTGCGCCGCGGACGTCCCTATGAAGAAGCTGTTGAGCGCTTCTCGCCGTATGACCGGATTCAGGACGAGAACCCCGGGGCGCGCGGAGCCATCCGCGACATGATCCGCACCGCGCGCGAGGAGAACCGCCGGGCGTACATCTATGTCAATAACCGGCTGGAAGGCAACGCCCCGGGCACCATCGAAGCTATCCTGGAAGATGACTGATCGATACGACGCCATCCTCTTCGACTTTGACGGTGTACTGGTAGACAGCGAGCCGGTCCACTACGCGTGCTGGAAGGAAGTGCTCACGCCGTTCGGCGTGGACCTGCCCTGGGACGTGTATGCCGAGAGCTGTATCGGCGTCGCCGACCAGGACATGATCCACCAGTTCGCCGATCATCTGGGCGTCAACTTCGACGAGCTATGGGCGCAGTACCCGCGCAAGAAAGAACTCTTCCGGGCTCGAAACCTGACCGAGGTGGTGTTTCTACCTGAGACACTGGAACTAATTCGCGATGTGGCGGCGCAGTACCGGCTCGCCGTGGTTTCCTCAAGCGCAAGGATCGAGATTGAACCCGTGCTGATTCGGGCAGGCATCCGCCCAGCGTTCGAAGCGATGGTCTGCGGCAGCGAAGTCCCGCGATTGAAGCCGGCGCCCGATCCCTACCTGCGGGCTGCGGAACTGCTAGGGGCATCGCGACCGCTGGTGGTGGAAGACTCCGACGCCGGCGAGCAAAGCGGCCGCGCGGCCGGCTTCGACGTGCTGCGGCTAACGGACGCAGGTGAACTGGCCGTCGCGCTCCGTGGCCGGCTCCAGTAAGTGGCGCACGCACTCTTGCGTGCCGTCTCGGCACTTGCCGAGACCTCGGTAAACACCAAGCGTCGGCAAGAGTGGTAAACCTCTACTTTCAAGTGGCACACGCTTCTGGAAGGATCCTGCGACTCGGTGTTGCACGGCTGTCGTAACGTCCGTGTGTTCGGATCGGTGGCCTTAAGTAGACATGCACAATCTTCGACCTCGCGGGTTTCATGGGTGATATCAGAGACCTGTTGGGGACTGAAGTCGATGTGGTGGAAAGCCGTACGATTCATCCCCACATCCGCGAACGCGTCCTGGCGGAAGCGGTTGGACTCTGAGCGCATGGCGGCCAAGGATCCGCGTCTGTACCTGATCCACATTCGCGAGTGCCGCGATCCTCGTCGATCTCGTACGGCAGGACATTCCACCGCTGTTGGTTTCGGTGACGCGGCTTCTCGGCGAGGATCTGGACTGATACCCAGCCCGCACTCCAAACGCATCAAGGCTGTGCGACTAACTCCACCCGACGGTTATGTGCGCGTCCACCATCGGTAGTGTTGGATGCCACCGGCGCATAGGGACCGGCCCCGTGCGGCGCCAGTCGTCGCGCTTCAATCCCTCTCCCGACCAGCGCATTCACCACCGCCGTGGCTCTTCCGCTGGACAGTGTCAGGTTGCCATCCACCGAACCGACGTTATCGGTGTGCCCAACCACCCAGACCTTCATAGCAGGACTCGATTGCAGCAGTTTCACGAGTTCCTTCAAAGCGGCATCCGATTCCGGCTTGATCTCTGCTTTGCCGAAATCGAAGAAGATCCCGGGCACTTCGATGTGCCCGTTTTCCTTTAGCCCGGATTGCAGAGCGGCGGCATTGGCCACCACGTCCTGCTGCATCAGTTGTTTTTCAATGATGTCCAGCTCATACAACCTTCCTTCGTTATATGCCTCCACCGCGACCCATGTTTCGGTGCCGCTCTTGGAGACGCGAATGGTGGTCCGGCGCACGCCGTCATCGGAAAGCACCTGTCCTCCGATCTTTTTCGCGGCGGCCTGATAATTCCGGATGATCTGCAAGAACCCGGGATTCACCCCGGCGGACTCATCAAAACTGTAGGCGTATTTCGTGCGATGCCCTTCGACCCGCTGGGATCCCGACTTGACGGTGAACTCTACACCGTCGAACGGCGTATCGGTGACCGAGTCTTTTCCAGAAAGAAAATAGTGCGGCAGGCGCGTAAACAACGCCGGATCCTTGTAGCCCTGATAGTCGCTCAATTGCGCCGAGGCGATCAGGCCGGTGAAGGTAAATATGATTGCGAGATGTCGAAAATTCATTACTGACCTCGTTGTAGATCGTCCGATGTAAGTGTATACGAACGTCGCCCGTGACAGAAATGCGTGCGCGGGCCAGGAAGATCAGGGTGGCGCCCGATAGGCCTCAGGCCAAGCCGTAAGCCCCCGGCCTTCGGGGTCAGGGTATAAGATGTCCTCAGCAAGCAGTTCCGGTAAGGAGAACTCTGATGCTGAGACGTTGTTTCTTGCGGTCACTGGCCGCTGCTCCGGCGGGATTGGCGCTGACCCCGTGCGGCATCGCGCAGCAACGTGCGGCGGCAGTCCCGATCGATCCATTCAAGCCCGGCGAAGGGGCCAACAACCCCGTCGGCACAGGCAAAGGGATCTATCCGGGCCGCGTGGTGTGGACTCGCGATGCGGGCGCCGTGAGTTGGGACGGAGTCACCGGCCACTGGTGGGACGACGCCTATACCGACCAGAAGGCAGTCCACGGGATGACGTCTCGTCTGCTCGAAAGCCTCACCGCAAGGAAGAATGAACGGCAGTCCTGGGATGCGCTCTTCCGGAATTTCAATGAGACGCATCAGGGCGGCCGATCGGGCTACAGGCGCAGCGAAACAATCGCGATCAAGGTTAATTGCAACCAGGACCGATCGCCCGAGTGGGGCGTGCCGTCACCGCGCGAGGCGGCCGCGCGTTGAACGGACTGCCGAGCCCTCACGTCGTGGTGGCCCTGGTGACGCAGCTCATCGAGCGCGGCGGTGTGCCGGGCGAGGACATCCTGGTCTATGACGCCACCGGAATGCGCAATGTCGGGCAGCCCATTACCAGGCGAATCCGGGCGAGTTCCAATCCGGAGTTCCAAAAAGTGCGATTTCTCGTCGGCGCCGACTATGATCTCGGCGGACGGCTGATCGGGAAACCGGATATGAACAACCCCATCCGGTTCGCGAAACCGGACGTGCCGCTCGCCTATCTACCGCAGCCGGTTACCGAAGCCAAATACATGATTAACGTGGCGCTGCTCCGGCCGCACGGAATGGCCGGCGTCACACTCATCGGAAAGAATCACTTCGGATCCGTGTATTTCCCGAACGACGGTGGATGGTCGCCGCGCGTCTTGCATGACCAGGTCATGCGCACGCAGCCCATGGGTTCCTACAATGCGCTGGTGGATCTGATCGGACACCGGCACCTGGGCGGCAAGACGATGCTCTACATGCTGGACGGCTTGTACTCCGCCGAACACAATGAGGGCAATGTGTTCAAGTGGGCTTCGTTGGGCAACCAGTGGCCCGCCAGCCTGCTGATGTCGCAGGATCCGATCGCGATCGACTCGGTCGGGCTCGACATACTGGCCAGCGAGCCGCGCGCGACCCAAGTCCGTGGAAACGCCGACAACTACCTGCACGAAGCCGCGGAAGCCGCCAAGCCACGCTCCGGAACGGTCTACGACCCCGACCGGAGCGGTCGGCTGGCGAGCCTCGGCGTTCACGAACATTGGAACAACGCCACCGAGAAGAAGTACTCCCGGAACCTGGGCCGGAAGGAAGGGATCGAGTTAATCGCGTCGGCATGACAATACCGCTGCCTAACGGACGCGGCTCGGTAAGTTGCTCCTGTTACCGAGCCGCGCACGTCAGTAAGCGGTTTCCGCCACGAGTTACCAGGAGAACTTAATGCCGATCTGCAGCAGCCGCGGATCGAGCGCCGCGGTTTGCGCCAGGCTCGGCTGCGTGAGGATGTTGCCCGCCGTATCCACCGTCGCGGTCGTGTTGTAACCCGTCACGTTCGAGTGATTGAACAGGTTCCATGCCTCCGCGAAGAACTCCGGCCGGTAGCGCTCGTGAATCGGGAAAATGCGCGAGTAACGAGCGTCCATCTGCACGATGCTCTGTCCAAGAACCGTGTTCCGGCCGATATACAGGGGCCGCTGTTGAGACGCTGGAATCTGAGGGTCGCCGTTGAGATTCCGGTTCGAGCCGATATTGAAAACATCCCCACTGGAAGCGACAAACATCAGGGCCAACTGATTATTGCTGGCGATGTAGCTCAGCACCTTGGAATCGAACTTGAAGATGGGGTTCAGTACTGCGCTGGCGGAGAAGGCGTGCCGCCGGTCGGAAAACGAGTTAGCGCGATCCCGGCCGCGATTGGTCGGGTCTTCCAGCCAGTTGGTGGTGCTCGAATCGATAATGTTCTGCTCCGGCGCGTCGTCGATGGAGTGCGACCAGGTGTAGGTGGCGAACCACTCGTACCCGCGCGCGAACCTGCGGCGCAGCGTCACGTTCAGGCCGTTGTAGTTCGAATTCGCAGTCGATTCGTTCGTGATGATTCCGTTGAACCGTGTATCGATGCGGCCGGCACCGAAGATCGGCCGGCCGTCAGCGAGATAGTTGCCGTTCGGAATCAGGTTGATGTTCCTATAGACCGGAAGGTGAGTACCTTTGGTGTACAGGTACGTTGCGGCGAGACCCAGGTTTTCAGTCACCTGCCTGTTGATCTGGAAATTCGCGTTCGTGGAATACAGGGTGCGGAAATCCGGCGAGACCGTCGTGACGTCCTGCACAGGCAGGTTAAACCCGCTGGGAAGCGAACTCAGAACTGTCGGAAAGGCCGGTGCAATCGGCGACGTACCCGCCACGCTGAGGTTGAAGTATTGCGGCTGCCCGTTGTTCAACAACGCGCGCTGGTAAGTGTTTGTTTGCGGCGGGTCATAGAAGATACCGCCATTGGCCCGTATCACCGTCTTCTGGTCCCGTCCGAGTGCATACGAGATGCCGAGCCGCGGCCCCCAGTTGTTCTTGTCGACGTTGAACTTCTGTGACGAGACTACCGGGGAGCTGGGATTGGCGTCCGGCACGTTGTACAAGTCGTAGCGAACTCCATAAGTCAGCGTGAGATTCGGACGAAGCTTCCAGTTATCCTGTACATAGAAGTTCGTGAAAAGGGAATTGTAGTTGAGCTGCGGCGTACCGAAGCTTTGCGCGTAGTTGCTGTACGACCTCGGCCGCGCACCGCTCTTGGCGTCGAGATAGTCCTGAATGGAGCCGAAGGTGTAACGGGCGAAGGTCTGATACGTGTTCTCGTCCAGCACCTGACGGATGTCGGCCCCCGCCTTGAAGCTGTGCGTTCCGCGTACCCATGTCAGATTCTCGGAGTATTCGGGAGTCCGCTCCGTGAACACATACCCGGTCTGGTCGGAGCCGCCGAAGTTGATGACTCCCGAGATATTGGTTACCGGCTGAGGTCCGGTGAAATCGGCCGCCACCTGGCGCTGATAGCGCTTCGGCATCTGAAACCGGAACTCGTTCACCACGGAAGGGCTCAGCGAGGAGATCAACTGCAGGGCCACCGCGGGGGCGCGATCCTTGAATAGGTACGTCTGTGTGGCGACGGTCAATCCGCCCCCATTGTTGTACGGCGACTCGTTCCGGAAGTAACTGTACCGGCCGGACAGCCGGTGGTTCTGATTGATCTGCCAGTCGGCTTTGCCCAGGACGAAATAGACATCCTGCCCAAATGGAATCGGGTCCGCATAACTCGCCGGCAAGCCGAGAGCCGCCAGGTTCGCGGGCGTCACCGTTACGAAGTTGGGCAGATCGCGCTTGATGTGCTCGAATGACCCGAACCAGAACAGTTTGTCCTTGATGATGGCCCCACCCGCGTCGACAAACGGAGCATCGACGTTTTGATTCGGCTTGGCCGCGGTCCGTGAGAGCAGGGTGCTGCGCGCCACCATATCTGTGCGGCGGAACAGGTAGGCGCCCTCGCCGTGGAACGCATTGGTGCCCGACTTCGTGATGGCGTTGAAGACCGTTCCCACCGTGTTGCCGAACTCCGGCGCGAAGCCGTTATTCACCTGCTGTACTTCGGCAACGTAGGTGTTAGAAATCGGCAGCAGGCGGATGCCCGAACGATCGCTCTGCGTGTTATTGCCCCCATCAATCTGGTAGTTGATCCGATCGGTGAATCCGTTGGCGTTGACTTTCCTGGGTACGCCGAACTCCACGTTGGGATGGCCGCTGACGTTGGGCTGCACCAGGATGAAGTTGTAGTTGTTGCGGGAGACCAGCGGCAGATTCTCGATCTGGTTGTTCGACAGGCTGAAGCCGAGATCGGTGCGTCCTGGCTCGATTACCGGCGCTGTGGCGCCGACTTCGACGGTCGTCGTAGTGCCGCTCACCGATAACGCCATATTGACGGTGGCCGTCGCGCCGGCCGTCAGCTCAATGTTGGCAGCGGTGTACTTCTGAAATCCGGGAGTTTCGGCCGTCACCGAATAGCGGCCCAGGGGCAGCACCGTGAAACGAAAGAACCCGCTGGCATCCGTATCGGAAGCGCGGTTATATCCGGTGTTTTCGTTCCTGATCTCGATTTTGACGTTGGGCACTACGCCGCCCGCGGGATCGGTGACTGTTCCCTCAATCTGGCCGTTGATGGCGGAAGCCTGCGGGAACGCCGCTGGGACCGCCAATAGTAACGCTGCGAGTGCAATCCAGACAGACCTCAGTAAGCAATCCTTCATGACGGATTAGACGGAAGCCGCCATAGAACGATTCGGAAAAGCTATTCGTACCGCAGCGACACGACGGGACTGGTACGCGCCGCCCGGATTGCCGGGAGCAATGTAGCAGCCAGAGCCACGGCTCCCAGCAACACCGCAGTGACTAGAAACGCCACGGGATTAGCCGCGCTCACACCGAACAACAACGAGGCCAGCAGTCGTGACGCAGCTAATCCCGCCAGGATTCCCGCCGCGATCCCGATCCCGGCCAGCCGCAGCCCGCTGCCCAACACCATACGTACAATGTCCTCGAAACGAGCGCCGAGCGCCATGCGAATTCCGATCTCGTTCGTCCGCTGAGTCACCGCGTACGAGACCACGCCATAAATGCCGAGCGAGGCGAGCACCAGCGCCACCATCGCGAAAGTTCCGATCAACGTCAGTGCCAGTCTCGACCCGGATTGCGATCCCGATACGACCTCGTCCATGGTCCGAACGTTGTAGACCGGTTGGTCCTTGTCCACCGCGTACAGGGCTGCCTTGGCGGCATTGACGATGGACTGCGGCGTGGGATGTCGAATCACATAGCGCACCTGCGGCTCGGGCTCCTGCCGGAACGACGTGTAGATGGTAGGCTCGGGCTGTTTGTCCAGACCATCATTCCGGATATCCCCGACCACTCCGACGATCTCGAAGCTGGTCTTCCCGAGCCGGATCTTCTGACCCACCGGATCCGTCCCATCTTCCCAATAACGCCGCACAGTCGCGGTATCGATTACGGCCACCCGAGGCCGCTCGGCCGTATCGGCGGCGGTAAGGGTGCGGCCCCGTTTCAAGGGAATGCGCATAGCCGCGAAATAGCCTTCGCTCACCGACCGGTAGTCCGCCGAAGGAGCCTGTCCCGAAGACGGCAGCGGCTTACCCTCGACGATGAAGTCGGTCTTGTGATCTTGAGTGTCCATGGGCAGCGAGCAGGTCAATCCGACGGAGGTAACTCCCGGAACTTCGGCCAACTGCTCGAGCACACGGCTGTGAAAGCGCGCCATCTCCGGATCCGTCCGATAGCGCGAATCAGTGGGTAACTCCGTTTCCATCACCAGAAGGTGATCGGAAGCGAAACCCGGCTGCACCTTGCGCAGGTTCCAGAAGGACTGTATCGTCAGCGTCGCCGCCACCAGCAACACCAGCGCAAGGGCGATCTCCGCCACCACCAGACCGTCGCGGAGGCTTCGGGCGCGGGCCGAAGCCGATCCGCGCGCGCCTCGCAGGATGGTATTGAGTCCGGCGCGCGACGCCACTACCGCGGGAGCAAGCCCAAACAGCAGGCCGGACATGATCGCAGCCAACGCGGTAAAAGCCAGCACCGTTCCATCGATGACAATTCGGGGGCGGACGAAGTCGGCGTTCGAATCGGGCATGCGCAGGGTCTCCGGGACCACTCGATTCAGGATGTCCACGCCCCAGACGGCCAGCAGCAATCCGGCCGCTCCACCGAGAAGGCCGAGTACCAGGGCTTCAGTTAGAAACTGCCGTACCAACACGCCCCGTCCGGCGCCCAATGCGAGGCGGACGGCAATATCGCGCTCCCGGCCTGCGGCGCGGGCGAGCATGAGATTGGCCAGGTTGGTGCATGCGATCAGCAGCACCATGCCGACAGCGGCCAGCAGCAATAGCAGCGCCGGGCGTGCCCGTTGCGAAATCCAATCCTGAAACGGAAGAATGTAGGCACTCCAGTCCTTCATGCGGGGAGTCTTTTCCGCAATCCGCCGCTCGATGCCTTCTAACTCGGAGGAGGCCTGTTTCCAAGTGACGCCCGGTTTCAATCTGGCCAGCACCGCCAGATTCTTCTCCATCCGGTTGCGGCCGCGAAGGTCGGAGTCGGACCACGGCGCAAACAACTCAGACGGGAGCGGCATCCAGGCGCCGGGTGGGAGCACGCCGATCAGCGTGTAGCTGATGCCGTCGGCCAGCACGCGTTTTCCGATCGCGTTCGGATCGCCGCCAAACCATTTCTGCCAGGTCGAATGGGAGATGATGGCAACGCGGTCCTTCCAGCCCTCGCCTTCGGTGAAGTCGCGGCCTAGCAGCGGCTTGATGCCCAGGGTGGTGAACAGGTTCGTGCTGACGCGCATGCCCGGGAATCTGCTGGGGCTCGCCCATTCCGTTGATCGTGGCCGATCCAGTCTCGATTACGGATACCGCGGCCAGCGTGGTGGCTTGTTCCTTGAAGTCCATGGCGTCGGGACCGGACGGGTTGATGCGGTTCCAGCCCTGCCCGGCGCTCTTCTCCCAGATGATGCCGACACGGTCGGCGGCGGTATACGGCAGGGGCCGCAGCAGCACCGCGTTCACGACGCTAAAAATGGCCGAGTTCGCCCCGATGCCGAGGGCCAGCGCGGCGATGGCCACGATAGTGAAGCCCGGACTACGGCGCAGCAACCGGAGAGCGTAGCGGACATCCTCGAAGAGGCTCATATCAAAGACAGTGGCACGTTCCGTACCGCACGAAAGTCGCGCATTTCCGCCGCGAGTAGCGTCCGTGCTGTCCGAATCTGGGATTCCATCGCACGCTACTGGTCACGTGAGTGTGGTAGGGCAGGCGGTTTCGCCTGCCAACTTGCGCTTGAATACGGCCATTCTTCAGCAGAGCAAACCAGTCTGGCCGAAACGGGGTTCCCTTCAATGTACGCAATCGTCCGGCCGAGCCGGGTGGAGTCTCTTAGGTAATGATCAAACGACTCATCCTGCCAGAACCTTTTCCCAGTTCGGCCCAACGCTTGATTCGCGCCTCTCGCTGTTGATCCTTTCAGCCATCTCATGAGAATTGGCACTTCAACGAGCGGAAGGATCAGCATATGAACGTGGTTCGGCATCACTACCCAAGCACAGAGGTCGTAGAAGCGTCTTTCGGAATCACCGATCAGAATTGCCCTGGATACCAAGTCGGCGATGGAGGGGTGCTTGAGCCACATTGGTCCCGTTGTTTGCCGGTCTAGAATTCTGTCTTGTGCCACGAACTCTTGGCCGCAAGTCGAGTACGTAGCATTTGGTGTGATACAACGCGGAAGTGAGCCCCAGAGTCGCCAGGTTAGAAACAAATACTTGGCTTCCGGGTGAAAGTGCGGCATTTTCCTTCGGTATTCGCTCATACAAAACGGCAGGCGAAACCGCCTGCCCTACCTTGAATGGTCTACACTCAGGTGGAAGATTCTCTGATTTCATGCGGGACATTGCACTCCAGGCTCTTGACGCGGCGAAAACCTTCGGCGCCGCCTACGCCGACGTCCGCGTTCTCGAATCGCGTGACCGGCACATCACGACGAAGAACGGTAAAGTGGGCCAGATCGGATCGGCGGAAACGACGGGCGCGGGTATCCGGGTCATCGCCAACGGATGCTGGGGATTCGCTGCTTCAGACGACCTGACAAAGACCGGCATCGAGCGCGCGGCCAAACTCGCCGTCGCCATCGCACGCTCCGGATCTCTCGCCAAGAAAGCCGATGTCCGGCTCGCTCCCGAGGACAGCTATCAGGCAACCTGGATCAGCGCCTGCGAGATCGACCCGTTCTCCATCCCGGTGGACGAACAAGTGAGCCTGCTACTTGCGTCGATGCAGCATTGAAACGCACCAAGGGAGTCACGCTGGCGGAATCGGCGATGGCCTTCAACCGCACGCGGCAGGTCTTCGTGTCCACCCTGGGCAGCATCATCGATCAGACACGGACGGTCAGCGGCGCCGGTTTCGCGGCCTACAGCTTTCAGGAAGATGAGATCCAGAAGCGATCGTACCCGAATTCCTTCGGCGGACAGTATCAACTGAAGGGCTACGAACTGATCCGCGAACTCGACCTGTTAGCCCACGCCCCGCGTATCGCCGAAGAGGTGGCGGCGCTGCATTCCGCCGATCAGTGCCCGCAGGGCGACTTCACTCTGATTCTGGATGGCAGCCAGCTCGGACTGCAAATCCACGAATCCATTGGCCACCCCATCGAACTCGACCGTGTACTGGGATCTGAGGCTAACTACGCGGGGATGAGCTTTCTGACACCCGATCACGTGGACACGCTCAACTACGGCTCAGACATCGTGAACGTGGTGTGCGATGCGACACCCGCGCACGGTCCCGGGCTCGGCACTTTCGAGTTCGACGACGAGGGCGTCCCGGCACAGTCGGTCCCCATCATCTCGAGCGGGAAGTTCCGCAACTACATGACGTCGCGCGAGACGGCGGCGGCCATCGGACAGCCCCGTTCCAATGGAACCATGCGGGCTGACAGCTGGGCGCATATCCCTCTCATCCGGATGACCAACGTGAGCTTGCTCCCTGGCGAAAGGACCCTCGACGAAGTATTCGACGTCGGCCACGCCATCTACATGGAGACCAACAAGAGCTGGTCCATCGACGACAAGCGCTATAACTTCCAGTTCGGCTGTGAGATCGCATGGGAGATCCGTAACGGCAAGCGGATCCGTATGTTGAAGAATCCCAGCTATTCGGGCATCAGCACCGAGTTCTGGAACTCCTGCGAGGCGATCGCGAATCGCGATCACTGGACGCTTTGGGGAGTTCCGAATTGCGGTAAAGGACAGCCCGAGCAAGTGATGGGGACCGGACACGGCGCGAGTCCGTCGCGGTTCCGCAACGTGAAAATCGGAGGTGCGTATGGAGGCTGAGCGCATCTTCGATGTTGCCCGCAAGGCCGCTGCCGCCCGCGGCGTCCAGGACGTGGAGTTGATCCTGTCGGCCACCTCCGAGGCGCTGACCCGGTTCGCGAACAACGCGATCCACCAGAATGTCGCCGAGCGGGCGAACCATATCTCGGTGCGAGTATTGACCGATCACCGGACGGCTCGGGCCACCACCAACCGGCTGGACGACGCATCCATTGAGCACGCGGTGGCGGAAGCGGTGTCCATCGCCCGGTGCCTGGATCCGGACCCCGCCCTGCTGCCTCTGTTCGAACCGGAGCCGGTGACCACGTTGGATCGTTATTTCGAAGGGACCGCCGAGTGTCCGCCCGAGGAACGTGCGCGTGTGGTCGCGGAAGCGATCCGCGTGGTGGAAAGCGCCGGCCAGACCGCGGCCGGCATCTACGCGACGGACTCCGTGGTTGAAACCATCATCAACAGCCGGGGTGTGTTCGCGTCGCACCGCGAGACCATGGCCCGGTTCTCCATCACGGCAATGGCGCCGGACAGTTCGGGTTGGGCCAAGGCCTCGGCCACCGACCGCACCGCCTTCGATCCGGTGGCGCTGGCCCGCAGCGCCTCACTCAAAGCGACGCGATCGGCGGATCCACGCGAAATCGACCCCGGAAAGTACACCGTCATCTTGGAGCCCGCGGCCGTATCGGATCTGGTCGGGCAGATGTTCGCCGATTTCAGCGGCACGTCGATTGAAGACCAGCGCAGCTTTCTCACCGGGCGGTTGGGCGAGAAACTCTTCGGCGAAAACATCACGATCCTGGACGATGTGTATCATCCCTTGCAGGCCGGATCACCTTACGACGGCGAGGGCGTCCCGCGCCGAAGGCTGACGCTGGTGGACGCCGGAGCTCCTTCCGAAGTCGCCTGGTCCCGGCAGACCGCGGCCCGCAACGAAACGAAGCCAACGGGCCACGGTTTCCCCGTGCCGAACGAAATCGGAGAGATGCCGCACAACATCGTGATCCGCGGCGGTACTTCCACGTCCGACCGCATGATCGCGAGCACTGAACGCGGCATCCTGGTCACCCGGCTGTGGTACATCCGCGAGGTGGACCCGTTCGAAAAAATCATGACCGGCATGACTCGCGACGGAACCTTCCTGATCGAGAATGGCAGGGTGGCCAGCGGAATTCGCAACTTCCGCTTCAACCAGAGCCTCATCGAATTGCTGAACAATGTCGAGGAAATGGGCGCCGAAGAACGATCCTCGGGGGAGGAGGCCATCGACATGGTGGCCCCGCCGATGAAGGTCCGCGATTTCACGTTCACCGAAGTAACCCGCTTCTGATGCGTTACCATCGTGGATAGCGGGGACGTCTTGGGTCACCACCACGCGAACGGGCATCATCATCATCACCATCAAATTGGCACAGGGACCATTCTAGGCTGGTCGCTCGCTCTGACTGCCGGCTTCGTCGTTTTCGAAGTCGTGGCCGGAATCAGGGCTCATAGCCTCGCGCTGATTTCGGATGCGGGTCACAACTTCACCGATGCGCTTGCGCTCGGCTTGGCGGCCTTCGGCTTCTACCTGAAATCGAAACCAGCCGATCACGTGAAGACGTACGGGTACCAGCGGGCGGGCGTGCTCGCGGCATTTGTTAACGCCCTCACGCTGATCGTGCTCTCTGGATACATATTCTGGGAAAGCTACCTGCGCCTGATCCAGCCGGAGTCAGTCCAGGAGACCACCATGATGGTGGTCGCCGGCGTCGGCCTGCTGGTCAACATCGGCATCATGCTGGGCCTGCATCGTGACAAGAGCGACCTGAACATTCGCGCAGCGTGGATTCACATGCTGGGAGACGCGCTGGGCTCGGTGGCCATCATCATCGGCGCGGTGGTGATCCGCTACACCGGATGGCAGCGCGTGGACCCTGTGTTGTCGATTGTGATCGGCATCCTGATCGTCTGGACTGCGTGGGATATCATTCGGGAGTCGCTGAATATCCTGCTCGAAGGACTTCCGTCGGGAGTGGAACTCGGCCATGTGGTGGCGGCTCTGCGGACCGTCGATGGCGTCATCGATATCCATGACCTGCACATCTGGACGCTGGGATCGAACGCGCACGCGCTCAGCTGCCACGTCGTGATCGAGGACCAACCCCCATCGTCCAGTGAGACGATTCTCAAACAGGTGAACGGCGTGCTCTGCGACCGGTTCGGGATTCACCACACGACGGTTCAGTTCGAGCACACACGCTGCAGCCTGGCGGAGTCAGGGTGCTCGTTGGCCGATGCTCACAGCTAGAATATTGGTATGGCCTTTCTCTTCAGCTCGGGGACTCGCCGCCATTTCCTTCAGACCGGCGCTGCCGTGCTGGCTGCGTCGCGCCTGAAAGCAGCCGGGAAGACCGTCCGTTGGGCCCTTCTCTCGGATACGCATTCTCCGGCCGACCCCGCAGACGCCTTTCGCGGATTTCGGCCGTACGACAACTTGAAGCGCGCCGTATCGCAGGTGCTCGATACCCCCGCCGATGCCGCTTATGTCAACGGCGACCTCGCCCGCAATCGCGGTACCGCCGGCGAGTATCAGTCGTTCAAACAACTGGTGACTCCCTTGTCCGATCGCATGCCGCTGGCGATGGGGATGGGGAATCATGACGATCGCGATGGGTTCCTGGCTGCGTTCACCTCCCCGGCCGGAGAACGGCAGCCGGTAAAGGGAAAGCAGGTCACCGTGATCCAATCGGGACCCGTCCGCCTGATCTTCCTCGACTCCCTGTTCATTCCCGGACAGGTCCCCGGATTCCTCGGCAAGGAGCAGCGTGCGTGGCTCGACAACTACCTGGGGAACGATCCATCAACTCCGGCGCTCCTGTTCGTCCACCACACGCTCGGCGACGATGACGGCGGTTTGCTCGACGCGGATCGATTGCTCCGAATTGCGGTCGCCCACCGGAACGTTAAGGCCGTATTCTACGGCCATTCTCACCGTTATCAGTGTGATGCACTTGAAGGTTTGCACCTGGTGAACCTTCCCGCGGTGGGGTACAACTTCGCCGACAACCAACCTGTAGGCTGGGTTGGAGCCGAGTTCTCAAAAGACGGGTGCGATCTTCGGCTCCACGCCAATGGAGGTAACCGGGACGAGGACGGAAAGACCCGATCGTTGGCATGGCGTTCGTGAGCTAAACTACTGGGAAGTCTCCGCGTTACCATTCAGGGGCGCAGGAATGAGATACTCGGATCTGAATACTGAACCATTACGTATCTTGAACAGGGTCCCGTGCATCCAAATAGTTGGATAGTCACGATATTGTTTTTTAGTTGCCAGGCTGTTACATTGATTAGAGTTCCTTCATTTATGGGCAGGGGTTTCCGGTTTAAAGCCTTGTTAGTGTTGGCGTTACCGCTGGCCATTGCCACTGCGGGCGTCCCCGACAACGATTCTGACGATTCCGTCAGTGCTGAGATCCTGGACCGCTATCTTTCCCATACCCAATCACAGGCATCCAGCCTTCGCGGTCTCCAGATGGACATGGAGATTGACGCCTCCCTGCCAAAGCTCAAGAAAACAGGGAAACTGCAGGCGCTACGTTCCATTTCCAAGTTGGGACAGATCACCTACCAGGGGCTGCGGTTCATCGGCGATCAGACCATTAAGAACGACCTGATCGTGAGATATCTGACTGCGGAAAAACAAAGCCAGGACATCTCCACAATGTCGCTCACCCCCAAGAATTACAAGTTTAAGTACAAAGGCCAGGCAGAGCGCAATGGATACCTGGTGCATGTTTTTCAGGTCTCGCCAAAGAAGAAAATGGTGGGCCTGTTCAAAGGCGAGTTGTGGGTGGATTCGAGCACGTACCTCCCGGTCAGGGAATCTGGACGGTTCGTGAAGAATCCCTCCGTGTTTCTGAAAAAGATTGAGTTCGTCCGCGATTACGAAATTCGCGACGGAGTCGCGTTTCCCCGCCATATCGAGAGCCTCGTCCATACCCGCTTCTGGGGTCCTGCCCAGATGAGCATTGATTTCACCAACGTCAGCAAGCATGACGACGAGCATTTGACTGTCATTCCTGTCACTCAAGCTACCCAATAAAGTCCGGGCAACATGGCACTCCCGGAGACACATTCCAGAAGAATCGCGTAAGCTGAAGTAAGTGCATGAGAACCCTATTCCTCAATCCTCCGTCCTTTGAAGGCTTCGATGGCGGGGCAAGTTCGCGTTGGCCGGCCAGCCGCGAGATCGAGTCCTATTGGTATCCGGTTTGGCTCTGCTACCCCGCGGGAATGCTGCCGGACAGCAAGGTCGTCGATGCACCCCCGCACGGACTGTCCATCGAGCAAACGGTGGCCATGGCGAAGGACTTCGAACTCCTGGTTCTCTATACTTCAACGCCGGGATTTCATGTCGATGTGAAGATCGCGCAGATGATGCGCGACACCAACCCTCAACTGAAAGTAGCCTTTGTGGGGCCGCCGGTGACAGTCGAACCGGAGAAGACCCTGCTGGAAAATCCTGTGATCGATTTCGTGGTGCGCCGCGAATTCGATTACCAGGTGGCCAACTACGCCAAAGGTACACCGCTTTCGGAGCTGCCCGGTGTCAGCTACCGTCAGAACGGCAGCGTCGTGCACAACCCGGAAGGCGGCTCGATCGAGAACCTCGACGAACTGCCGTGGGTGAGCAAGATCTACAAGCGCGACTTGGATTTTCGAAGGTACAATGTCCCCTTCCTGAAGCACCCCTTCATTTCCATGTACACGTCCCGGGGATGCCCCGCCATGTGTACGTTCTGCCTGTGGCCGCAGACCACTTCGGGACATCGCTGGCGCCTGCGTTCCGTGGAAGACGTCGCCAACGAGTGCCGCTGGGCGCTCGAAAACTTCCCGGGGCTCAAGGAAATCTTCTTCGACGACGACACCTTCAACTACCGCAAGGAACGTACCATCCAGCTCTGCAAGGAGTTGCAGAAGCTGAATTTCACCTGGTCCTGCACCTCGCGCGTCACTACCGATTACGACACGCTGAAGGCGATGAAGGACGCCGGATGCCGGCTGCTGATCGTCGGATATGAAACCGGCGACCCGCAGATCCTGAAAAACATCAAGAAGGGCGCCACCATCGACATGGCCCGGCGGTTCACGGCCAACTGCCACAAACTCGGCCTGCTGGTCCACGGCGACTTCATCATCGGGCTGCCCGGCGAAACCCGCGAAACCATCCGCCGCACCATCGACTTCGCCAAGAGCATCGATTGCGAGACCATCCAGGTCTCCATCGCCCACGCCTACCCCGGCACCGAGTTCTACGATTTCGCCAAGAAGAACGACCTGATCTCCCTGGAAGGGATGACCGATGAGAAGGGTCATCAACTGCCGAACGTCGTTTACAAGGACCTGGATCGCGGCGAGTTGGTGGAATGGGTGGAGCGCTTCTACGGCGAATACTACTTCCGTCCGAAGGCCGCCTGGCGCATCGTCCGGAAAGCGATCTTCAACAATGAGGAGCGCCGCCGGCTCTACAAGGAAGCCACCGAATACCTCAGCCTGCGGGCCAAACGCAAGAAGTTCGTCGCCGCCGAGAAGGCTGCCCACGCCATGCCTGTCGCCGCGGCTCCGCGCGAGAGCGCGTAGGCCGGCAGATGGACGCTGGTCGCGCGCCGTCTGCGCCTGAAAACTCGCCTGTTTGCCGTGATCGTGGTGTTGAGCGGCGCCCTCGGTAATTTCTTTCTCGACTGGGGGCTGCGCAAGAGCAACACTACGCTTTCCATTTCTCCCATCGATTACATCGTGGCGATCTTCGATCCCTGGGTGATGCTGGGCGTCGCGCTGCTGATCGTCTGGCTGCTATCGCGGATGGCCCTGCTCAGTTGGGCCGACCTCAGTTATGTACTGCCGGTGACCGCGATCGGCTATGTCGCCACCGCTCTGATGGGCCGCTTCTTCCTCGCCGAGCAGGTGACGCCGCAGCGGTGGGCCGGCACTCTGCTGATCGTGCTGGGAATCGGCTTCGTGTCTCGCACTGACCCGCGCACCACCTCCGTGACGGCGCGCGCCGGGACCGCCCAATGATGAACTGGATGCTGGTCGGGATCGTGGTTGGAGCCACTGTGGCCGGCGACGTGTTACAGAGCCTGGAGATGAAGCGTTTGGGTGAAATCCAGGATTTCCGCCCTGGCGGAATAGGCCGCTTGCTCGGGTATCTGGCGCGGCGCAAGTACCTGCTGCTCGCCATCTTCTTCATGGCCATCTCCTTCTTCGCGTTCATGAAGCTGGTAACCGTGGCCGATCTCAGCTTTGCGGTTCCGGCGACGGCGGGCAGTTTCGTACTCGAGACAATTCTGGCGCGGGTGATTCTGAAGGAACGCATCGAACGGCGCCGGTGGGCAGGAGCTTGCCTGGTAGCGTGCGGCGTCGCGCTGCTGGCGCACTGACCCCACGTGCGCTACGCTCTGTTGACCTGGGCTGCGGTGGCCGCCGCATACCAGATCGTCGCTCTGCTCGCGTCACTGTCGCGGCGGCGCAGGCCTGTGGCCGCATCCGGCGAGTTTGCACCGTTGGTCTCCATCCTGAAGCCGGTTCGCGGCGCGGATCCCGGCTTCTACGAAGCCCTCCGTTCAAACGCTTCGCAGGACTACCCCGGTTTCGAGATTCTCTTCGGCGTTGCTGATCCCTCCGATCCGGCGATTCCCATCATCGAGCGAGTGGCGCGCGAGTTTCCGGACCGGCCCATCCGTTGGATCCGTACATCGCCCACCACTCCCAATGCCAAGGTGGGATCGCTGATCGAATTGCGCCGCCATGCCCAAGGATCGGTGCTACTGGTGAGCGACGCCGACATCCGCGTTCCCCTGGGATACTTACGCGATGTCGTCGCGCCGCTGGCCGATCCCTCGGTGGGACTGGTGACCTGCGCGTATCGCGCCCGCGCCGAGACCATGCCTGGTCGCTTCGAAGCGCTTGGCGTCGCCACCGACTTCGGTCCCAGCACGATGGTGGCGCCCGTTTGTCGGAGTGGATGAGTTCGGGCTCGGATCGACGCTGGTGTTCCGAAGCGGCGACCTGGATCGAATCGGCGGCTTCGAGGCTGTGGCCGATTACCTTGCCGACGATTATCAGCTCGGGCGCAACATTCATGCGCTCGGGTTGAGATGCATCCTCTCGCATGTCGTCGTAGAGACGCACCTGGCGGGCGATTCGTGGGCTGACGTCTGGCTGCACCAGATCCGCTGGGCGCGCACGCTGCGGGTGTCGCGCGGAGGCGGGTACGCCGGGCTGCCGGTGACGCACGCGACCACCTGCGCCGCCATCTGCGCTGCTTTCGGATTGTGGACCGTCGCCCTGGGGGTGCTCGCCGTTCGTTATGCGATGGCGTTGACGGCAGGTTGGTGGGTGCTCGGCAGTACCGATGTGCTGCGGCTGTGGTGGATGCTTCCCGCTCGCGATCTGTCGGCGACGGCAGTGTGGGCCGCCGGACTGCTCGGCGATACCGTGGAATGGGGCTCCGACCGGCTCCGCCTGACCCCGGACGGTAGAATCCTGCGATGAGAATAGTCTGAACGATGTTGTCCGGTGAGCGCGGGAGTGCCCGTCAGACCACATCGAATGAAGTCGAAGTGGGGCAGCCTCCCAGGCTGCGCGGGGCTCTCAGCCCTAATGCCACTTGGTTTTCCCAGAACCGAACGCTCTTCGTCTTGTGGGGCAGGATGGCATCCTGCGCGCAGGTTGGCTACCGGCGCTGGTCGGCCTGTGTTTGGAAGCAGTTGGAGGCGGGTTGACAACCCGCCGCAGGTTGCCAACCTGCCCCACAACCTTTGCTAAAGACCCAGTTCTGGGAAAACTAAGTGGCATTGTGGCACTCAGCCCCGCTATCCGAAGATCCTGCCATCGCTGCTGGATCACTCCGGCGTCTCCCTGCGGAGTTGCTGCGACCGCTCCAGCATCCTCTTCCCTTCCTCGGCCTTCCCCTCTTCCATGAGCGTCTGTCCGAGCATGTAGTGCGCCGAATAGTTCTGCGGATCGATGCGAATCGCGCGGCGCAAGATGCCTTCCGCATTCGGCAGTTCCTTCTTCTTCATGTACACCTTGCCAAGCAGGATGAAGGGACCGCTGTAGTTCGGGTTCAGCCAGATCGATCGCTGCAGGTGCGGGATCGCAGCATCCCACTCTTCACGCCGCTGATAGGCGTCCCCAAGGCGGTAGTGGGCCATCGCAAAGGCCGGATTCAGCGCGATCTCCTTGCGCATCTCCTCCATGCCGCGTTCGAGATCGCCGCGGAAAATGGCCATCTGACCCAGCAGGTAGTGCGCTTCCGGAATCGTCGGGTCGATCTCCAGGGCGCGATCCAGCTCTTTTTTCGCGAACTCCTCGAATTCCTGCCTCACCATCATCTGCGCCGTGATCAGGTGCGCGGCCGCGGAATCGGGCGGCACCTGAAACATCTCCGAAAAGGCTCGCACGGCTTTCGCTGGCTCGCGATTCTGGATATAGCCGTTCCCCAACATGTAGAAGACTTCGTTGATCCGGACGCCGGCCGCAATCGCCTTCTCGAGATATTCGAGCGCCTGCGGAATCTTCGCCGAAAGGTAATAGCTCTGCCCCGCAAACAGCAACGATTCCTTGTACTCCGCCGATCCGGGCGCCTCCCCCTCGAGCGCCTTCACAAAAGCCTCAGCCGCCTGCGGGTATTGATGGCGCCGGTAGGCTTCGAGACCCGCCGCGTGCAGCGACTTCACGTCGGGCGCCGCCCCTGGCGCCTGCATGGAGAGCATTACCATCAGCAGGGCTGAAATCATATGCCCAGTATAATTAGAGTCAGTTTCATGCCTGTGCGGAATCTGGCCATATCCGTTCTGCTCGCGCTGGCGCTCGGCGCGCAAACGCTCGCCGAACTGGAGAGGCAGGGGGCAGCGCTGAAGGCCAAAGGCGATGCGGCCGGAGCGCTCTCCGTCTACGAGAAGGCCGCTAATCTGAATCCGAAATCGGCCGCGTTGCAGGATGAAGTCGGGTTCCTCCTCGCCGTGCTTGGACGGCGCGATCAGGCGCGGCCGCATCTCGAGAAGGCCATTGAGCTCGATCCGAAGCACGCCGCGTCGCACTACCACCTGGGCGTCCTCTACTGGCTGGAGAAGGATCCGAACCGAGCCATTCCGGAGATGCAGTCGGCCGCGGTCTTGGCGCCCAAGGTGTTCGATTATCAGTACCGACTCGGGCTGGCCTTCTTCGAGGTGTCGCACTTCGAAGAGTCCATCACACACCTGCGCCAGGCGACGGTCCTTGCCCCGTCCAACGCCGCCGCGTGGAAGGCGCTCGGCCTGGCCCTGCAGCAGAACAACGACCTTGCAGGCGCACGAAATGCCTTCCGCAAGGCCGTGGACCTGGATCCCAAGGACACCGAAGCGCGCAATAGCCTGGGCTTCATGCTGGTGCAGACACGCGAGGCGGACGCGGGTATCCAGCAGTTCCGAACTATGCTGGCCAAGGATCCGAAGAACGTGCAGGCTCGCGTGAATCTCGGATTCGCCTACATCCAGAAGGGCGACTTCAGCGCCGCGGTTGCGGAACTCGAACGGGCCATCGCTCTCGATCCGACGTTGGCCGTGGCGCACTACGACCTCGGGCTCGCCTACAAACAGAAGGACGATTTGGAGGCGGCAAAACGCGAGCTGGCGGAAGCCATCCGGCTGGATCCGAACATGGTGGAGGCCCGCTATACCCTGGGCATCGTCACCTGGCAGAACGGCGATTTTGAAGAGACAGCGAAGCAGATGCGGGCGGCCGTCGAGTTGCGCCCCGATTATGCGGAAGCGCACTACATGCTGGGCACCGCGCTCAAGCAGAAGGGCGACCTGGATGGCGCCGTCGCGGCCCTTCGGACGGCCATCCGGCTGACCCCCGAAAACCCGGGCCCGTATAACACGCTGGGTCAAGTGCTGCGAATGAAAGGCGACATCGAGGGCAGCAAAGCCGCTTTCGCCGAGGGCGCGCGAGTGAAGCAGAAGAAGGAAGCCGAGCAGGCCGAGATGCTGAGGAAGAAGTGACGTGACGTGGCGCACGCACTCGTGCGTGCCGTGCCGGCACTCATGCCGGCACAAATGCCCCTCATCTGTGATAAGAATAGAGCCGGAATGAACCGACGAACCTTTCTCGAAACCGCGGCAGCCATCGCTGCCGCCGCACCGTTGCAGGCCGCTCGCCCGAAACTCGAAATCGGGGTCACCGACTGGAACCTCGGACTCACCGGAAAACTCGAAGCCCTAGCGCTGGCAAAAAAGTTGGGCTTTGAGGGCGTTCAGGTCAGTCTGGGCCGCAAAATTGCCGACAACAAACTCCCCCTGGCGTCTCCGGAACTTCAGGCCAGGTACCTGGAGCAGTCCAAGGCACTCGATATCACCATCAACAGCACCTGCCTGGACATCCTGCACACCAACTACTTGAAGAACGATCCGCTGGGCAAACAGTGGGTGATCGACAGCATCCCCATTACCCGGAAACTTAATGCGAAGATTGTGCTGCTCCCGTTCTTCGGAAAGGGCGCACTCTCCACTCCGGCCGAGATGGACTATGTGGCCGATATCCTGCGAGAGTTGGCCCCCCAGGCGGAGAAAGCGGGCGTGGTTCTGGCGCTCGAGAATACGATCTCGGCGGCCGACAATATTCGCATCCTCGACCGCGCCCGGTCAAAGGCGGTGTCCGTCTATTACGACACTGGCAACTCTGCCAATGGCGGATTTGATGTGCCCAGAGAGATCCGTCAACTCGGCCGCAAACGAATCTGCCAGTTCCACTTCAAGGACAACCCTCATTATCTCGGCGAGGGCAAAGTGGATATGACGGCGGTTTTGCATGCGATTGCGGAAATCGAGTACCGCGGCTTTGCGAATCTGGAGACCGATTCTCCTTCGAAGTCCGTCGAAGCCGACATGAAACGCAATCTGACGTTTGTACGGCGGTTGATGTCAGAAAACCAGATGTAGTGGTCCGATTTTGGCTATACACCTGCTCTAGGTGAATTCTCTGGCCGAAAGATAGGATCGCAATTTGGCAAGCGCTTACCTTTGGACCGTTTCAGCTTACCTTCAGACCCATATATTGCAAGCAGTTGCGAGGACTTGCAAGCGGACCTATTGACAAAGCAGCCGCTTCGTCTTAACATTCTGTTTCACGCATTCATCACAGTACTAAACAACTCTCGGGAAGTGTATGGGTCCCCGCATGACCTTTAACATTGGCGAAAAAGTTGTCTACCCCAACCAGGGGGTGGCAACAGTAGAAAACATCAGCACGCGGACCTTTGGCGTGCGTTTTGAACGGTTCTACCTCCTCCGTCTCAGTTGTAACAATATGACGGTGATGGTCCCGTTCTCCCACGTGGATGATATCGGATTACGCAAAGTCACTAAAAACGGGGAGATTGCCCGTGTGCTTTGCTACCTCGCCACCGGCGACTGCAAACCCTTGCCGGATTGGAAGGATCGATATAAGGAAAATTGCGAAAAGATGCGGAGCGGTAGTCTGCTGGAGATCGCCGAGGTTCTAAAATCTCTGCTCATCGTCCAAGCCGAACGCCCCCTGTCGTTTCGGGAAAAGAAGATGCTCGACCGGGCTCGCCAGATGGTCTTGACAGAAGTCTGCATCTCCCGGGCGCTGCGCGAGAACGATGCTATTCTGTTGCTCGACAGCGTGCTAGCCAAGTCTGAACTAAAGATGCCGGCGGCCCTTTAGGGGTCGTCGGGTCTAACTCCGTTTTGACGCCAGTAGTAGTGTTGCGCCTTCCTGCGCCGCCTCCAACCTCTAAGCGCTATCACTGAATGCTTCGGAATAAAACCCGCATCCAATTTAGGTGCTTTGTACCCTTATGTTGCAGGCGAACAGGGTCGATTCACTGTTTGAATGGCAAACGGACGCGGTGAGTGCCTCCATTGCAGAGGCCGCCTGCCACTCTTTCTGAGGTTGAAGCACGCCGAATTCTGTTCGGCCGACCACCGCGAAGCCTATCTTCTTGATCAACAAAGACTTGCCCTGGAACGGTTGGTCGAGACGGAGAAGATCCTCGCGATGGCGCTGTCTGCCCGTGACCAGCCGCGTCAACAAGGCCCGCCCCCGTCAGACGAGATCCATGCACGACATCATGCCGGCGAACCACCTCCACCCATATCCGGTCTGCTGATAGAACGTCGCCTGAGACCCAGCGAGTCCGGTAGTGGCCCCTCTACAGAACTAACCCGCGCTGAGTGGCAACTTCCTGTTCTGTCGTTCCCCGCTAGGCCATCCATCGTAGGGTCGATCACACTCGCTGAGCCCACGATGGCCGATTCGCCCCGGCCGCCGGTAGCCACCTTTGGGCGCTTGCCCTTACGGCCGTCGCAGCGCTCGGCGGGGTACCCGATCCTCGGCAGTGCCCGCGCTCTGGAGTTGGTCCCAACCGGATTCCGGTTTGCTCCAACCAGGACTGGACACCACAGACCGGAGTTCCCACCTACGGCAGATCTCCTGGTAGCAGGTCCATTGCACGCGGCAACCCCAATCCCGCGCCCGGCCGGACAACGTCTTTTCGCCGAAACCCAAGCCCTCCAGTTTGAGCTGATCCCGCCGGAGTTCCATTCCGCTCCGGCCCGGAGTGAACAACCCCGGTCTGAGTTCCCACCTACGGCGGATCTCCTGATCGCAGATCCACCGAACGCGGCAACCCCAATCCCGCGCCCGGCGGTCCCGTCACCCATCCCCGAGACCTGGACCCTCCCCTTGGCGCTGGTCCCAACCGGGTTCCAGTCCGATCCAGCCAGAACTGAACAACCGCTTCCCGAGATCCCACCTTCGGCGGATCTTCTGATCGCCGGTCTGCCGATAGCAGCGTCTCTCAGCGTCCTCGCACTAGCGCAGGCCCTCGAGGACGCGGCGTTAGGCACAGCCGCGACCATGCCCGCCGCCCCGTCCGTTTCCGCGGTCCCGTTCCCCGCGATCTCGGCGGACCTCGGAGCCTGTCTCCGCAACGCGTTCCATCCGGTTCGTCCCCCTGACTCGACCGTGTGGAACCAGTCCGTTCCCGTGTTTCACCTCCGGTTCGAGGTTCCGGCCTCCGCGCCGCCTCAAACCCCGGCTGTACCGGATCTCCAGCAAGGACTATCAGTTTCCTTGGACTCGGCCGATATAGTGAGTGTGTGTCCGACGGCACTCGACGAAGTTGAGGTCCAACCACACGGCACTTTCCCCGTCCGGGCCGCCGCGACTCCTCCGGCATTGATGCGAGTCAGTTCAATGGTTGACATTGACCTGCACGTGGACGCCCTGCCCCCTGGGGAACCGGCATCCCTCCGGTCGTCGGCCGCCCCTCTTATCCTCATCCCAGCCCTCCAGACGCCACAGCATGTCCCCGGCGCAATTGCCTCCAGCAACAGTTTCGATCCCGGTTTACCGGCATCAGCCTCCTGGGGCCGAAAGGTCGTCAACTTCCTGAGCCTTCGCCTGGCACGGGTGGACCGGCGGCGGGCGTTCGTTATGGTCTCGCCACTGATCATCCTCTTTGTCATCGCTCCAGCCGCGTCCTGGTTCCTGAACCGGACCACGGTGCGAGGACAGGGTTCCTTCCAGGAGCGCCTGGCTGCCATCGAACAGACTTTCGCACACAGGGCTGGTGTGTTTTTGACAGAGGACTTCCGCTCCGGGTTCGAGAATTGGGACTGTCCGGTGGACCAGACAGCATCCTGGAAATTTGACGAGACCGGATTTGTATTGCCGGCGGAACTGGCAGCCTATCGTCCATCCCAGGATATGGCCGACTACACGATGGAGTTTCTCGGTCAGATCGACAAGAAGGCACTCCCCTGGGCTTTTCGCATCCGGGATTTCAAGAACTATTACGCAGCGAAGTTGATCGTGGCGCGTCCAGGTCCGTTGCCGACCATCCTGCTGAGGCATTATGCCGTGATCAATGGTAAAGAGACCGCCGCGAAAGACACTGTGGTGCCCCTTACCATTCGCGGGGACACGCTGTTTCACGTAAGGCTGGAAACAAATGGCTCCGACTATTCGGTGCACGTGCAGGATCGGCTGGTCGGATATTGGAGCGACTCGCGGATTCTGTCCGGGGGAGTCGGTTTTTTCAGCAACAAAGGCGAAATCAGCCGGATACGATGGCTGCATGTCGCCCACCAATATGATGTGCTCGGCAGAATCTGCGCCTATCTGTCGCCATCGGTAAGAACTAGCAACAGGAATCGTAGTACTGGAGTCGGAAACAATGGCCAACCTTAATCAGACAATTTCGGCCCGCACACCGGTCTCGCCGCCGATGCAGGCAGACAGCCCCGCTTCATCGGCGCTGGCTCGCGCGGCCGCCTTACACCTGGAGGACCGCCGTGAGGAAGCGCTCAGCGTCTTGGACAGCGCCGTCGATGCGGGCGAGTCGGAAGCCGAATTGTTTTCGGCAAGGGCTCTGTTGCAATATGAACTGGGCCAGTTTGCCGAGGCTGCGGCCGGCTACGAAAAAGTGCTGTCCCTGAACCCCCAACATCAGACGGCCCCCTACAATCTGGCTGTCTGCTATGAGCGGCTTGGCCGCTGGCAGGATGCCGCGGCTGCCTTCACCAAGGCCGTTCAGCGTGAACCGAACCGTTTGGATGCCAGCCTCGGGCTGGGCATTGCGCTGCTTCACCTCGAGAAAGCCCAACCGGCGTTGGAAGCCTTCGAAGAGGTCCTGAGCGCCTCCCCCGAACAGGAGACCGCGCTGTTCGGAAAGGGTGTCGCCTACCAACTGATGGCCCGGCTCGATGAGGCGGCCGACATCTACACCAGCCTGTTTGCACGGAATCCGCGCTCGGAGGAGTGCGCCACCAACATGGTGGTGATTGCCATGGCGCACAAAGACGATGCCTTGCTGCGGGAGTGGTCGGAGCGGTTGTTGACCATCCGGCCGAATTCCCAAACGGCCCTGGAGGGACTGGCTGCTCACGCTTTTTCCACCAGCGATTACGAAGCTGCGGCAACCTATTGCTCCACCCTGGTCGAGAACTCGCCGGCGCTGTTTGAGCGGTGGTTCAACTTGGGCGTGGCCTACCAACGGCTCCAGAAGTTCGATCAGGCGTCGGAAGCCTATCAGGAAGCGCTCCAGCTTCGCCCCGACGCCAAGCAGGTCTATGTCAACCTCGGCGTCGTGTACCAGGAGAAAGGCGACCTCGCATCCGCCCGCCAAAGCTATGAACGGGCCCTGCAGATTGCGCCCGATCTGGCGGATGTTCAATTCAACCTGGCCTCCGTGTTCGAGAAGGAGGGCCGGGGCGACGAGGCCGAACGGCTCTATGTGAAGCTGCTGGCGCGGGACCCCGAGTGGGAAGACGCCTGGTTCCGGCTTGGTTACCTGCGCCTGGAGCGGCAAGCTTGGCGCGAGGCCGTTGATGCATTCGAATCCTGTGTCCGCAAACGCCAGCAGTGGCCCGAGGCCCAATTGAATCTGGCCCTGGCTTATTGGAACGCCGGCGACCGCGACGCGGCGACCAAAGCTTTTCAGACCGTGCTCGAGCAGCAACAGGGATCCACCGATGCCTTGCGTGGACTGGCGGCGCTGGCCATCGAACGCCAGGATTACGAACAGGCCCTGGATCTGCAAGCGCGCCTGATCGAGACCGGCGAGCGTTCACCCGAACTGTTCTACAACACCGGGCTGCTGCTTCAAAAATCCGGGCAACTCGACGATGCGGTTCGCCTCTATAACGAGGCCCTGGCCGAGCGGCCCGATTTTCCCGAGGCACTGCTCAACCTCGGCCACGCACTGAAGGCCCAGGGCAACGAAGATGAAGCCCGCAAATACTGGCGCCAGGCGCTGGAAGCGCGGCCTCAACTCGCACAAGGGTATTTCGATAAGGCCTGAGACAGGGCCGGTTGCCGATCATGCCGGGACGCCTTCTTACCTCGACGTGTCAGTATTGATTATCATTGCAGCGATGGACCTGGCCGCCCTGGAGTACCCGGCAGGGCTGCGCGACGGCGCTTCCGCCCAAGCCGCTTTCCGCTCCCCGGGAAGTCCGCCGGAGCCGTCGGCACACAGGATATCGGAACTCGGGCCCAGGCGGGCGCCCACCCGGGAAATAACCTCAGCCCATGCATGAGCTCCTCCAGCAGCGAATCGGCCAGCGGACGTCGGCGACGCTCCGCATCAAAGTGGTCGCGAAGAGTCCGAAAACCGAAATCGCGGGCGAGCTGTCGGACGGCACCCTGAAGGTGAAGGTCGCAGCAGCGCCGGAGCGAGGCAAAGCAAATGCCGAGCTGTGTTCGTTCCTCGCGCGCGAGATCGGGATTCCTTCGTCCCAGGTGGAAGTGATCAGCGGGCATACATCCCCTCTGAAACTCGTGCGCGTCTCACGGTAGGCGGGGCGCCTTCCGGGCCCGTTCGAAATCGGCGGCCAGTTGTCTGGCGATCTTCGCTGCCACATCGGCGCTGGCGCCCTGGAATTTCGCCCCGCGGCTCTCCTGGATGGTGGACCAGATCACGTCCCCGTCCTTCCTCACCAGGCGCACAGTCGCCATGGCTTCGTGCTTGCGTTCTTCGATATGTGTCGAGTCACTGTCGTCGATGCCGATCGATCCATAGAACCCGCCACGGGTGGTGCTGCTGGTGGTCCGCGACCGCTCACCCATGCTGGTTCGCGTGCCCACTCGTTCATTAGTGATGAACTTATCCGTGTACAGCAGGTCCTCGGCAGCGCCGCGCAAGACGGCGTCGGCACGTTCCTCGCTCTCGGTGATGACGAACAACCCGGCACCGTTCAGGGCACTGATGATCAGGTCCCGAAGCTGTTCCGCTGTGGTCCCACCGGTGAGCCGGTCCACATAAACCCTGTGGACCTCGAGCAGGGCGCCCGAAACCGGCTTCACTGCGGCTGCCTCCACCGGCTTCGGTGGCTCTGCCTTGCGATCGATCTCAGCCATCATCACCAAAGTAAGTAGTACGGCAATCATCCCCGGCCCGCCTTTCGCGCTTCCTCGTCCTGAAACTCGATCTTGCGGCCGGTTCGCGCTTCGAGCGCCGCCAGCATCGAGCGAATGTTGTTCTTTTCCACTTTGAAGATCAACGCCTGCTCCCGTCCAGCTTCGTCCGTGTACCCGACTGTTAGAAAATGCTGGCGCTTTTTGCTCAGGACGAACACCGGCGAGATCACCACCGCCCAAGCGATGCGGCGGTCCACCTTCTGCCCGTATTCGAGCATGTTGATCCGGTCGTACGGCACCCTAAGGCTCGCCTTTCCCGAGTAAAACACCAGGTATTGCTCGTCGATCGCCTGCAGGTTGCCGCCAGTGTTGTTGGGAAGGTCCGCGCGCGTGCCACCCACATATTCCACGCGGGCTCCCTGCTCGCCGCCGCGGCAGGGGACAACCACCGCGAGTAGGGCTGCAAGCGACAGGCTCGCGTACATGACTACGTTCCGCATAGGAGGTCCTTCGAAACAAGTAGTCGCAAGAGTGTTCATTTCCTCTCAGTCCCGGCTTGCAGGGATATCCTGAAAGAAAATGCCTAGGTTTCGTTTCGAAGACATCACCGGTTCGGGATCCGAGGAGATCTATGACATCCACAGCCGTGTTGCCGGTCCCGAAGGCAAGTTGCCGCTCACGCCGGACATGCTGGTCAATCGCCCCTCCGGCGATCTCTTCGGCTTGACCCATAACGTCGGGATGGGCTGGGACCCGAATCAACTCGGCGGCCCCGAAGTCCTGCTGCTCTCGACACACGGCGGCATCCGCGCCCCCGATGGCACCCCCATCGCCCTGGGCTATCACACCGGCCACTGGGAGGTATCGCTGCTGATGGAAGCGGCCGCCGCGGAGCTCAAAGCCGCAGGCGCCGTGCCGTTCGCCGGCTACTGCACCGACCCCTGTGACGGTCGCACTCAGGGAACTCCAGGGATGTTCGATTCCCTGCCTTATCGAAACGATGCTGCCATCGTCTTCCGGCGCCTGATCCGATCCCTCCCCACCCGTCGCGCGGTGATCGGCGTAGCAACGTGCGACAAAGGCCTTCCCGCCATGATGATGGCGCTGGCCGGCTCCCGCGATTTGCCGTCGATCCTGGTGCCCGGCGGCGTGACTCTCGCTCCATCAAACGGCGAGGATGCCGGGCGCGTTCAATCCCTCGGCGCCCGATTTGCGCACGGAGAAATCAGCCTCGACTATGCCCAGGACATGGGGTGCCGTGCCTGCGCGTCGCCCGGGGGCGGCTGCCAGTTCCTGGGAACCGCCGCTACGTCGCAGGTGGTCGGCGAAGCTCTGGGCATGTCCCTGACTCATTCCGCGCTGGCCCCCTCCGGTCATCCCATCTGGAAGGACATGGCCCGCCGCTCGGCCCGCGCTGTGCTTGAACTCGAATCGCGGGGCATTCGCATGCGCGACCTCCTCACCCAGGCGTCGCTCCGCAATGCCTTGGTGACTCACGCAGCGTGCGGAGGATCCACCAATCTCATCCTGCACATAGCCGCCATCGCCCATGCCGCTGGACTTCCCCGCCCCACCGCTGCCGACTGGGCCTCAGTGAACCGGCAGGTTCCCCGGATCGTCGATGCCCTCCCCAACGGGCCGCAGTACTTCCCCACCGTGCAGGTGTTCCTGGCAGGCGGGGTCCCCGAAGTGATGCTGCATCTACGGCGCGCCGGATTACTCGAAACGGGTGCGCTCACCGCCAGCGGCCAAACTCTCGGCCATATGCTCGATTGGTGGGAAAGCTCGGAACGCCGCAACCGCTTACGGCGTGTGCTCCGAGAGCGCGACGGCATCGATCCCGACGAAGTGATCATGGATCCGCAATCGGCCTCCCGCCGCGGGCTCACCTCTACGGTCTGCTTCCCCACCGGCAACCTCGCCCCCGAAGGTTGCGTGATCAAGAGCACCGCCATCGACCCAACGGTGGTGGATCCGGACGGAGTCTTCCGAAAACGCGGCCCGGCACGCGTTTTCACCAGCGAACCTGCGGCGATGGCCGGCATCAAGGACGGCACTATCAAACCCGGCGACGTGATCGTGCTCATCTGCCGCGGACCCATGGGCGCCGGCATGGAAGAGACGTTTCAGATGACCTCCGCACTGAAGCATCTGAGTTTCGGCAAGCACATCGCGGTGTTGACGGACGCGCGTTTCAGCGGCGTTTCGGCGGGAGCGTGCATCGGGCACGTGTCTCCCGAGGCGCTGGCCGGAGGGCCGATCGGCAAGGTGCGCGACGGAGACACGATCGAAATTATCATCGACCGCAACACTCTGGACGGCACCGTCAACCTGGTAGGTCCGGGAGGGGTCGAGGAAGGAAACCGCGATCCTGGCCGAACGCCAGCCGCGGCCGGACCTCGCTTCCGACCCCGCACTGCCCGATGATACCCGCCTCTGGGCAGCCCTGCAGGACGTAAGCGGAGGCACGTGGGGCGGCGCGGTCTACGATGTGGATGCGATCCTGCGGGTGATCGAGGCCGGCAAACGCGCCTTGGCGGAACCTGCTTCTTGAACCCGGACCTTACTTCTCGGGTTCCGGAATCTCGACCGCGTGATCGTGGGCTTTCAGCGTCGCATCTACTTCGGGAAGAAGATGATCGAGGTCGCCGGCGGCCATATCACGCTCCAACCGTCCCAGGGCGATACTGACGACGTCCCGATGATGCAGTTTCGAACCGATCCGGTCGGAGAGTGTCAGCCAGAGCTGGTGCACCCGGTCGACGTCTTCGGGCCACAACCGCGGCGGGTGCGGACCGAGGTTCACGTACATGGAGGGCCGCCCAGGGGCGATGATCTCCAGTGAGAGCGGCGGGCGCGGATCGGGCAGATGCTCCCACGCCCGGCCGATCAGGTGGGCCAGTTCGTCTTGCGCCATTCGCTCCGAGACTCCGGTCACGAGTTTGGAGGCATTCAATCGCGCCGCGGTCTGAACCATGGCGTCGAACGGATCCACGGCCGGCACCGTCAACAGGTCCACGGTTTTGCCTTCCTTCTCGGCCATGGTCACAACGCGCGAGAACAATGCCTGTTCATAGTCCGTGAAGAGCTGGTTGTCGGCGAGTTCAAATTCAGCGGCGCCAGTGCTGACAGTCCGGACGGTCATGACGACGATGTCGTGCCGCTTCAAGTTGGTCCGTCGCAGAATGCTTTCGAGGTGGTGCAGCCGCGATCCGTCCCGAACCGCCACGAGCACGCAGCCTTTACGCGCGCCGAGTTCGTTAGCCGTGATGGACGTGCGAACGTCGAGGTTGAATTTCTCCAGCGCGGCTTCGTGCAGATTCCGCTTTCGGGCGTTGATACGCTGGGAAACCGTGAATACGATGAAGAATGCGATGGTGAACGTGACACCGTAGATGGTGGCTACACGTTTCGAAAACAGGTTGGCGATGGCGACAAACAGCAGCACCAGCGTGGTGGCCCCGAGGCCGATGGGCAACTCGATCTTGCCGATACGCAGATTCAGCGGAAACTTGTATTCCTGATCGCCCCGCTTGAACCGGATCACCAACACGGCAAGGGACTTGAGGAAAAAGCTCCATACGACGCCGAATGCGTAGGCTTCACCGATGAGGTAGACATCGCCGCGGCTCATCACGATGGTCGCGATCTGGAGCAGCGCAATGATGTTGATGATCCGGACGGTGGTGCCGAAGCGGCGGTGCGGCTTTCGAAACCAGTCGAGCAGAACGCCGTCCTCGGCGATCCGGTTCATCACTCCGTTGGCGCCGATGAGCGAGGTATTCACGGCTCCCGCCAGAATCAGAATGCCTACCAGTACCACGAATCCCTGGAAAGCCAGCCGCAAACCGAGCGGCCCAATCAGGTACATCGTCATGCCGCTCAACAGGTTGTCGGCATAGTGCATCCGGTCGGCATCGGGGATGAGCATGCCCGCCAGAACGGTGACGACGCCCGTGGCCACGACGGCGTATACGCAAACGATGGTCGCCGTCCGCTTTAAATTCAGGAGCTTCGGATAGGCGACTTCCCGATAGACCTGCGCGAGCGTTTCAAAGCCGCTCATGGCGAGGAGGGAATGGCCAAACGCGATGATGATGGCTACCATCGGGATGGTGGGCCACACCGTGCCGTGCAGCCAGCCGAGACTCTCCTCGCTGAAGTGCAGGCTGGCCGGAGCGGGGGCGGGAACCATCTGCGCGGGCCCCCGCACCAGCAGGGTCACGCCAGTCCACAAGAGCATCAGAACCACCATCACCGTCATGATCTGAACGATGCGCAGTGCGCTAGTGCTGGATTCGTGAATGCCCCGGATATTAGCCCGCCAAAAGAACATTGTTACCAGCACCGCGAAGACGGCCGAGAAATAGTCCTTGGGAACACTCACGCCGGAGTGCGTCGCTTTGCTGATTTCGTTGACCAGGCCGGCCAGGTACTGCCCGGCGGCGACGGAACTGATGGGCCCGGTGAGGATGTAATCGAAAATGAGAGCCGACACCGAAAGCCGGGCCAGAAACGGACCCATGGCGTCCCGGACAACGATGTACACGCCGCCGCGGACGAACATCGAGCAGCTTTCCAGGTACACCGCGCGAACCGCGAAGCTGAACAGCATGACCCCGAGAATGAACCAGGGCGCGGCCTTACCGATCGCCTGCTCGGCAATGCCGCCGGCGTAAAACGCCGATGAAGCGAGATCGGATAGAACGATGGCCGCCGCTCTCCAGAACGAGATGAACGACAGCATGACCGTGCTCGCCACGACGACCGTAGTCGCGTGCTTGCGAGGCTCAATTGTCATTTGGGAACCGACTCCTTTACGCCCCACAAGAGCAGAGCAGGGCGCTCTTAAATCGTGCCTACGAGGTTAGCTGACGGGCTAGGGCTTAAAAGTACCCCCGGACGACACGGTCCAGTTCGCCCCGATAGTTTGGGTCCCCCGTCCCACTGGGCTGGGTTCGGCTCGACTTCATTTTACATCGGAACGTGGGACACTAACCTGAACGGGAGTTCAGCGAGATGACCGCAGAGGATTTTCGAAGAGTTGCACTCAGCCTGCCGGATACGGCGGAGGGCTCGCACTTCGGGCACGCCGATTTCCGGGTGGGTGGTAAGATCTTCGCCACACTGGGTTTCGAGGATGGCCACGGAGTCCTGTTACTTACGCCCGAGCAGCAGGCGGGGATGGTGGAGGACGCGCCGGACATCTTCTCACCCGTTCCTGGTGGATGGGGACGGCAGGGTTCCACGCGGGTATGCCTGGAGAGGGTGACGCCGGACATCCTGGAAGGAGCGCTGCGGACGGCCTGGCAGCGGCGAGTCGCGATGAATACCCGCCCGGCTAAGGCCGCGAAAGCCGTGAAAACCCGGAAGCCGCGGCGGCCGGCGCCATAAACAGAAGTACCGACACCTCCGACCAGATCGACGCTCCCTGGGCCTGAAGCAACATCGACAGCGCGGCGACCAGCGCGATCATCGCCGCCTCTGCCGCGGCGTGGTGGACAGGGTTCCCGCGAGCCAGGCGGGCCGCAATGCATCCGGCCGCGAAGGCGAACGCCATGCCGTAGAGGGTCGAGAAGACCGCGAATCCAATGCCAGGCCAAACCTTCGGATTTCGGCCGGAGAGGCCGAACAGTAGACCCGCGCTGACGGCGAACACGAGGTATCCGGCCACCACGGCGATTACACTGCGCATGATCCAGTTTCCTACGCGGAAGAGGCGGACTGAGAGTCCGCCGCAGGCCGAGGGCCTGCCCCACGCCAGTTTGCTATCGAACTTGAGACGGGGACGCCGGGGAGGACTCGTCCGTCGTCGATGGGCGACTGGGCGACGACGGCCAACGGGAGGACTCCGGCCCAGATTGGCAGCGCATAATCCTCGTCATCATCGATCGGCGGCCCGGTCCGGACCTTCGCCGATACCTCTTCGAGCGACAGCGAGAGCACCGACGTCACTTTCAGTTCGTGCTCGGCCGGCGGGCGCACCTCGCTCCAACGCCCCGGCGTGATGTGCTCGGAGATGACTCGCAGCGCCTCGGATTTCTCGACCGGATCGGTGACCGGCCGGGCCGTCCCGAAGAGCACCACGGACCGGTAATTGATGGAATGGTGGAAGGCGGAACGCGCCATCACCAGCCCATCCACCAGCGTCACGGCGATGGATACCTCCGCTCCCGCCGCCATGGTCCTCAACATCCGGCTGCCGGCGGATCCGTGCAGATAGAGCGAATTGCCCGACCTTCCGAACAACGTCGGGATCACCACCGGCGCGCCATCGACCACGAATCCAACGTGGCACACGAAGGCTTCGTCCAGAATCGCGTGGACGGTGGCATGATCATAGGCGCCGCGTTTCGACAGGCGGCGCACGGTGGTGCGCGGCGTCGGTTCGTAAGAATCCATGGCGACCATTATCCCCTTCCGGGCCCTGGCTGATAAACTCATCGCATGATTCAATTCCGATGGGCGGTGCTGCTTGCGGCTCCAGCGCTGTTCGCGCAGCCGCCCGCCTCCAATCCGCAGGACGCGATCAAGAAGCAGCTCGAGTACACGCGGGCGCACTACACCAAGTTCGAATACCGCATCCCGATGCGCGACGGCGCGAAGCTGTTCACCATCGTCTACTCTCCGAAGGACACCACCACGCAGTACCCGATGCTGATGGTGCGAACGCCGTACTCGATCGGCCCGTACGGCGTGGATAACTACCGCCCCACGCTGGGTTCGGAGGCCTTGGCCAAGGAAGGCTTCATCTTCGTGTACCAGGATGTTCGCGGCCGCTACATGTCGGAAGGCACCTTCATCGATATCCCTCCGCACAAGACGCACTTCAACGGCCCGACCGATACGGATGAGAGCACCGATTCCTACGACACCATCGACTGGCTGGTGAAGAACGTCCGCAACAACAATGGACGCGTGGGCGTGTACGGAATCTCCTATCCCGGATTCTTCGCCGCTTACACGCTGATGAACTCGCACCCCGCGCTGAAGGCCGTGTCCCCGCAGGCGCCCATGGCCGACGTGGGCAATGGCGACGACGCCTACCACAACGGCGCGTTTCACCTGGCCGCGAACTTCGGTTTCTACAGCAGCTTCAAGCCGCGCATCGGCGAGCCCGCCCGGCCCGGCCAGTTCTCGCGCTTCGATTACGGCACCCCCGATCAGTACGACTTCTTCCTACGCATGGGACCGCTCTCGAATGCCAACGAAAAGTACCTGAAGAACGAGAGCTCGTACTGGAACGACATCCTGAAGCACCCGAACTACGACGAGTTCTGGCAATCGCGCGCCCAATCTCCGCACATGAAGAACGTGACTCCGGCGGTGCTGCTGGTAGGCGGGTGGTTCGACGCCGAAGATCTCGCGGGACCCGTGAAGTTGTTCCGGGCAATCGAGGAGAACGGACCGAAAGCGGCGAACACGCTGATCATGGGCCCCTGGTCGCACGGCGGATGGTCGCGCGGTCCGGGCAAGACGCTCGGCGACTTGGACTTCGCCTCCAACACGGGCGAGTTTTTCCGGGAGAAGATCGAACTGGCGTTCTTCGTTCAGAACCTGAAGGGCAAGGGCACCGGGTTGCAGAACCCGCCCGACAACAAGATTCCCAAGGCGTGGCTGTTCGAGACAGGAACGAACGAGTGGCAGCGGTTCGAGACTTGGCCGCCCAAGAATGCCGCAGTGCGGTCCTTATACTTCGGCGCAGGCGGCAAACTCAGTTTCACGGCGGACGGCGCGGCAGGAAATGACGAATACGTCAGCGATCCAGCGCGCCCGGTGCCGGTACAGTCGGGTATTGGCGCGGGCATGCCCGGCGATTACATGACGTATGACCAGCGCTTCGCCTCCACGCCGTCCCGACGTGCTGGTGTATCAGACCGAGCCGCTGGAGCGCGATGTGACTATCGCCGGACCGATAACTCCGGTGTTGAACGTCTCCACCTCCGGCACGGATTCGGACTTCGTAGTGAAGCTGATCGATGTTTATCCCGGCGATTTTCCGGAGCCCGATCCGAACCCCACCCGCGTGCGCATGGGCGGCTACGAACAACTGGTGCGCGGAGTGCCGTTCCGCGGGAAGTTCCGCAACAGCCTGTCGAAGCCGGAACCGTTCGTCCCCAATCAGCCGGCCAAGATCGAATACACCATGCCCGACGTCTGCCACACGTTCCGCACCGGACACCGGATCATGGTGCAGGTGCAGAGTTCGTGGTTCCCACTGGTGGACCTCAATCCGCAGCAATTTTTGAACATCCCTACGGCGAAGGCCTCCGATTTCGTGAGGGCCACCGAGCGGGTGTATCGCGGCGGGGCGAGTGGATCCGCAGTTCGGGTGTACATGGTGGAGTAGCCGGCCACGCCGGCACGGTTCAATTGTCAAAGATCAATAGGCGGCTTCTGACGATCTCTCGAAGATCAGGGCCGCACTGTCCCTCTCACGCTTGTATTCAGGGCCGACCGGATAGTCTCTGTCACTCGCGGCGCGCGGGGGTGATCGCTTCGGACTCGGGAGCAGTGTACCGCGTAGACTCGGTCTGAACCGGGTGCTTCTTTAAAATTGGCAAGGAACTGGGGACCTGGCGTGCCTCCCGCTGGCGGCGCCGCTGGGCTTGCTGGAGCATGGTGACGGCGTGGCGCCAGGAGCGGTCGCAATCGGTGACCCAGCGGGTGACGGCCTGGAACTCCTTGAACTTGGTGGTGAGGACCTCCACCATATCGCGAGTGGCGCAAAAGCGTTGTTCCGTTTCCTGCGCGCGTTGCAAGCGAAGCCATGTTTGAGCGATGGCGGTGACGAGCATGCGCTCGTGGCCGTTGGCCGGGCAATAGCTCTGGGCCAAATCATCTCGAAGCCGGTACAGGTCGAGATTTTCGGGTTGTGAATCGGGGGAGCCGACTGGTTGTGACATTGCGAGTATCTCTCTCTGTCTTTATGGTGACAGGCGATTCCAAAGATTCGAGTTTCGCGGAGGGTGGCTGGGAAGTATAAGTGGTTCGGGTTGAGGGCGATAGCGATATTTACATTTTTGGTGAACGCCATTTCGGGGTGCCGAAAACAACGGGGGATGCAAAAACAAGCAAGCTAGAGTAGGCTAGTAGTAGGCTAGGTAAGTCAGCGGGAGCCGATTCCCGGCAGAGAGCTGCCGGGACGGGACTGAAGATCTCGCGCGGCTGAAGCCCGCCTACAGCGAAGCGGACCGCCAGATCCCAATCCGCGTGGGCGCCATCAGGGCATCCAGTCCGAATCAACGGGTTAGGCCGGGGTGTTTCGAAGAACGGCGAAAATCGGGGTAGAACGACCGAGCAGCCTGAGTTTCACACGGGGCTCAAAGGAGACGGAGCCCACTGTGGTTTGGAACGGACGCCTACACTGCGCTCGCACGGCCACCTAGTGAAACCCGGTATCCAATACCCATCCGTCACACCCCGCAAGCTGTCTCCAGCACGCGCGTTCTCGTTCCTGGATTAGTATCCCGCTGGCGCAGCGGCTCGATTCCTGAGCAGCTTGGCGCGAGCAGCTATACCCGAGGAGGCGGTATATGATTACATCTTGAACGAAGACAGAACCCTGCTCTCAGGCTGCGCGAATCTGCGAATGCCAGAATGTGCGCTGGCGACTTCTTGCGGGAGATTCAACCTGGAAGTGACGGGTAGGCCCGGAACGGGTTCCGGTAGCTCCCACACTCCTTCACGGGACTGTGGGTGCGTTGGACCTGACAGCAGGTGCCCGACCTCTTGGGCGAAAGCGTGACCGAGTAGGGCACCAGGCGTATCGAGGGGTTAGGGTGGCCGTGGACGATGCACCGGCACGTTCCGTCACCGTCACGACCAACTGATAGGTGCCCTTACGGTTCATTTGACGATCGGAGTCGCCGAGTCGGCAGCAACTTATCGCCGGAATGGGTACCCTGCCGATATCCATGAATAGGTCAGCGCGCTTGCGTTGGTGGAGGTCGGGCACAATCATGAATTCACTGGAACAGATTGCGGCTGTAGACGCTAACACCGACTCTATTTCGGGACGAAGGTCCTCATCGGAGTGAAACTGTTGCTCGGGTTGATCCTCAGGGCGGTTGCTACAATCAACGGATAACCCCCGGCAGCGTTCACTCCAGTTATGGTTAAACTGCCTTGGCGGCCACCGTCTCCGGAGCTATTGATCCGACGGTGAGAATTTGAGAGGAGCCGCTTTTCATCGTCAAGGAGACCTTACGGAGAAGTCCATTCTCCGAATCTAGAAACTCAAGCGATACTACATTCGCCGTCGAGCTGTCACTGACCAAGTACAGGACAGTTGAGTATCCGCTACGGTTATCCCACAGAAGGTGCTGCACATCACTCGGTTCTTCCAGTGGGAAGACGGATTCAAAATCCGGGCGACCGGCGCTCCTGTTCCTAAGGGTGACTTCACCGTAAAACTGGCACCCAGAAGAAGGACAGGCGTCTGGATCAATCAACGCGTTTCCAAAGTTCGTGTCTTTGCCGCCGTAGAATGTGACTTCCAATATTCCGCTTGCGGGGCCCAATTTAAAACTGAATCCATAATCGGTGGTGATGCTGCCGCCGGTCGTCTGGTATGTCGCCTTCATTGGGTTACCCGAGTCATCCATGAAATGGACATTGCTCCATGGAATCGTGGTCGTGCCCTTGTTTATCAACTTAATCGTGGAGGTCCATTCTCCACCAATAATAAGTTCAGGTACGATGAGTTCGAGACCGTGCTGATAAACCGATTGTCGTTCAAATTGCTGCTGTGCGATCCGAGCCGATGTACGGGCGTCGCTAATCAGTGGCTGAAGTTGCGCACGTTCTGACGCATGGATCGTGCTGATAGCCATCAGCACTGCCACATATAGGGTTTTCATAGGGGTTTGTAAGCCTTTATTGTTTCCTCGATCAATTGTGATCTCACTTCGTCTTGCATGTTATAGAAGTGATTGAGGTCCGAACCTCCGCAGCAAGATCATACCACAGCGTTTGTATCCTGCACTGTGCCCCCGGACGGAGGTGTCGCGGAGGGATTACTCGTCCCTTAACGACAAGGCGCGGCAAGCGGGCAGTCTGGCCCCCGCCAGCTTGCCGGTAGCGATCCGGCAGTTGGCCATTTGTCAAGGCGGAGCTTCATTCGGTGGTGTCAGCCGCGCAATCTTTGACAAGAGGTAGTTCCTCTCCGGTGTGCTGGCCGTCCGACACACAGCCGCCCGATAACTTGCAGCAGCCGCGAGTTCGTCCCCGACCATCTCCAGAAGGTGTCCGCGGACGGCGTGCAGCCGGTAATGATCGCCCAGGCGATCATCGGTCTCCAAGTCCGCCAGTAGACGTAGTGCCTCTCGAGGACCGTGCACCATGGCAACCGCGACGGCTCGGTTCAAGCGGATGACGGGACTGCCCGATGTTTTCAACAGCAGGTCGTAGAGCGCAAGAATCTGCGGCCAATCCGTCTCCTCCGGACTAGGCGCTTCGTCGTGGACGGCGGCGATCGCCGCTTGCAGTTGATACAAACCAACTCGGCCTTTACTCAAAGCGCGGCTCAGGACCGAGACTCCTTCGTCGATTAAACTGCGGTCCCAGAGCGATCGATCCTGCTCGTCGATGGGGATCGCCTCACCTAACGGGCCCGTTCTGGCTCGACAGCGTGCGTCCGTGAACAACATGAGCGCCAGCAGCCCCGCAGTCTCGGCGTCTTCCGGTAAGCGCTCATGGACCACCCTGGCGAGACGAATTGCTTCGCTCGCCAGGTCGCGCCGCTGGAGTTCGTTACCGTGGCTCGCGGTGTAACCCTCATTGAAGATCAGGTAGAGCACATGGAGAACCGCCTCGTGCCTTTCGGTCAGGTCAGATGGCTCTGGCAGCCGGAATGGGATGCCGGAGTCTTTGATCGTTTGCTTGGCCCGGCTGATCCGCTGCGCGATCGTCGGTTCCGGCACAAGGAACGCGCGTGCGATCTCCGCTGTGGTGAGTCCGCCAACGGCTCTCAGAGTCAACGCGATGGAGGAGGATGTTGTCAAAGCGGGATGGCAGCACATGTACATCAGAACGAGCGTGTCGTCGTCCAGGCCCGAGGTTTCGGGCATCGCTGCAATGCTGTGGCCCGAACTCCACGCCGCGTCCATCTCGCGCTTGCGCCTGGCCACCTCGCCGCGGATCTCATCGACCATGCGACGGGATGCCACGTGGGTCAACCAGGCCTTCGGATTCTCCGGTATTCCTTCCGCCGGCCATTGTCTCGCGGCGGCAAGCAGCGCCTCCTGAACCGCATCTTCGGCGGCCGCGAAGTCGCAGTAACGCCGGGTCAGGCTGCCGAGCACCTGCGGCCCAAGCTCTCGAATCAGGCGCTCGGCATCGACTGGTTTCACGCTGTTTACTCCGGCGGACCAGCCATGACTTGCCGCACTTCGATAGGCATGTTCAGCGGCGCTCCGCCGTGACCTGGAGCCGCCGACGCGCGTGCAGCGATCTCATAGGCGCGCTCGGCGCTTTCGACGTCGATGATCCAGTACCCAATGAGAAACTCCTTGGACTCCGGGAAGACGCCATCAGTGACCGGCTTGCCGTCTTTCCCGGCTCGCACAATTCTCGCTTCATTCGGCCAGGCGAGCCCCTCGGCAGACACCAATTCGCCTGCTTCCTTCAATTGCCTGTTGAGGCCCTTCATGAACTGAATGTGGGCGTGGATATCCTCCTTAGGCCAAGTCATGATCCCCTTCGACATGCTTTCCGGATCGGTTTTCATATTCATCATCAGGATGAACTTCATCGTTTTGTTTCCTTTCTCCAATTTTGACTCAGATCGTCGTGGTGACTGCTGCGTTTGTGCCAGGCAGGCTCCGAAGCAGACCATAGATGCGAGCATCGTCAGTGTCCGATTCACTTTTGCATACCTTTCCGCGGGTGAACCCGCCTTCACAGGTGAGTCGGAGCATACGGGGTGTTTTCTACATGGGGGTTTGAAAAAAAGAGCTGGATGGCGAGGCTGAACCCCGGGCTCTTAGAGACAGTCCCGTTGAGAGGCCGTCGTCGTCAGGCGATCCGCGCGCCATGCAGCGCAGCAGAATCTCAACGCGCCGGGACGCTATTCGATACACCAGCACGTAGGGTGTGCCCGCAACCACCAACTCCCGCGTGTGCGGCACCCGACCGGCGCGGCCCATGTGGGGTTGTGTGGCAAGTGCCTCGGAGGATTCCCGCAGCCGATTGACCAGTTGCGCTGCAGCGCCAGGTTTGTCTTTGGCGATATAGATCCAGATCTCCCGAAGGCCGCGCACGGCGGGCGCCGTCCAGAGGATCGTCACCGGGGTTCCGGCATCGGCTTCTCACGGTCCGAGCCCAAGGTTTCCATCCATTCCATGACGCGCTCGTGCTCGATCAATTCGCCGCGATCGGCGGCTGCGATGCCGTCCTGGATACGTTGGACCTGCCACTCCTGGTTTTCCAGATAGCTGTTCAGTGCGGCTTCGGCAAGCCAGGATTGGGTTCGTTCGGTTGCTCTTGCGAGCGCCTCCAGTCGGAGCTTCATATCCGGAGATACGCGAATGGTAATGAAGTCCGCCCCACATCGGAATCAGGTAACCCGGAGATGTTTTCTCCAGAGGCGGTCTGAGAGACCGCCGCAGGCCAGTGGGCCTGCCCCACTTTGGCAAAAAGGGGTCGTCCAGATACATCTCGCCGGGGCCGAGTTTGTCGTACCAGGTCCACTTCAGGATCAGCGATGTGACCACGGCTATGGCGACTGAGATCCACATCTCTTTCCAATGCTGGATAGCGAGGTAGATCGGCGAGGTCACCAGGCTGGTCTGCCATACGAGGCCTACCGCGAGATTGAACATATCGCGGGTGAAGTCGCGATTCTTCTGGAAGGCGGGATCTTCGGCACGGCACTTCTCATAGACCGGTCCCCATGCTCCCCATGGGCGCACTGTTCGATAGAACGACTTCAGCACCTCGTCGCTCTCGGGCGCGGTGAGCAGGCACACGATGATCGACGCCGCGCTGCTGATGGCCAGGATCAACAGGAACGCGAAGACCGGGTGGATATTCAGCCATACCTTGACCACCGCTGCCGCCGTGCCCGCCACCATGCCCGCGAAGAAGCCGTAGCCGTTGAAGCGCCACCAATGCCACTTGAGGACGTTCGGCGCCACGAAGGCGGGGACCAGCGCCGATACGATCCATTCGGTCACTCCGTGCACGCTCCTGGTTGCCAGACCGAACAGGATGCCCAGCACAATCACCGAACTCGACGTAATCCAGCCCAGCGCCACCTGCTGTTTCGCACTCGCCTGGGGCTTCAGGTAGCGTTTATAAATATCGTTGACCACATAGGCCGCGCCAGAGTTCACCGTGGAGACGAAGGTGCTCATGAACGAGGCCAGCAGGGCGGCGATCAGCACGCCCTTCAGGCCCACCGGGACATGATGGTTCAGAACGTTGGGCAAGATCTTCTCGAAGTTCACGTGCGATCCCATGGCCGCCAGGTCCGGACTGAAGAAGACGATTCCGAGCACGGCGATTCCGGCGATGAGCAGGAAGCGAGGCGTAAGCGAGACGAGGGCCATCACCATGTTCTCGAGTGCCGCTTCACGAGGGCTGCGCGTGGAGAGCACGTGCTGGATGGCGTAGTTCGGCGTCGGTCCGGCCATGCTCACCAGCACGCCTTTGAAGAACAGCATGCCGGTGAAGAACATGAATAGGGAATAGCCGTCGCCACCCTGGCCGATTGGTCCGTAGATGCGCTGGTTGAGTTGCGGCATCAGGTGGCTCCAATCGAGCGTGAGCCTCCAGCCAAAGAAGAGGCTGTCCCAGCCGGGAGGCACCAGCGCCATGATCTGTTGCGGGCTGATTAGAACAATCGATACCACGACGATTCCGACAGCCGCCACCACTTTCAACACGAACTGGATCAGGTCATTCATCACTACGCTGTACATGCCGCCCACGACACAGTAGACGCCGGTAATCAGCAGCATCCCGATGCCGTAATACTCGTCGCTGAGGTTCCATGGAAAGAACGGCCTGGTGAATTCGCCGATGCCGCGGAATCCGTAGCTGAGAAATCCGACTACGTGCACCAGAGCGTAGGCGACGACGCTGATGTAGGCCAGTTCCGCGCCGCGGCTGTGCCCGAAGCGCGTGCGCATCCACTCGGCCCCGGTGAGCACGTTCGACCGACGCACCCAAGTGCCCAGGTACATCATGCGGAACACGACGCTGAAGAGCGGCCATACCCACAGCAGCCACGTCCCCTTCACCCCGTAGATGAAGAACATCATCACGAACCACATGGTGCCGGTGATGTCCACTCCGCTTGAGCCGTGCGCGACGCCGATGATCCACCAGGGGAGGCTCTTGCCCGCCAGGAAGTAGCTCTCGGGATTGCGCGAGGCGCGTTTGGCGGACCACCAGCCCACCACGGACATCAGGATCAGGTAGCAGACGATGATGGTGAGATCTACTGGGTGCATGGGTCCCTCGCTCAGGCCGGACAGGCGAGGAGGTGGGACACCAACTCGTCAAACCCACAGGTGGCGACCGCGCAATACTTATCCGCGCCGCCGTAGTAGACAAAGAACGTGCCGTCGATCACCACGGCGCCGCAGGGGAAGCAGACGCCGCGATAGAATCCTTCGATCTCGTAGTACTCCTCGGGCTGCAGCAACCAGTCGGGTGTGCGGTGCAGGACGCGGGAGGGGTCATCCAGGTCCAGCAGCAGAGCGCCGATGCGATAGAACTTGTCGTCGCCGAGCGCATGGTACAGGGTGAGCCATCCATGCGGCGTCTTGATGGGCGGAATGTTGACGCCGAGCTTGCCGGTTTCCCAGGGGTACTTGTTTTTGATGAGCAACCGGCTCTCGCGGAAGCCCATCAGGTCGTCCGCCGCGGAGATCCAGGCACAGGCCTGCTCCGTTCCATATTGCTCGCCGATCCATTCGAGCGGGCGGTGCATCATCACGTATTTGCCGTGAATCTTTTCCGGAAACAGAATGACGTCGCGATCGTCGAGCAGCGGGTTGGTGAGCCATCCGGCCCGGACCCAGGACTTGAAGTCGCGGGTCATGGCGAGGCCGGTGAGCGTGGCATTCGTCCGCAGGTAGCGCGGGAACTCGGGCGGACAGCCGGGGTCCAGATAGCGGCGCTTCACTTCGGGATTCCAGAACTGACCGAAGGGGAAATGACGGCATGCGTAGGTGACATAGAACCAGTCACCCATCTTGATGATCCGGGGATCCTGGATGGTAGCGCCGTCGAAGCCTTCGACGCTGGGGATCAGGACCGGCTGGTCACCGACACGTTCGAAGTGATAGCCGTCGTTCGAGGTTGCCAGGCCGAAGTAGCACTTGTAATCGGGGTGCGCTTCCGCGGTGCGGTAGAGCAGCAGAACTTGCCGCTTCTCCCGGTCATACCAGGCGGCGGGATTGAAGACCGCCAGGTCTTCCCAGGGATTTTGGGGATTGGGGGATAGGATCGGATTGCCCGGATGTCGCTGAAGCTTCATGGTGGTCCGTTTACCGGAAACCCGAGCATATCGCAAGATCCAGGGTCAGGCGGAAATGGGACCGGAACCAACATCGTCTAACTACCAGGAGATGACACCATGAAAAACTGGGTTGCCACATGCGTGGCCGGCGTTTGCGTACTTGCCGCCGGTTGCAGTTCCAAAACACCGCAAACGACGACAAGTACGTCCGGAGGTCAGGCCTCCAGCGCCCCATCGGGTCAGGAGGCCGCGAATGCGAAAGTAGCGTTGGTCCGATTTGTGGACGCGGTTCCCGATGGACACGCGACTCTGGCGTTCGGGGACACACAACTCTTTTCGAATATCGAGTATAAGACTGTAACTCCGTACAAGGAGGTTGCGGACGAGCGACATGACTTCAAGCTGTTGACCGATCGCACACCAACGAACGCCAAACCGGTGACCAACAGCGAGGGTCTCAGCAAGGGTTCGAGGTACACCGTGGTGGCGGGATTGGACAAGAACGGGGCTGACACGCTGAACGTCATCAATGACAGCCTGTCCGCTCCAGCCGATGGCAAGGCCAAGGTGCGAGTGATCAACGCATCGACTGCCGAGGTGGACGTTTACGCTCCGGTTTCGAAAAACGGGAGCCGGAACGAAGGCACAGCCGATCGGGCCAAGCATGCGACTCGCGCGAATCCGTACTCGGATGAAGACAAGTGGTTCGCCGGAGTGAATGCGGACTCTTCGACTTCGTTTACAGATGTTCAACCTTACGATGGGAACGTAGACGTGGTGGCTACCGGTCATGGCCGACCGAGCGCTCACGTTCCGGTTGATTTGAAGGCTGGGGAGATCTATACGGTCGTGGTTGCGGGAGGAACTCGTAAGCACCCGCTGGAAGCTGTCAAGATCGACGATCACTTGAACTTGCCCAATTCAGCTTCGCGTTGAATGGGCAGGGGAAACTGCCTGCCCCACTCAATGGATGGGGCAGGCAGCTGTCTGCTCTAGTAGCCTGGGCCGGCGTAGTACCCTGGGGCGGGGTAAGCCGGCGGCACGTAACACGGAGCCGGATGCCAGTAGCCCCAACCGTCGTAATAACCGCATCCGCCGTTGGCGTAATAGCCATATCCGAACGGGATTCCGATCCCGATTCCGAAATACGGGCGAGCATACCAGCCTCCTCCGTAGTAGTAGCCTCTGCCAGCGTAGAAGTGACCGTTGGTGTAGCCGTGCCCACCGCCTCCATAGTAGTGACTGCCGCCGGAGTACCCGTGCCCACCGCCATAGTAGCTGTTTCCACCGTAGGACCGGCCTCCGTAGGAGCGGCCTCCGTAGACGGAACCTCCACCAGAGTAGGCGTGCCACCACGGGAGTAGGCGTGTCCACCACCTGAGTAGCTTCGTCCGCCGCCGCCGGAGTAGACCCGAGCGCCGCCAGAGTGGCCGCGCCCTCCGCCGCCTCCTCCGTGCCCGCCACGCTGAGCCAAGGCGGCCGGCGCTCCCGCCAACATCAAAACCGCGCTCAGGCTCAGGATCTGCAATATCCGCGTCATGTTTCCTCCCTTTCTCCGCCAGAGATAATGCACCCGAAATTCCAAATCCACTGCGTTGAAAAGAAAGGGCTTGCGCACAAGTGCCAGCCAAGCACTGGCTGAATGGCACCGGTGGCGGTGCACTTCGGCCATCACTCCAACTTACGTATGCGGATATTCCGGAATTCCACCTTCATCGGCGGGCCCGCATGTAGCTGGAGGGCGATGACGCCCTCTTTCGGAGCCTCGCCGGATAGCTCGGCGGTAACCACACCGTTGAGAGTCAGGCGGATGTTGCCGCCTTTGCAGTAGATGGAATAATCGTTCCAATCTCCGGGACGAAGCGCGCGTTCGCCCTTGCCAGTCCAGCCATCCACAAGTAAGCGGCGGCCACCTTCGTCATGGAGGTTGCCCCACATGCGGCCCTCGGCGGCGTCGGCCTGGAGCCCGTTCACGATCCAGCCGGGAAGTTCCTCGCTGCGGAACTGGATCCCGCTGTTGTGGTTCCGCAGGCGGATTTCGAGCCGCAGTTCGAAATCGCGGAACCGGTCTCCATGGTAGACGAGGAAGCTGTTCGTCTTGAGGGGTGGGACGCCGTCGGTGGATCCGATGATGACGCCGCGTTGGACTTTCCAGAGTGCGGGGTCGCCGCTCCAGCGGTCGATATCCTGGCCGTTGAAGAGGGAGACGAATCCCTCGCTGGCCTCGCCCATGACCAGCATTTGGGCAGGGAGCGGGGCCAGGAGGATGAGCAGGGCGAGGGTGGCTCGTGGCATGGCGGTTGTTCACCGCTCGCTATCGAGCATCCGCATCTGTCCGGCGTCGTAGCGCGTTCCCGCCACGCGCGAGGCGTCGAACATCGACTCCACCCGCTCCATCTCCGATGCCGACAGCCGTAGCTCCGCGCCACGGACGCATTCCGCCAACTGGGTCCGCTTGCGGGCGCCCATGACGGGGACGATGTCGTCTCCACGGCTCATGACCCAGGCCAGCGCGATCTCGGCGGGCGTCGCGTTCTTCTCGCGCGCGAATTCGACGAGCGCATCCACCAACTTTCGATTCTGGTCGTAGTTCGGACCGCTGAAGCGTGGCAGATGCTGGCGGAAGTCCGTCGCGCCGGCCGGCTTGGAGTCGGTGAGTAGCCCTCGCGACAGCACTCCGTAGGCGGTGGTCGCGATCCCGAGTTCCCGCAGCACTGGCAGGATTTCCGTTTCCACACTGCGGCTCACCAGCGAGTACTCAATTTGAAGATCGCAGACAGGATGGGTCCGGTGGGCGCGGCGGACGGTGTCGGCTCCGGCTTCCGAGAGTCCGATGTACCGCACGTAGCCACGCTGCACCAGATCCGCAATGGCGCCGATGGTTTCTTCGATGGGCACGGCCGGGTCCACACGGGCCAGGCGGTAGATGTCGATGTGATCGGTCTTCAGCCGTTCCAGACTGTACGCGGCGAAATTCTTGACGGCCTGCGGACGTCCGTCGATGCCGATGAACGCTCCGCCGGGGGCGCGCATTCCTCCGAACTTCACAGACAACAGCACCTGGTTCCGGCGGCCCTCGAGAGCCCGCCCCAGCAGCATCTCATTGTGGCCCATGCCGTAGAAGTCGCCGGTATCGAGCAGGGTGATGCCGTGGTCGATGGCGGAGTGAATGGTAGCGATGCTCTCAGCCTCATCGGAGGGTCCGTACATGCCGGACATCCCCATGCAGCCTAAGCCGATGGCGGACACCGATGGGCCCGCTGTTACCGAGTTGTCGGGTGTTCATATATGTGGTTGGATGACCGGAGGCGGTGATTCGCGGAGCATTTTTCTCCTCAGCTCTTAATCCATTGCTCCAGTTCAGAAGGCGGCTCGGGCTTGGAGCCCTGATCGCCGGTTTCCGTCATCCAATCGTCCAGCCGCTTGCCGAACTTCGCTACGAGGGTGCGGTGCGAGGGCGAATCCGCGAGATTGTGAACCTCGAACGGATCGGTGTGCGTGTCGTAGAACTCCACCGGCGGGCGGCGCGGCGCCAGGAACAGTTCCTGGGTGGCGTTCAGCTTGCCCGCGGCGTGCAGTTCCTGGAGCACACCGCAGCGTCGGGTACGAGGTGCGGATGTACTCATTGGGCTGCGTGTAGGGGCGCTCCGGCATGAAGTTGCGGATGTACTTGTAGCGGCGATCGCGAACCGCGCGAATGCGGTCGATGGTTTCATCGCAGCGGTCGCGCGCGGTGACGATGAACTCACGCGGCTTGTGGTTCGGACCGTAGAGTGGACGCCCGTGATACGGGTTTGGAATTGGAATTCCGGCAGCCGCAAGGGTGGTGGCGTTCATGTCGAGCGCGGTGCATGGCTCGTCACGAACTCCGCCCGCCTTCGCCATTCCGGGCCATCGCACGATGAGCGGCACGTGGGTGCCGTAATCGTAGAGCCACTGCTTGCCGCGCAACAGGCAGCGGCCGTTATCGCCGAACAGCATCACCACCGAGTTATCGAAAACCCGATCCTGCTTCAACTGGTCGAGTAACTGGCCCACTTTGCGATCGAGTAACTGGACGGCATCAAGGTAGTTGGCCACCTCGTCGCGCACCACCGGGTGATCCGGATAATAGGGCGGTAACTCCACCTTGGACGGATCCACCAGAGTCTTCTGCTTGCGCGCATCGGTGAAGGCGCGGCCTTTGTGCGGCTCAATGAAGTTGATCTGGGCGTAGAACGGCTGACCCGCCTTGCGCTGGTTCCAATGGGTCCCATCGAACGGCTTCGGAGCGGTGAAGTTGAAGTCTGTCTTGCCCGTGCCCGCGGCGTCGGGCGCGAACTCGCGAACGTTACAGGTGAAATAGCCCTGATCGCGCAAGCGGTCCATGATGAGCCGGGCTCCGCCTGGAAGCACGTATCCATCTTTCCGATGGCTGCGATGGTTCTGGGTTCCCGTAGTGGTCTGGTACAGGCCCACGTTAAACGCCGAGCGACTGGCCGAGCATACCGGCGCCGTGGTGTGACACTGAGTGAATCGAGTGCCCTGCTCCGCGAGGCCGTCGATGTTGGGCGTCTTTACTCCTGTGTAGCCATAGCAACCCAGTTCCACGCCCAGGTCGTCGCCGAGAATCCAGATCAGGTTGGGCCGATCGGCGGCCATGCCGCTGCGGGCACGAATGATGTTCGGGAATCCAACGGCTGCGAGAGATCGGGCAAAGTTCCTGCGAGTCATGGCAGCTCTCATCATAATGCGGGAACTACGGGAGCATCGCCTCCGTATGCCAATCTATGCCCACCGTTCTTCGTCACGTATTCCGGCGTCTGTCGCACGCGCCGGTGTTCACGTCGGTTACGCTGATCACGCTGGCTATCGGTATCGGCGCCAACACGGCCATCTTCAGCGTGATCAACGGCGTGCTGCTCAAGCCGCTTCCCTACCCCGAACCCGAGCGCCTGGTGGGCGTGTGGGAAACCGCGACGGGAATGGGCCTTCAGGACGTAAATGCGTCGCCTGCCACCTACTTCACCTTCCGTGAAGAGGGCCGGACTTTTCAGGATATCGGGCTATGGCGCGGCGAAGCTGTTACGGTGACGGGCTTAGCCGAACCTGAGCGAGTGGAGGCGCTCGCCGTATCGGACGGGACCCTTCCCATTCTCGGCGTGCCGCCGGAGCGCGGGCGCTGGTTCTCGCGCAAGGACGATTCGCCGGGGAGTCCCGAAACGGTGATGCTCACCCACGGCTACTGGCAGCGGCGCTTCGGCGGCGATCCTTCGGTCATCGGCCGGCGGATCATGGTGAACGGGCGGGCGAGGGAGATTATCGGAATCATGCCCCGGGACTTCCGGTTCATGGACATGAAGTCCGCGCTCATCATTCCTTTCCAACTCAACCGGAATGAGTCGTTCATCGGAAACTTCAGTTATCAGGCTGTGGCACGGCTCGCACCCGGCGCCACCATCCAGCAGGCGAATGCCGATGTGGCCCGCATGCTTCCCATCATGGAAACGAAGTTCAAGCCGGCCCCGGGTATGAGTCTCGATATGCTCCGGCAGATCGGCATGGGCCCCAACGTGCGGCCGCTTCAGTACGACGTGGTTGGCGATGTCGGCAAAGTGCTGTGGGTGCTGATGGGGACGGTCGGCATGGTCCTGTTGATCGCGTGTGCGAACGTTGCGAACCTGCTGCTGGTCCGGGCCGATGGGCGCCGCCAGGAACTCGCGATTCGCGCCGCGTTGGGGGCGGGGCGCAGCGATATCGCGCGGGAACTGCTGGTGGAGAGCGCATGCCTGGGCGTGACCGGCGGCGCTCTTGGACTCGGGCTGGCCTGGGCCGGGCTGAGAGCCCTGGTGAGCGCCGGTCCCGCGGATCTGCCGCGCCTGGACGAGATTTCGATCGACTGGCGCGTGCTGCTGTTTACGATGGTGATCTCACTCGCGGCCGGTGTGCTGTTCGGACTGATACCGGTGTTCAAATACGCCGGGCCGCGCATTGGGACCTTCCTGCGCGACGGCGGCCGCACGGTCAGCGAAGGACGGCAGCGCCACCGCGCCCGCGCCGTCCTGGTGGTGGTACAGGTGGCGCTCGCGCTGGTCCTGCTGATCAGTTCGGGACTGATGATTCGAACGATGCAGGCCATGCGCCACGTCGCACCCGGCTTCACATCGCCCGAAGAGATTCAGACTCTGCGCGTCAGTATTCCCGAGTCGCAGGCCAAAGAACCGGATCGCGTCGTGCTTATGCAGAGTGAGATCGCGCGGAAGATCGCCGCCGTTCCGGGCGTTACATCGGTGGGCCTTACGAACTCCATCACTATGGACGGGTATACCGACAATGATCCGCTCTTCGTGCAGGATCGTCCCGAGGCGAACACCAAGATGCCTCCCCTGCGGCGCTATAAATTCATCACGCCGGGTTATTTCCAGGCCATGGGCAATCCGCTTCTGGCAGGCCGCGATATCACCTGGACGGATCTGTTCGAACAACGGCCGGTAGTTCTGATTTCGGAGAATGTCGCGCGCGAGTACTGGGGCAGTCCCGGAGCCGCGATCGGGAAGATGGTGCGGGAGACCACCAACTCGCGGTGGCGCGAGATCATCGGAGTCAGCGGCAACGAACACGATGACGGAGTCCATAAGAAGGCCTCCACCATCGTGTACTGGCCGATGATCGTTCAGGATTTCTGGGGACAAAAGGTGATGGTTCAGCGGACGGCGGCCTTTGCCGTCCGCACCAGCCGCGCGGGGTCGGCATCGCTTTTGAACGACATCCGCCAGGCGGTTTGGTCAGTGAACCCGAACCTGCCTCTCGCCGACGTTCGCACAGTGAGCGAGATCTACCGGCGATCGATGGCGCGAACGTCGTTCACGCTGGTGATGCTGGGCATTGCCGCCGCGATGGCGCTGCTGCTCGGCGTGGTGGGCATCTACGGCGTGATCTCCTATTCCATCGCCCAGAGAACTCGCGAGATCGGCATCCGAATGGCGCTGGGAGCGTCGAGCGCCAGGGTGCGGCGGATGTTCGTGAGGCACGGACTGATGCTCACCGGCGCGGGGGTCCTTTGCGGCGCCGGAGCGGCCTTCGCCCTCACCCGGCTGATGACCAGCTTGCTGTTCGAGGTGAGTCCGGTGGATCCGGTGACTTATATCGCGGTCTCAATAGTGTTGGTTACCGCCGCGGCGCTGGCCAGTTACTTGCCGGCGCACCGGGCAACGGTGATCGAACCGGTTGAGGCTCTGCGGACCGAGTAGGATCGGGGCCCGGAGGCGTGGAGATCCGCCAAGGGCCGCGTCAGCCTGCATTTCTCGCGGAGGCCCAACGAGATCCGGGAAGCCGAGGCCTGGGGTCCCGAAAGTGAGCTGAGTTACGATTCTTCGCCGGATCCAAAAATCGACCTGGCTTCTGGCCCTGTGGGGGCGCTCATTGCAGCCTCGACGTGGCGGCTTGCGGACTCGCCGGGTCTCCACATCGCGCTGCCCAATGCTTACTTCGACTCGCTCGGGCTTCCGAGACTGACGGTTTGCCAGTAGCTCAACCCGCCGAACCGCCGGATGCGGACCCGCATGTCCGGTGGTGTGACAGGGAAAGCTGGCGACAGCTTACCTATGTCGATTCGACCGCCAGTGGTCGTCTTGGAACCCGCCTCCGCTCATCGTGCAAAGCCGGACAACAAGCCCCTTTCACTGATGAAATCCCCAGAGCGGAGGCCTTGGGCATTTAAACGCGAAGACTGCCCGGCCGCTTTTGCCGGGGCGCTCCAAATCCGGCCTTGGTCATCGCGCCGCCGAGATACCGCCCCAATGCCGCTCATGGGAATCCGGCTGTTCCTGGGCCAACTGCACTGAAATCCCGCCGGAATTTACATGTTTCCCTGGGGCTACGCACGCTTACCGGACGCTCACCGCTCCTGCCTGCACACGCGAGTATCCTATCACTGTCGTTCGCCCTCAATCACTGGGGAACGACCACCAGGCCGAAAGGAATCCGCGAAAACGGCCGGGGGATAATCTGACTACTTCGGAGGGAAACAGCGTGACCCGTTATAGCTGCCTAACCCGGCATAGCCGGAACCAAACAGGGTAAGTTACGAAAGTTGGAGCCGTTCCTTGACTCAAGCGAACTGCCCATGCTCATTGGCTTCGAGCGATAGGCCCAAAAATATCCTGCCACAAACGAGCAAGATCTAAATACAGAGGTACTAACGTGGCGGAATCATCGTGGTGGCCTGCTGGAACAGACTGAAGTTGTGAATTCCAGCGGTGCCGATAATCGCGGCGACTAGCGCTAGTGCGGGCCATCGGAACCTCGTCTTACTAGCAAACGCAGTCAAGAGGATCAAGAGCGGCACGAAATGAGCGGCATACAAGAAAGGTTCATCGCCATAGACAGTGTGTAGAAAAAGCTGCTCGATGAGCAGCGCGGTGACGATTACCCTCAATCGCCAAGGTCCAGCCCCGCGGATAACAGCCATAATCCCAGCTGTGAGCAATACGATCCACGCGGTCGAGCCGATTAGACCTGTAACGTCGCGCCCTCGCACAGCGTAGGTATCCACCGAAAGGAAATTCCCCTTCCTCGACCATAACGGGGTTAAAGTGGGCGTGGGTATTACAATTGAATTTACTAAAAAAGACACAAGTCTCGATGGCACATTCAAGTGCTTGTTGCCAATCATGACATAACTGCGCTCGCCCTTAACGTCCAGAAACCTCCCCGAAGTAGGGAATATGACGGACTGTAGAGGAGTGAGGAATGCTACTAGCGCAAACGCGTAGACGCTCAATTGAATGCCTTTTTGCCGCGACTGGGTTAGGAAAAGCGGTAAGTAAGTCCGGCTATCCAGTTCGTAACAGTTATGCTTAACGAGACTGCGCTAGCTAAAACAACGGCTGCTGGCCACTTACCGTACGGAATCAGCGCCGTAAGTAGAACGGCGACGAGGACGGACAAGCTTGCCCAGGCGAAGGTCTCGGGTACGCTGTACCAGAACATGAAGGCCGCCGAGCTAAGGAAGAGGCCCGTGTAGAGTACCGCGTCGAGAGTGAACGCGATAATACGCAGCGTAATGTACAGGACTACCGTAGTCATTGCAGCGACTAGCGCACACATCAACCGGACGGCGTCAACCGCTGGCATGCCGAATCCCTTGATGAGGACGATTGTTGGCGTAGAAACCAATAGAGAGAAAAGAGGGTGGATGCTCGTACGCGCATGGTCGCTAAAGCGGGAGGTCAGGTTCAGATAGACGCGAGGGCTATCACCGCCGAACCAAAAGTCCATAGATCCAGGGTCGGTCAGGGCGAGTGTGGACTTCGAAAAAACGATCGCTATGCAGGCCGAAAGAATGGCGAGTACCCCCGCCAAAATACCATCGATCCAGTGGGTTTTCACGGCAGAGCGGATGCCACTCGAGGAGTCCCCCGGCATAGCTTGATTCGTCAGTATTCCAAGCGGCTACATTGACGTCGTGCTGGATCATATTCTAAGTGCTCCTTATCGTAGGTACTCTTTAGTCGGATTCGCTCATCTTATCGCGAGTGCCGCAATCGCAATGCAGAAGGAGGCCGGCGACATAAGTGGGTCTATCCTTAATCGCGAAGAAAACTGGGTCCTGGTTCATCCACCCTCGACGAGTGTAGATCCAGATCCGCGTAAGCCAATAAAGCATGATCGGCAAAATGAACCACAGCCACTGTGGATGTGAATAGAGCTTTTGAACGTCAGGACTGTTAATGTATAGTGCTGCAACCAGGACGCTCATGTATCCTGACGCGCCTCCCAGACTGGCCAATTGCTCGAGGTCTACTCTCATGTAACTTCTGCCCGGAACCGGCCTATCCGCAGACTCGTTCAGCTCGCGGAGTTCAGAAACACGTTTCACCGCCGCCAGACTAAGGAAGAGGAAGACCGATAGAGCTAATGTCCATGGCGAGATAGGGATGCCGGTTGCAGCTCCACCGGCTGAAATCCGAACCGTATAGAGTCCGGCCAGTAGAATGATGTCTACGACGATGCAGTGTTTCAACCGGAGTGAATAGGCGAGGCTACTGACAAAATACGCAAGAAGAGTGAGCGCAAACGCTTGAGGGAGAGCTACGCTGGTCGCTCCGGCGAGTACGAGCAAAAGAGGAATTGCAATCAGAGCGCCGGAAATCGGCAATTCACCGCTCGCAAAGGGCCGACGGCGCTTCGAGCAGTGTTTTCGATCAGCTTCGAGATCCAAAACATCGTTGATCACGTATCCGCTTGACGCCACCAACCCGAAGGCCACGAAAGCAACCGTCGTCTCGAACACTGCGGCGGGATTGTGTGCCAGCATCGGCGGCACGAAGATCAGCAGATTCTTAGCCCATTGGTGGATCCGGATGGTGCGCAGCCATAATGCGACCGGGGACTTCCGTCGTGGCCGCTCGTAGATCGTCGTGATGCCTACCTTGGCCCGCCGGATCGAAGCGAGCAGCCGACTGTTCGGGACTCACACGTGCGATTCGCGCGCCGCCAGCCAGATCGGTAGGTCCTGCGCGCTATTTCCGATGTAGTCGAATCCACTCTTCTCAAATCGCGCTTCGAATTCTCGCCCTTTGGCGGTCCCGATCCGGTTCACTTTGCCATCGCTCGCAATCACGCCGGCAAACACCGGCAGGTACGCAGCGACCTTCTGCGCAATGACCTCATCGGCGCCGGTACACAGCCAGATGGAGCGGCCGGCCTTTCGTTGCCGTCGTAGATCTTCGACGAGTTCCTCATTGTAGGGCAGCGTGGCCACCTCCAGCCCGCTGAGGGTGGCGACTTTCTTTTTCAGATAGGCCTTGCCGCGCAACAGCCAGAAAGGAATCAGCAGAAAGGGGAGTCCCTGCCGCAGCAGCGCTAGGCAGGCCTCCCACAGCGTATCGGTATAAACCAGCGTGCCGTCGAGATCGACGCAAAGCGGCACGTTTTCGAACGCCGCCGGTTTCCCGTGCGGGTGCTGCGGGAAAGCGCGAATAGATGCGAAGCGTGTGGCCGTTCTGTTCGACAATTTGGCTCCTGCAAAGTGCAATTTGTGAACCACACCCGCGCGGCGAGCAAGTCAAGGTGTTAGGACATTATACGACAGAAAACAGAGAAAAGCATCTGGTTATGTGCAAACGTGCTGGGGCTCTGGAGGTTATCGGAGGCTCTGGGGCAAAAGCCCGATCGGTTTAGCGATGATGGACAGGTGTTGCAATTCGCAACGGTCGAAGAGCTGTTCAAAGGTCGGCATTTCGACCAGGAGATCGTGGTGTTGTGTGTCCGTTGGTACCTCAGCTACAAGTTGAGCTACCGCGATCTGGTCGCCATGCTGGGCGAACGCGGTGTCGCTCTGGCGCATACCACGATACTGCGGTGGGTGCAGTATTACACTCCGGAATTCGAGAAGCGTTGGAACCGGTTCGCCAGAGCCGTCGGCGGGTCCTGGCGCATGGACGAAACGTATGTGAAAGTCCGGGGCGAATGGGTATACCTATACCGGGCGGTCGACAAAGCTGGGAAGACAGTCGATTTCTATCTCAGGCGGAAGCGTGACGTGAACGCCTCCAAAGCGTTCTTGCGCAAGGCCATGAAGGCGCAGCGGACACCCAACCAAGATTACCCTCGACGACTACGCGGCCTCCCACCGTGCGGTGGCCGATTTGAAGCAGAGTGGCGAGTTGCCGAAGCGAGTCCGGGGTTGAGCCGTCGAGTAAAGCAACGGCTTCGTCCGATGCTGGGGTTGAAGAGCTTTCGAACCGCGGCGGTGGTCATCGGTGGCATCGAGTTGGCGGAGAAGATCAAGAAGTATCAGTTCAAGATCGGCAAGCTCGGGGGAGCCAAGGCCAGGAATCCCGCGATCTGGCAGACCGCCCTAGCTGCGTAAGCCGACAATTCTCACTCAACAAGCAAGACTGACCGAATGTGGCTCAACCTCGGATTTGCACCAGAGCCCCTTTGCGGACGTCGAGTTCGTGACCTAGCAGCTAGACCCTGCGTGAGAAATCCGGGTCAGACTCAAGCGGTTTCGTCGGCGCTTAGTACCAAGCGCTTCCCGAACACGTCGAGCGCTGCGTTGATCCGCGGCAGCATCCGCCGTACTTCCTTCTCCTCGCAACCCAGCCTCCGCGCCAACTGCGCATGCGAGATACCAGCCTCGACGATCGCGAGGTGGCGTGCCGCTTTCGCGGATGCTGGAGGGATCTCCCTTCCATCGAAATCCGATCCCTCAGGCCCAGTTGGGCGGCGGCACGAAAGCCTTCCCGATCCAACCACTTCCCGTTGGTTCGTCGTACCTTCTGCCGGTTACCTGCCGGCGCACCGGGCAACGGTGATCGAGCCGGTTGAGGCTCTGCGGACCGAGTAGGATCGGGGCCCGAAGGCGAAGAGATCCGCCACGGGCCGGTTAGACTCAAACGGCTTCTTCGACGCTTGCTACCAAGCGCTTCCCGAGCACGTCGAGCGCTGCGTTGATCCTTGGCAGTTTCGTGGAATGCCGCGGGTCCGGCACTCCGCCGTACCATCTGCGAAAGCGCAATGTACCTCGCGATCGTCGAGGCTGGTATCTCACATGCGCAGTCGGCGCTTCGCATTCCGCGATGTAGCCAGTCCCGTTACTGCAAATCCCATCCGCATATACCGTCCCCGCACTAGAGCGCGGGCCCAAACATGCACATCGTAATAAGTAGAGGTCTCCATGATGAAATTCAAGTTAAGCCTGGTCGGTGCCTGTTTCGCGACGGTACTATCCCTGGGTACAACACGGGCCTCAACACCCCCGCCGCCTGGAACGGTCAACTACGTTGAGGGGCAGGCCTCGGTCAACGGGAAAGCTCTTACGGACCAGTCGCCCGGGACTACCCGGCTAGCCGCCCGGCAGTCGCTCTCCACCGGAAACGGCCGGGCAGAAATCCTGCTGACCCCAGGCATATTCTTTCGCGTCGGCCACCAAAGCTCTGTTGAAATGGTCTCTCCAGACTTGGCGAACACGTCCATGGACATCCAGAAGGGCCGCGCTCTGGTCACAGTAGCCAGCATCCTGCCGGAAAACAACGTTCAGATCGGTGAAGACGGGGCCACTGCCCGGCTGCTCAAGGCCGGCTTGTATGATTTCGACGCCGACCGGGGGCAGATCCGCGTATTTGACGGCAAGGCCCTCGTTCAAATCGGGAACCGGGATGTCACCGTCAAAGGAGGGCACGAACTGAACCTCAACGCGGACGGGAGGGTCAAAGCCCGGAAATTCGACAAGAAGGCCTACGCCGATGACTTCTACCGGTGGTCCAGCCTGAGATCCGCCTACCTGGCGGAGGCCAATGTGGATGTGGCTCGGACCTATTCGGCTGCCGCTGGTTGGGCCCCAAGCCCCTGGTACGGAGCGGGATGGTATTGGGATCCGTGGTTCGATGCCTACACCTTCATTCCGGGCGGCGGCGTCTTCTTCGATCCGTTTGGATGGGGTTTCTATTCACCGGGAATGGTATTCGGAGCCCCGTACTACGGCTTCTATGGCGGCGCTTACGGCTATGGCTACGGTCATTACCATCACTTCGGGCCGGCCTACCGCCCCGGCATTGTCGCGAGGGGCAGTTCAGCGGGAATGATAGGACGCGCGTATCGTGTTCCCGGAAACGGATTCGGCGCCTTCAGCCGTGGTGGAGGGTTGCGCAGCCCCAGTTCCGGCGTCTTCGGACGCGGCGGTATTCGCAGCGGCGGTTTCGGCGGTTCAGTGATGCGTGGTGGAGGTCTCCGTGGGGGCGGCGGCTTCCATGGAGGCGGCGGCCGCGGCCGGTAGCATTCCGGTCCCTAAACACCTCTGACATATAATGGGGACATATGAAGTGTGTCCTCATCCTTGTTCTGGGTGTACTCTCCGTCGCGCGGGTGGCAGCGGCCGCCGACGTCGCGATGGTGGAAGAGATCATCGCCAAGGTCAATGGCGATATCGTCACCCGTAGCGAGGTCGAGCGGGCCCGAAAAACCGCCGAGGCCGAAGTGCGCCAACAGGGCCTTACCGGCAAGCGCCTGATGGACAATATCGAACTCCGCGCCAAGGACTCTCTGCGCGATCGCATCGACCAACTCTTGCTGGTTCAAAAAGGCAAGGAACTCAATATCAACGTCGATAGCGAAATCAGCAAGTACATCGCCCGCCTCCAGGCTGAATCGAAAATTGCGGATCCCGAGAAATTCCAGCAGTACGTACACGACCAGACCGGCATGCCGTTTGAGGATTATAAGGCCGATCTGAAGAACAACATGCTGACTGAGCGTGTGATCCGCGACGAGGTCGGCCGCCGTATTCAATTGAAGCGCGAGGACATGCAGAAGTACTACGAAGAACACAAGGCCGACTTCGTGCGCGAGGAACGCGTGTTTCTCCGCGAAATCTTCATCTCCACCGAAGGCAAGGACGCCGCGGCCATCGCCGCAGCCGAACGTAAGGCTAAGGATCTCTATGCCCGGGCCACCAAGGGCGAGAAGTTCCCGGAGCTCGCTCGCGACAACTCCGATTCCCAAACCGCCAAGTCCGGCGGTGACATGCCTGCCTTTGCGAAAGGACAACTCCGGCCGGAGATCGAAAGCACCATCTGGGAAAAGTCGAGAGGGTTCGTCACGCCGCCGATCAGAGTGTCCAATGGATTCCTGATTCTCCGCGTGGAGGATCACCAAAAAGCCGGCCAGGCCAGTTTTGAAGAAGTGGAGAACGAGATCACCGATAAGATGTTCACGCCTCGGATGCAACCCGCCATTCGCGAATACCTGACCAAGCTCCGCGAGGATGCGTTCCTCGAAATTAAGCCCGGATACGTGGATAGCGGCGCGGCCCCCGGCAAAGACACCACCTGGATCGATCCCGCCCAGTTGCGGCCGGAGACCGTGTCGAAGAAGGAAGTGGCCCAGACGCCTCATCGGAAGCGGCTGCTGTGGGCGATGCCCGTGCCCGGCACCTCCACTACGAAGCGCGGACAGTCCTCGTCCAAGAACTAGGGATCAATGAAATCTCCCTACGTCACCGAACTCGAGCCGAACCAGGTCATCTCGGCGGTATTCCTGGTCCAGGCGAAAGACATTCGCCAAAAGAAGAGTGGAGAGCCTTACCTGTCCTTAACGCTCGGCGATCGCACCGGCGACGTTGACGCCAAGATGTGGGACAACGTCTCGGAGGTGATGCACGCCTTCGAGCGGGACGACTTCGTCAAGGTTAAGGCGCTGTATCAGATCTACCAGAACCGGCCCCAGCTCACGCTCCACAAACTGATGAAGGTGGATGAGCGCGAAGTCGATTTTTCCGATTACTTCCCTGCCTCGTCGCGGAACCCGGACGAGATGTTCGAGGAACTCCGCCAGATCATCCGGGAGATCGGGAACCCGCACCTGCGCGCACTGCTCGAGCTGATGTTCGCCGACGAGCGGATCGCGCGGATGTATAAGCTCGCGCCCGCCGCCAAGGTGGTCCACCACGCCTACCTGAGCGGACTCATCGAGCACGTCCTGTCCATCGCCAGGCTGGCGAAGCTGACTTGCGCCCACTACGGAAACGTGGACGTGGATCTGGTGCTGGCCGGAGCCATCCTGCACGACATCGGTAAGATCGACGAACTGACCTACGACCGGGGTTTCGGCTACACGACCGACGGCCAGCTGCTGGGCCACATCCTGATCGGTGTGCGGATGATCGGGGACAAGCTCCGCGAGTTGCCGGATTTTCCGCCCAAGTTGAGGACACTGCTCGAGCACATGATCCTCAGCCACCACGGCGAACTGGAGTTCGGGTCGCCTAAGGTTCCGCTGTTTCCCGAAGCCCTGCTGCTCCATCACCTCGACAACCTCGATTCGAAGATGGAGTGCATGCGCGCGCTGGCTCAGAAGGATCGCCATTACGAAGGTTGCTGGACCAGCTACAATCCGTCCCTCGATCGGGCGGTGCTCAAGAAGGCGAAGTATCTGAACGGCGACGTTGTCTCGACGAAGCCTCAGGCGACCCGCAGCCGCCTCGGAATCAGCCCGCCGCTCCACCGCCTTCCCCACCCAAACCGGTTCCTCCGCCCCGCACCTCCATCTTCGGAGACAAATTGAAACAGGCCCTCAAGACCGAAACACCCTGAATATCAGGGTCCGCACTCAGGTTCGGTGTGGCATGCCGCACTCTTGCCGGCACCCAATCTCAGTGAAATCACGAATCGGAACTAGGGAATCTTGCGGACTCCAACCGGCCGGAGCCCCTGCTATACTCCCGGCATGAGACGCCGCCTCGGCCTGCTGCTACTGTTCGGTTTCCTCGCTTTTTCATTGATTCCTACCGCTCAAGCGGCAGGAACTCGGTCGCACCGGGTAGCCGGCTCCCACGCCAGGAAAATGAAGAAATCGAAGAAGCATCCCAAGGCCAAATGGGGCAATTCTGGCCGAACCTACAAACGACGGGTTTGATCCGCGCGATGGCGCGCCGCTACCTGATACACTCGCCATTGAATGGCTAAGATCCTCGATGGTTCTTGGGTACGTCAACAAATACTCACTGAATTGAAGCCCCGTGTGGACGCACTGACCGCTGCCAGGCGCCCGCCCGGTCTCGCTGTCGTCCTCATCGGTGACGATCCCGGTTCCGAAATTTACGTCCGCAATAAGGTGAAGGCCTGCTCGGAGCTGGGCATCTACAGCGAGAAGAGAACACCGCCGGCGTCGATCACCACCGGAGAGTTGCTCGGCCTGATCGAGGAGTTGAATGCCCGTCCTGAAATCGACGGCATCCTGGTGCAGATGCCGCTTCCGCGTCACATCGATTCTCGACGGGTATTGGAAGCGGTCAGTGCCGGTAAGGACGCCGACGGGTTCCATCCCACCAATGTCGGGCACCTCGTCGCAAACCGGCCGGGTCCGCGCGCCTGCACGCCGGCAGGCATTATGGAGATGCTCGCCCGCTACGAGATTCCCGTGGCCGGCCGCGATGCCGTCGTGATTGGACGCAGCGATATCGTCGGCAAGCCGATGGCGATCCTGCTGATGCATGCCCACGCCACGGTAACCGTCTGCCACTCGAAGACCGCGGACCTGCCTGGCGTGTGCCGCCGCGCCGACCTCCTGGTGGCGGCCATGGGCCGGCCCGCCTTCGTCACCGCCGATTTCATCAAGCCCGGCGCCGTGGTCATCGACGTGGGCATGAACCGCGTCAGCAGCCGTGAAGAAGCGGCCCGGATCTTCCGGAACGATCCCGTGAAACTGGCCAGCTTCGACAAAAAGGGCAGCGTGCTGGTAGGCGATGTGAATCCCCTCGACATGGCCGAACTCGCCAGTGCCTACACCCCCGTCCCCGGAGGAGTTGGGCCGTTGACAGTTTCCATGCTGATGGCCAATACCGTCGCCCTCGCCGAGAAACACCTTCGAGACAGCTAAATGCTATTGGTAGGACTCACCGGCGGGCTCGCCAGCGGGAAGAGCCATGTCGGCCAACAACTCGCCGAACTGGGCTGCCTGCTGATCAAGGCGGACGAACTCGGTCATGTGGTTCTTCGGCCCGGAGGCGAGGCGTACGCGCCGGCGGTGGCCGAATTCGGACCGGGCATCTTGAATCCGGACGGCACCATCAACCGCCGGAAACTCGCGGCTGAGGTGTTCCACCGCCCGGACCGTCTCCAGAAATTGAACGACCTGGTGCATCCCCCCGTGAGAGCCCGCACTCAAGCCCTCATTGACCAGTTCGCCGCCGCCCATCCCGATGGTATTGCCGTGGTTGAGGCTGCGATACTGATAGAGACGGGATCGTACAAGAACTACGATCGCCTCATTGTCGTGACCTGCACCGAAGAGCAGCAGATCGCCCGCGCCATGGACCGGGACGGCATAACGCGTGAAGAGGCCCGGGCGCGGTTACAACGGCAACTTCCGCTGGAAGAGAAGATCCGCTTCGCCGATTATGTGATCGATTCCTCCGGCGCCAGAGAAACTACTGCCGCGCAGACCCGTGCGGTATATCAATCGTTGCGGAGCATTTCGAAGTGAAAAGCCGAATCTTGTTGATCAGCCTGGCCATGGTCGCCGGCTTCGTACTCATAACCACCCGCTCTACCTGGAACTGGTCGCGTCTGATGGATCCGGTAGCCGGCGCCACTGGGCGGATATATTCCGGCCCAACTTCCGTTCGCGGCGCCGGTTTGACCGCCGACGAAACCAACAATATCGAGATCTATCGCGGCAGCCGCGAGGCGACGGTCTATATTACCAGCACCGTGTATCGTCGTAGTTTCTGGGATGTCTATCCGGTGAAAGATCTGGGCTCCGGGTTCATCATCGACGAGGGCGGACGGATCCTGACCAACTACCACGTGATTTCCGGCAGTAACCAGGTGGAAGTGACGCTTCCCGATCAAACCAAGTACAAGGCAGAGGTACTAGTACGGGACCGCGCGGATGATCTGGCACTCATCCAGATTCGTCCCAAAAAGAAGCTTTCGATTCTCAAGCTGGGTGATTCGGACAAGCTGCAGGTCGGCCAGAAGGTCCTGGCCATCGGGAATCCCTTCGGTCTCGAACTCACGCTGACCACTGGAGTGGTCAGCTCGCTGGGCCGCACCATTCAGGGCGGCCAGAACGAACAGCCCCTGGAGGGAATGGTCCAAACCGATGCGGCGATCAATTCCGGCAATAGCGGAGGTCCGTTGCTCGATTCGCAAGGTAACGTCATCGGAATCAACACGGCGATCTACGGACCCAACGGAGGCAACATCGGAATCGGCTTCGCCATGCCCATTAATCGAGCGAAGGCGATGCTCGACGATTATCAAGCCGGCAAGAGTTTCCGGCGGGCCCGCCTGGGTGTGACCGTGGTGTATATCGCCGGTGATTTGGCAGAGGCGTTAGACCTGCCCAGGGAAGGCGGACTGCTCGTCCAGGAAGTGGGGAACGGCTCCGCCGCCGCAGGCGCAGGAATTCGGGGGGCGCGCGAGTTGGTGGTGATTGGAAACGCGCAGGTGGGTGTTGGCGGGGATCTGATCGTCAGCGTCGATGGTAAGCCCGTGGACAGACAGGACGCGATTAGCCGGGCTCTATCGCGCAAGCGCGCTGGAGACACCCTTGACCTCACGGTGTATCGGAATGGTCGAAAGGTGAATCTGAAGGTGCGATTGGGCGAGGCGCCGGACGACCCGGCTTAGGGCGCATGGGGCAGACGCGGTGGGCCCTACACAAATGAATAAAGCCGCCCTGAAAACAGGGCGGCCCTCCAAATATCGACCGAGAGTTTTGCGGATAACTATGCGCGGCGACGGCGAGCGAAGCACAGCGCCAGGAGTCCGCCGCCGATCAGCGCCATGGACGCCGGTTCGGGAGCGTTGACCTCACCGAAAGTGTTGCTAATGTTAGTGATGACACCGCTGGTGTACTTGTAACTGTCGGTAACGTTCAAGGGTGTCGTGGCATTGAGGCCCTTCAGAACAACGGGCGTGATCACACCATTAACATCGGTGGCACTGGCCATTCCAGTGGCTCCGCCGGTTATGACCTTGGTGAGAACGGCATTGCCGTTGCCGTTGGAATCCTGCATACCCCCCGCTACCGCGGCGATCCAAGTTGGGACCTGAGCCTTCGCCGGATCAATCTCGATCGTGTAACTTTCCGTGAAATCACTGTTGAACCCGCCAAGGGTCGTTCTGATGAAATTCACAGTGAAAAGGGCTCCACCAGCCAAAACGGTGGACCCGAACTGCATCCCAGTATCGTTCGGAATGGAGCCGGTGGAGAAATTGGAGAAAATTTTGTCTCCAATGGCGCAACCATTGCCGGCACCGACAAATTCGGTGCTCCATTGAGCATAGGAGTAAACGCTCGTCCCGCAGTCGACAATTGCGGCGTTTGCCACGCCGCAAAGCACCACAGAGACGAGCAAAAGAAGCGAAAGGTTTTTCATTCGTTATCCTCCGAACAGAATCTAACTGACAGTAAAGCTTCTGAGCTCACCAACAACCCTGAAAAGCGGCACAACCTACGAAGTCGCACCTCCGGGTTCATTCCGTAGTGATGTTAAAGCGAAGTCTCTCTATATAGACTCCGAGCCTAGAAGCCGCCCACTGACTAGCAACTAGGATACACGTTTATTCCTCTCTGGTCAAAGCAAATAAGGGCAACATTTCCTGGCGCGAGTACTAGTAGTGATCGGAAACCGCACATGACGCGATTAGCCCGATTCTTTCACACAGATGAGATGGATACAGCCCCTATCGGCCAGCGGCGGTGGCGCCCTACACAATGAAAAACGCCGCCCTACTAGTGGACGGCGCTGCAACGCTGACTAAAAGCAACTGGAAAGGTTCTACGCGCGGCGACGGCGAGCGAAGCACAGCGCAAGCAGCCCACCACCAATAAGCGCCATGGACGCCGGCTCAGGGGTATCGGTCATCCGGCTGACCTGGAGGAAACTGTTGCTGACGTTGGTGATGACGCCGCTTTTGTACGTGAAAGAGTCGGTAACGTCCAACTTCTGGGCGTGAATGCCCGTCAGAACACTAGGCACGATCGTACCATTCACATCTATGGCGCTGGCCGTTCCATTGGCATCGCCGGTCACGAGTTTTGTGACCGCGGCATTTCCGTTGCCATTGGAATCCTGCATACCGGTCGCGACTGCGGCAATCCAAGTTGGGTTAAGGCTGGCGGGAGGCTTCGTCGGGTCAATCGTGATCGAGTAGCTTTCCGTGAAATCATCTCTGAAGCCGCCAAGCGACGTTTTGATGAAGTTCACGGTGTAAAGAGGCCCAGTTGACCCGAACTGGATAGCAGTACCAGTCGGAATGGAGCCGGTGGAGAAATTGGAGAAGATTTTGTCTCCAATTTCGCAGCCGTTACCGACACCGGTGAGCTGATCACTCCATTGTCCATATGTCCAAAGAGAAAGAGGTTGCTGCCCGCAATCGACAATGTCTGCGTTTGCCACACCGCAGAGCATTACCGACACGAGCAGGAGAAGCGAAAGGTTCTTCATTCGTTATCCTCCAAATATAATCTATCTAACGGTCAGACTGATCCTTCGGGAGCCCACAGGCACCCTGAAAACCACTAGCATACGGAGTCGCCGTCGCTACATACACTTAGAGCGGGCGGCACTAGTGCCAACATGGGCCAATACGGAAAACCACCGCGTTCGTATTTAGATACTGAAGGGGCCTATTACATTTCGATCTATCGGTTACTTGTCAGGTGGAACGGGCTGAAATCGGTGCCGTAGTCGAACACGTTCACTTCCTCAATGCGCTTCAGCCATGCGACGACGGCGTAGGTGGCCGGCGTCATCAGCGTCTCGTATAGTACCTTCCCCAAATACCCCGACACGATCAGGTTCAGAATGTCCGAGAGCGGCAGAGTACCCCCGAAAGCGATACTCATGATGACGATGCTGTCCACCGCTTGCCCCACCACCGTTGATCCAATGGTTCGCGTCCACAGGTGCCGGCCGTTCGTCAGGATCTTCATCTTCGCCATCGTGTAGGAGTTGGCGAACTCGCCGGCCCAGTAGGCGATCAGGCTCGCCACCACCAATCGGGGCACGATGTTGAACACAGTGGCGAAGGCGTGCTGGTTCGGCCAGTCCGGCGCGGGCGGAAGAGCCACCGTAATCAGGCCCATCACGGCCATCAGCGCGGAGGCGAAAAATCCCAGCCAGATGGCCCGGCGCGAGGCCCCGTAGCCGTAAACCTCCGTGAAGACGTCGCCGAAAATGTAGGTGATCGGGAATAGCAATTGGGCGCCGCTAATGCGAAAAGGCCCGAAAGCGCAGATCTTCTGTCCTACCAGGTTCGAGATCAGCAGCACGACGATGAACACGCTGAGCAGGATGTCGAAGTAGCGGAAGGATCGCAGGTCGCGCGGCTGCGAGGTTTCCGGCGTGTTGACGTCTTCAATGGCAGGCATGGCTCCCAGTACCTATAGATGATACCTTGTACACTGGACATAGACGAACGGCTGCTCGCGCCGCTCAGGATTCTTGTGTCCGTACTCGCCAACATCCCACCCACAAGCCGTCAGGGTCACCCTGCCCAAACGGTGATCGCTGTCGGCGTCGGCGTCGCGCTGCTCTATTTTGGCCGGGTATTCCTGATCACGGTAGTGATTGCCATTATTCTGTCGTTCCTGCTCGATCCGCCGGTGCGCCTGTTCATGCGGGCGAAACTCCCCCGCGCGCTGGCCAGTTTCGTCGTCTGCAGCATCGCCTTGCTGGTGCTGTACCTGGTGGGCTTGGGCATCTATACCGAGGTCCTGGCATTGATAGACGACCTGCCGTCCTACAGCCAGCGCGTCAGCCAGCTGGTGGATGACGTCGGCACCAAGGTGGACGAGATCGAGAAGAACACCTATCAACTGGTGGTTCCGAAACGGTATCGCGACACCCCACCCGCCGAACCGGTTCAGCAGGCAAAGGGCAAACGAGCCAAGCGGGTTCCGGAGCCCACGCCTCCAAGCCAGCCGCCGCCGATTCAGGAGGTTCGAATCCGTCCGGAGCCGACCCCGCTGTACACGTACGTGTACAACTACCTCAGCTCGTTCTACAACGTGGTGCTGATGGCCTCATTCGTCCCATTCCTGGTTTATTTCATGCTGAGCTGGCGCGACCATCTGCGCCGCAGCTTTCTATATCTGTTCGACGCATCGGATCGCCAGGTGGCAGGTAAGAGTTGGGAAGGCGTGGCCGAGATGGCCCGAGCTTACGTACTCGGCAACTTCATCCTGGGCGTACTGATCGGCATCGTCAGCGCCATCTTCTTCGTTATCATGCGGCTGCCCTATGCGCTGCTGATCGGACCTCTGAGCGGATTCCTGAGCCTGGTGCCCTACGTGGGTGTCGCTCTGGCCGTTGTGCCCCCGATACTGGCGGCGCTGGCGGTCTACACCACGCCGACCATGTACGTGATCATCGCCGTGGTGGTGATGATGTTTCACCTGCTGGCGCTGAATCTGCTCTATCCGAAAATGGTGGGGTCGCGAGTCCATCTCAACCCGCTGGCGGTCACCATTGCACTGATGTTCTGGGGCACATTGTGGGGCGGAATCGGACTGCTGCTGGGCATTCCCATCACCGCTGGAATCAAGGCCGTCTGTGACAACGTAGGCACCTGGAAACCCTACGGCAAGCTACTGGGAGATTGAAGAATGAAGATGTTGTCCCGCCGCGAACTGCTGGCCGGTGCACTCGCCGCGCCAGCGTTGCTGGCCAAGAACAAGATCGACCATTCGCGTATCAGCGCCATCAGCGACGAGATCGCCCGGTCGCCTGAGGATGCCATCGCCTTCGCGCACCAGTACGGGCTGAAATGGCTCGAGCTGCGGGACATCCCCGGGCACAAAGGCGAGACGTACTTCCTGGCCGAGGAGGACTTCCTGAAGGAGGCGGCCCGGCAGTTCACTGACGGAGGGGTCGGCATTTCGTTCCTGAATACGAACCTGCTCAAGTTCGGCTTGCCCGGAACCGAGCCTGTCCGGCGCACGCCCGAGGCGGCGGAAGCGCGGGAGAAGCGGCTCGCTCGCGAGTCAGTCCGTTTCGAACAGCGCGAGCAGGACCTTCGCAAATGCATACGCTCGGCGCAGATTCTCGGCTGCCGGTACGTGCGGGTCTTCACGTTCTCGCGCGTCGCCGAACCGGAGACGGTCTTTCCGCGGGCCGCCGAGGTGATCGACGCCTTCGCCCGAATCGCGGATGCCGAAGGGGTCCAGTTGCTGGTGGAGAACGAGACGTCCTGCAATGTCGCCAAGTGCTCCGAGCTGGCGGCGTTTCTCAAGCTCGTGCCGTCGCGGGCGGTGGGAATCAACTGGGACGTGATGAACGGCCAGTCGATGAAGGAAACCCCTCTGCCGGACGGCTTCAGCCTGCTTCCGGCGAACCGGATTCATAACGTTCAGATCAAGGGCCGCACAATTCTCGACTATCCGGAGAAGCTCGACTGGGCGGCCATTTTCAATACCCTCGACCAAGCTGATTATAAGGATAAGGTCGGTTTGGAAACCCATATCTTCGGCGAGATCCAGGTGGCCAAGTCGCACGAATCGATGCGAGGCCATCCTGAAGATCGTCGATCCGGGCTTTCAGCCGCGAAGTTAGGATTCCATGCCCAACCGCCAGTTACTCACGTTCATAGGAATCGGAATCGTCATTGTCGCCATCGCCTTGGGAATCACGCTGTACGGAACCAAGGGCGCGCACCTCAGTCTGACCGGCACGGTGCTGAAGGTCCGAACGCTCGGCACCGACGACAAGAACTCCATCGCCCTGGTGGATTTCAGGGTCAACAACGAGTCCAACCAGAACTTCGTGGTCCAGGACGCGACGGTGACCGTCACCACCGCCGATGGAAAAGAAGTGGAAGGCGATTCCGATCGCGCGGCAGGACGTCAATCGCGTGCTCGACTACCACAAGATATTGGGGCCGAAGTATAACGAGACCCTGATCATTCGGGACAAAGTCGGAGCCGGCCAGAGGATGGACCGCATGGTGGCCGTCGCCATTCCACTTCCGGCCGAGGACCTGGAGAAGCGCAAGGCCCTCACGCTACACCTGCACGACGTAGACGGTCCCACCTTCGATCTGCAAGAAAAGCGCTAAAGCGGAGGACAGTATGGCTCTGAACTACGATGCTGTCATCGTCGGCGGGGGCCATAACGGCCTGGTAACCGCCGCCTATCTCGCGCGGGCGGGTCGCAAGACGCTGGTGCTCGAAGCACGCGAGCTGGTGGGCGGGTGCTCGGTCACCGAGGAAGTATGGCCCGGTTACCGCGTCTCCACCGCCGCCTATCTCACCAGCCTGATGCAGGAGCGAGTGGTCCGCGAACTCGAGCTGCCCAAGTACGGCTACCGGGTGGACGCGAAAGATCCGGCCTTCTTCTCGCCGTTCCCAGACGGGCGGCATCTGTTCATGTGGCAGGACCGGGGCAAGACGCTAGCCGAGATCGCCAAGTTTTCCAAACGGGATGCCGAGCGGTATCCCGCCTACGAAGACCACCTGGAACGGTTGTCGCAGGTGGTGGAAGGACTGCTGCTCACCACGCCGCCGCCCTTCCCGCCGGCGGGGCTGGGAGCCTGGCTCGAATACCTGAAGCTGGCGGGCAGGATGCGCGGCCTGACGCCGAAGGAACTGGCGGGGCTGGTAAAGATCTTCACCGCAAAGCGCGGCCGACTTCTTGGACGACTGGTTCGAATCCCCGGAATTGAAAGTGACGCTCGCCACCGACGGCGTGATCGGCGCGAACGGCGGCCCGCGATCGGCCGGGACGGCTTACATCCTGCTGCACCACTGCATGGGCGGAGTGGCCGGACACCGCGGGTTGTGGGGCTTCGTCCGCGGCGGAATGGGCGCAGTCTCGAACGCCATCGCCGACTCGGCCCGGGCCGCGGGGGCGGAGATTCGGACGGGGGCCCCGGTGTCGCGCATCCTGGTGCGGAACGGGCGCGCGTGCGGCGTGGTGCTGAAGTCCGGCGAGGAGATCGCTGCAAAGCTGGTGGCCAGCAACTGCGATCCGAAGGTGACCTTTCTCGAACTGCTGGAGCCGTCGGTGCTCGATGCGGAGTTCATCGAATCGATCCGGCGATTCCGGTGTGAAGGGACGTCGCTGAAGATCAACCTGGCGCTGAACGGGCTTCCCGATTTCAAGTGCCTGCCCGGAACGCCGGGTCCGCAGCACAAGGCCACGATGCACATCTGCCCCTCGGTGGAGTACGTCGAGCGGGCCTGGGACGACGCCAAGTACGGGCGTCCGTCGCAGTCGCCGCTGCTCGAGATGACGGTGCCGACGATGTACGATCCGTCGCTCGCCCCGCCGGCAAGCACATCATGGGGATCTTCCTCCAATACGCCCCGTACACGCTGAGCCAGGGCACGTGGGACGAACTCCGGGAGCCGTTCTACAACCGGGTGATCGACCTGATCTCGGAGTATGCGCCGAACATCCGGGACATCATCATCGACAAGATGGTACTGACCCCGCTCGACATGGAGCGGCGCTACGGCATTACGGGCGGGAACATCTTCCATGGCGAGATGAGCCTGGACCAGATGTTCGTGATGCGCCCGGTGGCGGGGTGGGCGCGGTACAGGACCCCGGTGGAAGGGCTGTGGCTGTGCGGGTCCGGCACACATCCCGGGGGCGGGGTGATGGGCGCGCCAGGATACAACGCGGCGCACCGGATAATTAAAGAAACTTAACGCAGATAGAATAGGCTCAGGCGGGGCAGCCCGGCGTGCTCCAGGAGGCGGCGATCCAGATACTGCTTTTCCAGCATGAGTAACTGGTCGGCGGTCATCTTGCTGCGGTACGGCCGTAACTGAAGGTCAAGTTCCTGGCGGGCGGCGATGAGGTCGTCTTCGGTGAGTCTTGCCCGCTGGATGGCGATCAGTTTGTCTTCGAACGCCGTTAGGGTCTGTTCGAGTGATTCCAGGTCGGCGTAGTGTTTCTCCGACTCGGCGGCTAGTGACTCCAACTTCTCGGCTATCTCGTTGAACCCGGACTTAGCCAGGTCGGCGGCGTTCTTTTGTAAATAATTCTTGAGTTCCTCGACTGAGAAGGGCGCGGCTGAGTCAGCCGGCTTGGAGCCTCGACCCGCCGGGGTTCCGGCTAACTCGGCTGCTTCCTTTGAGACGGCTTGGGCGCAGTAGGCTACTGAGTTCACCTTTTGCGTCCGGTGTTTGCGGGTGCGCCATTTTTCAAAGGCTGCGTCGATGCCTCTGAGAACCGCCTCCAGTGGGACGCCTGCGTCTTTCCAGGCTTCGACCAGGGCCCAATCCAGCGGGGACATTTGGAAGAGGGCCGTCCCCCGGGCTCGCTGGAATTGCTCTTCGATTTCCGTGAAGTAGTTGTAGTAGTTTTTGAACTCGGGCTCGAAGTCGGTCATGGCTGCGCGACCGCCCCACATCGGTCCCAGATCAGGCGGAGGCCTTCCAGGGTCAGGTGTTCGTCATATAGCTTTACGGTGCGGGAGTACTTGGCTATCATGTGGCCTTGACCTCCCGTCGCTATGGCCTTGGTTCCAGGGCCGAGTTCTTCACTGATCCGGTCTACAATGCCGTCGATCAGGCCGAGGAAGCCGAAGAACAGGCCAGACTGGATGCTTCCCACCGTGTTCGAGCCGATTAGTTTTTCGGGCTCGCGGAAATCGACCATGGGGAGGCGGGCGGTGCGCGCGAACAGGCCTCCGATGGACATGCCGATTCCGGGGCTGATGAGGCCTCCGGCAAATTCGCCGTTCGCGGTGATGCAATCGAAGTTGATGGTGGTCCCCAAATCCACCACGACCGCGGGCCCACCGTAGCGCTTCCAGGCGGCCACGGAATTCACCAGGCGGTCCGCACCGACCTCGCGCGGGTTGTCGTACAGGATCTTCAGCCCGATATCGGTCTGGTATGAAACGCTAAGGGGCTGCCGGTCGAAGTAGCGTTCCGTCATGGCCGTCAAGGGCTGATCGACGGCGGGAACGACACTCGAAATGATGACGCCTTTCACATCTGCGAGGTCCAGCGACGACAGGGAGAAGAGGTTCCTCATGAGGATGCCCCATTCGTCCGCCGTCTGCTCCCGGATGGTACGGAGGCGCCAATGTCCGATCAGATCGGAGCCCTTGAAAGCCCCGATGGTGATGTTCGTGTTTCCAACGTCCAGTGCCAGCAACATGGCTTAACTCACGGCGGGCCGAACTCCACCCGCGATCACTATCTCCTCACGGCCGTCATCGCGGCGCAAGCGGAGGAATCCTTCGGTGGTCAATCCGGCGGTGATTCCGGTGACTTCGCGATCGGGAAGCTCAACCGTAACACGGCGCCCCGAAACATAACTGGACGCTTGTGTAAACAGGTCGAAGATGACTGCCCTGCCCTGCTTCGCGAGGATATCGCAGTGGCGGTCAATGTCGTCGAGCAGCGCGGTTAACAGCGCCTCGCGAGACTGCTCCCTTCCGCTCTCGATGCGCAGCGACGTAGCGATTTGGGCGATATCAGGCGGGAACGCAGACTGGTTCACATTGATCCCGATTCCGGCGACGATGGCTGTCCCATGCAACTGGGCCAGGATGCCGGCGCACTTGCGATCGCGGACGAGCACGTCGTTGGGCCAGCGGAGGTCGCAGGCAACACCGGTCACGGTCTGGATGGCTTGGGCGACGGCGAGGCCGAGCGCGAACGTCACCACCGGGAACGATGCCGGATCGACGCCGGGCAGGCGCAGCACGATGGAGAAGTACAGGCCGGTATTGCGCTCGCTGTGCCACGGGCGGCCATAACGTCCATGGCCCGCGGTCTGTTCGTCGGCGCCGACCACGGTTCCCGAAGGGCAGCCCGAGTCGGCGAGCCGCACCGCTTCGTGCATGGTGGAATCGACGGTGGGGTGCCACACGATCTGCCGGTTTACGGGCATGGCTGGATACGCAGGTTGATATCGACGGCGGGCGCCGAATGGGTGATGGCGCCGACGGAGATGAAGTCGGCTCCGGTTTCCGCGTAGGCTCGCACGGTGGAGAGATTGACTCCACCGGAGAGTTCCACTTTGGCGCGTCCCGCGATGAAGCGGATCTCTTCGGCGGCCTGGGCGGGGGTCATGTTGTCGAGCAGAAGGCGCGGCACGCCGAGCGCGAGCGCCTCCTCGATTTCCGGGCGGGTGCGGACCTCGACCTCGATCTCGAGTTCCTCGTTCTCGGCGGTCTGCTTGCAGGCTTCGACTGCTTTGCGAACTCCTCCGGTCATGGTGAGGTGGTTGTTCTTGATGAGGATGCCATCGAACAACCCCATGCGGTGATTGGTGACGCCTCCGGCGGCAGCGGCCAGTTTTTCGAGACGGCGCAGGCCGGGCGTGGTCTTGCGGGTGTCGAGGATCTGGCAGTTGGTTCCGGCCACTGCGTCCACGTAGGCTCGGGCCACGGTGGCCACGCCGCTGAGACGCTGGAGGAAGTTCAGGGCCACGCGCTCTCGGGTGAGCATTTTGCGGGCTCTTGCCCGGACGGTGGCGATGACTTCGCCGTCTTCGGCCTTTTCGCCCGAACGTTTGTGCATGGTGAATTTGTCGAACATCAGGTCCAGGAGTTCGACTCCGGCTACTACCATTTTCTGGCGAGCGATGAACTGGCCGTCGGCTCGAAGGCCTTCGGGGATGCAGGCTTCGCTGGTGATGTCGCCGATGCCGACGTCTTCGTAGAAGGCTCGGGCTACGGCGTCGGCGATTTCCTGGTGATGGATGTCGAAGATCATTGGTTTAGGGCCTCCAGGGTGGCTTGGCTCTTAGCAAGCTGGGCTTGGTAGTCGGCTAGTTTGGCTGCGGATTCCGGCCACTACTTTTTCGGGGGCCTTTTCCATGAACTCCTCGTTCGACAACTGGCGTTCGGAGTTCGCGGCGGCTTTGGTGAGCTGTTCGATTTCCTTGTCGAGACCGCTTGCGGAGGTTTTCGAGATCGGCGGCGGGCAGGTGCAGCGCCAGATCGAAGTCGGGCGTGGAACGGACTGCGCCTCCTAGATGGGAGGCGGCACCCTGTTGTAGGTCGAGCTTCACGTTGGCGAGACGCTGGATGGCTTCTCGCTCGCGTTCGGCCACCGCATACGCGGAGTTGCGGGCGTACAACGTGGCTTCGAGCTGCGAGACGTTTCCGGGAACGAGTTCGGCGCGGAGCGTGCGAGCGGAGGTGATGATCTGCTGCAGCAGGGCCATGTCGGAATCGGCGTCGGAGCCCGCACCGGGGGCGGTGAGCGGATAACTCGCGAGCGCGATGGAGACCGGGCTATCGGCGTTGCGCACGCGCTGCCACAGCTCTTCGGTGATGAAGGGCATGATGGGGTGCAGCAAGCGCATCGTTTGATCGAATGTATAGAGCACGGCCTGCCAGTTGGCGTCGTAGCCGGAGCCATCGCGCAGGCGGAGCTTCTTCAGCTCGATGTACCAATCGCAGAACTCGTCCCAGATGAAATGGAAGATGGCGCCGGCGGCTTCGTGGTACCGATGCTCGCCGAGCGATGTGTTCATGGTGGCGATGCAGGCCTGGAGACGGTTGTAGATCCAGCGGTCCTCGAGGTGTTCGAGCGAGGGTTCGGCGGGGATGCGCGGCTCCACTCCGGCCGCTTCCATCTTCATAAAGATGAAGCGGGCGGCGTTCCAGATCTTGTTGGCGAAGGCGCGCGAGGCTTCCATGCGCTCCGGCGTGAAGGCGATGTCCATGCCGCTGGCGGCGCCCTGCACGAGCGAGAGGCGGACCGCATCGGTGCCGTACTGATCGTTGACCGTGAGCGGGTCGATGACGTTGCCCTTGGTCTTGGACATCTTCTGGCGATCGGCATCGCGCACGAGGCCGTGGAGGTGGACCTGGCGGAAGGGGACCTCGCCGGTCATTTCCATTCCGAGGACGATCATGCGGGCCACCCAGAAGAAGAGGATGTCGAAGCCGGTGACCATGAGCGAGGTCGGGTAGAACGTCGCGAGGTCTTCGGTCTGATCGGGCCAGCCGAGGGTGGAGAAGGGCCAGAGGCCGGAGCTGAACCAGGTATCGAGGACGTCGGTCTCCTGGCGGATGTTGCCGGATCCGCAGTGACTGCATTTCGATGGGTCCTCGCGAGCGACCGTGATCTGCCGGCAATCGTCGCAAAACCAGGCGGGGATGCGATGTCCCCACCAGAGCTGGCGCGAGATGCACCAATCGCGGATGTTGTCCATCCACTGGTGGTAGGTGGAGATCCAGTTGGGCGGCACGAACTGGATTCGGCCGTCGTCCACGCATTCGATGGCCGGCTTGGCGAGCGGTTTCATTTTGACGAACCACTGGTTGGAGACGAGCGGTTCGACGGGCGTCTTGCAGCGATCGCAGATGGCGAGGCTGAGCGGGTACTTTTCGATCTTTTCGAGCAGGCCGAGTTTCTCGAGTTCGGCGACCACCTGCTTGCGGGCTTCGAAGCGGTCGAGACCGGCGAAGCGTCCGGCGGCAGGGGTCATGGAGGCAGTTTCGTCGATCACCTTGACCATGGGAAGGTTGTTGCGCTTCCCTGCCTCGAAGTCATTGAGGTCGTGCGCGGGGGTGACTTTGACGACGCCCGTTCCGAACTTGGGGTCGGCCACTTCGTCGAAGATGACGGGGATCTCGCGGTCCATCAGCGGCAGCGTGACGGTGCGGCCGCGCAGATCGGCATAGCGCTCGTCGGCGGGATGGACCGCGACGGCGGTGTCGCCGAGCATGGTTTCGGGACGCGTGGTGGCGACGGTGAGATGACGGCCGCCGCCGTCCGTGACGGGATAGCGGATGTGCCAGAGACTGCCGTCGGTATCCTTATGGACGGTTTCGAGATCGGAGAGGGCGGTGCGGCAGCGCGGGCACCAGTTGACCATGTACTCGCCGCGGTAGATGAGTCCTTTTTCCCAGAGGCGGACGAAGGCTTCGCGCACGGCTCGGGAGAGGCCGGGATCGAGGGTGAAGCGTTCGCGGCTCCAATCGCAGCTGGAGCCCAGGCGCTTCATCTGGTCGTCAATGCGCTTCTGATAGATCTCTTTCCATTCCCAAACCTTTTCGACGAACTTCTCGCGTCCGAGTCCGATGCGGGTGAGTCCTTCCTTGGCGAGCTCACGCTCCACCACCATTTGGGTGGCGATGCCGGCATGGTCGGTGCCGGGGACCCAGAGGGTGTTATCGCCGAGCATGCGATGCCAGCGGACGGCCATGTCGATGAGAGTGTGATCGAGCATGTGGCCCATGTGCAGCGAGCCGGTTACGTTGGGCGGTGGAATGACGAGCGAGAAATGCTTTCCGGGCTTCGCGACGGCGTGGAAGATGCCGGATTCGATCCACCATTGGGCCCAGCGAGGTTCAAACTGCTGAGGCTCGTACACTTTTTCGATTTGCATGGGAAATATCCATTTTAGCTTGCGGGGCGCGAGGGTATCCGATTGAGCTCGTCGAGCACCGAGTTTACGGCTTTGGTCATTTCCTGGAAGGAATGCGGGTTTGGTTTGGAAATCTCCTGTTCGAGCCAGGCTTGGATTTCGTTGGGTTCGTTTCGTTTTTCCTTGGGCCGGCCCTGGAGCAGCTCTTTGTGGGCCTTGTAATACGAGCGTTCGGCGTTGGTTGCGTAGCGCTGGAGGAGGTCGAAGATGTTGGCGGTTTTGTCGCCGAGTTTGAGGACGATGAGGTGGTCTGGGTTCGTTTCGTCCGGCTGTTCGAGGAGGTGTTCGTAGGCGATGGATTCAAAGCGGCGGGTGCGTTCGAGGCGCCAGCGGGATTCGGCCATTTGCGTAACCAGGAACCGTTCGTGTTCGGTTTTTGGCGTCAATTCCTTTGCGAGAGTATTGGAGAAGTTGGGCGAAGGCGGACTGGTCCTCATGGGGGAGGACTTTGAACGAGGATGAGAGCCCGTGGGTGGTCGCGTTCCGGGCGGAAGCGGCGAGGCCCTCCGGCGTTTTCGGGCCGGTGGAGAGCTGGGCGTTACGGCGATTGGCTCGTCTTTGACTTCTGGTGCTCATGGGTGTACTCCCACCTTCAGCTTATCGGACTTGTCAAAAATTCCGGGGGGTGGGATTGGGGCTGGATGTGGCTGTATGTGATTGATTAGATGGGTTCTTGACGGGTTTTTGGGGCTGTGGATAAGTGGCTGGGAACGGGGGTTGGCTGACTGGCGAAAATCGGCTGGATTATTGGGCCGTCGATGAACGCGGATTAACGCCGATGCCGATTGGAGAATGGGGGGTCGAGGGTGACCTCACTTCTTGTTGGATGATTTCGGTCTGGAGGCGTTTGCCCAAGGCAAGCATTTTCGGGAAGACTGCTTCGGAGAATGGCTCGACCTGGTCGGGAAGGTCGAAGGAGTTCGCGGGTTCTCCCAGTTCGCGGAACCAGTCTTCGAAACCGGAGGGGGTGCAGATGGTCATTCACCCTGGCGACTGGTGATTTGACCTTGAAGATGGGCGCAGGACTACTCTCAACCAACGAAATGTCGATCTCATCCGGGTCATCGCCTACGACCGCCGACCACCAGAAGAAACCATACAGCATCATGAGCCAAAGCGAATGCTCCTGGCCCCACGCCACATAGTAGCTGAATCGCCTGCGCCAACGTGGCAAATCTGCTAGCGGGCTGGATTGCGACTCAGCGGATCGTCCGTTGGCGCCGACGGAATCCGATCCCACACTCTCAGGATTTTGATGAACAAACGCGTGAAACGGTCGCGCGGCCTCATTCACTATGTCAGTGCATGCCGCTCACTAACCACTGGATAATTCGTACAGTCAGCAACACAATCCCTTTGTTGGTTGCATTTGTTGGCGCGTCGGCACAGACGCCGGCACCGGCTCACGACGATCAGGTCCAGCTTGTGTCTGAATTGTCGAAGCAGGTCCATCAGCTTCGTATTGAAGTAACCGCCTTGCGCCTGGAATGGCACGAGCGCCGGATGCAAGCGCTCGAGGAGCAGATTCGTGGCGCGGAGGCCGAACGTCATCTCGCCGAGTACGAGGACGCCGCCGGCCGCGACGAGAGCTTGGCCGCTGAAATCCAGCTCGCCGGCTCGGATTTGGATGCGACCGAACGTACTGAGTTGACTGGCATAAGAGACGCCCTGCTCACGGGAGGGCAGCAGCGCCTGCAGCGGCGAACCGAAACCGCTGAGCGCGAATCGGCCCTGCGTAGTCAGTGGGAGCACGAGCGGGCCGCGGCGGAAGAGTTTCGCCGCACACTGAAAACCCTCCGGTCCGACGCAGCGGCAGTGCCGTCAGCGAACCCGACGGAATGACTTGCTCCAACATGCCGGCGGCGAGTGGGCAAGGCACCATGCCAAGCGTTTCCTGCTGAACCTGTTCAGCCGCGGACACGGCCAACCAAAAATTCGTGAAGCGCTTGAAGACCGGAGGATATATGCGTAAAACTGCGTTTTCACCACTTGTGTTATTTGCCCTGGCTGCTCTCAACCTCTCCGCCCAAAATGTATGGACGGCGAACGCGACAACAGCGGTACCCAACTTCCAGTCCAACGGCATCGTCAAAACCACGACCGTTGACACAACCGTACACGGCCGTGGCGTTCGGCCGCGAATGACTACGGAAGGGATAGGAACCTCGTTTCTGTACATTCCCGTCACCGCACCAAACGGAACGACCTTCGCCTGCATCGGCCTCCGCGCCATGGACAATTCGCCCTCCGGCAGCATACGGGCCGAGTTCATCCGCCAGCCTCGCAACGGTAATCCGGGCCCCGCGGTCACGCTCGGCGCTGTCGGGAGTTTCGATGCGGCTGGTGACGGATTCCAGTTCGTGACCGCGCCCTTCGCCGCGCAGATCATCAACTACTCACTGAACACGTACTATGTTCGTCTGGCCATGAGCTATCAGGGCGCTGCCACTGCGGTGATACCTTCCCCAATCGCGCTCGACGTCAGCCTCTCGCAAACGTGTTCCAATTGAGCCATTCGAAGACCGAACTGCACACCTACGGGCCGTCGTTTCGAGGCGGCGGCCCGTTTGTAGAGTGAGGTGCTGCATTCCCGAATCCATGGGAGTCCGGACGGTTCAGGAGCCGACCTTCGGCCCGCCCACCGCCCGTTCGCTCGGTCTTTGGTAGTTTCACATCGACGTCACGCGCGAAGAACCGGCGGCCCACGATGATGCTTGATCATCAGGGCGGCGGTGAATCGTCTGGGGATTCCGGTCGCAGCGACTCCTCATCCCAGGAAGGTCCTCGAGGAGGCCAGGCAATTGCGCCTGGCTCGAGTCCGGCGTATGCGGGCGGTGTGGAAGTCGAGGCCGACGAGCAGCAATCGGAGGCGTTGGTCAACATACTCGTCGAGAAGAATTCGCATCAGACCCGGGATTGCGAGTTCGCGGCTGACCGAGAGAAATCCTTCTAGAAAACGGTCGAGGGACTCTCCATTTTCCAGGTAGTCGAACACCGTCCTTACAGGCACACGCGTGCCTCGGAACACCGGTGTTCCGTGCATCACATCGGGATCTCGCGTGATTGCCTCTCGCAGGCATCGCCGTGTCATAAGGGCTGCACGACGTGGGCGAGTAAGACGAGGAAGGGGCGAGGGTCTCATCGCCCCTTCCGGCCGGATCGTTTAGAAGTTCACTTCTCGTCGGAGGGTCTCGGTCTGGAGCCGTTTGCCCAAGGCGAGCATTTTCGGGAAGACCGCTTCGGAGAATGGCTCGACCGTGTCGGGAAGGTCGAAGGAGTTCGCGGGTTCTCCCAGTTCGCGGAACCAGTCCTCGAAACCGGAGGGCGTGCAGATGGTCCTGACCGTGGCGACCGGGGATTTGACCTTGAAGGTGTGGGGAATGCCTCTGGGAGCGAACAGTATGTCGCCCGGACCGGCGTCGTAGATGTCGTCTCCGATCATGATTCGCATTTGGCCTTCGAGGATGCAGAAGGTCTCGTCGTTGGCATGGTGGACGTGCAGCGGCGGTTCACTGCCGGGTTTCTGTACTGCCTCCCACATGGAGAATGCGCCTCCCGTGTCGTCTCCGGATAGAAGAATGCTGATGGTGCCGCCGGCGTACCGGTAGGTGTTCTTCAGGGCCTTTCGGGTGAGTACGGGGGCTAGTTGTTGTGCTGTCATTTGGTCTCCAGAAGAACACGCGATTCAGCTCGGAGAGTTGGATCATGTGTCACGGTGACTTGTGGGGATAAAGGCCGGTTCCACCTCAACAAGGAAGAACTTCACAGGAGACTCCCGCGCATGATGATGCTGGCTACGGTGAAGTAAATCACGAGGCCGGTAACGTCAACCAGGGTTGCGACAAAGGGGGCCGAGGCGCTGGCGGGGTCCAAACCGAACCGCCGCAAGATAAACGGCAGCATCGACCCGGCGATAGTGCCGAAAAGCACGACTCCGATGAGGCTGAAAGCGACGGTCAAACCCACCACGAGGTAGTACGGGCCGTACGTCTTCCAGATGGCTTGCCATACAAAGATGCGCGTGAAGCCGATGACGGCGAGAACGGAGCCGAGCACGAGGCCCGTGGAGGATTCACGACGGATAATCCGCCACCAATCCCGCAAGCGAACTTCGCCGACCGCCATCGCTCGAATGACCAGCGTAGTCGCCTGCGAACCGGAATTGCCCCCGCTGCTGATGATAAGTGGAACGAAGAGAGCGAGGACCACGGCCCGCGCAATTTCCTGTTCGAAGTAGCCCATCGCGGTGGCGGTCAGCATTTCGCCCAGAAAGAGTACCGCAAGCCAGCCGGCGCGCTTCTTCACCATGCGCCAGAAGCCGATCTCGAGATACGGCGCGTCCAGAGCCTCCATACCTCCGACCTTCTGGATGTCTTCGCTCGCCTCTTCCTGCACCACCTCTACGATGTCGTCAACGGTCACGATGCCTTGCATCCGGCCCTCCCTATCGACTACAGGGACAGCCAAAAGGCGGTGGGTGGATACGAGTTTGGCGACGGCCTCCTGGTCCATGTCCTCCGTAGCGGCCACGAAGCGGGTGCGCATGACGTCCTGGACGAGCTGGTTGCGGTCGGCTTTGAAGAGATCGCGAAAACTGATTACTCCGAGCAGGCGTTGCGAGTCGTCGAGGACGTAAGCGTAGTAGATGGTCTCCAAGGTGGAGGCCTGGCGGCGCAAATACCCGATGGCTTCGTCAGTGGTCATCTCGGGACGCAGCCGCGCGAACCGCGGATTCATCAATCCTCCGGCCTCGTCCTCCTGGTAGGCCATCAGCGCCGTTACTTCACGCCGGGTGGAGTCGTCGAGCTGTTCGAGCAGCCATTTCCGATCCTCCTCGGGAGCCAGCTGAATCACGTCGGCCGCATCGTCCGGCGCGAGCAGCCGGAGCCAGATGCGGCGTTCGCCCTGAGGCATCTCCTGCAACAGGTCGAGTTGATCGCGGCTATTCAGTTCGAGGAAGAAGTCGTCGATTTTGTCGCGCGGAAGGGCATGGAACGATTCCAGACGTTCGTGTCTCGACAGTGCGTGCCAGTTATCCAGCCGGTCCTGAACGGGCGTGCTATTTGTGTCAATCACAGTGAATATTCGGTGCGAAGCTCGTGGTGTGAAAAACCGACTGAACGTCACCGCCCCTCGCAGAATAGCAAGAGAACGGAACAGGATTCGAAAACCGGTGATTACGCCGCTTCGGGCTTACGTAGGAGGCTGGCCGCTACTTCCCTGCCCTTCTCCAGAACCTGTTCGAAGAGCGTCTTCCGTTCCTCCCGCGAGTAGGCATAACCCAGCGAGTACAGCCGCTCCATCGACCGCCCAACCACCCACGTCCCACTCCAGGCGATGGCCGCTTTCGGAATCAACCCGCCGCCGAGCGGTATCTTCGAGACCAGTTCACGGGCGATGGCGCGGAACCCGAACGCTCCCGCAATGATGGACCCGATCTCGCTGCGCTGCTCGCGATATCCCACCGACACATCGCTGGCGGCCGCGATCATGAACGCCATGCGGATCTGGTTCATGGTCAGAAAAGCGGAATCAGACGCAAATTCGCCCAGCGCCCAGGGCAGGCTCAACAACGGCACGATGTCGGGCAGCGCCGTGGCCAGCGCGAACAGAGCGTTCTCCTTCGAGACCGAGTGGATCATCGTGTCTACTACGGGCTTGCGGAACGGAGGGAAGGTCCGCGCCAGCGGCAGCGCCAGGTCAAACCGCTGGTCCAGGATGCCGGTGACGGTACGCTCCGGATACGCAGCATCGAAGGAAAACGCGCCTTCGGGACGAGCCAGTGAGTCGTCCCAAATCTCCAAATCGTAGCCGCCCTGGCGGTCCTGAGGGGACACTCGCCGCAGGCAGCGTGACACCTGGGCGCGCCGCGCCTCCGATAGCTCCGGCGGACAGAAATACCGCTCCATCTTCCATAACCCCTCGGGCGAGTTAGATATCAGAGCGACGTTGAGAGTCCTGGCCGCGTCCTGACGGACCGCCGCCGGGTTCAGATTCGTCAGAGCCTTTTTCACATGGCTGATCGCATGGAGCGTGGACATAGTCATAACCCCGGATTCCCGTGACGAAACATCACCTTCAGATCTTCGCGCCATCCCAATCCCACACCGATGCGCAGAACGTCGATCTCCTGCGCGAAATATCTCAGCACGGTTTCGTTGGATGGATGGAAGTCGAGCGCCGGGGCCACCAACAACAGGCGCGGCGCTTCGGTGCGGAGCGCTGTTCCGGGGAAATATCCGCTGGCTCCGAACTCGCCCCGGCCAGCGTGCCACTTCACTCTCATCCAGTAATCCAACGCCTGCAACGGCAGGTGAATATCTTCGGAAGCCTTCAACTCCAGCACCGCCAGCCGCCCGCGTCCATCCACCGCCAGTAGATCGATGACATCGCGATCGCCGCCTGTGAACTGCGGAACCTGACCGTACACCGGCGCCGGCTCAAGTGTGGCGTCGATCTCCTGGATTTGCCTTCGCACCTGGGACTCCAACCACCCCTCCGGACTACGCGAGAACAACGGATTCCGCCGGTCACCAGCGTGCGCCGACCGAAACCGTTCGATTTCTCTGGCCAGCGCTGACGATTTCCCCGAGGTTGGACGCCGACGCCGCGCGCCGCGTTTCGAGACCCCACATGAACTCCCGTCCATTCATTCGGGCGAATTCGAGCCCGCGCACCCGGAGACTGATGGATCCGTCGCCTCGCCCCACGCACTCGACACCATTGCCGGCGGCAATCTCGCGCGTCCACCCTTCTAACTCGGTGGAAGCATCCGGCAGAGGACGGCTGCACCGGTCCAACTGCGTGTCGAGATTGCCGTAGTCGGAGAGATCGACGCGGTCTTCATATCCATCTTCGGTTTGAACGAAAGCCTCGAACCGGGCCGCTCGTGGATTGAGGCAGCGCAACCTCAGGCAGGTGGTCCGTTCGCGCCCGGCCGGCAGAAACACCACCAGCCCCTCGATGGTCATGCGCCGTTCGCGGGAACGCAGATAGTCGAGCCACACCAGACCGAAGGTGAGGACGCCATCCACGTCCGATTCGGGTCCGGCCCCGATGACGGCCAGACCTTTGGTTCCAATGCGGATCAACGCGCGCGGATAACTCGGAGAGAGGCTGTGCTCCAGGTCGGCTTCAGTGGACAACTCGGCGATGCGCCAGCCGGGATATTGCCGCGCCAGCGCGCGCCGGAAACGTTCGCGGAACGTGGTGCGGGACACGCGGCGCGACACATCCGGGGTAGCCGAGGTGTCCACCAGGGTCAACGTCCCGGGCCGTTTTCCGAACCGCTCGATGGACAACTCGAGCCGTCCGCGAGTCTGCGTCTCGATGCCGACGATGCGGCGCGAGAGTATCCGCTCCTCGTCCCAGACTTCCAGCGTCAGGTAACCGGAACGCCACGCGAGCGTGTGGTTATCTGCGGCCACTGGAATGGGCTCAAGACCGGTCTCCACTACAATTGGGGTTTTGCTGGCATCGAGAAAGCTCTCGATCGCCAAGCGGGCCTGTTCCGGGGAACCAGGAACGGCCTTGCCGGCGGAAGGTTTCAACTGGTCCTATTATGAAACAGACTGCGGCGCATCGCTCCGGTGTGGGGCGGACTTTTCTGATGGAGACGGCCATTTCGAAATATAGGCCATTTGGCGGGCGGAGAGCCCAATGCGGGCCGGGGCCCCACATGCCAGGCGAAGTGACAGTCCCGGGTTGTTCAGAGGCCCTCGAGAGTGCGGTTGATCGCTGCGCGCAACGATTCGTCCAGATCCCTCCGGGCAAGCAAGCTGGTTCCCAACTTCCGTAGCAGGTCTCTCGCGCGCGCATCCGCCGAATTCCATGGCGCGGGTCTCGGTTGATCCCTGCGGACCCCGAACCACTCCCTCGCCCGGTAATCGAAGAGGCTTTCCGCAATCGCGGTCTCTACGTCGGCGGATAGTCTGCCGGGTGTCAGGAGACGCGCACACATGGCTATGATTTCCGCATGCGTGCGGACGGGCAGCAGGCTCCAATGCGCCGTGCTCACACGTTGCGCAGCGTCCAACTGCAGATCCGAGAGCAACTCCTCCAGAACCGCCAAAGCGCGGGGGCTTCCATTTACGGCCAGCAGCGGTCCGTTCACTTCGAGATACCCCGCGCGCCCTGTCTCGCTAAACACCTCCGCGCCGGCTTCCGATGTCGGCCTGACCGCCGCCAGCGCATTCAACAGATAATTCACCCGCACCGGCACGGAGTTGAACTCCGTGTTAAAAGCCAGCCTGGTGCATAGATGTTCCACCGCTTGCGAAGGGTGTTCGGCAAGCACCTGGAAGACGCCGCTGACCCTGTCCGTTTCGCCTCGATCAAGCCGGCTCAAAAACGATTGCTTCGTAAAATGCGCGGCGAGTTGCTCGATGGCCGCGGCATCGCCGGATTTCGCGATCGCCACCGCCGCTTGCTCCAGCTTGGCCCCGTCTTCCCGATCGAGCATCGAGACTTGTTTTGAAACATCCGCCCCCTGCATGACAACGCACAGTCCCCAGAAGGCGGCGGTTGCCTTCACTGCTGCCTCCGCATTAAGATTGCCGCAATCCGCTCCCGCGTCGCGCGCACTGAACTCAGTAATGGCTCCCGTAAGCCCCGGCTCTCCAAGTGATCCGCCAGCACCACAAAAAGCCGTAATACCTCGGTGGAGGCGCTGTCCCACGGCGGCGGCGTAGGGGCTTGACGCACTGGTCCGAACCACAGCCGTGACTGATAGTCGAACAAGGTCTCGATCAGCCCGTCTCGCACCTCGGCTGGAAGGCCCCTGTCGAGCAACCGCATGCAGGCGCCCAGCACAGGAATATCGGTCCGCTTCGGCAAAACTGAACGGTGCAGAATCTCCACCTTGACGTCCGCCTCAACCAGGCTTCCCGCAATCAATTCTTCAAACACCTGGATCGCTAACGGGCTCTGATTCTCAATCAGCAGCGGACCGTTGACCTCGGCGAAGCCTTCGGCGTTCGAATCGCGAAAGACCTGGGCGCCCGCCTCCGTGGTCGGCACCACCGCCGCCAAGGCCCCCAGCAGCAGGTTCACACGCACCGGAATCGCGCGGAATTCCGGCTCCCCATAGAGCAGTTCGCACAGCCTCGAGGAAGCCGGAGACGGATGAAAGACCAATTCCGCAAAGACGAAACTCAGGTTCTCAATGTCGGGGCCGGGCTGTGATGTGTCGTCCAGCCGGTCGAGAAACTCGGCTCGCCGCAAGCGTAAACCCAGAGCGAGAAGCGCAGCTGGGGTCTCGGACGCCGCCAGCGCGCGGGCCGCCCGGACGATCTCGGCGCGATCCCGCGAGTTGTCCAGGATTCCAGCGTGACGCTCAATTTCTTCAGGCGGCATCGGCCTCGGCATATGTATCTATCGTCCTCCGCTCACGGAGTCCTCGACATCACTTCGCTGAATCGCACTGCCTTTACTTGGATAACATCGAAATTCTCGGCCTTGGGCGGTGGTTCAAGCGGATCCATGATGTTCTTCTTGGTCGGGAACGCCAGCCCATCGGGCACCGGGTCGGTCAAATCTCCACGATGGCCCAAGCCGAACACATGACCCAGTTCGTGAGCCAGCGTGTTGCCGTACGCGAGCAGCTTCTTGTCATTCGTCTTTGGCGCCTTCACGGAATTGTCGATGTTGCGCGTCGGAACGATAATCCCCCATAGCAGCTTGATATCTCGCGTTCCCGGACTGTCTCCACGCCAAGCAACATCGGGTCCCAGCACATTCATGCTGAGCTTGCTGGCCGGAACGTTCGGAGGAATCCCGGTGGTTGGCGTGAGAGAGGAGGTAGGCGTTCCAAGATCGTCGAGTGTGAACGCCGCGGCACTCCAGGCTTCCGGCTGGCGTGCGCGTGTTTTCGGCGCATGGTTGGCCGGGCAGAGCAGCGCCGTGGCCAGCGTCACCCGAGCCGGGTTGCTGATGCTGGGGTCGGATTCGATGTAAGCCAGGCTGATCACCTCATCCCGGGCGTTGATCCGAATCGCCGATTTCTGGCCCGCATTGCTGTTGAATGTGAGAGTCGCGTCGTTCACTTCGACATCGAAGTGCCCGGCTTCGACCTGGGTCACCTTCACCACCTTCGGATCGAGCGAGTCGTCCCCGACCTTGGGGTTACCTGCCGATACCGCTACCGCCGGAACCGCGGCTCGCGCCGGTACCGCCGGACGTGCGGGCACAGCAGGACGTCCGGCGGGCGGGATGGCAGGCTGTGCGACGATGGCCTTCTGCGCTTTTACTTCAGGAATGGCCGCGGCTGCCGCTAGCTTAGGATTCGCCATCTCCGCCGAATTATCGGGAATCATTTCAAATCCGATCGGGCGAAGATAGATGTTCACGATCTTTATGTGCAGTTTTGCATCGGCGTGGCTCGGAGTCGGCGCGTGCGCATCCCGTTTCGGGACCGCCGGGATCGCCGCCAGCGGCGGTACCGCGTCGTGCGCATCGACGGCCGGCTGCTTTGCAAACCCGCCGCCTCCCGGATACGCGGGAACCGCCGCCTGAGCGGGAAGCGCCGCCTGTGCAGGCACCAGCGCCTTCGCCGGTTGAGCTTTCGTGAAGATCCTGCTGATCCGATACTTCACTTTCTGGATCTTGACGACATGTGCCCGCAGCATCCCGTATCCGTAACCTCCCGAGTACGGCTGAATCAGGATATCGCCTTCGTCGGTCCCGAAAACCTGAATCTTGGTGCCCCGTTTTGCGGGTTCCGTATTCATGAATTTGGCTTTGCCGTCGTACTTGTTATCGCCCTTGGCATCGCCACCGAGGATCCACCATGCGATCCTGTCGTCGTCATCCTTCCACGTCAGATTCGGTTTGATCTTGGTGATTTCGTAGCGCGGCACCAGCTTCGCATCGGATGCATCGCCACCGCCCAACACAACGCAGCCTGCTGGATTTCTGATACTGTTCAGCGCATCGCCGTGCTTGAGAAGGTCGCCAGTAATAACCGGATCCATCTCCACATCCACGGAAGTCATCAGGTGCTTCTTCTTCAGCTTTCCGATATTGGTGGTCAGTAACACCTCAATCGGCACATCGTCCTGTTTGACGCTGAGCTTCTTCGCGGTCAGTCCAACAACCTCCTTATTGACATCTTTGAGGTTGATCTTGTCCGAAGTCGTTGACCAGGTGTACGCGCTTGGCGTCGCTTTCTCGATGTAAGGCCGCAGTTCAACGGGATACTCGAGTCCGATGATGATGGGCGCGACGAAGAATGCCGAATTGGTTTTCCGCTCTGGCTTTTCGGTCACCCGATCAACGATCTTCAGGTCCGCGGGCTTCCGGTTACTCACGATTTCCGTATGGCAGACCGTGACGCGCACGTGGTCGAGTTCTCCCTTTACATCCTTGACCCCGAGCACGACTCCGGCCTCACGAGCTTTGGAACTGACCTTGGCGCCTTCGACGAACAGCTTGAATCCCTTCCCGGCGGTTTTCGCGGCCGGTACCGGCACTGGCGCCTTCAGGGGCTTGTCGGAATCCTTCGGTTTCTCGGTGGCATACAGTTCCACCTGATCGTTGTCCAGCCTCAGTTCCAGGTTCCCTTTGAAGTCGCTCGGGTGCACGTCGCGGACAATCAAAGTCGCCCGCTCATCGATTTTCGGCTTGGTTTGTTCCGGCAACGGGCGGCCCAGATTGAACTTGTCCGTTGGATTGGGGCCGGGGGCGGCGTTTGCCGTGGGAAGCGGAACCGGGTCGGTCGCATCGTTCACCCGCGGCTCGCAGATCTCCAGCGTGGCCTGCAGCGCTGTGAGCTTGAACTTTGCAGGCGGACCATTCTTCTTCGATCCTCCTGTCAGCGTAAGCGTCAACACTACATCATTGGTTTTGGCACTGGGCGTCTTCGCCACGGCGAACAAATCAATGCCGGCGGTGAGCTTCGCACCTGGAAATTTGTTATCGGTGCCGTCGAATTTTAACGCCGGTCCGCCCGCGGTCAGGCTGAAGTCGATGATGTTCTGGCTCCGGGTTAACTCGCCCGTTCCGTCGAAGGCAGCATCGGTCTTGAGCGTCACCTTCACCGGATCCACCGTGGTGTACGGCCGCTTGACGAAAACGATGAACTCGGTACTCACGCCTGGTCGTCTCCGTCGCTCGAATCCGGCTCGTCCGCAGCGCCAGTTTCATCAGAGGCTTCGCTCTCGCCCGCCCCGGCGTCTTCTTCGGGTTGACCTTTTTGGAGGGCCTTCGAAATCGGCTCCAGAATCGGCTCCGGCTCAGGCTCGGGTTCATCTTCGTCCGGAGCCGGCTCCTCGGGTTCTTCAACTTCTTCTTCGACCTTCGGTTCCGGCACCTCGCTGTCGTCAACTTCTACCGAGTCGCCCACAATCAGCGGATCCACCTGCGCCTTTTGTCCGCACGGCAATACGCTCTGGCCCGCGGGCGCCCCACTCACGTCGGTGGGCTCGGTCTGGCCGCCATTGGCTTTATAGGAATTCATCCACTCTTTGCGCAAATCCGCCTGGTCCGGATCGGTGGCCGAGAGAGGTTTACGGTTCCCATCCTCGTCATAGAGCGCGTTTGGCCGCGGATCGTCCGCGTGCTTCGAGTACAAATCGTCGTCCGCCGCCTTGGAAGCCTCCTTGTTCAACGGTCGGGTTGCGCGCTCGCTCATCGCCTACTCACCTCAAAACGTAGAGGGTAAAATCGTCGATCTGCTCCATCTTTCCGCAGCCCGAAAGTGTGGGATCATTCAGAATCCGAGCAGCCCACCCGAGCAGATGAGACTCCCGTCCGTACTCGGCACGGAACTCGATGAATCGCCGCAAATCGTACTCGTGCTCGAGGCCGAAAGTCCTGGCAAGGCGGATGCTCTCGAGGATGAAATCGCGCAACGCCGGATCATCCCGGTCAAAGCCGGCGTGGGCAAATCTCATGCGCAGATGGTCCGCCATGCGGTCCTCGAAGTGGCGAGTCCTGGCCTCCCCCAACACTCTCATCTGATCTGTGCGGATTACAAGCATCATTTTCGCGCGGAAAGCCCGTGGGCAGACACCTCGCGTCAGTAGATCTTACGGTGAACGCACGGCGGAGTCAAGGGCTCGAACCGTTAGTACAAATCGGCTTGGCGAGGGAAGAAGGCTGGCTCCGGTACCGAGCACCGGAGCCAGCCACTTACAGAGAGCCGTAGTTACTTAACGGCAGCGGTGACTACAGCCGGACTGCTAACTCCGCCAATGGTCACCACTACCGGTTGATTCCCGGCGGAGACATTGTTCGGAATCATGACATTGATTTGCAGGACACCCGACACGATGCCGGGCGCCGCACCTGCGTACTGAACCTGTGCCGCGACGCCTCCCAGGGTCACGGTCACTGGAAGATTCGGTGCGGGGAGGTTGGTGGAATTGAGCGGTGTCACCGTCCCTGAGGCAACAACCGGTGTCTCCGCGCCGCCGCCGGTGGCGTACAACGCGATGAAGGAACCTGCCGAAGCCCCGTTGGTGGAACTGTTCAGCGACCCGTCCTGGTTGACGATAGCGCCTTGGCCGCTCCCGTTTTGAGTGGCGACGAACAGCGAAGGAGCGGTCGGCGCCAGGTTGACCTGGAAATTGGCCGAAGACGTTCCATTATTGTTGACGACCACGGTCGCGGTTGTGGCGTTGCCCAACTCCCACGGCACTGCCGCGTTGATCTGGTTCAGACCAGCGTATGTGAGCGGAGCGGCGATGCCGTTGAAGGTGACCTTAACGTTGCCAAGCGTAGTGGAAACGCTGCCGCTGGGGGTCAGCGTCAGGAACGCCGGATTGGACGGACCGATGTTACTCCCGAAGATCGACACTAACTCCCCGACCGCTACGGGACCGGTCTGATAGCTGGCAGCGCTTACGATCGCCGCGACAGCAGGTACTCCGGCCGGAGTTACGGTCAGCGTCACGGTAATGGTCTGCGTAGAGCCAGGAGCCGTGGGCGAGGTTAGGTTGACCAGGTTAGTGTACATACCCGGCGCAAGGGTGGATACAGCCTGTTGGTTCAGGCCGATGTTGAGGGTTCCGGGAGTGTTGCCGCTGGAAGGCGTAACAGTCAGGAACACCATTGCGTTGGTCGTGCCCGGAGCCGCGACAGCCACCGCGTTGAACGCGATGGCGCCGCCCTGCGCGCTGTTGATCGGAACGGCTTGAGGCGGTGGTACGGTGGTGCCCGCCTCATAGTTGAGGCTGAGAGTGGCCGGCACATCGAATATGTTGCTGACGGTGCCACCCACGGTGTAAGTGAGTGGGACGTACAGCGGACTGTTGGCCGCCCCCGGCACCAACACGGTGATCACGCCCTGATAGGTACCCGCAGTCAATTGAGAGCCCGCCGGGATGACGGTAATGGTGTTGCCGGCTGTGGTGACGGTCGCCCAGTTGTTCCCGTTAAAGAACGTCGGGGTGGCACCCACAGTCGTACCGGCCGGAACACCGGCGATTTGGACAGTCTGGTTACCGGGTAAGCTGCCTCCAGCCGCCTGGTTGAAGGAGATGGTTGTGGGCAAAGCGGAAACGCTGCCCGACGCTATCGTCAGCGTCACCGGGATGGTCTGCGGCAGGACGCTGGCCGTCGAGCTTGAAACATTGATCATTCCGGTGTAGACGCCCGGGAGCAAGTTCGCAGGGTTGACCATTACGCTCAGACTGGCCGGCGAGGATCCGGTATTGGGAGTTACTCCGAGCCACGTCAATCCCGGCGGATTGGTGGCCGCAGTGGCGGTGAAATTCAGAGGAACCGTGGTATCGGTGCTGGTCAGGGACACGGTCTGTTTGGCCAGGGCCGCACCGGGAAGAGCCGTAATGTTGATCACCGCCGGACTCACATTGATCAGCGGAGTGGTGCTGACATTCAACATGACCGGCAGCGTGACCGGCGCCGCCGTGGAGCCAGGCACGGTGAGCATAACGCTTCCCGTGCAGGTTTGGGAGGTCGTCAATCCCGTTGTAGTCACACCGACAACTACCTGCGATTGCTGGCCGGACTGGTACCCCGTGTTGCCCGACGCCGGAGTCGCTGTAAGGAAGCCAGCGCAGTTGGTAGTGGTGGCCGCGACGTTATAGGCAAGGGGCGCGCCATTGCTGGTGACGGTGATGGTCTGGTTTGGCGGAGTGGCTTGTCCCACCTGGTAGTTGAAATTGACCGACTGCTGCGAGGTGATCAGGGTCGGGTTGTTACTCACTACCAGAGTCACCGTGAAGGTCTGGGCCGGATTTCCCGCGCCGGGAGATGCTACGGAAACATTCTCCGCGTACGTGTTCGGGGCAAGGCCCGCCAGAACGGTCGGGTTCAGGGACAGACTGATTCCCACAGGTGTGGTACCGAACGTGGGGGTGATGTTCAGGAAGTCCGGACCGTTATTGAGCGGAGTGGCCGTGACGGTGAAGCTCAAGGGCGTGCTGGAACTCGTCACCTGTACTGTCTGCGGTGCGGGTGAGGCGGTTCCAATCTGATAGTTGAACGTTATGGGGCTAGTGGGAACCTGAAGTAGCGGGTTGTTGCTTACCAGCAGGCTGACGGGAATCGACTGAGTCGGATTCGAGGCTCCCGGGGCTGAGATGTTGATGCTGCCGGTACAGTTGCCCGCCTGCAAACCGGTGGTGTTGATTTGCACGCTGATGGTGCTGGGGGTTGCGCTGTTCTGTTGCGATACCACCAGCCAGTTACCGCCGCAAGTGGTGGTGGAAGGCACAGCCGAAAAGCTGGTGGTTCCGCCGGAGCTGGTAAACATCAGAGTCTGAGCCGCCGGAGCGGTAGTTCCGGTCTGATACGCGAACGACAATTGCTGTGGGCTAACGGACAATGTGGACGGTCCCGCGACGTTCACCTGAACCGGGACAATCAATCCGGAAGTTCCGGGTGGATTGATGGCCACGGCACCGAAGTAGACGCCGGGTTGCAGCACCGCCGGATTGACCGTGACGGCGAGAGTGCCTGGAGCGCTCCCTCCGTTGGAACTTAAGGAAAGCCAGTTTCCGCCGCTAGCAACGGCGGTGGTTGCCGCGTAAGTCAGCGGCAATCCGCCCGCTGGGGTGAGACTCAACTGCTGGGTCTGCGGCGTCGTATTGGCGGTCTGAAAGTTGAAACCTAATGAGTTGGGCAAGGCCGTTATCGCAGGTGGCCCACTCGTGTTCAGGTTGAGGACCACGGGGACGGTGGTAGTGTTACCGCCGACCGCAATGTTGACGAAACCGGCGTATGCGCCCTGCGCCAGTGAACCTGGATTCACCGCGATGGACAGTGCCTGGGGCGTGGCGCCGTTGCCCGGGCTAACTGCCAGCCAATTCGCTGACGAGACTGCCGTAGCGGTGAAATTGAGGGAACCGCTACTCGATGTGACGATGAGATTCTGCGGGACAGCCGTCCCGTTCGGGGCGTTGAAGGTTAGCTGCGATGGATTGACATTGATGGGCATCGTCTGGGCCAGGAGTGGGTTTAGCCACAACGACGCAAACAGTGCAAACACACCGAAGATGCTGGTACGAGTTTTAGTGATAATCATTGGACAGCTCCAAAGACACGAAGAACTACGGACGCGAGCCATTGCAGGAAGGCGCCGCCCAGAAGGTCTGAACGGCAAACTCTTGGATTGCTCCCACATCTCTCAGTTACGATAGCACGGTGACATGTTGAGCCTGCGATCCTGATATAGTCGGCTCCGGATTCCCATGCATGTTCCTCTTGACTCCCGGCTTGACCGCATGGCCCGATGGTTACAGCGCACAAACGACAGGCCATTGCTCGGATTCACTCTCGGCTCGTACTATCCGCTGCACCGCTACCGCAATGGCGTCCGGCGGTTGCCGCATGGTTCCGTCGGCCCGGAAGACGTGTTCGTCGAAGACTACCTGGAAGACACCGAGCGCCTCTATGAGATCCACGAAGAGGCCGGCGGCGATTTCATCTTCTGCGCCGCCCCTTTTCTGGGCCTGCCTTGGCTGGAAGCGTCTCTCGGCTGCGGCGTGGTCGCCGACCACACCACCGGATCGACGCGATCGCTTCCGCCCGCATCGTTCGATCCCGAGATTCCGGAGTTCAAGGAAGACAATCCCTGGGTGGCGAAGATGCTGGAGTTTATCCCCGCCCTGGAGAAACAGAGCGGGGGACGTTACCCGATCGGTGTCACTTTGATGCGCGGGATTTCGGACCTGTTATCGGCACTGTATGGCTCGGAGGCGTTTGTGCTCCGCATGTACGACGATCCGGAAGCAGTGCGCCGCCTCATTACTCGCCTGACGGACTATTGGATTGCCTTTGGACGCTGCCTGCTGAACCATCTTCCGATGTTCCATGGCGGCACCGGATCCTTCTTCTATGGCCTTTGGAGCCCCGGCCGGATGATCTGGTTACAAGAGGATGCGGTGGCCCTGCTGTCGCCCCGGATGTACCGGGAGTTCATCTACCCGGCCGATTGCCGGATCGCGGCTACGATGCAGAACACCGTGATCCACCTTCACCCGTCGCGCTTCATCCCTTCGAAGTTGCTGGTGGAAAGCGACCTGGCCGCTATCGAACTCCACATTGACCACGACGGCCCGCGCGCCGCGGCACTGGAGGATCATTACCGCGCCATCCTGACACAGAAGCCTTTGTACATCTGGGGCGACCTGACACCGGCGGATCTCGAATTCATCCTCGGCAATCTGCCCCACCAGGGACTGGCGGTCAATGTGGTGATCGACACGCCGCGGGACGCCGCAGCGATCTGTTCTATCCTGAAATAGTAACCTCATGCGCCGCGCCCGGTGGCTGATTCTCGCCGCCATCTGCATCATTGTTTTCACGGTCGGGTCCACCTACTACGGCAGGTTGGCGCGCCTCCAGAAGGACGCCCCGGCGTCACCCAAGCCACTCAAGGCCGGGATCGACGCAACCGCCGAGCGCTGGCATTTCCGCAAAGCGGACGACCGGCTCCGGGGACCCAATGGCGAGCCCTGCCCCATCGTCGAGGTCACGGCCAAGAGCTTCTCCCAGATCAAGGAACCCTCCTCATTTCTGCTCGACGGTGTCGAACTGAAGATCTTCCACCGGCAGGATTGCGGCGCTACGCTCGACGAGGTTGCGAGCGCCAAAGCGAGCTTCGACACGTCTACCGGCGTCCTGTTCTCGGAAGGCGAAGTGGACATCACCATGGATGTGAAGAGCGGCGAGCCTCCGGGCGACAACGCGGTGCGGGTCCACTCCTCGGGGGTCTATTTCGAAACCAAGACAGGCAAGGTCTACACGAGCGAGGCGGCTACCTTCACATTTGAGAACGGCAACGGGAAAGCCGTCGGCGCCGATTACGATCCCAACAATCACCAGTTGCACATGAAGAGCCAGGTGGAGTTGAACTGGCGGGGTCACGACGGGAAGGCCGAACCGATGAAGGTTGAAACCAGTGACCTCGTCTATTTCGAACTGGAAGGCAAGGTGGAACTTCAGCCTTGGGCCCGCATGACCCGCGGAGCGCTGGAGATGAAGGGCGGGAAGTCACTGGTCACGCTGGAGGACAAGAAGATCCGCCTGGTGCAGAGCGAGAACGCCTCCGGTGTGCAGGATGAGGACGGGCGTAAAGTGGAGTATGCGGCGGATCACCTGAACGTGACCTTCGACGATGACGGGCAGGTGAGGAAGGTGGTGGGAGACCAGAACGCGCACGCTTCTTCGACCACGGATAAAGGACGTACCGATACGCGCGCCGATCACGTCGAGTTAACCATGGCCGCCGGCGAGAAACAGAGCGTGCTCGACCATGTCGCCTCCTGGGGAAAGGCGGTGGTGGAGTCGAAGCCCGCGGCCCAGGGGACCGCCTCGCCGGCCGACACCCGCGTGCTCAAATCGGAGATCATCGAACTCAAGATGCGCTCCGGCGGCCGCGAAATCGACAATGTCGAGACGCACGCTCCCGGAACGCTCGAATTCATTCCATCGGGTCCAAAGCAAACGCACCGGCTGCTGACGGGCGAGAAGTTCTGGATCGCCTATGGAGCCGAGAACCAGATTCAATCCTTCCGCGCCGTGAAGGCCACCACCCGCACGGATCATCCGCCGAAAAACGGAAAGCCGGTGCCGCCGGCCACTACCTCGAGCGAAGAGTTCCGGGCGGAATTCGAGCCCAAGACGAACCAGGTGGCGCGTATCGAACAGGCCAACAATTTCCGGTATCAGGAAGGCGACCGAACCGCGCAATCCAACCGCGCGGTGCTCGACCAGAAGAGCAGCGACATCACTCTGACCGGGGCCGCCCGTATGTCCGACCCAACCGGTTCCACCTCCGCCGACAAGATCGTCCTGAACCAGCAATCGGGCGATTTCAGCGGCGAAGGACACGTCTCCTCCACCCGTCTTCCGGACAAGAAGGGCGCCGGTTCGTCGATGCTGTCGGGCAACGAACCGATGCAGGCCAAGGCCGATCGCATGTTCTCCACTGACAGCAACCTCCAGATCCGGTATGAGGGCCACGCGGTCGCCTGGCAGGGCGCCAACCGCATTCAGGCAGACCGCTTGGAAATCGACCGCGATAATGAGGTGATGCGCGCGAATGGATCAGTGGTGAGCCAGTTCGTCGAAAAGCCAAAGAAGGACAAGAATGGCAAACCTCTCCCCCAGACTCAGACCGTTTTCACGGTGGTGAAAGCGCCGTCGATGGTCTACACGGACGAGGAGAAGCTGGCCCATTACACTGGCGGAGCGCTGCTCACGCGTCCCAACATGACCGTGAAGGCGCGTGAGATCCGCGCCTTCCTCAAAGACGCGCAGTCCGATTCATCGCTCGATCACGCGTTTGCAGATGGAGGCGTAGTGGTGGTGCAGACGTCTCCAGCCCACACACGCACCGGAACATCGGAACACACCGAATACTATGCTGGAGAAGAAAAGATTGTGATGAGCGGAGGACAGCCGCAGTTCGTAGACAGCCTGAAGGGCATTACGAAGGGCCGAATTTTGACCTATTACTCCAACGACGACCGTCTGCTGGTGAACGGCGTCGAGAGCCAGCGCGCGGAAAGCGTCATCCACCGGAAATAAGGAATATGCCCACTTTTCGCAAATTTCCGGAGGTTTGGCGTGGCGCACGCACTCTTACGTTCCGTGTCGAGACTCATCTCGACACCTACGGACGCGATCCCGAGCGTCGGCAGGAGTGCCGACGCGGCACGCAAGAGTGCGTGCGCCACCTCGAGACGAAGCCGTAACGTCATGCTGAAACCTCGCACGCTCAGTACCACGGAGATCGCCAAGGCCTATCATGGCCGCAAGGTGGTGGATGATGTTTCGGTCTGGCTCAAGCAGGGCGAAGTAGTCGGGCTGCTGGGCCCGAACGGCGCTGGCAAGACCACCTCGTTTTACATGGTTGTCGGACTGATTACTCCGGACTCAGGCCGCGTTATGCTCGACGACGAAGATATCACCGATCTTCCCATGTACGAGCGCGCGCGGCGTGGTGTGAGTTACCTGCCGCAGGAAGCGTCGGTGTTTCGCAAGCTGACCGTTGAAGACAACCTCATGGCAATCCTGGAGACTTTGCCGATGTCGGGGCGCGAGCGCAGGGACCGCATGAACCGGCTCATCGATCAACTCGGCCTGGACACCGTTCGCCACAACAAGGGCTACGCGCTGTCGGGCGGCGAGCGGCGGCGTGTCGAAATCGCGCGCTCCCTGGTCATCGATCCGAGTTTCCTGCTGCTCGATGAGCCATTCTCGGGCATCGACCCCATTCAGGTGCTGGAGTTGCAGCGCATCATCGCCGATCTCAAGCATTCCGGCATCGGCATCCTGGTAACGGATCATAACGTCCGCGAAACGCTGGCCGTGACGGATCGCGCGTACATCATCAACAACGGCAAGATCTTCCGTTCGGGTTCCCCGGAGGCGCTGGGCCACGATCCGGAAGTGAAGCGAGTCTACCTGGGCGAGAACTTCCGTTTCGAGGTCCGCACGCGGGAACTCCCGAATTAGCGGTATCATAACTCGAATATATGGACACCACCTACGGCCGGGCGGTGGCCCTCGCCGTCCCCGTATTCCTGGCCCTCATCGCCATCGAATTGATCGCCGACCGGCTTCGCCGCACGCATTATTACCATCTCGCCGATGCCATCAACAGCCTGAGCTGCGGCATCCTCAGCACCGGGATGCGAGTGTTCTTCGGCTTTCTTGCGCTCTATACCTATGAGTGGATACTGGCCCGCACGCCTGTCCGCCTACCCGGTGATAGCTGGATCGTCTGGTTATTCGCATTCGTGCTCTACGACTTCTGTTACTACTGGAACCACCGCATCGGCCATCGCTCCGGACTGTTCTGGGCGTCCCACGTGGTGCACCATCAGAGCGAGGAATTCAACCTCACCACCGCTCTGCGCCAGACCGGCACAGGCTCGTTCACAGGCTGGATCTTCTACCTGCCCATGGCGCTGTTTGGAATCCCGGTCGGAGTATTTCTGATGGTGGGGGTGGCGCAGCTCTTCTACCAGTTCTGGCCGCACACGCGGCACATCGGGCGGCTCGGCTTTCTCGACCGATGGGTGCAGACTCCGTCGAACCACCGGGTCCACCACGCGCAGAACGACATCTATCTCGATAAGAACTATGTGGGCGTGTTCCTGATCTGGGACCACTGGTTCGGGAGTTATCAGGAAGAACTCGAATCCGAACCCTGCATCTACGGCGTCCGCGGACAACTGCACAGCTGGAATCCCCTGTGGGCCAATCTTCAGTATTACTGGGCGATGGCGAAGGACAGCTGGCACGCGCGCCGGTGGAGTGACAAGATTCGCATCTGGTTCGCTCCTCCGGGATGGCGTCCGGCCGATGTGGCCGCGCGGTTCCCCAAGCGCGAATACGATCCCCGGCGCGACTTTGTCCGCTTCGACCCTCCGCGCCGCCTCGCATTGAGCCTGTACGTGCTGCTGCAATTCATCCTGCTGACGGCGTCCAACAGCCACTTCCTGGCGGTTCTGCCCAAGCAGGGCGCACTTCTGAACATCGCGTACTTTGTGTTCATCGCAGCCAGCCTGGTCACCCTGGGCGGACTGCTCGAGAACCGCCGGGAGTTCGTCATCTGGGAGGCGGTCCGGCTGGTCGTGATCGGGCTTGGAGTGGTGCTCGCCGGCTCATGGTTCGGCGGCCTTAGCCATCCGTGGGTGGTGAACGCCGTCGCCGGATTCGCGCTGCTCTCGGTCGCCGGATTATGGGCAGCCTCCTGGAGAACAACTGCACGCGTGGAAGCGATCCCCTGACCGATGGGACGCGAGATCCTCGAACTACCCGCGCCGGCGGCCGATCACCGCATTCCCTACGGCGGCGCCGAACAGCACTTCGCCGATCTGCGGATTCCCACGGGACACGGACCGCACCCGGTCGCCATTGTCCTGCACGGTGGGTTCTGGCGCTCCTCGTTCCAGTTGCTCTACATGGGCCACCTGTGTGAGGCTCTGCGGCGCGCCGGAGTGGCCACATGGAATATCGAATACCGCGGCATCGGTCATGACGGTGGAGCGTTCCCGGGAACACTCGAGGATGTCGCTGCGGGAGCATGCCATCTGGCGAGAGTCGCGGTGCAGCACCAACTGGACCTCTCGCGCGTGGTCGCCGCGGGGCACTCGGCCGGTGGACATCTCGCGCTGTGGCTGGCCACCTCGAAGCGAGGCCTTCCGTTACGGGGCGCGGTGTCGCTCGGCGGCGTCGCGGATCTCCGGCGCGCCTGGGAACTGCAGTTGAGCAACACGGTGGTGGCAGACTTCATGGGCGGCTCGCCCGAGGAATACCCTGACCGTTACCGGGCGGCGTCTCCCATCGAGAACCTGCCCTGCGGAGTTCCGGTGCGACTGGTGCACGGCGACGCCGACACTGTCGTTCCCATAAAGATCGCCGAACGGTTCCTGGCAGCCGCCCGAGAAGTGGGGGATGACTGCCGCCTCACCCGCCTCCGGGGCGCCGATCATTTCGACGTGATCGATCCACGCGCCCGTGAGTGGCCTCACGTGGAGCAGGTCATTCTGGAATTGCTGCGTGGTGATTCACTGGACCCGAGCCGCGGCCCAGTCCCGGATTCGTCCGGATCGCTTCGGTGATGAACCGCTTGGCCCGCGCGACGCTGCCGGCCAGCGGCATCCCCTGCGCCAGACCTGCGGTGATCGCCGCCGAGTAGGTGCAGCCCGTTCCGTGCGTGTGCGGAGTGTCGAAACGCTCGGATGCGAACTCCTCAAACCCGTCCGCAGTAAGCAGGATATCGCGGGCGCTTCCCTTCAAGTGGCCGCCTTTGATCAGGACGTTGCGGGATCCTGCCGACACCAGTCTCTCAGCCGCCCGGCGCATCCCGTCCACGTCGATGATCTTCATTCCGGCCAGTGCTTCGGCCTCGGGAATGTTGGGTGTCAGCAGGTACGCGCGCGGCGCCAGTTCGTTCAGCACCACGCGCTGCGCTTCGTCCGCCATCAACGGGGCGCCGTGCTTGCTGATCATCACCGGATCCACTACCAGGGGAAATCGAAACCGCTCTGCCGCATGAGCGATGGACCGGACCACGTCCACGTTGCCCAGCGCACCCGTCTTCGCCGCCGCCGGGGGAATGTCGGAGAGCACTGCCTCCAGTTGCTCGATGACCAACGTAGGGTCGAGGATTTCCACCCGGCTCACGCCCACCGTGTTCTGCACGGTCAGCAGCGTGATCACCGCTTCGCCGTACACGCCGAATCGATGGAATGTTTTAAGGTCCGCCTGAATGCCCGCCCCGCCGCTGGGGTCGGATCCGGCGATCGTCAACGCAATCGGAATCATTCGGGCGCTATCGTAACACGATGGTGCAGTGGTCTACGGAAGCGAACACAACTCCAACTCGGGCATTGGGAAGTCCTTCGCGTTGGCCGTCACCAACACCAGGCGATGCGCGATGGCGACGGCGGCGATCGTCACATCGGGTAATGCCAAGGTCCGACCTTGGCGGCGCCAGTCGTTCTGTTGTTCCCCAGCCAGCCTGGCAATTTCCCAGGTCACATCGAAGAACTTCAAGCTCCGGAGAAACCGCTCCGTTCGGGCCTCTTCGCCAGCCCTCAAGCCCGAATAAACCTCGGTGACGTTAATCGAGCAGCAGGCCATGACCGCTCCACTTCGAAGCGACTGGTCGACGAATTCTCTCCTCCCGCGCTTTCCATTCAGAACATCGATGATGATACCGGAATCGAGCAGCCAGGTGCGCATCGACCTACTCGGCTTCCGCCTGCTGCCGCAACCGTTCGGACCGTTTTCCGGACTCCTCGCGCATCTGCCGAACCCATGCTTCCGAGCCGGTGGCAAGTTCGGGATGGTCCTCGTCCTTCCAGGCCCCGGCCGCCTGGTGAAGGGCCGTTAACTGCTCCTGACGGCGGACTTCGTTCTCGAGTAGTTCGACGATATACGCGTTGCGCCGCTCGGGGCCCGCAATTTGGTCAATGGCAGCTGCAATGCGCGAGGGAATCGGTATCAGCTTACGGGGTGTTCTCATGACGGTTACCGCCTGGTAACCACCAGTGTAACACTTCGGTGGCTTACGGTCAGCCGACCACCGCTTAGAAAGAAATGCGGCTGGTCTTCGTGGTCCCCGCCGAGTTCGCCATTTGGACATCCACGCCGGTGATCTGCGTCGCGTCGCCGGCCACTGGGAACGTCGCCCGCATGGTGAAACTGCCTCCCACCTTCGACAGCCGGAAGTAGTTGGCGAAGATGTCGGACCAATCCGCCGCGATCGCGCCGGGCTGCACGATCGCTCCGGCGGCATCGTAAAACATGAAACTGAACTTGCCGGCCGAGCCCGTATTGTCGAACCCGGTCACCGAGACATCGATGTTTCCAGTCCGCCGCACTGCGGTAGCACGATCCACTGCGACAGCCTCGCCGGCAACCGGAAACGCGAACTGTTGGTCATAGTCGCCCAGTTTCACGCGGAAGGTGATGGTACCCGCAGTGGTGCCGGTCTGGAACACCGAGTCCACTCCCGCGGGAAACGCCGCGGTCTGGTCGCCCTCCTTCACTTGAAACGACAGGTTTCGCGAGCCCGTACTCACAAAGACGATGGCCGGATCGTCGTTCATCCCGGCCGACGCCGGCTGGAACTGCAGAGAGACCGTGCCGGATCCGACCGCCTGCGAGGCGGAATCGAATTGGATGGCGAGCTTTTTCTGCGATCCACTGGCGAGCGCGGAATCGAACTTGACCGTTGGCTTCGGCAGAGGCGGATCGTATGCGACGCCGGACAGCGCGACCGTGCGGCTGTCAAACGTCACCGATCCTGCGTAGCTTCCCGATGTCGAAGGGTCAAAGCTCACCGTCACTGTGACCGCCTTGCCGGCAGCGAGCGACATGGGGCACCTCAGCGCCGCGGCGTGGAAGACGTTTCCGGAAATTGCGCAAGCCTGAATGGTGAGCGGCAAGGTGGTGGCGTTCGACAGCTGAAGGTCGCGCGTTGCGGCTTGTCCCTTCTGGACGCGCCCGAAGTCGATGGTGCTGCCCGTAGTGAGGGTTCCCGAACCCGGCTGGGAGATCGAAGCAGCCGCAACCACGCTCGCCCGCAGCAGACACTGGACCTGGTTCACCATGAACGTCGCGCTGTAGGTTGCGACCAGTGACCCTCCGAAGCGAATCCGGATTTCGGTGAAATTAGTGGGCGCAACCACGAACGGCAGAGAGGGCGCGGAGCTGATGGTGAAGCCCTCGCCGGCCAGTGAAATCGTCTGCAGGGCAATGGCGGTGTTGGTGTTGTTGCGAGCCCGGAAGCGGAGCTCGCGTGTATCGCCGAGTGCCACCGCGCCGTAATCGGTCACGCCGCTAACCGCCTTCTCCGCCGTGCCATCGAAGACGAACAGTTGGAGTTGCGCCGAAGCCGCCAGCGGCAGGGCGGCGCACAAGAGCAGTAACCGCCGCATCATTGCGACACCTCCGGCAGATCGTACAGGCGCGGCTCGGGCGACAATCGCAGCGCCAGGCTGCGGCCCGAGGCGGTTCGCAACTGGGTCCATCCGGCGCTCATGTGCATGAACTCGACAACATCGCCCGGAGTCTCGAGGGTCCGCTCCTCTCCGGCGGCATTCCTGTACACGGTAGAACCGTCACGCTCGAACAACAGGCTTCCGTCGCCGAACAGCAGGACCGGACCGCTCCCCGGCCCCATGGATTTCCAGTCTTCGACAGCCCCGTCCACCAGCCGGATCCGCGCCGATGCTGAGGCAATCACCTTGGAAAATGGCCAGAGCCGTGTCTCGGTCCTTTGCGGCCACCGCCAGCACCGTACCCAACGACGCATCCAACTGCGCCTGGCTCCATCTCCCGTCGCGATACACCATGAATGTCTGTGCCGACGCATACCAGGCCACGGCCATTCCGCCGGCGGGATCGAAGCCGAACAGAGCATCCCCTTCCGGCGCGTCCGACTCGTTTACGACGTTCCCCGCCATGTCCAGCACGCGTACGGTAGAGTCCGTCTTCACCAGGCCCAGGCGATCGGAGAAGGCGGCGGATCGGACTCCGGATTGATCCGTGACGGCGGTGATGAATGCGCCCGAAACACCGGAAACTCGGATGATGGATCCCGCGGACCCGCGAGCGTAGCCGGCCGTTGGAGTGTCGATGCCGCCAGCGGCGCAGGCCAGCGAGGCAAGTATGAAAGGATAGAGAATTCTCATTGCGGCCCCCCCAACACGATGGTTGGTGTGCCGATGGATAAGGAGGGGGTGTTGGGGGCGACCGTCACCGTCTTGGAGCCGTGCAACGAACTCGCGGCCAATCCGGCGCCGGCGGCGCCCGCCACCACCAACGTGATCAGGAGCAGCTTGGAATGTCCTCCGTTAGACATTTTTTGGGTCTGTATGGCTGCCCCTGAATCGATGTACTGCGTGCTGACCAGACCTGCGCGGACGCCCTCTTTCGCGGCGGTGATGCGGATGGAGACGGTACCGGGCGCCTTGTTCCAACGCATCCCCCAGACGCTGGCGCGGCCATCGGCCTTGGTGTTGACGATCTCAGAATGTCCGCCATTGATGAAGGTCCCCGAAGGGCCGTCCTCGGGAAGCTGAAAGCTGACGGCGACGCCTTCCAGCGGCCGTCCGGTTTCGTCGGTGACTTCGATGGTCAGGCCACGCGTGGCGCGTGAACCGGGAGCGTACACCATCCCCTCCCCCTCGACGACCTTGAGGTTGAGGATCGCAAAATCGGCCCCGGTGGCCGACATCCAAAATGCCAGGAGGACCGCAACAGCTCGCTTCACAAATGAGTAGTGGCGGAGCAGGCAGGAATACTCTCAGGTAAATTCTTGGGGTAGAGGAGAGCCCGGATTGGGAATCTTGCAGCTCATGATCGGGCACCCACCGTTCGCGGGCGCACACGGCTGACGAGAAGGCAATCAATGGCGTAAAATGAGAACCCATGAAGCGAATCTCCCTCCTCTCGCTGTTCGCCGCCTTGCTCGCGATCAGCTACATCACTGCGAACGAGAATGCTCCGGTCAGCGGGCAGGGCAAGATGAAGTTCAAGGTACTTTACAGGTCCGACCACCTCCCCCCGGAAGCACAGAGAGTTCTGAAAGACGCTCATGGCGGATTCACCGTGGATCTGCGGAAGGGCAAGGGAGAGACCTACTTCGCGCTGAAGGGCGCGGGCATCATCCAGATCAGTGGGGATCTGAAGTCCACCCGGATGGTCGATACACCGGAAGAGATGAGGAACACCAATCTCCACAACACTACGATCTGGAATGCCCCGGACGGGAAGTCCCAGTTGCTGTTTCCGGGGAATGAGGCCAACAAGGTTTTTGTGACTGGATTGGACGGTAAGCTCGACGCCGTCTTGATGACACCGGAAGCCGGTGTTGACCTGGGCAACCCGGTCCCGAATGAGTATTTCAAGTCAGACGGAAAGTTCGTGCCCACGGACGTCGAACAGTTGGATGGTAAGCTCTACATCACCACAGGCTATTCAAAACTGGACTATGTGCTCACCGCCCGGATCGTCAGGACGAGCCCGCTGGAACTGGCCTGGAACAATCTCTCATTTGGCGGCAAGGGTAAGGGACCTGGTCAATTCGATACGGGCCACGGGATCACTGTACCGCCGAAACTGAAGCGCCTTGACGTCGCCGACCGCGCGAATGGGGAAATCGACCGGTTTAGCCCAGATGGCAAGTACCTGTCGACTGTCACGATGCCGAAAGACTCCTTCCCCTGCGACACGTACTATCTGGGGAGATATACGGCCGTGGCTTCGCTGAATAATCCTGACAAGACGAAGGGGGCCGCGATCTACATTCTGGAAAACGATCAAGTGATCTCCACCATCCTGCCGAAGGAGGAACTCGGCCTCACGAACTTCATGCACATTCACAATGCGGTGCTCCGCCAGATCGGCAAGAAGTACTACGTGATCGCGCAGGCCTGGAATCCAGGCGATTTCGCAATTTTGGAGCAGGTTCTGTAGCGGATATACTCGGACTCCCAGCCCAGGTGGGTGGGAACGAGGCGGCATCAGCACTACTTTCGAGATCCGGACCGCACCTCCTCGAGTTTGCTGACGCCAAGGGTGTGGTCCGTTTATTGAGCACCAAGCCGAGTACCCGTCAGCGTGTATCCGGTCCCGCCAATTCGGTACGGATCGATGGAACGAGCCTTGCCCATGCGGATCGCCCTTCGACGGTCCGCGCGGCACCGTGAGAGTTGGCAAACGGCAGGGTTGTTGCTCAGCGCTAAGTACGCGATCCCAAGGAGAAGGGCGGCCCAAATCAGAAGTTGCATCGAGAACTCCACATCCCATCGATCAATGAATGCAATTGTGCACTGAAACGTGGAGAAGGAACAGTCCTATTGGTACTAGACAGTACCGCTCATGGGTGAGGTTTCGGCGGGCACCGTGCGGCATAACGGAGAGGTGCCGGACCGCTTTCCATCACCGGGCTCAGAACGCTGGCGATCAAATCTGACCTGCGCCCGGATCCTTGGGCGCGGTCCCGTTCTCATTCAGGCAGCCTCCCACGCGCCAAGTTCCTCCATCCCGTAACGACTCGAGAGGCGATGGTCTCGAATGGGTGACCGCGTTCCTCGCTCGGCATCCCACCGCGATAGAATGGCCCTTCATCATGCGGTCCGTACTATTCTTGTCACTCCTGTTTGCGGCCTTCGCGCAAGCTCAAACCCTCATTGTCGATAGCGTCTATCGCGGCTTCCAGAACCCGCCCGACGATGCCCGAATCATGATGCGCTGGTGGTGGTTCGGATCCGCCGTGACACCGCCGGAACTCGAGCGCGAAATGCGGATCATGAAGGAAGGCGGCATCGGCGGGTTTGAAGTCCAGCCCGTCTACCCGCTCGCGCTCGACGATCCGGAGCACGGGTTCCGCAACCTGCCGTACCTCTCCGACGAGTACCTCGACGCCCTTCGCTTCACGGCGGCAAAGGCCCGCGAACTGGGGCTGCGAATGGATGTGACGCTGGGCAGCGGGTGGCCCTTCGGCGGTCCGCACACGCCGGTCACCGAGGCCGCCGGCCGACTGCGTGTGGACCGCGTTCCGGTTCCGCCGGATGCGCATTCCATTCCGATGCCCGACATCGGCACCGGCGAGAAACTGCTCGCCACGTTCCTCGCCGCGGGCGATCAGAAGCAGTTCACCGCCCAAGGAATGGAGCGCATCTCACGAGTCGAACGAGGGCGGCTGCAACTCCCGGCCGGGCTGAACGGACCGCACGTCGTGATGTTCTTCATCGCCAGCCGCACGGGATGCAGGTGAAGCGGCCGGCCGTCGGCGCGGAAGGATTCGTGCTCGACCATTACGACCGCACTGCCATCGAGCATCACCTCAAGACCGTCGGCGACCGCCTCATGACAGGCGCTGCGCGCGAATCCGCCCTATGCCGTCTTCAGCGACAGCCTCGAAGTCTTCGCCTCGGACTGGACCAGCGACCTGCTCGAGCAGTTTCAAAAGCGCCGCGGTTACGACCTGACTCCCTATCTCCCCGCCTTGGTCGGAGACATCGGTCCAAAGACGGCCGACATACGCCATGACTGGGGTAAGACCCTGACCGAGTTATGCGAAGAGCGATACCTGACTCCTGTCCGCGACTGGGCTCACCAGCAACAACACCCGTTTTCGTTCGCAAACCTACGGCGTGCCGCCCGTGGTGTTGTCGAGCAACGCCCTGGTGGACCTGCCCGAAGGCGAGCAACCCTACTGGCGCAAATTCACCGCGACCCGCTGGGCCACCTCCGCCAGCCATCTGTATGACCGGCCCATCACGTCCTAGCGAAACGTGGACGTGGCTGCACTCGCCCGTGTTCCGAGCCACGCCGCTCGATATGAAAGCGGAGGCCGATCTGCACTTCCTGCAAGGCGTGAATCAGTTGATCGGGCACGGCTGGCCGTACTCGCCGGACTCCGCCGGAGAGCCCGGCTGGCGATTCTACGCCGCTGCGGTATTCAATCGATCACAACCCGTGGTGGCTGGTGATGCCGGACGTCACGACATACCTGCAGCGCGTCAGCTATCTGATGCGGCAAGGCTCGCCGGCCAACGATGTTGCGCTGTACCTGCCGGTGGCCGACGCGTATTCGAGGTTCACGGCCGGGCAGGATTCGGTGGATCGCTCCATGGACGCGCTGCTGGGACCCGACCTGATCCCGCAGATCCTCGACGCCGGCTACAATTTCGATTTCATCGACGACGCCGCGATCGCCAAAGTCGGCGTGTCTCATCCGGTTCTGGTGCTTCCCAAACTGGAGCGCATGCCGCCGGAGACGGCCCGGCTCATCGAGGAATACAAGCGCAAAGGCGGCATCGTCGTGGATGCGCGAAAGACCGGCGATCAGGCGCTCGGCAAAGAGTTGGCCCGAGTTTTCACGCCGGATTTCGCGTCGGCCAACACAGCCATCGGGTTCGTGCATCGGAAGCTGTCGGACGCGGACGTGTACTTCATCGCGAACACCGGAAACCAACCCGTGCAGGCCAGGACGAAGGTTCGCGTGAAGGGCATGCACGCCGAGTGGTGGGACCCGTTCTCGGGCGCGAAGGAACCGGCGAATTGGACCGGTGGAGTGGTCGCGCTGGATCTGGCACCCTACGAATCGCGTGTACTGGTGATTACCAACGGACCCGCGGCCCCGGTTGCGACGGCGCGAAACGAGAGAGGCCGCTTGGACATCGGCTCCGATTGGAAGGTGACTTTCACGGGGCTGGGCCAATCGGTCCAGATGACGAAGCTGCAATCGTGGGCCGAGGATGAGAACACGCGCTACTACTCGGGCCAGGCCGTGTACGAGAAGACCGTGGACGTGCCTGCGTCGCTCGTCGGATCGCGTGTGTTTCTCAATTTCGGCAAGGGGACGCCGGCCAGTGCGGACGGCGGCAGCATGGGCTACCGCGCTCTGCTCGAGAGCCCGGTGCGTGAAGCGGCGGTGGTGGAGGTGAACGGCCAGCGTGCCGGATCGGTGTGGAAACCTCCCTATGAACTGGACATCACGAGGTTATTGAAGCCGGGCCCCAACACCTTCCGCATCACCACGGCCAACCTGGCGATCAATCTACTCGCGGGGCAGAAGCTGCCCGATTACCGCCTGCTTAACCTACGCTATGGTGAGCGATTCAGCCCGCAGGACATGAACAACCTGCAGCCGCTGCCTTCGGGTATCTTAGGTCCACTGACCCTGATTGCGCGATAACTCAGGCTGCCCCACGGACAACCGTATAGCGTTCACCGGCGCGAGTGGGAATCACGACCACATCGCGCTCACGCTCCACCTTCGCCGCCGGTGTCACTTTGACAGGTACGTTGCCCCACGGGTTCAACAGCCGCAGCGTCTCCCCTTTCTCACTCAGGACGCTCAGTTCGGTCACCGCGCGCCCATCCCAGGCGGCGCTGATGAGAAATGCTCCGGCCGCACGCAGGTCGCGGAACCGAGCAGCGGCCCAGGTTATTCGTATTGGGAAACAACCGGATAACTCCCGTATAACTCTGCAGGACACACTCGTTCAGGACGCCTGGCAGGGAAAGGTTCTCGGTCCACACGCCCATCCGCATCATGAAGTCGAAATCGCCTGTGTCGTGGTAACGTCCTCCGGTCTGGCGCACCCGGTCATTGGCGATGCCGTTAGGAAGGCGGCAATACCGCACCTCCTTCTTGAACCAGTCCAGATCGAGCATTCCCAGCCGTGCGCGGATCAGCGGTTGGTAAACCAGGTCGTTTCCGCCTTCGAGCCGCACGGTCCTGGCCGTTCGCCGTGCTAACTCCAGGTGATCCTGGCCCACGCCGAGTCCCACCTGCTCGCCGGGGAACACGGGAGCCAGCGTCACGGGCACGTTGTACACCCATTCCGCCGGCGCTCCGGGCACGTCCAGCCAGACTTCCCCGTACGGGCCCTGGACCGTCGGATAAGCTGCCAGGTTTCGAGCAATGTCCATCCACTGTTTCACGATCGGCCGGATCCACTTCCAGGATGCGCGACGCCTCTGCCGTCGCTTTCAACACGAACTGCGACAGCGCCACGTCCATGATGCAGTCCTTGTTCAGCCGCATATCGACCGTGAAGCCCCAGTTCTCCGGCGAAACCGTCGGAATGATGTGATACTTGCCGTCCTCGCCCTTCCTCACGTAGGCGTGAGGAAGACGCTGGCTGCCTTCAACATCGGATAGACCCGTTTCAGATAGTCGCGATCCTGGGTGTAGAGGTAGTGCCACCACAGGCTCTGGACGGTCCATGGAGTCTCGCAAACCTCGTAGCCCCACGGAGGCGCCGGGTATGGATTCACTTTGCTCGGCACCGGATAGGCCGAGTGGAAGTAGAACGCTCCGGGCATCCCGAACTTCTCCCTCGCGTACGACTCACCCACCACCGTCAACTTCTCGCACAGGTCCACGTAAGGCAGGTGCTGCTCCACGTGATTCGACGAAAACACGCCCCAGAACACCTGCTGCGTGTTGTAGTTCATGTGATAGTCGCCGTGCCAGGCCGTTCCGATGCGTCCGCTCGACCAGTTGCCGAACAGCCCCGGAGCGAGTTTTCCCTCACGGAGACAGCAGGCCAGGAAATACTGGTTGTGATACCAGATCCGTTCTAACTCGCGATCCTCGAACTCGACGGCCGACTTAGCCCAGAACTCCCGCCAGCCCTTCGCCGATTCCTGATGCACCTCGCCGACCGGACGCGCCGCCATGCGTTCCACCTCAGCCGCTACAAACTGGCGGTTCTGCTTTGCGTCCGCGGGGGTCGCAATGGTCAGGTCCAGCCGGAATTCAGCCAGGCGATAACGCCCAGCGATCGCGAAGGACGAATCGCCGGCAGTTGGAGGCGGATCCGGAATGGCATCGGTCGGCGCGGTGGCTGGGAATATCTGGTAGCAGGCAAACGAACCATCGGATGCCGAGACCTCCGGGGCCGGCAGTTTCGCGTCGGGGTCCAGGTTTGGCAGGTACACAACCGACTCGATCGGCGCCGGGCCTTCCGACCACACGCAGACATGATTCGCTGCCCGGCTCACCAACGCAAACATCTGGAACGGACGCTGGGAGCCTCGCAGATCGTCGTAGACCAACTCCGCGCTGAACAGCCCGTCGGATGGGTCCAGAGTCTGCCGCACCAGCCGCACCTTGCGTGAATCCCAGTGGATCCAGACGATGCCACAGGGCCATGGACGCGGCCACGGCTTCCGGTACGAAGAACTGACCTTCTCCGTATACTCGCGCAAAAAGTCGATCTTCGTCTCGAGGTAGGTCATGTCGGGTTTGCCCTGGCGCTTGGCCTCGTCACCCGCGCGCTCCCAGAGTTTCAGCAACTGGTCGAATGGCAGCACGTGCTGATAATGATCTTCGCTAACTCGGATGTCCCAGGCGTCCTCTTTTCCGATGTGCAACCCGAGCGCATCCGGGCGAAGCGTAACGCATACGCCTACGTCGCCGTTACCCAGTAGCATGCCTTCGAAGAAGTTAGGCGTGGGGATTTCGCCGGTGATGCGATGGCGTCGTGCGATCTCCACGGAATCGAGTGCGGGAGTGGCGCTCAACGCTGGGACGGCGGCGGAGACAGCGGTGGCCTGCAGGAAGCGGCGGCGGTTCATGCCACCGATTCTATCCCGTTCCGATACACTGTAACCGGAAAAGAAGATGACTTACTCTCAGATCAGCTTTGAGCCGGGAACGGACCGGATTGTCCTCGTGACCATTCAGCGGCCGGACAAGCTCAACGCGCTCAGCAACGCTGTGATGGCGGAGTTGGACGACGCGTTCCGTCGAGTCGAGACCACCCCGGAATTCGGTGGGCTAGTGTTGACGGGAGCGGGGCAGAAAGCGTTCGTTGCCGGGGCCGATATCGCGGAGTTGGTGGATGCGACGCCGCTCGAAGGCAAGGGCCGCTGCCTCCGCGATCAGGCTATCATGCGCCGCCTGGAGACCATGCCCAAGCCCTCCATCGCCGCCATCAATGGCTACGCGCTGGGCGGAGGACTCGAACTCGCGATGTGCTGCACCATACGAGTCGCTTCGGCCAACGCAAAGCTCGGACTGCCAGAAGCCAAGATCGGCGTGTTCCCGGCCAATGGCGGAACTCAACGGCTGCCTCGATTGGTGGGGCGTGGGCGCGCCCTCGAGATGATGCTGACGGGCCGGCCGGTGGATGCCGCCGAAGCCCGTCGCATCGGTCTGGTGAACCACGTCGTCGAACCGGCCGATCTGCTTACATTCAGCCGTGACTTGCTGGCCGCGATCCTCGCGAACGCGCCGCTCTCGATCGCGGCCATACTGGAGTGCGTGGATGTCGGGCTGGATTGCGGGATCGAACAGGGGCTGCGTCTCGAAGCGGCCAACTACGCGGCGGTCACTTCGAGCGAAGACCGCCACGAAGGTACCCGCGCCTTCCTCGAGAAGCGCAAGCCGGTGTTTCAGGGAAAATAGCAGTTTATGGCCAACCCACTCGAAAAGCCGGTGGTGACGGCGGATCAGGCCGCCGCTCTCATTCAGGATGGATGCACCGTGGCGATTGGCGGATCCGGCGCGGGCCATTCCATCCCCGAGCGAATGCTGGAGGCCATCGGCCGCCGGTTCCGCGCATCCGGTGGACCTCGCGGGCTGACGCTAGTACATCCGTTCGGCGTCGGCAATCAGAAGAATCGCGGCCTGGAGCACATGGCGTATCCGGAACTCTACCGGCGCGTAGTCGGCGGGCACTGGTCGATGGCGCCGACCATGGCCAAACTCGCCGCCCAGAACTTGTTCGAGGCCTACTGCCTTCCCGCCGGCATCATCGTGCAGTTGTTTCACGCCGCGGCGGCGGGCAGTCCGGGTTGGATCACCGAGATCGGGCTCGGCACCTTCATCGATCCGCGCATCGAAGGCGGGAAGCTGAACGCGAGGGCTGTTGACGACTTGGTGGAAGTCTGGAATCGCAACGGCAAGGAGTATCTGTTCTATCCGGCGATTCCGATTGATGTCGCGCTGATCCGCGCCGCCGAGGGCGATACGGAAGGCAACTTGAGCATGCACCAGGAAGTGGCGCCATGGCACAACTGCGCGATGGCCCAGGCCGCGCGTGCCTCAGGCGGCATCACCATCGCTCAAGTGAAGCGCATCGTTCCGGCGCGCAGCCTGGATCCCCGACTGGTGAAGGTGCCCGGCATCTTCATCGATTACCTGATTGAGGATCCCGAGCAAGGCATGACCTACCAGATCGGTTATGATCCGGCGCTCGCGGGCGAGTCGCGCAAACCGGAATCGGAGTTCGGACCGTTTCCGTTCAGCCTGCGCAAGGTGATCGCCCGGCGGGCGGCCATGGAACTGCGGCCGGGCGCGGTGTTGAACCTCGGATTCGGCGTGCCGGACGGAGTGATGAAAGTCGCGCGCGAGCAGGGTTTCGCCGATCAGGTGGTGCCCACCATTGAGCAGGGCCAGATCGGAGGCATCCCGGCGGAAGGCCTGGAATTCGGCGCGGCCTACAACAGCACTGCGATCGTAGAAACCGGCCACCAGTTCGCCTTCTATCACGGCCGGGGCGTCGATATGACGTTCCTCGGATTCGCCGAGATCGACCGCGAGGGCAACGTGAACGTGAGCAAACTCGAATCGGCGATCATCGGCACCGGAGGATTCATCGATATCTCACAGAAGGCCCGCATAGTCGTGTTCTGCGGGACTCTCGCGGTCCGTGGGAAGTTCGCCGCGGAGAACGGCGCGTTGCGATGCGAGGCCCACGGCCGCGCCAAGTTCGTGCCCGCGGTGAAGCAGATCACCTTCAGCGGACGTCGCGCGCAGGCCACCGGCCAGGAGGTGCTGTATATCACCGAGGCCGCCGTGTTCCGGCTCGGCGAGCGCGGTGTGGTTCTGGAAGAGATCGCGCCTGGGCTGGATGCGGAGCGCGACATCTTTCCGCAGATGGGATTCCGTCCGGAAGTGTCGCCGAACTGCCGCGTCATGCCGCCGGAACTGTTCCGCGATGAGCCGCTGCCCAGTGCGCTATTTCGCGACTTCCAGTGAGCGGACCGCCGCCTCAAAGCCGGGAATCGATTTCACGATCATCTCGCGCGGGACGGTGAGCGACAACCGGATATACCCGCTGCGCCCGAAGCCGGTGCCCGGCACGCCCAACACGCCCTCTTTCGCCAGCAGGCGGACAAAGGCAATGTCATCGGGTATGGGGCTCTTCATGAACACGTAGAACGTGCCCTCCGGTTTGGTGACGTCGTAACCCAGACCGGCAAGCGCGTCGCACAGCAGATCGCGCTTTTCCTGGTAGCCGCTGACATCGATTTTCGCATCGAACGCTTCCTTTTCGACCAGCTGCCAGATTGCAGGCGCGTTGATGAAACCGAGGATCCGGTTGGCGAACGCGCAGGCAGCGCGCAGCGCGGGACGGTCGGGCAGACGCGGCGAGAGCGCCAGGTAGCCGATGCGCTCTCCTGGAATCCCCTGCGACTTCGACCACGAATTGCACACCGCCGCGTTGCTCACAATGGACGAGACCTCGGTCTGACGCCTCCCATCGTAGACCAGGTGCTTGTACGGTTCGTCGCTGATCACCAACACAGGATGGTCCAGGCGCGACAGCATCTGTTCGAGTTCGCGCAGAGTCTCCGCCGGGTAGATACGTCCCGTAGGGTTGTTGGGAGTGTTGATGAAGATCGCGCGGGTACGAGAAGTAATAGCGGCGGCGATGCGATCGATGTCGGGTAGAAATTCGTCATCCGTCTCGACACACACTGCGCGGCCCGCGTGGTTGGTGATGTAGAACGGATACTCCGAGAAGCACGGCATCAGGACGATGACTTCGTCGCCAGGATCGAGAATCGATTTCAAAATGACATTGCAGGCGCCCGACGAACCAACCGTCATGAAGATATCGTCGGCGACAAACTCCAGACCTGTGTCGCGGCGCAGCTTCTGGGCCACTAATTCCCGGACTTCTGGAAATCCGGGATTCGGCATGTAACCGTGGCTGTTCGGCCGGCTCGCTCTGACCACACGTTCCAGCGCCTCGACGACTTCGCCCGGAGGTTCGACATCGGGATTGCCAAGCGTGTAGTCGTAGACGTTCTCCGCGCCGCGCTGCTGCTTCAGGCGCGCACCTTCTTCGAACATCCGCCGGATCCAGGAGGCATGCTCCAACTGCTCGGCGATAGTCTTCGCGATCGGCATGTGAGTTGCCGCCTAGCTGAGCAATCTGGAAGCGTCTTTGGCGAAATACGTAAGAATGATGTCGGCCCCGGCGCGATGGATGGAGGTCAGGGATTCCATCATGGCGCGATCCTTGTCGATCCACCCATTGCGCGCCGCGGCCATGATCATGCTGAACTCGCCGCTCACCTGGTAGGCGGCGATGGGCACCGGGAACCGCGCCGCGGGCTTCGTGAATGATGTCCAGATACGGCATCGCGGGCTTCACCATCAGCATGTCCGCGCCCTCGTCCAGGTCCAGTTCCATTTCGTGGATCGCTTCGTTGCCGTTGGCCGGATCCATCTGATAGCTGCGGCGATCGCCGAACTGCGGCGTCGATTCGGCGGCTTCACGGAACGGCCCATAGAAGACCGAGGCGAACTTCGCGGCGTAGCTGAGAATCGGGGTCATCGCGAATCCGTGCTCGTCCAGGGCATCGCGGATGGCGCCGACGCGGCCGTCCATCATGTCGGAGGGCGCCACGATGTCCGCCCCGCACGGGCGTGCGAGACCGCCGACGCGGCCAGCCATTCGAGCGTCGCGTCATTGTCCACATCGCCGTTCACGACCTTGCCGCAGTGCCCGTGGCTGGTGTACTCGCAGTTGCAGACGTCGGTGACCACCACCAGCTTTTTCGAGGCGGCCTTTACGGCCCGCACGGCCTGCTGCACGATGCCATTGTCATCGTAGGCGCCCGATGCGATTTCGTCCTTTGTATCGGGAATTCCGAACAGAATGATGCCGCCCACACCGAGCGACTCCGCTTCGGCGCACTCCTTCACCAACTCATCAATGGATAGCTGGTAGTTCCCGGGCATGGCTCCGATCTCTTTCTTGACTCCTTCGCCGGGGACCACAAATAACGGCAGAATGAACTGGCTAGGGCGGAGGTGGGTCTCGCGGACCAGCGCCCGCAGAGACTCGGTGGCGCGGAGGCGCCGTAGACGTTGGATCGGAAATGCCATATACCTCCATCTTAAGGCCATCGACAAAGGCGGACCCTGACCGCGATACTTTTAGAGTGATCCGCAAGCAAGCCAAGCGATACATCGTGCGCGGCCGCGTCCAGGGCGTGGGCTTCCGCTACTTCGTCGAATACACTGCCGGCCCCCTCGGCATTACGGGTTGGGTCCGTAACAACGATGACGGCACCGTCGAGGTATACGCGATCGGCAACGCCGACCAACTCTCGCAACTCGAAGACGGACTATGGCGCGGACCGCGATTCTCCGAGGTCCGGGGCGTAACCGCCAGCGAGGATATCGTGGATTCCGGCGTCCGCAGCTTCCGGATCCGATCATAGCCTGGTGCGACAATCGAAAGTAGTCGAGGTCCTGGGTTGTTCGAATCGGTTCACGCTTTGCTCGAGGGCGTAGCGGACTACGCCGGTCTCTTTCCGCCTGCTGGGCTGGACATGACGGAGGCGGTCGCCAACTATCACCGCTATCTGGAAGGCCCCGAGAATTGGATGCTGGGACGGTTCATTGTCCCCGCTGGGCGCCTCACAGAGTTCGAGACGGCGTTGCTGGCCGCCCCCCGGCCCGTCCGCTGGCGGGTGAGTGCACTGGCGGGCTCAGACCTGATGGCGACTGTTTCTCAAGTGCTCGCCTTCAACGCCCATGTCCGCGACGCCGCAATCGACTCCGTCGAGATCAAGACTGAATCGATCGACACGATTCGTAAAGCAGTTCCGCCTGGTTTCGTCGTGTACGTCGAGACTCCGGTCGATCCCGATCCCGCGCCCCTCATCGAGGCCATCGCCGCCGCGGGGTGTCGGGCCAAGATCAGGACGGGCGGGACCCAGGCCGATGCGTTCCCTTCCACTCGGGATGTCGCCCGCTTCATCCGCCGTTGCGATGAATCGAGGGTGGCGTTCAAGGCAACCGCCGGACTGCACCATCCTGTGCGCGGGAACTACGCACTTACTTACGAGGCGGAGTCGCCGGTCGCGCCGATGCACGGGTTCCTGAACGTGCTGTTGGCGGCGGCATTTCGATGGGCGATCCTGCAGGATGAAGAGATGTCTGAACTACTGGAGCAGCCCGACCCGCCGCTGACGTTTTCTCGCCGGGGCATCGGCTGGCGAGACCGCTGGATCAGCACCGCGCAAATCCTGCGGGCTCGCGAGAGGCTGGCCATCAGTTTCGGCTCATGTTCGTTCACCGAACCCGTGGCCGGCCTCCGCGAGAAGGGACTGCTATGACGCTGCGCAGTTGGGTGGAAACGGCGAACCAGCCGGAGTGCGACTTTCCGATTCAGAATCTACCGCTGGGCGTTTTCTCGCGCGATGGCGGACCACGGCGAATCGGAGTGGCCATCGGGGATCGAATCCTGGACCTCGCCGAGTGTCTCGAGCGCGGCGCGCTGGCAGGCGTGAGTGCCACGGTGCGCGACGCCTGCGCGGAACCGCGGCTGAATGAGTTGATGTCGCTCGGCCGGGACGCCAGCCGTGCACTGCGCCGCGAACTGAGCCGATTGCTCGACGCGTCTTCCCCGCCCCGTCCAGAACTGCTGGCCTCCATGGGCGAAGTCCAGATGCACCTGGCTGCGGAGATCGGCGACTACTCGGATTTCTACGCCTCCATCGACCACGCCACGAATGTCGGCCGCATGTTCCGTCCGGACAATCCGCTGATGCCGAACTACAAGTACGTGCCGATCGGGTATCACGGGCGAGCGTCGTCGGTGATGGTTAGCGACACCCCGGTCCGGCGGCCTCACGGGCAAATTCTGGATAATGCGAACAGGCCGCCGCAATATGCGCCGACCCGGCTGCTCGATTACGAACTCGAGGTAGGTTTCTTCATCGGTAATGGCAACCCGCCGGGCGAGATCATCCCGATGGACGAAGCCGGGCGACCACTTGTTCGGAGCCTGCCTGGTGAACGACTGGTCCGCGCGCGATATCCAGAGTTGGGAATACCAGCCGCTGGGGCCGTTCCTCTCGAAGAGCTTTGCGACGTCGATCTCACCGTGGGTGGTCACCATGGAGGCGTTGGAGCCGTTTCGGGCGCCTGCCTACCAGCGTCCCGAAGGCGATCCGGCGCCCTTGCCGCATCTGTGGTCAGACGAGGATCAGAAGGCAGGAGGCCTCGATTTGAAACTCGAGGTCTACCTCTCCACAGAAACCATGCGAGCCGAGGGAAGAGCGCCCGTTCGCCTCAGCCGCGGCAGTTTCCTCTCGATGTATTGGACACCAGCTCAACTGCTGGCTCACCACGCGAGCAACGGCTGCAACCTGCGTCCCGGCGACCTCATCGCCAGCGGGACGGTGTCGGGTCCGGAGGAGGAGCAACGCGGCTGCCTGCTGGAGTTGACGTCGCGAGGCGCCCGCCCGCTGCTGCTGCCGGGGGGCGAACAACGCCGGTTCCTGGAGGACGAGGATGAAGTGACCCTGCGCGGATACTGCAGCCGGCAGGGCGCCGTGCGGGTGGGGTTCGGCGAGTGCCGCGGACGCATCAACTCGGGTCAATCACCGCCTCGATGATTTCGAGGCGCCGCTTGGGAGTCTCCCCGTCTACATCCTCCTTCTCGAACGCCTCCAGGACATCCATGCCGGCCACGATGCGGCCGAATGCCGAATATTGTCCATCCAGGTGCGGCGCCGCCCCCAGCATCAGGAAGAAGGACGTTGTGGCGGAATCGGGATCGGCGGTCCGCGCCATGGAGACGATGCCGCGGACGTGCTTGATGTCCGGCCGGAACTCTCCTTTGATCGGATGGACCCAGCGGTCTGCGGGGTGGTAGGATCCGTTCACGCGCGTGTTCGGCATCCCGCCCTGCACCACGAAATCTTTGGAAATCCGGTGGAAAGCCGTACCGTTGTACCACCCGGTGGAGGTCAGCTTCAGGAAATTGCGGACGTGATTGGGCGCCCAGCTTGGCTCCATCTTGATTTTGATGTTGCCGAGCGTGGTCTTGAGCGTAACCGTCTTCTCCATCTCAGCCGGTGTGGCGTTTAGGAACGGCTCGACCTTCTTTTTCTCGAGCGTGACCTTCTGGATGCGGACCGGCTTTTCCGTGAGACCGCTCGCGTCCACGGGTGTTTGCGAAATCCGCTCCACCACGTCGAGGCCTTCGGTAACGCGCCCGAACGCCGAGTACTTGCCGTCCAGAGCCGCCTGAGGCGTTACGCACACGAAGAACTGACTTCCATCCGAATCGGGCTTATCCGGAATGCGCACGGACGACACAACGCCGCGCTCGTGTTTCATGTCGCTGAACTCGCTGGCCAGCAGGTTCAGGCCTCCGGTCCCCCAGAGATTCCGGGCCGTCTTGGCGTTCTTCAGCAGCGGGTCGCCGCCCATGATGATTCCGTTCGCCACCACCCGGTGGAAGGCGCTCCCGTCGTAATAGCCTTGCTGGGCCAGCTTGATGAACTGATCAACGTGCTTGGGAGCCTTGTCCGGAGCGAACTCGAATCGAAAGGTGCCGAGATCGGTGGCCACCACGGCTTCGAGATCGGACGGCGTTTGGCCGGCCACAGAAAGAGCGCACGCCAGAACGGTCAACAGGTGATGGATACGCATCGACCATTATGTTATCCGACTGTGGCTGTCCGATTGCTGCAACACCCGCACCTCGGCCGTATACGAGGCAGTTTGGGGTGAAAGGTGGGGGTTTTCGCAGATTTGAGCGATATGGCACTGGGTCACACTATCCGAAACCACGAGTTCACTCGCGGATTCAGCGAGACGCAAATGCTGCGGCTGGCGTCTTTAGCCACCGAGGTTACGTTTAACGAGAATGACGTGATCCTCGAGACCGGTATGCGATCGCGATTCTTCTACCTGGTGGCGGAAGGGAGCGTTGCCGTGGAACTGCGAACGGCGCGCTTCTCGGTTTGCGTCCAGGCGTTAGGGCCGAACGACGTGTTCGGGTGGTCCTCGCTGCTGGATCAGCAAGATACACTTTTTCAGGTGCGCGCCCGCGAGCGGGTACGCGCGCTACGCCTGGACGGTGTGCGCCTGTCCGAAGCCTGCCGGGTCGATACCGAACTCGGGGCCGAGTTCCTGCGCCGCACACTGAAGGTGGTTGCGGGCCGCGTGAAGGCGACTGAAGAGAAGTTCGCGGAGATGTGCGGCGTCAAGGTTTAGGCGACCCTGCGCCTACCTATACGAGAAGATCATTGCGTACAGGATCAGTGCGATTAACGCCAATCCGATACCCAATGCCGTGTAACCGATACGCTTCCACATCTTCACGGCCAGGGGTACGGGCGCGGTCATCAGGTACTTGTCCAACTCGCCGCTATCCACCAGTTGCTGATACTCGCGGGGCCGGTCCTTCTTGAACTCTTCGAGCGGCATGCCGCCCGTGAAGATCACCGTGTCGATGGGGAACTTCTCCGGCCGGAAGTGGGTGTTGAAGAAGTGAATGGAGAAGATGAAGCAGACTGCGAGCAGCGCTTCATCGCTGTGGATGGTGGTGGCCACATTAACCATCCAGCCCGGCATGATACGGGTGAAGACAGTGGGGAACCACAGGATCAGGCCGGTGGATCCGATCACGGCGACGCCCCAGAACACCGCGAAGTAGTCGAACTTCTCCCAGTAGGTCCAGCGGCCGTAATCCGGGCGCTCGCCCTTCCTCAGGAACCACTTCATGGAGCCGATGAACTCGTGCAGGTCGCGGCGGGAGAACATCATACTCTCCGGGCCGAAGACGTATTGAACCCAGGTCTTACCGCTGGCCTTCTTCATCCGGAACAGATCAAAGAGGTGCAATCCGAAGTACGTGAACGTCAGGACGGCACAGAAGCGGTGGATGAGTCCCGCGGATTCAAAACCGCCCAGCAGTTTCGCCAGCACCGTCGCCCAGGGCGCGTAGGAGAACTTCAGAACCATGCCGGTCATGGCCAGCCCGAGAAAACTGGTGACCATGGTCAGGTGCAGGTTCCGTTTGTAGGTATCGAAGCGGCGCACATACACCTGTTCGGCGGCGTGGTCCACCGGGATCGCTTTGCGATACTCCAGCGACCGGTTCAGCCACAGCGCCGTGTGCGCGCCCGATATCACGAGCGTGCCCACCAGTAGGGTGGTCATGCCCCAGAACGTATAGAACAGGAACGGGTAGCGTACCGGGTCATGGTGGGTGGCATGGGTCAGGTACCCGGCGAACTGCCGGTGCGACCCGCTGTGGCACTTTCCGCAGGTCTTGACGATGTTCGCGCGGCTCAAGCGCGACCGGGCGTCCATCACCGGCAGAATATCGTGAGATCCGTGGCAGTCGTAGCACTTGGCCGTGGTGAGATAGCCGAGCTTTGAGACCTTGCCGTGGAACGTTTCGAAATAGCTTTCGCTGATCTTTTCATGGCAGCGCCCGCACTGATCCATGATGTGCAGCCGGAAGTTCGACAGATCGGTGCGCTGGATGCTATGCGCCGAGTGACACTCGTTGCACACGGGCAGGGGCTTCGACGTCTTCGTTATGTTCGGCGAGTGGACGCTCCGGGTGAACATGTCGAATATGCCGCGGTGGCATTTCGCGCAGGTGTTGGCGATGTTGGCCCGGTTCACGCTGGAAGTGGGATCATTGCTCGGAAGCTCGCGGTGGGCGGTGTGGCAATCGGCGCAGTTGGCCGTCACGGTGAGACCGCTCTCGAGCAGACCCTTACCATGTATGCTCTCCGAGTAGTTCTCGACGATGTTCTCCTGCTTGCCACGATAGCGCACGGCCGCTTTGTTACCGGTGCGGTGGCACCCGGCACATAAGGTCGGGACGTTCCGCGAGAAGGTGGGCGAGTGCGAATCGTTCTTGCTCAGCGTCCCATGTGGGCTGTGGCAATCGTGGCAGTCCGGAGCGTCCGGACTTCCCTGGGCGGTGAGCTTTCCGTGTGTGCTTTCGCGATACTGATTCACCACCTCGGCGTGGCAAATGGAGCAATCCACTTTAGAGGCGATGGTGCGGCAAGGGCGCGCATCCGAAGGCGTGCCGCCGGTATGACACTGCACGCAAGCTTTCTGGGAGTGCCGCGAGTGTCCGAGCTCGTCCTGGTTGACGAACAAGGAAACCGTCTTGCCGGCGCGAACCATTTTGAGTTCCGGCTTGGAGTGGCAGCTCATGCAATCGCGGTCAGCCATGCCCTGGGGGTAGAAGACCTTCCGGATCTTGTGGGGCGAGTGGCAATCCACGCAGGCCGGGATCATGTGCTGCTGCTTTTCCCAGAGCTCTCCGCGGATCACCTTGCGATGCACCGCCTCAATCTGGGCGTGGCACTTGGTGCAGGTCTTGGCGATGTTTTGCTTGGCGATGGACGAGCGGGGATCCGTGTGGGGCAGAACGAAATGCGAGGTGTGGCAACTAGTGCAAACGGCCGTTACGGTGAGGCCGCGCTTGAACAGACCCTCGCCATGGATACTGTCCATGTAGTTGCCGAGAATGTTGTCCTGGGGGATGTTGCGCGTCAGGCTGACCGGGGTGCCTTCACGATGGCAGCCACCGCAAAGCTTCGGTACTTCCATGGTGGAGGTGGGTGAGCCAGACGCGGCGGCGCGCTTGATGTCGTGACGTCCGTGGCAATCCTTGCAGGCCGGAGCGAGTTTGTCGCCACGTTTTACTGCCCGTCCATGCAGGCTCTCGGCGTATTGGGTTTGTTCATCGGTGTGGCAGGATCCGCAGTCCACAGGGGCGAGTTTGTCAGGGTGGGGCAACTTCTTGGGATCCACGTCGGCGTGGCAGTTGCTGCACTCGAGGGCTGCGTGGGGCGATCCCCTCAACGCGGCGGCGTCGAAGGCCGGCGGATTGCCCGCTTCGCGCTTTCCCGTGCGGCGGCCCGAATCGTGACAATTGACGCATTCCGACGAGCCGGGTAGTTCTTTGGGAGCCGGCTGGGCCGGCAGGTTGGGCGAGAGGAGACCGAAACCCGCAATGATGATCCCGCAGAAAACCGTAAGGCGCACCACTGACTTCGGCCGAACGCAGACGGGCATTGTTTCCCTGGAAGAATAGTAGACGACCTGATTATCTTAATACATGTAGAATTCTACGTCAATGATGTGTAGAAAATCTCTTGAATCAGAGTTCCGGGTGTGTTACTCTCCACCCAAGCGGATTACCAACCGCGTTCCGCCGTCAAACGGGTGATGGAGGTCGGATGATGTCCCGGTTGCGTCATATCCTGCCAGTCGCGATTCTCGTCTGCGGGTTTCTGGCGGCTGGCAGCGCCACGTTCGGAAACGTGAAGTACCAGAAACTCGAGAGGAAGCCCTGCATCACTTGCCATACCACGATCCAGGGCAAGGAACTCAACTCGGTCGGCAAGTGTTATAAGGACAAGCTGACGCTGAACGGGTGCGCGCCGAAGCAGTCGCGGCAATGACCGCCCTCCGGCTCGCCCGGTTCTTTACTTCTTGCGTTTCGCCACGAACTCGACCTTTGCCGGGACGAGATCCTCTCCCTTGCGCTCGCGCGTGAACTTAATCTCATCGCCGGATACTTTGCCTGCGAACAGCAGCGTCATGTCATTCCCGTTGATATCGATGTGGACGGCGAACGAAATATCGTCGCCCGACACCTTGCCATCGGAGATGGTTCTCTCGCCGTACTGGTTCTCCATGGTGCCTGTGAGTTGATCGCCGGAGACCTTGAACTGGAACGTGGTGTCCATCATGTTGCCATCCCGCCCGGGAATCTGGGCAAGCCAGGTTCCGTTAACGCCGGCAGCCTGGGCGGTCATAGCGCATAGACAGAATAGAGTCGCAAAGAAGAAGAGGCGGGTTCGCATGAGACCGAGTATACGCCCACCCCGATACTGGTGGAAACGGATTCTGCGTTCGCTCAATGCAACTGCGAAGGAGCGAGCAATCGGAGACCTGGAGAGGGTCTCTTCCCCCAACGGTGCGCAGCCTCACGCTCGACCAATATTGCCCCAATACCAACAGGCCACTACCGCTTCAGACTTCAACACCCAATAGTGTGCGATTTTTCAACACCTTACTCGATGTTCTTGCGGTGACTAGCCTCAGTGGACTCCGAAATGCACATCTAAGGCTTCCGGCAGGAGTTCCGATGTTCACACGGGTAATTGTGGCGCTGGTCGCTCTGGCAGTCGCGTTCGCCATTCTCGGCGCGGACGGACAGGCTGTTCTCAAAAGAGTCCCGCCATCTCCCACATCGGCCGCCGACGGCAAGCAGATGTACGATACGTACTGCGCCGCCTGCCACGGGAAGGATGGAAAAGGCGACGGACCGGCTGCGGGAGTGCTCAAGGTTGCCATTCCCGATCTAACCCAACTGTCGATCAAGAGTAACGGCAAGTTCCCTGAATTGCGGGTTTACGGCAGCATTCAGGGCGATCCGGATATGCCGGCGGCCCACGGGTCCAAAGACATGCCCATCTGGGGCGACGTGTTCCAGAGCATGAACCCGCCGGGTGGGGCGACGACGCAGATGCGCCTGAGCAACATTACGGCATATGTCCGGTCATTGCAATCGAAGTAGCGAAAGGTAGGTTCTCGGAAGTCTCCTTACCTTATTTAGCCACCTCCGCTCCGGCGGAGGTGGCATTTCTTTTTTTGTGGGGACGGTTACTGGACGGCGAGCGTCGCGATGTTGCTGGCCCGCTGACCCGAGGTTACCCAGACTTGTGCGGGGGAACTCGCGCCGAGGCCTGCCGGAACGACGCAGTTGATCTGGTCGAGCCCTGTGAACCCGGGCGCTCGGCCCGCGTAGCTGACCGGGCACGGCTTGCCGCCGAGCGTTACCGTGGGCTGCTGGTTGGCCCAATCCAGACCATCGCGGCTGGTGATGGTTCCCAATCCGGTCAAATAGAGCGACACGTAATCGCCGGCGCGCAGGGGATTCGAATCGGTGACCAGGGTATTGTTCTGGCTTGCGTTCAGCGCCGAGGCTGGACCGCTGCCCGATGCGTTCTGAGTGAACAGGGTGGGTACCGCCGGGTCCACCAGAACGTTGACGGTGTTGCTTCCCGCAGTGTTCTGCACCATGAGTTTGACCAGCCCTCGAGCGTCGTCGGGGATGATGGCATCGATCTGCTTGGGTGAGACGTAATAGAGTTGGGAGGGAACCCCATTCACCAGAACCTTGGCATCCGCCAACTGAGTTGGGTAGTTGGCCGAGGCCGCAGTGGCGGTAGAGCCTGCCAGGGCGTCGCCGTAGATGGCCACGAATTGACCCGGCGCCACCGAGAGCGGAAACGTGACACTGGCGGCCGGATAGACACGGCCGATGATGGGACCGGTCTTCACGACGGGACTCGAGTAGGTCGCCTTTTGGACCGTCAGGCTGCCGGTCAGAGTGGTGCTTCCGGAGACTGCGGTGAATGTCGCGTCGCCGGCGGGGATCCGGTCATTGAAGGCGACGGCCCCGGTGCCCACCTTGAGATCGGTCGCCGAACCGGAGGCCGGCTGTACCTTGGCGCTGGTGAGGGATAACGCCTTGTCGTCCGGTGTGCGGGCGACCATCTGAAGGCCTCCATTCTTCGAGAGAAACGGATCGTCCTCGGCGGCGGCGCCGACGCTCTGCCAATCGGTGGTGCCGTTCAAGAAGGATGTGATCAGCTTTGCCTGCGGATCGGCTGCGCTCTGAATATTGGCGATCCCGCTAACGCTGCCGGGGCAAACCACTGTGAACAGACCCGTGAAGGTGATGTGGCAGAAGGGCAGCACGCGAGTGCGGCCGGGTGCAGTAAAGCCCACCGAGCCACTGGTGAGCGGGACGACGCCGTCATCAAAATTCGCAGCGCCACTCGTGTTGCCGGTACCGGCGTTGCCGATGGCGGCGACCACGTCCACACCGCGCAGATCGTCGGTACCCTGGTTCCAGGTTGCAAGGTCATAGAGGAACGGAGTTCCGGTGCCCATCTGCTTCGCTTGATCATCCGGGCCCAGCAGACTCGCGATGGGCGACCCGAAATGAGGCGTGGCGAGGAACACGACCTTGCGGATCGGCACCACCGCCGGCGGCTGGAAGCCTCCCGTGGACTGCTTCCCGCTGAGATAGGTACGGACGATCAGACCGCCCATGCTGTGGGCCACGACGTCCACCATGGTCACCGGTTGGCCGTCGTCATACTTCAGACCGGAAAGAAACGTCCCGAACGCGGAGCCCAGGTCCTCCAGCAGCGGACGTCCTGGCACGCTGCAATTATCGAAGAACACGGAGGCCTGGCCGTTGGCCTGCAAGACGGTGTCGGCTTTGCCGAATGTGGACGCGAATGACGATCCCGTGCAATCCAGTTGGTATCCATTCAGGAACACCACCGGAAGCTTATCGCGGCGCGGCACGGGCGACCCCGCAGGAACCAGTTGCCCCCAGAGCGATGCGGCCAGAGTGATACCAGACAAGAGGAGGCGTGAGGAGAGACGGGGTTTACCCATAGGTTCTTTGATAACACGGCGGTGAGGGTTAGCGCTCGGGTGGGTCCAGCTACGGGCGCAGCCAGCCCGAGCCGGGCTTCTGGGCCGTATCGCGGATGAGTACAACATCGCTGGTGCTCATGCCGCGCGAATAGACCAGGCGTCCGTCGCGGGACCAGTCGAAGGAGAAGATCTGACCCCAGTCAAAGGTAGTGATGGCGCGGGGCGGACCTCCGTCCACGGGCTGCAGCCAGATATTGCCGATGCCGTTCCGGTTGTCCACGTAGGTGATGCCGTCGCCCTGGGGAGTCCAGCGTAGGGCAGTGTCGGGAGTGACGGTCTCGGGAACGGCAAAGGTCTTGAGCGGCTCGCCGCCGGCGGCGGCGAAGATGGCGATTTCCCATTTCGGATTCGCCATTTCGGCGCTGTACCAGGACGCGATGCGGCCGTCACGGGGTGATACCGCCGGATGCTCAGTCAGGCTCGAAGTCACCTGCACGGCCGCGCCACCGTCCACCGGCGTTTTCCAGAGACTGAACATGTTGTTGAGGCCGGTGTGATGAAACAGCACGAAGGCGCCATCGGCTGAGAATTGCGGCCAGTTGCTGTCGCGGGTCCCCTTGGTCAACTGCACTGTGTGACGGGACTCGATATCCATGAGCCAGACATTCCAGTTGCCATCGCGGTTGGTGTGAAAGGCGAGACGGCGGCCGTCGGGCGACACACTGGGGGCGTAGTTGCGGCCTTCCCCTTTCGTCAGTTGCCGCTGATGAGTGCCGTCGGCATTCATGATCCAGAGGTCGGCCGAGCCGCTTGCGTCGCTGGCGTAGGCGATCTGGCCGCCGGGGACCCAGGCCAGGTCGAAGTACCTGCCGCTACCCGGCGTGATCTGTTCGCCGCGGCGCGGATCGTCCTTGCGCAGGACGTAGACATTCGTGAGGGTCTGCACCTGCACCGAGACCATCGCCGATCCGTCGTCCACGACGGAGAGCGAATTGTAGTCATTCAGGTCATTACTGATGCGTTCCGCAGCTTCGCCGCGCAGCGGGACATACCAGATCTGTTGAAAGGACGAGTTATGCTCCTGGCCGATGACGAACAACCCGGAGTTTTTCAGCCAGGTCACCCGGCCCACCCATTGCCAGCGCGGGGAAGGCACCGGGTGAACGGATCCATCCAGGTCCACGACCGTCAGAGCGACTCTGAACCCGGCGGGATCGGAGCCCTCGACGGCGCAGGCCAGGCGATGGCCATCCCTTGACCAAACCGGGGCGGAGTTCCACGAGAAGCGGTCGGGATAGCGCCTGGAGGCGACGATGCGCTCGTCGCCGCCAGCGACTTTGCGGACCACCAGATGATCCATCGCTTCGCTCGGGCTCTGGCGGAAGTACGCCATCCATACTCCGTCCCACGAAACGCTGATGGGACCCGGGACGTCCGCCATGAGCTTTTCTGGAGTGCCGCCGCCAATGGGCACGATGTACAGCACGCCGCTCATGGGTTGATTGGCCGGAAATGCGAGAAATGTGAGAAACTTTCCTTCCCGAACGAATTCCACCGAGCGGATCTCGCCCGTGAACGGCCCGGCGGCGCGGTATGCGGCGCTTCCATTTAACTCGCGGACCCACACGACGGGCCGGCCCTCTTTGTCGGCGGTGTAGGCGACAAACTGGCCGTCGGGGGAGATGGCGGATCGCAGCGCGATGCCGTTGGTGGTCAATTTGAAGATGGCGGTGTGCTGAAACGGCACGGGACTTGGTGTCCACAGCCGATAGGCCAATAAAGCGGCCCCGACGAGCAAAATGAAGACCGCCGCGGCGGCCCACCACAAGCGTTTTCTCTTGCGGGCGGGAGCGGCGGCAACCGGTTGGGGCGGGATCGTAGGGATCGGATCGCCGGGCTGCGGGTCGAGCAGCCGGATGAAGCGAGGAAGACTTCGCAGGTCATCCCACACGGGTGCAACGCCGAGCCACAGCACCCACCAATCCCGGTCACTCCAGGAGCGCTCGAGTTGGGCGAGTGCCTGGTCATGGTCACCGAGGGCGAGGTGAAGCTGCGCCATCAGGCAGCCGGAAACATAGGTATCTTCGGCTCGCCGCTCCAAGTCCTGAAGGGCGGCTTTGGCATTGGCGTGGTTACCCATGACGGCGTCAATGCAGGCCAGGACGCCGGCAGCGAACAGGTTATCGCCGGCGATGGCGCGGCAGCGGCTGGCAGTGGCATGGGCTTTATCGAAGTCACCCGCAAAACGATAGTTCAGGGCGAGCGTCAAGGAGAGTTCGGGCGCCTCTCCGAGGCTCTGCATGGCCTTCTCGCAGACCTCGATAGCCCGCTCGAACCGGCGCGAGTTGGAATAACAGAACGCCAGATCGGCCGGATAGATCGCCCGGCTTGGATCCAGCTTGCGCGCACGGGTAAGGCAGGCGATGGCCATTTCGTGGCGTCCGCGCGCCGAATTGAGCAAGCCGAGCCAGTGGTGCGCGGGTGCGTAATCCGGATTCAGGGCGATGGCGAGTTGGAAGTGATGCGCCGCGGTCGCATAGTCGCGGTCGTACGCCCAGGTGGCGAATCCGAGTGAGGCGTGCGCTTCGGCGAGACTACTGTCAATCCGCAGGGCGGTTTGGGCCGATTGCTTGGCGGCGGCGAACGATTCCGAAGGCGGCAGACCGCCGCGGATCCCGAGTTGGACGTAATAATCGGCGACGCCGGCGTGGGCGCGGGCGTATTCGGGATCCTCGGCAATGGCCTGCATGAAAGCGAGCAGGGCCTGCGCCAGCGAGTCTTCGGTCCCTTTATTCCAATGCCAGCGGCCACGCAGATAGGCCTGATGGGCCTTGGCGCTGGCGGTTCCGGGACGCGCCAGCTGTTCGCGCTCTTCTCCCGTCAATTGCGGGACCAGTGCCTGGGCCACCTGCTCGGAGATGGAGTCCTCCACCAGCAGCAGGTCTTCGGACTGCTGGTCGAAACTCGCCGCCCAAACCGGGACATCGTTCTGAACGTGAACCAGTTGCACGGTAAGGCGGAGCCGGTTTGCGAGCTTCTGAATGCGTCCTTCCAGAACGAATTCGACACCGAGTTCGCGACCCGCCGCGACAGCGTCAGTGAGGCCGGCGTATTTCGTCACGGAACTTGTGGAGCGCACCGAGATTCGGCCTACGTTGCTGAGCTTGGTGATGAGCGCGTCCGTGATACCGAGCCCCAGGTACCCGTCGGATGTACTGTCGGTGCCGAGCAGGCGGAAGGGTAGGACGGCGACGGAACCCGGCGAAGGCTGGACAACAGGATCGATGGTGGTGGTTGGGGCGGTGGCGTAGTTCGGGATGGGGCTGCCGGACAGGCATCGCCTCAGGTCGGCGGCGAACTCCTCCGCGGATTCGTAGCGTCCGTTCGGATCGGGCTGAATCGCTTTGTGCACAACGCCACAGGCCGGTTTGGCGAGGTCGCGATCGGAGTCGGACATCTCGTCCGGCAGGGCCAGGGGATCCTGTCCAGGAACGGTGGACGGGCGGTGTCCAGCAATCAGCTCGAAGAGGATGATACCCAGGGCGTAAACATCGCTGCGAATGGTTGCGGGCTCCCCACGCATCTGCTCCGGACTGGCGTAGGCGGGGGTGACGATACGGAAGGTCCCCATGGTGGTTTCCGACTGGGAGTCGGCCGTATCGGGATCGAGCAGCTTGGCAATGCCGAAGTCGAGCAGCTTGGGCGTCCCGTCGCCCTTGACGAGGATGTTCCCGGGCTTCAGATCGCGATGGACGATCATGCGGCGGTGCGCGTAATGCACGGCCGAACAAGCCTTGACGAGGATTTCGAGACGTTCCGACACCGGAAGCGATCGCGATTCGCAGTAGTGATTGAGCGGTTCGCCCTCGACGTACTCCATGACGAAGTACGGCAGGCCGTCACCGGTGGTGCCGCCATCGATGAGCCGGGCGATGTTGGGATGTTCCAGGCGGGCCAGGATCTGCCGCTCCCTGCGGAAACGCCGGACCAGGAAGTCACTTTCCATGCCTCCGCGGATCAGTTTGATGGCGACGCGCTTCTTGAACTCGTTGTCTGCGCGGACGGCCAGGTAGACGGCGCCCATGCCGCCGCGTCCGATTTCCCGGACGAGTTCGTACGCCCCGATGCGCAAACCAATCATCTCCGGCGAGGGCGTGGGAGGAACATCGACCATCGCCTTTACGGACATGACCGGCTGTTCGAGAAACCCGGCATCGTCGTCATGCGATTCGAGCAGGGAGGTGACCTCGTGGCGAAGCTCGTCGTCGGCGCCGCAATGCTTTTCCAGAAACTCGGCGCGCTCGTCCGGCCCGACGGTCAGCGCGAGTTCAAATAGGCTTTTGACTAGATCCCAACGTTCGGCGGTCACAGGGTCCTGAAGGGGAATACACGCCCGCGTTTATACAGTCTACCAGCCCTCGGCGTGAGTGGCTAACTACCAAGCTGCCCGCCGCTTCGCTTTCGCATCACCGCGCCCGTTCGGCGGCGCAGGTTTCTCGGAGCGCGCTGATTTCGTAGACACGCTGCATTTCTTCGTTGCAGTGACCGGTAGCGTTCATTCCCAGTGGCCGGGCCGTTGTGCCGGAATAGTCAGCGCCTGACGGTCCCGGTCCGTCCCGCGCCGAGGGCATGAGGGAGGACGCTACCGGCGCACCGGAAAAGTCCTCGTTGTTGTGGTTTCAGCGGTCTGCGCGGTCTGTGCCGGGCCCGGCGCGCCGGCGGAGGGTCTGCCCGGGGACGGTCACGGCCCAGCCGACCCGAGGCGAAGGTCGCCGCGGGACTTGCTCATCGCCGCCAACCCCCTGCGCGGGCGTTGGCGGAAGCGGGCACTCACGCCGCACGATCGTGGGCGAGCGAGCGGAACGCGAGGGAGTCGCGCTACGTGGGGCGCACGGCCAGCGAGTGCGCCTGACCGGCAGCAAAGGTACTCGGGTGCATCTTGTTCGGCAGCACCTCACATCACATGCGGATTTTTCGAAGGATGTTCAGAATTCGCAGTGTTTCCGGCTGTCGCCGCTACTGTGTACGGGTACGCGGCAGGCGGAGCTTGCTGGTTGGCCCTAAGATCCTGCGGCGCATTCCAAATGCGCAAGCCAGCCCTAAGCCTAGAGTCAGTGCCGAAAATGTGCTCGGCTCTGGCGTGTTGTATTGGAACTGAAGTGTAGTACTGCCCCCGCCGTCCCATGTAATTGCACCGACGTCTTGGATAGAGCCGTCGTACGTAAAGGCGCAGCCTCCGACCGAGGCGCACGTGAGCGGCGAGCCCGTCAGATTCAAGCCGAAGGTGAAGTCAAAATGAACGACTGTGAACGGAGATTGGTAATTCGCGATGGTCCCGATCTTGTCGCTAACGTAACCCCAAGGATCTCCAACGTAGACCGTAGCCGGAATGGTGTTTGTGACCATCGGACCATAGGCCTCCGTGGCCTCGCATGGTGCTGTACAAACGGTAACCGAATAGTAGTCCGTTACGGGCGATATCGAGGAAGGACCGGAAACAAGATAGGACCATCCGGGTCCGACCACATAATACGGTGGGCTTGATATGGATCCGGCCCCGTAATTGTCCGAAAGGAGAACTGCGTCCGCGTCCAGCTGCGGAACCAGAATCAACGTAAGCAGGAATACGAGAACGGCAACTCCGCGCGCCGATTGTGCCATGGGCTTGGTTTACCATCGGAAGGACTCGTTGTCAAGGTGCTCGATGGGTCCTGATGGGTCCTGTCGATGGGTCCATGTCCCCGACCGGCGGGGCAGTTAGCGTTCTACCGCTTTTCCGAGGGCGCTCTCGTAGAACGGCGTCGAGATGTGGAACGGCAGAAAAAAGGCCGCACCGCATCGACAAGTCCCGCGCTCTTGGCTTCGGGCAGGATTTCGACAGTTCCCAGGTAGGGCAATCCGATGGCGGCCGCCGGACGGCGCGCTGTCTTGTCGTCAAGCAACACGAGATCGGCGTCTGTCTCCGCCGCGAGAGCGATCGCCTCGCTGGTGGAAGGCAGCTCTCTCGGCGGTACTTCGCGCGCCACGGCGGGAGGAATCCATACCTGGCCCGTAGAGAGCTTCGAGCAGATCGAGACGGCCGAGATAATCGAGCGCAATGAGCGGGCTACTGCTCGAGACGACGCTCACAGGCGATCCTCGCGTTCTCCAGTTCTGAGTCGAGTTCCTGTTCGGTCATGTCGAAGAACGGAATGCCGAGCGAGGAAGCGTACTGGATAAACGCGAACCGGGGCATACCCAGGAGTTCGCCCGCCTTGCCGCTCGAGATTCGGCCTGGCGGTACAGTTCGAGAACCACCAACTCCCGGACGGAAGAGCGCTTGTAGTGTTCATGCCCTGTCTTCGGGCGCGGGTGGCCGCGCTTGGCCGTGCCGGATTTCACCTACAGGAGGGAGCATCGCGACCGATGGACGGAATCATCAGCCCGCATCTCGGATTCTGGATCACTGGCAATCAAAGCGGCGTTGCCGAAGATGGCGGACAGATCATCTCTTTCCGCACCAACATGTTGGCCGGAAATGTTACCGATGGCGCTATCGCATTAAGCATTCCCATTAAGCATTCCTTCAAGTAAAGAAGCAACAGGCAGGGTTTTTCACAACGCAAGCTGTGCTGGGGTGACGAGGCGTCGGGCGTGAATCTTCCCGCTTCGCGCCTGTACCTGCGCCAAGTCGTAGTTCAATTGCAAGCGAAGCCAGAAGTCCGCTGTGCTGCCAATCGTCTTTTCAAGCCGAACGGCCATCTCTGCCGATACCGCCGCCTTGCGGTTGAGAACACGCGACAGTGCCGCACGGGTTACGCCAAGAGCCTTTGCACCTTCCGTCACGTTGACGCCCAACTCGTCGAGGCAATCCCGGATAATGTCGCCGGGGTGGTTGGGTTTTTTCATCTGCATCATTTCGCGTTCCTTTTGTCAGTGATAATCCTCTAAATTCACGGCGGTACAGTTCCAGAACCACCAACTCCCGCACGGATTCGTTCACCCTCACTCCTGGCGCAGCGTAACAGCTGGATCGATCTTCGCCGTGGCCCGCGCCGGCAGGTAGCAGGCCAGCAGGGCGATGGAGGCGAGCAGCAGCGGCGCTCCCCACCTAAGCAGTGGATCCGCCGCCGCGGTGACGGTGGTCTTCTGCACCGGCGAAGACATGGCCGACAGCATCCGGATTCCCGCCCAGCCTCCGGCCAGCCCGATCGCCGTTCCGATGGCCACCAGCACCATGCCCTGGCGCATCACCAGGCCGAGCACGTTTCGAACGCTGGCGCCCAGCGCGATGCGGATTCCGATTTCGCGGCGGCGCAAGGCCACGGTGTAGGCCGTAAGTCCCGCCAGTCCGGCGGACGCCAGCACCAGGCCAAATATCCCGATGCAGCCATAGGTCCAGACGGCGACTCGCAGCGCAAACATGAAATCTTCGATCTGTTCCGGCATGCTTCGGATATCGAACGGCGTGACCCTGCCATCCAAGGCCGCGATCTCGCGCAGGATCGCTCCCATCGCGTCCACACCGGGGACCGCGCGAATTATCAACGTTACGCCGCGCACCGACGGACGGGCGTAATCGGCCGGGCGTAGCGGGAAGTAGATCGCAGGCTTGGGCTTCTGCATGGCCAGGTCCTCCGAGACGTCTCGCGCCACGCCGATGATTCGGAACATCTGGCGGCCGGCCACCTGCTGGCGATGGTCGAAGGTCCCGGGCACGATCACTATGGGCGGGATGGCGGTTCCGCTGCCGATCTCGATCAGCCGGCCCACGGCTTCACGGCCTTGGCAGCACTCGTTTACCAGTGCCTCGGTAACAATGACGGAGGTCTCATCCCCCGTCTCGTCCCCCCGTTGAAAACCGCGACCCTCCAGGACCGGAATGCCCGCGGTGTTCATGTAGTCCTTACCCACCAGGTAGCGCCTGGCGGATCCCGACTTGCCGTCCGTGGAGTAATTCAGCCAGGCGTTGCCATTCATCGCTACCGGAAGGGTATCGGTGAGCGCGGCGGCGGTCACTTGGGGCATCCGCTGAACACGATCGAGCAGTTTCTCCAACAGGGCCGCTGCCTGCGCGCCGGAGTAGCCGTCGCGAACCGGATCGAGCGCAACCATGTGGAGATTTCGCGGGTCGAAACCGCTGGTCACTCCCATGGACCCCTGGATCCCCAGCCCCAGCGCGCCGGTCATGATCAGCAACATCAGCGATCCGGCTACCTGGCAGATCATCAGCGCGTTGCGGAGACTCACGCGCCGGCGGCGGGGCATATCCACCGCACCTCCCTGCTTGAGTGCGGGATTCACATCGCCGCGGGTGGCAGCGAGTGCCGGCGCCAGCCCGAAGACGATGCCTGTGAGAGCCGTTAGACCCAGCGTGAAGAGCAGCGCCCGCCAATCCACCTCCAGGTCGAAGCGGATGGGAATTGGGAACGGCAGCCTTTCACGTGAGGCTCCGCGCATCAGCGCTGTCGCGATGGCTAATCCGATCGCTCCCGCAACCACGGCCAGCAGCATGCTTTCTACAAGCAACTGCCGCATGAGCCTCCAACGGGTCGCGCCCAAGGCCAGCCGGATGGCGATCTCCTTTCTCCGTTCCGCTGCCTGGGCCAAGGCCATGTTGGCGACGTTGGAGCACGCGATGAGGATCACCAGACCGGCCATGATCAAAAAGAACTCGGTGAAGAACGGACGGTCCTGCTTTCGGATCGGCAGGATCTTGCCGCCTTCGATCAACACGATCCGCCGCGTCTTATCGTCACGCCGGGGCAGGTTGAAGTCCTCTTCGAATTTCCGTGCCGCCGCGTCCAGTTGCAGTTCGGCCGCCGGGCCCGCGATACCTGTGGCGAGACGGGCACCCATCATGAACATGGCCCGGTCGGCCTGTTCCGTCGCGTTGCCCGAAAGTTCCGGGGCTACCTCGCCCCCTGCGGCAATTGGCACCCACAGGTCGGCCGCAAATACCGCCGGCGAAGGGCCGAAGAAGTCCGGAGGTGCGACTCCGGCCACTGACAGCAGCTGTCCATTCACCCGCAGCGTCTTGCCAGCGATCGCCGTGTCGCCGCCCAGATGGTTGCGCCAGAAACGATCGCTCACCACTACGGACCTGGCGTCTTCCGCCGATCCCCCGAAGAAGCGCCCGAGTTCGGGCACCACTCCCAGCGCCGTAAAATACGATGGCGTCACCAGGTGGCCCCACGCGCGCTCGGTCCTTCCGGATTGGCCGACGCCGAACGGCACCGGAGCCATGTACGCGTACGTGGAACGGAACAGTCCGTTCAGCTGCGAGAACCTTCGATAGGCCTGGTAGGAGATGGGCGCCTGCACCGCCACCAACTCGGAAGGCCGGGGCACGCCGGGGAGTTCCCGCCACACCATCCCTTGCATCTCGCTGTAGGCGGCCGTCCCGATCGCGGTGGCCAGGCCCAGTGATATCAGGGCTACCGCCGCATAGCCCGGAGATGCGGCCAGCGTCCGGAATCCGTACCGAACATCCAGCGGCAGCCACGACATCGAAATGTCCTTAGCCGGCGGTCATCGTCTCCGGATCCCAGGTGCAGGCCCGGTTTTCCCACAGACTGGTATTGGTCAGCAGCGCGGGACCGGCGGCCCGGAACCCGAACACGGCATCTTCGAAGAACGGCTTGCGCGACCGGACGGCATTGTAGAAGTTCCGGTGGTGATCGAGGTGCGCGTCGTGGCCGCGCGGCGGCGTAAACGTCTCCGCCCGCTGGGCCGGCATACCCTCCGCGCTGGGCGCCCGCTGCGGATATTTCTGACGATACTCAGCCAGGAATTTCTCGCGCACGTCCTTGGAGAAGGTCTCGATGGTGAAGCCCGGTTCGGACTCAGGCGGCTGCTTCCAGAGCTTCAGTTCCGTGAAGCCCGTGGTCATCACGCCTTCGGTGCCGGTGAACTTGACGCCGAAGTCCTCCACTGTGCCGCCGCTCTTGAAGTTCACCCGCAGCACCAGGTTGAAGTCCGGATAATCCATGGTGGCGAGCATCACATCCGGCACATCGCGCCCGTCTTTCCAGTAGCGCAGGCCGCCGGTGGCGAAAATGCGATTTGGGCCGGACGCCCCAGTGGCGACGTGCAGTCCGGTGAGCAGATGAACGAAGAGGTCGCCGGCAACGCCGGTGCCGTAATCCCGGTAGTTCCGCCATCGGAAAAACCGCATGGGGTCGAAGGGACGCTTCACGGTGGGCTCGACGTAGCGGTCCCAATCTACGGTTTCGGGCGACGCATCGGGCGGGATGGAGTACTGCCAGGCGCCGACAGCGGTGTTGCGGTCGAGCCACGCCTCCACCAGGTTCACCTTGCCGATGGCCCCGGCGGCGAGCAACTGCCGGGCCTTCTGGTAGACCATCGAACTGGCGTACTGGCTGCCGATCTGGACGATCTTTCCGGACTCCTTCTGCGCGGCGATCACCTGCTTGCCCTGTTCCACCTTCTGGATCATTGGCTTCTCGCAGTACACGTCCTTGCCGGCGCGGAGCGCATCGATGGTGATGCGGGAGTGCCAGTGGTCGGGGGTGCCGATGATCACGGCGTCGATGTCCTTGCGGGACAGGACCTCGCGGTAATCGCGGGTAGTGAACAGGTCGGACCCCCAGAGTTCCTTGCATCGCGCGAGGCGGCCTTTGTAGAGGTCGCAGGCGGCAATGAGTTTGACTCCGGGAAGCGAGGTGGCGTACTTGGCGTCCCCCTGCCCCATTCCGCCCGCACCGATCAGCGCGATCTGGATATTGTCGTTGGCAGCCATGTTTACTACGATATCGAACTACGGCGGGTAGGCGAGGCGCTAGTTACGTTCTGATTGGCGGACCAGACTCTACACCGATTAAGGGTTTCCCTTATTATGCGGGAGTGAACCTCATCGAGAGCGCGAGGCACTGGAGCGCAGCTTTGAGGTCTTCCAGTTCAAGGTTGGCAACCGGACCCGGAAATGGTCGGATCTGTCTACGCGCTCTTGAATTCCTCGACACGAACGTACTCGTTTACACCTACGACCCAAGCGATTCGGGCAAGCAGCGCGCGTCGCGCAGGGCCTCGTAAGAAAGGCGGTTGCCAGGGACATACTCATGTCTGCTCAGGTGCTGGCGGAATTTGCGGCCACCCTCCTGCACAAGCCCTCGCCTCCGGCCCGGCCGGCCGACGTGGTGTCTGTGCACGATGCCTTGGGTCCGATTCGGGTGATTCTACCGACGCCGACATGGTTCGACGTGCGGTGGAGGCGTGCGCTGAATACGGGGTGCACTTCTATGACGGCATGATAGATAGTCGCAGCCGCCGAGCGCGGCGGGTGCGGAAGAATTTGGTCGGAGGACATAAACGCGGGCCAGAAGTACTTCGGCATCGTTGTCGAAAACCCGTTTCGGTGACTTCGGGTTAACTTTCTCCGGACCGTTTAGCCCTCCAACTACGTCTAAACAAACGAGAGCCGTCCGTCCGAGCCCCGGAGACACCCCGTAACCTGTTCGATCAACGGGATCTGCCGTGAAATTCCGGCTTTGGCCGTTCGGTACTCGTTGGTATACTGAGGTTGCTGGGAGGCTCTGACCCCGAATGCCGTCGCGTCGCCGAAGTGTTGTGTTTGTTCCGCTGCTAATCCTGCTTTGCTCTGTCCTGGGAGGGCTTTTCGGCCCCGAGGGTGTTTCCGCCGCGGCAGCCGCCGGGCCGGAAGACGAGATCAAAGGCAGCCTGAAATCGTTTACCAAGGTCTATGATCTGATCGAAGCGAATTTTGCCGATCAGGTGGTAGCTGACAAAGCCATCTACAAGGGCGCCATTCCCGGCATGCTCCGTACGCTTGACCCACACTCTAACTTCTTCGATCCACGCGACTTCCAGTTGCTGAAAGAGGACCAGAAGGGTCACTACTACGGGGTCGGAATGACGGTGGCCAATCGCAATGGGAAGACCATCGTGATGTCGCCGTTCGGCGGTTCGCCGGCTTACAAAGCGGGCATCCGTCCGGCCGACATCATCATGGAAGTGAACGATAAGAAGACGGACGGTATGACCACCTCCGAGGTGGCCGATCTGCTCAAGGGCCCGCGCGGGACCCACGTCCAGATCGTCATCGCACGCGAGGGAGTGGACCATCCGATCACCTTCGACGTGGTGCGTGATGAGATCTCTCGCGCCAGCGTCATGGAGCCGTTCTGGATCCGTCCGGGCATCGCCTACATCGAGATCGCTTCATTCAGTGAAACCACCAGCCGCGAGGTGGAGGACGGGCTGAAGAAGCTTGGCGAGAACAACATTAAGGGCCTGGTGATGGACCTTCGCGGCAACCCCGGCGGTCTGCTGAACGAAGGCGTCGAGGTGGCGGGCCACTTCCTGAAGAAGAACGACGTGGTCGTGTCCCAGCGGGGACGCGGCGCTGCCGAAAAGCCCTACTACGCCCGGCGTGGGAACGGCGGCCGGGATTACCCGATTGTCGTGCTGGTGAATCGCTTCTCCGCCTCGGCCGCTGAGATTGTCGCCGGCGCTCTGCAGGATCACGATCGGGGATGGATCTTAGGCGAGAATACGTTCGGCAAAGGCCTGGTGCAGACCGTGTATCCGCTGTCTGAGAACACCGGACTTGCCCTGACCACCTATCACTACTACACTCCGAGCGGACGGCTGATCCAACGCGACTATTCGCACATCTCATTCCTCGACTACTACTACCACCGGAATGGCGAACAGAAGAATCCGCTGGATGTAAAGATGACCGATTCAGGCCGCACCGTCTACGGTGGTGGCGGCATTACTCCGGATGAGAAGTACGTCCCACCGAAGTTGAACAAATTCCAGACAGAAGTGCTGCGCAAGGACGCGTTCTTCCGCTTCACCGGGAAGTACTTCGGAAGTAAAGAGAAAGCTACGCTGCCGAAGGGCTGGACGGTGGATGAGGGAACGCTGAACGAACTGCACGACTACATGCTGAAGAACAACGTGGAGTTCACGGAAGCCGAATTCACGGAGAACCGCGACTGGCTGCGCACCACGCTGAAGCACGAAATGTACATCACGGCGTTCAGCAAGGAAGAAGCCGACCGCGCCGCAGTCGAGGACGATCCGCAGGTCACCCTGGGGATCGACGCTCTGCCGAAGGCGAAGGCTCTGCTGGATACCGCCAAAAAGATGTTGGTCCAGCGGATTAATAATAACCGCTAGAGTACGCTCTTAAGAAGAGGGCGGGACCACCTCCCCGCCCCCCAATTTCGACAGGCTGAAGCCGGTCCTCAGAATTGCGCCCGGAGCGCCATCTGCCACTGCCGCGGCACGTAGTTGCCGATCCCATTGAAGATGCGGCCTGCTACGCCCGGACAATCCACGCAGCCGTTCGGCTGGCCGAGATTCGTGTGATTGGTGAAGTTGAAGGCTTCCGCCCGATACTGCACCTTCACCCGCTCGGTTACCGAGAAGGTCTTGAAGAACGACATGTCCAACTGGCCGAAGTGAGGCCCCCACAGAGCGTTGCGTCCCACATTCCCCTGTACGCCCTTCTGCGGACGCTGCCACGGTCCAGCAACCTGTCCGTTCGCAGTCAGCAGCGACGGCGGATGTGTTAAACCAGCCGAACTGACCAGGATCGGAAGCCTGCCACGCGCCGGCCACATCGGGACGGCACCAGCCTGAGTCGCGATCGGCGTTACAGGCCTGGTAACTCGGCGTGAAGGGCAGCCCCGTGGCCCATGTGAATACGCCGTTTGGCCTGCCAGCCGCCCACCAGCCAATCCACCGGACGGGACAGGCTGTTACCCCACTTACGGCCGCGTCCGTAGGGAATCTCCCATAGTGACGCCAGAGTGAAGGAGTGGGCCCGGTTGTTATCGGCCGGCCCGTACGAATAGGTCGCATCGACCGGAAAGTAGGTGCCCGAATAATCCATGTTGCGCGACCACGTGTAGTGGCTTAGCAACTGAAGCCCGTTGGAGAACCGCTTCTCCAGTTTCACCTGGAGCGAGTTGTAGTTGTTGCTGGCATCGCTGCCGAAATAGCGCAGGTTCTGGCTCCAGCCGAACTTCTGGAAGTACGGCTTGCGCTGATTCGTAGTCAGGGTTCCGAAGCCGACCAGGGTGGCTTGATTCGGGTCATAGTCGCCGCCAGTGCCGGCAAACACGTGGGTTCCTTTGTTGCCGACGTACGCGGCCTCGAGCGAGATGGTGCCGGTCAATTGCCGCTGGATTGAGAAGTTCCAGGCATCCACCGTGGGCATTCGCATAGTGTTGGAAATCACGAACGGAGTGACGCCATTCGGCAGCATCGGGCGGCCGTTGGGACCCTTCGGCTGAGAATCGAGCACGGTGGCCGGGTTGAGCGGCGGCGGCCCCTGCGCCAGCGTGAATACAGTATCGAAATTATTGGCCGGAGCCATTGTTTGGATACCCAACACGGGCAAGTTCTGCGTCACGTTGTGACCGAAGATGGAGCCGAAAATGCCCAAGATCGTAGCCACGGCCATAACCGCTTCGGATCACGGTCTTCGGGTTCAACTGGTAGGCGATGCCGATGCGCGGTGCGAACGCATTCAAGGATCCGGACACGTTCAGGTTCGTGCCCACCCCCGGCGATCCCGCTACCAGCACCTCGCCGGTGCCCAAGTCGATGAATCCGCCCTTTCCGGCGCCATTCACTGTTTGGGGACGGTACAACTCCCACCGGAGTCCATAGTTCAAGGTCAACTTCTGACGTGACGCGCCAGCTGTCCTGCCCGAAGAAGAACCAGCGGTTCTGGGTTTCGCGCGCGTCATTCACGCTGCTGACGTAGCGCTGGAATAACTGGACGTCGCCCAGCAGGAACGTGGCGAGTCCGGATCCGCCGCCGCTCGGTCCCTGGGTGCCGGCCGCGTTGAAGCTCAACTGTCCGGCGCGATGCTGATCGCTGGGCATGCGGAGATTGTGCGCCTGGCGGATATCGGCCCCGAATTTCAAAGTGTGGTTGCCGGCGATCTTTGTCCAGTTGTTGACGAACTGAAACTGCTTTTCATCCTGGTTGAGCGGGCAGTTGCAGCCGTTCACGCCCAGGGCATAGCCGAACTTGAAGAGGTTGTTGCCATAGTCGTTGATAAAGAACGCGGGCATGCCGCCGGTGTACTGTCTTATCCAGGTTCAGGCCGGGTATGCCGGCGTCGGTGGCGGGAGCTGGTGTCCAAACCGTTGGGAACCACGTCCACTTGGTACTGGAAGAAGCCGAACCGGAAGTCGGTGAACAGAGTGGGACGGTAGGCGTAGTCGAAGCCCGCGGCAATGCTGTGGTTCAGCGAACTGGACGTGCCCGCGAAGGCGCTGATGCTGCCGCTGGGATCGTAACCGGCCACCGCCGGCCAAGCCATAGATGCCGGGCGAGAAGATCTTAAAGTTGACGAAGCTGTAGCGGCCGAACGCGTGCAACTTCTCCGTGACATAGTAATCGGCGCGGACGTTGAAGGCATCGTCGTTAAAGTTGACCGCGCCGGATCCGGCGTAATTCGGCTGGTCTTTCGCCGCCAGTATATTCGGCGCCGGGAAGTTCTTCATCAGATTCTGCGTCTGGGGAGAGATTCTTGCCAGCGGGATCTGCGCGTTCGCAAATGCCGTACGGGTGGCCGGTGTAGCACCGCTGGCCGGATCGTAAATATTGAGACCGAGCCCGCTCAGGTCGCCGGTGCGTTCGGCGAGCGACGGAACGCGCAGCAACACGCTGCCGCCGGTATTGCGGCGCGTGCCCTGATAATCGCCAAAATAGAACAGCTTGTTCTTAATTATCGGCCCGCCGACGGACGCTCCAAACTGGTTCCATTGAGTGACTGGAATCTGGCGGCCATTGGACCCGTAGATCGGCAGCGATTGCGTAAAGGGATTGCGGGCCTGCAGGTGGTCATTGCGCATGAACTCGAACACGCTGCCGTGGATGCTGTTGGTGCCCGACTTGGTCTGCGCGCTGACCACGGCAGCGGCGGCGGTGCCGAACTCGGCGTCGAAATCGGCAGTGGTTACCTTCGCTTCCGTGACGGATTCGAGGGTCGGATTGATCACAATCCAGCCCAGGACGGCGTCATGGTTATCGGTGCCATCCAGCAGATGCGAGACGCCGGCAAAGCTTTGGCCATTGACGAGCAGCCGGTAGGAACCCTGCGGATTCTCGGGCTGCGCGGCGGTGAGGCTCACCGGCCAGAGCGAAACGCCGGGCGTCATCAACTGGAAGTTGGTGAAGCGGCGGCTCAGTTGCGGCAACTCGGTCACGGCCTTGGTGTCGTACGTGGTGGCGACGTCGCTGCGTTCCGTTTTGAGCAGAGTGGCCTCGCCCGTGACTTCCAGCGTCTGAGTGACTTCGCCGACCTGGAGCCGGACGTCCAGACGGGCTTCAGAATCCACCGAAACGCCGATGTTGTCCTGAACGAAGGTTTTGAATCCCGGCGCTTCGACGCGAACCTGATACCGTCCAGCGATCAGGTATCGCTGGCTGTAATTGCCGGATTCGTTAGTGGTGGTGGTGTTGGTCACGTCACGCTCAATATTGCGGATGGTGACCTTGGCGCCAGGCATGGCGGCGCCGGTAGCATCGAGCACGGTGCCCACGATGCTGCCGTAAACGGCTTGCGCGCTGAGCGGTACGGCCGAGAACAGGCCGGAGGCGACCAGGGCGCAGACAAAGGTGCCCAGTTTCTTCATGGAATGATCCCCCAGTTGGCCCCGCCGCAAGCAACCTGGCGGCTGAGCCAGTTACCAGATGGGGGAGATGGTAACACTACTGGCGAATCGAATGCAGCAGGGGGTGGTATTCCGGCTATTCAGGCTTGATTGCCGCGTTGACGCACCTTATTTGAGGATCCGGACCAGGTTGCTGTAGTCGTCGGTCCATAGGTCGGATGGCTCGGGAACGGGGAACCGGTTACCCACGTCCCAGCGCTTGCGCTTCAGCACCTCGGGGTTGTTCACCAGCACGATCCAATCAGCGGCATAGGTGGCAGCCAGGTTGTCATCCTCATTGATGATCAGGATGGCGCTCTTGCCTAACTCCTTCGCGGCGCGCGAGACCACGCCCCCCAGTTTCAGGAACTTGTTCGAGACGTGTATCGTGAGCACTCCGTCGGGAGCCAGGTGGCGGAAGTACTCGCGAATGGCCTCGATGGTGAGCAGGTGTACCGGGATCGAATCGCCGGAAAACGCATCCACAGCGATCACGTCGAACGCTTGCGGAGGTTGGCGTTCGAGGGACAGGCGAGCGTCGCCCAGGGCCACTTCCCACTTCGCGGGACATTCCTCGAGATAGAAGAACTCGCGGCGTGCGATCTCCACGACCTCGGGATTGATCTCATAGAACCGGTAGAAGTCGCCGGGCCGCGCATACGAGGAGATAGTCCCCGCTCCCAGTCCGATGACTGCGACTCGCCGGGGAGGAACGCCCGCCTCATCCGCGAGTGCGACACCGACTCCGGACAACTTTCCGTAATAGGTGGTGGGCCGGCGGTGGAACGGAGTCCGCAGATACTCGGAACCGTGACTGATGGTGCCGTGGAGGAGCGTGCGCATCGGTTCAGTCTCGCCTGTGTCGTCCGAGTCTTCCACGCGGACGACGCCGTAGAAGTTCCGCTTGATCAGGCGGTACGTCGAATAAAAATGCGGATTCTCCCAGGCAAGCAGATAAATCAGACCGCCGGCCAGCGCGGTGACGAGCCCGTACTCTACCCAGCGGGCGGTGGGACCAGGCAGCGACGGCGCCGCCCGGTGTAGCACGATTCCGATCAGCAACACCGTGACCAGCAATCCGATGGGCAATTCCAGATAGTTATTGAACAGGACCGGTGAGAGCAAGCCTACGAAGACACCGCCCAGCGCTCCGCCTAGCGAGACCATCAGATAGAAAGACGTCAACCATTTGGGGGCCGGACGCAAGCGGTAGAGCTCGCCGTGACAGGTCATAGCGCACACGAAGAAACACGCTGTAAAGGTCGGAATGGCGATCTTCAGGGGAGCATGACGGGCCTCAGGGAACAGGAAGCCGATGAGCACCGACACGGCCACCACAAACAGCGGAAACCAGAAGCGGCGTCCATACCAGCGGGCGCTCTCGAAAGTGAGAATGAAGCTGATCAGGTACAACGCGAGCGGGGCCACCCACAACAGCGGCACCGGGGCGACATTCTCCGTCATGTGACTGGTGACGCCCACCAGCAGGGTGGAGGGACAGAATGCCAGCCCGATCCATAGCAGCCGCCTTCCGATTCCCGGGCGTCCTTCAATGGGTCCGGAGTCCTCCGTGACGGGCACTTCGGCCATCTCCACGTGGGTCATAGTCCAGGCGACGACGCCGCACAGGACGACGAACAAGCCGTACGCCGCCGACCATCCGTATGCTTGCATGCGAAGATGCGTGAGAGGCTCGATCAGCGCGGGATAGCTCAACAGCGCGATCAGGGATCCGGCGTTCGACAGAGCGTAGAGCCGGTAAGGCGACACGCCGGGGAACTTGCGCGCGAACCAGCCCTGCAACAGAGGACCCGTCGTGGACAGCACCAGGTAAGGGACACCGACCGTCGCAGCCAGCAGAGCGATGATCCGCATTCCGGGATGCAGGCCGTCCAAGGGCTTCCAGCCCGGACCGGGCAGCACAGGGAGCAACAGCAGACTCGCCGCCAGAAGGATCAGATGCACGATGGTTTGCAGCTTGGGCCTCAGGTACCGGATGGAAACATAGGCATAGGCGTAGCCGGCCAGCAGGGTGACCTGGAAGAACATCAGGCAGGTAGTCCAAACGGCGGCGGATCCGCCAAACCAGGGCAGAATGACTCTGGCAATCAACGGCTGGACGAGAAACAGCAAAAAGGCGCTGAGAAAGATAGAGACCGCAAACAGAAGCATTATGTTGTTTCTTTCAAGGTCTCACGTCTGGGGACGCGCTGTCAGTTGAAACCGCCTGTCCCACCTTGCAAGCCGTCGATCAAGGGCGGCTGAATGTTTTGCGATGTGCCTGATACTGACTGACCGCATCGTCGAGCGCCAACTTCAATTTCGCATTGGCCGGATCCCGTCGCAGTGCCTCTCGCATCTGTTCGAGCCCTTCATTCCACTGCCCCAGCTTCAGAAGCGCCACCGCCAGGTTCGTGCGAATGCCGGGATGCTCGGGAAAAATCTCGAGCGCGGCGCGGTACTTCTCCAATGCCCCCCGCAGGTCGCCGGACTTCTCGAGAGCGGCCCCGCGGTTGTTCAGTTCGATGGCCGCCACCTGCGCCTGATCGGCCCTGTCCCGTTCGTGAAGCAATTCGGTGAGCTGACGCTTTACCGCATCGGCTTCGGCCGCTTGTCCGTCCCTGCGCAACGCCAGTTGCAGCGCGTTCAGCGCCGACTGGTTCTTTGGATCGAGACGCACCGCCTCCCGAAGATGCAACACCGCCTCACCCGACTTTCCCGCGTCCAGGAGCTTCGAGCCGAGACGCGTCCGCGCCACGGCGCCATCGGGACTCAGTTCCACCGCTTTGCGCAAGGCCGCCAGGGCGCCCTCGTCATCGAAGAGGTTCTTCCGCGCCTCTCCCAGGTCGGACCATGCTTCGGCAAAATCGGGACGCAGCGCGACAGCCTGCTCGAGATCGGCGGCGGCTTTCGCGTCATCCCGCTGCTCACTGTAGATCTTGGCGCGCAGGTAATGCGAGTAAGCCGCATCGGGCTTCTTTCCGAATAGCCGGATGGCGGTGTCCAGGTGTACAGCCGCCGGCTGGGTCTCGCCTTGCTGTAACAGGACCGCGCCCAGGTTCGCGTGCGCCTGAGCGTGCCTCGGGTCCAGGGCGGTAGCGCGTTCGAACTCCGTGCGGGCGGGCCCGCCCTCTCCGAAAGCGTTGTATGCCTCGCCCAGGGTGTTGTGCGCCTCCGCGGACCGGGGCAGCAACTTGACCGCCTCGCTGAGTTGAGCGATGGCTTCCGAACGATCGCCATCCTCCATGGCCAGGCTGCCCAGCAGCAGCCGCGCCTCGGCGTCGCGCGGTTCAGTCCGGATGATTTCGCGAAGCAGCGTCACGGCCTGGCTACGCTCACCATTAGCGATGAGAGTCCACGCCTTCTCCACCCTGGATTTCTGTTGCGCAGCCAGGCCAGTCAACGCGAGGGCTGCTATCAGAATCCACTTACCGCTCATGTGCCACGCCGTGCGAACTTCTCCGTTCGCGTGATTCCGAACCCTTCCTTCACCAGTATCAACTGATCGGCCGCCACCTGCGGGAGTCTTTCGACGCGCCCGAGCGGCCAGCGGATCTCGATGTCCGAGACAGTTGCGGAACCCAGGCCAAAGTGCAATCGGGAATCGTTCACCGACAGGTACGACGACTGGCTGAGCACTTCCTGCGCCTGAACCTTGCCGCCGTATCGAAGGGTCACGCGCGCGCCGACGGCGCCGCGGTTCGATTCGACGCCGGCCAGTTTCACCTTCAACCAGTGATTCCCTCCGCTCACATCATTGCGCAGGAGCGACGGGGGTTCGTTGTGATTGACGATGACGATATCGACATCGCCGTCGTTGTCGAAGTCGCCGAACGCGCAGCCACGGCTCGAGTGCGGGGCGTCCACGCCGGGTCCGGCCTGTCCCTGGAGTTCCTCGAACTGGCCCTTGCCCAGGTTCCTAAAGACGATCCGGGGCGTTCGGTACACATCGCTCAACTCCGGATAGATCCCGCCGGTGACCATGAAAAGATCGGGATTGCCGTCGTTGTCCAGATCCGCCACACCCACACCCCAGTCTACGAAACGCGTCTCCACGGCCAAGCCCGAACGGAGTGTCCCATCGCGGAAAATACCCTTGCCGTCGTTGAGGTACACGGCGGGAGTGTCACCCGAGAAATGCGTTTTTACGATGTGCAGGCTGCCGTCGAGGCGGAAATCACCGATGCCCAGGCCCATGCCGGCTTGCACCATGCCGTCATCGCTGAGCGCCACTCCGCGATCCAGGGCCTGTTCCGTGAACGTGCCGTCGTGATTGTTGCGGAATAACAGGCCGGGGGTGGAATCGCAGGCGACGTAGATATCGGGCCAGCCGTCGTTGTCGAAGTCGGCGGCCGCCACGGTGAGGCCATACCCACCCTCCGGCTTCGCGATGCCGGAGGCCTCGGTGACATCGACGAATGTTCCGTCGCCACGGTTGCGATACAGCGTGTGGCGTCCATACGGCAGGCCGCGCGGTCCGCAGAACACGTTCGCCTGGCAACTGCTCGACACGCCCGCTCTCGGCACGGACTTCATGTCGAACGCCAGGTAATTGGAGACGAACAGATCCAGGTGGCCATCCCGGTCATAGTCGGTGAACGCGCATCCGGAGCCGAAGCGAGGCTGCGGATTCAGCAGGCCGGCTTCCCGGGTGATGTCGGTGAAGGTGCCGTCCCCGTTGTTGCGGTAGAGCACGTTCTGTCCCCAGTACGTGAGAAACAGGTCGTCGAAGCCGTCGTTGTTGTAGTCGCCGACCGTGACTCCCTGCGCATACCCGGTGCGGAACAACCCGGCTTTCTCAGTGACATCGGTGAATGTACCGTCGCGATTGTTCTTGTACAACCGGTTCGACGCGGTCGCGGGTGGATCGCCGAAACGCGATCCCGAAAGAACCAGAATATCCAGCCAGCCGTCGTTGTCGTAATCGAAGAAGGCGACCCCGCAGCTCATCGCCTCAATGACGTAATCGGCGCGATGCGCATGGCCGGCGACAACCACCTGGTTCAGTCCGGCTTGTTTGGCGACGTCCGTAAAGCGCGCGTGGAAGGGCAGTCCGGACGGCTTGCCGCGCGGGGCCGGCCTCACGCCGCGCGACGCCATGCCCTCCATGCGCGCCGAGGGTTCCTGGCTGTGGAGCTTTGCCGCCGGCGTGGCGAGCAGGGCGAGGAGACTGCGACGGGTCAACGGTAGCGGTACCTCATGCTGGAAGGTCTACAGATATTCTACGACTCCTGATGCAAAAACCCGGCGGCGACACGGGGTCGCCGCCGGGGCTCAGGGGTAAATGTCAGGAGGACCGGGCTAGGCCGGCCCTCAGAAAATTATCTTCAAGCCAAGCTCCATCTGACGGCCGGCATTGCCGGAGCCGTAGGTGGCGCCCTGCTGGCCGAAGTTGCCGCCCGGAGAGCCCTGGTAGAGGGCCTGACCGAACGTGGAGGAGGTGACGTTGGTATCCGGATCGCCGCGGTTCAGTTTGTTCGTGGCGTTGTAAGCCGCCATCTTGAATTCCGTCCTGACCCGCTCTGTGATCTTGAACGACTTCGACAGGGTCGCGTCGAGGTTGAAGAATCCAGGTCCCGTGAGACAACCGTATTGCATCGGGTTGGTGCGGAGAACGTACGTGTTCTCGGGAGTCTGCTGGAATGCCGAGGTGTTAAACCAATGCTGCGGAGTGCGGTCGCCGGTGCAGGGATCGCCGTTGACGATCATGTTCCCGAACCGCGGATAGTCGCCGGTAATCGAGGTCACCACGCCCACAACTTGCCAGCCTCCAATCAGGAACTCGGCGGCTGTCGGGAGGTTGTTCGCATAGGGGCGGCCCTTGCCGAATGGGAGCTGGTAGGTGCTCGCGACGCTGATAGCGGTGATGCGGCTGGTTGCTGTCCTGCCAGGTGAGGTGGTTGCTGAACACGTCCTGATCGTTGAAATTGATCTCGTTTTTCTCTCGGATATAGACATACGAGAAAAGGAAGTTCCAGCCATGGCTGAAGATCTTCTGAGCCTTCAGTTCCAGCGGAATTGTAGGACTCCCCGGCGCAGCATTGGCCGAACTCGGCGAGCCCGGAATACTGCGGATAGGGGACCAGCAGGGAACTGAGCGGCACCGTCTTCTGGTTGTACAGCGGACCCGGCATGACGGTCTGGTTGAGGTAGTGGTAGAAGGGATTCGCCACGCTCTGGTTCAGGGTATTCTGGTACTTTATCTGCAACTGCGGGTCGATCTGGTTCAGCGCCTGATTATAGAGCTGATGGCCGAAGTTATGGAAGTACGACGCCATAACTACGATCTGGCCCGGCATCTGGCGCTGGAAGGAGATATTCAGGCGGTCGTTATAGGCCTTTTGGATATCCTGCTTGTACCAGAGCAGAGCGCCGTTCTGGCCGCGTCCTACCGCTCCGCCCGCGTTCTTACCTTGAATCGGCAGCAGCGGGTTCGACGATGGGAACGGATTCGCGAAGGTCTGTTGTGGAACGCCTTGCAGCAAAGGCGCGGTGTACTGATAGCTGGTCACGCCGAAGTACGGCGGTTCCAGGAAGCTGACCGTCTCGAACCCTGGGAACCCGCTGAGGTTGAATTCCGTCGGGATCGTGTATCTTGCGTAACCGGCACGGATGGAGGTCTTGTCGTCCACGCGGAAGGCGATTCCCGCGCGGGGCTGGAGTGCAATTTTCGGAGCGTTCCACGTTCCAGGACTGTCGCCCGAGGTCCACACCCATTGCCCGTTATATTTCCAATAACTGTTGCCGACGATGGAACTGACTTCGGGAGGTATCGCCGGCGGACTCGAAACCATTTCCGGAATTGGCTGCGAAAGGTCGAGGCCCTTGGAGAAGTTGTGAGCGGGATCCCACCACGGCGACTCGTAGTCGTTGCGGATGCCAAGGTTGAGGGTGATCCGTTTGCTCAGCTTCCAGTCGTCCTGGAAGAACATGCCCCAGAACTGCGTGTGAGGATCGGGCGCCGGGCCGCCGATCATCTGGGACGAGCCATCCAATGCGCCCAGCAGGAAGGTGGCCCACTCGTCGCCGTAATGCTTCGTGTCCGGGTTGTTGAAGGTATTTGCGGTGACGGCGGCATTGAAGTTGAAGTTGGTGGTGCTGGATACATAGGAGAGGCCGTAACTTCTGCGGTATTCCAGGCCGGCCTTCAGGAAGTGCGACCCGTGCTGTTGCGAGATTTTGGCGCTGAAGCTCTCGCCTTTCGGCCGCTGATCCCAATAGAAGCCGCCGCCGCCGAAGCCCGACGCCGCCGATATTGCAGATGCGGGTAATACAACGGCACGCCGGTGCTGGCCGAGGTATAAGGCTTGTACCAATCGTTGTTAGTCCAGATGGTAGCCCCATCCGCCTTCCAGAGGCGTGGACACATAAGCGTCGATCACGTCGTGCCAGTCGCCATGGAAGTCAACCACGGTGCGGGGATTGACGGTCCAGGTGACGTCGCCGGCAACTTGCCAGGCCCCTCGCTCGGTGCCCGTCGGCACGTAAAGAACCGTGCTTTCCAGCGGCGTGGGATTCCCCGCCAGATCGTCCGTGTAGTACTTGCTGAGGCGGCCGAAGGTGTGCCACTTGTCGTTGATGTTGTAGTCGACACGTTCAGAGAAGTTGTAATAGTTGTACCGTTCGATGAACCCCTTCTTGTAATTGTTGACGCCGGTGATGTTGTCGCCGGGATTGTTGGGCCCCCAGAACTGCTTCATTTGCGAGGCGGTGACAGGATCGAAGCGGCTGGAGGGGATCTTGTTGCCGGGGAACGGCGTTACGCTGACGGCGCCCGTGGCGGGGTCAAGCACGGTCGTCCACGGATCATAGACGGTCCGGATTCCACCGTCGATGTTGTAGGACTGCGAGAAATCGCCGTTCTGCTCGAGGGCGGTTGGCACCGGTGTTCACGTAGCTGTTCGGGTAACTCACCTTCCAGTATTCGAGGGAGGAGAAGTTGAACAGCTTATTCTTGATGATGGGATTGCCGAGAGTACCGCCCATCATGTGCTGCCGCTGGGCGTTCGAGCTGTGAGTAGTGCGGTCGGCTTCGGCGCTGAGCCATGGATAACGGCCCACGTAGAATCCGGTGCCGTGCCAATCGTTCGTGCCGGCCTTGGTGGTCATCGAGATGATGCCGCCGGCGCTGTGGCCGCTTTCAGCGTCCACGCTGTTCTGCGACACGACCACTTCCTGAACGGCGTCCGTGTTCGGCGGATAGCTGCCCTTGTGGCCGAGGCCGATGGGACTTCCGTCCACTTGCAGGTCATTGGCCAGGTTGGTTCCGCCACCCAGATCGACGGAGTTCATTGACCAGGAGTGATACGGCTGCATTTCGCCGCGGGTGTTGATGGCCGACGGCGCGAGCAAAGTCAACTTGAAGGGGTTGCGATCCAACCGGGGAGTTTCCTCGGCCATCTTCGTGTCGATGGTGAGATCCTTGTTACTCGAGTTGAACTCCACCGCCACGGGCATTTCCGTGACCGTGACGCTCGACGTAACACTACCCGGCTTGAGCATGGCATTGACGGTGACATCACCGCCGGACTGAACCAGAATGTTCTCCTGGATGAACTTGCTGAAGCCGGCCACCTCGATGGTGACCGAATACGTGCCCGGATCGACGCCGTCAAAGACGTAGAGGCCGCTTTCACTGGTTTTGCGAATCACTTTGACGGCCGTGTTGACGTTCGTTAAGGTGGCCGTGGCGCCGGTAATGACGGCCTTCGACTCGTCTGTCACAGTCCCTTCCACGCGGCCGCGGAAAGTTTGCGCAAACGACGATGTTGTCAAGAGCATCACCAGCACAACTGCAAGTGCGGTGAACACAATCATACGCAATCGATTCATTGCTTGTAGTGCCTCCTGAAGCCTGGAAATTGGCGGGTGCCCCGGAAACGGGCGAATCCGCTCTCCGAAAAACGTAGGCGAACTGTAGTGCAATCAGCCTATCAGGTCTGAAACTAATCTAGTCTGCCGGCCAAGCTTCCGCTCCCGTTCATCAAGCCATCCTGACCGGCTCGCGCTGACCGCCACGAGCGCCCACCGGCGATCCTTAGACGGACCGCAAATGGACGATCTGATCGCGACACTTGTTTAACCGAGATCTAGGTAGAGAGTATGCCCGCGAGTGGTATCAACAAAGAGAATTAGCGGGGAATTAACGTGTCGTTTACGTTAATTGTCGTATTGATTCAGATATTTGCGAGCTGTGAATCGGCGTGAGCCGGCCCTGGGGTTGAACGTACCTGGACGAGGTGATACACTCCCACAAGGCTTATCTGACAGCTAGATTCCAGCACAAGGGCTTCTGTTGATCCGTATGTCCGCCCATCCCGAAGACCGTCAGGCGGTGGAACAAGACAATCGCTGGGCACTGGTCCTCCGTGTCACCGCAAGCCGTCAGTTCACAAAGGCTCCGCAATTACGCGAAATCCTGGTCTATGTTTGCCAGCGCGCCCTCACCGACCCAGCTACCGTCATTAAAGAGCACGAGATCGGATGCAACGTCCTCGGGCGGAAACCGGACTTCAATCCGCAAGAGGACAATATCGTACGCGTCCAGATCAGCCACTTGCGGAAGAGGCTCGAGGAGTACTTCGCTTCCGAAGGCAAGGACGAACCGCTTCACATCTCCATTCCCAAAGGCACTTACGTTCCACGGTTTCAACCGAAGCCGCAGGCGCCTGCGCCACCGCCGATAGTTCCTTGGAGGCCCTCCCCGTTTCAACTCCTTGCCGTTGTGACCGGGATCCTGGCTGTGGTGTGTTTGTCTCTAGTGTTGCGGATCGCAAATTCCCCGGCGCCGCTCGCGTCCGAACGCCGGACCGCTTCCCAGGATCCTTTGTGGTCGCGGGTTTTCGGCGGCAGCCAACCCGCCGGGATCGTCGTCGCGGATAGTTGCCTGGTGATGATCCAGGACCTGCTTCATACCGACATCTCCATGGATGAGTATGTGGGCGGCCAATTTCCGCGAGTGCGGGTCAACGCAGTGACGGACCCGGGCTTCAAGGCAGCCCTTCAACTCCTGATTGCGCGGCAGTACACCAGCCTGGCGGACCTTAACATGTCTTCGAAAATGCTGGATCTGAGCCGGCAATTCGGACCCAACCAGGCCGCGATCCGCTACGCCCGCCACCTGAACGTGCGGGAATTCAAGACCGGGAACTTCGTGCTTAACGGCAGCCGGCGCGGAATCCCCTGGGTCCGCCTGTTCGAGCCGCAGATGAACTTCGCGATGGAGCAGGACATGAAGACCCACCACTTCTATTTTCTGAACAAGTCGCCCAAACCCGGCGAGCAAGAGATTTATCGCCCGATCGAGAAGGACGGAGACGTGGAGAGCTACGGGGATATCGCCTTGCTGCCCAATCTGGGCAACACCGGGTCGGTTCTGCTTCTGAGCGGCATCTCGATGGTGGACACGGAGGCGGCCGGCGAGCTGTTGACGCGAAAAGACGCGTGGAAGAATCTATCGCAAATCCTCGGCGCGGAGACGGTTCGCGAACGCTACTTCGAGATCCTGGTGAAGACCCGCGCGGTCGCCGGCGCGGTGGCCAGCTCGCAGATCGTCGCCTTCCGGGTGAATCAGCCGAATCCCTCGAGCAATTGAGTGGCGGGCACACCCGCACACAATGCGTGAATCTCAGTTCGCGCCGAACTGGCGTCGATACAGCTCGTAGTAAGGAGGCACTTCGGGCGGGACGGCGTCTTCGTTTTCGAGGCAAGGCAACACTTCGTCCCACCACCGGTCATAGGCTGGATTCAGTTCCGAAACCACGTTCCGAGACCGGCTTGCGATGTCGGTCCGCTCGCCCGGGTCTGCGCGGAGGTCGTACAGTTCCCAGCCGTCGCGGCCATGATTCATGTTGACCATGCTGTAGCGGCTGTTCCGCACGCGGCACTGCGCGTACTTCGATTCCGCCGCCTTGCCCTTCGGCCAGCGCCCGATGTGGGTGAAGAGGTGGCGGTCCGGCCACGCCGCTCGCGGATTCCGCAGCAGGGGAACCAGGCTGCGGCCGTCCAGTTTCACTCCGGCGGGCAGTGGCGCGCCGGCCAGTTCGGCGAACGTGGGGAAGAAATCGATATGGGCCGCGAGCCCGCTGACACTCGCGGGTGAAAATGTTCCGGGCCAGCGGAAGAAGGCCGGCACCCGGGTTCCGCCCTGGTATGGCGTGTTCTTCGACCCCCGCATGCCCGCATTGAAAAACTTGACGCCGGCAGTGCCGCCGTTGTCGGTCATGAACACCAGCAGCGTATCGCGCTCCATACCCCAGCCTTTGAGACTGGCCATGAGTTTACCGACGTTGTCGTCGATGTTGGTGATCATGCCGAAGAACTTCGCTGTCTTCTCGTCGGGCACCAGTCCCTTGTACATGGCTTCGTACTCGGGCGGGCAACTCAGCGGCTCGTGCGCGGCGTTGGTGGCGATGTAGGCGAACAACGGCGCTTTGCCCTTCCGCTGGTCAATCCACCGCATGGCCTGGCGAAAGAACACGTCGGTGCAAAACCCATCGGTCTTCTCGAACCGTCCGTTGTGCAGGATGGCGGGATTGAAGTACGTATTCCCCGGAGCGTCGGCGCAGGTCCCCGGGTATTTCTGGCCGATGCCGCCGCAACCGTGGATGAAGACCTCGTCAAAGCCGCGCTGCTCGGGTTGATATGCCGGCGCATCGCCCAGGTGCCATTTGCCGAAGATGCCGGTAGCGTATCCGGCGGACTTCAGCACCTGCGCGATGGTGGTCGCCTTCAGGCTCAGGCGTTCGCGTTCGTTGATGGTGTGGGTGACACCGGACCGGAACTCGTGGCGGCCGGTCATCAGCGCCGCCCGCGTGGGCGCGCAGGTCGGACTTGCGTGGAAGTCGGTGAACCGGACACCTTCGTGGTGGATGCGATCGATGTTCGGCGTCTTGATCACCGGGTTACCGTTGCAGGCGAGATCGCCATAGCCCTGGTCGTCGGTGAGGACAAAAACAATATTGGGCCGCCGTGCCGCTGCCGCACCGGCCAGCAGGGGAGCGCCTACGGCTGCTTTCGCAAAATCGCGTCTGGTCATGGAGTCCTTTCAGGCGTTCACGCCGGCGAGCCACATGGTGAAAGCCACCGCCTGTTTCACGTACAGCCAGTACTCGGGCCAGTCACCCCTGGGAACCGAGGGGCGCGGCGACCCGTACACCTGCAGCCCGCGAAATTCCAGCATCTTCTTCACCCGATAAATATGATACCCATCGCTGACCACGATGCAACTTTTCAATCCGCGGCGGCGCATCATCTCGGCGGCGGCGGTGGTGCTGTGGGCCGTACTCTCGCCTTCGGATTCCACCAGGATGGATTCGGAAGGCACGCCCCGGCGGCTGAGATAAGCGCGGCCCACCTCGCTTTCCGTGAATACCGGATCGCCGCCCGCCCCGCCGGTGGTCAGGATCAGGGGCGCCATCCCTTGCAGGTACAGGAACAGGGCGTGGTTCAGGCGCGCTTCCAGCACCGGAGACGGCCTTCCGCGGTACTCGGCGGCGCCGAGAACGAGAATCACGTCCGCCGGACGCGCTTCATCGACGGTGGATTGCGCTTTGATCTGTTGGGCGACGTAGCCAATCCATCCGCACGGTACGAGGACAGCGGCAGCCACTCCGGCCCACAGGATTCGTCTCATTGCGATATTCTGGGCCTAACAGAGACTACTGTATCAGTCAGCGTTCCGGCCATTGACCATCCCGGCGAGTAATTCAACACATGCGCATCGAACAACTCACGAGTTCGACCAATAGCTTATTGAAGGCAGTCCGCAAAGCGGTGTCCGCCGGTGAACTCACGGGCGACGGACTTTGCGTGGCCGAAGGCTTCCACCTGTTGGAGGAGGCCTTGCGCAGCGGTCAACAAGTGGCGGCGGTATTCTTCACATACGCTGCGCGCCGGGGCGTGGAGCGCTGGCTGGGACCGCTGGCCGGCGCTCGCATCATCGAATTATCGGCCTCGCTGTTCCGGACCTTGTCCACCACCGACACGAGCCAGGGAGTGCTGACTCTGGTGCTGGCGCCCACGTGGACCTTCGACAATGTGATGGAGGGTGACGGGCCGGTGGTGGTGCTGGATGGAATCCAGGACCCGGGCAACGCAGGCGCCATCGTCCGGTCCGCCGAGGCGTTCGGCGCAGCCGGAGCGGTGTTTCTGAAGGGGACGGTGAGCCCGTTCAATCCCAAGAGTCTGCGCGCGTCGGCTGGATCGTTGTTCCGGACCCGGTTCGCATACGGCGTGAGCGATGAGCAGTTATTGAACGCTATCAAGCAACGCGGGATGACCCTGTTCGCGGCCGTGCCCGAGGGAGCGGTCCCATTGGAGCGAGTGGACCTGAGCCGGAACTGCGCGGTGGTCTTCGGTAACGAAGGCCGTGGCATTCGTCCGGAACTGAGTTGCCACGCCAGCGCGATCTATATTCCCACCCACCGCGTCGAATCACTGAACGCCGCAGTGGCCGCCGGTGTGATTCTGTACGAAGCCTGGCGGCAGAGGAATTCCCGATGAGCCTGTTCGACTCGCTGCCTCCGCCCGCCCCGGACCCCAACCGTCCACTGGCTGAACGGATGCGTCCGCAGACGCTGGAAGAGTTCGTGGGGCAGGAACACGTACTCGGGCCCGGCAAGCCGCTGCGTATGCAGATTGAGCGCGACCAGCTCAGTTCCATCATCCTGTGGGGCCCTCCGGGCGTCGGAAAGACGACGCTGGCGTTCCTGGTGGCGCACCTGACGCGCTGTGATTTCGTTCCCTTCAGCGCGGTGCTCAGCGGCATCAAGGAGATCAAGGCGGTGATGGCGGACGCGGAGAAGTCGCGCCGGGCGGGCCGCCGCACGTTGATCCTGATCGATGAAATTCACCGGTTCAACAAGGCGCAGCAGGATGCGTTTCTGCCCTACGTGGAGCGCGGCGACATCATCCTGATTGGCGCCACGACGGAGAATCCCTCGTTTGAAGTGGTGTCGGCGCTGCTGTCGCGCGCGAAGGTGTACGCACTGCGGGCCTTGAGCGTCCCCGAGATTGTCGTCTTGTTGAAGCGCGCGCTGACGGATCCCGTCCGCGGACTGGGAGCACGCCAGATTCGGGCAAACGACGAGATTCTGGAGACCATCGGAATCTACGCGAACGGAGACGCGCGGTCGGCGTACAACATCCTGGAACTGGTGGTGGCGTCGTCGCCGGATGGCGAACTCTCGACAACCACGGTGGAGGATGCGCTGCAGCGCAAGACGCTGGTCTACGATAAGTCCGGCGAAGAGCATTTCAATCTGATCTCGGCGCTGCACAAGTCCGTGCGGTCGAGCGATGTGGATGCGGCGCTGTACTGGCTGGGCCGGATGCTGACTGGCGGGGAGGACCGTCTGTACATCGCCCGCCGGCTGGTGCGAATGGCGATCGAGGACATCGGGCTGGCGGATCCGCGCGCTCTCGAACAGGCGATGGCCGTTCAGCAGGCCGTCCACTTTCTGGGCGAGCCCGAAGGCGATCAGGCGCTGGCGCAGTTGACCATCTACCTGGCGGTCTCGCCGAAGTCGGACGCCGCCTACCAGGCTCTGAACCAGGTGCTTTCCACCATTCAGAGCACCACCGCGGAGCCGGTCCCGATGCACCTGCGCAATGCCCCAACCCGCGCGATGAAGGAGTGGGGTTACGGGCAGGGCTATCAGCACGCCCACCAATTCCGCGATGCGATCACGGACATGTCGTGCCTGCCGGAGAACCTGGCGGACAAGCGATTCTACGAGCCCACCGACCGCGGGTTGGAGAAACGGATCGCCGAACGGATGGCCGAGATCGCCGAGCGCAAGCGGAGCCGCGAGTAGGCCGCTATCGGAGATATTTCTCGGGCAGCGGATTCCCCTCGCGCTCGGTGTCCCAGAGGATCGTCAGGAACTTCCAGGTGTTCCCGGTCCGGACCAGTTGCATGCTGTTGATCCCCCGCGCGAAGGGTTTGTCGCCCGGCGCGCGGCGCGATTCGTAGGTGCTGAAGACATGGGCGATGTTGCCGAAGGTCTCGACGCGCTGGCTGACTTCGGATTCGTAGAATGCCGATTTCTCGGACGCAGCCGTGCTGCGCTTGACGAAGTCTTCAACGCTGAGCAGGATGGCCTTCGATCCCTCGGGTGTCGTGCGAACGGGAACCAGGAGCGCTCCGTCGGCGAAGAGGGCGCGGAACCGGTTCCAGTCGCGGGGACCGACGGGTCCGGAGATGACATCGTAGACGGCCTTGACGGTGGAGTCGATGGAATCCCCGTCGGCGGCGGTCGCCCAGGGTGCGGCCGCGGTGAACGCGATGATGAGCGAGATCAGTTTCATGACTTCTCCTCTTGTGACAGACGTTATCTTAGCGCTCATAGCCGCAGAGCCGGGTGGCTGAGCTCTTCCGGAGTCAGGTTCGGCCTGGCGGCTGCCTGGTTGGTACGGGAATTGGGTTCGTTTTGAAATTTCGCGAAATCGGGGGTAGGGATTGGCGCGTTGATGAAATTCTTGATGTAGGCGTCCAGCGCACTGGCTTCGGCCTTGTGGTTGCGGGCGCGCGAGGCCTGGAGTTCGCGGAGGGCTTTGAAGTAGGACCGTTCGGCCGCCGCCGAGTAGCGTGCGAGCTTGTCGAGGATGTTGCCGTTCCGGCCCATGGCGCCGAGCAGGCGGGTGTCGGGATCGTCTTCCGCGCTGGGCTCAGTGAGGATCTGTTCGAAAGCGAGGGCTTCGAGGCGTTCGATGCGGGCGAGTTTCCAGCGGGCCTGGATCATTTGGTGGACTAGGAAAGTTTCGTTCTCGCCTTCAGGGTGGAACTCGGCGCCGAGACGGGCGGCGAGGCCTTCAAATTCTTCAACGGATTCGTGAGGGAGGACGGAGAAGTGGCCGCTGAGACCGTGACGGGTCGCATTTTGGCTGGAGGCGGCTTTCCCTTCCGGCGTTTTCGGGCCGGAGGATTGGACGGCATTCTGCCGGTTTGCTAGTACTTGTGCTGCGGTGCTCATGTGTCTCTCTACCTTCAACTTATCAGGCGCTTCCAAATTTCCGGATGGTTTGGCGGGTGAGTGTTAGCTGGTAAGTGGTTATCCGTGAGAGGGATAGATGGCTCAATGGGCCTGTGGAAAACTCCGGTTAACGGTCATTTTCGGAGTGCCGAAAAACCCTACTGCCGGCGCATGCCACCGGACATGAGCATGTGCAACACATGCTAACATGCTGACAGCATGTCAAAGATGATCCAGCTCAGGGACGTTCCGGACGAACTACACCGTACGTTGAAGGTGCGTGCCGCTCGCGAGGGGATGAGTCTGTCCGATTTCATCAAGAACGAACTGGCACGAACGGCTGAGCGACCCACCATGCGGGAAGGCCCGGATCGATTCACATCGCGTTGAGGAGTATCTGAATGGACTCGCCCTGTTACCCGCGGAGCGCTACTCGCACTCGCCTTTGATCGGACGCATTTGGGAACTGCGGCACAACTTCACTGCCTGCGATGCCGTCTATATCGCGCTAGCCGAGGCGATGGACGCGACGCTGTATACGATGGACGGAAAGCTCCCGCGAGGTCACCGGGCGCGGGTTGTCGTGGTCGGGGGCATAGGACCCTACTTCGCCTTGGCCGCCATGGCGCAGCCTTCGGCGGGAACTGCGCTACGCCGCTCTGGCGGGCCATCGACGAAGCATAATGTCAGTGGGGCTTCCAGTCCAGCGCGTAGATCTGCTGGATGTCGCGACGGCGGAGGATCATCGGTTCGTCGTTGGGGGTGAGGTTGAACCAGGATCCGACCTGCCCGGTCAACTCCCCGGGCTTCATCGGGATCATCTGTTCATGACGGTTCTCGCGGACGTGGCAACGCATGATGGCACCGCGAGAGTAGCTGTAATACCAGATCGACTCGCCATCGTGGGACCAACTGGGCCAATCGGCGAAGTACGTGGGGAAGTTCTGTCCACTTCCCCTCGGCATGGCGATAGAGCCGCAGGGATGCGCCTTTCGCCCGCATCGGTCGCGCCACCAGCATCGACCCGTCCGGCGACTGACGCGGCGAGTTTAGCCCGTCGGAACCCGGGAATTTGGTCACCTCGCCGGTTCCCAGATCGAGGACCTGAAGATACGACGCCCGCCCGGTCCAGTACCTGCTGACAGGCTCAGCGAACACGAGCTTCTTACCATCCGGCATCCAGGCGAAATCCGACGAGGTCGCACCCTTTCGGGCACGCGGGTCGAGCACTTCCTCCACTTGCGTCGATCAGGTAGATCTTCCAGGGCTGGTCCGGTGCGCTCTTCCCCGAGAAGGCGATGACTTTGCCGTCGGGCGACCAGCGGCTAACCCCCACCTGCATGGGTGCCTTCGTCAACTGGACCGGCCGGCTACCGTCAGCACGGCGGACCCACAGTTCTTTTCCTGGATGAGTGGCGTACGACATACTCTGCCCGTCTCTCGAATACTCGACCATTTCAGCGGAGATTCCACCCAGATGAGAGACCCAGCTTCTGGACCGCGGGTCGAAGCGCTGGAGTTGGCCGAGCGCAGTGGTACCGACGGAGTAAAAGACCCGGCTGTCCCGCAGTTGGACGGGAATGACGAACAGGGGTTCGTTTCCCGAGAGCTGCAACGGACCAGGCTGTTTGAATTGAAAGAACCTTCGGTGTTGCGCCATCCAGAACTGATCTTCCGAAATGAGGAGCAGGCTGCCATCCGACGTCCAGCCGCCGGGCAAGTGGTTCCTCCGCCAATCGGGCAGGAGGCACCGAAGGCCGGTTCCATCTGCCTCGATCTCCCACGCGTTGCCCTCCTGCGTGGCGCGGTTCCGCTCCCCAAACGCGATGCGCCTGCCATCGGTTGACCAAATGGGGGCGATAATTTCCAAATCCTTCACTTCCAGCAGCCGTCGAGCGTTCGACCCGTCACTGGACGCCACCCAAAGGGACCCCGGCTCGCGGATCCCACCCGCGGTGAAAGCGATCCTGTCTCCGTCCGGGGAATACCTGGCCTCAAATGCGGCGTGAAGGCCGTCCACCCTTCGGGTGGAACCGTCCGCGATCCGAACCGCCCACACTTGCGCCCTCCGGGGCCACGTAGTAGCGATGACGCCAATCAGGAGTTCCTGATTGTCCGGATCGATGTCGTGTAGAACGGGGACACCCGGCGGAAGAACGAGCGGCGATCTTGTCGGCTCGCCACCGGATACCGGGACCTGAAAGAGTTGACGATCGGTCCAGGGTCCCCCAATGAAATAGAGCCTTGCGCCATCGGAGAGGACCGGCCCCGACTTCATGGCGGCGTCGTTGGTCAGCCGGCGCCATTCGAGTGCGGGTGGCGCGGTGGGCGCCAATAACCACGCCGCTGCCCCAAGCAGCGCGATCACCGCGAGGGCGGCGCCGGCCACAAGAGTCCACTCCGGCATCCGCTTCGCCGGCGTCAATGGCGGAGCCGGGTCGATGGGTGGCGCTGCTGGGCCGTCCACCGGAGCGATGAAGCGATACCCGCGGCGCGGGAGCGTCTCCACGAATCGCGGAGTGTCCGAAGAATCGCCGAGCGCCCCGCGAATCTTGTTGATGGCGATGTTCAGGCTGTGCTCGAAATCGCCAAACGTGCTGCCGGTCCAGACCTGGCGCTGCAATTCCTCGCGGGTGACCACTTCGCCCGGCTTTTCGAGCAGCGCCAGCAGCACACGGAAGGGCTGCTCCTGAAGGCGGATGCGGACGCCGTGCTTGCGCAGAGTCCCCGACTCCGGCTCCACTTCGAAGAGTCCGAAGCGGATGTGGTTGCTCGCTGGCGGTTGAGGTGTCAGAGAGATCCCCAGGTAGACAGAAGGATAGCACGCGTTACCCCGGAAGGGAAGTAACTTTCTGGGAGACCTAACTCGAGAGATCCTTATTTTTCAGCGCATTAGCTGGAGAGTCCGGTTTTAGGACGACGAGAGTCCGATTTGACCGGCGGTGAATGGAGGTTCCAGTAGGTCGGGCCCAGTATCGGCCCATGACACTGAACCTGGCTGGATGCAATGGCTCGATGATTGTGGGACTGATGCTTGCCGCTGTCCCTGGTTTTTCCAAGACTCCCGTGAGTGACGTTCGCGTCACGGTTCGCGTGCTGGACTACGTTGACCTTCCGGCCAGCGAGCGGCGCGAGGTCGCGGCCACCGCGAAGCGGGTCCTCGCCCAAGCGGGGGTGGTAGCCGAGTTCGTCGAGTGCTTCAGGGGTGGGGTGGAGAGCGAGATCCCTAGCTGCACTGGAGAGCTCGGGCCGACCGATCTGATCCTGAGGATCTTCGCACCCAAGCTGGCTGTGAAGGGTGAGCAACTCGGGTACGCGGCGATGACGCCGGAAGGCGGCGCCTGCATAACGGTGTTCGTCAACCCGGAGCAAAGGAAAGCCAGAGCCAATGGCCTCGACAATGGCGTCTTCCTTGGCCACGCTGTCGCACACGAGATCGGACACCTGCTGCTGGGGGCCGACTCGCACACCTCCTCGGGCATCATGCGGCCAGTTTGGCGGGCGGTCGACGAGGAGTGGATGGCGAAGGGGGCTTTGCGATTCAACGGTGGACAAGGCAGCAAGATGCGAGCGGCGCTGCTGGCCCGGGCTGGGCGGTAGGTGCTGTTTCAGAATCACAGCCAGAACAATGCTGGGTGATCGTGGCCCGTCACGTGAGTTATCGCACGGTCGTAGACGCGGGCTCCGGCGTCGCCGTTGGTGAAGACAAAGACCACGGATCCCGTGGACGGTTCGGCCAGGACGAAGTTCTTGAACCCCGGGTTGTCTCCCCATTGCCAGAGATAGGTGTGTCCGGAACTCCGTTCGATGGCCCAACCGAGGCCCCAGCCGAGGAACTCGTTGATGCGGACCTGCTGCTCGCCGAGTTCGGGATTACGGATGGCCGCGGAGAGAAAGCGTGCGTAGTCCTCGGCTGAGGTGATCAGGCTGGAGGCGGCGTTGGGGATCATCCAGTTGGGGAGCACCGGGTTGCCGGCTTCGCGCGCAGCGGCGGCGTAATCGTCATAGTGAAGCTCATTGACCGGTTTTCCAGCGTGCGCGGCCCACGTCCGGAGAGCGCGGGGCGCCTTATCCCAGCCTTTGCGGATCTCTCCCCGGCGGTCGTGCGGAACCGCCGTTCGGGCCTCCGTCTCGGGATCCCAGACCAGGGTAGACGAAGTCATGCCGAGAGGCTGGAATACCAGGTCGCGAACCAGTTGGCCGAAGCCAATGCCGATGATCCGTTCGAGCACTCGCTGAAGGTAGAAGAATCCCTCGCCTGAGTATTGGTAGCGGGATCCCGGCGAGAAGGCGGGAACCAGATCGGGAGCGGGCTGTCCGGCGGTCGCGAAGCGCCAGTTGGGGAAGCCGGAGGAATGGCTGAGGATATGCCGTGCGGTGACCGCACGGGCCGCCGCGTTCGGAAGATCGTCCAGGTAGGAGACGAGCGGCCGGTCAAAATCGAGCTTACCCTGCGCGCGCAGGGCAAATACCGCGAAGGTGGTCACCTGCTTGGTGAGACTCGCCGCTTGGAACAGGGTGGACGAAGTCACGGGATCGGGCGACCCGGCGGCACGGACTCCAAGGGGCGCGATCCAGGAGAGTTCGAATCGGCGGATTACGCCGATGACGGCACCGGGCACGGGTGCTCCGCGCATGAGGGTGGCGAGTTCGGCCAGGTAAGCGCGCGGCGGCGACGGACTTCCAATCGCGAGCCAGGATGGAGGTGGCAAGGGCTTGTTGGAGAAAGAGCCGGCGGTACATGTCCATAAGCGGCCAAAGGGGGGCTCCGCCCCCCTTTGGAATCCCCCCGTTAAACGGAAAACACTAAACGCTCAAGGTAATTCCCCGGCACACCGGAACCCGATATCGTCGCCCCGGACCGTCGGCACGCCCCTGTCACGGAACGAGACGCGGACGGCCTTGGAAGGTCGTCCAGGAACCGCCCCGCAGAACCTTCATCTTGCCGCTCGCCGGTCCCACGGGGTCGGTCACTGCATCGGCCTTGTAGTACTTCTCGTCATACCAATCGGCGACCCACTCCCACACGTTGCCTAGCGTGTCGTACAGGCCCCACCCGTTCGGTTCTTTCCCTCCCACCGGGTGCGCTTTTCCGCCGCTGTTTCCAAAATACCAAGCGGCCTTCTCCAAGTCGCCGTACCTCGGCCCGGCCGTCCCCGCCCGCGCCGCGTATTCCCACTCCGCCTCTGCTCGGCAGCCGCATCCCCGCCCATTCGCAGTACTTCTTTGCCTCTTCCCAACTCACTTCCACCTGCGGTAACTCCGCGTCCGACTTCGGCTGTTCGCCCTTGAACCGAGCGTACGCCCCCACTGTCACTTCGGTCTGCCCCATCCAGAACCCCTTCGTCAGCGTCACCCGGTGCGCCGGCTTCTCGTCCGCGATACGCTTCGGCATCGCCCTCCGAAGCACCCATCATGAATGTCCCCGGCGGGATCCATACGTATTTCAGCTGGTCTTTGGCATTCACCCGCGGCTGCGGCACTGACACCGGATTGGCCGATTTCGCAGGTTTTGGTTCAGGCGTCTTGCGATTGGCATACCAGACAAGAATAGCTACGGATAGCACAGCCAAACCACTCAAAATCCACCGACCGGGCGAGCGGCTGGGAGGAGCCGAGGCCCAGGTAAAAGGCCGAACAGACTCAGGACGCGGGTGGACCTTCCGGCTCGATGGCGGGCGGAAGAACATCATCGATAACTGGGGAGGGTGTGTCTACCGGGCGCGCGCCTAACTCGGCTGTAGCGGGTTCGGAGTGCCGTTCGGGCTGAATGACAAGCTCGGGTTCACGCATCGCCCGGGCGGCCTTGGAAGGGGTCTCACCGGTCAACTCTGAAGGCTGTTCGGCGCCTGCCGCCGCGGAAATCGTCCGCTCGGGCTCGAGCGTCGCAGTCCTGGCGGTGGCCCCAACCGGGTTCGCGACCTTCTCCGGTAGGCCTGTCGATTCCGGCGCCCTGAGGCGCGACGAACACGGAAATCCCGCGGCACAGCATCTCGAATCCGGGGCCCGATTCGCCCGCCCAATCCACCAACGGCGCTGCCTGAATACGTCGGAACTGCCGCGGGACCCGCACGTCTTCCAGCAGGACCGGGACCAGAATATGCCGCTCGCGTCCCTCCTCGGCCTCCGTCATCACCCAATCGGATGCCACGGAGTTCCGGCTCCACAGCACCACAATGCAACGGGCCTCTTCCAGTGCTTTGCCGATCACGCTGTCCCAGGTCTGGCCGGGCAGGATCGTGTGGTCCCACCAGACCGACCAACCGCGCGCGGTCAGGGCTTGCACGAGGGGCATGGCTCGGTGAAGGTCTTCCCGCGCATAGCTGATGAAGACTTCGAACATGGACGTAGCCGCCCCACATTGTCTCACATCGAGTCGCCCTGACTGGCTCAACGTTCGCCGTCTCGCGGCTGCCAGTGGGCCCCCGGGGCCGAGTGTGTTCGGCGCCCGACAGCCGACCTTCGGGATCGCGACCCGCCTATGCACGCTGTAACCCTCTACGTTACACTGAGAAAGTGGCGATCACAGGGATTCCGGACACAAGGGCCTCGAACGATTCTTCGCCACAGGGACGAAGGTGGGAATTCAGGCCAACCACGCAACCAGGCTGCGGCTCATACTCGGCCGCTTACACGTCTGTACCTACGCCCGCGATATGGACTTGCCGGGTCTCGATTTGTACGAACTGCGGGGCGCCAGGAAACGGACTTGGACAGTATGAAGATGCACAATCCGCCGCACCCGGGTGAAGTGCTGAAGGCCTTGTGCCTGGAGCCGCTCAGCCTGACGGTGACCGAAACGGCCCGATCGTTGGGGGTGAGCCGGAAGACTCTGTCCGGTATTCTCAACGGACGCGCCGGGATCACTCCCGAGATGGCCGTCCGCCTGTCGATTGCCTTCGACACCAGCGCCGAGAGCTGGCTCAACCAGCAGTTGCAGTATGACCTGTGGAATGCGGAGAAGAATCGGAAACGGTTACGGGTGACCAGATTGACGGCCGCCTAAACGTACGAAAGGCCGCCGGATTTCTCCGGCGGCCTTTCTGATTTCTGACTCGAGCAGGACCTACGACTCTGCGCCTTCCTCGCCTTCGTGCTCGCGGCCTTCGCGCATGGCCTTCAACCGCTCTTCGCGGCGCTTGGCGCGATCCGCGGCGCGCTTCACCAGCTCGGAACCCACCAGTTCGAGAATCGCCTGATCGGCTCCGTCACCCTTCCGCCAGCCGAGGCGCGTGATACGGGTGTATCCGCCCTGGCGCTGGCCGAAGCGCGTGCCGAGTTTGTCAAACAGCTTCTGCACCGAGGCCGGCGTCATCAGGAAGGAAGCAGCCTGACGTCGGGAATGCAGCGAGTCCTTCTTGGCCAGAGTAATCATCTTGTCCACCAGCGGCCGGGCCGCCTTGGCCTTGGTCACGGTGGTGACGATCCGCTCACTCTCGATGACGCTGGTAACCAGAGAACGGAGCAGCGCCCGGCGGGCGCTGACGTCGCGCCCCAGTTTGTATCCATCAACTCTATGTCTCATGGCGCTTACTCCGTAGCTCCAAATTCGCTCTCCGATTCGAGTTCACCCGGCGCGGGAGCTACCGGAGAGCCCGATGGAGAAATCAGGCGGCCCTGCGAATCGAACTTCATACCGAAGCTCAAACCGAGGTTCGACAGGATCTCCTTGATTTCGTTCAGTGACTTGCGTCCGAAATTCTTGGTCCGCAGCATCTCGGCTTCGGTCTTCTGCACCAGGTCGCCAATGGTCTGGATGTTGGCGTTCTTGAGGCAGTTATACGAACGCACACTGAGTTCCAGCTCTTCCACCGAACGGTTGAGAACCTCGTTCATCTGGTTCATCGCGCGCTCGGCCGGCTCTTCGGCGGCCTCGGGCAGCTCTTCGAAGTTGATGAAGATGCTCATGTGATCCTTGAGCAGCTTCGCGGCCTGGCCGATGGCGTCCTGCGGAGAGATGGCGCCGTTCGACCACACTTCGATGGTCAGCTTGTCGTAATCGGTCATCTGGCCGAGACGGGCGGCTTCCACCGCAGTAGTTGACCTTGCGGACCGGCGAGTGGACCGAGTCGATGGGGATGTAACCGATGGGCAGGTCCTCGTCGAAGTTGCGGTCGGCCGAAACATATCCGCGGCCCGACTTCAGGCGCACTTCGATGTTCAGCTTGCCGCCTTCGCTCACCGTGGCAATGTGCATCGTGCGATCGAGCACTTCCACATCGTGGTCGGTTTCGATCTGGCTCGAGAGCACCTCGCCGGGAGCTTCAACGCGGATGCGGGCGATGCGCATTCCCTCGCCCATCATCTTGAATGGAACCTGTTTCAGATTGAGGATGATATCCGTCGCGTCCTCGACGACGCCCGGAATGGGACTGAATTCGTGCGCTACGCCTTCGATGCGGACAGCGGTGATGGCCGCGCCTTCAATCGAGCTCAACAGCACCCGGCGCAGACCGTTTCCGATCGTGGATCCGAATCCACGCTCGAACGGCTGAGCCGTAAACATACCATACCGATCCGTTAAGGTCTCGGTATTGGCAACCAGTCGCTTCGGCTTTTGAAACCCTTTGAACATAAACTCTCCAGTTGTCGGTTGTCAGTTATCAGTTGTCAGCTTCTGTCGCCCTCGCTCCGGGCTGACAACTGACAACCGACAACTTCCCGACTACTTGCAATACAGTTCGACGATCAACTGTTCGTTCAGCTGAATCTGAACCAGATCTTCGCGCTTCGGCTGACCGAGGACGCGCGCCTTGAGACCTTCGCGATCCACTTCGAGCCAGTTGGGGCTGGGCGCGTGGGCGGTGGCGTCGCGGGCCCCCAGGATGGTCGGATTGTTACGGCTCTTCTCGCGGACTTCGATGACATCGCCCGGCTTGACCAGGAATGAGGGGATGTTGACCTTGCGGCCGTTCACCTGGATGTGGCCGTGCCGGACGATCTGGCGCGCCTGCGGACGCGAGGTGCCGAAACCCATCCGGTAAATCGCATTATCCAGCCGGCGCTCCAGCATGTTGAGCATGTTGTCGCCGGTGATGCCCTTCTGGATCACCGCTTTTTCGTACAGGTTGCGGAATTGCTGTTCGAGGATCCCGTAGTAGCGGCGGGCCTTCTGTTTTTCCCGCAGCTGCAGTCCGTAGCCGACAATCTTCGGCTTGCGGTCTTTGCCATGCTGTCCGGGGGGAAAGTTGCGCTTTTCAATCGCGCACTTTTCGGTGTGGCAGCGCTCACCTTTGAGGAACAGTTTCATCGCTTCGCGCCGGCACTGGCGGCAGGAAGGACCGATGTATCTTGCCATGCTTTTTCTCTTGACCTTTCTCTCGTTCAGGTGCAGTTTACAGCCGCATGCGGCCTTCGTCCTGCTTAACAAGTGGCGAGTGACGAGTGGCTCAGTGGCGAGTAAAACCCGTGCCACTCGTCACCGCCACTAAACGCGCCTTCTCTTCGGAGGACGGCAACCGTTGTGCGGGATGGGCGTGTTGTCCTTGATGCCTCGCACTTCGATACCGGCCGTGGACAGCGCGCGGACGGCCGATTCGCGGCCGGCGCCCGGTCCGCTGACACGGACTTCCACCACCCGCAGGCCGTATTCCTTGGCCTTGTTGGCCGCGGTCAACGACGCCTGCTGGGCGGCAAACGGAGTTCCCTTACGTGAACCGCGGAATCCCAGCGAACCGGAACTCGACCATGCGAGCACGTTCCCAACCTGATCGGTAAACGTCACGATCGTGTTATTGAACGAAGCCTGCACGTGCACGATGCCGGACGGGACAACCTTCTTTTCCTTCTTCTTGAAGGACTTCTTCTTAGTACTCTTCGCGGGTGCTTTCGCCATGTCTGGTCTTTAACCTGGATTACGTCTTCCCTGTGGCTTTCTTCTTGTTCGCGACCGTGCCGCGGCGGGGACCTTTACGGGTGCGCGCATTGGTGTGCGTGCGCTGGCCCCGGACGGGCAGACCACGGCGGTGCCGCAGACCGCGATACGAGCCCATCTCGATGAGCCGCTTCACGTTCATCGAGCCTTCTTTGCGGAGATCGCCCTCGACGGCGCCCTCTTCTTCGAGAAGCTGGCGAACGCGGTTAATTTCGTCCTCCGCCAGGTCCGCAATCTTCTTGTTCGGATCGATGCCGGCCCGGTGGCATAGGGAAAGCGACCGGGTGCGGCCAATGCCGTAGATGTAAGTCAGGCCGATCTCGGCCCGCTTCTTGTTCGGTAAATCAACGCCTGCAATACGCGCCATCGTTCAACCTCTTCCGCTAACCCTGCCGCTGCTTGTGCTTGGGATTCGTGCAGATGACCCGGACCACGCCGTAGCGGTGGATGAGCTTGCACTTGTCGCACATCTTTTTGACTGACGCCCGTACTTTCATATAGTGGCTCAGTGGTCGAGTGGTCGAGTGGTCAGAGTTACACCACGACGCTGACCACCTACTCCTTATTCAAAATGCCTACAATCCTGCCCCGGCCCGGATCGTGGGGCGAAATCGCCACCTGCACCCGGTCGCCAGGACGCAACCGCATGAAATTCGCCGTCGTGGCACCCGCCGCATGGGCCAGCACCCGATCGTTATTCTCCAGCCGAACCCGCCAGGTCGCCTGCGGCAACTGCTCCACTACCACCGCTTCCTGGGTTCGTTCTGTCATTTTCCGCCTCCGGCCCAGCCGTCAGGGCCGGGTCAGAACCCACGCGCCCGCTGCCGTAACCGCCACCGAATGCTCGAAATGAGCGGAGGGCTTCCCGTCCACGGTGACCGCCGTCCAGCGGTTCGGCTGCATCTTCATCTCGGCGCGGCCCATGTTGACCATCGGCTCAATCGCCAGAACCATGCCTTCCTTCAACCGGGGATTCTCATTGCGGCGGTCCACGTAATTGGGAATCTGAGGCTCTTCGTGCAACTTCGTGCCGATCCCGTGACCCACCATCTCCCGAACCACCGTGAACCCGTTGTCCACGACATGCTTTTCAACCGTGCCGCAAACATCGAACAGCCGGTTGCCGGGCTTCACCTTGCCGATCGCCAGTTCCAGGCTCTCCAGCGTGACGTCCAGCAGTTTCTGCACTTGCGGCGGGATCTCGCCCACCGGAACCGTAATCGCCGAATCCCCGAAATACCCGTTCAACGAAACGCCCGTGTCGATGGAAACGACGTCGCCCTTTTTCAAAATCCGCTTTCCGGAGGGCATCCCGTGAACAATCTCGTCGTTTACCGAGGTGCACAGAACAAACGGGTATTTCGACCCCGCGCTCTGCGTAAAGTAACCCTTGAACGCCGGCTTCGCCCCTGCGTCCAACATCATCTTCTCGGCCACCACTTCCAGATCGTGGGTGGTGATCCCTTCCGCGACCATCGACCGGAGCTTCTGGAGAATCTCCCAAACCAACAAACCGCTGCGACGCATCTTCTCGAGTTCCGCCGCGGTTTTCCGAATGATCATTCCGATACCGTTCCCACCACAGGCCGCGCACCGAATTCCGGTATCAACTCCTCGATTCGCCGGGCAATGGACTGCGGCGAACCTTCACTCGCTTCAACCCGGTGGAACGCGTAGCCGCCCTTCTGGAAGTAATCGAGCAGAGGCAGCGTTTGCCGGTCGTAAGCTTCCAGACGCTCCCGGATCACTTCCTCCCGGTCATCATCGCGAATCATCAGCGTTGCCCCGTCGTAATCACAAGTCTTCGAAATCTCCGGGGCGTTAGCAGCCAGACTGTAGAGGGCTCCGCACACAGGACAGAGACGCCGGCCCGAAAGGCGAGCAACTATTCTATTGTAATCTACTTCCAGGTACACCACCACTGGCACGAAACCCTTGGCGGCCAGCAACTTCTCCAGCATGCCGGACTGAGGAATGGTCCGCGGATAACCGTCTAAAATGAACCCGCCCTCGCAATCCGGGGCGCCGATGCGGACTTCCACCAGCCGATTCACCAGGTCATCGGGAACCAGCCGGCCGGCCTGCATCAAATCGGTGATCTGCAGACCGAGCTCGTCCTTTCGATGGACGTGATCCCGGAGCATGTCACCGGTCGATATGTGGGGCCATCCCAGACGCTGCCGGAGCAGCTTAGCCTGGGTACCCTTCCCCGAACCTGGAGGTCCGAACAGAATCAGACAAAACCTGGTCATGTACTGGCGGCTTCGCGGCCACCTGATATGTTACGCAAAGCTGCGTCGCCCGCGGATCCGCCCGGCTCGCGGCGTAAATCCTTCATAATGGCGCATGATCAGCTGCGCCTCAACCTGATTTACGGTATCCATCGCCACGCCAACCACGATCAGCAGCGAGGTCCCGCCGAAGTAGAACGATACGCCCAGGCCGTCGAGCAGCCAGCGCGGGAAGGTCGCGTCGATAAAGTTTCCAACCAGCGGCAAACGCTGGAGTTTAATGCCCGAGATCATGATCTGCGGCAGCAGCGAAAGCAGCGCCAGATAGAGGCCGCCGACCATGGTGATCTTGGTAAGAATCTTGTTCATGTACTCGGCCGTATTCTTGCCCGGCCGGATCCCCGGAATGAAGCCGCCATACTTACGCATGTTGTCGGCCGCTTCGTTCGGGTTGAAGATAATCGAAACGTAGAAGAAACAGAAGAAGATGATCAGCAGCGTGTAGAGCAGGTAGTACAACGGATTCGACCCGCCGATCGCCTGCAGCATTCCGGTGAGGAACGGCGAGTTGCGAACCGCCTGCACCTGCATCAGAGTCTGCGGGAACGCCAGGAGCGACGAGGCGAAAATCACGGGGATCACTCCGCCCGCATTCACCTTCAGAGGCAGGTGGGTGGACTGGCCGCCCATCATCCGCCGTCCCACTACGCGCTTGGCATACTGCACCGGGATGCGCCGTTCTCCGCGCTCCACCAGGACGATGAAGGCGACCACCGCGATCATCATCGCCAGGATGAGAATCAGGTGCAGGGCGTTCCAGGTCCGGGTGACGAAGACGTTGTTGTAAATCTCGCGCATGGCGCGCGGCAATCCGACCACGATGCCGGCGAAGATGATCAGCGACATGCCGTTGCCGATGCCGCGTTCGGTGATCTGCTCGCCCAGCCACATGATGAAGGCCGTCCCGGTGGTCAGGGTGAGCATGGTCATCAAGACGAATGCGATGCCCGGATTCGGCACGAAACCACCCTCTGACTTCATCAGGACGGTAGAGATGCCGAACGACTGCATCAGGGCCAGGCCGATGGTCAGGTAGCGGGTCCATTGGGTAATCTTCCGCCGCCCCAGTTCGCCTTCCTTCTGCAGTTTCTCCAGAGTAGGAACTACCACGGTGAGCAACTGCAGGATGATGGACGCTGTGATGTAGGGCATGATGCCCAGCGCGAAGATCGTCAACCGCCGGAACATGCCACCGCTGAAGAGGTCGATGTAACCCCACAGAGTCCCCTGGCTCTGCTGGAAAAATGCCTCCAGCCGGTGGACATCCACGCCCGGGGTGGGGATAAACGCGCCCAGGCGGTACACGGCCAACAAAGCGAGCGTAAAGAGGACCCGCTTACGCAGGTCCGGGATACGAAAGATGTTGGTGAAGGCCTCGATGAACTTCATGACTGATCCATTTTCCTCGACATCATTGTCTCGCGCCGTGGGCCGGACGGTCCACCGGCGTTATTGAATGATTTCCGCCGTTCCGCCGGCTTTCTGGATCTTCTCGGCAGCCGATTTCGAGAACAAGTGCGCCCGGACGGCGATGGCGCGCGTCAAGTCACCCGTGCCGAGCACTTTCAGCCCGTCCTGGAGTTTCTTGATCACGCCCAGTTCGAGCAACTTGCCGGGATCGAAACTATCTCCCTCGAGCTCGTTCAGGCGGTTCAGGTTGATGATCGCGTATTCCTTGCGGAAGATGTTGGTGAATCCGCGTTTGGGCAGGCGGCGGTGAAGCGGCATCTGGCCGCCCTCGAAACCGCGCATGGAACTGTAGCCCGACACGGACTTCTGGCCTTTTGCGCCGCGGCCCGAATACTTGCCGCGGCCGGAGCCCATGCCCTGGCCGACGCGCTGATTCTTCTGCTTTTGTCCAGCGGGAGGATGGAGATTGCTGAGATTCGCCATGGTGTTTAGCCTTCCACGATTTCCAACAGGTGCGGCACCTTCTTGACCATGCCGCGAAACTCCGGCCGGTCCGGCCGTGTAACAGTCCGGTTGAGCGTCTTTAGACCGAGCGACCGCACAATCGCCTTATGCTTTTCGGGGCAGCAGATCGGGCTGCGCACCAGCTTGATTTTGATGGTACCTTCCGCCATTGTCGTATCCCTTATACCTGGGGCTGCACTTTCGCCGGACGCGTATAGGCGTCGAGCTTGTCCACCGCGATACCGCGGAGGTCGGCCGCGGCCGTCTTGTCGCGGATCTGCTCGAGCGCGTTGATGGTCGCCTTCACCACGTTGTGAGGGTTATGCGAACCGATCGACTTGGTGAGCACGTTGGGAATGCCAACGGCCTGGATGACGGCGCGCACCGGACCGCCGGCGATGACACCGGTTCCTTCGGGGGCCGGCTTGAGCAGCACCAGACCGCTTCCGAAACGACCAAGCACCGGGTGCAGAATGGTGGTTTCGAGAACGTTGATCTTGCGCAGATTCTTCTTGGCCGCCTCGATCCCCTTCTTGATGGCCGCCGGGACTTCCTTGGCCTTCCCGGTTCCGAAGCCGACGACCTTGGCGCCGGGATCGCCCACCACCACCAGAGCCGAGAAGCTCAGGTTCTTACCGCCCTTGACGACCTTCGTCACGCGGTTGATGGAGACGACGTGCTCCTTGAGATTGAGATTGCTCGAATCGACCTTTTTGATCACGTGAGCAGGCATCAGTTAGAACTCCAGTCCAGCTTCTCGAGCCGCATCGGCCAGGGCCTTCACGCGGCCATGATACAGGTATCCGCCGCGGTCGAAGACCACCTTCTTGATTCCCTTTTCCTGGGCGCGCTGCGCCAGCAGTTTGCCGACTTGCTTGGCCCCGGCAACGTTTCCGCCGCTGCCGATTCCGGCCGACTTCTGCACCGACGAGGCGGACGCCAGCGTGCGTCCGGACTGGTCGTCGATGATCTGGGCCGAGATATGTTTGAGGCTGCGGAACACGGCCAGGCGCGGACGCTCCGGGGCGCCGGACACGCGCTGGCGGATCCGCTTGTGAATTCTTATGCGAATATCGTCTTTGCTGTCGCGTGCCATTACTTACCTCCCGCGCCGGTCTTGCCGACCTTCTTGCGCAGCACTTCGCCGGTATACCGGACGCCCTTGTTCTTATACGGATCGGGCGGACGCAGGGCGCGAATATTCGCCGCCACCTGGCCCAGCAGCTGCCGGTCGTGTCCGGTGAGCACCAGGTGCGTCTGTTTATCGACTCTCATGTCGACGCCCTGGGGCAGAAACACTTCGATCGAGTGCGAATAGCCCAGGGTGAACGTCGCGATGCGGCCCTTCACGTCGGCGCGGTAACCGATGCCGACGATATCGAGTTCCCGGGTAAAGCCCGTCGACACGCCCTGAATGGCGTTGGCGGCGAGCGCGCGGGTCAAACCGTGCAGCGCCGCGTAGCTGTCGCCATCGCGCAGCAGTTCGAGATTACCGGCGTTCTCCCGCAAAGTGATGCCCTTCGGAATGGGGACCGAGAGCTTGCCCTTCGGTCCTTCTACCTGCAGTTGTTCGCCGATCGACAGTTTGACTCCCTTGGGGAGCGGGATCGGCTTTTTTCCAACACGTGACATATTAAACCTTAGTGGCGAGTGGCTAGTGGCGAGTGGCGAGTTATCGCCTTTTCGTCACGCCCCCACCGAATCTCTTTGCCCCGGGACTCAACCCGACGCTCAAACCACCCGACTATCACTCGCCACTCGCCACTGGCCACTCGCCACTAGCTGCGGCTACCAAACCTGACAGAGAACTTCCCCGCCCACGCCTTCCTTGCGGGCGCTGGCGCCGCTCATTACGCCGCGCGGCGTCGTGAGTATATTCACTCCGAGACCGCCCAGCACGCGGGGCACGTCCTTGCTTCCTACATACACCCGGCAGCCCGGACGTGAGACGCGCTCGATGCGCGAGATCACCGGGACGTTACCAGGCGTGTACTTGAGATAGATTCGGATGAACTTCTTGGCTCCCTCTTCGGTGAGCTTGTAGTTCATGATGAACCCTTCTTCCCTGAGTATCCGCGCAATCTCGGTCTTCAGCTTCGAGGCCGGTACGTCGACCTTCGGGTGGCGGGCATTGATCGCGTTTCGAACGCGAGTCAGCATGTCTGCAACGGGATCCGTCATCGTTCCACCTCTCTTCCTACCAACTCGCCTTGGTCACGCCGGGCACCTCACCCGCGAGCGCCAGCATCCGGAAACAGATCCGGCACAGGCCGAACTTGCGGATATATCCGCGCGGGCGTCCGCAGCGGAAACAGCGGTTACGATGCCGGCACTGCAGCTTCGGTGTTTTCGCAAGCTTCGCTTTGAGCAGCTTCTCATCACGTGCGATCTTGGCGGTTGTTGCCATGTGAGTCTCTTCGAATTCTCCCTAACGCGCCCTATTGCCGGAACGGCATGCCGAGGTTCTTCAGCAGTGACCGGCCCTCGGCATCCGTTTTGGCCGTAGTGGTAATACAGATGTTCATGCCCTTGACCTTCTCCACTTTGTTGTAGTCGATCTCGGGAAAAATCAGTTGATCCTTGACGCCCAGCGTGTAATTACCGCGGCCGTCGAAGGACTTGGTCGAGACGCCGCGGAAGTCGCGGACACGCGGCAGAGCAACGTTCATCAACCGGTCCAGGAACTCGTACATACGGTCGCCGCGAAGCGTCACCCGGCAGCCGATCGACATGCCCTCGCGCAGCTTGAAGGCTGCAATCGACTTTTTGGCCTTGGTGATCACGGGTCTCTGCCCGGCGATGGCAGTCAGTTCGTTCACCGCGCCGTCCATCAGCTTCGGATTCTGAGTGGCCTCACCCAGCCCGATATTCACCGACACCTTCTCGACTTTCGGGACGGCGTTGGCGTTTTTATAGCCGAACTCCTTCACCAGGGCGCCGACGACGGTCTGCTGGTAATGTACCCGCAGGCGGGCCGGGATCTTGCTGGCGGCTTTCGGCGCGGCTGCCTTCGAATCAGCAGCCGGCTTGGCTTCCGCTTTGCCGCCCTTGGCGGGCTTGGTGGCCTTGGCTTCCTTGTTATCCTTGCTTGCCATGTTCGCCTACCCTCGCTTCTCCAAAATCTCGCCACCCTTTTTGGCCACGCGGACGCGGTGGGCTGACGTTCCACTGCCCTCGATGCGATAGCCGACGCGGGTGGGAATGCCGCCCGAGGTCACCAGCATCACGTTCGAAATCGCAATGGCGCTTTCACGCTCGGCGATTCCGCCCTTGATCTGCTTCTGGGGATTGGGACGGGTGTGGCGCTTCACCATCGAAATGCCTTCCACCAGCACCTTGCCATTGGCGCGGTCCACGCTCAGCACGCGTCCGGTCTTACCCTTGTCGCGGCCGGCAATGACCTTCACCATGTCGTCCTTCTTGACTTTGACCTTGATGGGGGTCTTCGGCACGTTTGCGTAGCGCTGCGGAGTCTTCGCCATCAGATCACCTCCGGAGCGAGCGATACGATCTTCATGAATTTCTTGTCGCGCAGCTCACGCGCCACCGGACCGAACACGCGGGTACCCACCGGCTCGCCGAGTTCGTTCACCAGCACCGCGGCATTCGAATCGAACCGGATGTAGGTGCCGTCCTTGCGCCGGGTCTCCTTGCGCATTCGTACGATGACGCAGCGGACGACCTTGCCTTTCTTGATAGCGGAATCGGGCGCGGCTTCCTTCACCGCGGCGGTGACGATGTCGCCCAGTCCCGCGCGCAGGCCCTTGTCGCCGCCGCGAGGAAGGATGCATGAGAGCTTTCGGGCGCCGGAGTTATCGGCGACCTCGAGCATGGTTCGCATTCCGATCATGGCTTATTTCCCCCGCTTCTTTTTCTTGGCACCCGCCTGCTTTACCGGCTCGGGAACCAGATCGAGAGCGCTCGGCTCCACCGTAACCTGTACTGCTTTCCGGATCACGTCACCCAGCGTCCACCGCTTCAGCTTGCTGAGCGGCCGGCTCTCGATGATGCGCACCACGTCGCCCATCTGGGCCTGGCCCTGCTCGTCGTGCGCGTAGAAGCGTTTCCGCTTGCTGATAATGCGCTTGTAGAGCGGGTGGGGCACACGGCGGCTGACCTCGACCACGATGGTTTTGGCCATTTTGGTGGAGACCACCTGGCCAACCTTTTCGTTCTTATGAGTGACTACAGCTGCGTCGGCCATCGCTACTTCTTCCCCTTCTTCGATTTCTTCTCGGGCTCGGGATTCGCCGCCGGATTCTTTTCGCGCTCATTCAGGACGGTCAGCATGCGCGCCCGGTCCTTCTTGAGCTGGCGGTACTTCTTGAGCCCGTCGGTCTGGCCCATCGACATCTGGAACTTGAGACGGAAAATCTGCTCCGCGGCATCCTTGGCCTGGTTGCGAAGTTCGTTGGCGTCCAGTTCGCGAACTTTGTCGGCTTTCATCAGAATCTCTCCTACGCCACCCGCCGCACGATCTTGGTCGGAATCGGCAGCTTCTGGGCGGCCAGGCGCAATGCCTCGGAGGCAACCTCGAACGACACGCCTTCCATCTCGAACATGATCTTGCCCGGACGGATGACCACCACCCACTGTTCCGGAGCGCCCTTGCCCTTACCCATACGGGTTTCAGCGGGCTTCTTGGTGATCGGCTTGTCGGGGAACAAACGCACCCAGACCTTCCCGCCACGCTTGATGGAGCGGGTCATGGCGATACGGGCGGCTTCGATCTGCCGGTCCGTTACCCAGCCGCACTCCATGGCTTTCAGGCCGAAGTCGCCGAACGACAGCGATGAACCCCGCCAGGCCTTTCCGGCCATACGCCCACGTTGCTGTTTCCTGTATTTGACCTTCTTGGGCATCAACATGGCTAATTCTCCTAGTTGTCAGTTGTCGGTTATCAGTTGTCAGCCGACAACCGACCACCACTATTCCTTATCCTTCTCCGGTTCGGCCGCGGGTTCCTGCCGGGCTTCCTGCTTCCACGCGGGAGCGGGAGGCGCCATCGGCGGCAGGATGGGCGCGCCGGCGCGCGAAGGCAGCTCACCCGGAGGCGCCTGAACCGCACCGTGCTCGCCGGCGGCTTGCACCGGAGGCGGCGTCGGACGTTCACTACGCTCCGGCCCATGCCCGCGATCGCGACGCTCGCCGCGGTCGGGCCTGTCACTGCGCTCACGACGGTCGCGGCGCCGCGGCTCGGGTTCGGTACGCAAACCAAGACGGCGTCCGCCGTCCAATACTTCACCCTTGTAGGTCCAGCACTTGATCCCGATGACGCCGTAGGTGGTGTAGGCCTCGGTGAAACCGTAATCCACGTCGGCGCGCAGCGTGTGAAGCGGAAGCTGGCCCTGCAGATACCATTCGCTTCGGGCGATTTCAGCGCCGTTCAAGCGGCCAGACACGCGAACCTTGATACCCTTGCAGCCGAAACGCAGAGCCGAATCGACGGCTTTCCGCATGGCACGGCGGAAGGCGACGCGCTTCTCGAGCTGCAGCGCGATGGACTCGGACACCAGCTGCGCGTCGAGTTCGGGCTTGTGCACTTCCTGAATGTCGATGAAGACTTCCCGGCCGGTCTTCTTGGCCAGGTCGCTCTTCAACTTTTCGATCTCGGCGCCCTTGCGTCCGATGATGATGCCCGGACGGGACGTGCGGATCGTGACACGAAGCTTGTTGCCCGGGCGATCGACCTCAATCGAGCTGACGCCAGCCGCTTTCAGGCGCTCGCGCAGCGAATCCTTCAGGTCGAGGTCCTCTTTGAGGAGCTTCGAGTAGTCCTGCTTGGCGAACCAGCGGGACCGCCACGTCTTCGTGACGCCCAGCCTGAAACCGTAAGGGTGTGTTTTCTGTCCCATCCGCTACTTTTCCTTGTCTCCGACCGCGACCACGATGTGTGAGGTCCGCCGCTGATAACGATAGGCCCGGCCCATCGGAGCCGGACGGATCCGCTTCTGGCGCGGCCCTTCGTTCACGTAGGCCGCCGTCACGATCAACGCGTCGACATCGACGTCGTTGTTCCGGTTTTCGGCATTGGCAATCGCCGAACGCAACACCTTCTCGACCGTCGGCGCAATCCGCTTGTTGGTGGTCTTCAGGATGGTGATGGCTTCCCCGGCACGCTGTCCGCGAATCAGGTCCACCACCAGGCGCGCCTTCTGCGGCGAGATCCGAATGTATCTGGCTTCCGCTTTCGCTTGCATATCGCTTCGCTCCAAGTGGCTAGTGGCTAGTGGCGAGCAGCGAGTGCCGCTCGTCGCCGGTCACTAGGCCGGCTTGCCTCCCTTTTCGGTAGCCTTCGCCGCGTGTCCCTTAAAGGTCCGCGTGGGTGAGAACTCGCCGAGTTTGTGGCCCACCATGTTCTCGGTCACGTACACCGGAATGAACTTCTTCCCGTTGTGAACCGCGAGCGTGTGCCCGATGAAGTCGGGAATGATCGTCGAACGGCGCGACCAGGTGCGGACCACCTTCTTCTCGTTCTTCTCGTTCATTGCTGCCACCTTGATGGTCAGGTGGTCGTCGGTGAACGGTCCTTTTTTGAGTGATCGTGACATGTTCCGCTACCTCTTCTTACTCTTGCGGGTGACAATCCACTTGTCGGTCCGCTTATTGTTCCGGGTCTTGAATCCGCGTGTGGGCTGGCCCCACGGAGTAACCGGGTGCCGTCCGCCCGAGGTCTTGCCTTCGCCGCCACCGTGCGGGTGGTCCACCGGATTCATCGTGACGCCGCGGTTATGCGGCTTCCGGCCCAGCCAGCGGGTACGGCCCGCCTTGCCCGCGCTCGTGTTTTCGTGATCCACGTTGCCTACCTGGCCGATGGTGGCCATGCAGTCTACGTGCACCCGGCGAATTTCGCCCGAGGGCAGCTTCAACAGCGCGTATTCGGTTTCGCGAGAGACCAGCTGGGCCTGCGTTCCCGCCGATCGCGCCATCTGCGCGCCCTTGCCGGGCCGCAGCTCGATGTTGTGCACCACGGTACCGGCCGGGATGTTCTTGAGCGGAAGCGCGTTGCCCACCAGGATGTCGGCTTGCGGGCCGGAGGACACCGTGCGTCCCACCGTCAGCCCCGCCGGACAAACGATATAGCGCTTCTCTCCATCGGCGTAGTTCAGCAGCGCGATGCGGGCGCTGCGATTCGGGTCGTACTCGATGGCCGCGACCTTGGCCGGAATACCCGTCTTGTCGCGCTTGAAATCGATGATGCGGTACGCTTCTTTGTGCCCGCCCCCGCGAAAGCGGCTCGAAATCCGGCCCGTGCTGGTACGGCCGCCGGTGCGCTGCTTGCCTTCCACCAGCGACTTCTCGGGAGTCTGCTTGGTGATGTCTTCGCGCGAGATCACCGTGGTGAAACGGCGGGTCGGCGTAGTAGGACGATATGACTTAATGGGCATGTCGGATCTTTGCCTCTATAATTCCCAGGCCTCTAAATTTCCCCGTACTCAGGGATCTTTTGACCCGCCTTCAGACGGATGTAGGCCTTCTTCCAATCCGAGCGATAACCGGTGGATTTGCCGCGCCGGCGAAGTTTGCCCGTATTGCTCACTGTGCGGACTTCCTCCACCTTGATTTTGAACAACTGCTCGACGGCCGCCTTCACCTGCGTCTTGTTCGCTTCGGGAGCGACTTCGAAGCACAGGGTGCGTTCGGAATCCTTCTTGGTGACGCCCTTTTCGGTCACGATCGGCCGACGGATGATCTCGTATACACTCATTGCCGTTCCTCTTACTTCAGCGACTCGGACAGCCTGCGAGCCGCCGCCTCGCTCACCAGCACACGCTCGTGTCCGAGCAGGTCGTACACGTTCACGTCCTTGGGGGCCACCAGTTTCACACCGGGCAGATTGCGCGCGCCGAGTTCCAGGTTCCGGTTCTCGACGGCTTCAACCAGCAGCACGGTCTTACGCGTTTCAAGGCCCGCCAGCGTGCCCGCCACCGTTTTGGTTTTGTGGTCGGCCAGCGAGAACTCCTGCACAATCTTCAACTCGCCGTCCCGCAGCTTCGCCGACAGCGCGCTGCGCAGGGCGCCAAGCAGCATCTTGCGCGGCAGCTTATAGCTGTAGTCGCGCGGTTGAGGTCCATGGGTGGTGCCGCCATGGCGCCACAGCGGCGACCGGATGGAGCCCATGCGGGCGCGGCCGGTACCCTTCTGCCGCCACAGCTTCTTGCCGGATCCGGCCACTTCATGCCGCGTCTTGGTCTTCGCATTGCCGCCGCGCACGCCGGCCAGATGATGCCGGACCGCTTCATACAGCAGATGATCGTTGACCGTCGCGCCGAATACTTCATCGGCCAGATCGATGGATCCCACGGTCTGGTTACTGAGGTTAAAAACAGGTACGTTGGGCATCGTATTCTCTCTCTCCCCTACCTCTTAGCGGGGCGAACCACGACGTAACCGCCGTTCGGTCCGGGAACCGCGCCCTTCACCATCAAAACGTTGTCGTCGGCGTCCACCTGGATGATCTCGAGGTTGCGCACCGTCACGCGGGCCGTACCCATCTGTCCGGCCATCTTCATCCCGGGGAACACGCGGGAGGGGAAGCTGGACGCGCCGATGGAACCGGGAGCGCGGTGGAACATCGAACCGTGCGATTCGGGACCGCCGCGGAAGTGATGACGTTTCACCAGGCCGGCAAAACCCCGGCCTTTGCTCACGCCGGTGATGTCAACCTTGTCGGCCGGCTTGAACTGGTCCACAAGGATACGGTCACCCATTTTCAAGTCGCCGCCGTTCAGCGGCACTTCGCGCATGAACTTCACGCCTTCGGCGCCCGCCTTTTTCACGTGCCCTGCGACGGGTTTCGTGGTGCGCGCGGCCTTGGCGAACTCCACCAGGCCCAACTGAACCACGTCATAACCGTCCACGGTGGGAGTCTTGCGCTGCACCACCACGCAGGGACCCGCCTTGAGCAGCGTGACAGGGACCACCTCGCCGTTGGCGCGGTACACCTGCGTCATACCGATCTTTTTGCCTAGAATTCCTGGGCCCATAGCTTACCTCTTCGGGAGTGGCGAGTGGTTAGTGACGAGTGGCGAGTTAAGAACCCGCCCCACTCGCTTCCGGCCTCGCGTCACCATTTCCTCTTCAGAGTGCCCCGCGGCTGGGCGATCACTCGCCACTCGCCACTTGCCACTCGTCACTGCTTACTTGCTCTTTCCAAAAGCCTTGATCTCGACGTCCACGCCGGCCGGTAGATCGAGCTTCATCAACGCATCCACGGTGTCCTGCGTCGGCTCGAGAATGTCGAGCAGGCGCTTGTGCGTGCGGATCTCAAACTGCTCCCGCGACTTCTTGTCCACGTGCGGCGATCGCAAAACCGTGTAGCGGTTCCGCATGGTGGGCAGCGGGATGGGGCCGGCAATTTGCGCGCCGGTACGCTTGGCCGTGTCCACGATCTCGGTCGTCGATTGATCGAGGACCCGATGATCGTAGGCCTTTAACCGAATTCGAATGCGCTCTCTAAGGCTGCTGCTCATTGCTTTCCTAGTGGTCAGTTGTCAGTAGTCAGTTGTCAGTTGCCGGCCGCGAGTATGCGGACTGACAACTGACAACTTTGAACTGACAACTATTCCAAAATCTCCGTAACCGTACCGGCGCCCACCGTGCGTCCGCCCTCGCGGATAGCGAACCGCAGGCCCTTGTCCATGGCGATAGGCGTGATCAGCTCCACTTCCAGGTTCACGTTGTCGCCCGGCATCACCATCTCCATGCCTTCCGGCAGCTGTGCCACGCCCGTCACGTCCGTCGTGCGGAAGTAGAACTGCGGCCGGTAGCCCTTGAAGAACGGCGTGTGCCGCCCACCCTCTTCTTTGCTCAATACGTATACTTCGCCCTTGAACTTCTTGTGCGGCGTGATCGAGCCCGGTTTGGCCACGACCTGCCCGCGCTCCACGTCTTCCTTGGCGATGCCGCGCAGCAGCAGACCCACGTTGTCGCCCGCCCGGCCTTCGTCGAGCAGCTTCTTGAACATCTCCACGCCCGTCACCACCGTCTTGCGCGTCGGCGCGAATCCGACGATTTCCATTTCCTCGTTCACTTTGCAGATGCCGCGCTCGATGCGGCCGGTCACCACCGTGCCGCGGCCCTGAATCGAGAAAATGTCCTCAATCGGCATGATGAACGGCTTGTCGATCAGCCGCTCCGGCAGCGGGACGTAATTGTCCACCGCTTCCATCAGCTCGTCCACCGTCTTTTCCCACTGCGGCTCGCCGTTCAGCGCGCCCAGCGCGCTCACCCGCACCACCGGCAGCGTGTCGCCCGGGAACTGATAGCTCGACAGCAGTTCGCGAACTTCCAGCTCCACCAGTTCCAGCAACTCCGGATCGTCCACCGCGTCCACTTTGTTCAGCGCCACCACGATGTGCGGAACGCCCACCTGGCGGGCCAGCAGAACGTGCTCACGGGTTTGCGGCATGGGGCCGTCGGTGGCCGCCACCACCAGGATCGCCCCGTCCATCTGCGCCGCGCCGGTGATCATGTTCTTGATGTAGTCGGCGTGTCCCGGGCAATCCACGTGCGCGTAGTGCCGTTTGGCCGTCTCGTATTCGATGTGCGCTACCGCGATCGTGATACCGCGCGCCTTCTCTTCCGGCGCGTTGTCGATCGAATCGAAGCTGCGGAACTTCACTTTCGGGTTGTACTTGCCCAGCACCTTCGTGATCGCGGCGGTCAGCGTCGTCTTGCCGTGATCGATGTGCCCGATCGTCCCGATATTTACGTGCGGCTTACTGCGGTCAAATTTCTCTTTCGCCATGAATTCGAATCTCCTTAGCTATCCGAGCCCTCGCGCCTACCTGCTCACCTTACCCTGAACCCGAGTTACGATCTCTTCCGCGATGTTCTTCGGAACCTCTTCGTACTGGCCGAAGTGCATCGTGAAACTGCCGCGGCCCTGCGTTCTGGAGCGCAACTCCGTGGCGTAACCGAACATTTCGCTGAGCGGCACCATCGACTTCACCAGGTGGGTCGTGCCACGGATTTCCGTGCCTTCCAGCCGCCCGCGCCGCGAAATCAGGTCGCCGTTCACCGATCCCATGTACTCTTCGGGAACCACAACTTCCACCCGCATAACGGGCTCGAGGAGCACGGGCCTGGCCTTGCGTGCCGCTTCCTTGAAGCAAATCGAACTGCAGATCTTGAAGGCCATTTCCGACGAGTCCACTTCGTGATAATCGCCGTCGAAAACCACTACCTTCACGTCCACCATCGGGTATCCAGCGAGGACGCCGCCTTCGAGCGCCTCCACCACACCCTTTTCCACGGCGGTGATGAATTCCCTGGGGATCGAACCGCCCACCACTTTATTCTCGAACTCGTAACCCTTGCCCGGCTGCGGAGACACGCGAAGCTTGGTGCGCGCGTACTGTCCGCTGCCGCCTGTCTGCTTCTTGTGCGTGTGGTCAGCTTCGGCCGTGGCCCGGATGGTCTCGCGATAGGCCACCTGCGGCTTGCCGACGTTGGCGCCCACACCGAACTCCCGCTGCATGCGGTCGACGATGATTTCAAGGTGCAGTTCGCCCATTCCGGCGATGATCGTTTGCCCGGTCTCGGGATCCGTGGATACCTTGAGGGTCGGATCTTCCTGCACCAGTTTCTGGATCGCCATGCCCAGCTTTTCCTGGTCGGCCTTGGTCTTCGGCTCGATGGCCAACTGGATCACCGGCGCGGGGAAGTCGATGGATTCGAGCAGGACCGGATGCTTCTCGTCGCAAATCGTATCGCCCGTCACCACGTTCTTCAAACCCACCGCGGCGCAGATGTCGCCGGCAAGGATCTCAGTGATCTCCTCGCGCTTGTTGGCGTGCATCTTCACCAGGCGGCCAACCCGCTCCCGGCGGCCCTTGGCAATGTTGTAAATCGACTCGCCGGCATTCAGCTTGCCCGAATACACCCGGATGAATGCGAGCTGCCCGACGAAGGGGTCCGTCATGATCTTGAAGACCAGCGCCGCGAACGGAGCCGAGTCGTCAGGCTTGCGAACCAGCTGTTCTTCCGGATTGTCCGGATTCATTCCGACAACCGGCGGAACCTCGAGCGGCGAGGGGAGGTAATCCACTACCGCGTCCAGCATGTTCTGGACACCTTTGTTCTTGAAGGCCGAACCGCAAATGACCGGGAAAATCTTCTGGGCGATGGTGGCCTTGCGCAGGCCGGCCATTACTTCTTCTTCGGTGAGCGGCTTGCCTTCGACGAACTTCTCGAACAGCTGATCGTCGAACTCGCTGACCGCCTCGATCATGTGCTCGCGGTATTCTTTCGCCTGATCGAGCAGATCTTCGGGGATGTCCACATCGTCGAACTTCGCGCCGAGAGTTTCGTCGCGCCAGATGCGCGCGCGCATCTTCACCAGGTCGATCACGCCCTTGAACTGGTCTTCCGCCCCGACTGGAATCTGGATCGGCACGGGACGCGCGTTCAAACGGTCCACAATGGTTTCGATGGAATGGAAGAAGTCGGCTCCCATGCGGTCCATCTTGTTGATGAAGCAGATTCGCGGAACCTCGTACTTGTCGGCCTGACGCCACACGGTCTCCGACTGGGGCTGCACGCCGGCGACGGCATCGAACACGGCGACAGCGCCGTCGAGCACGCGCAGGCTGCGCTCCACTTCAGCGGTGAAGTCGACGTGGCCGGGAGTGTCGATAATGTTGATCTGGATGTCGCGCCATTCACAGGTGGTAGCGGCGGAGGTGATGGTAATGCCACGCTCCTGCTCCTGCTCCATCCAATCCATGGTGGCGGTACCCTCGTGGACCTCACCGATCTTGTGTGTCCTGCCGGTGTAGTACAGAATGCGTTCCGTAGTGGTGGTCTTACCGGCATCAATGTGGGCCATGATGCCGATGTTTCGCATGCTCTCGAGTGGTACCGTGCGTGCCATAACAACAGTGGCGAGTGGCGAGTGACTAGTGGCTAGTCAGCTTCCGTCCCTTCACCTTTCCTTTCGTTCCTCCCTCGCTCATGTCATACCGGCGGGCGGCTTGCCACTCGCCACTAATCACTCGTCACTCGCCACTACCAGCGGTAGTGAGCAAAGGCCTTGTTGGCCTCCGCCATGCGGTGGACGTCGTCCTTCTTCTTCACCGCGCCGCCACGCAGGTTGGAGGCGTCGTTCAATTCGTTGGCCAACTTTTCGTGCATGCCCTTCTCCGGACGGGAGCGGGCGTTGCCGATGATCCAGCGCAGCGCCAGACTGGTTCGCCGGTTCTGCGGCACTTCGACAGGCACCTGGTAGTTCGCGCCGCCCACCCGCCGCGTCTTCACTTCGAGCAGCGGCTTCGCGTTCTCCACGGCCTTCTTGAAGATCTTCAACGGATCGTCGTTGGAGCGTTCGCGGATGATGTCCATCGCGCCATAGAAAATCTTCTGCGCGGTCTGCTTCTTGCCATCCCACATCATCGAGTTCACAAACTTCTCGGCCAGAGTCGAGTTGTAAACGGGATCGGGAAGAATCTCTTTGGGTTCGGGTCGTCGTCTCCGAGGCATCGTCTACTTTCCTTTCCTACTTGCCGCCGCCCTTGGGACGCTTGGCGCCGTACTTCGAACGGCCCTGCAAGCGGCCGGTCACTCCGGCGGCATCCAGCGTGCCGCGGACCACGTGATATCGAACACCGGGCAGATCCTTTACACGGCCGCCGCGGATGAGCACGATCGAGTGCTCCTGCAGGTTGTGGCCTACACCGGGGATGTACGTCGTGACTTCGATCCCGTTAGTGAGGCGCACGCGGGCGACCTTGCGAAGAGCCGAATTCGGCTTCTTGGGCGTTGTCGTATAAACGCGCGTGCACACGCCACGGCGCTGCGGACAAGCCTGCAACGCGGGGCTGGCTGTTTTATAGCGTGGCGTTTTGCGCCCTTTTCGCACGAGTTGGTTAAACGTCGGCACGCAATTCCTTCCTGAGTTTCCTGTTACAAAGCGGCCTTACCGGCCTGGAAATAATCGATTCTGTCCGCGCGATCAAACAGGCGATAAACACCGTCCAACCACTACGGCGGCATGCAAAACCACGAAAGCACTTCCGCGGTTTCAAAAAGCGAGGGTTTCAGCTTCGGACAAGTCCTTACCCCTCCGGCTTGGAATCCGTCGGGACAGCGGGACCGGCCCCAGGCCGGACCTCGTCATACGAGGCGGTAGCACTGGAGCAGAAGAATTACTCGCAAACCTTTACAGCTTACTAGAGCACACGGTCTGATGTCAACCGCGCACCTCGGACGGCTGGTGAATACCCGGTTCCATTACAGGATACCGAATAGGAAATGGCTGCGCAATTGCTCCGCACTGTGTTCGAGAACTTAATCCGCTTCTAGAACGACGAAAGCCATGCCCTGTTCGGACGTGTGCGTAAGCGACAAAGATACGTTCTTTACACCCAAATGGGCCGCCACTTTCGCCGCCACCCCGTGAAATGCCAGCGTCGGTTTTCCTGACCGCATGTTGGTGACTTCGAAATCGTGCCAGGTGATGCCGCCGCGCCACCCGGTGCCGATCGCTTTCATGCCCGCTTCCTTGGCCGCGAATCGGGCCGCGTAGCGTTCGTACTTGTTGGCCTTCCGCTCTACATAAGCGATCTCACGCGCCGTATAAATCCGGTCCACGAACTTCTGCCCGAACCGCTCGATCGAGCGCCGGATCCTGGGCACCTCACAAATATCGATCCCCGTTCCGACGATCACAGTTCGCTCCCCGTTGCGGTTATGGTCAGCCTGCCGTGCTTCACTCCCTTGGTGCTGATGAGGGCTTCGGCAATTTTCTTCACCTGCCCCGCCTGGCCGCGTAACACCAATACTTCCAGACAGTTATCGTGATCGAGATGGACGTGCAGAGTGGAAAGGATCTGATGATAGTGGGCGTGCTGCATGTCGGTCAACTTGTCGCTCAGCATACGGACGTGGTGATCGTAAACCAGGGTCACGCTGCCCACCACTTCACTCGCCGGATCCTCCGAAGTGGTGGTCACCAACTCGTCGCGAATCATATCGCGGAACGCTTCGGACCGGTTCGTGTATCCCCGGCTGGCGATCAACTGGTCGAATTTTTCAAGCAGGTCGGAATCGATGGCCACGCCGATTCGGCTGAGTTCGCTCACGATGGACAGGGTACCAAATCCCCGGTATGGACCATTGCCCGCCCAAACATGTAAGCTAACTTTAGGACTGGGATTTGAAGACTGGGCGCCTATCTATATTTGTAGTGGCTATCGGTGTGTGTCAGGCCGCCACCGGGTCGTTCTCGAGCACAGTCGAGCCGTTCGTCAAGAAGAACTGCATCGGTTGCCACAACGCCAGGACGAAAACCGCCGATGTCGATCTCGAATCGCGCCGCCCGGCCGATGTCGCCACCAAGGACCGCGGCTTATGGGAGCGCGTCGCAGCCAAGGTCGGCGAAGGATCCATGCCTCCCAAGGGGCTTCCCCGACCTGACGAAGCGAGCAAGACGGCATTCACCACCTGGCTGGATTCCCAGTTCGCACACGCGGACCGCAAGGCGCCGCCCGACCCCGGCCGCGTGACAGCCCGCCGCCTGAATCGCGTCGAGTACAACAACACCGTCCGCGATCTGCTGGCCGTCTCATTCCAGCCAGCCGCGGATTTTCCGCCCGACGATTCCGGTTACGGCTTCGACAACATCGGCGATGTGCTGTCGCTTTCGCCGGTCCTGATGGAAAAGTACATGGCTGCGGCCGAGCAGATCGCGCGCCGGGCTATCCCGTCCCAAGCGGCTCCCAAGCCGACCCTGGAACGCCACCGTGCACCGGACCACCCGCCGCAACCCGCCGAGTTCACCGCCGAGCACCCGATTCGATTCGAAGGCGAATACGATATCCGTACCGCCGTTGCCGGCCAGTCAATCAAGGCCGGCAAGATGCTGCGGCTGACCCTGACCGTGGATGGCAAGGAGACGGCCGGATACGACGTGAACCCAGCGGCGGACCACCCCCGGGGCTTTGACCATCACCTGAAACTCGCTCCCGGCGACCACACACTGAAGGCGAAGCTAACCGCGACGGTCGAAGGCGGTCCGGTCACTTTCCGCATCGACAGCTTCGAGATTCGCGGTCCTTTCAATCCGTCGCCCGTGCCCCCGCCGCCGAGCCACGAGCGCATTTTCATCTGCGGCCACTCCGAGGGAGCGCACCAGCCCGAGTGCGCACGGCTGATCCTGTCAGACCTGGCCCGCCGCGCCTTCCGCCGTCCGGTGACCGAAGCGGAAGTGGCCCCTTATCAGCGCTTCTTCGAGATGGCGCGGGCCGACGGCGATTCGTTCGAGCGCGCCATGCGGGTGCCGCTCCAGGCGCTGCTGGTCTCGCCGGAGTTCCTGTTCCGCGTGGAGCGGGACGCCAAGCCGGACGATCCGAAAGCATCGCACCGCATCAACGAGTTCGAACTCGCGACGCGCCTCTCCTACTTCCTGTGGAGCAGCGCGCCGGACGAGACCCTGTTCAAAGCCGCCGGCCTCGAACCAACTGCGGAAGCCCGCGGCGCTGGAAGCCCAGGTGAGGCGCATGATGCTGGACCCGAAGGCCTCCGCGCTAGTGGACAACTTCGCCGGACAGTGGCTGGAGCTGCGCAATCTTGAATCGATCCAGCCGGATCCCGACCGTTTCCCCGCCTTCGACAAAGAACTCCGCACCGCGATGAGGCGCGAAACGCAGCTGTTTTTCGAGTCGATTGTCCATGAAGACCGCAGCATTCTGGATTTCATCGACGCGCGCTACACCTTCCTCAACGAGCGTTTGGCCAAGCACTACGGAATTGATGGCGTGAAAGGTCCCGAATTCCGGCGCGTGGAGTTGGACGGGGCTGAGCGCAGCGGCGTGCTGACGCAGGCCAGCGTGCTCACGGTGTCATCCTATCCCACGCGCACGTCCCCCGTGATCCGCGGCAAGTTCATCCTCGAGAACATCCTGAACGCACCGCCTCCGCCACCGCCGCCGAACGTCCCCAGCCTGGACGCTTCCGGTGGGGGCGACAAGAAGAGCCTGCGGCAGCAGCTCGAGGAACACCGGGCCAACGCCACCTGCGCATCGTGCCACTCGAAGATGGATCCGCTCGGATTCGGGCTGGAGAACTACGACGCCATCGGCCGCTGGCGCACCGTGGACGGCAAATTCCCGATCGACACCAGCGGTGTTCTGCCGAACGGCAAGAGCTTTCGGAGTCCCGCCGAATTGAAAACGATCCTGATGGCGGACCGGGATGCTTTCGCGCGCTGCCTGACCGAGAAGATGCTGACCTACGCGCTGGGCCGCGGCCTGGAGCGCTACGACAAACGCACTGTGGATGCGATCACCACGAAGCTCGCCGCCAACGATTACCGGTTCTCGTCCCTGGTGATGGGAATCGTGAACAGCATGCCGTTCCAGATGCGCCGGGGAGATACTCAACGATGATCACGAAGAAGCATATCGAGCGACGAACGTTCCTGAGGGGGCTGGGTGCTTCGGTTGCGCTCCCGCTGCTCGACGCCATGACACCGGCGTTCGCTTCAACCGGCGCGAAGGCTCCCGTGCGGCTGGCGATCTCCTACGTTCCGAACGGCATCGTCATGAAGGACTGGACTCCCGCGAGTGAGGGCCCGGACTTCGAATTCACCCGCATTCTGAAGCCGCTGGCGCCGTATCGCGACCGTCTGCTGGTGCTGTCCGGCCTGACCCACAACAACGGCCGGGCACTCGGCGACGGCCCGGGCGATCACGCGCGCGCAGCCGCCAGCTTCCTTACCGGAGCACACCCGCGCAAGACATCGGGCGCCGACATCAACAATGGCGTTTCGCTCGATCAGGTGGCTGCTCAGAATGTGGGCGAAGCGACGCGGTTCGCCTCGCTCGAACTCGGCTGTGAGGACGGCCGGCTGGTGGGCAATTGCGATTCGGGCTACAGCTGCGCCTATTCCAACAGCATTTCGTGGCGCACCCCGACCTCGCCGAATCCGCCGGAGGTCAACCCGCGCGCGGTTTTTGAGCGCTTGTTTGGCACCGGCGACGACGATCCGGCCACCGCGGCCCGAAGGACCCGCTACAACCGGAGCATTCTCGATTTCGTGATGGGCGACGCCAAACGGCTGCAATCGGGACTCGGCGCCACGGACCGCCGCAAGATGGATGAGTATCTGACCTCGGTGCGCGAACTCGAACGCCGCATCGAGGTGGCCGAATCGAACAACCGGCAGATCACGCCCACCATGGACAAGCCCGACGGCATTCCGGTGGACTATGCGGAGCACGCCCGCCTGATGTTCGACCTGCAGGCGGCGGCTCTGCAGACCGACTCGACGCGCGTGATCACGTTCATGATGGGCCGCGAAGGCAGCAATCGCGCGTATCGCGAGATCGGCATTTCGGATTCCCACCATCCTCTGACGCACCACCGCAACCAGGCCGAGATGATCGAGAAGGTGGCCCAGATCAACTGTTACCACCTGGAGCAATTCGCGTATTTCATCGGCAAATTGAAGTCGATTCCGGATGGCGACGGCACGCTGCTGGACCATTCGCTGGTGCTGTACGGAAGCGGGCTGAGCGACGGAAACCGCCACGATCACGCCGATCTGCCGGCGATCATTGCCGGTGGCGCGTGCGGCCTGATCCGGCCCGCACGCCACGTGCGGTATCCGAAGGATACGCCGATGACCAACCTGTTCGTGACTATCCTCGACCACATGGGCGTGCGGACCGAGGCACTGGGCGACAGCAAGGGTGAGCTAGAGCACCTGGCGGACGTCTAGGCCGCTTACTAACGTGCGCGGCTCTGTTAACCGAGCCACGACCGTTAGGGAGTGTTTAGCTCTCGTCCTGGTCTTGCACGAAGCTCAAAATATCGAAGTGCTTGATCTCGCGGTTCGGGAAGAAGCTGTTCACAGCGTCCTGCTCGTCGTTGTACAGCTCGAAGACGGTGCTCAGCTTGGTGAGAACCAGCAGTTCGAGGTTCCGGCGGTTCAGGTTGCACAGCCGCAGATTGCCCTTGGCCTTCTGCAGGCTGGTAAAGCAGATGACCAGTGTCCCGAGTCCGGTACTGTCGATATAATCGACCTCGGACAAGTTCAGGACGATCCGGTTGCAGCCGCGCAGCCAGTAACCCGGTGATCTTCTCCCGCAACTGACCGGCGGGAGGTCCCACCGTAAGACGACCGTTCAAGTCCAGTATCTTGACGCCTTCGCGCTCGCGTTCCTCTATGGCCAGGCTCATGCTTCTTTCATTGTATCCGGACAGGCGAGACGGCTACGAGGATTCCGTCAGCGCCATGGACGGTGCCGGACGGTTGGCCCTGGCCTCAGCCGCCGGAAGCAGTACCGTAAAGCGGGACCCCTCGCCTTCCTTGCTGTCCACGTGGATGCGCCCTTTGTGGGCCTGTACGATCCAGGAAACAAAACTCAGTCCCAGCCCCAGGCCGTGCACCTGGTTCGTCTTGGAGGAACGTACCCGGTAGAACCGGTCGAAGATGTGCGCCAATTGCGCGGCCGGAATCCCAATACCAGTGTCTTCCACAACCAAACGAACCCAACCCGAGGGCGGGCGGCCAGCACCATTCGCTGGATCGGGCTCCGCGGCGGGATCCCGCCGGACGGACAAGCTCACCTTGCCGCCCTCCTGGGTGTACTTGATGGAGTTCGAAAGCAGATTCGAAACCAGGCGCTCCATCTGGGTCTTATCGGCGAGCACCAGGCAGTCGGGTTCGAGTTCACTGGCGAGTTGAAGGCCGGCTGCCTCGGCTGGAATCTGGTACTGCTCGGCCATGTCCTCGAGGACCCGGGTCAGATTCACCGGCGCCATCTGCAGAATGAGTTGACCGGATTCGGCCTGAGAGAGCAGCAGCAGCGCGCGTACGATGTTGGACAGCTGCTCCACATCCTGCAGGGCATTCACCATGGCTTCCTGGTACTGTTCCGTTGTCTTCGCTGTGAATAGCGCCACCTCCAGTTGTCCCCGGATCGCCGTCAACGGTGTGCGCAGCTCGTGCGAGACATCGGTGGAAAACTGCCGGATCTGCTCAAACGAGAGATTCAGGCGCTTCATCATCCGGTTGAATGCCTCAATCAGCTCATCGAGTTCGTCTCCCGCGTTGCGCAGCGGGATGCTCACGGTCAGGTTAGAACTGGTAATTTTGTGCGCCGTTTGAGCCAGGGCGTTCACGGGTTGCAGGGCGCGGCCCGCCAGCGCCCAACCAAGAGCGCCCGAGAGCACGATGAGCAGCGGCATAATGGCGAAGTATCGCCAGGTGAAGGTTTCCACGATCCGGTCGGTTTCGCCCAATGACCGCCCAATGGCCAAAAAATACAATCGGTGATGCTCGTCCGGAACCGATCCCTGGCGGATGAGAAACGGCGTTCCATGCTCGTCCTCACGGGTGACCAGGACGGGGGTGTTGGAAGAGAGCACCTGCTTGATGTGGTCAAGGCTGTCGATTCCGAGAGTGCGATAGATAGGGGACACTTCGAGCAAATGGCCTTCCGAATCCACCAGCAATTCCACCCGCTGGATGCGGCTGACAATCAGCGATTCCTCGGGGTCGAACCGGTCGTAGTACCAGACTCCGCGCTGGTGTTCGATGCGTAGGTATCCCTTGCTCGCGCCCCATTCCTCCTCGAGCGCCGTGGCCACCTGGTCATACAGGATTGAGCTGAGGTTCTGGTGGAACAGCACTCCGATCGCGGTCAGCATAAGCGTGAAGAACAACAGATAGCCCACCGCCAGCCGGAACCGCAGGCTGCGGACAAACTGCAGGCCGCTCAGTTGATCGCGAATCGATTTGATGACCACCCTCCCATCAATCCGGCGTGAGCCCGTCGCTCACGGTTTCAAATTTGTGGTTGGCGGGATCGGGCAGGTCGAGCATGTAGCCGATGCCGCGCACCGTCTGGATCATCTTGGCGGGGAACCGGTCGTCAATCTTGCTGCGGAGGTGGCGGATGTAGACGTCCACGATGTTGGTGAGGCCGTCATAGTCCATGTCCCACACGTGTTCCACGATCATGGTCCGGCTGAGCGGACGGCCCCGGTTGCGCATCAGGTATTCGAGAATGCTGAACTCTTTGGGGGCGAGTTCGATGTTCTCTCCGCCGCGCGTCACCTTCCGGCGGATGCAATCGAGCGAGAGATCGCCTACCTGGAGACGCTCGGGGGTTGGCTGGCCGCGCCGCAGCAGGGCGCGCACGCGGGCGAGCAGTTCGACGAAGGCGAACGGTTTGACGAGATAATCGTCAGCGCCGACTTCGAGGCCTTTCACGCGATCGTCCACGGCGTCGCGTGCGCTGAGAATCAGCACCGGCGGACTCGTCTTCCGATTCCGAACTTTCTGGAGAACCTGGAGGCCGTCCATGTCGGGAAGGCCGAGGTCGAGAATGATGAGGTCGTACTCGGTTGCGTGCACCAGGTCTAACGCGGTGGATCCCGTTCCCGCCATGTCAACGGCGTAGCCGGCGCTCTCGATGCCGCGGGACAGGAAATCCGCGATCCGCTTTTCGTCTTCGACGACCAAAATCCGCATAGCTAATTTCACCATATCTCAGCGTGAACTCGGGCTACAGTGCCAGCGGCGAGAATCGCTGTCCCACAAGCGGTCACCCATCGTAACTGAGTCCGCGCAAAACAGGCTATCGTGGCTGGCACTCGGATTGCATCCACCTGTTTCGAGCCAGTCATGAACAGCTCGCTGCAGGACCTACGATTCGGAATCCGGACCCTGATGCGCAACAAGGTCTTCACCTTGGTGGCGGTTCTTTCCATCGCTCTCGGGATCGCCGTGAATGCAACCGTGTTTGGCTGGTTGCAGGCTGTCTTATTCAACCCGCTACCCGGTGTGACCGACGGTTCCAGCCTCGTCATCATCAAATCGCTTGGCGCGGATGGCCATCCGATTAACTCTTCCTATCCCGACTTGCGCGACATCCGGCAGCGCGCTACCACTCTGTCCGGCGCCACCGCCTTCGTACAACGTCCGCTGTATCTCGGCGAACCTCCGAAAATGGAAAGGGTCTGGGGTCAGACGGTCGGCGGCGAGTTCTTCGACGTGCTCGGCGTCAAACCCATACTGGGCCGCACGTTTTCGGCCGAAGAAATAAACGCCGGGCCTGGCGGGGCTCCAGTGATCGTGATCGGCGAATCCGCGTGGCGCAGCCGCTTCCGGGCCGATCCATCCGTCATAGGTCGGAACATCCAGGTGAACCGTCGGCCTTACCACGTGATCGGGGTGGTCCCGGCTAGCTTTCACGGAGCGTTCCCCGGACTGATCATCGAGTATTGGATCCCGATTGTCATGGAAGCCCAGTTGGCGGGCGGCGGCGATTCCAAGTGGATGGACGATCGGGGAAACCGGCCGGTGAACATCACGGGTCGCCTGAAGCCGGGGTTCACTCCCGCTCAGGCCAACGCGGAGGTTGCCGGCATCGCGCAGCACCTGGCGCGCGAATATCCGCGCACCAACGAAGGAATCGGGGCGGCTGCCTTCTCACTGCCGCATTCGCCCGAGGGCGCTCCCGACGTTCTGGGTCCTGTGCTCAAGGTCCTGCTCGGCATCACTGCTATGGTGCTGCTCATCGTGTGCGCCAATGTGGGGAATCTGCTGCTCGCGCGTGCAGCCAGCCGCCACAAGGAATTCGGAGTACGGTTGAGTCTCGGCGCCAGCCGGGGACGCCTGATCCGGCAGTTGATGGCCGAGAGCCTGCTGCTTTCCGCCGCCGGAGCCGCGCTGGGACTGCTCGCTGCCAGTTGGATGAGCGACTCCATCAAGTTCCTGATGCCGGCCAGCGATTTGCCGGCCGGCATCGACTTGCGGTTGGATGCCACCGCCGTCCTGTTCACGATCGGGCTTTGCGCGCTCACCACCGTGTTCTGCGGACTGGCGCCCGCACTCCAATTCTCGCGATATGACATTCAGGACTCCTTGAGACAATCCGGACGCGGCAACTCGGGCGGGCCCCGGTCGGCGCGGTTGCGGGGACTGCTGGTGGCATCCGAGGTCTCGATGGCCGTAGTGGCCCTCATCGGCGCCGGATTGTTCATGCGCAGCTTCGAACGCGCGCGGAATGTCCAGCCCGGTTTCGACCCCAAGAGACTGTTGCTGGCCAGCGTGGACCTCGCCTCGGCGGGTTGCAAGGGCGACGAGTGCATCGCCCGGCTCGACAGCCTGCGCCGAAGATTCCTGGAACTTCCCGGCGTCACCGGCGCGACGGTGTCGGACTACGTTCCGCTCGGATTCGCCGATGGCGCCTGGGATACGATCAAGGCGGAAGGCTACATCCCCCGCCGCGGGGAAAACACGCTGATCCACCGCATCGTGGTGGGACCCGGCTACTTCGAGACCATGCGCATCCCGCTGGTGGCGGGACGCTTCCTGGACGCCCGCGACGATCGCAACTCCCTGCCTGTGGCCGTTGTCAACGAAGCCTTCGCGCAACGGTTCTACCCGGGCGTGGACGCCGTGGGCCGCCGGTTTGACACCTGGGGCAAGTGGATCACCATCGTAGGCGTGGTGAAAAACGCCAAGTACCGCCGCATGGTGGAAGCGCCCGTCCCCTTGTTCTACCCGCCCGTCGCCCAGCATTTCTCCACTTGGTCCAACTTCACCTTTACCATCCGGACGGTGGCCGACCCCGAGGCCATGGTGCAACCGGTGCAGCGCGAACTGGAGAGCGTGGAAGGCGGCATCGGTTTCAGCGGCATCCTGCCGATGACCCAGTTCATCGGCGCATCGTACTTCATGGAACTGGTGGCCGCCAGCTTCCTCTCCCTCCTGGGCGGGCTATCCGTGCTGCTGGCGCTGTTGGGACTGTACGGTGTAATGGCCTACACCATCAACCAGCGCACCAACGAGATCGGCATTCGCATCGCGATTGGAGCGGCGCCGGCCAATGTGGTGCGGATGGTCGTCAGGGACGGACTGCGCATGGCGATCCCCGGGGTCTGTGCGGGAGTGGCATTGGCGGTAGCGGGCGGTTGGGTGGCGTCGAGCCTGCTATTTGGGCTGAACGTGGCCGACGGCGGCGTTGGGGCCGCGATGTGCCTGCTGGTGCTGACTCTGTCGGCGGTGGTCAGCTATTTCCCAGCGCGTCGGGCGGCTCGCCTCGATCCGGTCAGCGCGCTCCGCCAGGAGTAGCTACTACTCCCACCCGCGCGCCCATCAGCACAGGCCGGATCGAACCATCCGATCCGCTGGCCGAACCAGGTGGTACGCTCGTGGGGCGGCAGTTCCCTGCCCCGGAACAGGATCGCAAACGGCGCTTCTCCGAATTGTTCCAACCGCTGGCGGATCCAGGATCCGGGCGACTCCGGCGCAGCCAGCACCACCGGGCTTCCAGGAAACCACGCCAGGCGCGCTCCCAGCGACGCATCGGACTGCAATCGGGGCTCGCCGAGAGCGAAGGTGGAACGCCACTTGGCGACGGCGGCTTCCAGGTCGCGAACCGCTACCACCACCAGGGCCACTCCTTCGAGAGCGGTCACCGACGGCTTACCATGCGGATACACCCGCAATTCGCGAGGCGTGTCGTCCTGAATCAGGAAAGGAAAGAACGACCCATGCGGTCCAGGGCCCACCCCACCGCTGGTCCATGCCAATGATTTCCCGTCGGGCCGGGTGCGTCCTCCGGGCGACGGATGAATCGCCGTTCCGGCCTTCCGCAGCCGTTCGGCTTCCGAACGGATATCGGCCACCGAAACGGCCCACGCGCAGACGCCTCCGTCGCGTTCGATGAACGGCCCCCAATCGTGCCTGGCCGCACTCGCGCCGGGTTGGGCCGCGATGAGTTCTAGATACGATCCATCGCCGAAAGCTGGCGATGGCCATCTCCGTCATGCCGTTGGTGTGCTTGCCGCCGTACTCGGCTCGGATGCCGATACCGGCGAACGCTTTGGTAAGCGCGGCCAGGTCCCGCCCGGCCACTGTGACGTGATCGACTTTCAGATCCATGGCAAATAAAGGGACGGCCGCAAGCAGCACGCCGGCACGAATCCCCATCATCGGGTCCCGCCCGCGGACGGCTTCGGCGGTTCGGGTTTCGCTCCCTCCGGCTTGGGCGGAGCCGGCATCTTGTCCTTGGCGAACCGCGGCAGCATTTCCTCCCGATTCGCCACGTGCCACACCGTCGAAGCGATGACGATCACCGATTTCTGCGCGTCGTCGGGCACGATCCGTTCATAGGTATCCAGGTTGGTGTGCCACGTGTGGCTGCCGTATTCGATGGGATCCTGGTTCAGGCCGATGCCGGGCAATCCGGCGGCGTTGAACGACGTACTGTCGGTCCCTCCCAGGTTGCGGCTGCGCGACGCTATTGCGCCCACCACGCCCAGATCCTCGAACGTCGCCAAAGCCGCCCGGAGCACCGCCGCGGATTCAGGTGGTCCGAAGACGCCGGCCCCGCGCACCCGTCCGGTACCCGAATCGATGTTGAAGTAGGCCGCCAGTTTCGCATACTCCGGTTTCGGATCTTCAAACGTCCCGAAGTGTTCCTTCACATACGCCTGCGAACCGAGCAAGCCCTGCTCCTCGCCGGACCACAGCGCAATCCGGATGGTACGGCGCGGCTTCAGGCCGAGAGACTGGATCAGGCGCGCGGCCTCCATCATCATGGAGGAGCCGATGGCGTTGTCCGTCGCGCCAGTCGCGGAGTGCCACGAGTCCAGGTGACCGCCCAGCATGACGATTTCGTCCGCCTTGTCCGAACCCGGAATCTCGGCGACGACGTTGTAGCTGCTTTCGCCCTTTGGATAGACCTGGTTGGCGATGTCGAACTGGACCTGGACGTCTTCGCCGTCCCCGAGAATCCGTTCGATACGGCCGTAATCCTCGTTCCTCAGCACCACAGTCGGAACCGCTTTGGCCGTGTCGTAGCTGCGGTTGGCGAAGGCCCGGATCTGCCCGTGTTCGCGAGCGGCGTCGTTGACCCGCATCAGCGCACCGTTCGCCACCAACCAGGGATCGATCAGTTCATTCATCTGGTTCACCGAGAGCTTTCCTTCGGGAGTCGGCGTCTGGCGCCTGGGGAAGTTCGGGGCTGTAGGGTTCACCGGATCGAAGCGGGCGCGCACCTCGGCGTCATCCAGGCGCTTGTTCGGGGCGTTGAAGCTGACGCGGTTCACGGCGGCCTTTCCCATGAACACGATCTTCCCGCCCACCTTCCCCTTGTTGGCGTCGAGCCACGCCTGCATCTCTTCTTTCGTCGGCGTCTGAGGCGGATTCAACTGTACGACGTGCCCGGTCACCGGACCGTTGGTGGATGGCGTCCAGGCCAGCACTTCGAAGGTCAGATTGTCGGTGACAGGCGAGACCAGGTACCCGGCGGCCCGCTGGTTGGACCAGCCGGGGTGGCCGAACTTCCAGGGTTCCAGGCGTACATTCTGCAAACCCCATTCCTTCAGCTGATCGGCAGCCCACTGCGCTGCCGCCTCGTGCCTGGGCGACCCTGTGAGACGCGGCCCGTACCGGTCAGTCAGTTTGTGGAGGACGCGCATCACCTGCGAATGCCCGGTCTCTTCGCGCCGGATGCGCCAGTTCGCGTTCTCGTCCACCGTCTCCTGGGAAGAAAGGCACGCAGCCCCGGCCAGGACCACCAGCAGCAACTTTCTCATTCCAAGATGATGTCACAGCTGAGTATGGGATATCGCCCACCGGACGAAGAAACCAGAGGATTACTGCTGGTGGTGCTGGTACACTGGTTATGTAGCCGGTCTTCCGTGGCAGTATTCGACAAGGCCGGCACCGAGGGTACCAGCTCAACCGGGGTCAGGTATCGCGTAATGAAGACCCCGCCGGATGGAGCAGATCCATAAATGAAACTTTTCGTCGGAAACCTGAGTTATTCAACCACTGAAGATCAACTTCGAGACGCGTTCGCCGCGTACGGACAAGTGGACACTGTCAGCATCATAACGGACCGTGACACCGGACAGCCGCGCGGTTTCGCGTTTGTCGAAATGGCGAATCGGAACGAAGCGGAAACAGCCATCTCGGTATTGAATGGCCGGGAGTTAAATGGCCGTGCTCTGAACGTGAACGAAGCCCGTCCGAAGCCCCAGGGCGGCGGTGGCGGTGGACGCGGCGGGCGTGGCGGTGGTGGTGGTGGCCGCTGGTAGGTCGGGCAGATTACAGACATCATCTGCCGGGAGCGTAATACAGGGATGTGCGGAGTTTCGGCTCCGCACCGAAGTCCCGTTTTGATCGAAAATCATTTTTTTCGTGAGGTGATCTATGGCTGGTCGTGGAGCGACAACCTTTCAAAAACGTCAGAAAGAGCAGCAGCGCAAAGAAAAGCGCGCGGAGAAGCTTGCCAAACGCCTGATGAAAAAGAACAATCCTACTCCAGAAGGTTCGCCGGACGACGATATCCAACCGCTGTCCCCCGACAACGATCTCGATGTTGCCGAACAAGGCGTGGATCAAGATCCTGCCCACGTCTGACGCGCACAGTACAATCCAGTCTGGCCGGACCCGTCCCTCGGATCTGTGATAAGGTGTTTTTCATACCTTAGGAGGGACTGTGTCCAAATTCTCCCGTCGCGATTTTCTGAAAAGCAGCTTCGCCGCCGGCGTGATGGCTGGGGCCGGAGGTCTGTCCATCCCGTCCGCCGCAGCGCCTGCCGCGAAGAAGGCCGCCACTGATTTCGTCCCATTGGGCAACTCCGGCGTCAAAGTGACGCGGCTGGCGTTCGGCACCGGGACGTACGGTGGGCGCGTCCAACGCGAACTCGGCCAGGAGCAGTTCACCCGCTTGGTGCGGCACGCCTACGATCAGGGGATTCGGTTCTTCGAAACCGCCGAAGCCTACACCGGAATGCCGGAAATGCTCGGCATCGCTCTGAAGGGGCTGCCTCGCGATTCCTACCGTTTGATGACCAAGTACCGGCTGCGCTCCACCGACGATCCCAAGACTAAGATCGACCGCTACCGGGCCCAGTTGAACACCGACTATTTCGACATCCTGCTGCTGCATTGCGTCCGGACGGCCGATTGGCAGGAGCAGTTCAAGCCGGTGCGCGACGAGTTCGACGAGGCCAAGCAGAAGAAGATCATCATGGCCCACGGCGCATCGTGCCACGGGCTGGTGCCGCTGCGGACCTTCCCCGCCAACGAATGGCTGGACGTGGCGCTGATGCGTGTGAACCACAAGGGCACTCGCATGGACACGCTGAAAGGCGGCGAAGGCGAGGAACTCGGCGATGTGGACGAAGTGATGTCGCACGTGAAGAAGATCCATGCCCGCGGGACCGGCGTGCTGGGCATGAAACTGGTGGGCGAAGGCCGTTTCACGAAGCCCGAGGATCGCGACGCCGCCATGCGGTTCGTGATGAAATCCGGCGCGGTGGACGCGGTGACCATCGGCTTCAAGAACACGGCGGAGATCGACGAAGCCATCGAGCGGATGGGCGCGGCGCTGAACAGCTAAGCCAGCCCGACCGGAAAGCTCGCTCCGCGATGGCTCCGATCCGTCGCGGAGCATCCTGCCAAGAGGGGGATGGCTTATCTCCGGTGCCCCCATTCCGCTGGCGGATAGTTACCCGCCTGAAAAGTGTTACGAAGCTTGCCGGACTGTAAGCCGGTTTCTGTTCCCTCGGAGAGGGCGGCAATCATTCATCTGGGCCGTCCATTACTGAACGGCTCTAGCGACCTACCCGGAAGTCGAACGGAGCGGGCAGCTCCTCCTCCCCTATTTGGTCTTGCTCCGCATGGGGTTTGCCCTGCCGGCGCGAATTGCTTCGGCCGCGGTGCGCTCTTGCCGCACCTTTTCACCCTTACCCCGCTTGACCAGGGCGGTATATTTTCTGTGGCACTTTCCGTGAAACCCGCTTTGAGCGAGCCCCCCGGCCGTTAGCCGGCATGCTGCCCTGTGGAGACCGGACTTTCCTCCCGGCACTGTTGGCGCCAGGCGACTGCCCGTCCGGCAAGCCTCTAAAACATTCTCCCATTTTTTGGAGAATCAAAATACAAATCACCTGAATGCAGCGAGTTAGTGTACTCTATATTCTTGACCGATCATAACTGGAGAGTTGATCGGCAATCCGGATTTAGATCGATTTTTAGTATCACCGTTACGCTAGAGGAGTGCAAGGTCTATGTTGCGAAGATTGCTCACGCTATTCACACTCTTCTCCGCTGTTACCGTCAGCCTGTTTGCTCAGGGATTGGATCAAAGAGCATCCAAGGACGATTGGGAGGAGATCAATTTCGAATTCGACTCAGCTGTACTTTCGGACGGCTTTCCGAGTCTTTTGCGGCTGGCAGAGCTGCTGAAAGCGCACCCGGGCTACCGAGTCCGACTGGAAGGCCATGCCGACCATCTCGGCGGCACGAAATACAACGACCGGCTCGGTACGCAACGCGCTACGACCGTGCGCGACTTCCTGGTGAAGTATGGCGCCACAGCCAACCAGATCGAAACCCTCAGCAGGGGCGACAAAGATCCCAAGGTTGCCGGGGAGAAGCAGCGTTACAGCAAGACGGACGTGGCACGGTGGATGAACCGGCGGGTCGCCGTAACCGTCCTGGACGAACAGGGCAAGGTGGTCGGCGATGGACGGTCGGGCAGTATCGGCGAGGCGATCGCCGCCATGCCGAAAGCCCCCCGCGACTGCTGCGATGAGATCCTGAAACGGCTGGACCGCCTGGACGAGATTGCCAAGTTGCTGCGCGACATGGCCGACCAGAACGCGGGGCTCCGGAAGGAACTGGATAACCTGAAGCAGCAGCAGGCGGCTTTGCAGAACAGCGGCGCGACCGAAGCCGCTGACCGAAGCGCAGACCGCCAAAGTGGTGGACGAGCAGATCGCGAAGAACCGCGATCCGCGTTTCGCGCTACTGGGCGTCAACGTCGGCGAAGACAGCTACAAGCATGTGACCTTCACGGGCAGGGCCCGTTACTTCGCTCCGTTCAAGGAACACTTCGCGGTCCAGGCCCAGGGCGAGTACATGTATTTCAACGAGGCCAGCGAAGGGCAGTTCGACGTAGGCCTGGTGGACCGGGTTGGCCGCTTCCAGGCGGGCCTGTTCTCGAGCTTCAAGCACGTCGATTTGCACCAGTACCAGAGCGGCGGCACGCTGGGCCAGGCGGCTTTGACGATGGATTACCTCTTCAAGGGCGGCAAGGTGGGAATCTTCGGAACCAAGGGCTTCCTGGATAACGCACTCATTGACAGCCGCAGTGCGGCGGTCATGAACGGAAAGATTGTGGATTCCTGCGAAGGCGCCGCGCCGGGGACTTGCGGGCTCGCTCCCAACCTATACATCGAACATTATCTGAAAGTGGTAGACCAGGTGGGCGTGAGCAGCACTCTCGCCTTGTGGAAGAACAACTACCTGGAAGCCAACCTCGGCTACATGCGCAGCCGCGCGCATGCCGACCGGCCGGGCGGCACTCTGCGATTCGTTTTCCCGGTCAGCAACAAAGTGGCCTTCACAGTGGAAGGCGGCATGAATGAGAGCCTGATCGCCGCCGACAATTGGGGCCGGGCGGTGGTCGGTGTTCAGTTCGGCAATTTCACGCGACCGAAGGATTATCTGGAGTCAGACCGTCCGGTTCCCGTGGATGTCCCCCGTGTGCACTATGAGGTGGCTACCCGCATGGTGCGGCACGGCGCATCTCCTCCTGTGGCTGACGCGGGCCCGGATCAAATCGGTGTTCCAGTCGGCACGATTACCCTGAACGGCTCAGGATCGTATGATCCGAACGGTGAGAAGTTGACCTACAGTTGGGTTTCGGAGTCGGGCGGCGTGGCCATTACCAATGCCAATACCGCGATCGCGACATTCCCAGCGGCGGCGGGACAATCCTACTTGTTCCGATTGACCGTGCGGAATGAGTCCGGGCTGACCGCATCGGCGCGTACGCGGGTAACCACCCAAAGCCAGGAAAAGGTTCAGATCGTGTCCTTCACAGCGAACCCGGGAGTCATCAATCTCGGGCAGCAATCGACGCTCGCATGGCAAGTACTCAACGCCACCGAGGTCAGCGTCAGTGAGATCGGAACGGTTCAGGCCACCGGTAGCGCTCCGGTGTCGCCCAAGCTCACCACAACCTACAAACTGACCGCGCGTAACGCCACCAGCGAGGTAAACGCGACGGCCACGGTGGTGGTGAATGTCCAGCCGACCACCATCAGCGGTTGCTCCGCGGTGCCCACGAACATCAACAAGGGCGAATCGTCCACAGTTTCCTTCCAGACCACCAACGCGACGTCGGTGACGGTTGAGCCTCCGGTACCGGGCGTAGGCTTGGGCGGAAGCTTCGTGGTTACTCCCGAAGCGACCACCACCTACAACCTGACTGCCACGGGTCCCAACGGGACTGCCAGCTGCTCGGTGATGGTGACGGTGAACACGGGTAACATCACGCCGCCGCGGATCATCAAGTTCACGGGGACGCCGGAATCGATTATCGCGGGTGAAAAATCCACCCTGCTGTGGCAGGTAGAGAACGCCGATACAGTGACCATCACGGGACTGGGCACGGTTAAGCTCGTGGACACGCAGGACGTCACTCCAAACCAGACCACCACTTACACCCTGACGGCAACCAACAAGCAAGGGAGCGTGACGGCTCAGGTGACTATAACTGTGGGACAGCCGGCGCGAATCAGCAGTTTCACAGCGACGCCTCCGGTCTCGCCCACGCCGGGTGCGAACGTCAAACTAACTTGCCTGGCGGAGAACGCCACCAGCGTGACGATCGCTGGGGCGGGCCCCGTGGGAACCGATGGGACTGTCATCGTGACTCCGAAGGTGGACACGACCTATACCTGCACGGCCGTTGGTGTGCGGTCGCAGGACACCAAGACGATCACGGTCCAAGTGACTCAGCCTACGCCGCCCGAGACCGGCACACCGCCGACCGTGGTGATCAAGGGTGGGCCAGTGACGGAAACCCTGGTTCGTACGGTATCGCTGGATGCTTCGGCATCGTTCAGCCCCTCGAACTTCGGCCCGCTGAAGTACTCCTGGACCTCTCGTGAATCCCGTGCAGCCATCTCGAACGGCAACACGGCGACTCCGGTGGTCTACCTTGGCAACCTGTACGGCGATTACTTCTTCGACGTGACGGTGACCGATACCCGCGGCAATGTATCGACGGGCACCATCGACGTCCGCCTGGTAGTGACCCGTATCCCGTAATCAACCAGCAAGAATCAGTGAAGAGAGAGGCCGGCCTTCGGGTCGGCCTTTCGCTTTTCAGGGAGCTTGCAGAGCTACTGAATCTGTCCGGCCAATATGCGGGCTTGCGTGTCGGCTTCCTTCTCCGGCAATCCGGCGATACCGGCGATCCATTTGCCTTTCGGGAACACGAACACCGGACGCCCCGCATCCTGGCCGAAACAGCCGCCAAACGAAGGTACGAATTTCGAATCGCTCAGGGCTTTCTTCCAGTCAAGCGATGCAATAGCGGCATCGTCGGCGGTGGGGAATTCGGCCAGGAACATCTCGTACTCGGTCTTCCCTTTCTTGTACCGGGCCAGCGTTCCTCCGGGCATGAAAGGCTTCCCCATCAGTTCTTTCTGAATCACTTTCGAGTCGATCAGGTTTTCTTTCGGGAATCGCCGCCACTCATCGAAGATCTTGGGAGCGGCCTTCTTCGGCGCCTCGGCGGGGGCTGGCTTCGGCTCGGAGCTACAGGAAACAAGCAGAACGGAGAGAACCGCGAAGAGAATAGGAGGAATGCGCATCCTCCGCAGTATATCCCTCGAAGGTCAGCGGCTGCGGAGGATGCGTCGAGACGATAAAAACTGGGCGATAGGCCCGGATGGACCGCTTGCTGACGCGCGCGGCTCAGCAGCATCACCACGTTACCGAGCCGCGACCTAAGGAAGCGGAATTTTAGGCCGGAATTAGGCTTAGGCTCCCGCAGCGGAGGGGATCCCCTCATCACCACTCGGTCCGTAGATGGATGGGACCTTCGCACCCATCGGCCGCAGATACGTCGATAACTGCCCGCGATGATGCACCGAGTGATTGATCATCAGCTGGACATAGGCGACCGCGGGCAATTGGAACATGCCGTGAAAGTCGATGACACGGGCCAGATCGTCGCCGCTCATTTGCTTCAATCGCGCGATGGTGCCTGCGAACTCGCCGTTGTACCATTCGACGACGGCCGCTGGGGTATTGAGGCTTTCGGGACGCTCGCCGCCTGCGGCGAATGCTCCGGTAATCGCGCCATTCAGGAAAAACAGCTCGCTCGAAGCGATGTGCCAGACGAGTTCGGATGCGGTCTTTGACTTGGCATCGGGAGTGTACGCGCTCTTGTCCGCTGGAACGGCCGATAGCACCTTCGCGGTAGTGGCGTGCTCGCGCTCCACGGTCGGAATCAGGAATTTCAAAATGGTAACAGCTTGGTCCGGTTGCATAACATGTCTCCTCTAAGAGTCTCTGCCTTCGATACAGTATGGCATTGGAGGGCAGGTTTCACCACCTGATCTGGCCGTCTTGAGAAAGATTCGGGTTGGGGGCAGCCCGACTGATACAGACATGACAGCTTCGAGGAGATCGTTGCTTGCAGCGCTGGCGGGATCGGCCTTCGTACGCGTACGCGGAAGCGACACCGCGGACGGCTTGGAACCGCTCGGCAGGATTCACGTTCCGATCGGTATTCCGGATGCGCTCGACACACTCAAGACCTTCGTTGAAGGTGAAGGGAACTTCTCGCCTGGCGCGGGCACCTATGGCGTCTACTGGTGGCTTGACGCGGGCGGATTGATAGCTCCGACCCAGGCGAGGGTTCATTCCATCCGCGGTCTGCGCGGCTCGGGACTGCTAATCCCGTGGACCGAGTGGCGCGCCGGCGACATCGTCGTCACCACCGAGGTGTGCCACGTCGAGCAGCGGTCCCCGGCCGGTATGATCCAGGTCGTTGCATCGCGTGCGCGCGTCCGCAACAGCGGGACGACGCCGCGCACACTGACCCTGATCTGCGGGATTCGCGCTCTTGGCGCCGCCGGCGGCGACATCCGGACACTCACGGCGGACGAAAACGCACTGCTGGTGAATGGCCGCACGGCGGTGGTCGTGGACCGTCCCGCCGAGGCTCTCGACGGCGAACTGCGCATCCAACTCACTCTCGCGCCCGGAGCCACCGAACAAGCCGGCATCGTCTGTCCCGTCCTGCCTGGCAGAAGCGCGGCGCGGCACCACTGGATCGACATTGGCCAAAACGCCTTGGCGGATGCAGCGGAACTGGATCCCGCCGAGGGCGGCATTCCACAGCCCGACGCCGGCCTGGACTATTACCGATCGCTGCGGCCCGCGGGCCTGTTTCGCAAAGCCGAAAGCTACTGGACCGATCTTCTGAGACCAGTTGATGTCCGGATGCCCGATCCACGGTGGGGAGAGAGCCTGCGCGCGATCCTGGGGCATACCCTGATGTGCCTCAACGAAGGAGCGCCCGATGTCGCGGTGCTGAATTACAACGTCTTCAATCGCGATGGAATGTACATCGCCAATATCATGCAGAAAGCGGGACTGGCACGGTGGTCCGAGCGTATCATTGACTATTTCCTCGCACATCCGTTCAACGGCCGCGCGTACCCCGAAGCGGACAATCCCGGTCAGATTCTCTGTGCCATACACCAGCACTGGCTGCTCACGCACGACCAGCAGTGGTTGAAACGCGTCTGCTCCGACGCAGACAAGATCGCCCGGATGGTGGAGTACTATCGCACGTCCGCGGGCCCGCACTATGTCGCCATGGACTCGCTTGATTTCGGCGATGCCGTCCCGGCAGCAAAGCGTGTCGAACTCAAACCGGGCCGCTGCGACGGGGTGCATCCGGAATACACGGAGGCATTCGACATCGCAGGCTTGCGCGGCGCTGCCCAACTGGCTGGGGCGATGGGACAACGACAGACCCGCTGGCGTGAACTCGCCCAGCAGTTGTTCGACAGCTACCACGCCCGTTTCGGCGCGACGCTGCCAGCTCGATATGGCAGCTACTCCGTCCTGTGGCCGTGCCGTCTGTATGCCCCGAACGCGCGGGCGGCATTTCTACAGTTCGCTCAGTTCGGAGCGCAGCAGCCGCGCAGCTGGCGATATTTCCCGCTCGCGACCGCGCACCAGGGGCTTTTCGCGGGTAACCGGGAAGCGGGTTACAGGACCATCGAAAGTCACCTCGATCTGGAAACGATGCGAGGGCTGGTACCTGCTCGACGAGGGCGGCGGCAGCGGGTCCGGAACGTGGCGCCGGATGCGCACGAACTGGCCGCACAGCAAGGAGAAGCCGGGCGAGAACCTGGCGGTGGCGATGCCCCATGGATGGGCGGTGGCGGAGTTCTGGCTGCTCATGCGTGACAGCATCTTATTTGAAGAAGAGGACCGGCTGATTCTTCTCGCCGGCGTGCCGCCGGAGTGGTTCGGCGATGCTCGCGGCATGCGCACCGGGGCCCTTCCCACCTACTTCGGAACCCTGAGTATCGACTATTCTCCGGGACGGCTGACCCTGGGCGGCATGGCCGCACCGCCCGGAGGATTCGTGCTGCGACTGCCCGATGGCGATCGCAAGCTGACCAGGGGCGTCAACCGGCTCTGATCACAGCCGCTTCAACAACGCCTTTACGCCATCGGCGCAGAGCACGGCGGCATGCCGGGATTCCGGAGAGAGGCCGCCCACCGCGTCCTCCACTGCTTTTGCATCCACCTGGCCGAGTGCGGTGCGGTCGCGCCCGGCCAGCAGTTCCGTGAGGGCCGACCCCGCCGCTATGGAAGCCGTACAGCCGCGGGTCTTGTACCGCACCTGGTCTACCCTGCCCTCCACTACCGTCACACTCAGCCGCAGAATGTCGCCACAGGCCGGATTCGTCACCTCCACCGTAATCCCGGGCAAGGAAAGTTCGCCCACATTGCGAGGGTTCTGGAAGTGATCAAGCAGTGTGGTATTGTACATGGTCAAGGCTTTCGGACAACCCCAGCTATGATTGTAAGGCGCTCATGACGACGAAACCCGCACTGATGGTGGTTGCAGCCGTCATTGAATCCCAGGGACGCATCCTGATCGGGCAGCGCCGGGCCCAGGACCGGCACGCACTCAAATGGGAGTTTCCGGGCGGCAAGGTGGAACCGTTCGAGAGTCCCCGGGATGCGCTGAGGCGCGAGTTACAGGAAGAACTGGGAGTGGATGCCGAGATCGGGCCGGAGATCATCCGCTACGAATTCCAGTACCCGAGGCGCACGCCGATCCTGCTGATCTTCCTCGGCGTGGAGCGCTATGACGGCGAAGTCCGCAATGAAGTCTTCGAGCAGATCCGGTGGGAATCCCGCGAGCGGCTGCCTCTGTACGATTTTCTCGACGGCGATCGCGATTTTGTCAGGCGGCTCGCTCGCCGCGAATTGTAAGCTAACGATTGCCGAACGTATTGCAGGCCCGCACGTCGCCCTCATCCAGTCCCCGCTCTGAACCATTCGACGCGCTGCGCGGAGCTACCGTGTGTAAACCTCTCGGGCATGACGTGACCGGTGGCCATCTTCTGAAGGCGGTCGTCACCAATGGCGGCGGCGGCATTCAGTCCGGCGTCCACATCGCTGCGGTCGATGATGTTGCGCTGCTCGGTGGAGTGTCCCCAGACGCCGGCAAAACAATCCGCTTGCAGTTCCAGGCGAACCGACAAGGCATTCGCAGAGGACGGGTTCTGCCGGCGAGCGGCACCGACCTTGGCTTCGATTCCCAGCAGATTCTGAACGTGGTGACCGATCTCGTGGGCGATCACATAGGCCTGAGCGAATTCGCCGGGCGCGCCGAAACGATCCTTCAACTCTCGATAGAAGCCAAGGTCGATATAGACCTTCTGGTCACCCGGACAATAGAACGGCCCGGTGGCGGATTCCGCCTGTCCACAAGCCGAATCGATAATGTCGTGGAACAGCACCAACTTCGCCCGCTGATAGCGAGCCCCGTACTGGGGCAGCAGTTGGGTCCAGGTCCTTTGCAGATCGTCGAGCACGAAGCTGACGAACTCGACCATGGGCTGTTCGGCAGCCTTGCGGGCGGGATCGGACGGCCGGGACACCGAGGCGGTGGGAGAACCTCCACCAAGGAACGGAGTCACAAGATCGCGACGGAAGACGACACTGGCCACCACCAGCAGGAGGATGCCGCCGATGCCGATGTGCCGGCCGCCGAATCCTCCCCCGCCTCCGTCGTCTCTGCGGTCCTCAATGTCGTCGCTAACGCCGCCCGGTGTCCAACGCATGAATCGGCTGCCCCTTTCGCAACTCCAAACTTACCCAGGGGCGCCCGCCCGGAGAAAGGCGTTTTGCCCTGCCTACGCCGATTGCGCGGGAATCAGGTTCCACGGCTTCCGCGCCACCCGTTTGAGTAGACGCGAGGCCTCGGGTTCGTTTTCGAAATCTTCGCGGTCGGCGTTCCAGCGCAACTTCTTCCCGGTCTTGTAAGCGATGTTCCCGATCAGGCACGCCGTGGTGGAACGGTGTCCTACCTCCGCATCCGCAAACGGAGTCTCGCGGCTGCGCACGTACTTGATGAAGTTCTGGGCATGGGCGGCGGTGGCGTCCTCGCCCTGGAACATTTTGCGCTCCATGCGATACTTCACTTCTTTCGAGGGCGCCTCCATGGCGAAGAGCCGGTCAAGGGCCATGGGTTCCACCTCGGGGAAGATCTCCCAGCCGATCCGGTCCACGAAGAGCGAGCCTTTGCTCCCGAAGAAGGCCATTCCATGGGGACGGTTGTAATCGCCGCTCATCCCGTAATAACGCATACCGGCGGACCGGCCTGGCATGCCCTGGTAATTGAGCCAGCATCCCGCGTAGTCGAGGACGAAGCCCGGATACTCATACGTGACACAGAGGATATCGGGAATGTCTCCGGCATTGGCTTTACAGAATCGCCCGCCGGTAGCCGATACGGTCAATGGCGCCGTCACGTTCATGATCTGATGAACGCTGTCGATTCGATGGTTGCCATAGTCGGTAAGGTATCCGCCGCCGTAATCGTAGTACTGCCGGTAGGTGCCGGTAAAGCGCCTCTTGTTGAACGGCACCTTGGGCGCCGGTCCGAGATAGAAGTCCCAATCGAGCCCCGCGGGCGGGTCGGCGTCGGGCATTTCGGGCAAGCCCCGAGGTGCGATGTTGCCGCTGTTCCAGACGCGGACCATGTGAATTTCGCCGAGGTCGCCATTCTGCACCATGCGGGCCGCCTCGGCGATGTGCGGCGAAGAACGATGCTGCGTTCCCGCCATCACAACGCGCTTATTCCGCCTGGCTGCCTCGGCGATGGCGCGCCCTTCACGGACGGAATAGGCGAAAGGCTTCTCGACATAGGCATCCTTGCCGGCCTCGCAGGCCAGCACGGCGATGGGCGCATGCCAGTGGTCGGGAGTGGCAACGTGGACCGCATCCACGTCTTTCATCTCCAATACGCGCCGAAAGTCCTTCTGAATCGATGCCTTACCTTCCGACAACTGCTTCGACGCCAGAGCGGCATTGGTCTCATACACGTCGCAGGCAACGGCGTACTCCGTATTGGGCGCCTGCCGCATGGATCGAGCCACGCCTCGCCCGCGTCCTCCGCATCCGATGAGCGCCACGCGAACCCGGTCGTTCGCGCCAACCACGCGATCTGCGGAAAGGGCAGTGAAGGCCGCAGCCTGTGCCGTCTTCCCGATGAACTCACGCCTGTCCATAGACTATTTTCTCCTCGTCGATTCCGATAATATCGGAAAGTCAACCTGTATGCACAACATGCAACCCAGAGTCGGGCTGGTCACCTGTGTCCATCCGATCTACAACCTGCCCTCCGTGGTTGGGCATCGCGATGCCGCCATTGCGGGTCTCCAAGCCGCGGGCTGTTACGTGGCGGCGCCCGAGATCGCGCGCGATTCCCGCGACGTGCGCGCCATCGCCCGATTGCTGGGGGGTGAAGAGATCGACCTGTTGTTATTCTTCTTCTGCACCTGGGTCGCCGAGGAGATCACGCTGGGGCTCTCACGGGAACTCGCCGACGTGCCGCTGCTGCTATGGGCGCTACCCTACCTCGACAAGAATATCCCCATGCCGTCGCCGATGACAGGTTTGACGGCGACCGGATGCAACATCCGGAAGTCCGGCCGGTCGTTCGCGCACATGGTGGGTCCGGCAACACCGGAGCACATCGCGAAGGCCGCAGGCGCGGCCCGTGTCGCCGCCGTAGTGAAGGGCTTGCGCCAAGCGCGATTCGGGATTATCGGACACCCGTGTCCCGGCATGATCGACACTGGATGCGATGATGCTGCGCTGCAGAAGTGTTTGGGGGCCGCCGTAGTGCATCGCGATCTCGACAACTTTTTGAGAGCGGCGCGGGAGGCCGATCCAGCAGAGGCGTCTTCACGTGCCACGGATCTCGCCTCGCGCGTCGGCCGCTGCGAGGTCGATCACGAAAAGTTGTCCGATCACTATCGCCTGGTACTGGGAATGAAATCGATGGTGGAGGCGGATCGTCTCGACGGCTTCACGATCCGCTGCTGGCCGGAGCTTCGCGACCATCACAAGACGACGGTGTGCCTGACACTGGCCGAAATGGCCGAGGCGGGAATACCGAATGCTTGCGAGAGCGACGTGACGGCATTGGTGACGTCGTATGTGATGACGAGGATCGCGGGGGCACCCAGCTACAGCATGGAGATCACGGCCTACCTCGACGATCAGCGGGCGCTGCAGTTCGCGCATTGTGGGTCGGCGCCGCTGTCTTTCGCGGCGGGTCCTGAGAAAGCCTCTGTGCGCGGCCACATGCGGACCGGCGCAGGTGCACTGCTCGAGTTTCCGTTCAAGCCTGGGACGGTGACGATCGCGAAACTCCTGCGTCCCTCGGGCGACCGCATGAAGATGTTCCTGGGCCGCGGCGAGGTGATCGCCACCGACCCGGACGTCCGCGGCAGTGTGGCGACGATCCGGCCGGAGCCGTCGCCGGATGCCTTTCTCGACACGATGCTGCGCGAAGCTGTGGAGCACCATTTGGTGATCGTGTACGGCGATTGGACGGCGGAACTCGCGCAGTTCGCCGCCTTCGCCAACGTGGATCTCGTCTAATTCGGGGAGAGGCCTGTCCCCGAATTACCGAATTACTGGCCGGCGGAGGCGGGTCCGCTCCGCTGCCTCCCCAGCATCATCCCGATGGTGGACCCGAGTCGGGCATACTGATCGAGGAAGGACGGCTTGGTCAGGTACTGCGTATTCGGGAACGCGCTGACACGGGAAATGTCGCGAGGCGAAGGGGAGGAACTGAGGATCAGTACGGGCATTCCCGTCAAGGCGGGATTCGATCGGATCGCTTCCAGGATTTCGATACCGTCATTTTTCGGAAGATTCAAATCGATCACGGCCACATCGGCGATGGGACTCGTGGCGCGGCGCACCAGTTGCAAGGCGTCCCCGCCATCGCGGATCACCATCAGCTCGCAATCCAGTCCCGCGTCCTCCAGCGCGAACCCGAACAACTGGACGTCCGCGGGATTGTCCTCCACCAGCAGAATCGAAGGTTTGTCGTTCGGCGCCATATTAAGCGTCCTCGCCGCCGGAGGCAGACACCAGCAAGTGGTCGGGCAGTTCGAAACGGAAGGTTGCACCCTTTCCCCCATCCGACTCCACCCAGATCCGGCCGCCATACCGTTCGACAACGCGCTGGCAGATCGCCAACCCGATTCCACTACCCGGCAACTCCGGCCCATGGAGGCGCTTGAACGGCGCAAAGATCTTCGCGTGATACTCCGGGGCGATGCCGATCCCGTTGTCTGAAACGGCGAAATGCAAGGAATGTGGTTCCCGTTGATAGGAGACGTGAATCTCAGGCGGCTGCGCATCCCGGTATTTCACCGCATTACCGATCAGATTCTGAAACAGGGGGATGAAATGGCCTTCGTATGCCTTCAGGGATGGCATTGGCGAGTTGGTCACCCTAGCCTGGTTGCTGTCGATGAGCAGCCCGAGGTTCTCTTTGACCTTGGCCAGAACCACATTCAGATTCAGCTCCACCACCTCATCCGCTTCCGTCCCCAACTCGGCGTAGGCCCGCAGATCGCCCAGCAGCTCTCGCATCCGGTGCGCACCCTTCATGATGGTAGACACGAACTCCGCTGTCTCTGGACTGGAGTGGAGCAAAGAACGTTTCTGCAAAAGCTGCAGGTACAAAGTGATCATCCGTAAGGGTTCCTGCAGATCGTGGCTGGCCACGAACGCAAACCGCTCCAGATCCTCGTTGGATCGTGCCAGTCGCTGGTTCGCTTGCTCCCGAGCCGCCAGCGCCTGCCTCAGTTCCTCATTGCGAGTGTCAATCCGGGCCAGCATCTCGTTGAACGCGTCCACCAGTACGCCCATCTCATCGCCGGTCACCTTCTCGGCACGAAGGGCATAGTTGCTGCTCACCGAAACGGCCGTCGCGGTTTCCACCAGCCGGGACACCGGGTCAGTGATTAGCCTGCGCAGCATCGATGAAAGGATTGTGGCAAGGATGGCGGACAGGAAGAGTATGCTCACCACCGCGCCGCCGAACAACCTTCGGCGTTCGCCGATTTCCCTCAGGTCGTAAGACAGTGTCAATGTACCAATGGCTCTGCCGGAAAGCGTGACCGGTTGGGACAGAGCGACGCGGTCGGAGAGAAACTGGATCTCGGGACGCTTCAGGGCCGTGGGACAATCGGACTCCGAGTTCTGGCGCAGATAGCGCGCCAGGATGGTTCCATCACTGCGATAAATGCACGCCGCAATCAAATGCTTGCGGGCACGCAAGGCGCCGAGCGTCTCGGCTGCCGCTTTCGCGTCATCAAAGGCCAACGCGCCCGTGCTGTTATCGGCAATGATCTGTGACAGCGCTGCGAGATCGCGCTCGATGTACCCCCGAAAGAGAATCGAGTCTGATGCGAGCATTCCGACGGCGGCCAACGTCAGAGCCAGGCCCGCGGTGGCCACCATGATGACAGAGAGCTTGCGCTTGATGGGCCAGTCACGAAACGCGCGGGCTAACCATTGTGCGGGCGGGCGCATACTACTCGTGAACGGACCTCGCCACAGTGAGCAATCTCGAACTCAGCTTCAGGGCTGCATTGCGCACCGCCGTCTGATTGACGTCGAACCGCACACGGCGGCGATCGATCACGAAAGCGATCATCCCGCCGTCGTGAAGAAAAGCGTCTCCCTCACCGACGGTGAGAACGCCCGGCCCCAGCGAGGGAGAACTTTCGACGGGTCCTTCCAGGACTTGGCAATGTATGCCACGCTACAGATTCCCTGTACCGGCTCGCGCAGCCGTTGTACAGTAATGCGACGGCCTCCGACAGACTCCCCCTCGACGATCCGGTCGAGTGCGATTCCGAACGGGTCGTCCCCCAGTACGCAGATCGAGATCGGCGCATCACTTGCCTCGGGGGTTGCTGATGGCCATTCCACGAACTTGGTGAAATTCAACAGGAAGGCGGCTCTCACCCGGTATTCCAGATCCTCGAGGGGCTCCGCGCAGAGCTGTCCGGGGAAGGCTGCCCAGGCTATGGCAATCGCCAGGACGCGCAACGCAGGCGGGACGTGGAACTGAACCCGGGATTGTTGCCTACCGCGAGCCATCGGGTGTCAACCGGTTTTCACGGCGTCCAAACGAGCCGGAGGTAAGCGGCACGGCGAATTCCGACGGGAAGACCGGCATCATTCGCGAATTCGACATGCCAGGGTTGAAACAGATTGCGACCCGCGGCCGAGATTTCCAGCGTGCGATTGAAGCGCCACCCGATCCGGACGTCGCCCGTGGAATAACCGGGTATGGTCAGCCCGGGCAGCGCGCTCACCGATCGGAACGTGAGATCGACACTCAACCTTTTCCCCAGATCGAACGACGATTGCACCGTGCCCTCGTGGCGCGGGCTCGAACCGTCAACGATCGGCGCGCTCCCGACGTCCTGACTTCCCGGCGCTTTGGCGACTGCCATGTCCAGGTATGAGTACGAACCTTTCAACCGCCACCATTCCACCGGCCGCCACTCAGGTGCGATCTCAAATCCCTTGGTGGACCCCAACAGACCATTCCCGAACTGAGCCGGCAAGAGAAAATGAGCCGGCGCGGGATTCGGCTCCAGGAACGGCGCCCCAGTAATGTCCTGGCTGAACAGATCGTGATAGTGATTATAATAAGTCGCCACATCCACGTACACATTCGGCCGCACCAGTTGACGGAACCCGAGTTCATAGCCATTTAGCTGCTCGGGGGCGAATTGCCGGTTCGCGTTGAAACGGGCAAAGAACGGCGTACCGTCAGGGGCATTCCCGATGTAACCGGAAAGATAGAAATCGCGTTCGACGCGCGATGGCGTGCGTACTGCCCTGGTGAATGCGGCCCAGACCGACTGTTTACTGGTGGGAGTCCACATCAAACGAACACTGGGCTCAGCCTCCAAAGACGCGAAATTGGTCCGGAGCACTTTGGTCCCCAGCGTGAGCGACAGGCGGTCCGGAAGCAGCGCAACCTCATCCTGAATGAATGCCGACAGGAGGTAGTCGGTCCGTATGAGGGGATCGAAGGTAAGCCCGCTGGTGACCTCGCGGGCGGCTCCGTGACTGCTGCGGGCGCCGGCGCCCCAGGAGATGCGCTGGCGCTCACCGATCGGATTCCGCATCAGGAAATCCACATCGAACGTATCCCGGATCTCGCCGAAATTCGCCTCGTCGCGACTGGTTCGATCATAGTAGGTCTGTAACTGGAAGTCGCTTCCGTTTTTCAGCGTGCGCAGCCAGCGAGCATTCAGATTTCCACCGGAGAGACCGGCGTTACGTTCCACTCTCTGGGAGAACGGCGGTGTGTAACCGATGACGTCAACCCGCTGGCCCGCTTCTTGTCGATACAGATCGCCCTCAAACATGAACCGGTCTGCCTCGCCCCGAGTCCAATCCACCCGGAAGCCTCCCTGCGCCGAGCGCCAGTCATCGTAATTACGGCCGTCCTGGTGGAACTCGGGGCCCCGAGTAAATCCCTTTCCGTAGACTCGATAGTTCAGGTTTTTCCCGTTTCCACCTCCATACCGGACTTGTAAGTCGCCTTGGTCCTCATTGCCGGCGAGTGCCGTCACGAGTAATCCCTGTGTGTCCCGGGTGTGTTTGGTGATGATGTTGATGACGCCGTTCACCGCATTCGGTCCCCAGATAGTGCCACCCGGCCCCCGAATGATCTCGATGCGCTCGATATCGTCGAGCACCGTGTCCTGAACCTCCCAGTAGGTTCCGGCAAAGAACGTCGTGTACACGCTTCGGCCGTCGATGAGCACTAAGACAGACCGCGCCAACCGGCTGCCAAACCCTCGAATGCCCACGGACCACTTACTCCCCTCGATGCGGGCCACTTCCACGCCGGGCGCCAACCGGAGCGCTTCAGGAATGCTGGTGACTCCCGATCGCCGGATATCTTCGGAAGTGATGACGTAAATAGCCATCGGCACGCGAATCACCTTCTGCGGCTCTTTCGAAGGCGAGACCACTTCTATTTGAGAGAGCTCTTCAAGACTCAGTGTCTTCAGCCTGTCGGGACTGTTCTGATCTTCGGCCCCATACCCTGTACTCGCCAGCACAGCGACGAACATTGCCGCGCGGAGCCGCGCAGCACGCGGCAGAAGTCCCGTGGGCCGCGTTGCGAGCGACGCCGGAGCAAGGGCGAGGAGCAGCGACGCAGGCCAGTCCGGACATCGGAAAGGAGCTGCGACAAAGCCATTGCCCGGCGCCGCCGCAACCCGCAGGGCAGCCAGGATTTCGCCCCATAACTTCGTTGCTCGTCGTCGCAGATGGCTGGTATCGATTTCCTCGCGTCTCGCTCTCAGGCCAAATCCCGGCTTTGCGGCCTCACGCGACTTCTGCCACGGGCTGCCAAGGTCAGTCAGCTTCATGCCTGGCGCTTTCGGGTCTGCCGGCGCTGGTCAATCGACCGAGCCGTTCCTGCATGGCCTGGTAAGAGGCCACATCCAGAACCACGATTTCCGGTTTACCGTTAATGGTAAGCACCAGGGGTGTCCGGGTGTCTTTTATCCGGCCCACGAACTCGGTGGTTCGGCGCTTGAAGTCGGTTAACGGCAAGATGTCACGGGTAACGTCGAGCATCGCACGTTTATCGCACCGCATGAACATCTTTAGCGATGCTCAGCGGAGCAAGAAGGTAGATGCAAGGAATCGAACGTGTGTTTCGCGCTCGCGATCAGGTTCGCAGTAGAGACAATACGTCGCGATTCAGCAGATCGAGCGCCCCGAGTTCACCGGCCTCGGCCAAGGCGATATTACGCAGCGCGCGTTCGGCCATGCGCCGGTTCGCCTCCGCCGTGTTACTTCCGACGTGCGGCGAAAGGATCACGTTCGGCAGACTCCGAAGGTCGCGATTCGGGTCCACGGGCAAGTACGGCTCCCGCTGGAAGACATCGAGAGCGGCGCCGGCTAGCCGTCCCGCTGCGAGCGCATCGAAGAGGTCGCGCTCGTCCACAACCGCTCCCCGTGCGGTGTTGATCAGCCATGCGCCGGCACGCATCCGGGAGATGCGCGCTGCATTCAGAAACCGTGCGTTTTCCGGAGAGGCTGGGATGTGCAGGCTGACATAGTCTGCGCCGGCGACCGCTTCGTCGAAGCTGTCCGTGATTTTTTCGAAGCCGTCCGCCGGCGGGCGGGGCTCGACATCCACGCCGATCACTCGCATGCCGAATCCGAGAGCCGCGATGCGGGCCACCGCTCGCCCAATAGGTCCCGCGCCAATCACTGCCAGGGTCTTACCGTGTAACTCCGTCCCGCCGCGCGCCGCCCACTGCAGGTTCTGCATCGCCAGCGCCATGGGGACCAACTGCCGCGCGGCTGCTCCAATCAGCAGCATCGTGTGCTCAGCCACCGATTGATCGAGCACGCCCGGTGTATTCGTGCATAGGATGCCCGCTGCCGTTGCCTTCCGCTGGTCGATACCGTCATGGCCTACACCGAAGCGAGCCAGCACCGATCCCCGCCCGAGCGAGCGATAGAGTTCGTCGTTATACGGCAGCGCGCCGACGATGGCGTGCCTGGCGCCCGATTCGAGAATCGCCGCGGCGAGTTCCGGCTCGGAGACCGGGACCGGCAGGCACGTCATATCGACCGCGTTCTGAAACGTCGGCTCCGCCTTGCGATACTCCAACTCGGTAACGGCAACCAAGACCTGTGTGGAGGGCATATGAACTATCAGCATGATACCGTGGCGTTGATGATCCGGTATTCAGTCCTGGCTATTGTCCTCCTATCTCAAGTATCCGCCGCACCGCCCGGAGTGGTGATCGACCATTCGCCGCAATCCTCCGGGAAATACATCGGCTCGCCCAGTATCGCCCGGCTGCCAGGCGGCACGTATATCGCGACGCACGACTTTTTCGGTCCGCAAGCCAATCACAAGGAGCGCGCGACCACGCGGGTGTTCCAATCGGTGGATCGCGGCAAGACCTGGACCCATCTCACCGATATCAGCGGCGCATTCTGGAGCACACTCTTCCTGCACCGCGGTGCGCTGTACCTCATCGGGACCACCAAAGAGTATGGCGATGCCGTAATCCGGCGATCGACCGATGGCGGCCGGTCGTGGACCGATCCGGTTGATGCCGGCACCGGGTTGCTGCTCGCCGGGCCTTATCACTGTGCCCCGCAGCCCGTGGTGGTTCACGCCGGACGCATCTGGCGGGCCATGGAGGACACGCGCGGAGGCTCGGGTTGGGGCAAACATTTCAGGGCGTTCATGATGTCGGCTCCGGAGGATGCCGATCTGCTGAAAGCCTCGAACTGGACGGTGTCGAATCCCATCGCGCGCGACGCGTCGTGGCTGGACGGCAAGTTTGGCGGCTGGCTGGAGGGCAACGCCGTGGTGACGCCGGAAAGCGGGATGGTGGACATTTTGCGGGTGGACTATGCCGACGGTGGCAAGGCCGCCATGGTTCGGATTTCGAGCGATGGCAGGGAGGCCACGTTCGACCCGGCTTCCGGATTCATCGACTTCCCGGGCGGGTGCAAGAAGTTCACCATCCGCTACGACGGGAAAAGCCGGCGCTACTGGTCACTCACCAACTACGTGCCGCCGAAACACAAGGGACCCCACGCGGGCGGTACCCGAAACACGCTCGCCCTCATCAGTTCGCCGGACCTGCGGCAGTGGGACATCCGGGGCATTCTGCTGTATCATCCGGATCGGGAAAAGCACGGCTTCCAGTACGTTGACTGGCTGTTTGAGGGGAACGACATCATCGCCGTGTGCCGCACCGCGTTCGACGACGACGCCGGTGGCGCGCACAACGCGCATGACGCCAATTATCTAACGTTCCACCGCGTGCGGAACTTCAGGAAGTTTCGTAGTCCTGTGTGACCGGCAGAGCCGTGTTATCATCAAGATTCGCCCCGCAGAAAGGGCTCGTAGCTCAGTTGGTTAGAGCGCTACCTTGACACGGTAGAGGTCCGGCGTTCGAGTCGCCGCGAGCCCACCATTTCCTTCCTATTTCAGATTCTCCTTGACCAGCTGATCCTTCGGTGATCGCGAGCTCGATCCGAGCCATGCCTGCACGCGCGAATAGGCCACCTGGTGGCGCGTTGTGGTGCGGATCTCCACAATGATGTCGAAGGCGCCGTCATCGTCCAGCACGCCGGTGTCGCGGATCGTCTTCAAACCCAGCGCTGCGGCTTCCAGCACGGAGTTTGCGTGGACTTCGACAGCATGGCGGACACCACGGCCATCCGTGAAACTGACATCGCAAAGTCGCAGGGCCACGACAGACAGGATATCAGCTTCGCCTTATCTTCGCCTACTTGGCCGTTAAACGATTTCTTCCTTGGCCGGGTCCCACTTCAGTGTGCGGCCCTGGCGGTAGCTATCCACGGCCATGCGGCATGCGATGGAAACCCTGAAACCGACCTCGAACGGACAATTGGTGGGCTTCCCGGTGCGTATGGCGTCCACGAAGTTCTGCATGTGCGCCAGCGGAGACGCCGTGGTGCGCCCCTGCATTTCCGTGCCCTGGGGACGGTTCACCTTCTGCGGTGCGTAACGAATCTGCGCGCCCTTGGAGATGGTCCCGTCAGTGCCGAGCACGTCCTCGGTGACGCCCAGGGCGGCGTTTCCGAAACCGGAGTCCCAACTGAACAGGATCTCTTCGGGATGCTCCATGGACACGTTCATCGTGTCGGGGACCTCGCGGCCGTCCTTCCACAGATAGACGCCGCCGTTCATGGTCACCTTCGATGGGATCTGCAGATTCATCGCCCGGTACCAGAACGACAACTGATGGCACATGTTCTCGTACACGTTACCGCCCGAGTAATCCCAGAAGAAGCGCCAGTTGATGTAGCGATTGGGATCGAAATCGTGCGGCTCCGCTTCGCCCTGGAACGACTTCCAAAGGATGTTCTCGGGCGTCATGTCGGGATACGCCGGGCGCGACCACTGCGGTTTGCCGTGCGGGGTGTTGCGGTACATGTGGGCGTGGATCGCCGTGATCCGGCCCAGTAGTTCGCCGCCATCGGCGCCGCGGCTTCCCTTCAGAAACTCGACCGCGTCCGCCATCTGGCCCGAGGAGCATGACTGGTGCCCGATCTGCACCACGTGTTTGCCGCCATCACGCTTGTAGGCCGCGCGCATCCGTTTGGCGTGGTCCACGGTGAAGGCCATGGTCTTTTCCTGATACACGTGCTTGCCGGCGGCCAGGGCGGCGGTGAAATGCTCGCAGTGCAGGTGCTGAGGCGTGGCGATGAGGACTGCGTCGATGGAGGAATCGTCGAGCAGGCGGCGATGATCCATGTAGGTGGCGGCTTCCGGCGCGATCTTCTTGGCCTCCTCCAGACGCCGCGTGTAGACGTCGGCAAAGGCCACCAGTTCCACACCGGGACAGGATTGAGCCTGGCGGGCGATCTCGGACCCGCGCGCACCGATGCCGATGACGCCGACGCGGATGCGTTCATTGGCGCCGAGCGCGGGAGTGGCGGGGACAGCGGCTAGGCTTCCGGCGATTCCGGCGACCTTGCCCAGAAAGTTCCGGCGGGAAGAGTTCATGGTGGACGACCTGTGTTTTCAGTTTAACAGGCGGCCGCCGGGGGAACGCCGGCAGATTTCAAGCGTCTAATCGGTGTCGGGACGCGGCGCGGGCTGCTATGATGGATCGCCTGCGCGTACTGGGAATCGCGTCATGCGGATCAACTTGTTCGGCAACCTGCGGATCAGCTTCGCGGGACGCCCGGTCACGGCTGTCAACACGAACCGTCTCCACTCCCTGATCGCCTACCTGATCCTCCATGGCGATACGCCCCAACCGCGCGAGCGATTGGCCTTTCTGCTGTGGCCGGCCTCGAGCGAATCGCAGGCGCGAACGAATCTGCGGCAACTTCTCCACCATTTGAAACGGGCGTTGCCGGCCGAATGCAACTCGCTGGTGACCGATCATTTCGCGGTTCGAGTGGCGGCAGGATCGCTTCCTGCGCGGTCGATACGCGTGGATTTCCAGGCGGCGATTGCCGAGGCCGCTGCCGCGCGAGACGGAGAACGACCGCGCGCGGGAGATCCAAGCCCTCACAACCGCCGCGCAACTCTATGAAGACGACCTTGCTGCCGGCTCTCTACGACGACTGGCTCACGCCGCTGCGCGAAGAGTACCGGAGGCGGATTTCCGAGGTGTTGCATCGTCTCGCCACGCTGTTCGAAGAGCAGCAGGAATACGCGGCGGCAATCCCGTGCGCCGAGCGCCTGGTGGCGCTGGATTCGCTGAGCGAGGCGCACCATCAATTGCTGATCCGGCTGCATGCGGCCAATCACGACCGCTCCAGCGCGCTGCGCGCCTACCACCAGTGCATGCGCGTGCTGCGGCGTGAAATGGGTGTGGAGCCGGGTCCGGCGACGCGTGGAGCTGTTCGAACGAATTCTGAAAGCGGAGCCGGCAGCTTCCCGCGTGCGCCGAACGATCCGGATCCTCCGGCGGCGAAGCCGGTCCGCAACTGCAGAAAGTGCGAGCCGCTGGTCGGCCGCACGACGGAATGGCATCGGTTGGCATCGGCCTGGCAATCGGCGGTGGAGGACGGGCCGCGAGTGGCCGTGATCTCGGGTGAACCGGGGATCGGCAAGACGAGGCTCGCGGACGAGTTATATCGAATCGTGCGTTCGGCAAGGGCATGCGGCCGCGCGCAGCCGCTGTTACGCCGGACAGGGGCAAGTGGCCTACGCGCCGGTGGCGGAGTGGCTGCGTTCCGATGCGGTTCGCGCGGGCTGGACGAACCTCAGGCCGCAGCAAGCTGGCGGAACTGGCGCGGCTGGTGCCGGAAATCCGCGAGCAGTTTCCGGAACTCGAACCGCCGGGCCCGGACAATCCAGTCCGCTCGCCGAAAGCTGGCAGCGCCTGCATTTCTACGAATCGCTGAGCGCCGCTTTCGGAAAGAGCCGGAAGCCGCTGCTGCTGTATCTCGACGACATGCAATGGTGCGATCCCGACTCGTTCGAATGGCTCAACGCTCTGTTGACCTCGCCGGCGGCGGCCGGGGTCCTGGTGCTGGGGACGGTGCGGGCGGAAGAGACGGGCCGCGAACATCCGTTCACCCGGTTTCTGGCGGGGCTGCGGCAATCGGGAATGGTCCTGGAGATTCCGCTCGAGCCTTTGGATGCCGAGGAGACGGCCGAACTGGCGCGCCTGGAATCCGCGAACCCGCTCGAAAGCGGGAACCTGGGAGAGATCTTCCGCGCCACCCGGGGCAATCCGCTGTTTGTGGTGGAGAGCGTCCGCGCCGGCTTGCAGAGCACGCGGGTGCATGCCGTAATCGCGGCGCGGCTGGCACAGCTTACGGCAGCTTCTTACGAACTGGCCGGCCTGGCGAGCGTCGTCGGCCGGCCCTTCTCCTTCGAATTGCTGGAGAAGGCTACGGATTGGGACGAAGCCAGCGTTTCCCAGGCGCTCGACGAACTCTGGCGGCGGCGCATCATCGAAAGCCGCGGGGCTTCGGAGTACGATTTCACGCATGACCGCCTGCGCGAAGTGGCCTGCGCGGAACTGAGCCTGGTGCGCCAGCGCTATTTGCACCGGCGCGTGGCGCGGGCGCTGGCCGAGGTGTCATGGGGCCGACATCGAAAGCTGGAACGGGCAGATTGCCTCGCATTTCGAACAGGCCGGAATGGCGGAAGAGGCGATCGAGCACTACCGGCGGGCGGCTGCCTACGCGCGCCAGCGATATGCGGATACCGAAGCGGCGGACCTGCTGAGGCGCGCCCTGGCGCTGTGCCGGGGATTCCCCGAGTCCGACCGGAGGCTGAAACAGGAACTGGATTTGCTGGTCGACGCTGGGTCCGGCGCTGGTGACGACGGAAGGCTACTCCGCGCCGGAAGTGGGCGAGACGTACCAACGCGCGCTGGAGCTTTCGCAGACGGCTCGACGATCGCAATATTTTCGTGATTCTCAGCGGCGCCTGGGTCTTTCACGTCGTGCGGGGCGATCTGGAAAAGGCGCGGCAGTTCAGCCTCGAATTTCTGAAGGCGGCGGAGCGGGAGCCGACTCCGGGGCTGATGCTGGCGGGCAACTTCCTGCTGGGAAGCAGCCTGTTTCATTTGGGCCAGCTGGAAGCGTCGCTCGACCATATGACCGCGGCCATCCGCACGCACAGCGGCGCCCGCGGAATCCGTACTGGCGCTGTTCGCCGGGCCGGACATCGGCGTCTTTTGCCGCTCTTACCTCGCCCATCTCGCCTGGCACCGCGAAGACGGAGATCGCGCGGACGCTCACGCCGCGGAAGCGATAGCGGCGGCGAAGCGGATGCGCCATCCCTTCAGCCAGGCGATCGCGCTCGACTATGCCGCGATGCTGCACGTCTTCCGGGGCGATAGCCGCGCGGCGCTCGAACGCGGGCGGGAGGCCGTGGAACTGTGCAGCCGCCATGGCTTCGCGTATTACCTGGCGATGGCGAATATCCTGACGGGCTGGGCGGAGGCTGCGGAGGGCGAGGTGGCCGCCGGCCTGGCGCAACTTCGCGAGGGGCTGGACGGGATGCGCCGCTTGGGTGCTGAACTCCGCCTGCCTTACTATTTCACGTTGCTGGCGGAAACATTCGGGCGTGCCGGCCTGGTTGGCGAGGCCCTGGCCAGTCTCTCGACCGGCTTTGCATTTGCGAGCAAGAACGGCGAGGAATGGGCCGGTCGCGGAGTTGCATCGCGTGCAGGGGGAGCTGCTGGCCGCCGAAGGAAAGCTCGGACGCGGCGCGCGCCAGTTTCCGGCGGGGTCTGGAGGCAGCGCGGCAGGTCGGGTTCGCTGGCGTTCGAACGAAGATTGTCGATTCTTGCGGGCGGAACGGCCGCGAGCCGTCTCTACAGAACGCTCTTAGAACGCCATCCCAGGCAAAGTGGACGTATCCGGCGACGGAAACGAACTGAGCGCCGGCATCAAGGAGAAGGGACATGTCGTTAGCAACAAGCCATTACCGAATTTCGCGGCCAGTTCCGCGGCGCAGTGATCGAGCCGGAAGATGCGGCGTACGACGAGGCGAGGAAAGTCTATAACGGGATGATCGATCGCAAGCCGAGGCTGATCGCCAAGTGCACCGATGTGGCCGATGTGATGACCGCCGTGCGGATGGCGAAAGCCAACGGTTTGCAGGTTTCGATCCGCGGCGGCGGGCACAATGCGGCCGGCCTGGGCGTCTGCGACGACGGCATGGTGATCGATCTGGCGCCCATCAACTACGTGAGGGTGGATCCGTCATCGCGCACCGTGCTGGTGGGCGCGGGCTGCAAGTGGAGCGATGTGGACCATGCGACACACGCCTTCGGCCTGGCCGTGCCGTCGGGCATCATCTCGAGCACCGGGGTTGCCGGGCTGACGTTGGGCGGAGGAATGGGACACCTGACGCGCAAGTACGGGCTGACCATCGATAACCTGCTCTCGGTGGACATGGTGCTGGCGGACGGCAGCTTCGTGGTGGCGAACGCCGAGGAGAATCCGGACCTGTTCTGGGCGGTGCGCGGCGGAGGCGGGAACTTCGGCATCGTGACGTCATTCCTGTTCGAGGCGCACCCGGTCAGCTACGGTTTGCGCCGGCCCGATGCTCTGGAATCTGGAAGATGCGGCGGACGTGATGAAGTGGTACCGGGAGTTCATCACGCAGGCGCCCGAAGAAATGAATGGCTTCTTCGCCATGATGACCGTGCCGCCGGGGCCGCCCTTCCCCGAGGAGCTGCACCTGCGCAAGATGTGCGCGATCGTGTGGTGCTATCAGGGTTCGATGGAGCAGGCGAATACGATTCTGGAATCCGATTCGCAGCTACCGTCCGCCGGCTTTCGAATTTTTCGTGCCGATGCCGTTTCCGATGCTGCAGGGGATGTTCGATCGCGATCTACCCCACCGGTCTGCAATGGTACTGGAAGGCCGATTTCTTCAAGGAACTCAGCGACGAGGCGATTGAGAAGCATCTCGAACACGCGGCGCTTCTGCCGACCTGGCAATCGACCATGCACCTGTATCCGGTGAATGGAAAGGTGAATCGGGTGGGCGAGAGCGACACGGCGTTCAGCTATCGCGATGCGGTCTGGAGCGAGGTGATTGTGGGAGTGGATCCCGATCCGGCGAACTGCCGGAAAGATCACCGATTGGGCCAGGGCTTATTACGATGCCCTGCATCCGTTCGGCGCCGGCGGGGCTTATATGAATTTCATGATGGAAGAAGGCGAGGACCGGATTCGGGCGACGTACCGCGGGAACTACGACCGGCTGGCGGCGATCAAAGCGAAGTACGATCCCGGGAACTTCTTCCGCGTGAATCAGAACATCCGGCCGGCGATGGTTGGCCGATCGGCGGGTTAGGGAGATCGGACCGGTTCCGAACGGCCAGTCCCAGAATCGGACTGAGACATCGGAAATACCTCCTGCAGGAGCCGAGTTGCCGGTGGAAAGAGGCGTGCATCGTTTTGTTCACAGGAGAAACGATGAAACCTTCTTCCAGGCGCCGATTTCTTGGGAATGGGGTGAAGTTAGGCGGCGCATTAGTGGCCGCGCCGCCGGTCTCCGCTGCAGACGGCGGTGAGACTTTGAAAACGCTCCACAGCCTCCGGACGATCCACGGCAACTTCTCGGATCAGCGGGTACCGGACGACAAAGTGGAGGCTGTCCTCAATGCGAGCGTGCGGGCGGCCAACGCTTCCAACATGCAATCCTACTCAATCGTGGTGAGCAGAGACGCTGGCAAGATCCAGAGGCTGACCGGTTACCAGGGAAACTGCCTGTTGCTGTACTGCTCCGATTACAACCGGTTGATCGACACGGCGGCCCATCTTGGGCACGAGTTCCACTCGGACAACATCGAAGCGTTCGTCACCAGCAGCACGAACGCGATTCTGGCGGCACAGACGGCGGTCATCGCGGCAAAGGCGATGGGTATCGACTCACTCTTGACGAATGGTATTCACCGGGGAGACATCGAACGAATCTGGGCGATTCTGGAGTTGCCGCAGCAGGCGTGCTTTCCTCTGATTGCCCTGATGCTCGGTTATCCGAAAAGCGAGCCCACGCACCGTATGGGCCGCCTGAGAGGCCCCGGTGTCATTCACTACGAACGCTATCATCGACTCACTGAGGCCGAGTTGAAGGACCTCGTCCAGCAGCACGATGACCCGGCACTGAACCTGGGGCTCAACGGGGAATGGCGGACCAAGGGATACAAGCACTATCTGGACTGGTTTTACCGAGATTGGGTCACCGGGCGGAAGGCGACCACCGCGGAGGGTCCGATGTTCAGGCGTGTCAAGAGGAGCGGTTATATCGACGCCCAGAGCACGTGACAAGCTCGCCGCAACCGTTTGGCTGGACCGCGCATCGACTCTGAGGTGAGTTCTTTCCCGTTGACCCGGCGCCGGATGATCCTGTCGGCGGCATCGCTTTGGGCCGCGCGCCCGGCGCTGCAGGGCTGGCAGGATCCCATCTTCACCGCCGGGGTAAAAGTAGTGAATGTCCTGGCGACCGTGCGGACCCATAAGGGCGCGATCGTGCGCGACCTTGAGCGCGAGGATTTCACGATTTCCGAGAACGGGCGCCCGCAGGTTGTCCGCTATTTTGCGAAACAAACCGATCTGCCGCTGACCCTGGGCCTGCTGATCGACACCAGCATGAGCCAGACAAAGGTGTTGGGAATCGAACGAGGCGCGTCATTCCGCTTCATCGACGAGGTACTCAGGGAGGCCACCGACCAGGTCTTCCTGATGCAGTTCGACATGGTGGCGCAGGTGCGGCAGGAACTGACTTCATCGCGCAAGAAACTGGACGACGCGCTGGAATTCGTGGATACCCCAACCGAACGTGAACTCCAGTATCAGCGCGGCGGCGGCACGCTGCTGTACGACGCGATCGTTGAAGCCTCGCGTGACGTCATGACCAAACGGACCGGCCGCAAGGCGCTGATTCTGCTGACCGATGGCGTGGATACGGGAAGCGAGGCCACGGCGGCGCAGGCCGTCGAGGCCGCCGAGCGCGCCGATACACTCGTTTACTCGATCCTGTTTTCGGATGCCGGGTACTACGGTGGATTCCTGTCCGGCGGCGACGGTCGGGGCGTCCTTACGAAGATCTCCCGAGATACAGGCGGCAGTTTCTTCGAGGTTACGAAGAAGCTGAGCATCGATCAAGTGTTCGACACAATACAGGACGAACTGCGCAGCCAGTACAGCCTCGGGTACGTGTCAGATCAGCCGGTTGTGATTTCCGAGTTCCGCAAGCTCCATCTGGCGGTCCGCGGGAAAGGGCTGGTGGTACAGTCACGCGACCGGTACTGGGCGCGGCGTTGATCGCGACGGCTTTCAGGCACTCACGAAGGCGATCACCAGCCCTCCGGCTACAATCAGCACACCGCCGGCGACCACGGGCAAGCGGAGCGGGACATTCCTGTGATTGTCTCGCATCTGACAGACGCAAAACTAGACGATTCCCCCGCTCAAATCCGGTTTCCAATCTGCTAATCTCGGAACCAACGTTCCTATGCGCATCGAACTTACCAGACAGGAGAAAGCGGTCTACAGCCGGCTCACCACCCCCGAGCGCGTTCAGCGTTACCTGAACGAGGAGTGCATTTATAACAAAGAACCGGACGGACCGTCGTGCCGGGGTCCCCGCTGGGTAATCCAGGCACATCGGGCCCATTGCATGGAAGGATCGATCTTCGCCGCGGCGGCGTTACGCCTTCAGGGACATCCGCCGCTAATCTGGGATTTGGAAACGGTGCGCGACGACGACCACGTGTTGGCGATTTTCCGCCAGCGGGGCCACTGGGGCGCCATCGCCAAGTCGAACTACACCGGCCTGGGATTTCGCGAGCCCGTGTACCGCACCCTTCGCGAACTGGCGATGTCCTACTTCGAGCACTACTACAATGAGGACGGCGAAAAGACGCTGAGAGGGTTCTCCCGGCCCGTGAATCTGAAGCGCTTCGACCGCTTGAACTGGATGATTTCCGACGGGGAATTGTGGACGATCCCGGAATACCTGTGCGAGATCTCGCACACGAAGATCCTCAAAACAGGCATGGAACGGCACTTGAGCCGAATGCACCAGCGCCTGTTCGAGGCGGGGAGACTGGGAGCGGTCGGGTAAGGGCCGCCCCCTTCACTGGTCCTACTTATCGTTCAGCGCGGCCACGCCTGGGAGTTCGATGCCCGATAGGAACTCGAGCGAAGCTCCGCCGCCTGTGGACACGTGCGAAATCTTGTCCGCGACGCCGGCCGATTTCACGGCCTTCTCGGAATCGCCGCCGCCTACCACGGAAATGGCTCCCGACCCTGCAACGGCTTTGGCAACGGCCACTGTACCGGCGTCGAACGGAGGCTTCTCGAACACGCCCATCGGACCGTTCCAGATAATGGTCTTCGAGCCCGCGATCACCGCGGAGAACTCGGCCACCGTCTTGGGCCCGATGTCGAGGCCCATTTTGCCCTCAGGGATGGTTTCCACCACCTCGCTCGGAGCCCCGGCCGCGAATTCTGCCGCAACCACGTGATCCACCGGCAGCAGCAGTTTGTCGCCCGCTTCCACCAGCAGTTGACGGGCGAGATCCACCTTGTCTTCCTCCACCAGCGACTTGCCGGTGGGCTTTCCCTGTGCCTTGAGGAACGTGTATGCCATCGCGCCGCCGATCAGCAGCCGGTCGGCAAACTTCAGGAGGTTGGAGATGACTTCGATCTTGTCGGATACCTTGGCTCCGCCCAGGATCGCGATGCAGGGCCGTTCGGGATTGGTGGTGGCCTTACCCAGATACTCGAGTTCCTTGTCCATCAGCAACCCGGCCGCCGGCAACGGGGACGAAGCGGATCATACCCACTGTGGAGGCGTGCGCGCGATGGGCCGACCCGAATGCGTCGTTGACGTAGACATCGACGCCGGTGGCCAACTGTTGGGCAAAGTTAGGATCGTTCTTTTCCTCTTCCGGGTGGAAGCGAAGGTTTTCTAGCAGCACGATCTCACCAGGCTTCGCCAGAGGGATATCCGGACCTATGCAATCGGGAGCCATGGTCACCCGAATGCCGGGCAGCAGTTCGGCCAACCGGCTAGCCACCGGGGCCAGCGTCATGTCGGGATTCCGTTTGCCCTTGGGACGTCCCAGGTGGCTGGCCAGGATGAGCGCCGCCCCGTGTTCGAGCGCATATTTAATGGTGGGTAACGACGCCTTGATCCGTTTGTCGCTGGTGATTTGAAGGGTGCCGGGAGCGAGCGGAACGTTGAAATCCACTCGAATGAAGACCACTTTGTTTTTGAGATCGATATTACGGATAGAGAGCTTCGGCATAAGAGACTATGATATCCGAAAGTTCGGGCCGGAGACGCTCAGGTCAGCTGTGGCGGATGACCAGCACATCGCCGTCCTTGACGATGTACTCCTTGCCTTCCAGCCGCAGCAATCCCTTCTCACGCACACCCGGGTAACCCTTCAGCTCCACCAGCGCCTTCCAGTTCACCACCTCGGCCCGGATGAACTTCTTTTCGAAATCGCTGTGGATGGCGCCGGCCGCTTTCACCGCGGGACTGTTCATGGGAATGGTCCACGCACGAACCTCGGTCTCGCCGGCGGTGAGAAATGACATCAGACCCAGCAGCGCGTAAGTGGCGGAGATGATGCGCTCGAGCCCCGAATCGGCAAGTCCATAGCTTTCGAGGTAGTCGCGCGCCTCTTCCGGGGACAGTTCCGCCAGCTCCGCTTCAATCTTGCCGCACACCGCTGTTACGGCGGTACGCGGACGTCCGGCCACGGGCCCCGTGCGGTAGTGTTCTTCCACCTGGCGCATCTTGGACGCGTCTTCTTCACCCAGGTTCAGCACGTACAGCATGGGCTTCTGCGACAGGAACTGAAATCCGCGAATGCGCTTCTCGTCCTCGCCCGAGAGGTCCATGGCGCGCAGGGGGCGGTTCTCCTCGAGGACGATCTTGCACTGTTCGAGCAGGGCGAATTCGTGATCGAGTTCGGGGTTCTTGATCTTCTTGCGGTCTTTCTCCAGCCGTTCAAGACGCTTCTCCACCACCACCAGGTCGCTGAGGATCAGTTCCATCTCGACGTCTTCAAGATCGCGGACGGCATCGACGGATCCCTTTTCGTGCGGCACCACATCGCTTTCGAAGATGCGCAGCACATGTGCCAGGGCGTCCACTACGCGCAGGCTGGCCAGGTAGCTGGGATCACGCAGGGCGTCCTTGGAAATGGCGGGGAAATCGAGATACTCCACCACCGCATGCGTGATTTTGGGTGGCTCGAAAATGGCGGCCAAGGCCTCCAGGCGCCCGTCCGGAACCTTCGCCACTCCGATTCTCGTCTCCATGCTGCCCACCCGGGTGGCTTCATGAACACCCGTGAGGATGGTGAACAAGGAGGTCTTGCCCGTCATGGGCAGGCCGATGATTGCGGTTCTCATGCGAACTTCCAGTGTCGCAGCTTAGGCGGCGTTTCGAAAGGTCCGAAGTGTCCACCGGGAGAACCGCGCTATCTCAACCAGGCGATCTTTGGGGTCAGCCGGCGCCAACCACCGCGGGAGCCGGCGTGCCCGGAGCCGTCTTCTTGATGATGTCCACGGCACCCTTGAAATAGGCTCCGTCCTCAATGACGATGCGCGCGGTCTGCACATCGCCGATTAAGGTGGCGTTCGATCGAATCTCGATCTTGTCTCCGGCCTCAACCTTCCCGTTCAGCTTACCCTGCACCACCACCTCCCGCGCTTTTACCCCCGCGCGGACGTTCCCGGTGGCGCCGACAGTGAGGCGGTGGTCCTTCAATTCGATGGAACCCTCCACCTCTCCGTCGATGGTCAGATCTTCCCTTCCCACAATCTGGCCTTTGATGGTGACCGACTTTCCTAGGGTCGCTGCTCCACTTGCTCTCTCAACCGGATACTGCGGACCGCGCGCTGGGGTGCTCATCGATAGCTCCTTTGTAATCGGCGATTTCCTGTGGAAATCGGAAGTCTCGGTTCATCGTAGGCAAAAGGTTAGTTGCTTGCGAGGTCCCAGCCCGCCTATTCATCACTTTTCTTGCAGGAGAGCTGAGAACCTGAGTGCCGTGATGTTTGTCCACGATAGGGAATACATTAACACGCCGTTGCCTTTGATGCTCGCCGCCGGAGCCACAGGATGGCGATACCGCCGCACAGCAACGCCACCGTTCCGGGCTCGGGCACCGCATCGACTTGCGCGAAAAGCCCGTTCTCTTCACCATTCAACCCGGCCGTCAGGTACAGCGAGTTGGCCTTCCCGCCATTGCCGCCGTTGCCGAATTTCAGAGCCCAGAGTCCGTCGTTGACCAATGGGTTGCCATTCCCGCCGGCGAGGGTTCCCATTAGCGTGCCGGAAAGATCAAAGGCGTTGATAGTGCCGTCTCCGAAGTTGCCAACCAGAAGATCGCCTGCCGCTCCACCAAAGCCAGCGGGCGCCAGAGCCAGACCCCACGGCGAGTTCAAGACTCCGCCGGATGCGAACCGCTTGATGTAGTTCCCGTTGACATCGAAGACGGTCACATAGCCGTTGCCAGAGCCCGGCACGTCATCCTCGCCGGCGGCGTCTTGCTTCGCGTAGGTGACATATACTGTTTTCCCTGGTTGTTGATCACTTGCACGTTGAACGGCGCGAATCCAGCAGGCAGATTCGGGTCGGTAAAGCTGCCCGCCAGCGCCGGCGCCCCGGAACTCGGAAACACGTCGATGCGATTGTTGTGGAAGTCGGCCGCATACAGGTACGTGCCCTGTCCGGTGCTGCTGATCGCGAGGCCCTTGTATACCGCACCGCCCGCTGTGCTGTCGAACAGCGTTTCGGCCGTGGTGCCCAATGCGCCCCGCCATCCGGCGATAGATCCGTTCTCAGTGGCGAAAATGAAGATGTCGCTGTTGAACTGACCGCTGCTGTTAAACACCTGCCCGGTGGGTGCCGAACTGCCTCCTCCAGGCGCAGGAATGGTCACCACCAAGCCTTGCTTCGCACCAGACGTATTGTACAGAGTGGCCAGGCCTGTTCCGTTGTCCGAAATCCAAAATGGACTGGCGGCACTCGACGAGATACCCCAGGGGTTTTTCAGATCGGGGTCAATATGTGCTGCAGGTACGGCGCCATCGGACACTAAGTTGGTTTGTGCGTAATCGAAAATCGGACCGCCCGAAAGCGCCGACAGGAAAACACCGCCAATGGCGGCAGCGCGAGCTGCGCGAAGGAACATACTTCTCCTCCCAGGGACGGTTGTCCCTCGGATAATTCTAAAGTAGAAGCCTAAGGCGCGAACCGGCCAGGCTACGCTTTTTACAAAGAATTCACAAACTGCCCTGTATTCAATCGAATACGCGCAGTCATTGTTACTCGAGGCTACTTCGCCAGAGCGACGCGGACCACGCGCTTGCCGCTGGTGAGTTCCAGCAGCATGCGGCCGTCGGTCTGGGTTCCACCGAGTCCGGAGTAGGAATCTCCCCCTTGCGAGGCCTGGATCGCCGTCAACTTGAGACGACGGCCGGCGAGCAGTTCGAAACTGCCGGCGATGGCGCGGAATTCTCCCTCAGGCGGCAATGAGACACGATCGCCCGAGAATGTTCCTGAGCCGTGCGCAACTGCCAGGATGTCGGCCCCGGTTCCAACAGCCTCGACAGTTCCGTCGAACGCGAGGGCGCCGCCGTGATACGGAAAATCCTCCACGCTGCCCTCGACGCTGTAGCGTGGCAGGGGGCCGGCCAGGTCCACCGTGATCTGTCCGGTGGCCTGCGCTTCCTCCTGCGCCGCTTCGATGCCAGTAATCTTTATGGTCGCTCCGTTCCACTCGGCCCGAGCTTTTGAAACCGACCACACCTGCTCGCCCGCCGTCAGTTTTCCGATAGCCAGCGTCGCATCCAGCCGCCGCGAACGGAGCCACTCGGGCGCGCGCTGGCTGCGGATGCGCAGGCGCGCCAGCAGGCCGGCCTCACGCTTCAACGTAGGTAGGAGGAACTGCTCTACTTCCGACAGATCCGCCTCGGGGATGTCGAGTTTCAACTTGGCCGGCCGCCCGGGACGGACCAATCGGTACTCGCCGCTGAATGCGATGGTCCCCGCCCGCCCCTTCATCTGCGTCAATACCACCTTCGGCCCATCCACCTCCACTACCGCGGACGCGATGCCCAGGGGTTCGCGCATGCCGCCAAGATCCAATCGTGCGCCGTGCAATTCGAACTTTCCCGACCACTCCGCCGATGAGGCATCCCGGGCATAGCTGAGAGAGCCGCGCAACGTTCCCTGACGGCACGCTTCCAGCAGGGGAATCGCTCCAGCTCCCAGCAGCCGCCCGGAACCGGTGCGCAGTTCCGAAACGTTCATGCCGCGCGTGGTCACGTCCACCTCCAGCGCGCCCGCATCGGCGTCATAGCCGGCCTGGATCTCGGCGGTCTGCCCTTCGCTCAGGTCCACAGTGCTCGGCCCGACACGGATCTCATTGCCGTCGATCACCACTTGCGCATCGCGGATATTCAGCGGCGGCGCATTTTGGAGGCGAACCGACGAGTCGTGCATGGCGAATTGCCCCTGCACGCCGCCCGGCAGCGAATACCCGATCAGTCCGGACACTCTGCCGTCGGCCGAAAACCCGTCGGGCAGAACAGCCCCCATATGCCGCGCAACTTCGATGAACGGCGCGAGCGGGGCGTCCTTCACTTCCAGCATCGCGGCCCACTTGGGGTTCTTCAGATACTCGCTGGCACGGAACCGCAACAGGAATGGAACGTCCGGTTCCTGTTTCCGGTCAGTTTCGAGTTCCAATTGCTGCGCCAGCAGGTCCGCCGAGCCCCGGAATTTCAAGTCCCATCCACCACTCGTCGGCGGCAGTAGATCCCAACGATGGACGTCCTCGAGATGCAGTTCACCGGCGACCTTCAAATGATCCAGCGCACCGGAAACGTGCATTCGGGAAGCCACGATGCCATGCACTCCAATGGCGTGTCCTTCCACCAGGCGGGCCAGGTCGGAGATGCCGCTGCGCTCGAGTTCCAGGTTGGCATCCACCTGGCCGTGGCCGTCGCCGGAACGCTTCCAGACGCCCCGCCCCAGCAGCAGCCCGAAGTTCTCGGCCGCATGGTCCGTGCGCGCCGGTTGTCCGGAGAAGCGGACGTCCAGGCGGTCCAGACCCACGGGGTTCACATCCAGGTCCGCGTCGGTGAGATAGAAAATGGTTTTGTAGTCGCCGAACTTGAAGTTGATGCGTCCGCTGCGAACCTGAATAGACGGAAACTGCCCGGCGGACGCGCCGTGCGAGACGGCGTCGCGCATCAGCAACTGAAAGTTCCAGATGCCGTTGTCGCCCTTGGCAAGGTTCACCGACGGATTGTTTAGCCGCAGAGTGGAAAACGACAGACTGCGCGTCCACAGCGTGGTGAGCCGGACGCGGGCGTCGAGCGTTTCGACATAGGCGATGGGTTCGATTCCGATCGACGTATCTTCGCCGATGGTGACGTCGTCCACCGCAAAGCCGGGCCCGGTGAGCAGATTGAAGCGAACTTTCCCGACGGTGACCTTCCGGTGCAGCGCCTGCTCCAGCGCGCTCTGGATACGTTCCCGGTATCCGGTAGCGTCGATGTACGGTACGGCCAGCCCGATCGCGAGAATCGCCAGCACACCGAGCCCGATGTAGCGCAGACGTTTCATCGAAGTCGCTCGTAATCGGCGGGAGTATCGACGTCCAAGAGGATTCCGGGATCGTCCACATCCACGTAAACGATGTCCGCTTCGTGGCGCCGGACCACCGCGCGGGCCTCGGCCGTTGGGGGCAGGTCGAGAAACTCGCCGATCAGCGCCGACGAGACCAGGACGGGATGTCCGCGCCGTCCGCGGTGCCGGGGAATCCGCAGCAGCTCTCCGGTCCAGGGGAGGACCACGCCGGCTATCGTGCTCTCTTCAACGGCGGGAACGTCCACGGGCGTGAAGACAGCCGCCCGGGCGTTGGGTAGCAGCGCGCGAAACCCGCACTGAAGCGAGCTCAGCATCCCGAACTCCGGCGCGGGATTGACAACGGTTCGGGCGCCGTCCACGGGCGTCGGGGTACTGGTCACCACGAGCACGTCTTCACAATACACCCTGAACAAACGAACCAGCCGTCCCAGGAATGTCTCGCCGCGGTATTCGAGAAGAGCCTTGGGACGGCCCATGCGGGATGACGCTCCAGCGGCGAGAATCACCGCGGCCACTCCGCTCACTTCAGCAGCGCCCGCAGCGATTCGTGCGCGAACAGCGACTTCGCCACACCGCGCCATTCACCCGCCGGAATGCGCCGCACGGCGATCATCTCTGCCACCACCGACACCGCGATTTCCTCCGGCGTGATGGCGCCGATCTCGAGTCCCATGGGGGCGAAGACGCGATCGAACGCCTCCCGGGCAATCCCTTCCTTTTCCAGTTCCTTCACCACCGCGATGGTCTTGCGCTTGCTGCCGATCATGGCGATATAGCGCGCCGGAGTCCCAACTGCCCAACGCAGCACTCGCATATCGTCGCGATGGCCACGGGTAACGATGACGAGGTAACTGGAAGAGTTGATGAGCAGCCTGGGAAAGACCTCCTCATACTCCTCGGCGAAGATCTCCTCCGCCTCGGGAAAGCGCTCCTGGTTGGCGAACTGTTCGCGATTGTCGATCACGACGGTGCCGAATCCCGCCACATTGGCAATCTTGGAGATGGACTTGGAGATGTGCCCCGCGCCGAAAATGAACGCGCGCGGCGATGGGATTACGGGTTCGATGAAAACGCTCAATTGACCACCACAAATAAGACCGTTGTCATAGGCGGCGTCCTGTCCCAGATTGAAGTTCAGGTGACGAGGCTTTTCCGTATCCATCACCTCGCGCGCCGCGTTCCAGACCTCGGCTTCCACGCACCCTCCGCCGATGGTGCCGGCGATGGAGCCATCCTCGCGGATGAGCATTTTGGCGCTCTCGAAGCTGGGGATGGAACCGTTCACCTGGACGATGGTCGCCATGGCGCACTTCTCGCCCCGGCGGCGCAGTCGGACCAGTTCTTCGTAGATGTCCATCTACGACAATTGTCTAGCACCGGGGTTCGGTGTGTCCAGACCAGGGTAGGAGGGCTATCCCTCATTGAGCGTACGTGGTAGATTGTGGTCGCGACGCCTTCGGCCCTCGCCGGGGACAGTGGAGGTAAACGTGGAACCCACAGGTTGGGCGCTGGTTGCAGCCATGATGATGCTGCTTGCCCTGATTCTTCTTACTCGCATCGAACACCATAAGTAGTCCATTCTCGAGGGACTACGGTTTTGCATCGATTCTGCCGATAGACTCGCCGGGTAGGTCGAGTCATGGACACGAACCACGAAATCACATTTCAGTCGGATCTTCTTTTTCTGAATGCCGCGCTAGAAGCCGCCAAGGCAGACGGCGGCAGCGGAGCAGACCTTTGCGCCCGCGCCGCTCGGATTGCCGAGGCACTCGGGCAAGTTGCCAGCGGCAGGCCGCCTGAGAACGCGAGCGCCGCCGATACCGCCCCGCCAAGCCTGCGCCGTCCGGCTCAGGAAGGGGCCGAATGCGCTCCTGCGTCCGAAGCGCTGCCACTGTTCGTTAGGAGACGCCGGAACCTTCCGGACGGGCAGGTCTGAACGTGAGCGCAATCGAGGCGTGGGAACACACGTCCGACCGCGCGAGACCGCCACGACCTGGACACCGACCGTTGGTGACAGACCGGTTTACATCATTTACGCTGGGAAGAGGATAGCAACGGAGCGTCGAAGACTATGGAAGTGTCGTTCACAGAGGACCAGAAAGCTTTCGTCCGCCAAGCCATAGAGAGCGGACGGTACAGCCACGAGGAAGATGCCCTTCGAGAAGCTCTGTCCCTCTGGGAAAGCCGGGAGCGCCGGCGTGCGGAAATCCTCGCCGCAGTCGATCAGGCCGAAGCGTCTTTGGCGCGGGGTGAAGGCCGTAGAATCACGACGCGGGAAGAAACTACCCAGCTCGCGGACGAGATCAAGCGGCGCGGTATGGCGCGGTTTGCCGCCGAAGAAAACCGCCGCTAATGGGGTTTCGCTTATTACCGGAAGCGGAATCCGAGCTTGACGACATCTGGTTTTACGTTACCCGCGAGAGCGGCAGCATGGAGATTGCCAGCCGCCTCATTGACGCAATCACTGACCGGTTCTGGTTGCTGGCGAAGAGCCCGCAAGTTGGAAGACGGCGCGATGCCGATCTGCGTCCTGGCCTCCGCAGCTTTCCTGTGGGCGAATACGTCATCATCTACCGCATCGAAGCCGACGACGCGATCATTCTCCACGTGATGCGCGGTAGCCGCGATATTGAAGGGCTCATCTATTAAGGCAACCAGCCGCGGTCATTAGCGGCGCCCCGCCGGCAAAGGCGCGTTCCCTCAGGCCGCGCGCACAAGGAGCCCGCCACAGTAGAATGGTGGTGCACCCCCCATGTCGCTCAAGACCGTAGAGTACATCAATTCCCATAAGCAGCGGATGCTGGATGAGTTGAAGGAACTGCTCCGCATTCCCAGCATCAGCACCGCACCCGAGCACAAGTCCGACGTCAATCGAGCGGCCCAATTCGTAGCCGCCAAACTGAAAGCCGCCGGACTCGAGAATATCGAGGTGATTCAGACCGATCAGCACCCCCTGGTGTACGCCGACTGGCTGCACGCCCCGGGCAAGCCCACGGTCCTGTGTTACGGCCATTACGATGTGCAGCCCGCCGACCCCCTCGAACTCTGGGAGTCGCCTCCGTTTGAGCCCACCGAGCGCAACGGGAATCTGTACGGCCGCGGCACTTCCGATGACAAGGGCCAGATGTACATGCACATCAAAGCCGTCGAAGCCTTGCGCGCGGTACATGGGACCCTACCGCTGAACTTGAAGTTCCTGATCGAAGGCGAGGAGGAGGTCGGCGGCGAGTCCATCGCTAAATACGTCGCAGCAGAATCCCGAAAAGCTGAAGGCCGACGTTGCACTGGTCTCGGACACGGAGATGTACGCCGAGGGGATGCCTACGTTGTGCATCGGTCTGCGAGGCTTGATCTATACCGAAATCGAAGCCACCGGCCCCATGCGCGACCTGCACTCCGGCCTGTACGGCGGAGCGGCGCCCAACGCCGTATTTGGTCTGGTGGAACTGCTGGCGAAGTTGAAGGACGCCGATGGGCACATCAACGTCCCGGGCATCTACGACGACGTTCAGCCTCCCGGTCCCGCCGAAAAGGAGAGCTGGGAACGGCTTCCGTTCAGCGATGAAGAGTTTCTGAAGGCCGAGGTCGGTTCGACCCGACTCACCGGCGAGCCCGGTTACTCGGTGTTTGAAAGGACCTGGGCGCGGCCGACGCTCGAAGTCCACGGTATCGCAGGCGGCTTCACTGGCGCGGGCGCCAAGACAGTGATTCCCGCCAAGGCGGTGGCCAAGGTCAGCATGCGCCTGGTCCCGAACCAGAATCCGGAAAAGGTCGTGGCGGCCTTCAAGGATTTCGTCCGCCAGTGCACGCCGCCGGGGATCCGCACCGAGGTGCGGGTGCTGAGCGCGGGTCCCGCCGTGATGGTGAACCCCGATCATCCGGCTATTCAAGTGGCAGCGAAAGCTTTCAGCGAGATGCTGAAGAGCCCGACCGTATTCATTCGCAGCGGCGGATCGATCCCGATTGTCGGCGATTTCGCAAAACACTTGGGGATTCCCACCATTCTGATGGGATTCGGCCTGCCGGACGACGGCCTGCATTCACCCAACGAGAAATTCAAGATTGAGAACTACTACATCGGGATCATGACGGTTGCCCATTTCTTTGAACAATACGGCCAATGACGTTTCCAGCAGGGAATCGGCGTCGTCCGATCATGTAGTCCGTTCAGCGGGAGTGGTGTCCGTTGCGGTTATGATGAGCCGCATCAGCGGGTTGTTGCGTGAGGGCATTATGGCGAGGCTGTTCGGCGCAGGCCTCGTCTGGGACGCCTTCAATCTCGGCTTCCGCATCCCGAATCTCACGCGCGACCTCTTCGCCGAGGGCGCTCTTTCCTCCGCTTTCGTCCCTACCTTCACGGAGTATCTGTCCACCCGGAGCAAGCAGGAGGCGGCGCGCCTCGCCAACCTGGTGGCCACCGCTCTGATCATCGTAGTCGGCGGAGTGTGCCTGCTGGGCGTGATGTTCGCCCCAGCGCTCGTCTGGATGCTCGCCCCAGGTTACGCCCAGGTGCCGGGCAAGTTCGAACTGGCCGTGCGCATGACGCGCATCATGTTCCCGTTCCTGCTGCTGGTGGCGCTGGCTGCTCAGGCGATGGGCGTTCTGAACGCGTGCAACAAGTTCTTCATCCCCGCGCTGGCATCCACGTTCTTCAATTTCGGATCCGTCTTTTTCGGCCTGGTCGCCGGTTTCGTGGCAGGTCCGTACATCGGAATCACCGCCATCGAAGGAATGGCCATCGGGACCGTCTGCGGCGGCGCTTTGCAACTGGCGGTACAGATCCCCAGCCTACTGCGGGCAGGCTTCCGCTTCCGGCCCATGATCGATTGGAAGCATCCGGGGATGGTGCATATCCTCCAGCTCGATGGGGCCCGCCATCCTGGGCAACGCAGCTACCCAGATCAATGTGATGGTGAACACGAATTTCGCTTCACAGCTCAATGATCCAGTGCGCGGTTTCGACGGCCCGGTGAGCTGGTTGGGCTACGCATTCCGATTCATGCAGCTGCCGCTCGGGATCTTCGGCGTGGCCATCGCCTCGGCCACCCTGCCGTCCGTCTCCAGAAGCGCTGCGGCCGGGAACCTGGACGAGTTTCGTCGCACACTCGCGCGATCGCTGGCGATGGTGTTTCTGCTCACCATCCCATCCTCTATCGGGCTGGCAGTGCTCGGCCGGTCCATTGTCGGCGCCATCTATCAGGGCGGCAAGTTCCAGGTCTACGACACCCAGCAGACCGCCCTCGCGCTGTCCTGCTACGCTGTGGGACTGGCCGGATACTCGGCGCTGAAGGTACTGAGCCCGTCCTTCTACGCACTCGGCGATGCGCGCACACCGATGGTGGTCAGCATCGTCTCCATCGGCATCAACCTGGTGGTGGCCTATACGATGATCCACGCCACCTCTCTGGGACACGCCGGACTGGCGCTCTCCACGTCCGCGGTTGCGCTGTTCGGATTCGTCGTGCAGTTCTGGCTGCTACGGAACCGCCTCGGCGGCATTCACGGGCGGGAACTGGCCGGGACTGTAGGCAAGATCGTGCTTGCGTCCCTGGCCATGGGCCTTGTCGTGTGGCTGTCGAGCCGCGGAATGACGGCCCGGTTCGGTGTGTCCCAGCTCGGGCGGCTGGCTGACCTGGCAATATCTCTGCCTCTCGGCCTCGGAACTTACTACGGCGTCAGCCGGATGCTGGGGATCCCCGATCTCGATGCGTCTATCCAGGCCATCGCCGGACCGGTCTTCCGGCGACTCGGCCGTAAATAGCCCGTCGTTCACCGACTTCGATATAATTCATCGGTCATTCACAAGGAGGCTTTCAATGTCCGATGGACGTCGAGGATTCTTCCGCAGACTGCTGGCCGGGGCCGGCGTGGCAGCGGCGGGTGGTGGCATGGCACAAGCGCAACCCAGCGGAGGCGCGGGTACGAACTCTCTACCCGACTACGCCCGGGCGCAGAACTACCGCTCGCTAAAGCAGTCGAGTTTCGACCGCACCGGGGGAAATCACGACTCCTGGATTATCGCACCGGGCGGGTCGCTCGAGATCTTCAAGGCATCCGAACCCGGCGTGATCACGCACATCTGGTTCACCATTTCCGCGGGCAGTGCGAACCATCTCAAGGAACTGGTCCTGCGCGCTTATTGGGACGGCAACGAAAAACCGAGCGTGGAAACGCCCATCGGCGACTTCTTCGGGCTGAATCTCGGCTCTTACCAGATCTACGAATCGCAGTATCTGGCATGCTCGCCGGGCAAATCGCTCAACTGTTACTTCGCAATGCCGTACAAGTCCGCCCGGCTGACGGTGACCAATGAAGGACGCGCGCAAGTGGGGGCCTTCTATTCGAACATCGATTATCAGGTGGTTCCTTCCCTGCCTCTCGACGCGCTGTACTTCCACGCCCAGTATCGCCAGAGCGCACCGTGCGTACCTACCACCGGCGACGACCGGAAGACGAACCCGACCGGAAAGCTCAACTATGTGTACGCGGAAGCGAAAGGCCGTGGACACCTGATGGGCGTCACTTTGGGCGTCTTGCAGAATGCCGATGGCTGGTGGGGCGAAGGCGACGACATGATCTTTGTGGACGACGAAACCAAGCCGGTAATCGTCGGCACCGGATCAGAGGACTACTTCCTGGGCAGTTGGGACTTCGGTGGACGCGATGGGGCTATTCCGTTCGCCCACCGTATGTACGGCGCCCCGCTGATCCAGGCGGCCGAGCGCACCGGAGGCCGCTACTGCTGCTACCGCTGGCATGGCGACAATCCCGTGACGTTCAACCGTTACATGCGCCATTCGATGGAACACGGGCATGCCAATGACCGCGGCGACAATTTCTTCTCGGTTTGCTACTGGTATCAATCGCAGCCGTAACACCGACTTCCCCGCCCTGGCCGCGGTGGAACAGAGAATCCCGAAAGTGAGGACCCCCAATGCCTAAATTCCTGCTGCTCTTCGCTCCCGCCCTCCTGATGGCGGCAGACCCCGCCGGATTCATGGTCTGGAAATCGGGCGAGTTGAAGGGCATGGAGAAGAAACTCGCTCCGAAGATCGATGCGCAGAAAATCGCCACCCAACCCCTGGGCAGTTACGGAAATCATGCCATCACCATCAGCCACCGCGAAGGCAGCGGAGTGGCGGAACTGCACGAGAAGGTGACGGACCTGTTCGTTGTCCAGAGCGGCGAAGCCACTATCGTAGTGGGCGGGAACATCATCGATTCGAAAACGACGGCGCCCGGCGAAGTGCGCGGTTCCAGAATCGAGGGCGGGTCGCGGCATCCCGTGGCAGCGGGCGACATCGTACACATCCCCGCCAACACGCCGCACTGGATGCTGCTAGACTCAGGCAAGCAGATCACATATTTCGTAGTGAAAGTGGACGCGAAATAGTGTGCCTGTCTGAGGGCGGCGGGCATCCATTGAAGGGGCGTGCGAAGCTCGAAGGGTATAATCGGATTGTGAAACTCACATACGCGGTCTTATTCGCCGCTCTATTCGTCTGCGGCTGCAGCCGCAACATCAACAACAAGGATGCGGTGCGGCAGGGCGTGGTGGATTACCTCGACCAGAGGAAAGCGTCTACCGGGCTGGACATGTCGCGTATGAACGTCGAAGTATCGGATGTGAAGTTTCAGAAGGACGAGGCCACAGCCACCGTTTCATTTATTCCCAAGGACACCAAGACGGGTGGAATGTCGATGAATTACGCCCTGGAGCGCAAGGGCGACAAGTGGGTGGTGAAGGGACGCAAGGAAAGCGGCGCCAACCCTCACGGCGGGCAGGGCATGCCGGGCGGAATGCCGGAAAGCATGGGTGCTCCGGCAATGCCGGGGGCGGGCGCGGAAATGCCTCCTGGACATCCCCCAACGACTACGACGACGCCGGATAAAAAATGAAAACGGTTGCGGTTCTGGGCGGCGGGCCCGCTGGGTCGTTCGCTGCTGAGCGATTAGCGCGAGCGGGGCTCAAAACGCTCATCTTCGATGAGAAGCTGGCATGGGAGAAACCGTGCGGCGGCGGCCTTACGTACAAGGCCTATAAGACCTATCCGTTTCTGATCGAGAACTCCACGCCGAAGAAGCTGGTCACCCATACCAATCTGGCCGCGCCGAACGCCGGAACCGTCTCCATGCCGCTCAGCCAGCCGCTGGTGATCTATTCGCGCTTCGACCTCAACAACATGCTGCTCGCGCGCGCCGAAGAGGCCGGTGCACAGATCGAAAAGACACGGGTGCTCGAGGTGACGCGACAGGACAAGGGCTGGAATCTGCGGACCCGGAATGGCACGGCTGTAGCGGACTATTGCATCGTCGCCACGGGCGCCCGCAACTCCCTCCGCAACGTCGGCACCGAGTACACCGCCTGCGATACCATGTACGCGCTCGGCTATTGGGTCCCGAGTTCCCAGGATCACATCGATATTCAGTTTCTGCCGAATCTGGAAGGCTATATCTGGGTATTCCCCCGCTGCGGCCATCTCTCGGTGGGCATCTGCGGCAAGGGCGAATCCGCGCAGTCCCTGCGTACCCGCCTGGAGGCGTACATGCAGGAACACGCCATCTCCTGGAAAGACGCCTCGTTCTACGGCCATGTGTTGCCATCGCTCGAATCGGCCAGTTGGCGACGTAACCGGATCGCCGGCGATGGATGGCTCGCCGTCGGCGATGCCGGCGGGCTCGTCGACCCCATCACCGGGGAAGGCTTGTACTATGCCATGCGATCGGGCGATCTGGCCAGCCAAATCCTGGTTTCCAGCGAACACCCCATGGAGACTAAAGCGCAGGCCTATCGCGCGCTGATCCATCATGACTTCATGGCCGATCTCGAGTTTGGCGCCATGCTCGCCAAGCAGGTCTTTCTGGGGCGTTTTCTGTTCAGCACCGTCCCCGCCCGCATGGTGCAGTTCATCCGCCGCAGCCCGCGGTTCCGGATATTGATGCAGGACCTGTTCGCCGGAACCCAGCCCTATACCGGGCTCAAAGGGCGGCTGCTCAAGAACCTGAACGGGACCCTGCACGAGGTCATCATGAACCTGTTCCTGCACAAGCTAATCCCCACGCAGGAGCCCGTGTGATGCCGGCCCACCTCTCGTAATGAAGACCCGAACATCCGAAGAACTCTTTGCCCGCGCCCAACAGGTCATTCCGGGCGGTGTGAATTCGCCGGTGCGCGCGTTTCGCAGCGTCGGCGGAACTCCCCGTTTCATCCATCACGGCCGCGGTTCGCACATCGTGGACGCCGACGGAAACGACTACATCGATTACGTCTGCTCATGGGGACCGTTGATCCTCGGACACTGCCCCGCCCCGGTGATGGACGCTGTCCGCGCGGTGTTCGAGACCGGTACCAGCTTCGGCGCCCCAACGGAACGGGAGATCGACCTGGCCGAAGAGATTCGGTCCATCATGCCCTCGATGGAGCGTGTCCGCCTGGTGAACTCCGGCACTGAGGCCACGATGAGCGCGTTACGCGTGGCCCGCGGATTCACCGGCCGCGACCTCACCATCAAGTTCGAAGGCTGCTATCACGGGCACGTGGATTCACTGCTGGTCAAAGCCGGCTCGGGTATGGCCACGCTCGGCATCGCCGACACCCAGGGCGTTCCCAAAGGATTCGCCGAGACCACCATTGCCCTGCCCTTCAACTCCATCGCCTCGGTGGAGCGGGCATTCGCCACCCACGGCGACCGCATCGCCGCGGTGATCGTCGAACCTGTGGTCGGCAACATGGGGTGTGTTCCGCCGGTGCCGGGATTCCATGAAGCGCTTCGCAGCCTTACCGAAAAGCACGGCGCCCTGCTGATCTTCGATGAAGTGATGACCGGATTCCGGGTCTCCCTGGGCGGCGCCCAGCAGTTGTTCGGCATCACCCCGGACCTGACCACCATTGGCAAGATCGCCGGTGGAGGACTTCCCTTGGCGGCCTACGGCGGGCGCGCCGATATCATGGCGAAAGTGGCGCCCGTGGGGCCGGTCTACCAGGCAGGCACTCTATCCGGCAATCCGCTCGCAGTCGCCGCCGGACTGGCCACGCTGCGCTACCTGAAAGCCCATCCGGAGATCTACAGTCAGTTGGAAGTTCGCACCGCGCAGCTTACGTCTAATCCCCCGGCTGGAATCACGGTGAATCGCGTCGGGTCTATGTTCACGTTCTTCTTCACGGACCGGCCCGTGTTGGATTGGGACACCGCCAAGGTCTCGGACACTCTAAGCTTCCGGAAGTTCTTTCACTGGATGCTGGAGCATGGTGTGTACCTTGCTCCCTCGCAGTTCGAGGCCGGGTTCGTATCCGCGGTGCACACCGAAGAAGATATCCGCCGGACCGTGGACGCGGCCCGCGAGTTCTTTACTCAGCCCCAGTGACTCTCGTCAACATCGCGATTACGCCAAGCGGCAATGATTCGGGATCCGGCCCACCAGCCGATTCCAGCCAGGTAGAACCCACTCAATGCAACCACCACCACCCGGCGCAGCGGCGACGCGTAGCCTGTCGTGGCAAGTACCCTGTGGCAACTGTCCAAACAGACTAGAATGAATAACATGGAAGATAGTATGGCACATCCGTTCGGCACTAGCCGTTCGCTGGATCTGCCTGCGTGGAAGGCGGTGGCAGCGCACGTCGCCGCCGTGCTGGTGTCAATCCTCTTCGTTGTTTCCGGCGTGTGGAAGATCATCGATCCGTTTACATTCCGGACGATGGCCGAACAACTCAAAGTACCTTATGCGTTGAGCACGGCCCTTACGCTCGGTCTGGGTGTTTCCGAGACGTTGGCCGGCGTGTTGATCCTCGTGCCGCGTTTCCGGCGCTGGGGAGCCTGGCTTGCGGTCCTGCTGTTAGTAGGATTCATGCTGTACATGGGCGTCAATTACACGACGCTGGCGGGCAAGGACTGCAGCTGTTTCCCGTTCGTGAAGCGCGCCGTGAGTCCGGGATTCTTTATCGGTGACTTCATGATGGTGGCCCTTGCAGTCATCGCGGCTTGGTGGACGCGGCGCTCGGAAGGACTTCGCAACGCTCTGGTGGTCCTTGGCGCCATTGCCGTATTCTCAGCGGTGTCGTTCGGCGTGAATGCCGCCCGGCAAAGCGGAGCCGAAGCCCCCGCGTCCGTCGTGGTGGATGGTCAACCCTTCCCGCTGCGTCAGGGCAAAGTGTTCCTGTTTTTCTACGATCCGCAGTGCTCGCATTGCGACAAGGCTGCTCGGGACATGAGCAAGTTGAACTGGGGCGATACCAGGATCATCGCCATCCCCACCGCCGAACCTCAATACGCACCCGCTTTTCTGCGGGACACGGGTCTGAAGGCGGGTACTTCGCTGGAACTCGACAACCTGAAGAAGGCCTTCCCGTTCAAGACCGACCCGCCCTATGGCGTCGTCCTCGAGAACGGACATGAGAAGGGCCCTATTCCGCGTTTTGAAGGAACCGAGCCCGAGGCGAGCTTGCGTAAATTTGGTCTGATCCGGTAGTAGCTGCCGGGTGTCACCGCTTGTAGCCGATCATCCTTAGAAAGCCGTGACGGTTCTTCGCGTCTTCTTCGGTCTCGACGCCCTTCGGCGACGAACCGTCAATCACGCCGAGAACGCCACGGCCTGACTCGCTCTCAGCGACGATAACTTCCACGGGATTGGCGGTGGCGCAGAAGATCCCACACACCTCCGGCGCCTGCTGAATCCGGGTCAGCACATTAACCGGATAACCATCCCGTAACGCCACCACAAACACATGCCCGGCTCCAATCGCCGTAGCATTGCGTGTGGCCAGCGCCCTCAGATCGGCGTCGTTGCCGTCCACGCGCGTGAGGCACGGCCCGGAAGCCTCGTTGAACGCGATTCCGAACTTCATTTGCGGAACGGTGTTGACGATCGCTTCATACAGGTCCTCGACCGTCTTGATGAAGTGACTCTGGCCGATAATGATGTTTCCGTTGTCGGGGATCTCCACTCGAATCGCTTTCAATTCCATGCCTGTCACTATACTGGAATCGTGCTCAGCGATGCCGCGCTCGTCCAGCATATCGCCCGCCTGCCACATGCCCGGGCCAATTTCAAGCAACTCGTGCGCGAGTTAAAAGCCAAGGGCGACGAGCGCCACCAACTCGAAAGCGCCCTGGACCGCCTGGTTAACCGCGCCGACCTTATCGAAACAAAATCCGGCAACTACGTCGTCACCCGGCTGAGCCGCGAATACGCAGTGGGTCGCCTGAAAGTGCATCGCGACGGCTACGGGTTTCTCATCTCCGACCGGCCTCTCGAACTCGTACAGGGCGACGTCTTCATACCCAGGGATTCGGCATCGCAGGCCATGCACGGTGACCGCGTGGTCGTCCGGATCCTGCGGATCGAGCCGGACGGCCGCGCTGACGGCGAGATCGTGCGCATTCTCGAACGCGCGCACGCCACCGTGGTGGGCGAGTTCCGCGCCGGCCGCCGGGGCTACTACGTGGTCCCGTTCGACGATCGTATCCAGCAACGGGTCGAAATCGTCTCCGGCATGGAGATCCCCGAACCTCACGAAAACCCCGATCGTGTAGGTGCAAAAACGGTGGCGGTGGCCAGCCCGGAAGACATGCACGGCATGATCGTGGATGTCGAGATCCTCGAATTCCCAGAGGGTGGCGACAATGCGGTGGGGCGCGTGATCGAGATTCTCGGCGATCCGGATGATTTCGGCGTGGACGTCGAGATCATGATCCGCAAGCATCATATCCCGCACGAATTCCCGCGTTCGGTCCTCGACCAGGCTCGCGCCATTCCCGCGGCCATACCCGAAGAGGAACTGGCGGCGCGACGCGATTTCCGCGCCATGCCGATTGTCACCATCGACGGCGAAACCGCCCGCGATTTCGACGACGCCGTGTGGGTGGACAAGCTGGAGAACGGGCGTTTCGCGCTGCACGTTCACATCGCCGACGTCAGCCACTACGTCAGGCCGGGCAGCGCCATCGACGCTGAGGCCGCCCTGCGGGGCACCAGCGTCTACTTCCCGGACCGCGCCGTGCCGATGCTGCCCGTGGAGTTGTCCACCGACATCTGCTCCCTCAAACCGGGTGTGGATCGCCTGGTGCTGTCGGCGCTGCTCGAAATCGACCATCACGGCGACGTCGTCCGCCAGGAGTTCGTTCGTGGCGTCATTCGAAGCGCTCACCGCATGACCTACACCAAGGTGCACGCGATCCTCGAAGGGGATGCGGCACTGCGCGCGGAATATGCGGACATGGCTCCGCGCTTCGAGACCATGCAGGAACTGGCGCTCATCCTCAACCGGAAGCGCGTGCGTCGCGGCGCCATCGACTTCGATTTGCCGGAGCCGCTCATCGAGTTCGACGAATTCGGCGAGATGGTGGGAGTGGTACGGAGCCCCAGGAACATCGCGCACCGAATCATCGAGGAGTTCATGCTGGCCGCCAACGAAGCCGTGGCCGGCCACCTGGAGCAACTCGAGATCCCATCCATCTACCGCATCCACGAGACGCCGGATCCAAAACGCGTGCTCGATTTCGAGGAGATCGCGGCGACGTTCGGCTACAGCCTGGGTATGGGCGCGATGCCGGTGAAGCGTTTCGCCATGGTGGACCGCAAGCGCGATGGACCGCAAGGTCCGGCGCGACCTGGAAATCGCCGATCCGCGCTACGAAATCTCATCACGAAACTACCAGAAATTGATCCGGCAACTGGAGGGCAAGCCGGAGGAGCGCGTACTGACGTACCTCATGCTGCGGTCTCTCAAACAGGCCCGCTACAGCGAAGACAATCGAGGGCACTTCGCGCTGGCCGCAACGTCGTACACGCATTTCACCTCGCCCATCCGCCGTTATCCCGATCTCATCGTGCACCGGATTCTCACTCGCCAGCTGGCCGGCAAACCTCCGCGGTTAAACGAAGAAGAACTGCACATCATCGCCGACGAGTCTTCCGAGACCGAGCGCCGCGCCGCCGATGCCGAACGCGAACTGGTGGAGTGGAAGAAGGCTCGATTCATGATCGATCGCGTGGGCGAGGAGTTTCAGGGCCTCATCATCAGTACTACCCGCTTCGGCTTCTTCGTGGAGTTGGAGACGTTATTCATCGAGGGGCTGGTGCCCTTGGAGACGTTGCCGGGCGATCGGTACAGCTATCACGAAAACACCCGCAAGATTATCGGCGACCGTTCGCGCCGCGAGTTCTCGATCGGCGATCGGCTGGAAGTCCGGCTGGACCGGGTGGATGCAGTCCAGAAGCAGCTGCAGTTTTCCCTGGTGGAGCCGGCGCCTAAACCCCGCAAGAGTCGGAAGCGGGTGTAAACTCCAGACTGTATGCCCACTCGACGGATGTTCCTTGCGGCCGGCGCAGCCGGACTCGCCTCCTCGGCGCTCGCACGTTCCCAGGGGATGCTGCTCCACTTGAGTTGCGGAGCCATTGGCGTAAAGGCCTCGCAGACCGAGGCCATCGATTACGCCGCCAAGTACGGCTTCGATGCCGTGGACGCCGACGCCCGGTATCTCGCGGGCCTCTCCGATTCGGACCTGAAGCGCCTGCTCGACGGCATGAAGGCGAAAAAGGTGACCTGGGCTATCGGCGGAATGGGCGTCGATTTCCGCAAGGATGATGCGGCCTTCAACGAATCGCTGAAGAAGTTTCCCGAATCGGTCGCGGCATTGAAGCGCGCGGGCGTGGAGCGCGTGACTACCTGGATTTCGCCTTGCAGCCCGGACTTGCCTTACATCGCGAATTTCAAGACTCACGCCCGGCGGCTCCGTGAGGTCGCGAAGGTGCTGGATGACAGCGGTATGCGTTTCGGCCTCGAGTACGTGGGCCCAAGGACCTCCCTGATCGCGCGCAAGTACCCGTTCATCCACACCATGGCCGAGATGAAGGAACTGCTCGCGGAGATCGGGACACCCAACATGGGATTGGTGCTGGACAGCTGGCATTGGTTCACCGCCGGCGACACACGCGCGGACCTGCTCTCGCTGCGCCCGCGCCAGGTGGTCTCGGTGGATTTGAACGATGCCCCCGCCGGAATTCCCCTCGATCAGCAGATGGACGGCAAGCGCGAACTGCCCGCCGCCACCGGCGTGATCGACGTGAAGACGTTCCTGGGCGCACTCAAGGAGATCGGCTACGACGGGCCCGTGCGCGCCGAACCGTTCAATGACGCCGTTCGAAAAATGGCTCCGGAGCAGGCCCTCGCCGCAACCAAGGCCGCTCTCGACAAGGCCTTCGCCCAATTGGGCTGACTCGTTCCGCCGCGACATCTCTCCCCTTGTCAAACTAGGAGAGAAGCGTGTATACTTCTCCTAGGCAGGCTAGGAGCCGAATCTCGTGGGCAAAACTGCAGACCTACTTCCGGGTACTCTCGACATGCTGATCCTGAAGGCGGCTTCCTTAAAGCCGCTGCATGGATACGGCGTGTTGCTCCGCATACGGCAGATCTCCGGCGACGCGCTTGAAATTCCGCAGGGGTCTTTGTATCCGGCGCTCTACCGGCTGGAGCACCAGGGCCTCATCGCCGCGGAGTGGGGGCAGAGCGAAAACAATCGCCGGGCGAAATATTACACCGTGACCGCCGCCGGACGACGACGCCTTCGCGAGGAGACCGCTGGGTGGAACCGGCTGGTTTCCGCGGTTGCTGCGGCCCTGAACACGACGTCCGAGGAGGTTTGACGTGTTTCGGCGCGTTCGTTCTCTCTTTCGGGTGCTCACGTCGCGGCGTGATTTTGAAGCCGCCATGAACGAGGAGCTGCGCTTCCACATCGAGGAATACGCTTCCGACCTGAGGCGATCCGGCGTTTCCCGGGAAGAAGCGCTCCGCCGCGCCCGAATGGAATTCGGCGCCTTTGATGCCGTCAGGGGGGAGTGCCGGGAGGCGCGCGGCCTTTACCTGTTCGATGAGCTTGCAAGGGAGCTGCGCTATTCCGTTCGATCACTCCGCAAATCGGCCGGCTTCACGGCCACGGCGCTGTTGACTCTCGCCCTTTGTCTGGGAGCCAATCTCACCATCTTTGCGGTGATCGATGCGATTCTGGTGCGCCCTCTACCCTTCCCCAGCGCCGGCCGCCTGGTGACGATGTACAACACCTATCCGAAAGCAGGCGTCGACCGCGATGGCTCTTCGTTGACCAACTACTACGAGCGTCGCGGCCGGATTCCCGCTTTCAGCTCGCTTTCGATCTACCGCTATGGCACGTCGATTCTGGGCGAGCCCGGCTCGACCGAGCGCAAGCCGGTCATGCTGGTATCTCCGGACTTTTTCACCACCCTCGGCGCGGGTCCTGCCTTGGGCAGCATTTTCACCGACGCGGAGACCACGTATCAGACGGACGACGTCGCGATTGTCAGTGACGCTTATTGGAGAGAGCATTTCAGCGCCGACCCGGACGTGATTGGGCGAAGAATCCCGGCGGACGGCCATCTGAGAACTGTGATCGGCGTCCTGCCTCCCGGCTTTCGCTTTCTCTCTTCCAAGGCCCAGTTGTACTTCCCGCTGTCTTCGCGTGCGGAACAGCGCTTACCTGAGAACCGGCACTCGGGAGGGAATGTCATCCAAATGATTGCCCGGCTGAAACCGGGAGCGACTCTCGCGCAGGCCCAGTCGCAAATTGACTCGCAGAACGCGGCCCTGGAGCAGGACGACCCCCAAGCCAGGTTGATGGCCGACGCCGGGTTTCGTACTCTGGTGGTGCCGCTCCATGCCGATCAGGTGGCGTCGATTCGTCCCACTCTGCTGCTGCTCCAGGCAGGCGTGCTGGCGCTTCTCGCCATCGGCGCCGTCAATCTCGTGAATCTGCTTCTCATCCGCGCCAGTGGGCGGTCCAAAGAGATCGCTGTCCGCCAGGCGCTGGGAGCTAGCCGGAGGCACGTCGTGACCGAAGCGGTCGTCGAGACCACTCTGCTGACTCTGACAGGAGGACTGCTCGCACTCGCCTTGGGCGCGGTCGGCATACGACTGGTGGCTGCCTTGGGCGCGAATCGCCTCCCGCTCGGGACCGAAATACACTTCGATGCCCGATTGGCGATGGTCGCTTTCGGAGCGGCCGTCATTTTGGGCGTCGTGCTCGCAGCGCCAATCGCCTGGTTCAGTATCCGACTGCAGCCGTCTGGCGGGCTGCAATCCGAACCTCGAGGCGGAACGGCGGGCCGCGCCGCGCAAACCGTGCGGCATAGCTTTGTGGTAGCTCAGATTGCGCTCGGATTTATTTTGTTGACGGGGACAGGGCTGCTGGGCCTGAGCCTCAAGCGCGCGATGGCGGTGTCTCCAGGCTTCCGGTCCGATCACGTGATTACGGGGCAGATCTCGTTGGTGGGTAACGCTTACCCTTCACCCGAGGCCGGCCTTGCCTTCACCGAGAGGTTAGTGGGCGAACTCGTCCATCAACCGGGAGTGTTGTCCGTCGGCGTAGCAAACAATATTCCCTTCAGCGGCGCCAACGGCAAGAGCGCCGTTACGGTGGTGGGCCATGTTCTCCGGCCTGGGGAATCGGTCCGCGGACACTACTCCTATGGTGTTGGCGGCGACTACTTCGGCGCGATGGGTTTCTCCCTGCGAGAGGGACGGTTTTTGACCGGTGCGGATTCACGCCGGGGCGACCGGGTGTGTGTGGTGGACCAGGATTTCGCCCGTTACTACTGGCCGGACAGCAGCGCATTAGGTCAACGCCTCTTCCAAGGCTCCGAAGTAGGTCCGGATGCCCAGGCCTTCACCGTGGTGGGCGTGGTGGGCAGCATCAAGCAATCCGGTCTCACCGAAGACGCAGCGCAGGGCGCCGTCTACTTTCCGTACATCTATCGCGCCGATAGCAATGTCTTCGTGGCCGTGCGCGGCAGCGTCCAGCCGGACTCGTTGCAGACGGCGCTCCGCGGGGTAGCCCGGCGAATCGATCCCGAGCTGGCCGTGGCTGACATTCAAACGATGGACGACCGCATTGCCGAAAGCCTCGTGGCCCGGCGCTCACCGGCCGTGCTCGGCGGCGCCTTCTCGGGCATCGCTCTGCTACTGATTGCCATCGGAACTTATGGCGCTTTGAGCTACGCCGTGGCGCAGCGCCGCCGCGAGATCGGCGTACGCATGGCCCTGGGTGCGCGGCCGGAACAGATTCGCGGGCAGTTCCTACGGCTCGCATTGCGCCTGCTGGCCGCCGGCTCGATCTTCGGGATGATCGGAGCCTGGATGGCTGGCCAAGCCATGCGGGCAGTCCTGTTTCAGGTGCCCGCCCATAGTGCTGCAATACTCACCGGCTCGGTTGCGGTGATCGCTGCTATCTCTTTTTCCGCTTGCCTGCTACCAGCGCGCCGAGCTGCCCGGATATCGCCTGTTCAGGCGCTCGCCGATCAGTAGTGAAGCGGTCTGACCTTCGTACCGGAACTGGCCCTCTGTCACTGGTGGCTCAGAAAATAAAGCGTCCGCCCACCTGGAAAGCCCGCGGCCCGCCGCTTCCGAATACCTGACCCACTCGCTGAGTCGGCTGGCCGAACGTCGATGAGTCGTTCAGGTTGAAGCTGTACCCGCTCAGGTTCGCGACGTTGAAGATATTGAAGCACTCGCCAAACACCGAAAGCGTATACCGCTCGCGCCAGGTGAACTTCTTCGTCAGCCGGATGTCCTCGGAGTTGAACGCCTTTCCAAAATCATAGTTGGCCGGCAGTTTGAGCGCGGGGATGGTCTGCCCGCGAGCATCCTTCTTCCCCGCGAGACTGGAGTTCCAGTCGCCGGCTGCCTTCTCCAGATCGCTCTTCTCCGATCCGCGGTTGAAGCTGTTGAACGGGACTCCCGGGATCGGAGTAGTGGAGATGCCGCTCCCCGTCAGGTCCACTCCGGAGACATAGGCCATCACCGGAGCGCGGCTGGACGTGGATGAGATGACACCCAATTCCAGGCCGAACGGCAGATCGATGATCCCCGAGACGTTGAGAATGTGGCGCGCGCCCTGCGGGCCCCAACTCGAATTCCACTGATCCATGTTGTAGATTCCGTTGTAGCCGTACTGCGACGTGAGCGCATAGGACACGGTGAACTGATAGCGCCTCGAGAATCGCTTATCCAGCTTGACCAGTGCGGCGTTGTAGACGGCCCGGCCCGCGGGCGTCCAGAACGTGAATGGTCCCGTCGAGCAGTTCGCCAGAGGATCACTGGCTTGCTTGCCCGTGCAGATCGGGATGACGGGGCTCTGCGTACCGTTGATGAAACGGTTATAGCGGTTATAGTCGAGTTCACCGATGAGGGTGTTCAAGTACACGCGGCGGACATAATCGACGGTCACGGCCATGTCGCTCGAAATCTGCCGCTGCACGCCGGCGCTGAAGTGAAGCCCGCGCTGAACGGGGTAGTCATGTGGATACAGATCCGCACCGGACTTCGCCAGGTTGATGTTTCGAATCGTCAGGTCCGTATTGTTCTTCGGCGCGAGCGCGGCGGCAATCGCGGGCCCTTGGGCACTCACAAGGCCCAGGAACTGCCCGAGCGTCATCGTGTACAGTCCGTCTCCGTTCGGCGCCGGCGAGCCGACCGGGAGCGGCGACTGTGTTCCGACGTTGACGATTCCGGGGATGGTGTTGACGAATCCGGAACTCGGGTACTGTACACGGCCGTTGCCGACAGGTCCGATCAGCCCGCGCTCCTGCAGACGGTTCGACAGAATCTCGGTGTCGTAGTAGATTCCAAAACCGCCCCGGACCACGGTCTTCGCCGATTTGTCGGCCTGCCACGCGAAGCCAACGGCGGGTGACCAGTTGTTGTAGTTATTCGTGGTGGCTGAGAGATCGCTTCCGTAAAGCGGCGCCAGGTAGGCCGGCTTGGTGAGGTCGTGATTCACCAGATTGGTCTCGAAGGACCAGGCCAACCCATAGTTGAGCGTCAGGCGAGGGCGGATGCGCCAGGTGTCCTGGAAATAGAAGCGGGCGTGCTTGTTGACCTTGGCCTGATCGGCGTTGTACGGCGGTGGCTGTCTGGAGTCGCCGATGCCGATCACCGCTCCCGCGAACGGCAGATTCAGCAGGTCGGCATTCGACGTGATGGTGGTGGGCAGTTTCGGGAACAGGATCGGGATATACGGAGCTGGGACCACGGATCGCACGTATTCGGGCGAAAACGCTACCACACAGCCCGGATCGCAGAAGCCCCAGAATCCGGTTCCCTCCGCGACTTCCAGATCGGTGCCCCAACGCAGGCGGTGCGCGCCCTTCTGCCAGGTGATGTTATCCAGAATCGTGAGGCGCCGCACATCGCGGCCTTGGGTGGCGTTCTGAGTGTTCCCCACCGTGAAGTTGCTCGACCCGACCAGGCTGATCTCGGGCAGCCCCAGCCCGATGCACCCGGGGCAATCGGATTCGCGAGGGAACAGGTTGCGATTGTTCCAGTAGGTGAAGTTCATGCGGAAGTCATTCACCAAAGTCGGGCGGATGGAACTGGTGACGCCCAATACACTCTGATCGGACCAATTCGTGTTACGCAGCCAGTTCGAGGGCAGAGTCAGGTTCTTCGGACCGAACCCGCTGTTCCCGTCGTGCGAATAACGCAGGAACAGCGAGTTATTCGCGCTGATGCGGTAATCGAAGCGCGCACTCAGCGTCGTCCCGCGGTACGGGCTGTTGGCGTTGGTGGCCAGTCCGGCAACCGAGGGAAGGTCGGGTTGCACCGTGAACAACTGCATCTGGTTCATGTACTCATAGTTGAAGAAGAAGAAAAGCCGGTCCTTGATGATCGGACCGCCAAACCAGAAGCCGGGGTTGCGGCGGGCAAAGAACGGATCGGGACTCAACGGGTTTCGCTTCAAGCCGGGATAGGCCGCCATGTTATGGTCGCGGAAGAAGAAGTAGCCGCTGCCATGGAAATTGTTGCCGCCCGTGCGGGTGACTACGTTCACCGAGCCCACGCTGGTGATTCCGGTGGACAGGTCGAAGTTGGCTGACGACAACTGGAACTCCTGCACCACTTCCTGGGAGAAGTTCATCGACGAATCGCCATCCACTACATTCCGTATGCCGCCGCCGTCCACGCTGATGGCGGTCTTTTCTGAGTCTCCACCCAGCACGGAGATAGAAAACAGGGAGTTATACTGAGCGGTTGTTCCGGGAGTTACTGTCACCCCAGGCTCGAGAAAGGCGAGTTGGAGATAGCTGCGCCCATTGAGGGGCAGCTCCTGAATCTTCTGGCGCGTGATCACTCCATCCACGTTGTGCCGTTCGTATTCCAACTGGGCTGTGGCCGCTTCTACGTTGACTACATCCTTGCTGGCCCCCACCTCCAGCCCGAGATCTACCGTGGTGGTAGCGCCGGTCTCCACCGTGGCTTCGCGGACCGTCGTCCGGAAACCGCTGGCTACCGCTTTCACTTCGTAATTGCCGGCCGGCAGCGACGACGCGCTGTAGGTACCATCGCCGGACGACTTCAGATTTCGAGTGGCTCGAGTGGCCAGGTTGGTGATGGAGATCTGCGCGTTTGGGAAGACGGCGCCGGATTCGTCTTGAACCACGCCCACAATGATTCCTGTGGGTGCCTGAGCGAATACCGTAAGCCCCAGAATCACGGAAACGTGAAGCAACCCACGTACGTGCATGAGTATTATTCCCCTTCGGCTACCGCCGGCGCATGCCCAGTGCCGGAAGCTCAGCTTCAGAATTATTCCTCTGTCAAGGACTTCTGTCAAGAGGGGCGATGTCCATAAGTGCTTGAATCCGCGATAGATTCGGACATGGGTGCCTTAATCTGAGAGCTGCGATATGCTGGGTCTTTACATGACACAGCGCGTCGTAATTTTCGGTTCCAGCGGCCAAGTGGGCGTTGAATTGATGCGGGAATTCCAAGCCGCTGGATATGATGTGACGGGCCTGGAGCGCGCCCAGGTGGATATTACGGACCGCGCCCGCGTGGAACGAGCCGTCGCCGACCTGGATCCTGCCGTGGTGGTGAACACCGCCGCCTACAACATGGTGGACGTGGCCGAAAGTGAGCCGCAGGCTGCTTTCGCGGTCAACGGACTGGCGGTTCGGAATCTCGCGCTCGCTGCGCGGCAGGTGGACGCCCGTCTGGTCCACTTTTCCACGGATTATGTATTTGACGGCGCAGCGGGACGGCCCTACGTCGAAACCGACCTTCCCCATCCGCTGGGCGCCTACGCGGTCTCGAAACTCGCAGGCGAGTTGTATGCCCAGGCATACCTCGATCAGCCGTTAATCGTGCGAACCTCGGGAGTATTTGGCCCGGGAGCGATGCACACCAACCGTGGAAACTTCGTTGAGTTGATGATGCGCTTGGCCAAGTCGGCGAATCCCATTCGGGTGGTGGAGGACCATGTCGGAACGCCGACCTTCGCCCCCGCGCTGGCGTCCCGCGTGGTGGAACTCGTCAGGCGCAAAGCCCACGGCATTTTCCACATTGGCGGCGGAACCCCCATCACCTGGTACGAATTTGCGAAGAAGATCTTCGCGGCCGCCGGCATGACCCCAGCGTTGCGGGCCACCAACGAGCGCGAGTACCGGACGCCGGCCCGCCGGCCGAAGTACTCCGCCTTGCGAAATCTGCGGATTGAGGGATTGGGGATGGATCCCATGCCGTCGCTCGACGATGCCGTTCGCCAATACTTCCTGGCAACCGGTCGCCTTTAGCCGCCCGGCCTACTTGAACCGGCTCACCAGCCACAGAACAACCGACAACAGCACGCTGAGCAGCAGACTGGTTGCCAGCGGAAAGTAGAATACGGAGTTCTTCCCGCGCCAGATAAAATCGCCCGGAAGCCGTCCGAAGCGCACCGGAAGGCGTTCGCCAAGGGTGACGAGAACTCCAATCGCCACCAGAACGAGTCCTAGGATCACGATCGAGCGGCCCATTACCCAATTATCGGTTAGAGCAGCACTACACGAAGGCCCGCCTGTTAAGATAGTTCGATTTCCTTTTAGGAGGACCACTGGGATGAACGTTCGACACACAACCCTTTCCGCTTGCCTGCTGCTCGCAGCAAGCGCCTGCTTCGGTCAACAGACCGAAACGCCTCTCACATCAGTCGCCATGTTCAAGGTCACACCGGACAAGATGGGCGGCTTCATGGACGTCATGACGCTGATCGCACCGGCTCTGGACAAACTCCTGGCCGCCGGTACCATTACGGGCTACGGCGTGGATTCGGACATGCTCCATACGGGCGAGCCCAATCTCGCATTCTGGTTCTCCGCCGCCAACTTCGCCGGGCTGGGCGAAGGCGAGAAAGCCATCGACTCGGCGATCGCCGCCAACCCGGAGAAGATGAAAAGCGCTTGGGGCCTCACGGATTTTGCCGCCCACCGCGACCTGATCGTCCGTTCCGTTGAAAGCAACTACGGCAAAGTACCCGCTGGCGCGCATCCCATATCGGACTTCGACGCCCGCCGGATCAAGCCGGGCAAGAACTCATCCGCAATGATGATGTTCCGTCATTTCGAAAAACCCATCCTGGACAAGCTGGTGGCCGACGGCGTGATCTACGGTTATAGCCTCGACGTCGAAGCGGTGCACACCATGGAACCGGGGATGACGTGGTTCATCACGATCCTGCCTGACCTGGGCGCCAAGGACAAGGTGCGCGCCGCCTTCACCGCGGCGTCGCAGAAATTCTCGGCATCCGAGCGCGACGCCATGCAGAAGATGGAGGACGAGATATTCGTCCAAGGCTCCCATCGCGACCAGCTTTCTGAGGCCCTGATTTTCAAGATGAAGTAGAGAAGCCTTACCGTCGGGGCGGACTTACGAATCCGCCCCCGATTCACCGATTGACCGCGGCACCCCTATGTAGTATTCTACTCTCACGACCATGGCTGGCGATCTCAAGCTCTCCTATACCGCCGCGGTGATCCTCAAGGCCGTCGGCGCGGGACACCAATACGGTTTCGAAATCATGGAAGGTATCGGACTCCCGAGCGGCACTGTGTATCCGGCCCTGCGGCGGTTGGAGGCGGGCGGCGCGATTTCATCGCAGTGGGAGCGCGGCAGCATCGCTCAAGCCGAGCAGCGTCCTCCGCGCAAGTATTACCGGCTGACCCTGAGCGGACAGGAACTTCTCGCGCACGCCGAACAGCGCTACAGGCTCCCGGAACTGGTAGCGAGCGAGAGCCGATAAGAGGTATCGAGAATGAATCGAGTCCCTATTCTCTGCCGGTGGCTGCTCAACGCCGTCGCTCTCATCGTGCCGGGCAGAATGAGGGACGAGTGGCGCCGCGAATGGTACGGCGAGTTGTGGCACTTCATCGGCGACCGCATGAAGCAAGGCGAAACCCAGGCCTACCGCATGGCCCTCTCACATTGCGCCGGAGCCGTTAAGGACGCCTGGTACCTTCGCCGCAACGACGAATCATCCATGGGCGCGGTGAGCCGGGTTCTACGGCACCCTGCATTCTGCATCGGCGTGCTGGCACTGACCGCACTCCTGCTGGCGGGCGGGACACACGGTTTCGCAGGTCTTCGGCGCATGATTGAACCGCTCCCGTATCGCGCTCCCGAACAACTCATGGTGCTCCGCCAGGTCAACCCCTTTTTCGGCGCCCGGCTCGGACTGCCTTTGGGGAAGATCCCGGCCTGGCGGAAGGCTGAGAGTTTGGATGGGATCGCCGCTTACGTGGGATATCACGCGCTGGTGGAGACGGACGCGCAGCGGGATGTCGTCGCTGCCGCCGTGGATCCGGAGTTCTTCCGCGTGCTCGGTGTTAACGCTGCGTCAGGCAAGCTGTTCCATCAGGTTGACGCGCGCGCTTGCGTCGATTGTGTCGTCGTGAGCGACGCGGCCTGGCGCTCCCTGTTCCATGCGGATCCCGCCATCGTGGGCAGGAGTTTCCGCATAGCCGGGCGTGCGCAGAAGATCGTCGGTGTGCTGCCGTCCCAATTCTGGTGGTTCAACGACTCGCCCGGGGTTTGGACGCTGATTGAGCACGCCGGCTTTCTGAACTCCGATCACGCCCTGGTGTACTCCATCGCTCGGCTGCGGCCGGGCTTCACCGCGGACCGTTCCCTCACCGAACTTCGCAGACTGTACCGAACCATGCCCCCGGTGATCGCCGCGCGCCAGATGGAGATGCGGCCGATGTTGGCGCTGACCCAGGATCCCTTGTATCGGGTCCTTCCGATCGCGTGTGCAGCCCTGTTCCTGGTGTCTGGCGCCGCCGTTCTCCTGGTGCCCCGAAGGAAAACATCCATTCGCGGCGCCGCCTTCTACGTGACAAAGGTGTCGCTCATGTCGTTCATCGCCGCCGTCGCTGCCATCGAGTTCGCCTACGCGCCGGGCATGAGGATGACCGGCGTCCGCGGCTTTGCACCCGAAGCGATCTCGCTGTGGTTGCTGATCTTCGGGCTGGTGATCTCCATCTCGCTGGCCACTCACGACCAGCGCCGCCGCTGTCCGACGTGTTTGTCCCGCCTCTCGATGCCGGTACAGATGGGTTCGCGTGGCCACGTACTGATGGAGTGGATGTCCACCGAACTGGTGTGTCCGAACGGGCACGGGATGCTGTGGGCGCCGGAGGATCCTCTGGAATCCCATCCGAAGGATCGCTGGCTGCAGCTCGATGATTCATGGCAGGAGCTGTTCGAACACTCCAACAAGGACTGAGAGGATGTTATGTTGACCCGATCTCTAGCAGCGTGCGTTGTGCTCGTCGCGGCGCTGCTTTCCGGATGCAATCTCCACGGCCAGTATTCCTCCAGCGCGAATCTCTCGGGAAGCTGGGTGCTCGACCGGACTCTCGGGGTCACTGCGCCGCCGGACTTCACGATGAAGGTGGCTGCGAACCAGGACCAAGTCACCATCCACGCGCATTGGAGCGAGCCGCCCAACGGGCAGTACGGACTCACACTGATTGGCGTTACCACCTCTGAGATGGTGTTAGACATCCGTGGGGCCGACACTCCGACCCAGGTAGGCCCGTTCGTCATGAAGCACCGGTCGTCCTGGGAGAACGACAAATTGGTGACCCGGTGGTCCACTTCGGATTACATGGGCTCGAGTTTCCACGGGACCTGGACTCATGCGGTTTCACGTGATGGACGCCAGCTAACGCTCGACATTGACGCCGCGTCCGGCTCAGGTGAACAAAGTCGCGCCCGCCTGATGTTCCGGCGTCAGTAGGCAGGCCGATGGTTGACTTCAGTACCGTTCGAGATATCGCCCTGACCCTTCCCGGAGTCGTTGAGAGCACTGCGTACGGAGCCCCCGCACTCAAAGTCGGAGCGAAGCTGCTGGCGTGTATTCCCGCAAATCGCTCGGCTGAACCCGATTCCCTCGTCGTCCGCGTGGATCCCGATGACCGCGCCGAGTTGCTCGAAGCGGACCCCGCCGTCTACTACGTCACCGACCACTATGCCGGCTACAACGCCGTGCTGGTCCGATTGCCTCGAATCAATCCCGATATACTGCGGGACCTGCTCCTCATGGCCCACAAGTTTGTCACGCGCAAGGCGCGCCGGCGCGATACACTGCCTGAATGAGATTGTTCCTGCTGTGTGTCTGGATGTCTTCCGCCGCCCTAGCTGCGGACGCCCGCCTCGACGCTATCGTGAAATCGGCTGACGATTGGAACCGTGGCAATATCGAAGCCTTCGTCCAATGCTACGAGCAATCCCCTGACACGACCTTCGTTGGCGCGCGCGTCGCGCACGGCACGGATCAGATTCTCGCCCGCTATCGCCAATCCTATCCGGACCGTGCCCGCATGGGACATCTCACGTTCTCCGAGTTACAGCCCCGCACGCTGACTCCGGAACTGGCCATCGTCACCGGACGCTTCACACTCGAACGGACGTCCGAAGGCGGCGGCCGATCCACCGGCCTGTTCACGCTGGTCCTGCGCAAAGGCCCCGGAGGTTGGCGCATCATTCACGATCACACCAGTTCCAGCAACTAACGGGTGGCCTTGGTGGTACACACTCCTGCGACAATGTCACTTCGTTTTGTTGACCGTGCCGTAGATTGGGTGCCGGCAAGAGTGCGTGCGCCACCTCCTATTGGAGAGCCTACTTCCGCACGGTAACGCTGAATGAGCCGGGGACGGGTTCGTCGGACACCACATAAAGATAGCCTCCGCCGCAGCCCGAATACATGGCGCCTGGATAGCGTGACTGGTAGTAGCAGAGTAATGCGGCCAGGTCAACGGTGAGCGCCGGGTGACGGACGGTATGGGGCAGGATGGTTTCCCAACACTGCATGCACTCGTTCATCGACGCGCCTAATCCGCGCAGATCTTTGGCTACGATGGCATCGTAACAGTCCTTGCCGCTCTGCCCGAGCCGGCCAATCCATTGCGGATCCAGGTTCTTGACACCCAGCGGATTGTATCCGTCGGGCCGCTGGCTCACCGGAATCATGTGGATGACCCGCTCGATCCAGCGCGCCACATCGAGGTCGCAGTTCGAGACAACCTGTGCGGGGAAGTATCCGCCTTCCACGTCGGCCTGATAATCCAACCGGCTAACTCCCGGATAGATCAGTCCGATCATGTCTTGCGACCCCGAGGGTTCCGGGTTGTCGCCGTTCTCAGCGCGGTATAACTCGCGGGTGAGTTGGGCCGGGTCGCCCGAAGGCAACTTGCCGTTCCACAACTCCGTGGCCACCTTGCGGGTGCCGGTGGCCATCCCGCAGCGATCCATAAACCGGACCTGCGGCTCAATGGCGACCACTACCATCGAGCCGGGAGGCTTCGGATTCAGTTTCGAAACGAACGGCTGGTCGATCCATCCGCCTGCGAACGCCATGCGGTAGGGAATACTGCCGATGACTGACGTAATGTCCATGGCGGTGGCCCGCGCCTCAGTCTTGCACAACACGCTTACCGGCCTTCCGATCGGCGTATTGCTGTCCGATCCAGGTGTAGGTCTTGGCCATGCCGGCTCGCAGTGGAGTGTTCGGCTCCCAGCCGAGTACCTGTTTGATGAACGTGTTGTCGCTATTGCGTCCGGCAACGCCTTGGGGCGCGTTGAGGTCGTAACTGCGATCGAGCTTCACGCCGCCGATCTCTTCCACCATGGTGACCAGGTCGTTGATGGAGATCAGTTCGCTGGTGCCGAGGTTGATGGGGGTGGCGATGAGCGCGTCCGAGTGCATGATCATGTCGATGCCGAGAACGCAGTCGTCGATGTAGCAGAAACTGCGGGTCTGGGTTCCGTCGCCCCAGATCTCGATCTTCATGTTGCCCGAATCCTTAGCTTCCAGGACTTTTCGGCACATGGCCGCAGGCGCTTTCTCACGGCCTCCGAACCACGTCCCGTTGGGGCCGTAGATGTTGTGAAACCGCGCGATGTGAGTCTCCAGGCCGCGTTCGTGCCAATATTCCTGGCAGAACATTTCCGAGACCAGTTTCTCCCAACCGTAGCCGCGCTCGGCCATGGCGGGATACGCGTCGGACTCCTTCAGCGCGCGGACGTGGGGATCCTTCTGCAGGTCGGTGTTGTAGGCGCAGGCCGAGGAGGAGAAGAAGTACCGCTGGACTCCGGCCCGCCACGCCGCATCCACTAGGTGGGTGTTGATCAGGATGCTGCGCAGGCACTCCACGCGGAACCGCTCGATGAAGCCCATGCCGCCCATGTCGGCCGCCAGGTTGTACACTTCGGTGGCGTCCTCCACGGCCCGGATGGCGTTTTCCTTCTCGCTGAGATCGGCCGAGATGCACTCGACGCCCGGGACGCGCTGATACCATTCCGGCAGTGGTTTCCGGTCGATGGCCCGGATGCGGGTGTATCCCAGGCCATGGAAGTAGCGGGCAAGCGCGCCGCCAATGAATCCACCGGCTCCGGCAATTACTATGAGGTCGTTCTTGTCCATCTTTCGATTAATTTGAATGCTCATGATTCCTCAGTTTTTGGTTCGTCTCGCAGATTTCGGCGATAGCTTTCCTGTGGACCGGCGGATGTTCAACTCGGTCGGCAAGACGACCTCCTGGAACGGTTCCGCAGTTCCGCTGCGCAGTCTCGCCAGGAGCACCTCGACACCTTTTCGTCCCATTTCATAGGCCGGCTGCGCAACCACCGTGAGAAAAGGGAACGTGACCAGCGCCTCCGGCAGATCGTCAAAGCCGGCCAGCGCGATATCCTCGGGCACCCGCAGTCCCTCGTGCCGGAGAGCTTTGAGCGCGCCGATGGTTATGAAGTTGTTCGACGCAAACAGCGCCGTCGGGCGGGGAACCGCTGCCAGGGCCTGTCGCGCCATGGCGGCTCCGCCGTCCTGAGTCAGTTCTCCGTGGTACAGCCGGTAGCGGCCGTCCAGGCCCGCCTCGGCCAGCGCTTTGCGGCATCCGCGAATACGCTCGTCGGATGTCGCCACGCCTTCGGGACCGGTGAGAATGCCAATGTCGCGGTGGCCGAGCGAGACCAGCAGACGACCCAGTTGATAGGCGCCGCCTTCGGAATCGCATCGCACGACGTCCACACACGTCACGGGCGCGCGTCGGTCCAGCAGGACCACGGGCGTTTGATGCCTCTGCACGGCAGCAATGGATTCCGAGGCATCGCGTGCCGGCACCAGCAGAACGCCGTCCACGCACTTTTGCAGCAACATCTGAACGTACTTCTGTTCTTTGTCCTCACGCTCGTCGGTGTTGCAGACGATGACCAGGAATCCAGAGGCGCTGGCGGCATCCTCGACGCCGCGGGCAACGGTGGTGAAGAACGGATTGGTAATGTCGCTGAGGACCAGGGCGATGGTGTTGGTGCGCCGCGACCGCAGGCTTCCGGCCAGAGCATTGGGGACGTAGCCGAGTTTGGTGACGGCCGCCTCTACGCGCTCACGGACGTCCTGGGTGGCGTATCCGGATTTGTTGATGACGCGGGAGACAGTGATGGGAGCCACGCCGGCTTGTCTGGCGACGTCCTGGATCGTGACTCGGGGGCTTCTGGGCACGGGCGTATGGTATCGATACCATACTACGGCGGAATGGACTCGCTGTCAAGCAGGCGCGGGCCGGGAGGTGCGGTCGCTGGGAGGCGTGTCTAAAACGTTCAAAGTCCAGAGCGGGGCTGGAGAGCCCCGCGACAGGCGAAACCGCCGGCCCCACCTTGGGCTGCCTCACCTTGCGTTTGACAGGCTGCAGATGTCCAAAGTCCAGGTCTCGGCAAGAGTGCCGAGACGGGTCGCGGTAGGGACGGACGTTACCGACCGCCCCCCGCACAGACCCGTGCTGGCGCAACTAACGCACACGGTTCCTACCTTGGATGCTTGGCGGCAAACCGCACATTGGGCCAAGGATGTAGAATCGCTACCTCCGGGAGCCGGGGACCCAGGCGCTCCGTGAAGGCATGCCACCCCCATCGGCTCCGTTGGCTCCGCCGATTGACCTGCCGGAACCAGAGCCTCAGTACGTCGTGGCGAAACCCCCTCAGCCGCGCCTCGTTTTCCGGTACCGCGTGATATTGGTAATACCCGCCTACCACCTTGGCCAGCCACTTTGCCGTCTCCGCCAGCCCCTCGTGCATTCGCTCGCGCAGCTTCTGCCGAATATCCTTCAGCTTGGCTGCCATGCGTTTGCCCATGGTCCGCCGATAGATCGTAAAGTATCCGGTTTGACGGCTCCGCCCACAGATGTGGGTGAAACCCAAAAAGTGAAAGGTCTCCGGCTTCCCTTCCCCACGCTTGGCCCGGCGCTCAGCGGCATAGCGCCCGAATTCGATCAGACGCGTCTTGTCTGGATGCAGTTCCAGCCCGAACTTCCGCAGCCGTTCCCGCAACTGCTCCAGGAATCGTTCCGCTTCCTCCCGGTGCTGAAATCCCAGCACGGCATCATCGGCGTACCGCACGATGATCACATCCCCGTGCGCCTCCTTCTTCCGCCATGCCTCGACCCAGTCATCGAGCACGTAGTGCAGGTACAAGTTCGCTAAGCTCGGCGAAATCACCGACCCTTGCGGAGTCCCTTCCTCCGTCTCGAACCACTGCCCGTCCTCCATCACACCCGCCTTCAACCATTTCTGGATCAGGCGAACTACCCGCCGGTCGGCGATCCGATGCTCGACGAATTGGATCATCCAGGCGTGCCCGACTTTGTCGAAAAAGCTCCGGACATCCAAGTCCAGCACCCAGTTCACCTTCTTCTGCGTGATCCCGACAAACAGCGCATCCAGCGCATTGTGCTGGCTGCGCCCCGGCCGGAACCCATACGAAAAGCCATGAAAGTCCTGCTCCCAGATCTGGTTCAGAACCGTCCCTATCGCGTGCTGTACGATTTTGTCTTCCAGCGCCGCAATCCCCAACGGCCGTTGCCGCCCGTCGGCTTTCGGGATCCAGACTCGTCGCGATGGTTTCGCCTGATAGGCCCCGCGGTGGATTCGCCCGTGCAAATCGGTCAGCCGATCTTCCAGGTTTTCTCCATATTCCGCCCACGTCATCCCGTCCACCCCCGCCGCCGCTCCCTTCTTCAAACGGTGGTAGCTGCTGCGCAGCAGATCGACATTCACGTGGTGTAGCAGGGCGGTGAACCGCATCTTCTGGTCCTGCCTCGCTGCCTGCCGCACACGGTCCAGCCCGCTGGGCTCGCTTTCCCGGCTCGGTGTCCGGCACGAGTCAGGCTCTCCCGTGTTCTCCTTGGTCAGCGGCCTTCTCTCCACAGCCTCCTGCGGCCCTCCCCGACCTTCGTTCAGCTGTTTCGCCGATACTATGCCGCTGTACGACTCCCCGCCTCCGTGCATCCGGGACTTGTGGCTCATCGCCTTCTCCCGGCGGTCCGCCGTCCTGCGACCGCGGACGGTGACGGGGCCTCTCGGTTCTCGCGCGTGAAGTTTCTATGCATGCCTGGGGTCTGCGACTCCGCAGGGCCGTCGATGCGCTCGCGATCTACCGCGCACCTCCGTGTTGCCTTCCGCACTGCGTGACGCCGTCGGCACCCTGTTTTCGCTATTTCGGAGCTCACCACTTCGGGATACCCAGCCTGCATATGCCCCTGTCCAGGCTCTACCTCGCCCCTGTTCGGTGGCTCTGCCCGGTGCTTCTGCTCCAACGCTTCAAGTGCGGCCTTACGGTCCGCCCTCGCATGGCTCGGGGTCAGGATGGTTCGCTACTCCTTTCCTGTATGACTCTTTCATTCACTACTTCACGCCGGTTTATCCCGACGCTATCCACGCAAGAGTGCGTGCGCCAC
>CAVTTC010000006.1:0-481616 GCA_963737465.1 uncultured Acidobacteriota bacterium
GTTCCACGCCGGGACCGAGGACAACGGTCTCGCGCCCCTCTCGAAGTTGCACCGCCACTTGGGGACTTCCACGTCCGACTCGCATAAACACCACTGAGCCGTCCCAGGCGGAGTGGGCACAAACGCTTCCTCGCTCGAGAATCTGTTCGGGGCCAGTCGAACCGTCTGAAGCGATTTTGTAGGTGCAGGAAGTCTGCTGTTCCGTTGAATCGAACAGGACACTGCCACCGTCCGCTGTCCACGAAGGATGCCATTCATGCCCGCCGTCCGTCAACCGGGATGTGACCCCTCGCGCGAGGTCATGAACGCAGATAAACCACTTGCCATTCTGGAGCTCATCAGACGAAAGTGCGACGTACCGGCCGTCCGGTGAGATGCAAGGCTCCCGATGTTCACCGATGATCTGCCCGCTTCGTTTGCCGGTTGGATCAGTCCAGATGAGCTCGGAGGCGAAGTCTTTGCGCGACTGGAATACAAGCAATCCGCCGTCGGACAACGAAAATCCTGTGTGATACCAAACGCGGTCCCAGATCGACATTTCATGCTGCACGATAGAGCTCGTGTCGCCGGAGAGACGAAGCCGCTCTATATCGAATGACTGCGCTTTCAAGGCGCCGTCCTGAGCGAAGACGAGACGCCCGGATGCGAATGCCACGTTGCCCTTAATCTCGCTGGATATCAGATGAACTTCCGGAGAGCTCAGTGATCCGGCATGGAGACCGGCTGAAAGCGTATCAGACGTCTCAGACCTGTTGACGAAAAGAGAAACCGGTCCGTTCCAGGCAGAAAGACGGGCCAGCAGTGCAACTGGCTGCTCGATTCGGGGGGGCCGGCGTGACTGGCGCGGGGGTGCCAACTGACAAAGCCACACGGTAAAGCGGGCCGGTTGCATCAGCTGCGAAGACGATTACATCGTCGGCGTGCCAAGCGCCGCCTCCACCCCCGACTCGGATGTCGCAGATCATCTGCACTCTTCCGCCGGCGATATCGACCGTCTTGAGCTTTCGGCCCGCGAAGAACCCGATCCTTCGTCCGTCTGGAGACCAGAATGGGAGCCGCGCATCCTCGGTATCCCGCATTGGCTGCGCCTCGGCGGCAGACAGGTCAAGGACCCACAGAGACTTCCTGCCGGTGGAATCGGCGGCCACGAATGCGAGCCGCGATCCATCTCTTGAGAGGGCGAAATGTGGCGCGAAGAAGGCAGCGCCATGGGGCGGAAGGATAGATGAGCGGACAACGTGTGAGGCGGTGGCGCCGGCTGAAACTTCGATCGACGCAACGAATCGATAGCCTCTTCTCGGGAGAGTTTCGATAAAGCGCGGAGTAGCCGCCGTGTCCCCAAGAGCTTCTCTGATTCGGTTGATTGCCTTGTTCAGACCGCGGTCGAAATCGACGAACGTATCGTCCCGCCATAACCTTGCCTGCAACTGTTTCCTTGTGACCACCGCGCCAAGCTGTTCGAGCAGTGCGGCCAGGACCTCGAAAGGCTGGTCCTGCAGTTTGATCCGGGCTCCCCGCCGCCGCAGTTCTCGTCTGGGGAGGTCGACTTCGAAAATTCCGAACCGGATTGGCGATGGTGTTCGAGTTGGCATCGTTGGGGACATGCCCGCTTAATGTCCCTATCTTATGTAATTTGCCAGGGAAGAACATTACGAATAGAATCAACATGCACGACATCGACATCCGACCGCTCCGTCAGTAGACTCACGCCTATGCAGATCACGCGAACGGCTATCGCAGTAAGTTCCGCGCTGGACAAATTGGGGCGACGATCATTCATGACCATGATCGCGACCGGCGCACTGTCCGCCCAGTCCGCAAATCAACAACACCAACCCAAAGAGGGCGCAATCAGATCCGCGGGGTTCTTCGCGGTCGAGGCCGGCTCGAGCCGGCCGGGAAAGTCGATCCGTGTGAGTGGCCGTCGCATCCTGGTGAAAGTCTCCGGCACAGATACGGGCGGGAACTTCGCGCTTTTCGAGGTTCCTGCCGGTCCAAATGCCGGTCCGGGGCTGCACATGCATCACTTAGAGAACGACGTTTTCTACGTTCTCGAGGGGGAGCTGGATGTTCAGATCGGAACAGAGATCGTGCGTCTGGGGCCAGGCGGATGTGTGTACGCTCCGAGGCTGATTCCACATGCCTGGCAACCTGCAGGGGGAAGGACGTTCGGTTCCTGTCGCTGGCTCAACCAGCAGGAAACCTCGAGGCGTTCCTCAACGACCTTTCGGGCCTCCAGGAACGTGGCCCGCTCGCACCCGCTGAACTGAAGGCATTGTTCCAGCGCCACGATATGGAACTGGTGGGGCCGCCATTGAACGGTCGCCCCTAAAAGGCATCTTGACTGCACCGTCCTCGTTGCCGGATCGCAGACTGACTCCGTCTTCTTGACTCATTGATCGCGAGACATCGCTCAGGGAACGACCGCGAATGGTGCCGCAGTCTTCGGCCCGGAGGACGGCGTCACTGGAATATGACAGCTAAACTGGCGCCGACAACTCGCCGCTGATTTCGTAATGGCAATCGAACAGCCGCGATCAAGCGTGAGGTACGACCCCGACCGCGACATCAACTGGATTACTTCCTGTTTGGCGACGATCCTTTCGGAATCCGCCACATCCCGAAAACCGGAGTATACCAGCCGTTTCGGCGCATGCGCGCTCTCACTGCCGGCCCGAAGGCCCCGGCCAGGGCCAAGACGCACGCCGGGCTTCGTGGCGCCGCCGCTTCTCGGTACGATGTAATTCAGGATCATGGACCCGGAGCGCGTTCGCGCACAACTCGATCGCATCTTGGCCAGTGCAGCCTTTGCCAATGCCGAACGCGCCAGTAGCTTCTTGCGATTTGTCGTTGTGCGCGCGCTCGCCGGCCGGGCCGGCGAAATCAAAGAGTCCGTGATTGCGGTCGAGGCCCTGGGCCGGAGCCCGTCCTTTGACTCCAAGTCCGACCCCATCGTCCGAGTTGAGGCCAGACGACTGCGCGATCGGCTCGAATCTTTCTACCGGCGTGAGGGCGCCGATGACCCGGTCTTGATATCCCTCCCAAAGGGCGGCTACGTTCCCGAATTTTCGGAGCGGCCGCCGGCGGCCGCGCTGCCGCCGAACCATAGAGCCTCCGCGATGTCGTACGCCGGGTGGGTACTCGCTGCCATGACCGCCCTCGCTCTGGCCTGGGTGTCTTTCCGCAAAGCCCCCGACGCCACGGCGGCCTTTCGCCTGTCGATCCTGCCGCCCGAAAACACCTCCTTCGAATCTTTTGCCGTTTCGCCGGACGGCCGCACCGTCGCCTTCACCGCCGATTGGAAAGGGAGCCCGGTCTTATGGGTCCGACCCATAGGCTCACTCGATGCCAAACCCCTGGCGGGAACCGAATCCGCCTCTCAGCTGTTCTGGTCGCCAGACGGACACAGCATTGCATTCTTTACGAGTTCCAAATTGAAAACGATCGGCATCGCCGGCGGACCTGCGCGAGAAATCGCCGACATCGTGGTCGGCCGCGGCGGGACTTGGAGCCGCGATGGCGTAATCCTGTTCAACCCGAAACCTGGCGGCGTTCTGTACCAGGTCTCCGCCAATGGAGGCGTTCCACGGCCCGCGACTTCTTTGGATGCATCGCGAGCGGAAGTCTCGCATGCTCTACCGCAGTTCCTCCCCGATGGACGCCGATTCCTGTACCTTGCATCGAGCCTCCGTCCGGGCGCTTCGGCAATTCGGGTCGGATCGCTGGACGGGAAAACATCCAAGGTCCTGTTGCCCGCCGACGCGGGAGTCGGTTATGTGCCGGCTTCCCGCACCCGGCCGGCCTCACTTTTCTTCCTGCACGACGGCGCACTGGTTGCTCAACCGTTTGATCCGCGGACTCTGGCTTTATCTGGCGAAAAGACAATCATCGCGCCGGACGGTCCGATACCGGCGTTGGCGTGATCGCGGCTTCTCCGTTTCAGACAACGGCACTCTGCTATATCAGGCCGGTCTCGCTCAGGATCGGCACTTCACGTGGTTCGACCGGCGGGGCAAAGTCTTGGCGATGATAGGACCCGGCAACGACTTTTTCGGCTTCAACCTCGCGCCCGACGAACGCCACCTCGCGCTTTGGAGCGACGATGACCCCGCTACTTCATTGACAACCGTGTGGATTATGGACCTGTCGCGGGACGGCGCCGTTTCCAGGTTTTCGGAACCCGGCTCAACCGGGTCGGAGTTTTTGCCGGTGTGGTCTCCCGATTCGAGCGAGCTTCTGTTCAGCCGCGGAAATGAGAACCGTATGACCCTTCTGCGGCGGCGATTGGACGGCGGACCCGTGAAGACCGTTCTCGATACCGACGGTCCGAAGTTCCCGGCCGACTGGTCATCGGACGGCCGCTTCCTGGCATTCAACTCTCAATGGCCCGAGTACCGGGACATGCACCTCTGGACGATGCAGATCGACGACGCTAAAGCCCCGGCGCATCTTTCGCAGCTCCCGTATTCGGAGCTGGCCGCCTCGTTCTCCCCGGCCGAAAAGGGAAAGTCCCCGCGCTGGATAGCCTACACCTCGGAGGATACGGGACGAGATGAGGTCTACATAGGGGACTTTCCGTCCGGCCGTCTTCGATGGACGGCCTCGACGCATGGTGGCTGGATGCCGCACTGGCGGCGGGACGGTCGCGAGCTGTTTTATCTCACCCTCGAGGGAACCTTGATGGCTGTGGCGGTTCACGACCGCGGCGCCCTCGAACTGGGTGCCCCTGAGCCGTTGTTCGACACCGGACTTCGGCCGGCTCCCATGCGGATGCTCATGAATCAGTACGCGGTATCCGCAGGCGGGCAGCGGTTTCTGCTGAATCAACGAATCGCGAACGCCCCGGCTCCGGCGCTGACGGTCGTCGTTGGCTGGTAAAGCCCGGCCTCGTAAACGGTTGATTTCACTAAGTGCATACAACGTGCGATACGGCTGCGTAACCCCCTCGTACTCCCACGCTGCCCGCCGCCAGGGAGATCCTGGACAGCATGACGGCAAAAGCTCGGATGCTTCTTGCGCTCGGATTCTCGACCCTCTTCGCCCAGACCGGCGGACAGAGGATCGAGGCCCCGCGCTTCTGGAACGATCGCGACCTCTCGGATTGGGCTACGCCGGTTGCCGGCCTGAATGTTCGGCCGGGTCACTATTCCGAGAAGGAATACTACGCCGCGCCCGTTGGTGAATACGTTCGCACGTACCCGGTATACTTTCCCGGCCGGGAGCCCGCTGGATATTGGGACACCATCCGAAACAAGAAACCCGAACCCCTGATGATCCCCGGCGCGCGCACCTCCTCCGAGTGGTTGACCGAAGGAAGCCGCATCTTTCATGAGCTGGACCTTCCATATCTTCGTAACTACGACTCGGAGGTGTTCGCGCTGATTCGCTCGGCTGACGAATGCGCCAAGCTCGGCGGTCATCCCCAGAAAGACGGAACCATGCTGGGATTCCGCTGGGTCCCTACCTCCAGAGGCCTGGCCCTCGGACAGCAGGACTGCGCCGACTGCCATAGCCGGGTCCTGCCGGACGGCAGCATCGTCGAGGGCGCCCCGGCCCCCGGGGCCGACCGGGGTAGCAGGATCGGCGTCGTCGCGAAGTTTGTGACTCACGATTCGGCCTCGTTCGTAGACTTCTTCTCCCCTGGCGAAACCGCGAAGCAAGTCAACTGGCGTTTCTGGGCCGCTCCATGGGTTCCGGACGACATCAACGAGAGAGTCATGGCGCCGGACGTCAACGCGACGGGATTTCGCGGGACTCGGCCGCGGAGTCATTCCTCGATTTAACGGCAGCCCCTTTTATCCGACGAAGACACCCGATTTGATCGACTTGCCGAACCGAAAATACATCGATCACACCGCCACTCACCTTCTGCGCGGACCTGAGGACCTGATGAGATACGCAGCGCTGGTCTCCTGCTGCGATTCGGCCGACTTCGGCCAGTATCATCTCCTCTCCGCGAAGGGAAGGAGAATCATGTATCGGTTTCCTGATGAGTTGCTGTTCGCGCTTGCGCGATACATCTACTCCTTGCAGCCGCCGCCGAACCCGAATGCCGGAGACCCTCACGCTGGCGCCGGCCGAAAGGTCTTCGAGCGTGAGGGCTGTGGCGGATGCCACACGCCTCCGCTGTATACGAACAACAAGCTCACGTTGGCCGTCGGCTTTACGCCCGCCCCGGACCACCCTCTACGTGCCGACATACTGTCGGTGACGGTGGGAACGGATGCCGGTTTGGCCCTCAAGACGCGCAAAGGAACCGGACTTTACAAGATCCCATCCTTGCGGGGCGTTTGGTATCGCGGCCTTTTCGGCCATGACGGCTCAGTTACGACGCTGGAGGAGTGGTTCGATCCTGCTCGTCTCCGCGACGACTACACCCCGTCCGGCTACAAGGGTTTCAAAGTGACACGACGCGCAGTTCCGGGACATCAGTTCGGTCTCACGCTTGACGCAGAGGACAAATCCGCACTGATCGCATTCCTGAAGACACTCTAGTGTTGCGGGGCTAGCGCTTGCGCCCGTGAAGTTCGGGGACACGAACAGGAAGTTGGCTTTTCCGGGTGAAGTTAACGGGAGGTCCTGATGATTGGATGTGACCGGTCGACGGATAACTCCCCCCTGACTGTTAAATACCGGCCAATCTGTTCCACCTCATTTTTCAGCGTAAGCGATCTAGAATCAAACAGATTGGCCGGTATTTAAGCGTTTATCTGGTCCAATCTCTGCACGCGCCACATTCCAGACAAGTTAACGCCGCGCGGGCACGACGATTGGCCAGATAAACGGCGTAGTGTTCTACCTGGGCCTCTGGGCGGATCGTCGGCGTTACTGATTTCGGGTCGGCGCGATGGCCTTAAAATGTCCAGAGCGCGGAACGCGCGTTTATCGGCAAGTTGAGGCGCTGAACAGCTTCACTTCGAGTGCGTGATCCGGACGAAGCAGCGGAGTCGGCGTCCACAAGCGTTGAGCCGTTTTCTGGCGGTTGCGGTATCGTTGGTTGGGGACCTTTACGCATGAAATCAGTCATCCTTGCAATTTTCATCGGAGTCTCCGTTTTTGCAGCGGACCTGCCCGGATCCAAGGACCCGGCCGGAATGAAGCGTTATGAAGGCAGTGAAATCATCGGCTATCGCCAGGCCAGGTTCGACGAGTACCTGCTGCCCCTGGGCCGCCAGGTGACCTATACGCCGCTCGTGTTTCAGAAGAGCCAGAAGGTGGAGGGGCTGGTGAGCCGCTACACGTATCTGGCGCCGCTAGGCCGCTCGCCGGCCGAGGTGATGCAGAACTACAAGCTGGAGTTCACGCGGCTGGGCTTGGTAACGATGTATGAAAAGGGCGCGACCGACCAAGGCTGGTTCGGGCCGACCTTTAGCAATATCTCGAACGAGGATGACCTGGGTCAGATCCTCTGCTGCAACGAGAGCCAGGAGCGGGTCCTGGTGGGCCGGTCCAAGGACGCGCAGCCGACCTATTACGAGATCTTTGTGACGTCATACAAGGATGGCATCATTCCCCCGCGGCTGGCCAAGGCGGTAACGAAGGATCGCACGATGGCGGAAATTATCGTCGTCGCGCCGCAGAAGCTGGAACAGAAGATGGTGTTCGTAAATGCGGACGAGATGAAGCGGTCGATTGCGGATACCGGCAAAGTGGCCCTGTACGGGTTATATTTCGATACTGACAAGGACACAATGCGCGCGGATTCGGCGCCGACCATGGAGGAGATCGCCAAGCTGATGAGGGCGAATCCGCAGATGAAGCTCCGCGTGGTGGGCCACACCGATGACCAGGGCGCGACGGCTTACAACCTGGACTTGAGCAAGCGGCGCGCGGCCAGCGTGGCGCAGCAGTTGGTTTCCAAGTACGGGATCGCGGCGTCGCGGCTGGACTCCTTTGGTGCGGGTCTGTATGCGCCGGTGACATCCAACCAGACCGAGGACGGGCGGGCGAAGAACAGGCGAGTAGAACTGGTCGAATGGTAGAGGGGCGCGGAGCGTCCCGCGCGATGTATCGGCATTCAGCGTCAAGGATTCCAACCGCGCACACTGGCGAAAACCACACTCCTGGGAACTCTCATCCACGGAAGCGACGGACCCATTCTCGAACGACCAGAAGTCTCGGGTCGATTCGAGGGTAGTAGAAGAGCAACCGTAGGCTGAGTCGGCGGGCAAAATCGCCGCCGTTCCTGGACAGTGTCCCAAGTCGAACAGGAGGAAGTTGCGCGCGCTTCGTCCGGATTGTCGGCTACACCGAATCGATCCATCCGGACGTAGTCGGCTTATATGGCCAATCATGATGCCCGCGCGGCCTAACACATCCGGAATCATGAGGTTAGGGGCGCGTGCACAGATTGGACCACATAAGGCGAAAATAACCGGCCAATCCGCTTGAGTATCAAGCGCTTACGCTGAGATTTGAAGTGCAAGCCGATTGGCCGGTTATTTTCATCAACCCGTCGAAGTGCCGCTCGCGGCGGATCACGCGACTCGGACGGAGCTGTCCACGCGTCCGTCCCGCTTGACCTTTGTACGGATTGCCGACGATCCGACCATCGGACCGCAAATTGCACCAAACACGCTACAGCGTCAGAGGGACCTAGTCCTGCGGAGTCGCCATCCGGTCCGAGGGTGTCTCGTGTGAGTCCTCGATTGCAGGAAGAGCGACGCCTGGATCGTTGGCAAAATCGGGCCGGCCCCACTCGCTCTGAGGAGAGCCGGCAACCGGGCCTCAGTGGTGAACCATAGAGACAGCGACCATGAACAACCATGGCTCAATGATGAGGTCGATCAAGCCGTGGCACACGATTACTGGCATCAGGCTTCTCCGGCTAACCAGGTAGGTGGCCGCGCAAAAGCACCCGAATACAGCCGTGCCGATCACAGCCCCGCCCAGAAACTCCCATGTGAAGATGCCAGTGATCACGCCCCATGTCGCATGCACCGCGCCATACACCAACGACGAGATCACCACCTGCGCCATGTTTCCCCAGCCCGACAATCGAAGTTCCGTCATGACAAAGCCGCGAAAGAGCGTCTCCTCCACGAAGCCGGCGACGAACGCCGCGCTCACGGCATTGTAAATGTGAAACAGACTGACTTCAGCAAGATTCTTTTCGGCCCGGAGCGGTAGCGCCAAGTTGAAGGCCAGAAACAAGGCGGCGACAAGTCCCGCCACTATCCAGCCTCTCATCGGTGCCGGCCGCCACAACCCCAACGATTGGAGAGCGACGCCCCGGCGGCGCAGAAGCAGAAGAAGGACAAGCAAGACCCCGATTTCCGCGATCATCCCGGCGGTCAGTTCGACCGTGACGCGTTGCCGCAGCCCCGATGCAACGGTCCGCGCCAACAGGGACCTTGCCATCCAGTTCAGACCTGCGACAAAGAGGACGAATACAAGAGAGCCAGCCAGCACACCGCTCAGTCCCCTCAGCCGTGGCCAGCGAGTTCGAGCGCTCATGACAGCAATCCCCCGTTATCTGAGGTGCGTTGCGAGCAAACGCGTTGATTCAGGCTAGTTCCGTACCATGTATCTGGATCTTGACCATCTTTGCGCATACTGGATTCAATTCCGGCCTGCTGCTTGCTGCGAAACAGGTCGGCAAGTTCATCGGGCCGGAGCGGAGCACCCATCAGGGCTGCCATCTCCATTCCCATGCACAGAACGATCTTGCGAAACTCTTGACTTCGAGACATGAACTTCCTCCGCTATCGGCGACTGATCCAATCGGCCGGCCAAGCGCAAGGCTATCCGGCGAATCGGGGAGCTAAATAAAAGATGGGGAAAAACTAGACTACCGGAGGAGCTCGCGAGAGGGAGAGTGAGAGAAACCCCGAATGCTGAGGGTGCGGGTCTCTTCTCGTACGGTGCTGTTGCACCGAGGAGACGTCGACCACAATCGTACTAATTGGAACCAGAACCGCCAATAACAGTCCCCAACTGGCGGGTGCAACTGCGGTCAACAGAATTGCCGCAACGCACAAGCAGGCTATCAGCCTGCGGATCTGTTCTGGAGTGAACACGCACCTCAATCCTACACTGCATCTCCTGGCCAGGCAAATGCTATGTGAGTCGGTGACCTTGACCTGACGAGGCGCAATAATCATCGTTGGAAGACCGCCTGCCCCAGAGCGGCCGCCGCCCCCAAATCCCGCCCGCCGGGCGCACCACCATGCCGGTTCCGCTGCCACAGCCAGATCGTCTTCTCCCCCGTCGGCTTCATACCGCTTGCAACGCTCCAGGGTCCGCGGCCGCATCGCCGTCACCTCCTTACAAACCGCGGCGGCTCCGCCATTCCCTACGTTGTCATGTTCAGTTTCAGAGTCGGTATTTTCACACCGTCGGAGAGAGTTCACCTGAGCCCACAGTCGCAAACCGCGAACCGTACGTCCGGGCGGAAGACGGGCTACTCGGAGAAAGGTTGGACTTGGGTGTCGCGAGCCAGAGTCCGGTTCTGGGAAGCTTGACGTCACCCTCGCTGATCCGTCCCGAGAGACGCCATTCACGGCAATGCTCGATTGCTTGCCCGGGAGTCGTCATCGCGGACTTCTGCCGATACCGAGCGTGGAAACGGCGTGGAGCACAGGCCCACGTGCACTTCGCCTTCCTGTCGCTTGCCCGAGAGACAGGTGTGGGCGGGCTGGGGACCTCCAACGTTGCCGTGTTCCAGACCGGCGTTCGGCACGTCACGCCAGTTAAATTGGCGGCCGCGTTCGCGCCTCGATCACACATGAGGGAATACTTCAGGACGGTGTGCTTCGGCGGCGCAGACAACACGGCCGGGAACGACGAGACCGTGGCTATCCACGCCACTCCGCCTGCCGCGCTGCCTCCTGTTCTCGCAGATGGCCTGTTGTTGTCGCCATCTTGCCCCCACCCTGCCAGCGCACGTTCCGATCAACGGCAAAGGACGTCAGTTCCAGTTCCAGAGATCGGGGTAGACACTGCGTCCCCTTTAAATGTATGCCAGCCGGTGGCTTCCGACCTGCATAGACAGTCCGACATTCCCCGCTGAACGACGGAGAATCGGTCAGGACTTCCCCAGCGCAAGGCAGCCGGACCTGACGCACGTTCTTCTTCACCGTCCTGTTCGTTGTTCATCGCTTCTCGCGAGCACGACCGTCAGATCGTCATTCGCGCCAGCTCCGCGAGCGCCGCCTCAACTTTCCCGGCATCGGCATCTGTCAATTTCGTCAGGTCCGCAAACCCGAATGACCCCTGACTGGCCATCGCGATTACGTCGCCCATTCCCTTCCGCTGTGCCGTTGAAACACGCCGCGCTTCCACCAGCAGGCGCTCCCGCAGTTGACCGATGCCGTTGCGATTGGCGACATTTCGGACAGTTGCAGGTGAGCTGCCGGCGCAACGTCCGGTCGATTCATTTGAAGTGGCGCGAGGGCTCTCACCGCTTCCGTTAATGTGCTGGGGGCCTTGCGCCTCGGCCGCGGCCTCCATCCGGTTTACCAACTCCCGCAGCACCTCACGGTTCGGGATGTCATCGATTGAATCGCCCGCGAGGTTCAACTCCTGGCACAATCCTGCATACACTCCTGCCCCGGCGCTTTCCGTCGCAGCTCGTAAACGCCGAACACCGCGCGCCAAGTCGGTCAGTTTGTCCAGCAAGGAAGTGAGCTGCGCATTGTTGCGCACCGCCTCGATCTCGTCCGTGCCTGCTACGGACCGTGCCACCGCGCGCGCCAGGCTGAACCCGACTTCATCCGCCAGATCCTGCACCGCTTTCCGCAGCTCACTACCGTAAACGCCATTCCTGCGGCTGCGGTCTCCCGTCGCTGGTGGTCGATCGTGCGACGCGCTTCGCGCAGGCGGCGCATTCGACGGTCGGCCATTGCCGTTCTTCGTGTGTCCATTCCCGCTGACCGGTTGCGGCGGGTTCGCCGTTCGACCGTGGGATTCAGATTGACCGGAAGATCCCCGAATCGTTCTTGGCAGCGCCCATTCCGGCAACCTCGGCAACTCCAATGGCCGCCTGTGCTCGTCCACATCCACCCATGTCCGCGGCAGGTCGTAGAAGTATCGGCCGAGACCGAAACAACTGCAAGCCCGCTTGAACGCCTGCGCTTCCGCTCGTGTCAGCGCATTCTCGTCAATCGCCCACTCCTCGCCGGTGCCCGCGTGAGTTCCCAGCCCGTGGATCGTTACCTCGGCCGTCACCATCACCTTCGCGGTGATGATCGTGTTCTTGGCGTCACCTTTCCGTGGCGCCTCGAAGTTCTGCACCGTTTGCACTGCATACTTCCGCGTCCATCCCAGCGGCGAGAACAGATCGTTCAGCCGGTCGGTGTAAGCACGCTGATCGGCATACGCCACTACCTGTCCCCGCTTTCCGCTGGTGTTTGTGACACGCCATTCCACTACTTCCGGATCGAACGGCTCGCCGAGCGCAGCCAGCAGTTCTTGAATCCGCTCCGCAGTGAACAGTGCGTTCACACCCGGCATTCCCGTTGTTTTCCGGCCCGGCATACTTTCCGCCGTGCCCGGTGTTTCCATCTGCGTCATTTGCGTTCACTCCTTTCCTCTTGTTCGCTAAATTGGATGTCACCTCTGTTCAGCTCCGTCACCTGGCATCCGCCGCGCGTTTCTTCGAACTGCCGCGCAGGACACACGACGAGCAAACGAGAGACGGCCGTAGTCGGCCGGACCTTGACAATGCTGCCGCGTTTTTCTTCTGCTGTGGGATTCTTAGCCTGATCCAGGACGGACCAGGCAAACCGTCACTTCATCAGCGACGTCTGAAGGGCCTTGCGTTGATGGGAATTCTAGCGGAGGAGATCTTCCAGGGTTGTCGCGTCTGAGACGCGCACGCTTCAGGTCTTCGAGCTGGCTGGGCGACAATCCGGCTAGCCGTTCTTCCGCCCAGATCGGCATACTACCGAACCGTTTTTCGATCAGCCGGCGCACAACCGCTAGTTCTCCCCGTTTGTACTCCCGTCCAAGAACCTTGTGCTCCAGAATGTCGTTGAGAAGCGGCATCTTCTTTGCTTCCTCTTCCCACAAGTTCGCCCAGGTTTCGCAATTCCGACACGATCAATAGCCTCACCAAGGCTGCTTCCCGTTCTGCCGGTTCCAGCTCGCCGATGCGCTCCAGAATCCGGTCGACCGAAGCCCTGACGTCGGCAAGTCGCGTCAGAATCGCAACTGTATTATCCCCACTCGGGGAAGTTTCAAGAGCCGTGCGCCGTCCAGCTCGCGGATGTCAACGAGACGATAGGCGTACTCCAGCGACGGTCCGCGCAGTTTCGTCTCCATCCGCGGCGGCGCCGCGCCGACGTACACCACAACCTGTCGCGGAAACCTGCCAAACTGCCGGAACATCCGCAGGCAGTACTCCGCCATCGGCAGCGGCATTGTCGCATCGTTAGAGGACTGCAACTCGAGGTGCACCAACTCGCCAGCCGTCGTCTCTCCGAGCAAGTCGACCCGGGTGTTCCGAACTTCCGCGAGTTCCACATTGAGCCACTTCGCAAGGGTCGTTCCAATCAGGTCCCTAATCGCCAAGTCCACCTGCTGCAACGTCAACTTGAATGCAACGTCGTATTCGTGCATCGCCGTCCTCCATCTTCCGCGTCAGCGTGCCCACTCAGCAAGTCCACGTTCCCAGCCCCGGAACTGCTCACCCCCGACCGGTGCTGCTGCCGCAACCCCACCGCACCCTTTGACACCTTCAAAACACCCATTCCAACCGGGTAGTCAAGGCCCAACACATTGACCGGCGGCCACTTGGAAGGGGTGGGGCGCAGTCATTCGGTAGGCAATGAGCACGCAATAGGCAGTCTATCCGGCCGCTGCAGGTTGGCAAAAGGGCTCCATCAGGCAGGCAAAGCAGTTTGACGCACCTTCGTCTCGTGACTGGCGGCTGCGACTAAGTTCCTCAGGGAGTATGCATTCCTGCGCGTCGCATCCAGAAGCTTCGCATCCAATCGCAGGACTCGAAACTCATCCACGAGCCCGAAATACACTGGTTTCCGCGTGTTCTCGAAGAACTGCGCGACGAAGTTCAGCACGTGGAAGTTCACAGTGAGATAGAGGAACAATGTGATGCGCGTCTCCGACTCAATCGCCTTCCTGATCTCCGCGTACCTTCTTCCCGCTTTGGGTGTCCGCTCGTATTCCAAGGCGAACACTGTTTCACGTCCATCCAGTTGGATGCCCACGACCGCGTCGTAGTCTTTGGCGTACCCGAACGTGGTGAATTCATTCTGCGCGCGGATCTCCGTGTCCGATGTCCACCGGCTCAGTAGACCCCAGTCATGGAGCGCCAGGCGAATCTCGTTAAGGTCCAGCGCGTGGAGGATCGCGGTATTGTCATTTGCGTTCTCAAACCGGTCCTTCGCGCCCGCGCAGTACTCTCCCCGTCCCATCATGTGCGCCACGCCCAGCGCGTCAATTGCGTACACCGATTCTCGCGCCAGGGTCGGCACACTACACTTCCGTATCAACCGGTGTTCGGTGAGGCGTTGCAGCCTCCAGTTGAATGACCTCCGCGGCAAGCGGTGTCCATCGAGGGCCAGGAATCGCCACAGCTGTGCGGTTGACACGAAGCCGCAGCGCAACACCCACGTCAGAATGGATTCGTCTTGCGCCGGATTGATCTCGATGGTTCCTTTTCGGTATCGCACGTGCCCTCACTTGTCGCCGAGCAGCCGAGCAACAGACGGACGGTTCGCATCGGGCCTCAACACAAACACGCCATTGCTTCCACGCAGCCAGCTGAATGGTGGCATCAACAGCATTGCCTCCTGGTGCAGATCCGATTCGCTGAACGATATCAACAAGCACTCATCCGCTTTCCACGTCGCTCCATCGCGCACAATCCAGCCGGTCACATCGTCCCGAATCGACACCAGATAGAGGTCCGGCACGCCGTGATCCGGGGCGAGCCCTTCAAACAGCACCTGGTTTCCGTCGCTCCGTGTGCACGGTTCCGCGCACTCGAATACACGGTTCAGCATCCGCGCCGGATTGTGGGGCGTGAATCCCGAGTTACCGTTGAACCGCGCGGCGCCGTACACGCGCGAGCGAGCACGGATCTTGCCGCCCACCGGAACGCCGGTCGTGTTGTAGAACGCGGCGTCCCGCGTGCAGCGGGTGGTGCTTTCGTAGTCCCGGTTGAGCCGCCGTGTCCAGATGCTACCGAACCCGCTCACCGCTACCCGCATTCTGCCTCTCCCGCTTGAGCCGGCTGTTCTCCTGGCGCAACGCTAGCGCCTCCTCGGTGAGCCGGTTGACCCGCGCAACCAGATCCAGATTCGACGACGCGGCCGAGTCGTTTGCCCTTCCGCCCTGCCGACGCGCTAGTTCATCGACGCGTGCGGCGAGGTCGTTTACGGTTGCGCTTTTCTGCTCCAGTGCCGCGGCCAGTCTGGCATTGTCGGCGGTTTTCTGCGCGAGTTCCGTGGTCAACCTGTCCACATCCGCTTTCCAGTCGGCGCCGCCGCCCGCTACATCGGCCTGCCGGTCTCCGCGGATTCAATCACCCGGTTGCACACCTCGATGTGATCGTTGTGCTGCTGAATCGCCTCGAGTGCATGGCGCTTGCAGTAGTCCGCGTAATTGGCCAGGTCCGCCAGGCACTCGGCCGCTTCCCACTCCGTGTCCTTGCGGTCCATCCGTTCTTTGGTTGCCCACAGCAACAGAAAGCACACGCCCGTGAATTCCCAGAACGCGAACCAAAAGTAGCGGTTTGCACCCGCCTGTTCGAGGAACACCTGGCGGCGCTGCTCGATCCACGCGCCGTAGTTGATGTTGCGCGGATTGAACCGATGCCACCAGAACTCCCAGAACGTTTCGCGGTGGCGGCGGTATCCGCCGGCAGCCGCCAGCGGGGAGTAGTTCTCAATCCCATAAGTGCGCGCGCCAGTCGATTCCGGCCGCTTTGGCGAGCGGGAGTCATCTCCCTGCGTCTGCCCTGTCGCGGACCACGTCGACAACAACACAACTGTGAGCGCCACTCGAACCGTTCTCATGTCCGACCTCCTGCAAACCGCCGCGCATTGCGCGACGACAACTGCGCGTCCTTGAACCGGAGATTGGCGCCGCGCGATTCCTCCCGCGAGTGCCGCAGCTTCGGCAGCAACTGCCATTCGATTCCCGGCACCCGGACATCGAGTGGCGCCCGCACGTGCAGGTGCGTGTGCAACGTCCCTTCGGTGTCGTCGGTCATGAGCACCTGCATTTGACCTTTCCCCAGGTTCTTCACCTCGCGCTCCTGCACCCGGTACTCCATCTCCTCCCGCTCGGTCGCGGTATTGCCGCGCTCGAAGCGCTCGTAGCTGAAAATCTGTTCGCGCCACAGCGTGAAGCTTCGCTTCTTCACCGGCAGTTCCGCCGACGCCCGGATGAAGAACCGCGCTGTCTCCTCGTCCCGGGTCCGCATGGCGATGGTCGTATTCGGTGCGCTCGTGACGTCGTCCTTGAACCCGCGTCCCACGCGCAGCAGCTGCGGCAGGCTTTGCATGCTGAACAGGAACGCCGTGTTCGTGCCGCGCGCCGTGTTCAGGATCTGTCCGAAGTTCTGGTAGCCGAACGGCGCGAACTCGTCGAGCACGACGCTGAACAGCGGTTTGTTCTTGCGCATCCGCTCGGTCTCGCTCTCGTACCGCTTGCCGACAACCAGCTGCAGGTTCTGCAGCAACATCTTGCCGAGCGCGCGCACCGGTTCGGTGTTCTTGTTGACGTTGAGCGTGACAAACAGGATCAGTTCCTGTGCGATGACGTCGTCGATCGACAGCAGATGATCATAGGCGCCCGTCATGACGGACAGCTCGTCGTCCAGAAACGTCATGCACTCGTTCAGCAGTCCCTGAATCTTCTGCACGCGCTCGCGGTCCTCAAGCGACTGCATCAGGTTGCGCACGCACATCTCGAAATTGAGACGCCGCTGCAAGCTGATCTCCGGATCCTGCTGCATGCGGCGCCGCGCCTTGTCCACCTGCTCGTTTAGTACCTGCGACGTCCATCGCCGTGACCAGCACGTCGTAGAAGTTGAAAACCAGGCCCGTGTAGTGCAGCACGCGCACGATGTCGGCAAGGTAGTTCAACTGATGCTTGGCGAAGAACTCGTCGTGCAGGTTGAAGCTGCCGAACACCATGTTGACCTGCGCCATGTAGTTGTCGTCGTCGGTGTGGAACGGGTTGTACAGGCAGGACAGGTCCGGACGCGCCGGGTTCAGCAGGCGCAGGTCGTCCAGGCGTCCGGCTCGCTGGATATGCGGCAGCAGGTCGTGGAAGAATTCCAGGTCGCCCTTGCCGTCGAAGATCACCATCGGGATCTTGTGCCGGTCCTCCGGCGGGCCGACCCGGCGCTCCAGGTCCTGCGTAATGATGTTCCTTAATAAGGTTGTCTTCCCGGACCCCGTTTGTCCCACGACGATTCCCTGCATGACGCGGATCTGGTCCGGCCACAGCCACGGTTCGCCGTGGATGTTGTAGCCGAGCACCACCGCATTCTGTTCCCAGGCCTTCCGGAGCGCTTGCGAGTCGTGGCGGCGGCCCACCGCGAGCGGCGGATGCTTCTCGCGCTTCTCGCGCCGCGACCGCCGGGTACATAAGAAGTACAACATCAGCCCCGGAATGGCGAGACCACCCACACCCGCGTACAACGTGAACTCCAGTACCTGGGAGCGGGTGAGCTGATAACGAGCCGTAGCGACGTAGAGCGCGAATGCCCCGGTGAGCAACAGTAGAAACGCCAGCGCCATGGCGGTCGAGCCAACCAGCGGCGGCCGGACATAGGGATTGGGAGAGTTTAAACCAGCGGAAGGCGCAACCATATCAGCCTCCCCAGTGCAAGAACAGCGTCATCGCGACCGTGAATCCGGCCAGGACATACGCGCCGCTCAGGGACCGACGCAGCTCGAACGCTTTTTGCTCCGCCGATTCCGCCCGTTTGCCCATCAACTCCGCCACATCCCGGCACACGGTCGCGATCGCGACACCCACCAGGATGAGTAGCAGGCATAGCGGTCCTTTCGGATGCGTGAGCAGGATCGACGGCGCCAGCAACCCCGACGTCCGGCCGAACGCCGTCGGGTGCGCCGGCAGTTCGTAGAGCCAGAGGACCATCAGAATCTCGAGCCCGATCAACGCCAGAATGGACGCCACCAGGTGAGCCAGGGGAATGCGCCTTCGCTCATTTCCGCCGCACTCCAGATTCCGGATTTCCATGCAGAGCGTCCTCAATCGCCACATCGCCTCTACCTCCCCAGGAAGTTGAACCAGACCATCGCCCCGAACAGCATTGCCACGAGCGATCCCACCGCGACTACCTCCCGCTTCGGCAACCGGCGCCTCGCCGGCTCGAACGGATTGCGCGGTTCGAGCACCAGGTTCTTGACCAGGTTCCCCACACCGAGATCTCCGCGTGCACGCAACTTCTCCCGCAGAAGCTCCAGCATTTCCTTTTTCTTGTGCACGCCCGGCGGGATTTCGCTCCCCAGGATTTCCGTCCAGCCGCTGCTGCGCCTGTGCGGCCGCTTCCGCAGGATCCGGCGCATCTCGCCGGCGGTGATAACAGTGGAAGGCGCCATCAGTCTCCTACAGGACCAGCATCGCGGTGACTTCCTGGTTCCGGTCCGCCGCGAACCTCAGCCGCAGGACCGTCAGGCCGCTGGACTGCGGGCGCTCAAAAGCGAGGAAGCCGACCGTCTCGCCGCCCGGTTCGACCACGTTCGCTTCGAGCTCCGCGTGCACCACTTTGAGTTCTTCCTTCGATTGCGCGGCCACGCGGCTGGCGACGCTCTCGCCGAGTTGCGTTCGCCGCAACGGGATCAGCGACACCGGCGCGCGCGCCGCCTGCAAGCTGTACACCGTCGGGTCGCCGGGCTCGTACCTCGACTGGCTGTTGTTACGGATCGTGTAGCGCAGATACACCTTGCCATCCTTTTCATAGAGGTCCCGCAACTGGATGGCAATCCCTGGTTTGCCGGCGGGCGCACCGGCAAACTGGACGGGCATGCTCTTGTAGAGCATCTCGCCCGGAATCGCCGCCGTCTCATCCGCCGCGGCCGGAGCCGGTTGCGGCGGCGCGGCAGTCGCCGTCACGGTTGGTTCCTGGTCGATAGCGAAGTGCATCTTCTCGACCGAACCCGCCGGCGCCAACTCGTAACTGAGCCGGGTTCCCGACCGCGTCCAGATGAACAGGTTTGTTTCCGCATCGGGCTCGAGCGGCTGCACGAACACCTTGTTGCCCCGCCATTCCACTTTGTAGGCCGCACTTCCGGCCGCGACCTGCTCGACCGGATCTCCGACCTCGATCACCGTCAGGTGATTCAACGCCGTCTCGACGCGCGTGATGTGGGCGCGATCCGGCTTCTGAGTCTCGATTTTCTGTCCGTAGGCCGCGAGCGCCACGGCCACGCTCACCAACAAACACCGTTTCACCGTATTTCTCCTTTGTTTTTCGTTCCCACTCCCTCTGTCCAAAAAGAACCAGGGGCTCCGGCGGAAACCGGAAACCCCTGGCGTACTGCTATTGCCGGTAGCTCCTGGCCGGCGGAACATACGGGTGCTGTTGCGTCTGGGGAAACACGATCTTCCCGTTACGTACCTCGCTCCGTCCGGGCTCGACGGCGAAGGGGTGGATGCGCTCCCGCTCCACCGGCGTGCCGTCCGCCCGGTAGTCCATCAGAATGCGGCCGTCGTCCGTCACTTGCATCAGAAACACGTGCCGCTCGGTGGACTCGCCGCCAGGCCCAGCCACTTGATCCACCAGGAAGACTCTTCCCTCCCGGTCGATCTCGATCTCGCCGTCCACCATCTCGGGAATCGCCACCGTGATCGGACGCCCGCCGGTGCGTTCCACGACTTGATCGACGACTTCCTGCGGAAACGCGTAAAACACGATCGAGCCCTGCCCCTTGCCTCTGCACACGATCTCGTACAGAGCCTGGAGCCAGCCCAACCGGTTGTCCGTTTTCCGTTCCGCCCATTTGCGCACGAAACCGATCAGCGCTTTCAGTTCCTTGTGCTGGCGATCCTCGTAAAAGTGGAGGGCCGCCTGGGCTTTCGCTCTCTCGGCGAACAACTGCTTCCGGTTGGGTGCGTCCTTCGGCGCCTCCTCGACCGCTTTGTCGGCCGCGGCGGCTGTTTCGACATAACCCGCCCGGATCTCGCTCATCCGCACGAGAGTCTTCCAGTAGATGCGATACACCTGGTTGGCCTCTTCGTGCATCTCGCGCGTGACCACGCAGTCCGCCGCGATGACCCCGCGAAACGCTTCGAGCGGTAGCACGTCCGTGAAGAACTCGTCGAGCTCCTTGCGAACGATGTTGTAGAGCGCGCCAATGCGGTCCGTCTGTCCCGCCTCGACGGCGAGCGGCAGATCCCGCACGTGCTGCGCCCGTTTGCACTTGAGCCACGGCGCCTGATTCACTTGCTTGCGGATCTCGCGAAGCCGCTCCTCGTCCGGCTCGACGCCGTGTTTCAGGCTATCGAGCGCGGCCTGGAGCTCCAGTGCGAGGCCCTCGGCCAGATCCTCCCGCCCGGCTGCCAGACAAGAGGTGATCAGGTCGGTAATGCGCCCGATCGAGCTCCCCTTGGCCTTCATCGCCACCTGGGGAAGGTTCCACCAGGGGCTCTGTTTCTTGGCGAGCTTGTTCTTCTGATTGGCCCCCTCCACCCGATGCGCGAACCGGTCCCCGACAAATCGCGGGAACCGGTTCTCCTCGACACAGGAGACCAGGTCGAAGTCATAGTCGCCGCCGTTCTTCTTCGCGGTTTGGGAATGCAGGACCAGCACCCCGTCGAGGGTGAGTTGGGCCGCGACGATCCGGTCCAAAGCCTCCCTACGGTTGAGCGGGCAGCCTTGCGACTGGAGGTAAGCGGTCAGCCCTTCGACGGCTCCCGACGTGTGCAGACTGCGTGTCGGCAGCAAGTCCTCCCTGGTTCGGATCGGATAGCGGACCAGCAGGAAACGCTCGCACGCCAGCGGCGCGATCGCGTGCTCCTGGGGAATCCAGTCCGACGCCGACCAAACCTTCCCTTCATGGAGGAAGAGAACTCCGTCATCGGCCAGCGCAAATGCCGGGATCGTGAATCCTCCCGCCGTCGAGGCCTTGTAAGCCCACCGGGCGAGCCGCCGCTGCAGATGTTTGTTGACGTGCGGATGCCGGACGAAATAGCCCGTCGGATCCGCCTTCAACACCGCTTCGATGATGGTGTTCTCGACGCTCGTGTAGTCCGGCCCGGAATCCTCGTCGCCGCCTTCGAAGTCTTCCTCGACGGAGCGTTGCGATTCCGATGTGCCCAACAGCCGGAACAGTTCGTCGAAGTCGTTGTTTCTGGCCGCTTCGGTCACATTCCGCACTTGCTCGAGCGCGTACGGAATGATCTCGGTTTCAATCGAGTCCATGGGCGCGTGTTGGGTCAGCGTGTAACTCGACTTGAACTCGAGCGGCCTCGACAGGTCGCGAATCCCGAACACGACCGGGCCTTCATAGACGCGGGTATCCACGCCTTTCAGCCCCGACAGGACCTGGCGGAGGACCGACGGCCCCTTGTATTCGGGTTTCACGCTCGACTTCGGCAGGATGATGTCGGCCGACAGGGCGTCTGCCACGTCGTCGTCCATCACTTTGAAAGAGCCCTTGGCTTGTGTCGCGCCAAAGGCCAGCCGGAACTGGTAGAACCGTCCCTCGGGAGGAACCTTCGCCCGCGCGTTGCGCTCCGCCTGCTCTACCAGCGCGGAGAACTGCCCGGAAGTGAGGTTCGCCGGCGCCTTCTGTCTGACGACAAGGGCCGCCTTCTCCGTCTCGATCAGCTCCGCGTAGCGTTGCTGTTGGAGCTTCTGAAATAACGAGCGCCGGATCCAGCCGCGGCAATCGTTCGTCCCCAGTTCGTGATCCTCGACGACCATGAGGCGCGCCTTCGGAATCTCGAGCCGACCCTTGTTGCAGGGAGACACCAGAATCCCGAAGTACACCATGGCCGCTTCGGGCCAGTGCCGGAAGCGCTCCGCGATCGGCCGCTCGTGCGCGACATCGACCGCGTAATACTTCCCCATCTTGGCCGAGGCGGAGGCGCCGATCAGTCGATAGTCGACGCCGTCCAGGGCGAGCCTGGTCAGCGTCTGCTCCACCCGCGCCTGCTCGAAGGTATCGAGCTGTTGGCGCGGCACGTCCACCGTCGCTACCTGGATCCCCGGATAGAGTACCTGGAGCAAGGTGTTTTCGAGCTGGCTGTCGCGATCGAGGGCCATTACTTTCTTCTTCAGTTCGCCTTTCTCGTCGATCTCCAAAGCTTTGACGAGCAGCGCATTCGGCTTAACGGTTTGCGTTGTCAACATGGGCTTTCTCCTTGGATTGAACCTGCCGGTTGTTGGCAACAGACAGATCAAGAAGACCGCCCAGCGGGCCAGCCCCCTCTCTTGCCTGCTGCCGAAAAGAGTTCCCTTGCGGGAACCCGATTCGACCCAGGCTCGAGATCGAGCCGGGCCGGATTGTTCGTTAACGCCTGCTCAGAACCGCCGGCTTGGCCACTGGAGGATTCTGAGTTTCACTCCCGCACCGGAGTTCCGGTACGGTCTTTGCCTGCGTCACCACGGCCGGTTCGCTGAACCGGAACGTGAGGTACGACACCATCGACAGCACGAAGAGGGTGAGCAGTGAAGACCACTCACCTGCGCGCCGTTGTTTTCGAACGAGCGTCAGAAACCAGGCCGCCGTCACCTCCAGACCCACGAGGCTTGCCACGTGAATCCGGTTCCAATGGCCGGCGACTCCTGGCGGATTTGCCGAGTAGAGGGCGATGTGCAGGGCTTCCAAGATCAGCGCCAGAATCGCGAGATAGTACAACCCCGCGACCAGCACGAATCCCAGCCTTGACGACCGCCTCCGGACTTCCCGCCAGTTGATGAACACCATCGGCTCCTTGCTTTCGCTCATCGCTTTCTCCTTTCGGTGAGGTCAGTCGGAAAAGCCTCCTGACCAGAGCGCGAAAGGAGTCCGCCAGCCGGACACTCCGTCACGAGCCTCGCCAGAAGGGATATTCTGGCCAGGGCCCGCTTCGAGCGGACGGCCAGCACGTTCCTGGATCCAAGCTCCAGGCAGCTTTCAGACACCACGTCTGTCTATGAAGCCTGTGCCGGTGCTCCGCTCCGCGCCCCATGCGGCGCAAGCGTCGCCAATCCGTGATCCCGTTCCTCCCTCTTCACCGCGTCCTTGCGGATCTGCGGTACCTCCCTTGAAAGGTCCGCCACTGCTTTCCACTCCGAAACCGCGAAATAGCTCTGCCCCGTTTTCAGGGATTCGAGCAAGGCCTCGTTTTCGCTTGCCACCTCCCGATCGAGCACCGGCATTTTGCCGTCCGCCTTCCCGAGAAAGAAGCGCGCAGTTCCGTTCGATTCACCGCGGCTTTCTCCACGCCTGCGGCCGGTGCCGGCTGCCCGCCGCGCTCCACCCTTTGCCTCGCGTGCCCCATCGGCCGCCGGTTCCATTGCGATTGCTGTCGCCATTTGTCCCTCCATTCCTTTCCGGGGGGTCCGCCCCGGGACGGGCCGCCCCGTCGTTGCCCTCCCAAGCACGACGCCTTGGGGCGGCGCCGCCAGTTCTCGATTGCCAGACCGCGCTGGCTCGCCTCCGCGTCCCATCCACCGCCCGGCGGCGGGGGAGGGCCGCGAAAAACCGTTACCGCCCCGTGAGCAGCTGGCTGCGCTGTTCGAGGCTGAAATCTTTCTCGCCCACCATCTGCTCTTCCTTGTACTCGGCCACCAGTAGGCCGTTCGGATTGAGCTCGGAACGGGGCTCCTGAACCAGCCGCACCGTATAGCGCGCTACGATTCGATCCGTGCGCTCCGTCTGCTGCTGGATGCGGCTCACCTCCTTCACGCCGAATACGACGTAGGTCCAGGGCTGCTTCTCGTAAGGTTCGATGGCATCCAGCTTGAACCGCGAGGTGATCGTCTCTTCCTTGACCTTGCCTACCGTGTCTTCCTGCCGGAGCCTGTTGAGAGTGAACTGCCGCAGGTTCTGCGTCATCATGTTGAGCGCCTCGGCCAGTTGCCGGTCGACGCTCGTCGGGGTGTAGTTGAGGTAGCTCGCGAGGAACCGCCGCACCACCGCGCGGCCCTCGACGCTCGCGGGCGCCGTCTCCGTCTTTGCCGCCGCCGTTGCGGTCAGAGTCTCGAAAAGTCCGCGCCTGGGTCCGCTGGCCGGCCCTCCGACCACCGTTGCCTCACCCTTGTCGTCCACGCGGATGACGGTGACGGGCTGCAGCCGGACATACATGGCAAAGCCGAGCGAGGTCAGTGCAATCACGCCAAACAGCAGAGCGAGCAGCATGGCCCGGTTCGCATAGGCCCTGAGCATTCCGTCGTGCTCGTAGTACTTGGTGTAACGGGCCTTTTCAGGTAGGGCGGCCAAAACGGGTTTCTTCCGTCCGAACATGACTTACTCCTTGTCGTCTCCCCCGGTGTCCTTTGAACGCAGTGCGCTGGTTGCTTTCCGGAGTCCGGTTCCGAGCAGGGTTCCGGCGCCCATGGATGCCAGCGCGCTCAAGCTCATCGGCGTGTACACTCGCGCGCCGGCGCTCCGCTGAGAGCCCTGGGACGAACCCCGGTTACCGCGCGTGGCTCCGTTCCCGCCCGTGTCGTTGTTCCCCCCGCTGTTCTGACCGGCAGTGCCGGTTACTGTGGCTGAGGCTTCGGCATTTGTGATGGAAGGTTCGGTGCTCTTCACGCCCGCTGGAGCCCGGCCTTCAGTTCCGCTTCCATCATTCCCTTTTGCGCCTTCCAGGGCTTTGTCCTCCGGCGGCTTCGGCGGCGTCTGCGAGGACTGGTCGGCGGCGCTCGGCTTTTCCTTCCCACCCTGTCCCTTGCCGCCACCACCGCCTCCGCCGCCACCCGGCGACGAAGCGTCATTGCCGCCGCCAAGTGCCCGCGCCAAACCGACGCCGCCGTTAATCGCCATCGACGCCCCGAGCGTGGCGGCCGTCGCCGCGGCGCTCATCACCGCAAACATAGTGCTACCCACGTCGCCCTGCACGATGCGCCGGGCAATCATCGGAATCAGCGCGATGCACAGAGCGAGCAAGATACTTGAGAGACCCAACAGCAGGGCTTCTCCGAGGCCGGCGAAGAACCCGCCCGCATCGCCTCGAGCGAGGACGTCCGCCACTGTCCCCAAATGGATCGCGGACATCAGGCATCCAAGAATGGCGTAGATCAACCCCCACGAGTGAAAGATGATCAAGTTCGTTAAGTAACTCCTCGCTAGCCCTGTCGTGCTCAAGGCCGGGTAGAGGGCCAGGACCAAGGGCGCGCAGACATAAAGCACGGATCCGTAGAACGCGTAGAAGATGCAGAACAACGGATACGTTATCGCATACACCATGAATCCAATCAGCAAGAGCCCGGTCTCCAACAATCCCGGGATTCCGCCAGATACCAGCGGCCAAAACTTCTGGAAGAAGGTAGGACTCGTCTGCATGTAGCGGCCAACATCGCTTGTCCATGTCTTAAAGACATCCATGCCCCCCGGCCCAACGCTCGAGATGTACTCCGCTACCTGGTTGAACATCGTGTTCACACCAAGAAAGATCGGGCTGTAGTTCAACAGGATCAAACCGAAGATCAGGTACTTGACCGCGCCGATCCCCAGCGTCCGCACGTCGCCGCCGCGCACGAATGCCTCATAGACATTGAACAACAAGCAGATGAGCAGAATGGCTCCTCCGATCTGTACCATCGTCGACGGAACGGCCGTCGCGTTGATGCCGTTCACTGCGTCGCGAAACACTTGTTCGAAATAGAAGTACATCTTGCCCCCTTCTGCTCACCGCCGCTGCATCATCGTCCCGGTACTCTGCCGGGTGTTCGCACTCGAAGTCGCGTTGAACTTCATCCCGGCCCCGGCGTTCGCAAGATCGATGGCGCGCAGCCGCATCGAATCCGCGAGCGCCGCCTGGGTGTACGCATGAGCCCTCACCAGCCACGCCGAGCCTTGCGCCCCGATCATAGGGGCCGTCCCCGGCGCCGCCGATTGCAGTTCGTTCAGCATCTGTTCCGCGGCCTGCAGTTCCTGGTCCGCGATGGCATCGATGGCCACGGCGCGTTTCATCGCCGCCTGCGCCGCCGCGTCGCTCATGTCGATCACGTTCCGCATCTCCGGCGCGGCATTCTCGGGCGGTGGCAGCGGCTGGTACACGCTCTGGAATGCCGCGCTCACATTCGGGATTTGCATCGGGTTCCTCGAAAGCAGCGTCTGCTCGAGCGCGCGTGGGTTGGCGAGCGTCGCGCTGTTCACGGCCGTCTGGGCAATCGCGCGGATCTGGTTGTAAATGCCCATGACCTGGCCCACAAGTCCCCGGGCGCGTGCGATTGCGGCTTGGGGATAGACGACGTTCTGGAACAGGTTTTGGACTGCGCTGATGATGCTGTTGATCGAACCCAGAGTCTGGTTCATGGTCCTCAGAGCGCCCCCGATCACATTCGTGATCGCCGTGTTGATCGCATTGATGGCTCCGACAATAGCGGCCCAGTCGATAAACTGTGCCTGCGCCGGTTGCGGCGTGACGACGGCCACGATCAGAACCACCGCAACAAGCGGTGTCCGGTGCGCCCAGCACCAGCCCAAGAGACTGCCCAGTAACTCCGCCATCTTCCCCTCCTTCTCCTATCGCCTGCCCAGCATGGTGCTCATGTCCTGCCGAACCTGGCTGGTGATCATCGCGTTGCGTTTCCACATCATGCTGCGATGCGCCAGACGCGCTGCTTCCTGCCGAATGTCCGCCGCGATCATTCTCTGCATCACGGCTTGGTTCTCGACCGCCGCGATCACAGCCGGCCGCGGCAATGTAGTCCGCCGTTCCTGGAGCGGCCACCTTGGCTTCATCCTCCATAGCGAGCGACGCCGCGATGGTTTGATCAGAGATGGCATCTGCCTGCTTCAGAGTCTTGAGCAATGCCTGCGCGGTGGCATCGTCCATGTCGATCAGATCGCGATCCACGGGCGCCGCATCCGTTGAGGGCGGCACGGCGCCGTAGGTGCTCGTGTAGGCCTGTGCAAGCGCCCCGAAGTCGCCGGTCCCGCGATTCCGGATGATGCTTTCGAGCCCCGCCGGAGCCGGCAGTTGCGCGCTTGCGACGCTGATATTGAAGATGCTCGACAGGATCCCCCGAAACGTGCCGATCATCGAGGCGATCGTTCCGCGAGCCTGGTTGATGAGGTTCTGCGGATAGACGACTGTTTCCATCAACTGCCGGAACGCGCCGATCACTCCGCTGATGCTGCCCAACAGGCCGTTCGCGATGTTGAACAATCCTTGGATCAGGTCGTTGATGGTCTTGACGACGACGCTTGCCGCTGCAAGCACCACGCCGATTCCGATCTGCGCCTGCGCGGGGGGAGGGAACACCAGCCCCATTGCCAGCACGCCGGCCAGACTCATCGCGATCGCCGGCGCACCCGGGTGAGGCTCAGAACCGCCAGCAAGCCGGCGAACAGCGCCTGTAGCGTGATCATTTCGCCTCCCAGACCGCATTGACCGCGCCCGAGGTCTCTTCCGGCAGTTGTTCCGCTTCCGCCAACCCCCGTGGAAAGCGGGACGCAAGCTCCCGATACGCCTCCATGAGCGGCCGGCCCGAATGGTTCTGAAGCCACCACTTCCGGTAGGCCCGTTCCCGCGGGAATGTCGTGCACACCCAGTACTCGACCGGCGTCGGCACAATCCGGATGGTTTGCGTCGTTTCCGCCTTCTCGCCGATCACCAGCAGCGCCTCGGCGCTGCGTCCTTTGCGCGGCGAACTGAACCGCTTCACCTCGCTGATGGCCACGTCGTTCAAAAACAGGTGATTCACCAGCGCGCTCACATCGCCCGGCTGCGGTCCAACGATTTTGACTGACGAGTTCTTCACGATCCCCGGGCCGTGCGGCTTTGGCTGGTAGTCGGTGCCCACGAAGTCTTCGAGCGTCTGCGAGATACCCCACACGCTCGAGTTCCGCTTGCGAGCCGTGCGGAACAGTTGCACCACCTCGGGCGCCAGTACCGGGGATTCGAGCAGGAACCAGCACTCGTCAAGCACCGTGATCGAGGGCTGGCCGGTCCGCCCGCTGGCCCGCGAAGACATCGCGTTGGCAATGACCATGCTCATGGCCGTTTCGAGCTTCGGGTCCGAGGAAAGGCCTTCGACGTTGAAGAACAGCCAGTTGGCATCCGTCCGCATGGTCGTGTGCCGGTCGAACAGGCGGGCATAGATGCCCTGATCTCCGGTCCATGCCCCGAGTTTCAGGCCGGCGAGTTTGGCCTCGTCGTTGACTCGCTCGATCTTCTCCTCGTTGCGGTAGGTCAGCAGTTCATCGCGCAGATCGGTAAACGTCGGGATCGGATTCGGAAACCGGCCGCCGGTGCGCTTGTACACGTCGCTGATGGCCTTGGTCAGCACGTTGTCGAGCAGCGAGGAGGAGTCCGATTCCTTGCTCTCGCCGATCATGTGCTTGGTGAGGTTCTTCAGAAACGCGATCTTCTCCCGGCTCGGCGTTCTTTCACCGGGCGGCAAGTCCCAGGGGTTGAGCGCTTCGCTGCCGTCAAGATCGACCTCGATGACGCGCCCGCCCATCAGCTCCACCAGCGGCCGGTAGGAATCGCCACGTTCCAGGATCGAAATCAGGGGGTTGGCGCGGCCCATCTCGAGAAGCGTCTTCTGCGCCAGGAACGTCTTGCCGCCGCCGGATTTCGCCATCAGCAGCACGTTGGCGTCGCTCAGGCCCGGGTCGAACGGCGAGAATGGAATCAACTGCCGGTAGGGAGTCTCCAGCAGAATGAGCGGAGACTGCGGCGTTCCCTGCCACGGCATCTCCACCGGCAGCAGGTCCGCGGCGTGCAGCGTGAGACAGTCGTGTTCGCGCTTGTTTTCTTCGGCGAGCCCCGGCAGGCTGCCGATATAGAGCCGCCGCTTGGCGAGGTCCTCCTGCAAGCCGCGCGCTCCGTTCATGCGCATGACCACATGCAGCGCCCGTTGCCGCCGGTCGGCCAGGACGCGCTGCGCCTCCTCGAGATCGCTCCGGCTTTCCACCGGCCGCGACGTGCGCACGCCGATGATCATGCTGAACCGGCAGGTCTTTAGCGAAGACGAGATCACATCCTGCAGCACGCGCATCAACTGGCCTTCCGCGACCTGAGCCTCAATGTTGACCCGGAGGGCGCCGTTCGTGTCCTTCTGAGCCGACATCATCCGGCGCAAGCGGCCCTTGTAGTACCCGATCACCTTGGTCTGATCGGGAACCGTCACTTCGGCGCACACGGTCAAGGGGAAGTCGAGCGAAATCAGCTCCCGCAACACTCCCGGGAAGGTGCCGTCCGGCAGTTCTTTGAGGGAGATGAAGGAGTACAACAGCCCGCCGATCTTGAGATACGTTTCCTGCTCGTCCTCGATGTTCGTATTGACCACCTGCTCCCGCGCGCTTCGGTAATGAAGCGAGTCTTCCGGACGGCGCAGCAAGCCCCGGTCGTCGAGCAGTGGATTCATCGCCCGCTTGAGTTCCCGGAACAGTTCATCGTCTGTCATGCGTTCGATCGCCATGCCTGTCGCGGCGAGCGTCTGTTCCACGCCCGACAGCAGGCTGTTGAATTCGGAAAGCAGGTCGTCATGCTCGCGGCGCGTGCGACGGATGCATTTGTCCACCGACGGGTTGAAACGCCACGGCAGGTTTCTGGCGATCGTCGTTCCGGATTGGGCGGCTTCGTGGTGGATGCGAGGGTCCCAGTGGAAGTACGCGTGCAGCAGTGGCCGCAGGTAATACCCGGCTGACTCCTTCTCCGCCCACGCGTCAAAACGCATCCGGTCGAGTTCCTGCAGCACCGCGTTCCCGCTGCGCTGCTCCCGGTTGTAGCGCTGCCGCAGGTCGCCCAGGCCTTCCACGATCTCGAAGCGCATCTGCATCCGCATCGAGCGTTCCGGCAACGCACGCGCCAGGGCTTCGAGCGACCCCTTCAGGCGGTTGCGCATCTCGTCGTTGTGGTAATACGAGTTCATTCCCCCGAGTTCGTAGCCGGCGACGAACGACCCACTGGTGCGGACCATCACGCCGTCGAGGAAATCCCGCACGGGCAGCAGTTCGCACAGAGCCGGGTGGTGCATCGAGTTTTCGTACTCACGCAACGTCAACGGCACGCTTCGCCTCCACTTCCGCCTGTTAAATACTCCGAGTCCTGTTCGGCATCCGGTTCGAGGCCGCAGTAAACCTTGGGCTTCGACGTGGTACGCAATGAAATCCAGCAGGTAGCGCCGCGGCTTGCCGTACTTGAACAGGATCAGAAACGGCACCGCCAACAAGGGCACGATGTACTGCAGGAAGACGTTCATCGGGATGCCGAATATCTCGCGGTGGAGGAACCGGCAGAAGATGTTCGTAAACGCCGCCAGCCCCAGCACCACGAAGAGATCCTCGAACTCCAGGCCGAGAAAGGTCACTCGCTGCGCGAGATTACGATGCACTTGGGTTACGTTGAGCGGCATCCGGTTTCCTCCTTCCCTCACACCCCGCCGATACCGTTGGTGACGAAGAACTCCGCCAGTCGAAGCACGCCCGAACCGAGCAGGCACAGACCCGCGGCCGTCAGATGCCGCAGCCAGGCGCTGCCCGGCATCCAAGTGACCGACGTTGACAAACATGGCCGCGGCCATTACTACCTGGCCTGCCGCGTACACGGGCAGAAACACGTTGCCGACCCAGTTCACCAGGTTGAGCAGTGTGTTCCAGATCAGGTCCGGATCGTTCCAGGCGAGTTGTGAGGAGAAGGTCTCCATTCCCCGCAGCAGCCCGGAGACACACAGCGCCGCCACCGCCGCCCACATCGAATAGTTCCAAGGGTAGCCCTTCGAGTAGCGCACGATCGCCACTGCGAACAGCAGGCCCGCCATCGTCGGCATGATGACGTTGCCGAGCCAGTTCGCCAGATGAAGGATTCCGTTGTAGAACGACATTGCCCGGTCCTCCTCAAACCGTCATTCGTTGCATGAACTCCCAGAGTGCTACGGCGGTCAGGAACCTGACCGCGACGCCGGCACAGTGCGGTCACCGCCAACTACGCCAATGCATCCGGATAGCGATCACAAACATGACCCCTCCTCCTTTCACGCCACCATTCGCCGGACGAGCTGCCACAACGCCGCCACGGTCAGGAACCCTCCCGCGGCCCCGACGTAGTGCATCCACCGGCGGTTCTGCCAAAACGCCCAGATGGCGGCGATGATCGCCAGAGCTGCGGCGATCGGCAGAATCTGGCTCACGACATATGTCCACAACGCCGCCAGTACGTCGGCCGTCGCGTTGGGAGAGAAATTGTTCCAACCGCGCAAGAGCGCGGCCGTGCTCGGAATCGAAAGCAGGAACATCGCCGCGATTACCGAACCCAAGGGATTCGAGCCGTCCGCCACGTCGAGCACGGCCCGCAGCACAAAGAAGGCCGCCAACACCGGCGCGAGGCGGTTCACGACGAAGTTCGTCACGAAATTCGTCAGGTCGGTGGCTACTGAAGACATCCATCCGGTGCCGATCCCTCCGTTTGGAAGTGTTGCCGGAACGCCGAAGCTGGGAAACCAACCGATCAGCTGCGGCAGGGTGATGAACACGACCGCCCAAAACATCCAGCGCGAAAATCCCCCGCCCAGGGAAAAGTTCGTGCCACCCTCGCGCCGCAGGGCGATCCCGGCCAGAACGAGGCACAACAAAGCCGCGGGCGCGGCCAGCGTCAGCAGCAGCCGTGCGATGTCTTCGAGCATTGGCGGATTGGTCATTGAGCCCTCAGCTTCTTGACGCCCCATCAAAAATCGGGAGGCGGCCCGTAACAACGATCTGTTCCGCCTCCCGGTGAGAGGAGAAATCCCAAACCGGCGCGCGGCTACACGCCGCCCGAGCCGTTGGTGATGAAAAACTCGATCATGCGCGTGACGCCGGAGACTGCCAGCAGTCCCGCCGCCGTCGCAAACCACCGCATCGCCGCCCGGCCAGCCGCGTAGTGAACGATGCCGCCCACCACCGCGCCCGCCGCTCCGACTGGGGCGATCACGTTGCCGACCCAGTTGATGATGTTCTTGAAGGCGCCTTCCGGCTGCGCCCCGGTCTGTCCTTGCACCGCTTTGTTGAACTGCGGCGCGGCTCCAAGGTTTTGAGCGATCGCCAGGCTCTGGCATACGCACATACAAAGGACCAGCGCCAGCATCAGCCTTACTCGTACCGTCACCATTTGCCTCTTCCAGCCTCCTAACTTCGAAAATTCCTGCCGCGCGCTTTCGACGGCGAGGGCAGGTAACAGGATGTATACGGCAGAATCGAAAAACCGTCAAAGTTGGGTTCGCATTCCGGCCTCAGAGCGTCGCCGGGAGTGCACCGATGTTGATCGGGCGCTTGTGCCAAGACCCCGGCTCTCACTCAGGCGCGCAGGCAGAGAGGTCTTTCCTGCGATCTAAACGCCCGGTGACGGGAAGGGCGATGGTGGAGGTTAACTGAATTGGACTTGGACGCGCTTGATGGCCTGGGCGAAGTCGTCCCACTCGAGGGGCGGCAACTCGTCTGCGCCCTCCGGCAATCGGCGCATGGCGAACCGCTTGGCTGCCTTGCAGATCGCTTCCAGATCCGCGGGCGATACCCCTTGCAGCTGCTCGATCACAGACTCCATGGGCAACCCGTCGATCAAACGGGCCCGGCCCAGGTATCGGGCAATCAGCTTGCGGTAGCCGGCCGTATCCGGAACTCCGATCTCGATCTTCTCGCCGAAGCGCCCGCCCCGCAGCACCCGCGCGTCGATCTGGTCGATGCGGTTCGTCGTCCCAATCAGGAACACGTTGTGAGCCGGCTCGAGCCCGGTGATCTCCATCAGCGCCTGCTCGACCAGTTGTACGTCGTGGGCGTTCAACTGACCGTAGTTCCGGGGAGCAGGCCGTCGATTTCATCGAGGAACAGGATCGAGGGCGCGTGTTCTTTGGCCCGGGCGAAGATCTCTTTCAATTTCTTGACGGAGCCGCCCACGGCGCCTCCCAGAACGTCGGCCGGCGTGATGGGATAAAAGCTGCGGTGCGTTTGGGTGGCGATCAGCCGCGCGAGCATGGTCTTGCCCGTGCCCGGCGGGCCAATCAGCAGGAGTCCCGTGGGCGCTTCCACGTCCAGGTGCGCGATGCCTTTGTGGTTCAGGACGCTGACGAGAGTGCGCAGCTCCTGCTCGACGTCGGGAGAGATCACGACGTCTCCCCAATCGACGGGCCGGAACAAGGGACGGTCGGTTCCTCCCGCCTCCTCCATGGCCAGTTCAAGATCCTTCAACGCAATCTTCCGCCGCTGTTCCACGGCGATCGCCGCGGCCCGGTCGACGAGCGCCTTGATTTTGGCGGCGCTGGCGCCTGGCAGCCGCGCGGCGACTGGCTCGAGCGGGAACTCCTCGTGTGGCTTCTTGGCGAGCTGCGCCTCAAGGATCCGCACGATCGTCGGCTGATCCGGCAGATCCACGCGCTCCTTCACATCGAAGCGCCCATCCCGGATCAGGGCCGAATCGACCGCGTCCAGGAAGTTCGTCGCGGCCATGATGATGAGTCCCTGCTGATTTCGATACGTGTCGATCGACTGCATCAGCTGGGTCGTGACCGTGTTGTACATGCGGCCCGCCCCTCCGGGATCGCCGTCTTTGCCGATTTGTTGCCGTACCGAGCCGAGCGAATCGATCTCGTCGATGAATAGAACAACCGGACGATGCGCCGCGGCCCGCTCGAAGACGTCTCTGACATTGGCTTCGGGAGCGCCCACCCACCTGTCGATCAGTTCCGTGGGCCGTACGTAGTAGTAGTTGATGCCGAACTCGCCCGCGGTCGCTTGCGCCAGAAATGTCTTTCCCGTGCCCTGTGGTCCATGCAACAGGATCCCATTCTGCACCACGCCGCCATAGCGCTCCGGATGGAGACGGTTCTGCACCACCGAACGGATGCGATCCTTGGCTCGGTCCATGCCGCCGACATCGGCATAAGTGACCGTGGGGATGTTGGACCACCGCTGCTGCTGTTGCTGCACGGATTGTATCTGCTCTCCAGCGCCTGCGCTCACCGTTCGCCGTGGCTTCTTACTAGAGAATATGATGAAAATCCAGGCAGCAAACATGCACAGGATTGAAACGCCAAATAGAAAATCAGCACCCTTATGCTTCTCTAGCCCGACAAGTGAAGCGACCCTCCACAGCAGGTTGGGCTGCAGTACTAGACTTGCGAACGCGACTTCGACAATCGTCGCCAGGCATATCAGGAGGAGCTTCTGAAACACGGAAGGAATATGACCCCAGACAGAAGGGAAGGACCACAAAATCGCAACTAGGATTCCAAACGTAACTGGGTTGAAGAAACCCTCTTTGGTTGGAACCAGAATCAGCGCTATAGCCTGAAAACCAATGAGGAAAAACCCGAACGCTCGAACGCGCCTCTTCCCTGGCTCCGAAGTGCGTGGCGGAAGGCCTCGCGATTCGCGGTAGGCCTGCGAGAACGACGTCCGCATGATGCGCCCGACTTCGCACAATCTCTCCCACAGCCGGATCAGGGCTTTCGCGATTGCGACTCCCAGCCGGGCAGCCAGGTCCAGCGGCATCCCCACTTTGCCATCCATGGCAAAAGCCTATTGGCTTTACTTTACTGCACCGGGAACCGTTTTGTGCTGGACATCGTTGGCCGCACCAGCGGACGCAAGGTCCTCAGTGAATCGCCACATCGTCAGGCTCGATCTGCAGCCGGAGCTCTTCGTAGCCGGCGGCCCGCAAGACCGCCGACCTCCGCGCCCGGTAGCCTTCGTCGTACGGCGTCTCGAGCGTCTCGCCCAGTTCCGCCAGCGGTTCGCGTACCCACGCCAGCGCTTCCTCGAAAGGGATTTCTTCGAATCGGCCGCGATCGAGGTAGCGAAAGGCCCTGCCATCATCTCCGAGGTTCAGATAGCGCCGGGTCAGACCGTGTTTATACAAGTTCACACAATTCAACCGCCCCATGAACATGAACCCCGCGCATTGGTCGGGCTTCAGCTTCTCTTCGAGCGGCTTCCAGTTTGATTTCATCGACTGTCTTTCCTTGCTCGCTCTCCCCTCAGCGCGCGGGCGCTCCAGCCGGCGTCGCGGTTCGCGTTGCCGCCACCTCGCGGTACATTCGATTGAGCTCCTGCTTCAGCGACACCAACTCCTGCAATTCCGCCGCGGTCGGCAGCTCCGGCCGCTCTCCGCTCGAGGCAAGGGCCATGTTGCCACGACCGCGGTCTCCAGCCGGCAGCAACCCCGGCTTGATCCCCTCCCGTCCCGCGCCCTGCTGGAGCACGATGAAGAACCGTGTATTGCCGGGAACCGTCACGACGATTTCCTGGGAGTAGGCGAGATTCATGACCTCCTGCTCGCCCGCCATCCCGATGTTCTGGGAGATGCGATCCCGCAGCAGGATGCTGTTGTCGATCGAACCGGTCAGCCCGCCCGGGTGACCCACGGCGAAGGCCGCTACCGATCCCACGCCCGTCACCGCCCGCGCCAGGAACTGTTTGCCCCGGTTCCTTCCACTCACCTGGCCCTTCAGGGGACCGAAATCCAGGCTCATCGCGCTCGCTTCGATCTTCTCCGTGGTTCCGTCCGGCATCTGCAAGGTGTGGAAGCGGATTCCGACGTAGCCGGAATGCGTCCCGCTCTCCAGTTCCCCGAACGCTTTCGTGCCGGCCGGCAGCACGATCTCCCCATCGCGCTCGTAATGCGTTTCGACCACGGCGACGACAGGAGCTTTGACGGCCGTACTGGCTGCGGTCTGCAGCCGCGCCATCAAGCGAGTACCCGCCGGCAGTCCGTTCCACAATCTCCGATCGAGGAAGGCCGGTTCGGTTGTCGCCGCGGCGGGAAGCAGCTGTGCACCGCCTGCCATCGATGCCCCGCTGTTGGCGTTCGCGCGCACGTACACGAGCGAGGCTTTTCCGAGCGTCTCCGATTCCGATATCACCGGAGGCCGCCGGTTGTGCGTCGGCGGCGGTGCGACCGGTGGCGGCGGGCCAGCGGAGGCCGTCAGCCGCTGCCGGTAGGCTTCGAGCGCCGGATCCGTGAACGGCACATCGTTCAGCGTTTGCGCGCCGGCACCCTGCAATCTTGCCCTGGGGGGACCGCTCTGCACGATCTGGTCGGAAGTCGTCATTTCTCCACTTCCGCGCGGCCGGGACGTGTTGTCGATGTCGTCGGGTGTCAATTGGCCGTTGCCTGGATCCTGGCCATTCGTCTCGGCGCTCAGCAGGGGCGTCACCGAACCCGCTCGCGGGCCTTGGTCCTCCGGCCGGCCCAGACTCGGGTTGCGCCGGGCTGGCGGCTCCCGCTTCGTCGTGCTGTGGGAGGACGAGAAGACTCCCAGAAAAATCACCAGCACGGCAACCAGGCCAACCACCGACACGAACAGGATCTTGGTGCGGTCGCGGTTGCGCGCCGTGCGGTCGCTGACCAGCGGATGGGTGTTCGGCCGCGCCTTGGAGCCCCGCCGCTGTCCGCTGCCGGGCGCGATCGAAGGCTTCGCGGAAGACAGCCGCAATGCCCTTCGGCCGTTGTTCTTCCGCGCTCTGCTCGATCTCGTCCTCGATTGGCTCTGCCGGATTCGCCGGCTCTCCTTGCGGTTGGGTTTGATTCTCATTGTCCGGACGGTTTTCCATGCGATCCTCCTTCCCTGCTCAAATCGAAATTGCTGATGCCAAAACCGATGGGAGCGAGCGCCGGGCGGTCTACCGCGCCGCTCTCGGCCACCTGCAGAAACAGCGTCTCGTTGGACTGTTTGTAGGGCGGCCGGTTGAACACCACCACTCCGTCGGCTCGCTCGCCGGCGCCGATGCGCCGCCGGCTGAGCCGGTAGTCGGCAATCGGATATTGCTCGGCCGTGCCCCACTTGGAGTGCTTGATCACTTTGCCGGATCTGAGCTGGCCGCCCAACTGGATCTGCGGCGGCATCAGTTCGATGGCGTGGGCCTGGGGGTTCAGCACCGAAAACAGCACCACCACCTCCCGGCCCTGATCGATGACTTCGCTCACCCCCGCCTTGACCCGTTCTTTGCCCGGATCCGAGAGGCCTGGTTTGCCGCCGTAGAGTTCCGGCAGTTGGGCCTTGCGCTGCCGCTCCAACAGATCGTCAAGCGCGCTCTGCGCGTTTTCCGCTGCCGGCATCGCATCCCTCTCCAGGGCCGCCGCCGTCTTCACCGGACGGACGGGCGGGCCCCGGCCTTCGGCGACACTGGCCGTCTCCGCGACCAATGCTGCCGGATAGTCCAGGGGCTCGATCAGAAACCGGCCGGCGGGCCTGTAGCGGAGCACGAAGTCGACCTCGGGCGGCTGTTCTCCGCGCAATTCGCCGCGGCTGATCAACAGCAAGCTGGCCTGGTGCCCGCGGCTCGTTGAGATCAGCAGGTTGGTTTGCGCTGGTCGCATCGTGATCGGTTTCACGAACACCAGGTTCGGCTCCTGCTCGCTGTGCTCGGCGGAAAACGACGCCGGATCGCCCACCACCACCGAGTTAACGGCCTCATGCATCCGGATGGCGGTCGCATATCGTGGCGCCAGATGCACTACCGTGACGCGTCCATCGCTGACTGCTCTTGCCAATACTTGAGGTTCGACCTGTGGCATTGGCTGGGTTTGCTGTGCTATCGCCGCGCTCGCGGCCAGTGCGCCGCACAACAACCGGACGACACTGCGACTCTTCATACACCGAGACCTCCCTTCAATGGCTCCCATGGATCGCCTCCATCCGCTTGCGGCGATAGAGACGAGCCACCTGACTCACATAGCGGTACACTTCCGGCGAGCCGTAGGTTAGACCGTTCGCCGCGATCGCGTTCTCTCCCGCGAAATATGCGGCTGTCACCAGACGCAGATCTCGCCGGAATCTTTTCTGCAACCAGGCCAGATAGGCGACACCGCCTTGAACGTTCTCCTCCATCCGGAAGCGGTTGCGCACTCCGAACGTCGCGGCGGTCCCGGGCATCAGCTGCATCAGGCCTGCAGCGCCCTTGGAGGAAACCGCGTATGGCTGCCAGGCCGATTCGACCTCGATGATGGCCTGCACCAGTTCGCGCGGTACGCCGTAGCGGTCGGCATAGAAGTCCGCGCACATCGCGGCCAATCTCCGTCGGTCTCCGGACGACGACGGCCCTTGCGCGAACGCCGCGGCCACCACGACGACCGGGACCAATGCCTTCAAGAGAATCACTGCACCTCCACGGCTTCGTCCCGGTACTTGTTCGCCGTCATCACCAGGCTCTCGAAGCCATCCCTCAGCAGCAGGCGTTTCCGGTCGGCCTCGGTCTTGGCCAGGAACGGCAACAGCACATCGCGCAGCTCGCCGGTAATCTCCGGAACCCCCATGATTCCGATGGCCTGCGCCAGGTCGAGCAGCTCGGCGATCGAGGGCGGCTTCTCCATCGACCAGGCCCGCAGCGCCTTGGCCAAGCCGGCCATCTGCCGCCGCAACAGTGGATCGTCGGCCGTGCTGCGGACCGCCAATATCTGGGTTTCGCGCTCGACGCCCGGGTGCTCCATGCGCAGGTACAGGCTGCGCCGGCGCAGCGGGTCTCCCAGGCAGCGCGTCTCGTTGGACGTCATCACCACGAAAGGAATGCTCTGATGCGCCACCGTGCCCAGCTTGGGGATGCTGATCTGCCACGCCGATAGCAGCTCGAGCAGCATGGCTTCGAACGCCTGGCCCACCTTGTCGACTTCGTCGATCAGCAGCACGCACGGCTGCTCCCGCAGCAGGGCCCGCAACAGCGGACCCTGAACGAAGAAGTTCAAAGAATGGAGGTTGTCGCGTATCTCTTGCCAGTCGTTGCCGATGTGGTCGCCCTGCGTGCGCAGGAAGAGTTCCTGCAGGGCAGGATCGAACCGGCCAATGGCTTTCTCCTCCGTGATGCCCTCATAGCATTGGAGGCGCTCGATGACGGTATTGCCGGCCCGTGCGATGGCGACCGCCAATTCCGTTTTCCCGGTCCCCGGCGGACCTTCGATGATGATCGGCTTCTGCATCCGGTCCGCCAGATAGACCACCTGGCGCATCACCGGATCGATGATGTATTTCACCGCTTCCAAGCCCCGGCCAAGATCGTCCGCTGAGTCGAACATAAAGGAACCTCGCGGCCCCAATAGTAGGCCGACATCTCCCGGATGGCAAAACGGGCATGCGAGGGCAGCCGACGCCCCTCCGGCATGGTCGTTCCGGCGGCTCTGCCGGATTGCCGGCCGGATCGTCCGGCAGTGGCTGGCGCGCGGACGCCGGCAGCGCGATTACGTTAAGAAAATTTCGCAAGACCCCGGCGGCAGCCCGTACTGGGCGGATGGGAACTGGTCTGCATGGGTGGAGAGCCCGGGAGCCCGAAAGGTCATTGTCTTCCGACAATAGCTGTGCCAGAATCGTTCGGTACCTCCCCCAGCACTGTAGAGTCAATACATCTTATGCGATGACTGAATATGCGGTCCGAAGCTCTCGGACGAGACTGTCCAGACTCCACGAAATCAATCGCCAGAAAGGCCAAGCGCGAGGCGCGGAGATTCCCCGCCGACACGCTCGCGCCCTTGATCGGCGCGTACATCGAATGGTGCGCATTCGTACTCTGGGCGAGGGCCGTCGTCGAAGCCGAAGGTACGATCCCTCCTGCCGTTGCCCGCGCCCTCCAACTCCGGTGCCCAGGCTTTGCGCCCGAGGACGGCGCGAAAACCGAGCCTGAGCTTCTGGCTCCGCCTGTGGCGGTGGATCCACGAGAACGACTTTCGTCAGCCGAACGAGGAGGGATGGCTGAGCGCGGTTGAGTATTATGCCTCCCGCGATCTGCGGTGGGAACAGGCCTGGCTCTACTGGGAGCATTGCAATGACCGCTGGCAGTTGGCGCGGCCGGATTCCTATCCTTCGTTTGAGGATTGGCGCCGGGAGGCCCAAGACTGGCAGTTTCCTCCGCCCCGGCGGCGCGGCACGAGGTGCGATGGCGCCTACAAGAGTCGCTCCCGGTCAGCTCGAGAAGGCAGTTTCCGACTACGTGCACTGGGAAGCATTCGCCTACTGGGTCCGAGCCGTAATGAAAGGGCACCGGGGCATGCCGCCGACGGTGGCCCGGCTCCTGCGCGATCGGTGCCCCGGGTTCCTCGAGGACCTGAAGCAACAGGGCGCACAACTGGAGGATTCGACTACCGTGTGGAGGCGCCTGATCGCGTGGGTCGATAGTCACGTCTTTGGATCGGCACAAGCGGAAGGCTGGTTTCGAGGCGATTACCTTCTTCGCCAGGAGCAGTCTGTACGCCGAGCGCATCGTTGCCTACTGGGCATTTCTGCGACCGGAAATGGTCGCGGCGCCGGCCGGACAGCTGCCCGGATTTCGACGAGTGGCGCCGGCAGGCGCAGACGTACACGGAGCGTTGAACATCCGCCGGATGTCTGCGGGTTTCCTGTCAAAACGCTCGGCCAGTCAGGTCCCGGCTGAAAGCTCAAGTGGCTGCTTCTTTCTTCTTCCTCCTTGACGGGCTCTTTTGGGCTTTGCGTACTCGTAATCGGCGATCAGCGTCTGCTGCGCCTCCTCATCGAGCGTCTCGAACGGAATCTCCTCCGGGTACTGCCTGCACAGGGATTTCAATGAATCCTCGGTGATGCGCCCGCGTTCCCGGCGGAGCAGGTGCCCACGTTCCAGGCGGCGGATCGCCGATTCATCCAGGTGCAGCAGTTCCATCAATTCCTTGGTCTTGAAGCCCCCAAAGAATTCCGCGCCACGATCGAGCACCGCCAGGCGGGACCGGATCGAAGCGATCGATCGTCTCATCCGTTTCTCAACGCTTTCCATCTCGAATCCCTCGCAAGAAATCAGATTCCGATCCGCCTCCTCGCCCCAGGGTCGATATCCGCCTTCCCGCTTGCGGGAGAGGCCCAGCGATCTGGCTTTCCACGTGATCACCGACCGGGACCAGTCCGGATGCCGTTCGAGGAGAACATCGATGGTTCGGCTGGCGCTGTTTCTGCCGTCGCCATAGCCGGACTGGAGCAATTCCAGGTCCTCCGGAGACCACTCATGCCGGCCGTAGGGCGGCCGTTTCGAAGTGGCCAATCGGAGATAGACCATGCGGGCCCAGATGGTACCGGAGGAGATTTGCGGATGCGATGCACGAATGGCAAGCATGGCTTCCCGCTGACCGGCTCTTCCACGGCTGCAGAAATCGACCAGAACCTCATCGAGTTCGCGAAGCCAGCCGTCGAACGGCACGGCGTAGAGAGTCGCGTGAGTCTGCCGCGGCGAGTCATCGGGCATTGGCCCGGTGGTCACCACCGGCTTGTGCAGCACTGTGCGTCCAGCGGTCCCGACCGCGAAAATGCCCGCTTTGACTGCGACGTCGCCGGAAGGCATTTCTCTATGAGCAAGTGAATGTTGTTGGGTACGCTGCGTGTCCTCGTCTTCCCAAGCCCGCACATTCGGCCCGGAAAAGGAACGGCGCTCATTACGACCATTGCTCTCCGGCATGACCTCTGCCTCGATCTATCAACTCATGGTGTTGCGTTTCCCAGCGTCCAGTGTTTGGCTCGCCCAGTTTGGAAATGAACGGCCCGGAAACAGTATTCCTTAGAATCTAAATCACGCCATTAAACCTGTCAATTCCGGATAAATCCCCGGATTCTCTACGGTCCGCCCGAAATCTTGCTACGTCCTTGCGCGCACTATGTTCGCGGCCGCCTTAATGTGGGTGGCGCGGCGTGAAAGGAAACCGTGATAGCCGGGAATTCGAGCCTTTGACACGAGGGCCGGGTGAGAGTACAACCGTCTCCATGGCGCGCGTTCCGAGTGAAGCACCCAACCGCTCCTTGCCGAAGATTCCAAGGCGCGGGCCGGCCCGCGCCGTCCGCTTTGACAGCGACGCCGGGTCGCTGGACCCGGTGGATGTGTTCGACCGGTTGGCCCGCAGCCCGAACCTCTTGACGGCAAAGGAATTGGCGGATCTCCTGGCGGTCAGCCCGAAAACGATCTACGGCTATGTCGCACGGAACCTCATTCCGCACTATAAGATCGCCGCAAGTGTCCGATTTCGGGCCCGGGACATTGCGGAATGGCTCCGCTCGCACGCTGCCTGACGGCCGTCGGCAAAGGCTGGAATGACACTTGCGTCAGGCCCTGGTCCACTTCATCCGGCCAGCGACTGGCGGAGCCAGCCGCCAGTGAATCAAACCGAGGGAAATCTTTTATATCCCGCCATCATCTTGGACCAGGCTCGACGCCCACCACTCACACTTCCCCGTTGATTCACGGGGCATTTCCGCGTCGTCGCCAAGCAAACCACCGGCAAACACCCGCTGCGTTTGACAAATTTCGGAGTCTGTTCTAAAGAAGGATAGGCTCTCCCCGGCATCTCCCAATGCTCTGGAAGGCGATCCGGCGAGACCAACTGAACTCTGCAGAGCAAAGGAGGCATGAAATGAACCCTGCGACTGAAAACGGCCACAACAAGCCATACTTGCTGAGCGTAAGAAAGACGGCCGAATACCTTGGCCGATCGGAAAAGGCGGTACGCCACCTTTATGAGAGGCGAATCCTGACTCCTCTGCGCATAGACGGACGCGTATTCATTGATCGACGCGAAATAGATCATAAATACGATGAGGCGCGGCTCCACGCCTATTAACGCAGCACGCAGTTGGAAGTCCAATGTATGCCTCGCCTGAAACGGCGCCCAGCAGACGGTCCCGCCAAGATGCCAACAGGGTTCTACCTGAAGAAGGGCATTTGGTACAAGCGAATCCTCAAACCCGACCCGAGGACAGGTGCCTGGACCCTCCGGGCAGAATCTACTCACTGCAGAGAGGACCGGCGACAAGCCGCAATCGACTACGTTGCCAGGCGCGTCGCGGAGTTGGAGAAGTCGGCGCGCCTTGGAAAGACGGTTGATCCCGGCCGGATCACCGTCAATGAACTCTTCGACGACCTGCTTGCCAGCGTCGTCCATGAACCAACGAGGAGGAACTACGAATGGGTCCTCAACTCACACCTTCGACCGTTCTTTGGCGCGATACTCGCCTCCGAATTAACAGTGGCTCACTGCCAAGCTTTCCGTGAGCATCGTCGGCAACAGGGCATTGCAGACACTACAATTAACCGCGATCTCTCGAAGATCAGCAAAGCCTTTAAGATCAGTATCCAACTTGGCAAGATTCATTCCATGCCGGCGGGAGGGTGCGATTTTCACAAGAGGCCGGAGAGAGAGAACACCCGCCGTGTCCGGTTGCCGGACCGATATTACTGCTTCTTCCGGGACGTCTTGCACTCCGCACTGCGCTGCCTCTTCGTCGTAGCCTACAACGTCGGCCGGCGCCTGAGCGAACTTCTCCAGCTTCGGTGGGACAGAGTGGACTTCGAGGAGCGATGCATCTACTTCGAATCCACCAAGTTCGGAGCTGGTAAGGCGCCGTTTATGGGTGAAATGGAAGCATACCTCCAAGGGCAGCGGGAGGTGCGAGACCGGACTTACCCGGACTGTCCGTTTGTGTTCTTCTGGTTCGACTACCGGGTCAACAAGGATGGGCTGCGGATCACTCGTTTCGACGGCCTGTGGAGGCAGGCGGTTGCTGCGCTAACCGATCAGATGAAGCGAGACGGCTTCGAACCATTCGACCTTCACTTTCATGATCTTCGGCGATCGGCGCATTATCAGATGCGAAAAGCCGGCGTCGATGGCCAAACTCGGCGGGATATCATGGGGCACGAGAGCACGTCTATGGATGACCGTTACACGATGATCGATGACGAGGCCCTCGAAGACGCGAGGCGAAAAATGGACGCCTTCCAGGCCGGGCGCGGGCTGATCGGCGCGGCGGATCCGGTCGATCGGATCGAAGAACTGCGGGCCGAGATCAAGCGTCTGGAGCAGACGAGCGCGAGCCGCAAAACACCCCGGTGATCCCCCGATTCGCCCTCATTTTCCGCTACGGTGCGCTACCATTTGCGCTACCCAGACCACCTTCTCGGACGGCTCGTTTTTTGTAACTTTTTGATTCTATTGGTGCGGATGAGAGGACTTGAACCTCCACGCCCTTGCGAGCACTAGAACCTGAATCTAGCGCGTCTGCCAATTCCGCCACATCCGCACAGCTTGGGCAGGTACATCTCTATTCTCGAAGACCATTACCCCTTGTGTCAACGCTCGTTCCGTGAAAATTCCCTACTCGTACCGCAACGCTTCCACCGGGTCCAGCCGGGCCGCCTTGTTCGCAGGCCAAATCCCGAAGAACAGCCCGATTCCCACCGACACTACGACCCCCAATCCCGCCGCCCACAGCGGCACCGACGTGGGCAGGGAGGGGAATATCAGGCGGGCCAACATCGAGATCGTCCAGCCGAACGCCATGCCCACCATCCCACCCAACGCAGTCAGCACCACGGCTTCGGTGAGAAACTGCACCACGATGTCGCTCCGCCGCGCCCCGATCGCTTTGCGGACCCCGATCTCCCGCGTTCGCTCCGTAACCGACACCAACATGATGTTCATCACGCCGATGCCCCCTACCAGCAGACCGATCGAGCTGAGCACCACCATCACCAGCGCCGTCACCGACGTGATCTTCCGAAAATCCTCCACCATCTGTTCCGACGTCGAGATGGCGAAACTGTCGGGCTTCGAGAACCCGTCCCGGCGGTCCACACGCAGTACTGCGCGCACTTCGTCCTCGGCCGCCGCCATCCTCCCGGGCTTCGGAACCACGATCAGCATGTTCTCCTTCGCCTGCGGGTAGAGCTTTTTCATCGTGAAATACGGCAGCATTACCCGGCTATCCTGCTGACCGGGAAACGACGCTGCCGGACGCTTCATGACGCCCACCACCTCGAGCGAATGGCCGTCCAGATCCACACTCTTGCCGATGGCGCTTTCGGTCGCGAACAGGGCCTTGCCCACATCCTCGCCGATCACCACGATCGGGGCATGGTGCGCGTTTTCGACATCGGTCAGAAAGCGGCCTTCCAGCATCTCGGCCTGACCGCCCGCCGCATACGCCTCTTCGGTACCGCCCAGATCGATCTGGAACATGTCGTTGCCCTTGTACCGGATCTTGTTGATCTGCGGCCCACGGGCGTTCATGTCGAAGGGAAACAGGTATGGACTGACATGATCGACCGAGGGGCAACGCTCTGCAATCGACAGGGCGTTTTCATACGTCAGCGGTTTACGCTGGCGTTCGTCGGCGCTCAGATTCCCGAAGTGTGGAATCTTGAACTTGAACACGACCAGATTGGTGGCGCCGAAACTCCGCAGAACGCCGGTGACCGCGCCATCCAATCCGGTGATAATCGATCCGACGCCGATGATTGTCCCGGTTCCGATGATCACACCCAGCACCGTCAGGAACGCTCGCATCTTGTGATCGCGAATGGTGTTCAGCGCCAGCGGAATGCCGACGAAAAACTGCGTGAACTTCATTATTCGGCCCTCAAAGCTTCAATCGGGTCCAGTTTCGACGCCTGCCGCGCGGGGTAGATTCCGAAGAACAGTCCGACCGCGGCCGACAGGCCGACCCCGATAATCACCGACGTGAGCGGCATGCGCATCGGCACCGGAGTCGCGGTGCGAACCACTATCGCAACACCCCAAGCTATCAGGACACCGATCAGTCCTCCCGTGCCCGCGAGCATGGACGACTCCACGAGAAACTGATTCAGGATGTCCTGCCGGCGTGCGCCGACCGACTTACGGATACCGATCTCCCGCGTTCGCTCCGTGACCACGGCCAGCATGATGTTCATGATCACCACGCCGCCTACCACCATGAAAACCGAAACCACCGCCACCGCCGTGGCGGCGATCGCCCCGGTCAGTTGCTGCCAGGCCGTCACCAGCGAATCCGACGAAATGATGGAGAACGTGTCATCCGCCTTCGGTCCAAGGTGCCGGAAGGAGCGCAGCAACATGCGGACCTCGTCCTGGGCCTGGTTCAGCACCAGTTGGTCCCTGGCCGATGCGATGTAGGACATTCCATTGCGCGCGCCGTAGATTTTGAAGTACGTCTGGATCGGAACGATGACGAAGTTATCCTGACTCTGGCCAAATACGCTGCCTTTCGCCTTCGCGGTCCCGATTACCTCGAACGGGCGCCCGTCCACGTTGATGACCTTTCCGATCGGATCCACGTTGGGGAAGAAGCGCTGCTGCAGATCGCTGCCGATGAATACCACCGGCAACCGGTGCTGGTCGTCCACTTCGTTGAAAAAGCGTCCGTTCTCCACCTGGTAATTGTTGATGACCGCATAGTTCGGCGTGCCCCCCTGAATTCCGACCGATTCCTCCGTCTGGCCCCCGTAGGAGGCCTTTCCTCCCCGCCCGGCGGAGATTCCAAGCTCCCGGACCAGGGTGACCCGGCTCTTCAGGAAGTCGAACTCCTCAGCCTTTAGCTGGGGATTCTTCCGCTGGAACTCCAGAAACTTCTTAGGATCCCAGTTGCCGATGAACGCCATCCGGACCACACGGAAGCCGTCCGCACCCATGTTCGACACATTCTCGGCGATATACAGGTTCATTCCGTTGATGATGCTCATTACGGCAATCAGCGTCGTAGTGGCCAGGATGATGCCGAGCAACGTCAGGAAACTGCGCAACTTGCTCGATCGCAGCGAATCCGCGGCGAGGCGCGCCGCCTCGACGAATGACGCGTTTGTCTTCACTATCATTTGAGGACGAAATCCTCCCCTATCTTGTTCCCGGAAATCGGGGAATTCACATACCCTATTTGAGCAGAACCCCCTACCGGATAAGCGGTTTTCGCACACCCTCTACTGTGAAACACGTCTTGCTGAAACCACCTTGTCGGCCGAAGATGGAGGTGGCGAAATGAATCTACAAAACAAAGTCGTCCAGCCATGCCGTCATGCGTTGCTTCGGATCGTGGCCGACCGGTCCGGACAGGACATGATCGAGTACGCTTTACTCACCGCGGCCGTGGCGGTGATTGCTGCGGCAGCCATACCCACCTCGGTCGTTCCGATCATGAGCCGTCTGTATTCGGGTATCACCGCGGCCCTCAACGCCAGTTAACTGCCGCCCGACACGTTGCTCCGCAGGTACAGCTTGAATCCGCGCGGAATCCGAGCACGGGCCGAGTTGACGCGGATTGGCCCGGGCATCCGGGTAGCCACGGTATAGACGTTCTTACCCGACATCGGTCCCATCTTCTGATTCACCATTACTTTGTCGCCCATGGTGTATCGGTCCTCCAATTCCACCATGTTGCTGCGATTCCGTATATCGATGCGGTCTCCGTCCACCTCAAAGTGCGTAAAGACAAAGTCTACAATGCGGTAGCCTTGAACCAGTTCCAAGGTCGAAATTCGCCCGTGCAATGTGGCGCCCTTCGGCACCACCGTCTCCTTCTTCCGCTTGATCGCCTGCTGCACCCGTGCGATGATCGGGTCGCCAATGGCGGCGCTGTCGCTGTCCACCGGGGTCTCCAGGACCAGATCCACGTTGATCTCGTTGGGCAGTTCCGCCGGGCTGACATGGGCGGCTTCTGCACTGGCGGCGTATGGCCGGCACTCGGAATACCGGGTTTCGTTCAAGGTCTCCTGGCCGTTGGGCGCCGCGGTAAACAGCTCCGATCGTGCCGGCAACAGAACCTTGCCGGTTCCCAACTGCACCTCATTGTAGAACAGACGCTTGCCCACCGAAGTGTATCCCAGGGCGGGCGGGACGGAATCGGTGATCAACTCCAACTGGGTGAGCCGGCCGGACCGCTTTCCGATCTGGATCGACCCATGATAGGGTACCCGGACATCGTTTCCGCCGGCGCTCAACGTCCAGTCACTGGAAGCGGCCGCCACGCGGAAGTCGATCCGGATGCCGTCCTGATCACCGGATTTCTGGTCCACCGGATCGCTGAACTGCACCCTGGAGTTGGTCAGTATGACGCGGGGGTGCATCGCGAAATCGCTATTGGAAATCGTTGCCGATACCAGTCTCGGCAGATCGTCGTCACTGACTCGGTCTCCGCCTGTCCAGCCGAAGATCTCTTTCCCCGCCGCGTAGGAGACCTCCAGGCGGATGCGGTCCAACGACACGAATGATGCCCCGGACTGCTTCACCTTGTGCTCGATCAGTTCCGAGCAGGTGTAGTCGGGGGCGCGGCGCAGATCGTCCAGGATCTTCTGTTTTACATTCGGGGGGACAGGAGAGGCCGGCTGTGCCTGGCCGAAACTCAGCTGTAATGCACAGCAAAACAATAGAAGGCGAAACATGGCGCCCCTATTATTTCGCACTGCGCGGACGGGCACCACCGTCACCGGCGGTAACCGTCTAACCGCGAACGCTGGCAGCCGGGATCTTCCGAACCAGGTCTTCCATCTCGGTGCGGCTCTCGGCGCCAATGGTGAAGCAGTCCACGCAATCGAGTGACAGTGCGTATTGCAAGGATTCGTCAACCTTATTGCGCAAGCGGCCGGCGCCCAGAATCTTCATTCCGATGATGCCCTTGCCCGCCTGTTTCATCTCTTTGAGCACGCCGACCACGGTCGCTACATCCGCATCCATGGCCACCTTGGCGGGATTGATGCGCGCCAGGTCCACTTGTACCCAAGGACTCTTCGCCGCCGTACGCAGCGCACCGAGCGTATGACAGGATGTGCCGTGCGTCCGCACGATGCCCTTCTCGCGGGCCTCGGCCAGCACCGCCATGGCGCCCTTCTTGCGCTCCGGCCAATCGGCATCCATCATGGCGTGCAGCAGGACGATGTCGAGATAGTCGGTGCCGATCTCGCTGCGGAACCGGTCCAGGTCGGCGCGCATTTCCTTTTCGGTGGAAGCGTGCGTCTTGGTGAGTACCGCGACCTTCTCGCGCGGAAGGCTCTTGAGGGCCAGTTTCAAGTGGGGGTGCGTTCCGTACTGATCGGCCGAATCGAAGAAGGTCACGCCGTTGTCATAGGCCGCTTTCCACAGATCGGCGAGGCCCTGGACGCCCAGTTTCTTCGTTTGGTTGGAACTGCCTCCGGCGCCGTTGGTGCCGCTGCCCTGGGCCAGGCGGCTGACGGGTACGCCCATAGGTCCCAATTTCACGCGATCGCTCGCCAGTTTCTTTGTCTCGGCGGCGAACAGGTGATGGGGGAACGAGTGAAGCGAGATCGCTCCGGCTCCTACCGCGCTTCCACTTCTGAGGAATTGACGTCGGTTCATCCTGCCCTCCAGTATCTGAAAGTTAACACAAGTTTAGGGGTCAGCGCAGGAACGGCACGTAGGCTTTCACTTGGCGGCGGTAATCCAGGAACTCCGAACCGAAACGTTCGGCCAGGAGAGCGTCCTCGGCGCGGACGCGAATCTCGGTACCAAGCAGGTATACCGCCGTCGCGGCCAGGATGGGAGGCCAGTTCGAGAAGGCGAGCCCAAAGGCCAGCAGGTACCCGAGAACGGCCGCGTAGATAGGGTGCCTCACGACACGATAAGGACCGCTCGTCACCAGTTTGTGAGCGTTTGTGACAACGGCCTGCACTCGCCATTGGCGACCCAGCGCCCGCGTGGCGGCGGCGACAGTCCATGTACTGGCGAGGGCCAGTACCACCGCAGACCAGTGCCACACGGGGTTGCCGAGAGGCGCGCGATCCGGCCAGACAAACAGCAGCGAGAACCCCACCGCCTCAACCGCGAGACCAGCCATCGCCCATGGAGCGGACCGGCGTCCCGATTCGGCGTCGGGTGTCTCCGCCCGATTTCGCGAGACTCGAACATGCGTGATCGTGAAGTGGACGGCAGCGAGCGCGGCGCTGCCGGTTACAATGCCATTTGCAGTCATGATCGCCATTGACACTGCAACCGAGGCCGGCTATGGCCGCGGCCCGAAGTGCTTCACCAGGTATTCCAGGATCCCTTCACGATCTTCCGGTTTCACTTTCGCGCCCCAGCGACCCATCTTGTCCAATTCTTTCTCCCACTGGCCGCGCGTCAGCCGCTGCTGCACGACGACATCGTTTCCATGGCAGACCATGCAAGCGGGCTGGTAGCCCCGGGGTTGATCGGGCGTCGCGGAGACTCCCGCCGGACCGGGCGCCGGCCCCGGCACAAAACTCACGTTGACTCCGACCCGGTGAATCACATTCCACTGATACCCGCTCGGGTTCCATTCCTGCGCGAACGGTTGCACATCACCGGCAGCGGTGCGGGCGCGAGCCATGACGGTGTAATACTGCTCCGCTTTCGGTTGCCATTCAAAGGCCCACAGACGCCATCCGAATTGCGTCCGTTGTCCTTCGAGGGCCGCCGGACGCCAGGTCCGGCCACCATCCATGGAGACCTCCACGGCTTCGACCGGCGACGAATCGCCGGCCCAAGCGGCGCCGGTGATCCGTATCGCCTTACCGGGCGGCACGGTTGTCCCATCGGCCGGAGAGCCGATTACCGACTTCACCCTCAGGCTGGTTACCGGAAACATCTTCTCGGGCGGCACCGGCTCGCCGGGGCGCACGGGCTTTCCCGGATGCCGGTAGGCCGTCTTCATGAAGAAGCCATCGAACTCCCGATCGAGCACCGTGATCTTCGACAGCCACTTCACCCACGAATCGCTGGCCCAGCCGGAGGCGATGACGCGCAGAGGAAACCCGTGCTGCAAAGGCAGCGCCTGCCCGTTCATCTCGAAGGCGAGCAGCGTGTTCGGATCCAGGGCCTTTTTCAACGGAATGGACCGCTGGAAATCGGGCATCGTACCGGGAGTTGTATCGACTCCGTCAAACAACACCTCCGTTCCCGACGCCCGGACGCCGGCCTGTTTCAATACGTCGCCCAGGCGTACTCCGGTCCACCGGGCATTGCCGACCGCGCCGTACATCCACTGCAGACCGGGCATCGGCGGCTGGTACAGGCCGCGTCCATTGCCCGCGCATTCCAGCACGCTGACCAGATCGACGCGCGGCAGTTTGCGCAGATCGGCCATGGTCAGGGTCAACGGCTTCTCGACTTGGCCCACTACCGCGAGCCGCCATTCGGCCACGGCGATCCGCGGGACGTAGGTGTGGGTCCGAACGAAGAAGTGCTCCGCCGGAGTAAGGTAGTCGTTGAAGAACTCGAGGGGCATCTCGAGATCTTCCGGCCGCGCGGCGCGAACGATCATGCCGGACTTCTTGGCCACCGGAGCCTCGTCATCGAACGGGAAAGCGGGGATGGCCACGGCGCCGGCCGCGAGCCGGAACAGGGATCGGCGTGAGAGGTACATATTCATTGCATGTCGCAGGTGCGGCGCGCGATGGAACCGTCCTGGATGTGGACGGGATCGGTGTCGCACTGGAGTTTCCCGTTCACCAGGCGGACCTCGTAGGTACCCACTGGAAGATTCAAAACGGCCGGCGTTTTCTCGGCCCGCTGCTGGCCGTTGATGATGATGTTGGATCCCACCATATTCGAGTTCAACGCAAGGGTTCCGCCGGTTCGTTCCATCGCGACGTTGAGTTCGGCGTCATGTGGAAGTTCAAAAATGCGGTTGGCGTCCCGGTAGCCTTCGGCTTGAGCCATTAACGTGTGGCGACCGGCCGCGAGCGGGACGGAACAAGGCGCGCGGCAGATCAATTGGGAATTCCCGTCAATCACTACGCGGGCCCCGGGCGGCGAGGTCGTGATCCGCGCAATTACGTCCCGGCCTTCCGGCGTTCGCTGGGGCATGACCGGCCGCGTCGGCGATGGTTCGTTTTCGGCGGCCGGAGGTTTCACCGGTTCCGGTTCGGGAGGCTGCGGCTGGGCGGGCGGCGCTGTGGGGGACGGCTTGGGATTGGCCGCGCCGGAGTCGGAGACAGGGGCAATTGGCTTCGTTTCGGCAACCGTTGGAGGGGGCGGAACAGGCGCGAGCCATCTCAGCACCAACAATATGATCACGCCAACCACGACGACCGACGCCAGGGCGAGAAATACGTTCCGAACGGTGTGGTTCTCCGAATCCTCCAATCGGACCCGTTGGCCCAATACCGAGACCGTTTCGGATGGGGTGGGTGGCGGCTCCAGACGGGGAGGCGCGACTTCCTCCAAAGTGACATCCAGTGGACCGGCGTTGGAGGGAGGCGCAAGTCCGGCGCCCGCGGGCCGCGCGGTGCTGACAGTGGGCAAGGCAAGGCTGGAACCCCTGGCCAAAGGTTGCCAGTCCGGCCGGAGGTTACAGGTGTTTTCCAGGTCGGCTATGAACTCCGTGCACGTCGGGTAACGGTCGTTCGATTCCTTGGCCAGCGCGCGCCGGAATACCGCTTCCACTTCCCGGGCCAGCGTCGTGTTCAGCCGGTGCGGCGAAACCGGTTCGTCGCGGCAGATCTTGTACAGCAGGCTGGGCAGGTAATCGGCCACGAAGGGCCGTTCGCCGGTGAACATCTCGTAGGCGATGACCGCCAATGAGAACTGATCGGTGCGCCCGGTAATATCGCCTCCCTGCACCTGCTCGGGAGACATGTAGCTGGGGGTTCCCATCATCGTGCCGGTCTGGGTCATCTGCTGCGAGAGGATCTTGGCGACGCCGAAATCGGTAACCTTGGCGATGATGTCCTCGTGCATCATGATGTTGGCCGGCTTGATATCGCGGTGAACGATGCCCTTCTTGTGCGCGTAGTCCAGGGCGCCGGCGGTTTGGCGCAAAATTCCGAGCAGCGTCCCCTTGTCCGGGACCGTGGCCGAAAGAAGGTTCTCGAGCGTCGGACCGTTCACGAACTCCATGAAGACGTAGGCGAGCCCGTTCTCCTCGAGGATGTCGTAGATGGTAACGATGTTGGGGTGCGAAAGGATGCCCGCGGTTTGGGCTTCCCGAAAGAGGCGCTCGCGGAGCCGGTCCCGCTCGGCGGCGTCGGTCAGGTCCTTCAACCGGATGCTTTTGATGGCAATGGTGCGCCCGATGGCCGGGTCCAGGGCGCGATAGACGATGCCCATGGCTCCGCGCCCTAGTTCACTGATGATCTGAAATCGCCCGATCTGCTGCACGGTTGTGTCCGTTATTTTAGCTCAATCAATCAGTTACGTAGCTCTTCGAGGGGCTCACCATAACGCAAGTTGGACGGCGGGCTCCGGCGCCGCCGCGAAAGGATGCACATTGTCGGGCCGGCGGCCCCAACTTTCGAGAATCCAGCCGCGTTCGCGACCGAACTCCACGGCGGCTTGCGGATCCTGGATGTGAATGGCCTGATTGACAAGCACTTCGGCGAGTTCGAACGCCTCGGCCAGCCGGTCGTGAAAACGATAATAGCCCAGGCTCGCCCGGGCAAAGTCGCAGGCGAGGGTCCAGTTTTGGGGATCGTCGAGAAGCCACTCCATTGTGTGACGCATTTGGCCCGATGGAGGCACCTGTTGCGGATTCCGGATCCACCCTGCGATCGCTTGTAACTGCGCCCGCGCTTCCTCCAAGGTCGGGCTGCCCAGTTCCTCCGAAGGAACGAACAACACGGAACTCAAGCCGAGATCGCTCAATTCGGCCCGCACCGCAGGGCTCGCCTGTTCGATGACCACCAGGCACCGGTACTGGTTCAGAAGGGTACGAAGATCCGCCAGGTTATCCGGCAACTCTCCGGCGAGACGAAAGCTCAACTGAGCGCCGAGATCGCCGGCGGCGCACGCCATCGTGGCGCCTCTGGCGTCGATCCAGAGAACGCCCTGAAAGTCCTGTTTGGCCGCGCGAATAAATGCGCGCGCAACGGCGGCGGACGTATCGACGGCGCCAGGTTGATCGGCCGCGGAGCGCCAGAGCGCTTCAATCTCGGCAGAGCTTGCCGCAGCCGTTCCCGCCCGGACTATGAAAGGACGGGCAGCGGGCGGCTTCAGGTTCAGAATCCAGCGTTTCAGGGCGCGGGCACAAAGGGTCTCGTCCGATGGATCAAAGGCGTTCATGCGAAGCAGCACCTTCGGAAAGGGTGCCGGAGCCACGGTGACGTATGCGGTCGGGGCTTCCTGCTCCCCGCCGGCCTCGCCCATCAATGGCTCCCACTCTTCGCGTTTCAACGGCCTGGGGACAGAGTGCGGCGACACGAAGAGAATGACCGCGGCGGCGCCCAATGCGCACCCAAGGACTTCGACAACGGACTGGTGTGGGGCGACGACCAGGCTGTAATCGATCCGGACGCGGCAATTGCGTTCCAGATACGAGCCGAGCCGGCGGACGAGGTCCGCATCGGGTGCGGCATAAACCATAGCGAGTTCGAGCATGCGGACCTGACTATTATCGGTCAGAGCCGGAGGCGCCCGAAGTGGCGCACGCACTTTGCGTGCAGGCGTCGGCACTCCTGCCGACGCGTTCGGAGCGCAATGTAGAGCCGCCCAAGGGGGTTGGGACACTCCCTATTCGTACCGCAAGGCCACCACAGGCGCCACCTTAGTAGCGCGGCGGGCCGGGACCAACGTCGCGATCAGCGCCACGCCGGCCAGCACTAGGGCCATGCCGATCAAGGTCACCGGATCGCCTGCGCTGACGCCGTAGAGCATGCGGTTCATGAGGCGGGTGAGCGCGAAGGAGGCGGCCAGCCCGATGGCCAGGCCAGCCACGACGGGAAGCATGGACTGGCCGACGACCACCTTCAGCACCTCGGCCTGGCCTGCGCCAAGGACCATGCGAATCCCGATCTCGCGCGTTCGTTGCGCGACCGTGTAAGAGATGACTCCGTAAATGCCGATCGCGGCCAGCAGAAGCGCTAACCCGGCGAAGATGGCCAGGAGCAACATGGAGAAGCGCCGGTCCGCAATGGAACCCGAGACGATCTGTTCCATGGTCCGCACTCCGTAGACCGGCTGGTCGGTGCCGGCCTCGAGAGCCGCAGCGCGCACCGCCGGGAGGGTGGCCAGCGGATCGGTTCCAGTGCGCACGACGAACGTCGTGGATGCGGCCATTCCCTTCATGAACTGGTCCGGGATCTGAGACAGGGGCAGGTACAACTCATTGCGGACCCGGGCACTGGCGTCGCTGTCCAGCCCCCAATGGCTGACGTGACCAACGACACCGATAATCTCCATCGGCACGGAAATCTCAGGGCCGAGATCGCCGCTCAAATCGGCGACGACGATGCTCTGACCGAGGGGGTCCTGGTGGGGGAAGAACGTACGCGCCATGACCTCGTCGATCACCACGATGTGAGTTCCGCGGTGCATATCCGCGGGCTCAATGTAACGGCCGCGCAGGAGGGGAATGCCCATGGATTTGAGATAACCGGGATCGGTAGCGTACAACAGCGCCCATGACATGTCGCCCTGGGAGGTGGGGCGGGGACGACCCTTCACGTAAAAGGGAATTTCGTTGTCCATGCCGTTCAAGGGAAGCAACGTCGTTACCGCCGCGCTCTTCACTCCCGGCACACTGTGGATGCGCTCCACGGTCTGGTTGAACGTCTGCAGGATGCGATCACTGCTGCTGGTGTTGGCAGGGGACAGGCCCACCGAGAAGGTGAGAACGTGGTCGGGGTCGAATCCCGGATTTACGCCGCCGAGGCTCCAGATGGTGCGCAGCATGAGGCCCGCGCCGGCCAGCAGCACCAGCGCGGCGGCCACTTCGGAGACAACCAGCGCGTTGCGCAAGCGCCGGTGCCCGGCCGACGACCCGCGGCTGCCTTCTTTCAAGGTCTCGTGCAGATCGGTGACGGAGACTTGCAGGGCCGGAGCCAGCCCAAAAATGATCCCGGTGAGCAGGGAGACACCCAGGGTAAAGCCGAGCACCCAGCCGTCCACACTGATGTTCTCCATGCGCGGCAGACCACCCGGCACGGCGGCCAGCACCGCTTGAGTGCCCCAGCGGGCGACGGCCAACCCGGCGAGACCTCCAGCGAGCGCGAGGGTCACGCTTTCCGTAAGCAGTTGGCGAATCACGCGTCCGCGGCCGGCGCCAATGGCGGAGCGGATCGCAATCTCCTTCTGGCGTTTGGTGAAGCGCGCCAGAAGCAGGTTGGCGACGTTGGCGCAAGCGATGAGGAGCACGAAGCCCACCGCACCCAGCAGCACGAGCAGCGTTGGGCGGACGTCTCCGACGATGACGCGGGTGAGGGGCGTGACGTTGACGCCGTGTTTAGTATTCGATTTCGGATAGGCCTCGGCCAGGCGGGCGGCGATGGCGGTCATCTCCGATTGCGCCTGTACTTGGCTCACGCCAGGTTTGAGCCGTCCCACAACGTACATGCCGGGATGCATTTCGCGCGACCGGGCCAACACGTCATCCCACTGTTCCAGCAGCGTGTACACGTCGGCCTTGCCTTCGAGTTGAAAGCCGGCGGGCACGACGCCCGCAATCGTATAGCTGCGGCCGTTCAACATGAGCGAGGTGCCGAGCACAGCGGGGTTGGACGCGAACCGCCGGCTCCACAATCCGCCGCCGATGAGGACTACGGGCGAAGCGCCGAGCCGGTCGGTACCGGCATCGAAGTCGCGGCCCAGGATGGGGTTGATGCCGAGGACGCGGAAGAAATCGACCGAAACCATCTTGCCGCTGAGATGTTCGGGCTGTCCTGATCCGGTGACGTCGTAGTCCTCCCAGCGGAACGAAGCCATGCCCGTAAAGCTGCGGCTCTGGTCTCTCCAGTCCATGAAGTTCGGACAGGCCACCGACATGGTTCCGAAGTCGGGTGACGACTCGCTAAGCCGCATCAGGCGGTCGGGATCGGTGTAGGCCAGCGGCTTGAGCAGCACGCCGTTGACGACGCTGAAGATGGCGGTGTTCGCTCCGATGCCCAGCGCCAGCGCAATCACGGCCACGGCCGCGAAACCCGGATTCCTGGCCAGCATACGTAGCCCATAACGAAGGTCCTGGATCAGTACCCACATGCAGCAGCCTCCTGACGCTCAAGTTTTCTGGCGTCTTATTGATGAATACGGGCGCTCGAGCGGCGATGTTCCGGAGTTTTCGGCCCGGATTACCGCACGTATTCGACGGCAGAACCGCCGGTCAGGATGCGCCGCAAGTAATCGATCTGGCCGAGATGATAGTTGAGATGACCGTGCAGGTGAATCAGGAATTGCTGTGTGGACATACGTGTGCCCAACGGATCGCCCGGGACCGCAGCCTGCATCTGCGGGTCCGAAAGCTGTCGAATCACCCTTGGGACGAAGCTCTTAACTTCCTCAATCCGTTCGACGAGTTCGGCGGCCGGAATTCCGGTACTCGAGAACTCCTCGTCCCTCACCCGGCGATACGGGACTCCGCCCAGTATGCGGCCCACGAATTCGCGCAGGTTGCCTTCGAGGTGCAGAACCAGGTTGCCTGCTGAATTGGCGATGCCGGGTGCGCACTGCCAGAGTGCAGGTGGGTCCGTAAAGGCGGACAACTGCTGAATGAGCCTGGTCAAGTCTCGTTCGAAAAGCGCGGCGAGTTCTGCGGCGACGGACATGTGATCGGTGTCGAGCATTGTCCCTGGGCAGCCCTCAGTGAATCGTACGCGTCTTCCGATTCATATAATCCATCAACAGATACTGGCCGAGATTGTACGGCGTCGTGAAATAAGCCTTCCCCCGGCAAAGCTCGGTCACCTTCTGGACAAAGTTCACCAACCCGTAATCGCTAGCCAGCATGAACGTGTTGATCAGGATCCCCTGCCGCTTGCAGCGGCTCACTTCCTCGAGGGTCCGGCTGATCACCAGCGGATCCAGGCCGAACGCGTTCCGGTACATGCGGCCGTCCTCCAGGGTCAGCGCCGAAGGCTTGCCGTCGGTGATCATCACGATCTGCTTCATGTCCTTCTTCTCCTGGGCCAGCAGCCGCTGCGCCAGGATCAGTCCGTCGCGCGTATTCGTGTAGTAGGGTCCCACCTGCACCCGCGCCAGGTCCTGCAAGCGCAGTTCCTCGGCGGAATCGTGGAACAGCACACACCGCAAGCTGTCGCCCGGATACTGGGTGCGGATCAGGTGGGCCAGCGCCAGGGCCACCTTCTTAGCCGGAGTGAAACGATCTTCGCCGTACAGGATCATGCTGTGGCTGCAGTCGAGCATGAGCACCGTCGCGCACGAACTCTGGTACTCCGATTGATGGACGTGCAGATCGTTGTACTCCAGGTTGAGCGGCATCCGCAGACCCTCGCGCTGAATCGCTGAAAAGAGCGTCTCGCTGACATCCAGGTTCAGCGTGTCGCCGAACTCGTATCGCTTGGACGATCCACTCGCCTCCACCCCCGTGGCCAGATCGCGCGTGTCGTGGGCGCCAAAGCTGGATTTTCCCAGCGATCCCAGCAAGTCCTTCAGCGTCTTGAAGCCCAGGAAGTCGAGCGACTTGTCCGTGATCTCGAACTTCACCTGCTTCGGTTCGGCGTTCCCCGCCCCACCTTGGTTCGATGGCTGCGGTTGCTCCTCCCCGTTGCTGAGATAACCCTCGTCCACCAGTTTCTGGACCAGACGGTTCAGCAATTGATCCAGATCTTCGGCGGACATGCTCTCCAGAGCCTGCCGGATTCTCTCGGCCTGGTCGGCATCGAAAGCCTCGCCCCGTTCGAGCGCCTGCTGAATGGCCCGCTTCAGGTCCTCCAGCGAGTGTTGATCGAACTCGCTGAACTGCATGTACGAGTTCTGGAATCCGCTCTCCAGGAAGAAATCGGACAGGGCGTTCAACAGATCCTCGGCCGAAAGACCGAAATCGTCGCCCGTGTAACGTGAATACTTGACCTTCATCGGCTCCCTCCCAGTGGAAGCCCAACCCTGTCAGTCCCGCCACTCAGTTGAACTGACGGCGCGGTTTCTGCCGCGGTTCCTCGTGTACTTCCCGTTTTCGCTCCTCGGCCGCGTATCCGCGCTCCTCGCTGCGGCCGATGCGCCGGTGCGCGTACAATCCCTCCAGGATGAACTCCGCGGCGGACGCCCGCAGCGCATCCGGCTCGCTGACGCCCAGCCCCAGCGCGCCGAGTTTCTCCATCAGACCCTGAATCATCCCCAATTGCTGGACCAGCTTTGAAGCCGGCATCGACTCATCGAGTTTCAACGAACCGCCCAGTTCGAACCACTGCACGATACCCGAAACATTCAGGTCGCCGAAGTAGTTGGAATATACCTTGCCGACCGCCTGCCGGATCAGGTCGCGGGCCACCGCCTCGCCGCCTTTCAATTCGCCCTCGTACTCCAGTTCGAGTTTCCCCGTAATGGACGGCAGCGCGCCGTAAATATCGATGACCCGGGGCGCGGCAGTGTCGTCCTTGGCCCGCAGCGCGCGGCGTTCGGCGTTCGACACCACGTTCTCCAGCACGGAGATCGGCAGCCGCTGGCTGACGCCGGACCGCTTGTCGATCTTCTTGTCGTCACGCGCCAGGAACGCCAGTTCCTCAATCACCTCCCGGATGAAACGCGGGACGTTGATGGCGATGGGCGAAATGCGCTCGGTCCAGGCTTCCTGCGCGGTGATCGCCAGGCCCAACTCCACCGTGGCGGATAATGCGTCCGAATCTCGCTCCCGATCCGGTCCTTGAGGGGCGTAATGATCTTGCCGCGCGCGGTGTAGTCTTCCGGGTTGGCCGTGAACACCAGCATCACGTCCAGCGGCAGACGCACGGGATACCCTTTGATCTGAACATCCCCCTCCTGCATGATGTTGAACAAACCTACCTGGATCTTCCCCGCCAGGTCCGGCAGTTCGTTGATCGCGAAGATGCCGCGATTGGCTCGGGGCAGCAGCCCGTAGTGGACCGTCAACTCATCGGAAATGTTCTGGCCCGTCCGCGCGGCCTTGATCGGATCGATATCGCCGATCATGTCGGCGATGGTGACGTCCGGCGTCGCGAGTTTCTCCACGTAGCGGTGCTCGCGGTCCAGAAAAGCGATAGGCGTTTCATCGCCTTTCTCGGCCAGCAGGGTGCGGCAATACCGGCAGATGGGATGGTACGGGTTATCGCGAATCTCACACCCCGCGATGTACGGCATGTGCTCGTCCAGCAGCGTTGTGAGCATGCGGATCAGGCGCGTCTTCGCCTGTCCCCGCAATCCCAGCAGGATGAAATTGTGACGCGAAAGGATCGCGTTCACCATCTGCGGAACCACGGTTTCCTCGTAGCCCAGTACTCCGGGAAACAGCGTATCGCCGCGTTGAATTTTGCAGATTAAGTTGTTGCGGAGTTCGTCCTTGACGCTTCGCCGTGCGATAACGTCTTCGGAAAACCGCTTGCTCGAACGAAGAGAACCCAGAGTCTGAGGAAACCCAGTGCCACTCAACAATCATTGGCGTCCGACCTACCCGGATTGTAGCAGACGCCACACCGCAGCCTTGTTCCGGCGGCTCCGACACTGGCCACTGACCACGCCACTGACCACTGCCGTTTGATATGCTCTAGCTACCGTTGATGACCAACTCACCGTCAACCGGAGTGCTACGCATGAATCAAGAACTTCCCGAAGTGGAGTTTCAGAGGTTTTGGCGGAGGCTTCAGCAACTCGGATTGAACGCCTATGAGGCGCGTTCCTACCTCGTGCTGGTGGGACACCCAAGGTTCAAAGCGCTGGAACTGGCCGCCCGGGCCCACGTGCCCCGGCAGAAGATTTACGAGGTGCTCGACAGCCTGGTGGAGAAGGGCTTTGCCCAGGTGGTGCAGGAGAAAACGAAGCTGTTTTCAGCCGTGGAGCCGAGCCTCGCCGTCCCCTCCTACCTCGGACGCCGCGCCCAGTCGCTGCAGCAGGAATTGACTGACCAGTCGCGCTTGGCCGGCGGACTCGTGGAAGATCTCACCACCGCCTATTCCGAAGGCCAGGGCGGCCGCGGAACGCTGGATTATCTGAAGATCGTCAGCGAACCCGCCCAGACCGCCTCGCAGTACCGCAAAATGCTGGGCGACGTGGAGAGCGACTACCTCGAGTTCTCGCGCCCGCCCTACGCCGTCGATCCGCTGGACGAGCAACTGGTGAAACAGGCCCGCATGCGCGGCGTCAATTGCCGCCTCCTGCTCGAAGCCGGCACCCTCGATGTCGAGCACCGCCATCGTCTCGAAGACTATATCTCGGTGGGCGTCCAGGTCCGGCAGTTAACGTCGCTGCCCATGAAGCTGGCTCTGTTCGACAGCACTCGCGGCATGATCGCTCTCCTCGACCCGGTGATCACGAAACCGAGTTGGACCTCCGTGGTGTTCGACCACGGCGGCCTGGGTGAAGCGATGAAGGGCCTATTCGACGAATATTGGCGGCGTGCCGAAGGGCATACGGCATCCGGTAACGCCGGCTAAATCGGTCAGTTGCCCGGCCAGTTTCCGGGGCGACTCGAACTGCAACGCCTGCAGGCCGAACCTCCGTGCCCCTTCCACGTTCTCCGCGCGATCGTCGATGAACAGGGCCTCTCCCGGCTCCACTCCCAACCCTTCAACGGCGTGGCGATAAATGCCCGGCTCGGGCTTCGACACTCTCAGTTCGTAGGAGAACGTGTGGTGGTCGAAGTTCGCAGTCAGCCGCATGTCATCGCGGAGATACTCGCCCAGATCGAGCGGCAGGTTGGAAAGCAGGCCGGTGGGGATTCCCGCCGCGCGCACCCTTCTAACCCAGTCCATCATGCCAGGGTGCAGGTGCACCCAGAACCCGATGTCGCCCTGGCGGAAAAGATCGATGTCGGCATTCGTGTACACCTGCCCCCAGGGCCTGCCGATCGCCCTCCAGTACTCGGGTGCTTCCAGGTCGCCATTATCATAGGTGGCGCGCAGCGACCAGTAGCCCTGTAGAAACTGCTCGTGCTCCAGGCGGCACAGAGACGCCAGATCGCGGACCTGCTGGTCCGGCGGATGTGTGCACAGAACCCCGCCGTAATCGAAGATGATCGCTTTCAGTTGCATTTCCTGGAATCCGATGTAGGGCGGACTTCAGTCCGCGCGGGGCTTCAGCCCGCTCCGAAATTGGGCATCTCCTGATTTGTCCCAAGAGCCCTCCAGCCCAAAGTGGCGCACGCACTCTGCGTGCAGCGTCGGCACTCCTGCCGACGCACCCGGCGCTCCTCGCTCATCCCCCTACCGCGCCCCGTCAGTCACCTGCGGCTCGCGCCGCGTGCGGATCTCGCGAACCGCATAGATCCGGCGTCCCTGGCTTTCGAAGTAGGTGCGGATCAGCACTTCGCCCAGCAACCCCGTGCAGAACATCATGATCCCGGCCAGCAACAACAGCGCGCCCGCCACCATCAGTGGACCATGCTCAATGATGATGTCGCGCCCCCAGAACAGCTTGTAGATCAGCAGGTACATCATGATGGCCCCGCCGAGCCCAAGCCGCCCAATCCCAGCGTCCCGAAGAAGTGCATGGGACGCGTAAAGTACTTCAACAGGAAGCGGACGGTCAGGATGTCGAACATCACCCGGAAGGTCCGGCCCAGGCCGTAGTGCGATGCGCCGCTCGCCCGCGGGGAGTTGCGGATCGGAACCTCGGCCACCCGTGCTCCGTAGAAACTGGCCAGCGCCGGAATGAAGCGGTGCAACTCGCCGTACAGGTTGATGTCCTTCAGCACCTCTGCGCGATACGCTTTGAAAGTGGTGCCGAAATCGCGAAGGTTCACGCCGGAGGCTTTCGCCATCAGCCAGTTGGCGATGCGAGACGGAATGCGGCGCGTGACGGCGTTGTCCAGGCGGTCCTTGCGCCACCCGCTGGCGATGTCGTATCCTTCATCGATCTTGCGCAGCAGCGCCGGGATATCGTCGGGATCATGCTGAAGGTCGCCATCGAGGGATATGATCACCTGACCCTGGGCCTCATCGAAGCCGGCCGAGAGCGCGGCGGTCTGTCCGAAGTTGCGCCGCAGCCGGATGACTTTGAGACGCTGGTCGGTCTCAACCAGGTTGGCCAGCAGGTCGAAGCTGCGATCCGTGGATGCATCATCGACGAAAATAATCTCGTAGGGCTTCTGCACCGTCTCGAGAACGGCGGTCAGGCGATCGTAGAGCGGAAGTATCGCCGGCTCTTCGTTGTGAATGGGAACCACGATCGACAGCATGGTAACTAATTCATTCTACTGCACCGGATGGGATGGCTGGCGTTGAAACTCGGATGAAATCGGAACTTCAATCGGCGCTGCGGATTGTATGGCTCGCCGTCACGCTGGTCACGGCGAGTTCCGCGGCAGCCCCGTTTCTCCTGCCCGAGCCGTTGATCTCACGTGTGGCGCCGGTATGCGAATCGAAACGGCGATACGGCCGGGAGTGTTTTCTCTGCGGCTCCACCACCGCCTTCCTCGCCATCGGACGAGGCGATTGGGCGAGCGCCCAGCGCTCCAACCGCCTGGCTGGACCGCTGTTTATCGCATTTTCCGCGAACGCCGTCATTGCCTTTGCGTATCTAACTCAGGAGCGTCGTAAGGCGAGCCGTTCTCGCGCCAAGCGGCGATGATGAAAATCTGATGCAGATACTCAGTCTTGCGTGGGGCATTCTGGCGATCCTCGGTTTCTTTGTCGGCTTGATCCCCTGCCTCGGAGCACTCAACTGGTTGAACATTCCCTTTGCCGTCGTGGGACTGATCATCAGCCTCATCGCCTTCAACCAGGGACTGCCCGGACGGCGGGGCGCTGCCGTGGCGGGGATCGTCCTGTGCATCATCGCGATCCTGATCGGCGCGAAGCGGCTGGCGTTGGGCGGCGGCATCCTATAGCCGAGCGGCAATTGCGCGATATTGGAGTAAATGTCCAAATTCTGCGCGTGGTTTTCGGTCTGCGCGGTCGCCCTCATGCTCGCCTCTTGCGGAGGGACCAAACCGTCCACTCCTCCGAAAGAATACAAGCTGACAGGAGAGGTGGTCCGCCTCGATCCCCAGGTTCGGACCGCAGCCATCAAACACGAGAAGATCGATGGATGGATGGAGGCGATGACCATGGAGTTTCCGGTCCGCGAGGCCAAGGAATTCGAAAAGCTCGCTGTCGGCAAGAAGATTACAGCCACGGTCTACGTCAACGGCGATGAGTTCTGGATCGGGAACATCCAAACGGTTCCATAGGACCGTCTGCACTGCGACGTGTGCGGCGGCATGTGATCCTAGCGCGCCGGAGTTGGGACAATTTTCAGGTCTATGAAGTCCCAGGTGGGACAGGCGGTTTCGCCTGTCGGCGGGGGTTGAAGTCCGGCTTCAGCCCGCAAGGGGACTTTAGTCCCGCCTCACTTCCCCGAGTGAAATGTCGTCCACGGATGCGAATCCAAGTCCCGCAGCAAAGGCCTCTGCCAGGCGAACTGGGGATGCTGGCTCAAATGCCGGCCCGCCTTGAAATGAATGCCGCACGGATGCCCCATGGAAGCCGTCATCTCCATATGCTCGGCCATCGCGGCAGTCGTCGCCTTCGCCTGCACCGCTCCCGCCGGACCGTACTCGGGTTGCCAGGGTTTGCTGCCCCGCGGCGACAGGTCGATGTGCCCGCACAGCGTCCGCTCGCTCGGCTGCACCTTGTTGTCGAACGTGTCGAAGTGGTCGGCAAGGAACTTCTGCGCCGAAGCGAGGTCGATGCGGCCCTTGTTCTCCGCCATCAGCGCGTCCCATCGAATGTGCCGGGCATTCGCGCTCAGGCTCTTATTGCCAAGATCCCAGGTAGTCTCTTCCTTGGCCAGCTTGGAATCAATCGGGAAGTTCGATCCCACGAAATAGCCGTCCTTGGTTCGCGACAGGTTCACGTTCTTCAAACCGAGTTCCAGGCTGGCCACCTCGCCCGTGTTCCGGTCCGCCACCAGCCAGTCATTCGCATAGCCGCCGTTGTTGCCGTCCCGCATAATGCGCGCGAAATCGTCGATTGAAGCCGAATACTGCATCGCCTTGCGGGCCCGCGCAAATTCGGGGATGCCCGCCGGGTCAAATCCCTCGAATTGGCTGATAGTGGTCTCGGTGATCATGATGCCCGCCGAATTCACGCCGAAATCGTCCCCGCTGTGAATCAGGCCGGGCATCCCGTCCATGATGAAACGGTGTCCCGCGGCAGGCTTCACATCGAAGATGATGTTCCAGCGCGAGCCCGTGAGATAGTCGGTCCAGTTATTGTGCGCGATCACCGGCCTGCCGTCTTTCGTATAGCTTCCGGTAGCCACAAAGGCGCTGCAATGGTCGCCGGTGGAATGCTTCGCCGCGCCTGTCCCGTGAGCCTTCTGGTACCAGTTGAGGTAGTACGGCGATAGTTCCAGCCACGCATTCATCGCCGTCAGATCCGCCACGTCGAGTTTGCCCCCGCGAGCGCGCACGCCCTCGACGATGCCCTGCAGTTCCGCCTGGTATTCGGACGGCACCTTCGGCCAGAGGACCTTCGAAGCGGCATCGCGGAAGAATCCCCAGTCTTTCGATTCGTGCGTCAGGCTGAGTTCGATGGCTTTCTTCGCGTCGTCGATTTCGCGTGCCAGCAGGTAGCCGTGCTGATAACCGATATCGGATGGCGAACCTTCCAGGTGAACGAAGACCCAACCGTTCAGTTCAGCCCGGCGGAACGCGTTCCGAACGCGTGGATCGGGCTGCGGATCGCGTGCCGCGAACCCGACCGCAAGAGCGGCAAGCACGACAGCGGCGGTGAAGGCGATTCTGCGCATATGGTCTATTATGCGCTACCGCGCCAAACCCTCGGCTAGGTGGGCTTAGCCATCAAATAGAATCGGCGATCGTTCGCGTTCTTCGCGTCCGTCACCCGGAGGGACCGACAGCACCAGCTGTTGCCCCCTCCCGCCGGACCTGGCCCACTTGATTCACGGAGTTGCCTCGTTCCCTAAGCTCGGGATTTCGCCCTCCCATCTGAGGAACAGAAAGTCCGAGATCGCACCTGACATCACCCGAGCTTTCTTCCTGCGCAGGCCTAAACTGACTCAGATTGCGCCCAGATGGGCTAAACAATGACCGAATGAACTCTGAGCCTCATTTCACCGGGTCCGCAGCGATGAACAAGTTCGTGTAGGTCCGAGAGAGATCGAACTGAGCAGTTCGCACCGACTCGACGGAGACAGCAAGCGCCCGGTATACAGACGACGCGGCCTCGAGGGTCATTCGACCGTCGAGCGAATACATCTCTTTGGAGTTCCTGACGGCTTGGACATAAGCTTCCCGATCGCCGCTGAGAAAGGTTGCGGGCACCTGCTGTGCGATCTGCTCGGCTGTGTGCCCGTGAATCCATTGCAGGGCTTGCTGAATAGCGCGCGCGAGGCGACGCGCCGTGGTAGCGTTGCGTTCCAGCCACTCCGCCGTCGAGTACAGCACCGCGCCTGCGTGCTCGCGCGATCCTGTAGATTGCTCAAGCCCGTCCGCCGTCCGCGCATCCGCCAGGATGACCGCTTCGGGATGCCTGCGGCGGTAGCGAGTGACTCCGGGGTCCGTCCCTGACCAGGCATCAACCTTGCCTTGTTCAAGTGCTGCTAACGCACTTGCGGTCGCTCCGACGGGCGTCAGGCGTACGTCGCCGGGTGAAAGGCCATGCCGAATGAGCAAGTACTTCGTGAAAAAGTCTACCGCTCCTCCTCGGTTCGTTATGCCGACAAGTCTCCCCTTGAGATCAGTTAGATGTCGAATCGGCTTCGAAGCCCGCCCGGAGGTCACAATCGCAATCCCCGGATAACGCGTCAGCACAACGAAGGCGGTTACCGTACGGCCCAAAGCCGTGATGCGCACCGGGTGATCGAAGTAACCAACCACAACATCTGCGCTGCCGCCCATCAGCGCTTTCTCCGCTCCCAAGACCGACTCCACCTGTAAGCTAAGTGCCTGTTCCCGATAGAAGCCCAGCTGCTGGGCCAGCGCGTGTGGTAAGTATCCGAGGTTCGGCGCCGAGCCCGCGATAGCCATCCGCACGTGTCCTTCGGAGTACCGTGAGCGGCAGCCAGCGAGCGACGCGGTGATCGCTAGCGCCTGGCGTCGTGTCATCACATTCCCTTCTGGGGTGCTTCGGCACGCTCCGGCTTCCAGCGGAGCAGCCATCGCTCCAGCCGGTTTACACCCGCACCGACGACCAAAACAACTCCGGCCAGCACTGTCAGCCCAGCAAAAACTCCGGTGGTGTCGAAGAGCCCCTCTGCCTCAGAGATTACGTAACCGACCCCCTTTGACGCACCCAGGTACTCGCCGACCACTACAGCAATAATGGCGAAGCCGACGCTGACGTGTAGGCTTGAGAAGATCCAGGTAAGCGCACTTGGCAGGAGTACGTGTCGCGCCAATTGCCGCTCGGAGGCTCCGAGCATGCGCGCGTTGTTCAGAAGCACCGGGTCAACATCACGCACACCTTGGTAGGTGTTGAAGAAAACAATAAAGAACACGACCGTCACGCCCAGTGCGACCTTGGACCAGATTCCGAGGCCGAACCACAGCAGGAAAATAGGCGCCAACACGACGCGGGGCAGCGCGTTGGCAAGCCGAATGTAGGGATCAAGTAGCTTGGCAAGCCAATTCACCCGCGCCAGCAGAAAGCCCAGACTAATCCCCAATGCCGCACCGATCGCGAAGGACAGAAACGCCTCCGTCAGCGTAACGGAGAGGTGCTCCCAGATGCTCCCTGTCATGAGCCATTGCCACACGCGCGAGGCGACCTCGCTCGGGCGGCTGAAGAAAAACTTATCCAGGAAACCCGCGGTGACGAGCGCCTGCCAAGTGCCGAGCAGAGCCGCCCCAAGCAGCACCTGCCACAGGATCATCGGCGCCACACGCCTACTCCCGGTTGCGCTCATAACTCTTGAGCACCTCCTGGCGCAAGTCGGACCAAATGGTGCGGTACAACTCGCCGAAGCGCGGCTCTGTTTTGATATCGAGAAGATGGCGCGGCCGTGAGAGGTCAACTTGGTGCCGGGCCACTATCCGGCTGCCAGGACCGGCCGACATCACCGCGACCTCGTCGGAGAGCGCGATGGCCTCCTCCAAGTCATGGGTGATGAACAGGACGGTCTTACCCGAGCCCGCCCATAGGTCGAGGATCTCGCTTTCCATGCGCTGGCGGGTGTGAACGTCCAGCGCCCCGAACGGCTCGTCCATGAGCATGAGGTCGGGATCCACGATCCAGCTCTGGGCCATGGCCACGCGTTTGCGCATACCGCCGCTGAGCTGGTGCGGATAGGCGTTTTCGAAGCCAGGGAGACCCACGCGGCGCACCCAGTCGCGGCCAAGCGCCTGGCCTTCGGCGCCATCGCGGCCGCGAAGCGTAAGTCCCAGCAGCACGTTATCAAGCACTGTCTTCCAAGGCAGCAGAGCATCCTGCTGAAACATGTAGGACGCGCGCCGATTCAGTCCCCGCAACGGTTCGCCGAAAACCTCGACTGTGCCCTCGGTCGGTATCGTCAGACCGGCAACCAAGTTGAGGACGGTGGACTTGCCGCAGCCGCTCGGGCCGACTAACGACACGAAACAACCCGGCCGTACGTCGAGGTCGATGTCCTGGATGGCAATGTAGGAACCCGCAGCGGAGCGGAATCGCTGAGTGAGGCCGCGCAGACTTACCGCCGCAGTCTGCCGCGGCTGGGCAGGACCTGGGGGAGGCGCTGCTTTCACGCTCTTCCTCGCTTTGCCTGGTCCCTCATTGCACTCCCGCCCACACGTAGTAACGTAAGTATACAATCTCGTCGCGTAAACGGTCAGACGAGGGGCGGCGGTCTTGACACGTCACGGAAACATGGAGGAATCGGCGCTTCATGTCTGTTCATTACCGGGTGCTGCCCGTTCGCAACGTCGCGAATCGTCAGCAGTTGACCAGCTCCGGGACATTAGGTCGGACAAACCTCTCAGAGTTCCCCATATGCCAGGTCGATGAAGTCTCGAGCTCTAGTTTTCTTGGAAGGGTAGTGGCCGAATTCCGGTCGAATCACGCACTGATCGAGAATTGGTTCCGCCGGACCTCGAGTCGATTGGTCCTGCCTGACGGCGAAGTGTTGGCCTGGGCCACTGGGCGCATGTGCCCTGCGAATTCCGCCGAAGCATCAGCGTTCCGAACTGATGTCGATCGCGATTCCGAAGCGGATTCGAGTCCTTGATGGGGTCACCGATCCACTGGGTGGCTCCAGGCAAGATCTCTTCAGTGTGCCTAATGGAATCAGTCAGATAGCGGAGTGAGCCAATTAATTTGGTTCCAGGCGGATTCGAACCGGTAATCCTTCGGTTCAACCGCGACCGGGTTGCAGGCGCCCCGGAGAACACGAGACTCGGACGCGCCAAGGAACGCCTTCTCCCCCGACAAGCACACCCTGACGAGAGCCGTTCACACCACTGGACGATTTTTCTGAATCTTACATAAGCTCTTAATACTCCAGGACTTAGATCCACAGCCTCGCATTCCGCACTCAGCGACTTCAGCAAACAGCCCGCTATCCTGAAGATGGAAATGGAACATCAGCGTATCAGTACCGTAGCTTCGCGTCAGTTCGCTGCCAACCGGGCCAACGCGAAGAAGTCCTGCGAATCCAAAAATGCCCCACGAGAACTGTTCTCACGCATCTGCCACGCGCTCACCGCGATCGCCACAAAAGCCATAGAACTGCAAGAAAATAAACTCCCGGAAACCCATCGCCTCAATCTGCCAAACGAACCCATTCCCACAACCGAACACAGAACCCCCGATCAGGAAACCTGCGCTCAATCCCACTCCGCGGGCTCCGTGAGAAATCCGCCAAACGAACCCATTCCCGATAGCGCACATGGCCGAACCCCGTCGGCGGCCCCTCCACTCACCCCTCCACGTCCCCGAAAAACGCATAAACATCAGCAAACCAGTGTGTTACCATTTGCTGAGACCGATTCGTCCATACTGAGTATCGATCCAGAACCCGCCAGGAAAGGATGGTGATTTCGTGAAGGATCCTAAGGACCCAATCCAATCAAAAGCCGTCGAGGCGCCCGGCAAGGGTTTCTCGCGGCGCGGCTTCCTTCGCGGGGTCGGAGTCAGCAGCGGAGCGCTGACTACCGGCATCCTGCAAAATGAAGCGCACGCGGCTGCAACCGCCAATCTCAACGGTCCCAGCGAAGTGCCGGTGACCCTCACGATCAATGGGAAGCAGATGAAAGTCTCGGTCGAGCCGCGCGCCACGCTGCTCGACACACTGCGCAACAAACTCGATTTGACCGCCGCCAAGCGCGTCTGCGATCGCGGGACCTGCGGCGCCTGCACGGTCATCATGAACGGCAAAGTGGTATACGCCTGCACCGTGCTCGCCATCGACGCGCAAGGGAAGCAGATTCAGACTCTGGAAGGACTCTCGCCGAACGGCAAGCCACATCCGGTCTCGCAGGCGTTCGTGAATCACGACGCGCAGCAATGCGGTTACTGCACGCCAGGCTTCGTCATGGCCACCAAGGGATTCCTGGACCACAATCCGAAGCCGACGGAAGAACAGGTGAACAGCGGGCTCGGCGGCAATCTCTGCCGCTGTGGAACCTACATGGGCATCCGCAAGGCCGCTCTGGAAGCCGCCAAGAACATGGGAGGAAAGAATGCCTGACTATAGCTGGCCGCCAATGGAAAAGCGGCGGGTGGTGGGACAGCGCATCAGCCGCGTGGACGGAATCGCCAAATCCACCGGCGCGGCCAAGTACAACTCCGACATCAACCCGCCGGGGTTGCTGTTCGGCGTGTTGCTGACCTCGCCCCACGCACATGCACGCATTAAAAGCATCGACACCGCCGAGGCTGAACGCTTGCCCGGTGTCACGGCCGTACGAGTGATCACCGGCGCCGGCAAAGAGGTGCAATGGCAGGGACAGGAAATCGCCTCCATCGCCGCCACCAGCGAGGACATCGCACGCGACGCCGCCCGCAAGATCAAAGTGGATTACGAGATCCTCGAACACTTCGTTGACGAGGAAGAAATCAGCAAAGCCGGCAACCGCGCCAAGCCGGCCGGAGAAGTCACCACCGGCGATCCGGACAAGGCGTTCCAGGAGGCCGACGCGATCAGCGAAGGGTATTACGGCATTCCGGTAATCACACACTGCTGCCTCGAATCGCACGGTCAGACCGCGCGGTGGAATGGCGATCGCGTGGATTACTGGCCCTCGACTCAGAATGTCTCCGCATTGGGCGCCGAACTGGCGCGCTCCATCAAGGTGCCGGTCACCCAGGTGCACACGGAGATGCAGTACATGGGCGGCGGGTTCGGCAGTAAGTTCCCGGCCGACCTGTGGGGCACCGAGTGCGCTGAACTCTCCAAAGCGAGCGGCGGCCGCCCGGTGAAAATGTTCCTCGACCGGCAGCAGGAATTGCTGATGGCAGGCAACCGTCCTTCCGTCTTCGGCCAGTTCAAACTCGGCGCGAAGAAGGATGGCACCCTCACGGTATGGCAATCGAAGACGTGGGCCACCGGCGGCCTCGGCGGCGGAAATCTCAACGCCGACCAGATGCCGTACGTGTTCCGCAACGTCCCGAACCGCAAGATCAATCACACCGCTGTCTCCATCAACGCGGGCAGCGCGCGAGCCTGGCGGGCGCCGAACAACCAGCAGTTGTCCTACATCACCTGCTGCGCGCTGGACGACCTGGCCGCCAAGCTCAACATGGATTCACTCGAGTTCTTCATCAAGAACACGAACCTGAATCCGCGTGGCGAAGTCTACAAGTACCAGCTCGAGAAGGCTGCCGAAATCGCGGACTGGAAGAAGCTGTGGCACGCGCGCGGCGACTCCGGCAAGGGTCCCATCAAGCGCGGCCTCGGCATCGGCGTCAACATGTGGGGCGGCCTGGGCCATGATTCCAAGTGCCGGGCCAGCATTAATCCCGATGGAACCGTCGAACTCGAGATCGGCACGCAGGACCTCGGCACTGGAACGCGAACCATCATCACGCAGGTGGCGGCGGAGACCTACGGTCTGCCGATGTCCGCAATCAAGCTGAAGATGGGCAGCAACGCCTATCCGCCTTCGGGCGCATCCGGCGGTTCCACGACCGTCGGCGGCGTGAGCGCGTCCACCCGCAAGGCCACCGTCAACGCTCTGAACAAACTGTTCGAGGCCGTCGCACCGTCGCTGGGCGTTGCGCCGGATCAACTGGAGGCGGTGGATCGCCGCATCCAGGTGAAAGGCAATGCCTCCAAGAGCCTCACCTGGCAGGCTGCCTGCGCCAAATTGGGCGTCAACAAGATTGAGGAGATGGGCGAGAACGTAAGCCGCACGGCGATTCGGGAAGGCCTGATCAACCAGGGCGCTGCCGGCATTCAGATCGCCGACGCCTCGGTGGATGTGGAGACCGGCAAGGTAAAGTTGAACCGCCTCATCGCGGTCCAGGATTGCGGACTCATCGTCAATCCAAAGCTCGCCGAAAGCCAGGTCTTTGGCGCTTGCATCATGAGCACCTGCGCGGCTCTGTATGAGGAGCGCGTCATGGATCAGCAGATCGGCATAACGCTCAACGCCGACATGGAGTTCTACAAGCTGTCGGGCATCAATGACATCGGCGAGATCATCGTTCACCTGGACATCCGTCCGGATATGGACAAACGGGGTGTCGTCGGCCTGGGCGAGCCGCCCGCGATCGGTGGCATCGTGGCCATCGCGAATGCTGTCACAAACGCAATCGGAGTTAGGGTGCCGATGGTGCCCTTGACGCCCAATCGAGTGCTGGACGCACTGGCAAGGAGGAACGGATAATGGAAGCCTTCGCCTACGCAAATCCGGCTACGCTCGCGGAAGCGACGGCCGTACTCGCATCGAGTCTTCAGCATGCACAGGTGCTGGCCGGTGGGACGGACCTCATCAGCCTGATGAAGGACTACGTTCTCACTCCCTCCACCGTCGTCAACATCAAGAACGTCAAGGAACTCGGCGGCGTCGCCAAGGGACCGCACGGGCTTCGCATCGGTGCCACGGCGACTTTCGACGAACTCGCGAACAATCCCGCGGTTCGCTCCGAATATCCTTCCATTCATTCGGCCGTGATGGGCATCGCCAGTCCGCAGATCCGCAACATGGGAACGGCGGGCGGCGATCTGTGCCAGTGGCCGCGCTGCTGGTATTTCCGCAACGGCTACGGCCTGCTGGCGATGAAGGACGGTAAGAGCCTGGTTCCGGGCGGCGAGAACAAGTACCACGCCATTTTCGGCGGGCCGGCTTATTTCGTTTCGCCGTCCAGCCTCGGTCCGGCGCTGATCGCGCTTGGGGCGAAGGTGACGCTGGTGAGCGGTTCGGGCAAGCGGACGGTGGATGCCGCGAGGTTCTTCGTTGCGCCCAAGGACGAGAGCACGCACGGAATCGACCTGAAGCCTGGCGAGATCCTCACCGAGATCGTGGTTCCCTCGGCGGCGGGCGTGAAGAACGCCACCTACGAGATCCGCGAGCGCGAGGCCATCGACTGGCCCCTGGCAACCGCTTCCGTCGCATTGAAGATGGCCGGCGGCAAAGTGGCCAGCGCCAAGGTGGTTCTGGGGCACGTCGCGCCCACGCCGTGGGACGCGGCCAAAGCCGGCGAGTCCCTGGCGGGCAAGACCATCGACGAAGCCACCGCGGAAGCGGCCGGTGCACTCGCCGTGGAAGGCGCCAAACCCCTCAGCCAGAACGCCTACAAGGTGCAACTGGCGAAGGTGGCGGTGAAGCGGGCGCTGCTGGCGGCGGCCGGGAGGGCCTAGCTATATGGAACGCTCATCCCTGGCGCGGATTGACGATGATCGCTGTCAACTGCTCCGCTGGAAGGGCATGTACGTGCTCAGCGAGGTGGACCCGGTGGTCGGGCACTCCAACGACGGCCTGTTCTGGTGCCACCACACGCACAACTGCCTTGGACCGGATGGCAAACTCGTAGACGACTACGAGTGCAACGAAACACGTAAGTGCTACCAGTCGCTGTAGCCTGACGAGGGCCCGCATGCCTCTGGGTGTGCGGGCCTTTCGTGTGTCCGCAGTGATAGACTGCGGGCATGAGACGTCGCGAACTAATCGCCGGTATTGCTACCAACATCATGATCGTGAAGCCGAATGTCGCTTTCGGCTCCCAGGCCAATTCCGCCATTACCCTTGGCATCATCGGAACAGGAAACCGCGGCCGCTACGATGCCAACTTCTTTGCTAAAGACGGGCGCGTGAAGATCGGGGCGTTGTGCGATCTGTACCCGGACCAGATCGACAAGACCAAGACGGACGTGCCGGCGGCCAACGACGCCAAGACCTTCCGGCAGTATCAGGATCTGCTCAATGAGCCCGGAATCGACGCGGTGCAAATCACGACCCCGGTCTACCTGCATCCGGAGATGTTCGAAGCCGCGGTAAAGGCGCACAAGCACATCTACTGCGAGAAGCCGGCTGGGGCGAGCGTGGCGGGAGTGAAGCGGCTGATGGCCGCGGCGCAGCACGCCGATCCGGCCAAGCACATCCAGTTCGGATTCCAGCAGCGCTACAGCCCCGAGTATCTGACCGCCGAACAGATCGTCAAGTCCGGGCAGATCGGAGAACTCTCCCTGATGCGGAGCCACTGGATGGTGGGCGGCGTGAGTGCCAAGGCCCCGCAGATGTCGGCGGAGCGCGAGGCGCGAATGTGGTATCCGTGGCGAGCGAAATCGGGCGACATGATCGTCGAACAGGACTGCCACGGCGTGGATGTCCTGAACTGGTTTTCCGGACGGCACCCGGTGTCAGCGGTGGGCGACGGCGGCCGGAAGGTCCGGGTCTTCGGCGACACAATGGACCACCTCAACGTGACCTACGACTATGGCAAGGGCCTGCACGGCTTCCTGCACGCCTGCCAGTTGGCCCAGGCCTGGGGCCTGGTGGACGAGCAGTTCTTTGGCACGGAGGGAACCGTCGAGACGCACCGCAAGTACTACCGTCTCTCGAAGCCAGGGCAGAAAATGGTCCAGGTGGATTCGAAACGCGAGATCACCATCGATGCCATCGAGCGCTTCGTCACTCACATTGTCGAGAACAAGCCCGAGAACAACGCCCAATGGGTAGGCGAGAGCACGTTGACCTCGCTGCTTGGGCGCATGGCCATCGACACCGGGCGCCGGATTACCTGGGAAGAGTTACTGCAATCCGAGTAACTTACTTCTTCGCTTTCTTGCGCTCTTTGAGTGGATCGCCTGGCTGATAGTTCAGCTCGTCCGACAGCACTTTCACCAGGGTGGATAACACCTTGGCTCGTGCCCAGTATTTGTCGTTGCCTTCCACCGGGGTCCAAGGGGCCGTGCGGGTGCTGGTTTTCACCAGCATCTCCTCCACGGCCTCTTCGTAGGCTCCCCATTTATCGCGGTTGCGCCAGTCCTCGTCGGTGAGCTTCCACTCCTTGTACCCGATGGCCTTGCGTTCCTCGAAGCGCCTGAGTTGCTCCTCGCGGGAGATGTGCACCCAGAACTTCGCCATGATGGTGCCGTAATCGCGAAGTTGGCGCTCAAAGGAGTTAATCTCCTTGAAGGCCCGCTTCCATTCGTCTTCCTTGGCGAAGCCCTCCACGCGCTCCACCAGGACCCGGCCGTACCAGGAACGGTCGAAGATGGCAATCTGGCCGCGCTCCGGAAGGCGGCGCCAGAAGCGATAAAGATAATGGCGAGTCTTGTCTTCGCCCTGCGGCGCGCTGATGGGATAGACGACGTAACCGCGCGGGTCGAGTTTCTCGGTGATGCGCTTGATGGCGCCGCCCTTTCCAGCCGCATCCCAGCCCTCGAAGGCGATGATCACCGGGCGCTTCTGCAGGTAGATCTGGTACCCTAACTCGCGTAACTGCACCTGGCGCCGAGTTACCTCCTTGACATAGTCGTCGCGAGAGAGTTTCCTGGCGAGGTCAATGGTCTCGAGCATTAGAGTCCACCTCCGGCCAGCGACTCCATGGCCTCCCGGAGATCGGCGTCCTTTTTCCCGGCGTCGTCCGGTGTTTCGAAGCGGGGAGGTGCGTCGGGGCCGAGCCGTCTTTCCATGGCGGCGATGATGGTGTCGTACACCTTCTTGCGGGCGTACCATTTCGACGTAGCTTCGACGATGGTCCACGGGCCGTACTCCGACTCGGTCAATTCGAGCATCTCTTCGGTCGCGGCAAGGTATTCGTCGTACTTCTTGTGCCGGGCCCAATCGTCATCAGTCACTCGCCAGGCTTCCAACGGATCCTTCTGAATCGCTTGGAAGCGCTCCCGCTGCTCCTTCTTACTGATGTGCAGAAAGAACTTGATGAGGACCGTGCCATTGTCCGAAAGCATGCGTTCGAATTCGACGATATCGCGGAAAGCTTGCCGCCAAGCCTTTTCGGCAACCACTTTTTCCACGCGCTCCGACAGCACCCGGCTATACCAGCTGTTATCGAAGAGGACCATTTCGCCGCGGTTGGGGACCTTCAGCCAGAAGCGCCAGAGCCAAGGGCGTTGCTGTTCGTACGTTCTTGGTGCGGTGATGGGATAAAGCTTGAATCCTCTCGGGTCCAGGCGCTGCGTAAGGGTAGCGATGGTGGTGCCTTTGCCCGAAGCGTCCCAGCCCTCGAAGACGACTATAGTGGGGACATTGTGGTCCCATGCGGCCTTTTCCAGGTCGTACAGACGGTTCTGGAGCGCAGGCAGCATCTTCTTGTAGTCTTCGCGGGAGAGCTTCATTTTGAGATTGATGTTTTCGAGCATCCTGGCTCCTGGTCAGATAATTTCACGACCGATCGTGCCCACCAACTCCGAGAGATAGGACGGATGTTCCGTTCGGTCGAGTTGGGCCCTGGCTGCTTCCAGGCGTCCCTCGAAGTTGTCGTTCTCCAGCGTCGCGACGTGTTTCTTCCACAAAGCGATGTCCCTGGCCTGCTGGGCTTCCAAACGCCTGCGATACCAATGGCTGGCTATGACGTTATCTCTAATGAACATCGAACGCAACTCCGGCGATTCGAGGGTCAGTCCTTCGTAGTGGCCGTGGACCATGATATGCAGCAGCGCTTTCAACGGAGGACAGGCCGCTTCGATACTGCCGTCCTCGAAGTAGTTCAGGGCAACGCGGCGCTGAGCATCGACGATCGCGTCCACTCCGGCCACGAAGGCCGCGAGGTCCTGCTTCTCGGGACAGAGCATCTCATCCGAGAAAACGAGGTCCGGGTTTTCGAACATACGTCCCAGGTAACGCTCGGCGAACAGGGAGGTGATGCGGTAGCCGAGACGGCTGGCCAATACCATGCGGCCTTCATATTCGAAGTCGGGCAGTTTCGACAGATAGCCGTTCTTGATCAGATATTCCGGATCGCGTTCGGCAATCTGCATGCGGCACCAGATCTCGGGCACCAGCAGGCTGATGTCGTGATCGACGCGATAGCGCGGGCCGACGTAGCCGGCCGAAGTAGTGAAGCCCGCATATCCGGTGAGGATGAACGAGACCAGCGCGTTGTTCATGTCCACGACGGGCAGCAGCGCGTTGAACGGGCCCTTGGTGAGAGCGCCTTCGCTGCCGAAACCCGTTGTAGATGGCGATTTCCCGGTAAGGCTGCACACGAAGTCCATGAACAGCTCGGGGAGTTCCTGATAGTGGATCGGATTATAAACGGCGAGCGGAGGCAGGCCGATCTTCGGATCGGGAGGGTTGCCCCGCCGGCCGGCGAGCACCGCATTGACGGCAAAGTGGACGGGGCAATCGGATGGAATCTCGCGATAGAGGCGCGTGCCGATTTCGGCGAGATAGGTTTCCTTCGGGTCCACCAGGTCGGGTCGGCGCTGGAGATAGCGCGGGTTCTTCGAGGGAATTCCATCCACCAGGCGCGGATGGTCGGACGCGACCACGTACCCGGTACTCGACGCGGCAGCCTGAAGCAACTGCTTCATGGGTTCGGTGTATTCATCGAACTCGACGACATGGTCCACGATCTTGCGGGCTTCTTTGGGCGTAAGCGGCTGATAGTTGGATAGGAACGTCCCTGGAGAGGCGATGTCCTGTTCGGCCTGGCGGTCGAAGCCGCGATGGATAGCGTCATCGGGCCGCTGGAACAGCAGCGCCTCGCAATTCGCGACCAGTTTCACGCTCCGGTTCGGGTAGGCGGGGTCGATGCCGTACACGCTTTCGCGAGGCAGCGTAACGGAAGCGGTGATGTCGTCTTCCACCTGGACCTTTTCGGCGGGGTTGAAATCGGGCCGGAGTTTATAAATGCGCCAGGAACCGTCCGGATCAAAACCGACGCGCAGATAATTGCCGAGCAGTTTCTGATCGTTGAACTTGAGCTCGTGTCCCAGGAAGCCGTTGATGCGATCGACGGTGAAGTGTTCGCGCCAGTTCGAGCCCCAATCGGGACGGTAGTAGCGTTTCACCGTGAATACGAGTTGGCGGATGGTCTGGTGCAGTTTTCGCAGCCAGGCGTTGTACTCATCGGTGTAGTCGGGCGAGGCTGTGAGCAGCTTGATGACTGAGCCCAGGGATCGTTCGACACTGAGGATGGGCCGTTCAGCACGGGCCTCGGGACGCGGCTTTTTGAAGATGCCGGAGAAATCCTTCGCGAGAATGGCGGCCACTTCCTCGATGTCCGAATGGTAGTCGCGGACAAACACCGGTCCCTTGAGGATCGCGTTGGCGATGGACTTGGAGATCTCCGATTTGCCGCCGCCCGAGACGGTACAGGGCTTGTGGCAGAGGGTGCCATCCGGGCGAATTCCGACCAAGCGCCAAGCCGCGCCGGCAAGTTGCTTGGCGATGCGGATACGGTATCCGGAGGGCATCACATACGTGTCGCCCAGGCGCAGCGTCAATTGTTGGACGGCGCCGTCGCGCCGCCACTTGACTGTGCCTTCGGGTACGTTCAACTCGACATCGCCGGGGACATAGAAAATGTCGGGGAAGCGCCGGTCTATGGCATAGCCTTCGGGCTGCACCTCCACGCGATCGGCGAGCAACTGCATGGAGAATTCGAACTGCTGGCGCTTGAGCTGGATGGTGCGGCCGGCATAGAATTCCTGGCCGAGGACGTACGAGGGGAAGGCAATGGCGCCGCCCGCGTGCTCTTCCTCGCACAGTCCGGAGAGGTTGGCAGCGAAGCTGATCTGGGTTTTGACTTCTTTCTTGCAGTAGCCGAAGTAGTTGTCGGCGATGATGGTGGCCATCACCCCGCTGGAGTCTCGGGCGGTGAGTTTGAACGCCCGGCCCTTGTTATACGGTTCGCTTTCGTCGCGCCAGCACATGCCATCGCGGCGCTGCCGTTCCGTGGCCTGATCGAAGTGAGGCAGGCCGAGGTCCTTCTTCTTGAGGCCAACCAGGTGAGGTGCGAGGATGACACACCCGGTATGTCCGGTCCAGTGGAACACATCCAGAGCGGAGTTGTTCTCAGGCAGGTAGGGATCGCCTCCGTTGCCGAAGATGCCCTCGACGAAATCGAGGTTGCTGATCAGGCTGCCGGGGGCGAAAAAGCGGATCTCCATGGTCTTCGCGGGCTGGGCCGGGGTGGCCGGGCAGACGATGGGCCGGAGCAGTAGAGAGACAAAGAGGCGGACCTGTTCTTCCTGATCGGCGGTAAACGGGAGGGCCAGAACGCTCTCCGGAGGGCGTAGCGCCTGCTCGAACATTCTCGCAAAGACCTGTTTCGGGACCTCGGCCTTATCGGCGGGGACCGGAAGACCGCCTTCAACGATGTGGAACAGTCCTTCCGTGGTGCGGCGATCGCTGCGCGGATTGTGCAGAATGCCCTGAGCGACGCGGTAGGAGTTCACGTACGGCGACTCGAAGTGGTCGGCGTTCGGCGCCACCGACATGACGCGGGCGAGGCCGGGGCGATCGAGGACGAACGTTCCGTTCGGGAGACGCGCTGCACACGCGGGAGTCACATCCTTCAGATAGTCGTCGATGAAGGACTGGATCCGCGTGTCAGCCGGGCAGAGTCGTCCGGCGAGCAGCAGGTCCTTCTGTTGGTAGTTGCGTAGCAGCGGACGAGTGATCTCGAGAAACTCCCGGTCGGCTATTCCGTGGCTGACCGGTTGTCCGAGGGCAGCGAGTTTCAGATTGATGTAGCGGATGAGTTCGTCACGATCCGAGCTTTTGTTCAACACTGCGAATTTTGTCCTCCATGGTCTGTTCGCGATCGATGCGCGTCCCTACCTTAAGAGTGGTAAAGATGCGCGGCGCTCCCATTTCGTGCACGACCTGGTGGCACTTCTTGACAGCGGTAAAGATTTCGTCCCACTCGCCTTCGATGTTCGTCCCATAGGCGTGAAGTGCGGTCTTCAGTCCAGCCGCCTTCAGAATCTTCTCGCAGGCAACTACGTAGGGCGAGACGGAGACCCCAACGCCAATTGGGACTACGGTCAATTCTACGATGGCTCTCATTTCGAATCCTGCAGAACCTTGATACGAATATTCCGGAAGAGGGCGAAGGTGAACTGGTCATGCAGTTGTAGGCCGATAGGGCCAACCTTGGGACGGCCGGGTTCGCCGGGATATTCGGCGGCCACGACTCCGTTCAGCCGAACCCGGATATGGTCGTTGCGAGACTCGATGTCGAGCGAGTTCCATTCCCCTTCCTTCTGCAATCCCCGCTTCGCGGCAACGAAGGTATAGACGCTGCCGGACGGGTACTCTTCGGTATCGGAATCGATGATTTGAATCTCATAGCCGATGTGGGCGGGGGTGCTTTTTACAGGGCCCGCGAGTTCGGGGCGAACGCTGTCCGGCTCGCCGATAGCGTAGTGGGCGCGCGAGACGTCGCGTATGGAAACGCCGCTGTTCTTGCCCTTGGGAAGCAGATACTCCACGTGGAGATCGAACTCGCCGAACTGGCGCGTGGTGTACAGCCAGGCCTGGCGGTATAGCCAATCCCGATACTGTTGGTCATTCACCGGGAACGGGAAGGGCTTGGCCTCGTCGGCGTGAAATCGCTGGCCGAGCAGCGACTTGTCGGGCAGCACGGTCCACGTGCAATCGCCGCGGACTTCCCACCCGTCCAGGTTGTGGCCGTTGAAAAGCGGCTGCCAATCCTGGGCGGCGAGGGGCATGGCGGCGCAGATCGCTAGAGCTATGGCTGGCAGCCCGTGGCAGAAGCTCAGGCAGGCTGAATGCCTGCCCCTGGATTTTGGACATTTCTGATTTAGCCAGTGGGGCAGCCTCCCAGGCTGCGCGAGGCTCCCAGCCTCGCCAAGCTGGGGCGATGGATGCGTCGGGCGGGGCTGAGAGCCCCGTGCAGGCCGAGGGCCTGCCCCACCAGCGCCGCAACAATTGCGTCTCCGAGAGCTGGCCACGTCTTCCGCGGGCAGTTATGGCTAAGAGATTCATCGGGTCTGCCTCCAGGATAGCGGGTGAGCGCCGCGCCGTTCAGGGCGACCCATCTGTAAACTGATATACAATCCTTGGTGAGATTGACATGACTACCCGACGCCAGATTCTCAAGAGCGCCGTCGCGCCCATGATTGTCCCGAGCCTGGTGCTCGGCCAGCGCGCTGGCGCCGTTCCGCCCAGCGACAAAATCGTCTTCGGCGGCATCGGCATCGGCGCCCGCGGCGCGCATGACCTCAGCAAACTGCTCAATTTCGATCAGGCGAGGTTCGTCGCCATCTGCGACGTCCGCAACGAGCGGCGCGAGGAAATCAAGTCGACCGTGGACCAGAAGTATGGCAACCGCGACTGCCAGATGTACGACGATCAGTACGCGCTGCTCGCCCGCAGGACATCGACGCCGTCCTGATCGCCACCGGCGACCGCTGGCACACGCCGCTGGCGATCATCGCGGCGCAGCACGGCAAGGATGTCTATTGCGAGAAGCCGTGCTCCATGTCGATGGAGGAGAGTTGGGCGCTGGCCGACGCGTTCCGCCGCTACAACCGCATTTACCAGGCCGGCTGCCAGCGCCGCAACGGCGCCAATTTCGAGCTCTGCAAGGAACTGCTGAAGTCCGGCGCGCTGGGCAAGCTGCAGACGCTCTACGCCAACGTCGGCCCATCGGTGAATTGGCCGCCGCTTCCCAGCCGCGACTGGCTGGCCGCCGAAGCAATTGCCTCCCAAACAGGTGCTCGATTGGGATCGCTGGCTGGGACCTGCGCCGTGGCGTCCTTATCATTCCGTCGTACGTGCGCGGCGGGCTGGCGCAACTTCTACGATTTTCACGGAGGCGGCATTCTCGAGTGGGGCTCGCATACCGTGGACCTGTGCCAATGGGCTGCGGACTTGGACGACACGCAGCCGGTGGAGTACGAGCCCGTGGGTACCAACGTCGGCCCCTACAAGGTGCTGTGCAAGTATGCGAATGGCGTGAAACTCGTCATGCGCGATGACGGATGGGACGGCGGCTTGAAAACCGGCTCCTGCAGCTTCCGCATCGAGGGCGACAAGGGCTGGGTGGAGACCGGCGACGCGACCCGCATCGAGAGCTCCGATAACATCAAGCCCCTGCTGCGTCCCACCGAGTCGGCGAGTCTCGCGCTGGTGAATCACGTGGCGGACCTGCTGCGCTGCATCAAGACGCGTCAGCAGGCGACGCGCCAGCGCCGCCGCGGCAGCCAATTCGCACGTCGTCTGCCACGCCGCCTTCATCGCCTATCCAGCGCGGCAAGAAGCTGACCTGGGACCCCGCGAAGCGGGAGTTCACCAACGATGACATCGCCAACCGCATGCGGTCGCGCGCCTTGCGCGAGCCGTGGCGAGTCTGAGCCAAGGAGACACACAATGCAGCAAACCACCCGACAGCTCCCGCCCCGGCAAGCCGCCAAACCGGCCGGCCGGTGCCCCCGCGGAATTTCAGGAGGGCGATATCGCCGCGATGGATGCGGCTGCGCTGATCAGCATTCTCACGGATGCCAACTCGACGGAATTTCAGAAGGCGAAGGCGTGCCAGCGCATCGGCGAGTTGGGGGCGAAAGAAGCGGTGCCGGCGCTATCCGCTCTGCTCGGCAATGAGCATCTGAGCACGTACGCACGTTACGGCCTCGAGCCGATTGCCGATCCGTCGGTGGACGACGCCTTGCGCGCCGGCTTGTCGAAGCTGAACGGGAATCTCCTGATCGGTGTGATCAACTCGATCGGGAAACGCCGGGATGCGAAGGCCGGCCCCGCCTTGTGAAGATGATGTACGGCGCCGACGCCGACGTCGCCCGTGCGGCCGCCACGGCGTTGGGCAGCATCGGCGGATTGTCCGCCATGAAGGAACTGCAGACGGCTCTGGCGAAGACGAACGGCATGACAAAAACGGCCATCGCCGACGCCTCGCCTGCTCTGCGCGGAGCGTCTGCTCGAGGAGGGCAGGCGCGATCAGGCTCTGGCGCTCTACGCCTCGCTGACTGCTCCCGACATGCCCAAGCCCGCGCGGCTGGCCGCGATGCAAGGCATCATTCGAGAGGAAACGTCCACCGGCCGGCCGCGTTAGCGGCCACTCCTTGCTCACGCGCGCGGCTCAGCAGAGTTACCACGTTACTGAGCCGCGACCGTCAGGAAGCGGAACGTTCCGAAGTCCAGCGACTGGGCCGCGGGGGCCCCGCCGAGATGCACCTCGAAAGCAAGATCTTTGCCGCCGTCGGTCAGAATCACGGCCAGCCGCCAGCGTCCCGCGGTCTCAATTGAACGATCCGCGAGGTCCCGCCCCATCAGAAGGCAGGCAAAGAGGGCGGCAACAAGGGGCAACCGGCGCCAAGTCCACATCTCCTGCATGCATTGGAGACGGACGAACGGGCTGATTCTTACAGCCGGCGCACCCTGAAATCGCGAAAGTATTAAGATGTGGAGGACTTCCTTATGATACGGATCGCGATCGTACTACTCACGCTGGCCTGTGCCGTACAGGCACAAACCACCATTCGCCTGGGCACGCTCGCACCCCGCAACTCGCGCTGGCATCAGCTCCTGCTCCAGATGGGCGAGAAGTGGAAGGAGGCGTCCGGCGGCACCGTGTTGCTAAAGATCTACCCCGGTGGCGAGCAGGGCGACGAGCCCGAGATGGTTCAGAAGATGCGCATCAAAGCGCTCCAGGCCGTGGCCATCTCAGGTGCGGGCCTGAGCGGAATCGATGGCGCCGCGTCGGCCTTGCAGATCCCGCTGATGTATGAGTCCTGGGACGAACTCGACTATGTCCGTGATCGCATCTCAGCGCGCCTCGAGAAAGGCATGGCCGATCGCGGCTTTATCGTTCTCAACTGGGGCGACACGGGCTGGGTTCACTTCTTTTCGAAGAAGCCGGCTGCAACGCCCGATGATTTCCGGGAAATCAAGATCTGCGTGCTGCAGGGCGACGCCACGAATTTCGAGTTATACAAACGCAACGGCTTTCAACCCGTCTCGCTTGCCGCCACGGACATCCTTACCGGTCTGCAAACTGGACTGATCGACGCGTTCCAGGCTCCGCCCGCTGTTGCACTCGGGAGCCAGTGGTTCGGCGGCGCCAAGAACATGCTGGACATCAAGTTCGCTCCACTGTCTGGCGCGACGTTGATTTCCAAGGACGCTTGGGAGCAGATTCCCGCCAAGACTCGCACTCAGTTGCTGGAGATCTCACACGTGTTCGGTCCGCAGATCCGAGAGGAGATTCACAAGTTGGAGGATGCCTCCATCGCCCTGATGCAGGGTTTTGGGCTGAACGTGGTCAAGGCCGACCCCAAGGCGGTGGCGGAGTGGCGATCGCTCATCGAAGGCAGTCTGTGGCCTGCGCTGCGGGGTGGCGGAATGCCGGCTGACCTGTTTGACCAGGTGAAGCGGCTGCGAAACGAGTACCGCGCCAAGCAGGCGGCGCCGAAGCCGGCAGCCAAGCCGAAGACGCAACCACGGACAAAAAAGAAGTGACAGCCGAACTCGAACCGGCGCGGCCGGAACGGCGCACGTGGCTCACCGTTGCCGAGGATTCACTCTCCGTGATGGCCCTCATGCTGATGATGCTGCTGCCTGTCAGCGAGATGGCTACGCGCATCCTCCACGTGCGCGGGATCCCGGCCTCTCCTGCACTGGTGCAGCAACTCACCCTGTGGGTAGGATTGCTGGGCGCCGCGCTCGCCTCCCGGAGTGGACGGCTGCTGGCCCTCTCCTCCAGCACGTTTCTCCCGGAACGGATCCGGCCATGGGTGTCCGTATTCACCGGGTTCATCCTGGCCGCGGTTTCGGGGTGCCTGGCGTGGGCTAGCTGGGTGTTTGTCGAGAGCGAGCGGCAGGCGGGATCGAGCTTGCTACCCGGATTTCCGAAGTGGTGGTTCATCCTGATCATGCCCGCTGGATTCGGGCTCATCGCCGCGCGGGCGGTGTGGTACGCCGGCGCCTGGCGAGCCCGTGCCACCGCGGCATTCGGTTTGCTGGTGCCTGTCGCCATGGGCTACTGGATCCCGGCGGGACAACCTGGCGTTTTCGGTACCGGTATCGCGGTCATGTTTATCGCCGCACTGCTGGGGCTGCCCATTTTTGCCGTATTCGGAGGCTTTGCGCTGTTGTTGTTCTGGAACGCTTCCACACCAGTGGCGTCGGTGCCCTTGGAGATGTACCGTCTGGTCGCGTCTCCGCTGCTGCCTTCCATCCCTCTGTTCACGCTGGCCGGATATTTCATGGTCCAGGGCGGTGCCACCAAGCGCCTGCTGCGGGTATTCACCGCGCTTTTCAGCTGGATGCCCGGCGGGCTGGCCTTGGTGACGGTGTTGATCTGCGCGATGTTCACCTGGGCAGGTTCCGGATTGACCATTCTATCCATCGGTGGATTATTGGTGCCCGTGCTGGTGCGTACCCGCTATCCCGAGAAGTTTGCCATCGGGCTGGTGACCTCGTCAGGTTCGCTCGGGTTGCTGTTTCCCACCAGTGTGCCCACCATCCTTTACTGTGTCTATTCAAAAACCCCCATCGATCAGCTCTTCATTGGGGGTCTGCTTCCGCTGCTCCTCATGATCAGTCTGGTGGCTGCCATGGGGATCTACAAGGGGCTGAAGTGCGATGCCGTGCGCGACCCCTTCAACGCTCGCGAGGCTGCGGGCGCGTTGTGGGAAGCCAAGTGGGAACTGCTGATTCCCGCGATGATGGTCACGGGAATCTTCGGAGGGTTCGGTACTCTGACCGAAGCGGCGGCCATTACCGCGTTTTCCGCGCTGGTAGTGGAAGCCTTCGTTTATCGTGACCTCCACCTGATACGCGATTACGATCAGGTCTTCATCGAATGCGCCACCATCGTGGGCGGCGTACTGCTGATTATGGGAGTCGCTCTCGGCTTTACCAACTACCTGGTGAATGCCGAGATCCCCGCCCACATCATCGAGTGGGTACAGGCCAACGTGCATTCGAAGCTCCTGTTCCTGTTCGTGCTGAATATTGCCCTACTGGTGGTAGGAGCGTTGATGGACGTGTTCGCGGCCATCCTGGTGGTGGTGCCGCTGTTGCAACCATTGGGGGCGTTGTACGGCATCCACCCGGTACAAATGGGGATCATCTTCATCGCCAACCTGGAGCTGGGGTACCTGCACCCGCCGGTGGGGATCAACCTGTTCCTGGCGGCCTACCGGTTCAAAAAGCCAATGACCTACCTGATGTGGGCGACCCTGCCGTTTTTGGGGATCCTGTTCGCGAGCGTGCTGCTCATCACCTACCTGCCCTGGTTGACCGAGGCCCCGCTGCGGTGGTTCGGGAAGTAGCTGCGCCTCAGTGCTTTCGTGGCGAGTTGAAATCCCACGCGAGCATCAACTTCAGAGTCACTTTATCCGACGCGCTGGTGAGACCGAAACCCGCGCCTGCTTCGATCTCCACGACCTTGCCGCGATGATCCACCACTCCGTACAACTGATGCGACTGCTCACCTGACGGGTAAAACTCCCGCAATGGACCCAGACCGGCATACTCCTCGATGGACACGGCCCACTTGGGAGACAAATTATAGGCGACTCTCGTCTCCGGCGCGAACTCCAGACTCTTCACCCCGCCGGTATAGGAGGTATCGAGAATAGGATTCACAATAATGTCCACCGGATTCAGATGCCAGCCGATGATAGGTCGGATTTCGGATGTGAAACGCCGCGGGTCCCAGTGTTGGGCGTTGTAGCTGAATTCAAAATTGGCGGCATAGAAGAATTTGCGCTTGTCCGCATCCGGTGCGGTAAACAACAGGCGTATCTTGCCGCCGTTGATGGTAGGGCCGCGGTCCTTGGAGACGCTGTAAAGAGGAAGGTACAACCCCGCTTCGAACCAGTCGGTCACGCCATAGGCCCATTCTGTGACGCCGTTGAGTGACTTGTCGGTGATCAGGCCACCCGGAAACGCCGGTGTCTTGATTCCAATAGGGGTGAAGTTGTTGTGCCACGTGAGGTTGAACACGCCACGCTCGGCAATCGAGCCATCGTAAACTTGAATCTCGTCGGTTTGCGCAAAAGCCACCGCGGACAGGCCAATCACAGCCACGACCATGGCCGCCAGTGAGCGCAGACTCCTGAAGAAGAATCCCATCAAGAATCCAGGGACCAAAACGCTACAGGACTGCGGGCTTGCGCTCCCAGGGTTTTTTCTGGCCCACGTCGCGATTCACTACGCGATCGTACATATGTTGATCGAAGGTAGTGCCGAGCGACTCATTGTACAAACTCGTGAGTCCCAGCGCCTCCTTCAGATCCTCTTCGAACGCGTGCAGGGCTTTGAGGTCTCGCGCCAACGCCGGCTCCACCTTTCCGGAAGCCGTGCGCACGAAGCTCTGAAAGCCTCCGCTCACCGCATAGCCGATCTCGACGCCCACCAGGATGCCGGCCTTGTTCACATGGGGCGGATCGGTCCCGCGATCCTCCAGCACAGCCGCACAACGGCCCCGGCTCACCCGCGCGCCGGAACTCTCGGCTTCCACTGTGAACCCGGCCTTCCGGAGATTGTCCAGGTGGTCGGAAAATGCAAGCTGGCGGGGTTTCTCGCGACGAAAGAACATTCTGCATTCATTATACGAGTTGCCGAAGCCCCTCCTGTCCCGATAAAATCGCGGCGGCATGTCCTTTATACTTTCGCTCGACGAGGGCACTACCAGCGCCCGTGCGGTTCTTTACGATAATCGCGGGATTCGCCTGGCCATGGAATCCTGTCCGGTTCCTACCCGATACCCGCAGCCGGGATGGGTGGAGCAGGAAGCTGACGATATCTGGCGCGCGCAGATCGAAGCCGCGCGATTGACCCTGGCCAGGGCCGGGATTTCCGCATCCGAAGTGTCGGCTATTGGCATCACGAATCAGCGTGAGACCACCATCGTGTGGGATCGGCTCACAGGGGAACCCGTTGGCCCCGCCATCGTATGGCAATGCCGGCGCACCGCTGCTTTCTGCGCCGAACTGTCCGCCTCCGGCGCACGCTGCAGCCATCGAGCGCAAGACCGGGCTGATCATCGACGCCTATTTCTCGGCCAGCAAGATCCGCTGGATTCTGGCCAATACTCCCGGCGCCCGGGCCCGGGCCGATAACGGCGACCTGCTATTCGGCAACGTCGATACGTGGCTGGTGTGGAAACTCACCAACGGCGCCGTGCACGTCACGGATCCGTCCAACGCCTCGCGCACGATGTTGATGGACATCGCCACTGGCGAGTGGGATGACGAATTGCTCCGCATCTTCGAAGTGCCCCGCTCCATGCTGCCCCGGATCATCCCATCCAGTTTCGTGAGCGGCGAGGCGCGGCCGGAACATCTCGGCGCCGCCATTGCGATTGCGGGCATCGCGGGCGATCAGCAGGCCGCCCTCTTCGGGCAGGCGTGTTTTCGCCCAGGGCTATCCAAGAATACCTATGGCACCGGATGCTTCGCGTTGATGAACACCGGCGGACGCCAACCGGTGTCGAAAAACCGCCTGGTCACCACGCGCGCCGCCTCCCCCGACGAACGTGCCCAGTTCGCTGTAGAAGGCAGTGTGTTCATTGCCGGCGCAGCCGTGCAGTGGCTTCGTGATCGCATGGGCCTGATCCGGAACGCAGCGGACACGGAGGCGCTCTCCGAGTCCGTGCCGGACACCGGAGGAGTGTACCTGGTGCCGGCGTTTGTGGGCCTGGGCGCGCCCTATTGGGATTCGTCGGCGCGCGGTACCATCTCGGGCATCACCGCTGGAACCACCGGCGCCCACATCGTGCGGGCGACGCTCGAATCCATTGCATATCAGGTGCGGGAACTGATCGACGCCATGCAGGCCGATAGCGGAGAACGGCTGGCCGAGTTGCGCGTGGATGGCGGTGCGGCGGCGAACAACTTCCTCCTGCAGTTCCAGGCCGACATTCTGGGATGTCGTATCGTCAGGCCCGCCGACATCGAGACCACGGCGTTGGGAGCAGCCTACCTGGCCGGGCTCGCCACCGGCTTCTTCAGGAACCCCGATGAAGTCGAGGCCTTCTGGCGACCCGAGCGGGTGTTTGAGCCTCGGATGCCGGCTGAACGACGCGAAGAATGTTTCGCGGGTTGGCGCAAGGCGGTGGCGCGGGCCCGGTTGTAGGGTGCGCCCAACCTATGGCGACGGCAGGAGCACACCGAATTCACAATTCATTCACGAAACTGTGACCTAACCGGCCCAGGCTTTGCGCGTCCTTTCTTAGGAAGGGTCGAACCGCGAACTTCGCTCCTTCGTATCTATATCGAGGAGACCATTCCGTGACGTCGGACGAGGAGCGCTGGATCGAGATCATCCTGGCTGAGGGCCGCAAGGCCGGCCGCCAGGTGAAAGCTCGCCCGGACAGTGCTGTGTGCAACTGTCGTCCGCGTCCGCTCCGCCGGAAAAAGACGGACGCGAAACCGCTCGCGGCACGCTACTCTCCCCGCCTCAGGGCGTCCGCGGAATGACGATTTCCGAACCTGCCGCTCGGTGAAACCCGTTAGGACGAGTGATCGCCCGCTGCGCTCCCCCGTGCGCATATGATATCCCTATGGCGCTCAGTCGTCGAGATCTCCTCAAAGGCGCGGCTCTGGTTCCGGCCGCGCTCCAGGGCAGCCCCGCCCCAGCCCGTCCCAGGATTGCCGCGATCGTCACGGTGTACCGGCAATTCTCCCACGGGCAGCATATCGTGGACCGTTTTCTGGAAGGCTACGGCTGGGACGGCGAATATCACCACCCGCCCATGGATTTGGTGTCCTTGTACGTGGATCAGCGCCCGCCGCAAGACCTGAGCGCCGATCGAGAGCGGCGGTTCACAGGGATGAAGATCTATCCCACCATCGCTGAAGCGCTTACGCTGGGCGGAAGCAAGCTCGCTGTGGATGGAGTGGTGATTGTCGGCGAGCACGGACAATACCCTAAAACCGAAAAAGGCCAGGTCCAGTATCCCCGCTATCAGTTCTGGAAGCAGGTGGTTGATGTGTTCAAGACGAGCGGGCGCGTGGTGCCCGTGTTCAGTGACAAACACCTCTCCTGGAACTGGACCTGGGCCCGCGAAATGTACGACGAAGCGCGGGCCATGAAGATTCCGTTCCTGGCCGGGTCGAGCCTTCCAGTCACCTGGCGGACCCCATCGGTCGAGTTTCCCGATGGTGCTCAGCCCGAGGAAGCGGTCTGCGTCTGCTACGGCGGAGTGGACAGCTATGACTTCCACGGGCTCGAATCGATCCAGTGCATGGTGGAGCGGCGCCGGGGCGGCGAATCCGGCGTGCGCTGGCTGCAGGGCTATCGCGGCGAGGCGTTCTGGTCCGCCCACCAGGAGGGCGTCTGGCCGCGCGACCTGGTGGACGCGGCGCTCTGCCGCAGTCACACGCTGAAGCCCTGCCGCGACGGGTTCAACGACATCTTTCCCGGAATCGAGGACATGCGGCGAATGGTGAAAGACCCGGTGGCGTACCGCTATGAGCACGCCGACGGGCTCAAGTGCACCATGCTGCTGATGAGTGGACTCATCGAGGACTTCAACTTCGCGGCCCGGCTCCGCGGCCGCAAGGATCTCTTCTCCACGCAGTTATATCTTCCGATGCCGCCGGCTCGCACTTCGCTCGCGAACTTCTTCAGCCCGCTGGTGAACAACACCGAGCGCATGCTCCTCACCGGCAAGCCGCCGTATCCGATCGAGCGGACGTTGCTGACCACCGGACTCACGGCGGCCGGAGTAGACAGCCTGCACGATGGCGGCAAGCGTCTCGACACCCCGCACCTCGCCATTGCGTATAAGGCGCCGGTGGAATCCACCTTCTGGAGGAGTTGAACATGCCCGACGATCCCATTCGCGTTGCCGTTGTCACCACCGTCTACCGCTACCTGTCGCACGCCCAGCACATCGTGGACCGGTTCCTCATCGGATATCCGCTGGCCGGCGCCTGGCACAAGCCGAACATGAAAGTCGTGTCGCTCTATGTCGACCAGAAACCCGAAGGCGACCAGAGTGGGTTGCGTGCCAAGGAGTTCGGATTCGAGGTGTATCCCACCATCGGCGAGGCCCTTCGCTGTGGATCCGCAAAGCTCTCGGCCGACGCGGTGCTGATCATCGGCGAGCACGGCGATTATCCGGTGAACGAAAAAGGTCAGGTCACCTATCCCCGCTACGAGTTTTTCAAGCAGTGCGTCGAGGTATTCGACCAGTCAGGCCGGGCCGTGCCGGTCTACAATGACAAACACCTGTCCTATAGCTTCGAAAAGGCCAAGTGGATGGTAGACCAGGGCAAGCGGCTGAAGTTCCCCATGCTGGCCGGATCGTCTCTGCCCGTCACCTGGCGGCTGCCCGATGTCGAGATGCCCGCGGGTGCGCAGGTGGAGGAGGCCGTGATGGTGGGCGAAGGCGGAACCGACATCATGGGTTTCCACGCCCTCGAAGCCATGCAGTGCATGCTCGAACGCCGGACCGGCGGCGAGACCGGTGTACGCGCTGTGCACACGCTCGAAGGAGAAGCAGTGTGGAAGGCCGGCGGCGAGGGACGCTGGTCCAAGCAGCTTCTGTCTTCCGCGCTGTCACGGTCCGATTCGCCGCAGGGGCTCACCATTCAGGACGGACGGACACAGGATCTCACCGCTCCGGGTGTACTGCCGCGGTTAGTCCAGAAGCCGGTGGCGTGCTTCATCGAATACCGCGACGGAACCAGGGTCACCTTGCTGATGTTGAACGGCGCAGTCAAGGATTTCAACTTCGCCGCGCGCTTGCGCGGGCGCGCAAAACCGCTGTCCACGCAGTTTCTCTTGACGCCGGTGCCGAATGTTACATACTCGGCGTGCCTGGTGAGTAAGATCGAGGAGATGTTCGTCACACGCCGTGCGCCGTACCCGGTGGAGCGGACGCTGCTGACCAGCGGCATCCTGGAGGCTTGTCTCGATTCGCGCGCAAGCAGTTATCAGAGGGTGGAGACGCCTCAGTTGAACGTACGGTATCAGCCGCCGGCTCAGTCGCAGCACATGCGGGCCTGATCAAGGCGATCATTTTAGAAAAGGGGAAACACGGAAATGAGTGAAAAGAAGAGCAATCGCAGAAATCTGCTGCGTGGAGCAGCCGCGATGATGGCGGGTGGCGCCGCCGCACAGGCAGCCGAGCCCAAGATGGAGAAGAAGGTCCATTACAAGGGCGCGAAGCCGGCCAAGCCGGGATTGTTTTCGGGTGCCGTGTCCTACGGCAACCTGCTATTCATCGCCGGCAAGGGCGCCCACTACAAAGGCACCATCGAAGAGCACACGAAGACGGTGCTGGACGAAATCGAGGCCGAGTTGAAGAACGCCGGTTCATCGATGGATAAGTGCCTGAAGTGCAATGTGTACCTGGCCAAGGCCGAAGACTACGCGGCGATGAATAAGGTATTCGCGGGCCGCTTCGGCGCCGAGCCGCCGGTGCGCACCACCGTCGCGCCGGCATGGGTCCCGGGCGACTCATTGGTCGAGATCGACGTCATCGCCTATATATAACGACTCACCGAATATAACGACTTACCGAGCCACGACCGTACTTACCGAGCCACGACCGTAAGGGAGTGGTTCCTGGTTAACTCCAGCCGCCCCCGAGTGCGCGGTAAATCTGTACCAACGCCACCCGTTCCTGAAGCCGTAACTGGGCTAGTGCCAGTTGCCCGGAAAACAGGTTTCGCTGTGCGTCGAGAACTTGCAGGTAGCTGTCCAACCCGCCGCGATAGCGCAGGTCCGAGAGCCGGACGGTGTCTTCCAGCGTATTGACCAGGCGCTCCTGCTGCGTCCGTTCTTCGCGCAGTCGATCAAAGCCGGCCAGCGCATCGGAAACTTCACGAAGAGCCGTGTAGATGGAACGTTGGTAGGCGATGATCATCTCGCGCTGCTGCGCCTCCGTCAGGCGCACCTCGTTCCGGATCTGCCCGGCATGGAAGATCGCCTGGAGCGCCGATGGCGCGACGGTGTAAACGCGGGCCGGGGCCGTGGCGAGATCCGAGAGATAACGGCTTTGTCCGCCGGCGAAGGCCGTGAGTGAAATCTGAGGGAAGTAGAGAGCCCGCGCGGCGCCGATCTGGGCGTTGGCAGCCACCAGGTTCTGCTCGGCCTGTCGGATATCGGGCCGGCGCGCCAGAAGTGCGGCCGGCAGACCGGGCTGGACCTGGGCGGGAACCGGAATATCTTCTAGCTTCCTCGTCCCACGCGGCTGCGCCTCGGGCACGCTGCCTTCGAGCAGACTGAGTTGATCTTCCATTTGGGCGATGGATCGTTGGGCGCCTGCGATCCGGGCGCTGGCCGTGTACAGCAGTTGCTCGGCCTGCCGGACATCGAGTTCGGACGCAGCGCCCCGCTGGTGGCGCAGTTCCACAAGCCGCAGGCTGTCCTTCGCGGTGGCTTCCGTCTTACGGCTGATATCCAACTCGGAGTCGAGCTCGAGTAACTCGATATAACTCTCGATGACATCCGAAACCAGCGAAACCTCCACCGCGCGGCGGCCCTCTTCGCTGGCCAGGTAATTGGCCCGGGCGGCTTCCGTGAGTCGCCGCAGCCGGCCCCAGAGATCGACCTCCCAGGAGAGTGCGGCGCCCAGCGTGGTGTAGGCGGCATTGATCTTTGTGCCGGCCGGAATGAATGTGATGGAACCGACCGACGAGCCCCGCGACCCCGTCAAACCCGCCTGCACGTCGAGAAACGGAAACTGATTCGCGTGAGTGATGCCGAGTTGCGCCCGGGCTTGTTGAACGCGCTCGGCCGCCATCCGCAGATCGAAGTTATTGGCCAGCGCCTTGGACACGATCTGGTTCAGCGTGTCATCGGCGAACAGCGTCTGCCACTTGGTATCCGCGATCGAGCCGGCGGCGTCCGGGCTCACCGGAGCATTGTGGAATGCATCGGGTACCGGAACCGCCGGGCGATGATAATTCGGCCCCATTGCGCAGCCGCAAAGCAGGACTACTGGCACGAGCAGCAGACGACGCCTCATCCCGCAGCCTCCGGCACCGGATCACTTCCGCGCTCGCGGGCTGTCGCCGCTCCACGAAGCTCTCGATCAGAACATAGAGAACCGGCACGATGAAGACCGCTAGCAGCGTAGCGGTCAACATGCCACCGAACACGACCGTACCCAGCGAGCGTCGCGCGGCGGAACTGGCGCCCATGGCGACTACCAGCGGAAAGACTCCGAAAATGAACGCGAATGAGGTCATCAGGATCGGCCGCAGCCGGAGGTGCGCAGCCTCCAGCGCGGCCTCGCGCACGCTCTTGCCCTGCTCATGGCTGTCCTTGGCGAACTCCACGATCAGAATGGCATTCTTGGCGGCAAGCCCGATCAGCGTAACGATGCCGATCTGCGTGTAGATGTCATATGCGTACGACCGCAGAAAAACAGCCGTCAGCGCGCCGAAGATTCCCAGCGGCAAGGCGAAAAGAACGGCAAACGGGATGGACCAGCTCTCGTATAGGGCGGCCAGGAACAGGAACACCAGAACAGCCGCGAATCCGAAGATGGCGCCCTCGTTGCCCTGCGCCTGCTTTTCCTGATAGGTTGTGCCGGTCCACTCAAAACCGTAACCGGGCGGCAGAGACGCAGCCACTTCTTCCATCGCTTGCGTGGCTTGGCCCGTCGCGTAACCCCGCGCGGGTCCGCCGAGGATCTGGATTGCGCGAAATCGATTGTACCGGTAGATAACATCGGGCCCCCCTGTTGGCGCGATGTTAGCCAGCGTGGACAGCGGAACCATCTCGCCCTGCGAGGTTCGCACATAAAACCGGCCGATATCGGAGGGCTGGCGCCGGAAACCAGGCTCGGCCTGTAGCAGCACCTGCCAAGTGTGGCCGAACTGGTTGAAGTCGTTTACGTAGAGACCGCCCAGGAAGGTTTGCAGGGTGTTATAGGCATCCGTGAGGCTGATTCCCAGTGTCTGTAGTTTGTCGGTGTTCATTTCCACCGCGTAGGAGGGCACGGACACACGGAAGGTGCTGATCACGTTGGCTAATTCGGGACGCTTTCGGGCAGCCGCCACCAGCGTGTCAGCCGCGCGCGCGAGTGACCCGATGTCCGACCCGGCCCGATCCTCCAGCATGAACTGGAACCCGCCAGTCGGACTAAGTCCCAGTATGGGAGGCAATCCGAAGGCGAACGAGAACGCTTCCGGAACACCGGCAAATGCGCGCTGAGCATTGGCCAGGATGGTGTCCAGTTGGGTCTCTTTGGAAGTGCGCTCGTCCCACGGCTTCAGTGTGGCGATGATGGTGGCCACATTCGAATTGGACGTCTGTGTGGCGATATCCAATCCGCCGAGGACGAAAAACGTGGCCACCCCAGGAATCTTTCCGACCGCCTGTTCGATCTTGCGGCACGCGGCATCCGTGCGTTCGGTGGACGCGCCATCCGGCAATCGCACCGAGGCAAAGAACGCGCCCTGGTCTTCGGCCGGGAGAAAGCCCGCGGGCAGTCGTTTGAAGATACCTACGGTGAGTAAGGTGATGACGACCAGCGCCACTACGGCGATGGCGCCGCGGCGGATCAGGAAACCCACGCCCGCGAGATACCGGTTCGTGGTCCACGTGAAGGTGTCGTTGAACCAGGTAAAGGGTCGCGACAGCCAACCTGACGACGTCTTGTGTGGACGGAGCAACAGGGCCGCCAATGCCGGGCTCAGCGACAGTGCGTTGAACGCCGAGAGCAGCACGGATACTGCGATCGTAATGGCGAACTGCTTGTAGATTTCTCCGCTGATGCCGCCGATGAACGCTACAGGGATGAACACGGCCGCCAGAATGAAGGCAATCGCGACTACTGGCCCCGACACTTCTTCCAGCGCCCGGATCAGTCGCCTCGCGGGGCGCCATCCCCTCGTCGATATGGCGCTGCACGGCTTCCACCACCACGATCGAGTCATCCACGACGATGCCGATCGCCAGCACCAACCCGAACATGCTGGTGATGTTGATGGAAAACCCGAGTGCGGGAAACAGCGCAAAAGTGCCGATCACCGCCACCGGCACCGTCAGTAGCGGAATGAGTGTGGCGCGCCAGTTCTGCAGGAAGACGAAGACTACCAGAATCACCAGCCCGATTGCTTCCAACAAGGTCTGCAGTACGTCCTTGATGGCCGCGCGGACAAACATCGTGGAGTTATACGGAATGATATAACTGATGCCCGCGGGGAACGTCTTCTTAACGCTCTCCACATACTGGATCACGGAGTCCGCGGTCTGGACGGCGTTAGCCCCCGGAGAAAGATAGACGATCACGTTAGCCGACGGCCGGCCGTTCAGACGGCTGAAGCCACTGTAGGTCTGAGCGCCCAACTCGGCATGGCCCACATCGCGGACCCGCAGCAAGGAAGCGTCGGGCCGGGCCCGGATCACGATGTCGTCGAATTGAGAGGGATCGGTCAGGCGCCCCGGCGCCGTCACGGCGTATTGGAAATCGGTGCCGTTGGGCGCGGGCGGCTGTCCGATCGCGCCGGCCGGATTCTGTCGGTTCTGGGCCTGGATGGCAAGGTTCACGTCCGTCGCTGTGATGCCGAACTCGGTCATCTTGTCGGGATTCAGCCACACGCGCATCGAGTACACCTGCTGCGACGCGAGACGCGATTCTCCGACTCCCGGCAGGCTCCCCAGTTGGTTCACCAGGTTGATCTGAGCGTAATTGGTGAGGAACAGCGAGTCGTAGCGTTTGTCGCTGGAGACCAACCCGACGGCCATTAGGAACGCGGTGGATACCTTCTTTACCGTCACCCCCTGCCGCTGAACCTCCGGAGGCAGCCGCGGCAGCGCGACGTTCACCCGGTTCTGCGTCTGAACCGTGGCGATATCCGGATTAATGCCCAGCTTGAAAGTGATATTGATGGTGAGTTGGCCGCTGTTGGCGGCGGTGGACTGGTAGTACAGCATCCCATCGAGCCCCACCAACTGTTCCTCGATGGGCTGGGCGACGGTTTTCTCGAGATCTTGCGCATTGCCGCCCAGGTAGTTTGCCACAACCTGAACTTGAGGCGGAACCACCTGCGGGTATGCGGCGATCGGCAGACTCGGGATCGTCACCGCGCCAAGCAGAACGATAACGATAGCGACAACAATCGCGAAGACCGGACGGTCAATGAAAAAACGCGCCATGGATTATTCTGCTTTCTCGGAACTCGCCGCGGCTGGTGTCTCTTTAAATGGAACAGGATTCACCGGGCTCCCGGGACGAGCGGTCAGCAGGCCTTCGACGATGACCCGGTCACCGGGTTTGAGACCCTGCTCGATCAGCCAGGATTCGCCGACGCGCGGACCCGTTTTCACGCCGCGGGCTTCCACCACATTGTCGTGACCCACGGTGTAGACCGTTTGCACGCTCTGATTCTGCTGGACAGCTCGCTGCGGAATCAGGATGACTCCCGTTCGGTGCTCCGCCACATATCGGACCCGCCCGAATTGGCCCGGCAGTAGCTGGTGCTGCGGGTTGGGAAACTCGGCCTGCACTTCCAGCGTGCCGGTTCGTGGATCCACCTGGTTCAGGGTATTCGTAATCTTGCCGGTATGCGCGAATCGCGAGTTATCGGCCAGAATCAGTTCCAGGCGAGGCCCCTCTTGAGCCGGGTTACGTTTGAGTTCGAGATACTGCGCCTCGCTGACTTTGAATCGCACCCAGATAGGATCGAGCGGTACGATCGTGGTAAGTGGCTGGGCGGCGTTCGGATTTACCAATCCGCCCACCGGTACCAGCGTGTCCCCGATCAGCCCTCCGATGGGCGCCTGGATCGTTGCATATCGCAGGTTGAGTTCGGCGGTTTCGAGCGCCCCGCGCTGGGCGTGAACCTTTCCCTCTGTGGATTGAACCTGTGTCACGGTGGTCAGCCGCGTCTGCTCCACGGTTGCCTGATTGGCTCGGACCGAAGCCTCGGCCGAGCGTAGCGCCGCGATCGCCGCATCCAGGTCTTGTTTGGCGGCGGCGTCCGCCTCCACCAAGGGCTTCAGGCGCTCATAGTCCTGTTGAGCCTTGACCAGGTTGGATTGGGATGCCGCCAGGTTGGCCTCGGCCTGAAGAAGTGAGACTTGGCGCTGGGCGAAGGTCAGATCGGCTTCACTCTGCTTCAGGTTCCCTTGTGCCTGCTGCACCTGGGCGCGGAAAGGACGCAGATCGAGAATATAGAGCGGCTGGCCGGCCTGCACCTGCTGGCCGGGTCGGAAGAGCCACTGCTCGACATAGCCCTCCACCCGGCCGCGGACATCCACCATATTGCGCGCATACGTCTGAGCCGGATATTCCGTGTAGATGTCGGCGTCCGAGGGAACGGCACTGATTACTTCCACCATCGGCGCAGGCGGTTGCGTTTGAGATTCGGCTTTCGAGGCACACCCGGCTAAAAGCAGCAACGCCGGAACAAGCAATAAGAACAATCCTTGACAAAGCTTCATAGGTCACCAGTGAGACTGACCCGGCAGTCAGTTTGATTCCCCGATAACCAATCAGGATTCAACTATGGGGTGGTGTCACCGCCCATGTAACATTGTGGCGCACGCACTCTTGCGTGCCGTCTCGGCACCCATGCCGAGACAAGCTTGAAATAGTTTGACTGAACGGAAAAACTGTGGCAAAATACTGCCTCGGTTCGCTGCCGTGCATGAACCAACACACAAACGGTGCTTTGCATTTCCGGTAATGCTGTCAATCGTTATCGCCGCCACCGCTAGTGCCGCGCCACCGGAGGGCTGCGAGGTCCCGAAGCAGATCGACAAAAAGCAGACGCTGCCCTGCGTTCAGTCGAGCGGCATGATGCTGGACCAGCCTACGCTGACGCCGGCCCAACTCGCGAATGGCCCCGGCTTCGATGCGGCGCATCCCGAGCAGTCTCGATTCCTTTACTTCATCGAAACGGACGATGTGCGCGGTTATTTTCGACCTCACTATGCCTTCAAAAAGATCAAGGGCGAGAGTTTGAAGTTTCAGCTCTGGCTTATGAAGCCGGACGGCGCTTTTCAAAACAAGAAGGGCGAACCCATCCAGGTGGACGAAGTCAAGGTCGTGGTGAAACCCGGCGACGGTGGCGAGAAACGCGCGTCTCTTTACCCACGGGATGACGACAAGAACGAGCACGAGATTAAGGCAGACCGCGTGAAGGTGAAGTATCTCAAGCCGCCCTTACCCGAACCACAACATCCGCTACAACGAAGTCTTTACCGAAGTTGCGGCCAGCCGAATCATGTGGCTGCTGGGATTCCCCGCCGATCATGTGTACCCGGCCGCCTCGGCAGCTTGCATCGGTTGCTCGGCCGACCCCTTCGGCTCCAATCAATCCGACAATAAGGCGTCACTGAAGGACGCGCCGGTGGTTTTCAAAGTGGTTAGCCTGGAGAGAGAGCTGGAATGGGATCCGATCGACCCCGACGACGAGACGTGGTCGTGGGCCGATGCGGCCCGGTTCTACTCCAATGGGCAATGGACGAACGAGCAGCGTGTCGGATATGACGCCTACCGGTTAGCCCTTGGGCTCATTTTCTACCACAATGCGATCGACGTGCAGAACCGGTTGGCCTGCGCCGAGTGGAAGCCGGAAACGGCCGGCCAGCCCAAAGTCTGCAAGCAGCCCATGATCTTCGCCCAGGACCTCGGCTCTACCTTCGGCAAAAAGAAGGGAGGCCTCGATCTCTTCGGCACCAACCCCCGAGGCAGTTTCAAAGATTGGCAGCCCCAGACAGTGTTCAAGAATGCGGGCAACTGCGAACTGCGAGCGCCGGAGGGAGGCGACCCGCGGGTGCTCGAGGCAGCGCGGGAACTGATGGTAAAGCGGCTGACCCGCCTCGACCACGACACCGTGAAGTCCATATTCAGAACAGCGCGCTTCCAGATGATGGACCAGAAACAGTTGCAGAGGTTGCGCGCATCCGGCGCACACGACGCCGAAGACGCGGCCCTCAACGAATGGACCGACGTCTTTCTCAAACGCATCCAGGAGATCAGCGCCGCTCATAACTGCAAGGCCAACTAACGTCGTATTCCCGCGACCCGCCGCACGCGCGCCCTCCGGCCCCGAACGACATACGATGGATCCATGCACACGAGACGAACCTTCCTCACCGCCGCGCTCGCCGCCTCCGGAAGCGCTTCCGCCCAGCCCCCCTATCCTTCCCGCCGCCCCGCACCGGCCCAGCGTAAATTCACCAGCGAAGCGGTGGAAGCCACCATCCGCCGGGTGAAGTCCTCTGTCGGCGATCCCGAACTTGCCTGGATGTTCGAGAACTGCTTCCCCAACACCCTCGACACCACCGTGCGTACCGGTCAGATCGACGGCAAGCCCGATACGTTCGTCATCACCGGCGACATCGACGCCATGTGGCTCCGCGATTCAACGGCCCAGGTCTGGCCCTACCTGCCGCTGGCGAAACAGGACCAGAAGCTGAAGACGATGCTGGCGGGACTCGTGAACCGTCAAACCCGCTGCATACTGATCGATCCCTACGCGAACGCCTTCAACTTCGGACCTACCGGCAGTCAGTGGGCCAAGGATCGTACCCTCATGAAGCCTGAGTTGCACGAGCGGAAGTGGGAGATTGACTCGCTCTGCTACACTGTCCGGCTCGCGCACGGCTATTGGAAGGCGACCGGCGATGCCTCGTGTTTCGACCAGGAATGGCAAAGGGCCGCAACCTTGATCGTCAAGACATTCAGGGAGCAGCAGCGATTCAACAACCCTGGGCCCTACCGGTTTCAACGCGTGACGGCGGTCCCCTCGGACTCGCTGAATCACGACGGATACGGAAATCCGACGCGCCCCTGTGGACTCATCCACTCCGGGTTCCGCCCCTCGGATGACGCGTGCATCTTTCCGTTCCTGATCCCGGCCAATCTGTTCGCGGTCAAGGCGCTCCATCAGTTGCGGGATATCTACCTTGCCGAACTCCCCGACAAAGCCTTCGCACGCGAGTGCCAGTCCCTGGCGGCCGAGGTTCAGGAAGCCGCCACGGTCTACGGAAAGGCCCGCCATCCGAAGTACGGTGAAGTGTGGGCGTACGAAGCGGATGGCTTCGGCAACCAGTTGTTCATGGACGACGCCGGAGTACCCAGCTTGATCGCGCTTCCTTACCTGGGGTGCTGCGAACTGGACGATCCCGTCTATCGGAACACTCGCACCATGACGCTCAGCGATTCCAACCCGTACTTCTACCGCGGTAAGGCCGGTGAAGGACTCGGCTCGCCGCACGCCGGACTGGGCATGATCTGGCCCATGGGAATCATCACGCGCGCTCTCACCAGTCGCAATCAGACCGAGATCGCATCCTGTCTGGCGACTCTCAAATCCACTCACGCGGGTACCGGCTTCATCCACGAGTCGTTTGACCAGAATGATCCAAAGAAGTTCACCCGTTCGTGGTTTGCCTGGGCCAACACGCTGTTCGGCGAATTAATCCTCATGGTGCAGGCCAACTACCCGGCTCTGCTGCGTTCGTAGCACGGGCGAGATAGAATTCTCCCATGCCGTCCAAAAAGACCCCTTCGCGAAAGGGCCGCCCCGCGGGGCCGGAACTTCCGAAGGCGCTGGTGGATCTGCTCAATTACCTCTGGCCGGAGGGAGTGATTCAGATGTTCCAGCTTCAGGAATCGGCGTTCTGGGATCTGCATCCGAAACTCGACAGGAAACTGCGCGGGATCAAAGGAGTCCGTGTGGTGTTCGAGCGCCCTCCCGAACAACCGGTGGAATTATCGGAAGATCCGGATGACGGCGTGGTGCTTCTGCTCGATGAGCCGGCGCGATCCTACTACCTGTACTTCCTGAGCCCGACCCGTCCTGAATTCCATTACCGCATCGACCGGACGCCCGCCGGTCAAGGCGATATCGGCCTGGTCCTGGCGCTGTCCCTGGTTGCGCCGGTGGCCATGATGCGGGGCGCGCGCCGCGAGGATTTCGAGGACGGCACGACGCTCGTTCCCGAAGTCACCGGCGACAACGCGCTAGCGCCCGTGACTTTGCCGCCGGGATCGGAACCCATAATCGACAGCCTCATTCAATCCATCACCAAAATCGTGGACGCGGCCGAGATCATGGTACTTCCGCCGGCTCTGCTGCAGGTACCTGTGGATTGGTTGACCGCCGATCCGGACCTCGCCTTGGACGGCCCGGTGACCGTTCAAGATGCCTTTTTCTTCTCTGAACGCCCCGTCTAATACAACACCACGTTAAAGTGGTGTAACGCTATTCCGTAGTGGCCGTCTATTGATCAGCCAGGAGGGAATATGCCTGCCACCATCCAGACCGGGCTGACCACAGGTGACGCGCCGTTCGTTGAAGAGGCCCGAAACCACGGCGAGTTGTACATCCGCCAGCCTTACGAACTGTACTCTGCGGAGAACCACGACGCCTGGCGCAAGCTCTACTCCCGGATGCAGCCGCGGTGGAGCCGTTATGCGAACCGGCATTTCCTCCATGGCATCGACGCGCTCTCCCTCGATCCGGCACGCATCCCCCGGTTGGATGACGTGAACCGGTTTCTCATGCCCCTGACCGGCTTTCGAACCAAGGCCGTGAGCGGGTACGTCCCAGCGTTCCTGTTCTTCGATTGCCTGCGTAGACGCGAGTTCCCCACAACGGTCACCATTCGCCGGTCCGATCGTCTGGACTACCTCCCCGAACCCGACATCTTTCACGACGTGGCCGGCCACGTGCCCATGCATACCGACGGCGCGTTTGCCCAAACGCTGGTCCGCTTCGGCGAATGCGCGCACACCGCCGCGGAACTCGCCTCCGCCATCCGCGGCGAAGAGACCCGGATTGCGTGTCTCACCAGCATGATCCGGGCGATGGCGCGTTTCTTCTGGTTCACCATCGAATTCGGCCTGATGCGTTCGCCAGGGGGCGAACTGAAAGCCTACGGCAGCGGACTGCTCAGTTCCTACGGCGAAATCGCGCATGCAATCGATTCCCCGGAAGTGCAGCGCTATCCTGTGCAGTTGGAATGGGTGATCAACCAAGGCTTCGAAATTGATCATTATCAGCCCTTGTTGTTCATCGTCCACTCATTCGACCACCTATTCGGCCTCGTGCACGAATTGGAAACCTGGATGAGGGCCGGACGCCTGAGCAATGTTGCTCCCGGCGAGCCGGCAGTGAACGAGAGCGATCTACGCAGCTTCCTCCATCGTGCCGATTGAATCGTACCGGTACAACGGACGATCCCTCCGTACCGGGATGAGGTGCCAACATGTTCAATCTGTGGACATTAGGTGGGGCAGGCGGTTTCGCCTGCCTCTTAAGCTGCGAGTTACTGACGGCTCCATTCTCGGATCTTGACGATCTCGTCGGCGGGAATATGCAGGTACTCGAGGAACTGCTGGTGTTCGGCCGAATCGGACTTTTCAAACTCAACGTGCCAGCGCCGCATATCGGTCTCATTGAATCCGGCGGCCTTCATGATAGTTACCCATTTGTCTTTAGTCATGTCTTTTTGTCTCCATAGCGAACTCTTTGTGCGAAGCAGCTTCAGGATTGACATCTGGTGATCCCGCAGCCGCCCGATCTCTTTGTCCAGTTCCTCCAGGCGCCGCTTCAGAACCGAAGAAGGGTCGTTCTCGGGGCGGTCCAGGAGTACGCGGATGTCGTCCAACTTCAATCCGGCATCGCGATAAACACAGATCTGCCGCAAGCGGCCCGCATCCTTCTCCGTGTAGTGGCGATAATTCGCCCCGGAGCGCGACGATGCGTGCAGCAGGCCGATCGACTCGTAATACAGCACGGTACTGCGGCTCAAACCGCAGCTCTCAGCGAGTTTGGTGACCGTCAACATCGTACAACTCCAGTCTCAACCCTGAAGTAGTAGACAGGTCAAGCGGATTCTGAAGCGTGTTCCGATTCGCGCTCCAGGGCGCGATGACCTTGTAGCCATCGGGCGCCCACCCAGCACAGCAGAGCCCAGACGGAACCGGCGGTCCAACCGGCTAACACGTCGGTGGGCCAGTGAACGCCCAGATAGATGCGGCTCAAACCGACTATCAACATCAGGAAGACAGCCAGTAGAAGAAAATAGGCTTTAATCCGCTTTCGTTCCCGGGATCGCGACAGCAGTGCGCCGAGAGTCAGATAGGTCACCGCCGACATCATGGAGTGGCCGCTCGGGAAGCTCTCCGTCGATACGTAAACCGCGTGCGGCACGAGATCGGGCCGCGCTCGATGGAATGCGTCCTTCAGGATGGCGCTCATCACCAGCCCGCTGACGACGGATCCGCACACAAAAGCGGCCATGCGCCGCTTACCGTCGAGTGCCAGGAAACCGGCTGTGATCGCAGTGACCAGACCGAGTACGGTAACGCTCCCCAGGGCCGTGACGTCGCGTGCGGCTTCCTGGATAGCGGGTGAGCCGATCGGTGTAAGATCGGAAGGCCGTCTCAAGGAGAGCAGCACCTTCCTGTCGAAGGCTGTCGTTTCCCCTTCCATCACCTCGCTCGCCAACAGCGCAAAAGCCAACACTCCCGCGGCGATCGCTCCGGCTGCAATCAGAATCGCGGACTCATGACCGCCGAGCCACGTGAGCCATCGAATCAACACTCCGCCAGCATAACCCAATCGAGAATCAACGGTGTGCTCCGTTCCTCGCTACACGTTGGGAACAATCCGTACCTGGACGTTGTCAAAGAGTACGAGTAGTTACTTCGATCAGAAAAAGGGGGCAATCAAATGCTGCTCGGCATCTTAATAGCTACAAGTTTGCTCGTTCAGACTCAGTCCTCTGCCGGCACCGACTGGCGGACGCTGCTGGAGGATGGCAAACAGGCGTACCTGAAACATGACTACGCCGGATCGGTGGTCCAGTTGAAGGCCGCCGCCGAGGCTGCCGCGGCCGCGGCGGAGGGAGACGCTGGAGTGCTCGAAACTCTTCGACTGCTATCCGCCGTCTACCGCGACACCGGCGATCTGGCGCAAGCGGAACTGGTGCTCTTACAGGCGGTGGAGCGATGCGCTCCGGACAGCCTCGCCCTGGCTGCCACCCTGGAGCAATTAGCCGCCATCCAGCGCGCTCAGGGCCACTCGGACGAAACACTTGCAACCATCGAGAGGGCAATCGCAATCCGGGAACGGATCACGGCCTCGCCGCGCGTGGAACTCGCCCGCGATCTCACAACGTCTGCGCTGTTGGTGTACAAAACCGACGTCAAGAAAGCCACCGGGCAACTGCAGCGGGCCATTCACGAGTGGGACGCCGCTTCGCCGGGCGATCCGCAGGTGCTTCCGGCCATCGAAGCGCTGGCGGCGGTGTACCGTGACGGAGCGCAATATGCGGAGGCGGAACCGCTGCTGTTTCGCGCCCTCAGAATGCGTGAAGCAGCCACCGGACCCGGCAGCGCGGAGGTGATCGCGGCAGTCGATTCGCTGGCCTACGTCGAGTTCGGTTTGAAGAAGTTCACCGATGCGGAACCGCTATATCGCCGTCTGCTCGCTTTGTGGGAGACGCACGGAGGCCCGGACCACCCGATGACCGCCCTCACGCTGGACAAGATGGCGGAATTCTTTGCTGCCCAGCAACGCTACGACGAGGCCGAAAAGGCTGCCGCCACTGCGCTGGAGTCGCGTCTCAAAATGCACCTGGGAAGTCTGAATCAGGCCGGGCGCATGCTCCTGATGCAGGCGAAGCTGACCGAAGCGGAGGAGCACTACCGGACAGCGGTCCAAATCGGCGACCTCTCCAAGGCTCCGGACGAAGTAATGGACCCGCTGCTTCGAATCTACGCGAAAATCCTGGTCGCGCTCAAACGGGACGGTGATGCCGAGCCGGTGGAAATCCGCATCAAGAACGCTCTCTATCGCAAAGGCGAGCGGGAAGGCCGGCGTCCCTCTCCCGTGCAGCCCTCCCACTGATTCCCTTCTGTCGCAAGATTCAAGACGAAGGGGCGTCCACCCGTGGGCGCCCCCGTGTCTCCCAGTGATATCGTCTTCGTCCATCATCGACACACCTCGCACGCTCAGATTTCTTCACCTCACCGGCATGTTCTACGAACCGAGGTTTGTCAACTTGTCTGGCCAAACGGCCATTTATGTGCGTCAGCACCATCCGGGCCACACTCGTGCGCGTGCTAAATGTGCGACGCTTCGTTGCGGTACGAAGGACCATGTCTTACTCGTGCCGCAGAGCTGCCAGCGGATCAATTCGGGACGCTCGCCTTGCCGGCACATAGCCGGCGAGAATCGCGGCTACTAGGAGGACGACACCGGCCAGCGTCAGGGTTCCCGGATCGTTGGGCTGAGTGTTGAACAGAAGCGATTTGACAAGCCGGAACGCGATCAACGCGGCAGGCACGGCGATCGCGAGACCCACCGCCGCCAGTAGTAGGACGCGGCGGAGAACCATCCATACCACGGCGCCGCGCTGCGCGCCCAAAGCCATACGGATTCCAATCTCGCCAACCTGCCGCGAAACGCTGTAGGACATCGTCCCGTAGAGTCCCACGCACGCGGTCAGGAGAGCGAGAACAGCGAAAACCGTGCAGAGTTTCGCGAACGTGAGTTCCCGGTTGATCGTCCGATCGATTTCCGCAGCCTGCGTGACCACGTTGGTGACCGGTATACGGGAATCTGCCTCCCGCACGATCTCATGCACACTCTGAACATACCTCAGCGGATCACCCGCGGTGCGCAGCGCGTAGGTCACCAGGTCGGGAGAAAACTGGCTGACCGCCACGAACACGGTCATCGCACTCGCCTCGTCACTTTTCAGACCACCGTTCCGCAGATTAGCCGACACACCGACAATTTCGACGTCGCGCTTGTCGTCTACTAACGCGATACGCCGGCCCACGGGATTCTCGTTCCCGAAATAAGTCCGCGCCAGTCGCTCGCTGATCACTGCAACCGGTGTGGAACCCGGTTGGTCGCGGTCGTCAATCTCACGCCCGGCCAGGATCGGAATCTGCATCGTCGTGAGGAAACGCGGTCCGATGGTCATTACGCGTGCGCCTTCGATCGTAACAGCGCCGATCTTCATTGCCCCCCTGTATGTCTTCCCGGCATGGCCGGCGCTGATGATCGAGGATTGGGAAAGCGTCGCGCTGCTCACTCCGGGGATCGATTCGAAGCGCTTGCGCAGGTCCGCGTAGAACGTCGTGATTTCCGGGTCGCGATGCCCGGCCTGGCGGGCATTCAACGAGAACAGAAGGATGTTTTCGCGGGCGTATCCCAGTTGGACGGAGTGCAACTTGTCGAGGGTCCGGACAAATAGACCCGCGGCGACCAGGATGACAAATGACATCGCGATTTGGGCGACCACCAGAACGTGCTGCGCACGGCGGGGCGGTCCGCCCCCGCGGCCGTTCCTTAGCTCGGGCATGACGTCCGGACGCGTCGACTGGATTGCCGGAGCCAGGCCAAATAACAGGCCGCAAACCACCGAGAGCGCCGCCGTTACGCCCAGCACGTGCCAGTTCAATTCCGCGTGCAGCGTGAAGTTTTCCTGCCCCTTGGAGAATAGAAACGTCAGCGATCGCACGGCCCAGATCGCAAACAAGACGCCTGCTGCGCCGCCGAACGAAGCCAGCATCACACTCTCGGTAAGCAACTGCCGCACGACGCGGAACCGTCCAGCTCCCAGGCTGAGCCGGACAGCCATTTCGCGGCGTCGCGCGGCGCCCCTTGCCAGTAGCAGATTGGCGATGTTCGCGCACGTGATCGCCAGGATCAATCCCACCATCGTCAGCAGCACGTATAGAGGTTTCGAATACTGGCGGCGCAAGCTACCCAGACCCTCGGCGCCGGGATTCAGAAGCAGCTCGGGCAGTTTGGCGCGCTCACCTTCGGTCTTCGCGGTGGTGGCCACCCATCGATGAAACCGGGGAGCCAGCACCGCCTGTGCCTGGGCCACGCTTACGCCAGGACGCAGACGGCCCATAATTTCGATCCAGTAGAAGTTCTCGTCGCTATACATGCGAGCCGTTCCGGCGCCGTCTACCAGCACATTCGTGTGCAACGGAAGGTAGAGCTCCGGCGAGGCCGCAGGGTCCACTCCGAAGAATTCCGGCGGCGCGACGCCGATCACCGTGAAGGGAGTGCTATTGACGAGAATCGACTGCCCAATTGCATTCGGCGGTCCTCCAAAGCGATTTTGGCTCGCAGCAAAACTGATTACAGCCACCGGAGCCGCGCCTGGACGGTCGTCTTCGGAGTCGATTAGGCGTCCCGCGGCCGGTAACACGGCCAAGCCGCGGAAATAATCGCCGGTGACGTACTCCGTGCTGGCGCTCATGGCCTGCCCGCGGACGGCCAGAGTACGGTTTCGTCCGTTGAAGTATCCGAAGACCGTGGAAAAGACGGGATTCTCCTGGCGAAGCGTTTCCAACGCGGCGTACGGGAAAATCCCGCTGACCAGGGCGCCTTTGTCGCCCGGCCAGAAAACGCCTTGTATCCCGTGCACGACGTGGACCCAGTCCTTGTTGGCGTCCTGGGGTGGCTGGCTATGCCAATTCAAGACCACCAGCGACTCGGGATCGGCCACCGGCAGCGAGCGCAAGAGAATCGACTCCATCAAGCTGTAGATCGCCGTATTGGCCCCGATGCCGAGCGCCAGCGACAGCACCGCCAGAGCGCTGAATGCCTTGTTAGCGGTCATGGTCCGAAAGCTATAGCGGATATCCTGGCCAAGTTCCGACAAAAACCGTGTCATCCAAATCTCCCGCGACTCTTCCTGCTTCAGTCCGACGTTGCCAAATCGCCGGCGCGCTTCAGCCCGGGCGCGATCCGCCGCCATACCGTCCGCTTCGAGTTCCGCAGCCTTCTCCGCAAGGTGGAGTTCCATTTCCTCACCGAGCGCCTCGCTGCGCCTGGCGCTTTCTATCCAATACCTCAGCCGTCGAAACACGGCCGTCACTCCGTTCCCATCACGCGCGCGATTGCCAGCGTGAGTTTGGCGTACTGCCGGGTTTCAACGGCCAGCTGTTTGCGGCCAGCCGCCGTGATCTTGTAGATCCTCGCCCGCCGATTATTCGACGTCACTCCCCAGACACCGTCGATCCAGCCGTTTAGCTCCAGCCGCTGGAGAGCGGGGTACAGCGAGCCCTCCTCGACGAGCAGCTCATTGCCGGACGATTGTTGAATGAACTGGACTATGCCGTATCCATGGAGATCGCGTCGCGACAGCGTCCGCAGAATCAACATGTCCAGTGAACCGGGCAACGAATCGTTCTTTTGCGCCTTGCGTCCCATACCAAGAATTCTTAGCTTACAGCGGCGGGATTATGCGAGTCAAGTTCAGATTGACGAGCCCTCGCGCCGCAAGACGATTTCGGGGTGCTCACGCGCGCCGGATGCGAATCGCTGCGGCGCGGGTTGCCGCTGATCGCGCCCCTCCGTGTGACGAGTCGAGTTCCAAACGCCCGGCGGATGCGGGAAAATGAACATCAGTGAGTCTCGCTAGCCGATCAATCAAGGAGTCCCTGGGATGCCTTCCCTGCCCTGCGCCGTCGTGGGAGTTATGGTCTTGAGCCTGACACCCGTCAGCCCAGCCGAAACAAAGGTGGAACCGCCCGTTGCCAAACGCGCGGACCACCGCGAGGTGCGCCACGGCGCCACCGTAGTTGACCAGTATTACTGGCTGCGGGAGAAATCGAATCCCGAAGTGATCCAGTACCTCGAAGCCGAAAATGCCTACACCGCGGCGATGACGAAGGACGTCCAGCCCTTCGCCGACGCTCTCTACAAAGAGATGCTGGGGCGGATCAAGCAGACCGACCTCTCCGTTCCGGTGCGTCGCGGCAACTATCTGTACTACTCGCGCACCGAGGAAGGCAAGCAATACCAAATCCAGTGCCGCCGCAAGGGCAACATGGAAGCGCCCGAGGAGGTATTGCTGGATCTGAACGAACTCGCCAAGGGACACACGTTTCTCGGGCTGGGTGCGTTCCATGTTAGCGACGACGAGAATCTGCTCGCTTACACAACTGACACCACCGGCTTCCGGCAGTACACGCTTCATGTGAAGGATCTGCGGTCCGGTGCGACTCTGCCCGATGCGGCCGCGCGCGTAACCTCGGTAGCTTGGGCGTCCGACAACCGCACCATCTTCTTCACTACCGAAGACGAGGTGACCAAGCGCTCCGATCACCTGTTCCGGCATACTCTGGGAGCGGCGCAATCGGAACCGGTGTACGAGGAGAAAGACCAGTTATTCCAGATCGGCGTGGGCCGCACCAAGGACAAGCTCTACGTGGTGCTCGAGATCGGCAGCACCGACACCACCGAAGCCCGTTACTTGCTGGCCTCCCAGCCGCAATCCGAGTTACACGTCTTTCTGCCGCGCGAGAAGAAGCATAAGTACGACATCGAGCATCGCGAAGGCCTGTTCTACATCCGTACGAATCGGAACGCAAAGAATTATCAGATCATGACCGCGCCGGACAACGCGCCCGAGCCGGCCAACTGGAAGCCGTTCATTGCCCATCAACCGGACGTGCTGGTGCAGGGCATCGATCTGTTCCGCAACTTCGCCGTTGTGCTGGAAAAGCACGAGGCGCTGAACCGCATCCGGGTGCACGATTTCCATACCGGCGAATGGCACAGCATCACCTTCCCCGAACCCGTGTATTCGGCCTTCCCGGGCGGCACGCCGGAGTACGACTCGCGAACGTTCCGCTATACCTACACGAGTATGGTGACTCCTCAGAGCGTGTACGACTACGACATGGAGACGCGTCGCGGCACGCTGCTCAAACGGCAGGAAGTGTTGGGCGGCTACGATCCCTCGCTTTATGTCTCGGAACGGTTGTGGGCTCCGGCGCGGGACGGAGTCCGGATTCCGCTGTCGGTGGTGTACAGGAAAGGCTTCAAGCGCGACGGTAAGTCCCCGCTGTTCCTGTACGGCTACGGCTCGTACGGAATTGGAATGCCGGCCAGTTTCAGCAGCAACCGGCTCAGCTTGATGGACCGTGGCATGGCCTATGTGATCGCCCACATCCGCGGCGGCGACGACATGGGCGAGACCTGGCACGATGACGGCATGTTGATGAAGAAGAAGAACACCTTCCTCGACTTCATCGACAGCGCCGAATACCTGGTTAAAGAGAAGTGGACCTCGCCCGATCGTTTAGTGATCGAAGGCGGCAGCGCGGGCGGCCTGCTGATGGGAGCTGTCGTGAACATGCGTCCCGACCTGTTCCACGCGGTCCACTCCGCCGTCCCCTTCGTGGACGTGATGAACACCATGATGGACGCGAGTCTTCCGCTGACCGTGGGCGAATACCTGGAGTGGGGCAATCCGAATGAGAAGGAAGCCTACGACTACATGAAGACGTACAGCCCCTACGACAACCTGGAGAAGCGCGCCTACCCCGCGCTGCTGGTCACTACCAGCCTCAACGACAGCCAGGTAATGTACTGGGAACCGGCCAAGTACGTCGCCCGCTTGCGGACGCTCAAGACCGATAACCGCCCGCTGTTACTGAAGACCAACATGGGCGCGGGCCACGGCGGCGCCTCCGGCCGGTACGACCGCTTGAAGGAACAGTCCTTTGAATATGCCTGGCTGCTGGGTCAAGTTGGGATAGCCAAGTAGTAACCCCAACCGTAGTGCATGCGGCTTCCTTTTGCGATAACCTCTAAGACCAGAGGTGATTCATGTTGCTCAGGAAGTCCCATGTAACGTCCTGTCTCCTCGTCACTCTGTTAGCGGCCTCCGTGGCCGCCGCGCAGGAGCCGCAGCCCAAACGCCAGCCGGACGTCCCGTATGTTCCCACCACGGAGGCGGCTGTTGAGGCCATGCTCAAACTGGCGGACGTGAAAAAGACGGACATCGTCTATGACCTCGGCTGCGGCGACGGCCGCATTGTCGTGGCGGCCGCCAAAAAGTTCGGAGCCCATGCCGTGGGCATCGACATCAATCCGGTGCGGATCAAGGAAGCCCAGGAGAATGCCAAACAGGCCGGCGTTGAGGACCTGGTCCGCTTTGAAGAGAACGACCTTTTCGAAGCCGACATCCATGAGGCTTCAGTGGTAACGCTGTTTCTGCTCTCGAGCGTGAACCTGAAACTCCGGCCGAAGTTGCTGAAGGATCTCAAGCCGGGCACGCGCGTGGTCTCCAACACCTTCGACATGGGTGACTGGAAGCCCGAGAAGGAGATGACGGTGGGCAGCGACGACGAGAACACCTACCTGAGCCACCGGTTGTATCTCTGGACGGTCCCGCAACACACCGCAAGCGCCGGCGCTTCCAAGTAACGAACGATGTATCCGCCGGTTATTCCGGGAAATCCGGATTCCGCTTCCAGTAATTGCCCGGAATGAACGGAAATCGCGCAGCCACGCCGGGCTTGAGTTCCATACCAAAGCCGGGCCTATCGGGGAGTTGCATGTACCCTTTGCGGACCACCAACGGATCCTTGAACAGTTCTTCCTTAAAAGGGTTGAAGGTCTGGTTCAATTCCAACACCAGGCGATTGGGGATGGCGGCCACCAGCGCGGCATTGGCCATAGTGGTAAGGCCGCCGTGCCAGTTATGCGGACAGCAGGGCTTGCCGCGAAGATGGGCCATACGCGCGATATACCAGGCTTCGCTGAGCCCCGTCACATTGGCGTCCGGCTGCACAATGTCGTAAGCGTCGCGATCCACCCACTCCTTGAAGTCGAACCGGGTCCCGCGACTCTCGCCGCCCGAGACCTTCACCTTCTTCAGCGCCTGCCGGATCTTGAGATGGTTCTCCAACGCCCCCGGCTCATACGCTTTCACTGGCTCTTCAAACCACAGGAAGCCCAGCTCCTCGAGTACCGGGCATAACTCCAGACATTCATCCAGTGAGAGACGCATGTTGCTCTCCTGCATGAGATCCATGCCCGGTCCCACTGCTTCCCGGATCTTCCGCACCCACGGAATGTACTTACCCATGGTCATTCCGCTGTACTTCCACTCCGTCCCGATGCGGAATTTGAAAGCGGTGTAGCCTTCCTCCTTGTGGCGGATCGCTTCATCCACCAGGTCCTGCGGCCGCTTGTTCCACGCGTATTCGACGCCCCCGGACGCGTACATCCGAAGCCGCGTCTGCGGTTCTGCGTCCGTCGAGAGCAACCGGTACACCGGCATGTTTCGGGCCTTGCCGATGATGTCCCAACATGCCGCGTTCACACCGGCCCACGCGGCGTAACTCTGCCGCTGACCGGCCCAGGCCGTGGTGAGGTACTCCACGTCGAACGGATTCTTCCCGAGAAGCACGGGTTTGATGGATTGCTCGATCGTCGACTTCAGGAACTCCGGCCCGCCATACGGGCTGGACTCTCCAATCCCGACGATCCCCTTATCGGTGAACACCTCCACCAATACCGCGTCGGACTTCCAAATCAACTGCGTGGCGGTCACCCACGACTTGTCCTTCAGTTCATAGGACATGATTGTGACCTTCACATCGGTGATCTTCAGATTCTCCCGCTGAATGCCTTCGAGCGGATGAGTACGGGTACGGAACGGCGCGGCTTTCGAAACCAGCGGGATCGCCGCCGCGGCCGTGAGTAACTGCCTTCGGGTCATATCATCTCCTGATCACAAGCCTGCGATCGGCCTGAGTGATTCCACTTCCTCCATGCCGCTGACCATGATATTCAAAAACAAGCCGGCCGGCTCGAGTGAGTCCATCAGCATCCGCAACTCATCCGGCTGGAACGAACCGCGGATGAGCAGCGGCTTGCCCGCCTCCTGCACGCGGCGGAAGTAGCGGACCATCGCGGTGAGCGGCGGCCCGCCGACATCATTGTTGATTTCGAAGCAGCGGATTTCTTCGATCTCCAGAATCGCATCCAGCAGGAACATGGACGTCGAATGCAGATGGATGAAACTCGACGCGAAGTGCGCCGCCAGCATCCGGTCCACTGGCTGAACGAAGCGGCGGTACAGTCCGGGCGAGTAGACAGCGGTGGCGTCCTCCTGCATGCGCACGATCGGACCGGGCGACCACAGCGAATACTGCGCGTCGAAGTATCCCCCATGAAATAGCGGGAGCCGTTCCCAAATAGCCTCGGTGAGTTCGCGGAAAATCTCCCCGGCGCGCCACAGCAGTTGGCTGGACTTCTCGGGCTCATCGGCCAGGTCGAGAATGCTCTCGCCATGCCCGCGCAGTACCGCGTGCAGGTCCGTGGGTCCAAGGTCGGGCGAGTGGCTGACCGGGAAACGGCCATCGGCGGCGCGCGCCAGGACTCCCGCAAACTCCATGTACTTCCGGAACCACGGATGCTCGCGATCCAGCCGGACACTCAGCGCGTCCTCCCAGGACAGGCGACGCTCTTCGCCGAGCACGTTCTGGGGAAGCAGGCGCAGCGGACAGCCCAGCATCGCGGGAAGCCACGGCAGCGCCACCAGCGCGGGACTGGCCCCGCGGATCAAATCGTCGTCCATCGTCTCGCCTTCACGAAGCATCCGCAGGTGGTCGTCGAGAAACGCCTCCGGGTCCACCATCTCTGGCGTAACATAGCCGTCCGTGCCCCAGGCCCGTGCGGCGGCGAACTCGTCAAGCGGGAACCAGCCGATCATCGTAAATCCCGTGAGCGGACGCGACACCGCGTCGCGATTCCAAAAAGCACGGTAGCGTGCAATCTTGTGAGGGTCGTTTCCAAAAGGAGTCATGAGTGATCTCTAGAACCGGAACAGGAGCCATACGGCAGCCACCATTCCCAAGGCAATTAGAGTGCCCGTAGCAAGACCAGTCAGATCGACGCGATAAGCATCCATCAACGGCTCACCCTGTGCGCCCTGGCGGAGGTGCAGCAGATTCGGAATGAGCAAGGCCCGGCCGGGCAGGCCGGGATCAGTGGCCGGCGTCCTGAGATTCTCAAAGAACGCCTTCACGGACGCGACAGGTTCAGGACGTGTGACAAGACTCACCACGATCAGCGCAGCAACGCCGGCCACCAGGGCCGCGCCGAACACCATCGGATCCCAGTGATCGAGTCGTTGGCCGCGCAGCCGGTACATGCCGAAGTTAACCGCCATGGAGACGGTCAGGCTGGCCAGCGCGCCCCAGCGGTTGGCGCGCGACCAGATAATCCCGCCGAGCAGGCTGACACCGACATAGGTGGCCATCGTCTCAGTCAGCAGGAATGAGTACAGCACTCGCTTGATCAGAAACACCGCGTACACCACGCCCAGCAGAGTAATGCCGAGCCCGCTCAGCCGGCCGACGAGCAGATAGTGGCCATCCGGCGCCGAACGAACCAGGTACCGCCGATAGAAATTGCGCGTGAACAATGCGCCGCTGTTCACCATGAACGCCGAGCACGCCGCCATATTCGCCGCCAGTACGCTGGCGATGAGCAGGCCCACGCCCCCGGGGAACAGCAACTGCCGGCACGCAAATCCGAACGCGTCTTCAGGATCGTGCAGTCCCGTGACGCCGTACGCGCCGCGCGCCACCATCGCCGACACCATCAGGCCCACCAGCACCCAGCCCACCGTGCAGAAGCGCTTCGTGAACGTGCCGTACAGGAAGCCCACGCGGCAGGCCTGCTCGTCCTTCCCGGTGCCCACCGCCGCCATGATGTGCGGCTGCGCCATGATTCCGATGAGTCCGTTCAACGTCAGCATCACGATAAACCACGGCCCGATTCCTTCGGGAGTGGCCAGCGAGAAACGGTGCGGTTCGAGTACCTGCCGCATCCCCGCCATGCCCCCAACACCGGACCATCCAAGCGGAATCAGCAGGAACGAAAGAACAATGATCAGCCCGCCTTGAACGAAGTCGGTCCAGGCCGCCGCCATGAGTCCCCCGACGAAGCTATAAAGGATGAACACCACGGTCATGCCGATGACGATCTGGTTCACCGGGACGTTGCCTCCGGTCGCCTGGCTGATCACCTTGCCCGCGCCCTTCAGCATGCTGGCCGTGTTGATCGTGAAGAAGGCCAGCGCGAACACCGTGTAGATGGCGCCGAACCACGGCCCGTAGCGATCCTCAACCACCTCGCCGGTCGTCGTGCGGCGCATGCGGCGGAACATCGGCGCGAACAGCCAGTAGAACGGCGTGGCAAACAGGTTCTTCCACTGAAACCAGATGCCCGAGACCCCGATGGTATACACCGCTCCAGCCAGCGATACCGGCATCTCGGCGTGCGTGCCGGTTCCAAAAGCCTGTCCGATCATCAGCCACTTGTTGAAACTCCGCTTGCCCAGAAAATAACTCTCGGTGTCTTTCACACGGCGGCCGGCGAGTAACCCGACCGCTGTGATGATCAACAGGTAAGATACGGTAACAACCCAGTCAATCGGAGCCAGGTGGATGGTCTTCATGGAGTTATCGTGACCAGGGCGTAGGTGGCCAGACGTGGGACTCGGAACGTCATTTCCCCGTTCCGCGGCGTGACGCGCAGCGTCTGTCTCTCTTGGGAATCCGGACTCTCAATCACAACTTGCGCCGGTCCACTCCCAGGCATCGTTACCGCAACGTCCGCGACAGGATGACGAAAGTCGTAGTTCACCAGGTGCAACAAACGCGCTCCGCTCGATTTGTTCTGGGCGAGTTCCATGACGACCGAAGCCGGCGCCTCTACCTTCGCCGATAGCCGGCCAGAGGCCGCACGATGAACAGCGGCGATGAGTTCGTCGTGGTTTCGGGGCAGTTTCCAGTATCCACCGTCAAAGCGGTAATTCAGGCGCGGCGCGGGCGGCTCCACGGCGGGTGTCACTGCCGGGACACGAACCACCCGGCCCTCCAGTCCGTCGAACGCTGGCCTGCGGCGGCGCACGCGCCACTCGGTCATCGTGGCGGTGTTGCCGGTGATCACCAGTCCACCGCCCTGCCCGACAAAACGCCGTACCGCATCCACCTGCGCATCGCTCATGGCATCCTGGTTTGCGATCACCAGCACCTTGTAGCGGCCGAGATCCGGCAGATGTCGATCCAGAATGATGTGGAACGGAATCCGGGCCTGAATCAGGCTCTGTTCGAACAACACCGTGCTCACCAGTGCTTCTGAAGGATTAAACTCGACAGAGCGAAACGAGTGAAGCACCGCGACATCGGCTATCGACTCAGTCCCCGTAAGCACTGAGTTATGAGCGTGAAAGAACTCGATATAGCGCCGAGCCTCGGGAGTTAGCGACACACCTTCGGGAGTTACATCGCCCACCATGCCTAGGTTGTTATCGTTGAACGCCATCGCTTCGGCCAACCGCAACTGTGGCGGACTGTCCGGAGAGGCCGCTCCATACCGTCCGCCGGTGTAGACGAACAGCGACTTCCCCATGATCCGAGCCAGTTTAAATGAGCGAATCTTGGACACCAGCCGGCCGTCCGTAGTCCAGGACGCCTGCTGCGGCTCCTCGCTCCACACGATATCTCCGTGTTCCAGCAGCCGGCCTACGTCCACGGCATTGCGGGTGCCCTTGTTCAAAGAAGCGTCCAGATTCGGGTTCCCCTCCAGCGCGACCTCAGGGTTCAGCCGGTACAGGAACGCATCGTATTCTCCGTAGCGTCTCGCGTAAGAAGCGGCGCGAAACTCGATCCAATCCTGCATCAGCGGATTCACCAGTTCGGCCGCGCCGGACGCTATGAATCCGGCGAACGGCGGTGGCGCCATCGTATCCACGCGATCAAAACCGAACCGGGCTACGCGCTGCTCGGCAGTGTACTTGTCCCTCAGGAACTCGCGGAACTGCTGCCGGCAAAACGGACAGCGGCAGGTGTCCGGCTCGGGCCAGGATTCCATCTGATCGAAATGGATCAGATCGAGTTTGAGATCCTCGACGCCCACGCGCATCAGCTTTTCCAGAAACGCGTGATATCCCGGATTGTTGCGGCAGGCCATGTAACGATAGGGCTGCGCGTGATTGTAGTAAACGGGCTCGCCCCGCTCGTCCACCTGCTTCCACCCGGCCGCGTCAGGTTCCTCGCTGAAGAAAGTCTCGAACATCATGGAGGCGCCGATATAGCCTCCCACGCGCAGGCCGCGGCGATGGGCGTATTCGACAAACCGGCGAGCCGCATCGATATCGGCGGCCTCGGCCTTCAGACCGAATCCCTTATGGAAGTTGGTGACGACCAGGTTGACCCCGGCCTCTTTCAATTTGCGCGCGACAGCGTCCGTGCGCTCGAGCTTCCAGTTCTCTTCATCCTCCACGGACTGCCCGCCCCGCCGTCGGATGAACGTGAGCGGCTCCCAGTTGCCCGCCATGACGATCCCGCGTTTGACCCAGGCAGGCCGAGGCCGCTGCGTGGATTCGGCCGGTGTGGGACTTCCGGAGAGCACCAACACCGCCACCCACAGCAACAGGAACGATCTGGACATTGTCAGTCCATACGTTATCAGTTCCTGTCCGAGGTGGGGCAGGCGGTTTCGCCTGCCGCGGGGCTCTCAGCCCCGCACACGCCGCCGAGCCACCAAAGCCCCCAACACAAACCCCACTGCCGCCGAAATCGCCATAGGCTTCCAAGGATGAAAATGCAGAAACCGACTCCCATCCCCAGTAATCTCGAGCACACCGACAGGAACAGCCTGCAATCCCCCGCCGCCTCCTCCCCCATCGCCATCCGCCGACTTCCGCGAGCTTCCCGAACCCGCTCCAAAACCGTACCGGATGCGCGCCACAGGAATGATCGTCCTGCCTTCGACAGTGATCGGATCCCCGTAGACCTTCTTCACGTTGGCCTCGAGGCTGATCCGCTCCCCGAGCGCCTGCATCAGTTCTTTTGCGCTGCTCATGTTCTAAGCATGGCCGAGAATCGGATGGGGCTGGTAGGGCTCCTCCAGCAGCCGGATCTCCTCGTCGTCCAGTCGCATCGCCGCCGCCGCAACGGCATCCTCCAGATGCTGCATCTTGCTGGCGCCCGACAATGGGAGCCGTAATGTCAGGCTTGGAAAGCATCCAGGCCAGCGCGACTTGGGCGTTCGGCACTCCCCGGCGCCGCGCGATCGCGCTGAGCCGATCCACCACGGTGAAGTCCGAAGGCTGATAGTACAGCTTGTGCGCGAACTCATCGGTGCGCGCGCGGACCGTTTCTCCAAAGTCCTTCGGCGTGCGATTCCCCGCCAGGAACCCGCGCGCCAGCGGACTCCACGGAATCACGCGCGATCCCTTCCTCCGCGCACAGCGGAATCATCTCGCGTTCCTCTTCGCGATAGACCAGGTTGTAATGATTCTGCATGCTCACGAAGCGCGCCGCGCCCATTTGATCGGCCGTGTACAGCATCTTCGCGAACTGCCACGCGTACATCGACGACGCCCCCACGTACAGCGCCTTGCCGGCGCGCACCACGTCGTCGAGAGCGGCGATGGTCTCTTCAATCGGCGTCTCGTAGTCGTAGCGGTGGATTTGATAGAGGTCGACGTAATCCATGCCCAGCCGGCGCAGGCTGTCGTCGATCGCGTGCATGATGTGCTTGCGCGACAGGCCGCGCTGATTCGGGTGGTCCCCCATCGCGTTGAACACCTTGGTGGCGATCACCACCGTCTCGCGCGACGGAGCGAAATCCTTGATGGCGCGGCCCAGAATCTCTTCGCTCACACCCACCGAGTACATATCGGCGGTGTCGAAAAAGTTGATTCCGAGCTCCAGCGCGCGTTTGATGAACGGGCGCCCTGCTTCTTCTTCCAGCACCCATTCGCGCCATTTCTTGGACCCATAGGTCATGGTGCCCAGGCAAATGCGCGATACTTGCAGTCCAGTCGATCCGAGTCTGACGTATTCCATCTCAGGACTATTCTCGCAGCAGTTCACCGCCCCGCAAGCGAGACCTTCCGGCCCGTCCGCGCCGACTCTCGCGCCGCGGTCAGGATCTCCGTCACAATCATGTTGTTCTCCAGAGACGATAGCCCCGTAACCGGGTCGCTTCCCCCGCACCACTGAGATCAGGTAGGAAATCGAATCGCGATCGTCCACGCCCAGCGGTTGAAGGGTACGCGTCTCCTCCGGTTTGTCTCCCAGTCGCACGCGCAGCGAGTTGCCGCCCGTCGCGATGGCTGCCGCACGCTCGGCGTAGACCTCCAGATCCTTGCGGCCGTACGGCCAGTTCCACGAACCCTCGATGATCCCCACTGCGCGGGGATACTCCACCAGGATGTTAGCCTCATCGTCTACCCGCGGATAAGTCTGGGGTTTGTATTGTTGAGTAATCGCGGTCACGGCGATCGGCCGCTGGTCGTCCATCAGCCAGGTCATCAGATTGGCGCCATAACATCCGAAATCGAACAGCGCGCCCGCCCCGTTCTTCACGGGATCCGTCAGCCAGCCGAGAAACTCCGGGCCCGACATTGATCTCCTTCGGCCCCTGATGGCCGTCCATGGCCACCATTTTGCGGATGTCTCCTCCCACCTTCTGTTCTTTGATGAGTTGCCATAGCGCCGCGTGACTCGCGTACCACGTGGTTTCATAGTTCACGATGATGGGGATACCGCCTCGTTGGGCAGCGCTTTGGATTGCCCGGGCGTGCTCCATGCTCACCGCCAGCGGCTTCTCCATCATGACGGGCACTTTTCGAGGAGCACAGGCCTCCACCACAGCGGGATGATCGTAGGTGCTGGTGAACGACGCCACCGCCTCCGGGTGGGTCTGATCCACCATCGACGCCGTATCGGCAAAAAAGATGCCCGTGTCCAGCTTGTATCGATCGGCGTATTTCTTCCGCAGCGCCGCGTCCGGTTCCGCCACGCCCACCAGGGTTACGTTCGAGTGGTCACGCAGAGAGCGCAGGAAGCCGTCCACATGCCCGTGAACCAGGCCGGCGATAGCGATCCGAAACGGCGCTTGGCCGAACGCGCCAGGAAGCAGGAAGGTAGCGGCAAACACAATCAAGGGACGAATCATGGTGTAAAAGCATGATACCCCCTTCACGGCCCAAAAGCCGGGCCTCCGATGTGGGGCAGACTCTCAGTCTGCGCGGGGCTCTCCAGCCCCGCTCTGGACACTCTCAGCCCAACCAGCCAAGTTGACCCATACTTCAGTCCAAGGTGGGACAGGCTTCAGCCGGTCGCTGGACTCCAAGTCCCGCCTTACTGGCCCGCCTTAGCCGTCTGAGTCGGCCGAGCCATCTGATAACTCAAATCCGCCCGGTAACGCACCACACGGTAATTCACGGAGTCCACAATCCCATTCGTCTTACTCATCATCTTCCGGGCGCCTTCGGCCCCCAACGCCTTCGTGGTAAATGGACCCGCGTCAAATTCCGCCATCGACCGGATGGGCCGGACGATGACGCGCTCGTTCGGATCCGCGCCATGCACATCGGCGCTCACCCACAAGTTCTTGATCTCTGCCTTCTTTGCCGCTGGTAAATACTCGTCTTTCACCCACGCGGCGAAGTCGTCCGCCCGCCCAGGTGCGACATGTAAAGATGCTAACCATGGCAAGGGGTAACGGCTCGGATTCTGGAGTCCTGATACTCAGTTCGGGAATGTCGCGGCTCATGAAACGGCGGACCGAAACGATATACGCCCCGCCCTTGCGCAAGAAGCGCCGCAGCAGACTCTTTCCCCAACGCGCGCTCGACTGGAGTGGCGCCGTCCAGGTCTGCGAACTTGGTGATCGGCGCTAGCGAGATATACTCGAACAGATCTCCCATGATGGTTTGGACCACGGTACGCGAGGGAACTTCCGCCTTTTTGTATGCGGCGGTGATCTGCTTCTGCCAGGCTTCATACTCGGCCCGCGCATCCGGCTTGATGGTGGTCATCGTGACCACGCTCCACTGCGGCTTGGGTTGGTCCTGAGCAGCCAATGACAACGGGACGGAAAGCGCGAGTGTAAGCAGCACACCCGCTAACGTAATTCGACGAACAATCATGTTGGTATCTCCCAGTTAAGATCTTGCGATGTACACACCGCCATCGAGCGGCTAACGCGATGGAAGCCGCGAAACGGCGGAATCGATTGCAGGATTATACGCTCGATCCGGGCGCCAATCAAGTGGAAAACGTTACAAACTTACCGGGCCGCGACGGTCTGGAAGCGGTTTCTACCCCGGTGCCCGAGGAATGCCGGACAGCAGGCGTCTCCATACGTGTTGACAGCCTACCGGTAGGCAGCTGTACTATAGAGCTGTTGGCAGCCAACATGTCTGAACAAAAAACGGACGTCCCCTACGGAACCCTGGATCTGCTGATCCTCAAAACACTCGACACCATGGGGCCGATGCACGGCTACCGCATCGCCAGGAGAATTGAGCAGGTCGCCGAGAATCTTCTGCGATTGAACCAGGGCTCGATTTATCCAGCTCTCATACGCCTGGAAGAGCAAGGCTGGATTCGCACGCAATGGGGAACCTCTGAGACGAAACGCAGGGTCAAGTTCTATTCTCTGACTAGGGCTGGAGCGAAGCAGCTCAGGGTCGCGGTTGCGAACTGGGAAAGGGCGACCGCGCTGGTGGCCCGGTTCCTGGAGGCGGAGTCATGAAGTTCGCCGCCCGCCGCCTGCTGGCGCTGGTTCGCAAGCGGCGTCTCGACGAGGAACTGGAGGGTGAAATCCTCGCCCACCTGGAGATGGCCGAACTCCGTGCCATCGCCGCCGGACTGTCGCCCGAAGAGGCTCGCCGTGAAGCCCGCCGTGGTTTTGGAGGAGTCGAACAGATGAAGGAAGATCATCGCGATCAACGCAGCGTCCGGTGGGTGGAGAACCTGTTGCGAGACGTGCGATACGGCATGGCTTCGCTCGCGCGAGACCCCGGCTTCGCCGCGATTACCATCGGACTGTTAGCTCTCGGCATCGGCGCGAACACGGCCATGTTCAGTATCGTTGATGCGGTCCTGTTGAAGCCGCTTCCGTTCCCCGAGCCGGAGCGCATGGTGAGGCTCTGGGAAACTCCCACCCCGGCACAGCGCAATAACACCACCACCCTGACCTTTCTCGATTGGAAGCGGCAGAGCGACATCTTTGAGGCTGTGTCCGCCGAAGAGGGTTTCAGAGCCGCTGTGGCGACTGGCGGCGATCCGGCGCGCCTCTCGGGCAAGATGGTGTCCTCCGGCTACTTCAAAGTATTCGGCGTGAAGGCTGGAATCGGGCGCACGTTCGCATCCGGGGAAGATCAGCCGGGCGCAACCCCCGTGGTGGTTCTGAGCTACTCGTTCTGGCAGACGTGGTTTGGTGGCGATCCCGACGTTCTGAAACGCGATTTGGCGCTCGACGGTCAACCGCATAGGATCATCGGGGTTCTACCCAGGGACAGCTTCGACCGCGACGAGGCGCGGTTCTGGAAGCCGTTGATCTTTGCGCCGGACCAACTGAATCGCCGTCAGCACTGGCTGCACGTCATCGGCCGTCTGCGCTCCGGTGTGAGCCTCGAACAGGCGCGCGCCAGGATGACCGCATTGAGAGCCAGTCTCAATGCCGTGATCTTCCCAGAAGGACTGGGGCTTCGCGGTAGATCCGTTCGCGCAGTTGCTGGTTGGCGATACCCTGCGCCGATCCATCTACCTCGCGTTCGGAGCGGTTCTGATCGTATTGCTCATCGCCTGCGCGAATGTGGCGAACCTGGTGCTGGCTAAGGGAGCAACCCGGCGGAAAGAGATGGCCCTCAGAGCCAGCCTGGGAGCCAGCCGCGGCCGCTTGATCGGGCAGTTGCTCACGGAGAGCCTGGTCCTGTGCCTGCTCGGAGGCATGGCGGGTATCGCCGTGGCCTACCTGCTGCTTCATGCCGCCGCCCCGTTGGTTGCCGCATCGCTGCCGTTTACGGCCGATCTCAGCCTGGATCTGCGCGTCCTTGGCTTTGCCGCGGCGGCCGTCATGGCGGTTCTGATACTTACGGGGCTGCTTCCTTCCTTGCAGATCTCCTTCGGCAAGCTGTCAAGTTCCTTGAATCAGGCGTCCCGTGGATCGTCGGGTTCCAGGGCAGCCGTGCGCCGCACCATTGTCATCGGAGAAGTTGCGGCCTCGGTGGTGCTGATCTGCGGGGCGGCGCTCCTGTTCAAGAGCCTGGCAAAACTTCAGCAGGTAGATGCGGGGGTCCGAATCGACCACGTGATTACGATGTCGGGGGATCTTCCGTCAACCGCATACCCGACCCCGGAAAGCGCCACGACATTCTTTAAAACCGTCGTCGAACGCCTCCGATCCGTGCCCGGAATCGAACAGGCATCGGTCTCGCTCGGCTTGCCTCTGGAAGGTGTGCGGTGGGGCGAGTATATCCGTTTGGCGGGAGTGAAGGAGCCCCTACTCGTTCGAGTAAAGATGGTCGATCCGTGGTATTTCGCGACGCTCGAAATCCCCGTCGAATCCGGGCGTGGAATTGAAGACCGCGATCGCGCCGGCGCGCCGCCGGTCATGGTGATCAATCAGGAGGCGGCCCGCCGGTTGTCAGGCGTATTCGATATGCCGCATCCCGTTGGTCGGGTGGTGGGTACCTACCTGCCCGGCTACGGCCCAATCCCGGAGTCCCAGGTGGACGTGCAGATCGTGGGCATGATTCGGAACGAGCGCACCGGCGGATTGCACGCGCCGGCAGAGCCGGTAGTCTATGTGCCTTTGGCCCAGTTCCCTCGGCAGGACATCAGCTTGGTGGTTCGCACGCTCAGCGACCCATTGGCGGCAATGTCCGGAATTCGGGAAGCCGTGCGCCAGGTCGATCCCCACCTGCCCCTGGGCGAAGTAAGGACGATGGAACAGGTGAAACAGCAGAGCATGCTCTGGGCGAAGCAGCCCACGTGGGTGGTGGGAGCTTTCGCCGGAGTCGCCGCACTGATGGCCGCACTGGGACTGTATGGCGTCCTGGCGCACGCGGTGACCGAGCGGCGCCGCGAGATTGGCATCCGCATGGCTCTGGGCGCGCGGCCGGGCGACGTCGTGTCGCACACCTTGCGCGGCGCCCTCTCGATGCTCCTGGTGGGGCTTGCCGCCGGACTAGCCGGAGCCTTCGCGCTGACCCGCGCACTGAAGAGTCTCTTGTTCAACGTGTCCGCGCTGGACCCCGTGGCACTCGCCGTTGCCTGCGTTCTAATGACGCTCATCGGCATACTCGCGGCCATGATCCCCGCGAGCCGCGCCGCGGCAGTGGATCCAATGAATGTGCTTCGCGACGAAGGCTGATTGTGGCCTCAGTCTCCTTGTGAGCCCAGCATGAAACTCAGCCGTTCACACAACTCGAAGGTTTCGCAGAGACCCGGCTAAACTTCGAACCCCGGCCGTCGAGTACTGGGCCCGAGATGCCTCCGGTCGGCACGCTCCCGGAGCCGCCGGAGCCTCGTAGTGCTTCCCCCGATCCGCAACAGAACGACAGTCAGTCCGCCTGCTCCAGCGCTTCAGTACCTCCGCGAAGAGGCTGGATGGGACGGGCAGCCTGGCCACCTCTCCGATCAGTCGGTCTTCGGCCACAACCACCCGTTTCCCGCCTAACCGGCAGAGTCCCCGAATGGCATTCAGGAACACCAGCAGATCTATTTCGGCAGGGTGTCCGGGTGTTCGCCGAGGTGCTGCAACAGTGGCGGCACCCAGCGTCCGCCCAGGACCTGAAGCTTCGGTCCGTAGAGCCTCAACGTCAAGCCGAGTCGTCCCTTTGCTGGAGCCGGTAGCCAGTTGGACTCTTTGTCCGGTGCCGGTTTCTCGCATTGGACATACAGGTCAAGTGATCCATCCGTGTTGTACTTCAGTTCATCTCGATCGCCAATCGCGTAACGGTTCATGGGATTCGGCACCGGGAACCCGGTCGAGTCGTACATGGTCAGGGACCAGAACGCGGTTACAGGCGGCAGTTGATCTCTCTCGAAATGCAGGACGTAGCGATTCTCCCCTATGGGAGGCTGCCCATTATCATCGGCGACATTCAGTGGATAAACCGCTTCTTCGGCAGGGTTCGCGCCTAAGCCGATCAGTGCGATAACGGCGCGTTTCACGTAGTAGTTGCCGTAAACGCCGATGCTGTCCGTGTTCATCTGCCAGCCATTCGCGCTGCGGGCAATCCGAGGAGCCTGAGCATACAATACCTTCAGGCCGCTTGCCGCCGCTCGCGTCAGCGCCTCGCGTACGGTCGGGTCGGCTTTCTCCCACTCGAAGGTCTTCCCCGGCTCTATTCCAATTCGCCTCAGGCGCGCAACCATCGACCAGTCTGTGATGTGCGGCGGGTGCAGCTTCATCAGTTCCGCCGCGTACGTGAAGTAGGCTCTGGCGTCCATCGCGTTCACCTGCTCCATCGGCGGCCTTTTCATGTCAACGCTGGGATCGGGCGTGAAAGCAACAGAAGCCGGTGCCTTTCCCCAATGTGAAAGAGGCGTCAGACGGTAACCATCCTGAATTTTGTGGACGGCCTCATAGTCTGTTGGTCCGTTGGTCTGCGTCCGTCCGATGATCCAAACGTAAGGCGTAGGCGAGTGGATCACCTCCACTCCCGCCGGAATTTGCCCCGTCCAGGCAGGAGGCAGCACGGCGAAGTCCCCAGCCCCTGTGCCGGTCGCCCGCTTTCCTGGAACGGCGAACACATCGCTCCACATATCCAGTATGGGCAGTTGGTAATAACGTCCCCGTGTGTCGGGAGCCGAAACGATGATGGGTTCCTTGGTCAAGTCCAACCAGGACAGAGAGTACAGCGTGTCAAAATTCGGGCGCGCAACCTCCCTGAACTCAACGCCTGGGAAGGTTCGGAAGTGCGTAAATTGGTTCATCGGCCCTGCGCCGGGTTTCACCCCGGGTGGCACATTGGTCATTGCTCTTCGCGTCACGTCCATCGCGACCAGCGGATAGAAGTAGAGCCATGCCTCGAGCCCGATGTCGTAAGTGTCCCCTGCGTCCATCGTGGCGGCGGGCAGCGGCGCTGCAATGGAGGCGAGTATGCCTATGGTCGAGCACAGAGCAGCGAAAATTCTTAGGCCGGATTTCACGATGATTCTCCATTTGCGAGAGTTCTGGCAGTAGCCCGTATCACAGGGCGGCTTTTCAGGAATCGCGAGCGCTTTCCGAACCGGAGATGCGCAGCTTGGCTCAGCCGATGCATTATTCGCTGAATTTTCTAAGCCTTACGCCATGTTGCTGCATCTCGGTACAGCACTTCTTAAAACAAAGGAAAAGAGTAAAAGGCAATGAAAATAGCCAGCTTGTTGATTGCCGTCGGTGTGGCGGCAACTGTAGTGGGGTCCTTTGCGCAAAAAGCAACCCCTGCGGAACCCAAGGTGCTTCGCGACGGCGACGGCGCCAAATTCAAACGTTTCGATAACATGAACCAGGTGCGCTTCATCGAGATCTTCCTCGCGGGCCGCGAGGCGAAGACGGGGAAGCTCGTCGCCGCCTGCTACAACACCATGTTCACGTCCAAAAACATCCCCGCGTCGAAGGACACCTCCCCGCAGGCGCTGGTTCAGAGCCTCGACATGGAAAAGCTGAAGAAGGAGTATGGTCTCGCCGGCGTGAACTTGAACGGCCCGAAAATCTGGCTGCCCGATTGGGTAGAAGTCCAGGTCGGCGTGGAACGGGAGTTCAACGGCATGCTCATGGGATGGGTCGCTCAATTGGCCTTAGGCGACAAAGGCGGTATTGGAGAAGACACGCCCTATAAGCCGATGGCCATCAAGCGGACGAGCAAGTGGGGTTGGAACAAAGGCAGTAAGGTGGTGATCCTTGACGATCCCGCAGGCAACGCGTGGATCTTGAAGGGATTCCAATTGGGTCTCACACCGAAATACACATACGAGGAATTCATTGCCGCAGGGCAAAGAAACTTCAAGAAACTCCCGCCCGGCTGGAAGTTCCGGGTTACGACCCTGGAGAAAGATGTGATCGAAATTCCAGTAACCGGCGTGGCCACGATCATGGCGGACGAGTTCTTTAACGTCTATGACAAGACCGGCCCGGGCATGACCAACTACAAGCCGTAGCCATTCCACAACAAATCGACCTGGCCATCCTTGCGGTGGCCAGGAACTCCGCCCCTCCAGCCACCCGAAGGGCGGGATTAGACATGGGGTCGGGGTTCGGTAAGCCAGGGTTACGCCTCAGCCGGCGCAACAAATATCCTAGCCCGGCGCTCAAGAGGAGACTGAGTGCGCCCGTAAGAGGAATCACCAGCGGCACTCCCGCAAACACCGCCAGCCATCATGCCGCGGTCCCGCTGGTTGCCGCATCGCTGCCGTTTACGGCCGATCTCAGCCTGGACCTGCGCGTCCTTGGCTTTGCCGCGGCGGCCGTCATGGCGGTTTTGATACTCACGGGTCTGCTTCCTTCCTTGCAGACTTCGTTCGGCAAACTGTCGAGCTCATTGAATCAGGCGCCCCGTGGATCCTCGGGTTCAAGGGCAGCGGTGCGCCGCACCATCGTCATCGGTGAACTTGCGGCTTCGGTGGTGCTGATCTGCGCGGGTCGGCACTCCTGTTCAAGAGCCTGGCGAAACTTCAGCAAGTGGATGCGGGGTCAGAATCGACCACGTGATTACGATGTCGACGGATCTCCTATCGACGGCATAACCCACCCCGGCAAGCGCCACGACTTTCTTTAAATCCGTCGTCGAACGGCTGCGGTCCGTGCCGGGAATCGAGCAGGCATCGGTCTCGGTCGGCTTGCCTCTGGTAGGTGTGCGGTGGGGCGAGTATATCCGCTTGGCGGGAGTGAGGGAGCCTCTACTTGTTCGGGTAAAGATGGTCGATCCATCGTATTTCGCGACGCTCGAAATCCCCGTAGAATCCGGGCGCGGAATTGAAGATCACGATCGCGCGGGTGCCCCGCCGGTCATGGTGATGAATCAGGAGGCAGCCCGGCATTTGTCCAGCAGATTCGGCCTGGCGAATCCGGTGGGACATGCGGTAGGCATCGGCTTGCCGGGCTACGATCCCATCCCCGAGTCCCAGGTGAACGTGCAGATCGTGGGCGTGATTCGGAACGAGCGCACTGGCGGATTGCACGCGACGGCAGAACCGGTAGTCTATGTGCCATTGGCCCAGTTCCCTCGGCAGGACATCAGCTTGGTGGTTCGCACGCTCAGCGACCCATTGGCGGCAATGTCCGGAATTCGGGAAGCCGTGCGCCAGGTCGATCCCCACCTGCCCCTGGGCGAAGTAAGGACGATGGAACAGGTGAAACAGCAGAGCATGCTCTGGGCGAAGCAGCCCACGTGGGTGGTGGGAGCTTTCGCCGGCATCGCTGCACTCATGGCCGCACTGGGACTCTACGGAGTCCTGGCGCACGCGGTAACCGAGCGGCGCCGCGAGATTGGCATCCGCATGGCCCTGGGCGCGCGGCCGGGCGACGTCGTGTCGCACACCTTGCGCGGCGCCCTCTCGATGTTCCTGGTGGGGCTTGCCGCTGGACTCGCCGGAGCCTTCGCGCTGGACCCCGTGGCACTCGCCGTTGCCTGCGTTCTAATGACGCTCATCGGCATACTCGCGGCCATGATCCCCGCGAGCAGCGCCGCGGGAGTGGATCCGATGACCGTGCTTCGCGACGAAGGCTGGCCGGGATAACGTCTCCGTGTCTCAGGGCCGGCTCCAGCGCCGCGCAAAGGGGAACGTCCGCACGTAGAATATCGGGCCTGGAGGATCACCCTGAGCGATGAACAGCCGCAGCTCGCGCGAATTGCCTTCATCCCCTACTACCTGAACAGCGATGATCACTCGCCGCGTGCCGCGTTTGATCGCACCCTCATCGGTCTCCTCGCCGCGGCTGGGCGCGATGTCCCACCTCAACGTCCGCACCTTATCGCCGGCTATTTCTCCTCCCACGACACTAACCGGGTGGTGTCGTTTGTCATAGGTGTAATCGATTTCGAGATTGCACGCCCATTGGAAATCGGAAGGTTGCGGCTGCGGTTCGATGGCCCCGAGTCGGTACCCGGGGATGCCGTCGCTCTCAAACGCCTCCGCCGTGCGGACCACATCATTGCCGGGCGGGGGAGGATTGCCCGACCACGGGTGCTGTACTGGAGTCACTACCCGAACCGGGAACAACACCTCGACAGACTTGGTCCAACTGGTCGCTCTGAGGCTGTAGATCATATTCTTCGCCGCTGTTAGAGACAGTTGACCGGCTTTCCCGACCACCTGCGCCTGGCCCGGCTGCCCGTCTCCCGCGAGGTCCGATATCACAGCCACCTCCCTCGCATTACTTACCCGCCAATCCAGTCGCAAGTTTCCGCCAGCCTCTACCCGCCGTGGCTCCGCCTCAATCACCTCAATCACCGGCGGGCGTATTACAAGCCAGGCGATCAACGCAGTCAACCCGGCTACACCCGCCGCCACGACCCAGGGCCAGCGGCGAGTATCGCCTCCGACGCCTCTACCGCCCCCGCCACCGCCCCCGCTCCCACCGGCTCCGCCCGTGCGCACCAACTCGAGCAGAGCCTCCTGGTGACTGGCGATCGGACCCGGAAACAGATCCAGATAATGGCGGTTGCTGAGGAAGTACGCCAACGCGCCAACCGGATTGCAATCCTGGAGACGAACCGGAACAACGGGAACATGGGAGCGATCCGCTAACTGGACCTCCCGTTCCATGTGCTCCGATTGGTTCGCCGCCGGGGTCAGAAGGATTACCATAACCCTGCAGGTTCTGATTGCCTCGGCGATGGCGGCTGCCCAGTCAGCGCCCGGTGCGATGTCCCGGGGCGCAATCCAACAAGAAACGCCGCGGACCTCCAGCAGCGTACAAATCTCCATCCCGGCTGCCTTGTCCTCGCTAGCGTGGCTCAGGAATACCCGTCCGGAGGCGTCTGCCATATATCGTCATAAGATGTTAAGACCTTTTTCTCACTGACACAAGGGCATCGTCGGAACCGCTCGGAACCGCCAGGAAACCTGTTCGGGTCCCGTCGGAATCAGTGTTCAGTTCCTGTGGGAACGAGTGTTCGGCTTCGATCGGAATACGCGGTCGCCTAAACGGTGTCGTCAAGGTCCATTCAGGTTACGTCAGCAACGGGAACCCCCTGGGTTGCTGATGGACTCGGGAGTGGCCGGTTTTCAGGTGTTCACGGGTGGCGGAAGGCCTCTCCCAATTCTCCATCCGGGAGACTAATTCAGCTTGGTCACCTTGATCCGCACGGGAGTACAGCCAGAGACGAAGGCGGGCAGTTTCATACCTGGGTACTTGCCAGTGATCTCCCCATTTTTGTACCACTTCTCCAGGTTCTGATTCTCCAGCCCTTCCAAAACGAGTGCTTCAATTTCAAATTGCGAGCCCCGCTCATCTCCGAAGGTGGCAAGTACCGACCATCTGTTGCCGTCGAATCCCGCAGCTCCATTCCCCTGGGGCCACCACACGGCGACGCCCACCCTATGCAAGAACACCCACAAGTATTTGTCGGCAGGAATGGTGGCCTCACCCGAGACGAGAGCCTCGGCGCCCACGGAAGTTCCGGCCCGGGGGGACTGGATTTCCACCACGCACTTCTCCGGCTTCGCAATCCATACCCAGATCGAATCGGACGGCTTGTTCTCCCCGTCCAACCAGATCTTGATCTCTGTCAGGCCGGAATCCGGCTCCCCGATTCGCAGCCGAGTTCCGGACTTGACGTACTTCATGTCAGATACCGGTTTCGGTAAACTATGTTGATAAGATTGCACGACCATGATGCAGCCAGCCGGCCTCCAGGTGATTGCGACTTCATTGTCCACTTGGAAGTTCGGGGCCAGTTGACTAGCACGGCTACCACCCGGAGATACGATCTTCGCGTTGGCACAGCGAGTAAGATCTTCCTGCGGAGCAGCGGACTCATCTACGGAAAGTGCTCCCGCCGGCGCAAGAGGAACATAGAGGACCGCAGCGACCGCCAAGGACCATCCCATCACCTTGTGTTTCATAAGCTTCACCTCGAGCTAATCTGGTTTCTGAACCGTTACCCATCGACTCGACACGACTTTGTCCTCTCCTTCGGAGTCGGGATTCTCGATCTTCAACTCGATAACTCCTTGGCGGACCGAGCCACCAAGATCGACCGGATAACCTGAATCCACGCGATCTGTTTCCAAGACAACATTACTCCGCTGCCAGAAAACGATCTTGAGGCGGCAGTATTGGGGCTGCCAGCACACCGGAAAGCGGGTCCCGATGGGACGGCTGGCAGCGGGATGAATAATGGTTACATGATCACAGGACCGATTGATTAATTTGTCAAGTCTCTCTCGCGGCAGTGCTGCTGATTCCCCGGGGCCAACAAATCGGCCCTTGTCTTACGGCACGATTGACCGTAAGATAGAGCATGCCCAGTTCCTCCACAGTTCCCGTTGCCGCCGCCGCTCAACTGGCCCAGCGCCTTGCCCAGCCCAAACCCATGCGCCACGGCTCGGTCGGCGAGCGTTACATGAAGTGCTCCAAGCCCGGCTGCCCCTGCGGCACCGACCCCGACGCTCGTCACGGCCCCTACAACAGCCTCACCAGTTCGGTGAAGGGCAAGACCAGGTCTCGCTACCTCACCCCGAACGGCGGAGTTGGCTCGCCGGCAGATTGACGCCGGCAGGGAGTTCCAGCACAACATCGACGATTACTGGAAGGTCTGCGAGCAATGGGCAGACCAGGAATTGGCTGGCGACCCGACGGCGACGGCTACCGCCGGGGCCGTGAAAAAGGGGGCTCCAAACGAGCTTCCAGGAAGAGGTCTGCGAGGAAATCCGCCGGTTGATCGGGCGGCCCTCGATGGACGGCATCGACTTCCAGGCTCTGGAGGAAGCCTCCAAGCGGTGCGCCCTGCGCCTGGCCGCGCAAGCCCTGGAGAAGTATCTCAACCAGGACCACTCCGACCACTCCGGCCCGCTCTTCCCTGCCGGTGCGGTCAACCAGCCGGTGGGTGGAACGGAGGTCCAAAACATTCCACACGGTACTGGGAGAGGTAACCCTGGAGCGCGCCTATTACCACTGCGCCCACTGCGGCACAGGATTCTGCCTCGCGACCGCGGCTTGGGGCTGGAGGGCGGATGGAGACGGCGGGCATCCAGCGCATGTGCTCGCTGGCCCGCATGGTTAGCTTCACCGAGAGCCAGATGCTGGTCCGGGAACTGGCGGGGGTGGAGGTCAGCGCCAAGCGCGTGGAGCGGTGCGCCAAGAGGATCGGCGCGGAAGTGGCGGCCGACGAGAAAGAGTGCGCCGAGCCCATCGACACGGGCCCCTCCCCACACTTTTTGTCTGAGCATGGATGGCACCGGGATTCCGGTACGTCGCTCGGAGGTGGCCGGGCGGGTCGGCAAGGATCCGGCGGCCCCGCCAAGACGCGGGAGGTGAAGCTGTGCGTGGTCTGGAGCGCCGACTCGCGTGACCAGGAGGGCAAGCCCGTGTGCGACCCGGGATCGATCAGCTACTCGGCCGCCATCGAGAGCGCCGCCGTCGCGACACAGACAGCGAACGCTCCGACTTCGCCGAGCGCGTCCTGCGCGAGTCAACCGTCGCCGCTTCACCAGGCGGCCACCACCGAAGTGGTGGCGGACCTGGCACCTTGGATCTGGAATATCACGAAGGAGTTGTTTCCTTCGCCGAGCAGATTGGCGACCGTTTCCACCAAGGAGCACTTGGCCACCGTCGCCAAGGATCTGTTCGCGGCCGGTTCCCAGAAGGCCCAGGCCTGGACCCAGGACCGTTGGGACCAACTCGACCTCGGGACCTTCGACGACCTGCTGCAGGAGGTCCACTCCCACGCCGGCCAGTCAGAAGAGGCCGCCAAGTGCCATCAATACCTGCTCAACAATCGCGACCGGATGCGCTATCCCGAATTCGAGGCGGCGGGGCTCTGCACATCCTCAGGGGTCACCGAGGGGGGATGCAAGAACGCCATCGGCGCGCGTCTCAAACGCTCGGGCATGCACTGGACTGTCAAAGGAGCCGACACCATCATCGCCCTTCGCTGCTGCATTTCAGCGGACACTTCCAGGATGTCTGGGAGCGGATCACCGACAAGAGGAGAGCTGGTGACAGCAGGAAAATCATTTTCTCCTGGTCTCCGAACGCTGACCGAAAGAAGCGCACGGCAGCCTCTATCTGCTCAATGCTGTTTCTATCCGCTTTGAGGGCCATCCTCACTTGTTCTGCATCCAGTTGACGCCGGATTGGCTCTGGCAAGTCATCAAATGCTCTCTTATAGGTGTCGAATGCTTCAGGGAGATGTCCGGATTGTCGCAGGGTCTCCGCCTCCTTAACCCAGTCTTCAGCGCGTTCCGGACCCGGCTGTGGGGCTGCGGGGCAGCTCGGTCGCGCGGCGGCGGCGCTGGCGGAATCCCGATGCTCACCTGGGCGAGCCGGGGCCAGGAAGACCGCTGGTGTGGGAGAAGGGGGAGCCGAGGGATGCGGCTCTGGAGTCACTACCCGGACCGGGAACAACACCTCGACCGACTCAGTCCAGTTGGTCGCTCTGAGGCTGTAGATCATATTCTTCGCCGCCGTTAGAGACAATTGACCGGCCTTCCCGACCATCTGAGCCTGGCCCGGCTGCCCGTCTCCCGGAAGGTCCGATATCACAGCGACTTCTCTCGCGTTCCGTACCCGCCAGCTGAGTCGCAGGTTCCCACCCGACTCTACCCGCCGCGGCTCCGCCTCAATCGCCTCAATCACTGGCGGGCGTGTTACCAGCCAGGCGATGAGTGCCGCCAACGCTACACCCACCGCCACGAACCAGGGCCAGCGGCGAGTACCACCACCGACGGCTGTACCGCCCCCGCCACCTCCACTCCCACCGGCTCCGCCCGTATGTACCAAGTGGAGCAGAGCTTCCTGGTGGCTGGCGATCGGACCCGGAAACAGATCCAGATAATGCCGGTTGCTGAGGAAGTACGCCAGCGCTCCAACCGGATTGAAATCCTGGAGACGAACCGGAACGACGGGAACGTGGGAGCGGTCGGCTAACTGGACCTCACGATCCATCTGCTCCGATTGGTTCGCCGCCGGAGTCAGAAGGATCACCATGACCCTGCAGGTTCTGATTGCCTCGGCGATGGCGGCTGCCCAGTCGTCGCCCGGTGCGATGTCGCGAGACGCAATCCAACAAGGAACGCCGCGGGCCTCCAGCAGCGTGCAAATCTCCAACCCGGCCGCCTTGTCCTCGCTAGCGTGGCTCAGGAATACCCGTCCGGAGGCGTCTGCCATACGTAAGAAGAGTTTAAAGTTCTAATATCTCGAACACAAGGGCCTTTCTCCGCCTCAACATCGGCGTTCATCCGCGTTCATCGGCGGCCAAGAAACTCCGCCGCGGTTTACACCGTTAATACTGAGTTTTCCACAGGCCATCGTCCCAATCCCATCAACAACTTAACCCCAAAACTGCCCATTGGAGATTTGGAGCCGTCCGCTACCGTAAAGGTAGGGAGAGAGAAATATGAGTTCCAGACGTAAACGCGCCGCCAACCGGCGCAATGCCCAGCACAGTACCGGCCCGAAGACGCCGGAAGGAAAGGCCGCTTCCGCCCAGAACGCCACCACCCATGGACTGTCATCGTCCTTCACCGTCCTCCCGCACGAGGACCACGACGCCTACGCCCAACTCCTCGATACCCTCGTCCGCGAACACACCCCCAAGAGCGAACACGAGAAGTTCCTCGTCACCCGGATGGCCGAGTCCCGCTGGCGTCTCGATCGCACTCACCGCTTTGAAGCCATCGCCTTCGAACAGTTCCTCGACGAATACGATGAAACGAACCCAGACCACCTCATCGTCCTGAAACTGACCAACCGCACCTCCAACATCATGGACCTGCTTCAGCGCTACGCCACCGCCGCCGAACGGTCCTATTACAAGGCCCACAAAGAGCTCTCCCAGGCCCGCAAAGACGAAAAACGAAACAAAGCCAGTGAGGCCCAAATCTGGATGCAAGCCCACATGCAATCCAGTAAAATCCCTGCTTTTGACGACCCCTTCTGGCTCGCCCCAACCCCGTCCTCCATCGCCAATCAACCAAACGAAGCCAACCCTGTCACCGAGGACACCGGCAATGCTCCCGATCTCGCCGGTTAACCCCCCGGTTCAGGGTGCCCAGACCCAACCGCGGGTGGGCAGCACCCGATCGTGCAACGCCTTGCTCACCGCAACACTCTTGGCTGGCAGTGCTTTGCGGCGAGTGGTATGCTCCGTGCTGGAGTAACAGATATGCACATCCGAAAGGAAGACGCCCTCGAGTACCACTCCCTGCCGCCGTCAGGGAAGCTGTCCATCACGCCCACGAAGCCGTGTCGTACTCAACGCGACCTGAGTCTGGCCTATACCCCGGGTGTGGCCGTGCCTTGCCTCGAGATCGCTCGGGACCCGTCCCTGGCCTACAAATACACGTCCAAGGCCAACCTGGTAGCCGTAGTGTCCAATGGCACTGCGGTCCTCGGATTGGGCAACATCGGTGCCGCCGCCGGAAAACCCGTCATGGAAGGCAAGGCCGTACTGTTCAAGCGGTTTGCCGATATCGACGTCTTCGATATCGAACTGGCCACGGAAGACCCCAAGGAAGTCATTCGCGCCTGCCAGTTGCTCGAACCCACCTTCGGTGGAATCAACCTGGAGGATATCAAGGCTCCCGATTGCTTCATCATCGAGGAGGAACTCAAGCGCACCATGCGCATCCCCGTGTTCCACGATGACCAGCACGGGACGGCCATCATCGCCGGAGCCGCCTTGCTGAACGCAGTGGCGGTGGTCGGAAAGCGCCTCGACGAGATCGAACTGGTGTTCAACGGCGCGGGCGCCAGCGCCATTTCGTGCGCCGAACACATGATCCGCCTCGGCGTGAAGCGTGAACGCATCACCATGTGCGATTCGAGCGGAGTCATCTACAAAGGCCGGACCAAGGGGATGAACCCCTACAAGGAACGCTTCGCCATTCAGACCGATGCGCGCACGCTGGAAGACGCATTCCGTGGAGCCGACGTGTTCTTCGGCCTGTCCGCCGGCAATTGCGTCACTGCCGGGATGGTCAAGGAAATGGCGCCTGACCCCATCATCTTCGCGCTCGCGAATCCCGACCCCGAGATCCCCTGGGAGGTCGCCAAGGCCGCCCGCCCCGACGCCATCATCGCCACCGGCCGCTCGGACTATCCGAACCAGGTCAACAACGTTCTCGGTTTCCCCTTCATCTTCCGCGGTGCGCTCGATGTCCGCGCCACCACCATCAATGACGAGATGAAACTCGCCGCCACCCACGCGCTCGCATCACTGGCCCGCGAGGACGTCCCCGATTCGGTGCGCCGCGCCTACGCCTCCGAAAAGCTCGAGTTCGGGCGCGAGTACATCATCCCGAAGCCATTCGACCCGCGCGTCCTGCTGTTTGAAGCCTACGCCGTGGCCAAGGCCGCCATCGAAACCGGAGTCGCCCAGCTTCCGCTCGATCTCGAACACTACCGCGACAACCTCGAAAAGCGGCTCGGCCGCAGTCATGAGGTCATGCGGATCATGATTCACAAGGCCCAGCGCGGCCCCCGGCGCGTCGTATTTCCCGAAGGCTTCGAAGACAAAATCCTCCGTGCATCGCAGATTCTGCTCGACGAGAAGATCGCCCTTCCGGTGCTCATCGGCGATGAGGAGAGCATCCGGCGAAGAGCCGCTGAGTTGCACCTGCACATCGGCGCCGCCGAAGTCGTGGATCCGAAGAAGTCCCCTCACCTCGGCGCATACACCGAAGAGTTGTTCCGCCTTCGCCAGCGTAAGGGCATGACCTATACCGGAGCCCAGGCCGCCTTGACGGACCCGAACATGTTCGGGTCCCTGATGGTGCGCATGGGTCACGCCGACGCCTTGATCGGAGGCGTGACGCAGCACTACCCCGACGTGATCAGGCCCGCCCTGCAGGTGATTGCGGTCCGCGAAGGGTTCCGCAAAGTGGCCGGAGTCTACCTGGTCATCACGGCCAAGGGCGACCTCTACTTCCTGGCCGATGCAACCGTGAACATCGAGCCGGACGCGGACGATCTGGCCGAGATCGCCATGACCGCGGCCGAGGCGGCGCGCCGTTTCGATGTGGAGCCGCGCATCGCCATGCTGAGCTTCTCCAACTTCGGCAGCACCCGCCATCCGCTGAGTGAAAAGGTGCGCCGCGCCGTGGAGATCGTTCGGCATCGCGCGCCCGACCTGATAATCGATGGAGAGGTGCAGGCCGATACCGCGGTGTCGCCCGAGATATTGGACACCACCTACCCGTTCAGCCCGCTGAAGGGTGGGGCGAACGTTCTAGTCTTCCCCAACCTCGAATCGGGCAATGTCGCCTACAAACTACTGGCCAAGCTCGGCAATGCCGAACTGATCGGACCCATCCTGATGGGGCTGGCAAAACCCGTGCACATCCTCCAGCGTGGCGCCGAAGTCAACGACATCGTCAACGTCACATCGATAGCAGTTGTGGACGCCCAGGAGTTGAACCCATCGTCCAAGGAGGTCGCCGCCGCCCTAGCCTACAGCTGACCTATGCAGGGTAAGCTGCAGCCGAGGTGGCGCACGCACTCTGCGTGCCGCGTCGGCACTCCTGCCGACGCTTGCTAACGCCCATACAGGTGCGTCCCAACCCGCCTCATCCAACCCATCTCCTCACCCGTCATGGGACCGAGTTCCAATGCCCGGATCGCGTCCCGGACGTGGTCCATATTAGACGGACCGGTCATACAGAGATCGACCGCAGGGTTGCTGAGCACGAACCGGTAGCAGTCCGTAGCCGTGGGAGTCCGCTCGCCCTTGGGCATCTTCCCGGCATTCAGCAGTTGCCCCCAACTCGTAGCCGTGAACGACACGATGCCGGGCCGGTTCGCCGCAGGCAGCACCGGAAAGATCTCCCGTTCCGCCCCGGTATGCTTCGCGTTATAGCGCACGTGGAACAGATCGTAATTGGGATCGGCGGCCAACAGCGGCACCAGCGTCCGTTTGTGGGTGGAGACAGCGACGTACCGGACTTGCCCTCGATCTTTCATCTTGCGGCAAACGTCCATCACCCGCGGCGGAACCGGACGGTTCCAAAGCCCGAGCAGCAGGACATCCGCGTAATCGGTCTTCAAGCGTTTTAAGGCGCGTTCGAGGCTGGAGGAGATCATCGACGCGATTGGCGTATACGACTGGATCACCAGGGCGTAGCGATCGCGCTTCGGAGCAAGGCGCCGCAAGCCCTCGCCGAATGCCTCGCGCCGCCTGCTGCCCCAGTACATATAGTTCACGCCGTGATCGAAAGCGAATTCGACAGACTCGGCAGGCGCGCCGTAGCTGGCGGAGAGCCCGATCGCGCCGGCCAGGAATCCGGTGCGGCCAAGAGGACGGGATGCGAATGGCATGGGAAGCCTGCACCCAGTTTCCTATATAATTCTTCGAGCCATGCAACTCACTCGTCGCGCCGCGGCCGCCGCCCTCTCCGCCCCGCTGATCTCCAACGTACGGGCCGCGTCGCCGCGCCCCAACGTCCTGCTGCTGCACTGCCACGATCTCGGCCAGCACCTGCACTGCTATGGCGTCGATTCGGTGCAGTCGCCGAATCTCGACCGCTTCGCCACCGAAGGCGTCCTGTTCGAGCGGAACTTCTGTACCGCCCCGCAGTGCAGCCCCTCGCGGGCATCTATCTTTACCGGCCGCTACCCCCATTCCAACGGCGTCATGGGACTCACTCACGCCGATTTCGCCTGGGACTTGAACCAGGGCGAGCGGCACATCGGCCAGTTGCTGAAGGCGGCGGGCTACGCCACCGCCGGCGTCGGCGTGATCCATGAGACTCGCTCCGGCGCCAAGCGCTGCGGCTTCGATGACTACGCGACTGAGACCAAGGCGCAGGGCATGGCCGACGCCGCGATCGCCAAACTGGGCCAACTCGGAAAGTCTGACAAGCCCTTCTACATTCAGGCAGGTTGCATCGAGCCGCACCGCCTGGGCGGTCCGAACCGCGATGCGGATCAGGGCTTCCTGGACGGCCGCCTTCAGCCCGACACGCAACGCGGCGTCCAGGTGCCTCCCTACCTGCGCGACACGCCCGGTACCCGTACCGAACTCGCGGAGTTGCAAGGCGCCATCCGGCACATGGACGAACACATGGGCCGCGTCATCGCAGCCGTGCGCGACCTCGGCCTGGAGAAGAACACCCTGGTCATCTTCACCACCGATCATGGAATCGCCATGCCTCGGGCGAAGTGTTCGGTCTACGAACCGGGCCTGCGGACGTCGTTCATACTGCGCTACCCCGGACGCGACGGATGGCACGGCGGAGTGCGCCATCGACAGATGATCTCGAACATCGACTGCCTCCCGACCATCCTCGATCTCGCCGGAGTCCCCGTGCCCGCCGAGGTACAAGGCAGGTCGCTCGCTGGCTTGCTAGAGAAGCGCTCCTATACTCCGCGGGACTTGATATTCGGTGAGATCACCTATCACGACTACTACGATCCGCGCCGCAGTATCCGGACCGAAACGCACAAGCTGATCGTGAACTTCTCGAGCGCTCCGGCCTTCATGGATCCGTCGCAATCGTGGCGGCCGCGGTCCGATACCGTGGTCCCGCCGAACCACGCCATGGCCTACCATCCGCCCATCGAGTTCTACGATCTGGCGCAGGATCCGTGGGAGCAGCGCGACCTTTCAAAGGACGCGGCCCACACCTCCGCCATGAACGATCTCCGCCAGCGGCTGTTGAAACATATGGAAGATACTCGTGACCCGATTCTGCAGGGCGCGGTTACCGGACCGCTGCACCGCCGCTCGCAGGCCTGGCTGCGAGGCACTGCGTGATCTTCGCGGATCTCGAACTATCCCGCCGCCTGGAACGGCCCGAGGCCGTAGGCGGCGCCCGTTTCGTCGAAGCCCGCAGCCGCCTGTCGCCCGAATCCGGCGCCCAGTGGGCGGAGATCGCTGGCGCATATGTCGTGTATGATGGTCCCGCTTCGCCGGTCACCCAGACCTTCGGCTTGGGCCTCTTTGAGGACGTCACCACCGCCGATCTCGACCGTATTGAAGCCTTCTTTCTGGATCGCGGCGCTCCGGTCACGCATGAGGTCAGCCCACTCGCGGGAGTACCGCTGGCGGACCTGTTATGCCGGCGCGGTTACCGTCCCGTAGAGTTCACCAGCGTCATGTATCAGCCGCTGACTCCAGGCACCGCCGGTTCCTCCAACCCGCGACTGCGAACGCGTCTGATGGAGGAAGGCGAAGAGGACCTCTGGTCGCAGATCTCGGCACGCGGATGGGCGGAGCAACCCGAATGGACCGAGTACCTCCTCGGCCTGGGCCGCGTCATGGCATCAGTGGAAGGCTCACTCAGCTTCTTCGCGGATCTCGACGGTGTTCCGGTCGCCGCCGGTGTGCTCCGGTGCCATGAGGGAGTAGCCCTGTTCGGCGGCGCCTGCACCGTCCCCGAAGCGCGCAACCAGGGAGCACAGCGGGCGCTTCTGGAGGCGCGTATGAATGTTGCCCTCAGCCAAGGTTGCGACCTTGCCATGATGTGTGCGGCGCCGGGCAGCGCCAGCCAGCGCAATGCCGAACGCCAAGGCTTCCGGATCGCCTACACCCGAACCAAGTGGCAACTCGTCAGCGAGTGACGGCTCGGCGCGCGCTACCAGGGCGGGATACGATCGGGAGTATGAGAGCAGATGGATATAGCCCGCCATGATAGACCGTCTGCACAGCCGTCCGCAGTTCCGTCTCGTCGGCAATGGCGCGCCCTGTGTTCGGATTGCGATCGAAACGTGGGAAGTTGCTGCTGGCGATTTCCAGCCGGATCCGGTGACCGCGTTGAAACAGGTAACTGGTTGCGCCGGCATCGATACTGATGGCGTAGATCTCTCCAGGCTTGGCCAGTGCCGGGCGATCGGTGCCGTTGCGATAGCGCAGGCGCAGAATCCCGTCGGTGATGCCGAGTGCAGCGCCCTTGGGATCCACGTCCACAAGTTTGGCGCTGAAGTCGGTGTCGCGGGCGGCTGTCGCGACATACAGAAGTACCCGAACCACGCCCGTTACCTGCAGGTCTTCCGCGAGTTTCGGCCCGGTGTACACCAGCACATCGTGACGCCCTTCGACGGCCCGCTGATCCATGGGGCCTGGCGGCAGCAGGCGGACGTTACAACAGATGGCGCCGCCCACCGTCGGGACCGGTTTGCGCGGATCGTACACATACTGATCCGAACCCTTGTGCCGCGCCGTCTTCCACAGCAACTGCCCGTCACCGTAGACGGTATTGGCTTTCCCCTTGCTCCCGAGGTAGAGCGACTCTGGCCTGGCATTGGCGGGAGGCCAGGTTTCATAGTCCTCCCACCGGTCCTCGCCCATGGTGAAGAGGCGGGCCAGGGGAAGATGGTCGATCGAGCCCTGTCCCTTCAACCAATAGTCGAACCACTGGAATTGAAACCGGCGCAGCGGGTTCGCCGCTTGCGGCCCGAAGTCCACGGCTAGCCGGTCTGAGAAGTTATGGGGCCATGGCCCGACGAGGACGTGCGCTTGCCGTCCGAGTTTCCGGAGTGTTGCAAAAGCTTCCAGGTCGCTCTGCGCATAATTGTCGAACCAGCCGCCGGCGGCGAAGACGGGCACTCTGACCCGATCGAGCTTTTCCCGTGTGCTGAGCGATCGCCAGAAGTCGTCGTAGGAGGGATGGTTCAGGGAGCGCTGGTAAAACTCGATGGTCTCACCGGTGGCGGTGCGATCGGCCGTCCGCAATGGCAGATGGTAGATCAACTGGGTGAGCCCCGGCCGGACGAATCCCGGCGGGCTCAGATTCTCGGAGATCCAGACCAGCCGGTGTCCGAGTTTCATCGCGCCGCCGCGGGAGTAGAACCGATCGAGATAATCGTCGTAGCCCGAGACGACCGGGAAGATGGCTTTCAGGTACGGCGAGTTACGCAGCGCCGCCTGCCACTGAGCGATTCCCAGATACGATCCGCCGAACATCCCGATCTTGCCATCGCACCAGGACTGGTGTCCGATCCAGTTCAGCGTGTCCTCACCATCGGGACCTTCCTGCTCGAGCGGCCGGAATACACCGTCCGAGTCGTGCCTGCCACGGACGTCCTGGACCACCAGTGCGAACCCATGTTCGACAAAGGCCCGATAGTTGGCGGTGAGCCTGGCGGCTTTCCCGTACGGTGTTCGGACTAGCAGTACGGGCCAGCGCCCCGGCGAGGGTTGCCAAAGGTTCGCCGACAGGCGGACGCCATCCCGCATCGGAATGCTCAGGTGATGCGGCCCTTCAACTTGAGCGCGGATCGCTCCAGCCAGCGCTAACACAAGGAGGATCGCCCTAGCGGCCACGGCACTCCGCCAAAGCCTTCCAGTAGGCTGCCGCGACGCGGGCTCCGGCGTGTTCAGTGCAAATGTGCTGCCGAGCGAGCGCACCGATGGCTCGAGCGTCGGCGGGAAACCGAGTGAGCCAGAGCATGTACTCCGACAGCATATCGGTTTCCAGCGTTCCTGGATGGATCCGGATGGCCGCCGCGTCGGGAATATCGGCGGTCTCGTTGCCGGCGGTCAGCAGTACAGGCTTCCCGATCCCCATCAGCCGGACCGCAATGCCCGACGTCTCACCTGCGGTGGGATACCGCAGGTTGATACAGGCATCTACGGCGTTGGCGTACAACCAGAACGTTCTCTCCGGGGTGTAGCCGACACGCAGGATTCCGGAACCGTTCAATAGAGGTCGAACGTTGCGGGCGAGATCGGAGGAGACGAAATCGCCGGCTACCAGCAATGCCACTCGCTCCCCCGCGCGGCGCAGCTGGCCGAATCCGTCGAGCACCGCCGTGAGCCGTTTGGATTCGCGCAGGTGTCCGAAGACGCCGAACAGCGTGTCGGATGGCCGGAGTCCCATGCGGGCGCGCAGACGAATCACGTCGTATTCGGCGGGTTGCGGGCCGTCGAGAAACAAGTGGGGAATCTCGAACACCCGCGCTGTGGGGACGTGCATGCGGACGATCTCGGCCGCCGCCCGGTTGTGGACCACCGCTCCGAGCGACCGTTCCACCACCCGCTTGAGCATCGGGTATTCGAAGTAGATGGCCGCGCTGCCGGAGCGGGCCCGGTTGCGCCAGAGCCGCGAAGCCAGACCGGCCGTCCACGGACCGTAGTTGTAGACGAACTCCTCCACGTACGCCGCTTCGTCCAGCGATCCGAGAAAGAAGTGCTGCAGCACCGCATCGTGGAGCACGATCAGGCCAGGTTCGGCCAAGGCCCGCTGATAGATGGGCCGGTGCAGTTGGTTGTTGCCGATGTGATAGATGCCGACTTCGCCCGACTGGTTCAGCCGCACGTCGCCGAGTTTGCGCATTTCCGCCAGCAGAGCTGCCGAGTAGTCCGCCACTCCGGTGCGGGCCGGGGGCATGGGCGAAAAGAAGCCGGCGGTCATTCTTTGCGGCGCGGACCGAACAGCGCGGTCCCGACACGTACGTGGGTGGCGCCCTCTTCGATGGCGGCTTCCAGGTCGTGCGACATTCCCATGGAGAGTCCGGTCAAGCCATGCTCCTCGGCCAGTTGCCTGAGGCGCCGGAAGTAGGGGCGAGAAACTTCCGGATCGTCGGACCACGGCGGCATGGTCATGAGTCCGCGAAGGCGCAGTAGTGTCGAGGCGCGCAGGTGCTCGACAATGGGGGCCAGATCGCCTGCGCCGGCGCCGCGCTTGGCTTCCTCCTCGGACAGCTTCACCTCGATCATCACATCGAGCGGCCGGCCCATCTGTTCCAGGCGGGTGGCCAGTTTGACGGAATCGACGGTCTGGATCGACTGAAACAGCTCGGCGGCACGCCGAGCTTTGTTCGATTGCAGGTGACCGATCAGGTGATAGACCGCCCCGGGAAGATCAGCCAGGTCGGGAGCTTTCTGGTCGAACTCCTGAACGTAGTTCTCGCCGAAATCGCGCAGCCCGAGTTCGTAGGCCTGGCGCATCACCGAAGCCGGGAACTTCTTCGTAACTGCTACCAGGGTAATGTCTTCGCGTCGCCGACCGGCGCGTTCGGCAGCGTTCCGGATCCGCTGTTCCACTTCCTCCAATCGTTTTTCGAGCACTCAATCCAATATAGCGGGGGTGGCGTGCGGCATAGGGGGTGACCTTTTCGGCTGCCGTTCGTCCAAAATGGTGTTGGACGGGAAGATCGGAGCCGTCGCGCTGGCCACGCAACTCGCAGCACGTGCAGACGAGGCCGCGCTAATCAGGGAAGCTCAGGCAGGCGATGCCGCCGCCTTCGAGCAACTGGTGCGCGCCTACGATCAAAGTGTGCTCCGGCTCGCGTTGAACCTGTTGCGTTCCGCGGAGGATGCCAACGATATTTATCAGGAGACTTTCCTCCGTGTTTTCAAGAACCTGAGCTCGTTCCGGTTCGATTGCAGCTTCCACACCTGGCTGTACCGGATCGTGACGAACCTGTGTCTTGACCACTTACGCAAGCGCAAGGTGCGGCGTGAGGAACCATCCATTATCACCACCGCGGACGGCCCCATGGATCTGATGGACAACGTTAGCGAGCAACGGGCCGACGGGGACCCCCAGCGCAGTCTGTTCAGCACTCAGTTGAAAGTGCGCATGGAGCAGGCGCTCAACGAACTCACTCCGCGGGAGCGCATGGTTTTCGAAATGCGCCATTACCAGGGGATGCGCCTGCGCGCCATTGGCGACGTCCTGGGCACCAGCGAAGAAGCCGCCAAAAACTGCCTGTTTCGAGCAACCCAGAAGCTCCGGGCCGTGTTGGGAGATTTTGTATGACTTGTGATGAAGTCCGCCGGTCGATTCCGTTAGTTCACTACGCCGAAACGAGTTTCGACGAAGAGGAAGCCGTCCACGCCCACCTGGACGAATGCCCCGCTTGCCGGACCGAGTTCGACCGGCAGCGGGCGATGCACCGCATGCTGGACGAGCGTGAGCTGGAGGTGTCTCCGTTTCTGCTGCGCCAATCGCGGGACCAACTGGCCAATCGCCTGGCATTGGAGCGAGCAGCGGCTTCGCAATCCTGGTGGGCGGGACTGAAAAGCGCGTTCCACGCGACGACGTGGGCTCCGGCGATATGGAAACCGGCGGGAGCACTGGCGTTGCTGATGCTGGGGTTCATGGCTGCGCGCACGCCGATCGGCTCGGGATTGGGACTGCAGACGGCCGGGCTGGTGGATCCCTCAAACACCCGAGTCCGTTACGTCGAGCCGGAGGCCAGCGGCAAGGTACAGATCGTGGTGGACGAGACGCGCCAGCGGGTGATCTCCGGCGAAGTGAACGACTCCCGGATCCAGGCTCTACTGCTCTCGGCCGCCAAGGATCCATCCGATCCGGGGCTGCGGGTGGAATCGGTTGACATTCTGAAGGACCGGACGGAATCCGACGATGTGCGGAGTGTTCTGGTTGCCGTGCTCCAGCATGATACGAATGCCGGGGTGCGCATGAAAGCTCTCGAAGGTTTGAAGCAGTATGCCAGCCAGCCGGATGTCCGTAAGGCTCTGGCCCAGGTGCTGCTGACCGACGACAACCCCGGTCTGCGAACGCAGGCGATCGACCTGCTGACGCAGAATTCGAACGAGCAGCACGTAATCGGCGTGCTGCAGGAATTGATGCACAAGGAAGACAACGGATATATCCGCCTACGCTGCGAGAAGGCGCTTCGCCAGATGAAAGCTTCCGTTGACACGTATTGATGACTAGAACTGACATCCGTTGGTCGCTGATCGTGCCACTTACGTGCGCCGGGCTGTTGGCGCAGATGCATTCGACGGTAACGCGCGAGCGCGGCGAACTGGTTCAAACAACGAACGGTTCCGTCCCCGTGCCGGCCGCCGCCCGTTTCCGGCTCGCCACTAGCGGGACGGTGGTGGTGCGGGGTGGGACGGATCCACTGATTTCCTACCAGATCCGGCAGCGCGTGAAGGCCGTTTCCGACGAGGATGGACGAAAGCAGTTGGGCAACATCGTGGTCCGCACGTCCACCCGGGCAGGTTGGAGCACGATGACGGTGCTGGCCGGCGATCCGACGCGGATCGCGACGGAAATGCACCTGATGGTACCCCGCGATTTGCAGGAACTGGTGCTATCGTCTTCAGGCGGCAACGTGGAGGCTTACGACCTGGACGGCAGCGTGGATGCCGAGACCGTGGGCGGCCGCGTTCAAATTGACCGAATTGCCGGAGGCGTCCTGGCCAGGACGGGCGGCAGCGATATCCGGATCGGTCGCGTGAACGGAAGGCTGCGCTGCTTTTCGGGGGGCGGCTCTATTCAGGTAGACTACGCCGGCGGCGAGACCTGGTGCGAAACCGCAGGCGGGGAGATCGCCATCGGCGAGTCAGCGGGCGTGGTGCATGCGACGACCGCAGGCGGCAATATCCGTGTGGGTCGCGCGGCCGCGTCTGTCATGGCCCGGTCCGATGGCGGCCTGATCGAGATCGGGCAGGCGGGTGGCGTGGTGACTGCGCAAACGCGCGGCGGGTCGATTGAAGTGGGCGGATCCAAGGGCGCCCAGTGCGAGTCGGCGGCGGGCGCAATCCGCCTGCGTGGCTTGGGTGGGCCGCTTCGAGCCGAGACGGCGATCGGGCAGCATTATGGCGGAACTCATTCCAGGTATCCGGTTGCAGGAGTCCAGTTTGAATACGGGACATGGTGACATTACGGTGTTCATCCCGTCCAATCTAGCGGTATCAGTGAGAGCTTCGAGCGAAAGCAGAAACCGGCCGGCGCGCATCGTTTCGGATTTTCCCGAGATTCGGGTCCGCACCATGGCTTCCGCTCAAGGCGGCGCAATCACCGCCGAAGGAGCGCTGAACGGCGGCGGCCCGCTACTGCGGATCACCGCCAACAGCGGCGTGGTCTACCTGAGGCGCCAGCGCTGAATCCGGCCTGGAGGATGGCACAGATGAGTACGTTATTTTCTTCTATATTCGTTGCCGGCATGGCAGCCGCTTTGATTCCGGGGATGTTGCCTGCACAGCCGCTGGAGGCGCCTCCAGAGCCGCCGCAGATGTCAACGTTCCATGTGACCGGCTCGGGGACAAGTTATCTTGGCGTCAATTTGAGAGAGATCGATTCCGATCGCGCCAAGGAACTGAAGCTGAGGGAAGAAGCGGGTGTGGAGATTACCCGCGTGGAGGACGACAGTCCGGCAATGAAGGCCGGACTGAAAGTGAATGACGTGGTCCTCACGTATAACGGGACGCGGGTAGAGGGCATGGAGCAGTTCTCGCGGTTCGTCCGTGAGACACCTCCGGGGCGGGATGTGAAACTGCTGATCAGCCGGGACGGAAACACCCAGACGGTGACGGCGAGGATCGGCGCTCGAAAGGGTCCAATTGCGATAACCGGAATGGCGTTACCGCGGCTGGAAGTGGCGCCTATGGCGCCGATGCCGGATCTTCCGCGCGCCATCATGATGTGGCGGACCTCATCGCTTGGCATTGAAGCGGAAGCGTTGCGAGGGCAGCTTGCCGATTTCTTCGGAGTGAAGGACGGCGTGCTGGTGCGTTCAGTAATGAAGGACACGCCCGCGGCCAAGGCTGGGTTGAAAGCGGGCGATGTGATCGTGAAGGTGGGCGATGCCAGCGTGGCCAGCCCTGCCGACGTGACCTCGGCGATCCGCTCCGGCAAGGATAAGAAAGCGCTCCCACTCGTCGTGATGCGCGACCACAAAGAAGTTACGCTGACGGCTTCGATTGACGAGGATCGGTCGGAGTGGGACTGGCAGGTGCAGCGGCCGATCAGCGCACGCTGAATCAGGATGCAGGCGCTGGTTGCGGGTCCGACAGTAGTCGCTGGACCTTGATTAGCAGTTCCACTTCGTTGCGGGGAAGTCCGAGTGTCGCCGCGATGCATTCGGAGGCTTCCCCGTTCTTGATCATCCGCAGGGCCTGAATGCGGGTACCCGGTCCGAGCGTGCGCGCCACGGCGGCGGCAGGATCGGATTTCTGCTCCATCACTTCCAATTCCTTCCGTAGTGTTTCCACTTCTCCGGCCAGTTCTTCCACCTTGGCGCGCAGTTGTTCTGAGTGGCGCAACTGACGTGTTTCCATCACCCGCAAGTCGCGTTTGACGGTGAGGAATAGAGCCACGGAGAGCCCGAGGGTCAGAAGGAGAACCGCGTAATGGATAAGTGTCAGGTCGTGCATTCAGTAAAGCGTCCGCAACCGCTCCTCGCGGCTGACTACCTGCTGAATGCGCACTCCGAAATTGCCCTCGACCACCACGACTTCGCCTCGGGCGATCACGCAATTATTCACGATCACCTCCACGGGCTCGGTAACGGAACGGTTCAGCTCCACGATGGATCCACTGGTGAGCTTGATCACATCCCGGAGGGGAAGCTGGGCGCGGCCGAACGACACGCTAACGGGCAGTTCGACGTCGAGCAGAAGGTCCAGCGTGCGCGACGTCTCCTGGGCGCTCTTGGGAGCGGGCAGAGCGGCGGGGCGGGGCGGCGCGGTGACCTCAGTCGATACGACGGATGTGAGCGACTGGATCAGGGACTGGTCGAAGGCCACGAACATCGATTCGAAGGCTCCATCCGCAAACTCGAGGTGCACCGAGGTCCACACAGCGTTTTCAGGGCCTTCCGGGGACTCTCCAGCTTCCGCGCAGCTCCACTCGATTCCGGTCCGACCCGAGAGGGACCGTGCCAGCATGGAGAACGCCTGCCCCAGAACTTCAACGAATGTGCTCTTGGCGGTCTCCGCATCCCCGTCATCAATGCCGGCGGCCCGCAGGGTCCGGTTGCCGAGAGAGATCCACGTGGCGGTCTCCGCGGTCAACCAGGCCGCACCCTTGGTTGCGCTGAACTGCTGCCGCCAGATCGTCCTCTCCCCGGAGGCGGGTCCGTCGCTGGCGAGTTTCAGCTTGGGCTGCTCGCTGGTCATGGCCTCGATAGCCCGGGCCAGATCGGTTGCCAGTTCGGTGGCCAGGGATTGCCGGAGATCGTCGCTCATAGTCCTGTCTTCCGCTTCAGGCGGCTACAAACCGCGCTCGCACGGCCACCGTTTCTCGACATAAGACCGGAGCCGCAGGATGGCCTGGGATTTCAGCTGGGAAATTCGCGATTCGTGGAGATCCACAATCTTCGAAATCTCCCTCAGCGTGAGTTCTTCATAGTAGTAGAGGCTCAGAACCGTCCGTTCCATCTCGGGCATCTTCTCGATTCCGTCCGCGATGACACGTTCCAATTCCGACCGTTCGAGCAATCGCGATGGCCACATCGTCTCGTCGTCGGAAATGAACTTGAGCAGATCCCGCCCTTCCTCCTGGGGATTGGAGCTCTCGAGGCTGCCCAGGTTGACGCCCCTGACCTCGACGAGCCACTCGTGATACTCCTGGAGCGTCAGCCCCAGTTCCTCCGCGATCTCCTCTTCGTTGGGTGTTCGCTGAATCCGCTGCTCAATACCGGCAATCGCCGCCTCGATCTGCTTGACGCGTTTGCGCTGCTGGCGCGGCGCCCAGTCCAGCCCCCGCAGGCTGTCGAGGATGGCGCCACGGATCTTGTACTCGGCGTAGGTCTTGAGCTTGACGTTGTGCGAGGGATCGAAACGGTCGATGGCGGAGATCAGCCCGACAATTCCCGTGGAAACCAGGTCCTCCAGGCTGACGCTGTCCGGCAGACGTTCATGAATGCGCCGAGCGATCAGGCGCACTTGTGGCAGGTGCTCCAAGATCATTCGCTCCCGCTCCTCTGGCGAGGCGCCGGCCACTTGATAAGGGTTCATCGTCGAAGATGTGTACTCGTGCAACATCAGCCCTGCTCCCAGCCCGCAGGGGCCGGTTGCCCGGCCTCCGAGGGCGCCCGCTGATGGAACATCAGTTCAGAGATCCTGGCCGGAGTCGCGGGCTCGAGATCTTCTGGTATTTGTTCACCGGCGGAAAGAAACGAGATCGGTTTACCGGTCCGGTAACACTCGTTGAGCAAAACGCCCAGCCGGTCAGTTTCGTCAAGCCGCGTGAAGAGCAGCTTGGCGGGTTGGAATACTGCGTAACGGTCGATCATTCTTGACAGGTCGGAGGCCTTATTCGAGGCCGGCAGAACGAGATGCACGTCGATGTCGGGATCGTTCGAGAGATAGTTCCCGAGTTCCACGATTTCAGGAGCGGCGCGGCGGGCCCATCCGGGTGTGTCGATGAGCACGAGTTCCCTATGACGCTGCTCCTCGAGTGCCTGCGCCAGTGCGAGGGGCGTTTCAACCGTTTGGAAGCCGACGCCAAGAATCGATGCATAGAGCCGCAACTGCTCGGCCGCGCCGACACGGTAGACGTCGGTGGAGAGCAGCATCATCGAGCGTCGCGCCGTCAATCCGTAACGCGTTGCCAGTTTGACGAGTGCAGTGGTCTTGCCGGCGCCGGGCGGCCCCACCAAGGCTACGATTCGGCGCGTGGAGTTCGCCACGCCCAGTGTGGGATCGGTCCGGACGAGGCTTTGCACCGCGTTGGTCAAGGGATCGGTGTCGAACTCCGCAGCCTTCCGGATCACCGCCTCAGCGACCTCCGGCAAAACATCCACTTCGGTGAGCGCCTGCCTGAATCCGGCGTTGCGATCCGGCGGATTGGATGCGGTTCTCGGGACAGACGACACCGCGCCCGCCATTCCTTCGATGCGCTTCTTCAACTCGTCGAGCTCGATCGAGAGTCTCTGGATTGAGGTCTCCCGCGACGGCGCGAAAACATCCGAAAACGCAGGTGCGGCGATGGGCGCCGGCTCCGGAGGAATATCGTCCTGCAGCGCAAACACCACCTCGTACTGGCCCAGGTGCCGGGCCTCGGAAGTAGTCCGCTTCGACTGCACCAGCATCGCCTCCGGGCCGAGTTCGCCGCGGGCCTGTGCCATCGCGGTGGCCACTGTTCCAGCAAAGTAGGACTTCAGCCTCATTGGATTACCCCTAGCGATAAGACCTTGACCCCCGGCGGGATCTCGCTGTGCGACAGAATCATGAGATTCGGAGTGGTGGATTCGATGATCTGCCGAAGGAAGTAACGAGAACCGGCGCCCGCCAGGGCGACCATCGGGTTTTCGGCTGGACCGACCGTGCGCGCAATCCGGTCGAGGATATTCCGAATCGACTGGGGCGGCAGGTTGACGTGGCTGGTCTGCTCCGAGTGCTCGATGGCGGACTCGACAACCTGCTCGAGCCCGGGGTCGAAGAAGAAAGCGGGAAGATCTCCGTTCGGGTTGAGATACGGTTTCACTAACATCCGGCGAATCCCCTGGCGCACATACTCCGTCAGCAGCACTGGGTTGCGCGTCATAGTCGCCGCCTCGCCCAGTGACTCAACAATCGTGTTTGCGTCCCGAATCGAAACGCGCTCGCGCAACAGGTTCTGCAAAACTCTCTGCACTACCGCAAGAGCGAGCAATTTCGGCACCAGATCTTCCACAGCCTTCGGGTTCTCCTCGGCAACCCGGTCGAGCAGTTTCTTGGCATCTGCCCGTGAAAACAATTCGTGCGCGTGTTTCCGAATTGTCTCTGACAAATGTGTGCCTAAGACACTAACTCCGTCCACAACCGTGTATCCCGAACTGCGAGCCAACTCGGATTTCTCTGAGGGAACCCAAACGGCAGAAATGCCGAAGGCGGGCTCGCGAGTGGCCATGCCCTGAAGAGGAGGAGCTGTTCGAGAAGTGCTGATCGCCAATTCGCAACCCTGCTGTAACTCGAAACGCGCGACCTCCACTCCTTTGACCGAAATGATGTACTCCCGCACCTTCAGGCTAAGGTTATCCATTACCCGAACGGGTGGCAGAAGATAGCCGAGATCGGTGGCGAGTTGCTTTCGGATTCCGCCAATTCGCCTGAGCAAGGGCGAGTTCTGCGCACCTTCCACTAATTTGATCAATCCCAGGCCGACTTCGACAGCCAGCGGCTCCACTTTGAGGAGCGACTCGATGTTCTCTTTGGGGGCAGGGGCCGCAGAGGGCGCCAAGTTCTCGTCGATGTCAGGTATTTGGCGCATGCGCCACGCCAGTGTGCCGATGGTGATACCGACCAGCAGGAAAGGTACCTTGGGCAGTCCGGGAAATGCCGCCATCGAGATCAATATTCCGGCGGCCAGGAACAGCGGTTGCGGATTGCTGAAGATTTGGGTCCGAACCTGCACTCCGAGTTTCGAATCGGAACTGGCGCGTGTCACAATGAGACCGCCGCACACGGAGACCATCAGGGCCGGAATCACGGTCACCAGTCCGTCTCCGATGGTCAAAACAGTATAGGTCTGGAGGGCCCGCTTCAGGTCCATGCCGTGCTGGAACACGCCGATCAGGAAGCCGGCGATGATGTTGATGGCGGTGATGATGATGCTGGCAATGGCATCGCGCTGGGTGAACCGCGACGCGCCATCCATGGCGCCGTAGAACTCGGCCTCCGCGGCCAGTCCCTTGCGGCGCATCTTGGCCTCGGATTCGTCGATCAGTCCGGCGTTCAGATCGGAATCGATCGACATCTGTTTGCCAGGAAGAGCGTCCAGGGTGAACCGGGCTGTGACTTCCGATATGCGCACCGCTCCATGGTTGATGACGACATACTGGATGGCGATCAGAACCAGGAAGATCACCACGCCGATGATGTAGTTCCCGCCGACGACGAAGTTGCCGAAGGCCTCAATGACGTCGCCGGCGGCCGACGTTCCAGAGTTTCCGTTCAGCAATATGAGGCGCGCTGAAGAGACGTTGAGCGCGAGACGGAACAGAGTCATCAACAGCAGGGCCGTCGGAAAGACGCTGAATTCCACCGGCCGCGTGATGTACATCGAGACCAGTAGGACCACCGTGGAGATGGTGATGTTGAGCGTGATCAGAATGTCGAGCAGGAAGGGCGGCAGCGGTGTGATCATCGCCATCACGATGCCGAGCACCACTACAGGAACGGCGAAGTCGCCGACACGGGCGATCACGGCTTCGGGCAACGACTGTGTCTTCGCCGCTGCTCCCGCCGCGCGCCGAACCGTTCCGTGGTGTGGATCGGGCGGAAGCGGCGGACCTTGACCGATTTTGGACGGGCTGGCAGTCATTCTTTAGCCTGGCAGTCTCCCATTCATAAGGCGATACAGATAGGCGAGAATCTCAGCGACGGCGCGATACAGATGCGCGGGAATCTCCTGCCCTACCTCGACCGACTTATACAGTGCCTGAGCGAGCGGCTGATTCTCGACAATAGGCACGTTATGTTCCGATTGCTATCTCGCGGATACGGCGGGCCAGATAATTCCTACCCTTGGCGACTACCTTGGGAGCGGCCTGGGTTTCGATACTGTACCGGATGGCGACAGCGTAATGAGTCGGGTTGACGATGATCGCGGTAGCCTGGGGAACCTCCTTCATCATGGACCGCCGCATCAGGTCGCGCTGAATGCGGCGAATCCGCTGTTTGGTGTGCGGATTTCCCTCGGACTCTTTCATTTCGTCGCGAATTTCCTGCTTCGTCATCTTCAACTGGTTCTGGTGACGGCGGCGCTGCCGGAACAGATCGACGAGACCGAAGATCAGGAACAGCATCGCCGCCCGCCACATCAGCGACATGATGGACTCGCCGAGTCTTTGTGCGCCGGACAGGATGCCCGCGAGCGGGAGAGTGGCGAACGCCAGCAGATTCTCCCAGACAATCGCCCAGATGGCGAGTGCAAACACCGGGAGCAGAACCAGGGCTTGAACAAACTGGGGAATATTCTGAGAAGGAAGTTGCTTGATCTTGTTAATTGGGTTGAGTCGCTTGAGGTCGGGTGCGAGCTTCGAGAGCGACAGCCCGAGCTTCGTCGTGAAGATCTGGGCCGCGAGCATGGCCGTAGTCAGCGCGAGTCCCGCCGCCAGCAGTGAGAACAGGTTTTCGGTAATGAGCTTCCAGAGAATCTGCTGCAGCGTCGCGGCCGTCAATTCAGAACGAAATCCGGCGGTGAGCGCCGCCCGGAAACTCACACTCGAATCGCGGAACCAGTCCTGGCCATAAGAATTGACCAGCCAGACGAGAACCAGGAAGTGAACGGCGCTGACGAATTCCCTGCTGACGGGGAAATTTCCCTCTTTGCGCGCCTTTTCCTGGCGTCGTTGAGTGGGTTGTTCGGTCTTGTCGGAAGCCATCTACCGTCCCACCACCTGCATCATCGCCTCAAGCGATTTCCGAAATGCGGCTTGCGCCACCGCGGGCATCACCCACAGGGTGACTGCGAAGAACCCGATCGCGGTCAGCATCTTGGCGGGAAACGCCAGCGTCATCAATTGCAGCTGTGCTTGGATACGCGAGAGGAGCGCCAGTGCGATGTCGACCATGAGAAGCAGAGCCAGAACCGGGAAGGCAATCCGCAAGCCCGTGGAGAAGATGGCGCCGGTGATTACGATGGCGGCCTGCCCCGCCCCGGCTTTTGGAACAAATGTCCCCGGTGGAATGGTCGCGAAGCTGTGTGCCAGCATCAACACGATGTCGCGGTGAAACCCAAGGCAGAAGAACAGCGTGGAAGCGAGTAACTGGGCGAAGATCTGGAGGATGGTGGAATCCGCCTGGCTGCCAGGGTCAATCGTTGACGCGTAGGAAAAGCCCGCCTGCAGCCCGAGGACCTGCGCCCCCAATTGGAATGACTCGACCAGCACCGATGCGAAGATCCCCATCAGCACTCCCAGTGCCGCCTCGGAGAGGAGCCAGAAGGTGAGCATCACAAGGCCAGGCTCGGCGGCCGGTGGAGCGGGCCAGGAGCCGGCCAGGCACAGCGTGAGGCTGAGGGCCAGGGCAATCCGCGTCAAATCCGGCGCATTGCGGATTCCGGGCACCGGGAGGAACGCAACCACCCCGGACACGCGGGCAAGGGCGAGCAGAAAGCTGAATAGCGTCCCGGAGGTGAACAGGGCACTACTTGGCATACCGCCCGAGATCCCCGAATAGCCCGATGGTGAAGGTCATCATCCGGTTCAACATCCAAGGCATCAGCAAAAGCAGGCCGAACAGAAAGGCGGCCAGCCGCGGGACCGTTCCGAAACTGGCGTCCTGCATGGACGTGATGATCTGAACCAGGCTGATCACCACTCCGACGACGAATCCAATGGTCAGGATGGGCAGACACATCCAGAAGGTCGTCATTAAGGCTTGGCGAAAGAGATCGATAGCTGCGCCTGTGGTCATGGCATTAATAGAAACTCTTTACGAGCGAGCCGACGACCAGATTCCAGCCGTCGACCAGCACGAACAGTAAAATCTTGAACGGGGCCGATACCATCACGGGCGGCAGTTGCATCATCCCGATCGATAGGGTGACCGAGGCAACTACCAGGTCAATGATGAGAAACGGCAGATACAGAACCGCCCCGATTTGAAACGAGGCTTTCAATTCCGATAGCGTGTAGGCCGGCACCAGAACGGCAAGACCCACGTCGGAGGGTTTGGCCGGCTGAGGCGAACGTGAAATCTCCAGAAACAGCTTGATGTCGCGCTCGCGAGCGAACTTGAGGAGAAAGCCCTTGAACGGCACAGAAGCCCGGGTCCATCCCTCTTGCGTTGTGATCTCGCCCTTCTGCACCGGTTCGTAGGCCTGGGTATACATCTCGCCAAGAACAGGCTGCATCACCAGAATCGACAGGAACAGAGCCAAGCCTACCAGCACCTGGTTCGACGGCGCGGTCTGGGTGCCGAGCGCCTGCCGCAGAAAGTGCAGCACGATCACAATTCGAAGGAATGGCGTCGCCGACATGACGGCCGCCGGCAGCAGCGTCAATGCAGTCAACAGCAGGACGATCTGCATCGGAACGCCAACCTGGCCGGACGCGCTGCCGGACATCGGTATGCCGAACAGGGTCCCTGCCGCTGCTCCGGGCGCCGCCAGCGCCGGAGCGAATAGCGCCATCATGTCGTGTGCTCCCTTTCATCTGTCTTCGTTCGCTGGTGTCGCAGAATCGTCACACCGTGAGGATGCGTTGCGACAACCCACTCCTGGTCATCCATGTGGACCAGGTGCAGGCAGTGTTGAGGTGTCAGCGGCACCCGCTGGACGATTCGAATCCGTCGCAAGCCGGCCCTCGCACCGCCCCATTGCCGGGCGGTCAGGGCCGGCATCCCCTTGCGGAACCAGTACGCGGCGGCACAAGCCAAGGCGATGACCAAGGCGACGGAGGCCAGCTGTCGAAACAGTTCCACACGAGTTAGTGCCGAGTTCGCGCTATTCCTCGCTCGTGAAGTCGGTGATGCGGATCCCGACCGTATCTTCGATGATTACGATCTCGCCGGTCCCCACCAGTGCGCCGCCCACCAGCACGTCGATATTCTCCCCGGCCGAGCGCGACATTTTGATCACGCTCCCCGCGCCCAACTCGAGCACCTCGCGCATCGTCATCACGCGGCGGTCGAGTTCGATATCCACCGTGACCGGCAGATCAGCCAAATGCCCGATTTGCTCGAGAACGTTCATGGTGGTCTTACTGCTTCAGATTGATGGTGTCACGGCTCATCTCGTCGACGGTGGTGACGACCTTCGCATTCGCCTGATAGCCGCGTTGAAGGATGATCAGATTCGTGAATTCCTTGGCGATATCCACGGTGGAACCTTCCACCGAGCCGCCCAGGACGCTTCCGCGGCCACCTGTATCGGGCATCCCCACGGCAGGCAGCGCACTCCGAGCACTCAATGCGAAGTTGTTATTGCCGACGGCGATCAGCGATTGAGGGTTGCGCACGAGCGCCATGGCGACCTGTCCCACCAGCGTCTGCTGGCCGTTCGAATACTGGGCGATGATCTTGCCGCCATTGGCCAGACCAACTCGGATCAGGTTAGAGGGAGCCGCGCCGTCTTGCGCGTTGGCGGACGTGGCGGATTTTTCCGAGAACTGCGTCATCCGCGGTATGCCGGAATTGAAGATGTTCCACGTCACGTTCATATCCGCAGCCCCGTCCACCAGCCCGGTGATCGGGATTAGGGGCGCCGGATCGGTTGAGGCCGGGCTGGCCAGTTTCCCGTTCGAGTCGAACGTCAGCGTGCCGGTTACCGGGGTAAACGGTGAGGACACATCCGCGTCGGGAATGCTGACAGAGTACGTCCATTGATTGGCGGTGGTGGTCTTCGAGAAGTCGAGTTTCATCATATGAGAGTTGCCGAGCGAATCGAACACCTCCATGGATGCGGAGAACTCGCCGCTCGCAGCACCGACAACTCCGGCTGCGTTCAGATTCAGATCCACCGATACGTTGTTGGTCACTATAGGCGCTTTTAGGGTTCCGACGGGCACTACGATGTCACCGATGGTGGCGTTGGTATCGAGATTTCCGGTTCCGGACAAGTCGGTCCAGCCTTGCAGTTTCTCCCCGGTCGCCGTAGTCAGGTTGCCATCCAGGTCAACTTGCAGGTTCCCCCCACGGGTATAGAGGTTCTGGTCCGTCGAGCCTCTCACCACAAAAAATCCGTCCCCTTGGATTGCGGCGTCCAGTGGGCCGCCGGTAGTCTGCAGACCGCCTTGCGAGAACTGGCGGAGCGTGATCGGGCTGCCCACGCCGAATCCGACCTGGGTTTCGCCGAGACCCGCTCCGAGCGACTGAGTGACCAGGTCGTGGAATGAAACGACGCTGGTCTTGAACCCTGGCGTGTTCAAATTCGCCAGGTTGTTGCCTACCACGTCGATGGCGGTGCTGGTGGCGTTGAGCGCTGACAGAGCTGTGGAAAATGAAGTAAGCATATAATTTCTGTTGCCCCTTTTGGCTATCCGTTGTTCGTATCCGTGCTGGCTCCGGTTGCGTCCGTTCCGAAGTATTTATCTACGCTAGTCCGGATAGCGCCGATATCAGAGCGCATCTGGATGGTCTGCTCGAGGTTGCTGAACTGCGCCAGTTGGGCCACAAATTGTGTTCCGTCCTGCGGGTTCAGTGGATCCTGGTTCTTGAGCTGTGCGATGAACAGCTGGAGAAAGGTGTTTTCATTGGCCAAGGCGTCTACGCCGGTTGTTGAAGCTGTCGTGGAATTGCCGGAGGCCGCCGCTGCGCCGTAAGTTCCGCTAATTGAATCGACTGACATCAGTCCTGGTTCTCCTCTTCCCGCACCTGTGGATCGAAGTTCTTCACGATCTCCTCGAGCCAGCGCGGGCGATTGCCCCGTCCCTGGCCGTGGTGGTGCTGTTGTCCGGACTGGCCACCCTGTCCGGCCGTTTGATCCCGTTCGGCCCCTGATTGCCGACCGTTATCGTTGGTTGGCTGCTGGGAATCGCCGGGGGCGCTGATCACCCTGCCGTCGCGGCTGGTGGCTTCCTCGGTTCGATAGCCGGATCTGTCGAGCTTGCCAACCAGGTCCCCGACGTTATCTTGCAACGACGATGCCAGATGAGCGTCGCCGGTCCGCACCTCAACGTGCAGTTTGCCTTTGCTGTCCACAATGTGGAGGTCCACTCCCGTTCCCGCATCGCCCGGCAGCTTCAACGAGAGCTCGCGGATCGGAGCCGCTTTGGGAGCCTCGGACGGCTCATCCGGGGTTGCGGGCGGCGCCGGCGACGGAGACTCGCTGCGCGCACGACTTTCGGGGCGCATGGCGCTCGATGCCTGAGCTCCGGCCACAGACGAGTGCTCGACCAGACCCTGCCGGTCATTTGAGGAGGCCGCCGGAGGCGCGACGTCAACGTCATTTGAGGTTTCTGGACTGCGGGACTTGGTCCTCCGGTCGCTGGCCGCGGTACCGGCCTGACCGGAAGAATCGCGGCCGCCGCCCTGCCCGCCGGAGTTCGGGGATTCGCCGTGCTTTGCCTGTGCGGCAGGCAAGGCAGCTTGAGCGCCCTGACCTGAGCCCTGGCGTGTCGTCGCCGAACGCTCAGGCAATCCGGTGGCGCTGCTGACGGGATCGCGCCAGGCCTGAAGATCCGGCAACGCCGCACCGGGCTTTACTGACTGGACGGAATGCGTGCTAGTGTCCAGTGCCCCCACGGGTTGCGTCGGCGTATCCTTATGAGACTGGTCCCGATACGAGAGGCGCATTCTGAACGCCACGTCTCCGACTGGGTCTGTTTGTGAGACTTCCGAGACCCTGTGTTGTTCAGGCGCCTTCAGGTCAAGGCCTGCCGAACCCATCGGTGGCCGATCGCCTTCGGAATTCTCTGATGACGATTGGGGTGTAGCCGATTCGGAGGTACCAGATTGGGAAGCGGACGCGGTTGAGATCAGCCGTTCAAGACTCACAGATATTGCCTCGATCGGTTGATTGCCCCATGGTCCCAGTTCGCCACTGATCCGTTTCGGACTGGCCGGCGGTTCCCCATTTTCGTCGTCTGAGATTGGTTCGGCCGATTCGGCCCGCTGCGTGGTTGCCGAGCCGCTGGCGGTGAATTCAAATGGATTCAGCTCGAACGCAGGGGGCGGCGGGAGCGGCTGCTGCGGAAACCCAGGACCGATGAATGGGGACATACCCGCCACGGTTTCGGGCTCGGGACCATCCTTGGCTGCTCTGGCATGTGAGAACTCACGGCCGCGTTCCCTGCCGCCAGTTGCCAAGCCAGGCTTTGGGCGATCACCCGAGACAGCCGGCGTTTCGACGCCGCTCAGCAACAGAGCTCGGAAGTCGACGGTAGAACCGTTAGCCGGGTTTCCGTTCCAGACGGGGATGTCGTTTGTCTGGGACGTGAGAGCGCCGAGGAGTTGCACGCAACGACTGTGGCAAGTTGGTGACCAATGCTAATCGCGAGCAATCACGGCGTTTGAGCAGACGGTCGAGTGCCAGAATCTTGTCGGGGGTTTCAAAACGGCACTTTTTCGCCGTTATGAAACAACCCTTCTCTAGTCTTTTCGGAAAAATACCAGAACATATGAGGCTATTTGAGCGGCATCCGAATTGCTCTCACGCAGGTCAGCTATGGACCCTTTGATGATATCGGCCGCGAGCGGGATGAAGGCCCGAATGGATTCGCTCGATATGCTCGCGAATAATGTGGCGAATTCCGGGACGGCCGGCTTCAAGTCGGACCGGGAGTTCTACAACCTATATGTATCGCAGGAAGCGGTGGACGCAACCGACGACTCGAGGCCCGATCCAACAACGTCGCCAGTGGTCGAGCGTCATTGGACCGACTTCGGCCAGGGAACCCTGCTGCCCACCGGAAACCCATTGGATCTGGCGATCACCGGGAATGGATTCTTCATCGTCGATTCCGCTACCGGGCCTTTGTACACGCGCAACGGAAATTTCCGGCTGTCGCCAACCGGGCAGGTCCTGACGCAGGAAGGCCAGACCGTTCGCATCGTGGGACCGGACGGCAAGCCCGCGACTCTCGATCCGTCGGAGACCGTCACTGTGGATTCAAAGGGCAGCATTCACCAGAATGGCCAGGAGGTTGCCAAGTTAGTGATGGCGGAAATGGACGACGCGTCGAAGTTGATGAAACAAGGCCAGACGTATTTTCGACTCGACGGTCCGAATCCGAAGTTGTCGGCTTCGGGAGAGGTACATCAGGGGGTACTCGAGGGAGCCAATGTTCCGGTCGCCGAGGCGGCGGTGCGACTGGTGAGCGTGATGCGTCAGTTCGAGATGCTGCAGCGAGCGGTGTCCATCGGCGGCGAGATGAACCGTCAGGCCGTCGAGCAGGTAGCGAAGGTCAGCTAAGGAGTAATTGTCATGATTCGAGCTTTGTACAGCGCTGGAAGCGGGATGACCGCTCAGCAAATGAATGTTGACAACATCGCGAACAATCTCGCGAACGCCAACACCACCGGCTTCAAAATGCGCCGGGCGCAGTTCCACGATCTGCTTTATCAGAGCTTCGTTCAACCCGGCGCCGCGGCCGGCTCGCAGACGGTGGTGCCGAGCGGCCTGCAACTGGGGATGGGAACGCGCCCGTCTTCGAACGAAGTCATCTTTGTCCAGGGCAACTTCCAGCTGACCAACAATCCGCTGGACGTCGTCATTCAGGGGAAGGGCTTTTTCCAGGTGCGGCGACCCACCGGTGAGCTGGCCTATACCCGATCCGGTGCGTTCCAGGTAGACCGCGATGGGAATCTCGTCACCAGCGACGGAGATGCCACCGAGCCTCAGATCACGGTCCCGCAACAGGCGCAATCGGTTACCATTGCCGGCGACGGCACGGTCAGTTATCAACTTCCGGGACAGAACGCCTCCCAGATTGCGGGCCAGATCCAACTCGCGAACTTCACCAATCCAGCGGGCCTGAACAGTATCGGCAACAGCCTGTTCACCCCCACCGACGCCAGCGGCGAACCGACGGTAGGAAATCCAGGCGGCCAGGAGGGGATGGGCACGCTGCTCCAAGGGTATCTGGAGCAATCGAACGTGAACGTTGTCGAAGAGTTCATCAACATGATCGTCAGCCAGCGGGCCTACGAAGCCAACTCCAAGGTGGTCAAGGCGGCCGATGAAATGTACAGCCAAGTTAACAACCTGAGGCAGTAAGCCGATGCATCGGGCGTGGTTTTGTTGGGTGTTGTTGGTGGTCACGTTCTTGTTTGGGCGACCGGCCATGTGCTGTAACACGGTGGAGGGTGACCGAATATTGGGATCCGACCTGGCCCGCGCCGACTCGGTTTACGCGGCTTTGCCGCCGGAATTTGTAGCTGCCTATGCGCCCTTGCCCGGAACTCGCCGGGTGGTGGGTGCGGGACTGCTGACCTCCATCGCACGGGCACATGGTATCGAGGTGGAAAAAGTCGCGCCGTTGTGTTTTGAGCGCTCAACGCGGATGTTAGATGAAAGCCTGCTGCGGCCTGTCCTCGAGCGGGCGCTGGGTGAGGGAACTCGCGTCGAAATCGTCGATTTCAGCAGGAAACCCGTTCCGTACGGCGATCTCACGTTCCCGGTTGCCGAGTTGGTTCGACCCAGCACGCTCTCAGCCGACACTACGACGATCTGGCGAGGGAACGTACGGTATAGCGGGCAACGGACCGTTCCCGTCTGGGCCAAGGTTCGCATTTCCAAAGTGGAGCGGTGGGTGGAGGCGGTCTCGGCGATTCCGGCACGAACAACGATCGGTGCCGGGCAGGTGGTGGTGAAGACAGGCTGGCGATTCCCTTTCGCGAGTGCACCGTCCCGCGGACTGAACGAGGTAATCGGGAAACAGCTCTCACGATCCTTGACCCCAGGCCAAGCCGTGTTGCCGGCGCTGCTGATGGCACCTAACGATGTAGACCGTGGAGATATTGTCGATGCCGAGGTTGCGAGCGGAGGCGTCAGCCTTCGTTTCAGCGCCCGCGCGGAAAGCGGCGGCCACCGAAACGAAGTGGTACTGGTCACGGCGACCGAAACCGGAAAACGACTTCGGGCAAGCATACAAGCAAAAGGAAAGGTCTTGATCCATGCGGATAGTCAGAATAACCCGAATCGGCCGGTTGAGCCTGCTGCTCCTGGCCATCATAGTGCTTCAGCTCGAAGCGGGCTCAGCACCGAAGAAATCAAGTTCGAAAGAGCCGGAATCGCCTCTGGACAAGTATCTCGCTAGCGTCGCGAGCCGCTCGCAGCACACCGACATAGCCTCGCCCGGATCGTTGTTCTCGGCTTCGGGACAGTTAGTGGACGCTGTCCGCGACCTTCGGGCGGGACGCGTGGACGACATCGTCACGATTCTCGTCTCGGACAAGGCGTCCGCCACCGCTACGGGCACTACCAACACGGCCAGAAAGTCGTCCGCCAAGGCGGGCGTGCAAGCTCTCGGCGGAGCCCTGAAGGTGACAGGCCCGTGGCCGAACATGGCGGCGATGACCGGAGATCAACAACTGCAGGGGCAGGGCACCACGAGCCGTGACAGCACGTTCACAACAACGCTCTCGGCCAGAGTGACCCACGTGCTCCCCAACGGGAACCTGGTGGTGCAGGGCGAAAAACTCGTGTACGTAAATTCCGAACACCAGTCAGTCACAGTGAGAGGAATCGTACGGCCGGCCGACCTCAGTTCAGGGAACCAGATTCTGTCGGACCGGTTGGCCGACCTTGAAGTGCGGATCAATGGGCGGGGCGTTGTCGCCGACTCCGTCAAGAGGCCGTTCATTCTATACCGGATCCTGCTGGGGCTCCTGCCGTTCTGAGATGTACCGATGAAAGCAATCGCTGCAGCGATCCTCGCCACGATGGCCGCCAGCGGGGCGGTGCGCCTCAAGGACATGGTGTCGATTGAGGGTGTGCGCGACAACCAACTGGTGGGCTACGGCATCGTGGTTGGGCTGAACGGCACAGGCGATAAGCGCCAGACCGTGTTCTCAGCGCAGAGCCTGACGAATATGCTGGTCCGGATGGGCGTATCGGTACCAGCCACGGCGATCCTGGTCCGCAACACCGCATCCGTGCTGGTCACCGCAAACCTTCCGCCGTTCGCACAGCCGGGAACTCGAATCGACGTCTCGGCGGCGGCGATCGGCGACGCGCAGAATCTCCAGGGCGGTCTACTGATCATGACTCCGCTGCGGGCGGCGGACGGGCAGGTATACGCTGTCGCGCAGGGCTCGGTGGTGACCGGGGGTTTTGTGGCGGGGCGTGGAGGCAACTCTCAAACGGTCAACCACCCCACTGCCGGCAGAATTCCCGATGGAGCGATTGTCGAGAAAGCGCCTCCATCGGTGCCTCCCGGCGATCAGATCCGGCTTCAACTGCATCGAGCCGACTTCACCACCGCGGCTCGCGTGATCGAAGCGGTCAACCGCCGCTTTGGCGCGGAGGCGGGCGGAGTAGCACGGGCGGAGAATGCCGGACTCGTGGTGCTGAATGTCCCGGCGGCTTACGCTCAGAAGCGCGTGGAATTCGTGGCCGAAGTTGAGTCGATCTCAGTGGAGACCGACTTGCCGGCAAAGGTCATTATCAATGAACGCACGGGAACCATCGTGGTCGGGAAAGACGTCCGGATTAAACCCGCCTCGATCTTGCACGGCGCTCTGACGGTAGAGGTCAAGACTACCACGGATGTGTCGCAACCGGCCCCGCTATCCAACGGGACCACCGCGGTTATCAAACAGCCGACGGCCAGCGCCAAGGAAGAAGTTGCTCACGCGTTGAGCCTGAAGCCGGGCGCGACGGTGGAGGACCTGGTGCGGGGACTGATGGCCATCGGTTCGACGGCTCGTGACATCATCGCGATCCTTCAAAGCCTGCGGGCGGCCGGCGCACTGGATGCGGAAATCGAAGTAATCTAATGAATCAACTCGGTCTCAACACAATTTTATCGTCGCCATCGGCAGCCTCCGTGGATAAGAATCCGGAGAAGATCGGCGACGCCGCCAAACAATTCGAGGCGTTGTTGATCGAACAAATGCTGAGATCGGCGAGGGAATCGGGCTCTGGCGACTGGTCCGGGAGCGGCGAGGACCAGACGGGTTCGACGATGTGCGAGATGGCCGAGCAGCAGTTTGCTCAGTTGCTGGCGTCCAAGGGAGGTTTCGGTCTGGCTAAACTGGTGACAGCGGGACTGGAACGGAAAGAGTGACCAATGAAGATTCAGAATGACGGTGGGAACACTGCGCTGCCGGTGTCAGGCGAGACCGCCAACTCGAGGGTCTCCCGGAAGGATCGCGCTGCTCAGCAGTCCGGGGAAGCAGTTGAGCCCGCTGCGGATACCGTGACGACTTCCGAGGTCGCCCGCTATCTCGAAACCGATCCGGCCCGCCAGGCGCGCATCGACCAACTGCGCGAGCAGGTTCAGAATGGGACCTACTCGGTCCCGGCCAGCGAATTGAGCGCGCGGATGATTGACGCACACCTGGGCGATGTCACCACGCGTAGCTGACCCCTTGATACTCGGCACCCGCTTCAGATGCGTAGGCAATCGACAGGTGAGGATCCGCCTGAGGCTGTTCTTCGCTATGTCGTCCCACCCGCTGCCAGGCATCCAGTAGTTCACTCAATAATCCCGCTACCTCGGCCAGAGGTTCGTCCACCTGCACTGCGTTCGCCTCATTCAGCCGGCGAGCCATATAGTCGTACAGTTCGACGAGGTTCCGGCACAGAGAGGCGTCCTGCGAGTGGTCCAACGACAGGGCCAATTCGTTAATGATGGCCACCGCCTTGGAGATCAGGCGAGAACGAGTGAAGATGTCGCCGGCGGCCAACGCCGCGCGGGCGCTCGATACGGAGTCCAATGCTCCCCGGTACATCAGCTGGATCAGTTTGACCGGATCGGCGGTCAGAATCTCGTTGTCGAGGTACTCCTGGTAAACGCCTGGGTGCATTTCGTTAGCGCGCCTTCCTTTCCTCCGCCATTCTGAGTACGCTCTCAGGCGGTATTTGCAGGAGCACCTCGCGGGTGTCCTTTTTCACAACTCGAACCAACGCTTTCCGGGTCTGTCGATCAAATACGAAAGTCAACTCGCTGTCTTGCCCGAAAAGCTCCGCCCCATTCACTGCCTTGACGGCCTGAATGAGTTGCCGCTGTGCAGCCGGCGGCTCTTTGGCCCCGGGCTGATACGTCAGGTGATCCACACCTATTCCAAGCCCGGCGGCGGCAGGTTGAACGCGTCCTGTGTCCATATTCCCCTACCCTTGAACTAGAGCTTGTCAGCGTCTCTGTTCAAGAGTACATATCGGAGAAGGCCGGAGATGCTTGAGGAAAAATGCGAACGATCGTGAGAAAGCGGCGGATGGCTCAGGCCAGATTCAGAACCTTCTGAATCGTTCCGCGTTCCTGCTCGATCTTTTTCTGCAACAGCATAATCGAGTAGATCAACTGTTCCGGACGGGGCGGGCAGCCCGGGACATACACGTCCACCGGAATCACCTGATTGACCGGGATTAGGGCATAGTTGCTGAAAACACCCGTTGAAGTAGCGCAGGCTCCCATCGAAATCACCCATTTGGGTTCGGGCATCTGCTCGTACAACCGCCGGATCACGGGGGCCATCTTGTTCGAAACCCGGCCCGCGATGATCATCAGGTCCGATTGCCGCGGGGAACCGCGCATCACCTCGGCGCCGAATCTCGAGATGTCGTACCTGGAGGCGATCATGGACATCATTTCGATGGCACAGCAGGCCAAGCCAAAGCTCATCGGCCAGATCGAGTTCTTTCGCGCCCAGTTGATCGCCTTGTCCAGGGTCGTCGTGAATACCGTGTCGGAGAAATCCCCTCCATCGATCCCATCGACGCGCTGGAACAAGGCCGGCGGCTGACTCAAACGAAACGTGTCGTCCGATTCCACGGTCACATTATCTCACGAACACGGTACCATTCAATTTAGCCTCGAATGCCCACTTCCTCCATTTCTTTTTCTCCATCGGAGACTTACGAAGACGCCTTGGCTCGCGCGGCCGACCTGTTCGGAATCGAGCGTGAGTATTGGGACATCTGGGGCAAACACCACGTTGCGCCGGCCGAAGCCATCGTCTCCGTTCTCGGTTCGATGGGGGTGGATGCCTCCACCACCGAGTCACTGGACCTGGCGATCGAAACCCGTCTCTTCAACGACTGGGCGAAACTGGTCCCTCCGACGCTCGTGGCCAGTGTGAATGATCCGCACATTACGGTTCGGACCCCGGCCGAGTACCGCGGGAGTGTCACGGTTCAGGTCACCTGGGAAGACCGCAGCACCATTGGCGATACCGTCGAACTGAACGGCGCCCTCGAGACAGGCCGGGCGATAATTCGCGACTGCGAGTACGTCGAACGCAAGATCCGGCTGCCCTTCGAACTGCGCCTCGGCTACCATGATCTTGAGGTTTCCATTCCGGGCGGCGGCCCGGCCCATACGCGTTGGATTCTCAGTCCGGATCGAGCGCATTTTCCCGAAAAACTGGCCGGCAACGGCCGCGCCAGCGGCATCTCGATCAGCCTGTACGGCTTACGATCCGAGAAGAATTGGGGTTGCGGCGATTTTAGCGATCTCGCGAAGTTCGTCGAATGGGCCGCACGCGACCTGCGGGTTTCCTTCGTCGGCCTGAACCCATTACACGCCATCGCCAACCGGCAGCCTTACAATACCAGCCCGTACCTTCCCCTATGCAGTTTCTACAAGAACCTGATCTACCTCGACCTGGAGGCCATGGAGGATTTCCGCAACTCGGAGTGCGCGCGGAGGATCGTCACCGGGGCTCGCGTCCAGTCGGAAATCCGGTCCCTGCGCGGCGCCGAATTCGTCGAATACGAGAAGGTTCAACGGCTTAAATTGCGGGTTTTGAAGGCTGTGTTCCGGACGTTTCTGCAACGCGAGTACGTCCAGAATACCGAAAGGGCCGCCGAATTCCGGCGCTATGTGGAAGAAGAGGGCGAGCCGCTCCACACGTTTGCGGTTTATTGCTCGCTTGATATCGCGATTCACCGCGCAAATCCGGACGTCTGGTTGTGGAGGGACTGGCCCGCCGAATACCGGAACCCGAATTCAGAGGAAACGCGACGGTTTGCCTCCGAGCACTGGCGCAGCGTGCTGTTCTTCAAGTACATCCAGTGGCAGATCGATCTCGGGCTGGAAGCCGTGCAGCAGCGGGCCCGGGAACTCGGATTGGCCATCGGACTCTACCACGACCTGGCATTGGCCACCGACCGGTTCGGCGCCGACCTGTGGGCTCACCGGCGCTTCTACGTCGAGGGCTGCCGCGTCGGCGCGCCGCCGGACGATTTCTCGCCCAACGGCCAGGACTGGTCGTTCCCGCCGCCCAACGCCGAAGCGCACTACCAGGACGGCTATCGACTGTTCGCGCAGAGCATTCGCAAGAACGTCCGGCATGGAGGGGCGCTTCGCATCGACCATGTCATGCGATTCTTCCACCTGTTCTGGATCCCCGACAACCTGGAAGCGATAAAAGGGCTCTACGTGCGGGACCGCCACGAAGACCTGGTCCGTATCCTCGCGCTCGAGAGCGTGCGCAACCAGGTGATCATTGTGGGCGAGGATCTGGGAACGGTGGCCGATGAAATCCGTGAGACGCTCACCGAATTCGGCATTCTCAGCTATCGGCTCTTCTATTTCGAGCGGCACCAGGACGGCGCGTTCAAGTTGCCGGGCGAATACGAACCACAAGCCCTCGTGTCGGCGAGCACGCACGACCTGCCGACGCTGGCCGGATTCTGGCAGAACCGGGATATCGAGGCGCGCCGGGCAGCCGGGATGTTTTCGGACGACGCCGGATATTACGCTCAACTGTACGATCGTATGAAAGAGAAGCAGAAGATGCTGGATCTCCTGTTCCGCACCGAAATGCTTCCCGACTGGCATCCTCGCAACGCACGTGATGTCCCCGAACTGACCGGGGACCTGCATTGCGCGATTGTCCGCTTTCTGGCATCCACGCCCGCGGCGCTGATGCTTCTGAGCGAAGAGGATCTCATGAAGCAGCAGGACCAGCAGAACCTGCCCGGAACCACCGAGCAGTATCCGAACTGGCGCCACAAGACACGCTTCACCGTAGAGGAGATGAGTTCAGGCCAAATGCCGCGGGATTTCTCGCGGATGTACCGGGAATGCCTGAAATCGACGGGACGGGCAAATTAGCGGTCTTCAAGCCCGTCCGCGTTACATGAAGTAGTCTTTGACTTTGTCGAACAGTCCTTTGTCTTCGGGCTCGTTCTCGACCGGAAGCAGTTCGTTCAGCTGTTCAAACAACTTGCGCTGCTCGCGATTGAGCTTGGCGGGAATACGGACCTCCACGTGGACGTACATGTCTCCACGTCCGTGCCCGTTCAGATGCGGCACACCCAGCCCTCTGATTCTGAGCCGAGTTCCACCCTGGGTACCCTCGGGAATCTTCACAGTCTGCAACCCGTCGAAAGTGAGCACGTCCACATCCGTGCCGAGGGCTGCCTGAGCCACGTTGATGGGCACCTTGCAGTGCAGGTCGTCCTCCTCACGAATGAACACCGCGTGTTCCTTGACGCGGATGACCACGTACAAATCGCCGGGAGGGCCGCCGTTAGCGCCGTGCTGGCCCTCGTTCGAAAGGCGGAGGCGGGTGCCGTTGTCCACGCCCGGCGGGATGGTGATCTTCAGCTTGCGCTCGGTACGCAGATAACCGTCGCCGCGGCACTCCTTGCAGGGCCGTCGAATGATCTGTCCCCGCCCGCCGCACTGGTTGCAGGTACGCCGTACCGACAGGAAGCTCTGCTGGAAGATGACTTCGCCGCGTCCGTGACACATCGGGCAGGTGGTCAAACCGTCTTCCGGCTCGGCTCCCTTCCCATGGCAGCGGCCACACTGTTCCAGACGCGGAACCTGGATTTCGGCGCTGAGACCTTTCATAGCGGCCTCGAACTCGATTTCCAGATCGTACCGGATGTCCTCGCCTCGCTGTGCGCGATTCCGGCGGCGACCGCCGCCACCGGCGCCCCCGAACAGGTCGCCAAAACCGAAGAAATCGCCGATGATATCGCTGAAATCCTGGAACGCGGAGGGGTCGAAACCTCCGCCCGCCGCGCTGGGCACGCCCTGATGGCCGAACCGGTCATACGCGGCGCGCTTCTGGGCGTCACTCAGAACGCTGTAGGCCTCGGCGGCTTCCTTGAACTTTTCTTCGGCTTCCGAGTTGCCTGGATTCCGATCCGGATGGAATTTCAGAGCGAGCTTCCGGTAAGCGCTCTTCAGGCCCTGGTCGTCCGCGGTCCGGTCAACGCCGAGCACTTCGTAATAATCTCGTTTAGCCACGTTCATTCCGAAGGAATTCCTCTCAGGATACTAGATGGAAGCCGCCTATGCCGTCCTGGCAGGGTGCACCGCCACTCGCACCATGGCCGGACGAAGTTGCCGTCCTTTGAAGTTGTATCCGCGCTGGTACTCGTCCAGAACGGTTTGATCCTCGGCGTCCTCCGTTTCCACCCGGTCAATCGCCTGGTGAATATAGGGATCAAAGGGCTGCCCCACTGATGTGATCGGCTCCAGGCCGAGTTTCTTTAGAGCCTCAGATAAGCGCTGATAAATCAGCTCGATACCGCGCTGGTATTCCTTATCCGCAACCTCCAGCTTGAGCGCTCTTTCGAAATCGTCGAGAACGGGCAGCAGCGCCGCCACGGCTTCGCTCGCGGCGTACTGAACGAATTCCGATTTTTCGCGGTCCACGCGCCGGCGATAATTCTCGAACTCCGCTTGCCGGCGCAGCAGGCGGTCCTGCAATTCCGCTTTGTCGGTCGCCAGTTGATCGCGCTCGGTGGTCAGGGCAGCCAACTGAGTGTTGACATCGCCTGTGGATACGGTGTCCGGCGAGTCTGTCTCGGTGACAGGAGTCTCCTCTACCGGGTCCGTGGTCGGGTTTTTCGGGTCCATGTGACTTCTTATCCAGCGTAACAAGGAGTTTCGTCCCAGGTCAGTTCGGAAAGGCCCGGGGCTCTCGGGCGTCTCGCTCGCAGGTTCAGGTAACCGAACCCTGCAGGGCTTGTCCGACGTTGAGCACAGCCGACAGGACTCGACCGTAGTCCATCCGTGTGGGGCCGAGCACCGCGACCTTGGCACACATTCCGGAGGGCAGCACCACCGTCAGCCCGATCAGTGACAATTCTCCCATACTCGGATGGGCATCGCCCAATCCAACCTGGACGGCCAGATCGCCCTGGCCCCGCTCCAGAAACTGATCCAGTAGCCGGAGCATGCGCTTCTTCTCTTCCAGCGCCCGGAACAACTCGCGCATCTTCTCCCGGGTGAGGTGCAGATCCAGTCCCACCAGGTTGCTGGCGCCTTCCAGGTGGATTTCGGGGGATAGTTCTATGTCTAAGAGGCCTTTGTCGTTCAGTAGCGTCAGTTTGGAGAGGATCGCGTCATAAGCGGCGCTTTCCTGCTCCAACCGCCGGTTCAATTCCGATTGCACGTCCGAGAGGAGCCATCCGCTGAAGTTCCCGTTCACGTAATTGCGGATGGATTCCAGTTCGTTCTGCGCCACGCTTTCATCCAGCGTTACCACCTTCTGGCGCACGGTACGATCCCTGGTCACCACGATCATGAGCACCTGCCGTTCGCCCAGTGAAAGGAGTTCGATCTGATCCAACTGCTGGGTGGTGGTGGGAATGGCTGCCGCAATTCCTACGCCGCGCGTCATCTCCGTGAGAATGTGCGAGGTACGCTCGACGCGCGCCTCCATGGTGTCGGCCCGGCTCAGTTCCGCGCGGACCCGGGAAAGTTCGGCGGTCAACAGGCGATTCGTGCTCAGGAGGGAGTTGATGTAGCTGCGAAACGCCTTTTCCGTAGGGATCCGGCCCGCCGAGGTGTGCGGCTGCGACAGGTAACCCTCGTCGTACAGGTCCGCCATCACGTTGCGGATCGACGCCGGGCTCAAGTTGTCCTTACGCGCGCGAGCGACACTCCGCGACGCCACCGGTTCCCCGGTTTCGATGTACGCTTTGACGATCGCGTGCAGAATCTCGAGCTTTCGTGCGGTGGGCGAAGACGGTCCCATGGCGGCTAGAGACATTACCCCTCTCTACTGATTGTAGGTGGCCGGACGCTTACAGGTCAAGGACTTAGCTCCTCCGGGCCGCCGGGACTGGTACGCGGTTGATGATGACGGCTTTGAAGCTCTGGACCGAGGGCGCCCAGTCCGCTTGCATGAGGACGGTTTTTGATAAGATTGCAGATCCATGCTTACGCTTGCCGCAATTCTCGCCATCTTCGTATACGGCATCATTGCCGCGATGCTGGGGACCATTCTCCCGGACATCTCCCAACGGTTCAGCCTCTCGCCAAAGCAAAACGGAAACATTGCCATGGCCCAGGCGATCGGCCTTATGATGGGTTCTTTTTTCGTCGGCCCGATCATGGACGTCGACGGTAAAAAAGTCGGCCTGCTGCTGGGACTGGGCCTCGTGGTCATCGCGCTCCTGGGGTTGAAGGCCGCCAACGGTTACGCAGTTGTGGCGGGCTTGATGCTGCTGCTCGGAATTGGAGGTGGCGCCATCGTCAACGGAGCCAATGCCTTGCCGCCGGACATCAAGATTGAAGGACTGACCACCGCGGGGGTGTTCAACCTGCTCAACCTGTTTTTCGGACTGGGAGGGTTGGTAACACCGCTGATTGCCGCCAAGCTGTTCCGCAATCAGTCGGGCAAGTTGCTGGTGTTCGCCGGGGGCCTGACCGCCATTGCGCTGGCGGTGTGTGCGATTACGCAGATGGCTCCTCCGGTTGGTCAGGTATCGTTCCAGGCATCCATGGTTACGGACCTGCTCGGCAACGGCAAACTGCTGGCGTTGGCCCTGATGCTGTTCCTTTACGTAGCGTGTGAGGTTGGCGTGTGGAACTGGCTGGTGCGGCACCTGATCGCCCAAGGGGTGTCGGAGGGCAAGGCTCTGACCATCCTCTCCCTGGGGTTCGCGCTCGGCCTGCTGATCGGCCGTGTCGTGGTGACGGGCATTCTGAAGGGCGTTTCGCCAGAAACGGTGCTGATCGGTTCCGGCGTGCTCATGGCCGTCACGACATTCGCCATGCTGCAGTCCAAGAGCGACTCGGTGGCGTGGATCACCGTGTTTCTGGCGGGTATCGCCATGGCCCCCGTGTTCCCCACGACGCTGTCGGTGGTGGGCAAGTATGTCGCGCCACAGGCCGTGGCCACCGCCACGGGAATCGCCCTCACCGCGGGATGGCTGGGATTGGTGGTGAGTTCGCCGCTCATCGGCGGCATCGCCGGACAGGACCCCAAAGGATTAAAGAAGGCGCTGTTGCTGCTGCCCGCTTTCTCGGTTCTGATGGTGGTGGTGGGCCTGGCGCTGTAAAGGCTGACGTGCCGAGGCGTCGGCAGAAGTGCCGACGCTGAACGCAAGAGTGCGGGCGCCACTTCGCGCTGAAGCTGATTGACCCTTTCCCCTCGGGAACGATAAACTATTAGTTTCGGTTTCCCTCTGGATACCTTTCCCACCCCAAACGGTCGTCTTCAGAGGTTTTCAAATTCGAGGAGGCTTGTCGAGTGGCAGACATGCGACATATTTTCACGTCGGAATCAGTGACTGAAGGTCACCCCGACAAGATGGCGGACCAGATTTCCGATGCGGTACTGGACGCCGTGATGACCGACGACCCCACGGGTCGCGTAGCTTGCGAGGTTCTGGTAACGACCGGAATCTGCGTGGTGTCGGGTGAGATCACGACGAAGACCTACGTCGATGTCCCAAAGCTCGCCCGCAGCGTGATCGACGATATTGGCTATAACGACGCGTTGATGGGCTTTGACGCCAAGACGTGCGGCGTTTTGAACACGATCCAGTCGCAGTCGCCGGATATCGCCATGGGCGTGGATACGGGCGGAGCAGGCGATCAGGGCCTGATGTTCGGCTATGCCTGCGACGAGACCGCGGAACTGATGCCGCTGCCCATCATGATGGCCCACAAGCTGTGCCGGCAGTTGAGCGAAGTGCGGCGGGCCGGGGGCCTGAAGTTCCTTCGTCCGGACGGCAAGAGCCAGGTCAGCGTGGAATATGCCGGGGGCAAACCGGTTCGCATCGATGCGGTCGTCGTTTCGACGCAGCACGATGACGACGTTTCCACCGAGGAGCTTCGCGCCGAGGTGAAGAAGCACATTATCGATCCGGTGGTTCCTTCGAACATGGTGGATTCCTCCACGAAGTATCACATCAATCCCACCGGCCGGTTCGTGATCGGCGGACCTCACGGTGACACCGGCCTCACCGGCCGGAAGATCATCGTGGACACCTACGGCGGCATGGGCCGTCACGGCGGCGGAGCCTTCTCCGGCAAGGATCCGACGAAGGTGGACCGTTCCGCGTGCTACATGGCGCGCTACGTCGCGAAGAACATTGTGGGTGCGGGCCTGGCCAGCAAGTGTGAAGTGCAGTTGGCATATGCCATCGGCGTGGCCGACCCCGTGTCGGTAATGGTGAACACGTTCGGAACCGGCACGGTGGAAGATTATCTCCTGACGGATCTGGTTCGTGCGAACTTCCCGCTGACCCCGCGCGGGATCATCCAGCACCTCGATCTGCGGCGTCCGATTTATCGCAAAACGGCGGCGTTCGGTCATTTCGGCCGTACCGAGGACAGCTTCTCGTGGGAGAAGACGGACAAAGCAGAGGCTCTGCGGGAGAGCGCGAAGCCGGCGGCGGCCGCTACCCGCTAGTTATCGGGGGAGAGGTTCCGCCGCGCTGGTCCGGCGGGATCCTGGTTCCCCGGCACATCGAAAACACCCTGAGGGCGCGCTGGCCAGTTTCGGCGCGCCTTTCTTGCTGTTCAGTATCTTTCCGAGCCGCAGTGGCGGAGCCGGCAGTTTCCGGCCTCGTTGAGGGCGGGCTCGCGGAATGGAGAATCAGAGTTGGCCCTAATTGAAGGTTGCAAACACGAGATCGAGGTGACGATCCCGGCCCAGGAAGTCGCGAAAGAGACCGAGAGGGTAGTTGCGGATATTCAGAAGAAGGTCCGGTTGCCCGGCTTTCGTCCCGGCAAGGCGCCGGCCTCGTTGGTCCGTGGCAAGTTTGCCCATGAGGTCCGGAAGGACGTGCTGGACAACCTGCTCCCCCGCTTCTTCCAGAAGAAGGTGGAGGAAGAGAACCTGCAGATTGTGGGGCAGCCTTCCGTAAAGGACGTCCACTTCCACGAAGGCGAGGAGATTCATTTCAAGGCGGAGTTCGAAGTTGCGCCGACCATCGAACTCGGTGAGTATCGCGGCGTGGTGGTGCCTTACCGCGAGCCGGTGGTGACCGACGAGGACGTGCAGGAACGGCTGAACAACATTCGCGAGCAGAAGGCGGAGTACGTCAACATCGATCCGCGCCCGATCGAGGATGGCGACTACGCGGTGATCTCGCTCAAGAGCCTCGCCGGCGTGGATCCGCCAATGGAGCAGGACGAGGTGATCCTCCATATCGGCGCCGAGGATACCTTCGCGGCTTTCACGGAGAACCTGCGCGGTGCGACTCCGGGTGACGAGAAAGAATTTACCGTGACTTATCCGGAGGACTACGGGGAGGAGAAACTTGCCGGGAAGACCGTCACGTTCCACGCGACCGTGAAGGCGATCCGGCGCAAAGACGTGCCGGAATTGAACGATGAGTTCGCTCGGGACCTGGGCGATTTTCAAACGCTCGAGGAACTCACGGACACCGTCCGCAAGACGATTTTCCGTGAGCGCGAAATGCGGGCGCAGCAGGAATCGAAGGAAAAGATCCTCGATAAGCTGGTGGAGGCTCACGACTTTCCGGTGCCGGAAGCGTTTGTCGATCGGCAGATCGAGAACCAGATCGAGCAACAGTTCCGGCAACTGTCGGCACAGGGGATCGATCCGCGGCAGTTGAAGATCGATTGGGCCAAGCTGAAGGAATCGCAGCGGGAGCGGGCCATCAAGGACGTGAAGGCATCGCTGCTGGTTGAGAAGATCGCCGACCGTGAGGCCGTCGATGTCCTGCAGGAAGAAGTAGACCGAGAGGTGCAGCGGATTGCCAAACAGCGTCGCGAGCCGGTAGCCCCGGTGCGCGCATCGCTCGAGAAAGATGGCACCATACGGCGGATCGCGGGGCATATCCGGACCGAGAAGACGCTCAATCTTTTGTTCGAGAATGCCCGGAAGGAAGCGCCTCCGGAAGAGGCCCCGGCGGAAGCTCCAGCGGAATAGAGCAAGCGCTGCCCTGAACTCGCCGGCAGCTCGCCATCTCAACTGAGCCGCGGGTCGAATATGCTACCCTTTTCCAATGTCGTACACGGCTGAGTTGGCAGATGTAGATCGAGCACTAAAGTTGTTCCACGCGTATTCCATAGAGCCGGCATCGCAGCCGGAGGGCTATTCGCGTGGAAAGACCGCCCAGCATAACGCGCAGGACTTCGCAGGCTTCCTTCACGAAGTGGTAGACAGCAGCATGCGAAAAGCGTGGGTGGATTTAACCAGAAACACGAAACACGCTATCCGGGCCGGGGGCACTGGGGCTTTCGGCTCGCTTCTGATCACTGCCAGCATCGAGCAGAAGCACGGTTGGGCTCCGACTTACTATTTGCCGTGGGACCACCGGGGAGCCGCGGTTGAAATGACGATTCCAAGGTCTACCTCTACCGACCTGAGCGTCCATCCGCAGATCTTCTTTACGACGGCGCTTTCCGGCTGTTCGGTAATTTTCAAGGGAACCGCGGACAATCCCACCGTTTACCACTGCGGTTCCCAGGACAAAGCAATCCCGTATGACGCCAACCGGTTCTGGGAGGACTTCGTCAAACACATCGATAAAACACAGTCGCCGCACACGCCGGGCAGCCGTTTCCACAGCCCGATCGCCAGCCAGGCGAAGAAGAGCCAGTACGTGAGCGGGGTTGTCGATCCGGACGCGCCGCCGATGCCGGGAAGCACAACCGGCAATCTGACAACGCAGTCAGCGCTCGATTTCCGGAAAGGCCTGAAGACGCAATACGGCGACTCTCTGGCGGTCCAGCAGATGATCCCGTGGGGGGCGGTTGTGGGAATCCGGCGCGGACAGAATTGGACGTTCTATTTGCAGGAGAACGTCAACCTGGTCTATTACACCCAGCACCAGGTTCAGATTGCGAAGCAATATCTCGGGGGAAGGATTACCGGCCGTTGGAAGACAAAGTGGGAAAAGCTCGAGACCATGCCCAAGGTTGTGAGCCTGCCCATGGTGGTGCGAGAGGTGTTCCCCGCAGGCAATGGTGTGCCGATGACTCACCCCGGTTACCGCTATTTCAACCCGGAAACGAACACATAGAATGCCGCTAATCCTGGCGCCCCGCCCACTGGCTGAAACGAGCCCACCGTACTGAGACTGTCTCGACAGCGACACCTCAGGCACGTGCTGCTGCGCCGCTGGGCTCCCACATCCACGATGCTGCTGGTGTCGCTGATCAGCTACATCGATCGGAACACGCTGGCGCTGCTTGCTCCCACCATTCTTCGCGAAACGAGATTGTCCGCGCAGGCGTACGGTTGGATCATCTCGGCGTTCTCCATCGCGTACATGATCGGGAATCCGGTGTGGGGGCGATTGCTCGATCGTGTCGGCGTCCGCCGGGGGATGCTGGCCGCCGTCTCACTGTGGAGCCTGGCGTCGGCCGCGCACGGGTTGGCTTCGGGGTTCTGGAGTTTCGCGCTCGCACGAGGTGTTCTCGGCTTCGGCGAAGGCGCGACCTTTCCCGGAGGACTGCGCACCGCCGTGCAGACGCTTCCGCCGGAAAAGCGATCTCGCGGCATTGCGGTGGCGTATTCGGGCGGGTCTCTTGGCGCGGTGGTGACTCCACTGATCGTCACTCCCATCGCTCTGTGGTTCGGATGGCGCGGCGCGTTCTGGTTCACGGGAATGGCGGGAGCCTTATGGCTACTAGTCGGACGGGCCGTGCTGCCGCCGCACACGCGGCTCGCTTCGGCGGCGGGTGATACAGCATCACCGCGAGTGGCCGACGCCCGGTTGTGGTCCTTCATGGCGATCTATGCCCTGGGTGGATTGCCGCTGGCCTTTGTCATCTACGGCGCCGCGTTGTATCTCGGGCAGGTGCTTGGCAAGTCGCAAGCAGAGATCGGGCACGTGCTGTGGATTCCGCCGCTCGGATGGGAAGTTGGATATTTCTTCTGGGGCTGGGTGACGGACCGTTTCGCGGCGCACGGCACGTCGATCGTGTTGATGCGGCGATTACTCGTCGTGCTGGCCGCGCTGAGTCTGCCGCTGGCCTTCACAGACACGATACGGTCATTTCCGCTGACCATGGCGCTGATGTTTCTGTCCATGTTCGCCAGCGGGGGATTCGTTATTGCCTCGGTGGCCTATGCGACGGGCGTGTATTCATCGCGCGACGCGGGATTGATTGCCGGTATCGGCGCCGGCTCCTGGTCGGCCGTAGTGGCGGTAACGATGCCGCTCTTCGGCGCGCTGTTCGACCTTCGCCGCTATGAGGCGGCGTATGTGCTGGCGGCCTTGTGTCCGATGGCCGGTGTTTTGATTTGGCAGGCGTTGAGCCGCCGGGCCGAGAGGGTGGCTTTTGATCGGATGGTAGCGTAGGTATATATGGATAGTCTGCCCGTGGTCGTGATCGTAGGACGGCCCAACGTAGGAAAATCGACGCTGTTCAACGCGATTACCGGCCAGCGCCGCTCCATTGTCGGCGACGAGCCGGGCATTACGCGGGATCGCATTCACGGCCAGGCCGAATACCTCGGCAGGCCGTTCGAACTGATCGACACGGGCGGCATCATTCCGAACGACGCCGAGATGATCCCCACCGAGATCCTGAAACAGGCTCGGGTGGCGCTCGACTCGGCCGCGCAGATCATCTTCCTGATTGACGGGCGGACTGAAATCACCGGTACGGATCGCGACCTGGCGAAGCTGCTGCGGCGGTTGGGAAAGCCGGTGTCGCTGGCCGTGAACAAGATCGATGCCAAGGTGCGTGAAAACCTGGCGCACGAATTCCACTCGCTGGGATTCTCGGATCTGTTTCCAGTGTCGGCCGAACACCGGATGGGATTGGACGAGCTGTTGGAGCACGTCACCCGCGACTTCCCGAAGGCTGGCCGTCAAGAGGATGAGGACGAGGGGCCTAAGGTCAAGCGCATCAAAGTGGCCATCATCGGCCGGCCGAACGTAGGCAAGTCTACGCTGCTCAATGCGCTGGTGGGTCATGAACGTGCGATCGTATCGCCGGTGGCGGGCACTACTCGAGACGCGGTGGACGAGACGGTGGAAACCGAGAACGCCGTATTCACGTTCGTCGATACGGCAGGCATCCGCCGTAAGGGCAAGACCACCGAGATGGCGGAGAAGATGAGCGTGGTGATGGCTCGCCGTAACATCCGGATGGCCAACGTGGTCCTGCTGGTGACGGATGCTTCGGAAGGAATCGTGGGCTCGGACGCGACCATCGCCGGCTACGCCCACGAGGAGGGCCGGTGCCTGATCGTCGTCGTAAACAAGTGGGACCTGGCCAAAGGCACGCAGAAGGCGTTCACGCAGGCGGTGCGCGACCAGTTGAAGTTTCTGGACTATGCTCCGCTCGTGTTCGCATCGGCCAAGGATCGGAAGGGGACCGATGTCCTGTTCGGCATGATCCGCGAGGCATTTGAATCTGCTTCGCACCGGGTCGGCACGGGGGAGTTGAACCGCTTCGCATCGACGTTGAAGTTGGAACAGGATTTCAAAGTCCGGTACATCACGCAGACCTCCATCCGTCCGCCCACGTTCATGGTGTTTACGGACCACGGCAAGGACCTGCACTTCTCGCTGGAGCGGTTCCTGGTGAACCGGCTACGGAAGGAGTTCGGGTTCAAATCGACGCCGGTGGTGATCAAGGCTCGACGGCGCTAAGGCCGCAACGCCTCATACTCGTCATCCGGGCTCGCCACGATCAGCAGCAGGCAGCCGCCTTCGGATGTCAGTACGTGATGCTGGCTATCCTTCTTCGCCCAGGAGAAGTCGCCGGCCCTAAGCACCGTGGCGCCCATGCGGATATCTCCTTCCAGAACCAGGCATTGTTCATCTGCGGTGTGATGATGCGGAGGCAACTTCGCGCCAGGTTCAAAACGGACTAACTGCGTGATCTCTCCTGTGGCCGGGTGACGGTAGACCGGCTTGATGGTGATACCCGGATACGGCGTGCACATCCACTTCCCTTCGTTCGCGCGCGTGGCCGAGACCCCCGTGGGCAGTGGCTGAACCTGCTCCATCAGGCGCTGGCGCAGCTGGACCGGCGCGGGTGTGACGGCGGTGACTGCCAGCTCCGCTTGGGTCTCGCGAAGGGCCCGCAGCTCCGACTCGCAGATCGCGCAACCATCCCTCAAATGTTGCTCGAACTCCCGAGCCTCCGCCGCGTCCAGCATCCCGCAAGCATGTAAGGCCGCCTGCTCGCGGATCTCGTCAGTCATGGCCTGGTGCGCCATCAACGTGCCTCACCCAACGACTCTCTCAGTTTCATCATGCCTTGTCTGATTCGTGTTTTCACTGTACCCAACGGAGTCGCCAGTCTTTCAGCCAGTTCCCCGTGCGATAGCCCCGCGAAAAATGCCATCTCGATCAACTGCCGTTGCTCGGGCGGAAGCGTTCTCAGGGCGGCCGTTACCCGCCGCTGATCCAGCGCCAGCAGGCTGTCCTGTTCGAAACCCTCGGTGGCGGGCTCTATTCCGGTGTCGGGTTCCCAGGGCTGTTCGATGCGCCCGCGGGCCGCGCGCGACCGGATGCGATCGAGCGCCCGCGATCGGGTCATGGTGGTCAGCCAGGACGCCACGGAACCGCGGGAACTGTCGTAGCCTCTCGGCCCTCGCCAGACCTGTTTGTACACGTCGAGAGCCACTTCTTCCGCATCCTCGCGGCTTCCCAGCATTCGCTGCGCAATCCCGAACACGTACCCGCTGCTCTGGTCGTAGAATGCAGCCAAGGCGTCCTGGTCACCGTCTCCAATCCGGCCCAGAAACTGACGCCAGGCGGCTTCGCGGTCCGCCCGGGCAGGAGTGGAGCCACTACTATCTGGTACGGGTGGAACAGATGAATTGGATTGCCCCATAACGCCCGATTTCGCCCAGCATACCACTTCACGCCGATTTGATTTCGGTCCAGATCCGGTCGCGCAGCCGCTGGCCGGAGGCCGGAAGCGCTTGAAACCACTCGCCTCGTGCCAACACTTCCGCAGGCGGATACAGAACAACATCTTCCCGGACAGCGGCCGGAAGCAGAAGGCGGGCCGCGGCGTTCGGAGTCGCCGTGGTCACGGACTGCGCGATGCGAGCCGATACGTCGGGCCGCAGCAGGAAGTTCACGAACCGGTGCGCGAGTTCCGGCTCGCTGCTTTCGCGCAGGATCACTACGTTGTCGCAGTAGAGTCCGAACCCCTCGGCCGGATGCACGAAGCCGAGCCTGGCACGCTCATTCAAGGCCAACCTGCCCATCTGCGCCCAGATCTGCGCCATCAGGACATCGCCGGCCACTACCTGGTCGCGGACCTCAGCGCTAATAAAAGCGCGCAGCAGCGGCTTGACGGCAATCAAGTCCCGCCGCGCTTCATCCAACTCGCTAGGGTCCACGGAGTTCACCGAATGGGCGGCCTTCTTGAGTCCCGCTCCGAAAACCTCGGCGGGATCGTCCATCATCGTCGCGCGGCGGCTGTACCGGTCCTTCCAGAAGTCGGCCCAACCGGACGGGGGAGGATCGATGGACTGGTTGTACAGGATGCCGGTGGATCCGTGCATGTACGGAACGGAGAACTGGAGGCCGGGATCCCAGGCCGGATTCTGGAAGCGCGCATCCAGATGGGCGAGGTTCGGCAGGCGGGAGTGATCCAGACGCCTCAGGAGTCCCTGTTCGCGCATCGGTGGGACGAAGGAGTTGGAAGGGAACACGATATCCCAGCCGGAGTTGCCGGCCGCGACTTTCGCCAGCATCTCCTCCGCGCTTTCGAAGGTGCGATAACGGACTCCGACGCCCGACTCCCGTTCAAACTGGGGGATCGTTTCGGGAGCAATGTAAAACGACCAGTTGTATACGTTCAGCCGGCGAACCCGGCGGGGAGAGCAGCCGGCGGCACCGACGACGCCCATCAGGAACAGGCGCCGGTTCATGCAGCCCGCAACCTTTCAGAGAAGACCACCAGCGCGCCCAGACCGACGACGATGATGGTGGAGATTGCATTCACCACGGGACTGATGCCGCGGCGAGCCATAGCATAGATCACCATGGGCAGCGTTTCCGAATCCACACCCGCCACCAGGCTGGTGATGACGTAATCGTCGATTGAGACCGTAAAGGCCAACAGCGAGGCCGCTATCACGCCCGGCAGGATCGCGGGCAGTGTGACGCGCCAGAACGCCTCGAACTCTGTCGCGCCGAGATCGAGCGCCGCTTCCTCGAGCGCCGGATCGAAAGTTCGCAACCTGGCCAGCACCACTACCACCACATAGGCAATCGAGAACGCCACGTGCGCGAGAATCACTGTGTGCATCCCCAGGTGAAGGCCCACATGCCGGAACAGCCACTGGTAGAAAGCGAGCAGCGAAATGCCCGTTACGATCTCCGGCGTCACCAGCGACAGGTACATCGAACCCGAGAGCCACCGTGATCCGCGCTTCCATAAACCGTAGGCGCATGCGGTCCCGATTGCGGTGGACAACGCGGTGGAGGCGAGGGCAATCAGCAGGCTGTTCCACGCCGCTTCGGCCAGTTGAGGATCGCGCACGGTGGACTTGTACCATTCCAGCGAAAGGCCCGTCCACGTCGAGTACCGCGACGCGTTGAAGCTGAACACAGCCAGAATCAGCATGGGCACATGCAAGAAACGCATATGCCGCGGCGGCGTAGAATCCCAGCCACCGGCCGTTGCCCTTCATAACAGGTCCTGGTTGCGACGACCGAGCGCCGCGAGCAGCAGCGCCATGACGATGGCCATCAACACCAGCGAAAGCGCTGAGCCGAACGGCCAGTCGCGCGCGGTGGTGAACTGGTTCTGCACGATGTTGCCGATCATGATGGACTTGCCGCCGCCCAGAAGGTCGGGCACCAGAAACGCGCCCAGGCAAGGGATGAATACGAGCACCGTGCCCGCGCGAATGCCCGGTGCGCAGAGCGGAAGAACCACGCGCCAGAACGTGCTAACGGGCCGCGCGCCCAGGTCCGCCGCCGCCTCCACCAGGAAGGGATCCAGCCGTTCCAGGGTGGCGTAGAGCGGCAGCACCATGAACGGAAGATATCCGTAGACGAGTCCAAGGATCACCGCTCCGTCGTTGTACAGCATCGGCAGGGGCGCATGAATCAGGCCGAGGTTCTGGAGCAGCGAGTTAATCAGTCCGGTGTCGCGTAACAGGAAGATCCAGGCGTAAATGCGAACCAGAAAACTGGTCCAGAAAGGCAGTATTACGAGGTTCAGGTACAGATTGCGGCGGCGCGGGCCGGTGCGCGAAATGAACAGCGCGAGGGGCAATCCGAGCACCAGGCAAAGCAGCGTGGATACTGCGGCCAGGAGGAAGGATCGCACCAGAACACCGCCGTACAGCGAGTCGAATACGCGGGCGTAGTTCTCCAGCGTCCAGGGCGGTCCAAGGCCGAAGTACGCGCCGCGAGTCATCGCGCTATATGCGCAGATGATGGTGAGCGGGACCAGGAAAAGCAGGACCATCACCACCGCGGCCGGCGCGAGAAACAGCGTGCGAAGCCGGTTCATCTGGGTTCGGCGGGAAACGCGAGTTCGTCAGCCGCGTTCCACCAGACATGCACGGGTTCGCCGGCGAGGTACGAATTGTCCGAGCGCTGCACCTCGGCGACGGCCAGTTCACCCGAATCGAGCCGCGCCTGGACATGAAAGCAGTTACCCAGGAAGACGCAGTTTTCGACCCTCGCCGGACGCCACCGTGCGCCATTGTTCGGCACGGCGCGCGAAAGGCGGGTGGCTTCGGGCCGGATGCCAAAGCCGTCGATCCAGTTCATCGCACCCAGGAACTCGGCGACGAAGCGCGTCCGCGGGCGCAAGTAGATGTCCTCGGGTGTGCCCACTTGCTCCAGCCGTCCGCGGTTCATGACGGCCATGCGATCCGACATGGAGAGCGCTTCTTCCTGATCGTGGGTGACGAACAGGAAGGTGATGCCGACCCGCCGCTGCAGACTCTTCAACTCGGCGCGCACCTGCTTGCGAAGGTTGGGGTCGAGTGCGGAGAGCGGTTCGTCGAGCAGCAGGATGTCGGGTTCGAGCACCAGCGACCGGGCCAGGGCAACCCGCTGCCGTTCACCGCCCGAGAGTTCGGAAGGCATGCGCGATTCCTTCCCTTCCAGCCGGACCAGTTCCAGGACCTTACGAACGCGCGTTGAAAGGTCGTGTTCGCCGCGGCGGCGCAGTGCCGAACTCGATGTTGCCTTGAACGGTGAGGTGCGGGAACAGGGCGTAGTTTTGGAACACGGTGGTGACATTGCGCTGGTACGGACGCAGTTCATTGATGCGCGTTCCATTCAGGATGACGTCGCCCGCGGTGGGGTCCTCAAACCCTGCCACCATCCGGAGGGTGGTCGTCTTCCCGCAGCCGGAGGGACCCAGCAGGGCGAACAGCGCGCCCTGCTCGACAGTCCAGCGAAACCTCTTCCACAGCTCGGTGCGTCGCATAATGCTTGGCGAGATTCCGAAGCTCGAGGATGTTCGGCATCGGCGACTATTCGAAGAGTTCGGCGAGCGGCAGGCGGACGGGGGGCTCGGCGATTTCGAACGCATCGCCCGTCACTTTTCGGATCGTGGACGGTTCACATACGTAGGCGATGCGGCCCCGCGGGTCGATGACCCAGACGTGATTGACGCCGAAAGCGAGGTAATCGTCAATCTTTTCCTGGATCGACGCGAAGGTATCGTCCTTGGACAGAATCTCGATTACGATCAGCGGAGGTGCGTGGAAGATGTCCGTACCGGGGTCGTCGATCGTTACGCAGACATCCGGAATGCGGAAGCGGTTGGGCGATACCTGGACCCGCTGCTCCGGCCAGACCTGCAATTCGCCATGTTGTTTCACGAACCAGGCAATAAGTTTTCGTTGAACCAGGCTGTGCGGACGTTCGCCCACTTTTCGCTCCAATAGCTCGCCGTCCACGTATTCGCAGTCTGGCGAATATGCCGTGCGCAGGTAGTCTTCCACCGGGATCAGCGCGCAGACGCTCATGCGTCTAAGATAGCGCGGACGCGGAGCCGGACGTAATCGGCGTACCAGATGCCGTTGCGGAACATGCCGGGCCGAAGTCGCTCGACGATCCTGTCCGTCACCCGGCCACGGCCGGCGGGCTCCACGCCGGCCAGCATCGGCCCCCCGAACATGGCGAGCCAGTCATGCATGCCGCGTTCGCCCTCCAGCGCCGTCGGGCGATCGAAATGGTAGGCTTCGGCCACCCTGAATCCGTGCGATTCGAGCAGCGTCGCATACTCTCCCAAACTGGGGTAGTACCAGGGGTTCAGCGCGTCCGGGACCTCGGCGAGAACGGCATCCACGATGGCTGCGATATTTCCCCGTCCGCCGAATTCGGCGATGAAGCGACCGCCGGGCTTCAGGGCGCGGCGGATGCACTCTATCGCCGCCGCAGGCCTGGTGATCCAATGCAGGGCGGCGTTCGAAAACACTGCGTCCACCGGTGCGGGCAAGGTGAAAGCGGCGCCGTCCGCGAGGAGGAAGCGCAGCGCCGGATAGTTCATTCGAGCTTGCGCCACCATAGCCGGCGCGCTATCCAGACCTGTGACGAAGGCGCCGCTCTCGGCGATCTTGTGCGCCAACTGCCCGGTGCCGCAGCCCAGGTCGAGGATGGTCTCACCGGCCTTGGGCCGCAGAAGATCCACCAAGTCCGCTCCGTGGGTCCAGACGAACGAGAACCGGCTCTCGTAACGCTCCGGGTCCCACTGGGTCGATTTCGATGCCATCAGGCGACTACCGGAGCGCCTTTGGCGACCACGGCCATCGCTTCGCGACAGAATGCGGGCAAATCGTCGGGTTTGCGCGAAGTCACCAGGTTTCCATCCACCACCACCTCGGCATCCTCCCAGTGCGCCCCGGCATTCACCACATCGTCCTTAATCGCAAAGAACGACGTCGCCCGCCGGCCCCGCAGCATCCCATGCGCAGAACACAGCACCCACGGGCCGTGGCAGATGGCGGCTACCAACTTCCCTTGCGCGTTGATGTCGGCCACGAGCTGATTGGCCTTGGGATGCCGGCGGATATTATCCGGCGCGAAGCCGCCCGGCACAATCACTCCGTCGAACTCGTGTGCGCCCACCACATCGTAGGAACGCTCGCACACCACCGGGTAACCGAGTTTGCTGGTATAGGTCTTTCCCGCCTCGGCGCCTACCGTCACAACTTCGGCGCCGGCCTCGCGGAAACGGTACAGCGGGTACCAGACTTCCATTTCCTGATACAGCGCATCCACTAACAGAGCGATTCGTTTTCCTTTCAGGTCCATGGTTTGATTGTAAATGCCGTGACGAAACGAAGTGTGATCGGGAAGTTGGCTGTATCCGTGGTGGCGGCGACTACCACATACGTGTTCATGATCAATCTCTGCAACCTGATCTTTCAGTGCGGATGCCGTTCCATGTGGGCCGGCATGGCGGATCACTGCAACATCCATACCCCGGGTGCTAAGCATTGCCCTTGGTGTAGCCACGGACAAATAGGGTACAGTACTGTGTTAGCGTTAGTACTGATCCCGCAATTTTTGGTCAGCTGGTTACCTGGCCCCTGGAGTTGGCGCACACGATTGGGTACGGCTCTATTCCTCTTCCCGGTGGTCGGATCGCTGATTGGGTTGGTCATGGGGTGGTGGGAAGGTTACTGGTAGGTACCATACCCCGCAGGACTTGCCTGACCGCCGGAAGTTGCTCATAGTTAAGGCAGTTTCATGGATTTAAACCTTTCGGATATCCTGTTCTTGGTAGTGGTGATCTGGTTGGCGATCGAGATCCTCAACAACGGAGACTGGGGCGGTGGCCGCCGGGTGAGGAGTGACGACCGGGTGCCTGTCCCGGCTTAATGGCCAGCGTAGCGATCATTGGCGGAGGATTGGCCGGGCTGTCGGCCGCCGTAGCGCTCGGGGGAGCAGGGTATCGCGTCGAGGTGTTCGAGGCGCGAGGATTCCTCGGCGGGCGTGCTACGTCCTACCCTGTGACCACTGCGGATGAGACCGCCGAAACCATCGACAATTGCCAGCACATCCTGCTGCGCTGCTGCGTCAACCTGCTCGATTTCTATCAACGCCTGCAGGTGCGCGACCGGATCCGGTTCCACCGCGAGTTTCTTTTCATCGAACCGGGGGGTCGAACCTCGGTTTTGAAATCCGGTGTATTCCCTGCCCCGCTGCACTTCGCCGAGTCGTTTCTGCGTCTGCCTTTTCTGTCCTTTGGCGAGAAGATCGCGGTCGGGCGGGGATTGCTCGCGCTGAAGAGCGAGTCCAGCCGTCGCACGGACCTCGATCGCATCTCCATGGCGGATTGGCTCCGCGAAAAGAAGCAGCCGGCTGCTGCCATCGAACGGTTCTGGCGGCAGGTGCTGGTGAGCGCCATCAATGAGGAACTGGACCGCATGGCGGCGGCGCACGGGTTCCAGGTGTTCCGGTTGGGGTTCCTGGCCAGTTCGAACGGCTACGAGATGGGAGTGCCGGCCGTCCCGCTTGGATCGTTGTACGGGTCCGAGGCGTGGAAGCGGGTCCCCAACGTCGTGCTGCGGACGCGCGAACCGGTGAAGGACGTTGTGGTGGAAGGCGGCGCAGTTCGTGGGTTGACCACCGACAGCGGCTTCGTGGCTGCGGACCATGTCGTGAGCGCCGTGCCGTTCGAACGCGTGGCGGCACTGATTCCGCAACTCGGATTGGATCTCGAACAGTTCGAGCATTGCCCGATTACCGGCGTTCACCTGTGGTTCGACCGTCCCATCACGAACCTTCCCCACGCCACGCTGCTGGACCGGACGATTCAGTGGATGTTCAACAAGGACCGGGGCCGGTACGTTCAACTGGTGGTGAGCGCATCGCGGAGCCTGACCAATATGGCTCGCAATGACGTGATCGCGCTGGCCGTCAAGGAATTGGCGGATTTCTTCCCGGCGGTACGTGAGGCCAAAGTGGAGAAGGCTCATGTGGTGAAGGAGGTCCGCGCCACGTTCTCGGCGAAGCCGGGATTAGAAGCGCTGCGCCCCGAGAGCCGCACCGCAATTCGCGGACTGTTTCTCGCGGGCGATTGGACGCGATCCGGGTGGCCGGCCACGATGGAGGGGGCTGTCCGGAGCGGGTATCTGGCGGCGGAAGCGGTGACCGATGCCGACGGACGGGCGGAGCGGTTCTTGTTGCCTGATATTGCGTAGGAGCCCGCCAAGCGTCCGTACACAGAGGCCGGGCGTCGACAATAGTGTCGACGCGGCACGTAGAGTACGTGCGCCACATCCTGCATCGGAGTCAGCACCGACGATCGTACAATAGACCAATGCCCGCGACAGTGATCTACGACGGCGACTGCGGACTGTGCACCCGGACAAAAGAAATCGCGGAAGCCCTCGACTGGCTGGGCGCCATGCGCTGGATCCCGCAGCAATCGCCCGAAGCCGCCCGGTTCAATATCCCGGCTGAAGAGCTGCGCGATTCCGTGTTTCTGGTGACTGACCGTAGGGTGACCCATGGGTGGAGCGCAGTTAAGGGCATGGCCCTGCGGGTGCCGCTCACGTACATCGCCGCAGCTGTTGCGATCCGCCGGACCCGGTGGGCGGCAGTGGGATTGGCCCTGCTCTTTAGTCCGCTGGCCGAACCGGCCGGGCGCGCCGCCTATTCCTGGGTGGCCAGGAACCGCCATCGGTTTCCAGGGTCCACTTGCGCCGTTCCGGTTTGGGATAATCGAAACAAATGAGCAGGCTTGTATCGTTGGTAATCGCGGGAATGCTGACGCTGCCTCTGGTGGCCGCGGATATGACGAAAATCCAGGTGAAAGTCACCAACCTGGATGGGAAACCGATCGACCGGGCCTCCGTCATCGTGAAGTTCGTGTCGGGACACTCGGTGGTAAAACTGGGCAAAAGCGTGATGACGCACTGGGAGGTGCGAACCAACCAGGACGGAGTTGCCAAGATTCCGGCGCTGCCGCAGGGCAATCTGCTGGTGCAGATAATCGCGAAGGGCTATCAAACCTTTGGAGAGACGTTTGACATCACGGAAGCCGAGAAATCGCTCGTAATCAAGCTGAATCCACCTCAGTCGCAATACTCGGCTCACCAGTAGGAGCGGCCTACCCGACTGCCGCGATTGCTTCGATCTCCACTCGCACGTCGCGGGGGAGCCGGGCTGCTTCCACCGTGGAACGGGCCGGCGGATCGACGGCGAAGTATCGCGCATAGACCTGGTTCATCGCGCCGAACTCGGTCATATCTTTCAGGAACACGGTGGTTTTCACCACTTTGGCCAGCGATGACCCGCACGCTTCCAGCACCGCGGCCATGTTCGCCAACACTCGCTCGGTCTGCTCCGCAATGCCACCCTCCACGATTTGCCCGCTAGCCGGGTCGAGTGGAATCTGGCCGCTCAGGAAGGCGATGCCGTTGTAGACGATCGCCTGCGAATACGGCCCGATGGCCTTGGGCGCCTGTTCCGTTGCGATGACGTTTCTCATTTAATCTCCCTTGAGGCGCAGCGTGCCCTTCAGTTCGGCGACGCTGGCGATGTTCTCCTGCTCAAAAAAACCGTTCAGTTCACGAGTGACGCGGCCGATTGCTTCGGGGTCCCAGAAGTTCGCCGTCCCTACTTCGACGGCAGTGGCTCCGGCAATGATGTACTCGGCCGCATCCACGCCGGTGGAGACGCCGCCAATTCCCACCACCGGGATCCGCACCGCCTGGCAGGCTTCGTAGACCATTCTCAGCGCGATGGGTTTGATGGCTGGCCCCGACAGTCCGCCGAAACCCGCGCCAAGCCGGGCCCGGCGGGTACGGGCGTCCACGGCCAGCGCGACGAACGTATTGATGAGCGATACGGCATCGGCTCCCGCATCCTGCGCAGCCAGAGCCAGCGGCTCGATGCGCGCGACGTTCGGCGATAACTTCACGATCAGGGGACGGCGCGCAACGCTACGCACCAATCCGACCACTTCGGCCAGCAGCCCCGGATCGGAGGAAAAGGCGATCCCGCCGTGCTTCGTGTTCGGGCAGGACACGTTCAACTCGTAGCCGCTGATGCCCGGCGCGTCTTCGAGCACACGCACCACTTCCACGTAATCGTCGGGTGTATAGCCGAAGACGTTCGCGAACACCGCCGTACGGTAGGCTGCGAGCTTCGGCAGTTTCTCGCGCACGAACGCCCGCACGCCGATGTTCTGCAGCCCGACCGAGTTCATCATCCCGCCCTCGGTTTCCCACAATCGAGGCGGCGGGTTGCCGGCCATGGGTTCACGGGAAAGTCCCTTCACGACGAATCCGCCGATCGCGTTCAAGTCAACGATGGCAGCGAATTCCACGCCGTAGGCGAAGGTACCGGACGCCGCCAGCACGGGCGCGCGCAAAGGGATCCCGCACAGATCGGTGGCTAATCGATTGGACATGGGGCCGCATCTAGTAGAGTATCAAGGGCGCTGAAGCAATCCCTGCACCGACAGCCAATCGCGGAACCGGTCGATCCAGGTATCCACGGGAAGGCCTGCCTTCTTCATGCCGAAGCCGTGCCCCCCTTTCGAATACACGTGCAACTCGACGGGTATCTGCGCGGTCTGCCAGGCCGTGTAGAGCCGTATCGTGTGTCTCAACGACGGCACGGTCTTGTCGTCGGCCGCATGCACCAGGAACAGCGGCGGAGCTCCCGCCGGAGGCGTGACATTCTCCGGAGTGGCCGGGTAGACCGGAGCGGCAAAATCCGGACGGCTGTCCGCGTCGTACTGCAAGGCCGCCGCGGTGGCAACATAGCCGCCCGCGGAGAAGCCCATGATACCGATCCGATTCTTCGAAATGCGCCACTCGGCTGCATGTGCCCGCACCACGCGAATCGCCTGAAGTCCGTCGGCCACCAACAGAGGGATGACGGTCTTACGGCGCTCGGCCATCGTGGCGGGGTCATTCTCGCCCGCGTCCCCGGTTCGTGCCAATCGGTACTTAAGCACGAAGGCCGCCACCCCGAGGGAATTCAAGTAGGCCGCCACCTGGCTGCCCTCATGTTCGATGGCCAGCCAACGGAATCCGCCTCCCGGGCACACCACCACGGCGGTTCCGTTCGCGACTGCGGCATCGGGCAGATAGGCTATCAACACGGGCCGGGTGACGTTCCCGACACGGCGCAGCTGGTCCTGGCCGACGTTGGAGGATTCTTCCCAGTTCCAACCCTCCGATCCCGGCGCGACACCGGGCCAGATGGGAATCACTTTCGGTTCGGCGGCGAAAGCGACCGCGGCAAGCATGACTGAAATGGCGAGTTTCATTATCGTGGAGCAGTCTATCATGGCCGGCGCGCCGGGTTTGGACGTTGCAGCCGGAGGTATCGGCGCCAACATGAACAAACCCTGGAACCCACGGCAGGGGTCCGCGCATCAGTGTAGTTGTGCCTGGCCCGCCGCAACACAAACGGTGACCGGGCAGCACGGGTGCATTTTGATTCGAAAATGCGTGCGCGCGCTGCCCGGAAGTGGCACACTATTATGATGCCGCGACAGCAGGAAACTCGAAAAAACGGAAGTCGCGGTCCGATATGCCGAATTCATTTTTGGGAAGATTACGATGAGTTACCTGGACAATCTCGAGAACAGTTTGAAAAATATGGAGGCCCAGGAAGAGCGCGGCAGCAGCCGTCGCGATCACGAGCGTATTCGTAAAGAGACGGAGCGGGCCAAAGCGGCCGCGACAGCACCCTTTGCCGAGCAACTCCGCCGCGGACCGTTCACCACCGAACTCATGAACGAAGCCGTCCGAATCGGCTACGGGTTGCGAGCCAAAGTCTATATCACTTGGATCGACGGAGCGCTGCGCCTGGAAGCGCGCGGGCACCGGCTGGAATTGAAGGCTACCCCGGAGGGGGTGTTGGCCCGTTCCTACGCGCAGGGAAATCTGCTGAATGAGGAAATCGTGAACCTGAACGGCAGCGCGAAAAAACTCGCCGAACGTTGGCTGAACGGGCTGAAATCCGGGCCAGGTTCCTGAAACCGGTTAACCTCGCGTGCTTCCGAATCGTGAAGGCGCGGCCAGTATGGGAGGAGGAACGGTTTCCGGCTCCTGCTCGGGAGGCGGTTCCACCTTCTTCGGGCGCGCATCCAACCTCTGGGCGACCATTTCCTTCTTTGCCTTGTCGAACTTCGGCGTTCCCGGTTCCAGTTCGGTGGCGGCCGTCACGTCCCGATCCGTCACCTCCTGCGCGGCGGGCAAGTATTTCTGCAGGTAGTTCTTGATCCGATCGTGGACCACCCGTTCACCGCTCTTGATTAACAGGAACAGGATCTGCTCGCTCGGGACCTTCGACAGCAACTCATATAATTTCGAAGGCTTCTGGAGTTTCTGCGCCTTCAACTCCTTTTCGAGTTTCTTCGCATTCGGTTCAAGTTTCTGCCAGAGCGCAAGATCGGCTTTCTCGAGTCCCGAACTCTTCACCAGAGCGGTACGCTCCTTGGGGCTGAGTTTCTCGAGCAGCAGGAAAAGAAACAGTCCCAGGTTTTCTCCCGGGAAGTCCAACCCGTAAGGAACCAGTTCGCGAGCCTTCTGCAGTTTGGCGAATCCCTGCGAGTTGAGTTTGGGTCCTTCCAATGCCGGAGAGAAAAGATACAGCAGCTTTTCGTGTTCGAGTGCTGCCAGAATCTCGCCGGACTTGGCCTCTTCCGCGATGTTGCGCAGCTCGGCGCCCAGCGCTTCGGGTGTGATCTTCGATTCCAGCCCCGCCTCGCGGACATTGTGGTACTGGCTCTGGGTGCGCTCGGCGATGGTGTAATCCAAGCGGATCTTGAACCGGATTAGCCGCAACAGCCTCGCCGGGTCGTCGTACAGCGCGTAGTTCGAAACCGCCCGGAGTTCCTTCGACTCGATGTCACCGAGCCCATTTGTGGGATCCAGCAGCAGTCCACGAGAAGCGCGGCTTAAGGAGAGGGCGATCGCGTTGATCGTAAAATCGCGCCCGCGCAGATCTTCATGAATGGTCGCCGCGTGCACGCTGGGGCGGCCACCCGGCTTGGCGTACTTCTCCTGCCGCGCCATGGCGATCTCCACCGTGACCTCGCCGGGAACCTTCAGTTCCGCAGTCTTCCTCACATCATCGGTGGTGAGAATCTCGGCGCCGGTCTTTGCCGCCACTGCTTTGGCCAGTTTTAGGGCGGGGCCCTCGACCGTAAAGTCGAGGTCGCGGATCGGGAATCCAGCCAGCATGTCCCGCATCGCGCCGCCGGTCAGAAACAGGCCGAGGTTCAACTCAGCCGCGCAAGCCTGGACCTCCGCGAGCACACGGTTCTGCTCCGCGTTGAGGTGGTTCTCCAGCATGAACAAGTAATCGCTCATCGCATTTTGCCCTTACCCGTCTTGGCCGGAGGGGTCAAGCCCGGGGGTGGTGGCGATCAAACTCCTCCCGCAAGCGGGAACGGACCACGTGGGTGTAAATCTGCGTGGTCGAAATATCAGCATGTCCCAACATGGTCTGCACACTGCGCAGGTCGGCGCCTCGCTCCACCAAGTGCGTTGCGAAGCTGTGCCGGATGACGTGAGGCGTCAGGCCGTGGAAAATCCCGGCCTTCTTTCCATGCCCGATCAATAGCCGCCAGAAACTCCTCCGGTCCAGCTTGCCGCCGCGGGCGGTGACAAACAAAAACCGGCTGGTCCGGCCTTTCAGCAGCGATTCTCGCCCGTTCTCCAGCCAGGAACGGATGGCGGCCAGTGCTTCTTTCCCGACGGGAACCAGACGCTGCTTGTTGCCTTTTCCCACTACCCGGATGATGCCGAGATCCGGTTCCAGGTCGCCCGCTTCTACCCCGCACAACTCCGATACGCGCAGCCCGGTCGCATACAGCAACTCGATCATTGCGCGATCCCGTAGGCCCGTCGCCCGGGTGCAGTCGGGAGCTTCGATCATCCGATTGATCTCCTCCAGGTTCAAATACTTAGGAATGGTAGACCATTGTTTCGGAAGGGGCAGAAACTCAGTCGGATCCTGGTTCACGACACCTTCCCGGAGCAGAAACTGATAAAAGTTACGGAGCGTGGTGGTGTGCCGGGCGATGGTGCGGTTACCCAGTCCATCTTGGTGCAAAGACTCGATATACGCCCGAACCTGCTCAACTCCGGGGACTTCATCCTCCGCGCCGCGATCGGAAAGGTACGCTTCAAAACGCTCGAGGTCCCGACGGTAGGCGTCCAGGGAATTGGCGGCCAAGCCCTTCTCGATCATGCAGAAGTCGAGGAAGGTCTTTATCCTCACGGATATTGAAGCCGCGTGGTTCATTGCAACCAATGATACAATAAGCGCGAAATTGTTTGGAAGAAAGAGCAGTTTTGGCCGGGTCTACGAGCAAGAAAATTGTCGTCGTTCGCTTCCAGCGCGAAGCCGTTCAGGGATTCGTTAACCCGCCTACCTACCTGCAAGAAGCCGGAATCGAGCTGATCACAAGCGCCGGAGCCGTGGTAACCATCCCCTACGAGGACGTGAAAGCCGTTTGTTTTGTTAAGGATTTCGAGACTGTCCCGATCTGGAAGGAGAACCGGGCGTTCTCCAATCGCCCCAAACTCGAAGGTCTGTGGATTCGCTTACATTTCCGCGACGGCGACACCATGGAAGGCCTCATCGCGAATGACCTGTTGTTATTGGAAGAACGCGGGTTAAGCGTAGCTCCACCCGACGCTGGATTCCAGAACCGGGTCTTCATACCCCGCAAGGCCGTTTCCCGCATCCAGGTGTTGGGCGTCGTAGGCAGTCCGCTGCGCCGCCGGGCAAAGCCGGGCCCCAAGGAACAGCTCAAGATGTTTGAATAGAGGAAGTTACGTGCCGGATAGCACCGGGTTGCCGAGTGGAAAATCCGCTAAGTCCAACCACCGGTTGGAAGTCGTGTTCTGCACGAATGTGAGCCGCTCCACCTCGAAGCTGCGCTCATTCTGAAACTCTCGCCAGCGCGCCCGGGCCAATTCCATCAAGTCGTTCAGTTCCTGGGGCGCAAAGTTCTGCGCCAGTGTGACATGCGGGTGGTACCCATAGCACTCAGAACAGGCCAGCGATCCTTCATTCAGCTGCTGGTGCAACTGTTTGAGCTCCTCGCTGCCAGAACTGATATCGAGATAGATTACCGAAGTCGATTCGAAGACCTGCACCGCCTCCAGGTCCACCCTGAACGGGCGGTAATCCTGAAGCACCTGAGACAACTCGACTTTCGTGGACTCTTCAAACGCGGACAGTGAACGCGGAGGAAGAATGGTCACATGCGACTGCGCTACACAGGTGCGCACCAGCTCACGACGGATCCGATCCAAATACAGGCCCAAGGGGCCCGGAATATACGACACGAGGGCGTAAGAGTTAATACAGTCACCCACGCCCGAATCACTCTGCATAGTTCCCTATCGTAGCCGACTGTTAACCGGCTGGGCTCGGCTGTGCCGGAACCGTTTCCGGAGGCGGAACGGCCCCGGGGTGTCTCGGTTCAGGGATCACCCATTGGGCCGCTTCGAACCCTATGTACTTCAAGATGCGCACATCCCCACCGTCGATGCTAAGAAGATCGCCCACCGACAGTTCGCGATCGGATCCGCGGAGGGAATGCCAGGCGGCGTATGGCGTCTCCGCCGAAATGGTGAACCACTCGTCATAGTCCTTCGGCTTCACAGCCGTCACTCCGCTGAGGTGCGGCGCCCAGCGGTACTGCTGTCTCAGATTTTCCTTCAGCCGGAACACTCGATATTCAGGCATGGCAGTTAAGACCCATTGTCGCTCAAAAACATTTTACACGGGAATGTTCTCCCGACCCTGCGCCGGGGAACTAAGACCGGCCCAAAACCGCGCCCCAGTGCAGACCGGCCCCGAAAGCCGCAAATACCACGTACGATCCGACCGGAGGAGAGCCGGCGGCCCACCACTCCGACGCGGCGATCAGCATGGATGCGGATGATGTGTTGCCATACCTGCCAATGTTGGAGTAGAACCGCTCCGGCGAAATCTTCAGAGCTTTCGCGACACGATCCATCAGGTGTTGGTTGGCCTGGTGCATGACAAATGCGCAGACATCGTCGGAATGCACGCCGCCATCTTTCAGGACCTCGGCGATCGCCGCTGGAATCTTCCTGGATGCCTGCATGATGATTGACCGTCCATTCATCAGGATTCCGCCGGTACTCTCCCATCGCAGGTCTTCGGCAAACGTGCCATCCGAGTGCAGCGCGCGGCCGACGATTCGGAGCGGTCCGTCTCCGCCCGTGATCAGGCAGGCGCCCGCGCCGTCACCGAACAGCATGGCGGTGCCGGTCTCCACGCCTTCGGCGAGCGCCGCATCGGTCATTCTTTCGGAAGCGATGACGAGGATGTTGCCATACACCGGCGCGAGATCCTGCGCCAGGCCGATGCCGAACAGCGAACCCGCGCTGGCCATCGGTATGTCGAGCGCCGGTATTCCCGGACGGCCCAGAGCCGCGGCAACGCTCGCCGCCGGACCGGGAAACCGTCGCGCGGAAGTGCCCGAGGCGACAATGATCATTCCCAGGGAGGCCGCATCGACCCCGCTGCGCTCCAGGCAGTTTCGTCCCGCAGCGGCGGCCATAGCGGCTACGCTCTCGTCGCTCGAAGCGAACCGGCGCTCCCGGATGCCGGACACATCTTCTATATACTGCGGCGTGGTGCCGAGTTGGACGGCCAATTCGTCGTTGGTGACGATCCGGCTTGGCAGATAACTTCCGAACCCTTTAAAACAGGCCAAATTACAACCGCCCGCTCACGTATTGTTCGATCCGTTCGATGCTCTCGAACTTGCTCGGATTCAGGTCGGAATCCGGAATGCGGAAGTGAAACTCTTCTTCGAGGTCGCCAACAAAATCCGCTAAAGAAAAGGAGTCCAGAAAGCCGCCGTCGAACAGCGACTCCTCTGGGGCCGGAATCGACCCTGTTTTGGTGTGTTTCTTCAAGACGTCAATGATCCTGTCTCGCATCAGTGTGTGAACCGGCTGTCGTGGTCTTAGAATTCCAGTATCCCTGGTAAAGTGCATCCGCCACCAGTGTGCCTGTTCTTTTTGCTCCAGCCGGCAACAGGTGCATGTAGTCGGCGGCGGCCAGGCGCGGGCGTTCTTCATACCAGCGTGCCATGGTTCCCTGCCCTCCGATGGCTTGAAATGTGTTGAAGAACGCGCAGCCGAGTTCTGCTGCCGTACGCCGCTGGATCTCCACCACAACCGGCAATTTCGGCATCGTCATGCCTCCACCCCGGGGGCCCGCCACGCCCCGATCGATGGGGCTCATGATGAGCACAGAGGTCTCTGGCAGGGCGTCATGGACGCGGCGGATCAGTTCCCGCAAGTCGCTGGCGTATGCGCCGTCCACATAGGACGGGTAGCCGCTTTCGTTGGCGCCGTACTGCAGGACCACCAGATCCGGACGGTAGTGCCGCAGTTGCTCCTGCCAGTGGGCGACCGCAAAATGGTCGAGCACGGTTCGCACCTGGGCTGCGTTCAAGCCCAGGTTGTCGTATACAAGCCCTGGGCCGTCATTCTCGAAATTGACGCCAAACAGCCGGACCTGTCCCGATGTCACCTCCACGTCCACTTTGCGAACGGTCGGAGGCAGCGAGAGCGTATGGAACCCCGAGTGTGCGTCCGAACTGGCCGTGGACAGTTCCATCAGAGGTGTGGAATCCCCCGAGATCCGGATGGAGCCGCCACCCGGCTGAGCCCAATAGGCAACCTCCATTCGCAATTGCGCGCCAGGCAGTCGGAAACGTGCCGTGGCGCCCGCTGTGCCGCTGAAAGACCCGCCGCCCAGGCCGTGTATTCCGTCACGTGCAAACGTCGTGCTGGCGGCCTCGATTTTCCAATTATGTCCTGTCATCTCGATGCCGCGATGGTGGTACCAGGCCCAGGGTTTTGCCAGGAGTACGAATCCTTCCCCGGCGGCGCCGAAGCGCCCTTGAAGATTCTCGCGGACATCGGCGGTAATCTGGTCGGCGGTGATGATGGAATCGCCGAAGTGCAATACACGGACCACCGCGCCCGGTTCACCGCGTTCGGCCCTGGCCAGCGCGCGATAGAACGAATCGAGCGAATGGCCGGGATCGATCAGGTGAGCGGAAGCGCCCGATGCGTCCAGTACTGGACCGGGAGAGTGGTCACGGAAATCGAATACTGAGGCCACCGTCTCCCACCGCAACGAATGAAACTCCTGAAGCGTAGGGACGTACCCGGCGGCAAACATCGCCGCTGCGAACCAGAGGAAGACGACCGATGTTTTGCGGGGCCACATGGTCGCTCAGAACCTCGTATAAATGAACGGCGCCGCCCCCGTGTTGGCGACGTACTGGATGGAGAGCACCAGCAGCGCCAGCGCCGCCGCCTGCACATACGCCGGGGAGTTGCTGAACATCTGCAAGGAACCCTGGTACCACGCTTTGGGAATCCAGTGCGCCGCCGCGGCCAGGACCAATATCAAAGCAAACGGTCCCGTGAGGTTGGCAGCGGAAAACGTGAACGATCCGATCTGTCCGATGATCTCTCCGGCCGCCTGCAGGCTGCCCGCGCGGAAGAAGATCCACGCGAAAGTCACGAAGTGGAACGTGAGCATACCGCGAACGAACCGGGGTGCGAACGAAGGCGAAGGTTTGGGATTCTTCCGAACGGATTGATAGAGCCGCAACCCTGCCAGCCCCAGACCGTGCAGCAGGCCCCAAATGAGGAAGTTGACGCTGGCGCCGTGCCAAAGACCACCTAACGCCATGGTGATGACCAGGTTCAGGTAGCTGAAGATCTTCCATCGCGAACGCAGTCCGGGCAAAGAGAAATACAGGTAATCGCGCAGCCAGTTGGACAAAGTAATGTGCCACCGCCGCCAGAAATCCGCGAGATTCTCCGCCGCATACGGACGGTTGAAATTTGCCGGTATTCGAATTCCCAACAGCAGCGCGGAACCGGTGGCGATATCGGTGTACCCCGAGAAATCGTAGTAGAGTTCCAGCGAGTAAGCGTAGACGGCTACCAGCACCTCGAATCCCGAATACAGCTTCGGACTGTCGAACACGCGATTGATCAACTGGGCTGAGAGGTAGTCGGCAACCAGGAACTTCTTCATTAAACCCATGCCGATGAGAAACAGGGCGCGCCCGTTTTCGTCCGAACCCAGAGTCCGCGGCAGTTTCTCGAACTGCTTCAACAAGGCCGGAATGCGATTGATGGGGCCTGCAAGGATGGTTGGGAAAAACGTGACTGCGCTGAGATAGGCGAGATAACTCGTGGCCGGCCTGGCGTCCTTACGGTAGACGTCGATCGTATAAGTCAGGGATTGGAAGGCATAGAAGGATAGCCCGAGCGGCAGAGTCCAGGTCCACGCGGGATTGAGCAGAGCGAAGTACTTCGCCGTTGCCATCAGGCCCACGTTGACGAGAATGCTGACGGTGACCAACGCCCGGCGCGAACCGGCGGAGCCTGGCCTTCCGAGTTGAAAGCCGACCAGGAAATCGACGGTAGCCGCGGCCGGAATCAAGACCAGATAAGTCAGATCCCACTTGCAGTAGAAGAATAGATTCGCAAAGAGGATCAGGGACAGCGCAGCATATCGGAGGCGTGTCGCCGGCCAGTAGGCGACGAACAGAAGGCCTAAGAATGCGAAATAGGCCGGACTCGTTAAGGCCATCTCACCTTGGGAAGTATCAGTATACCGTGGAGGCAGAGGTCACGATCCGAGACGCCCGGGTGTGGTGCTTTCGCGAAGTAACCGGATGAAATCCAGTACCGACCCGACGGCGGTCCGGCACGTGCGGCAACGTGTCAGGTGCTGTTCGTATTCCTCATGATCGGGAGCGGCGATCCGGCCAAATACGAATTCCTCCGCGAGTTCTTCCACGGCTTCGGTTGAAGCGTGGATCACCTCAAAGTCCATCTCGGTATGGCCCGATTATGCGTGTCATCATGTGATAGATGCAATCCCTGGCCGGAAAGAAAGTACTAGTCACAGGCGCCGCGAAACGGATAGGCCGGGTCATCGCTTTACGTTTATTCCAGGAAGGCGCGCAGGTGGCGATTCACTATGGCGAGTCCGAAGCCGAGGCGCGCAGCACTGCCCAGGAGTGTGGTGGGGCGCCCCTGTTTCGCGCGAATCTGGAGTCGGTGGAGGAGATCCGGACGTCTGTTTGCCGCAGTCGGAGAAACACTCGGCCGCCTGGATGGCCTGGTGAACAACGCAGCGCGCTTCACCCGGATCGATCCGCTGAAAGTCACGGAGCAGGACTGGGACTTCATTCACTCCGTTAACCTGAAGGGGACGTTTTTCTGTTGCCAGCAGGGCGCGTTACTGATGCGCCGTGGCGGCGGGGGCCGTATTGTCAACATCAGTTCACTCGGCGGAATCCGTCCGTGGTCGCAGCACGCACACTACTGCGCATCAAAGGCGGGCGTGATCATGTTGACCAGGGCACTCTCGAAGGCCTTCGCCCCCGATATCAGCGTCAACTCCGTGGCCCCCGGAGTGATTCCCTTCGGCGATCCCGATGACCGGGTCGAGCGCCTGATCGCGTGCACGCCGGCCCAGCGCGGGGGCACTCCCGAGGAAGTGGCCGATGCCGTGATCTTTTTTTTGAGTTCGCCGGCATTTGTTACCGGGCAGACCCTCGCTGTGGACGGAGGGCTAAGCCAGCGCTGAAGACGACGCCCTTCACGGCGTATGCTGTTAACTATGGCGAAGAAGAGATCGGACCTGTTCACGGTGAATTGCCCATGTTGCCAGGCCGAGTTGCACATCGATCCGGTCACCCGCGCGATCATCAGCCACAAAGAGCACGAGAAGCCTCGATCCATGGCGGATCTCGAAGCGGCAGTCAACCGGTTCAAGGGAGAGGCCGATCGCCGCGAGGACGCTTTCCAGAAATCCGTGCAGGAGCACAAACAGCACAAGTCCGTGCTCGACCGTAAGTTTGACGAACTTCTGAAGCAGGCTCGCGAAAATCCCGACGCGCCGCCCCCGAAACGCGATATCGACTGGGATTGACGATGGGGGCCCTGACAGGACGCATCCTCGCCATGGACCTCGGAAAACGACGCATCGGACTCGCCGTCAGCGACCCGCTCGGCATCACCGCCCAGGGTCTGCCAACGCTCCAGCGCGTGCGCATCCGCGAGGATTTGGAAGCTTTGGCCACCACGATGTCAGAATATGATGTGAAGCTGGTCCTTATCGGCGATCCCGTGCACATGAGCGGCGACCGCAGCCGGCAATCGGAGTATACCCGCGAATTCGCCGGGCGCCTGTTCAAGCACACCGGCGTGCCCATCGAATTCTGGGATGAGCGCTGGACCAGCGTTCAGGCCGAACGTGTTCTGAAGGAGAGCGGAATCAGCATCGAGAAGCGCGCCCGGGCGGTGGACCGCATGTCCGCAGTGATCCTGCTCGAAAGCTATCTTGACGCCATGGCCGCACGGGAAGCGAGGTCCGACGAGGAATCCCAGTGTTGAGGATCCTATTTCTCTTCGTCCTGGCGCTGATCATGGTGGCATTAGTGGCCGGAGGCCTGTTCCTCCCATACCGAGGGTTCACCAAAGAAGTCTTTCTCGATTTCCCAAAGGGGACCAGCACCCGGGAAATGGGATTGCAACTGGCTAAAGCCGGCGTGATCCGCTATTCATGGCAGTTTCAATTGTTGCGCGCGACTCGTCCAGGCGCGACCTTGCAGGCGGGCGAGTACCGCTTCAGCGAGTCCGACTCGGTGCGCCACATCTTCGATCGCATTGCCCGCGGCGACGTTTTCTACTACGAGGTCACGGTGCCCGAAGGCAGCAATATCTTCGACATCGCGTCTATAGCCGCTCAATCCGGACTGATCGAAAGCGATGTCTTTCTCACCGCGGCGGCGGAGACCGGATCGATCTCGGACCTTGACCCCCTGGCATCGACGCTCGAAGGATATTTATTTCCCTCTACCTACCGCATTACTCGCCGCACATCGGCCGGGCAACTGGTAAAGCAGATGGTGGGCGAGTTCCGCAGAGAGTGGAAGACTCTGACGGAGGGGAGGCAACCCTCGCCGAACGTGCACAACACCGTAACGCTGGCATCGCTTGTGGAGAAAGAAACGGCGATACCGCGGGAGCGCGCCGCAGTGGCGTCGGTGTATGCGAACCGGCTGCGGATCGGCATGAAACTCGATTGCGATCCCACCACTATCTACGCCGCCCTGCTGGAGGAACGCTATCGGGGCAAGATTCACAAGTCAGACCTCGCCAGCCGCAACGCGTACAATACCTACCAGCACTCCGGGCTTCCACCTGGGCCAATCGCGAATCCGGGACTCGAGTCGCTCAAGGCGGCGCTCGCGCCGGCTGAAACAGACTATCTCTACTTTGTAGCGAAGCCGGACGGGTCGGGATCGCACACGTTCTCGGCCGATTTCGCCGCCCACGAAAAGGCCGTTCAAGCATACCGGCATGCGCAATCGAAAGCAGGATCGCGTCGCTGAAATCCGGCAGACCGCATCGGAGCTCGGGTTTGCGGCGATCGGTGAGCCTGAGTTTCTAGTTCTCCGGGAACGGCTTTCAGCCATCGGAGAACCAGCACTGCGAAGGCTGCTGCGAGACTTGGACCTGCCGCTCGCGCCCGTGGTGGAAGGCGTCCGGCAGGAGACCTTCGACTCACTCGAGCGCACGCTGAACGCGCTGGCCGGAGAGTACGAGGCGGCAAGTAGCGACCGGGCCAGGACACGGATGCTCCGGCGGCTGGTGATCACCGCCAAGGAGCACGCCCGGTTTGCGGCCAAATCCACCCGGGACGAACAGAAGCGCATCGAGAAGCTGGAGATGGTGGAGTGGATGATCGTCTGGCTGGAAAATCCTGGAGTGTTCGGCGAATGGGCCAAACTGCGCCGCCGGGCGGCTATTCCAATTCGATCGAATCTACTTTGATGACGTCGCCGTCCCGCGACCCGGTGACGTTCACGCGAAGGTCATTCTCCTTCTTCGACGCCTTCAGAACGGCCAGAGCTTTAGCGTTGCCCGCCTCGTCAAGCCGAATGAACTTTCCGTCGGGCGTCAGCACTCCGAAGCCGCTCTTCGAGCAGCTAATCGCGCACTGCCGGGTATGGCTGACGGGATCTCTCCCCTTACACATCACGTCAATGACCGTGCCCGACCACGACTCGGCCAGCGCGGTCATCGAAAGGACGAAACTGAGAATGGATAGACGAAGCATTTGGAACCTACTGCCGCTCGGGCACCACTACCTGTTCGAGGACAGGCTGCTCGGGCGTCTCGAAAGTGAGCGCTTTGGCGCGATCCCGTTCAGCGGCCTTCAGGTTCCCCATCGAAGCCAAAGAACTGGCTCGCGCCCGGTATGTCGCGGAAACCGTTGGCGCCATTTCAATAGCGCGGTCGAAGTCCGCAATCGCCTTGGCGTGTTCCCCGATTGAGGCCAGGGCCAGTCCCCGCTGCAGATACGATTCCATCAAGGGTTGCCGCATGATGGCGTTTGTAAAATCCTCGATTGCCCGCTGCGGGCGCTTTAGCCTGATATAGCAGATGCCGCGCCCGTTGTAGGCGGCGCTGGAATTCTCCATCTCGATCACCTTGGTGTAGTCCTCGAGTGCCTTCTCATCGTGACCCGCATCCATGTACATCTGCGCCCGCTCTCGGTAGTTGGCGGCCACGTTCGGCTGAATCTGGATGACCTTGCTGATATCGGCCAAGGCGTCCTCAGGCTGGTGCAAAGCCTGATAGATCGCCGCCCTGAGTTGGAGAGCGGGCACCTGCTGCCGGCTGTCCCGTGTGGCCCGGCTGACCGCCGAAAGTGCATCCGCGTACTTGCCGCTGTCAAACAGCTTCTTGGCATCAATGTAGCTGTCTTGTGCCTCGGCCGGCAGCGAGAAACGGTACAGGAATGTCCCCAGCAGCACTGCGGCCACCAGCCCCAGGGATCCCCACGTCAGAACCTTTCGCCGTTGGATCCGAGCAAAGTCCTCGGCGCTCATGGGCACCAGGTTGGCGGCAGGTTGCTGGAGTATCGGAGCGGCTTCCTCGGGCCGCTGACTGCTTCTGCTTTGGCGAAATCGGGACATGGGAGAAGGTTCACCCTCAGGTTATCCAATTAGATCGCGACGAGGCTAGAGATTAATAAAACAGTACTTGACAGTGTCGTATTATAGCCGTATTCTGGGATTGCTATGGGGAACCATATGACGCTTGCCGAATTGGCGGACGCGTCGGGAGTACCGGCGCGAACAATCCGCTTTTATATCTCGCGCGGGCTGCTGGACGGTCCGGTGAAGGCAGGCCGCAGCGCGCCCTACACCGGCGGGCACCTGGAACGGTTGGAGCGTATCAAGACTCTTCAGAACGCCGGACGCACGTTGTCCGAAATCATCCCGATATTGGGAGGGGTGGAAGCGGCGCCGGCCGGCACGCCCGTGGCCTGGTGGCATCATGCGATCGGGAATGACGTGATGGTTCAGGTTCGGGCGGACATGAGCCCTTGGCGAACGAGACAGGTCCGGGCTGCGATGGAGCAGTTCGCCCGCAGCATTCAGATATCCGGCACAGATCCGGAAAAGGAGCAGTAGTCAGATGAGCACGACAGCAACGAGTTTCGCGCCGTATTCGGTAGTCACCGGGGAGACATTGCGGCTGGCCATGCAGCGGCTGTGGCTGGGGGGGCGCGTGATGCCCGCAGGCGCGCGCTTGACCGTGCAGCACGTTTTCCAGTCGGAGGAGGAGAAGCCGATCGAGGTGGTGTACGCGTTCGCCCTGCCGCGCGATGCCGCGCTGCGGGCCTTTCGCATCACTGGAGAAGGTTTCGAGGTCCACTCGGAGTTGAAGCAGACCGAAGAAGCCGTCAAGACCTACGAAGAGGGACTGGCGGCCGGATCACTCTCAACATTGGCGCGGCAATATGGCGACGGGACCGTGAATCTGACGGTCGGCAACGTCCGGCCAAAAGAAACCGTTACTGTCTATCTGGACATCGTGGCTGGGGCCGAACTCCGCGACGACGGCTTCCGCTTCCGCTTCCCGTTCACGCTGGCGCCTTCGTACCATTCGCAGATGCGGGCCGCGCTAGTGGACGGCGAAGGAGAGTTGGAGTTGCCCGCCGATCAGTTCGGCGACGTCATCCTGCCGCGGTATCGCCGGGATGCGTCCTCGCTCCATGAAGTGGGCTTCGACCTGGCAGTCCTCCATCAACTGCCGATCGACGAGGTGTCATCGCCTTCGCATTCCATCCGTGTGAAAGACCAGGGCACCCGGGTCATGCTGGCGCCGGCGCGCGATGTTCCGGACCGCGATCTGGTTCTGGATATCCGCTTCAAGGAGGTCGCGCCGCAGGTCCTCGCGGGACCCTCAGTCGAGGGGCGTCGTCCGTTCGCCGCCATCGTCCCGTCCACCGCTTTCGGAACGCAGAACGCCGCGCCCCGGCGGGTCGCATTCCTGCTCGACCGCTCGGGTTCCATGGCCGGAACACCACTCAAGCAGGCAACCCAGGCCATCGAAGCCTGCCTGGCCGCACTTGCGCCCGAAGACCGCTTCGGACTGGTTGCGTTCGACGACAAGACCGAGTCGATGCGTGGCGGCCTGCTTCCCGGCACTCGGGAGAATCGGGACAAGGCCAAGGGTTTCCTGAAGCAAGTGGATGCGCGCGGAGGTACTGAGTTGGCGCAGGGATTCCTGGCGGCGGCCCATCTGCTCGAAGGCGGCGGCGACGTGTTCGTGCTCACCGACGGACAGGTGTTCGGCACGGAGGAGATTCTGAGTCAGGCGCGGACCGCAAACGTGAGAATCAGCTGTCTGGGAATCGGCAGCGCCAGCCAGGACCGCTTTCTCACGCTGCTGGCACGCGAGACCGGTGGCGTCAGCCGCTTCGCGACGCCCCGCGAACGTGTGGATATGGCCGCGGTGGACCTGTTCGCGTCGGTTGGCAGTCCCGTCGCGTCGGGCCTGAAATCCGGCGATGACTTCCAGCCTGAGATGCCGCGGCAGGTGTTCGCGGGCACACCCCTCTTGCTGTTCGGAACGGCAGTGAATGAATCGGTGGACCTGACCTGGGACGGCGGCCGGCTGACGCTTCCGGTGCCGGAAGGAGATAGCGATACGGGCCAGACAGTCCGGCTGTTGCAGGGATCGCGGCTGATTACGGATTGGGAGAGCCGCTACCCCGCCCAGGACGCTCTCGCGCCGGTTGAGAAGCGAAAGCAGAATCGCGTGGCGGCGCGTCTGGTGGAACTCAGCACCACCTACGGTCTGGCATCCCGGGAGATGTCGCTGGTGGCGGTAGTGAAGCGCGCAGGCGACCGTCCCGGCGAGGTTCCGGAGACGCGGGTGGTGCCCGTCGGCATGCCCCAGGATGTGGCTTTCGGGGCCTATTTCGGCGGCGATCAGGCATCTATGATGCCGCAGGCGCCCGCGGGCGTAGCGTCGGCGGTGTTTTGCAAGGCGACGCCTATGATGTCGGCTGCCGCGTCCCCAGGTTGTCGCGGCTCAGTAGGGGCCTGTTCCGAAAACGGCAGGCGGAGAGCTCTCGAGATCGCGATCGCCATTCACTGGCGACGGAGCCTGCGCAGCCAGAGGACGAACTGATGGAACTGGCCGCCAAACTGGAGCCGGACGGCGGAATGCCGGGTCGGGATGTCTCGGCGCGGGCGAAGGCTTCCGCCGAGGCGGTCCTGAAGTTCGTGGAAGCCGGCCACACCTTGACTGAGGGTGCGTTCCGAGCCCACGTGGCCCGGATGGTGTCGTTCTTGAAGTCATTGAAAGGTCTCTCGAAGAAGGATCAGGACCTAGTCGAAAAGGCCATCAAGGCCGCCCGGTAATTCCTCTGACTCTGCTATGCTCAGGAAGCCGTGCCAACGGTCTTCCTGAGCTACAGCCGACACGACAGTAACTTCGTAAACGAGTTACACCGCCGTCTCGAGCGCGACGGTGTCTCATACTTTCTCTATACGACATCTCTACCGAAATCCCCGAGCCTCCGAAGTCGTGGCAAAATGGACGCAGTATGACGTTGCAGGAATTGCGTGGCACACGACGGGAGTCTGTCCTCGCACTTGCGGCCAGGTATGGAGCGTTCAACGTCCGTGTATTCGGGTCCGTTGCGCGCGGAGAAGAGCGATTCGCAAAGCGACGTCGATTTCCTTGTCGACCTCGAGCCGGGACGTACACTTTCCGATCTGGGCGGTCTGCTGATGGATCTCCAGGAGACGTTGGGCACTCCGGTGGATGTTGTGACCGAGAAGGGGCTACGCGTTCGGCTCCGGGCGAGGGTCGTGGCGGAGGCGGTTCCCCTGTGAGAGATGATCGCAGCCGTCTTCAAGACATTCTGGAAGCCGTCGAGTGTATCGAGAGGTACGCCGCGACGCGGGCGGGATGCATTCGAGCAGGACGAACTGGTGCAGACCTGGATCATTCACTACTTGCTGGTCCTGGGCGAGGCTGCTCGGGGGTTGTCCGCGGATTTTCGGAGTCGACATTCAGAGAGAGCATGGGCCGAGGCGGTCGGACGACGTAACATCCTCATCCACCGGTATTTTGGACTCGAATTGGATCTGGTCTGGCCAGTGGTGGAAAAGGATCTCCCCATCTTAAAGCGAATGGTCCAGGAGATCCTCTCGGGGGAGGATCCGCAGAACCCGAACGGAATTGAATAGGTACGCCCCACGCCGCGTCCAAAACGACCCCAATGATCAACAGCCTGGTCTTCGATTCTTCCACCCACCCGTCCACGTTAGAATAGACATTGCCCTCTATGAAGAAAAGCTTCGTGGAATCCACCCGTGACTTCATCTCCGAGTGGACCGTAACGATCCTGATCCTGCTGTTCGGCACCACCACGCTCATGCAGGCGTTCGTCGTTCCAACGTCCTCCATGGAATCTACCGTCCTGGTGGGCGATCACATGATCGTCGATAAACTCGCCTACTCCCCGCCGGGCGCTATCTCCAAGTACCTGCTCCCCTACCGCGATATCCGGCGGGGCGACATTATTGTCTTCAAATGGCCGCCAGACCCGCGCCAGAACTATGTTAAACGCGTCATGGGCGTGCCCGGCGATCATATCCGCGTCGTCGATAAGCAGGTGGTTCTCAACGGCAAGAAACTGGTGGAGCCGTACACCCAGCACATCTTCCCCAACATCGAACCGTATCGCGACAATTTCCCCTCCGATCCGTTCGGTCCCGTCGATCAGCGCGCGCTGGCCATGCTGAAGGACAACGTCGTGAACGGCGAGATCGTGGTTCCCCCTAATCATTTCTTCGCCATGGGCGACAATCGCGATAATTCGCTCGACAGCCGGTACTGGGGCTTCGTGCCGCGCGACAACATCGTCGGCAAACCCTTCGTCATCTTCTGGTCCTACGACGCCCCCACCGAAGACCTGGTGGATTTTACCGCCAAGCACTTCATTGATCTCGCCCAGAACTTTTTCTGGAAGACGCGCTGGAACCGAACACTTCGACTGGTCCGCGGCGTCCCTGTGGAGTAACTCAATGCCATCGAACCGCTACGGCCTGATTCTGGCCGGAGGCCGCGGCACCCGCTTCTGGCCCCGCAGCCGGCGCGCCCGCGCCAAGCAGGTGCTGAACTTCTTCGGCGAACGCACGCTGATCCAGGAGACCGTCGATCGCCTGGCCCCGGTCCTGCCGCCTGAAAACATCTGGATCCTCACCAATGACCTGCTCCGCGCCGAGATCGTGAAGCAACTGCCGGAGGTGCCCAAGAAGCAGATCCTCTCCGAACCCGTGCCGCGCAACACCGCGCCGGCCATCGGATTGATGGCCCACCTTCTCAATGAGATGGACCCCGATTCGACGATGGGCGTGTTTCCCGCCGACCACATCATCACCAAGCCCGCCCGCTACGTTCGGCTGCTGCGTCCCGCGTTCAAGGCCGCCGAACAGGGCAAAACCGTGGTTCTCGGAATCCAGCCGCGCTGGGCCGAGACAGGCTACGGGTACATCGAGTTTCCCAAAGGCGTTCAACCGGGGATGGGCATTCCGCTCGAAGTGCTGGCCTTCCGTGAAAAGCCCGATCTGCCCACTGCGCGCAAATTCCTCAATGCAGGCCGCTTCTATTGGAACGCCGGGATGTTCTTCTGGAAGACGTCCGTGCTGCTCGAAGCCCTGCGGCAGCATCTGCCGAAAACGGCGACGCTGCTAGCCTCCATTCCGCCGGTCACCAGCCGGGGCTTCGCCGCTTCGCTGGCCAAGACCTTCCCGATGTGCGAGAACATCTCCATCGACTACGCGGTTCTGGAAAAAGCCGACAACGTAGTGGGACTCGCTGCCGATGACATCGGTTGGAACGACGTCGGCAGTTTCAACGCGGTCTACGAACTCCACGCCGAAAAGCCGGAGGCCAACATCGCCCGGCGCGAGATCCTCGCGCTCGACGCCACGGGAAACTACGTCGATACCGGAGAAGAAAAGCTAGTGGCGCTGCTAGGTGTGAAGGACCTGGTAATCGTCGATACACCCGATGCCCTGCTCATCGCCGATCGCCGACGCGCCCAACAGGTTGGCGACCTCGTAAAGATGCTCGAGAAACAACAGAGGGACGACTTACTGTAATCATCCACGGCCGGTGTGAAAACAGCTCCCTCATGGTCGCGGCTCGGTACGTGTAGGCTCGGTACGTCGCTGGATTCTACCGAGCCGCGCACGTCAGTAAGCGGTCAGCCGCGCTTTTCGCCGAGCTTTCGCAGGACCTTCTCGATTCCCCCCATGGCCCGGTCCACATCTTGCTCAGTAATGATGTAGGGCGGCAGCAGACGGACCACCGTGTCGTGCGTCACGTTGATCAGCAGCCCTTCCTCCATGGCTAATGTGACCGCCTCTTTGCAGGGGAAGTCTAACTCCACTCCGATCATCAAGCCCGTGCCGCGCACCTCGCGGATGAACGGCAGATGGCGCGCGAGTTCGGTGAGCCGCATGCGGAAATAGCTGCCCACACTGGAAATCGAGGGCAGCAGCGCTTCGATGATGTCCAGCGCCTCTAAAGCCACGCGGCACGCCAGGGGGCCTCCGCCGAAAGTGGATCCGTGCATGCCGGCGCCAATGGCCGCCGCCGCCTTCTCGTTGGCCGCGATGAATCCCAGCGGCAGGCCGCAGCCGATAGGCTTGGCCGCCACCATGATGTCCGGCATCACGTGCGGATCCGCCAACTGGTAGGCAAAGAAAGTGCCGGGACGTCCGACGCCGCATTGGATCTCGTCGAATAACAGCAGCGCGTTGAAACGATCGGCAAGTTCGCGCGCCTTCCGGAGGTATTCGACTGCCATCGGATTGATGCCGCCCTCGCCCTGGATGGCCTCAATCACAATTCCCGCCGTCTTCTCGCTCACCAACTGGCAGAGCGCAACTGAGTCGTTCGGCGGCACGAAGCGCACGCCGGGCAGCAGGGGTTCGAAATCGCGACGGTACTTCTCTTGCCCGGTTACCGAGAGTGCGCCGATACTGCGTCCGTGAAAGGAGTTCTCCAGCGAAACGATCTCGATCTTCTCCGGATCGATCTTCCGCCCGTGCGCGCGGATCATCTTCAGCGCGCCTTCCATCGACTCAGTGCCTGAGTTGGTGAAAAAGATCCGCTGCAATCCGCTGATCTCGCAGAGCCGTTTGGCGAGCCTCCCCTGGAACTCGTTGTAGTAGAGGTTCGAGGTGTGCATCAGCAGTCCGGCCTGCTGCTTGATCACCTGCACGATGCGCGGATACCCGTGCCCCAGCGCGTTGACGCCGATTCCCGAGATCAGGTCCAGATACCGCTTGCCCGCCGCGTCGTAGACATAAGCACCCTTGCCGCGGACCAGCAGAATCGGATAGCGGGCGTAGTTCTGAAGTAGGTACTCTTTCTCGATCTCGATGACCTGCTCGGTGGCGGACCTTCCCTGTTCCACTGACGCGGATGAAGACATATTCCTATGTTAAGCGATGAGCCGCTCTTGCCCGTGTCAGCGATAGAAGGGCTGCCAGGTAATCCAGCGCGGTCCGTAATGCGGAACCGGCTTACCCACCTCGAGAGCGCCCAGGTCCGGGGCACGGCCCGTGAAGTCGTCGTTGATGGTCGGGATGAGGACGCCGGCATCCACAGCCTTGCTCCCAGGCTTCAAGCGGAAGTTCAGGTCCATTGAGTGGTAGGCGGCATGGCGCTTGGCCGGATCGGGCGGGGCCAGGTTCTCGAAGATATCGAAATCCAGTTCCAGGCCGTGCGCCTCCTGTCCCGTGGCGGTGCGAAAATCCGCCAGCGTGGCGAAAGTCTTCCAGTCTTCGGGCTTCGGTTCATACGCCTGCCCGCCCGGCTTCGGCGCCAGCCACTGATACTGCGCGGCCACCCCTTTGTTGGGACGGTAGCCGTTGTAGTCCGAACTGTAAGCCCCGGTCGCGTTGGCCCAAGTCATGATCCCGCGGCCGGGGGTGTCGCGGCCGAGGAACAGGTTGTTGCGGAAGTGGGCGTTCGAGTACGGATCCTTGACGGTTTGCTCGGCGATCAGGGTGTTTTGATACACGAACATTCCGGCGGGCTTCGCCGAAAACTTGAAGGCGACCCCAGTGGGTACGTTATATAGGATGTTCCGATAGAAGTAGACCGGCCCGCCGAAGACCGGCTGGGAGCTGTATCCGCCTTGTGCTGCGTTGATTCCGCGGTTATTGAAGACGCGGATGTTATGCACGCCGCCATCGGTCTCTAACACATCATCGTTCGACATATGGGTGTCGTTGTTGTAGATGTCGATGGATGAGGCTTGACGCTCCGGATCCTGCTCCGGCGTCCCGTAAGTCGAGATCCCCAGCGCGTCGTGGAAGTAAGCGATGGCATTATGGGCGATGACGTGGCCTGGTCCGTAGACCTTGATTGCGTAGTAACTCGTGAGCTGGTGGGAGCCATAGGCGCCGGCGCTCGCCCATCTCGGACCGGTCCAGCCGATGACCCGGAAGCGGTCGTCGCGGCCGATGAAGAGATTGTCGGCGATGTAGAAGTCGCTTGAACCGGCGTACTCGGTCCACACGCCGAATCCGATGTTTTCGAAACGGCAGTTCTTGACCGTCAGGCCCACTGCGCCCTGGACTTCCTTCTGTCCGGCGAAGATCGCCACGTCGGTGTTCCGGAACGTCAGCCCATCGAAGATGTGGTACTGCGAGGCCATGACGTTGAAGAGTTCGTGGTTGCCGGCCCCATCGAAGATCACCTCCCCATCGCCCGCCGCCTTGATGGTGATCGGCTTCTCGCGGGTACCCTTCAGAGTCAGCCACATGGTGCCGTCGAAGGGGGCAGCCAAGGGGTCCACATAGTTCAGCCGCTCGGGCTTGTAGAGTCCGGCGTGGACCAGCAGAGTGTCTCCGGGCTGGGCGCGCCGCTCCCAGACGACGTTCCAATCGCCGAGTCCCGCGCCGTAGTAGGCCTCCAGGATCCCGGTGAAGCTGGGCTCGATGCGCTCGCCTTTGTAGTCGGGCGCGTAGACGTGCAGCGTGCGCCCGCCCGCGTAGGGCTGTGGCTCGGTCCGGGTCTTGACGCGAACGGTTTCTGCACTCTGTCCCGTTATGCCATCGGGATCCGACATCTGGAACTTGCACTCGTATTCGGTGCCGGGCTGCAGATTGAGAATGCTGCCGGCGAATCCATCGGGCACCGTGTAGTCGAGGCCTTCCATCTTGCGATAGATCTTCTCGCCTCCGATTCGGACCATGGGGAGCGCAGTGCGCCAGGCCGTTTCGCTCACCGCGCGGAACTGCACCGTTACGGTCGCGTTTCGGTTGGTGTCGCCGGTGATCGACCATTCGAATCCGAGGTTCAGGAGCGTGGGATGTTCCACTACGAACTTCCCGGCCTGGGTACTATTCTGCGCGCAGGCGATACCCGCCGCTGCGATGCATAGGTAGAGCAGTTTTCGAGAGAACATGGGTCGGGCCGATTATATCGCCTGCAAATTCTACCTGCCGGGCTGGTTTCCGCCGCTGAGTTCTCCGGCCCAAATACAGAGACCGTTGGAGTTCCTGTTCTGGCACGATATCTGCATCGCCACAATAGTAGGCCAGGAAAGAGAGAGGAGCAAACATGAGTACTGCAACGGTGATCATCCTGATCGTTGCGATCATCGCAATTGCCGTGGCCGCCTGGTTGTATGTCCAGAACCAACGAACGCGCAAGTTGCGCGGAAAGTTCGGCTCGGAGTACGACCGGGTTGTGGCCGCGACACGCGGTGACGCCCGGCGCGCCGAGAACGAATTGGAGCGCCGCCAGAAGCGCATCGAGAAGCTACACATCCGCCCGTTGTCGAGGGAAGAGTCGGATCGTTTCACTGCCGAATGGCGGAGGGATCAGGAGCAGTTTGTCGATGACCCGCGCGGAGCCGTCGCTCGGGCAGATGAATTGGTGATCGCGGCCATGCGCACCCGGGGATATCCGATGGGCGAGTTCGAGCAGCGGGCCGCCGACATCTCGGTGGATCACGCGGACGTTGTCGAGCACTACCGGATTGCACACGGTATCGCCCTGCGGGATCGCGACGGCCAGGCAAGCACGGAAGATCTGAGGAATGCAATGGTTCACTACCGCCGGCTGTTTGAGGACTATGGTCCACCGGCGCATCAGCGAAAGAGAGGAGGTACGTAGATAGATGAGCACACCGAATATTTTGGAACGCGAAGCACGCGAAGATAAACCGTTAACCACAGCCGACTTGGTAAACCAGAGGCCTGACGAAGGCCACGCGCCCCTTTTCGCCAATCAGGAGGCGGATCAACTCCGCGATCGCTGGCACGGGATTCAGGCGAATTTCGTCGATGAGCCCCGCGCTTCGGTAGAGAAGGCTGACGAGTTAGTGGCGACAGCCATCAAGCGACTCGCCGAGGTCTTTGCCGACGAGCGCAACAAACTCGAACGCGACTGGGGTCAGGGACAGGACGTTTCCACGGAGGACTTACGGCAGGCCCTCCGGCGCTACCGTTCGTTCTTCGACCGCCTGTTGAGCGTCTAACCTCATCGGCGCCGGCGTGCGGAGACCGCACGCCGGCTTTGTCCGTTTTCGCAACTTCCGGTCCCCCATGCGAACACGCGGCCCGCGGCAGATCCCGCAAAATCAGCCGTTTGCGATAGGAATCGTACGTGCATGTCCTGAACCGGACACGTCAATGTACACTTTATGGCAGGATCTCCGCTACGGTCTACGCGTTTTGAAAAGCACTCCCGCGCTCTCGGCGGTGGCCGCTCTAACAATCGCCTTGGGGATCGCCTCCACCACCACTGTCTTCAGTTGGACCGAAGGGTTGCTGCTACGCCCGTATCCAGGCGCCACGGACGGTGACCGACTGGTGGTGATGGAGATGGTTACGGCCGGGGCTCCGAACGGGGCTAACCAGACTTCCTATCTCGATTACCGCGACTACCGCGATCGCCTGACCACCATTTCCGGCCTGTTGGTGCATCGCGAGGAAGTGTTCAGCCTGGGCGATGCCGCCAGCAGCCAGGCGTCGTGGGGCGAGTTGGTCTCCGGGAACTACTTCGACGTGCTGGGAGTGAAGGCCGAGTTGGGTCGCACCTTCACCCCGGAGGAGAACGGCAACAAGCTGGGCGCTTACCCGGTGGTTGTGATCAGTGACCGCCTGTGGAGAACCCGGTTCCGCTCGGACGCCAAGGTGATCGGCAAGACCCTCCGGGTGAACCAGTACGAGTTGACCATCGTTGGCGTAGCGCCGCCGGCGTTTCGCGGCACCATGCCCGGGCTGGCTTACGACCTTTGGATGCCGGTGACCATGGGCCGCGAGCTGAATACGCTCAGCGAGACCGTGTTCAAGAACCGCGACTATCGGAACATGTATGTTACGGCGCGGCTGAAACCGGGCGTTACGGTGAAGCAGGCCAATGCGGAAGCCTACCGGTTCTCGGTGGATCTGGCAGCGGCGTATCCGAAGACGAACCTCGGAGTTGCGGCCACCATCCTTCCTGCCTGGAAGTTCCACTCGGCGGCTCCCGAACTGCTGCTCAAGCCCCTCCAGATCCTGATGGCGGCGGCCGTAGTGGTGCTGCTGATCGCGTGCGCCAATGTCGCGAACCTGCTGCTGGCGCGGTCGTTCGCGCGGAGGAAAGAACTCAGCATCCGGCTGGCGCTGGGCGCCGGGCGCCGCCGCCTGGTCCGGCAGTTACTCACTGAGACGCTGATGCTGGCCGGCGCCGGGACCTTGGTGGGATTGCCGCTGGCGTTCTGGATGGAAGACCTGCTTCCGGCGCTGGTCCCCAAAATCAACGCGCCCGCCGCAATCGGATATTACCTGAACGGCCGCATACTGGTGTTCACCATCCTGACGTGTGTCATAACGGCCCTGATCTCGGGCGCCGCGCCGTCTCTTTTCTGGATGCGCTCCGATGTGAACGATGCGTTGAAGGAAGGCGGCCGATCGGGTAGTCTAGGTGGACGGTCGCACCGGACGCGCAGCCTGCTGGTGATGGCGGAGGTGGCGCTGGCGATGGTGTCGCTTACGGGTGCGGGGCTGTTCCTGCGAAGCTTCTATAACGCCAGGACCGTTGACCCCGGCTTTGACATGGATCGAGTGGCGCTGGCACGGTTCTACCTGAACGGGACCGGCTACTCGACGCCGCAGGCTCAGCAGTTCTGTTTGCGGCTGCGCGACCGGCTGCGCTCGGCTCCCGGCGTGGCGGACGTTGCCTACGCGGAGTACGCTCCGCTCGGCACCAGCGGCGGCCCCTACCGGACCGTTGAGGTGGAAGGATATGTCCCGGCGCGCGACGAATCGATGCAGATCAACGACACCATCGTCTCCCCGGGATACTTCAGCCTGCTGCGAACACCGATGGTGGAAGGCCGCGACTTCCTGGAGAGTGACACGTTCACCTCGGAGCCGGTGATTGTCGTGAACCAGACCTTCGCTCGGCGGTACTTCAATGGCGCAAATCCAGTGGGACGAAAGGTGCGCTGCTGGGGCAAGTGGGCCACGGTAGTCGGACTGGTGCGGGATACCAAGTACTTCAACGTGGCTGAGGCTCCCAGGCCGTACTTCTTTGCGCCCTTCCAGCAGCGGTGGAATACGGGTCAGCAACTGTACTTCTTCATCCGGGCCGCTGGGGATCCGATGACGGTTCTAGCCGGTTTGCGGAGCAACGTGGCGGCCATCGACCCCAAGGCGGGGGCTTTCGATCCCATGACGCTCCGGGCATGGTCGGAAGTGACGCTCCTGGGCCAGAAGGTGGCGGCGAGCATGCTGGGAATGATGGGGCTGCTCTCGCTGGTGCTGGCCGCGGTCGGCTTATACAGCGTCATGGCATACGCGATCACGCAACGCACGCAGGAACTCGGAATCCGCATGGCGCTGGGGGCCCAGCCAAAGCAGGTATTGTCCGAGGTGCTGCGGAGAGGAATGGCGATGATCGGCGGCGGACTCGGCATCGGGCTGGTCACGGCGCTCACGGCGGCGGTGTTGTTGCGGCATACGATTGGGAATGTGCTGTTTCGAGTAGGGATCGCGGACCCCGTCTCCTTCGGCGGCGCCATCGTCTTCCTGACGATGGTTGGATTCGTGGCGTCTTATGTGCCGGCCCGGCGGGCGACCAAGATCGACCCCATGCGAGCGCTCCGGTGCGAGTAGTGGGAACTGGATGGTAGTGGCGCACGCACTCTGCGTGTCTCGGCACTTTGCCGAGACTCTTGCCGAGACAGCCTCGCTCGGAAATAAATAACAGATAAACCGGCCCAATAGGGTTATTCTTGATGGTGGCCGGATGCCGACGCGAGAATCCTGGCGGTCGCACTCCGCGCTGAGGGAGTGGGACCACACCATGACAAGCGGACGGTCTTCGGTTGCACGCCTTAGGGTAATAACAGCGCTTGCAGCAATCTCGATTTCTTTTAGTCTTTGCTGGCTGCGCGCCGCAACGGTCTCGCCAGATAGCGAGCGGAAGGCGGAAGCGAAGCTCATGAGCGTGCCATTGAGTTTCGAACCAAACCAGGGGCAGGCGTCGTCTACAACACAGTTTCTTTCGCGCGGATCCGGCTACGCGCTCTTGCTCGCTCCGGGCGAGGTGACTCTGAACCTGGAGCGGCAACGGCCGGCACGGCCCACCGGCACCTTGCGCATGAGCCTGATCGGGGCGAATCCCGAAGCCAACTCAGTCGGAGCAGACCGGCAACCCGGCGTGGTGAGCTACCTCATCGGTAACGACCCAAAGAACTGGCGCTACCGGCATCCCGACCTATGGCCAGGTCCGCTATCGCCAGATCTACCCTGGAGTGGACCTGGTCTTCTACGGGAATCAGCGACAGTTGGAGTATGACTTTGTCGTCGCCCCGGACGCCGACCCCAGCCCCATCGCATGGCGGATCGACGGCGCGCGCGCCAGTGTCGACACGCAGGGCAACCTGGCTTTGAGTGCGCCTGACGGATTGGCCATCTTCAAGAAGCCGGTGCTGTACCAGATGGATGGAGACAAGAAGACGAAGGTCGAAGGATCGTTCGTCGTGGCCGGGAACCAGGTACGTTTCCGGCTCGGCAGCTATGACCATACCAAGACGCTGATTGTCGATCCGGTGCTCAGCTACGCGAGCTACCTTGCCGGGACCGGCACGGACACGATCGGAGTTAGTACTGGGCCTGGCATCAGTCAGGCCGGTACATCGCAGGGGCTCGCCATTGACAGTGCCGGCAGCGCGTATGTGACGGGCACCACCTACTCCATCGACTTCCCGACGAAGAATCCTATTCAGAGCGCGCCGCCGGTGAAGCTGGGCGGCCAACCTGCCGGGTTGTATGCGACGGCTTTTGTGACCAAATACAGCCCCGATGGCAGTTCGCTTGTTTACTCCACTTATATCGGCGGCAACGGGGCTGACCACAGCAACGCTATCGCAGTTGATGCCGGTGGTAACGCCTACGTAACCGGCCTGACAACGTCCCCCAATTTCCCGGCCACTAATGGAGCGTACCAGACCATCTGCGCCCCAATTCCCAACAACAAGGGGATCTCCTCAGCGTCCTCAAATTGTAACTCCTCTATCTACTCCGCATTCGTAACCAAGCTGAACGCCGCTGGAACCGGTCTGGTCTATTCGACATTTCTTGGCGGTTACGGATTGTCGTATGGAACTGCTATTGCCGTGGACAGTGCCGGCCGGGCCTACATTGCCGGCAACGAGAGCATATATTGCTCGACGAGCTATAGCTTCCAATCCTGCTTTCCAACCACCAGCGGCGCGGTTATCAGCGGAGACAAGCCCAACGGACGCTCGGCCCAATACTCCTTCGTCGCGGCGTTCGATCCCACCGGCGCCCAACTGCTATATTCCAGCCTTTGGGGCGACTTGGGTTTCGACCAGGGTGGAGGCACGTATGGAACGGGAATCGCGGTGGACAAGAACGGCTACTTCTACCTGATCGGCGAGACCCAGGCCGGCAAGCTGCCGACGACCGCCGGCGTGATTCAACCGACCGGCGCTCCTCTGGGCAGCACAGGAACGTATGTGCAGGTCTGGCGAGGCTTCGTCACAAAGTTCAATCCAGTCACATCCGCCGGTGGTGCTTCGCTCGCATACGGCACCTACCTGGGCGGCCAGGCCGCGAGTTCGGGCGACTACCTCAGCGGCATCGCGATCGACAATGCAAGCAACGCCTATGTCGCCGGATACACCAATTCCAAGGACTTCCCAGTTACTTCCGGAGCCTATGGCACGGTCTGCGCCCCGAATGGCGGGACCTGTTCGGCGGGTCACGTGACCAAGCTGAATCCGTCCGGCAGCGCCATCCTGTGGTCCACCTATGTGGGAGGCAGCAAGCACGATGGAAGCGACGCGGTTGTTCTTCACCGGGCCGGTCCAGTTGGACGGCCAGGGAAACGTCTACATTCTGGGGCAAGCCGGACCGGGTTTCCCGTTGCTCAATCCCGTTGAACCGGCGGTGACGTCAGGATCTATGGAGGTGGCCGTCGCCGAGTTGGACGCCGCGGGAGCCAACCTGCTGTTCTTCACGCGCATCGGATCAGGTGGCCGCCAGACCTCGAATCCGGCCGGGCTTGCAGTGGATTCCGCCGGCGCCGTCTATCTCGCCGGCAATCACATCGGCCCTGGACTGATCACAACTCCCGGCGCATTCCAGACAACCGCCAGCGACAGTCTCTGCTGCTACCACGGCTTTGTCGCCAAGATCGCACCGAGCCCTGTGCCGGCCCTGCAATCCGGCACTCTCGCCAACGGCGCTACGTATGTCAGTGGAGGGCTGGTGCCGGGATCCTGGGCGCAGGTGAAGGGCACGAACCTCAGTACCACAACGCGCATTTGGGCCGGGTCCGATTTCAACGGCCTCGGGAACAATTTACCCACCAGCCTGAGCGGCGTTCAGGTGAAGGTCAACGACCAACCGGCAGCCGTGTATTACATCAGCCCCACGCAGGTGAGTTTCCAGGTACCGGCGGGAGTCACCGGAAACGCTTCGGTGCAAGTAACCAACAACGGAGCGGCGAGCAACTCCACGAGCGCCGCGGCCGCAACTAACTCGCCCGGCATCTTTCCGATTATCATTGGCGGCACGAATTATGCCGCAGCGGTCTTTCTGGACGGCAAGATCGCCGCTGACCCGTCAATTGGTTCGGCGTTCCGCAATGCGGTCCCCGGCGATGCGGTGCAGCTCTTCGCCACAGGCCTGGCTCCATCTCCGGCAGGCACCCTGGTATCGACGACATTCGTGAGCGGCGTGACGGTGACGATTGGCAGCGTCACGGTTCCGGCGAGCAGCGCCGCGCTGGTGGCGGTTGGAGAATTCCAGATCAACTTCACAGTGCCGCAGAGTTGCTCGATGGCGCCTGGGCTGTACCCGATTTCGATTTCCATCAATGGGGTTACGTCCCCGGCGAGTATCAACTCCTCGCCGCCCGGCCCAGTGGTGTTTCCGATCCAGCACTGAGTCGTCTACGACAGAATGGCTGCCTGCACCGTCGTGGCGCACGCACTCTTGCGTGCCGTCTCGGCACTTTTGCCGAGACATGCCTCCCAGCGACCAGTGAAGGTCGATGCGTTGGGCGTCGGCAGGAGTGCCGACGCTGCACGCTGTGAGCGTGCGCCACGTGTGGGATTTCGGAGTTATGGGGCCCCAACCGGGCTTTCGATTGTTGTCTCAGGGCCGGCGAAGTATAGTCATTGCAGGGCCCTGAGCTGCCCAAAGCGATGAAGAAACTCCTCAACAATCCCCAGGACATCGTGCGCGAGTCGCTGGAAGGTCTGGCCCTGGCGCACGCCGATATCATCAGAGTCAACTTCGATCCCCTCTACGTGGTCCGTCGAGATGCCCCGGTGCGCGGTAAAGTCGGCGTGATCTCTGGAGGCGGCAGCGGCCATGAACCGATGCATGGCGGGTATGTGGGCCGGGGAATGCTGGACGCCGCCGTTCCAGGCCAGGTGTTCACGTCGCCGACCCCGGACCAGATTGAGGCCGCAACCCGCGCCGTGGACGGTGGCGCCGGCGTCCTTCACATCGTGAAGAACTATACCGGCGACATCCTCAATTTCGAGATGGCCGCCGAGTTGTGCCAGATGGAAGGATTGGAAATTCAGGCCGTCGTGATCAGCGACGATGTAGCGGTTGAGAACAGCCTGTACACAGCGGGACGCCGCGGCGTGGGCGCCACGGTGCTTGCCGAAAAGATCTGCGGCGCTGCCGCCGAGCGCGGCTATGAGCTCGTACGGGTAGCTGAGCTGTGCCGGAAAGTGAACGAGAACGCGCGCTCTATGGGCGTGGCACTGACATCGTGCACCGTTCCCGCCGCGGGCAAGCCCACCTTCGAGCTGGCCGGTGACGAGATGGAGATGGGGATCGGGATCCACGGCGAGCCCGGCCGCGAGCGTATGCCGCTTCAGCCGGCGCATGAGATTGTGAAACGCATGGCGGAGGCCATCCTGGCCGATCTGCCGGTCGCGCCCGGTGAATCCGTCATCGCCATGGTGAACGGGATGGGTGGAACGCCGCTCATCGAACTGTACCTGCTCTACCGGGAGTTGGAGCAGTTCCTCAAGTCCCGCGGCATTTCCATCGCGCGAAGGCTGGTGGGGAACTACATCACCAGTCTGGAGATGGCGGGCTGCTCCCTCACGCTGCTTCGGGCGGGCGAGGAGTTCGTTTCGCTGTGGGATGATCCGGTGCTAACCCCGGGTCTCCGGTGGGGGGCGTAGAACATGGCGGTGGACCGCGACGCCCTGCTCGCGTGGTTTGAGGAACTCGAACGCGTATACGCCGCCAACCGGGAACGGCTCACGGATCTCGATTCGGCTATCGGCGATGCCGATCACGGGTCGAACATGGACCGGGGCTTCACCGCTGTGAAGGCCGAATTGGACAAGAACGCCACCCCCGGTATCGGATCCATCCTCAAGACTGCGGCCGCCACGCTGATCAAGACTGTCGGTGGAGCATCGGGGCCTCTGTACGGGACGTTCTTTCTCCGAGCCGGGGCGGCGTGTCCGGACCAACCGGCACTCGAAGCCGCCGACATCGTCGCATTGTTCAAGGCGGGCGTTGATGGCGTGGTACAGCGAGGCAAAGCGTCCCTGGGAGACAAGACCATGGTGGATGCGCTTGTGCCCGCAGTTGCGGCAATGCACGTACGTCTGCAGTCCGGAGCAAGTATCGGCCAGATCCTGGACAGCGCCGCGACCGCCGCGGAAAGCGGAATGCAGGCCACTACGCCCATGCAGGCGCGCAAAGGGCGAGCCAGCTACCTGGGTCCCCGCAGCGTCGGGCACCAGGATCCCGGCGCGACATCGTCCTATCTGCTGATCCGCGCGGCTGCGGACGCCTGGCGCTCGGCATGATCGGAATCGTCATCGTCTCCCACAGCGCACGGCTCGCCGAAGGTGTCGCCGAACTCGCGAACCAAGTGGCGCAGGACAGAGTCCGGGTTGCCGCCGCCGGAGGCACCGGGAATCCGGAGAACCCCATCGGCACCGACGCGTTTCGAGTCCTGGAAGCGGTGGAATCGGTTTACAGCGAGGACGGTGTCCTGGTGCTCATGGACCTGGGCAGTGCCGTGCTGAGCGCCGAGACCGCCATCGAGCTCTTGGACGAGACCCGGCGATCCTCCGTGCGGCTCTGCTCAGCCCCGCTGGTGGAGGGAGCGGTGGCGGCGGTCAGTCTGGCAGCCGCGGGAGGCAGCCTGGACGAGATCGCTCGCGAGGCCGAACGCGCACTCTCGGCCAAGATCGCTCAACTCGGAGGTTGTTCCGCCATTCCCGCGGCCGCTTCAAGCACGGCCGCCTCTGAAGAGCGCGTCGCGACCTTGCGGAACCGGCTGGGGTTGCACGCTCGCCCGGCCGCGCGCTTCATTCGCCTTGCACGCAGGTTCGACGCCCACGTGACCGTCGAAAACGTGACCGAGCGAACCGGCCCGTTCGACGCGTCCAGTTTGAATGGAGTCCTCACACTTGCTGGCCGGCAGGGACACCAATTGCTGATTCGCGCGGAGGGACGCGATGCGCGGCAGGCACTCGCCGAACTCGCCAGCTTCGTGGACGCTGGGTGCGGCGACCCGGACCAGCCGGCTGAGGTCCCGACTCCCTCAGCAGGCACACCTGCGGCGGGCCAGATTCCCGGCATTGCCGCCGCCGCGGGCGTTGCCGTCGCGCCACTCCTGAAATATCGTCCCGCCACCGGGACGATTCCGCAGCGCGTAGCCGGTAAGCCGGAAGACGAATGGCGCCTGGTGCAATCGGCGATCGCGGGCGCTCAGGACGACACACGAACTCTATACGAATGGACCCGCCGGAATGCAGGCGACAACGAAGCCGGGATCTTCGACGCACAATCTTTGTTTCTCGAGGATCCCGAATTGATCGAGTTGGCCCGGCGGCTCGTGTTCGATGAACACCGCGATGCCGCATCGGCCTGGCACGCTGCGTCGAGCGCGTTCACGCACCGGCTCGGGGCGATGGACGATCCTTATCTCAGCGCACGCGCCGCCGATCTGGCCGATGCCGCCGGCCGGGTTCTCAGGAGAATCACGGGAGCGAGCGAGGCGACCATCCAAATTCGTGAACCCTCCATCGTCGCCGCGCACGACCTGATGCCCTCCGAAATCGAGAAGCTCGACTCCACGCTGGTTCTGGGCCTGTGTCTCGAGACAGGGAGCGCGAGCGCCCACAGCGCGATTCTCGCGCGCGCTCGTGGAGTTCCCACCGTGGTTGGACTCGGCCCGGCCCTGGCGACGATCGCCGAAGGGACCATCGTGGCCATCGACGGCGAACGCGGCACACTGTGGGTGTCACCGTCCGCGCAGGAGATTCACGCGTTGGAAGAGCGCCGCCGGACATGGCTCGCCGCGCGTCAAACCGCACAAGCCGAACGAAACACCCCGGCAGCAACCCGCGACGGCCACCGTATCACCGTCCTGGCCAATCTCAGCCGCGATGCGGAAGTCGTGCAGGCGATCGACTACGGGGCCGAAGGCGTCGGCGTGCTGCGTACCGAGTTTCTGTTCCTGAACCGGAAGACCGCGCCAACCGAGGAGGAACAGTTCGCCGCCTACAGAAACATCGCCGAAGCGCTCGGAAACCGTCCTCTGGTGATTCGCACGTTGGACATCGGAGGTGACAAGAGCGTTCCGTACATCGACATCGGCGCCGAGTCGAATCCATTCCTGGGCTGGAGGGGCGTACGTGTGACGCTGGGCCGCCGCGACCTGTTCGAAGCGCAGATTCGAGCGATCCTGCGAGCCGGCTGCGATCACAACGTGGAACTCCTGTTGCCCATGGTCTCGACATTCTCGGAGTTGCGCGAAGCCAAGTTGATCATTCGCGATATGGAGGACTCTCTCGATCGCCAGGGCATTCGCTATCGGCGGGAGATCCCCATCGGCGTGATGATCGAAGTACCCGCGGCCGCCGTGACCGCCGGCCGCCTGGCCGCTGAAGTCAGCCGTCTCAGCATCGGAACCAATGACCTGGTGCAGTATCTGATGGCTGCCGATCGCACCAACTCACGGGTGGCGAGCATTGCAGACCATTTCGAGCCCGCTGTGTTGCGGACCATTCAGGACACCGTCAGCGCGGGACGCCGCGCCGGCATTCCAGTGGATGTCTGCGGTGAGATGGCCGCGGATCCCGTCGCGACGCCGCTGCTGCTCGGCCTTGGCGTAGAAGAGTTCAGCGTGAGTCCGCCGCTGATTCCCGAACTGAAGCGCGCGATCTCGCGCTGGACCCTCCCCGAAGCCGAAGCGATCGCGCGCGACGCGCTCCAATTGGAATCTGGTACGGCGGTGCGGGAACTGCTCGGAAGGGGTCGCTAACTCCGTACCGAATCGATCTCGTTCACGACCGAGAAGCCCATCAACCGGCCCATTCGTTCAATGGTCCGGGTGTGATCGCCGTAGAACATCACCCGGTGCAGTCCGGCCGAGTAGTTCTCTAGCCACTTCTCGGCGTCGGACACCCGCGTTCTCACCTGGCTTCTGCAGCCGCGATCGCTGCCTTCCGAACCCGTCACCTCGCCGGTGGTGATCAGCATCTTCTTCGGATCCGCGAACTTCGCCACCGTGACCGTGTCGCCCACAGGCATCGTCACCTGTAAAACTGCCCCTTCGTTCGTCTCCAGGTGGTTGCGAATGATGTAAGGCGACGCCGGACCGTTGGGCCCCTTCAGCTTGGTCGCCGAAACGCAGTGGGCGTGGATCACCTCATTCCGGCTGGTATCAAAAACCGGGTCGGTGACGAATCCAGGTACTTCGGCATAGGATGTCACCAGCATCTGGGTCATGGTGGAATGCAGGTCGGCCTCACAGACTCCATAAAGACCCACGTCGTTAAGCTTCGACCACGCAATGCAGGGATATCCGGGGAGAGTCTTGGCGGCCAGCGTGCCGAAACAATCGATGGTGATGGCGTTGGCCTTCTGTTCCTTCAGCAGGTTCTTTAGTCCGAGATAGAACTTCAGCCCGTTGTAGATCTCCTGCGGGCTCGGCTCCACCACGCGGAGAGCGTTCTTCGTGAATTCGTCGGTAGCCTTCTGCGTCTCTTTCGCATCGGCGCTCTCAAACGCAGCCCTGAGTTCCTTTCCTCCGATGAACTGGAAGTTGGTCCCGAACTGCTGGCTATAGGCGTCTACGGCCTTCTGACGGGCAGGTGCGTTTTCAACGGCGACCAGAACCTTGCTGGCGCGCAGATGATGCACCGTCTTGAAGATCCGCATGTACGGGTCCAGATCGCCGTAACTCGTCGTAGCCAAGCCGTCGATCTTGCGTCCTGACTTGCGGAGGCCCGCGACACCGCTCCAGGCGTGCGATGCGTAGGGCCGCGAGAATACGAGTACGGGTTTTTCCAATCCCTCGATGACCTGGGGAACGGACCCGCCGGTGGACAACGGAATGATCAGCACGCCATCTACATCGCCCAGTGTGGCGCGCCAGGCTTTGATGTCATCGGCGGTTCTTACCAGCGTTGAGCTGGTAAAGCGCACGTTGTGGGCGTGCTTCTTGGCAACCTCCGCCATGTTCGCTTCCACTTCCTTGACTTCCTGGTCGACGTCGAGAGTCGGTTTCGGCCAGTGGACGACGGTGGCTGCAAGATAGACTGTGGCCACCTTGGCAGGTTCGCTCCAGGGGCCCGACTCGAACTCTGCAGCTTCGAGGGCGGCCAGGCTGGCGAAGGGTAACCCTAACAGTCCGGCGCCGAACTGTCGCCGGGTCCATTCACACGTATGGTGGTTCATTTATTACTCCTCTTTTGGTCGGTTGCTTCAAGTAAACACCAGATGATTGCGCAAACACTCGTACACGGCGCGGCGGCCGGCGATCGGATCGCGTCGGACCGCGTCATATTTGCCCCCTTCGAGAAGACCCATGACGGGAGAATACTGGGAATCGATGATCAGTCCCTTGCGGGACAAACCATCCAGCATCTCCCGGAAATACCGGTCATACTCCACCGGGGTGAAATCACAAAGGAACAGGACGATCCGTCCTTCAATCTTCGACTTCAATTCGTGAGTTGCCTTCACGTGATAAAGGTTGTAATTGTTGATGGCCAGCAGTCCTTCGGTGGCCAGAAAATTATCCGCCTGATGAGTCGCATTGCCGCAATAGTGGAGACAGCCGCCCCCAAAGGCGGACAGTATTCGCGAGTTATAGGGCACCACGAATTCCCGGTACGACTTGGGCGACATCAACACCGCGTCATCATCGGACATCCAGATGCCGGCATTCCTGCCGAGATACACCTGCTGGTTTCCGATGCATTCGTTCAGGGATTCTCCAATCACTCTCTTCTGGGTCTTCACCCAGAGGATCAGCGCCTCGGTGACCTTGTCCATCAACTCATGCATCGCCGCGGGATGATCGTGCATGAGGTAGATCAAACCGTCGTAGCCCATCAGCAGGTTCGCGGTAGTCAGCGGTCCCTGGAAGTCCGTGATCCCAACCGGCAGGAAGCTGTTCGACTTCATGTAACGAAGGAACTCGAGCACCTTCGGCATCAGGCCGTCCCTATCCGGATCGGGCATCTCCAGCCGGCGGATGTCGTCCGGAGTCTTCACCGGAAAGTGGCGGGGATCCGCGGCAGGGTCTTGTTTGGGCGGGAACCCGACCCGGCAGCCGAAAGCCGACGCCGCCACCACCGTTCCGAACCAGGGCATGACGTACGGGATGAAGTCGTCGTCGATTTCCCTCACCTGCTCGTAGTACAGGCGCTCCTGGAAGGCCGTCATCACCGCCGGATCATCGAAGTAGGCATCCGGGAAGTAGTCCGTGTCGAGACCGGACACCCAGTAGAACGCGCTGTTCACCAGGAACGGCGGAGAATCGATCGCCTTGAATGCGAAGACATCCGCGGTCTTGGCGTCCACGTTCGAGAGCCGGCGCCGGAAACGTGAGCGGAAGTCCTCCCGCTCTTCGTCCGAGAGTGGAGTGATTCCGTTCATATCCGCCGGACCTCGCCCGTGATGGTGTTCACCATGGCCCAGAAGTTCTCCATCGGCGTGTCCAACTGGACATGATGCGTAGGGCCGAGGATCAGTCCCCCGTCAACCCCCACCGAGGCGATCCGTGATTCGACCTCGCAGCGGACGTCGTCCGGAGTGCCAAACGGCAGAGTGTGTTGTTCGTCGATGGTGCCCCAGAAACACAGCCGGTCGCCATACTTGCGAAGCGAGCGTCGCAGGATCCATGCTGCGCGGCTGAATCGGATTCAGAATGTCCACTCCGATCTCAATCAGTTCCGGGATGATCGGATCGATGAACCCGTCCGAGTGATAGGCGAATTTCAAACCAGGATTGATCTGCTTGAGCGTCCCGATGAACTCGGCCATCCGCGGCTTCAGGAACGTCCGCCACGTTTTAGGTGAGATCATCATGGCATTCTGGGCGCCGACGTCATCACCGGTCCAGATCATGTCCACACCCATCTCCACCAACCGCTGCGCCGCCGCGAGATGATACCGGAACGGAATGTCGAGGATGCGGTTTGCCAGACCCGGGTCCTCGACGAAATCCATCAGCATCTGCTCCAGCCCGCGCAATGCCCACGCTGTTTCGAAGATGGTGGTGACCGTGACGCCGGCGATCCAGTACTCGTCCTTGAATTCGCGGATCGTCTTCTCGGCGTCCAAATAGAGTCCTGGACGGTCCGGATCCGGCGGAACGTAGTGATCCACCTCGCGCGAGTCAGCGAGGGGATGGCTGATCATCTCGGTGTAATTACCCGGTCCGAATCGAGTCTCGTACTGGACGTTATGCCAGCCGACACCCCACTCATCGGTGTAGGTATCGGCGCCGCCGGAGTACGTCTCGTTCGCGTAGTAGGAGTTAGCCCATCCTACCGAGGTCAACAGCATGTCCTCGCCGATGGCCCTTTCCAGTTCGTAAGTGTTTCCACCCCCGTGCGGGTTGTGGACGCCCCGCCCCGCCTGCCGCATGTCGGCTCTCAAGCGGACCGCGAATTCCGGCGTGAAACTGATCTGCATCGGACAGCGATCGGTCCGCTCCCGTCGTAGCGCCTTTTCCACGCGCTCCCTGTGAGTCATGACGGTGTCTCACTCAACCCACAACACCTCATAGCCCGGCAGGCGGCTCGTCGTGTCGAGTTTGCGCCCGCTGATGCGATCGGTAACCGGATGCGTAAACTTCACTTCCTTTGCATCGGAGCTGGTATTCACCACGAACAGGCTGCCGTCGGAGCGCGGGACGGCCTGAACCTCGCGGGGGGCCGTCCCGGCTAGCAGGCAGCGGCCTTCAGGCACCAGCGAGCGGAACAGTTGGGCTGCGGAATCGTCGCTCGGCCAAAACGCCAGCTTGATCGCCGCGCCCTTCCCGGTGCGTACACGCGTCGCCGCGGGCTGGTTATTCAATACCGGTTCACTACTTTGGAACCGTCCGATCACCTCGGCCCCCGGCTTCACGTCCAGATACTCCACATAGCCGTCGATTCCCACCGGCGAAACCCCACCCAGCCAGGCGACCAGATGGTCTTCACGACCCTTGTCCGCGGACGTCCCCATACGGCGGGCGGTACGGGCCAGTGAACCCGTAAGACCGGCCAGGTTCGCTCCGAACCCGTCCTTGCGGAAAATGCCATCCCAGCTCATGTAGGCGGTGAACGGGGTCACCACGACATTGCCCCCGTTCTCCACGTACTTGGCGAGTACGGGCGGCAAAGCTGGATCCGTCAACGCCGTGGCCGCCGGAATCACCACCAGGGCGTACTGCGCAAGTTTCCCGGGTTTCACTGCATCGTCCACCGCAATACTGTCCACGCCCACGCCGATCCGATGCAGAGCGTCGAAGGTTTCCGGCAGCAGGCGCGGGCTCGACGGTGTGTGCTTGTAGACATCGAGAGCGGCGCGCTGGTCGAAGTCGCTGATCACAGCCGCCTTCGCTTCAACCGGTGTGCGCAACAACTTGTCGCTCCATTTCTCGAAGAAGGCGCCGGTTTCCACCACCCAGGAGAAGTCGGGCTCCGGTTGCCCGGTCCAATCCAGGACGCCTCCCCAATGGGGCCAGTGACCGCCGTGCCAGCGGTTTCCGGACCAGAACATCAGTCCGAAAGCCCCGTACGCGGCCGGCTGTAACATCCACATGCGGAACTGTTCCCGTTTCGGAAATGGATCGTGCATGATGGTGTCGCCGGCAACACCCACGCGGGTCTCCGTCACCATGAACTGGCCCGATCCGTGGGCGGAGCGGTGCATGTCCAGGTGCCACGCGAGCGTCCGCCAGTAATCGGGGTTGTCCGCCGAGGGTTGATAAAAGTTGAGGCTGGCAACGTCCAGCGCCTTGCGTGCCAGCGGATCGTCGGCCAGCGCGGTGAAGTACGTGTTCCAGTCGGTCGTGATCCACTGCTTCACTCCGGCCTCCCGAAGTGCCTCCGTCTCTTCGTTGAAGAGGCCCAGGATCGTGTCCCGCCGGAAGTGCAGGTTGGCCAGGCGTAAGGCCGGCAGCCCCCCATCGACCGGGTGGCCCGGCACCGGCACCTGATCGAGCGAAGTCACGTCCATGCCCCAGCTCACCAGCAGCAGACGCCGGTTGAACTCGTCCGCGGTGCGATACGTCTTCGTTAGCCACTGGCGCCAGGCTCTTTGGCATGCCGCGTTATAGCAAACCCGATTCAACTTGTGCTCGATCTCGTTGTCCAGTTGCCAGCCGATCACCGCCGGGTGGTCTCTGAACTCGCGCCCCAACGCCAGCACATAACGCTTCACAGCCGCGCGGTAGGCCGGGTGATTGAGACATACCGAGTGACGGCTCTGTGGATGGGCCGGTGCTCCGGGTTCCAACTGCATCAGAATGTCCGGGTTCTGCTCATAGAGCCACTGCGGGATGATGTAGCTGGAAGTGCCCAGCATCGCCTTCATTCCGTGGCGATTGACGTCATCCAGAAAGTCTTTGAGCCACCCGAAGTTGAATTTCCCGGGTGCAGTCTCCAGGTTGCCCCACGAAGATTCACTCACGCGCACAAGGCGAAAGTGAGCCTTCTGGAACTCGTCCAGCATGCGGTTCCATTCCTCGCGCGTCTGGAGTTCGGGATAGACGCTGGCCCCGTACAGGAACCGGTCGATCTTCACCTCGGCATGCGCAGCCCATACCGGTGTCCACAATGAAAACAACAGCAAAGCCCTGCGAAACATTCGCTCCTCCCGAATCAGACAGGTCAATTAGACTCGTCGTTCCACTGCGGCGATGAGTTGCCGCATCCAGGCGATACTACTTTCAATCAGGCCTCCCTGCGCCTCGCACTCCACCACCAGCACACCCTGATAGCCGTGCTCCACCAGGCGCTCCACGCACGTGCGCACGTGGGCGGCATTGGCCCCCTCTCCGATGGCGCAGTGGCCCGAGACAATCCCGGTCAACTCGCCGCGCAATTCGGCCGCGAGACCCTCGCTCACGTCCTTCACGTGCACATGGTTGACTCGCGAATGGAATCGCTCCACGAATTCCGACGGATCCTGCCCCGCGATGAAAACGTTGCCGATATCCAGATTGAGTTGGAGATAAGGCGAATCGGCAAACGACAACATTTCGGCCAGAAAATCCGGCTTGGTCGTGTAATAACCATGCGGTTCTATGTTGATGGTGACTTGATAGGCCTCGGCTGTACGCACGATGCGGCGGTAGGTGCGGCGCATCTGTTCCATTACTTCGCGATCCGTCATGCCCGCCGGCCGGTTATGATCGTCGGTCGTATCGATTCTCGGACACCCCGCCAGTTTGGCCCAGGGGATCGTGTGCAGGACGTATTCCAACCCGATGGTTGCGCCTTCCGGCGCCGACAGCGGAAAGGCTGCGTCGAGCTGTGAGAACGCCACACCATAGCGGTCCATCTTGTTCCGTAACTCAACGGGGTCTTCCCACAGCGCGACATGGGGATTGTAACCGAGTCCGTGAATCCAGCTGACGCCGTCGATGACGCCGCACTCGATCCAGTGCAGGTCGTGGGCTTGGGCCCATGCCAGGCATTGTTCGAAATTCCAGAAGGACGACGTGAAAGCGTCTGTGTGAAAGCCGAGTTCCAACATGGCTACCTGCTCGACTCCAGGATGTAGTCCATGGCCGTCGATTGAAGGTGATCGTTCATGGCCTTTTCGGCCTCTGGCGCCTGCCGCTTCAAGACCGCCTCGATGATGGCCCGGTGATCGCGGCGCATGCGCTCCACGTCGGGCGCGAAGCGCACTACGCCGACCCGGTTTCCGAGAATGGGCAGCATCACAAATCGGTACATATGTTCCAGAACCGGATTCTGAGCGCCCCGGAAGATGGCCAGGTGCAGTTCGTAATCGAGCCTCGCCACAAGTTTCCAATCCCGGTCGTGCAACTCCAGCCGCACACGTGCGTTCTGCATCTCGAGCATTTGCGCCTCGCTCGCCCGAGTGGCGGCCAGCCAGGCCGCGCGCGGCTCCAGGATCTTGCGGGCCTCCAGAAGTTCCAGCATCCCGCAGCCCGCCAGGAAGAGTTCGGGCGCTCCAAGCACCGTTGTGGGCGCCGGTTCTGCGGACTTTACCAGCGTTCCCGATCCCCTGCGGCTCTCCACCATCCCCATCACACTGAGGCTCTTAATGGCTTCGCGAATCGCGGGGCGGCCAACCCCGAGTTCCGTGGCAAGCGTCCTTTCCGGAGGAAGATTCGAGCCTGGCGGAAAATGCCCCTGCTCGATCAATCGCTGAATCCGGCTGATCACTTCCGATGCCCGCCGGTTCGTTCGATTGCCGTTCCGCGGTAGAGCAACCGGCTCCAATCCTACTGGCCCATCACCCACGTTGGCGGTGGTGGCGCGTTCGAGTTGCTGGGCGCCCGCGGCGCGGCTGATTGAGTCGCGTTTGAGCCAGACCATCGGGTACAGACTATCACCAGATTGGTCTTACCAGTCAGAATCTTTCGATAAGGAGGTCTTTTTATTCTTGACAATTACGCCATCCCGCCATAATTTCGGAGGGAGATCAGCTCACAAATCCCAGATTATTGGTAAGACCAATAGGCGATTCTTTTATGCTTGAAATTGGCTTCCATACTGATGCGTTCAACAGCTCTTATTGGAACTTCGATCAGTGCCTCCAGTGGGGAAACCAGCATGGACTGCACTACATCGAATGCGGAACCATCGACGGAGTGTCGTGGATTCACGGCCTCGGCTATCAGCCGCATGTGGCCCTGTGGGAAGATCCGCTTGCCTTGCGCCTGAAAATGGAGCGCATGGGCATTCAGTTTTCACAACTGGATGCGGCTTTCCCCCTGTCCCGCGCCGAGGGCGCGACGCTGGGTGTCGAGTACATTCTGAGGACGATGCGGTGGGCGCACATCGCAGGCTGTCCTCGCATCGACACAACCGACGACCGCTTCGCTCCTGAAGGCATGACGGACCGCGAAGCACTCGACCACATGCGCCGGATTTACGTGCAGATCGTGAGAGCCGCTGAACGATACGGCATCGTTATCAACATCGAACCGCACGGGTATTTCACCACCAAGCCCGAGTTCATGAGCGAGATGCTCGGATTCGTGGATTCGCCCAACCTCTGCTTGAACATGGACACTGGCAACACCTTCATTGCCGGCCAGGATCCCGTAGCGTTCGTCGAAAAGTTCAAGCGGCGGGTGAACCACGTGCACATCAAGGACGTGAGCGCCAGCCTGGCCGCCGCGGCTCGCGGCGAGTTGACCGGCATCGCCGTCAGCCAGTGTGCCATCGGTGAAGGCATCAACGCGGAGAACATCCGCCGTGTGGTGGAGATTCTCGCTGCTTCCGGCTACGACGGAGTGTTGAGCCTGGAATGCGAGGGGCAAGGTGGACCGATGATCGAACGCAGCCTGGCGTGGGCTCGCGAAATGGTCTCGGAGATCAATGCGATGAACACGATCGACCTTCAGAAGGTGACTAATGAGTGACCAGACAAAGCAAGAGGGCGTCCTGCGCCGGGATTTCATCAAGATTGGGGCGGGCGCCGTCTCCACCACCGCGCTGGCCGGATATGCCGGCGCCAGTGACGTGATCCGCGTGGGCGTGATCGGCTGTGGCGGACGCGGCGAAGCCGCCGCGATGAATGCGATGAACGCGGACAAGGGAATCCGGATCGTCGCCATGGGCGATATCCGGCTCGATCGCGTTCAGGAGAAACGGTCCGCGCTGCGGCTGAAGTACCCCGATCAGGTCGCTGTCGATGATGACCATTGTTTCAAGGGCTTCGACGCTTACAGGAACGTAATCGAAAGCTCACAAGTAGTGATCATCGCCAATGCCGCGAAGTTCCATCCGCTGCATCTCAAGGCGGCGGTGGAATCGGGCCGGCATGTCTTCGTCGAGAAGCCACATGCCATTGACCCGTACGGCATTCAGATGGTGCGCGCAGCCTGCGAACTGGCCAAAGAGAAGGGATTGTGCGTTCAATCCGGGCTGCAGAGCCGCTATCATCCCGGATACCAGGAGACGATGAAGCGCGTCCACGATGGAGCCATCGGCGATATCGTCGCGATCCAGGAGACCTGGCTGCGGCCGCCTTATGTGATGTACGAACGCGCTCCCGGTCTGACGGAAATCGAATACCAGGCGAGCAATCAATACCATTTCCACTGGCTGTGCGGTGACGATGTTCCGCAGACGCTCATTCACAATCTCGACCGAGCCAGTTGGGCCATGCGCAACACGGCCCCGGTGAAGGCTTGGGGAATGGCGGGCCGGTCCACGTTGCAGGGCTACATTTATGGCGACGTGTTCGATCACCACGCGGTGGTCTATGAATACCCGAGCGGGGTTCGGATCTACGCCTATTGCCGGACTATCGACAACTGCTACAACGAGAACTCCAGTCTGATTCTGGGAACCAAGGGGCGCTGTGATCTGCTGCGGCTGACTATCCAGGGGGAAACCAACTGGAAGCACTCCGGCCCGCAGAGCAAGAACAATGCTTATGACATCGAGCACGTCGCTCTGTTTGAAGCGATCCGGGCCGGTAAGGTTCTGAACGCCGGTGACTACATGGTGCGCAGCACCCTGATCACTCTGATGGGCCAGTTCAGTTGTTACTCCGGCAAGCAGGTGACCTGGGATCAGATCTCGAGTTCCAACTACTATCACGCGCCGCGTCCGGAAGACGTCCGCGCGGACATGGAGCCACCCGTGAAACCCGGCGCGGATGGCAACTATCCGGTATTTTTCACTCCGGGAGTATCGAAAGTTCTGTAGAGAGTAAGGATGTCGATCTGAAAGAGGTGAATATGCTCGCCACGTTTGCCAGACATTTATCGCTCACTCTGGCTGTAATCGCTGTTGTTACGCTGCTTGTCCCGGGCATTCACGCCCAAACAACCTACGGGTCCATCGTCGGGACCGCTCGTGACGCCAGTGGTGCGGTGGTTCCGAACGTCGCAGTCACCGTGACCCACGAAGACACCAATACCGTCTTGTCGGCGACGACCAATGAATCCGGCAACTACTCGTTTACCACGTTGATACCGGGCACGCATAGAGTGCACGCCGAGTTGACCGGCTTCCGGCCAGTCGATATCCTCGGTATCGAGTTGCAGGTGAACCAAATCATCCGACACGATCTCCCTATGCAGGTCGGCCAGCTAAGCGAGAAAGTGGAAGTCTCGGCGACGCTGGCGACCCTGGCCACCGATACTTCCGATGTAGGCCAGGTCATTAACAACAAAGAGATCGTGGAACTGCCACTGAACGGCCGGCAATATCTCCAACTCGCGTCACTGACCAACGGTGTCATCACCAGCGGTAGTGCGGGCGGCGACAACGCGGGGCCGAACTTCACCAGCCAGGGCAACCGCGCATCCAACAATAGTTACCTGGTGGGCGGCGTCGATACTCGCATTCAGCGCAATAACACCTACGGCCTCAGCATCTCCGTCGATGCGATCGGTGAGTTCAAGATCCTGCAGAATTCTTTTGCCGCCGAGTATGGCCGCGGAGCCTCCGTCGTTACATCGACGGTGAAGTCCGGCACTAACACCTACCACGGCACGCTTTTCGAGTTTGTCCGTAACCAGATCTTTGACGCCCGCTACTCGTACAATTTCACCAACACGAAGACCCCGTTGCGGCAGAACCAGTTCGGCGGAAGCGTCGGCGCGCCGATTATCAAGAACAAGACGTTCTTCTTCCTCAATTACGAAGGTGAACGGATCCGGTCGGGTGGCATCGGATACGCCCTCATGCCGCTGCCTCAGTACTTCACCGGCGATCTCTCAGCAATGAGCCAGAAGGCTAAAGACCCGTACACCGGCCAGCTATTTCCCGGCAACATCATTCCTGCATCACGCATCACTCAATTCTCCCAAGCCGGCCAGAAATATTTCCGTGTTCCTACCGGGGCCACCATCGCGGGGTACAACTATACCGGTATTACCGCGACGCAGCGGCGCGGCGACCAGGGAACGATGCGCATCGATCACAATTGGAGCGACAAGATCCGCTTGAACGGATTCATGACGTTCTTTGACCGCCAGGACATCACACCCGCCTTGAACGAGTACAACGGCACCATCTCCACGATGGCGTCGAAGCCGGTCTGGGCCATCGAGTACACCCACATGATCAGCCCGACGCTGCTGAACAATTTCCGCGTCGGCCGGTTCGCGACGAACATGTACAACGGCCAGGATAAGACGACACCCACGAACGTGGCATCCACCGAGTTTGGAATCAAAACCGTCAACCCTGAAGCCTTCGCCTACGGGCCCCCGGGCATGTCCATCAGCACCTTCCAGCGTGCCGGCGTTCCCGACTGGCAGCCGACCGGCGCCGACGACAGCAGTCTCCAGTTCAACGAGCAGTTCACCTGGACCAAGGGCCGCCACACCATGAAGTTCGGCTCCGATCTGCGCTGGTTGAGCTGGTTCGACCTCGGCTGGGCCATCCAGAACGGAACCTACACCTTCAACGCCCAGTACACGAACAATCCCTTCGCTGACTACCTGCTAGGTATGCCGAGTTTCGCGCAGGTCGCCCTTCGCGGCACTGGCAATTACAGCTACACGCTGAAACAGGGTGAGTTCAGCTTCTACGCGCAGGATGACTTCAAGGTCAATTCCGAACTCACACTCAATTTCGGGCTCCGCTATGAGCTGGTGCAGTTCCCCCTGGAAGTCAATGACGCGTTCACCAACTGGGATTTCAAGAACCATACCATGCTCTTCGCGGGTAAGGATCTGCCCCGCCGCCTGCTGCCCACGCCCAAGACGAACTTCAGTCCGCGGTTGGGCGCCGCCTATAATCCGAGCTGGTCGCGTAAGACGGTCCTTCGCGGCGGCTTCGGCATTATGTACGGCAACTACCGCCAGTACGAAGCGGCGCTGCAGCATTTCCATCCGCCTTACGTGAACGAGAACTTCATCTACAACGATGTTCCGCTCCCATCCTTCACCATGGAGAACATCTGGCCGCCCATCGTGACGGACTTCCAGAATGGCGACCTGAGCGGGACGACAGTGAACTACCTCGCCGATAAGGCCGTGCCCAAATCCTACCAGTGGAATTTCAACATTCAGCGCGAGCTGCCTTCGAACTTCCTCTTCCAGGTGGGCTATGTGGGCAACGCCGGCCGTGAAATGCAGGTCCGCTACGACGCCAACCAGGCGGTCCCGATGGATCCGAATAATCCCACGACTATCGTCGATCGCCGCCCGTATAAGAAGCTGGGCTTCGTGAGCGCGAATAGCTCAAAGGGCTATTCGAGTTACCACGGCCTGGACGTCCACGTCGAGCGCCGCTTCAGCAACGGCTTTTCGCTCATCGGCAGCTATACTTTCATGAAGGAGTTCGGCGTCGCCACCGTGGATAACTACACGGTGATGATGATCGACAACATCCGGCATAGCTACGGGGCCGAAGGGTACCCGCACCGGGCCATCATCAGCTACGTGTATGAACTGCCGTTCGGTCAGGGCAAACGATTTCTGAGCGGCATAAACGGCCTGGCAAACGTCTTCATTGGAGGCTGGCAGATAAACGGTATCACCACGCTCCGTGGCGGAAACTTCCTCAGCGTTGCCAGCAACGTCAACAACGGCGCCGGCAGCCGGGCCCAGAACCGTGCCGACGCGACCGGAGTGCCGGCCGTGATCCCCACGGATCAGCGCACGACCATGAAGTGGTTCGACCCGGCCGCGTTCATCGACCCACCGTATACCCGTTACGGCACCTCCGGTGTGGGCGTATACCTGGGTCCTGGGGCCCAGAACACCGACCTGTCGGCGTTCAAGAACACCCGCATTACCGAGCGCTTCGTGCTTCAATTCCGCGCCGAAGCGTTCAATGCCTTGAATCATGTCAACCTCAACAACCCGAACTCGAACTCGAGCGACCGGGCCCGTCTGGGCACGATCACGGGCGCGGCTTCGGCGCGCATCATGCAACTCGGAATGAAGCTGATCTTCTGAGTCACACACGACGATGTACCAGAGCGGGTGGCGTGACGGCGCCACCCGTTTTCTTTATGACCTCAGATCGTTGTCTCTCGTTGCTGGCACTCTTGCTGACATCCGCCGCGGCCTCCGGCCGAGCGGTTTCGCTGTCAGGTGAGTGGCGCTTTCGCCTCGACCCCGGCGACACGGGCATCGTCCAACAGTGGTTCAAGTCGGGCCTGCCCGACCGCATCCCACTTCCCGGTTCCACTGACGAGCATCGCCGGGGCGTCCTGAACAGCAGGGTTGAACCCCGCCGCCTGACGCGCGCCTGGGAGTATGTTGGACCGGCGTGGTATCAACGCGACATCGACATCCCGGCGAACTGGAAAGGACTGCGTGTTACCCTCTTACTCGAACGCTGCCACTGGGAAACACAACTCTGGCTGGACGACAAGCATATTGGTCTTCAGAACAGTCTTAGCACGCCGCATCTACACGACCTCGGGACGGCCGTTGCACCTGGACGGCACCAGCTCACCATTCGCGTCGATAACCGCTTGAAGATCGACGTGGGGCCGTGGGCCTCCGGCATCACCGAGGAAGGTCCCGGCAATTGGAACGGCATTACGGGCAGGATCGAACTATCCGCCACCGAACCCGTCTGGATCGATGCGGTTCGCGTCTTCCCGGACGCTCAGAAAGGAACCGCGCGCTTCGAAGTCCGACTGCGTAACCTGACCGGCGCGGCCCGAATGGTTGATCTGTCGCTGGCAGCCTCGCAACGAAATGAGCCATCCAATCGCGTGGAAGTATCCAAGCGCGTCGAGATCCCCGCCAAACCCACCACCATCCTCGAGGAAACCATCTCGTTTCGGCCCGCTGCCCGATGGTCGGGTGAATTCTCGCCGTCCTTGTACGACGCGACTGTCGCACTCGGATCCGATCCCGTGCGCACCACCTTCGGCATTCGGGACTGGACCCGGACGGGAACTCAGTTTGCCCTGAATGGCCGGCCCCTGCTGCTCCGCGGGAATGTCGATAACGGCGCTTTTCCGCTGAAGGGTTATCCACCCATGGACATTGCGGCCTGGCGCGAGAGGCTGCGGGTATATCGCGACTACGGCTTCAATCACGTGCGGTTTCACTCGTGGTGTCCGCCGGAAGCTGCGTTTGCCGCTGCCGACGAACTCGGGCTTCTGTTCCAGGTGGAGAACCCGATGTGGATCGGTGACGGCCGCGTCTCCGCGGATTCGGCGCGCATTGCCTTCATCCGGACCGAAGCCGAGCGCATCGTGGACACCTACGGGAACCACCCCTCGTTCGCCTTGATGTCCATGGGGAACGAATTGGGCGGCGGTCTCGATCCGTTCCTGGCCGGTCTGGTGGAGAGTCTTCGCCGCAGAGATCCGCGGCATTTCTACACCAGCACCACCGCTCCGGACAACATCGTTCGCCCCGATGATTATTTCGTATCGGCTGGTCCCGGCTGGCAGCACCTCCGCGGCGATCCCAGGCTGGAACGAAAGCCGCCCAACACGGACTTCGATTACCGCCAATATCTGTCTAAGCTGGACCGGCCCACCATCGCCCACGAACTCGGTCAGTGGACCGTTTTCCCTGACCTGAACGAAGGCCGGAAATACACCGGATCCCAACAGCCGCGCTATCTCGAGATCTATCGGGAGTCGGCCTTGCGCAACCACATTGCCGACCAGGTGGAGGACTTCCGGCGCGCCTCTGGAACCCATATGGTGGGCCTCTACAAGGAAGAGATCGAGAGCATCCTGCGCACGCCGGGGATCGCCGGATTCCAACTGCTGGCACTCGCCGATTGGCCCGGCTTCGGCCCGGCCTTCATCGGCATCCTGGACGCGCTGAACCACTCTCGCGGGTTGATCACGCCCGCGGCCTATCGCCGGTTCTCGAGCCCAACGGTAACGCTGCTCCGCATGCCCAAGCGGACTTGGACTACCGCCGAGACATTCGCGGGTGAGGTTTCCGTGGCCCACTTCGGCGATGGCCCTCTGCCAGGCGGTGCGGCCTCCTGGGTGATTCGAAACCAGGCTGGTCAGACGGCCGCATCGGGACAGTTACCGCATTCCACCGTGATGCAGGCTGGTCTGCATCCAGTGGGTTCGTTTCGCACGCCACTCGCCGCTTTCAAGGCGCCCGGGGAGTACACGGTGGAGGTGTCGGTGGGTGGGTTTGCCAACGACTGGAGATTCTGGGTCTATCCGGAGCAGGTTCCCGCCGCACGCACCGATCGCCTGCTGATGGCGACCGCTTGGGATACCGCGACACGTTCCGCATTGGGCGATGGCGGCAGAGTCCTGCTGCTGGCGCGAGCCGGCAACCTCGAGAACACGGTCCCGGTCAGCTTCACTACTTCGTTCTGGAGCCTGCTTTGGTTCCCCAAGCGGCCGGAGACCATGGGAGTTTTGTGCGACCCGGAGCATCCAGCGCTGGCGTCGTTTACCACCAGGTCCCATTCCGACTGGCAGTGGTGGGACCTGATGAGTGGAGCCCGCGCGCTCGTCCTCGACTCCGCCCCGGCGACATTCAGACCAGTGGTGCAGATCATCGATGATCCCACGCGCAATCACAAACTGGGCGCTGTCTTCGAGGCCCGGGTCGGAAACGGCAGACTACTGGCGACCACCTTCGACCTGGAAACGGATATCGAGGCGAGACTCGGCGCACGTCAACTGCGGTACAGCTTGTCGAGCTATGCGGCCTCTGACAAGTTCAATCCCAAAGCCGAGTTGACGTTTGACTTCCTGGACGGACTATTCGCTCAGGCGAAGCGTCCCTGATTAAGCGGCGGGTTTGGCAGCCAACTGCTTCCTGAGAAGCCGGATCGCGGCCCTTTTGCGGATCTTTGCTTTCCGTTCACGGCCGTACCGCGATTTGTCTCCATTGTTAGCTGACATGTGGTTTCAGCGTAGCAGGTTTGCTGTAAATAAGCGAACCTAGTCTACGTCAAGTCAGGTTCGCCTCAGAACCGTCCGATCCCGCGGCGCTGACGGCGCAGTTTACCGGCGAGGATTCCCGATACGAAAGTCTGAGCCTCGATAGACGATCGGTGAGATCAATCACGGAAAAGCAGTGCTGCGTACTTGGAAAGGTACGCCTGCCAGTTCGGCCAGCTATGCCCGCCACCAGACGGATCGCTGGAGTCCCCCAAACACAACCTGATCGATCCCCTCACGAATCCCAGGCGATCGCAGAACTTGACGGTTGCATGTATGCCTGACTGGATGACCTGCATCGCTGATAGTATTCCGGCAGATCCTGGCGCACTCTGCGCTCGAGCAGGCTGGCGATGCGACGGTCGCGCTTGGCATTCGACGCCAGATGCGTGTAGCCCACCTCAGCCGCGTACTCCGGATGAAACGCGTCGCCGAGTTCATCGAAGAGATATCGGAGGGTGACGCCCTGATGGTGGGCACACATGGCAAGGGTGTACTGCTCGAGCAAGACCATGTGATCGTGCTTGTTGGGAAGCGCAAGCATGCCGGAGCGGTTTCGCGGATCGCGTATGAGCCGCAGTGCAGTCTCAGCGTAATGACGAATCAGATCGGCATTTTGTCCGCCGAGGATTCCGCAACAGGCGCCGTAAGGCGACGGATGGTCGCGGAAGGTGAGCCACTCCTCAGGCAGCCAGCCGCACTCGGGATAGTCGAGCGCCCGTTCGATTTCCCCCGGACGATAGACGGACGGCCCCGGCCCAATGGGTTCGGGGTTCTGCGCGAAGATTTCCGCTTCCTCAACATGCGACGGCAACCGTTTCCAGAGAAAGACATCGGCATCGATGTGTACGAATGGTTCCTGCTGTAATCGGTATGCCTCGATCTTGCCGAGAGACCACCATCCCGGATCTTCCCCATCCAAGCCGTTCAGTGCTGTGGACACGCTTTCGAACGGAAGTTGAAGCTCGTCGATCAGGATCCGCGCACCCTCGTCGTCGGTGACCAGGCGAGTGGCTCGATAATGCCGGCTGGCCGTTGCGAGCGATAGGCCCCAGGCCAGCCAGTGGTGCCACTCGCGATACCAGGACGACTGGCGCTGCGCCTGGTAGGGTTTGGTCCAGAATGACCACACCGCGTTCATTTCTGCCGCTTGCGTCGCGTGACACTCACCGGCTTCGGCGCTCTTGCCAAAGGCCGTAATTGCGCGGGTGAATCCGCGGGCTGCGCCAGCAGTTGCGCACCGACAGCGCCGCTGCCCATGCTGAAGCAACTGCTCAGCGGTTCGAACACACAGCGGCACGTCGCCTTCTTAAAGGCCCCGTCTTGCCATGCCACGAACCCCAGCGGAGCAAAATGGTGCTCGATCCCATCGGGTGGCAGCAGTTCCTGCACTACGTTGTTGGCCGAATCAACCGTCGTCGGCCATTCTATGTTGCCGGTGGACACCCGCGCTGGGAAAAGCCAGTAGTCGCCGGTCCGATAAGTGCCGCCCGGCCCAAACCGGACCTGGACGCCGTCCTCCAGGTCCAGCCACAGGTCTGTAGTGGCCGTCGACTCCTGGACCGCGATAACGCCGTGTGTCAACGTGGTCTTGTCGTTCGGCGTCTGGTCCCATCTCCGGACTTTGGGATTGATGAGCTTCGTCACATCCAGGGTGATGGTACCGGGAACAGCCGAAAGCGTATCGCCTTCCACCTTTGTCAAGAGGACGAGAGTGCCGGGAACACCCTGTAACTCCATGACATCATCCGTCAACTCGATCCAGTTGCCCGCTGCGAATCCGCGCCCCGCCGAAACCAGAAGCGCATCCCCTTGGGTTCCGAGCCACGCGGCGGCCACACTGCCGTTGTCCCGGGACCATTTGAACGTCGCGGCGCCGCCTGTCCCGGCCGTGCCTCCGTCGTGAATCTCGACTCGATACAGCTGGTTTTCGTTCCCGCGGTACTTCGAATCCGGCGGAATTACACAGGCGTCCTCCACCTTGTGCCCGGGATCCACTCGCGCGGCCAGGTAGGCATCGCTGAGCGCGGTCAACTCGTCTAGCGGAGTCTCGCAAGTCGCTTCGGTGACACGGCCCTCATCGGAAGGTTTCATGTTCGTGGGCAGTGCTTTCACCTGCCAGACCACCTTAGCGCGCGTGCACGTGTCTGGTCCGTTCAGGGCGTCCTCGCGAATGTCATCGTCGTCGAGGGCGGTAATGTGCCGCTCCCAGACATCCAGATACATCCACCAAACCTTCGTGACCGGCTTCCCGATCTCGGCGGCCAACGGATCTCCCGCCGCAAGCGGATAGTCAGGCTGCGCCGTATAGAGACAGTCCGCTTCGTTTTCGACCAGGATGCCGTCCACATAATAACGGCCTTTCCCGATGTGCAGTTGCCCCTTGGCGTCCGAAGTGAGAATGAACCCGCTATCCTCGACGGGAGCCGCATACGGCCCGATCAGATCTCGAGCGAGCGTCCGCAGGTAGTGAAGCAGGATCGCCGTCTGCTCGTTGTGGTCCGCATCTAGCGTGACGCGCCCCTGCTGCATGAGCACGCGGCTAAAATGCTTAGCCTGGTCGAACGTGTCGCGCGTGAAGTCGCCTTTCATAGTGTGCTCCTGATACTGAATGTCTATGTCACAAACACGATTCCGGCATCCATGCCGGCCGGAGTAAATTCTTCTAATCGCTGGCGCAGGTTGGCCTCGCGCTGCGGTTGGAAAAGGTCGTGAAACGCCCCCATCTCGGACTCGTCCTCCGCGCCGCGGCGGATCTCATCGGGACAGTTTGCACCCAATTGCGCATATCCCGGATTGCCGTAACGGTGATCCGTGAACTGGGGCCGCACTCGCTGCTGCTCATTTGCGATGCCTGCGGCTCGTGCGGCTGGATCGGTGGTAGTGTCCTTTACCGCCTGCACCACAAGATCGGGCTGGCAGTGGTAGCGCCGCGGAGTGCGGCACCCGGGCGGCACATAGCAGAAGCGCATGCACCCAACCTGCCGCCGCGCGACATTGAGGCATCCGCAGAAGATGGAGTCCTCGGCGGAGACCACCTCGCGGACATCGACAATGCCGAACACGGTGGTTCGCGCGATGGTCAGCGCTGTGTGGGCAACCGCGTATCCGGGCGCGCGGATCGCCTCGCTCTTCGGGCTGGTCCCATCCACGATGCTGTCGGTGATCTTCAGAGGGATCGGGTCGATATTGACTTCGTCTTCGTTGATATCGATGCTCCCGGTGATGCTGTGCTCGATCGAGACCGAAGCCCGCACGTTAAATAGCTCCAGGCTCGGCTCGCCGGGGCGCTTCGGCTCGCAGTTCTCTTCGAGCGCCCAGCCCGGAACGAACGTACAGTGGCGGATGATCACCGCTGAGCCGCAGACCGGAGGCTTCGCATTGTCGTCTCCTTCGCGAACCGGCCCAGTGATGCGAAGCGGACGCCCGGTCACCAGCAACCCATCCATGGTGAACCGCGATCCGCGATCCATGCTGACCGAAAGCGAATCGGGCAGATCCGTTTGCCAATCGAGTAATCGCAGCACCGGACGCTTGCGGTTCGCGGCGCGGATCTGCATCGTCCGTCCGGCCCCAAGCGTGATCGCGATTGGCTCAACGTATACCGTGCTGTCGGTCAACTCGATGACGGCGTCCCACGGCTGGTCGGTCTGCCACTTCTGCAGCGCCTCGCTGACGCGATGGTAGTCGCCACCCTTGCCAATCCGATAATAGGACGGCGTCACCGTTTGCCGGATTGTCTTGGTGGCGTCCTTCGGATCCGGCACATCCACTTCGCGCGGACCCGGGTCGGAGAGCGGGCGGGAGTATTCGCCGCCACCCATATCGGCGCTGAACCCGTAGTGGTAGCTGACGCGAACGCCGCGCTTCGGCAACTGGCCAGGTGGAAACGCGATTCGCCCCAGAACGGGATCCACAGCGATGTGCTTGTGATGCGGCATGTACTGCCAGTTGGTCAGGTCGGCAGCCACGATCGCGGTCGCCGGCACGGGGCCGCCGCCCTCGTAGCCCGCCCAACCGTCCGCCCAGATCGCCAGGCTCTTGCCCTTCCCGTAGAACCAGTCCATGTGCTTGTCAAGGAGCATGCGCCGTATGGTATCGGGCACCGTCAGTTCGCGGTCCGGTGCGCCGGCTGATTGTGGCTGAATGAAGAGCGGCGCATCGTTGCCCAGCACACTGAAGGTGTAGAACTGAGGCCCGATGCTCTCCACGCAATACGAGGGACAGAACGTAACCGTGTAGCTCTTCAACCTCCACACGAACACTCCAACGGACGGGATGTTGTAGCGCCCGGGCGAGCGATGCGACACGATGCGGCGGACATCCACCGTGTGCGCGAACGGATCGAACGGCCCATCCAGGCGATCGAGCGCCTCCACCAGGCGCACATCCACAGTGCGCGCCCGATCCATATGGAGGTGATTGATGTTCTGATTCCACCCGAGCAGCTTGAAGAACTCGCGCGCATACGCAGGCCAGCCGGCGACGTCGCGCGCGAGTTGTTCCAGCAACGCGAGCGTGCCTTTCCGCCGCCGCGCCTGGATGGTGTTGGCCACCTCGCGGCGCGGGATCAGAATCCGGTTCAGCGCGCGTCCTTCAGCCGTCGAATCATCGCTCACCGGTCCGGCATCGGACACGGGACGATAGCCGATAAGGTCCGCAATGTACGGCACGGCCCAATCCTCGGCGGTCTCCACGAACCAGTTCTCGTACAGTTGCGTGATGTTGTCTTCGACGACGTTCACTTGTTCGGAGATCACCGCCAGCAGCGCGCGGAGCGGATAGCCCTGCTCGGCATCGCGCAGGCGATAGATCGCCGGCAGCAGGTTGTACAGCCGGTCGATGCGGGGGTCTGGCGTGGCAGCGGTCATATGATTTGGTTCAGCACGATGGTGTCCGGCACGGCCGGAGTGAAAATGGCCAGTTGGGCGGGATGAATGCCACCCTTGTCGCGACCGGCAACGTTGACGTCCACCCGTTGCTGCGGACCGGACGTCGCCTTCGACTCCTTCGAACCGGTGCCGGTAATGTCCTGGACGGTCTCCGTGATCTCATCCAGCGTCAGCAAACGGCGCGTGCCATTGGCGTCGGTGGTCTTTTCAGGAATTCCGCCGAACGCATCGACATCCACGTAAACCACTCCCTCCGTCTTCTGTATCAGCGCGATCACTTCGCACAGTAGCGCGGGCTGGCCCAGGTCGCGGTTCTGAAAACCATAGGCGTCCATCAGGTTGGCCTTGATCTGCGCCGCCACCGGATCCCACAGGTAATCCGGATCGAGCCGGATTTTTACGCTCAGTACCAGCACAATCAGCTCACGCGCATCCACCTGTACAGGCAGGCTCACGTCACCGTAAACGCGGAGCGCGGTCAGCAGGTTTCGATAGAGGTCGGACGTGGTATCGATCGGGATATCGTCCGCGCCCGCGATGGTGATGTGCACCAGTTGGCGCTGGCCGTCGCTCAGCTTCTTTGCCGCCGCCTTCCCGATTCCCGCGAACGTCCGCGTAAAGAAGCCGTAGTCTTCAATCGACACCAGCCGGTCCAGCGCCATCACCGCGAGCGGAGCGTTGCCGCGGGCCTGATCGCGGCTCTCTTTATCGGCTCCGCCCGACGCGGCTAACGGATTCAGGACTGCCTTGACCCCGAGCGGGCGGGTCTGTAAGAGGCTGATCTGTCCCGCCTTCACGTTGCCCGGTTTGCCAATCCCGCCCCGATAGACCGCCACAACGTTCTCGATTCCGGTGGGCAGGCGCGCGCCTTCTTCGCCGTTCCCGAAGATGACGCTGGTTTGCGAGTTGTCATCTGTTTTGGTGATGAACTTGCGGTCTTTCGGCCCCAGCCCTGCCAGCGTGTCTGTCTCGTGCCACTCGATGTTGTTGACGTAGACGTGCAGGGTGCTGTCGATACCGGATGGGTTCGGCGCCGGCACCCAGGTTAACGGCGGCTGCTTCAAGGTGAAGGTCTGGAAGGCTTGCGTCGCGTCCCCGGCCCCGAGCGTTTCATTCTTCGTTTCCCCGTGGGTGGCTTTCACCACGTTGCCGTAAATGGTCAGATTGTCGCGCTTGTAGGTGTACGCTGTCTGAGTCGCCAGCACCACCGTCGTGCGCACCTTGTCGCCGGGAATCGTCGCGTCGAAATCCTGCCGCAACCCGGAGATCATCAGCAATTCGGTGCCTTGCACGCCGGTGACACCGGGGATATCGGTCCGTTCTCCCGAAAGGATGATCCAGCGGCCCGAGGTCAGTTCCTTATACAACTGCTCGAGCGGTATCTCTTGGCCGCTCACATCGCCCAGCACCGGTTGATCGATGAGCGTGAGCAGCTCGCTCTGAGCCCGCACGAGTACGTCCCGCAAGTCGGTCAGCCAGGAGATATCGTTCTGCCAGGCGGTGGCAAACTCCAGCCGGGTAGTCGAGGCCGTGATGCCGTAATCGCTGCGCTGGGACGTTTTCGAATCGCTGATCTTCTTAACCTGACGGGTCGTTTCGGTGGTTCCTATCTGAATCAGGGCATAGCTTCCTGTGAGTATCTCCGGGTGCGGCTGATCCAGCGACAGCGCCGTGTCGCTCTCGTTCGACGCATGCCAGTCGGGCCAATTGTCCTGTGGGTCGAGTTTATCCCCCGTATAACTCGGTATGTGCGGCGCGCTCGATCCGAACAGCGGAGCGGTCACGCGAAGCGCGAACACGCCCACCAGTTCCGGGACCTTACTGCTGACGTGGGCGTTCGCCCACGCCACGTAGAAGGTGTCGCGAAGTTGCGGGGCGAACGTCACCAGCAATTGGGGCTGAACGTCCGCACGTGGATGAAACGTCGTTGCCAGACTCCGCGGCAATTGCAGCGCGCTGGCGAACTGGGTCATCGGCGGCATCAGCAGCGGACCAGTGAACAGATTGGGATTGGTTACCAGAGGAGCCGGCGGCTTTGCCGGCGGCTTCTTCAGCAGCGTGGCCATGCCGTCCAACCAGGTCTGAAACAGAGGCGCCAACTCCGGTGGAGGTTCCAGCCCGCCGTGCCGCCTCAGGATGTTCACCCATGTCTCGACGGGTGGGGCCGACCCGAGATACACCTGTTGCAGCAAGTCTTCCGCGGCTCTCAGGAGATTCAGCTCCACCGCTTCTTCTGCGGCGGCGGGCTCCTCTACAGCGAGTGCCGCGGTCACGAAAGTCCTAAGCAGGGCTAATGCATCCGCAACCAGCGGCGGCTGTGGCTGAAGGTGGATGCCCGTTCGCTTGTTATCGAACTGCGCGTCAATGCTCGCCACCGTTCTGACCACCGATGGATCGCCATCCGCGCCAAAGACCAGCAGCAGCAGATCGCCGGCCTTCAGATTCGTGCCCGTGCCGTCCACCCAAATTGTCTCGATGGTCGGAGCATTGTCCAGCGTGATGTTCTGTGGATTCGTCGTCCGCACCTGCAGGTTGTTCCACTCCGTGTGCGACGGCAGCGGGTCGCTGGTTTCGAACGACTGCGGCAGTTCATCGGGGCCCGGGATACTCTGCGACCGGGCGCCGGCAGGGATCGTCACCGGTGTGGTCTGATTATCATCGAGCGTGTACGCCAGGAAGACCGTTGCCGCCACTCCAGGCCGCAGCGCGTACCCCACCAGGCCAGCCAGCTCGAGTACCGACCTGCGCTCCGTCGCCGTGCGCAGATAGCCTTCGTTGGCGATACGCTCCTGATAAAACGTGAGCACATCGGCAACGGTCGCCCATCCATCCAGCAGAGCGATCGCCGGATCGCTCGGATCGCGGGTCGTCAGGCCTTGCAGCGGCTGGTACGTTTGGAGCGTCTGCCCGTCCGGCCCCACCGCGGTTACCGTGATCGACGACAGCCGCGCCTTCATCGTCTCGAGAAACGTGCCGTGCGTGCCCACGCGGTACGTCAGCGCACCCAGGCCCGGACGGTTCGTAGTGTCCACGGGCGTGAGGATTTGCGTTCCTTCACAACAGCCGCAGGTGGAAGTGGAGCAGCCGCAGGTCTTCCGGGTCATCTTATCGTCCTCCTCCCACGGTGATCTCGAGCTGGCCGCGCTCCGGGAAGTTCGGATCGTTGTCCAATTGCGCGATTTCCGAGGTGCGCAGCGGCAGAACCCCGTTCTCGATCTCCTGATTCGGAGGCTCGAACAGCCGGTGGAAGCGCGTCACGCGCACGCACTCGACGCCGGCCACGGCTAACGCTGCGGCGATGATCTGGCTCAGGTAGATGCCTTCTCCGAACGTCAGGTTGTCAGGATGGAAAAAGCCCTTCTTGCCGCCCGGCAGCGCGCGGTTGCCGAATGCGTCCAGCAGGGCGGCTTTGACGTGAGCCCGCTCGTACGATGGCAAAGCGCAGGCCTCCAGCTTCAGATAGAGAGGCACGTATCGCGCCGGCAGGACCGCCAGGTCATGCCCCATTCGCCGGTATTGCTCCAGATACATGTCGATGTCGCCGAGGAGAGCGGGGCTCGCCGTTTCCGTACCCAGCGGATCGATAGCGACGTCCGCTTCGTACCAGCTCCCGGTCCATTCCAGGTCCGCCGACGCGCGCTGCACCTTGGAATTGCGCTCGGCGATCTGCTCGTAATCGGCGGCGACAATCGCACGTTCAAGCGTCTTGCGGAACAGGTGCGGGGCGAACAGCTTCGCATCCGCAATCGGTTCCGGATCGGTCCCGCCGCGGGCCGGCAGCGGGTTGCGGACCGTGATCGCGTAGCCACTGAGGCGCTCCTTGCGGAGTACGATGCGCGAGATCGATTCGGGGCCGACATTTCCCGCGGTGCCGTTTCCGATGCGGTACGTCGCCTGGAACGTCATGCCTGCCGGCGGCTGGGCGCCCATTTCGCCGTCGCCGAAGCGCAGATTCGCGATGCCTTCGTTGTCGATCTCGACGACGAAGTTCCAATCGCTCGACGTGCTTCCGATCAGGTCGTAGCGCGGCGACCATTTCTGCGCCGGCGTGGATGTCAGCCAGACTTGCGGAAGCGCCGTCTGCGCGTCCTGGGTCAGCGCGGACGCCGCGGCCGGCGCCGTCGCGGGCAGCGGAGCGCTGTACGTTAACGGAGTCTTGCCCAGCTTCGCCGTGAGCCGGCCCGGCATCGCCTGAATGTCGCCGGGTTCGTTGGCGCAATCGCAGACCGCATTCGTGTGCGAGACCGGCACCGGACCGAACGGCTCCGGCGGCTGCTTCGCTCCGTGATCCACCAGAATGACGTTTCCACGCGCGACACTGACGTTCTGAATATACCGGCAGCCGGGCGCGGGACCGATGGTGGAAATGCACATCGTGAACGGAAGTGCGTCTTCTTTCGCCCACTCGATCTCGACATACTGCGTGGGCTTTCCGTCCTGTCCCGATCACCGGATCCTCACCCGCGGTTGCGTTCGTCAGCCGGACCGCGTGCCGGCGCGTCGGATCGGCATCCGCCGCAACACCCGTCTTCGGGCCAATCACTTCCTCGAAAATCAGCACGTCGCCGCGATTCAGCTTCAGCGCGCGCCCCGGGTCCAGCAGCGTGGCGCTCGTACTGCCTTTGCGCAGACAGCATTCGCTATCGCCCCACGTGTAGAAGTGGATCTCGTTGTGGGCGGCGTAGAGTTGAATCTTCGCCGTCGGATCGGCCACCAACGGTTCGAAGATTTCGTAGTCTTCTAACGGAACCTGCTCCAGATCGGCCGGCATCAGCACCGTCTGCGTGGCCGCCAGCGCATCGTTCAAACCGGTGATGAAGTACGTGTTCTGCGGTATCGAGCGGCAGGTCGCCGCTGGTCTGGATCGCCACCCAGGCGCGCGCATTGCAGCCCTCGCTCAGTTGATAATCCACCAGCCGCACGTGCCGCCGCACCGAGATTCGTCCGGCGCGCCGTGTCGAGGTACGCTTCCGTCGCCACCGCGTCCTGGTAGTAGCTCAGGTAATCGCCCGTGTACGCCAGGAGCTCCACCAGCGCGATGCCGATGTCGGCAGCATGCCGCTCCTTCCAATCCGGCATGATCACGGCCAGCCGGTCCAGGATCAGCTGGCGGAAGCTCTGGTAATCCTTTGCCAGGTAATTGATCTCGGGCTCGTCCGGAACCGCCGGCTCGCACTTGCAGACCGGCGCACAATCGAGACCCGGACAGTCGATGCGGAACGAGAACTCGGCGTGATCGTAACGCGGATCGATATTCTCGAGTCCAGTGAGCCGGAGCTTGTAGCGCGAGAAATCGCCCGTCTTGTCCACCGTCAGCACCAGGTAGTCATCCTTGTCGGGATCGGGATCCACTACCGCGTTCGCATCGACGATTTTGATGCCGGTAATGCGGCGGCCGCCTTCGATGCTGAGATACGGCCTGCCGTCCGGATGGACCTCGGCGAGTTCCGGCGGCAGCTTGCCCAGGAAATACGCGTACAGCGTGAGCTCATCGCCGCCCACCTCGACATAGTCCAGACCGTTGCGCCCCTGCATGCGCCGTACTGCGTCGCGCCGATCGTCCTGCTGGCAGCAATAGCTCATGTTCCCTCCAAATCAGACGGGGCGCGTCAACGTCACCGTCTGCGGCTGATTGGTGGCACGCACCACGTACTTCAAGTTGACGGTCAGCGCCGAATCGGACGCCTCCACGTCGATGTCCTGCACGTCCACCACGTCGCCCAGGAATCGCTGGATGTTGGCCTGCAGCGTGAACTGGACCGTCGCCGCCAGCTCCGGGCTGTTCGGCGCGAACACCAGTTGCATCAGGCCGCTGCCGAAATCCGGGCGATTCACGCGCTCGCCGGCGCGGGTGAAAATGAGCTGCTCGATCATGTCGCGGATGTGATCGTCATACGTCGCCGTGGCGGTCTGGCCGCGGCTGTCGAGTTGAAATGGGAAAGCGATATTCATAGTCACATCCCGGTTACTCGCACTTGTACTACCTTCACCATCGGCGCGCCTTGCGGTATCTGCTCGGCGCTGAAACAGATGCCGGGCCCCGGTGCTCCCATCGGCGGCGGCGCCAGCGCGGCCGGTTGCCCGTTGACCAGGAATCGAGTGGAAGGCATGGACCACCGGATCAGTACGCACGGCTGCGGCTTGGGTCCGGGAACCGTGAATACGCATCCCGCCACAGCGATCTGAGCCGCGATGTTCGCAACCGGCTGCCCGCTGACGACCACGCGGGGCTGCGTCGGGGCAACGGTAGCCGGCCCTTGGTGCATGCAAGTCATAACGGCGCCGACATGAAGAAGAAATCCGGGCATTGAGTAGGCTCCTATTTCAAGATCGTTAGCGCGCCGGCATTGAAGTCGATCGCTTGGTCCGATCATCGTCATCACGGCGCCCTTTCCGTTCTGGATGTAAATGCCGGTGTCGTTCACGATGATCATCGCTCCCGTCGTGCTCTTCAGCATGATTCCCCCCGTCGGACCGGGCAGGTCGCTGATGCTGATCGAATTCTGTCCGAGCGGTTTGCAGCACGATGTTCGGCGAAATCGGTAAGCCCGCAAAGGCGAGCGGCGGCACGTTCGCCGGTCGCGAAACGGCAGCCCGACCAGATGGGCTTGTTGGGATCGCCCTGCTCGAATTCGATCCACACTCCCGCGCCGATCGGCGGCACCAGATACACGCCCATCGGCGGACCGGTCGGGCCGGCCAGCGGCGCGCACGCTTCGCACCAGGTCGTCGGCACGAATCCGAGCCACGTCCGTAACCGTGCACTGAATGCGCCCGCGCAATTCCGGATCGAGATTCTGCACCACCGTGCCGCGGTATTTTCCGTAAGAATTGCTTCAGTTGACTGGGTTTGCTCATACAGGAACTCTCGGCGTCAGCGAAATCAGCCCATCGCGGCTCAGTTGAAAATCTCTGCTTGTATTCGCCGCGCTTCATGTTGTGCGTGACGCTGTTGACATAGTACAGACCGTCGTATGCAATTCCGGCGCCGCGCACGCCCACCAGCATTCGCGACCGCAACACCTGGCCATAGCGCACCACGTCCAGCGTCCCGTGACACGGTAATGCGTCCGATGCGTTGAACGTCATCCCCAGAATCTTTTGTACGGCCTTCGTAGGACTTTGCGCGGCGCCGTCGTTGGCGAACTCGATCTTCGACGGCGGCGTGAGCCGCGCTCCCAGCGGCGGCCGTAGAATGCTGATGTTCGGCACCGGGATCGGAATCGGGATCTTGTTCGTGATCGGGTCCAGGATGGTGTAGATGATGATCTTTCTTCGCCAGCCCGTCCAGGCTGAAGGTCATCGACTCGACGTTCGTGTCCGCATCCATATTGATGTTCAGCGCCGGCTGCGGCACCGGCATGCGAACGTCCGGTCCGAAATAGGCGATGCTCTGCCCCGGCAGCGGACCAGGCTCGACGTAGAACACGTAGCCCGGCGTCGCTGCGCCAGCTGATCGGATGTATTGCGAGGTCCGTGCCGCGTGTGCATCGGAATCTCGTGCGTGGGAATCGGCACGTCGGGCGGGATCGGCGGAAGGACGATCGGCACGATTCCGAACGCGAGATATTTCGCCAGAATCACGTACAATCTGCGCGGGCTCCGGCATGCGCCGGGTAGCGCATCAGGTTCATTTCCACCACGTCCATCACCACGCTGAGATCTTCCCCCGTGATGGTGAGCGTGGATTGGCCCGGCTCATTGCTCGGCGTCAGTTCCTGGCGCGTCACGATGCCGTCCATAATCACGTTCGGCATCCCGCCCAGCGTCACAATGATGATCACGCGCGTGATCATCGGGTCGAAGTAACCGGCCGGCAGCATCACGTTCAGCAGCGGCGACTTCTTGCTCACCGAGAACGTCAATTGGAAGCCCGAGCGGTCTTTCTCGCTGGTGACCTCGACGTTCATCAACGCATCGATGACAGACTGCGGCGCCGGCACCGGCACCGCGGGACCGATCATCAGCGTGAGGTGGACGCCTTTAAGCATTCGGGGTTCCGGGGATTCCTTCAGGCAGCGTGATGCGCAGGCTCCGGCCGGGTGTTTCGGTAAGCTCGTCGGGCCGCATCGCGGTATTCGCGTCGGCAATGCGCCAGAACGCGGTCGGGTCGTCCATGTATTTCGCCGTGATATTGTCCAGCCGGTCGCCTTCGGTCACGACGTGGTATTGCAGCAGGGCGAAGCGATCGGGTGCGGGTACGAACCGGCGCTCGAGATAAACGATCACGCGCCCGTCCGCCGTGGTCAGCGAAGCGGTGCCGGTCTGGTAGTAACGGCTGGTGGGCGGAAAGTTATAGGTGCTCATCGTGGTTCCTCATGGCAGTCCGGTAATTCCCAGTGCGCCGAACGTACCCGCCTTCAATTTCGACGCGGTCTGCTCTTTCGCTTGCAGATACGCCATGAACAGCCCGTAGCTCTTGTCGCCGGGCGATACGTCGTCCACGCTGAGTACGCGCAAACTGAGGCTGATCTTGGCGCGGATGGGATTCAGGTTGATGTCGAACGCTTCTTCGGTAATGCTGAATTCGGTAATGCGCACGGGCGCGATCCGCTTGGGGCCGAACACGAAAACCGTGAGCGGCGCTTCGGCGGCGACGATCTCGAGCGTGCCCGGAGGATGCGGAGTCCTCGTTCGATTGGAGTGACCGCGCTCGATGGATAGACCAGGATCTCGAGCGCGGCGAGCGCCGGGTGCAGGCCCATCTGGACCGTTTGGGTGTCGCCGGATTCCAGTTGGTCGGTGGCATCGATCTCGGCTTCGAGTTTGATCGTCTCCACCGGCGGGCCTTTGAGACGGAGCGCTTCCAGGCGGTCCCCGCTTTCGGGCCCAACGCCTTTCACCTGTAGTGTGCGGCTGAGCGTGTCCGGGTTGTACTGCAGCGGGATGATGCGCTGCACGGTGCCGCTGGTCGGATCGACCACGACGATGCCGCCCTTCAACGTGCGCGGTGATCCGGGAAAGCTGCTCATATTAACCCAGTCTCCTGTGGGCAGGGCACCCTCGAACAACGCCCGCCTATTTGCATTGTTTACCCGCCTTGATACTGTTCTGCTGGTTGTACTCGTCAATCGTGATGCCCACGCAATCCGTGGCATCCACGCTTGCCTTGTCCATGGCGTCGAAAAACGCCTTACGCTTCGCCCGGTAATCGGCCCACGCCTTATTGAACTCCCCCTGCGGCTGTCCATCGTGACCCGTGAAGACGGGGAAGGGATTGTCCTTGATGAACTGCACCATGTCGAGGCCGTGGCTCCCTTCATGGGTCCGCAGCGAGGTGCCGCCGACCGACTTGTCGCGCTCCGTCGTGCCCCTGCCATAGCCCGAATGCGCGGTTGGATCGACACCCGGCCCGTACTTCGTCTGAATCTTGATGGTGATGGTGGGCGGAGGACCTTTCACGTTCGTCATCTTCCCGTTCACCACCTTGCCGCTCATTGAGGCGGGCGGCGCATCGAATGTCGTCTTGCCGCCCTTAATCCCCTGCACGCCCGAAACGTCCGGCAGCAGCACCACCGTCACGTTGCCGATCACTTCCGACACACTGCCGTCCGGCTGCTTGGCGAGACCCTTCTCGATCGGAGTGGAACGCGTCAGCAAGCTGTCGCAGTACTCCTTCACGGCGGGATCGACAACCTTGTCGCGCAGGCTCGTGAGCTTCGCGTTCCCCAGTCCGCGGATGCGCAGCGTGATGTCATCGTCCTTCAAGTCGTCTTTGGTAAGCTGCGCATTCTCCACCGCCCACTCGTCAATCTTGGCGAGTTCGGCCTTCAGCTTCGCCGCCTTCGCACCTTCGTCGGGGATATCCAAGAACGCCTTTCCGAAATAGAGCCTCGGGCCGGTAAGCGTAATCTTCGTGCTTCCAGCCTGGAAGGTTCCGGCTTTGAATTCTGTGGACAATCCGGGCAGGTTGCGGTCGTATTCGATGGAGGCTACCCGCCTCAGCTTGTCCGGAAACTCCTTCTGGATGAGTTGCCGGACCGCCGCAAGCCCCGGCGTCTTCTGCGGATCGGGGATAGCCTTCATCTTCGATGACAGCGCCATCCGCATCTCCTCGATGCGCTCGCGAAGCGTGTCTTCCGATGTGTCCGTGACGAAGCGCTTGCCCAGTGTCACCATCGCGGACTCGACCTTCTTCCCCTTCAGTTCGTACTCTTTCGCGTCCACGTGGACGCCCGGTTCCTTCTCCTCATACCCGACCCCGGAGACGTTCGGCGAATACTCCGGGAAATAGCGTGTCAGCATCCGCCAGCCGATCTCCCACGCTCGCGATCGCGGATCGCGCTGCGTCTTCTTCGATACATCGACGATCTTCGACCGTTCGACGTCCGCATCGGCGGCGGCTTTATCCTGGCGCTGGAGTCGCCCGCTGGCGGGGCCGCCTACTTTCGCACGGCCGCCTGCCACCGCTGCGGCAGCGGCCCGGTTCGCGTCCTTCTCAGCCGACGCCTCCGTCGCTTTCCCTGGAGTCCGCTGCTGCAACGTGTGCGCCAGTTCGTGCGCCAGCAGAAACCGGCCCTGTTCCGAAAACGGCTGGTAACGGCCGGAATCGAAGTACAGGTTATTTCCGATAGTCACCGCATTGGCTCGGGCGGACCGCGCGGTCTGGGCGGCTGTCGCATCCGTGTGTACGCGCACGTGGCTGAAATCGTGCCCGAAACGTGGGGCGATAGCATCGCGGGCCGCGGGCTCGAGCGGCTGGCCAGCCGATTCGTGCGACGGACCCGGCGCACGTGGAACCACAACTGGCGTTGCCGGTTTGTAACGACGCTCGGCCCTTCTCATTGCGTCCCCTTCTGAGCGCGTCTTTCCGACTCGTATTGGCTCTTGGCATCGTTGAACGACTGCCCGCCCCACAGCGCCTGATACGCGCTGACGATCGGCAGCACCCAGGACCGCGCGACCTCTTTCCCCAACACGTCCGAAAGCGTTGCCAGCGTCGTCGCGAGTATTCCATACGCCTGAGTCCGCTCCCCGCGCCATTGCAGGATGTCGGCCAACTCTGCGCTCGCGGCGAAATAGCTCAGCGGCGCGACGGCGGCGAGCGCAGCCGTGCGTGCCCGCGTCGCATAGCTGATCGCTTTGTCAGCGTGCCCGTGCTGCCGCTCCAACTTCGCCCGAAGCACGAAAATCTCGGCCAGCAGATGCTCGCTCGCATTCAACGGATCCAGGACGGAGACGACTCTCTCCGCTTCAGCGGCGTGGCCGGAATCGAGCAGGGCGCGAGCCTGCTCAATCCGTACGAATCCCGCAACATCGGACCCGTGCTCGACGTCGGTAAGCCGGTACGCCTCGTCATAATCGCGGCCCGCATCCTCGATTCGATCGAGCCCGACGTACGCTGCGGCCCGGCGGCGAAGCATCGCGCTCACGCCATCCGCTTTCAATCCCGCACTGCGCGCCCGGTCGAGCGCTGTGGTCCATGCCGCCGCCGCGTCCGAATCGCGTCCCTGCGACGAGGCGGTTTCCGCCTCCTCGGCCGCAATCGGACACCGCCAGCGGCTGATTGGCAGGCGCGAGAGCCGCGGCTTGCTCCACGAGCGCACGCGCCTTCTCCGGTTCGCCGGCCGAGCGCCGGAACGTCGCCGCCAACTGCAAACAGCGAGCCTCGTCGTAGCTGCGCCCAGCCTCGCGATGCAGCTTTGCCGCCTCTTCGAGCGCAGCGGCAGCCTCAGACCACCGGCCCTCGGGCGCAAGCGCCGCCGCCGATCGCATCAATTCCGATGCTCGTTCGTCGCGCGTGATATCGGCGGACACGTTCACAACTCCTTCACCTCGACAATCTTGTAGCCCTGCTTCAGATACTTCTGCTTGGTCGCCTCAATCGCGTCGGTCCGCGCCTTCTTATGATTCTGCGCCCAGGCTTGCAGATCTACCGCCATCGTCTGCGCCTGCGCCTTCTTCTGCCGTGCGTGGGCATCCAGTAGAGTCTTGGCCTGGCCTGTCTCCGTCTTCAGCTTGACCGCCTCGTCCAGATGGGCTGTGTTGTCTTTATCGAAGTCCTCCGCGTCCTCCTTCGTGAAATCGAGACTTTCTCCCGAGTCGTCGGCCTTCGATTTCGTAGAAGCGATGGTGCCTGCGTCCTCCTGTAAGCTCTCTTGCCGTTTGGGCTGGGCGTCCTCTTGATCGCCGATGGCTTTATCGGTCCTATTCATCTGGCTGAGGAACCGCCGCGCATCGTTGTTCATGTGAACGATGTAGAACTTCACCTTTCCCAACGGCCACCAGTCGGGGAGTGAATATCCGAGACTGGAGAATTCCTCGAACCCGCTCAGGAGGCTCTTTATCTTGCTCAGCTTGGATGCTTCATCGCCGTAATCGTCAAGGTGCTTCTTCACCTTTGCTTCGTCGCCCTGCGATTTCGCGTTCGCCTCCTCGCGGCGTGCGACCGCTTGCTTGTGCGCCTCCGTCGCACTGATAGCGTCTTCGGTACGCTCCTCCAGTTTGGCCACAGGACCCTGGTTGTCCTTATGGCGCTTCTCTTGCTTGCCCATCGCCGCCGCAGCCTGCTCCATGCGAGCGCGTTCGGCCAAGGTCTCCAAAATGTGGTTCTGAACCATCACGATCTGCGAGGGAGTGCACGGCGGATCCGCATAATGCGGGTTCACGTGTTCGATGACAGGCCCTGCCTTCTCCTTTGCGATGCCCTCGTTCACCTTGCGTGTGGCGTATGCGGCGGGCGGTCCGCCAGGTTCGTCCGCGATTTTCTCTCCCTGGCCTATCTTCGTGGGATCCATCGGCGCCGCGACCGCCCCCGCTTCGGTCTTCAGTTCGATGTCAGCTTGCTGCCCCGCAGCAGGGGTGCCTTCGTCCGTCCTGACTTTGGGCGGCTCCGGTTGCGGCGTAGCAGCCTGGATCTTCGTAGGTTCGACGGCCGGCTGAGACGTCGTGTCCGGCTGAGGAGAAGGAGTCGTCGCCGGCTGCGGCGACGATCCGGGCTGCGGCGCCGCTCCTGGCTCATCCTTATGGCCCGGCTGATTTGGAGACACGTCACCGCCCGGCGCTTGGGTGTCCTCGGTGGACGTAGAAAGCACGTCCTCCGGTGTGACCTTGATGTCCGTCACGGCGGGCAGCGGCGTAGTTGCCGGAGCGTCAGCTGCGGCCGGTGGTTGCGCCGGCTGGTGTCGCCGGAGGCTTGAGCCGCGAAGCATCCTGCCACTTCTTGAGGTCGGCAAGACGCTTCTGCATGACCGTCAGCTGACCAGCCTTGCGTTTTCGGGCACGGCGCCCCGTCGTCGGGTCGTTCTGGATCTTCGCGATTTCGCGCTCCGTCTTGGCGATCTCTTTCCCAACCTGAATCTTGATTCCCTGGTCTTGCTGTTTTTGCTTGGCGGCCTTCCGGGCCTCTTCCGTTGTTCCCGGCGCCGCGGTCTCTTTCTGAGCCTTGACCGACTCCGGGGCGATCTGGAATTCGCCGGTACGCCCCGCATCCGGGTTTGCCAGCGTAGCCGCTTCGATCGGCTTCCGGTATTGTACCCGTGGCCTTCGGATACGTGAAGGTCCTTCGGCAAACCCATACCGACGGACCATTCGCCGGCCCACTCCGGAAAATCCGCGACGGCCATCAAGTGGTGGAACTCGACGTGAGACGGCAGCTTGCCGTTCTTTCTGATGTAGGCCCGATCTGCGTCGGTCAAGCGCTCGTTCGTCGCCCGCAGCAGATTCTCGCCCGCGGCCGGCAAATCCATCGGCGCGTCCATATTTTTCAACCACGCCTGCATCACCTTCCCGAAGTCCTGTCGCGCCTTCCTTCGGAGTGCGTTCACAACCTCTTTCGGAGGTTTCGACCGGTGCGGGTTCGGATCGGTTCCGGGCTTGTCGAGGTAGTCCTTCATCGCCTTCGACATCTTCGGACCCTTGTCGGGAGCCTTCTGGCCGGTCGATGGATCCGGCAGTTTTTCCAAGGCCTCCTTTAATTCGGGGTCTGCCTGGCTCCCGCCGTGCTTCTCGATGTCCCCCTGCATCGATTCCTGAATCTCTTCCGAAGTGGAGCGGCGCTTCTCCGGCGATGTTCCTTGCTTCTCCCCACTATCGGCCGCGGATCCCGTGCCCTCGGATGCGTGCTTCACAACCGATCCGCCGGCGGAGTCTGCTTCCGCTTCACCACGCCCGGTTTGATCTCGACCGGCTTGTCCGAGGGCGCCGTCGTCTTGCCCTCTCCAGTGGGCTTGGACGCGTCCGGCGGTTTCGACTCCGTCACCTGCTTCGCCTCGACAGGCGGCTTCGTTTCCACATCCGGCTTCGTTTCTACATCCGGCTTGGGAACGGCCTTGACTTGAATCGTGGGCTGTCCCGCTGTGTTTCCGGGCTTGTCTCCGACACTGGCCGGTTGGCTCGTTTCCGTCGCAGGAGGCTTGTTCGCAGGAGCGGTGCCACCGGATCCAAGCGGCTCGCCCGTTACTCCACCTTCCGGTGGCTCCGCCTTAACGGTTGGCCCCTCGCCCGAACTCGCGGGCGGGTTTGGATGATCGGGAATAGCTTTCGGCTTCCCCTGCGAAAGGTGGATTCCTTTCTCCACCCCTTTCGCCCCGATGAGTGAACCTCCGAAGTCGCCGGCCGCCTCGGCCGCCTTCTCGATCGCATCACCCTGCTTGACGATATCTCTCGGATCGGCATCGCTGGAGAACGTATGCAGGCCAGTGAAAAGCGCGACTAGTGGCTTGAGAATGAGCGCGTCGATCCCTCGTAGCACAAGGGTCGCGAACGCGATCGCACCGGCAATCGCGGTGAGCAACAAAGCCAGCGGGCTCGCCACGCCCGCAGTTGCGATCGCGACGGCCCACATCCCAATTGAGATTGCACCGCAAACGCCCGCGATGACGTCAAGTACATCTGTTGCGATCTCGACCACCTGGCTGATGGCTTCGATGTCGTTCGCCAGAACTTCGTACAGGTCGCTACCTTCGCCGAACCGCTCGATCGCCTCGAAACTGGCTCCCCAGTCGCGTGATGCCAGGCTGTACGCGGCCATGACACCGCCGATTACAGCGCCAACCGAAGGCAGCGGGGTAAACTTCGTGACCGATGGCGCCAGACGGGCGGCTAATTTGAGCGCGCCCTTCTCGACCAGTTTTTCAGTTCCCTTGACGATCAGGGTGGTTTTGACGCCCTGCTCCAACCCGTGCTTAAGTCCGTGGGAGACGCCCCCGCCGGCTTCACCGGCCACATAGAGCGCCCTCTCGAGCGAGCCTGCCTCGCCCACCAGCGCCGCCGCCGATGCCCACCGCTCGTGCTCGGCTAGCTCCTCGTCGATCAGTGCCAGGCCGCTGGTCCCCAGATCGCCGAACCCTTCCGGGCTCTTATCGGTCTTCTCGGCCTCGCCGGCCTCCGCCGCGGTCTCTTGCTTGGGGCGGGCCCCCACCGTGGGCTGCGCCGCAGCTTTCGGCGCGCCGGTGGATGTGGGCTTGGAATGCGGCGCTTTTGGTTTGGCCCCCTTTCCAGGGTCAGAATCGTCGTCCAGCGCCACAATCACCTTGTCCTGGTCAGGGAGGAAAGATGGCGCCGAGCTTCGTTCGTCCGGAGTTCCGTCGCCCTTCACTTTGGCTCCTGCCTCCGGTTTGGCCTTTCGGTATGCGCGGGCGTTTCCGTACGCTCCCAGGCCCGACTGCTGCAGTACGTGCGCGAGTTCGTGCGCGATCAGGCGGCGGCCGCTCAGCGTACTGGGCCGGTATTCACCTGCGTTGAAGACGACGTGATTGCCCACGGTGAACGCCCGAGCGTTCACCGCCTGCGACGCAACTTCGGCGCGCGAGCCCGTGTGGACCCGTACCCGGCTGAGGTCCGCCCCGCCCCTGCTGATGGGCGCGGGTTCCGTCATGGCCCTCTCGGCCACCGCGTCCGCGGCGGCTTCCGCTGGGTCGTGCTCGCTCGCCACGCTGATCCCGCCGGCCGGTTTCGTAGACACGCGCACGGGCGTGTGGGAGAAGTCCTGCTCCATCCGCGGCTCGAGGAAGTCGAGCGTGTCCGCATCCAGCGGATGCCCAGGTTCGGCCAGAACGTCACCCACGGCCGGTGGAGCCTCGTGGTCCTTCCGGCACTGGTCGCACTCGCCGCCTGCCACGGTGTGCTGGCCGCAGGCGCACTTGCGCTGCAGCAGCCCATCGTGGACCGGAGGCGTCAGCCCGGTTTGCTGCGCCAGTTGGGTCTTCGTCGTCACACTCTCCCTTACCGCCCGTCCGGCCTCTTCAATCCCCCGTACACCGTCCGCGCCACCTCCACGCCGAGGTCGGCTGGGCTCTCCCGCCCGGTCCTACGCAGCGCATCCACGCGCACTTCCGGGACTGCGGCGCCCGATTGAAAACTCCGGCTCACACCTCCGCGCGACAGCAGACGAGTCAACTCCGATTGGAGCGCGCCTTGAAATGCCTTCCGCCCCGCCGGACTGAGCGAGGTGTCCATCACCAGGCGATCGATGTGCAGGCTGATGTTCATACTTTGAACTCCGCCTCGCTGAACGGCTTTTCGAGTTTGCGCATCTCGGTCCGCGCCGCGGCCAGCACCAGCGGCATGGTTACGGCCTGACCCTTTTCGGCCGCGAGAAACGCCGCGTTCAGCGCGATGCTGTGGATGTTGCCGCCTGTCATGTTCACGCGCGCCAGACGGTCGTAATCCAGACGATCCTTCGGCGTCTGCGCCGGCAGCGCCTTTTGCCAGATCTGTTTTCGCTCCTTTACTCCCGGGAACTGGAAATTCACGATGAACCGCAGCCGCCGCATGAACGCCGGGTCGAGCGCCGTCTTCAAATTGGTGGCCAGGATCGCGAGCCCTCTGAAGGCTTCCATCCGCTGCAGCAGGTAATTGATCTCGATGTTCGCATAGCGGTCGTGGCTGTCTTTCACTTCACTGCGCTTGCCGAACAGCGCGTCGGCTTCGTCGAAAAACAGGATCGCGCCACCCTGTTCGGCCGCATCGAACAGCTTGCGCAGATTCTTCTCTGTCTCGCCGATGTACTTGCTCACCACCGCCGAGAGGTCGATACGGTACAGGTTCAGTTGGAGGTCGTTCGCGATCACCTCCGCGGCCATCGACTTCCCTGTGCCGCTCTCGCCCGTAAACAGCGCGCTGATCCCGAAGCCCGCGGTTCATCTTCGATGCGAATCCCCACTCGTCGTACACGCGATGCCGCTCGCGAACCTGCGCCGCGATCGCGCCGCATCAACCCCAGTTGCTCATCGGGCAGAACCAGATCGTCCCATGTCGCCTTCACATCGAGACGCTGAGCGAGCGTATCGAGTCGCGGCCGGACCAGGTCGCGGCAGGCGGTCCACAAGCGCTCTGTGACGGACCCATGCTCGTCCGATGCGGCCGATTCGGCGGCAGCCTGTATGTCCCTGAGGTTCAGGTCGAACTGCCCGGACAGCATCTCGGCCGCGCGACCCGTCTCCTCGCCGGCCTGCTGCCCGGTGAGTACGCCGACCCAAGCGTCATACTGCTCGCCCGGAGTCGGCTTGCCGGCCTCCACCGTAAACGTTGGCCCGCCGAAACGGACGGGTGCCTCCCGAATGCCGACGAACACCAGGCCCACCTGCCGCGAAAGAAAGCGCTGCAACGCAGTCGAATCTTGCGCGCTGTCCAGGCCCTCGGCGCTGAGATACAGGGCCACCGGAGTGAGGAAATTCTCGCGTGCCCACAACCGGGCCAGCGTCTCGATTTCCGCCATCTGCGATGGAAGTGCCTCCACCGGGATCTGAAATAGTTGGCGCTCCAGCGCGGAACAGACCTGTCGCGCTACTGCCAGTTTGCTCCCGGGGTCCGTTCCCGCCGTTTGAACGACGGGCACTACGGACTCTGTCACCGCATCGCCCAAACGGCGGAGAATATCGTCAGCCACCGCCTGCTGCGATTCCGAGACCTGCGCCTCTGATTCGTCAACCAGCGCGAGCAGGGTCGAGAGCCGTTCGTCCAGCGAGTTCTGGCCTTTCAGATAATCGACGACGCGTTCGTCCGCGCGCAGCGGACTCGAAGTCAGCGGTGTCGCGCCGGGCTGGTTCACCTCGATCAAATGCGCATAGCGTAGAGGCCGATGGGCCGAGACGGCCTCCCACTCGGCCTTCTCCAGAGCCGAGAGTGCCAGGGCAAAGGTGGGGTAGGTGCGAGCCGTCGAGCCCTGCGCCCTCGCATATAACGACGTGAAGGACGGATCGAACTCGACCGCGGCGCACAACAGCAGTGCATCCCGTTCAAATTGCGATAGCCCAAAACGCTGCGCCAGGGTGACCAGTGCCGGCGGCGGATCCAGTTGCGCCGCTGCCTCCCGCTCTTCAAATGCCCTCCCGATTCGTTCGTCCAGTCTGGGTGACGCCGGTGTCGCCTCCGGGAGTAACGGCAGGTTGTCGGGAACCTCGTCGTCGCGACTGAACCACCGCGATAGGCGGCCGCGATGAATCACCTCCGATGGCTCCACCGGCTTCGCGGGCTCCGTCACCGCAATCAGCGGCTCCTCCGGAGCGAGACGCTGCAGGCGCAGTCGCAGCCATTCGAGCGATGCCGCGAGATACCGGTTATTCGCGCTTTGCCATTCTTCCGTGCTCATGCGACCTTCACCTTCTGATTCGAATCGAAGCTGAGCTTGGGGGGCGATCCGGACAGTGTCACGGGCAGGCTATCGATACCCTCCACACGCAGACGAGCCACATAATCGCCGGCCGCGATCGACGGAGCGGTGAACTGGAGAGTGGTCGGTTGAGTTGCGTCCGCGGGAGTGTCGATCGAGTCCGGCTGCAGCGGTTGCGAACCGAACAGCAGGTTTGTGTGCGGCTCCTGATCGGGCAGCAGGCGCGGCGTGCATGTGACCGTCAAAGCGATGTCGCCGGGTGCGGCGCTGTTCGGGCTGACGGTGATCAGGGGCGCCAGCGCGACCGGCACGCTGTTGGTCGTCCACGCGGGGATGTTCGGCCGCTGCACGCGCAGCGTGAGAGTGTACATGCCCGCCGCCCATTCGTTCATCGCGTTCGCATTCTCAGCCGTGGACGGTATGTGGAGGCTCAACGTGCCGGGCGATGTCGCGGGCGCCGGGGTCATCTCCTGGACCACCCCGGCCTGGGCGTTCTCGAAGATTGCCGTCATGGTTCCCTGAGCGTCCAGGTTCGTTCCCGTCACGATCAGGTCGTCGCCCAACCGCATCGCCGGCAGCGAATCGGATGCGGCGGGACGCACGCCCAGAAGAGTCGGAAAAGGAGCCGCGAGCGCCACGGGGCCGCTGTCGTCTTTGCCGCGCGTGAGCACGGGCGGAGCCGAACGAGCGCCGCCCGCCAGTTGAATCAGCACCACCGAGACCATGTACGCCATAGTGGGCCGGTACCGCGCTTGCATCGCGGTCCACATCTTCGATAGCTCTTCGGTGGTCAGGAACACGGGGCTGATCTTGATCAGTTCCACCTGATCCGCGAGGTCCACCGCCGGCATGGTGCCGAACGGCGACGGCAGAATGGATCCGTCCACCGGCGATGGCGCGCCTAACACGGTGCGCAACTGCGCGCGGCTCAGCACCGGAGTCTCGTGCAGGAGTTGCATCGCGTAGCCCAGCAGGATTTCGGCGTTCAGGTCCTGCGAGCCGTACGCGCTCAGCATATAGTGCAGATTCAGCGCGAGCGGCGCGTTGCTGACGCGCGCTCCATTGCCATCGCGCGATGGGAGGTCAACGTTGCGCCACCCGACGTTCGCGGTCACCTGGTACAGGAAAAGGTTCAGTTGATTGGGCTCGTTCGCGCCGGTGGTGATGCGGTCGGGCGGTGTGGCCGTTACGCTGAAGCTGCCAATGGACGACAGGTCGTGATTCAACAGGCCGTCGTTCAGCAAATCTTTGAGGGCGGCGGTGACGGCGGCGATGGCCAGGGCACTGCTCATGCGGCGCCTCCGTTGCGGGACCGTAGATAATCGTTCAGGTTCAACTTCGGAGTGGCCGGTTTCGGTACGCGAGAAGGCGTCCCCGGTGCCGCGCTCCGGATCTCAATGCGTCCGATGGTGACCTGAATCGTGGGCTCTGGCGGCGCGAGTTGCGGCAGTGCGGGGCGCGGTATCGCGGGCATCTTGAACGGCGCTGGTTGTGATGTCGTGGAGCGCGGTGCGGGGAACGGCTTCAATGGAGGCCGCGGCACTGGCTCCGGCTTTTGTTTCAGTGACGGCGCAGCCGGCTCTGCCGGGTGTGCCGGGATCCGCAACCCTCGGGCAGGCTCAACGGAGGACGGAGGTCGGAACCGGATGGGGGGCGATCGGCACCGGTTCGATCCGCTCGACTGTCCTGATCTCATTGACCTCACGTAGAACGCGTTCGGGTGTTGGGTTCGTTTCCTCGACTTTAGAGTGCGCCGGTCGGTCGAGAAACTGGGTTCGTTCCGTAATTCGCTCCGTTGTGGGAGGCCCGGACGGTTGAAGCGGGCCTGATTGCCGCTCGATCGCGGGCGGCCGCACCGGTTCTACGGACGGCGTGTTGGCGATCTGTCCGGGCATGTCTTCGGTGGCGAGGGAGGGAGAGGTAACCTCGAATAGCGATGCCCGCCGCGGCGTCAGAACCGGCGTCCGGTCGAAGCTTCGATCCAGCAATCGCGAGAGAAAATCAGCCATGGGCCTACGCTCCGACCATATCCAGATACATCCGGCGGCGGCGCGGGCTCATCGCCAGAATATGCTGTTCGCTCCAGTGATACGCCGACGCGAGCGAATGCACCTCGATGAGCAGGTGGCGCGCCCAGTCCTCGATTTCGCCCCACAGATACGACACGATGTCGAACGGCATCGACCAGCCGTGACCACAGTTCGGGCACGACAGCGCGATCTGAACGTCTGCCTGCGGATCCGCTTCGGCCATGCGCTCGGCGACGGTTCGCACCACTTCGGGCGGTAACAAGGCCACGTTCGTATCGCTGACACATCGCGCCAGCAGGGCTCGCTCCGGATCCACAGACCGGCCCGCCTCCAGCAAATCAATGCTGTTCGGAAGGCGAAACCGCACCTGGCAGCCCTCAGCGGCGGCCACCAGACCTGAATCGGCCGGAGCTGACACACGAATGTCGTCAGTGCTGAACGAAAGCTCCAGCCGTTCGGAACATTCGGGGCATTGGGCCGTGGCATCCAGCCGGGAACCAAAGAGTTGCTCGCGCAAGCGCAGCAGGCGGCCATCACGCTCGCCGATTGTAGCCTCAGCCCATTCGTCCTCCGAATGCTCCGGGCACGCGGCGGCAAGCAAAGATACGGCGCGTTGAGGCGCCGGCTGCGACAGGCCCTCTTCCCAGGCCGCCAGCAAGGCAGCGGAATTCACAACGCCTCCTCGCTACGCCGGATCGGTGAACGTAGGCTCTTTGGGTTCGGCCACTTCGGTATCGCGGACCCAGCCCTCGTTCTCCAACTTCAGATGCTGGATGGCGATGGCGTTCGCGTTCGCATCTAGATCGGGCAACGCCTGGAATTCGCTGACCCAGCAGCGGTAAACCTTGTAGGCGATGGCAAGCTGGCCGGCCTCGTTGTAGACCTCGATGATGATATCTTTCCGAAAATCCGCGAGCGAGGATTCGGACCCGAGCAACTGCCCGTAGTTCCACACCTTATTCGCCCACTGCTCGAACTCTTTGTCGTGGGTGACGCCGCGCTCCAATGTGATGGCCTCGTATTCCGTGCGGCCCGGCGACTTGCGGCTGCTGCTTGGATCGCTGCCGTCGCGATGCTTTACCACCTCAGTGGTACGCTTCAGCGCGCTCACCTTGCTGACACCGGCGACATACTTGCTATCCCACTTCACGCGGAATTTGAAATTCTTGTACGGATCGAAACGCTGAGCGTTGACGGTAAATTGCGCCATGACGGGTCCCTCCTGTGCTGGCTCCGGCTCAGACCTCTATTTGTCCAGCGATCTGCTGAATCTGAATGACGACGAACTCCGCCGGCTTCAGGGGCGCGAACCCGACCACCACGTTCACGATCCCGAGGTCGATGTCGTTCTGGGTTGTTGTCTCTTTGTCGCACTTGACGAAATAGGCATCGCGGGGCGAACTGCCCTGGAAGGCGCCCTGGCGAAACATGTTGTGCATGAACGCGCCGACGTTGAGCCGGATCTGCGACCACAGCGGCTCGTCGTTCGGCTCGAACACCACCCACTTCAGGCCTCGGTACAGGCTTTCTTCGATGAACAGCGCGGTGCGGCGGACCGGCACGTACTTGTACTCGTCCGCGAGTTGGTCGGCGCCGCGCAGCGTTCGGGCGCCCCAAACCACCCGGCCGCCGACTTGGAAAGAGCGGAGACAGTTGACACCCAGCTGATTTAACTGCCCGTTTTCCGCGTCGGTGAGAGTTACGCTCAGGGCCGGAGCGCCGTTAACCGTCGCATCCAGACCGGCCGGCGCCTTCCATACTCCGCGCGCGGAATCGGTGCGGGCGAAGATGCCCGCCACCGAGCCGCACGCGGCAAACACTTCGAGTGCATTATCGTGCAGCGGGTTCGCTTCTTTGAGCCGCGGGAAATACAGCGCGGCATTCCGGCTGCGCGTGCCGACGTTGTCGTTGTTGGGATCGTTGAATCCCTGTAACGCGCTGGGCGCGCTCGTCCAGCCAACGGGCGAATCAAGAATCAACATGGCGCGGCGTTGCTCGCAATAGGCCGCGGCGGCCGACACCAGGTTCGGGTCGATATCCACCGCATCGACAGGCGAGTGGTAGGGCGGAATACAAAGAAGATTGAACAGGTCAGCCTGCTCAAGGGCATACAGGCCCTGCTTGTTGACCTGGCCGTTGGCCGGCAGAAAGTCCAGAACCGCAAGCCACAATCCGTCGGAGACGGCGGCCAGGGCCTTTGTGACGGCGTCGTCCAGCGCCAGCTTCGCATCGCTGACCGCCTTCTTCTCGGCGGTCACATCGGCGGACGGGTCGGCGTTCTGTTTGTCGGTGAGTGCTTTTTGGGCAGCCGCCAACGCCTGCTCGAGCGTGCCGAGGGCATCTGAACCCGCCTTGGGACTCTTCGTCCCGTCCGGCACGCCGTTGTAACGGACCAGATCGGAACCCTTGAGCACGCGGTCCACCCGCCGAGGGCTGTCTTTCAGCGTGACGTTCACATATCGTTCGGATGCGTTCGTGCCCGTATCTGTCACCGTGAGATTGAACAGATCCGCGACCGCAACTCCCATGGCTGCGGCAACATCGCTCGACAACTTATCCGTGTCCACCGTCGCTCTGAGAGCAACGCCCCACTTACCTTCGTTCGCGGCCTGAATGTTGACGTCGCCCACCGCAAGCTGGGCCACGGTTCCCGGCGCGGGCACAACCGGGTTCGCGTTCGGCGAGCCTGGGTCTGCATGATAGAGCCGCACGATGAGCGCCTGACTGCCCCCGTTCAGAAAGAAATCGCGGACCGCGAAACTCATCGTGCTGGAGAGCCACAACCCGCCGAACTGACGCTCGTAGTCGGCATAACTGTTGATGACAGTGGCTTGATTTACCGGACCGCGCTGCGCACGTCCAATGAACGCGGTGATCGACGTTGCGACACCTGTAATAGTTCGGACGCCGCTCGGAATCTCTTCGACATACACTCCTGGATAGCTGAGTGCGCTGGGCATCGTACGACCTCCCTCGATTCGCCTGATTGTGTTGGGGCAAGGCGACTCTGGTTGGGGCGATGTTTCCCAGGCCGCCCGAACCGGTTGTCATTGCCGCCGTGGTTGAATGGGTACCGCGTCCCTCCAATGTCTCCCGCTCGGGGCGGAATAGTCGCAGGGTTTCAATATTAAGCGAGACCTATACTCAAGTCAAGAAGAAACATTAGGAAATTTTTAACTGCCAGGCGGCACGAGAGTTCACGTATTACTCCAGCAGTTCAGTCGTCTTAGGAACCAACATTGATCGTAGTAAGGGGTACAGTTTCCTCGTGCACCAGACCTGCTCCTGTCGCATAGGGTCCGGGTGTAACGGTCCGGTCCGCACCGGCATCGCCCGCCACACGCATCAATGGCCGGCTTTCAGGACGCCCCTCTCGCAGCTTTCGAGCGCCTTCAGAATCGGAGTGAATGAAAGTTGACTGGCCAGTCCGGCCAACACACTCCCGAGTGCGGCGTTTTGCCGGGAGATCTGCCCGGCCACCAGCGCGATCTGCTCCGCGTCCAGGTTGATTACCGCGCTCTTCAATTCGTCCCGAAGAGTAGCTGGAAGCGCCGCGAGGTCCTCCGGTCGCAGTGTGCCTGACAGATCCCCCGCGGCTGCCTGCTCCCCAGCCCCATAGCGATAACGGACCCCGAGATGCCGGGCCAGGCAATCGAAAATCTCCTGAAGGCGATATGGTTTGCGGAGGAAGTCGTCGAACCCCGCCTTGAGCAATTCCTCACGCTGGGAACTGAAAGCCGAAGCCGTAACTGCCACGATCTTGACCTCCGTGCCCCCCTTGAGTTCACGAATGCGCGCCGTGGCTTCCGATCCGCTCAAAACCGGAAGGCGAATGTCCATCCAGATGAAATGGGGCCGCCATTTCTCAAAGGCTTCGATTGCCTGGCGGCCGTCGTTCACCACCCGCACCTGGAACCCGACCGTTTGTAACAGCCGTTCCAGCAGTAGCCAGTTCTCCTTTTGATCTTCGACAATCAGTACTCGGTAGTCAGTCTGGCCCGGTTCCAGCCCGATCACCAGTTGCACCACGGGACTTTCGACAATCGCTTCGGAGGCTTCGGCCGTCTGCACGGGGATCTCGACGCAGAATCGCGAACCTCGCCCGGGAGTACTCTCTAATTGAATGGTTCCCCCCAGGAGCCGCACGAAATGCCGGCAGATCGCAAGCCCCAGTCCTGTCCCTTTAATGGCCCTTTTGCCTCCGGCTTGAACGAATGGATCGAATATCCGAGCCTGATCCTCCGCTGCAATCCCGATGCCGGTGTCCTCCACGTCTAAAATCAGGGTGAGATCTTTGGGGGACTCTCCCGGCTTGGCGCCCGCCCGCAGTACGATTCCCCCCTCTTCTGTGTACTTCACGGCGTTGCCGAGCAGATTCGTGAGTATTTGCCGGAGTTTGCCGGAATCGCAGCGAATGAATCTGGGAGTCTGCGGATGAATCTCGAGCAACAGCGTCAGGTTCTTTGTTCGGGCACGCTCTTGGAGCATGGTCGCCATATCGTTCAAGAGGCCGTAAAGATCGACCGCTGCGTTCTCCACATCCATGCCGCCACTCTCGATCTTCGCCATGTCCAGGACGCTGTCGATAAGCCTCAGCAGGTGCTCTCCGCTGCTTCCGACGATTGCGAGGTCCTTGCGATGTTTGTCCGACAGAGCGGCATCGGCGCGAACCATGGCGGAAAAACCGAGGATCGCATTCAAGGGAGTGCGCAACTCGTGGCTCATGTTAGCCAGGAACGCGCTCTTGGCTCTGTTGGCAGCCAGCGCCTGATCCCGGGCCTCCACTACTTCTGCCGTCCGCTGCTGCACTAACTGCTCTAAATGCTCCCTGTATACCTGCAATTCCTGCTCGGCGCGGCGAGACTTCGCCAGCGTGTCCTGGAGAGTGCGTAAGATTTGAGCCACCGGCACGGCCCCAATCAGGATGACTTGGAGCATAGTGGCCCATATGCCTAATGGTGTAAGAGGAAGAACGCGCGCCAGGTTTACGCCCCCGTACTCGATGCAGGCGAACGCAAGATCGCTGGCGAGGCATGCGCCCACGGTCCACAACGCGGCTCTGAAGCCAAGCACCCACGTGGCAAGTATCGGTAGAGAAACGTAAATGATCTGATCCGGACTGCGAATCCCGCCGCTGACCGCAACTAATACCGTGGCCCACACCCATGTACCGGCCAGATACATCCAGGCAGCCGCCCGGAATGAACCGAAACGAAGTAGGACCAGCGAGGTGACCGGACCCAGTTCGGCCAAGAGTATGAAGGGCAACTTGGCCGATGTATTCCCATAAGGCAGCAGGACTATGCTCCAGAACCCGAACCATATGGTTAAAGCCAAAACCAGAACATGCAGCATGCGGGCAGTTGAATCGGTCTCGAGCGGGCCGCGCAGGCGTAAAGCGTGGGCCGTACGTCGAAGGACTTCCCACATTTCGGACCGAATACTCACGGTGTTGTAACCTTTTATACGGTGACGCGCGACTAATTATCCAGTATGATGCAAGCTGCGAAAGACTTGCAGACCAAAAATCCAGTAGCCGCTTCAACTGGATCTTACGGCAAAGGGGGTCTGAGAACCCTCAAGCTTTCGCTTGCCTTGCTCCTGGTGTCTGGCGCTTATGGACAGGGTATGCCCGGCATGGCGATGTTGGGCGGCACAATTCAGGACGAGTCCGGGGCCACGATAGTCGGAGCCAGAGTGACGCTGACCGAGGAATCCAAGGGCTTGGTCCGCCAATCCGAAGCCGGGCAGGATGGTTCATTCCTGTTCTCGGGGGTGCTTGCGGGTGTCTATTCCCTCCGCGCCGAGAAGGAGGGCTTCAGCGTGGGGCTGATGAGCGGGCTGCGAATCCAGGTGGGCGAACAGGCCGCGGTCGTCATCACTCTACATCTCGGGGAAATTCGCACAACGGTCACCGTCGTGCTGCCAACCACAACCGAACTCGACGCTGAGTCGAATACCCTTGGTTCCGTAGTGGACTCCGCCCGGGTGCGGGAACTCCCCCTGAACGGCCGCAATTTCCTGGAATTGTCGCAGTTAACAGCCGGGGCTGTCGAACTCAGCTCGTCCAGCAATTTATTCGCAACCAATGTTGGGCCGCGCGACCGCACCATCGTTCTTCCCGGGACGCTTCCTTTTACCGTGGGTTACTCCCTTAACGGCCTGAATATCAAGGGATCACGGGACGGAGAACTGGCAGTTAGCCCCTCCGTTGCCGGTATTGATGAATTTAAGGTGCAGGAAAACTTCGTCATGCCCGACCAGGGGATGGCGCCGGCGACAGTCAACATCGTCACTAAGAGCGGCAGCAATCAATTCCATGGCGAAGCGTTCGAGTTTTTCCGAAACCGCGAGTTAGACGCCAGGAGCTTCTTCGCCGGCCAGACAGAAGACCTGAAGCGGAACCAATTCGGCTTCGCGCTCGGCGGGCCGTTGCGGAAAGACCGGATATGGTTTCACGGTTTCTATGAAGGACTCCGCGAACTGACGGCCTTCACTGTGTCGGGATTCAGCCCGACGAACACAATGTTCGAAGGGAATTTCTCCGAGACAGGACGTACCATCTACGATCCGGCCAGCTATAACTCCTCTTCCGGAACCCGCCAGTCATTCCAAAATGACTCGATTCCCCTAACTCGTATCAACCCGGTAGCGGTCAATTTGCTGAACTACTACCGGCCGGGTTCCAGCCTCGCGGCCATTCCCAGCAACATCCAGGGAACTCCCAGAACCACACTGCGGGACAATCAAGGTGGCCTGAGATTGGATGCGGCATTGACCACGCGTCATCAGTTGTCCACCCAGGTCTTTTGGCAAGACGCGCCGTCGGATCAGCCGGGCTTGTACCCGTTCAGCGGACTCCTGTATCTGAGCGGATCGCAATTGGCCACCTTGCAGGATGTATGGACCGTGAGTCCGCGCGCCGTCAATACCCTGCGTGCCGGTTTCATACGCGCCACGGCGATTGGGGGGAATGAGGCCCGGAACATGGGTCCCCTTTTGGCGGACATCGGTATTGCCAATACCTTTTCACAGGAGGGAATCACAGCCATTAACTTACAAGGATATTCCTCCTTCGGCAGATCCAACAGTGAACGTCGGGAACCGCGATAACACCTGGCAATTCAATGACGAGTTCATGTACATAAAAGGAGGACACACATTCGCCTTCGGAGCGGAACTGCGTTACCGCCGTGGATGGCACCTGAACGGAAACGCAGGGGCACTGGGCACCCTGTCGTTCCAGCCCGCATTCACCGCTCAATTGACCATCAATTCTATGGGGCAGACGGTGCCGCTGGCGAATACGGGCGATTCCTTTGCCGATTTTCTCCTGGGCTTTCCGGTAACCGGTACGTTGACCGGTCTGCCCGTCGTGCAGTTCCGGGGGACACAGTTTGCTCCCTTCTTCCAGGACAGTTGGAAGCTTACCCGCAATCTGACGCTGAACTATGGGCTTTCCTGGTTTCTGGAAACGCCCCCCGCCGCTCAAGGCTGGGCCCAGGGCAATGTCCATGCCTTCGATACACAGACTGGCTTACCCGTCTACGCGGGACTTGGGCAGATCGGTCTCCAACCAATTGCCACCGATAAAAACAATTTCGCTCCCCGCCTGGGAGTCGCCTGGAGGCCCGACTTTCTCCAGGCGACGGTCATCCGAGCCGGAGCGGGAATCTACTACTCGGAGTTTCCGTGGGCTTTGGCGCCCTATCCGCTCGTCGGCGGATCGCCCGTCGGAGCGGGCAGCGGCTTCACGAATTCGCTGGCGAACCCCCTGCCGGAATATGCGTTGGGGCGAAACATTTTTCCGCCCGCCCCATCCGGGGGACTTACGGCGACCTATGCGGCGAGTCTGCCTCCCGGTACGGTTGTTACAGCTCTCAATCCAACCATGCCGACGACTTACCTGAGTCAGTGGAACGTGTCCCTGCAACACAGCATCAACCATAGCGACTCGGTTGAGCTGGATTACCTGGGGTCGAGTGGACACAGGCTGTCGAATGTTTTGGATCTTTCTCAATGCCATCCCACTCGGGACCTGTTCTGCTCGCCGGCCACCAGGCCCTGGCCGCGATATGGCCTGATCCTGTTTGGCGAGAGCAGCGGGAATGCTTCCTATGAGGCAGTCATTGCCAAATATGAGCACCGCGCTGCCTACGGACTCAACGTCCGCTTTGAGTACGCGTTCGCCAAAGCGCTTACCGATACATGGCAAGCCAGTCTCACCAGTTACAACCAAATATCGGGTTGTCGCAGCTGTTCGAAAGGACCGGCTACATTCGAAGTGCGCCACCGCGCTGTGGGAAGCCTGGTTTGGGACATGCCTTTCGGCCGTGGGCAGCGCTATGGCGCGAGAATGCCGCGGTGGGCCGATGTGGCAGCGGGCGGATGGACCTTCACGGCTATCGCCACCTTCGCCACAGGGCAGCCGGTGATACTGTCGGCGCCCAATCAGACCGGCAGCCCATTTATCAATCCGCTTCCGAACCGTGTTTGTGACGGCCGCAGCGGCCAACTCTCCAACCACATCCGCGATAACGGTTTTCTGTGGTTCGATACCGCGTGTTTCTCGGTACCGCAAGTAGGGTATTTCGGCAATAGCGGTCCCACAGTGATCGCCGGCCCCGGGATCGACAACTGGGATATTGGCGTGGCTAAATCGTTCATTCTGGCCCGAGAGAAAACCAGGCTGCAGTTTCGGGCGGAAATGTTCAATGCCTGGAATCACGCCCAGTTCGGCCAGCCTAACGGCAATGCCGGTGCAGGCTCGAACTTCGGCCGCATTTCATCCAGCCGCCCCCCGCGCCTGATACAACTCGCCGCGAAGTTTTATTGGTAGCCGCGCCTCGGGCGCGCGAGGGCGTTGGCTCGACGGGCCAACGGCCTGCCCCCCATCAAGCCCTGTAACTCCCTGAGCTGAGGCGGTTTCGCCTACGTTCTGTAATGCGGTCGTGGCTCGGTAAGTCGTTTGCTGTTACGCGGGCCTTCTGAGCCGCGCGCGTCAGCAAGCCGGTTTGCCGAGTTTTGCAAGTCCCTAATTGCTAACGCCTCTCATCATCCTGCCAGGCTGCCGCCACCGCCAGCCCGATGAAGCTTGCGTTGAAGCTCGCCATCTTGGCAAATCCAAACAGCGAATCTTGGAATTCGAAGGTGAGGGGTTTCCGCCTTGTATCGCGTGATCGTCATTTTCTGCGGATGGCTCTTTAAGTTCACACCGTAATCGCCTGGGACGGAGGGAATAAATTAAATCTCTCAGGTTTCGATGAGAATCTCGGGGTTTCGGCAGTACAATACACCAAAGATCAACATCTGGGAGTCCCAAATGCCGAAGATTCTGGTAATGGACGATGAGCCGCTGTCATTGCGGCGTTTGTACAACCTGCTGTGTGATGCCCGACAGCATGAAATATCCACTGCGGAGAGCCTTCCCGCCGCCGTGCGGGTAGTTGAGAGAACGGGTGCCAGCCTCGACCTTCTGATCATTGACGTGTCGATGTTCGAAACGATGGCGATCCAACTCCTCGAACTCTTCACAGCGGCATGTCCACAAGCAAAGATTCTGGTGATCACGCCGCGGCTGCGGCACACTCTTGCAGGCTATGCTCAGTTGCTAAAGCCCTTCACCCTAACAGGGCTGCTGGATGCGGTGAACCAGGTACTTGGGATGCGGCGTGGCATTGTTGTTGAACCGGGTGCCAGGCCGAAGCCGCCGTCTCGTGCGGATCATCGTCTCCCGCGGGCGCGGGCGTCGGCACGATAGCAAAGGCTACGGGAGCTACACCATGACAAGGCTGTACGTAAGTTCTGATGATCATCAGCACTGGATCGCCTACACTCCGGAGACCGGGTACGTGATCTTTCCCGCTGAACTCGATGGCTGGAGCAAGCGGAAGCAATATCACGGCTTTGATCCGATCGCGATCCGGGAAGTTCCCACGCGGCTGGCTTTCAACACAGGCTTTCCGATACATGAGGAACTGAAGCGGCGTTCAACTGCGGCGTGAGGAAGATTGGCCGCCGCCCGCATCCGCGTTGACCTTGACCGGTGCGGCAGTCGATCGGCCCGCTGAACCTGAGATGAACCGGCCTAAGCCGTTGGCCTCAACCGTGATCGTTGATGCCGCGCATGGCGAAATTGCGTGAGGCAATTCTCACTAGAGCCGTCAGCTCGACCCGGCGAGCTACTCGAGGCGAACGAGATCAGATCCCGAGCCGGAAGTCCGAGATGCTCTGCTTGGTCAGCGATATGTCCTCGAAGACCGACGAGGTTCCTTCGCCCAGCGGGCACTGCGCACTGATCCCCACCCATATCGACGCCGGGTAGTCGTTTTTGAAAACGCGAATCAACTGCCAGCTCTTCCTGTCCAGCGAGTAATAGAACCCCACAGTCTTCGAGTTCGAAGAGATCTTCATATAGACACTCTTCGTCTCGATGACGTCGTGGTTGTTGTCATCAGAGGTCCCGATGGTGCGAACGCTGACCATCCTGGTCTTTTGGCGCTCATCCATCTCCATCGCCATCTTCAGCCAGAGGTCCTCCTTCACATAAATGTAGAGCGTTCCGGCGTCATAGGTCTTCAGGAACGTCGGTGTCACCTTGGCCGTCAGCGTGAAGGGCTGCCTGTTATCGACCTCGGTCAAGAGCACGGGCGCCGTGTGTTTGGACACCTTCCCATCCGGGTCGCGGAAATTGTCGCGCCTCGCTTCACTCGCGAGAGTGATCCTTCCATTCTCGACGCGCGCATGAGCGGCGGCCTGATTGAGCGATCGGGTGAAGGTGATCCCCGGCAGTTGTATGTGGCACTCTTCGGTCTTCATATTCTCGGGATACCCCTGGCGGGCGGTGAAGCACAGCAACAGGAGCGACAGCGCGGAACGCTGTTTGTTCATGATTTCGGGTTCTGCCTTTCCAGGTGAAGCCAGAACCGGCCGGTCCCGTGCTCCTCCTGGCTATTAAGCTCTGCTTGTAGCGTACTACTTCAACCTTATCGCAGGGCTCCTGCCATCGACCCCTCCGTCGCCCTTCTCCTCTGAGAGAACGAACTGGACGAACTCGCCGTTCGCTGCGCCGCCGTTCACAACTTTTCTTGACTGCTGTGTCTGGAAGAAGCGCTGCCGGTTCCCTGAGGCGGCCAATGTGCCGCTCGTTGCGGGTCGGTTCGCGTCCGTTTCGCGAGTACTTCGCCAATCAAAACGACCTGCGGGGGCCACGGTGTCGCCGGGCGCCAAGGCGAAGGCACTCGGTGTCGAAGGCTGATCGGTCCGCCTCGTCGCGGATCGCGAGCGCAGGCGCCTGTTCTGCGACCGATACGGCTACCCTGCATTCGACGCGAATCTGGAGTGTTACGGCGTAGGGGTGTTCGAGCGCTCGGCGCGTATTGAGCGCGCCGGAGCATTCCATATACGTCAAGTAACGGCCCAGACCCGCTACGAGCGCCGGCGGCGTCCGACCCGCACCGCCGCGAGCAACAGACCTGTTGCGGTCATCGCCAGCGTGGCCGGTTCGGGCGTCGAGGTTTGAGGAGTCGGTTGGAAAGGCAGGCCGACGCGAAGTACGGCCGCCCCTCCGCAACATTCGCCGTACACGAGGCGGAACGGAAAAGTTCCCGACGGCCCCGAATAAGTACGCGTTGTCACCGTGGGCCCCGTTGGGCCAGGTGCGTCGATTACGGTCACACCTCCAATGTCCAACGTGAGGCCGTCATCGTGTCCAACGGCGAAGCCTTGCCCGTTCGTGACCGTCACCATGCCGGTGAATTCGATGAGGCTGGGGCTGATTGAAGAGGCCAGTACACCAGGCGATCCCACGATGTTAAATGCCCCGCCGGAATTCAGGAACGTGGTTCTGCTACCCGCGGTTGTGAAGTTCAGCGGCGAATTCACGTCAAACGTCACATCGGGCGCGGTCAAAGGAATGTTGGAGAAAACGGCATTCTGCGCGGTGGCGTCGGATACCACCCAGAGCGATCCTGTGATGGGCGCCCCGTAGACTGAGCAGGCTGCAAAAACAACAGGCACAAGGCATTTCGCGGTTCTCATGTGTCCTCCAGCGATGCGTTGGCGCACGCCAAGCGCTATCTCGAAAATAGGCGCTCTAATTGGAGTACTTATTTCGCCGCCCGTGCGGTTGTGACGGTGACACAGGCCGCCGAGCAACTCACCGCCGGAATCCGAAACGCACGAAACTGAGTTCAGTGCGTCCCGCAAGCAGGTAAGCGGCCAGGCCCGGAATACTGGTAGTGAGTGGTTTCAACTATCACATCGCTGGTACGCGTGGTTGGGACGTGCGATGTCTGACGCGATCGCGCCCCGCGATTCGTCGATTCGGACGGCCGCCCGCAGACAGGTCCGGCGAGGTACCTCGGAACCCATTCGCGCCGGGCCTTCTCCCCAAAAACGAAGCTGAATCCCCTGCCAGTCCAATGCGCCGCAGCCGGTATTTGCGGATATAGCGTAAACCTCGAGGGCATGATTGCGGGCACCCAACTGGACCTGTCACCCGGGCCTTCGTGGGCTGGCCGGAGGTTACGTCAATGCGGTTCGATGCACCCTGAGCAACCTAAACCGTGGCCGTTAGCATCAACCACTTCGGCGTGATCATGAGCTCCTACGCCAAAGGTTTTTCCGTCAGCAGGCAAGTCGGGTTCCTGCGCGTGTCATTGCCGTAGTAAGGCGTCTTGTCTAATGCCCGGACCGACAATGCCCGGGCACGCTTCTGGCCGCGTGGTATGAGAGAGTGGTGAATGAGCAGCCGTTCCAGTTCGAGGGGACGAGGTCAAAGCGGATGCGAACGCACGAAAACACGGCATCGCGTTTGAATTGGCTTCCACCATATTCTTCGATCCAAACCTGCTCACCGTGGCTGATGTGGAGCACAGCGGAACCGAGAACCGTTGGTTTTCAGTTGGCATCGCCGGCAACGGCGTTCTCCTGTCGGTCGTGTATCTCTGGTCCGATACCGACCCTGCCGCGACCAAGATCCGGATGATCTCGGCGCGAAGAGCGACGAAGTCCGAGCGCGGACAGGACCAGGGAGCCTAATGAACAATCAATCGAAGGAAGACAACATGCCTGCCGAAATCGCCTTCAGCAAAGGAGTGCGCGGGCTCCACCACATTCCGCCGGGTGCCCGGGTGCTGATGCCGGTGTCCATCGAGAGGAGTGTCTGGGAGTACTTTTCTGTGAAAGCCGGCCAGCGTGGCGTCAATCTTTCCGATCTGGTGACGGAAGTCCTGAAGCGCGATATCGAGATCAACGAGGCCCTGAAGTAGAACGCCCGGCGCGATCTCGCGAATGAACCGGCCCGTCGCTGACCGTATGGATCTCGCCGACGCTCCGCCCGTGCTCGCTGGAGATCCTTTAGAGGCAGACCGGTCTTCTTACCCGGCACTTTCTTCGCAGTCGGGGCGAAGGGTCATGATAGGCAAATTGACGTCCGGCCAACGCGTCGCGCCAGGGTGCCATGCGATGTGCCGCTCTCGCGTTTGGTGGTCCAACCGATGGAGGCAGCGCAGCCAATGCCCGCCTCGTCTTAGCCTTAGTGGACGGCCAACCTTGCGATGTTTCTGAGGCAGCAATGAAAGAGACGTTTATGGGACCGCCATGCTCCTCCAGTCGGTCGGCAATTAATCCCGAACGGAAGTCCCGACCTCAATAGTGACTCCACCCATATGCTGCGTTAGCAGTCTTCCGCAGCGAGGTAGTCTTCGGGGTTCCAAATCTTCGACTAAATCAAACGCCAAGATCGACCCGCCCGATTCAGGGGATCGGTGACCGAAGTGGATGACAGACTCGTTCTCCTGGCCGCCACCCTCCATCACATCCGATACCCCGATTTTCGCGGTTCACAGAAAATTCAGCGAAATATTCCCCATCTCCTCAACAACATACGAAAACCACATACCACGACTTCCCCCACCCGCCCTATATCGTGAAGGTAGAAGGAAGCCATGAAGAAACCGAAAGACCCGAACAACCCGGCGCCGAAGGCGCCGCCCAGCGAGGCCCGCAGCGCCGCCTCGCGCGCCAATGGCGCCAAATCCAAGGGCCCTGTCACGCCCGAAGGAAAACAGCGCTCTTCCCAAAACGCCGTCACCCACGGACTCCTCGCCCGATCCCTCACTCTCTCCGACGGCGACGCCCAGCTCTTCCAGTCGCTCCACTGTAACTACATCCGGCGATTCACCCCCCGCGATCAGCCCGAACACGACCTCATCGAAGAGGCCGTCTACGCCAAATGGCAGATGCGCCAGGCCTGGATGATGCACGCCCGCACCCTCAAAATCCAGATCCTCGCCGATTTCCCGGAAGTCAACCTCGAATGGGACCCCATCCCCATGCTCGACCGCCAGACCCTGGCCTTGGCCAAGTCGCTCAAGGAGAGCACCGTCCTGCCCAATCTGGAGCGCTACGCCCGCCAGCTCGCTGCCCAGTCCGATCGCGCAATCAAGCTTTTCATGCAGTTACGCGACCAGCGCCTCCCGCCCACCGAGCCCATCGTGGAACCAAACGAACCCGAGGTCATGGCCGAACACTACACCAGCCAGCCCTCCGAAACCGCCCAACCAAACGAACCCGAGAACGAACCCGCAGCGGCACTGACCACTGACCACCGGCCACTGGCCACGAGTCAGGCACTGACCACCGGCCACCGGCCACTGACCACTAATCAGCCCCCTTCCCCTAACATGAACATAACGGACATGGCATCCCGCCCCCCAGCACGGTCGAGCGACTCATGATCTCGCACGACACCCCTCAAATCCTGGCGCTGGCGGACGACCTCACCGGGGCCCTCGAAACCGGCGCCCAGCTCGCCGCTGAAGGCATCCGCTGCATTGTCGCGGCGGACGGGCACGGTGAAGGCAGCGCTGACGCCCTGGTCCTGAACCTCGAGACCCGGCACGCCAGCGAGGCGGATGCCGAACGGATCGTCCGCGCCGCGGTTGCCTCGAACCGGCCCCGGCATATCTATCTCAAGACGGATTCCACCCTTCGCGGACGGATCGTCGAGTCCCTGCGCGCGCTGATCGCCGAATTTCCGGAACGCGAGATCGTGTATGTGCCCGCTTATCCAGCCCTCGGCCGCACCGTCCGCAAAGGCGTGCTGTTCGTCGATGGCGTACCCCTCGCCGAGACTCCGTTCGCCCGCGACCCGCTCAATCCGGTGCGGGACAGCTCGATCGCCGCGCTCGTTGGAGACCTGGCCATCGTCCACGACGGCGAATCCGACGGCGATCTGGCGGCGGTCGCCGCGAGTTTGGACCAGCGTCCCCGGATCGTTGCCGGTACCGCTGCATTCGTGCGCCATTGGGCCCGGACTCTGCCTGTTACGCGCGCAGCATCATCGCTGCCGATCCCGAAGGCATCGGGAGGGCTGATCGTGGTGGGCTCGCGCCATCCGGTCTCCCGTGCCCAAGCCGCGAATGCCCTGCAAACCGGGCTCCAAGGGTGGACACTTCACCTCTTGCCCGACGCGCTGTGCGGCGATCCGCTCGACGTTGCAAGACAGTGCGGCGAACAGGTGCGCACGATGTTCGAACAGCAGCCCGCCGGAGCGCTGGTGGTTTTCGGCGGCGATACCGCGGCTGCGATACTGAAAGCGCTGGGTTGTCGCATCGCCTGGCCGTACGGCGAACTGCTGCCCGGCGTGCCCGTCTCTCGCATCGAAGCGCAAGGGCGGACGCTGACCCTGATCACGAAGGCCGGCGGCTTCGGCGACGAGCGTACGCTGCTGCGCATAATCGAGGGAATTCGATGATATTCGGCATCACCATGGGCGACTCGAGCGGTGTGGGTCCGGAGATTGTCCTGCATGCTTTCAAGAAGGGACAGATCGCTCACCCGGCGATCGTGTTCGGCGATGCGGACGTGCTCGCCTCCTGCAATCGCAGGTTGAGTTACGGAGTACCCCTGCGTGCTGCGGCGAGTCCCTGCGACTGGCAGCCGGATGTCCTCAACGTGCTCGATTTCGGGCTCATGAAAGAGGAGGACATCACCCCCGGCCGCATCAACCGCAAGTCCGGAGCGGCGGCGCGCGCGTACGTCGTGGCGGCGGCCGAAGCCGCGCTGCGCGGAGACATTGCCGCGATGGTGACGCTGCCGATGAACAAGGAGGCCACCCAACTCTCCGATCCCGGATTCGTCGGGCACACCGAGTTGATCGGCGCGGTGTGCGGAGCGTCGGACGTCACCATCATGCTGGCGTCGGACCAGCTCATCGTCACGCACGTGAGCACCCATGTCTCACTGCGGACCGCCATCGAGCGGACGAAGCAGGACCGGGTCCGCAAGATCATCCAGATGACGTCGGAAGCGGTGTGCCGGTTGAAGCCGGATGCGCGGATCGCGGTGGCGGGATTGAATCCCCACGCGGGCGAGAGCGGCCTCTTCGGGCGCGAGGAGATCGACGAGATCCAGCCGGCCGTGGAGTGGGCCCGCGCGCAGGGCATGCCGGTGGAAGGTCCCATTCCGCCGGACACGGTGTTCTACCTCGCCGTCCGCAAGAAGCGCTACGACGCGATCGTGTGCATGTACCATGACCAGGGGCACATCCCGCTCAAGCTCCTGGACTTCGAAGCGGGCGTGAATGTCGCGCTGGGTCTCCCCATCATCCGCACCTCGGTGGATCACGGCACGGCTTTCGATATCGCCTGGCAGGGAGTGGCGTCCACCGCCAGCCTGGTGAGCGCGCTAGAATTTGCGGAGAGGCTTGCTCGCGGAGGTGCGAGATGAGCACTACTGCAATTTCAACTCCCATTGAACCCCTTCTGACAGAACAGAAAAAGGCTTTTCGCAATAATCCCTATCCTTCGGCAAACGAACGCCGCGAGAATCTGATACGGTTGGAGCGGGCGCTGTTCGCGGCGCAGGACGACATCGCCCAGGCATTGGAACGCGACTTCGGCGGACGGTGCCGCCAGGAAGTGCTGTTCTCCGAACTGTTCGTATCGCTGAACGCCATCCGGCACGCGCGCAAGAACACGAAGTCCTGGATGGCGAAGCGCTCGCGGCACATCGAATGGCCGCTGCAACCCGCGCGGGCGTGGGTGATGCCTCAACCAGTGGGCGTGGTGGGCATCATCGCTCCATGGAACTACCCGATGTTCCTCACCATGGCTCCGCTCGCCGGCGCACTCGCGGCGGGTAATCGCGTGATGATCAAGGTGTCTGAGTTGACTCCCGCGACTTCGGAGCGTACGGCGAAGCTGATCGCCGATACGTTCCCTAGCGACTTGGTAACCGTGGTCACCGGCGATGCCGAAACAGGGCGGGCATTCGCTTCGCTCCGCTTTGACCACTTGCTCTTTACCGGATCCACGGCGGTGGGACGGCATGTGATGCGGGCCGCGGCCGAGAACCTGGTTCCGGTCACCCTCGAGTTAGGTGGTAAGTCGCCCGTGATTCTGGCGCCGGACGCGGACCTCGAATCGGCGGCGCTGGATATCGCCTACGGCAAGTTCCTGAACGCGGGCCAGACCTGCATTGCTCCGGATTACGCTCTGGTGGAACGCTCGCAGCTCGACATGTTCGTCCGGGCAATGCGGAAGGCCGTGGAACAATACTGGCCCTCGGCGGCGCAGAATCCCGAATATACCTCGGTGATCAATGACCGTCACGTGGCGCGATTGCGCGGCTATGTCGATGAAGCCCGCGCCCGCGGCGTCCGAATTGTGACCATCGGACCGGAGACCGGTTCGTCGCGAAGGATGGCCCCGACGCTGGTCATCGATCCGCCAGACGACCTGGCCGTGATGCGCGACGAGATCTTCGGTCCGGTGCTGCCGGTGAAGAGTTACTCGTCCATCGGCGAAGCCGTCGGCTATGTGAACGATCATGAACGGCCGCTGGCTCTGTATATCTTCACGAAGTCGCGCAAGACTCGCGATGCGGTACTGAAGAGGACGGTCTCCGGCGCGGCCTGCGTGAACGACACGCTTGTGTACATCGCCGCGGAGGATCTGCCGTTCGGAGGCAGCGGCGCCAGCGGCTTCGGCCACTATCACGGACAGGAAGGGTTCGACACGTTCAGTAAACTGAAACCGGTATTTCACCGCCCGTTCGCCGGCCTCGGCCGGATGACGCGCCCGCCCTACGGACGCATGCATGAACTATTGAAACGGATCCTGGTCGGCTGATGGCGAATCTGCGGACCGTCTCGGCCACGCGATACGTGACTCCATTACGCGAGGGCGGGTCGCTGCCGGCTATCGTCGAAGCGGACGATCTCGGGCTCTATGTTCTGAAATTCCGCGGCGCGGGCCAGGGGCCACTGGCGCTGGTGGCCGAAATCGTCGCCGGAGAGATCGGCCGCCATCTCGGGTTGAAGGTCCCGGAACTGGTGCTGATGGAGGTGGACGAAGCCCTGGGCCGCAACGAAGGCGACTACGAGGTGAGACAGCTGCTGCGGGCCAGCGCCGGCATCAACATGGCGCTCGATTACCTGCCCGGGTCGGTGATGTTCGACCCGGCCGCCGGTGACCGAGCTGACCGGGATCTCGCTTCCGCCGTGGTCTGGTTCGATGCCTTCGTCACCAACGTGGACCGGACGCCTCGCAACCCGAACCTCCTTCTGTGGCACAAGACGCTGTACCTGATCGATCACGGCGCGTCGCTGTACTTCCATCACGATTGGAGCAGTGTGGACTCAGCCGCCCACGGGCCTTTCGCGTTGATCCGCGACCATGTCCTACTGCCGGCGGCATCGCGAATCGAGGAAGCGGACCAGGCGCTCCGCCCCCGGTTGTCCAGGCAGGTATTCGAGGATATCCTTCGCCAGGTTCCCGATGCTTGGCTGCTCCCTGAACCGGGAATCGAAACCGCCGCCGCCAAACGCGCGGCCTACGTCCATTTCCTGCTGGAGCGGCTGGCTTCGGCGCAGGTCTTTGTCGAGGAGGCCATCCGTGCCCGCGCGGCGAAGTTCGTTTGAGTACGCAGTGATCCGCGTTGGTCCCGCGGGTTGACCGCGAAGAGTTCGTCAACGCCGGCGTAGTCGTGTTCTGCCTGGAGCAGGGCTATCTCCAGGCGCGTATCCGTTTCGATGAATCAAGGCTGAAGGCGCTATGGCCGGAGTCGGACCTGGAAACGATCCGGACGCATTTGGAGGCCATTCCGAAGATCTGTGCCGGCGCCCCCGATGCCGGACCGATCGCGGCTCTGAGCCTGCGCGAGCGCTTTCACTGGTTGGTGTCGCCGCGCAGCACCGTCATTCAGGTGTCGGCGCCGCATGCCGGGATGTGCGCGGATCCGGGGGAGACGCTCGATCGGCTGTTTGATCAGTTGGTGAGATGATAGGACTTCCGGACATTCTCGACAATGAGGTCGAAACCTATGAAGCTCGTACGCCTATCCTTCCTAGTGACTTCTGTAATCGCCATGGCAGCGTCCCCGACAGTGCGGCCGGCAGGGTTGAAGTGCGAGTACCGCACCAACCCGACCGGCATTGACGAAACCGAGCCCCGGTTGACCTGGACCCTGGCCGCCAACAATCCGGCGGCCCGCGATCTGAAACAGACCGCCTATCGCGTGGTCGTGGCTACCACGATGGAGCAGGCCGGAGCATTGCAGGGCGACTTGTGGGACTCTGGCAAAGTCGATTCGAGCGACAGCGTCCTGGTTCCGTACAAGGGCAAGGCGCTCAAGAGCGGCATGAATGCCTTCTGGCGCGTCCAGGTGTGGGACCAGGCCGGAACCGTTTCTCCGTGGAGTGAGATGGCGCGCTGGTCCATGGGTCTGCTCAACGCCAGCGACTGGAAGGCCAAGTGGATTGGACTGGACCAGACCGGTGTCTACAAACATCCCGGAAGCCCGTTCCAATCGCTGAAGGCGGCACGCTGGATCTGGTCCGCCGAAGAGGCGGGCAAGCAGTCCACGACGCGGTGGTTCAAGAGTACGGTGGCTATCCCCGCCGGCCGCGTGATCCGTCATGCCACCTTCGTGCTGGGCGCCGATTCGAGCTTCGAGTTGCGGATCAACGGCAAGTACGTGGGCCGGGGCGAGAGCGTCGTCATGCCCGAAGTGCTGGACGCCGCCGCCGTGCTCAAGCCGGGCGAGAACGCCATCGAAGTGAAGGCCGCCAATCGCGGCGACGGGCATCCCGGCCTGATCGGGACGCTCAAGGTGGAGTTCACCAGTGGTGATCCGGCGTTGTTCTCCACCGGCACAGGCTGGCAGGTATCGCAGACCGAAGGCGGCAGTTGGAGTGCGGCCAAGGATCTGGGCGCATTCGGCGCCCAACCCTGGGGCGAGGTGGGCTTCTCCGACGAGCACGCCCTGCCGGCCCGCATGCTGCGGAAGGAGTTCGAGGTAGGCCCCGGGCTGAAGCGCGCGACGGTCTACTACTCTGGGCTGGGACTGAGCGAACTGCACGTCAATGGTGGCAAGGTTGGCGATGCCGTGCTGTCCCCTGGACTCACCGATTATACGAAGCGGGTGTTCTACGTCACTTACGACCTCAACCGGCACCTGAAGCCCGGCAAGAACGCCATCGGTGTCATGCTGGGCAGCGGCCGTTACTACCCGCCGCGCGGCAACACGCCAATCGGCACGCAGGGTTACGGATCCCCGAAACTGCTGCTCCAGGTCGATCTCGAATACGCGGACGGGAAGCATGAAACGGTGGTGAGCGATGAGAGCTGGAAGCTCACCACGGACGGACCCATCCGCACCGACAACGAGTATGACGGCGAAGAGTACGATGCCCGCCTGGAGCCCGCCGGATGGTCGCGGGCCGGGTTTAGCGACGAGAAGTGGCAGTCTGCGAGCTTAGTGCAGGGCCCTCAGGGGACGTTGCGTGCTCAGATGGCCGAACCCTTGAAGGTGGTGGAGACGCTGGAGCCAAAGTCGTTCAAGGAGATCCGCCCCGGCGTGTGGATCGTTGACATGGGCCAGAACATGGTCGGCTGGGCGCGTCTGGCGGTGTCCGGACCGAAGGGCACCCAGGTGAAGTTGCGGTTCGCGGAGACACTCCGTCCCGATGGCACCCTGTACCTGGACAACCTGCGGTCGGCGCGCGCCACGGACGTTTACGTCTTGAAGGGCGGGGCTCCGGAAACGTGGGAACCCCGGTTCACCTATCACGGGTTCCGCTTCGTGGAAGTGACCGGCTATCCCGGCACGCCCACGCGCGAATCGCTGAAAGGGCGAGTGGTTCACGATGCCATGGAGCGAGCGGGCGATTTCGAGTCGTCCGACGCCATGTTGAACAAGATCCATCACAACATCTTCTGGGGCGTGCGCGGCAACTACCGCAGCATTCCCACGGATTGCCCGCAGCGTGACGAACGCCAGGGCTGGCTGGGCGACCGCAGCGTAGTGAGCCGCAGCGAGAGCTACCTGTTCAACGTCGGCGCGTTCTACACCAAATGGATCACCGATCTCAACGATTCTCAGCGGCCCAGCGGTAGCATCCCCGATGTGTCGCCGAACTACTGGGTGCTGTACAACGACGGCATCGTGTGGCCGAGCACGTTCATGTTGGCGCCGGCGATGGTCTACGAACAGTACGGCGACCTCCGCCCCATCGAGCGCAACTATCCGGCGCTCAAGCGCTGGGTGGAGTACATGCGAGGGTTCCTCAAGGACGGCATCATGCCGAAGAACACGTACGCCGACTGGTGCGTTCCGCCCGAGAAGCCCGAGTTGATCCATTCGCAGGATCCGGCCCGCGTCACGCAGGGTGCGCTGCTCAGCACGGCGTACTACTACAAGATGCTGCAACTGCTCAGCCGGTACGCGACGCTGATCGGCAAGCAGGAGGACGTGAAGGGCTACGACGATCTGGCCGCCCAGGTCCGCGATGCCTTCATGAAGGCATATTTCAAGGAGGCCGAGGGCAAGTTCGACAACGGCACGCAGACCTCCAGCGTGCTGCCGCTCGCCCTGGGCCTGGTTCCCGAACAACAGAAGACCAAGGTGTTCGAAGGCCTGGTGCGCAAGATCGAAGTGGAGAGCAATAACCATGTCGGCGTGGGACTGGTGGGCGCTCAGTGGCTGATGCGTACGCTATCCGAGAACGGCCGCGCGGACCTGGCGTTCACCATCGCCACCCAGAAGACGTATCCGGGATGGGGCTACATGGTGGAGAAAGGCGCCACCACCGTTTGGGAGTTGTGGAACGGCGACACCGCGGATCCCGCAATGAACTCGGGCAACCACGTGATGCAGATCGGCGACCTCGGCCTGTGGATGTATGAGTACCTGGCGGGCATTCGGACCGATCCTGAAAAGCCGGGCTTCAAGCACATCATCGTGAAGCCCTATGCCGTGCCGGCGCTGACCAACGTGAAAGCGACGCATCAATCGCCCTACGGACTGATCGCCAGCGCGTGGCGCAAAGAGGGAGGCAAACTGACTCTGAATGTCACGATTCCGCCCAACACGACGGCCACCGTGTACGTGCCGGGCAAGAAGGTGTCGGGCGGCGCAGTGAAGGCCGCACGCATCGACGAGGGCTCGACCGTCTTCGACGTTGGATCAGGAACCTACTCGTTCGTATCCGTTCAATAAGGACATATTAATGATTCGTCTTACTACAGCGTTGATTTGCGGCCTCGTCGCCGCTGCGCAGGTGCCGCAATCCGCCACCGGCATTGTCGCGCCCGGCGCCAAGCTGGTCTTGCTTTCGGACGGGTTCAAGTTCACCGAGGGACCCGCCACGGATGCCGCCGGGAATGTCTTGTTCACCGACCAGCCCAACAACAAGATCATGAAGTGGTCGGTTGACGGCAAGCTATCCGTGTACAAGGACGACGCCGGCCGCTCCAACGGAATGTACTTCGACAGGAAGGGGAACCTCTACACCTGCGCCGATCTCAACAATGAACTGTGGCAGATTTCCCGCTCCGGGAAGGTGAAGGTACTCGTCAAAGGCTACGAAGGCAAGAAACTGAACGGACCGAATGACGTTTGGGTTCGCCCTGACGGCGGCATCTATTTCACCGATCCGTTCTACAAGCGCGACTACTGGAACCGGGGTCCCATGGAGCAGGACGGCCAGCACGTCTACTATCTGTCTCCCAATCACCGCAAACTGATCCGGGTCATCAATGACCTGAAACAACCGAACGGGATCATCGGCTCGCCGGACGGCAAGCGACTATACGTCGCCGATATCAGGGGCGGGAAGACCTACACGTACACCATCAATAAGGATGGCACCCTCTCCGGCAAGCGGGTCTTTGTCGAAATGGGTTCCGACGGAATGACCATCGACGATGCCGGAAACGTGTACCTGGTAGGCAAGGGTGTCACCGTGTTCAATGCCCGCGGCGAGAAGATCGACTATATCGCCGTCTCGAAGCCGTGGACCGCAAACATCACCTTCGGCGGGAAGGACATGAGCACGCTGTTCATCACGGCCAGCGATTCACTCTTCTCCATTCAGACGCGTGTCCACGGCGTGCGGTAGGGCATCAACCGGTAACCGCTCCTTGCGAAGCGGACCCCACCAGTTTCACGTACTTGGCGAAGACTCCGGTTTGATACTTAGGCGCGGGCGGCGTCCAGGCCTTCATTCGCGTCGCGAACTCATCGGCGGGGATCTTCAACTCGATGGTCCGCGCTTCAATGTCGATCCGTACCGTATCGCCTTCACGCACGATCGCGATTGGACCGCCGGACGCGGCCTCGGGCGCGACGTGTCCCACCATGAAGCCGCGCGTGGCTCCACTGAAGCGCCCGTCGGTCATCAGCGCCACCGCATCACCCAACCCCGCACCGACGATTGCGCCGGTGACGCCCAGCATCTCACGCATGCCTGGGCCTCCACGGGGGCCTTCGTAACGGATCACGAGGATATCCCCGGCGTGGATGCCGCCCGCGGTCACCGCGTGCATGGCGTCCTCCTCACAATCGAACACGCGAGCCGGCCCCTCCTGGTACTTGCGATCGATGCCGGTGACCTTGATGACGCAGCCTTCGGGAGCCAGGTTGCCTTTCAGGATTACCAATCCACCGCTTTCTTTGATCGGGCCGATCGAGCGGACGGATCACTTCCTGCCCTGGCGTTTCCTTCGCTTCCGACGCTTCAACGGCGAAGGTCCTTCCGGTAACCGTCATGGCGGAACCATCGACATACCCGCCCTCAACCAAGCGCTGCGCGATCACCGGGATGCCACCCGCATAGTGGACATCGACGGCCACGAACCGTCCCGCCGGCTTCAAATCCACCAGCAGCGGCGTACGGCTGCTCACTTCCTGGAAATCGTCGATGTCCAGATCGACGCCCGCCTCTCGCGCCATCGCGAGCAGGTGCAGCACGGAGTTGGTGGAACCGCCGGTGGCCGCCACGCTCGCAATCGCGTTCTCGAACGCCTTGCGGGTCACGATGTCGCGAGGCTTGCGGTTCTCTTTTACCGCATCGACGATGATCTGGCCGCAGCGGTACGCCACGTCGTTCTTGGCCGGATCCACTTGAGGAACGGCGGCCGTACCCATCGGCGACAGACCGATCATCTCCATCACCGTGGCCATGGTGTTCGCCGTGAACTGCCCGCCACAGGCGCCAGCCCCGGGACAGGCCGCATTCTCGATGGCCAGCAGTTCGTCGTCACTGATGCGGCCGGCCGCGTTGGCGCCGACGGCTTCGAAGACGTCCTGCACCGTGAGATCGCGGCCCTTGTAGTGGCCGGGCATGATGGAACCGCCGTACATGATGACTCCGGGCACGTTGAGGCGGAGCAGCGCCATCGCCGCGCCGGGGATCGTTTTGTCGCAGGCCACCAACGCCACGATGCCGTCGAACATGTGGCCGCGGGCGACGAGTTCGATGGAATCGGCAATCACGTCGCGCGAAACGAGCGAGGCCTTCATGCCCTCCGTGCCCATGGTGACGCCATCGCTGATGGAGATGGTGTTGAACTCCATGGGCGTGCCGCCGGCGGCGCGGACCCCTTCCTTTACCTTCACGGCCAGGTCGCGCAGGTTGAAGTTGCATGGCATGGTTTCGATCCACGTGTTGGCGACACCGATGATCGGTTTGCGAAGATCTTCGTCGGTGAAGCCGATGGCCTTGAGCATGGCGCGGGCCGGGGCGCGGTCGCGGCCTTGGGTGATGATGTGGCTCTGCAGGTTCATAACGCACTAACATGGTATCGCCTTCGATAAGATGATTCGGCGATGAGTACTTCAGGCAAAGTGAAGGTGGGCATAATCGGCTCCGGGTTCGAGGCCGACATCCACGCCGCGGCGTTCCAGATTCTGCCGGAAGAGGCGGAGGTGGTTGCGGTGGCGTCGCCGAGCGAAGGGCACGCCGCGGAACTGGCTCGCCGCTACGGCATTCCGCGCGTGTTCCGGGACTATCGCGAGATGCTGGCGGTACCCGACATTGAGATGGTCACCATCACCGCGCCGAACCGTCTGCACGCGCAGATGACCATCGACATTGCTCGTGCGGGCAAGCACCCGGTTTGCGAAAAGCCGCTTGGCGATGACCATGGCCGAAGCCGACGAGATGGTGGACGTATGCCGCCGCGAGGGCGTGCTGCTGGCCTACGCCGAGGAACTGTTCTTCACGCCGAAATACGTCAAGGCCAAGGAAATGGCCGATCAGGGCGCGTTCGGACGCGTGTACCAGGTGAAACAAAGCGAGAAACACTTCGGCCCACACGCGGACTGGTTCTGGGACGTCGCGCAATCGGGCGGGGGCGTGCTGATGGACATGGGCTGCCACGGCATCGCGTTCTGCTGGTGGTTTCTGGGCCGGCCGGCGATCCGAAGCGTCTATGCGCATTTGGCCACGCAGGTACACGGAGCCAGGACAAAAGGCGATGACGATGCTCTGTGCGTGCTGGAGTTCGAGGGCGGCGCGACCGGCATTGTGGAGACGAGTTGGGCGCGTCGCGGCGGCATGGACGATCGCGTGGAGGTGTACGGCGAGGGCGGCGTGACCTACGCGAACCTGCATATGGGCAATGCGCTGCCAACCTACAGCGAGTACGGCTTCGGGTACGCGGTGGAGAAGGCGCCGAGCACCAAGGGTTGGACTTATCCCGTCTTCGAAGAATTGTGGAACTACGGCTTCCCACAGGAGATGCGGCACTTTGCTCGCTGTATCCGCGGGAAGGAGACGCTGGCGGCCACCGGTGAGGATGGACGCACGGTGCTGGAAACGATCTTCGCGGCATATGCTTCAGCGGGCGCCGGCGCGCGGGTGCAATTGCCGTATCGGCCCGAGCCGGGCAGGCTGCCGGTTGAAGGATGGCTGGGGCCGCTCGCAAAATGATCGGCGCTCTGGACATCGGCGGGACCAAGATCGCCGCGGGCTTGGTATCGCGAGATGGGAAAGCAGTTGCGCAACGGCGATGCGCGACTGAATCCGAGCGTGGATTCGACGATGGCGTCGCCCGTATGAAGGCGATGCTGCGCGATCTGGAGCGCGAGACCGGTGCGACGATCGAGGGAATCGGCATCGGCTGTACGGGACCAGTGGATCCCGTCACCGGCACCATCGGCAAAGTCGAATTCCTGCGGGAGTGGCTCGGCGCACCACTCGTCATGCGCCTGTCGGACGAGTTCGGAATCCGTGTTGCCATGGAGAACGACGCGGACGCAGTGGCGCTGGCCGAAGCGGCCTGGGGCCTGGGCCGCGGCGCATCCTGCCTGGTGTACGTCACGGTTGGAACCGGCATCGGCGCGGGTATCGTACGCGGCGGCGAGTTGTATCGCGGGGCGAACGGGGCGCATTCCGAGATTGGCCACGTCCCCCTGGATGTAACGGCGGGACCGCGCTGCTACTGCGGCCTGAGTGGATGTTGGGAGTCATTGGCGAGCGGTCCGGCGATGGAGGCCTGGTATGCCGAAGGCGGCAGTCGCGTCCCGGCTGAGGAGATCTTCCGCCGCGCCGCGAACGAGCCTCGTGCCCGGGATTGCGTGGAACGCATGGTGCGATACCTGGGCCTGGGTTTGACCGGCGTCGTGACTACGTGGTGTCCGGACGTCATCGTATTGGGCGGCGGCATGGTCCGCGACGCTGCTATGTTCATTGATGATGTTCGCCTCATGGTGAAGGAGTTCGCGACGCAGGTGCCCACCGATCGTCTGCGGATTGAAACGGTGGAGGACACGGGCATCGCGGGATTGCAGGGTGCGGCCGCCGCCTGGCTCCATCGCTACGAGAGAATCTGAAAGAGGACCATGTTCGAACATTACCGGCTTCAGGGCAACTACCTGCGCGACATCCAGAATCAACCGATAGCCATGCGCGAGACTATCGCGGCCTTGGCGCACCTTCCCGCGCTCGACACAGTTCGCGAGGATTTGCAGGCCGGGCGTAGGGCGCGGATCGTACTGACGGGGATGGGGGGATCCTACCAGGTGCTGCATCCGCTGCACATCCAACTGATCGGACTCGGCTTCAACTCGATCCTGGTGGAGACTTCCGAACTGTTGTACGGCATGCCGGCACTGCTGGCACGCGAGAACGTGGTGGTGGCGGTGTCGCAATCGGGGGCCAGCGCGGAAATCGTGCGAATGCTGGAGCATCGCGGACCGCTGTACGTGGGAATCTCAAACACTCCGGATCTCCGCTGGCATCGCGCTCGGACGTCGTGCTGATGACCCGAGCCGGAGAGGAAGCCGGTGTGTCGTGCAAGACCGCGGTCACGTCGATGGCCGCTATCCACTGGCTGGGGGCGCACCTGGCTGGCGCGAGCCTGGCCGAGGCCCGGCGCGAGTTGGATGCGCTGCCGCCGGCAATGGACGCCTATCTTCAACGCTGGCGCGAGCACGTGTCGGAACTGGCGCAGAGGCTGGATGGAGTGAAGCGTGTGTTTCTGGCCGGTCGCGGGACTTCGCTCGCCGCCGTGGGTCTGGGGGCGATGATCCAGAAAGAGGCGGCTCATTTCCACGGCGAAGGGATGAGCAGCGCCGCGCTCCGGCACGGTCCTTTCGAGATGCTCGGACCGGATTCGTTCGTGCTGGTGTTCGAGGGGGCGGAGAACGTGCGCGAGTTGAATCGCGGGCTGCAGCGGGATGTTCTCGAAACAGGCGCCAGTGGGGCTTTGTGCGGACCGAACGGCGAGGGCCCGTTCGCGCTGCCGACGGTTCCGGAGTCGGTGGCGCCGGTTCTGGAATTACTGCCGCCGCAGATCCTGTCGCTTGCTCTCGCGTATCTCGGCGGTCGCGAACCCGGCAAGTTTGAACGCATCACGAAAGTTACCACGGTGGAATGACTATGCTGCCACTATTTCTGTTCGCCGCCGCGGTGACCTTCCGCACCGATTTCGAGGCCGGCAACCTGGGGAAGACTGAGGTAGTGGGACCGGATCACTATCGCTGTCACGTGGTGGGAGAGGTGGATCAGGACAAGAGAAACCGGCAGGCGAGTTGGTATTACTTCCGCATCGACGGCGCGCGCGGGCGGACGCTGACGCTAGACATTGTCGATCTGCCGGGAGAATACAATTACCAGCCGAATCAGGGTGCGATCATCGCCGGGACACCACCGTATTACAGCGAGGATCAGAAGACATGGCGGCCGGTGGAGGATGCGGTGTTCGACGATTCCCTACCGATGTTCCGGCTGAGGGTGAAGCCCGGGTCGGATCGGGTCTGGATTGCCCATCAACCGCCTTACACCACTCAGAACCTGGCCGCGCTGATCGCCGATGATTCGGAAGCACCCTGCATTTTCGGTGCGCAGCGTGGGCAAGACGCTCGGGGGACGCGAGATTCCGCTGATCACGATCACGGATGCCGCCGCACCGGACGCCGCAAAGAAGGTGCTGTGGATTCTGTTTCGGCAGCACAGTTGGGAGGCCGGCAGTTCGTGGGCGGGTGAGGGTGCGATCCGCTTTCTGCTGTCGGACCGTCCGGAGGCGATCGCGCTCCGCCGGTCGGCGATCTTCAAGATCTTTCCGATGTGCGACCCCGATGGCGTGGTTCGGGGCGGTGTGCGATTCAACGCCAACGGCTTCGACCTGAATCGCAACTGGGACATCGCCGACCCGGTCCGAATGCCCGAAATCGCTGCGCAGCGGAAGGCCATACTCGACTGGGTGGACGCGGGCGGACGCGTAGACATGGTGCTGACGCTGCACAACGATGAGAAGCCGGAGTACATCGAAGGCCCGCCCGGGCAGGAGTACCTGCCGCTGGCAAGACGGTTCGAGGCGGCCTTGGTGCGCAGTCCGGTATTCGCTCCCACCAAACCCGTGGCACTGTCGGCGGTGTCCACGACTGCGGGCAAGCCGGGGCGTATGTCCGTCTACCAGGGTCTGTACCACGACCGCAAACTGCCGGCGTTTCTGATCGAGTTGATGACCGTATCCCATCCGAAGCTGGGACGGCGGCCGAACATCCCCGATCGTGTCCGGTTCGGCGAGGACCTGGTGCGGGCGATGGCCGAGGCTGTGGAAGTTCACTGAACGCTGAACCGCACGCCGCTTCGCGCTAGAATCAAACAACGGTTTCACGATGAAGGGCGTGTTCTTACTGGGTTCGTTCGCGCTGTTTTTGACTTCGCTGCCGGCTGGCGCCGGCGAACGCGAGCAGTTTGAAACGGACGTTCGCCCGCTGCTGGCAAACAACTGCTGGACCTGTCACCGGGAGTCGGCCATGGGCGGTCTCCGGCTGGATTCGGGGGCGGACATTTTGAAAGGCGGGAAGTCCGGGCCTGCGGTGGTGCCAGGACAACCGGAGCGGAGCCTGCTGATTCAGGCTGTGTCGCATACGCACGAACGTCTGCGCATGCCTCCTCAAGGGAAACTCAAAGCGGAGCAGATCGCCGTCTTGACTGACTGGGTGAAGCGCGGGGCTTATTGGCCACCGGATGATGCGATGGCTCCGTCGAAGAAAGGGGAGTACGCGATCACGCCGGAGCAGCGCGCGTTCTGGGCGTTTCAGCCCGTGCGCAAGGTTCCGACGCCGACCGCGAACGCGATCGATTACTTCGTGCGCGCGCGATTGAACAAGGAAGGGCTGCACCCGGTGGGGCGGGCTGACCGGCGCACTCTGATCCGTCGCGTGACGTTCGATCTCACGGGACTTCCGCCTACACCGGAAGAGGTGGATACGTTTATCGCAGACCGCCGGCCGGACGCCTACAGCCGGCTGGTGGACCGTCTGCTAGCGTCTCCGCGTTATGGAGAGCGGTGGGCGCGCTACTGGCTCGATCTCGCGCGGTATGCCGACGACCGGTTCAACTCCACGGAGGAGGATCCCTATCCGGAGTCGTACCGGTATCGCAATTGGGTGATTCGCACGTTCAACGAGGACATGCCCTACAACCAGTTCGTGAAAGCGCAGATCGCGGGCGACCTGATGCCTTCCGACGATCCGCAGAAGTACCGTCCCGGGTTGGGCTTTTATGCACTGAGTCCGGAGATGCAGGACGACCGGGTAGAGGTGACGTCGAAAGTATTCCTGGGGCTGACTGTGGCGTGCGCGCAGTGCCACGATCACAAGTTCGATCCGATACCGACCAAAGACTTCTACTCGCTCCAGGGAATCTTCGAGAGCACGAAGCTGGACGAGTTTCCGTTAATAGGGAAGGATGCGGTGGATGCCTGGCAGGCACAGAAGAAGCGGGTGGATCAACAGCGCGAGGTAGTGAACCGGTTCTATTCGGCGCAGCGGGATCAGTTAGGCGAGATTCTGGCTTCACAGACGGCTCGGTTCATGCTTGCGTCCCGCAAGTTGGAACCAGCTGAGGGGCTGGATGCGGAAACACTCGCGCGATGGACGACGTACTTGAGCGATCGCCGCAAGGATCATCCGTTCCTGAAGTCCTGGTTCGAACTCGAAGACCGCAAGGCGCCGGAGGCGGAGTTCCGGAAAGCAGCCGCGGAGTTCCAAGATCTGGTGATTGCGGTGAATGCCGAGAAAAAGGAAGTTGACGAGAAGAACAAGATCACGTTGGGGCTGAATCCGGATCGTTCCAAGGTGGCCGCTGCGACGCTGGTATCGCTGGAGCGCGACAAATACGTACTGTGGCGCAATCTCTTCGAGCGTTCCACAAAGGATGCGGCCGGTTTCTTCAAGTCTCCCGATGGCGTCTATTATTATTCCAAGGGCAAGATCGAACGCTTCCTCGCAGGCACGTGGAAGGAGTATCTGGAGGCGCAGCAGGCCGAACTGTCGCGGATGGAAAAGGCGCTGCCTCCCAAGTATCCGTTTCTTCAGGTGATCTCGGATGTGGAGAAGCCGGAGGACATCCGTGTGCACATTCGCGGGAACGCCAATAACCTGGGCGATGTGGCGCCGCGCCGTTTCCTTGCGATCCTGTCCGGAGACGATCGGAAGGCTTTCAGTCAGGGTAGCGGAAGGATGGAACTGGCTACGGCGATCACCGATCCGCGGAATCCATTGACGGCCCGCGTGATGGTGAATCGAATCTGGCAGCACCACTTCGGCAACGGTATTGTGGCATCGCCGAGCAACTTCGGACAGATGGGTGACCGTCCCACGCATCCTGAGCTACTGGATTATCTGGCGTCGCGGTTTGTGGAGTCTGGGTGGTCAGTGAAGGCGATTCACCGTGAGATTCTGCTGTCGGACACCTATGCGCTGGCCGCATCGAACGACAGCGTCAACGCAGCCAAAGATCCAGAAAACCGGTTGCTGTGGAGAGCGAACCGGCGGCGGCTGGAGATCGAATCATTGCGGGATTCGATCTTGTACGTGTGCGGCACTCTGGATGCGAAGCCAGCCGATCGCGCGCCGAAGTTCGACGAGAAAAACGTCCAGCGCACGGTGTACGGATATGTGAGCCGGCGGAAACTGGACGGCACGTTAGCGCTGTTCGACTTTCCGAATCCGAACAACACCGCGGAGACACGCAATACCACAAACGTCCCGCTGCAGCGGCTGTTCTTCATGAACAGCGAGTTCGTGGACCGGCAGGCCGAGGCGCTGAGCGGGCGTTTTTCCGGGGATGCTTCGGGTCGAATCCGGCAGTTCTATCGCACTCTATTCGGGCGGGATCCAGATTCCGAAGAATTGCGGCGCGGGGCTCGCAGTTCGTCGATGCGCGATTCCTGGCGGAACTTTGCGCAGGTGCTGTTGGGGTCGAACGAGTTCCTGTTCATCGAATGAGGAAAATGGCATGAATCGACGCGAACTGCTGACGAAGATCGGTGCCGGGTTCGGAATGGTGGGGCTTGAAAGCTTGCTGCGGGCCGAGGACGGCGGGGATCCGCTGGCGCCGAAAGCGCCGCATTTCACTCCCAAGGCCAAGCGCGTGATCTACCTTTTCCTCAATGGCGGACCGTCACAGGTGGACACGTTCGATCCGAAACCAGCGCTCGACAAGTATCATGGCAAGCCGGCGCCTTCCGGAAATCTCGCAACGGAGCGGAAGACCGGGAACCTGATGCGATCGCCATTCCGGTTTGAGCGGCGCGGCAAGAGCGGGATCGAGGTGAGCGAGATATTCCCGCGGCTGGGCGCGATGATCGACGATGTGTGCGTGATCCGGTCCATGTATACCGACCGTCCTAACCATGAGCCATCGCTGCTGTTGTTGAACAGCGGGGACAAGTTTCCGGGCCGGCCGTCGATGGGGTCCTGGCTGACGTACGGGCTGGGCACGATGAATCGCAACCTGCCGGGCTACGTCGTGCTGTGTCCGGGGTTGCCGGTGATCGGGCACCAATTGTGGAATTCGGCGTTTCTGCCGGCGGTGCACCAGGGCACGTACCTGTCACTGGAAGAGCGCGATCCGAAGAAGATGATTCAGAACGTGCGGAATCCGCGCCTGGGGGCCGACGAGCAGCGTCGGGAACTCGACCTGCTGGCAACATTGAACCGGCGTCATTTGGCGGCGCGGGGTTCCGACACGCAACTGGAGGCGACGATCCAGTCATCCGAGATCGCGTTTCGTATGCAGGCGGAGGCGCCGGATGCTTTCGACATCACGCGCGAGACACGGGCCGTACGGGATCGCTATGGCGATCACGATTTCGGGCGGGGCTGCCTGATGGCGCGGCGACTTGTGGAGCGGGGCGTGCGCATGGTGCAGGTATATTTCGGGAACTTCCAGCCGTGGGACAACCACGACGACATCGAGCTGCACCGGCCGCTGGCGGCGCAGGCGGACCAACCGATCGCGGCACTGCTCGAGGATTTGAAGGCGAGCGGATTGTTTGAGGAGACGGTGGTGCTGATCGGTGGAGAGTTCGGGCGGACACCGGCGGTGGAAGTCGGCGGACTGGTGAGTGTCCAGAACGGCCGCGACCACAATAACCACGGGTTCACGTACCTGCTGGCTGGGGCTGGGGTGAAAGGCGGAACGGTGTACGGCGCGACGGACGAATTCGGGTTCAAGGCGGTGGAGAAGCCGGTGCATGTTCACGATCTCCATGCGACGGTGCTGCATTTGTTGGGGTTCGATCATACGCGGCTGACGTATTTCTATAGCGGTCGGAATTTCCGGCTGACGGATGTGGCAGGCGAAGTAGTGAGGGAGGTTTTGGCGTGATGGTGGTTGTGGTATCTTGAGGGTGTTGTAGCGGCCTGCCAGAGCGCGGGAGTAATTCAGTGGTAGAATGCCAGCTTCCCAAGCTGGACGTCGCGGGTTCGAACCCCGTCTCCCGCTCCAACATTCTAAATGACTTATCGAGACGTGGGCCGTTACTCCGATTACTCCGTTATCGGCTGGACTCCTGATTGCATCAACCCTAAGACCCATGCCAGAGAACGACTTGCGCACTTTTGGTTGTCCAGCCAAGCATGCTAGAAGACTTCTCGGGGTAACGGCGACCCTGTCAGTTCTCCTGAGGTCACGCCGTTTTTCCGTACCGTGCCATCCGCAAACACCTTGGTGCGGTGGGTGACTAAGAAGCGCCTTCGCCTTCATAGTGCAGGCTCGACCTGGCCCCACCTTTGGCCGACCGGTTCATCTTCGGGGTAGCTCCCATCGATTACACCCCGGTACTTCTCCTCATGCCCTTCGGATTCCACCTCGCGATGGACACCCTGCCCTCCGGGAACTGCAGGCGGTGCCTCCAACTCCGCCTTGGCTGTGTCCAGGTTTCGCCCTCGTGCCCGTTTCGGCTTCGCCATACCCTCCTCTCTCCCGGCCCGCGAGGCATTACCCCCGCGTTCGGATATGGCACTCCACATCCGAGCGCCAGAGAGACTCCAACCCTCCTGAATAGCGCGCTGCTCAACGCACACTACCCCCTCTGCTGACTTCTGCCGCCCGGTCAGGACCGATCGCTCGGCCCCCAGTCTCGATTCCGAGACAAACGGCAGATCTCCCGAGGTAAACTCGACCGCCTTCCGCACGCAACCGCCGAACTTGACGCGCTGGCCATCCAGCACACGGCGGACTTCGCGCAGAAGAAGATCGTCATGGCATCGACGCCGAAGATCAAGGGCGTAGGCCGCATCGAACTCGCGTGGGCGGGAAAGCGACCAGAGGGCAGACCCGCAGGCCGAATCGGACGGCCGCCAGAAAACTGTGAACAAACGCGAACACGAAGCACTGTTTTATCGGAACATCGCCTTCGCGAGTGCAAGCCCGGACCGCAAGATGCTGATTGGACCCTACTAGGCAACGCGCAGGACTCGCGTCTGAGATCGAGCGCGCCGCCCATGGAGGGCTGGCAGATCCAGCCCTCCGAATTGAGCGACAGAGGTCACCTTGCCGCTATCGGCGTCGTGCCGATCTCCGTGCCAATCACGTCGCCGGAGATCACTAGTTCCACCCGCCGATTCTGCTGCCGGCCCTTCGCGGTGTCATTGGAAGCCACCGGCTGAGTCTCGCCGAAGCCCTTCGCCGTGACTGAACTCGCCGCCATTCCCTCCTGCGTCAGGTAGTCGCGCACAGCCGCTCCGCGCTGTTCGGAAAGCCGCTGATTGTACTCATCGCCGCCGACGCTGTCCGTGTGACCTTCCACATCCAGCCTCAGACCGGGATGCCCTGAGACGATGCCGGCCACCTTCGCCAGTTTCTCGCGGGCGAGAGGCCGCAACGAATATTTGCCGGTGTCGAACAGGACATCCGACATGTTCACGATCAAGCCACGAGCTGTGTCGCGGGTCTGTAGAACGGCGTTGAACTGCTGCAGTAGCTGGGCTCGCAGTTCCGCCTTCTCCGCCTCCGCCTGCGCCTTCTCCTTGGCCGCGCGGTCGAGGTCGGCCTGGCTAGCCGCCCTTTGTGCCTCATTCTCCTGCTTCAGGCGATCTGCCTCGGCTGCCCGCAGCGGCGATCCGCGCGTCGTTTTCGAGTCTCAGGCGGTCCGCTTCGGCTTTCGCAGCCGTCGCGCGCGCCTCGTTCTCGAGCTTCAAGCGATCCGCGTCGATTGCGGCGGCAGCCATGCGGGCGTCATTATCGCGCTTCAGACGATCCGCTTCCGCAAGAGCGGCCGCTGCCTGCGCGTCCTTTTCGCGCGTCAGGCGCTCAGACTCCGCCTGTGCCTTGATCCGCGCCTCTTCTGCTTCGCGTGTGACGCGATCCGTCTCGGACTGCGCGGCAACCCGTTCGCTCTCCGCGCGTGCTTCGCGGTCCGCCGACTGCTGCCGCTCTGCCGCCAGGGCCTCTTCTTCCTGACGCTTGACGGCGATTGCCCGCGAGTCTTCCGCCATCTGCACCGCTTCCCGGGCGGTCATGGTCACCGGCTTCCTTCCCGCCTTGCGTTCCTGGTAGGCTTCGGCCTGGGCCAGGCTCTTCTCGGCCTTCTGAAAAGTCTCGGTCGGCAAAACGGTCCGCGCCGACGGCGCGCGCGATCTGAACGGCGTTGCGCGCTTCGTAGAGTTCCAGCGGCAGTTTCTGATCGAGCTTCAGCGCCAGCGGGATTCGCCAGACGCTGATATTGGCCCCGCTGCAACAGTTCGTACTTGGCGTCGATCTCCTCGATCTTCCCCTTCGTGTCCGCGCGCACCACGTTTTCCATCACGATGAGATCGCTCGGCTGCGTGACCGAGTAGTAGGGTTCCGCGGTGACCACCAACCCGAACACCTGCAACTCGGTGGTTACGTTCAGCTTGCTCTTTGTTCCATTCAGAAGGATCTCGCCCAGGTTGGCCGTGCGGCCTTCGGGAGTGATGGCCCACAGCACATAGGTCAGGTATTCGGACCCCTGTCTTCGTCGCCGGCTGCAGGTCGTCGAATTCCACCTCGATCTCGATGTAGCCCTGCTTGCTCTCCACTTTGGCCTCGCCCCGGGCACCGGGCAGGAGTTCAGTGCCGCGGAAATCGATCTTCGTCGCACCGCTGCGGTGCTGGTAGTTGATTGCCTTCGCGGTTCGCTCTGTTACCGTGACGCGATAGATGGGCATCGCGCCCGCGGCCATCCTGGCTGTATTCTCGGTTGACTGCTGAACCGGGTTGGAGCTTGCGGCGCCTGGGCCGCCACGAGTCCACATACCGTCAGAAACGTGCCGATGATTCTTCATTTTGTCCTTCTGCTGTGTCTTCTCGTTCGCTTAGCGCTCTCGCGCCGAGTGCTTGTTCAGGAGAGCCATCAGGGGAGCGGCCGATTTGGGCGCAGGCCTCCCGTTGGTCACGATGTCCCGGTTCTCCAGTTTCTTGCCGTAGAGCGTGGCGTTGTCATCCAGATCCTGCCGCAGGGTGGCCCCTTCCAGAGCAAGACCGGCAAACAGGCCCTGGGACCGCGACCACGAAAGGATCTCCGCGTGCATTTGGGCGTCGGTTTGAGCTGTCGCCGTCCGTCCCACGGGGCCGGCCGCGACCGAGCCCTCGGCGCCCAGAGTGAACTTACTGGAAAGCAGCTTGTCCGCTCCGCGTTCCGACATGACCAGCATGATCAGGTCCGTCGTGGAGCCGCCGATCTGAAAGCCAACGCTGCCGCCCTCGATGCGAACCGTGGCGGGCGCCGACCAGCCGGAGCCGCTCTTGTTCCGGCAGGACAGATACCCTTTCCCGTACTTACCGCCGACTATGAAAGCCCCCGTCTTGAGACCTGGCACGATGACGATGCAGTGCGCCTTCTCGAGCAGATCCTGCGGAATCCCCTTGTCGGGTGTTGCCATTACCTCCGAGAAGACCGACGCAGCTTCGCCCAACCGTTTGGCGGGCTCTTTGTCGATCGCCAGTAACGACGTTGTGAGGGCCAAGCCGGCCACGATCACTAATTTCATTTGTTGTGCCTCTTTCTGTCGCAACTATTCGTTGCGACTGATTTGCTAGTGCACGGCTGGCACCATCCCGGGCCGCTCGCCGGCGGGCGATGCGGCGATGCAGGCAAAGGGTGTTGTGAGGAGACTGCGGAAGCATGCGGTTTCTCAACGGCACTGACGGGAGAGGCAGCATACCTCCAGGTGCAGGTTCTGTCGGAGGAAGTGCAGAAACTGCCTTCCACATTCAGGCACTTTGGCGTGGACCGTTGTTCTCCGCCTCTGAGCAATCTGGCATGCCAAGCCGTTTGGCCCATCGCGCTTGAACATTCCGGACCGGACTACCTCTTACTTCGATTTGTGTTATTGAGTGACGGTGGCTGCCAGGCCGGCTCGTTGAACGCGACTCGCGGTCTTTTGAACAAGCCGCATTTCCGCGAGCGACAGCAGAAAGGCCAGAGTGGACTCCGCCCCTTGATTTTCGTTGCACCTATCCGCGTGCAACCCATCGCGGCAGCCGCCAGTCTGAGGGCAGTAGAGTTCCAGCCCGAGATCGTTCCAGCCGAGGAACCAGTGGAAGGCCCAGCTCCGCCTGTTCATACCACCACGGGTCGGCCGTGGCGCGATACGCTGCCAGGAAAGCCGAGACAGTGGACTGCGCTTCGATGGGCTGCTGGTTGAAGTGCGCACGTGTGCCGTTGCGCCTATGAAATCTGTTACTGCCAATGGGCCGCAGTTGACCATGCTGTGAGGTCTGTACGTCCACCAGACAGTGCAACGCCGGTATACCTCGAGCACAGACGCTTCGTTGCCCGGTGGACCGCCCGGTCACGATCAGGGCGTGAGCGAGTTTGGCATTGTCGTATGTTAGCCCCTCTTCAAACCAGGTCCAACCGGGATCGGCAACCTTGTCGAAGATCGTCACTAGCCGCCCCATCAACTCTTCGCGGGCATCGTTGGCCACCCGGTCATCCCTCGTCTGGAGTAGATACTCGTGTATGCCAAGCAGGCTGAAAGCCCAAGCGCGGGGCGACGTGAACGCCGTCAGGGCCGGCAGTGCCAGCGCGAAGAGTCGCTCAGCCCTCATTCGCGAACTCCAATGCGGCGAGCGGCCCAGCACGGTGCCCAACGCCCAAATCGCCCCGCCATGACAATCCTCGGACCCCTGTTTGTCGAGCCAACGGTGGCCGATATCGAGGAAATTGTGGAACCGCTTCTTTTTCGGATCGAAGGCATCATCCAAAAAGTCGGCGTAGGTCGCAGCAAGGGCCCGGACGCGCTTTGGCGCTTCGTTCAACAGGCCCAGGTACACCGCCAGAATGAGTGCGCGAGCATTGTCGTCCGTGCAGTAGCCTTCGGAAAGATTCGGCGTGGTGAAGGTCGCGTGCTGGAAGATGCCGGTCGTATCAGTCATACGGTACACGTGATCCAGATTCAAGGCCGGCAAACCATTGGACCGATCGACGAAACCGCCAGCGGCGACAGATTCGCAGCGTGCGGATGTTCCCTGGCGGCGTGCCAGTTCGAAGGAGCGCATGTACTGCCCCGCCGTCTTACTCCACACCATTTCGCGGCCCAACTGGTAGGCCCTATCGCTCATGGCGTTCCGGCGCGCCTCATCCCGCAACAAGCCGCTCACCTCCCGCGCAATCGCCTTCGGGTCCGCGAATGGCACCAGTACGCCTCGCTGGTCCCTCAACAATTCCGCGGCATGCCAATAGGGCGTCGAGATCACGGCTTTGCCCGCGCCAAACGCATAGGCTAAGGTTCCCGACGTAATCTGGGCTTCTTCCAAATAAGGAGTGATGTAAAGATCTGCTGCGCCAATGAACCCGGTCAGTTCCTTCAGATCCACAAAGCGGTTGTGGAACAAGACGTTCTTCTCGAGTTTGTTGTCTTTGACGATGGCCTCGAGGCCGGCGCGGTAGGTATCGCCACGCGACCGCAACTCGTTAGGATGTGTCGCGCCCACTACGATATATACGACGTCGGGAAAGTCATCCACGATCCCCGGGAGAGCGTTGAGTACCGTCTCAATCCCCTTGTTCGGCGAAAGCAGGCCGAACGTCAGCAATACTCTCCTTCCGGCTACGCCAAACTGGTCCTTGTAATGATCGGGAGCGATCAACGGCACGTCGGGAATACCATGCGGTATGAGATCGACCTTGGCCGGAGGCGCCTGGTACACCTCGTGCAGGATCGTTCGCCCCCGCTCTGTCATCACCACGAGCCGGGTTGAAAGCCCAATCAACTCCCGCATCACCCGATGCTGGTCGGCGTTCGGCTTTAGAAGAACGGTATGGAGCGTGGTGACGACCGGAGCTTCCAATTCGCGCAGCAGCGACAGTAAGTGGCTGCCGGCCGGCCCGCCGAAGATTCCGAACTCGTGCTGGAGCGAAACGGCATCCACGTTGCTGCTGTTCAGGAAGTCGGCGGCACGGCGGTAGGACTCCAGGTCCTGCTCCTCGATCTCGAAGCGAACAACTTCCGGATACTGATAGCAGCCCTCGATGTCGTTGACCGGCACCGCGAAGCAGTGGCTTAGTGGATTCTGATCCGCAACCGCCGCCAGCAGGTCGGATGTAAACGTGGCGATGCCGCATTTGCGCGGCAGGTAGTCGCCGAGAAACGCGATGGTTCGAAAGCCGGACTCTGCCTTCACCACTGGACCCACCTCTTTCCTTTCTTGCTGTGCGACCGCGGGCGATCATTACGCGGGACTGAAGAGAGTGTTGTCGAGCGATTCCGTTGTCCCCTGCCAATCCCGATCGGCGGCATCCTGGCACTGAATGCAACGCGACGCCCAAGGCACCGCCGCGAGGCGCTTCGGGCTGATCACGCGATCGCACTCGACACACGTTCCAGCGCTGCCGTCTTGAATCCGTCGCAACGCGGCCCTTACCTGACGAAGGAGGTCGGACTCGCGGTCCGCGTTTCGAATCGCCAGGTCTCGTTCCGACGCGTACTGGATCTCATCCATTTGGTCCGCGCTCTTCTCGATTGCGATCCCGTCCCGTTTTCGCAAAAACCGAACCAGTTCCGCTTCTTTTCCTTCCAGGGTTTCCTGCAAATCGCGCATGGCGGCAGGTGATATCGTCATAACATCCCCCTTCGCCCCGAAGGGCCGTCTATCCCCCTTAGCACGAGACGATCCAAAAGGGGTGTTCCTGCGATTTGCGACGCCGTTGCCCCTGAACGATCAAGCCGGCATGCGAAATCTGCAGGAGTGAGGTGCAATATCTGCACTCGAGGGCGAAATCTTCTCCGGCTCATCAGCCCTGCGTGACCGCTGGTCGAAGATGGTCACCCACGTGCCCCCATCGAGCCGGAGAAGGCAGGATGCAGCACACAGGACTCGATATTCTACTGATCGCGGTTCTGGGGGCGTTCCTTACGGCACAGTCCGATCCACCAGGGACGAGAGCGGCGATGCCGTTTGGGCGGCGGCAAACTGAGCCGCAGTGGAGTCCAGATCGTCCGCTTCTACCCGTTATGGGCCGGAACGCACCGACCCGGAGCCTTCCCTTTAGTCCCAAGGACATCAGTCAAGTCCGGCGCCTTGAACCGGTGGCCGGCGCCCGAACCCAACAGCGCACCCGCAACCCGAATCCCGCTTTCCGCTTGTCCGGAGAGACCAATCTTCAGTTGCTGAGCGCCCGGCAGCGGCCCAGCCCTCTGCCGCCACGCGCCGCCAACAACAGGCGGTCACCCAAGAACGCCAAGGGAACGCCAATTAACCGCCGGCCAATCGCTGTCGCCACGGCGGACCCGCAATCGTCCGATGCCGGCCGCCGGCAGCCGAATGCGCCATTACCCAAGGTGGTGCAGCAGTGGAGCGCACCTCCGATAACTCGACAATGAGACGGAGAGACCAGAGTCCCCAAGAGAGGCCAGAGGGAAGAATGACAGCAATGAATGACATATGTCGCGCCGGGGAAGCCCAGAGACAATATGCGCTAATAAGCCGGATCCGAACACATTGGTTCTCAGCTACCTTGGGGCTGTTGCTGATACTCTTTGTATCACCTGCATACGCCTACTCGGTTCTTACTCACGAAGCCATTATCGATTCGACTTGGGATAGCGCCATCAGCCCACTGCTGCTCAAACGATTCCCGGATGCCACCGCGGACCAATTGACACACGCACACGCCTACGCTTACGGAGGATGCATCATTCAGGATCTGGGGTATTATCCGTTCGGCAGCAAGTTCTTCAGCGACCTGACTCACTATGTCCGGAGCGGAGACTTCGCACTCGCCCTGATCCGCGAATCGCAAGACCTTGACGAGTATGCGTTCGCTCTGGGCGCGTTGTCGCACTATGCCGCCGACAATCACGGCCACCCGATGGCTGTTAACCTGACCGTCCCTCTGTTCTACCCGAAGCTCGGCAAGAAATTCGGCAAGGTGGTGACGTATGCCGACGATCCGTTCTCCCATGGGAAGACGGAGTTCGCTTTTGACGTCTTTCAGGCGGCCAAGGGCCGCTATGCATCGGATGCCTACAAGAGCTTCATCGGGTTTGAAGTTGCCAAGCCACTGCTTGAACGGGCGTTCGAGGATACCTATGGGATGAGACTGGCCGAGGTATTCATGAACGTCGATCTCGCCATCGGATCGTATCGCCGGGCTGTTGGGTCGGTTCTTCCGGCTATCACGAGAGTTGCGTGGCAGATCAGGGAGCAGGAAATCAGGAAGGATGCGCCCAGCGTGACCCGCAAGACGTTCCTGTATAACTTATCTCGATCCAGCTACGAAAAGAACTGGGGATCGACTTATCAGCGACCGGGGATCCGGTCGAAACTACTGGTATTTCTGCTCCGGCTCGTGCCGAAGGCCGGCATGTTCCGAGCACTGTCGTTCAAGCGTCTAACACCCGAGGCCGAGAAGATGTACATGGCCAGTTTCAACTCAACGATTAGCCGCTACCGGGAACTGCTTTCGGAACAGCATGCGGGCCGCCTGAAGCTACCCAATGACAATCTTGACGTGGGCGTCACCACCGCGGCCGGGAAATATAGGCTGACGGACACCGCTTACTCGCACCTGCTGCACAGGTTGCAGTCCCATTACACGGAAATGCCTCAACAACTCCGCAGCGATATAATCGCGTTCTACGGTGACCTTGACGCCCCCATTTCGACCAAGACTAACTCCAACGATTGGGCCACGGTGCTCAAAGACCTCGATCGATTACGGGCGGTGGACACCGACCTGGGACATCCTCCGGTCGCTGCGGTGAGGGCTCAGGGCTCCCAATGAACGCCAATATAGCCTTCCATAGCCTTCACAATCACCCAGCATCCGATGGAGCGCACGTACTCCTGCGTCGCAGGACTTCATGCCCCACATCGGATGCGAAGCTGTTCCTGCGCCGGCACTTAGCGCCCAATCCCCTCCACCAGGACCCAGCCGTTCCTTGGGTGAGTCCCAGCCAGCCTTGGGCCGACCCTGCCGCCGGGAGTGGCCGGTAGTGCAGCCTCCAATCAGCGATGGAGGCAATCACTCTTGTACGGCGGCGGGTACGAGCCTGGACACTCGAGTGGTGTTGCCTCACCCTACTCTGACTCCCGAGGCTGAAGGTTGGTCCGGCTTGGGTGGCCGGAGCAACCGAAGACCGTGAGACACCGGACATAAAAACTGCTCCCAGACGGGCCGCCTGCCGTAACTTGATGATTTCACACCGGGCGGCGCTGAAGCCCCCTGTTGTGGAGTCAACGTGCGCCGATCCGCTCCGTCTCGTAGTGCCCCACACAACTTCGTCGATAATGGCGCGCCCACCTACCTGTTGAATGCCTCAGAGCGCTTCGTTACACATTCTATTCATGCCCATGCATCGCCCCCATTGACAGATGCCACGAGTCGCGGCACACTCAAACATGGGATCGGTCATAGAGATCGACTGTTTTATACGGGGACTTTTTTGTTGTGGTATGCAGGTCCTCTGCGCTCCGCTCGTGAACCACCCCCCAGATCACTTAGAGTTTGAGGCTGAATGCAGAAGAGCCTCGATGTTGCCCTGAGTTTCGCATCTGCAGGATTTTGTTGGCCCGCTGGCCGCTTCCCACCAAATAGTCCCAGGGCCCGAGAAATCCTGAGTGTAGGGTTTTGAATATCCATTCAATTCCGGCTCAGCGTCCACGAAGAAGGAAAGCGACGATGGCAAGCTGTACGACCAAAATTGCGCCCGAAATCAGTGCCGTTGACGAGTTCGCCGAAAGCACCCGAATTGTCAATCCAACTGAAAACGAAATCGCCACACTTGCGTATCACTTGTGGCTCGATAGCGGCTGTCCCATTGGATCGGATCAAGAACACTGGTTCCGGGCGGAAGCGATGCTCAAAGATGCACTCCTTGCGGAGTGCGAAGATCTGTCCACACGTCCATCAATCCCCTGCACCGATACTTGCACGGTGTACGAAAGGGTGACCGATTTCACCTGGGACCGGGAGGGACATTGGGAGATCTGGGAACGTGAATGGGGCGGCGCCCGTTGGGTCCGGGACGTCCGCGGCTCGCGCGTTCGGGTTTCGAATTGTGCGGCCTGAACGCCCGAGGAGACGCCCGCCGAGGCAGGCCTACTTTTTCGCTGCCACCAGGAGCACAATGCCTCCAACGAGCGCTAGCGCGCCTGCGATGGGAGGCAGCGGAACGTTATGGGTCTTATCGCGGGAAGCGTGAATAGGTCCGATGTCTACCACTTTCTCCCTGGTTGTGTAGGAGATGCCTCCCCACGCAAGACCGATCACTCCAAGCACACATAAAACGACGCCAAGCGCCTTGACCATATATAGCCTCCTTCAGCAGATAGACTCCGCCGGGATACCCGGAATTACTTTTCGAGGACGTCTTTGATCTGCCCGATTTTCTTTTGAACTTTGCCGGCAATGTTTTCGGATTTGCCTTCGGCCTCTAAGTCAGGATTGTTGATGACCTGGCCTGTCTTCTCTTTGACTTTGCCCTTTAACTCGTGAAACTTGCCCTCAAGTTTGTCTTTCGTGCTCGAACTCATTTGACCTCTCCTTAAGAATAAAGTCTATTTCCTCGGCAAGGAGCAGTGGCATGCCGCCAACCCATCCCTGCCGAACTGCAGTGCTGTGAGAATAAAAGGCGGGGCTCGATCCCGGGGCGTTTATTGACTGCGTCCGGAGTTGAAGCTGATGTGCAAGATGCCCCGCCGAAGTATAAGTACGTTCAAGTCCAATAGGGCTTGGCGCCGTAATAGCTGGAGACTTCGGCACCCCAGGTGGGGTCAGCCATGTTCGGCCAGTGCTCCGGGTCGAAGCCCGGAGCCCGATCGAGTGACTTCTTGTCGATATCCAGGACGAACTGCTTCTCGGCTGTGTCCACCGCGAGTGCGCTCCATGGAATGGCGAATAGTTTTCCGCCCATACCCAGGAACCCTCCAAACGACAGAACCGCGTAGGCGACGCGGCCTTTCTCTACGTCGATCATCAGGTGTTCGATCTTCCCGAGATCTTCTTTTTGACGGTTCACGACCTTATCGCCTGTAAGAGTGTCGGCCGCCATAACACGCTGCATCCACCGGCCTTTATCGTCTCTCGTTTGTGACATGATGCCTCCTTTCATCGAATGTCGAAATCGGACAAACCACGCTGGCTATTGCTTAACGCGAGTGTGAGATCTCGATATCCGTTTCTGCACCGTGCCTTCTACAAGCACATGTTGGACCAAAGCGGACTGGTTGTGGACACAACGTTGAAAGCTCGAGGCACCCCGCAGCCATGCAAGTCCTGCCGTCGAGTGAGGAAAGATTTGCCTGCTAAACTAATCGGCCGGTGCCAAAGTGAAGAAGAATGTCGATCCGGCCCCGGGTATCGACTCCACCCACATGCGGCCGCCGTGCCATTCGATGGCCTTCGTGCAGAATGCGAGGCCCAGCCCATGCCCGGGATGTTCCTTTCCGTGCAGGCGTTTAAATACTTTGAAGATACGATCTTGGAACTCCGGTTCGATTCCGGGACCGTTGTCCTGCACCGAAATGACCCATTCGGGATTCTCCCGCAGGGAAGAGATATGGATGCGGGGACAAGGCTTATCACAATACTCGATGGCATTCACGATGAGGTGGTTCAGAACCTTGGCCAGTATCTCGAAGTGACCCGTCACCTCCGGCAAAGGGTCGTGGGTAATCAGCGCGCTCCGCTCCGCTATCTGCTTTTCCGAAGAGAGCAGCGCCTGGCTCAGGACGGCCTCCATGTCGGTCCGGGATGCTGACTCGTCGTCAGCCTCGATTGCCCAGTAGTCCACCACCGCGGCCAGCAGGGACTGCATTCTGGCCGCCCCATCCTGGATGCGCTCCAGAAATACGGCTGCATCGGAGTCGAGGCGACTGGCATAGGTCTCGGCTATCAGTTGACTGAATGCGGCCACGTCGCGGAGGGGCTCGCGCAAGTCGTGAGCCGCAGCCGAGACAAACTCTTCAAACTCCGTGTTCGCCCGGTCCAGCTTCTCCTGGACTTCCAGGCATCGCCTGGTTTCCGCGTCGAGCGCCTCGCGCAAGCGCTCGATTTCATGCTCCGCACGGTTTTGGTCAGAGTCGCCCATTCTCAGCCTGCGCGCCGGGGGGGGCATTTATAGGGCCATTCGGAATGGTGAACTTGAACGTAGCGCCCCGCCCTTCTTCCGATTCAACCCAGATTCGTCCACCTTGGCGCTCCACGACCTTCCTGCAAAGCGCCAGACCGATGCCGGTTCCGGGAATCTCGCTTCCATGCAAGCGCTTGAACATGCCGAACACCCGGTCGCTGTATTTCGGATCGATACCGATCCCGTTGTCTCGTACCGCAAACAGCCACGCTTCCCCACTTCTCTCCGCCGAGATATGAATTCTCGGTGTCTCCTCGGCCCTGTACTTGATCGAATTGGAAATCAGGTTCTGGAAGAGCTGCACTAGGATCACTTCTTCGGCTACCACAGCCGGCAGAGGATCGGAGGTAATGATGGCGCCACTCTGCACAATAGCTGATTGGAGGTTCACCAGCACCTTGGAGAGAACGGCGCCGCAGTCGATCGGACGCGAAGCTGTCCTGGTCCCGTTCGGTAACCTCCCAATAGGCTAGCAGGGCTTTCAGCAGGGCCTCGATTCTCCGGGCCCCCTCCACGGAATAGGAGATGAGTTCATCCGCTTCTCCACCCAGTTTCTCCGCGTAGTCCTTCCCCAGGAGTTCAGTGAAGTTCACAACCATGCGCAGAGGTTCCTGCAAATCGTGCGTTAGCGCATAGGCGAAATGCTGCAGTTCGGCATTGGTTGTCCGAAGTTCTTCCTCGGCCTGCTTGCGGTCTGTCACGTCCTCGATTGCCAGCAGGATCGTCCGCGCTTGTGCGTTCGGATTGAAGATCTCGCTGGCATTGAGGAGCATCACCTTCCGTCCCACCCGATCGAATTCGTGAGTTACCTCGAAGTCCCGGAAGGTTGTGTGCGCGGGGAGAATGTCCTCCAGCAGCTCGCGCAGCTTTGGGATGTTCCATTGGCCGTTCCCGAGGTCATAGATGAGACGCCCCACCGTTTCGCCGGGCACGGTCTGAAAGATTTCGTAGAACCTCTTGTTCGCTTGCAGGACCTGCAGGTTCTGGTTCAGGATCACCAGGGGTTCCCGCACTGTCTCGACAATCGCTTCGGCGAAGTCAAGACCGCGCTTCGCGGCATCGATATCGATCAACATCAACACGGCGCCGTCGGCTTTGCCATCCGGCCCCACGGACGGGAGGATGCGGAGAGAATACCAGCGGCCGTGCGAGTCGCGGATATCGCGGGGGTTCCGATTGCCGCCCTCCATGGCATCCAATAGCAGCCGCCGCAGGTCGGGCAGGTCGATTTGAAGCTGAAGATCGGTGATCAACCGTCCGACATCGGAGGCGATCAGGTTCAACATGGGTTCGATGGCTCGCGTAAAGCGGCGAATGCGCAGATCCCGCCCAACCATGACCAGGGGTATGCTGATGCTTTCGAGTAGATTCGCCAGATCCCGGTTGACTTTGCTGAACTCCACGTTGCTGGTCTTCAGCTCTTCGTTCAGCGTGTTCAGTTCTTCGTTGGCCGATTCCAGCTCTTCTTGCGCAGTTTCCAACTCCTCGTTGCCCGCCTGCGCCTCTTCGTTCGCTGCCCTGAGTTGTTCCAGGGTGGTTGCGTTATCTTCGACTATGGATTGCAGGTACTCTCTGGTTGCCTCTAGCTCGCGCAGCAGCCGGGCGCTCCCCTGGCCGTCGTCCGCCAAGAGTTTTTGCAACGCCCTCGCACGTCCGGCCGGTTGGGAGTCCTCGAACAAGACCAGGAAATAGCGTTGCGTCGAAGAGGACGAGCCTTTGAACGGGGTTACCTTGATGCCGACGTCTCTTAACTGGCCATCCTCGTCGATACGAAAACCCATTTCCGTGGTTCCGGCGTTCGTTTGTCTGGCAGTTCTCACGGCTTTGCCCAGCCCGGCTATTAGACCTTCGGACGCCATTTTCAGAAGATTCTGGGTCGGCACGCCCGGCGACAGTTCGAGATACGGAGCCGTGCGGCCCCGGACCTGAACAATGTTCATGTCGTCGTCAATAATGGCGCCCGGGGGCCCATGCTCGGCCAGCACCAGCCGGTCGGCTTCTCTCAGCAGATCCGGCCCCGCGCGGACGCCGGCAATTCTCTCCCGGGGATCTATCCGGCCTCCGGCGCGGCGGCCTTCGCTCGCGGGGCGAGCCGGAGAATCCGCGGCTGGCTGCATGCAATAGATCCTGTGCGTGTTCTGCAATTGATGAAATGACTCGGAAAGCGTGCCGATGCTTTCCGATGAACCGAGTATCAGGAAGCCCGTTGGCTTAAGGGCATAATGCAAGATCGACAACACCTTCCGCTGTAACACGGCTCCAAGGTAGATCAGGACGTTACAGCAACTGACGAGGTCCAGCCTGGAGAAAGGCGGGTCCTGCGTTACGTTGTGCCTTGCGAACACGCATGCGTCGCGGATGATCTTCGCAACCTGGTACCCGTGTTCCGTTCGGGTGAAGAATCGCGCCAATCGCTGCGGCGAGACGTGGGCGACGTTGGAGTCCTTGTACGCGCCGGCGCGGGCTTTCTCGATCGCCGCTTCGCTGATATCGCTGGCAAAGACCTCGAACGGAACCGTCACCTTCGAGTCTTCCAGGAATTCCGTCAGGCAGATGGCTATCGAATAAGCTTCCTCGCCAGTGGCGCACCCGGGTACCCAGATCCGGATTGGATCGCCGGGCGCCCTGCCCGCCACCAGGGCGGGAAACACCATCTTCTTCAGTTCCTCAAGGACCTCCGGCTCCCGAAAGAATTGGGTGACGGTGATAAACCAGCTCTCGCACAACGCGCTGGCTTCCTCGCGATTCTGCTCGAGATCCCGGGTGTAGTCTTCCAACCTGTCGAATCCGCGGAGGGTCATGCGCCGCTTGGTGCGTCGCACGAGGGTGCTGTGCTTGTAGTGAGTGAAGTCCACTCCGGTGGCATTCCGGACCAGCCGGAGTATCTTGGCCAGTTCGGCATCCCCCGAAGGTACCTTCGCCTCTCGAGACTCGATCGGGAGACGTGAATCGCGCGCCATGGCCGTCAGTCGCCGCGCGATTCCGGCCGGCGGCAGGACAAAATCCGCCACACCGGCCGCGATGGCGCTTCTGGGCATCCCGTCGTATTTCGCGGTTCCCGTTTCCTGGGCGAAGGTGGCGCCGCCCGCAGCCCTGATCGCCTGCAGGCCTAGCGTCCCATCTGATGCGGTTCCCGACAGAACGACACCGAAGGCTCTGCTGCCACAGTCTGCCGCCAGGGCGCGGAGAAAAAAGTCGATCGGGAGGTTACGGCCACCGGCCGGCCGGGGCAAGGTATGAAGGACTCCACCGGAAATGCTCAAATTGCATCGCGGCGGAATCACGTACACACGATTTCCTTCGACTCGAGTATCGCCCTTAGCTTCACTGACAGGCATTCTACTTGCCTTGGAGAGCAACTCCGTCAGGTGGCTTTCGTGACTCGGGTCGAGGTGCTGAATCAATACGAATGCCATGCCGGTATCGACCGGCAGATGGCTGAGCAATTCCGTGAATGCCTCCAGTCCGCCTGCGGAGGCTCCTACGCCAACGATGGGAGGCGAACTGCTCTCGCTGGGCTCCTCACCGACCGGGCGCACGATATCCGCAACTGCCGTGAAGGTCTCCGCAGACGCGACCGCTCGTCGCCTTGGGCGAATCGACTCACCTGGCGGGGTTCTTTTTGCCAAAGTTACCTTTCTCGCCGGGACCGACCGGGCGTCGTCGCTGGAATTCGAACCGCTCCACACCTTGCACGTGGCGTGCCAGTTCCGACCTGAGATGAGCCAGCTGAGAGAATTGTACCCTCTGAATAGGCAATGCAAGGTGGTCCGTTAGCTGGCGCAGGAGCCTGCGAGCAGATCCCTAATGATGATGCCGATGTTCATGAATTGGTCGAGACCGGCTGGCTTAGTAATGAAGCGGGCAATCCCAAGGTCCTTGAGCAGAAACTGGTCCCGCCGGGACTGAGAAGAACTCCAGACGCAAACGGGGACGCCGGCGAGGTGTTTCGCCGCCCGAATCTCGCGCAGGATGTCCTCGCCAGTGTACTTGGCAAGGTTCAAGTCCATCAGGATCAAGTCCGGAACGGGCGCCTCGGCATAGATTCCTTGCCGGCGAATAAAGGCGAGGGCTGCACCGCCGTCCGGCAGGTGAATCAGTTCATGCCGGACCTCGTGCTTCTTCAGTGCCCGCTCAAGGAGGAAGACGTCGGAGCGATTGTCCTCAATGACAAGGATCCGGGCTGCGGGAACAATCGAATCGTGTTTCACGCTCCACTCCCATCGGACAACATGGCCGACCGCCTTCATCATTCTACAGTCGATGACGGCGCCGTTTCCGGCGACACCTGTATGGCCCGCGCGACGAACCGCTTAGGCGCGTTCCCGATGTAGGAAAACGGAAAACAGGTCACCAGCGTCAACACGTTTCCGGATGAGGGCGCAAGCGCCTCTACATTGTCCGGTTCGACTACGACGAGCGATTCGACTACGTACCTGAAATCCCCACTCAATGTCGAGAATTGGATCTCGTCCGTGGCCCTCAGATCCTTCAGGCCGCGAAAGAACGTATCGCGGTGACCCGCCAGGACGACGTTTCCTTCTTGCCCGGGCAGCGCCGTCGTCGGGATGTGTCCTACGGCGAGCAGCAAGGTGTTTGGGTCGGCGCCTTCTCGCACCATCGCGGACAAATGCAGTCTTGGAACCGAGATTCGCCCGATGACGCCGGCTGGCGGCGGTTCTTGTCGTGAGGGTAACGACCGGCGGGAAGCGGGCAGGACTCGCCCAACGGGTGCCATTGGATCACGGGGCCACAGGGACAGCCGCAGCTCTCCGATCCTGTGCGCGGTCGAATTCCCAGCCTTCGTATGTCTGATACAGGACCCGCTCGAGAAACGCATAGCTGTAGAGCCCAAGGCAAACAACCGCGACAATTAAAAGCCAGTACCGGCCTAACGCGCGACAGGCTCTCGCCGGGACAATCACACGAAGTCTCATAGACCATGCTTCCGGTTCGGCGCGCCAGGCTGGGCCGCCGGGGGGCGTCTGTCTGGAAGAACATAGGCCGTGCGCGTGTGTACCAACAACTTGTGGCCGTCGGCCGTCGATGCGGTCACTTTGATCTTCCGCAACGCGCCTTGTTCACCGGATCGGACCGGAACGTAGCCGATTGTATACCGCGTCCGAATGTCGCCCGCGATCCGCCGGCAGATGCTTCCGACTTCGGCAAGGCCGTCGGGGAAGAAGGCTTCTCCGCCGCTGATCTGGCTGAGCCGGCTAAGCAGTGCGGGGTTATGCTCGCGATCGTCCGGATCGAAGATGCCGATCGAGTAAATCGTCGCGCGAGACTCCCGTACCAAACGGATCACCTCTTCGGGCCGGTGGGTACTATTATTGTCGCCGCCGTCGCTGACCAGCATCAGGGCCTTCCTCTCGCACTTGCCCTTCCCCAAGTGAGCCAAGGAGAACATAATGGCATCGTAGAGAGCCGTCCGGCCCGCGGGCACTCCCAGCCTCAGCGCGGTGTGAAGGCGGTCAATATCTCCCGTGAACGGAACGTCTGCGGGGAGACCGCTGCGGACACTGTCGCCGAAATTCACGACGAACACTTCATCGTTCCGATTGCTCGCGCGAATGAACGATAGCGCTGCCATGACGACGTCTGGGTACTTCGGCCTCATGCTGCCGCTCGTGTCGATCACCAGGCCAATCGTCACCGGGACGTCATCGCTCGCGAAGTGCGTGATTCTCTGAAGGGTCCCATCTTCATGAATGCTGAAGTTATCTCTGCTGAGATTCGCGACGTGCAGGCCGGCCTTGTCTGTGACGCTCACGTCCAGCAGAACCAGCTCGGCTGTCACGCTGAGCTTCAATGGTTGCTGAGATTCCTCCACAGCGGGGACCTGTGCAGGGAGTGTCTGCGCGGCTATCGCCAACCCGAGGATAAGAATGTCTCTTAGCACCGTGACCTCCCCCGCACCGTGGCCCACTCTGAAAGGCCACGGCGAATTGCAGGCGCTCTTGGCCTAGACCTTAGGAAGATGCTGACGCCTGACGCGAACTGCTTCAAGGGTGGCAAACAGGCCCAATGACAGGAGTCCGGCCAAGCCGAGTAGCGGCAGAACGCTGGCGGTCGCTGGCATTGCGGGTGTTTCGGCGACAGCGGTTCCAGTTCGATCAGCTGTCTGCTCGGCCACCGGGGTTTGAACCGGTGCAGGTCCCACTGTAGGTTGCAGCGCAGGATCCGGCTCTCGCGTAGGCAGGGTAGCCGCCAGCGTGGTGGTCTTGCCGGTTTCGTCTACCGCCACAACCGGGGCGGTCTTCAGATCTTCAACGGCGACGGTTTCCACTTCGATTGCGGGAACGGGAGTCTTGGTGAATGCGGCAATATGCGTAGCGGTTTGTTTGGCGTACGCGAACTCTTGCCCGAAGTTATCGCCCGGATAGAACCAGGCCCGCAGAGCCTTGGGCTCTCCGGCGGGAACTTCCCAGTATTGGAATACCGTCTTCCCGGTCGGCTGTAGACGATAGTTCGGTATCGCCAGGATTGTGGTGATGACGTTTTGCTGGTCTTTGTCGAAAATCCGAACAATGTGCCGGTCCGACAGGGAGTCAACCAGCACGATCACATATTCGCCGGGTTGAAGCGTTACGGTGTGCCCTGGGGTGCAGCAGGATGGCACTTGAAGGGGTTCGTTGATAGTTAGATTGGTTTTCTTGTCCCAGGTATCCGCCTGGAGACTTGGTAGCAGCGCAAGGCCGATACATCCGGCGAAGGCGAATGCAATGTACTTGAAAGGTTTCATACGGTCGTCGATCTCCATTTCCACTGATGTGCAGGCAGATTGGGAACCAAAGCAGAAAGACCCCGAAATACGCCGTTCCGAGCGAATCTATCACTCCTTCATGCAATTGTTGCTGTCGAACATGCAGGATCTGCAGCGAATGACGCGATAAGTAAGAGCGGTTGACCGGAGTTCTCAGTGCGGATGCCGTCACGGCAGGCATGGTCCATCTCGTGCACAGACACAAGCAGACACTTCCAAAAAGGAGGAGGTCTCAAATGGCAAAGAACACATCGGTCATTGGCATCTACCCGGATCGCATGACCCTCTCGGACGCTATCAGCGTTCTGAACAAAGCGGGGTTTCGCACGACGGACATCTCGGCCCTGTCGTCCGAGAACCAGGGTTCGAAAGATTTCGCGCACGAGAAACACAACCGGGCGCCTGCTGGAGCGGCGGCGGGATCGGCAGTGGGCGCGTTGATTGGCGCTGCATTGGCTTGGCTCGTTTCCACCCAAACTGTGCCCGCCATCGGTTTAGAGCCGCTGGTCGCGGCTGGACCGCTGCTGGCTGCCTTGGCTGGCGCGGGCGCCGGCGGGGCGCTGGGTTGGATCGTGGGATTGCTGGCGGGCATGCTTCAGACGGAATACGTCGCCAAGCGGTACGCAGGCAGAATCAGGCGTGGCGGCCTTCTCCTTTCCGTTCACTGCGACAGTCAGGAGTGGTGTGACCGGGCGAAGAAGACTCTAAAAGCCACAGGCGCCAGGGATATCTCCTCCGCCACGGAGTCTGCCGCCGACTACGGTACCGCGGATAAGCCGACGGAGAGAGCGCCGGCGGTGGTCACGATCCGTGACGAGACGCCTGTCCAGGTGACGACAGACTATGTCGCCGTGGAAACCAAGAAATAGATACATAGAACACGGCCTTGTCGGAGGATCATTATGCAAATCATTCGAGCTACCAGTACCGCTGCAGTGTTTCTGCTCTTCGGGACAATTGCCCCTGCGTTCGCGCAGCATGAGCAACAGAACGAAAAGCAAAACAAACCTGAAAAGCAGCAGGGCGGTCAAGAGCACCATCAGGGACCGCCTCAAGAGCAGCATGACCAGCATGGGCAACCCGCTCAGCAACAACAGCAGCGGGTGCAACAGCAGCAGCCTCAACAGCAGCAGCAGAAAGGGGCCCAGCAACAAGAACGGCAGCAGCGGCCTGAACAGCAGCAGCAGCAACAAAAGCAACAACGGACCGAGCAACAGCAGCAACAGCAACGAGCCCAACAGCAGCAACAACAGCAGCAGCAACGGGCCCAACAACAAGAGCAGCACCGGCGGCCTGAACAGCAGCAACAGCAGCAGCAATGGTCCCGCCAACAACAGCATCAGCCGCAGCGAACCCAGCAGCAGGCGATGTCGTGGCAACAGCAACGGGGATGGCTGGGGCAGGGCGGCTGGCAGGGGCAGGGCACATGGCAGCAGGCTCGTGCCCGGCAATGGGGACACGAGCACCGCACCTGGTCGCAGCGTGGCGGCTATGGAGGTTACTACATTCCTCAGGACCGCTACAGTCTCTCTTTCGGGAGTCAACACTGGTTCCGGATGTACAACCGCCCCACCATGTACATGGGGTATCCGCGGTTCGCGTACGGCGGCTTTTCATTCCTGCTCCTGGATCCCTGGCCGGAATACTGGTCGGAGAACTGGTACGCGGCCGATGACGTTTACGTCGATTATGAAGACGGGTATTACCTGCACAACCGAAGGTATCCAAGCGTCAGACTCGCCATCACGGTCGTACTGTAGCTGAAAGACGGTGGTAGTGACTCTTCGCTTAGCGAAACAGTGCCGCAAGCCAGATCGTACGACACCGCACCGACCGCATCGGCTGGCTAAAGCGGTGGTATCGGGTGCCAATGACAGGATCCTGTGATGGGGTAATGTCATTGGCGGCGGCGAAATGCTCCTCCGCGGCAAACTGAAGACCGACAATCCTCGCGACGAACGCGGCATTTCCCAGGGCCGGAGATCGGCGTGCGGGCAAACAGGGCTCAGATGCCGCCGGCGTCCTTACGGCTGTCGAACTCCTGACCGCCCAGTTGTGAACGGTCGGGTGAGTGCAACACGTCGTTGACCATCTGAACCAGCTTCACTGAAACAAATGGCTTCTGAATGTAGGCCCAGCCGTAATTGAGAACTAGCAGATTTCCGTTTGCTCCGCCCGACATCAACATCACGTGCATATCCGGCCTGACCTTCTTCAAGTTCTCGCCGAGGTCCGGGCCTGACATCTCTGGCATGTCCACATCGGAAAGGAGCAGATCAATCCTCCCGCCCGAGTCTTCCGCCAGTTTGAGGGCAGCAGAGCCACTGTCAGCGGAGAGAACCCGGAAGCCTTCTCCTTCGAGGACCGCCACTACTGCCCCGAGAACCCCTTCATTATCATCAACCACCAGAATGGTCTCCATCGCTCCCCCGAGTAATCCAGGCATAGTTGTAGCTTCAGAAGTTCCTATGTTGCACGTGCGTCGCCACGTGCGAACATGATCACCCGACCGTTGTTGGATCCCGGGCCTGACGCCGCCTGCGGCGCTGCCTGGGAGCTCGCGAGTCCGGCGGTGACAGCGAAGACTGGCTGCGCAAGCTCTGGGGATCGGCGTTCTGGAGTGCGGCACTCTCTAAGTCATCCGTCAGGGGCGGAGGTGCAAGATCTGCACCTGTAGTGCAGAATGTGCCGCGATTCGATAAGCTCCTGGCCCCAAAGAGATCGCCAGCAGGCCGACAAATGGCCGTGAATGTCGACGTGCCGGTCAAGTACGATCTCGCCTTCGGTCAGCGTCCTGTGCACGTGGCGCCAGTGGCCATTCGCCCCGACGTGCGCCGGGTGACCCGCAGTCCCCACCCAGCGCAGCACGCAGCTTTGGACCCGCTCTTGCTGTTATTCATCGCGAGGAGCAAAAAGATGCTTTGGACAATCGCCGTCATTCTGTTGGTCATATGGGCGCTGGGAATGGCAACATCCTACACCGCCTCCGGGCTGATTCACCTTCTGTTGGTCGTTGCTTTGGTCGTAATGGTGCTCCGCATATTTCAGGGACGCAGAATTACGGGCTAGATCGAGGTTTTCGTGATGATCAGCGCATCCTACCTGGCATCCATCCTGCTGTGCGCAGCGTCGATGGTAAGCACGGCTCAAACCGTCGAACCACTCGAACTGAAGAGCAAGCTTCGCTTTCATGCCGAGAACTTTTATAGCCCGTGGTCAATGGCCGGATCGGCTGCATACGCCGGCATCCTCCAGGGAGTCGGGACCCCGGAAGAGTGGGGACACGGAGGTGAGGCCTATGGGAAGCGTTTCGCTTCCACCGTCGCCGGCTCCGGCATCCGCGCTGTTCTCGCCTTTGGCCTGGATTCGACACTGCACCAGGACCCGCGATACTTTCGATCGCACGAAACAGGATTCAGGCGCAGAGCTGTCCATGCGCTCCGCGGAACCATACTGACGCGCACGGACCGTGGCGGCGAGACCCTGTCCACCTGGCGTCTGGGTAGTGCGTACGGTGCGGCCTATCTTTCGAATCAATGGTATCCGGACCGTCTGAATACCGTGGGCCTGGCTGCGATGCAGGGATCCCTCACCCTCGGGTTCGACTTCGTCAGTAATCTCAGTTCTGAGTTCCTCCCGGATCTGAAACGGAAGATACTGCACCGGACACCATGATTGAGGCCGCACTCCGGTTCGGATCACTGAGTTCACTCGGACGTAGATTGCTAGAATAGGAGTCGGTGTCCAGACTGCCTTCCGTTTTGGGCCGGATCCTCATCGTCGACGACGATGAGCGCCAGCGTAGCGCCTTGACCGCCATGCTCTCGGATTGCGATTTTGAGACGCAGGTCGCAGCCGACGGGCAGGAAGCTCTGGAACGGCTCTCCACATTCAGCGCGGACGTCATCGTTGCGGATCTGGTGATGCCGCGAATGGACGGCTTCGAGTTGCTGCAGCACTTAAAGGAACGCGGCGATCTCACTCCCGCGATCGTGCTCACCGGGTTCGGAAGCATGGAGAAAGCGCTGTCCGCGGTCCATGACCTCAAGGCTTTCTGGTTCCTGGAGAAGCCGGTGGAACCGCGCGCATTCAAGACGCTGCTGGAACGTGCCATCGGCTACAACAAGAGTCTTCAGAAGACCGCCGAACTCGAGCGCGACCTGAGCCTTCGTGGCGTACTTGGGGACCTGGTAGGGACTTCCCCGGCGATGCAGCAGATCTTCGTGATGATCAGGCAGGTGGCGCCCACTTCCGCGGCCGTATTGATCTGTGGAGAGAGCGGCACCGGGAAGGAACTGGTTGCGCGCGAGATCCATAAGCGCAGCCCACGGGGGGATGGGCCGTTCGTCGCCATCAATGCAGCCGCCCTTCCAGAGACTCTGGTTGAGAGTGAGTTATTCGGCCACGAGAAAGGGGCCTTTACCGGAGCCATGGAGCGTTCGGCCGGCTGCTTTGAGCAGGCTGCCGGGGGGACTTTGTTTCTCGATGAGATCGGAGAGATGCCGGCCTCTACGCAACCAAAGCTGTTGCGCGTTCTCGAGGACCTCCGAGTGCGACGACTTGGCGGCAAGAAAGAAATCCCGGTAGACGTCCGCGTACTTGCCGCAACCAGTCAGGATTTCGGAACGCATCTGCGTGAAGAACTTTACTACCGGTTGAGTGTATTCCAAATCGTGGTTCCGCCCCTGCGCGAACACAAAGAAGACATCACGCCCATCGCTGAAGCGATGCTGCAGAACCTGAATCAGAAACACGGCTCGCGCATCACAGGGATCGATGTCGAAGTGCTGGATCTTCTTCATCGGTACGATTGGCCGGGTAATGTGCGGGAATTGCGGAACGTTCTGGAGCGAGCCAGCATTATGGCTGGCGCGGGTATGATCCGGGTGAAGGACCTTCCTTCCCCTGCGTTCGGTGTAGGTCCAGGCCCGTATTCCCGAGCATCTGCCGGCAATGAAGACCATCCAATGCTCCAGCCTGGCCAGCCGCTGGTGAGACTCGAGGAGGCTTACATCAAACTCACCCTCGAACACGTGCATGGCAATCGCAAGCTCGCTGCCGAGATGTTGGGGATCAGCTTGCGTACGCTGCAGAACCGGATCGCCATACTGCGCGAAGAGGCGAAGGCGATTGCGGGCCCGTGAGCAGCCTGCCTCAACGCGGTCCTCATTCGGTTCTGCCACCGCGCGGCATGCCATCACCAGTCGCGGCCTGACTCGAGCCTGAGATGGGCGGAGACTGGTGGCTTCTGCTCAAAGGGTTGCCGCGTGTGTTCAGGCAGGCATCGAGCGAGTGGATTGACGACAACGCTCCGCGACTGGGTGCCTCCGTTGCATTTTATACCCTGCTGTCGCTGGCGCCCGTTATCGTGATCACCGTCGCGGTGGCTGCAGTAGTGTACGGTGAACAAGCTGCCCAGGGACGTCTCGCATGGGAAATTCGAGGCGTGGTTGGGCCCGAGGTAGCGGCGAAAATCCAGGGAATTATTCGAGGCGCCTACAAACCACAGACCGGTGTGATTGCGACATTGCTCGGTTTGACGGTTCTGGCATTTGGCGCCTCTTCCGTGTTCGTGGAGTTGCACGACGCGATGAACACGATCTGGCATGTTGCGGTTCCCTCCGACCCGACTTATGCCGCCGCCGTCCTTCGCCTCATAAGGGATCGCTTCTATTCGTTCGCGACGGTGCTGGGCACCGGGTTCCTGCTGTTGATGTCTCTGGTGTTGAATGCCGGGATTGCAGCCACAAGGATCTCCGTTCCACGCATAGTCACGTTCATCATCTCGTATCTGGTAATAGCATCGCTGTTTGCAGCTCTCTACAAGATCGTCCCGGACGTTAAGTTGAATTGGAGCGACGTCGCCCTTGGAGCCATGATTACCGCATTGCTGTTTATGCTTGGCAAGCAACTTGTGGGACTGTACTTCGCGCACACCAGCTTCGGGGCGGCGTATAGTGCCGCCGGATCACCGATTGTCGTGTTGCTGTGGGTATACTACTCGGCTCAGTTGTTTTTTTGGGGCGCCGAGTTCAGTAAGGTATACACGAGGACTTTGGGATCCCTTGCAGCCCAACGTTCTGACGGCCCCAGCTAACCCGGTGCGGACGGACTCTCTGCGCGGATTTCCTCAAAAAACGGGGTCCGCTGCTGCTCGACACACGCAGCAGCGTAAAGGTACATGGCCGCCGACCACGTCTGCCAGTCCCGCCCGCTTGGGTGGCCCGTCTGAGCCTTGATCCACTCGTTGAAGCCCCAGTCCGCCTCATTCTCGTGCCACGGCTTCACCAACTCGGTGAGCGCAAGTAGCTTTCTATTGGCGAGGCCCATCCGGCCCGCTGCCACACATGCGGCCACATAGAAGCCGCAGACAAATGGCCAGACGCCCCCGTTGTGATACTCGCCAGGTTGGTTGAATTGCTCGTATCGCGGTCGCCAGTCGGGATGCTTGGGAAGGATGTAAGGGAACAGGCACGGTGGAAGATCGACAGCCAGATCCCCGCTTAGCCTCATCGCCTCGCATTCCGATTCGACCCACGACACCAGGTTTCGAGCTCGACTCGGCGAGGCGATCCCTGTCAAGATAGCTAGACTATTGCCCAACAGGTCGAAGCGATCGCTGTGATGGATCTTGTAGGAAAAGAGGGCGTAATAGGGTTTGGATGGCACAACCAGCCCCTCATGCACGTGGGGGTCTCGCGTGTCACCGCGGACCTCCAGCCGGTTCATCAGGCCACGCAGTTGACCGGCGGACTCGTGTTCTCCATACAGCAGAAGATAAGCGTAAACCAGCGCGTTCACGTACAGCCCATAGCCCAGTACCCACTGTTCGTCGCGCCAGTCGCTGGTGGGTAGCTGAGAAACCATCACCAGGTCGTCGGGACTCTGGTATCGCATCCAGGTCAGGGCCTTCCGTGCCGCCTCGTTCAGAAACTCGGGCTCGTTCGTGGATCTCCGGTACAGTGCGAGGCCAAACAGGAACAGCGGAGTGGTATCGCTGGCGCCACAGTCGGCAGCGTCGTGAGCGAGCGAAGGGATGTGTCCATGAAGCGTCTGGTTCTTCGCCAACTCCTCCAGTGTGCGGCGTAGCGCGCCGGCAAGCTTCTCGTCGCCACTCACCAGTATGCCCAAGGAGGAAATCATCAGATCCCGTGTGTAGGGCTCCGGGTAACCCCAGCCGGCCGTTCGCGGCAGTCCATGAAACGGTCCTCGCGCGTTGTGAAGCAGAACGCGGCGAGCTGCCGCTTTAGCCTTATCGATGGAGGCAAGATCCGTATCTTCCATGCGCTACTGAATTCCCAAACGGTCGTAGATAATCTTCAGGAATCGCTGGGCTACCTGGCGGTAGTCGAACAGCTCCGACACGCGCGCTCGGCCCGCTTCACCCATCCTCCGCCGAAGATCGCGGTCCTCGATGAGAGTCAGCAGATACTTGGCGAGTTCGGGCACGCTGGCGCGAAACTCCACCGTTCGGGGACTCGCAAACACGATGCGATGGGTGTTGTCGATCCCGTGGCCTTCCCCGAATGTCGCCTCACCGATCTTCCGCTCCTCCGCAACGTTTGCCAAAAACGCCGTTTCGCCGTGAACCATCGTGTCAAGGAACGCCATCGCATTGATGGCGACAACCGGCTTCCCGCAGGCGCTGGCCTCCACCTGGATCATGCCGAAGCCCTCCAGTCGCGACGGCGCAGCATAGATATCGCAGGCCGCCAATAAGTAGGGCATGAAATTGTGCGAGACCACGTTGGTGTTGTAGATCACTTTCTCGCCAATTCCCAACTCGGCCGCCATTTGAAGGTCGATCAGGTTCTGCTGGACCGTGCGGGGCTGAGGCCAGACTTTGCAGACATATTTCCACCCGGGCGCCTCGGCGTCAATTAGCGCGAGCGCCTGCATGACTTCCTGTGCGCCCTTGGACGCCGCGTCGCCGCCGACGGTCAGGATCATGATCTGTTCTTCAGTTACTCCCAGGGCCTCACGGATCGATTTGACCTTCAAGTCGTCGCGGTTGCGCGGAGCGAATGCACCAGTGTCGCAACCTACCGGCAGAACCTCGATGTTGTCGCCTTTGATGCCATCCCGAATGTATGTCTCCTTCACCCAGTTCGAAGTGACCAAGATCAGCGGCAGGGCGTCCAGCACCTCGCGATGCGCCGCGACATAGCCGTCTGCCACAAGCCACGGGACCGCCTTCATCCCGAACTGTTGCGGGTGAAGCACCAAGTGCGGAATGTGGCCCCAGAACCCGATGCCAATCACCACATCAGGCTGGAGCCAGCGATAGTACCACTCCTTTTCCTGCGGCGATTCGAAATGCACCGGGTGGACATCCACGCCGATCTCATGCAAGCCCCGGCAAAACAATTCGCCCTGTGTCGCCAGACCGGCGGCCGAGGGCGGGTATTCAGTCAGTACCAGAACTTTCACGGTTGTTGCCCCCGGGGCGCCGTGCGCTCTGCCGCTTCCTGCGCCGACTCAAAGCACCAGAATCCTTCTTCTCGGGGAGTAGTCAGTGTCTCCCAGCTGTCGGGCCCGAACCCGTAAAGATCCGTAATCAGCTTGTGCTTTTCGACCCAGACATCGTCCATCAAGACGTCCCGCCGGTCGGCGTCGTTGCGAACCCGTGGCAAGTACGACCGGCCCCCGTCCTCGTACGCAAACATCCATAATTTCTTGGTGGCGATCTTGCCCAATCGCCAAAGCTCAACGACGGCACGGCAGCACTCCTGATGCCGGCGGTGCTGCGTGTACTCGCCCGTCGGGCCGTGAGTCAAGACCAGATCGTGGCCCACCCCTCCCAGCAATCGTGCGATCGTTTCCTGCACGCGCTCAGCGGACAGCGGCAGCTGGTCGGGTCCGTCATCGAGATCCGCCATCTCACCCTCCGCCCCATATCGCTCCAAAACCCTGCGAAACTTCGTCGCACGGTCCGGATCGCCTGCCCGGCACAAGGTCACGACGCGCCAATGCGACTCCGGATGGGTCAGTATATAGCCGCCGCACCAAAGTGTCTCGTCGTCCGGATGGGCAACCACAACGGCGGCTCGGAGGCCAGGGCAGGGCTTGTCCTCATCGCGAGAAATGCACTTCATCATGCTGAATCAGGCAACCAAACGGGTCATCGTGTTATGCGGTAATGGCTGACGCTGCCCCACATTCCCGTTGCCTGCAACACGAAAACGCAAACCGCTACCACGACGACGATATTCAGAATCGTCTTGATGCTGGATGCCATGGGGATGAAGCTATTGATCATCCACAGGGCGACGCCAACCACGATCAGCGCGAAAACTAGATTTACTAAAGGCATACACTTTGCTCCTCACCAACAGTCAGCAGATCGGAGGCCAATGACAGATTCGGTGTGAAGAACGGCCAGCAGACGCCGACCCTTCGGACGGTTGCCCACCGAATCGACCGGCAAGGTCGGCGGGAATGCAGGATCTGCACACCGCGATGCGGATTCTGCCGCTCTCTCAACTAATCCCCGCCAAACTCCGAGAACGCGAGCAAGAATGGCGGGGACGTCAGCCCTATCCGGAGAAGGTCGTTGAATTGCATCATGGGGAACCGGTGACAAACCCGCCGAGGCTCAGGGATGCCGGAGTATCCGCTCATTTTTCCAACAACTTGTCACGACCCGTCGGTGATCTACCCTCTAGACTCGACTTCTGTACCAGAAGCCCAACAACAACGGCTTCCCTGAGCTTTGATTAGGAGCACGGCTTCAAGCCCTTCCGGCGGAAGAGCAGACCGTATGCAGAGAACGTAGGATACCTATGAATAGAATCTTTCCAATGTTGCTCGTATCGCTTTCTTGGATCGCTCCTGAGAGCGCCCAACAATTGACGCAGCGCGCAAGTATCACCGGAAATGCGGTGGATGGCAAGTGCACAATCGAAGTGATCGTCGATGGATCCGCTGAAGTCGAAATCCAAGGCGACGTCGGTCGCATCCGGAATCTGTCGGGTCAACCGGCGGGCTGGCGCCGCTTCGTCTGCAACGGACGAATGCCGGCCAATCCACAAGATTTCCGATTCCGGGGAATCGATGGGAGAGGCAACGTTCAACTCATTCAGGATCCGCGGCAGACCGGCGGCCGGGTTGTCTTTCGGATCGACGATCCTCAAAACGGCCGGGAGGGTTATACGGTCGATCTCGAGTGGCGTGGATCGAGCGGGGGGCAGTGGAATAGCCAGGATACACATGGATGGCAGGGATCCGATTCTCGCCACGACGGGGGTGCCCCGGAGCAAAGGGATTCCGCTGACCGGCACGGCCCGATGGGAATGAGTGACCCCCGCAACCAGGACGCGACCGGCGATCGTAGATATTACGATGAGCGAGGGAGGTGGAATAAGGACGGCGTGGCCGAGGCGATGAGAGTCTGCCAGACTGCGGCCGCCGAGCGAATCCGGGGGGATGGATTTCGCGATGTCACTTTCCGCAATGTGGCGCCGGATGACAAACCAGGCCGGAACGACTGGGTAAATGGATCCGCGGCGGCTCAGCAGGGCTGGCGGAACGCCGCATTCCAATTCTCGTGCTCTGTGGATTTGGCTACCGGCCAAGTCCGTTCGGTGGAAGTCCACCGCCGGTAACTGGAACGGATGTTGGCGTTTCGCCGCCCTCCCCGGGGCGGCGAAACCCTCCAGCAAAAACAGCGCTACTTGTGGCTATGAGCGTGGACCTCGCGGTCGGCATCCTGAAGAGCGCTAGACCATTCATCCGCTTGCTTTTCGGCTTCCTCCTTGGCAATTCCGTATCGCTCCTGGATGAGGCCGACCAGGTGTTCTTTTCTTCCGGTGGCTTTCTGCCAGTCGTCGTCGGTGAGTTTGCCCCAGTGGGCGCGAGCCGAACCTTTAAGTTGCTTCCACTTGCCTTCGATTTGATCCCAATTCATGACTTCTCCTTTATGACTGTTCGATGCTACTGAAGTTATTATTCGTACCTGAGAGCCTCGATCGGATCCAGGAACGCCGCTTTGCGCGCTGGGTAGTAGCCAAAGAAGACTACCACCAGCGCGGACAACCCGAATGCCATCAGGACCGACAATGGGCTAACCTGCGTCGACCATTTCGCGAAGTACGAAATCAGCACCGAGGCCGTCAGCCCAGCTACAATCCCGATAATTCCACCCAACAACGAAAGCGTCACCGGTTCCACCAGAAACTGCGATAGACACAAGTGACGCCCGCGGTGATGAGACCTGTTCTTCATCTGCACACTGACCAATCACAGGGCACGGAATCGAGAGAGATCGGCAGATGGGGGTTGCGGACATGTTTAGTGGAACATTCCCAACATGTAGGCGACCAGGAGAATCACCAGTATGGTGCTCAGTCCTATACCCGTCCCACCACGGGAGCCCCAGCGGCCATAGCCGTAGTATCCGCCGCCGACTCCAAATACCAACAACAGAACGATAAGCAGAAGTAGCATGGTTTCCTTCCTTCGGTATTGCCACTGCACGGCAGCGGCCAAGATTCCCACGAGCAGCAGTTCCGGAAGATCAGCGCGGCGGGCCACAGATCTGCGCGGAAAAGTATCCGAACGGGACCGGTTTCCAGCCGCGCGCGCCGACCATCGCTATCTGAGCCAGGCCCATCAATTCTTAGAGGCGTGAAGATCAGGCCACAGTTTTGGCCCTTGTGAGGAACGGATGGGATTCAGCGAGTACTCCTAATCCTGCCATCGCTAATACGGACCCGTTTCCGGCTTATGCGCAGTCCATCAAGAGCCGGTAGTGATGGTCGCGACCGGTCTTGTTTCCACGATCCGTTTCCCTGTCTGCCAACCGCATGCCAAGACCCAGTAGGTTGCTCCCGCTGCGAGCGGGACTGCCAGGACAGAGCCCCCGCAAAGGTAGAATCCCAATGGCAACAAGAAGACAGAATCTCCGCCAGGCAGGAACTTCGATCGGTAGGTACCGCCCGCCGAAGCACCACACGAAAGGCAAGGTATCGACCACACCGGTGGTCAGCGCAATCGCAGTTTGCGAGTAGCACAGTGGCCGCAATCTGTGTTCCGCGGACCCAGGTCCAGCCTGACGCCGGCGCACTTTCTCACCTGTTCCATGGACAGCAAACAGGACCCAAAGGCGACTGTCTCGGCCACGGCAACCGGACACAGCGTATACAGCATCGGGTCCATCCACGCGAACACTCCTTGCATTTCTCGCCACCACCTACTCCGCTAGATAAGTGGCGACCATCCACGCAACCAATCAGGATAATCGCAACATGCCGAACCCAGAGGGTCACGCACTCCGCGAGGGGGCCCTCGCCGGATGGGCTATCAGTTCAAGGTCAAGGCGCGACGTGCTCCTATCCTGGAGCCGCATGGCTCAACCCTCTCGCCGGGCTCCTGCCAACCAACCCAAGAGCCTTACCAGCGGAGACCCCTGGAGGTCCTGGAGGCCCTGGAGCCCCCTGACCGACCTTTGTGAGGTCATCGGTGGAGTAGACTATGTCGATTTCGAATCATCTCTCGAGAAGGAGAGCAGATGCGCCGCGAAGTGCAGAAGTTGCTGGAGACGCGCAGATTCTGCACATCGATGAAAAGCCTAGCTAGGCCTGGCTCGAACGGTTTTGGAGCTTGTTGAGCGACGATGGACTAGGTATACGCTTCACAACCCCGCTTCTTAGCGCTCTGCGCGATGTTTGAGCCGGGGCGGCAAGTCATCGACCCTCGACGAACAATGGCATTTCTATCCTTCTGGTCAAGCGCCTGGCCTGGAAGACGGCGCCCGGCGCTGACAGGTTCTTGAAAGGCCTCTGACGAGATTGACCCCATATTGGAGGGGGCCCTCGGTGACCGCTCGACGGCCTACAGCAGCGTCCACGCTCCGCCTCTCGGGATGGGTGTTCACCCGAACAGGTTGGTACAGTTCGTGCAAATAGAAACTCGTCGACGCGCTATTACAAGGGAGACCACCATGAACATCAGCAAGACCGCATCACATCTCGGCGAGGAGATATCCAGCACCGTCAACAAAGTGGCAGATTTGGGTCGAACCGCGGGTGAAAAACTGGATGAAGTCCGATGTGGGACGGCGGACGCACTTGCCGACGCTGCTTCCTCCGTTCGGACCACCGGGCGGCAGGGATCGGACGCCATCGAGGGTCTGGCAAAAGACACAGCGGACAAACTTGATTCCACGGCCGCCTACGTTCGAAACCATGATCTCGGCGACATGCTGGGCACGTTCCGGCAAGTTGTCCGTCGGCATCCGACCAGTTCTCTCGTCGGGGCCGCCGCATTCGGGTTTCTCATGGGATCTGTCCTCCGGCGACCGCTGAGGTGATGTGCAATCTCCGTGGCAATCAACAGAACTGCAAGACGTCAGCAGAATGACGTATGGTCCGATGACTGACGCCGCGCTTGCGCTGCGGGGATTCCCGAGAGAGAAGAATCACTGGGAAGCCCGCGTCCTGTATCGATTCCTATAAGTAGCCCTTAGAGATGAACTATGCTGTCAACTGACGGTCGAATCGTCGCCGAGCATTCTGAAGTCGCGGAACCAATCACCGACCGTGAGATCAGAGCCGAGCGTTCGCAAAGGCTGTGGCAGATACTTCTGGTATTGGTACTGCTTGGCTCTACAATCGCGGCCTCAACGATCATCGCTCACTGGCCGCACTAATCGTTCCCCTGCGCGAACCACCTCGACGTCACGAATTAGGAGGGCTTACGTTATTCGGCAAGAGTTTCGATGCTAGAGATCTCTCCTTTTCGGGAATGAGGTAAGTAGTGCATGAACACGATGATGATCATACTCGCGGCATCAACCACCCTCTTTGTTCAAGGTGACGGGTCTTCGGCCAAATCCCCGACTCTCCCGACCGCACCAGATGTCCGCGAAATTGTGAAGTCATCGATCGCTTCGACAGGGCGGAGCTGGCGGGCACGACTCGATTACACCTACGTCGAGCGCGATGAGGATCGGCGCCGCGACTCGGCGGGCCGTGTGCAGTCGCAAGCGGTCGATATCTCAAGAACGATTCTCGTCAATGGTGTTCAATTTGAACAACTCGTGGAACGCAACGGGCGGCCACCCTCGGCCGAAGAGGGAAGAAGACAAAAAGAGAAACTCGACAAGTTGGAGCGTGAGACAGCGGCGCAGCGTGCCGAGCGACTACGCACTCTGGCCGAGGAGAATACGTCCATTCTCCGGGAACTGCCCAAGGCCTTCGAATTCCAGTTGATCGGCGAAGACGAAACCAACGGCAGATCGGCGTATGTACTTCAAGTTACACCACGCCCCGACTACCACGGACAAGGCAAGTACAGCAAAGTGTTCTGCAGGGTAAAGGGGAAGCTCTGGGTCGACAAGCAGGACCTCGGGTGGATCAAGATCGAAGCCCAGGTGATGCAGCCCTTCTCGATGGGACTGTTTCTGGTGCGGGTACTTGCCGGCGCCCACATTCGCGTGGAGCAGACGCGCATCGACGGCGGGATCTGGATGCCTGAACGCGTGGGCGTGCATGCTGCTGCCAAGATCTTGTTTCTAAAGGATCTCATTATTGATCGAACCCTGACCTACTCGGAGTACAGGCTGGCACGAGGCGACATCGCTGCAACACGAGATCGTGAATCTCGCGAATACAAGGATGCCAGGAGATGACAAGGCATTCCTGCTTGACCGACCAGACCCCATTGGACCAGAGTATTCGACTGGTCAGAAGAGATCTGGGCGCACGATTGAAGAATGGGCAATCACCTTGATCTGTAATCGGAACGTCGCCTCAAGCAGTCTTGAAAGCGGGCCCTGCGCCTGCAACAACCAGGACGAAGATGGCATTGGAACCGGCGGCGGTCCACGCATACCGGCCCGCCCGGACTACTCTTCCGGGCTGCGAGTCCGGACGCACATGGCGACCAGATCGTTGAGATTTGCTTCGCCGACGCACATCACCGTGTCCGCCCCGCCCCAGTAGATCTTCACCGTTCCGTCAGCCTCTGGAACAGCTCCGCACGTGAAGACTACGTTGTGGACGTATCCGGTCACCTCCCAGGGATCCTCCGGCTGCAAGATCCACGAATCGCTGACGCCCAGTATCTTCGCCGGATTCGCCAAATCGTGCAGTGCGACGCCCAGGCGATAGACCGAGCCGTCCATGGTACGGAACACGCCATGATAAATGGATAACCAGCCCTGTTCCGTCCTGATCGGCGGGGCGCCCGGTCCGATCTTCATCTCATCCCAGTGATATGGCTCAGGCTTCATCAACAATAGTGAATCACCCCAGTAGCGCAGGTCCGGCGAGAAGGAGATCCAGATGGACCATGGGACAGTCTCCGAGTGCGGCCGATCCAGCCGTGCATAGAGCCCGTTGAATTTTTCGGGAAAGATCACCACGTTGCGATAGTCCGCCTGGGTGATCAGAGAGACGCGCTCCACCTGACGGAAGTCCCGCGTTTTGGCGAGAGCGACGCGGACGCCGTTTCGCGAATACGCGCTGTATGTGATCAGGTACTCTCCCTCGATCGCGGTGACTCGTGGATCTTCGACGCCGAATTCCTCATAAGCCGCGAAGGGCCCATCCAGGGCAGGAGTCAGAAAGGGCTGCGAATCCGCAGTGAATTTGAAGCCATCGGGACTGCGGGCCAAACCGATGATGGAGCGCCCGGTGCGCAGATGGGAGCGGAATAACATGATGTACTCGCTGCCGTGCTTCACCACCGCCGCGTTATGGACCGTTTCCACCGGGTACGGGATATCGGATTTGGTCAGGATCGGGTTGTGGCTGTATCGTCTGACAATGTCGGTCCGCATGAGCGCTTCTCCTCTTCGAGTTCGAAGATCGTACGATAGACCCGTTCGTAAGACGTAACCATCGTCTCAATCGAAAAATGCTGTGCTACACGCCGGTGGCAGGCGTTGCGATCGATCTCCGGCAGGCGTTCCAGTACCCGCGCAGCTTGATTCACGTTGTTGACCAGGAATCCGGTTCGTCCGTCGTCGATCACCTCACGGCAGGAGCCCAGGTCCATGGCGATGACGGGCACGCCTGCGGCATTGGCCTCGGCAAGGACCAGCCCGAATCGCTCGGGGATCGTGTTCAAGTGGAGAAGCGCCCGGGCACATCGGAATAGCTCGTTCTTGCCCGGCACGTCCACCGGACCGATGTAGCGGATCGTATCATCCAGGTACGGCTCCACTTGTTCCCGGAAGTATCGCTGGTCCTGCACAATGCCGGCGATTAGCAGAGGCAGCCCGCTGAGCCGAGCGACCGCGATTGCCAGATGGACGCCCTTGTCCGGGTGAATGCGGCCGAGAAAGATCAGGTGATCACCGGCTTGTTCCTGGAACGGGTACAAAGAGAGGTCGATGCCGTTGTAGACAGTCGCCAGGTAATTCAACCCGGGCGCGCGATCGGAGTCGCTCACAGACACGAAATACCCATCGCGGTGCCTCTCATACATTGGCATGATCTTGGGCGATGAGAATCCGTGGATGGTGGTGAGAACCGGAGTCTTTACCAGTCGTGTGTAAGCAAGCGCCATGAAATCGTAATGGCTGTGGATGAGATCGAACTCACCCGCGCGTTCGAATGCGCCGGAGATATGCAGATACTCGGCGACCTTGGCATCGACCGAGGGATCTTCTTCATACCCCCTGTCCACCACCGCTTCGAGCCGGGCATTGGTGATGGAGTCCTTGGTCGCGAACAAGGTCACATCCCAGCCACGAGCTACCAATCCCTCGGTGATGTTGCCGGCCACCGTCTCCCACGCCCCGTATTGCCGCGGGGGCGTTCGCCAAGCTACCGGCGCCAGAACGGCAATCCTCTTAGCCGCCATTGTCAACCTCGAGAAATAGCGAGGTTTCCATCTGAGATCCCGATCCACCCGAATACCACCCGGCTATCGGAGACGCGAGATCGTGATCGTAGCCGGCGGCCACAGCCACATGTTCGTTCGACGCTGCGACACCTCGGGAAGGATCGTAGCCACGCCATCCGATACCCGGCAAATAGACTTCGGCCCAGGCGTGCATGTAGGAGTCCTCCCGTTTGGCAGACGCGCACTCATAACCGCTCACAAACCTGGCTGCGATTCCCATGACTCGGCAAACATCGCAGAACAAGACCGCCAGGTCGCGGCAGGATCCTTCCTTCGAACTCAATGTGCGGACCGACGGCCAAGGCGGACCATAGGGCCGTAGCACCTGCCGGCATGTTTCATAGATCTGCCGGCTTAATGCCGTCAGAAACCCCAGCGTGTTCCATTGTGCGCCGGCGGCTACCGACTGGGCATACTGCTTCACGGATTCGGCGACCTGCAGATCATGACGGTAAGGAGCCAGAGCGCCGCACAATGGTTCCCGATACCACAGCGGGAGGTTTAACGATTCGCCGGTAATGACGTAATCGAACGGATTCTCCCGAAGCATCTCGACCGTGAACCTGCTAGTCACGCACAACTCGCTTGTGGCCCCGCCAAACCAAACGTTCAAGGCGAGATTGCCATCCTGATCCAAACACTCCGTTGTTCCTGCTGGAGTTGGCGTGATCTCAACATCGAACGCGAGCAGTTGTTGCGAGGTGCTCATCCGCGGCCGAAGCCGGAGAATGTGGGGTTCCAGGAATACTGGGAAATCGTAGCGGTACACCGTGGAGTGTTTGGCGGTGATTCTCATATGCTCTACTCCATGGCCGCCAGGACCTCTTTAAGCGGGACCGTCGCGAAGCCCGTTGAGTGATCAGCCAGGCCATAAGGGATGATCAGTTGGCCGTTGTGGAGCAGAGAACCGCACGTGTAGACGACATTGGGTACATAACCTTCGCGCTCGTTCTCATTTGGCTTGATCAGCGGTTCCCGCAGACGGCCAATTACCTTAGCGGGATCGTCCCGATCCAACAGGAAGGCCCCAATCGAATACCTTCGCATGGCGCCGACGCCATGGCTGAGCACCAGCCAACCGGCCTCCGTCTCGATGGGAGAGCCGCAGTTTCCGATCTGGACTAGTTCCCAGGAATACTTCGGTTTGAGTAATACTGTGCGCTCATTCCAGAAGTGGATGTTGTCGGAGTACATGAGATAGATGTTCTCGTTGTCCTGGCGCGAAAGCATGGCATAGAGCCCGTTGACCTTCCGTGGGAAGATGGCCATGCCTTTGTTCTCAGCGGCCGGGCCATTCAAGGTTCTGAACCGAAAGTGGAGGAAGTCGCAGGTCTCCACCAGTTCCGGCACCACGATCTTGCCGTCGTAGGCTGTGAACGTGGCGTAATGAGTGTGAGTTCCGTCATCGCGCTGGAATCGCACGAAGCGAGCGTCTTCGATGCCGTTGCGCTGCGAAGGCGTGGCCGGGAAGATAATCCTCTCGCACATCTGTTGTTCGGGAAGAAACTGGACTTCGTAGTTGGAACGGGCCAGCATCCAGATCCCCTGTGCCTCGTTCTGATCTTCGTGCGTCATTCCATCGGGCAGACGAAACTGTTCGGCCTGGAGTCCGGCGCGAAGATCTTCCAACGCGAACGACTCCCCGAGTCTGTCCATGACACGCCGAGTGAAATCGCCGGTCAATCCAAGTTCAGAGAGCTTCCGGCCGAACAGCGCTTTCTCGTAGACGGGGTTTGGAACCTGGCGCGGCTCGGTAAGAAATCCGGTGGGGGTGAATACCTCAATCCGCAGATCGGGGTGGATGACTCCGGTTCGAAAGGTGATCGAGGAAACATGCCCTTCACCGGTGGCCCGCAGGCTCAGAACGAACCGCAGCGCCCCAGGCGGGAGACCGGTCTGATCCGGGTGCGGAACTATCGACGGATTGAACAGGGCGGCGGATTCCAGGGAGTACTCAGCCAGGAAATAGGATCCGATCAGCATTCGCCTCTGTTCGGAAATCCCTTCGTCGTCCGGCCTGGACTGGCGGATCTGTTCGAAACGTGCCAGAAAGAGGTGGCGGATGTGCTGGTGCCGCTGCGAGAACTCGGCGGAGATCTCCTCGAGCAGGACACCGGCCCGCTCTTCCGAGAGCGACATGACTCGCGCGACAATGCCGCTCACCCGCTGCGAATCTCCGGGAGTGAAGGGCCGGAGCAGCACGCGCTACTGGTCGGGTCTGAGGAATGTGGAAGTCCGGCTGACTTGGATCGAGTTCGCGCTCATGCCGTGTACGCCGCCATGGCGATTGGCTCTTTGAAACTCGTCACCATGTTCTGCGCCTGACGCATCTCCGCTAATGAGAGCAGGAATGCCAGTGTGGATTCCGCTCCCTGATTCCGGTTGACGCGATCCACATGCAATCCATCGCCGCAAGCACCGGTCTTTGGAGAATAGAGTTCCAGGCCGAGGTCGTTCCAGCCTATGAACCAATCGAAGGCGCGTTGCGCCTGTTCGTACCACCAGCCATCCGATGTGGCGCTGAACGCTTCCAGGCAGGCCGAGACCATGGCCTGCGCTTCAATGGGCTGCTGGTCGAAGTTAGCCCGAGTTCCGCCGTTGCGGTAGAAGCCATTACTGCCGATCGGCCGAAAGTGACCTTGCTCGGAGATCTGTAACTCGTTCAGCCATCGCAAGGCATCCAGGCCGCGCTCGAACAGGGCCTGCTGTCCGGTCGCGCGTCCGCTCAGAATCAACGCATGGGCCAGTTTCGCATTGTCATACGACAGCTCTTGTTCGAACCAGCACCAACCCGGTCCGGTGTTTCGCTCGAGAAGTTCCTTGAGCCTCGCGGTCAGTGTCTCGCGCATCTGGTTGACGAGACTGTCGCCACTTAACCGGCGCAAATATTCGTGGATACCGATGAGCCCGAAGGCCCACGCCCTCGGCGATGTAAACTCCGTCAGAGCCGGCAGTGCCAGCGCGAAGAGTTGTCCGGCCATCATCTGGAAGCTTCGAAATGGCGAGCGCCCCACACCCACTCCCAGCGCCCATAACGCCCGGGCATGACTATCCTCGGAGCCCTGGGTGTCCAGCCATCGCCGGTCGAAGCCCATATGGTTGTGGAAGCGCCTGGTCTGTCCGTCGAACGCGTGGTGTAGAAACGATGCGCACCTGGTCGCCAAGCCTCGCAGCTGATCTGGATCCTCTCCCAGTTCGCCCAGCAGTACGGCGAGGATAAAGGCTCGGGCATTGTCGTCGGTACAGTAGCCTTCCGAAAAGTTGGGGATGCTGAACGTCGCGTGTTGGAACACGCCTGTCGAGTCAGTCATCCGCGACAGATGGTCCAACTTCAGAACAGGAAGTTCCCGGGGTCTGCGGTCGAGCGTCTTTGCCGCGAGGGACTTGCGCGATGGCGCGGTACCTTGAATCCGCGATAACTCGAACGACCGCATGTACATCTGCGCCACATTGCTCCAGACCATCTCCCGCCCGATGCGATACGCATTCTTACGCATGGCATGCCGGCGCGTATCGTCGTGCAGCAAGGCAATCGTCTCTCGGGCGATCGCGGACGAATCTCCGAACGGCACCAGTACACCCCGATCCTCCGCCAGCAGTTCAGCGGCATGCCAGTATGGCGTTGAAATCACCGCCTTGCCCGAGCCAAACGTGTAGGCCAGCGTGCCCGAGGTGATCTGTGCTTCGTTGAGGTAGGGAGTAATGTAAAGGTCCGCTGCGCCGATGAACTCCTTCAAGTTCTCCAACTCCACGAAATCGTTGTAGAAGATTACGTTCTTCTCGATTCTGTTCTTCTTGGCGATCATTTCCAGGCTGACCCGGTACGCTTCGCCATGTTCGCGTAGTTCGTTCGGATGGGTTGCACCCAGAACAATGTAAACGACGTCGGGAAACTCCTCGAGAATCCGCGGCATGGCATTGAGAACGTGCTCGATCCCCTTGTTCGGCGAAAGCAACCCGAAGGTGAGGAGCACTACCTTTCCTTCCACGCCAAACTGGTCCTTGAAGTAGGTCGGATCGACGAACCCCACATCCGGAATCCCATGCGCGATCAGATCGATTTTTGCCAACGGCGCATCGTAGATGTCTTGCAGCATCTGACGGCCGCGTTCCGCCATGACGACGACCCGCGTCGAAAGCGAAATCAATTCTTTCATGACTCGCCTCTGGCTCGCATTCGGCTCGCGCAGGACGGTGTGAAGGGTCGTGACCACCGGCATTCGCAGTTCACGCAGAAGCGCCAGGATATGTCCGCCGGACGCCCCCCCATAAATCCCGAACTCGTGTTGCAGACAGACGATGTCGACGTTGCTGATATTGAGAAAATCGGCGGCGCGCAAGTAGGACGACAAATCCTGCTCCTCAATCTCGAAGCGGACAACCTCCGGATAGTCGTAACCAGCCTTGATGTCGTTTACGGAAACGCAGAAGCATTGGCTTTGGGGATGCGCGGTAGCGACGGCCGCGAGCACATCGGACGTGAATGTTGCAATGCCGCACTTGCGAGGCAAGTGGTCGCCAAGAAACGCGATTTTGCGCACTTTGGAAGTATCTTTCATGATTTGTCTCTGTTGCGGACGAGCACTCTTGGGATCACCGCAGTTCTTTCTTTTCCGCGCACCGGGCCGAGTTCGGCCAGCTCCAGGGCGATCGAACCCGCATCGTGCACCAATCGTATGGAATGCGGCGTCCGCACTCCAGGCACACGACGTAGGTCTCTGACGGAGCGCTCTTCAGATTCGTAACCGCCCCGGATGACTCGCTTCTGGGAAGGGTGGTCTTTTGATGAGAACAACCGAACAGCCATTCGGCGAGGTTTGCGATGTAACCCATTGACGTACTCCTCAGGACGCCTCAATCCGGCGGTACTCCGGCTGCCACATCGCGTCCTGCACCTGTTGAACGATGTCTCCGAATTTGATGCCGGCAAGCCCCTCCGCGTCGGCGGCCTCGGCGACGGCCACCGCTACCGTGACCGACACGCTGCGGAGGTTGTCGATATGCGGTAGAAGGGAGGCGCCGGGCTGACGCACTGTCACCAGACTGGACACGGCGCTGGCGGCGGCCGCCAGCATTCCATCGCTAATCCGGCTGGCGCGTGAGATGATTGCGCCAAGGCCCAGGCCCGGGTACAGCATCGCATTGTTCACCTGCGCGACGACATACGTCACGCCTTTATGGGTGAACGGTGCGAAGGGACTACCGGTCGCGATCAGCGCCCGTCCATCCGTCCAGGTAATCAGATCTACCGGATTCGCCTCGGCCCGCGGCGGCGGATTGGAGAGCGCGAAGATGATCGGCCGCTCGGTGTGTGCCGCCATCTCCCTGACGATGGCCTCCGTGAAGCTGTCGGAGGCGGTGGACGCGCCGATCAGCATGGTTGGCTTCACGCGGCGCACCACCTCGGCCAAACCGATCCCATTGCCCGTCTCGTCGTGTCTCCAGCCCTTGAGATCGGTGGCAGGTCGGGCATACGCTGCCTGATCTTCACGCAGCCTGCTGCGCATGTCGGCGGTGAGCAAACCCTCCCGGTCCACGCACCAGAAGCGACGGGCGGCATCCCCTGGGGACAGGCCCTCGCTGACCATTGCATGGCAAATCTGGTCCGCGACTCCGATGCCCGCTGTACCGGCCCCGAAGATGACAACGCGTTGGTTGCGCAGCGGCGTGCCGCAGACGCGGACGGCGGAAATGGCCGCCGCCAGCGTGATCGCCCCGGTCCCCTGAATATCGTCGTTGAAGGTGCAGATCCGGCCGCGATACCTCTCGAGGATGCGACGTCCGTTTGCTGGCGCGAAGTCCTCCCATAGCAGCAAGGCCCCAGGGAACAGTTTCGTAACGGCACTTACGTAGGCGTCAACGAACTGGTCATAAGGCTCTCCGCGTATCCGCGCGTGGCGATTGCCGATATACGTGGGATCGTCGAGCAGGTTCTGCCGATTCGTGCCGACGTCGAGCATCACGGGAATGACACGGGTCGGATCAACTCCGCCGGCCGCCGTATAGATGGCTAGCTTGCCAATGGACACCTCGATGCCGCCGACGCCCCAATCACCGATTCCCAGAATCTGCTCGGCATCGGTGGCGAGAATCAGGTCTACCCCGCCGGCAACGACCCCGAGATTGGCAAACGCATCCTCGATTGCCTCCGGATGATCGATCGAGAGATATACGCCGCGCGGAGGCCGGCATTCATGGTGGTATTGCTCCATCGCCAGACCAACGGTCAAATCATTAACGATGGGGATCATCTCGCGAAGGTGCTCCGAAAACAGCCGGTAGAACAACACTTCGTTACTGTCGTGGAGGGCAGTCAGGTAGATGTTCTTGCTGAGCGCATCCGGCAGCCGTTCGTATTGGATGTAGGCTCGCTTCACCTGAGTCACCAGGGAACTGATGTCCGGCGGGAGCAGACCAGTGAGCCCCAACGCGTTCCGCTCCGCTGCCGTGAAGGCGGTGCCTTTGTTCAACGTGGGTGAATTGAGAACCGCTAGCCCGCGTGCCGTGGTCTGGTGGCAGCCATCGCCGTTGCGCTGGCCCTTCGTCAGCGGCGCCAGTATCGGAATGACTCTCTGTCGCATGATGCTACCTCACCGCAAGATTCGGTCTGCGCGGGGCAAGGGCCGGAACTTACAGCTAGAGCATTCCTGAGTCCTTCGCCAAAGAAGCAGCACGGCTGCGTGATGGACGTCGATTGACCCCATTTGGACCTCGGACAACAACCGGGTGATCCTGACATCCGGTGGTCAAATGACCGTATTTGGTCGGGCCGGAAGAACGCCTGGGCACGCGCCTACCGGCTAGGGACGATCCACGGCCGGACGAGGGTGGCGGTACTCGTGCAGGACAGCAACAGAGCAGAAAGAGGACCCAATGATCCAAACGGGAACCATACTAGTTGAAAACAGCGCGGCGCGTCCGCAGTGTTTTCACGTCGAAGACGAGGGGTGTCCCGATGCCTGGATGTCGGTCAAGCACGAGCTTACATCTCAACAGCTCGAAGCCGAGCTCTCCGCGACCGGATGGACGTTCTTCTACATGGCAAATACAATCCGGATGACGGCCTTCGGGTTCAATCGGGCGAGTACGGTCCATGCATCGCTGAAGCGGGTCGTGGCTGACGTAAGACAACGAGGATGTAATTGCCTTCAGATCGATGACGTGGTGACGGACTCGTTATTAGGCGTGGCGCGTGTGACCGTTTCCGCCCACCCGCGCCACATTCAAAAGGGAATGGTGTTCTCCGGCCAACTCGCCGCGAACGGGAACAGATGACGATACGCAAAGGATAAACGTAAATGGTACTTGCTTGTTTTGGGTTGTATTCGGCGTAATGGCTGGCCTGCTGGCCGCTAAACTGTTCCATCACACGGCCGGTGCCCTAGCTAAGCTAGTGCTCGACCTATCATTGGGGATCGCAGGCGCGGTCGCCGGTGGTCTGGCAATGAACTCGATCGGATTCCCGCCGCCTACGGCATTCTTCGTGGCCGGCCTGGTCGGGGCCGTAGCAGGTTCAGCGGCTATCCTGGCAGGCTACAGGGCCATCTTCCGCCCGGTTTGAACCCGCGGCGGCCAGGGCGGCACTGACCAGATATGGTCACGAAACTCGATTGACCTCCTTTGCTGGTGGTAGCATGTAGCCAGCGGTCCGTCCGGCGTATCTCCGGCTCTCGCCCCTGCCGGGACGGCGCTAAGGAGAAGTTTTGGCCTCTGATGTCTCACCGGCGCAAGGGGCTGACTGGCTGCTGGAAAACGGCCCGAGGGAACTCGAATCTCTGTTCCGGGCCATTGTCTTTCACCCTTCCGTGGCCGTTCTCATCGCGGACAATGAGCGTACCTGTCAGGAAGCGAGCGCGGGCGCCGGTAAACTGCTGAGGCTTTCCCGAGATCAGATCGTCGGCCACCGGATCGACGATTTTGCGGATCCAGGCTTCAGACCGCGAATCTCTGAGTTGTGGCGGGTCTTTCTTCGCCAGGGCGAGCAGGAGGGGACGCTCCGTCTGACCGGTCCGGATGGAACCCACTGGGACGCCGAGTATACGGCGAAGGGCAACGTCTTGCCGGTGCGCCACCTGCTGGTCCTGCACGATAAGACGCCGGGCTCCTCTGAGAACGCCGAGGATGATTCCCCGTCCTGGGTACAAGACTACGCGCTGTTTTTATTAGATAGCAACGGACGCATCGCCGCGTGGTATTCCGGCGCCGCCCGTATTTATGGTTACAGCGACGATGAGGCCGTCGGCAAACATGTCTCGCTATTGAGCCCGGGCGACGAGCGTCCCAATGCGGAGTCACAGCAGGAACTGAGCCGTTCTGCCGACGCAGGCCACTTCGGGAATGAAGGCTGGCATCTCAGGAGGGACGGATCGCGATTCTGGGCCAACGCCATCACGATGGCGTTGAGAGACGATCGGGGGGCATTGCGAGGCTTCGCACGGGTAGTCCGTGACTTCAGCAGCCGTCACGAGAAAGACGAAGCACTGCGGCGCAGCCGCGGGCGGCTCCGTCGGCCTCCTTCCGGGTCGACCATTGCTGGAGTCGTTTCCGGCGAGTTCGATCAAGTCCCGGAAGCCAACGATGCATTCCTCGAGTTAGTCGGTTACAGTCGGGACGACTTACAGGCCGGGCGGCTCCACTGGCCCGATCTGACGCCACCGGAATACGCCGCATTCGACGATCTCGCGCACGAAGAAGGCCTAAGGTTCGGCGCTTGTACGCCTTATGAAAAGGAACTGCTCCGCAAGGATGGGACCCGGGTTCCCGTCCTGGTCGCCACTGCCGTCCTGAAGCTCTCTCCCTTCCGATGGATCAGCTTTGTTCAAGATCTCCGCGAGCGGCACGAACTCGAAAACATCGGGGACGAAGATGTCGAGGGCAAGCAGAACTTCGAGGAAATGGTGGGGAACAGCGCAGCCCTGCGCCGGATTCTTCGGCAGGTAGAAGTGGTCGCTCCCACCGACGCGAATGTTTTGATTCTTGGCGAAACGGGGACCGGAAAGGAACTGGTGGCACGCGCCATCCACCGGCTGAGCCCTCGCAAGAATATGCCGTTCGTCACGCTGAACTGCGCCGCCATTCCGACCGGTCTTCTGGAAAGCGAGTTATTCGGGTATGAGAAGGGTGCCTTCACTGGAGCCTTATCTCAGAAACTCGGCCGGTTCGAACTCGCACACCGCGGAACGCTGTTCCTCGATGAGGTAGGAGACATCCCCTTGGATCTTCAACCCAAATTGCTCCGGGCCCTGCAGGAGAAGGCGTTCGAACGCCTGGGTGGAACCCGAACGATACCCATCGACGTCCGGCTGGTTGCGGCGACCAACCGCAACCTGACCCAGATGATGGGCGACAAGCTGTTTCGAAGCGACTTGTACTACCGGCTCAAGGTCTTTCCCATCACGACGGCTCCGCTGCGCGATCACCCGGAAGACATACCGATACTCGCCCGCCACTTCACCCAGAAGTACGCTCGAAAGATGAACAAGCAGATCGAGAAGATCCCTTCGGATACGATGCGGGCGCTGGCGAACTGGTCGTGGCCTGGGAACGTACGGGAGCTCGAGAACTTCATCGAAAGGGCAGTTATCCTGTCTCGAGGCCCCAATCTCCGTGCGCCGTTGGCCGAGATCCGGCCCGATGCTTTCGAAGCCGCCGGTAGCGAGCACGCTGGAGCAAGTGGAACGAGAGCATATTATCCGGGTGCTGCGGGAGACCGGCGGCGTGGTTAGCAAGGCCGCTACCCGACTCGGAATGCCTCGCACCACCTTGAATGCCATCATGCGCAAGCTCGGCATCTCCCGAAAAGATCTGTGAGGGACTTGCCGCCTCGGCCGGCTTCCCCGGCGTTGAATCGACGCACAGGGCGCCTGACCGCCCACGGTCACATGACCATATAGCGTTACCGGCAGGGACCTCGCCCGCAGCAACCCGGGACCCAAAACTCATTCGAGATCGAACAGGCTCAGCAGCAGTCGAGATTGGCGCCATTCGTGCGGTAGCCGAACTGTTGTGAACAGGATTTGGAATGGCCTGACCGCCGAGGACATTGTCGAAACGATCTCAGGGAAGCGGCACGAATCGCAGCCGAGGACGAAGCATCGAAAGCCAAACTAAGTGCGGCTCGCCTCGCGAACAAGCCGAAGTTTCGACCGTAGTCTTTGAATGGTGAATACAATGCAAAACGATAGCAGGCACACAAACATGATGGGCACTGGCTCCGCCGGCGATGTGTTCCACCAAGGTGACGAGGTGGTGTTGGCCCAAGGCACATATCAGGGAACTCAGGGTGTGTTCCTACGGCTGAAACAGGACGTCCACTGGGCGGACATCACCGAGTGCAGTGGCCGAATTCGCAGCCATCCGGTGGAATGGCTTGCTCGTTCCACGGATGTGACCCTTAGTTCCGGGAACTGAGGGCCATTTGTGACACCGAGTCGCCCCGGAACGATCTTCGAGAAGGAGTGGAGGCTGGAAACATGAATATTCGACCCCTATACGACCGCGTTGTAGTGAAGCGGATCGACGAAGAGGAAACCACGAGGAACGGCATCATCATCCCCGATTCCGCCAAGGAGAAGCCCCAGGAGGGAGAGGTCATCGCCGTCGGCCGCGGCAAGAGGCTAGAGAATGGTGAGTTGGTCGCCCTCGACGTCAAAGCCGGCGATCGGATCCTCTTCGGAAAGTACTCTGGCAGCGAAACCAAACTGGACGGCGTTGAATACATCATCATGCGCGAGGACGACGTCCTGGGCATTTTGAATGGAGTCGTCCCCCCTAAGTAATCCGGCCAGTACTGGTCGACAAAGAAAGAATCAATGGCAAAACAGATAATCTACAGCGACAGCTCCCGCCAGGCAATTCTGCGAGGCGTCAACCAACTCGCCGAGGCAGTAAAGGTGACCTTGGGCCCCAAGGGACGTAATGTCGTCCTCGAAAAGAAGTTCGGCGGACCGACGATCACCAAAGACGGCGTGACTGTGGCGAAAGAAATTGAGTTGAAGGATCCACTGGAGAACATGGGCGCCCAGATGGTGCGTGAAGTCGCATCGAAGACTTCCGACGTCGCAGGCGATGGCACCACCACCGCCACGATTCTGGCCCAGGCGATCTTCCGCGAGGGGGTTAAGGTGGTCACCGCGGGGGCGAATCCCATGGCAGTCAAGCGCGGTATCGACAAAGCCGTCGAAGTTGCGGTTCTGGAACTTCAGAAACTCTCCCAACCCGTATCCGGCGAGATGATCGCGCAGGTGGCCCGCATCTCCGCCAATAGCGATTCCACCATTGGGGACGTCATCGCCGAAGCGATGAACAAGGTGGGCAAGGACGGCGTGATCACGGTTGAAGAGTCCAAGACGATGACCACTGAATTGCAGACGGTGGATGGTATGCAATTCGATCGCGGTTACCTGTCGCCCTACTTCGTGACCGACCCTGAGCGCATGGAGTGCGTCCTTGAGGATCCCTATATTCTGATCCACGAGAAAAAGATCAGCAGCATGAAGGACGTGCTTCCGATCCTGGAGCAGGTTGTTCGTGTGGGTAAGCCACTCCTGCTGATGTCCGAGGACGTGGATGGCGAAGCGTTGACAACGCTGGTGGTCAACAAACTCCGGGGAACGCTCACCGCCTGCGCGGTAAAAGCGCCGGGATTTGGGGACCGTCGCAAGGCCATGCTGGAAGACATCTCGATCCTGACCGGCGGCAAAGCCATCATGGAAGAGACCGGCATCAAGCTTGAAGGCGTGCAGTTGAGCGATCTTGGCCGCGCCCGGCGCGTCACACTGGACAAGGACAAGACCACTATCATAGACGGCGCCGGAGAACAGAAGGCCATCGCAGGCCGGATCAAGCAACTCCGGTCACAGATTGAAGATACGACCTCGGACTATGACCGCGAGAAACTCCAGGAACGGCTGGCAAAACTGGCCGGAGGCGTGGCGATCATCAAAGTTGGCGCGGCAACCGAGACCGAGATGAAAGAGAAGAAGGCGCGCGTCGAAGACGCCCTGCACGCCACTCGCGCGGCAGTGGAGGAAGGCATCGTGCCGGGCGGCGGCGTCGCGCTGCTGCGGGCGGCGATGGCAATCGAGAGCCTGATACTTGCGGGCGACGAGCAGTTTGGTGTCACTATCGTACGTCGCGCTTGTGAGGAGCCGGTCCGCCAGTTGGTGGTGAACTGCGGAACCGAGGGCGCCGTTGTCGCGGAGACGATCAAGCGCAATCAGGATCCGCACTTCGGTTTCAACGCGACCACCGAGCAATATGAAAATCTGGTGAAAGGCGGTGTTATCGACCCAACCAAGGTAACTCGCACGGCCCTGCAGAATGCGGCGTCCATCGCTTCGTTGATGCTTACCACCGAGGCCATGGTCTGCGCGGTTGTGGAAGAGTCGGACAATTAGATTCCGCGCTGCCGTTCGAGAGGAGATAGGATGTCCAAAAGAATATTGAAGCGGCACAAACGGCAAGTGTTGCGGGCAAAAGCACGCGGCAGCGTGTCGGAGCCCGATGTGAGAACCCCGGAGCAGATAAGGGCGGCGCGGGAAGCGAGCCGCCCAACTGGCGTGGGGCGTAAGGGTCCACCGGCGTATCCCAGCAGTCCTCCAGTCGGGGACCACCCGACCCCGGTGCCAGGCACTGCGGAGCCGGTGGATGGGTAGCGGCATGCTACGCGCCAGCATTGGTCTGTTCTCATTTGAAATACGGTGTCCACACTGCAGGTCCGTCGACTTTAGGGGTGTCGGTAACCGCAATGCTTTCGAACGGGCGTTCCGATGGATCTTCCAACCTTATCGGTGCGCTCTTTGTGGCCGCCATTTCTTCCTATATCGATGGCAATCTCCCATCAGGCGTGCAGCTTGAAGCAGCGTAAGTCTCCAAGTGTGTAGAGGTGGGTTAGCAAGACGGCGGCTCAGGCAACGCTGAATTGACCTGGTGAACGTGACGAACCGAACGAGCTCACATTCAATTGGGCTCCGGTCGACGCCTAAGTCGGCAGATGACCGAGTGACTTGCAGAACGAAGCTCACGTTCCACCTGTGGATGGCGAATTACGAATCAGCCGAAAACGGCTATTGCCGAAAACGGCTATTTGGGAACTGTGCTTACCGCAAATTCCATTTGTGACATTTGCGACGTCTTGCCGGACTCTCACTGCGGGCTTGAACACTCACTAAAGACCGCAATACTCTAAGCGGTCACCCACAATCCGCATGCTCACGCCGGCGCACGACTGAGCCGCCTTCTCGGGCATTACGGAGCAGGGTGGAATTGTTCGCAGGGCCGGATCTGCGTCGATGTGACCACAAAGTTCAGGCGGCGCGCCGCTCGTACCGATGATGAAGCCCGCCAACTTGCGGTATCGCGACAATGGCTCCGGCTTCCGGCGGTTGCACGGGCCTCGGTTCCGGCGCGTCCTTGACCAGGGACAGGTGCGTGCGGGACTCGTGATAGTACGCCAGGTATGACTTCACGTGCCGGTACAAAGCGGCTTGGTTGAAGACGATCACGTGATCGAGGCATTCTCTCCGGATCGTGCCGATGACGCGTTCCACAAACGCACGTTCCCAGGGCGACCGGGGAGTCGAAAGGACCTCCTGGATCCCCATGGCCGCCACATCCCTACGGAATTCACGACCAAAGATGCTGTCGCGGTCACGAAGTAGATACCGCGGTACCCGGTCGAATGGAAAAGCCTCCCGCAGTTGCTGCCCCGTCCATTCGGCGGTGGGATGGGCCGTGACGTTGAAGTGGACGATGCGGCGCCGGTCCTGAGCCAGCACCAGAAATACATACAGCACCTGGAAGGTGATCGTCGGCACTGTGAAGAAGTCCACGGAGACCATGGTTTTGACATGATTCTCGAGAAATGTGCGCCAGGTCTGAGATGGAGGTTTGCGATGGCGCACCAGATACTTGCCGACGCTTGTTTCGCTGATGTCGATGCCCAGCTTGAGCAACTCGCCGTGAATGCGAGGTGCTCCCCACAGCGGATTTTCGCGACTCATGGTGCGGATCAGTTCTCGCACGTCGTCGGGAACCGCCGGCCGCCCCGGTCGACCGTGGCGGACCTTCCAGGTCCAGAACAGACGAAAGCCCTTGCGGTGCCAAGCTATGACGGTGTCCGGTTGGACGATGACCAGAGCAGACCGCCAGCCACTCCAGACCGCGCACAGCCATGCCCACAGGAGTCGATCGGCCCGCGCCAGTTTAGGGCGCCTCACAGAGCGCTGGAGAACGCCAAGCTGATGCCGGAGTGCAAGGTTCTCCAGTTGGAGCGCCGCCCGCGATTTGAAGGTAGCCGACACGGCCCCAGCCAACGCGTGAAGTGCCTTGAGCGTCGAGTCGAAAACGTGACGAAGGATGTGCAAACCCTATGTTCTCATCCAGTTCGGAGTTTGCGATAGGCACAACAGGTATTCTAGTAATCCCATGTACCTGGGGTTGTTGCTGAAAGATGTGACCTTGATCAAGGCGGACAACATCACGGTGCATGTACGCTCCAAGGGTGGTCAGACGAAGAGTTTCACGCTGCCACTGCCGCGCTCTGCACCAGAACTGCGGAAGACCGATGCATACGTCGTTCAGGAAATTGATCGCCTGTTGAACCACCATACCGAACACGAGATCGCGGCGATCTTCAACCAAAAGGGAATGCGCTCCGGGGAAGGTAAACCCTTCCACCGCGGCATCATCGTTCACTTGCGATATGCGTATCACCTCACCGATCGATTCACCCGACTTCGTGCAACTGGGCTCCTGACAGCCGAAGAAATAGCGGAACGCTTGGGCATCGCCGGCGCTTCGGTGAAGCTATGGCGTCATCGCGGGTTGCTACGTGCTCACCGCTATAACGATAGGGGAGAATGCTTGTATGAAGCGCCCGCCAGTGATCTGCCGAGCAAAGGCGCTCCGAAGCAAGTGTATATTGAGCGGAAGAAACTGTCCTCAAATGCAGCCGACCAGGTGCAATATGAAGCGTGATCCCGCTGCCAAGGGGACCGCGGCGCCGACAACACCTGCTTGATCCCTTGAGCTTTCACCTGATCCACGAAGTCCTTACCGAAGATCTTGCCGCGGTCACGTAGTAGATAGCGTGGCGCGCTGTCCCATGGGAAGGCCTCACGCAGTTGCTGTGCTGTCCACTCCGCCGTGGGATGAGCCGTCACTCCGAAGTGGAGAATGCGCCGTCGGTCGTGGGCCAGCACTTAGCGGAGAGTGCAAAGAAGAACAGCGCGGCGGACCATGGCGCAGCTGCGCCGGTTACGAGGATCGGTCCATATCAATCGTGGGCCTGTGCTCCTACTTGCCGGACCCACCATTGCCGATGTGAATCACCGTGGCAGCCGCTCATTGGGGCAACTCTTTCCCGGACTGCTCCGCCACCATGTACGCGGCGTACCACTCCGGCCAGTTCGCGTCGCGCTGCCCGGTGCGCTTCTCGTGCCGGCCGTGGGCAGCCTCCGCGCGCCGAAGGGCGGCAGCCAGATCATTTACCGATGCGAATGCCGTCTCAGAGAGGTCGATGCGCCCGGACAGACGGGTAGTGACCTCCTGCAACAGCCACCCGTTGCCGTCCGGGTCACTGAACGTGGCGTAGGAGCGATAGCTGGCGTGATCGGGCGCGGGCCCACCGGCGCGGCCGCCCGTGCCGTCTGGCTGGAACTGAGCGCCCGGCGTCCCGGCGTGGAACACCTCGCTGACCTCGACACCGCCGGCGGCGAGTTCGTCACGCGCAGCCTCGATGTCGGAGACGACCAGGTAGAGGCCGCGGGCCGAGCCGGGCGCGGCCCGACGTGATGTTCGACCCGAATTGGATGGAGCACCCCGAGCCGGGCGGCGTGAACTGGACGACCCGGAAGCCGTTAGCGAAGAGGAAGTCGGCGTCGAGCCTCCACCCGAGCTTCGCGTAGAACTCCTTCGCGCGGTTAACATCCGAGACGGGGATGACGACCGCCTCGAGCTTCATGTCTGCTCTCATCTCTACCTCCTGGTTTGTGTGGGAATGATCGTCGCGCCGGCGCCGCAATCCCTGCCCGGGACTACCTATTGGCTACCCAGCTCCAGCACAGTATAAATCCCCCTCCGGTTCGGCATAACCTCGTATCGGTGACAAGGGTTGTTTCGAGGCTGCTGCGAACAGGCATCAATCGGCACCCACGCCCGTTTGCGGCGGAGCAATAATGATGTAGGAATCCGGAGGGCGGTGGGTGCTGAGGTTAACCTTAAAGTCGGGTTAGATTTCCGGTCAACATCTCATGACAATCGATCGGGGTGCCTTCGTGCCAGTCGCGTTGCGGATATGCGCGTCGGTAGCCGGCGTCGCTGCCATTACCCTCGCGGGGCGCCTTCTGGTGCCCGTTAACGCGGCAACGGCCGGTTTTGCGTACCTGGTGCTGGTGTTGCTCATCGCAAGCACATGGGGGTTTGTGGAGTCGGTAGCTGCATCCATCGCGGCGACCGTCACGTACAATTTCTTCTTCCTGCCGCCGGTTGGCACGCTGACCATTGCCGACCCAGAGAACTGGGCGGCGCTTGGGGCATTCCTCACAACGGCGCTGGTAGCCAGCCGTCTTTCCACTCTGGCCAGGCAGCGTGCCGTTGAAGCGATCAACCGCGGGAAGGATGTGGAACGCCTCTACACTTTCAGCCGCGCGCTTCTTCTGATCGACTCCGGCGATCCCTTCCAAAAGGAGTTGGCGGCCAAGCTTGCCGATATCTTTGAGCTGAGCGCGGTGGTACTCTTCGATCGCCGGACGGGCGAATTCTTCCGGGCGGGGCCTGCGGACTTCGAAGGGCTGGAGGAACAGTTGCGAGATGCCGCGCTGAACGGTACGGCATACTCGGATGCCGAACGGCACCGCACGATCAGCGCAGTCCGGCTCGGTTCGGAGCCGATCGCCAGCCTGGCTCTGCAGGGAGCGCGGCTGCACGACTCCGTGTTGCAGGGCATAGGTAACCTGGTCGCCATTGGACTCGAGCGCGCGCGGGCGCAGTGGCTGGCGCATGAGGTAGAGGCGGCGCGACAGAGCGAACAGTTGCGAACGACTCTGATCGACGCAATGGCTCACGAGTTGAAAACGCCACTGACCTCCATCAGAGCGGCAACCAGTTCTTTGTTGTCCGACCCGGAACAGCCGGTGGAAACGATATTGGAACTCGCACGCATCGCGGACGAGGAGGCCGAGCATCTCAGAAGGCTCATCGACGACGCCGTGGAAATGGCACGGCTCGACACCACCCGCATCGAGGTTCAGCTCGAGCGCTCGAACCTGGTTGCGCTGGTGCGAGAGGTGGTCTCCTCCATGCAAAAGGAGATCGACGCGCGGCCTGTGAATATTACCTGCACTGAAGATTGGGAGTCGGTTTTCATCGACCAACGGCTGATCAAGTTGGCCCTCAAGCAACTGCTGGATAACGCCCTGAAGTACTCCGTACCGGGCAAGGCGATCAGCATTTCCGTGCAGGCAGGCGAGAGTGGAACGGTCCTGGTGGAAGTGACAGACGAGGGGCCGGGGATTCCGCCGGCCGAGCAAGCGCGCGTATTCGATCGTTTCTGGAGAAGTCCTGGGGCAAAGAAGCGGATGCCGGGTACCGGATTGGGTCTCAGTATCGCGCATGGAATCGCCCGTGCTCATAATGGTGATCTGAGCGTTTCCAGCCGGCCGGGTCAGACGACGTTTCGCTTGACTTTGCCCGCAAGGCAAGAAGGAGTAATGACACGTGAGCTCGGGTCGAGTTCTGGTGGTTGACGATGAGCCTCAAATTCGCCGTATCATGCGCACCACCCTTACCGGCGCCGGATACGAAGTGGACGACGCGAAAACCGGCGAGGAAGGGCTAGAAAAGGTCCGGTCGTTTCGCCCCGACCTGGTTCTGCTCGACATCAACATGCCGGGCATGGGCGGGATCGCCACCTGCCGGGCGCTGAGGGCAGAACCCAACATTGCCATCATCATGCTCACCGTTCGCGACACTGAAAAAGACAAAGTGGAGGCCCTGGACGCCGGCGCGGACGACTTCGTGGTCAAGCCGTTCAGCACGCCGGAACTTCTGGCGAGGATCCGCGCTGCGTTGCGCCGACTTCCGGCCGGGCCACAGTCGGTGCCCGACAGACTGAGGGCCGGGGCACTTATCATCGATTTCACGGCGCGATCCGTGGCAAACGGCGCCACGACGGCGCACTTGACGCCGAAAGAACTCGATCTGCTTCGATACCTGATCCAGCACGCGCCGCGAACGGTACCGCATCGGGAACTGCTGCAAGCTGTTTGGGGGCCCGATTACGGCGATCAAGTCGACTACCTGCGGGTCTTTATCAAGAGTCTGCGAAAAAAGATCGAACGAAATCCCGACTCACCCGAATACATAGGCACGGAGCCCTGGGTAGGTTACCGCTTCAACATCACACCTGAGCCTGCTTAAAGGACCCGCGAGCACACATCTCTCAAGAACGACTCACCGAGCGGTCTTAACGGAATCTTCATTCCTTCTCTATGACTTCTTCAGGCTGTCCCGCTTACGCTGGTCCGAGGAGATCTGAGAATGGCCTTTACCTCGGTGTTGACCAACGAGACGACAGACGCTTGTCCAAAACCGTCGGACAACGCGTCCGTACGGAGCGGAATCAAGAAAATCGAAGCAATTGTCAGCGCGGCGACATTCGAAGCGATCAGGCCCGCGCTCGAATTGCTGCCGGTGGAGATCGCCGTCACGCAACTTCACATTCTGGGCTCGAGAGACGACAAGAAGCTGTACTACCGGGGTGAGGAGTATACCGCTCTCTCCCCGAAGGTGAAGCTCGAGATCATAGTGCCCGCCCAGCAGGTAGCGGACGTCGCCGACGCATTTGGCTCGGCCGGCCGGATTGAAGCATATAAGATCTTCCTCTACGATATGGGACCGGCCACGCCGATTCCAGTGCGCTATTGACGCGATCTTCATAACTTCTTCATGGCTTCTATAGGACTTCTTCATGCCTCCCGGAATACGCTCGATTGTGAGGGGACTGAACGCAATGTCGCTCGCCTATGAAACATCGCTGACACCGACTCCCGGCTATCCCGCCGCGGCGCCTCAAAACGCGCCCGAGACCGGTCTCAACATCACTGTCGTGTTCACCTCCGTCGAGCCGACCCTCGCCGCGCTCAGGGAAGCGGGGACACTTGCCGATCGTCTTGGGGGACGCATCACGCTGGTGGTGCCACAGGTAGTTCCCTACCCCCTCCCACTCACCAGTCCGCCCGTCCTGATCGACTGGAACGAGCGGCGATTTCGGGTGATCGCGGCGGACTCACCGGTAGACACCAAAGTCGTGCTGTATTTGTGCCGTGATCGAATGGAAACGCTGGTTGCACACCTCGCTCCGCATTCGGTGGTCGTGCTCGGCGGACCCAAACATTGGTGGCCCACATTCGAGAAACGACTGGCAAAGGCGCTCCGCCGGGCCGGTCACGAAGTAATTTTCAAGGAATGGAGTAAATCCCATGCTTGACGTATTTTATGTTGCTATCGGCTGCATGTTCCTGCTCGCCTGCTGGGCTTTCACCCGGGCGTGCGACAAACTCTAGGAGAACAGAAATGGATTACATCATCGCCGGCGTCGCTTCGATCGGACTATTCGTATACCTGATTTATGCGCTGCTTAAACCGGAGAGGTTCTGAGAGGCCGCTATGACTAGCCTGGGAATTCTTCAAATCGTTTTGTTCTTTCTGCTGATCCTGGTCTGCGCAAAACCGCTGGGCGCGTACATGGCCCGTGTTTTCGAAGGGCAGCGGACGTTCCTGCATCCGGTATTGCGATGGCTCGAGGTGCTCACGTACAAGGTTTCGGGGATCAGGGAAGATGTAGAGCAGCGGTGGACACACTACACCGCCGCGCTGCTCAGCTTCAGCGTGTTCGGATTTCTGCTCACCTACCTGCTGCAACGGCTCCAGGGCGTATTGCCGTTCAACCCACAGGGGTTTGGAGCGGGCAACGTCACGCCCGATTCCGCGTTCAACACGGCCACCAGCTTCGTCACCAATACGAACTGGCAGTCGTATTCAGGCGAATCGACGCTCAGTTACTTCGTGCAGATGGCTGCGCTGGCCGTACAAAACTTCGCGTCGGCCGCGGCCGGCATCGCAATTGCCGTGGCCGTGATCCGCGGGTTCGCGCGGCAGGAGAAAAAGACGATCGGCAACTTCTGGGTGGACGTGACCCGTGCGACAGTGTACGTCCTGCTCCCGATATGCCTGATCGGCGGATTGATCTTCGTTTCGCAGGGAATCGTCCAGAACCTGAGTCCGTACACGGTGGCGACGACGGTAGAAGGCGCAAAGCAAACCATCGCGCAGGGGCCCGTCGCGTCACAGGAAGTGATCAAACAGCTGGGCACAAACGGCGGCGGATTCTTTAATGCGAACGCGTCTCATCCTTTCGAAAATTCCACTCCCTTCACGAATCTCTTATCGATGTTCCTGATCTTCCTCATCCCAGGAGCGCTGACCTATACGTTCGGGAAGATGGTGGGCGATACGCGGCAAGGTTGGGCCCTTTTTGCGGCATACGCAACGATGTTCCTGATTGGTGTGTTCGTATGCTATCACTTCGAGCAATCGGGCAATCCGATGGTCGCCAACCTGGGCGTGCAGACGTCCGCGACGGCGGACCAGCCCGGCGGAAATATGGAGGGCAAGGAGGTCCGCTTCGGCATCGCGAATTCCGCGCTGTATGCGACTGTTACGACGGATGCGAGCTGCGGAGCGGTGAACTCGATGCACGACAGCTACACCCCGATCGGAGGCCTGGTACCGCTGTTCAACATCATGACCGGCGAAGTGATCTTTGGCGGGGTGGGCGCGGGAATGTACGGCATTCTTCTGTACTGCATACTTGCAGTGTTCATTGCTGGACTCATGGTGGGCCGTACGCCTGAGTATCTGGGCAAGAAGATCGAGCAGAAGGAGGTGAAGATGGCCATGCTTGCCGTGATCGCAACAGCGGCGAGCATTCTGGTCTTTACCGCCTTGAGTTCAGTGATCACGTTCCCGGCCCAAGGGTATTGGAACCCGCAGGGCGCGGCGATCGCCAACATGAACAACAGTGGTCCGCACGGCCTCTCCGAGATTCTGTATGCCTACGTGAGCGGGACCGGCAACAACGGCAGCGCTTTCGGCGGAATCAGCGCCAATACGCCCTGGTACAACCTGACGATCGGTCTTGCGATGTGGATCGGGCGATTTCTGTTCCTGATTCCGATCCTGGCAGCGGCTGGAAATCTCGCGGCGAAGAAGAAGATTCCGGCTACGGCTGGAACGTTCCCAACGCACGGGCCGCTCTTCGTCGGACTACTGGTCGGCACGGTCCTTATCGTCGGTGCTCTGACATTCTTCCCGGCTTTGTCGCTGGGGCCGATCGTGGAGCACTACCTCATGCACGGCGGCAGGGTGTTCTAGCCACCAAACCACAGGAGTTCACAAATGCCTACAGTAACTACAGCACCAGACGAAAAGACCCACTCCCATCCGCGGACCGATCCGACGTCTCTATTGCCGGCTAAGCTGGCGCGATCGCGCCCGCTGTTTGACCCGGAAATCGTCAAGCGCGCCCTGCATGCTTCCTTCGTAAAGCTGAACCCGGTGACGCTATTGAAGAACCCGGTCATGTTCGTGGTGGAAGTAGGGGCAGCACTGACCACCGTCTTCCTGATCCGCGACCTGTTCACCGGCGGCGGCGCTATTGGTTTCCAACTCCAGATCACGCTGTGGCTCTGGTTCACGGTATTGTTCGCGAACTTCGCCGAGGCGATGGCCGAGGCGCGCGGAAAGGCGCAGGCCGATACGCTCAGAAAGTCGAAGACCGACACCATCGCCAATCGCGTGGTCAATGGTGGACGCATTGAGCAGGTGGCAGCATCGGCCCTTCGCGCCGGCGACGTCGTGGTGGGTAGAGGCGGGGAACCTTATTCCCGGGGACGGCGAAGTCATCGAAGGCATCGCCACTGTTGACGAGTCGGTGATTACTGGAGAGAGCGCGCCAGTTATCCGCGAATCGGGAGGCGACCGGAGCGCGGTAACGGGCGGCACGAAGGTGCTCTCGGATCAAGTCAGAATCCGTATCACCTCGAATCCTGGCGAGACATTCCTCGACCGCATGATTGCCCTCGTCGAAGGCGCCGAACGACAGAAGACGCCTAACGAAATCGCCTTGAACATTCTCATCGCGGGACTCGCCCTGATTTTCCTGCTGGCCGTGATTACGCTTCAGCCTTACTCGGCATTCAGTGTGGCGCAGGCCGGCTCCGGCTCGGTGCCATCGGTTGCCGTGCTGGTTTCCTTGCTGGTCTGTCTGATACCGACTACCATCGGAGGCCTGCTCTCGGCCATCGGCATCGCCGGCATGGATCGCGTCATGCAGCACAACGTTCTCGCGATGAGCGGCAAAGCCGTTGAAGCTGCCGGCGATGTTAACTCACTGCTGCTGGACAAGACGGGCACCATCACGCTTGGAAATCGCCAAGCTGTCGAGTTCGTTCCTGTGAGCGGCGTCACGGAACAGGAACTGGCCGATGCCGCCCAGCTATCCAGCCTGGCTGACGAGACTCCAGAAGGCCGCTCGGTAGTCGTGCTTGCCAAGGAGAAATACGGTCTGAGGGGCCGCCACATCCCCGAGCACGCATTCATTCCGTTCTCGGCTTACACCCGGATGAGCGGCGTGGATGTGGATGGCCGTGAGCTCAGGAAGGGCGCCACTGAAGCGATCGTCAAGTTCGTGAACGAACGAGGCGGCGCGATACCATCCTCGTTCCAGGAACTCAGCGACAAGATCTCGCGGAGTGGGGGAACACCGCTCGCAGTCGCCGACGGCCACCGGGTGCTCGGCGTAATTCACCTGAAGGACATCGTCAAGGGCGGAATGAAGGAGCGCATTGCCCAACTGCGCCGCATGGGGATCCGGAGCATCATGATCACCGGCGACAATCCGCTGACGGCGGCGGCAATCGCTGCGGAGGCCGGTGTGGACGACTTCCTTGCTCAAGCCACGCCGAAGGACAAGCTCGAATACATCAAAAAGGAACAGGCGGCGGGGCGGCTGGTCGCCATGAGCGGCGACGGAACGAACGACGCACCTGCCCTCGCGCAGGCCGATGTCGGTGTCGCAATGAACACGGGCACGATGGCTGCCAAGGAGGCCGGCAACATGGTGGACCTCGACAGCAACCCAACGAAGCTAATCGAAGTGGTTGCCATCGGGAAGCAACTCCTCATCACGCGCGGCGCACTGACTACCTTCTCGATCGCCAATGACGTGGCCAAGTACTTCGCGATTATCCCGGCGATGTTCATGGCCACCTACCCCGCACTCGGGCATTTGAACATCATGGGTTTGCATACGCCGCAAAGCGCGGTGTTGTCGGCCGTGATTTTCAACGCGCTGATCATCATCGCCCTGATTCCGCTCGCGCTTCGAGGGGTCAAATACCGGCCGCTCGACGCGGCCAGCCTGTTGCGCCGGAATCTGCTGATTTACGGGGTGGGCGGCATCATCGCTCCATTCCCGGGCATCTGGGTGATCGACCAATTGCTCGCGTTCTTGAAGCTTGCGTAAGGAGAGACTGAAATGTGGGAACAAATACTGCCAGGACTTCGGATCAAGTTGTTCATGACTATCGTGCTCGGTATTGCCTATCCTCTGGCGATGACGGGAATCAGCCAGGTGATTTTCCCGCACCGTGCTAACGGGAGCCTGGTGACGCAGAATGGTAAGGTAATCGGATCGGAACTGATCGGTCAGACCTTCACAAAGCCCGAATACTTTCAGCCGCGGGCATCCTCGGCGGGAAACGGGTATGATTCTGCCGCAAGCAGCGGATCCAACCTGGGTCCGACGAGCGCCAAGCTTCTCTATGGCACGACGAAGACGGACGACAAGAAGAACGAGGTCGTAGACTTCGACGGCGTGAGCTTGCGGACCGTTCATTACTGCTTGGACAATGATATTCCCTACGAGTCTTCGATCCCGCTGGATCAGTTCAAAGACTCCAAAGGCAATCTGGACGATGTCAAGTTGATCAAAGCGTTCAACGAAAAAAAAGCGCCACTCGTATTCAAGGCAAAGGCCCCGGTTCCGGCAGATGCGGTTACGGCTTCCGCATCAGGGCTGGACCCGCACATCACTCCGGCAAATGCGGACGTGCAATCCACGCGGGTAGCCAAAGCGCGCGGCATCTCAGCCGGGCAAGTGAAGCAAGTGGTGGCCGCCTTCATTGAAAAGCCGGATTTCGGTATACTAGGCGAGCCGCGCGTGAATGTGCTTGGCCTGAACCTCGCTCTCGACCAGCGCTTTCCGGCAAAGCACTGATCCGGCCCGGAGTCATATGACCTTTCACGGAAGCGCATACCTTCTCTGTGTGGCCACATCGCTGCTGATGGCCCAGGATTCGGCCACGACAGCGGCGGCTACGAAGCCGGCGCCGCTTTCCACTCCTTCCATTACCGGACCCCTGGAAGCGGCGTCTCCGATACCGATCGGCGGCGACAAACTCCCTGACCTCTTCCTCAATGGCGCTGTAAGCGGCATGGGTGTGTGGCAGGGCAATCATGTACCCGGCGATAACCCGACACAGGCCGCCCTTAGCAACGGCCAGGTCTTCATCCAGAAGACTACGGGTTGGTGGCAGTTCTATGTGCAGGCGGGCGCGTATGATCTTCCCGCCCTGGGTTCGCCGTTCCTATCCACCGAAAGATCTGTAAGTGACCTGTATGGCCCGGTGCCGGTTGCCTACGTCAAGATCGCCCCGGCGAAGAACACATCGATCCAAGTGGGCTTGCTGCCTACACTGGTAGGGGCGGAATCCACGTTCACTTTCCAGAACATGAACGTGAACCGAGGGCTGCTGTGGATTCAGGAAAACGCGGTGAATCGAGGCATTCAGGTCAACCAGACGATCGGTAAGATCACGGCATCGTTGAGTTGGAACGACGGCTACTACTCAAACCGTTACTCGTGGCTGACCGGCCTGCTGTCCTACACGAGCGGCTCACATTCGCTCGTATTCAGCGCGGGGGGAAACGTAGGCCAGACATCCTTTCAGACGCTGGCCACCCCGGTACAGAACAACAGCACGATGTACGCAGGGGCGTACACCTACTCGAACCACGGCTGGATCCTTCAGCCCTATATCCAGTACACCGACGTTCCCACTAATCCCACGGTCGGCGTGGCAAAGGGAGCGTCCACCACAGGCGGAGCATTCCTGGTGAGTCGAAAGCTGAAACGAGGATTTTCGCTGGCGGGCCGCGGCGAATATATAACCAGCAGCGGCAGCCTCACGGAAGGCACGGTAAACTTGCTTTACGGACCGGGCAGCTCGGCATGGTCCGCCAGCATTACGCCTACGTTTCAACACGGACGATTCTTTGCGCGGGGAGACCTTTCCTGGGTGCGAGCGAACGGCATTTCGGCCGGGTACGCGTTCGGCCGGGACGGGTTGAACCAGAACCAGCCGAGAGCGACCATAGAAGGGGGCATCTTGTTTTGACGGACCTTCCACCGGCGCGCGACTTGAATAGTGGCGCACGCACTCTTGCGTGCCGTCTCGGCACTTTTGCCGAGACATGCCTTCGAGCGGCGTCGGCAAGAGTGCCGGCGCGGCACGCTGAAGCGTGCGCCACAATGTGGGGATGCGCGCTGCCGTGAGCGAGCCGAGGCGAAAGTCGCCGGACGAACTGCTTCGGGAGGTGGAGGCCGAGGAGGCCGCGGCCACAAGGCGCGGTCATCTGAAGATATTCCTCGGCTATGCTTCAGGCGTAGGAAAGACGGTCCGGATGCTCGACGAGGCCCGCCGCCGTCGTGAGCGCGGTCAGGACGTCGTCGTCGGCGCGGTTCAACCTCAGGCGCCGCCCGAAGCCAAAGAGTTGCTCGAGCATCTCGAGGTCGTGCCCCTCAAGAGGATTGGCGAGGGGACCGTCATCGACGTAGACGCCATCATTCGCCGCCGGCCAGCCATCTGCATCATTGACGGCCTGGCATACGACAATCCACCGGGCGCACGAAATGCCGCGCGCTGGCAGGACGTCCGGGACCTGGTTGACGCCGGCCTGAAGGTGATCGGGTCCATCAATATCCAGTACATCGAAGAACTCCGGGAGGATGTGGAAGCGATAACAGGCAAACGCGTATCGCAGACGGTTCCGCTATCCTTCATCCAAAGCGCCGACGAAGTCGAGATCGTAGACGCCCCGGCCGAAGGCTCCTTCGACCTTTCGGGCGAGCAGACGTCCGAAGGCGATCAACGCCGCCAGCGCCTGTCGAAGTTACGGGAACTGGCGCTGGTGTTGGCCGCCGACGTCATCGACCACCAGCTTGCGGACTACCTCGACCGTAACGGCATCCATCATCAGTTCGGAACGCACGAGCGGATTCTCGTCTGCATCACGCCTCGTGCGAATATCGAAGAGATGATCGAAACGGCCCAGATCATCGCCGACCGGTTTCACGGCGAGTTGATTGTGGCTTATGTGAACCAACCTCAAATCTCGAGCGCCGATCAGGCAGCTCTGGACCATAAGCTCGCGATCGCGAAGGCGGCCGGCGCTCGCCTGGAGATTCTCGAGGGTGACGATCCCATTGAGACCATCGTCGATCACGCCAGGTTGCACGGCATAACGCAGCTCTTCATAGGACATACCCAGCGCACTGGACTGTGGCCCAAGCTGTTTGAGAATCCAGTCGAGAAATTGATCCGTCTTTCGCGCGGCATGGACGTGCGGATCTTCCCGCAATAGCGATGCCCGATCACGAACGAGGGAAGCTCAAGATCTTCATGGGATATGCCGCCGGTGTGGGGAAGACGTATAAGATGCTGGACGAGGCGCAGGATCTCAAGCGGCATGGCGTCGATGTGGTGGTGGGGTATTTCGAATCACACGGGCGGGCCGATACAATCTCGAAGACCGAGGGTCTGGAGATCATCCCGAGAAAGCGGATCGACTATCGAGGCACGCAGTTCGAGGAGATGGACACCGAAGCGATCCTCGCGCGGCGGCCGCGTGTCTGTGCAGTGGATGAGTTTCCTCACACCAACGTTCCTGGGTCTGCGCGCGCCAAGCGATGGGAGGATGTGGAGGTGCTGCGCGATACGGGAATCGACGTGTTGACCACGATGAATGTGCAGCACCTCGAGAGCCTGAACGATCAGGTTTGGCAGATCACGGGCATCCGGGTTCGCGAGACGATTCCCGATTGGGTGGTCCGGCAGGCCCATGAAGTGGTGATGGTGGACCTGACTCCGCGAGCTCTGCTGCACCGGCTTGAACGTGGCGTCGTGTACAGCCGCGACAAAGCACAGCACGCGATGCAGAACTTTTTCCGCGAATCATCGCTGGTTGCGCTTCGTGAAATGACGCTACGGGAAACTGCGCACGAGGTGGAGCACAGGAGTGAGGCGGCCACTCCGGATGTCAGCGCCAGGGAGCGACTGCTAAACCTGCGGCGTAAACATCACAAGATCCTGGTTCTGGTGACGCCCGATCCCAAGACGGCGATGGCAATACGCCGGGCGCGGCGGATCAGCGACTTTCTGGGCGCCGATTGCTTTGCCGTAACCGTTCATGGCTCAGAGGATCTCAGCGGTCTGTCCGAATCTGAGCGGACCGCCGTTGAACGCCACCTCAACTTCGCCAGGAACCTTCATATCGAAACGCGAATACTCAAAGGCGCCGATGCCGCGGAAATGGTTGTCGAATTTGCGCGACGGAACGGTGTGACGCAGATCTTCGTGACGCGTCCGCATGCGGCCAAATTCAGCCTGCTCTCGCCCGGCAATACTATCCAGCGAATCATTAATTGTGCCAAGGACATGCAAATTGTCATCGTCTCGGACCGCGAACCGGTGGATCGCAAATGATCCGTGGTCGCCCCGTCAAGGGAATAGATAGAAACGCTGACGGAGGGTCCCCCTGACGAGCTTTTCCACGCCCTTGCAAGCCGCAGTGTGAATCCGCTCGATCGAGGCCGTCTGGACAATCACAAAACAGACCGTGATTGAGACCATCGCCAACTTCGGTCTCGACGTGCAGATCATCTTGGAATCGGCCGTCCAATCAAATACGGCAACTCGCCCGGAACGCCGGGCAGTCGGAAGCCGCCGATCTCCCAAGCGTAGTCAGGCGCCTGCAGGTCTTCGGTCAACTCCTTCAGCTGCGCGGGCGAGTAGATGCGCAACATCGAGACCACGCCATCCCACCATACGATGAACGGGCATCAGCGGGATCAGGTAGGTGAACGCGAGATAGCCCCAGCGGAATGGCCGCACACGCGGCATCAACGCGAGCACTGCCAGCGGGACCACGAACATTCCGAGAGCCCCGAGCAGCGTGCCGGACCCCGCTTCAAAGATGCAGATCGCGCGGCGGCGCTGGAAGGCGTCCTTCAGGATCGCTCTGGCGGCGTTCGGACGAAAGTGATGAAACGCCGAGAACATGGTTCGCACTCCCGCAAGTTCAGGAGGCACTCGCCCTGCGTCCACCGGTTGGGCCAGCCATACCAGGTTCGGATGGGGGATCGTTTTCGGATTCGGGTAGAGGTCCGTCAGCTTCACCTGCACCTGGTATCCGCGCTTTTCGAGTTCATCCACGATCAACGCCGCTGGGCCGCCTGCACCCGAGCAGAGGTCGAGGATTTCCACGGGTTCGCCGGCGGGTAGAACGGTCGAGAGCAGTCCGGCCCATCGCCGCACCAATTGCGGCCACAAGCGATAACTCACTGCCAGGTAAGCCGTCTCCGCATCGTGCAGAAGTTGCGGAAACCACCACTGATCGCCGAACTCAAACAAATGGCATCGCCGCATGTTACGCTTCGACCCCTCCTGAACCAGTGAGCGCTTGGCGAAGTTTAACACGCGTTGGCGCTGCATCGGAGTCGACGCAGATCGCCCGGCCTGGGTCACCGGCTCAGGTCAGCAATGTGCAGAAATCCGAAGTGTGACCTGATACGATGATGTCTTAACATAGGTGCGCAACCGACCGTGTCTTGTCGTCCGCAAGGCATGCTGATGGGCTAGGCTTCTCTCTCCCATGTCAGCACACCGCCGCGGCCTCAACAGGTTCAGCATGAGAACGACCAAGCAGGCGCTGCTGCAGCAGATTCGGGACCTCCAGGATCGGTTCGACGAGGCCCAGGAAACGCTGCGCGCGCTGCGCAGCGGCGAAGTCGATGCCATCGTCGTGTCGGGCCGCGCAGGCGATCAAGTCTACACTCTGAAAGGAGCGGACGAAGCCTACCGCGTGATGGTGGAGGGGATGGCCGAGGGCGCCGCGACCCTGGCGGCCGATGGCCTGATCCTCTTCTCCAACAATCAGCTTGCCGCTATTCTCGGCCGTCCGCTCGAGCGAGTGATCGGCTCCCGAATCCAGGACCTGGTCACGCCTGACGATCTTCCCGCGCTGTCCGCGCTCCTCGGCGGGACCGGTCGAAGGAAAACGGAGTTGCGCCTTCAAGCCGAGGGCGCGGAGTTTATTCCGGCCTACCTGTCTGTGGACGATCTGCTCCTGAACGAGGAACGCTGCCTCTCCCTGATCGTCACAGACTTGACCGAGCAAAAACGAAACGAAGCCATTGTCGCCGAGGAAAGATTCGCCCGTTCGGTTCTCGAACAAGCCGGCGAAGCGATCCTGGTTCTGGATCCAAACGGCCATATCATTCGCTCCAGCCGCGCGGCCGATCTCCTGGCTGGGATGCCCGTGCTTGGGCTCGCCTTTGGGGAGATGTTTCGGGCGAGCCCGCCTGACAGCCTGGACTACGCGTTTCGTGAAATCCTGACGCGCGCAAAGCGAGGCGAAGCGATCCGGGGCATCGAGGCAGGCGCCGTGAGGCGCGATGGCCGGAAAATCGAAATCCGGGTGAGCGGCGCCGCGCTTTCCGACGCCGCCGGCGGCCTGCTCGGGTATGTCGTGACTTTGACCGACCTCACCGGGCTGAAGCGCGCGGAGGAGGCCCTTCGCCTCAGCGAGGAGCGCCGGAAGCTTGCGGAGGCGATTCAAGCGGAACGGCAGCGGCTAAACGATGTACTGGAAATGCTGCCGGTGATGGTGTCTCTGTTGACGCCCGACCACCAAGTGCGTTTTGCGAACCGCAGTTTTCGTGACTTCTTCGGCGACCCCGAAGGGCGGCGCTGTTTCGAATGCGTAGGCGGACGAACGTCGCCGTGCCCGGAGTGCCAGGCATTTGTGCCCCTCAAAACAAAGGCGCCACACCATTGGGAATGGTCGGGAGCGGCGAGTCGCCATGCGGACGTGTACAACCTGCCCTTTACTGACGTGGACGGCTCAGCGCTGATGCTGGAAGTGGCCATCGACGTCACCGAGCGGAAGCAGGTTGAGACGGAACTGGCCCGGCACCGGGAGCAGTTGGAAGGTCTGGTGAAAGAGCGCACCCGCGAACTGGAGCAGGCCAACGCTCAGCTCCAGGCCGAAATCGCCGAGCGCAAACAGGCAGAGGAGGGCCTGCGCCGGAATCGTGAATGGTTGAGCGTCACCCTCACCAGCATCGGCGACGCCGTCCTGGCCTGCGACACGGAGTACAGGATTACGTTCATGAATCCGGTGGCGGCATCGCTGACAGGTTGGGCTGTGGAGGACGCCCTGGGTCAGCCGATCCAAACTGTGTTCAATATCGTGGATGAACGGAGACATCACCGTGCCGATGACCTTGTAGGACGCGTGTTCAAAGAACGGCGCTCCATCGCATTGGCAAACAAGAGCGCCCTGCTCGCCCGAGACGGCCGCACGATACCCATCGAGGACAGCGCGGCGCCCATTCTCGACGGCGCGGGGAACGTGACAGGCGTGGTGTTTGTGTTCCATGACGTCACTGCCCAGCGACAAGCGCAGGCGGCATTGGCCGCCGCCCACGCGGAGTCGGTCACCGAGAGGAACCGTCTGCTTGCCCTGATGGAGGCCTTACCCGTGGGCGTCGCCCTGCTGGACGGTGGTGGCGCTGTTGCCCTGTCCAACGCCGCGTACCGCACGTCGTGGGCGGACTCCCGCCAGCCTGTCGCACCGCATGAATGGGCTTGGTCGCGCGCCATGCAAAAAGGGGAAACCGTTGTCGGTCAGGAGATCCGGATCGAGCGGACACACGGCGAAGCCGCGGTCGTCCTGAACAGCGCCGCCCCTGTGCGCGACGCAGAAGGCAGAATCACCGGCAGCGCCGTTGCCATCGTGGACATTACCGAACGGAAGCGTGCCGAGGAGGCTCGGCGGGAAAGCCAGTCCCGTCTCGAGGCGGTTTTTGCAGCCATTCCGGGCATCGTTCTCGAATATGAACCCGATGGCCGGCCAGCCAGGGCTAATGAAGCAGCCTTGCGCGCGGCTGGTTTCGCGGACGCGGATTTCACCAGGGAACACGCATTTGCGGTTTTGAATGCCAGGCACCTCGACGGTAGCGCCGCCTTGGTCGAACGCCTTCCCGCGTCACGCGCCTTGCGCGGCGAAACGGTTCTGGGAGATTTGTACAGCGTCACAACCGCAGACGGAGTCGCGCGCGTCATCTCGACGTCCGCCGCACCGGTCTTGAGAGACGGGAAGGTCGCTGGAGCAGTAGCGTTGTGGCACGACGTGACGGATCTGAAGCGCACCGAGGAGGCGCTGAGAAAGAGTGAGGAGCGGTTCCGCGCCATCTATGAGCACGGCCCAAGCGGAATCGCCGTGGGCGATTTGAAGGGCCGGCTGAAGCTAGTCAACCCGGCATTCGCAGAGATCCTGGGCTACGCCGAAACCGAGCTGATGGGCATGAGTTTCCGCGATTTCACCATCAGTGAGGACCTGGCGGCCGAAAACGCGTATGTATCCGAAATGATCGATGGAAAGCGCGACCATTACGATATCGAGAAACGGTACCTTCGAAAGGATGGGGAGGTGATCTGGGTGGCGGTTTCCGCCGCCATTCTGCGCGATGCGGACGGTCATCCCGAGTCCGGACTGACCATCGTACGTGACATCACCGAGAGAAAACGACTCGAAGAACTCCTTGGGCAGCACACCGCTGAGTTGGAAAGGGCGCGGGATGAGGCCCAGGCAGCCAACAAGGCCAAGACCGCCTTCCTGGCCCACATGACCCACGAACTGAGGACGCCGTTGAACAGCATTCTCGGATTCTCGAACCTGCTGCTGGAGAATTGTTCCCTGGAGCAGAAGCGGGATCTCGAGATCATCAATCGGAGCGGCGAGCACCTTCTGGGTCTCGTCAACGACGTGTTGGACCTCGCCAAGATCGAAGCGGGGCAGGCCGCTCTGGAGATTGCGGCGTGCGATCTGAAAGCCCTGGTGCGCGACGAGGCTGCGACGTTCCAGATGCGCGCCGCGGAGAAACTGCTCGAGATTGTCGTTTGGGAGTCGCCCGAAGTGCCACAGTTTGTCAGGACCGATGCGCCCAAGCTGCGCCAGATCCTGATCAATCTCCTCAGCAATGCCGTCAAATTCACCGAGAGGGGCTCGGTTATCCTGCGGCTGAACTCCACGCCCCCGTACGACGGCCAGTTTGTGCTGACCATCGATGTGGAAGACACTGGGATCGGCATCTCTCCCGAGGATCAGGGGAGAATTTTCGAAGAGTTCGTGCAAGTAAGCACAACCGGCAAGCACAAGGGCACCGGGCTCGGGCTGGCGATTACCCGCCGCTTCGTGAGACTGATGGGCGGAAATCTACGGGTCGAGAGCGCGCTCGGCAAAGGCTCCCGGTTCCAGGTCGATCTAACGGTGGAGCTGGCGCAGGCGGGTGACGTATCACGGGAATCCGGCAATACGAAACGAGTTGTCAGGCTCGAGGCAGGCCTGCCCGAGTGCCGCGTGCTGATCGTCGAAGATCAGCGTGAGAATTGGATGCTGCTGCAACGCCTGCTCGAGAATGCCGGATTCCGGGTCCTCGTGGCGGAGGACGGGGAGCAGGGGGTGAGGAGCTTCCAGGAATGGCACCCTCAGTTCATCTGGATGGACCTGCGAATGCCGGTGATGGACGGCGTCGAGGCAACCCGCCGCATCCGCGCACTACCGGGCGGCGCGGAAGTGAAGATCGCCGCAGTGACGGCCGCGGCATCCGACAGAGAGCGCAATGAGGCTCGGGAGGCTGGTCTGGACGACTATGTTCTTAAGCCTTATCAGCCTCCCGACATCTACGATTGCATGGCACGGCACCTGCCGATCCGGTACCGCACCGCTGAGCCAGCCACAGCGTCGACCGCGGAACGGCCGTCGGGGCTGAGGCCGGCGGATTTGGCTGCCCTTCCCGACGAGTTGCTCGCGGAGCTTCGAGATGCCGTGACGTCGCTGGATGTGAAGCGGATTTCGGAGGCGATTGATCGCATCGCGCAAGAAAACGACTCTCTCGCTTTGGCTTTGAGGAACTGCGCGGAGTCATACGCCTTCACTGCGATACTCAACGCCGTCGTGAGCTGCCAGCAACCTGCGCCCAAAGTGGGGAAATAACGAGGGGGAACGTGTCCCCCCCGATCGTGAGCCGCCCGGGGTCATGTGCGGCGCCACGAATATCGGAAATTCGGTAATTCGGGGAGGGGCTACGCAATCGCTAATTTGCCCGCCGACCGGTTGCACGGTAGGTAGCCTGTCCCCGAATTAGAAGCCCATCTCCAGGCTAAGGACAATCGCCAACGAGGCGGTATCCCGATCCTACGAATCAATTGCCCGTTTCTCTCGCACAGCGAAGAAAAGGTTTCCCTCTCGACGCGGCCCGGCTATGCTATCGATAGGAGGGTAAGCCAGAATTGCCGGGTCGAGTAACGTACAAGGCAATCGTGCGGCCCAACTCCGTCGGCAGGAGCCGTTGAGGCGCCGGAATGACGAAGATCCGGTTTCGCATCCGGCATGGTTTCTGGCTGGGAGTCTTGGTGTGTGCCGGTGCATTGTTCGCGTTTGAGCGGCCGTTTCGCGAATACCCCGGCATGGAATACAGCGACTTCCCGTTGCCCCCGGATTACCAGGAACGGACCGAGTTTGTCTTTGCGCGGCTGATGCATCCGGACGTCCCGAGCACCTACGGCGGCTTCGGACGGGGCCGGCTGCGCGGCGGCGACTGGACCCAAGGCTACACCTGGTGGACCAACGATTACCCGCGCGCGGACCGCCACCTGCTCGTCGCCTTGCGGCGTCTCACGCGGGTGCACGTGCGCTCGGTGGAACAGCCCGTAAACCTGGATGACGGCGACGACGTTTTCGATTGGCCGCTGCTGTATGCGAACGTGAATACGTTTTCGCTGACCGAGCCTCAAATCGCCAAACTGCGGGAGTACCTGCTCCGTGGCGGTTTCCTGATCTGCGACGATGTCTGGGGCGAAGATTCCTGGAACGTCTTCATGACTACGATGTCGCGGGTTTTTCCCGAACGGTCACCGGTGGAGATCGAGAACAACGATTCCGTATTCCACTCCGTATACAATCTGGATCAGCGGCACCAGATCCCGGGCGAGTGGTCACTGAGATCCGGCGTTCCCTATCTCAACGGGGGCGTGGTGCCCCACTGGCGCGGAATCTATGACGAAAAGGAGCGTCTGGTGGTGGCCATGTGGGTCAACAACGACACGGCCGATTCCTGGGAGTGGGCCGACTCGCCGCATTATCCCGAGCGCTACTCGGCCCTGGGAATCCGCATGGCCGTGAATCACGTGATCTACGCCATGACTCATTGAGGCTCACGTTTCGTCCCCGTCCCGCTTCGCGCGGCTGACGAGCACATGGTGCGTGAGGCTGTCCCACGTGTTGTGAATGCCGATGAAAAGCAACACAAGGGCTGCGGCTCCGTAGCCGAACAGGGCCTCGATCGTGAAGGCGACAGCCGCCGCCGACGACCCCGCGAGTATGGCGTATGCCACAAGCGGCAGCGCGGCATGAAACAACCAGTCCTCGAACACGGGCTTATATGCGGCTTGCCTCCGCATGCGCCGGGCTACGATGACCGCGTAGACGATGCCGCTGAACCCCAGGAGGCCGCACAGAGCCGCCGGAACGGCAACCGTTTGCCAGGGAGCATCGAGAGCCGCCGCCAGGAACAGCGCCGCGCTGAAGTGAACGATGGTCGGGGTGGCGAACGCGGCGCCGGCCGCCTCCGCATGCCGTGAGGGCCTAGCGGCAATCAGCGTCATCACGACGAATTGCAGGCCGATCAAAGCGCCCGCAGCCGACCCGACGATCACATAGAAGCTGTCCCATGCGGCCAGCGCCGGCAGCATAACGCTCACCGGAACCCCTCGAACCGGTTGCTTTCGAGTTCGCCCTCTTTCATATCGCCTTTGCTCCCATTCCAGGCTGAGAGTCAAACACTAGCACACAAAGGTGGGAGGAGGCCCAAACACGATCTACAAACAATTCCGCCCACAATACACCCTCGGAATCGCGGTATTATTTATAGAAAGGCTGGAGCGGATGTATCATTACAATCCTGTTGTCGCGCTGGAAGAAGTCAACGAAGACGCCCTCTTGCCGCACCCCGTCCACATGCGGGACATGATGCTCCGGGCCCACCTCTCCCCCGACCGTGCCTTGGAATTGAATAGAAAATTCCAGAGTTATCTCGAGGCTTTTGGAGAGGCCCAGAAGACGGCGCAATCCTTGTTGAAGGACCTGGCCGATTCCGGGAATTCATGAACCGCGTATCCCGTGCCGGCCTCAGGCTAGGCACAGAGCCATGCTTCTGCTATAATCGGTAAAAACATTCCCAAGCGGAAATGGTTTTAAACTGGTAACAAAATATAACAAAGGAGTTACAGGAAGTACCGCAAAATGCCCAGAAAGAGAATCGCCGATCCAGATCCCGCCCATTCGCCCGAGGGTGCGGCCGCCGCACCGGCAAAAGCGCCGGCAGGCAACGCTCAATCCGCGAAGAAGGCTCGGGCTCCCCGTGCGAGCGCGAATGCCGTGACCCATCGACACAAGAAAAGCCAGACGATCGACGCACCTGTCAGCCCGTCGGCAACCCCTGACGCGTCCCCGACTCCCAGTGCGGAAACCGTTCTCGTTATTGCATCGCAACCCATGGCAGCTGTTGCGGTTGCAGTCGAAACCCAGGGAACCACCGTCCTCGCTCCGACGCATGAGGAGATCGCCGTTCGGGCTTTTCTTCTAGCTGAGGCGCGCTGTTTCTCGGATGGCACTCCCGAAGGCGATTGGCTGGAAGCCGAACGTCAGCTGAATGCCGAACGGGGCATCCTCTAGTTCACCGGCGCAGCCCGGAAGCGAGGCTGAACACCGTCCAAATAATCTTGATTCCGGCACGAATGCTGTTTATGAGATTGCCGGATACTTTGTTTACTCCTGCCCGGCGCCTGCGATAAGTCACTGGAATTTCCATGATCCGCAGGCGCCCTTTCAATGCCCGTATCTGCATTTCCACCGTCCACCCGTAGTCCTGGTCGCGCATCCCCAAACGGTTCAATGAATCTACCCGCACGGCGCGAAACGGTCCCAGATCGCTAAACCTGTGCCCGTAGATCCACCTGATCAAGGTGGTCGCGATCCGGTTGCCGAACCTCTGGTGAGGCGTCAGCGATCCCGGGTCGGCGTTGCCAAGGGTGCGGGAACCAATGACGAGATCCGCCCGTCCTTCATATATGGGAGTGAGCAGTCGGGTTGCCTCTGCCGGGTCTTCGGATCCGTCAGCCTGGAGAAAGGCCACCGCCACCGTACCCGGGGGCAGGTGGCGCATCGCCTTCAGACAAGCGGCGCCGTATCCCCTTTGGGGTTCATGGATTACCATGGCGCCAGCGCTGCGAGCGATTTCGGCCGTGGCGTCGGTGGATCCGTTGTCGGCAACAATGACTGTCGCGAAGAGACCCGGTGGAATGGACGCGATCGTACCGGCGATGACCGGCGCTTCGTTCAGCGCCGGAATGATGAGCGCGGCTATTGATTGCCCGTTGGAACCCATGATCTAATGAGGATCAAGTCAGAACTGGGGTACATCTCAATAAACAGCATGCCGGAAGATGTAGTGCACAATCCCGAGGATAACCGTTCTCACTCGCCATCGTTGTTATGGTCAACCATCCATTGGGCCAGAGATCTGCTGGTGTCCATCGTTATCGCGATCGTCGTCATCTTGTTCATCTACCAGCCCGTAAAGGTGGAAGGTACCAGCATGATGCCGGCGTTGGTGGATCAGGAACGCATCTTCATCAACAAGTTCGTGTATCGCTTTAACATCGGGAAGATCGAGCGTGGCGACATGATCGTTTTCTGGTTCCCCCAGGATCCGAGCAAGTCTTACATCAAGCGCGTGATCGGAACACCTGGCGACACGGTGGATGTGGATAACGGGCGGGTTCGGATCAACGGCAAGTTGCTCGAAGAAAAGTACGTGCCCGAGGAATACCGGGACCACGTGTCGATTCCGCCGACCCAGGTCCCCGAGGACCAGTACTTTGTCCTGGGCGATCACCGGAGTTCGTCCAACGATAGCCGGTCCTGGGGGATGGTCCCGCGCCGCTACATCTATGGGAAAGCGGTGTTCGTGTATTGGCCCCCGGAGAAGATGGGCGTCCTCCAGTAATCGCACGATCAGTACTGTTCGAGGATTCGCTCGATCACCGCCGTGTCATTCGGCACCACGGTTGGATGGTTGCCAAAGGTGGATCTCAGGGCTGAGCCATCCGGCGCCTTCAAGGCACCCGTGTGGTACCCATAAATGTAGTCCGGATCCTTCAACACGTTTCCGGTCAGGACGGCCACCACGTCTTCATCGGCTCGCATCACGCCGCTTGCAGTCAGCCTTCGGATCCCGGCAAGGGTCGCAGCCGAGGCTGGCTCACATCCGATCCCGCACTGTCCAATGATCGCTTTCGCGTCTGCGATCTCCTGCTCAGACACCTTTTCTACCAATCCTTTAGAGGTTTTTACTTCAAGTAATGCCTTAGGCCAGGAAACAGGGTCGCCGATCTTGATTGCCGTAGCTAGCGTCACGGGGTGCTCTACGGGCCGGAAGTCGCCTCCGTGACGGAGGAAATCGAAGAACGGCGCCGCCCCTTCGGCTTGTATGATCGCCAAGCGGGGCATCTTCCCGATAAATCCGCCTGCATACAGTTCGCGAAGCGCCTTACCGAAGGCTGAGGTGTTACCCAGGTTGCCACCAGGTAGCACAATCCAATCCGGCGGATTCCAATCGCGCTGGTCCATCATCTCGATGACAATGCTTTTCTGGCCCTCGATTCTAAAAGGGTTGATCGAGTTCAACAGGTAAATGCCTAATTTTTCAGCAAGTACGCGGACCAATGCAAGAATTTGGTCGAAGTTTGCCTCCACCTGCAAAGTGCGCGCTCCGTACTCCAGCGCCTGCGCGAGCTTCCCGTACGAGATGTTGCCATGAGGGATGAAGATGATCGGTTGGAGACCGCCGGCGCTGGCATAAGCGGCCATGGAGGCCGAGGTGTTCCCGGTGGACACACAGGCAACGCGCTGCATCCCGAGACGGCGAGCCTGAGCAGCGCCGCAGGTCATGCCGTTGTCTTTGAACGATCCGGTGGGATTAAAGCCCTGGTGCTTGAATGTGAGATGATCCAGCCCGCCGTAGGATGCGGCTTTCGGACCGCTTAACAGCGGAGTGTTTCCTTCTCGCAGCGTGACCACATGGGATTCCGAGTCGAGGAAAGGGAACAACTCCCGATAGCGCCACACGCCGCTCTGATTGAGCGGGAGGTTGCTCATGCGACGTTCACGCCAGACTTGTTTCCAGTGCGCGGGATCGAGCGCCTCACCGGTGTAGATCGCCTCCAGTAAGCCTCCGCAAACCGGGCAGTTATAAAGGACGTCGGTGATCGGAAAGGTAGTTCGGCACGACGGTTCGAAACAAACGAGTGATGCTGGCATGAAACCCTGATTATATCGGTTGCCGCTGCGCAGCTTCAGAGTTGCACGGAACTAGCATTTTAAGGCTTGAGGACCCGATCGGGCAGGTTCTTGTTAGGTTTTTCGGAAGTCAGGGTTGCGTAGTCGTTCTAGCGGATTTCATTGAAGGAACGATCTCGGTCCTCAAGCCTTTTCCCTGTTGGCGTTCGCAATTTGCACTTGCAATTCACCGGCCAACGCTAGAACATTGAAGACAAAGGAATACTCAATGAGAAACCGTGTAACACTTACACGCATGTAACTATTACACGGCCTAATTTGACTCATTTCTTCGCCGTGCCGGGCCCGGACTCTTCGAGCACAGGAAGGGGACTCGGAGGCGTTGGCACCACTCCCCGCTTGGCGTCGTCGATTTGAATACCGTTGGCTTCGAGCGTCTGTCCGGTGGCCAGATTCAATTGAGTATGCGCCTGGGCATAGGCCGAAAGGGCGGCAACACGGTTGCTTTCCGCAGTGGCCAGATCGCGCTGGGCCTGAATGACCAGGAACACCGTGGACGCGCCCAGTGCATACTTCTTCTGCTCGGCGTCGAGCGTCTGTTCCTGCAGCAAACGGTTCTTCTCTGCGGCCTGATAACGGGCGCGGGCTTGCCGGAGCGCGATTAGAGCATTCTGGACATCCACGCGGATGTTGTTGATCTGCCGTTGAAAGTTGAGTTCGCTCTGGCGGAGACTGAGTTGAGCGGTCGTGTAGTCGGCTTGGGCCGCGCGGTTCCGCAAGGGGATGGTGAGCGCGAAACCGGCGCTGTAGTCAGGGAAGTTGCGGGCGAACATCTGATCCAGGACGGATCCGTAGCCACCGAGGAAGAAGCTATCTCCTGCTCCGGGGGCGCCTGGCAAAACACTGAGGGAACCGGCCTGACCGCGGTTCTTGGCGTCAAAAAATGCATCGATCGTGGGGAGGAGCGAGTTCTTCGTCCCCTTCAGGGAGATGCGGGAATTATTCACCTGCACCTGAAGTTGGGCAAGTTCAGGGCGGTTTTCGAGCGCTTTGGCCACGAGGTCCTGAATCGGCTGGACGGGTTCCACCTGCGGCAGACGGATCCGGTCGGTTGGCACGATGCGAACCTCGGCGAGGGTCGGGCTGGCCACCCCGTTGCGGCTGATGGCGTTTTTGAGGATCGTCTCCTGCTGGAGGACGTTGGTCTCCGAAGTAGTGAGATCCTGTTCACGGGAAGCAACTTCGGCTTCGGCACGAACGATCTCAATGGGCGCCAGGGTACCGATTTCCACCTGCTTCTTGTTGTCTTCGTAGAGCTTCTGCGAAAGCGCGAGGGCCTGCCGCTTCACCGCGGCGTCTTCGTTGAAGGCAACCAGATCCCAATAGAGTCCAATCACGTTGGCCACCGTATTGGTCGCCTGCTGCTTGAAAATCAGGTCCGCTACCTGCAAGTTGTTCTTCGCGATCCGTATGTTGCGGTTGTTGACGGCGAGTCCAAAACCCTGTAACAAGTGCTGCGACAAATAAAGCTCCATATAGGAGGCCGTGACCGGATTGAATTGGTTGCGCAGCGAAGTCGAATCGGTGTTGTTGTTGTTGAACCCGAACTGGGCCGTGGTGCCAGTGAGGAACTGCTGTTGATATCCGAAATTGGCCGTCTTCTGCCGGGTGACCAAGGTGTTGGTGCCGGTGAGGAAGTTGGTGGACTGCGGGGTAGTGTAATGCCCGAACTGAATAGTGCCAACCAGAGCGGGATCAAGGCTGAGCGGGGCCGGCCCGGTGGATGTTGCGCCCGAGGACGCCACCACCGCGGTTGCCGTAGTAGTGGCGACTGGCGCACCGGTGGCGCTCGCCGTAGTGGTAGTCAACGCCTGGGTGCCGATGCCGCGAATGGTGGATCCGGCCTTGGCGCGGATCAGGTCGGCCTCGGCCAGTTTTGGTGCGTAGCGCTGAACTTCGATATCGATATTGTTCTCGAGCGCCGCCGCGATACAGTCCTGCAGTGACAAGTAGAGCTTCCCGGCGCGAACCAGCGCGTCCAGCCTGGACGAGTTCGAGACACTAATGGCCGGTTCGGTGGTCCCCGAGTACCATTTCGACATGGTTCCGACCTTGAACCAGCCATGGTCCTGCTGTGAGTCTTGCGGCGCTTGGCCGCCCTGAACCGCGGTGGCTGCCATCAGCCATACAGTGATGAGAGCAATGGTGGATTGAATCCGTCTCATTAAGTAAGATCCTTGCAAACTAAAGCTTTGCGGCGAGAACTCGTCTCCGATGGTGCCTGTTTTTTCTATCGTAGCAGGCCACTTTCTTCGCTACGAGCAATTCGCAACACGCGCCCGGCGGCGCGTCGGCTTAGGCGCGAAACAGCCTGAGGTTCCGAAACGGAACAAGCCAAACGCTAATCCGGGACAAAGAATTGGCGTGCGTCGGGATCTTGTCGTTACCCGATCTGGTATTTCGTTGAAAACATTCCGGTTGTGATATTGGAAGCGGGAGTGCATTGACCTGATCGAAATGCTAGATGCACTCGCGGGACGGATCGAACGGTACATGGATCTGCTCAGCACGCGGCAGAAACTGGTGGCCTCCAACATCGCCAACGCGGACACGCCGGGCTACAAGACGAAGGACATCGATTTCCAATTCGAGTTCATGAGTCAGGTGGAGGGGCTTTCGCCGGATATTCGGGAGGTCGCCGGACTCCAGGTGAAGAACGATGGCAACGACGTCACCATGGACCGCGAGACCCGCCTTCTGGCTGAAAACGCTATTCGTTTCAACGCCGCGGCGGCGATGCTGAAGTCGCAATCCCACATGGTGCGGACGGCCATACAGGAGGGCAAGTCGTCATGAGTCTTTTCTCGTCACTTTCGGTCAGTTCTTCCGGAATGTACGCGCAGCGCACCCGCGCCGAGTTGCTGGTGCAGAACCTGGCCAATTCCGAGACCACTCGAACACCGGAGGGTGGGCCGTACCGCCGCCGCGATGCCGTGTTCACCAGTGATGACCAGGGCTCGCCCTTTTCGGCTACGTTTCAGAATGAGATTTCGACCGGCGTCAGCGTGTCCGACATCGTCGAAGACGCCCGCCCGCCGGAGCGCCGCTTCCTGCCGGGGCATCCCGATGCGGACAAAGACGGTTACGTGGCATTCCCGAATATCAATCCAGCCGAAGACATGGTGGATCTGATGAGCGCCGCGCGCGGATTCAGCGCAAACATCGCGGCGATGACCGCTGTAAAAGATATGATCAATCGCTCGATCGACCTGATGAGGTAAGCCATGCCCGCGCCGATCGCTCCGATTCAATCAATTCCGTCCATACCGCTTGCGGAACGTATCACCCGCACGTCCTCCGAACCCGGAGCCTTTCAGGCCATATTGAACGAGAGCGTCCAGGCGGTGGAGCAGAACCGGTCGATCGCCACTGCCAGCGCAGACCGGTTTCTTTCCGGCGAAGGCGAGGAGCTTCATCATGTTGCGATGGCAACCCAAAAAGCGGAACTCTCGTTCGAGCTGTTCATGCAAGTGAGAAATAAGATCGTTTCTGCCTACCAAGAAGTCATGCGGATGCAGGTCTGATAATTCACTCACAATGAACCAGATCAAGCAACTCATCGCCCGCCTGACCATCCGCCAGCGCATCATTATCGGACTAGCCGCGGTCCTGGTGGTGGCGGGAATGTTGTCCCTGGCGCATTGGAACAAGGAAAAGGACTTCAAGCCGCTGTTCAAGGACCTTGCCGCCGAAGATGCCGGACAGGTGACTGCCCGCCTGCGGGAGACCGGCGTCGAGTACCGGCTTTCGGAGAATGGCGGTACGGTTTCGGTGCCGTCCTCCAAGGTAGCCGACTTGCGGCTGCAGTTGGCCTCGGCCGGGTTGCCCAAGACCGGCAGGATCGGCTACGAACTGTTCGACCGCACAAACTTCGGTGCTACGGATTTCACTGAGCAGGTCAACTTTCACCGTGCTCTCGAAGGGGAACTGGAGCGGTCCGTGATGGCACTGTCGGAAGTGGAACAGGCCCGCGTTCACTTGACCTTCCCGAAAGACTCGATTTATCTCGAGAACCGTCAACCGGCAAAAGCCAGCGTAATGGTGAAGCTGAGATTGGGCGCAAAGCTTTCGAATCAGAACGTCATTGCCATTTGCCATCTGGCGGCGAGCGCGGTGGACGGACTGAGTCCGGAAGCCGTGTCCGTTCTGGATATGCAGGGCAATCTGCTCAGCCGGCCGAAAAAGAAAGGGATGACGGACGGCCCCGAACCGGACGATGCGCTGATCGAATACCGCCAGAAAGTGGAACGTGACCTTTTGGCCAAACTGAATGGGACACTGGAACCGCTTCTCGGGGCCGAGAAGTACCGGGCCGGCATCACCGTCGAGTGCGATTTCACCAGCGGCGAACAGAGTGAAGAGGCCTACGATCCGGCGAAGTCCGTGATGGTCACTTCACAACGCACCGAAGACGGATCCACAGGGCTGATCGCATCGGGAGTTCCAGGGAGCGCCTCCAATCTTCCCCGCCCCACTTCCCGTCCGTCCACCGGCTCCGCCGGAAACAGCCGCCGGACTGAGAACATCACCTACCAATCGAGCCGCGTTGTAAAGCACACGAAACTCCCGCAAGGTGGTGTGAAACGGATCTCGGTGGCGATTCTGCTGGACCAGTCGATCCGTTTCGAGAAGAACCAGAAGATCATCGAGCCGCCGAGCCCCGACAAGCTGAAGGTGGTTAAGGAAGTAGCCTCCGGCGTGGTGGGAATCCAGGCTGATCGCGGCGACCAGGTGATTGTCGAGACCTTCCCGTTCGAAGCCACGCTGGCCATCCAGGCTCCTGGCGGGGCAGCGCCTGTTCCGGCTGCCTACCCCACGGCAGTGGCGCCCCAATGGATGCCGGCCTGGCTCCAAAATCTGCTGAAGAAGGGAGATATCCGGATCATGGCGGGTGTCGGCGCCGGAATCCTGCTTGCTCTAATCGGTTTCTCGACTTGGTTCCTGATGCGGAAGCGGAAGAAGTCGGCGGTCACCACCAACGGGCAGGTAGGAGCCGCGGATGCGAAAGCAATTGAAGGACCCGATCCTCACAAGGAGTTTGAAGCGAGGATTGCCGAGCAGAATGCACTAAAGGATCAGCAGACCCGGGATGCATTGAATTCATTGAAGCTGCCCCCGGTTAAGACGAAAAAGACGGAAGTGCTCGCAAAGCACATCAGTGAGGAGGCCAAGCGGGACCCGACGGTCATGGCCCAGGTGGTCCGAACTTGGTTGAACACTTCTGATTACGAACGTTGAGAAAGAAGAGAGACTGTCAGGTCTCCGGAAGACCGCGATCCTCATGATCACGCTGGGTGAGGAGGTGAGTTCAGAGATCCTGCGTCAACTGGAGGACGAAGAGGTTGATGAGATCGGGCGGGAAGTAGCCCGCGTCTCCCTCATATCCACAGAGCAATCCGAGTCCATTCTCGAAGAATTCTATGAGATGGCCATCGCGCACGATTACGTCGTCAAGGGCGGAGTGGAATACGCGAAGAAGATGCTGTTCAGCGCCTTTCCATTGGAACAGGCCAAGAAACTCTACGACCGGCTGATGAAATCGCTCGGCTCGGAGGCCGCCAACTTCGACGCCCTGCAGAAGGCCGACCCGCAGCAATTGGCCAAGTTCATCCACAGCGAGCATCCCCAGACCATCGCACTGATCCTCTCCCACCTAAACTCATCACAGGCTGCGGGGCTGCTGTTCTCGCTTCCGCCCGAGATCCGCGCCGATGTCTCGATGAGGATGGCGCACCTGGATCAGATTTCCCCTGAGATCATCAACAAAATCGCCGCTGTGATCGGCACCAAACTGAAGTCTCTCGGCGAGGTCAGCCGCGAAGCGTATGGGGGCGTCCGCGCAGTCTCGGAAATGTTCAACCGCCTCGATTCCAACTCCAGCAAAGAGATCCTCGACCACATGGAGAACAATGACCCCAACCTGGTTGAGACGATCCGCCACCTCATGTTCGTGTTTGAGGATCTTCTGTTACTCGATCAAAACGCGGTGAAGGAGATCCTCTCGAAAGTGGAACGTAAGATTCTCACCATCGCACTCAAAGGCACCAGCGATCAATTAAAAAATCACCTGCTGGGAGCGATGTCGCAACGCGGCGCGGAAATGCTGCGGGAGGACATGGATGCACTCGGGCCGATCAAGATCAAGGAAGTTGAGGCAGCCCAACAGCAGATCATCGCGGTGGTCCGTCAACTCGAGGCTGAGGGCGTACTCAGCTTGAAAGGCACCGCCGGCGAGCAGTATGTCGTCTAGCGGCGAGAGATCCACCATTTCGCGACTGTTGGTTGGCGCGAATACGGCAAATGCCCGCCCGCTCATCTGGCAAGGGCCAGATGGAGGGCCACCGTCGGATCCGGGGACCGGACCGGACCCAAAATCCGGCACTGCCGCACAGAGGGCGGCTCCAGGCGGCGAATGCCGCGACCCACAGCACATCAAGGTACTGATGGAGCAGCAGGCGAAAATCCAGGAGCTGGAACGGCAGATCGAGAGCCGTCCGCGCCAGGCCTACCAGCAGGGATTCAATGAAGGCCAGGCCGCCGCAACGAAACAGGCTAGCGCGCGCATTGACCCCGTGCTCGCCAAGCTTGCCGCAAGCATTCAGGACCTGGTTGCAGTCCGCAAACGCCACCTGGTGGAATCGGAAGTGGATGCCGTAAAGCTGGCCATCGCCGTCGCCCGCCGGATTCTGCATCGCGAGCTGTCGGTGGACGCCGATTCGATCCTGGGTGTGGTGAAGGCTACCGTGGAACGCGTGGACTCGCGGGATGTGCATCGTATCCGGATGCATCCCGACGACGTTCCGGCGTTGCAGCGCCAGCTCTCTTCGCTGGATCTGCCGCCGCGCGTAGAACTGGCGCCCGATAAGACGCTCGAACGCGGAGGCGTCATTGTCGAAACCAGCCGGGGCAGCATGGACGCTTCCATCTCCTCGCAACTCGCCGAGATCGAGCGCGGGCTGGTGGACATCGTGCGACGGAGCAATTGATGGAACTGACCCGCTATCTCGACGCTTTGCAGCGCATCGACGCGGTACAGTCGATCGGAGAGGTTTCACAGATCATCGGACTGCTGGTGGAATCGAAGGGGCCGGCGGCGGCGATCGGCGACTTTTGCGAAGCCAAGGTAGCGGGCGGCCGGACCATCCGTACCCAGGTGATCGGATTCCGCGATGGCCGGGTATTGTCGATGCCACTCGAAGAGACGGATGGGCTTCAGCTGGGCGATCGCATTGTCGCAAAGAAGGAAGCCGCACGAGTCGCGGTTGGCCAGGGGCTGCTCGGGCGCGTACTGGATGGATTTGGAAATCCAATCGACGGGAAGGCGCCGATCGTGGCGGATGACGCGTACGATCTGTTCCGGTCCCCGCCTGGTCCACTCGAACGGGAGCCGATCAAGGATCGCCTCATCACGGGAATTCGTGCCATCGATAGCCTGCTCACCATCGGCAAAGGTCAAAGGATCGGAATCTTCGGCGGCAGCGGGGTGGGCAAGAGCACGCTGCTCGGAGCGATGTCGCGCCAGAACTCGGCGGACGTCAGTGTGATCGCTTTGGTCGGCGAGCGCAACCGCGAGGTCCGCGATTTCCTGGAGCATGAGTTGAGCGCGGAAGGACTGAAGCGCAGTGTGGTGGTGGTGGCTACGTCGGACCGTCCCGCGCCGTTGCGCATTCGTGCGGGGTTCGTCGCGCTCGCGGTTTCCGAGTACTTCCGCGATCAGGGAGCCGACGTGCTGCTGGTGATGGACTCAGTCACGCGGCTGGCGATGGCGCAGCGCGAGATCGGACTTGCAGCCGGCGAACCACCCAGCCAGAAGGGGTATACGCCGTCCGTTTTCAACCTGCTGCCACGAGTCTTCGAACGCGCGGGACGGTTCCGGACAGGGTCCATTACAGGATTCTTTACGGTGCTGGTGGAAGGTGACGATTTCAACGAGCCGATTTGCGACGCTTCACGGGGTATCCTCGACGGGCATGTGATTCTGTCCCGTGAACTTGGGGCGGCCGGCCACTATCCGGCCATCGATGTGCTAGGCTCGGTGAGCCGGCTGGCCTCGCGGGTGTCCACCCCCGAGCAGAAAGCCGCCGCCCAGCAACTTCGACTGGCCCTGGCCGATTATCAGCGGTCGGAGGACCTCATCAACCTGGGAGCGTATACCGCCGGAACGAATCCGCGCCTGGACGCCGCGATTCAACTCCGGCCCAAACTGATCGATTTTCTACGGCAAGACTCGCATGAGGTGTCCAGCTTTGATCAAACACTCCAGAAAATGCTGGACCTGGCCGGAGAGATGCGTTGAAGCGCTTCCACTTCAGCTTGGAGCGGATCCGGCAGTGGCGGGAGAAGCAGGTCGCCCTCGAAGAAGCCCGCCTGGAGCAGCTCTATTCCGAGAAAGCGCTCGTGGAACAACGCCTGGCCCTGCTCGAAAAGGAGGGGCGTGAGAGCGCGGCCCTCGTGACGTGCTCTCATTCGTTGCAGTCCGTCGAGCTTCAGGCCGTCGATGCTTTCCGCCGCTACGTGGTGGCTCAACGAGAGGTCATCGCGAATCTGCTCACCGATTGCGACGGCCGCATCGCCGCACAACGGGGCAAGCTGGTGGAAGCGAAGCGGAAAGCGGAATTGCTCGACAAGCTGAAGGACCGCAAGTGGCAGGCCTGGAACACCGAACTCGCGCGGGAAATCGAAACGCAGGCCGGCGAGTTGTTCCTGGCCAAGTGGAGTGGTGAACGGCGGTAGGAATCAGTCCTCGAGTTCGCGCAATAACCGGACTGCCTCTTCCACCTGGATATTCAGCGCCCTCAGGGCCTGCACCACGCGGCCGGCTTCTTGATTCGCCTCGTCCCATCGCGAACCTTCAACAGCCTCCCGAATACCCGGCAGGGTCTTGGCTCCATATCCGGTGTACCGCCCGGGCGCATATAATTCGTGCCGGTACCACTGCCGGCCGGGCAAGCCCTTGGCCGAGAGGAGCGTGCGCTCGCTGCGGAAGAGCGCCTCGTTCAGCTTCTCGATTTTTGCGGGAGTGGCGTGTGCAATGCGGTTCCCGGCCGACGCCAAGGCATCTTCGTAGTTGCGAGAGTTCCCTTCCAGGCGGCCGATCTGTGCGTACACATTGCGGAGGTCGAGCGTGCCACTCTGTTTCTGAATCTCGTCCGCATAGGTCCGGACCGTACGCGCCAGACAGCCGAACTCATATGGGAAGACGGAAGCGTCGGCCAACCGCATGAGAGCGACCGCCATCACCTGGGCCAGCGTGCGGCCGAACGAGAAGTCGCGATCCGAGAAACGCGCATACCACTGGAAGGAATCGTAAACAGAGTGATAGACACCGCCGCCGTCGTCGCCGCCAAAGGCCAAGTTGAGGCTCGACACTCCGAGGTGGTCAAGGAAGGGCACGTAGTCGGAGCCCGCGCCAAGCGGTCCCAGCCGAATAGCCGGACCGGCCTTCGGCTTCCCCGCCCCACTCGCGCGCCGGGCTGTCATAGTCTCACCCAGCGAAACACCCGACAATGGATCGGCAACATCACGCGCGATCTCGTTGACGAACTGCTCCAGCGCATGCGAGCCTGATCCATTCAGCGCGCCCCGTCCAGTTGAATCGGAGTTCAGATAGACGGCCAGTTTCCGGTCCAACTCCGCCTGATGCTTTTCCGCCCACTCGGTGGAGCCGACCAGTCCGAACTCCTCGGCGTCCCAAAACGCAAACAGGATGGTACGCTTCGGCTTCCATCCGCGCTGCACCATTTCAGCGGCCGATCGCGCGGCCTCAAGCAGCGCCGACGTGCCGCTCACGGGATCGCTGGCGCCGTTCACCCAGGCATCGTGATGGTTGCCCCACATGATCCACTGATCCGGGAATACCGAGCCCGGGATCTTCGCGATTACGTCGTAGAGCGGTTTGGACGTCCAGTCGAAGTCGAGTTTGAGGTGCACGGTCGCCGGACCTGGACCAATGTGGTATGTGACGGGCAGTGAGCCGCGCCAGCCTTCGGGTGAAACCGGACCACCCAGCGCGGCAACCAGCGGCTCCGCGTCATTGGCGGAGATGGGAAGCACCGGAATCCGCATCAGCGATTTTGCCTCGGAGCGCGGCAATCGGCGGGCGCCTTTGTCGGAAGCCCAACCCGGAGTAAGCGGATCGCCGGGATACAAGGGCATGTCCATCACGCTACCCCGCTGAACGCCCTGGCCCGGACGATAGGGGCCAACCGGGTACACGTCCCCCATGTAAAACCCGTCCTCACGGGGATCCGAATAGATCAGACACCCGATCGCGCCATGTTCCTGCGCGAGCTTCGGCTTCACTCCGCGCCAACCCTTCCCGTAACGCGCGATCACGATCTTGTCGCGAACGTCGATGCCTCGCCGGCTCAACTCCTCGTAGTCCTCCGGTACGCCGTAGTTCACGTACACCAACGGCGCCGTAACGTCGCCGCTCGCGGAGTACGCGTTGTAGGTGGGCAACTGGCCGGGCTGTCCGGAATCCTTGTCGGCGGCGATGGCCGGCTCACGCAGTTGCGCTACCGCGTGTTTCGGGCCCACCATCTCCAGAATGCGAACCGTCGGATAGGGGAGAAGCGCGTCGAAGGATTCGATGGACGTCTCGAGCCCCCATTGCGTCAACTCTTGCGCGATGAACTGGGCAACCTGTCTTGATCGCGCGGATCCCGCCGCGTGAGGTTGTGCCGACATCCACTTGGCAAGCGTGCGGATACGGCCGGCGTTCGGGATCGTCTTGACCTCGGTCTCGCGATCGCGCTCCGCGCCAACCTCGTCCGGGCCGAAGCCGCGGATCGGCAAGCCGCCATGGGAACCGGCCAACGCCAGCCCGAGGGCCGCCAGAAAAGGCAGATATTGTTTCACGAAGGCCGTGAGCGGGTGCTGAGAAAGGCCAGGAATTCCTGGGGATTGCGGGTCAGTCCGGGGAATGAGGCGATCACTTTGCCATCTCCGTCCATGAGCGCGTAGTAAGGGATCGCCACCGTGTTGAACGATTTCTCCTGCAGCTGCTGATTCTGCCGCGAGACCTCATCCGAGCCGTCCGTATACAGTTCCACGAGGATCATGTCTCTCACTACCGAAGCGATCTCCGGCCGCGGGAACATGTTGGCCTTCATCCAGTGGCAGTTCGTGCAGGCGTACCCCGTGAAGGTCACCAGCACGAACTTGTTTTCCTGTTTAGCGCGAGCCAACGCCTCCTGATACTGGTCCTTCAACCAGACCTGGGATTCGCCTCGCGCGGCCGCCGCGACACCGCCGTCGCGAGCGGGCGGAACATAGGATTCGAGCGGACCCAGGGAGGCGCCGAACATCCCCGGCAGCAGGCTGACCGCGAAGATCAGAAACGCCGCACCAGAGAGCAGCCGCCCGACTCCGACAGGCTCCTCGGGCTTGATCCCTTCCATCCGAAGGAATCCGAGCAGATACAGTCCCGGGAGGCCGAACAACACAAACCAGGCTGCCAGGTAGATCTCACGGGACAGCAGATTCGCCTGCAGCACCAGGTCGATGTTGCTCAGGTACTTCAGCATCGCCGCCAGGATGACGAACCCGAGCACGACCTTCACCCGCGCCATCCATCCGCCGCTGCGAGGAAGTTTCTGCAGATACGACGGAAACAGCGCCAGGAAGAAGAACGGCGTGGCCAGTCCGGCGGCGAACCCTACCATGCCGAGCACGGGTTGGAGACCGCCGGTCTGCACGGAGGCGGCCAGCAGGGTTCCCACAAAAGGTCCGACGCAGGCAAACGAGGTCAGCGAGAACGTCAGGCCCATCAGCAAGGTTCCCGCGTATCCTCCGCGACGGGAGGCGCTGTCCAGTTTGGTCAGGAGCCCGGAGGGCAGCGTGATCTCGAATGCGCCCAGCAGGCTGAGCCCGAAGGCGAAGAAGACCGCCGCGATGAATCCGTTCACCCACGGGTTCGACCCGAGTTGAACCACTCCGAACGGTCCGGCGATGGCCGTGACCGCAAAACCCATGGCCGAGAACAAGACGATGATGCCAGCGCAGAACACCAGCGCCTGCAGAATACTCTGCCTTCGCGATCCCGATTGCTGGTTCAGGAAAAACGACATCGTGATCGGGATCATGGGGAAGACGCAGGGCGTAAAGATGGCCGCGAGTCCAAAGCCGAAAGCGACCAGCAGGAACTGCGCCAGTCCGCTCTGAGGTGCGGCGGGAGCGGGCGCCGCCGGGGACGCTGCCTGGGTGGCCTTTGCCTCTATGGAAGAGTAGTCCGCGGGAAGAGTGAAGGGCTGGGCCGGAGCAGCCGGATCGACGGTAATGTTCAACGTGGCCGTCTTCTTCCTGGGAGGGAGGCACTGCCGGTCATCGCAGGCCTGGTAACGAACCAGCGCCGACAACTCCAGCGGCCCGGCCGGGGCATCTTTCTTCAAGTCCGCAACCACCAGGAAGACCACGTCCTTCTCGAACCATTCGACATCCACCTTGAAGTTGGGGTCGAACTTGCGGTCGGGCCCGGGTTGATAGACGGAGTACTTGGCCAGAGCGGCGTTGTCGTCCAACTTGAGCGTGGTAGGGATCGGACCGCCGGGGGGAGTGGTGGGCGAGTACAGATGCCAGCCCGGGTCGAGCTTCGCCGTGAGACGCGCGGCCACTTGTCCGCCGGGAGCGACCTTCGCCTGTGCGGACTCGATAGTCCACTTGATGGGATCCAGTTTCTGAGCGCCGGCGGAGATCGCGAGTGCCAGAAAAGCGGCGGCAGTACTGCGGAGGTTCATCACAATTCAGGCTTTGACGGCGACGCCGTTCTTGGCCGTCCAGCGCGCCAGTTCTTCCTCGATCTGTTGATTGATACTGGCGCCGGCGAACTCCGCCGCCACGCGAATGGCGTTCTTAATGGCCTTGGGCGTGGAGCGGCCGTGCGAGATTATGCAAACACCGCGAACCCCGAGCAGAGGCGCTCCGCCGAACTCGGAGTAGTCAACGCGCTTTTTGAAGTCCATGAATGCGGAGCGGGCCAGGACGTAGCCGATCTGCCGCGTGATGGTAGCGCGGAGCGACTCCTGCAGCATGTGCTTGAAGACGTCCACCAGCCCTTCGCTGACCTTGAGCGCGACGTTACCGACGAACCCGTCACACACAATCACGTCTGTGGCGCCGGTGTAGATGTCGCGTCCTTCGACGTTGCCCACGAAATTCAGCTGCAACGATTTGAGCAGCGGAGTGGCCGCGCGCGTCAGGTCGTTCCCCTTATGTTCTTCCTCGCCGATGGAGAGCAGCCCGACACGCGGGTGCTCCGTCCGGAAGATTACGCGCGAATAGATGTCGCCCATTACGGCGAACTGCGCCAGCAGACGGGGTTCGCAATCCACATTGGCGCCGACATCCACCACCACCACCGGTTTGCCGGTAAGCGTTGGGAACGCGGAGGCCAAGGCCGGACGATCCACCCCCGGCACCATGCCCTGTACCATTTTGGCGGTGGCCATCACCGCCCCGGTATTTCCGGCGGACACTACGCCCTGGGCGGTTCCGTCGCGCACCAGCCTGGAAGCAACGCGGATGGAGGAATCGCGTTTGCTCCGCATGGCTTTGGCTGCGGCGTCCTCCATGGTGATGACCTCACTGGCATGGCGGACTTCAATAGGGAGACCGCGCCACTCATGTTGATTGAGTTCGCGCTGGACAACGTCCTCGCGGCCGACCAGGATAATCCGAACAGGCAGCGACCGGGCGGCCTGGATTGCGCCTTCCACTTCGGCTTTGGGCGCGTTGTCGCCGCCCATCGCGTCTACAGCGATGGTGACCATGGGCGGGGGTTACTGTTGTTCGACTTCGATCACTTCGCGGCCCTTGTACTTGCCGCAGTGGGGGCAAGCGCGGTGCGGGAGCTTCGGCTCATGGCAATTGGGACATTCAGCCGTCCCTGCTTTGGTGAGGGAATCGTGTGTACGGCGCGCGGAACTGCGGCGCTTGGAGTGTCGTCGTTTCGGATTTGGCATTGATCTACCTTGCTACTTCAGATTTCGTAAAGCGGCCCAGCGATCGTCCGCAGGCTTCACGGCACAACCGCAAGCGACCAGATTCCTGTTCTGCCCGCACACCGGGCAGATTCCCTTGCATGCGTCGCTGCAGACGCGTTGCATCGGGAGCGACAAAAGAATGTGCTCCCTCAAGATGTCAGCGAGTTCGAGGCCTTCGCCCTCATAGAAAGCGATCTGGCTCTCGCCCTCGTCGATCTCGACTTCGTATCCAGGCGTGCCACCCTCCGGCTCCGGCCTGTAGAACAGGTCGAAATCGGTCTCGAGCGGCACACGAGCGGTCTCCAGACAACGGTCGCAGTCGGATTCCATCTCGACGCTCAGGTGACCCTTCACCCGGATCTCGCCGAGCGTATTGCCCAGTAATTCTACGGATCCTTCCGCCTTCAAAGGAGTGGCTTGACGCAGCTTCTCCTCAAAGAACTGAATTTCACCGGGCGCGAAAGACACATCAAAATGGGCCTTCCGCTGTTCTAATTCACTGACGCTGAAAAACACACACACCTCGGACGAAACGCCGGGCAGGACGAAATCACTAGTATAGCAAGAAACATCCGTGCTCCCAGCTGGTTTTGACACGCTCAATCCTGCTGGCAGCTGGTGAGAAATTTCTTCCGGGGACTGACCTCTTTTGAAGATCTCCTGCGCGTATTACCAATGTAACCCTATGGCCGGCGCCAGTCGCAGATCACGTGGAATGAAAAACCAGTACGACAGAGTAAGAGTTACCTGCGCATTTGAGAGGGAATCCTCGCAACTCGCTGATAAAGCGAAGCGCGGGGGCTGGCATCGCGCTTGCAACAACAGAAATGGTGTTCAACACAATCGTTCGAGGAATCAGGCTGTTCTGCCCGTAGACTGCTAGTCTCGCCTCCCGAGTTTTCCCCCGTTTGACTCCAATTCCACCCCGCCCAGCCGATTCCTCGATCCGTTTTTCTCTTGGCTAAATGACCTTTTCCAGATCCGGTTCGGCATCGGCGGTGTCGAGCAACCCGGTGCGCTCCAGCAGGGCCTTGGGGTCGGGGTCGCGACCCATAAACGCGCGGTACAGGTCGGCGGGATTCTGGCTGTCGCCGCACGCCAGAATGGAATCGCGATAGTGCCGGCCCGTTTCCGGATTGAAGAGGCCTTCCCGCCGGAATCGCGTGAAGGCATCGGCTTCCAGCACTTCGGCCCATTTGTAGGAGTAGTAGCCAGCCCCGTATCCCACCGGGCTGCCGAACAGATGGGTGAAGCCGGCGATCATGGCGTAATCGTCAGGGAGTGGCGCCGGAGCGAATTGTGACAGCACGTTGCGGGCATATGCAGCCACATCGCCGTCCCGACGGGGATCATACTCGCGGTGCAAGGCCAAATCGAGAAAGCCGAATCCGAGTTGCCGCATCTGGCCGTTCGCCGCACGGAAGGTCCGTGCCCGGCGCATCTTCTGAAAGAGATTCTGCGCGATTGGATCGCCGCTCTCATAGTGCCGGGCGAACAGGTCCAGAGCATCCCGCTCCCAGCACCAGTTCTCCATGATCTGCGATGGGAGTTCCACGAAATCCCAGGCCACATTCGTCCCCGCCAGGCTACGCACCTCCACCCGGCTTAAACAGTGATGGAGCAGGTGGCCGAACTCGTGGAAGATGGTCTCTACCTCGCGGTGGGTCAGTAGCGCCGGCGCGTTACCGATCGGCGGAGTCAGGTTGCCGCAGATAAGTCCCAGGTGGCGCTCGGCAGGATCGACGGATGGCGTTCCGGTGATCAAACCGTCCATCCAGGCGCCCTGGCGCTTGTTGCCGCGGGGGAACCAGTCGGTATAGAAGGCACCGATGTGCGCGCCGGACTCGTCCTCAATGTCGAAGACCTTCACGCTCGGGTCCCAACCCGGCGCACCGGACTGCTCCACCACGCGGATGCCGAACAGACGCCCGAAGATCTCGTACATTCCCGCCATGACGCGATCGACGGGAAAGTACGGACGCAGCGCTTCCTCGTCAAAATCGTACAGAGCCTGGCGCTGTTTCTCGGCCCAGTAACCCACATCCCAGGGCTGCAAGTCGGCCAGTCCCGAGAACGCACGAAGCTCCTGATTCTCCTGGTGGAACTTGGGCTCGGTGCGGTCCCGCAGGTCGGCCAGGAACTGTTGAGCGCGCTCACCCGTGTGCGCCATCCGGTCCTCGATGACGAAGTCGGCGAAATCGGCAAATCCCAGAAGGTTCGCCTTTTCCCGGCGCAACTCGAGAATGCGCACCATCACGTCGCGGTTGTCGTACTGGCCGCTGGCGGCGCGGGTGTTGTAGGCCATGTACATTTCGCGCCGGATGTCCCGATCGTCGAGATAGGTCATCACGGCGATGTAGCTGGGGCTGTGAAGCGTGAAGCGCCATCCTTCGACGCCCTTCTCCGCGGCGCTTTCGCGGGCCGCCGCCAGCGCCGCCGCGGGTAAGCCCGCCAGCTTTGCTTCGTCCGCCAGCACCAGGTCCCAGGCGTTGGTGGAATCCAATACGTTCTGCGAGAAGCGGGTGGTGAGCTTCGAGAGTGCCACGTCGATTTCCGCTAATCGCTTCTTGCCGGGTGGATCGAGTTCGGCGCCGTGCCGGCGGAAATCGTCGATGGTCTTTTTCAAATAGCGCGCCCGGGAGCCGCTCAGTGACGCAGCTTCGTCGGTGCGGGCGAAGGCTTGGATCGCTTTCCACAATCCTTCGTGCAAGGGAAGGCTGCCGTAAAAGGCGGCCACCAGCGGTTGCGTGGCGTTGTACGCGTTGCGCAGTTCGGGGGTTGTGGCCACGCTTTCCAGGTGACGGACCACGCTTACCGCGAAATCCAGACGGCGCGTCAGGCCGTCCAGCGGCAGCATGGTGTTTTCATAGGTCCGGTCACCGGTTCCGGCGGCGATGGCGTCAACGCCTTGCCGGGCATCCTCAAGCAGTTGATGAATGGCCGGTTCGACATGTTCGGCGCGGATCTGATCAAAGGGGACGCGAAACTCGACGTTCAAGAGAGGGTTAGACATCACACGTGTTAGACTCAGAATATCAATGAATCCAGATATTCATCTGGTACTAAGGTTACAAGATCTCGATCATCGTATCGCCGAGCTGGACAAAGAAATCGCGGCGCTGCCGAAGCACATCTTGAATATCGAGAAGGCGCTGGAGATCCATCAGCGCCGGCTCGAAGCCGACCGCGCGGCACTGGCAGCCAACCAGAAGGAACGCAAGAAACTCGAAGGCGACATCCAGGTTCAGGAGCAGAAGATCTCGAAACTCCGCGATCAGACGCTGCAGGCAAAAACCAACGAACAATATCGCGCGTTCCAGCACGAAATCGAATATTGCCAGCAGGAAATCCGCAAGTACGAGGATCGCATTCTCGACCTGATGGGGACTTCCGAGCCGCTTGAAGCGAACGTGAAGAAAGCCGAAGCTGCGTTGAAGCAGGAGAAGGTTGAAGTAGAGGCCGAGAAGAAGCGGGCACACGACCGGACGGACGAGGACAGAAAGGCACTCCAGCAAGCTAACGCGGAGCGCGCCGAGTTAGTGGTCCAGGTAGCGCCTGCCTTGCTCAAGCTGTACGAGAAGACGCGGCGGAAATGGCCGGGCCAGCCCATGGCCGAAGTCCAGGATTACCAGTGCATGCGGTGTTACATCCGGCTCAGGCCGCAGCACTTTCAAAACCTGCGCACCGGCGACGAAGTGCTTACGTGCGAAAGCTGCGGCCGCATCCTGTACTACAATCCACCGGTCGATGTCGAAAAGAACATGACCGGCGGGGGTAGCCGGGTCGACATGAGTTAGGGTGCCGGGCCACGCCGTCATCGTCGCCGGGCACGCCGTTATTGTCCGCGACAAGAACCTCTCAGCCGATTCTTCCTGGCACCTGCTGGACTTCCAGCGCGGCGAGCCTCCTTTCTATATCGGACACGTTCGGGCAGCGGTGGAAGCCGCGGCTGCCGATCCCGATTCCCTGCTCCTTTTCTCGGGAGGCCCAACTCGCCAAGAAGCCGGACCACGATCGGAAGCCGAAAGCTACTACCGGATCGCGACGCACTACGCATGGTTCGGACAGACTGCGGTGGCCGGACGTGCGATCCTGGAGGATTTCTCCCGCGACAGTTTCGAGAACCTGCTGTTCGGCATCTGCCGTTTTCACGAGTTCACGGGCCGGTATCCGGATCGCGTAACGATGGTGAGTTGGGCGTTCAAAGAGCGACGTTTCGGCCTGCACCGGGAAGCGATCGGGTATCCCGCGGAGCGCTTCACGTACCTGGGCCCGAACAATCCCCGCGATCTGGAACAGGCTATGGCATCGGAAGAGCGGGCGGTAGAAGACTACCGGCGCGATCCATACAGTTCGGAAGAGCGCTTCCGCGCGAAGCGTGCGGATCGGAATCCGTTCCGTCGGCAGAACGGCTATGCCATCAGCTGTCCAGAAGTGGCCGGGCTGCTCGCTCACCAAGGTCCGGCATTGTACGACGGGCCGCTCCCCTGGCGGTTGCGGGAAGCGTCGAAAACGTTCAACCTGCTACCATAAACAGTTTAAGAATGTTTCGGTTTGAAACCGCGGGCGAGTCCCACGGCGAATGCCTGGTCGCGACGCTGACCGGGTTGCCCGCCGGGGTCCCCGTCTCCATCAGTAACGTCAATCGCGAACTCTGGCGCAGGCAGCAGGGCTACGGGCGCGGAGGCCGCATGAAGATCGAAACCGACCAGGTGGAGATCGTAGCGGGGGTGCGCCATTCGGCCACCATCGGCTCACCGGTTGCGATCATCATCCGCAACCGCGACTGGAAGAACTGGACCGAAGTACTTCCGGTGGAGGACATCGACGGCGGGGAGGACAAGCGAAAGCCCGTAACACGTCCCCGTCCGGGTCACGCCGACCTGGCCGGCGCCATCAAGTACGACTTTCACGATGCGCGTTATATATTGGAGCGCGCCAGCGCGCGAGAAACTACCGCCCGAGTAGCCGTGGGCGCACTCGCCAAAGCGCTGTTGGGTCAGTTCGGCATCCAGGTGCTGAGCCACGTGATCGCCGTGGGCCCGGTCCGGCTCGAGCGTCAGGCCTCTTGGGACGAACTGGTCGCGCTCAGTCTGAAGGATGAGGTGCTGCTCGGCTGCGTCGATCTGGAGACCGAGGCTCGCATGAAGGAAGCGGTGGATGTGGCCTATCGGACGGGCGACACCATCGGCGGCATATTCGAAGTAGTGGCGCGCGGCGTACCGGTGGGGCTGGGATCGCACATCGCGTGGGATACGCGGCTGGACGGACGGTTGGCGCAGGCCATCGTTTCCGTCCAGGCGGTGAAGGGCGTGGAAGTCGGCTTCGCGCAGGAAGGCGCGCAGGCGTACGGGTCCAAGGTGCAGGACACCATTCACTACGATCGCGAGCATCGCCGGTTCACCAGGGGCGCCAATCGCGCCGGTGGCATCGAGGGTGGCATCACGAACGGGCAGGACATTCTGGTGCGCGGATTCCTGAAGCCCATCTCGACGTTGCGGAAGCCGCTGGAATCGGTGGACCTCGAGACCCGGGAACCCGCGCTGGCCGCATACGAGCGCAGCGATGTGTGTGTGGTTCCAGCAGCGGGTGTGATCGGCGAGGCGATGGTGGCCATCGTACTGGCTCAGGCTTTCATGGAAAAGTTCGGCGGTGATTCGCTGGGCGAAACGAAACGCAATTATCAGAGCTATATCGAACAGGTAAAGAACTACTGATGATCTACCCCATTGTCAAATACGGGCAGACGGTTCTCGAGAGCCAGGCCGAAACAGTGACGGAGTTCGACACGCCCGATCTGCACCAGTTTCTGGAAGATATGTTCAAGTCGATGTACGCGGCCAAGGGCGTAGGACTGGCGGCTCCGCAAATCGGCGTGGGGCGTCGGATCGCGGTCATCGACACATCGAACGGCGAGGATCCGGCGGCCCGGATGGTCCTGATTAATCCCGAAATCATTGGCCGCGAAGGCAGCCAGGTCAGCGAAGAAGGCTGCCTCAGCATTCCGGGTTTCCGGGAGCAGGTCACCCGTTCTAAACGAGTTACTATCCGTGCACAGAATGCCAAGGGTGAATGGTTCGAGCAGACCGGCGAAGACCTGCTCGCGCGGGCGTTCCTCCATGAGACGGACCACCTGAACGGGACGCTGTACATCAGCCACGTGAGCCCCTTGAAGCGCGATCTGATCCGGCGCAAAATCCGAAAAATGCAGAAGGCAGGCGAGTGGCAGTAGACTCCGCGGGAATGCTGACGGGCGGGATCCTGTTTCTCGGCACTCCGCAGTTTGCAGTCCCCACCTTGAGCCGTGTCGTTGAGGCCGGCTACTCCGTGCTGGCCGTCTACACACAGCCGGACCGTCCCAAAGGGCGGGGCCAGAAGGAGACAGCGTCGCCGGTGAAGCAGCGTGCCCTCGAACTGGGGCTCGAGGTTCGCCAACCGGAACGGATCCGCAGGCCCGAAGCCGTGGCGGAAATCGCCGCCTTCGCTCCGCAGGCGATTGTGGTTGTCGGCTACGGCCAGATCATTCCGCAATCGATCATCGATATCCCACCGCTCGGAATCATTAACGTTCACGCATCGCTCCTGCCCAAGTACCGCGGCGCGGCGCCCATTCAATGGGCCATCGCTCGCGGAGAGAAGCGGACCGGAGTGACCACCATGCAGATTAACGCCGGGCTCGACACCGGCGACATGCTGCTCAAGTGGGAGACGAAGATCGGCCCCGAAGAGACGGCGATCGAACTGGGCGAGAGGCTCTCGCAAGCGGGCGCGGACTTGCTGGTGGAGACATTGCACGGCCTTGCCGCCGGCGCCATCCAGCCCGAGCCGCAGGACAACTCCCGGGCCACCTTGGCGCCGATCATCAAGAAGGAAGATGGACTGATCGACTGGCACCTGCCGGCCAGCGATATTCTGAACCGGATGCGAGGCTTCACGCCCTGGCCCGGCACATACACCTATCTCCGCGGCCAGCGATTTCATATCTGGAAGGCTTGTCGCTCTGAGATCCTCGAAAATCCGGGGGTGTTGAGCCTCCACGGAAAGCGGGCCATCGCCGGATGCGGCGCGGGCACCGCTATCGACCTCGTTGAAGTACAAGCGGAAGGGCGCAAACGCATGTCCATCGAAGCGTTCCTGAACGGCAATCCCATCCACGAGAAAGAGGTACTGACGAAATGCTGACCATTCCGGCTGGCTACCGTTTTTCCGCCCTGTACGCAGGCATTCGGAAAGTGGAGAAGGACGACTTGGGGCTGATCGTCTCCGACACGCCCGCGGCGGCGGCCGCCGTTTTCACGCGGAATCTCGTCCAGGCAGCGCCGGTGAAACTCGGCCGTAAGCACTTGAAGCTCTCGCGCGGCTTGGTGAAGGCAATTCTGGTGAATGCAGGCAACGCGAACTGCGCCACGCGCACCGGCGAAGAAGTCGCCCTGCAGACCTGCGCGGCCCTGGCATCGCGACTGAAGTCGCCCGTGGAGCAGATGATTCCATCATCCACGGGTGTGATCGGCGTGGAACTGAACCCGAAGTTGATCACGAAAGCTATCCCAGCCCTGGTGAAAGGACTTTCAGCCGACCGCTTCACCGACGTCGCGAACGCAATCATGACCACGGACACCGTGCCGAAGACCGCTTCGCGCGAAATCACCATCGGCGGCCGGCCGGTGCGCATCGCCGGAATGACCAAGGGCGCGGGAATGATCATGCCGAACATGGCCACCACGCTCGGGTTCGTGCTGAGCGATGCCGAAATTGCTCCAGCGAAGTTGCGAGGCATGCTGAACGAAAGCATCGACTCCAGCTACAACCGGATCAGCGTGGATGGCGACACTTCCACCAACGACACCGTCGCTGTGCTCGCAAACGGAGCATCGGGAGCGAAGGCTGACGGAGATTTCCAGAAAGCGCTGACGGAAGTTCTGGAAGATTTGGCCCGGCAGATCGTCCGCGACGGCGAAGGAGCACGTAAACTGGTCACCATCGATGTCAGCGGCTTGGCGGACAACGACGGAGCCCAACGGATCGCGCGGGCTATCGCGAATTCGCCGCTGGTGAAGACCGCCATCGCGGGATCCGATCCGAACTGGGGACGCATCCTGTCGGCGGCGGGCAATGCGGGGGTCGCTTTCGATCCTTCGAAGACCGACATCTGGATGCAGGACCTGCCGGTGTGCACGGGTGGACTGGCTGCCGATTTCTCAGAGGACGAATTGAAGCAGAAACTCGATGAGCGCGAGTGCGCCATTCGGTTTGCGGTGCGCGGGCGCGGCATCGGATCGGCGCGTTTCTGGACTTGCGATTTCACCGAAGATTACATCCGGATCAACGCGAGTTACCGGACATGAACCGGCGCGTCTTCCTGGCCCAGGCCTTGCTACCGCTGCTCGCTTCGGGCGATGCGGAGCGGGACGTCTGGGACGTGGTCGCGGTGATGGCTGCGGGACTCGCCGAGCCGAACGTGGCGGCATTCCTGAAGCCGATTGACCCGAGCCTCGCCGGCTACGAGACGCTTGCCACGAATGTGCGGGCCATGCTGGACCAGGCCGAAGTGGAATCGAACATCCGTCCTTTGCGCAACGAAGGCGGTGAGATCGCCCGGACGCTGGAACTGGATTGGCAGTTGAGGCTCAAACGCAAAGCCGAAGACGGCGACGGACCTCGAATGGTGTCGCGCGAGGAAGCCGTGACCATGAATTTCCGGAAGGACGGAAAGAAGTGGCTGGTAGTGAAACTGGAGCCGCTGGCCTTCTTTGCCCCTCCGGATTTTTCGTAGAGCTACCGCAGATCCACCCGCTTGGTTCCCTCTGCCTTGGCCAGGTCCACGATGGTCATCTTGCCGTTTACCGTCACTCGGTACTTACCGTAAAACGCCGGCACCACCGCCGATCCTGATCCGTCGGCCGTCCCTGCCCAACGCGTCCACCATTGGTTCTTCACCAGATCGCGATATGCAGCGGCGGCGGGGGTCGGAGTCCAATCGCGCTTGAACAGCGACGATTGCGGAATCCAGTTGGCGCCTTCCCAAAAACCCCACATCATGATGCCGGTCACGGATGGATGCGCAAAGCAGATGCGGAAGTACTGCCGTAGCGCCTCGGCCTTGATCTGTTCCTCTTCGGGCGTCAACTGGGCGGTCCGATCTTCCTGGCTGTAGTACTTCGATCGCTGGCCGGGGAAGTTGTACTCGGTGATCCGGATCGGCAGATTGAACTTCGCGAGTTCGTCCAGCGCATTCTGCAAGGCGACGGGATCGAAGGAGTCCCCATGCAGATGGCCCTGAACGCCGATGCCGGCGATCGGCACGCCCATATCCAACAAGCGCCGGATGTGCTTGACGTAGTCATCCAGGCGCTTGCCGGTGAGGATGTCGTAGTCGTTGACGAACAACTTGGCGTTCGGATCGCCGTCCTTCACCCACAGCGCCATCTGCTTGATGAACTCGGGCCCCAACCGCTGCTCGTAGTAGTTGGCATGGATCATCTCGTTGTTGAGGTCGTATTCGGCGAACTGGTCGCGATACCGCGCGCCGATGGAACGGGCGCGCTGCTTCATCGCCAGCCGCATATCATCGTCGTTCAGTTCTTTCAGCCAGTTCTGGACCCGATTCGGAATGCCCCAGAAGATGCAGTGTCCACGCAGCGGAATGCCTTGGGAACTGGCCCAGGCGAGCATCGAATCGACGATGGAGTAGTCCACCTTGCCGCGTTCCTTTTCCATGTCGTGCCACTTGAACGCGGCTTCGATCACGCCGGCGTTGAACAACTCGGTGAAGGTCGCCTTGAATTTGGCGACGTCCTCCGGGCTGGCATGGCCAGTGAATGCGCCTCCTGGGAGGGTGGCTCCGAACCAGAACTCGTGCCGGATCTGTTCGACGTTGATTTTCGCACCGGGCGCGGCGCTGATGCGGAGTTCTCCCATGCGGTTCTTCGCGATGGAAGCGTCCAGACCGGCATCCGCCGCCATCAGAACGGATACGGCAGAAATGAGAAATGAAAACAGCAATACCGTTCGAGGTTTCATTGCGGTTTCAAATGTATCACCGCTCCGGATTTCAGACAGGGCCGCGTAGATTGTGACAGCCGCGTAGATTGTGGGATCCGTTCTTAACCGGTCTTCTGCGGGTAGATCGTCTCGCCGCGCCTGAGCATCTCGACGAAGGTCTCGATCTTCCTCTTCCGTCCCGCCTCGGTCTTCAGGTTGTGCATCCGGAAAGCGAGCGCGAAGCGGTTCTTCGCGCTGAGTTTCTCAAACGTTCGCCTAGCATCGGGCTCGGCGTCGATGGCGGCCTGCAGATCGCCGGGGATCTTCATGTCATCGCCGCTCCCATAGGCCCGATCCCAACGGCCGTCGGACTTGGCCGCTTCCACCTCCTTCAGCCCATGCTCGGTCATCCGGCCTTCCTGGATCAGCCGGGCGACGTTGTCCACGTTGATCTGGCTCCAGATACTCTTCCGGCCGCGCGGCGTGTAGCGCTGCAGATAGCTCTTCTCGTCCAGCCCCTTGCGCACCGCGTCGATCCATCCCCAGCAGAGCGCGACGTCGATGGCTTCCTTGGGCGTGATCGATTTCAGCCCCGAACCCACCTTGTGGATCTTGATCCAAAGCTCAGTTTCCTTGTCGTGGTGCGAGCTGAGCCACTGGTACAGACTCTCGGCGTCCTTGAACTCGTGGACCTTACCGGGCGGAACCTTGACGGGTGCCATCAGCCCGATCCTAACACCGGACGGTTTGACTCACTCCGCGGAAGTTCACTATAGTGCGGATGGTATGCTGCCTTCCCTGGATCTGAATGGACGGGTCGCGGTGGTCATCGGCGGAACCTCCGGCCTGGGACGTTCCATCGCGCTCAGTCTGGCCGAGGGCGGGGCCGACGTGATCGCATCGGGCCGCCGCGCGGAGCTGGTGGAAGAGGTGGCAGGCGCGATTGAAACAGTGGGCCGCCGGACGGCGCGACTGACCGTGGACGTGCTCAGCCGCCCATCGATCGACGCTCTGCGTGACCATGTACTCCAGGAGTTCGGCCACGTGGATGTACTGGTGAACGCCGCCGGCCGCATCTCGCGGATCAAGACCAAGGACCTGCCTGAAGCCGAGTGGCAGTCCACTCTGAACACGAACGTGACTGGCATGCTGCGGGCGTGCCAATCATTCTACGAGCCACTGGTGAAGAGCGGCCGCGGGCGCGTGATCAACATCGCATCGCTCGGTTCATTTGTCGGCCTCAAGGAAGTGGCGGCGTATTCGGCTTCGAAAGCGGCGCTGCTGTCGCTCACGCGCAGCCTGGCACTCGAATGGGCCCCCCAACAGGTGAACGTGAACGCTATTGCACCGGGCGTCTTTCGAACCGACCTGAATAAGAAGCTGCTGGACGGGAGCGAACGGGGCCGCGAATTCCTGATGCGCACGCCGATGGGCCGCTTCGGAACAGCCGCCGAGCTGGCCGGAGCTGCTGTACTGCTCGCATCCGACGCGGCCAGCTTTATCACCGGCCAGTGCATCGTCGTGGACGGCGGATTCCTCGCCTCCGGAGTTAACAGTTAATACGAGTACCCCATGAATCCATCTTTTCCCCTGAATCACAATCAGATCTCCACGGCTGTCGAGGAAGTACTTGGGTCAACGCCCTTCATCGACGTCCACACGCATTTATTCATGCCCTCGCTCGGCGAACTCGGCCTGTGGGGGATCGATGAGTTGGTGACCTATCATTACCTTGAAGCGGAACTGTTCCGTTCGTCCGACGTCCGGCCGGAGGAATACTTCACGCTATCGAAACGCGCCAAGGCCGACCTCATCTGGCGAACGCTGTTCGTCGAAAACGCACCACTTTCGGAAGCGACCCGAGGCGTCGCGGCCGTCCTCAGCGCGTTTGGTTTACCCACTGACACAGAGGACCTGAGCGTGGCGCGCGAGTTTTTCGCCGCGCAGAAACTCGAATCGCACATCGAGCAGGTGCTGAAGATGTCCGGCCTCAGCGAAGTGGTGATGACCAACGATCCGTTGGACCCCGCGGAAGGGCCGCGCTGGGAAGCCGGATTGGAAGGCCACGCAAAGTTCCACCCCGTCCTGCGCCTGGATGGGATGCTCAACAAGTGGGCCCAGAACTGGACCGCGATGGCAGCCAAAGGGTACGGAGTGGACGAAGCGTGCTCGGTTGCCGCTGTGGCGGAAGCGCGCCGTTTTCTGGCCGGCTGGATCACGCGAATGAACCCGGTCTACGCGGCCGTGTCGCTCCCCGACACGTTCCAGTTCCCCGAAGACTCCATTCGCGGACGGCTTCTGGCCGGCGCTGTGCTGCCGGCGTGCCGCGAGTTCGACATCCCGCTGTCGTTGATGATCGGCGTGCGGTACCTGGTGAATCCCGCCTTGAAGCTGGCGGGCGATGCCGTGGGCAAAGCGGACTTGCAGAGTCTCGAACGGATGGCGGTGAACTATCCCGACAATCGCTTCCTGGTGAGCGTGCTCAGCCGCGAGAACCAGCACGAGTTGTGCGTCTACGCGCGCAAGTTCCGCAACCTGATGGTGTTCGGCTGCTGGTGGTTCCTCAACCAACCCTCGGTGGTGGAAGAGATGACCCGCGAGCGGCTGGAGATGCTCGGCACGACGTTCATCCCGCAGCATTCGGACGCGCGGGTTCTCGAACAAGTCATCTACAAGTGGCGGAACACGCGCCGGACACTGGCTCCGATTCTCGCCAACACGTTCCGGCTACTTGCCGAAGATGGACGCCCCGTGACGCAGAACGATATCCAGCGTGAAGTCACGCGCCTGTTCCGTACGAATTTCGAGCGATGGACGGGGCTCCGCAGGGCGGGGCTCGGCGCAGCCTGACGAGCCGGTGTACTCATGGCGACGACTCGGAGGCAGTTGCTCAAGTCAGCGGCGGCCCTGCCCTCCGCCATGTGGGGCTCAGCGGATCCGGAGGGTGAGGCAGGTGCGATTCTGAGGCGGATCAGGCCGCCCGAATTTCCGAAACGCGATTTCGACGTCACGAAGTTCGGCGCTGTCGGCGACGGCCGCAAGAACTCGACGGCCGAGATTGGCAAGGCCGTTCTGGCGTGCGCGGTGGCGGGAGGCGGACGCGTAGTAGTCCCCGCCGGCGTGTTCCTCACCGGAGCCATCCACCTGAAGAGCAACGTGAACCTGCATGTCACCGCGGGGGCGACTCTGCTTTTCAGCAGCGATCCAAAACATTATCTGCCGGTGGTGTTCACGCGGTGGGAGGGCACCGAGTGCCTGAACTACTCGCCGCTGATCTACGCCTATGAGCAGAACAACATCGCGGTAACCGGACAGGGGACGCTGGACGGCCAAGCCGATGATCAGCACTGGTGGCCGTGGAAAGGCCGCGGTACCGCCGCCGGCGTGCCCACTCAGGCCAAGGCCCGCGATGCGCTCATCGAGATGGCGAACAAGGATGTTCCGGTGAAGGACCGTGTCTTCGGAGACGGCGGCAATCTGCGGCCGATGTTCATCCAGCCCTACCGGTGCAACAACGTGCTGATCGACGGCGTAACGATCAAGCGCTCTCCGATGTGGGAAGTGCACCCGGTGCTCTGCCGGAACGTGACGGTCCGAAACGTCAAGATCAGCACTCACGGGCCAAACAACGACGGGTGCGATCCGGAATCCTGCCGGGACGTGCTCATTCAGGATTGCGAGTTCGACACCGGCGACGATTGCATCGCCATCAAGTCCGGACGCAATCGCGACGGGAGGCGCGTCGCCACGCCCTGCGAGAACCTGATCATCACCGGATGCACGATGAAGGACGGCCACGGCGGGGTGACCATCGGCAGCGAAGTTTCCGGGGACGTGCGGAACGTGTTCGTGGAGAACTGCCGCATGGACAGCCCGAATCTGGACCGCGCCCTGCGCATCAAGACAAACTCCCATCGTGGTGGGACGATCGAGAACGTCTACTTCCGAAAGGTGACGGTGGGACAGGTGGCGGACGCCATCGTCCAGGTGGACTTCTTCTATGAAGAAGGCGAAGGCGGGCCGTTCCGTCCGATAGTGCGCAACATCTCGGTGGAGGACGTCACCTGCAAACGCAGCAAATACGCGCTGTACCTGCGCGGCTATGGTTCCTCGCCGATTCGCGACGTTCGGCTCACCCGGTGCACATTCGAGCAAGTTGCCAAGCCGAGCGTCATCGAGAATGTGGAGGGGTTGAAGGCGGAAGCAGTGACGGTGAACGGCCGCTCGATGGCATCATGAGAACATGCCGGATGCTGCTATCCAACTTCTCGACACGGCGCTGTTCGATTCGCTGATCGAGCGCGCGGGCCAATCGCCCCGCCTGCGGACCAACCACAACTTCCACGCCAGCCTGGACGAAGGACTGCACCGATTTCTGAATGTGATGTTGCGCGGTACCTACGTCACTCCGCACCGACATGTGGATCCACCCAAGCCGGAAGCATTCGTCGTGCTGCAGGGCGAGCTGGTGTTTTTCACGTTCGATGACGACGGCCGGATCGCGACGCGGCATCGGCTGGGACGTGACCCGGTGGGAATCGACGTGCAAGCGGGCGTCTGGCATTCGATGGCGGTGTTGAGCGAGCACGCGGTCTGCTATGAGGTGAAGCCCGGGCCTTATGCGGCCGTTACTGACAAGACCTTTGCGTCGTGGGCTCCGTCTGAAGGCGACCCGCGCGCGTCGGAGTACCTGGAGTGGCTGATTGGCCAGGCGCCGCATCAGCCCTGATCAGCGGTTCGCGATCTTGTAGACCGCTTTCGCGAGTTCTTCAAATTCGGCGTGCGCGGAAGAATTCGGCGCGAACTCGCGGACGGTGAGACCCGTCATCACGGCCTCGGCCACGACGATTCGCTGACCGATGGCGGGCAGGACTTTTTTGCCCATGGACTCGAGCTCGGAAGTCAGGTTCCGGCCGAGAACCGTGTTCATCAGCACCTTGGACGGGACAAACCGGATGCGAGGCTTTTTGGCTCGACGCTGCGCCCGGGCCTTCAGGGCGATGTTGAGCGCATCCTTGAGCGGGAATAGGTCCAACGGTGAGGGTCCGCAGGGAAGCAGCATCAAGTCGGCCACCAGGGCCGCCTGGAAGGCAATCTCCGGCATGCCGGGAGGAGTGTCCACCAGTACGATCTCGACTTCCTTCTGCGCCTTGCGAACCTTGCTGCGCAAATCCTCGGTATCGCCGGGTTCCACCTTCTGGACACAACGGGACAACATGCCTTCACCCTGGGCCGCCCAGGCCGCCAGGCTGTGTTGCGGGTCGGCGTCCAGCACGGCGACAGTCTGACCCATGGCGTCGAGTTCGGCTGCGAGATTGCCGGCAATTGTGGACTTCCCGATACCACCCTTTCGTCCTGCGATCGCGATGACGGGCATAGCAAGTACTATATAACGCAAAAACGCTCGCGCGGGCGGGCAACGCGAACAAAGTGAACAATCAAGACCGGCACCGTTCAGACCGGTTCGCCATGGAACGCGATGTTCGTTTAAAGGTGAATGGCCGCAACTCCGACGAGAGCGCTTCCTCTCCTCGTAACGCTCGTCCTCCATTAGGACACGCTGACTGTGGTGGCACTCTTTTCGTTGGAGCTTTCGGCGTTCCCGTCGTCCGCGGGTCCGTTCCTACGTCTCATCCACGCTCGCAACCTGCGCCAGGAAAGGTTAGCGCCCGTCCACACCAACAAGATCACACCCGCGGTGGCCAGCGACGCGATTGTCTGCCCAAGCCACCCGCCGGCCTCTCCCGTGTGTAGGAAACGTAACCACGTCCGCAGCTTGCGCCCCATGTTGTAACTGGAAAGCCCTTCGATGCGGATCACTTCGGCCGTCTTTGCGTCCACGATCACTTGCGATCTTTGGTCAGGACGCCCTCCGGCTCCGGTATCCATGATGAAGGTCAACGGACCACGTCCCTGAGGTAAGCGAAGGGTGATGCTGCGCCAGTTGGGAACTTGCCTTTCCGCAACGGCCCACGCCGCGTTGAGACCTGCAAAGCTCGGCTGTACTTCGCGCCGGTTGCCGTGGCGGCCTTCGCCTCCAGGCGGTCCCTGCCGCCCTGCTTGCGCAGGAGCCTCCGTTCCGGTCAGCGTGTAGAGCAGGTTGTTAGCCCACGGATACGACATGACGACACCACTCGCAACAATCACAACCAGCGGCGCCGCCGACCAGATACCCATGACGTTATGCCAGTTGAAATCGCGGGCCTTGCCCTGCAAGCCTCCCCGAAACAGACCCACGGCGCGTACGCTGCGCCGCGACCACACCCGCGGAATCCACAGGAACGGCCCCGACAGCACGATGAACAGGAACGCAAGGTTCGCGGCGCCCGTGATTGCACGTCCCGTGGCGCGGCGTTCTCCTTGCATGCCGAGCCAGCGGTGCCAATCTTCCATCACTCGGAAAAACGCTCGCGGCGCCTTTGCCCCCTCGCCGAGCACGGCTCCCGTGTAAGCATCCGAGTAGAACATGCGCTCGCGCCCAATCGAAATTTCGGCGGGCGCATCCGCTTCCGAACGAAGGGTTACAGCGGATGGCGGTCCCGCGCGTTCCGCAACCACGGTCAAAAGGCTTTCGACTGGCAGGCGCGAACTGGAAGTATTCGGCGAAGAACGATAACCACGGTCGATCCACCGTGTGAGCTGCCGCTCGTAGGCCAGCAGCACACCCGTCACCGACATGATGAGGATAACCGCTCCGGCCAGGCAACCGGCAGTCAGATGACTCCAGAACAACACCTTGCGAATCATCGTTCAAATCTCCGCCCATTTACGAAGCAGGTTATGATAGACGCCCGTTAATGGAACTGCTGTTGGATGTGGGCCGTTGGCGTTGAGCTGCTGAATCGCCATATCCAGGTCGAAGAGCACAGTACGATCGGCATCATCGCGAATCATGCTCTGAATCCAAAAAAACGATGCGAGCCGGGCGCCGCGTGTGACCGGTGTCACATGATGCAGGCTGGTCGATGGATAGAGAATCATGTGGCCGGGCGGGAGCTTTATCTGATGCGCGCCGTAGGTGTCTTCTACGACGAGTTCTCCCCCGTCGTACTCGTCTGTTGCGCTGAAGAAGACCGTTGCCGAAAGGTCGGTACGTATGCGGTGTGGCGTTCCCGTAACCTGGCGGATGGCGTTGTCCACGTGTGTCCCAAAGCTCTGCCCGCCCTGGTAGCGGTTGAACAGAGGCGGAAATACGCGCGAGGGGAGCGCCGCGGAGATGAAGAGCGGGTTCTGTTCCAGCGCGCGCAGAATCATCTCTCCCAATTCGCGCGCGACGGCGGAATCCTCGGGCAATTGCACGTTGTCCTTCGATAGCGACGATTGGTGCCCGGCGGTAATGCGCCCGTCCACCCACTCGGCCTGGTCGAAGAGTTGCCGCGCGCGGAGGACCTGCTCGGCGGTCAGTACATCTGGAATAGGTAAGAGCATGGTTAGAACCTGAACTTGATACCGATCGATGCCGACCGTCCAGCACCAGGAATAATGTGACCCGGATGAAGCAGATCGTAGTAGTAACGATTGGTAAGGTTCTTCAGGTTGGCCTGTAACTCGACGTGTTCGTTCAAGCTGCGCTGTGCCATGGCGTTGAACACCCAGTAACCAGGAGCCTCCTTCAGCAAGCCGGTAGTCGTGTCGAAGGGCGCGGTGGAACTCGCCGTACGAGGACCCACAAAATTTCCGCCGAAGCCGCCCAGCCAGCGCTTGGGGAAGCGGTACGTGCTCCAAAACGTGTAGGTATTGGCCGGGACGTTCGCCAGGCGCGCGCCCACCGAAACCGGATAGAACTGCGACGAGATGACGCGGGCATTCAGATAGGCATAGCTCGATTGCAGTTCCCAGCGGCGCGTGAGGTGTCCTCGAAATTCCAACTGCACACCGTCCGCTCGTTGATTCCCGGACAGAACCACATTGGCCGGATTGTTGGGGTCGGTTTCGCGCGCGTTTTGCTTCTCGGTCCGGAACAATGCCGCGCGCAGGGAAAACGTTTCGGAGGTCCCACTTGGTGCCGGCCTCGTAGGTGATATTCTTCTCTGGCGGCAGGTACTGATTCGTGGCCGAAAGCGATAGGGATTCGGCCGACGGGTTGAATGACGTTCCCGCGGCCACGTACATCGTGCCCACAGGAGCGGCCTGGTAAACCAGCGCGGCGCGCCAACTCGCCAGCCGGTCAAGATGCGTATAGGCACTGGCGGGAGCGATATTCTGCGAATAGTTCGTGTCGAAGCGCTCCAGCCTGAGCCCGCCCGAAAGCTGCCACTTCCGGGCGAGCTTCATCGTGTCCAGGACGTACGCCGATCCGGTGACCGACGTCGTGCGAACGCTCGATGTTTGGACAAAAGTCCCCGAAAAATGCTGCGAGGTGTCGGGCGAGAGCAGAGAGGTGCCGGGAACATTACTCCACGTTCCCCGCGAAGGGTCCGACGTCTCGCGCGAACCCTCGAGTCCGGCCACGATCTGATGATCGATAAACCCTGTCCGAAGCCGGCCCGTGAAGTCGAGTTGATCTCCCAAGTACGATTCCGTGCTCGATACATTGATCTGATTGCGGGTAACCTGGATCGCCGAAAGCGGCGTCGCAGGCGTTATCGTGCCGGCCGGCCGCGGTTCCGTGATCAGCACATCACGGTCATAAGCCGCATACCGGACCTGGTTGCGTAGAGAGAATCGCGCGTTGAAGTCGTGCTCGACGCGGACGGTCTCGATATCCGCGGTGGTACGCAGATAGTTTCCATCGGCAAAGCCGTAGTAGTTCCTGCGATTGACCGGAGCCGGCTGGTTGAAGAGCCACGGTATGCCGTAGTCGGGAGTGTCGTCGGCGAACTGGTGAAAGTAGGATAGTGTAATCCGGGTGGGTGTTCCCAAGCCGAACAGCAAGGACGGAGCGACGCCCCAGCGCCGGTTTTGCGCAATATCGCGGCCCGCTACGTGGTTGTCATTGCCCATCAGGTTGAGGCGGAATGCGGTGTTTTCGCCCAGAATGCTCAACGGCGTTCCCTGGACGGGAACATCGACATCCAACGTGCCGCCGTCTGGTTTGGTCCGTTCCGAAATCCATCTCCGCGGCGATGAACCGGTCTGCCCGCGGAACTTTTAGGGCCTGGTTGACCACACCCCCGGTCGAGCCGCGGCCAAACGTCACCGACGACGGACCTTGCAGCACATCCACGGCTTCTGTGTTAAATGGATCGCGATAGTAGCTGCCGAAATCGCGCATGCCGTCGATGAATAGATCGTTGCGCGCGGTGAAACCGCGAATGGTGAGATTGTCGCCCTGCGCTCCGCCCTCGCCGGCCGCGAGGCTGATTCCGGCAACGTTGCGCAGGGTATCGCGCAGGGTGGTCACACCCTGCTCCTGGATCGTCTTCTGGCTGACCTCGGTAATCGTTTGCGGAGTTTCCAACTGGCCCTGCGAATATTTGGGCGACGTCGCCAGCGCTTCAACCGACGTGACCACGTCAACCGATTGCACCACTCCCTTGACATCGACTAAAGCTTCCGATACCGAGGTAAAGCGGAAGCCGAGTCCGGTGTCGGCCAGCAGTTTCTCCAGAGCTTGCTGCGGTGTGTAGATTCCCGTCACGCCGGCCGAGGCGACCGTCTCCATTCCACCGCGGGCCAACTTCACGTGAATCGACGTCACCGCTTCAAATCCGGCCAGCGTCTCCGCCAAGGCGCCTGGCGGAATCGCAAAGCGCCGCGCCGGCAATGCCACCTGCACCTGATACACAGCAGTGTCCCCCACCGGTAGGCTTTGAGCCCTGGTGATACCAGGCTTGCTTCCCAGCGCACTGTAGACCGCTAGTGTTCCGACGGCCGCCCAGTTGTTCATTGGGCGCCAATCCCGCGCATCACGCTTGCGTCGCGGCTGCTTCTTCAGCTTGATTCTGATTCTCACAATTTCCTCTCTCGACGATTCTGACTGCATGCCGCCGCGCTTTGGGGCCGTTACTCCGCATCCCTTCGCACCGCGCCACACGTTCGACAGTAGCCACCGACTTCCAAACGGATCACCCGAATGTCGAATCCATTCTCCCGTGCGATTTCTTGTTTAAGTTGCTCGAACGCCGGGGTGGTAAACTCTTGGATTTTTCCGCATCCAAAGCACGCCAGGTGCATGTGATCGTGGACGGTTTTCGCTTCGTAGTAATGCTTCTCGCCATTCAGATGCATCAGGTCCAGCTCATCTATGAGCCGCAAACGCTTCAGCAAATCCAGCGTGCGGTAAACCGTGGCCCGGTCGATGTTCGGATCCTGCGTTCTGGCCAGCCTCAGCAGAGTCGCGGCATCGAGGTGTTCTTGAGCCTCCTGAATGATCCTGATTAGGACGCGCCGTTGCGAGGTAAGGCGAATTCCTCTTGCGGGAAGCGCTTCGAGCAGGGAGCGGCGGTCAGACATAGACCCCACCCTTGACAGGCCTAGTTGCGAACGAGTCGCAACTGGCGGCGCGAGAAAGGTCTCTATCCCGATTCAGCCCCACCTGTCGAAACGCCTCCCCTCTGGAGTTCTCTCGCACCAGATTAAGGGTGCGACTGCTTTCATGTCAACCAGTTTCTGCAACTGGCTTGCAGATAGGACTAAACGGTGATTCTTGAGGCCTGAATGGAGAACTCTTCATTCGCGGGGTGCCGGCCCAAGCCTTACCGTTCCCCTTTCCCGCTTCAGGCACACTCCTGACCGAAAGACGGTCTCTCAGTCAACTCAATCGGCGATCGCAGATAGCCGGGGGGCGGCGCCAGGTCGGAGATTCCGTTCCGCCGAAAGCTCTGCCGTTAACGCGTTTCATCAGACCGCGTCTTTGCGCTTGTACATGCAACTGAGTTGCAGTATACTCAAATTTCAGGCAACACGGTCTGAACATCTTTTACTCAACAGATCTTCCGAGGTTCACAAACGGCCCGCTGCCCGTTGGGACGGCGTGCTCACGACTCGGGACGGGAAGATCGGCTTCAAGAGGAGATACAACGGTGAATTATAAGAATTCCGGCAGCGGCTCGGCGCGTGTGAAGTGTTTGGGGTTGTTCATGGCATTTATCCTTAACGGCTCACTGGGTCTCGCCGCCACGGGTGGCAGCATCGCGGGCCTGGTTCAGGATGCGAGCGCCGGAGTAATGTCGGACGTGACACTTGTCGCCCGCAACCTGGCAACCGGAGTGGAACAGAAGACCGTGACGAACACCGCCGGCTTCTACGCCTTTCCCATCCTGCCAAGCGGCCACTATGAAGTGCGGATCGAACATCCCGGATTCAAACCGTATCTGCAATCCGGACTCGATGTCACCTCCGACGCCGCCCTCAGGATCGATATCCGGCTGATGGTGGGCGCGCACACCGAGACCATCATGGTGACTGAGTCGCCCACTCAGGTAGAAACCGCCAACACCCATATGGGCGACCTCATCAACGCAACCAAGATGACCGGCATCCCCGTCAATGGCCGCGGCTACACGGACCTGCTGGCGCTGCAGCCAGGGGTCACGCCGGTGAGCACGAAGCAACCGAACGCCGTTGTGATGTCGGGGTGCGCCACCGCGCCGCCTTCGGGTGACCTGAATCCCGGCGACATGTCGGTGAGCGGTCAACGGGAGACGGCCAATGGGTTCATGGTCAACGGCAGTTCCGTGCAGGAAGACTTCAACATGTTCGCGGCCGTGATCCCGAACCTCGATTCGATCCAGGAATTCCGGGTCCTCACCAGCAGCTTCGATGCCGAGTACGGCAACTTCAGCGGCGGCCAGGTGGTGGTCACGACAAAAGGGGGGACCAACGAGTTGCACGGCAGCGCCTTCGAGTTCCTGCGCAACACGAATCTGTCGGCACGAAACTACTTCGCGCCTTCCCGCGCGAAGTACGACCGGAACCAGTTCGGCGGTACGTTGGGCGGCCCACTACGGAAGGACAAGGCGTTCTTCTTCGTCGATTACCAGGGCACGCGCATGACCCACGGCGTGGATACCGGTCTGATCCCGGTACCTTCGGCGATGAACAGATCGGGCGATTTCTCGGACATCGCAACCGCGCTTGCGGGGACCGTCAACGGGCAGTATTGGGCTGACAGGCTCACGCAAAAGCTGGGGTACACAGTAACTCCGGGAGAACCGTATTACACGCCTGGGTGCACCAACAACACGCAATGCGTCCTGCCCTACGCCAAGATTCCGCAGCGCGCGTGGGCTACGCCGGCGAAGAACCTTATGCAATTCATCCCCAAGCCGAACCAGGGCACGAGAATGTTCACCACGTCCGCCTACGACCAGGTCTTGCGGGATGACAAGGGCGGCGCGCGGGTCGATCTCAATACCCGCTGGGGCACGCTTTCGGCGTACTACTTCGCGGACGATTACAACTTCGATAACCCGTATCCGACGGGCCAGGCGGGTGCGAACGTTCCCGGCTTCAATGCACTTTCTCTGGGCCGGACGCAAATGGCCACCGTTGGTCTCACTACTACTCTGGGCCCGAGCGCCGTTAACGAATTGCGCCTGAGCTACATGCGGACCGCGAACAATGTCGGTCAGCCGGTGGGTGGCGTGGGGCCGAGCCTGGTTTCGCAGGGATTCGTCGATGCGCAGGGCAACCCGGGCATCGTGCCCCTGGCGCCGGAGATCGAAGGTATCGAGAACATCGCGTTCAATGACTTCACCATTGGCGTGAACATCACGGGCGTCGTCCAGGCCAATAACACGTACCAGTGGACCGACAATTTCTCCAAAGTGGCCGGACGTCACCTGTTGAAGTTCGGCGCCAACGTGCATTTCGACCAGATCAACATCGCGCCGAATGCCACCTACAACGGTACGTTCATGTTCCAAGGAACAGAAACGGGCTCGGATTTCGCGGACTACCTGCTAGGCATCGCCAGCGTTTATGCGCAAGGCGACTCCAAGAGTTTCTATCCGCGCAACAGGTACATCGGCGTCTACGGCCAGGACCGTTGGCAAGTGCGTCCCGATCTCACGCTCAATTACGGCCTGCGTTGGGACGTGCTGCCGCCGTGGAGCGAGAAGTACAACCAGATCCAGACAGCGGTGCTCGGCGAACAGTCGGTGGTTTATCCCGGTGCGCCCAAGGGTCTTGTGTTTCCCGGAGATCCGGGCATTCCATCGACTCTTGCGCCAACCCGGTACACCAACTTCGCGCCGCGGGTCGGCCTCGCCTGGGCACCGTCGTTCGATGGCGGACTTCTCGCCAAGCTGTTCGGTTCCCAGCAGAAGACGAGCCTTCGCGCCGGGTACGGAATGTACTACACGGCGATCGAAGGGCTTTCGGCCGGCATCATGAGCGCAAATCCACCCTACGGTATGGATTTCGACAGCTTCGGCCCGCCGCTGTTCGAGACGCCGTTCGTCATCGCCGCCACCGGGGAGGACATTGGGCAGCGCTTCCCATCGCCGATTGCTACGCCAGGCGCCACCCCAACCAATCCAAATACGTCGGTGGACTGGTCGATGTACATGCCCATCGCCCACATGCCGGGCTACCACAATCAGAACGTCACTCCGTATTCGCGAGAGCTACATGTTCTCCATCCAAAGGGAATTGGGCCGCAACACGACGCTGAGTGCGAGCTATGTGGGCGGGCAGGCCCATCATCTGTTGGTGCTCGTTTCCGCCAACCCTGGGAACCCGGGACTCTGTGCCGGCCTCAGCCGTCCGGAAGATGTGATGCCCGGCACGGCAACCTGCGGGCCATTCGGCGAGAACAACACATACTATGCGCGCGATGGCAGTGTAATACGTGGCACCAGGGGGCCCTTCAGTTCCGACTTCGCGGGGTTCACGTATCAGAAGACGATGGGCAACTCGAACTACAACTCGTTCGAAGCCTCCCTGCGTCATTCGACCTCGCGGGTCGAGTTCCTGCTCGGTTACACGTATGGCAAGTCCTTGGATCAATCCTCGAGCCTTTCCGAGGCAGTGAACCCGTTGAATGCGAAGTTGAGCCGGGCACTCTCCGGATTTGACCTGCGTCACAATTTCGTCGCGAGCTACGACTGGAGGCTGCCGCTAGAGGCGTTGTTCCGCCGCAATAACCGTTTGACCTCCGGTTGGTCACTGTCGGGGATCACGCGGATCAGTTCGGGTCTGCCGGTGACCTTGTACAACAACAACGACACGTCCTTGCTGGGCACGATTCCCAACGGAATCAATAGCGATGGCGTGGACACGCCGAATTACATTCCCGGCAACCTCGCGGTGAATACTGACCCGCGCAACGGCCGGAGTGCCTTCAATACCTCGTTGTTTAGCATGCCGGCCATAGGGACCCTGGGTACGGCGGCACGACGGTTCTTCTACGGACCGGGGATGGCCAACTTCGACGCCGCGCTGCTGAAGACCGTAAGCCTGTCTGAGACGCGCGCGGTCGATCTTCGATTTGAGGCGTTCAACGTCTTCAACCACGAACAGCCTGCAAGCGAACCGCAAGACGAAAGAGGGTTCTTCCCATCCAGACCGCAATGCACAGTTCGAATACATCAATGCGAAGGCGTTGGAGTTTCTGCAGAGTGGCCAGCCAGCCATTTCCGTAGACACGAAAAAGAAGGAACAGGTTGGGGACTACAAGAATGGGGGCCGCGAATGGCGGCCGAAGGGACAGCCCGAAAGCGTCCAGGTGCATGATTTCGGGAAGCAGAAGGATGTTCCCTATGGAGTTTACGATCTGGGGCGGAACGCAGGCTGGGTCAGCGTTGGCACCGATCACGACACCTCAGCGTTCGCCGTCGAGAGCATCCGACGATGGTGGAACATGATGGGCCGAGAAGCGTACCCGAAGGCCCGTCAATTGTTGATTACAGCCGACAGTGGAGGCAGCAACGGAGCGCGAGTGCGGTTGTGGAAACTAGAGTTGCAGAAACTGGCCGACGAAACCGGCCTGGAGATCTCGGTCTGCCACTTCCCGCCGGGAACTCAGTTCTTCGGAGCCGCCTCAGTGAACGGAAACATTTCGAGCCCGAGCTTCGGCCAAGTGGTCGGCGCGGCCGCGCCAAGAGTCGTTCAGGTCGCCGCGAAGTTTCGCTTCTGAAATGCGGCATCCTCGCGTTCAGGCTTTCGATCCCCGTTTCCGATTCGGCCCGGATTTGCCCTCGAGCGCCGCTGAGTCGGATAATCGGAAGCACAGAGGGATGAATGAAATCTGGGCTTCTGACCGTCTGCGTATTTGCCTTTTCGGCCGCGATTCACGGGCAGACGCAAGCTTTGAGGACCGTCGATTTCGCCACCGAGGTGCATCCGCTGCTGGAGTCCCGATGTGCCGGCTGCCATTCCGGCGGGACCCCACAGGCCAGCTTCCGGATCGACTCTCGTGACGCGCTGTTAAAGGGTGGCAAGAGCGGCCCGGCGATGGTCCCCGGCAAGTCGTCCGAGAGCCTGCTGATACTGAAGGTGACGGGACAGAAGGGGCTTCCAATGCCCCCGTCCGGTCCGCGCCTGTCAGCCGACAACATCGCCGTCCTGCGTAATTGGATCGATCAGGGTGCGCGCTGGGACGCCGTTGCTCCCAGGGCTGACGAACCGGCGCGGTTGGAACCCCGCAATCCCACGATTCCGCCGGGCGACGCCACCAACCCGATCGACCGGTTCATTGCAGCGTATCTGGAATCGAAGCAGGTGGACCCACCCGGCACGATCTCCGACCGAATGTTTGCGCGACGCGTGTACTTCGACTTGCACGGACTGCCGCCCTCTCCCGCGGAACTCGATGCGTTCCTGGCGGATACAAAGCCCGACAAACGGTCCACCCTGGCGACGCATCTGCTAGCTGACCGCGACCGCTACGCCGAACACTGGATCAGCTTCTGGAACGATCTGCTCCGCAACGACGAAGGCGTCATCTACCACGGCGACCGCAAGACCATCACCACCTGGCTGTTGAACGCCTTGCGCGCGAACATGCCCTATGACCGCATGGTGCAGGCGTTGCTGAACCCCGTGTCGAGGGACGACCCTGAGGGCTTCCTCATCGGGGTGAACTGGCGCGGCGTGGTCAGCGCCAGCCAGTCGCCGCCCATGCAGGCGTCCCAAAACAGCGCTCAGGTTTTCCTGGGCATGAACCTGAAATGCGCGGCGTGCCACGACAGCTTCGTGAACCGGTGGAAGCTGCGCGACACGTTCGGCCTGGCGTCGATGTTTTCGAAGGAACAGCTCGAGATGGTCCGCTGCGATGTTCCGACGGGCAAAATGGCGGAGGCGCGATTCCCGATCGGAGACCTGGCCGCCGGATCCGCCGCACTGCCCAAGTCCCGCCGAGCCGAAGCTGCCGAGTGGTTCACACGCCGCGAGAACGGGCGCTTTGCGAGAACCGTGGTGAACCGTTACTGGCGTCTGTTGTTCGGCCGCGCGATCGTCGAACCCGTGGACGATATGGACTCCGAGCCATGGTCGCGTGACCTTCTCGACTGGCTGGCGTGGGATTTCGCCGAGCACGACTTTGACCTGCAGCACCTTCTGCTACAGATCGTGACCTCGCGCGCCTACCAGATGCCGGTAGCGCCTCCCGGAGGCAAGGATTACGTTTTCCGTGGACCGCTCCCACGGCGGCTCACGGCGGAACAGTATCAGGACGCGCTTTCCTGCGTCTCCGGCGAGTGGCGCGTGATGACTCCACGAACCTCCGGGCTCGCCTGGTACACGCGTGAATGGCGGCTCAAGTCCGATCCACTGAGCCGGGCGCTGGGACGTCCGATCCGGGACCAGGTCTACACGGAGCGCAACACACAGCCGTCCACGCTACAGGCACTGGAGCTGACCAATGGGCCGCTGCTCTCGGATCGTCTGGAACGGGCCGCGAGAGCGATGTTGGGCCAGCTCCCGGCCGCGCCTGCGAATCTCTTCGATTCCAATTTGATGCGAAGCGGAACCGCTACCGTGGACATCGACATCTCGGGCGCCAAGGAACTGTGGCTGGTTACCGAGGATGTCGATTCCTACAATCCCGCCAAGGTCCTGGCGGGCTGGACGAACGTGAAATTGACCGGCCCCGGCGGGACCGCGCCGATCCAGGAGTTAGCGACCGCCGCCAAATCGACCCGCGAGTTTCACACCAAAACGGGAACGGCCAGTGGACTCGCGGTCCCGGTTCCGTCCACCCTGCACTGGCAGATCGGGGGGCGCGGATTCACCCGCTTCCAGGCAACCGTAGCCATCGATGAGGATTCTGTGAAAAGCGACATCAGCCCCGCCATTCGTTTCTTCGTTTTCACTTCGAAGCCCGACCCGGAACGACTGGTGCGCATTGAAGGTTCTCCGCCCGTACCGCGGCCGGAAATTCCGGCGGCGGCAAACGACCTGGTGGACCGCGTTTATCTTCACCTGCTCTCGAGAAAGCCAGAAGCGGAGGAGAAGGCCATCGGCGCTCCGCATGCTGTCAGGCAGCCGGCGGACCGGTTTCCGCAAGCGGCCTGGAAGATTTTCTCTGGGCCATGATGATGAGCCCCGAGTTTCAGTTCATTCGTTGAGGTGGATCATGTTGACTCGACGCGACTATATGCGGCAGACTGCGGGCGCGGCTTTCGCGGCTCTGTGCGGAAGCGCTCCCAGGTTGCTGGCCCAAACGGGCAGCCCGAAACCCTCGGCGGACTCGATGATCCTGCTCTGGATGGCAGGAGGTATGGCGCAGACCGAGACCTTTGATCCGAAGCGTTACACTCCGTTTGAATCCGGTCTTGAAAGCAAGCGGGTGCTGAGCACCTTCCCGTCGATTCCCACGGCCGTCGATTCCATCCGCATTTCCCAGGGCCTCGAGGAGATCGCCAAAGTGATGGACCGCGGCACGCTGATCCGTTCCCACCGTGTCGGCGATCTCGGCTTCATCCTCCACTCGCGGCATCAGTATCACTGGCATACCGGGTATGAGCCGCCGCAGCCACTGGCGATGCCGCACATGGGCGCGTGGATCGCCAAGCTGTTGGGACCGAAGAATCCGGACATGCCGCCATTCATCGGCATCGGCCAAAACATGGAGATCGGCGCCGAGAGTGACGCGCTGAAATCGTTTCATACGGCCGGTTTCCTGGGCGCAGACAACGGTCCGTTTCTGATTGCCGACCCGCGCGACGCCGTCGCCAGCGTCCAACCGCCCGCAAAAATGTCCGGGGGGCGATTTGCGAACCGCTACAAGCAATACCGCGAACTGATTGCCGCCAGCCCCGTCCTGCGGGATGCCGGCGACGATCAGCGGGATGCGCTGGTACGTTCCATGGACAACGCCGACCGGTTGTTGCGCTCGCCAGCGGCGAAGGCCTTCGACCTCACTTTGGAACCGCGGGAGTCCTACGATTCGTATAACACCGGACGCCTCGGGTTGGGCTGTCTGCTGGCGCGCAGGCTGGTGGAATCGGGCGCCCGCTTTGTCGAAGTGACATCGGAATATATTCCTTTCCGTCACTGGGACACCCACGAAAATGGTCACGAGCGGGCGGCGCAGATGAAGCAGTCGGTGGACCGGCCGATAGCCCGGCTGATCCGCGATCTCGAAGAACGCGGATTGCTCTCACGAACTCTGGTGGTAATCGCCAGCGAGTTCGGCCGCGACATGATGACCGAAGGCAAGCCGGGCCGGGAAGTGCAGAACCAGGTAAAAGTGCCTGACATCATGACCGTTCCCCAGCACTACGGGATGCACCGGCACTTCACGGAAGCGGGAAGCGTGGTGGCGTTCGGCGGCGGGTTTCGCCGCGGGGTGCTGCACGGCGAGACCGCCGAAGAACGGCCGTGCAGCATTGTCCGCGATCCGGTAACCATCTCCGACTTGCATGCGACGCTGTATGCCGCGCTCGGCATCCCCGCCAACGCGGGCGTGACCGTCGAGCAGCGCCCCGTGTATGTCACCAAGGATGGGAAAGGCAAAACCGTCGAATCGCTGCTCGCAAAATCCTGAAACTTTCTGCGTACTCCGGCCTTCCCGTTTCGTATCAAGCTAGTGAAGGGGATGGAAGCGGTTCTGATGGCTTCAGCGGGCCAGGATGTCGCGAGGGATGCGGAACCGAAAACGGATCCGGCGCCTCGCACGTTTGCCGGCGTGCTCCGGGCCCATCAGGCGATGGTCTTCAGCCTCGCTTATCATTTCCTTCGCGACCGGACCGCGGCCGAGGAAGTGGCGCAGGACGTTTTTCTCGAGTTGCACCGCCATTGGAGTGAACTCGGATCGGACGAGCATGTGAGGTTCTGGCTGCGGCGCGTGGCCAGCAACCGGTGTATCGATCAGGCCAGGCGCAGGAAGTACCATCCGATTGTGGCCCTGGACGATGTGCCGGAGCCGGCCGCGCCGGGGGAGCCGTCGGATTTCCTGTTGAATCAGAAACTGCGGGAACTGATGGCGGCGCTTCCGGAAAAGCCCCGCATGGTGATGGTGCTCCGCTATCAGGAAGACCTGATGCCGGAAGAGATCGCCACGGTGCTGGGGATGCCGGTAAGGACCGTGAAGAGCCACTTGCAGCGGTCGCTGGCGATGCTTCGGGAGAAGGCGTCCCGGAGCCTGGGGGATGTACGGTAATGGACGATTTCGAGCAGCAGTTGAATCGAGCCATGGCGCGCAAGGAGCCGCCTGCTTCCTTCGAAGCAAGGGTGCTGGCGGCGGCGGCAAGGGACTCCGAACGGCGGCGCGGCTGGTGGGCTTGGCTGGCCCAGCCGGTGACGCTCCGATGGGCAACCGTGGCGCTGGCGGCGGTACTGGTAGTGACGGGAGTCACCTGGCAGCGCGAACGGGAGCGAACCGCGGGCGAGCAGGCGCGAGCCAAACTGGAACTGGCGCTCAAGATCACGAGTGAGAAGTTACAGCGCATCGATCGGGAGATCGTGTCATTGCAGAACTAGTGGTCAGTGGTCAGTAGTTAGTCTTCTTTGAGGATCCAATTATGAGATTGGCATTGATAGGATTCGTGTGTCTGCTGCCCTTGGTGGGGCAGGACATCAAAATTCCAGCGAGCGTGGAGAAGCTCGCCGACAAAGCGTCCGAGGTGGTGGATGTCACACTGGACGCCTCACTGCTCCAATTAGCCGGCCGGTTCCTGCCTTCCAGCGACCCGGATAGCGCGCGAATCAAGAAGCTGGTGGGCGGGCTCAAAGGCATCTATGTCCGGAGCTTCCAGTTCGACAGGGCTGGTGAGTACTCCATGGCGGATGTTGAGGCGATCCGGTCGCAGTTGCACGGTCCGGGGTGGTCGCGGATTGTGGGCGTCCGAAAGATGAAGAGCGGCGAGAACTCCGAAGTTTATCTTCGGAGCGAGGGAGGCAACATCACCGGGTTGGTAGTGGTGGCCGCGGAACCCAGGGAACTGACCATCGTTAATATCAACGGTCCCATCCGCCCCGAAGATCTACAGGAGCTTGGAGGACATTTCGGCATCCCGAAAATGGATGGCGACTCCGGAAACAAGGGCAACTCCACCGAAAAGAAGGACGAGTGACCATGCGACGCCTTCGTTTCCTTCTGATGGCCTTGGCACTCACAACCCCGGCAGCGTTTGCCGTGGATCGCGATTTTGGCGACATCGTACGCGCCTTGTCCGCGGAGTTTCACGCGCAGCCGACGCGGATTCCGTTCTTCGGCCTGATCAATGCGGTCACGTTCGTGGCCCGGCCGGCGGGAACCCGGCACGTCGATCTGGCAATATTCGAGAACCTGAACCATGGCGACCGGTCGGGGCGCGATCTCATGGAGATAGTCAAGCGGGCCGTGGGCCGCGGTTGGGCTCCGTTCGTGACGGTGCAATCGCGGCGGTCCGGAGAGGAGGAACTGGTGCTCGTCTATATGCGCACGGAAGGCAAAAACTGCCGCCTGCTGGTGACCTCCGTGGAGCGCCATGAGGCGACCGTAGTGGAGTTGAAGTTGAACCCGGAAGGTCTCGAGCGCTGGATCGCATGTCCGCGAGAGTCGGCGCAATCGACCCATGGATTCCGGGCCAGCGCCGGCGATGAGTAGCGCTATCTCCCCTTCACCATGGGAACGAAAATCACCGGAATCCCGCTACGCTTGTCCAACTTGCCGTCGCGGGATTTCGTGATGATGACCAGTTCCTGGCGAAATCCCTGGCCTTCGGGCGCCACCAGCTTTCCTCCCGGCTTGATCTGATCGATTAGTGTCTGTGGTATCTCGGGCGGAGCAGCGGTTAGAATGATCCGATCGTAAGGCGCCTTTTCCGGCCAACCCAGATATCCGTCACCCTGCCTCACATTCACGTTCGTGTAACCCAACTTCCGCAGCCGCTGGCGGGCTTCACTTGCCAGTTGGGGCACGATCTCGATGGAGTCCACCTCCCTCGAAAGAAGAGAAAGCACCGCGGCCTGATAACCCGAACCGGTCCCGATTTCGAGGACGCGATGATCCTTGGAGACCTCGAGAAGTTCGGTCATGAGCGCCACGATGTAGGGCTGCGAGATGGTCTGCCCGTTGCCGATCGGCAGCGGACGATCCGAATAGGCGAGTGATCGAAGGGAGTCGGGAACGAACAGGTGGCGGGGAACGGAACGCATCGCCGCCAGCACCGCGGGATTGTTTACGTCGCGCGACTGGATGTGGTCGCGGACCATTTGTTCACGCTCGCGGACATACGTGTCGGGGGTGGCCCAGAGGCATGCCCCGAGCGCGAGCGAAACCGAGATGCCGGCGATCAAGTCGGCCGTTTGAACAACATCCGATATAGCCACAGAAGTAGCATCGCGCCGATCACCGACATGATGAAGCCGGCCGAGGCTCCTTCGGCATACAGGCCGAGCATTCGCCCCAGGTAAGTGGCGATCAGGGAACCCGCGATGCCGATTGCAATTGTAATGAAGAACCCCGAGGGATCCTTTCCGGGCATCAGCAACTTCGCAACGAAGCCGATGATCAGCCCGATGAGCAACGTCCACAGTAAATGCATAGGTGCTCCTGTGCCGGACCCGCGGGTCCGGGTTAAGGGTTACCGTTCGGCCAGTTTCGCGAGCGCGATTGAAAGTACGGCGCCGCCCAGCGTCTTAACCAGAGTGGGATGTTGAGAATAGAATCCGCTAACCGCGTCCACAATCGAGGGATCGTGCTTCTCGGCATGGGCGGCCAGTTGGTGCACTACGTCCGGCGAGACCTGGCCGGCCTCTTCGGGAGTTAGTTGACGCTGGCCGCCTCCCGCCAACTGGCTCAGCAATGAAGCACCCGCGCCGCCGGCGAGCATCGGACCCGCTGCGGACAGAAGAGTATTCAGCAGTCCGGCCTTTTGGTCCGGGTTGGAATTGCCGAATAACTGTCCAGCCAACTGCCCAAAGGCCGGCGTCTGGCTCGAATTGAACGCCTCCGCGAGCCCCTGGGATAACGCCCCAGCGGGCAGCATGGAAGCGATCTGTTCAAAGTTGTTTTCGGAATGCTCGGGGCTGAGCTGCTGCCCTCCTCCAAGTAGTCCACCCAACGTGTTCATCCAGCTCATTGTTTCGACTCCACTTACTAAGCGGGCGGGATCTTGAGTTCCTGGCCAACCCGGATCATGTTCGGATTATCGAGCCGATCCCGGTTCGCTTCGAAGATGCGCATATAAGCATTTGCGTTTCCGTAAAACTGCTTGGCAATCTTCGAGAGCGTATCACCGGACTGGACGGTGTAGGTCTGGGCGGCCGGTTCTTCGGCCGGAGCGGGAAGGTTGGAGTCGATGCCAATGTCGCAAGTCAGGTCGCTGTAAGAGGGATCGCAGACCTTGATCTCGTCCCAGACCTTATTCTTGATTGCATCATTGGGGGCAGCCCCCTGCATGAAGAGTTTGTCGTCCTGCACGTGCAAGTGGTCGAGCCTGACGTTCGACTTCTTGATCAAATCCAGCACGCTGGAGTATTTCTGTTTGAGTTCTTCGAATCTGTCCATTGAGCCTCTCCTGGCGGTATCACCTTGAATAGTCTCGCACAACCGGAAGAGCAAAGGACTCGCAATCAGGCCTGGTGGAGTTCCTGGAGGCTCCATACCCGCACGGGATCCCGCCTGCGGGAGGTGACGGCCTCCACGGCGGCCCGGGCTCCGCTCATGGTGGTGATGATGGGGACACGCCAGGTCACCGCAGTCCTGCGAATAGCGCGTTCGTCGCTGAACGAAGTGGCCCCGCTAGTGGGGGTGTAAATCACCAGTTGCACGGATCCCGCCTTCATCAGGTCCACTGCGTTGGGTCGGCCTTCATTCACCTTGAAAACGGTCTTGCACTTCACGCCCGCCGCCTGGATCAGCGCCGCGGTTCCGCGGGTTGCCGTCACTTTGAAGCCGAGTTCCGAAAAGCGCTTGGCTATATCCACTGCCGCCGGTTTGTCACGGTCGCTGACGCTGATAAAGATGGAACCCGTATCGGGCAGGGGCGTTCCAGCGCTCAACTGCGCCTTGCCGAAAGCCTCGCCGAAGTTCATTCCCACTCCCATCACCTCGCCGGTGGACCTCATCTCGGGCCCGAGCGCGGGATCCACACCGGGGAACTTGTTGAACGGGAACACCGGCGACTTCACGAAATACTGTTTGACGTCGAGGACCCCCGAGAACCTTCCTCCGGTCAGTTCGCCGACGTCGCGCAATTTGCGGCCCAGCATCAGTGCAACGGCGACCTTCGGCAACGGAACGCCCGTGGCCTTGCTCACGTACGGCACGGTTCGCGAAGCGCGCGGATTCACTTCCAGCACGTACACGACGCCATCCTTAATGGCGTATTGCACGTTCATCAGTCCGATGACTTTGAGCGCCCGGGCCAGTTTGGTGGTGTAGTCCTGAATGGTGGCCAACACCTGTTCTGACAGAGTGATGGAGGGCAGCACACACGAACTGTCGCCCGAGTGAATACCCGCTTCTTCGACGTGCTCCATGATTCCCGCCAACAGCACGTCGTCGCCGTCCGACAGCGCATCAACGTCTACCTCGGTAGCATCTTCGAGAAAGCGATCGATCAACACTGGCCGCTTTTGAGAGAACACCACCGCTTCATGCATGTAACGGCGCACGGTCTCTTCGTCATAGGCGATCACCATCGCCCGTCCACCCAGCACATAACTCGGGCGCACCAGCACCGGATAACCAAGACGGCGGGCCACCTTGCAAGCTTCCTCGACATTCGTCGCTGTTCCGTTCGGAGGCGATGGAATCTTCAACTCGTCGAGCAGGCGGCCGAACAGCTTCCGGTCTTCGGCGAGGTCGATGTTCTCGGGGTCGGTACCGATGATCGGCACGCCCGCGTGTTTCAACGGTAAAGCCAGGTTTAGGGGCGTCTGTCCGCCGAACTGCACGATCACTCCATCGGGCTTCTCGGTGTCGTAGATATTGAGCACCTCTTCCAGCGTCAGCGGCTCGAAGTACAGGCGATCGCTGGTGTCGTAGTCCGTCGATACGGTCTCCGGGTTGCAGTTGACCATGATCGACTCGACGCCGAAATCCTGCAGCGAGAAGGAGGCGTGGCAACAGCAGTAGTCAAACTCGATTCCCTGCCCGATGCGGTTGGGACCGCTGCCGAGAATCATCACTTTCTTACGATCCGATGGCGCGGCTTCGCACTCCGACTCGTAACTCGAGTACAAATACGGCGTGAAGCTCTCGAACTCGGCCGCGCAGGTGTCCACGCGGTTGAACACTGCCTTGACACCGAGTCCCTTACGGTGGCTGCGGACATCGAGGGCCGGCACCTTCCACATGCGCCCCAGGGCGGAATCCGATACGCCGTCGCGCTTGGCCTTGACCAGCGTTTCGCGGCTGACGGTATCGAGAGACCGTCCCGCCAGTTCCGCATCGAAATCCACGATCTCCTTGAGTTGCGTCAGGAACCACGGATCGATGGCGGTGGCGGAGTGGACATCCTCCACCGAGTATCCCTGTTCCATGGCGAACCGGATATACGGCAGCCGTTCGGGATTCGGGGTGATCAGACGCCGCTTGATCAGCGCCGGATCGAACGTCACCGAGCTCTCGCTCTTGCCGGTCTCGAGGCTGCGCAGCCCTTTTCCGAGCGCCTGCTTAAACGTGCGTCCGATGGACATCACTTCGCCCACCGACTTCATCTGGGTGCCGAGCACCGGCTCCGCACCCGGAAACTTCTCGAACTGCCAGCGCGGGATCTTCACCACCACGTAATCGATGGTCGGTTCGAAGCAGGCTGGCGTCTTGCGCGTGATGTCGTTCTTGATTTCGTCCAGGCGATAGCCCACGGCCAGCTTCGCCGCAATCTTGGCGATGGGGAATCCAGTGGCCTTCGAGGCCAGCGCGGAACTGCGTGACACGCGCGGATTCATCTCCACGATCACCATGCGGCCGTCCGCCGGATTGATGGCGAACTGAACATTCGAGCCGCCGGTATCGACGCCGATTTCGCGCAGGCAGGCGAGCGATGCGTCGCGCATCATCTGGTACTCGCGATCCGTGAGCGTCTGCGCCGGCGCTACCGTGATGGAGTCTCCCGTGTGGACGCCCATGGGATCGAAGTTCTCGATGGAGCACACGATGATGGCGTTGTCGGCGAGATCGCGCATCACCTCGAGTTCGAATTCCTTCCAACCGAGAACGCTCTCTTCGATCAGCACCTCGTGCACGGGCGACAGTTCCAGCCCGCGCTCGAGAATTTCGTACAGATCCTCGCGATTGTAGGCAATGCCGCCGCCGGTGCCGCCCAGTGTGAAACTGGGGCGGAGAATCACCGGATAGCCAATGCGATTGGCGAACTCGATGCCCTTATCGATGTTATTCACCAGCAGCGATTCGGGCAGATCCAGGCCGATCTTGCTGCATCGCGTCTTTGAACAGCAGGCGATCCTCGGCCTTCTTGATGGAACCGATCTTGGCGCCGATCAGTTCCACGTTGTACTTGTCGAGTACGCCCGCTTCCGCCAGCGCCACCGACAGATTCAGGCCCGTCTGCCCGCCGACGGTGGAGAGCAGCGCGTCGGGCCGCTCCTTACGGATCACCTCGGCGGCGAACTCGACGGTGAGCGGCTCGATGTAGGTTTTGTCGGCCAGCTCCGGATCGGTCATGATCGTCGCCGGATTGGAGTTGATCAGGATCACTTCATAGCCGTCGGACCGCAGAGCTTTGCACGCCTGTGCGCCGGAGTAATCGAACTCGCAGGCCTGTCCGATGATGATGGGACCGGAACCGACGATCAGAATGCGGTGGAGGTCGTTGCGTCGCGGCACTTACTGGGCCTCCTTCATCAGGCGGAAGAACTCGTCGAACAGGTAGTGCGAATCGTGGGGGCCGGGGGCGGCCTCCGGGTGGTATTGGACGCAAAACACGGGGTAATTCCGATGCCGGAAGCCTTCCAGCGTTTCGTCGTTCAGGTTCACGTGGGTGAGTTCGAGTTCGTTCACGTTGAGCGAATCGGGATCCACGGCGAAGCCGTGGTTATGCGACGTGATCTCCACCCGGTTGGTGATCTTGTTGAGCACGGGATGGTTCGCGCCGCGATGCCCGAACTTCAGCTTGTAGGTCTTGCCGCCGAGCGCCAGCCCGAGCACCTGGTGTCCCAGGCAGATTCCGAACACGGGCTTCTTCCCGATGAACTTGCGGACCTGCGCGGCCTGATGCTGGAGCGGCTCGGGATCCCCGGGCCCGTTCGATAGGAAGATCCCATCGGGGTTCAGGGCGAGCACGTCCTCAGCGGAGGTAGCGGCCGGGACCACGGTGACCCGGCATCCGGTGTGGACCAGACGCCGGAGAATATTGTGCTTGATGCCGAAGTCGTAGGCGACCACGTGGCAGCAGGGCTCGACGGGCTGGCCGGTCAATTCGGACGGGGAACAGTTCTCCACGCCAAGCGACCATTCGTACTTCGCCGTGGTGGAGACGCGGGTGGCCAGTTCCAGACCGGCCATGGAGGGGATCTCGCGGGCACGGCGGACCAGGGCTTCGGCATCGCCTCCAGCGCCCGACAGCACCCCGCGCATTACGCCGCGCGAACGGAGGTGGCGGACCAGAGCGCGCGTGTCGATTTCAGCGGCAATGGGCACCCCGGCTTCGGCGAGAAAGAGGTTGGCGGCCTCTTCCGATCGCCAGTTGCTCGCGATGGGGGAAAATTCGCGGACCACCAGCCCTTCGATGAACGGCTTTCGCGACTCATTGTCGAAATGGTTGGCGCCGTAATTGCCGATTTGGGGATTGGTCAGAATGACGATTTGCCCGGAATAGGAGGGGTCGGTGAAGACTTCCTGGTATCCGGTGATGGCCGTATTAAAAACAACTTCGCCGTAGCTGTCTTTTTGCGCACCAAAGCTTCTGCCCTCGAAGACTGTTCCGTCCTCCAGGGCGAGGACTGCTTTGTTCAATTCTTTGGATCCTCCGGGAGGGGTATCTTTTCTATTTCAGCATGTCCGGGACCGCTTGTGGGATGCACCCCAAGTTGCGCGACGTGGCGCACGCTCTCAGCGTGCAGCGTCGGCACTCTTGCCGACGCAGTCTCGTCAGGTACCGAGACGGCACGCAAGAGTGTGTGCGCCACGATGCATATAATGACGTGATATGCATCGCCGCGAATTCCTGACCGGCGCCCTGGCCGGACTCTCTGTCTTCAAGCTCCAGGCACAGCCAGCCCCCTTTCTCGAACGGGCCCGCACCGGGTTGCCGCACAAGGGTAAAGTGCTGGCGGCCATCCAACCCCATTCCGACGATCTCGCACTGCTGTGCGCCGGGACCGTCGCCAAACTGATTCAGGAAGGCTACACCGGCTACATGATTCGCGCCACCAACGACGACATGGGCGACGATGTCGGCGTGCCCGGCACGGTGGGCGAGAATGTCCTGCGCAATGAGCGCGAAGTGGCCGAACAGGCCCGCGTCATGGGCCTGAAGCGCGATTTCGGGCTCAACTACAACAACCACCGCATGAGCGACATCTCGCGCAATGAGCTGATTTGCCGCTTCATCTTCCTGATCCGCTACCTCAAGGTGGACACGGTCTTCGGCTACGATCCGTGGGCGCACGACGAAGAGAATCCCGACCACTACGTGCTGGCCCACTGCGTCGAGGCCGCCTGCTGGATGGCGGGACGCGTCCACGACTACCCGGAGCAGATCGCCGCGGGATTTCCCGCGCACGCGGTCACCGACAAGTACTACTTCGCCCGCCGTCCGGAGATCACCCGCGTCGTCGATATCAGCGGGACCGTGGGAACGAAGATCGACGCCAACATCTGCAACGTCGCCAAAGGACCCGGCGGACACCACGGATCGCGGCTGAGGGCCGAACTCGCCAAGCAGGGTAAGAAACTGCCGCTGCTCGGCGATGACGACCGCACGGCCGACCGCAATTACATCCGCGAATTCGTGCTGGCCAAGGATCGCGAACTCGGCAAGCAATACGGCGTCGAGTACGCCGAGGCGTTCCACTATCTCGGTCCCACGGCGGCCAACATCGGCGGCACGGAATCGACGGTGGACGCGTACGTCCGGCAGCACGCGGTCCCGGCGAAATAGCCGCATGGACCAACTGCCGCGGAAGCTCGGCCTGATCGACGCGACGCTGATCGTCATCGGCATCGTCATTGGATCGGGAATTTTCCTGCTCCCCAACCTGATCGCGCGGGCCCTTCCGTCCGGCCCGGCGATCATCGCGGTGTGGGTGGCCGCGGGGATCCTCTCGTACTTCGGCGCGCTGGCGTATGCCGAACTCGGCGCGATGATGCCGGCCACCGGGGGCCAGTACGTGTACCTGCGCGAAGCCTACGGCGAATGGTGCGCCTTTCTGTGCGGCTGGGTCTTCGTGCTGGCCGTGATCCCCGGGGGGATCGCGTTTCTCTCGGTCGGATTCTCCATCTATCTCGCCCACTTCATCCCGCTCAGCCCCGCCCTGCGCGATGCCGTTTCAGTGGCGCTGGTAGCGGTGTTGTCGGCCTTCAATTACATCGGCGTGCGCGAGGGCGCGTGGATCCAGCGGATCTTCACATCGCTGAAGATCGCCGGACTGGCGCTGGTGATCGGCGCCGCGTTCCTGATCCCCACACATTCGGCGACCTCCGCGTCGTCGCTGCCCTCGTTCTCCTACACCGGCATCGGATTCACCATGGCCGCCTGCCTGATGGCCTACAACGGATGGAGCTACGTCAGCTTCGTGGCCGGCGAGGTGAAGGATCCGAATCGGAACCTGCCGCGCTCGCTGGCGCTGGGGATGGGCGTGGTGATGCTCCTCTATGTCACGGCGAACCTGGCCTACATGAACGTGCTGACCGTTGCCCGAGATCGCCGGTTCCGAGCGCGTCGGCGCTGCAGTGGCCGAGCGGGTTCTGGGGCCGCGCGGAGCCACCGCGCTCTCGGCGGTGGTGCTGATGTCGATCATCGGAGCCATCAACGGATGCATCCTCACCGGGGCCCGGATCCCGTTCGCCCAGGCCCGCGACGGCTTCTTCTTCACCCGTTTCGGGCACATTCACCCGCGCTTTGAAACGCCTTCGTTCGCCATCGCCGTGCAGGCCGTTTGGACCGGCGTGCTCATCCTCAGCGGCTCCTACGAGACGCTCTCTTCGTATACGATCCTGTCGGCCTGGCTGTTCTATGCGATGAGCGTCGCCGGGGTGGTGGTGCTGCGGCGCAAGTTACCGGATGCCCCGCGCCCTTATCGGATGTGGGGCTATCCGGCGACGCTCTGGGCGTTCCTGATCGTCTCGGCGTGGTTCCTGGTGGACGCCCTGGTGAACCAGCCCAAGACCTCCATCGCCGCGCTGCTGCTGACCGCGGCGGGTGTGCCGTTCTACTTTCTGTGGAGGGCTACAACCCGGAAACATCAGCTCGCGAGTATTCGGCCAGCGCCGCAAGATTAATCTCGATTCCCAGACCCGGCTTGTCCGGTACGGGCAGCATGCCGTCCGCATCGAGATGCCAGCCCCCGGCCGCGATCTCGTCGATGAACGGCGAACCCGTCAGATACTCCACCAGGTCCGTGTCCGCGAAAGCCGACGCGATCTGTAAGTCGGAGGCGAGCCCCACCGCGGTGTTCCAGCCGTGCGGGATGAACCGGACCCCGTGTTCCCGTGCCATCCAGGCGATCCGGCGCTCTTCGCTGAGTCCGCCGACCTTGGTGACGTCGGGCTGCACGATGTCGAACGCCCCTGCTTCGAGCCACGGCTGAAAGCTCTGGCGGCGGGTGAGCACTTCGCCGCCCGCGATGGGCACGGTCACGGCGCGCCGCAACGCGACATAATCGTCCAAAGCGTCAGGCGGCAGCGGCTCCTCGAACCAGTACACGTCGTAGTCGCCCAGCATCTCGGCTGTCCGCAGCGCCCATTTGTAGCTCTGGGGCCAGAAGGCGTCGCTCGCGCCGGCGTCCACCATGAGCAGCGATTCCGCCCCGACGGCCTCCCGCGCGGCCGCGACGATGGCCTCGTCCACGGCGGCGCTGCGTTTGCCGAACGGTCCCCAGCCGATCTTGAAGGCGCGGAATCCCTGAGCTTTGACCGGCAGAAGCTCGCCGGCCATCTGTTCCGGCTCGCGCATCAGCAGCGAAGCGTAGGGCCGGACACGTTCGCGATAGCGTCCTCCGAGCAACCTTCCCACCGGTTGACCGGAGACTTTGCCGAGCAGGTCCCATAGGGCCATGTCGATACCGCTGATGGCGTGTGTGATGGATCCGCCGCGGCCCTGCCAGAAGGTGTTCTGGTGCAGTTTCTCGCTGACGCGTTCGGGTTCCGCTGCGTTCTCGCCTTCGTAGAGGGGGCGCAGGACCGCGAGGGCAGCCTTGACCAGAGCCTCGCTGGTGAACACGCTGCCCCAGCCGGTGTGGCCGTCGTCGGTCAGGACGGCGACGATGGTGTGGACACAATCTTCGGGCTGCAACTCATTGGACCAGCCCCCTTCGGGGGTGCGGCCCTTGAGGCCGAACGCACGGATTTCGCGGATCTTCATACCTGACGATTATGGTACACGTCAGGCAGGGTCGTTGCGCCAGTTTGCCAACATGAGCGGAGCCTCGATCTGTCCGAAATGCCGCGTATTATTGGTGACCAGCACGGCCCCAACCGACAGCGCATGCGCGGCAATCATCATGTCCAGTTCCCCGATCGGGCGGCCTAGCGTTATCAGTTGGTGGCGGATATCGGCGTATAAATCCGCTGCTTCCGCATCCCAAGGAAGCGCCCGCACGATCCGGAGGAACAGGCGTACTCCGGCGTGCAATCGATGGATGGCGGGCAGGCGTTTCAAACCGTACAGCAGTTCGGCGCGTGTGATTACCGAGATGCAGATTGTCGAAGGCTCCATGGCCGTCAGCCGGGCCTCCACGGCGGGATCCCTGCCTTTGATCACATAGCTTGCGGTGTCGGTGTCGAGCATGTGAAGCAAGCGTCAGCCCTCCTGGTCACCGAACAAATCGCGATCAACGGGCGCCACGTTCATCGGGCGTTGAGCCATGTAGTCCGCGGGAAGCTCGATGGATCGCATGAGTTCGAAAAACTCGCCCCACGTCCTGGCGCCCGGTCGCATCGACAGTACAACGTCGCCGGTGATCTCATCGCGTGTGGCGAAGACCTCATCGCCTTCGAACCGGAACTCGACCGGGAGTCGAACGGCTTGGCTTGCGCCATTCCGAAACAGCTTTGCAATCCGAGTCGTAGGCATTCACCCTCTCGACAACAGTATATACTACAGTCTATACTTTGTCGATATGTGAGATCAATCCCCCACGAGGGGCGTGCACCTCTGCGGACTAGCCCCCTTTGAATCCCCCCGATTAAACTCAAAACTCTAAACACTTAACGCAATTCCCCGGCACACCGGAACCCGACATACGACGGTCCGGGTACGTAGGCTCGAACCTGTCACGGACCGAGACGCGGACGTACCTAGGATCGTTGTACCCAGGAACCGCCCCGCAGAACCCGGTACTCACCGTTCGCCGGACCAGGCGGATCGGTAGGCACCTTCTGTTGGTAGTACCTGGCATCGTACCAATCGGCCACCCATTCCCAAACATTCCCCAGCATGTCATACAGCCCCCACGCGTTCGGCAACTTCTGTTTCACCGGGTGAGTGGTCTGCTATTGCCGGCGTACCAGGCAATCGCATCCAATGCCCCATAGACGCGCGGTCGTTGAGCCGGCTCTTGCTGCGTACTCCCACTCGGCCTCGGTGGGCAAACGGCCCCCCACGGCCTTGCAGTACCGTGCCGCCTGATCGTAAGGCACCTATTCCACGGGAGTTGCGGCCCTTTGAAGATGACTCGGGTTCTCCCCCATCAGCTTCTCATACGCACTCTGGGTCACCTCGGTCTGTCCCATCCAGAATCCCTTCGAGATCTTGACCGGGTGCAGGGGCTTCTCGTCGTCGGAGCACTCTTGTGTCGCCGGGCGAACAGCCCATTTGGAACTCGCCGGGCGGGATCCAGACGTAGTCCAGGCCGTCGAGCGGGTTGGTGCGGACCGTACCGGGGTTTCCGCGCCGGGAGTTCGACGGCGGGCGGCTCTTTCGGTGCCGGAGCCTTACCGGCCGCGTTTTGAGCGCATCGCGTTCCTTGTCACCTGGTCCAGTTGCAACCTCAGCCGGCCGGTCTCCCGACCGGCGGTGTCGTAAGCGTCCTGCGCACTTGCGTGGATGGCGCGTTCGTCCGTCGAGGTCCTGTTCGAGCTTCTTGACACGGGCTTCCAATTGGTTCGCTCGGTCTTGAAGAACCTTGTTGACGCTCGCTCAGGTCGGCGCCGCTGGCGGCCGCTTTGGCCGCCAGGTCCCGCTGCTCCTTCAGCTGATCGGCCGTCTTCTGGACTGTTCGCTTGCCTTCGCCTCCTGGATCTGTTTTTCCAGCTCTCTTCGCTCCTCGGGCGAGGTGGTGCGGGCGAGTAACGCCGTCTTCTCGGCCACCTCGGGTATTTCGGCCGCTCTCTCCTCCCGGCTCTTGAGATCGCTGACCTGGGTCTGCAAGACCGGAACTCCTCCGCCTCCTGAGCACGACAGAGACCACTAGAGCAACGCCGATGGCGATCACTCCAGATCCATCGCTCTCGAATCTGGGCGTTGCGGCTCCGTTCGAGAAACTGCAATGCGTCCGCGTAGGAAGTATCGGCCGAAGGATGATACTGCGCGGCCCAGGATTCGTTCCAGCCCTCGGTGCGCCGCAACGCAAGGGCACGGGCGAGGGTGGCGCCACGCCACAACCCGGACTCTCCCCTACGGAACCGGCTGGTATCGTTGACGAGGTCGAGATACCACTCGGCGCTCACCGCCTCCTTGCGCACCCACTCCTGTAACCGCTGCCACTTCCAGATGAGGCTCTCATGAGGAATGTCGATCTCGGCTTCGGGCTGGAGCCCCGCCTTCGAACTCGAGGCGAGGAGAGAATTCTCACGTTCCAGAAAGCTGCGCAGCACATCATCCACTGCAGCACGGTCGGACGTCGCTCACTGCGCCGACAATCGTATAGAGTCGATTCAGCCGGGTTGGCCGGCGGACCGGCCGGCCTGATTCGGTGGACGTCAGACAGCGGAAGATCTTTTCGGCCCACAGCTGGCCCGCCGCGGCTAGCTTCCCATAGATCGACTCGGCATGCCGGTTCAGGGCGTCCGGGATGCCGCCGACGGCCTCGTAATGCGAGAGATCGAGATCGCCCTGCGCGCCTCCCGCTTTCCACTGGCCGAAGGTCCGCATGAGGGCGTGCTGCAGGACGGGTAGCGGATCGGGCGTGCCGCCCCGGGCGATCGCGCCGGGCGTGACGGCTTCGTCGCCCGAATCATTCAGAAGTTGCTCCACCAGCGGCGTCGTAATGCCGGCGCCCGCCAGATGCAGTGGACGCTCAATAGCCTGTTGGCGCTGTTCCCGGTTCAACCGGGAAATCAGATACTGGCTGTGGCTCAATGCTTCGGGCAGGCCGGGGAACTGGGAGCAGTCGCCTAGAAAGTCCGAGCGCATGGTGAGCACGACATAGATCCGGGAGTCGAACCGCTCGGCGGCCTGGAGCAGCAGGCTCACGAAGAGCGCGGCCTTGGATGCCGCCTCGGCGGCGCTGTCTCCGCCGGCCGCCTGTCGCTGGTAGCGGAAGAGTTCCTCGAACTGGTCGGCAACGATGAGCAGGCTCTCGCCGGGGTCCAGCTTCGATGCACGGACAACCTCCACCAGCCCGAGGCTGCTCGACTGGAGGAGTTCGAGGCGGCCGACCCTGGTCGCCATCGCCGAGCGCATCGGGATCGGCCAGGGCGGCGCAGAGATTCTCGATCGGAGCGGCACCAGGCCGCATGACGGCGATACGCCAGTGAGTGGTGGACCCGACGAGATAGCCCCGGTAGAGGGCGGGAAGGAGCCCGGCGCGGACCAGGGAGCTCTTCCCGCTGCCCGATGTCCCCACCACCGCGAGAAAGCGCCCGTCAGCCAAGCGCCGCAGGAGTTCCTGCGTGTGCTCCTCGCGTCCGAAGAACAGCAGTGCCTCGCTGGTTTCGAAGGGACGCAACCCGGGGAACGGGTGATCGACGGAAACCAGGAGATCAGCCAGTAACATGCGTGCCTCGCTCGCGCAGGGGAGCCAGGAATGGCTCGATATCCTTCAAGCTGAATTCTGGCGATTGAAGGAAGAGGGGCACGCCCGAAAAGCCCTGCAATACCGAGGCGTCGTTCAACAGGAAACCCTTCGAGCGAAGTTGCGGGCGCTGGTAGAGACGCTCAGCATAGACGACCTCGGGCAGGGTTTGGTAAAGCCACCGCTCCGGGGCGACCTTGCGATACAGGAGCAGGCCGTCGGCCTCGCGCAACAGTTTCTGGTGCAGATCCGGGCGCGCGGAAACGCCGGGGGATTCTGCCAGGGGGACTTCCACGCGCAGTCCTTCAGCCGTTCCGATGTCTTCCTGGAGCTGCCGGGCAAAATCGGCATCCTCGGGCGTCGTAGGATCGCAGAGAAGGTAGACAAGACCGGAATCGACCTTTGCGTCCGCGTTGACGGCTTGCGGACGCAGCATTCCAAGCAGATCGAGGATATTGGCCCGCGGCGAAGCGTTCGTGAGAAGCGACCACTGGCCCTGCTGGCGTTTTCCGAGGCGGACGGACTCGACCAGACTGCGCTGCCGCTGGTCCTGGGTAGTCAGAGCTTCGGGGGTGAACCAGAAGACAAGCCGCTTGCCGAGTTCCACGGCGAGATCGATCTGGTGATCGACAAAAGGATCGTAGACGCCGCCGAGTAGATGGGCGCTCAGGATCGCGGGTTGGATGTCCTCCTTGATCAGGTCGTCGCCGAAGCCGTCGTCAATGGGGCCGTCGGGCCGGACGTCGTAGCCCAGGGCGCGGAGCTCGGCCCTCAGGGCGGAGCGAACTTTGGAACAGTCTGGGGTGGCTGCGGCCACGAACACCGATTCACGGCGGCGGCGCATCTCGACCAGCAGTGCTGCGATGGCAGAGGCGGCATCAGCGACACGGGCACGAAACTCGTTCGTACCCGGAGTCAATTCCACTTCGACGCCGGTTCCGGGGTGGCGTTCAAAGAAGTCTATGTGCTGGAGTTCGTGGTGGAACTTCTCATGGGCGTTTCCCGGCCAGGGCAGCTTCACCAGCTTCAGAAAGCGGTAGAAGCTGCCCGCCTGGAGTTGGTTGCCGGCTTTGCAGTGGTCGAGGAAGGTCTTGCGTTCGCCGCCGCACCACTCGGAAGTGCGGTAACCGGGGGAGATGACGGCCAGGAATGCCGCGGCGCTCCAAATCGCGTTGTTAATCTCGTCGGGCCAGTTCTGCCCGAAACGGATATTGTTGGTGTCCTGCCAGATGTCCACGTCCGCCCCGAGGCGTTCCCGCAGTTGCTGGCGCAGGCTTTGCTCGAGGGCGCGGATCCACTCCGCGCTGTCGGTGTGCGCGTAGCTCAGGAACAGATCGTGATCGAAGCCGAGAACGTAGGGCATCTAAAGACGTCATCTTGCCGCTTCAGATGAACGTCTGGTTGAGTATAGCTCCGATCCATCGTGGAATAGGCCCAACTTCTGGACGCAGTCAGCCCTCATCCAGCACATGAACCCCCGGCTCCCGCATCGACACGGGCTCTTCCCGCTCGGGTCTAGATTCGGGCGGCACTGGGTCCGGCTCGGTCTCCAGCGCTTCTTCGACCGATACCTCCATCGTCTCTGTAACCGGCGCCGGAGTCGTGCTCACTCCGATGGCGGTCTCCAGGATCCGGAGAGCTTCGGCCTCCACATCCCGAAGTTTAAGAATTCGCTGGCGCAGGTCGCTCAATAACGCTCTGGATTCCTGGAACCCCAGCGGGAACGAATTGGACACTTCACTTTCGATCTGCTCCAACCGTTGGCGTATATTCTGAATTTCGCCGAACGCCTTTGGCCCTTCCGATTCAAAAAGTTCCATTCGCCGGAGGGACAACCTGCGGGCTTCGGCGAACACCGGGACCGATCCCGGAAGGTGCGCGTCCGCCACGTCCCTCCACACCTCGTCGGCACGGCGATAGCTCTGCGCGGCGTCGCGCAACCCGGGATTCGAGAGCAGATTCGCCGCCTCCTCCAGGAAGGTCGCGTAGAATGAGCGTTGCGCATTCCCCGTCCCGCTGCGGCCGGAGATCTGAATGAACATCGAGTAGAGGGCTTCGTACAAGTTCGGACCATGTGAGAAGATCTTGGGCCAGCTCTTCTTCTCCTTCGAACTGGTCATCACCAGGGCCCACTTCTCCAACCCCCGCAGGCCGAAATTAGTGATCCCGAGCCCGTCCTTCATCTGCTCGCAACACTGCCGGATGGCCTCCGTTACAGCCTGGCGGATATCCGGCTCCGCGGCGGGCTTCTCGATGTTGATGGTGCGGTATTTCGGCGACCAGCTACTCTCCCGCGCGTGGCGGAACTCCTCTTCGGTCACCGAGACCGCCTCTTTCGCGCGGTCCGATAGCAGCACTCGTTGAGTCCCCTCGTCAATGCCGAAGGCGAGCACGCAGTAGTACGTATGCAGTGCGCTATTCAGACCCAGGTAGGGTAGCCGGGTTGGGTCTACCGAAACAATGGGCGGCTGCCCGGTCTCGAGCAGTCGTCGCAAATTGGTGGATGCAGCGGAAGCGCTCGATGAGTTCTGGGTGCGAACCGGCGACCCGATCCGCGCGGCAATCTGCTGCAAGAACTCCGGCCGTTCCGTTTCTTTGGTGTGGATCCGGGTGGCGAGATGGATTGGGTGCTTGCCGCTCTTTTCAAACAGGAAATACCCGAATCCGATGCCGCCCCCGAGCCCGAAAAGCAACTCTTCGCTGTAAGGCTTGCCCGTGTGGGGCGCGACCACTCCCAGATGGTCCAGGGCCTTGGCCAAGGCGCCCGTCTCCGTGTGTTTCGCACCGAATTGATGGAAGTCGGAAATAGTCACACAATCACCTGGTTCCTCCCGGCGGGCGGACCGGTGGTCGGCCGCTGAGGAAGTTTCCTATATTCCGTTGGACGAAGAATCGGGCAAACCATTTCAAGTCTGAGGAACTTCCATCGAAAATACCTCCGGTATCGCCCGAGTTAATACCCCCAAGGGAGGTTCTTCGATCTAGAATGAGAGTAAATACCCAGAATCCAGTTTCTGGAACTTGTCCGCACCGGTTTGGACGGAGAAGATTCTGTATAGGAAAGCACTTAGGCAGTAAGCACATGGGTGCATTCGGGAACACGTCGGGGCCAAAACTCGGTGCGCTGATCGAATGGCGTGCCAAGCGGATCACTGACCCTGTGGACCGGCTCCGCTTTCTCCGTCAGGCTGCCCACACCGGGCCCGGGATGCGAATCAACGAACGGTTTCGTCGCTTGGGCGGGTGGCGAATTGTCGTGTCGGCCGTTCTTTGGGCGTCCTTTTTTGTTCCCGCATATACACCCTCCCGCGCCCGTGGACCCTTGAGCCTCCACAGGTCCGGAGACGCGACGGATTCTGCCACTCCGGTGGTGTGGCCAGTTGAAAGAACTGCGGGATTCGAACTTTATAGCAACGGTCTTCGCATCGAAAACGCGTATTCCGTGACCGGAAAGCCGCGGAGTTCTTACCCGGTTTTTGCAGTCAAATCCGCTGGTCCCAATGCCGACCAGCCGGTTGAATGGAGGACGCGGCCCACCGGAATTGTATTCCATTCCACGGAAAGCCTCCAGTTGCCTTTCGAAGCTTCTGAAGCCGGAATGATTCAACGGATCGGACGCAACCTGCTGGACTACGTACGTTCACAGCAGTCGTACCATTTCGTGATCGACCGTTTTGGGCGCGTGTTCCGGGTGGTACGAGAGGAAGGGATTGCAAACCATTCCGGCCGGTCGGTGTGGTCCGATTCCAACGGTACCTACATCAACTTGAACGCCAGCTTCCTTTCGGTTGCTTTCGAGGCTCAGACCGACGCTTCGCTGCCGATGAGTGCAGCACAAATCCATGCCGCCAGGGTCCTGACCGACATGTTGCGGGGCCGTTTCTGGATTCCCGGGTCCAATTGCGTAACTCACGCCCAAGTCTCCGTAAATCCGCAGAACTGGCGGATCGGATACCACACCGATTGGGCATCCGGCTTTCCATTTGCCGCCCTCGGTCTGCCCGACAACTACGCCCAACCCGTGCCAAGCATTACTCAGTTTGGGTTCGATTACGATGATGCGTTTCTCAAGGCCATGGGCCGGCCCTGGAGCGGGCTCCTGATGGCCAGTGAACTGACGGCAAGCCAGGCGCGTTCCGCCGGGTTGACCACCGCGGCTTGGTGCGAGCAAATGCATGAGAGATATCGCAGAATAATCACCAGCGCTCAATTGCGCTCGAACGAGGAGAGTCAGGATGAAAGCTTCAAAAACAATTGATAGTCCCGCAGTGGGTCTCGATGTCGGTACCAGCCGCGTAGCCGTGGCGCATCGATCCGGCGACGAGTACCAGTTCGATAGCGAATTGAACGCGTTCGTCAGCATGCCGTTTTCGAAATTGACGGCGTCGGTATTGGAGAAAGAGGGAATTCCGCACAGTGTTCATCACTCGGAAATCATCGTCCATGGCAACGAGAGCGAGAAGTTCGCCGAGTTGATGGGAATGGAAGTCCGCCGCCCCATGACCCACGGCACACTCGACCCCAAAGAACCCGAGAGCCTCACCCTAATCCGGCAGATCATAACGACGATGGCGGGCCCGGCAAAGGAAGGCCAGCGGCTGTGCTTCACCGTTCCCGCCGCTCCGCTAGGGGGCGAAGAGTCGCTCACATTCCATGAATCGACACTGCGGCAGTTGCTATCGGAACTGGGTTACCAGACCCGCTCGATCAATGAAGGGCTCGCGGTGATTTTCGGCGAGTTGGACAGTTCCAATTACACCGGGATTGGAATCAGCTGCGGTGGCGGGCTCTGTAATGTCGCCATGGCTTACCTCTCGGTGCCCGTCATGAGTTTCAGTGTTCCGAAAGCGGGCGACTTCATCGACTCGAGCGCAGCGGCACTGACCGGCGAACGCGCCAACCACATCCGGCTGATCAAAGAGGAATCCTTCCATCTCAATGGGATGCAGACTGACAAGATCCACCAGGTGATTGGCGTCTACTACGACGATCTGATCGCGACGCTGGTGAACAGCCTGAAGGATGCGTTTGCCCGGACGCGCAATATACCCAGGATCGGCCGGCCCGTGCCGCTGGTTCTGAGCGGCGGAACGGCTATGCCGAACGGTTTCCGCGAGCGCTTCGAGAAGGCCCTCCGCGCCTCCGATTTCCCGGTGGCCATTTCGGAAGTCCGCATGGCGTCGAATCCACTCTACGCAGCCGCCAAGGGCGCGCTGGTGGCGGCTCTATCGGATATGTAGACGGAAGTCTTAGGGCCGCACACGTGTGGCCCGAGCATTCGATTGTCCTCGCAGCCATACCCACAACGTCCCCGGCGGATCCCCCGGCGGGGCGATCTTGACGTCCAGGGTCTGTTTCGATGCCTCGCCCGCAACCGGAAGCGGGAGTGCCGTCACCGCCTCCCCTGAATCGGGGGTCCAACCTACGCGTTCGATGGTCTCCAGGTTCTGGCCCGTGAGCATCGCGTGGTAGCCGCCGTCTTCGGTGCTGTCCATCACGCGCTCGAATCGCTCGATCCTGGGAACCCGAACAATCCGGCCTAGTGAATATGCCGGCGATTCACCTTCGCGGCCGTTGGCCACCGTAACCTGCAACGAACATCCGTTCAGCCACGCGCTGGAATCGAAGGAGAGGAACAACTGGTCCGGTGCAATTTGCTGGAGGCTCAGCGCCCCGGTCCGCTCGCCCAATCGTAGCGTCAACGTTCCGAATCCAGGCTGTTCGCACCCCAGCTTAACCAGGCTGTTCGATTGCAGATGCTGGGCGCGGATCATCGCGCTGAGATACATGCCGCCGGGAAGTTCGCCCGGTTCGAGTTGGACATCCTGATCCGCCGGTTGCGACACACGAACCTCAGTGATCTGCGGCAGGGGCCCGACGATCCGCACGGCATCCGTGAATGTCAGAGGCTCGCTGCGGTCCTGAATGTAGCCCTTGGCCGAAAGGCTGGTCCCGGCTGCGATCTCGGGCGCCATCGTAAGCGCCAAGATCCGTTCTGCCGGATCCCCGTTCGCCGCGCGAAGTTCCGCTTTTCCGTGGGCGACTTCAAGCCGATTCAACAAGTCCAGCCGCTTCCCTTTCAACCGGAACTCGATATGCGATGTTCCCTGGTTCAGAATCACGGGCAGATTCTCAATGGTGGGCGGCGCGGGCAGTATTTTCAGGTCCACACCATGGGCTTTCCCGTCCACCTGTGTGAGGAGCAGCTTGTAGCGTCCCGGATCGAGATCGATGGTGTTGATCTGCATTTCCATCTTCTCCTGCGGACCTCGCCGCAAGCCGTCCGGCAGAATGAACGGCACGGGCGCGGGCGTGGCGAACTTGTCGTCGACCTTCTCGATCTCCACCTTGGTGACGAACTCGAAATCGCTTCCTTCCATGGTCACCGGCACCTTTCCGGTCCTTGCAACCAGCAGATCCTGCGAGGCTGCCACCGGCCGCGTGGATGAGAAATCGGCCAGGGGACGGACCTCGACCGTTCCTTTCACCTGAAACCGGTCCCAATCCCAATTGGCCGCGAGTCCATATCGTCCCGGCTTGACGTGAGTCAGGTCAACCTCCAGACTCTTGATGTCGGCGAGTTTCTGGACACTCACCGGCAGCGGTTTCCCCGTTTCCGGCAGGAGGACCCAATTGCGTGCTCGATCCACCACCTTCCAATCGGGCTCCGAAACGTTGACGGTGAGGGGCGACTTCAGCCCCCCGGGCAGGGAGTTGGCCTTGTCCACCAAGAGTTGCGGCGGTCCGGCATTGGGCACTCGTGTGGCCCATAGATACGCCACCCGCGTGTGGGGGGCAGGAGGATCACGCCGCCCGCAAAGCCCCAGGCCATCGCCCGGCAGCGTTTGTGAGAAGGACGACCGGAACTCCGCCTTTGGAAACGCCACGGACCGCAACTCCAGCAGCATCGCCGTGCCCCCGGCCGCGAGCCCTACGGGGCTGCCGAAGAACAACGTCGCCACAGATGCCGCCAGGCTGGCCGCCTGCCCTACTTGTTGCGACGTTTGCGGCGAGATCGGATCGTAGCTAGCGATGGCTGGATTCAAGGTCCGAAATAAAGTCATGGCCTGCTGGTTCGGCGAGGCGTTCCGATCCAACTGCACGCTCAAGCCATACTGCGAGGAGAACCCTTGCAGGGCCGATTGCACAGCGGCGGCGGAACTGTTGGGCGATGCCAGGGCCGCGATCAGAGCTTCCGTTTGCGCGGTCTTTTCGGCGTAATCGGCCAGTTGAGCCACCAGTTCCTCGTCGCGGGAAAGGAAGTTCCTCACCTTCTTCGTATCCAGACCCGAAGGCCCGTACACGAATGCGACCACGGCAACGCGCCACGGCACCTTCCACTGTTGCGGCTGGTTGGCGGGCTTGGGCTCCAGCACCAGCAGTTTCTCGCCCGCGGCGGCGCGATTGGCGGGAACCAGCACGAACGCGACGTCTCCCTTGCGCCGTTCGCCCGACCTCAGCAGCGGGCGGTACAAGACCGAATCGCCTTCCTCCAGCCGGTTGATGGTGCGGAGCGGCAGCGCTTCACTTCCCCCGCGAGCGGAAGTCAGCCGCAGGTCGACGCTCCCCACCGGACCTCCGGCTGGACACACCACCGGCGGAAGCGGGGTGGACCAGGCGCTGAAACAGACTAGCGGGAGGATGAAGCCAGAAAAACTACGCACCAAATTCCAGTTTAAAACGTCCAGCCGGGATGTGCGCCAACTTGCTCGCAAAACGGGCAGGCACCGCCACCGCGCTGTTATCATGAAATCACCTCGTCATGATTCCGGAGATAATCCCAGAAGGACTGACATTTGACGACGTTCTGCTGCAGCCCGCCCGCAGCGCCATCGTCCCTGCCCACACCGACACGCGTACCTGGCTGACCCGGCAGATCCCGTTGAATATTCCCATGGTCAGCGCCGCCATGGACACCGTAACCGAATCCCATCTGGCCATCGCGCTGGCGCAGCAGGGCGGAATCGGCATCGTCCATCGGAACATGTCCATCGAGCGGCAGGCCGAGGAAGTGGACCGCGTGAAGCGCAGTGAAAGCGGCATGATCGTCGATCCGGTCACCATCGATCCCGAGCAGAAGATATCCGACGCGCTCGAGATGATGAAGCGGTACCGGATTTCCGGCGTTCCCGTTACCAAGAACGGCCGGCTGGTGGGCATCCTGACCAACCGCGACCTGCGTTTTGAAACTCGCTTCGACCAGCCGGTTTCGCGCCGCGATGACCAAGGACAACCTCATCACCGTCCCGGTGGGGACAACGCTCGAAGAGGCCCGCGAGATCCTGCACGGCACCGCGTGGAGAAATTGCTGGTGGTGGACGATCAGTTACATGCTGAAGGGCCTGATCACGGTCAAGGACATTCAGAAGAAATTGAAGTATCCGAGCGCCGCCAAGGACGCCCAGGGACGCCTGCGCGTCGGCGCTGCGCTCGGCTCCAGCGGCGATTTCCTGGAGCGCGCGAAGGAACTGGTGGCGCGCAAGGTGGACGTTCTCGCCATCGATTCCGCGCACGGCCACAGCCAGCGCGTGATGGATGCCGTCATCGCCGTGAAGCGCGCCCTGCCGGACGTGGAGCTGCTGGCCGGCAACGTGGCCACTTACGAAGGCGCGCGCGATCTCATCGAACTCGGAGTGGACGGAGTGAAGGTGGGGATCGGGCCGGGCTCCATCTGCACCACTCGCGTCGTGAGCGGCGCCGGAGTCCCGCAGATCACCGCCATCGCCGAGTGCGCCCGGGCCGCGCGCGGCACCGGCGTCCCGCTGATCGCCGACGGCGGCATCAAATTCTCGGGCGACGTCACCAAGGCGATCGCCGCCGGCGCGGATTGCGTCATGATCGGCAGCCTTTTCGCCGGCACCGAAGAAAGTCCCGGCGAGACGATTCTCTATCAGGGCCGAACGTTCAAGAGTTATCGCGGCATGGGCTCGCTCGGCGCGATGGCCCAAGGCTCATCGGACCGCTATGCCCAGGAAGCGCAGCGGAAAGCTGGTGCCCGAAGGCATCGAAGGCCGCGTCCCGTATAAGGGTCCTCTCGCCGAACTCGTGTATCAGCTCATCGGAGGACTTCGGGCCGGCATGGGCTATTGCGGCTGCGCTACCATCCCGGAGTTGCAGGAGCGTGCCCGGTTCCTGCGAGTCACCTCCGCCGGTCTGCGGGAGAGCCACGTTCACGACGTCATCATTACGAAGGAAGCGCCGAATTACCGGCTTGAGTAATCCATAGCGGGAAACGGTTCGTACCCCTTGGCCGTCCCTTCTTACGTGAGGACATTGGCAGTCTTTGCCCTCGCGTCTGTTCTTCTGGGCGCCGGTAACTGGCAGGGCAATACGTACAAGTTGAACGCGTCTGACCGGGAAATTCTCGATCGCATGCAGTTCCGGTCATTCCTGTACTTCTGGGAGCAGGCGGGCCGGACCGGTATCGTTCGGGATCGCGCTCCCGTCGACGGCAGCCCAGAGCCTGCTACTGCCAACATCGGCAGTATCGCAGCCACCGGCTTCGGGCTTACCGCCATCTGCATCGCCGAGGAACACAAATGGATCACGCGCGAACAGGCCGTATCGCGAGTGCGCACCACCCTCGAGTTCCTGGCCAACGACGCTCCCATAGTTCATGGCTGGTTTTATCACTACATGGATCCGGATACCGGAAAGCGCGTTTGGAACAGCGAGATCTCGTCCATCGATACGGCCTTATTGCTCGCCGGAGTTATCTTCGCGGGCGAGAAGTATTCCGACGACGCCCGGATCGCCTCACTCGCCAGCTTCATTTACGCGCGGGTGGACTTCCCGTGGATGCTGAATGGCGATCCACACCTGCTCTCTCACGGCTGGACTCCCGAAGCCGGCTTCATCAGTTATCGCTGGAACGCGTACAGCGAATTGATGATCCTGTATCTCCTGGCGATCGGATCTCCCGACCATCCGATACCTGCGGAATCGTGGTATGCCTGGAAGCGGCCGGAGATTGAATTCGAAGACATCAAGTTTATCTCCGGCGGCCCTCTGTTTACTCACCAGTACTCGCAGGCCTGGATCGATTTTCGACATCTGAAGGAGAACTCACCCCATGCGGTGAACTGGTTCGCTAACTCGGTAGCCGCAACGCGCGCCCAGCGGGAGTTCTGTTACAAGCTGGCGATCAATTTCCCGAGTTACTCGGCGGATCTTTGGGGCATCACCGCCTCCGACAGCGCAGCCGGATACACGGTCTGGGGCGAGCCTCCCCGCAGCGCTCGTATCGACGGAACAGTGGTGCCCAGCGCTGCCGGCGGATCGCTTATGTTTGCGCCCGAGATCTGCGTGCCCGTGATTCGAAAACTGTACACGGAGTACGGCAAGCAGTTGTTCAAGCGCTATGGATTCGCCGATGCCTTCAACCCCGAAGCCGGATGGGTGGCCCGCGACGTGGTAGGCATCGATCAGGGCATCATGTTACTGAGCGCCGAGAACCTCCGATCGGGATTCGTATGGGACTGGTTCATGAGATCGCTCCCGAACTCGTCCGGGCGATTGAACGCATCGGCTTCGACCGGCCTCCGCCAACCCGCCCGAGTTTCTGGAGGCGGCTGTTGTGGTGGAAACACTGGTGACCGCTCCCTCATGGTCGCGGCTCGGTGCCGAGTTCCGAGCCGCGACCGTCGAGGGAGCGGTATCCCGTAACTATCTCCGCGCCGTCGACACTCGCTTCTCCGGCTTCGGGTACGCCGGCGCGAACGCGTTGATCTCCACCTGAATCTCGCCTTCCAGCAACCCGAGCGCCTCCTCTACCGTGGAACGCAGCCGTTCTGGCGCGCCCACCGCCCGCAGGTTGATCAACAAATCGTGACCGCGCTCGGCCGGGGCCAACAGATCACCCTCTACCGATGGTTCCTGTCCATTCGTAACAATTGCCGCCTTCAGATACGAAGATGGCGTCGCATCGAACAACTTCAGATGAACCACCTTCACGCCGGCTTCCGAAAGGGATGCATCCATCCTTTCGAGCAATGGACCGATCACGTTGGCCGGACTCGAGGGCACCCGCAACTGCATTCCGACCCTCGCATTCAACCATCCCAGCGAGGCTTCCGCCGCCGCATACCGGTCATAGTCGATGGTCAGGATATTCGCGCCGGCCGGAAGCGTCCAGTTGGACACCAACGTGAGCCATTCGCGCACACCTTCGGCGGTCGTCGCTGAAATGCGTAGCGGGTCATCGTCGAAGATCGCGGGGAAATGGCTGTACTGATCCGCTTTCGTATAGCACAGCACGTCGGCTTCCCGAACCTGGCTTTCGAACAGAAATCGCAGGTGCGAGTCACCCCCCTCGCCGAGTGCGTTTTGGGCGATCTGCGGATCCACCAGCACCGTCAACGGCGCCACACGAAAACGGTCCGCGTACAGCGACTGCAAAGGCTGCAGGACGGTGGCCGCCAGGTCTGTGCAACTGCCCACCGGTTCGGCGAAGATGAACTCGGGTTGGTAGCGCTGAACCTGGTCGATGGCATCCATTAGCGCCGAGAACTGGCAGCAGAAGCATCCGCCCGAAATCTCGGCGGCGTCAAGTCCTTCCGCCCGTACCCGCCGGGTATCCACCAGGTGATCGCCCTGGTCGTTGGTAATCACCGCCACGCGCGCCCCTTGACGCATCAGCATGTCGGCCGCGCACAGGATCAGACTCGTCTTGCCCGCGCCAAGAAATCCGCCTACCAGAATCAACAGCGGCTTGGATTGCTGCATGTTACACCATTACAGTGATCTCATCCCGCTCGGATAACTCCACCGTCTCTTTCAGCGACACCACCGCCACACCGCCCCGTAATTCCACGCTACACGGAACCTTACGTCCGTTCCTCATTGCCTCAGCCGTCCGGCCCGCCGACCGCAGCTCTACGGCCTGAAGGGCGAGTTTCCCGAAACGCAGTGTGACCGTCAACTTTACCACACCGCCCTGCATCGAATGGGCCAACCGTCCCCAGGCGCTCGCCGTGGAAAAGAATGATACCAACCGACTGCTACGGTACCGCGGCGCGACCGACAAGCGCTTCCCCGGCCCGTCATACCGGACGCCGCTCAACATAACGATCGACGACCATGCCGCCATCGCCCGCGCATAGTGATGTCCGCATTCGGCTTCATCCCACGTGTTCCGCCGCTCGCCGTCATATCGTCGGCGGATATCGGCGATACACTCGACGCCCTGTTGCACCATCCCATAGGTCAGCATCAGGATCGCCGCCGAGTATTCGAAACCGGTCATTACTTCGGCGAAATACGGAAATGGAACCTTGGGGCGCTTGCCACCGCTGTAGGCGCAGATCACCATGGCCGCCTCGTCGTTCAATGCGAAAATGCGCTGCACGGACTCATGTTCGAACAGAGTCCGCTTGCGAGTTGTACCGGTAGATAGATGCGAGGGTCTTCCGAATGTTACTCGAACTTACCAGAGGACCTAACCCGCAGTAGTCAGCCACGTATTGGCCGACTAGCTGGTCCACCAGACAGCCTTCGCCGAGTTGGAAGTCCGGATGCTCCGTGTCCTCGGCGCCGCCGGTCGATCGCAGCGGCGGCGCAATCCGGTCCTTCGGAATGCCGGCGATCTTCTGGATATAGAATTCCCCGTTGAAGAGGTTGGCATCGATCCAGTGGCTGCCTCTCTCGAAGAGACGTCCGGTACTGCTGAGCCGCCTCCGTATCTCCCATTGCCCGGGCCATCTCCTCCCCCGCCCGAAGTGCGCCCAGGTAGTAGATGCCGCACATCGGGTTTGGCCCGTAAAACTCCACGTCGTAGGTGTTGTGCTGGACCCCCTCCATCACCCCGTCTTTGTCGCCGTCCCAGCCGCCCGAGGCCCAGGAGAATTCAAGAGCCTTCCGCACCTTGGGCCACATCGAACGCAGCCAGGCTTCGTCGCCCGATAGCTGCCAGTCCAGGTAGGTCTTGATGATCTGCCCCATCGTGCCGTCGGCGGCAGTTGTCCCGCCGGTCTGCTTACCTTCCGGCAGCTCGATCCGGATCGGGAGCACTCCGTTGAGATGGTCCGAGAGGTCAAAGGCCGCTTCGCGCATCGACCGCGCCAGTTGCGGGAAAAGGAAATCGGTGGCGCTTTCGTAGTTCCAGACGTGCGTGCAGGTGCCGAAGCAACAGCCGCTATTATCGTGAATTCCTTCAAAGCCGCGGAACCGGCCGTCCGCCGTCCGGAAACACGTATTGGTGGCCAGCGTGGAGAGGTTAGCCATGGCCGCCTCTTTCACGGCGTCAGGAAGCGTCGTCTCCCGCATCACATCCAGAAACGACCGCATTCGCGCTTCGAGTGAAGCGAGATGGGTTGCGGCATACTCGGCGGCGGCCCAGGCATCGGCGAATCGCACACAGTAATGATTGCCGATGACCGTCTGCTCCTCGCCCTTCGGCGCGGTCCAGCCGCAACCCGCTGGAGTGCGGTTCGGGAAATGCCAGGCCAGCAGGAAAGTGTAAGCGGCCGAAGCGCCGGGTGCGATCTCGCGTTTCAAGCACACCGACCCGACCGTGTTCCGCTCACCCGCTTCGGGATCTAACTCGCCGTCTGCAGGAGAAATCGTCCCAGAACAGCAGCGGACTGGCCCACCACTTAGCCTTCGCCCATCCGCGCATCATGCTTAACTGGCCTGCCGGCCCCTGTGTCGAGCACGGCCATCGCGAACGATCCCTTCATGGGGTCCTTCGCGTCCAGTTCAGGAGCATGCATGTAGATCCCCTGGAGACCGGACCCGGTACGGACCTCATTGACGCGTTTCTGATCCCCGCCCACAGGGCTGTCGATCGAGAACGCAATCGAGACATTCGCCTTGGCGCGGTCCCGGGTTAGTCACCTTGTAGCGAAGTACGCCACCGGAAGCCCGCGACTCCTCCGCGTCCAGCGGAATGATCGGCGTGAATGCTTCCAACTCGACCTTTACCGGAACAGCTGAATCCTGAAACTCGACTCGCGCCAGCGGGTACTCCCCTTGGAACACGGCGGAGGCGAAACGTTGCAGACCCGGAGCATTCGCCGGGACCCAACCCTTCCGCAGCCTGATAGGGAGGCTGCAGTCGGGCTTCCAGAACCTTGGCTATTGGTTTCGCACCGCCTGCCTGTACCCAGATACTTGGAAAAGCATAGTTCGGCGAACGGCCTTTGTCGGCCTTGTTAAAGATCTCCCAGTCGCGGAGTTGTCCTCGTCCGCCCAGGCTGACGCTTCCAGCTCCGATACCGCCCAACGGGAAAGCCAGCATTTGTAGCTGGCGTCCGCTGAACTGTCTTGGATAGGTGACAGGTCGACTGGGTGTGTCGCTTGGCGACGACGCCGCCGCAGCGCTGCGAGGCGGGAGTGGTCCAGCCACGGCGGCCGCCTTCAGGAAGGCGCGGCGATTCGCTTTGAAGCTGTTCACCGCTCCATTTTATGTTACAGAGCCGCGACCGTCAGGGAGCGGTCGGCTTAATACCGATCGGGGTTGTTGGGATTTCGCTGCCGGTCGGCATTGTAATCGTCGTGATAATGATGGCCATCCCGGTCATACCCCCGGTCTCGTGAATACTCACCCTTTCCGATCGTTAAAGGTTGTTGCAGCCGGAATGTCAGTAAGCGACTCGGCTGGGACACGCACGTCGCGTCCCGAGTCAGCACCTGTCCACCAGCGCCCGCCGCTCCTCCCGCGAGGCTCCAATGGCAGCGCCCTTTCCGCCGCCTGCGATGGCGCCAATGATGGTACCAAGCAGCGCGCCGCCTCCCACATATTTGGCTGTCCGCTGGTTCTTTCCAATCCCTTCCTTCCGGGAACCCGAGTAGCTCTCGTCAGCCGCCGTGACAATATAGCGCCGGCCGCCAACGTTGACAGACTCGAGGTCCAACGCAACTTCATCCCGGGCGATATTGCGGCCTATCAACTCTGCGTCGGCGCCCCGCGGGATCACAACGTCGCCTTCCCGGTCGCGAACGTCCTGATCGACAACACCCGTGTATACACGCCCATCACTCGCATTGCGGATATCGATGCTCTCATTGGTCCGGACGGTGATATTTGTGCCAGCCGGGACGGTGTCGGGTTGAGCCGCGAGAGTCATCGCGAATCCCACAAGCAGTCCGGGCACCAAGGTTAACGGTCGTTTCATTGCGATTATCCTCCTCCGTTGACGTCGCAAGTATCCGGCCAATTGCCTCCATGCAGGATCAGCGGCTTACGCTTCCCGCGCCGCCCCAGATCTCGCGTTCAGGCTGGTATTCTTACATGGTTGAGACGGAGGAACTCGGATGGCGCAACTCTGGACGGGCACTTCGGGATTCGCCTACGCCACCTGGAAACCGGACTTCTATCCACAGAAGCTCCCCCAGAAGGATTTTCTGAAACATTACGCGACGCGTCTGAACGCGGTGGAGGTGAACTACACCTTCCGCCGGTTGCCGTCGGCATCTACGCTGGAAGCCTGGGTCGCGCAAACTCCCGAGAGCTTTCGGTTCTGCGTCAAGGCGCACCAGCGCATCACTCATATTCAGCGGCTGAAACCGTCCGAGTTCACCGGAGTGTTCTTCAGTGCCGTGGAACCGCTGCGATCCTGCCGCCGACTGGGAGCCGTTCTGTTCCAGCTTCCACCGAACTTGAAAAGGGATACTGCGTTGTTAGGAGAATTTCTCGCCACCCTGCCCGAGGATGTTCGTTGCGCATTTGAATTTCGCAACCCGAGCTGGCTCGAGGACGATACGTACGCCCTCTTGGAGCGTCGCGGCGCGGCCCTTTGCCTGGCCGAATCCGACAAGCTCGAGATCCCCCGAGTGCTGACGGCAAACTTCGTCTACTCGCGGTTGCGGAAGTCCGAATACTCGCCTGAAGAACGCGCCGAAGTAGCCGCGCGCAGCCGCGAGACGCTGTCCGGTGGCCGCGACCTCTACGTCTTCTTTAAACACGAGGACACGCCGGCCGGAGCCCTCTACGCCGAGGAACTACTTCGCTCGGAATAGCCGGCAGCCTCGAGTTTCCGCTCCGGCGGATAAGGCCGAACATAGTGTAACTCCCCGGCTCGAACCCGGTCCTGCACGCCATCCCAGAAGCCTGTGGTGAAGAGATCTCCATGACGGCTCCGGAAGTAATCGCATAAGTCCGCCGGTACACCCATGTACCGTTCCCATTCATCCACCAGAACATCGTCTTCGGAAACCGGAAACAACGCCCCATCAGTCTCGCTATTCCACAGCAGTTCATCCTGTTCGCTCGCCGGCGCGGGACTCTCCCGGAACCGGTACTTCAGAATCGGACCCAGATCGTCAAAATCGAATAGCGCGATGTTGAACCCGTGCGTCAGTCCGATATTGAATGGCAGCCCGTAGCAATCCCCGAAAAAGAAGCCCATGGCGGCCAGATCTTTGATGAACGCGCCCATCGCGTCAATGGCTCTCTCGCGCAAGACACGATTCCGGGTCTCTTCGAAGAACGTGTTCAACGGCCGGACCCTTCGTTGCGCGTACACATCTTTCAGCACTACGGTCCCACCCTCCAGCCGCACGCTGTTCGGAGCGCTCTCCAACATCGCGGAGAGAATCTTCGGCTCAAACATTTCGCGCGAGAAATGTAGATTCCGGTACATCCACGCGTCCAGCATCAACCGGCCGCGATTCATCTCGTGCACCCACCGGTAGATTTCCATAATCCGGCCCCGGCCCGCCCAGCCGGCCTTGGACGACGAATCGCGAATTACCTTGAACACGTACGGGAACGAGGGCGGCGCAAACACGATCATCGCCATCCCAGTGCGTCCCGGCACCGGCGCGAACCGCTCGCCCGTGCCCGCCAGGTGCTGCCGTAGCCGCTGGTTGAGCGCCACTCGAGCCGGGTGAGTGAAGCCGAGCACCGCGCACATCGCCGGATACCCGCGTTCCGGCGACAGCGTGTCCAGAAAGCTGAGCACCTCACGGTAAGCGTCCGTTCTCACGTGAAACGTGGAGCGCGTGGAAATGAAGAGGATGTTCCGCATGTCCTCTCTTCCGGCCAGAACGGCGTCCACGGCGATGCCTCCCTCTCCATGCCGAAGCGCCAACACCATCGGGAGTTCCTCTTGAGACGCCCGCAGCTTCCCCACCAGGTACGCCTCCCGGTCGCGATAGAAAACCGGAGTCAGCATTTGCAGATCCCGCGGCGCCGCATCGCCGGTCTGGGTTTGCCACTCGGCCATGAGCCGCCGTGCCACCAGAACCGCATCGCGCCGCGCGTTCTCGAATGGCGCCCGGAACCCGCAGTTCTCCAGCGCCTGAACGATGGACCACTCCAGCAGGTCCTTGCCGGCCGGGTACAGTCGCCACTCCGGGTTGAGCTTCCAGTCTTCCGACCGGTTCGCCAAGCCGTCGTCTTCGTACTCCACCGCAGCGTTCGAGACGTCGAAGGCCAGCCGCATCGTGGAGTAGAAGAACGTCAGCGCCAGGTCGGCGTCATAGTCCGGAAACGCGCGCTCGAGATAGGCCCGCCGGATTCCCATCCAGAAATCCCGGTCCGATCGTTCCACGGGGTCGAGCAGTTCCTGCAGATCGGCCCACGTCCGATCGACGGCAGTCCGATACAGGCGCACCCGCCGTTCCGAGTTCGCCACCCCTTCCATCCACGCCCGGCGCTCGAAGGTATCGCGAGCCCGCACGGTGATGCGGTTGAATTCGGACACATAGCCGCGGTGCGCCGCAAGGATCAAATAGGCGGCCCGGAGGGCACGGTCCCGCGCCGCTTCGGACAACTGGTCCAGCGGATTCGGCCGGTCCTCCGGGAACAGGCGCCGCCACGAATCGGGACCAGCTTCCATTTATTACCGCGCCTCACGGACGCGCGCGAGATAGAACGTCCGGTACCCGGGCCGTGTCATCGGATTGTCGAGAAACGGCGCGGCGTCCCAGCTTCGGATCTTGTCAAAACCCGCCCCGCGCAACGCTTCCCTGATCTCGGAGGCAGTCCAGCAGACCTCCTCTACGCGTTCGTGATGCCGCCGCCAGTGGCTTCCCTCGCGGATGAACCATTCCACGTCGGACCAGGCGCGGTCGCCCTCGGATCCTCCTTGCATCACCGCGGCGACGTCGCCCTTATCGATGAACCAGGTCAACGGCCATACCTTGTCGAAAGCCAGCCGGTTGTTCACATCAAAGAAGAAGTAACCGCCGGGCCGCAGAGCCCGGGCCACCGATTTCGCCACCAGCGCCAAGTCCGCCTTCTCCGGCACGTGATTGAGTGCGTCGGCCTCGCAGGTGATCAGATCCACTGTCTCGGGCAACTCGAAAGTACGCATATCCGCCCGGATGACGCGAACCTTCACCCCCGCGGCCCGGGCCTTCTCCCGAGTTGCCCGGCACATCCCGGGCGAAAGATCCACCCCGTACATCCGAATCCCCTGCCGCGCCAGGTTCACCGCGGTGCGGCCCGTTCCACAGCAGAGGTCACAGGCAGCCTGAACGCCCGGCATGATCGGACCCAGCACGCGCTGGTGCGCTGCCTCGAACCAGGAGATGTGGAACGTGAAGACCCGGTCGTAATATTGGGCCAACCAGTGATAGGGCCGTGTTGTTTGAATCAATGAGACACCTGACTGGCATTATAAGACCGCGATCTCCGTTTCAGGCCTGCTACATTGATTCCATGTCTCTTGCCATCGCCTGCATGTCGGGCAGCTTTAAAGGCGTCTTCGTTCACGGCGTCCTGGCCGAACTGGAAGCCCTCGGTCTGCGCGCGGACGCATACGCGGCGGCTTCGTCTTCCACGCTGCCGGCGGCCTACGCGGCCATCGGCGCGGTGAGCGAAGTCGGGATGCGCATCTGGACCGACAGCCTGCGAGCCCTGGACTCCCCCGAAACAGGCATGAGCGATGTTGTTTTGGCCAACATCCGCGCGCTGAGCCCCCGGCTGATGGAAGATCTGTTTCAGCCGTCCGCATCCCGGTTTCTGGTGGCCGCCAGCCGGGTAGTCACCGAAGAAGCCGCTGCCGTCACGCAATCGCCCGCGGCCAGGCGGTTGGGCCGCAAACTCCTGCTGGATGCCGCACGCCGCGACTCCACCTGGCCCGGCCAGCATTTGAAACCGTGCTTGTTCGACACCCGCGCGGGCTCTCCGGACCACATGATGAATGCCCCGAACTTCGGCGAAGTCGCCTATGCCACTACCCGGATGATGCATGCCTGGGCCATTCCCGCTTCCGTTGGTGGCAAACCGTATGTGGATGCCAGCTACACGTGCCTGTGCCCCGCCCTCGAAGTGGCCGCGCTCGGCTATCCCGATGTGTTAGCCATTGCCACGGAACCCGGCCCCATCGCCCGCGGCATGTTCACGTGCGACACCATCCCTGACGAGTGGAACGGCTCCCGCATCCGCGTCCTGCAGCCCGATTCCGATCTCCGCGACATCGGAGTGGATTTCACTACCGCTACCGCCGAGGGCCTTCAACGCGCCTTCGAACTCGGACGCGACAAAGCTCGGGCCTTCATGGCGAGCCGCTAGCCCAGGCGATCGCCTATCGTGACGGCACGGATGTGCCTAACCTGCAATTTACTTCCAACCGTAGATCCGATACGTCTTCGATACCACCCCGCCCAGCGACTCGATCGCCCGCCGCATCAGAACGTTGTCATCGAGCACCCAGGAGCACTCGGCTCCACCAAATCCCAACCGCTCCGCCTCGGAGATCAACGCGGCGTAAAGTCCCGCGGCGGCCAGAGTAGTTCGGAACTCCGGAAGAACGCCCAGCAAAACAACCCGGAGCCATTTCACTTTCCGCTTGTACCAAAGCAGTCTCAACAATCCTAGGGGCAGCAGCCTGCCGTCCGTCACATGCTGCAAGGCCTGGTTGATGTCCGGCACCGCCAGAGCGAAGCCCGCCGGTTTCCCGCCGATCTCCGCAAATATGGCTAACTCCGGCACCAGGATCTGCTTCATCTCGTGCCCATGGAAGAAGAATTCCTCCCTTGACATCGGAACAAAGCCCCAATTTCGCTCCCAGGCCGAGTTATAGATGTCCCAGACTCGCTCTACCTCTTGATCGAATTCCGACATGCGCAGCCCGCGCACCACCATTCCGGACGCCTTCGCCCGGTCCGTCAACGATTGCACGCGGTCGCGCTTCGTCTTCGGGATCGGCAGATCGTAAGCCACCAGATCCTTCACCCCGGCCAGTCCCGCTTGCTCGATCAGCGGACCGTAATACGGCGGGTTATAGGTCATCATGATCGACGGTTTCAAGTCGAACCCGTCCACCAGCACCCCGCACTCGTAATTCGTGGACGGATTCACCGGACCGCGGAGAACCTCGGCCCCGTTCTGCTTCAGCCAGTCGCGCGCCGTCCCCAACAGTGCCGAGGCGACCGAGGCATCGTCGATCAGCTCCAGGAACCCGAAGAAGCCCGCCTTCTCGTCGTGAAACTCGCCGAACCGGGGGTCCAGGATGGCCGCAATCCGCCCGACGGTTTTGCCCGCACGCCGGGCGAGAAACAGCTGCACGGTGCCGTGCAGGTGGAAAGGATGCTTCGATGGGTCGAATAACTCCTTCTGAGCCAGACGCAGCGGAGGCACCCAATTTGGATAGCTCCGGTACAGTTCGTAAGGAAACGACACGAACTCGCGCCGGCCGCGGTCGTCCTCAACCCGCACAATTTCGAGATTACTCACGATAACCCATCCCTTCCAGATACGGAGCGGCGTAAATCACCGCTGCAGCGACCACGATTCCCGCCACCAGATCGACGGTGTAATGATACCGAAGATACACGGTAGCCACGATGATGATGAGCGTGTACAACCCGTAAACCCGAGCCACTGCCGGCGAGATCCGCCGGGAAGCCCACCATGCCAGCACCGTCATCTCCATATGGCCGCTGGGAAAGGCGTCGTAATGCGCGGATTCGAGCGCATCCAGAATCCTCTGCAGCGGAACCGTCAGCCAGAGCCCTGTCATTGGCTTCAGGTGCATCGCCGCGAGAAAGATACGTGGTCCACGCGCGGGCACGATGAAATAGCCGGCATAGGAGACCAGAAACCCCATCGCCAGCAGAAAGGCGTAACTGCGAAATCGCACTAACTCGCCGCGCAGCCAGAATACCAGCGCTACCGCCAGCACGCACGGCACAAAGAGGGAGTAAGCGATCTGCAAAAACTCGGTCAGCAACGGCTGCTGAATGCCCTCCATCCAGACGGTGGGATGCACGCCCCAGATAGCATGGTCCAGGCGAGTTAGTTCGGCGTCATAACTCACGTGACGGACAGAGGCGATCAGTATGCTCATCTCGCGGTAACAAACCGCGACATAGGGCAGCGGATACCAGTGCCGGAAAACACGTCCCCCCGGCAACTCCGGCCGCCACGCATAAGTCAGAATGATAACCATCCCGATTGCGTGGCCCGCCACCAACATCCAGGCGTCGGGGACTTGCGCCGCCAGCGCGGCGATCACGAGTCCGGTAACAGTCAAGTACCCGAGGATCATCCAGTCCACGGGCCACAGGCCGCGCGGCATTTTAGCGCTCAAGTGAGCCACCCGGCTTCGCGATACCACTGGATCGTTCGCGCCACGCCTGCCTCCATCGAGAGTCGAGCCGCAAAGCCGAAGTCCCGCAGCGCCCGCGACGGATCGCAAACCCAATACCGGCAAAGACCCTCGCGGATCTTGTCCCGGCTCAGAATGGCCGGCCGCCTCCGCACTGCCGACAGACATTCGGACAGCAGCCCCGCTCCCCACGCCATCGTGGACGGCAGAGCGAGCGTTCGCACGCTTCGCCCGAGAACGCGCCCCGCGGCCTCCGCAAACGCCCGCCAGGTCACCGGTTCCGCATTCGACAAGTAGTACGTGCCGCCGCCCTCCCTCGATCCGGCCACCGACAGGAGCCCATCCACCAGGTCATCCACGTGGATCAGGCTGAAATGACTCTTACCCTTCCCGATCGCCACCGCCCATCCGCGCGAGGCCAACCGGAACACCTCGAAGACATCCCTATCCCGCGGACCGTACACCACCGGCGGACGCACAATGACGCAGCGGTCGCGGATATCCGACGCGCCCACGGCTTTCTCCGCCGCCAGTTTCGAACGCCCGTAGTAGCTCACCGGATCGGGAACCGCTGATTCGCTCAAAGCCCTGCCGTCGGGGCTGGGTCCAGCCGCAGTCAGGCTGCTGACATGGACGAACCTCCGGACAACCGTCCCACGGCACGCTTCCAGCAAGCGAACTGTGGCGATCCGGTTGCCCAAGTCGTAGTCCCGAACCCGTAGGGCCTTAGTCACTCCAGCCAGATGTACTACGGTATCCACCCCATCCAGCGCGGCATTCAACCCCGTACCCGTCGCCAAGTCGCCTTCCACAAGTTCCGCCGCCCTGGAAAGATCCCGCAATTTCAACCGGTTGCGAACCAGGCATCGCACCGGAAGGCCCAACGACAGCATCCGGTCCACCAGGTTGCTGCCAATGAACCCGGTACCGCCAGTAACTAGGGTCATGGAAGGGTTGGATTTCACAGATTAACAGAAACGCTGTTCATGATTGGCGATAGATCTGTTCGACCAATTCTCGTATCGAAGCCGGCACCAGGTCCCCTATCGGGTCCCCCCGCCGGATCCGGTCGCGCACTTCCGTGGACGAAACCTCATCGATGTCGGCGTCCACCGCAAGCGAATCGACGCGATGGGCCAGGCGGGGCGGTGGATCATACCGGCCGTTCCGGGCCGCCACCAAAAGGCGGAATTCCTCCAGCATGCGATCGATCGCCCCGGCCTCTCCGTAATCCCACTCGATGATCCGCTCCGCCGCGTCCCGCCCGCACAGAAAGATCAAATCGGCCTCCGGTCCGTAGGCATCGCGGCATTCCGATGCGATGTCGATGAAGAGACCGCGCTCCACCACGGCGATGGAGTCGGGAACCGCCGCATCCAGCATCCGCAGACGATCCTCCAGGCTCGCGCCGAAGTACAATTTATGGGGAAACACGCGCGGCACGACGCACAGCACCTCGTCCACGTGCGGCGCGGCAGCCGCGATCAGTGCCGCATGGGCGCGGGTCGGCGGATTGAAACTTCCGGCCAGAATGCCCAGACGGTACGGGTTGGCTGCAACTCGACCTTGGGCGCGCCGCACAAACTGCACAACTGTATCTTAGTGCGATTCCACGATTCTGCCGAACGGCGACCGTGAGGAAGCGGTTTTACGCAGAGCCGCGTTTAATACCGAGCTACCGCCCCAGTTGCCGCATCTGGTCCGGCGTGAACCGGCAGTCGGCTCCCGGAACGGGCACTCCCAGACGTTTCAAATTGAGGCGAGCGTGGAACAGGCACGGATCGATCTTCAGGGCGCGCTCAAAATCCTGCTTGGCCGCCTCGCGCTGTCCCAGCAGTTCCAGCGCCACCCCGCGATTGTTCACGGCATTCGCGTCTCCGGGATTCAGCGCCAGCGCTCTGCCGAATGCCGCCAAGGCCTCCGCGGGACGGCCCAGTTCGAGAAAGACCCTCCCTTGTTCCGATGCCACCGCGCTATCCCCTGGCGCAGTTCTTTGCGCGTCCTCCAGCAGCGTGAGCGCCGTGTGCGGCGGCACCGATCGGGACAGCCAGATCTTGGGCCGGATCTTGCCTGGCGCGCGGTGCACCGCCTCGCTCCACAGCGACTCCTCGGAATGCCAGACCCACGAATAGCTCGCACTCACACCGATGAGCGCCAGAATCAACCCCGCCCGCAGGGATGGGCGCCATCGGGCCACCATCAGCGCCGCGCAGACGCTGAACGCGGCCATCGGAAGGTACATGCGGCGATCCACCGCCAGGTCGTTCGCCGGGAAGATCGACGAACTCGGAGCCAGCAGAATCAGGCCCGCCAGGAACCAGAATCCGGGGCCGCGCCCGCGCCACCACCGAAACGCGATCGCGATGGCCCCGCCCACCGCTGCCCAGGCCATCATCCGGACCCAGCCCGAACCGGTAATCTCGGGATCCACCGTGTAGCCCCACGGGATCACCAGCAGCGAAAGGTACCGTACGAGTGCCGTCCCTTGAAACGATGCGTACTCCGCCGGTGAAACTCCCGCCCCGAACGCGGCGCCCGCGCCACGGATCACGGTGGTCGCCCAGATCACCCGGATCCCGGCCGCCAGCGACAGCAGCAGCATGGCAGCCATCGGACCCGGCCGCCTGCGAATCCGCGAATCCGTGTACCACACGGCCATCAGGAATAACGGGAACGCGGCGCACTCCTCTTTGGCCAGCAGCGCACCGGCGAACGCCGCCACCGCCCACCAGTCGCGATCGTTCAGTGACAGCCAGAGCGACACCAGGCACAGCAGTGTGCACAGCAAAGTTCCCCGGGCGAAAACGTAGGCCACCGGTTCTGTTTGAATCGGGTGGACAGCGAACAGCAATGCCGCGAGCAGCGCCACGCGTTCGTCCACTACTCGCCGGAGCACCAGCAGCAACAAGGCGGCGCATGCCGCATGCAAGGCCAGGTTGACCGCATGATATCCGGCCGGATTCGCGCCGCCCGCCTGGTAGTTCAGCCAGAACGTGAACCAGGTCAGCGGCCGTGTCTGCACCGGACGCCAAACCTCCACCCACCCGCCCGGCGATGTGATCGCGGAATCGGAAAGCAGGGAGTAGTCGTCGAAGTGGAACGATCCGGCAACCGTCAGGCCGAAAGCCGCCAGTGCCGCCGCAATGACCAGCAGAAATGCCCGCAAATGCTATTATGAGGGTTCTTTTTCGCCGCATGCCACGCAAACAGCCCGCTGAGAACAAGGCCGGATCGCCACTGCACGTAACTCCGCCCCGCGACGTTCCCAAACCGAAGACCGCCGTGCAGCGGAAACAGCGATTGGAGCGGATCCTTACCGCCCTCGACAGTCTCTACCCCGACGCCACCTGCGCGCTCCACCACCGCAATGCGTGGGAACTGCTGGTGGCCACCATCCTGTCGGCCCAGTGCACCGACAAGCGCGTAAATGAGGTCACGCCCGGATTGTTCGCCAAGTACCCGACCGTCGAGGATTTCGCCAACGCCCCCCAGGAACAACTCGCCAACGACATCCGCTCCACTGGGTTCTTCAACAACAAGGCGAAATCGGTGATCGGCGCCGCCCGCCGGATCCTCACCGAGTTTGGCGGCCAGGTGCCGCGGACCATGGAGGAGATTGCTCACCGTACCCGGCGCTGCCCGCAAGACTTCCAACGTGGTATTGGGAACGGCATACGGCATCGCCAGCGGGGTAGTGGTGGATACGCACGTGCAGCGCGTCGCCGCCCGTCTCGATCTAACCAAGAATGAAGAGCCCGTGAAGATCGAACAGGACCTGATGAAGATCCTGCCCCAGCAACGCTGGATCCTGTTCTCACATCAGATCATCCACTTCGGACGGAACATCTGCGTCGCCCGCAAGCCGCGTTGCCCCGAGTGCCCGCTCGATCCGGTCTGTTACGCCGCCGATAAAACCCTGGCCTGAACAAAAACCGTTGCGTTCGGGCCGAGTGCCCACTTATACTCTCAGAACGTCCATGAACACTACCTCTGTGTCCGTGTTGGTCACCGTCGTCTATAGCGCGCTGATCGCCTGGGGCTTCTGGATCGGTATCCACCAGATCTGGCAGGGATTCCGTGCGCCCGGCACGCTTCTGAATCCGCTCTTCGGCAACCGGTACGCGCTGTGGATCTTCATCTTCCACATTGCGGTGGTCTCCACGGACCTGTTCGTGTGCGGACCACTCTCGCTCATGTACAAGAGCCGGTTCTGGTATTGGGGCGGCCGCGTCGCCCTGCTGTCGTGCTCCATGCCGCTGTTCGCCTTCCTCAACCGCAACCCGCAATCGTTTGGAAAGTTGATCGGCTACTGGGTGCGATTTCGCAACCTCTTCGAGATCTCCCTCCACGTCTTGGTTGCGGCCGCGGCCGTGAACTGGTTCCACTACTACGGCCTGCTGTATTGGCTGGTAGCCTACCGCTATCTGGACGTGGGTCCTCGCCGGGCAATGCAGACGCTCTACAACACCCCGGCTAAATTGGCGGCACGCCCCTGGGCGCCCGTTGCGAACTGGGTAGTGATCACCTCGATATATGTCCTAGCGGCGCTGGCGGTCTACCATCGCCTGATCCTTTATGCGGCGCCGCCGGATGAGGCAATTCCCGAGCACATCTCGTCCACCGTCGAGATCGTGCTCGTGCTGGCCATCAACGTGGCCATCCTGATGGTGGTCTGGATCCTGACCCGCAAATACACGCAGTCCCTCGTGGCTGAGCAGTCCACTGCGGCCGCGTCGGGCTCTGCCCGGTGACCCGGTCAGATCAATGCTGATTGCACTTCGACGGACACACCCAATAGCCGAACGGCAGGTGACCGCTGAAGTCGACTTCGGGCGTCCAGGTTAGCCCACACGTCATACATTGGAGCCGGACATCCTTCCGGTCCAGCACAGTGATTCCGAGCCGCGTCAACTGAAGATCCGTCAAGTGACGCAGATCTTCTTTATCCACCGCACTTCGATCCAGTACTTGCATAACATCCCTCCGGAGCGGAGCCCCTATACCCCTATCCTGCTCCGAATGGACGCGTTGTCAAGCCCGAAGACTCCACGCCTGACGAGGGTCTGCGATCGTGTAACGGTGAAAACCGGCCAGGAAATCGCCTACCTGCACAGTCCGGGCCAGGAGTGTGGCGTGCGCACTCTTGCGCGCCGTGCCGGCACTCCTGCCGGCACAATCGAATCTCCTGCCCCCTACTGCTGCAGCACCTGGAACAGCCGCTGGCGCCGCTCCGCCCATTCCTGGCTGGAGAAGATGCGCGGTCCGACATCGATCAGCCGCGGCAGAAGTTCGAACACGCTGGCGGCATTCCAGCCGGTCCCCTCGCGCGTCCGGTACTTCAGCCGGTTCAGTTCCACGGCAATCTGCGAAAGCCGGTAATCCAGGACGATCAGTTCGAGCGCCTTCAGGATCACTTCCTTCTCCTGACGGTCCTCTTCCAGATGCTCGCAATCCGAGGCCACCCGGAGGCCAAAGGGAACCACTTCGTTCACCGGTCTGAGAGCCGGATCGTCCGATTCCACCTCCCGCTCCCAAACAACGGCCGCCATACGCCAGCCTTCCTGCCCTCGATCCCGCAATTCCTCGGCGCTCGGCGCAAGGCCGCGCAGTTCCTGCACCCGCTCTTTGATCCGCATGAAAAGCCCCCATTCGAGGCGCCTACATTTCAAGGGCCATCGATAGTACGCCTGTTTTCAGCCTTTTCGAACGCCGTCTCAGGTGGCTTGATGTCCGCACACGGCACGGAACGTCCGTCTTCGGACACCCCCGAGCGGCCCACCGATCCGTGACCGGGGGATCAACAGTACCAGAACGGCATACCGAATGATTAAGATCTATCGAGCTGAATATCCACTATTATGGAGATTCGAATAGTTTTCCTGCTAACACCTGAAAGGGGGAATTGTGATAAAGACTCTCTGCACATGGCTTTCCGGCACGCTTCTTTTCACTGGATGGATCCAGGCCCAGCCCATGGAAATCCAAGTCGAGTTAATGAACCAGATCGGAACAGATTCCAGCCGCAAAGGAGACCTGGTCTCGGGACGCGTTCTATCCCCGGCTCAGTTGCAGAACGACTTCATTGAGGGAAAGATCACGGAATCGAAGTCGGGGGCGAAGATAGGCGGTCAGTCCGTATTTTCCTTCAGTTTCGACACGCTGCGGCACGCCGGCGCGGCGATCCCGATCACTTCGCAGTTCAAGTCGGTGACAAACTCGAAGGGCAAAGCGAATGTCGATGAAGAAGGCCGGATGGTGCGCCGCGGAACCGGCAACGTGGGGAAAGTCGCCGGTGGAACCGGGGCGGGCGCGTTGATCGGCGGCCTCATGGGAGGCGGCAAGGGAGCCGCGATCGGCGCAGCAGTGGGAGCCGGAGCATCCATCGCCCTGGTTCAGGTGGCCGCCGACGCTCCGAATATCCGATTCGCCCCAGGCACCCGGATGGTCATTGAGGCCAACACGAGGAACGGTTCGTCGCTGGGGGCGCTGAGCGCCACAGCACAGCCCGCTGCGCCGGCAGCCCCAGTGGTTCCGGCGGCCAACACGCTTTCCGCCGCCGACATTGCAGCGCCCGCTCCACCCCCGGCCTCAGCAACCGCTGCCGCTCCGGCTCCGGCGCCCTCGCCCGACGTGTCGCAGCAACCGGAGATGACCGTTCTGAAATCCACCTTCATCCCCGGTGAAAAGACCATCTTCTACGACGACTTCACGGACATGAGTGCACAAGACGCGCCGCCGCACTTCAAGGTCCGGGGCGCCAGTCCCGAGTTGCGGGCCGCCGGCGCCGTCCGGCAATTGACCATCACGCAACGGGGGTCCATCTTCCCGAACCTCACCGCCCTCCCCAAGAACTTCACCTACGAAGCGGAAATCGCGGTGGACACCCCCAAGCGCGCCATCGCGACGCTGATTCTGCTTACGGGTAAGAACCAGCAGGCTTTCACTCTGACCACCAGCGCCATGGCGGGAACGATAGACCTGGTGGCGACAGTCCGGATCCCGTACCAGGAACTGGGCAGGAAGCGGGCTCCCCTGAACTGGAATGAGCCCGCCAAACTGGCCGTGTGGATCCAGGACGGGCGTCTTCGCGTTTTCGTGAACGGCGAGAAACACCTCGATTTCAACCAGGTGACGCTGCCGGAGATCAACGGCGTCGAGTTCGCTCACGACTTCTACGGCGCCAACCAGGCGTTGGGGTATCGCAACATCCGCTTCGCCGAGTCCGCACCGGATTTCAGCCAGATCATCACATCGTCGGGACGGTATGTGACGCACGGGATCCTATTCGACACCGACAGCGACCGGCTGAAGCCGGAGTCCGCGCCCGTAATCCAGACGATCGCCAAAGGCCTCGAGGCCAATCCGAATCTGAAGTTCCTGATCGAAGGGCACACCGATTCCACCGGCAACGCCGACCACAACCTCGATCTGTCCAAGCGCCGCGCCGAAGCAGTGAAAGTGGTGCTCTCCGCGCAATTCAAGATCGACGCCGCCCGGATCACAACTGCCGGACTGGGCGCGTCCAAACCGATCGACAGCAACGACACCCCGCAAGGCCGGTCTCAGAACAGGCGCGTGGAGTTCGTCAAGCAATGACGCCCAGCCCTATCATGTGAGAAGTGGCTGAACTCTCTGTCGCCTTTCGAAGCCTTCGGAAGGCCCCGGTATTCACCAGCGTCGCCGTGCTGTCGCTGGCTCTGGCGTTAGGCGCGAACTCCGCGGTATTCGCCCTAATCGATGCGGTGTTCGTGCGGCCGCTCCCGGCCATCAAGGATCCGCATCGCCTGGTGTCCATCTACCACACCAGCGTTCGCGACCCGGAGGCGTTCAGCCCGCTGTCCTGGCCCGATTTCGAGTATTACCGTGACAACGCGCGGTCATTCTCGGGCGTGATTGCGTACCTGCGCCTGCCCTTCGCCGTTCAGACGTGGCGACCGCACCGGGAACGTGCCTGGCGAATTGGTGAACGACGACTACTTCCGCGTGCTCGGGGTTCAACCGCGGCTCGGCCGCGACTTCACATCCGCCGAACGCGATCCCGTCGCGATGCTCGGCGAGCGTCTCTGGCGGGAACGGTTCGGCGCCGACCCCGCGGTGATCGGGACCACCCTGTACGTCTCCGGACGGCCATTCACCATCATCGGCGTTATCCCGGCCGCGTACCGGGGCGTGGTGCTCGATTGGGGCGACCGGCCCGAAATGTGGATTCCGATGCGATTCTACGCCGACGCCGTTCCGCACCTGCGATCCTTCGACGTACTGCACGCCTGGGGCATGCAGTCCTTCCTGGTGTCGGGACGGCTCAAGGACGGTGTAACTCCTGCCCAGGCGAGCGATGAGATTGCTTCGCTCGCGAGACGGATTGACGCCGATCACCCCGAACGGGCGCGCGCGTGGCACGGCGAGTGGCTGGCCAGGACCCTTCCGCTCGGGCAGGCGCGCTTCTGGCCTGGCGCGCGGTCGCAGATACTGACTGTGCTCACCGTCCTGATCGCCGTCGCAGTTGGCGTGCTGCTTATCGCCTGCGCCAACGTCGCTTCCCTGATGCTGACCCGCGCCGCGCAAACGCATCGCGACACGGCGGTCCGTTTCGCCCTCGGAGCGCGAGTGCGAGACGTCGGAAAGCTGCTGCTCGCGGAAAGCTTCATCATCGTGGGCCTGGGCTGCGCAGCCGGATTGCTGGTGGGGATCGCCCTCACACGCCTGTTCGGAACCTTCCCGAAGCTCTTCGCCATCCCCCTGGCCCTCGATCTGAGCCTCAACCTGCGCGTGGCCGCTTGCACCGCCGCTGTCGGCGGAATCGTCTGTCTTGTCGTAGGCCTGGCGCCTCTCGGCCAGGCGATGCGAACCGATCTGGTGTCGTCGCTGCGCGCCTGCGGTTCCGCCTCGCTCGGCTGGAAACGCAAATGGAATCTCCGGACAATGCTCAGTGGCGTGCAGATTGCTCTATCGCTGGTCTTGCTGGTTCAGGCCGGACTGTTCCTGCGGACATTTCGGAACGCGGCGGAATCGGACCCGTTTCTACAGGCCGGCAACCTGCTGATCTGCCGCATCGATGTGCCGTCGGACCAGGACTCGAAGGCCCAGACCACCCTGGCCCGCGATCTGCCCGGCCTCGCCCGCGAAATCCCCGGAGTCAGCGACGCCGTGCTGGCGTCAGTGTTGCCCATGAGCGGTATGCGGTCCGCGTCGAACGTCACGGTACTGGAACCGGCCGGCGGCGGAGCGCCCGAGAAGCGCAACGTGGACATCAATGCCGTCTCGCCCGGATTCTTCGAACTCGTCGGAGCGAACCTGCTGAGGGGACGCGCCTTCACCACCGGCGACACCGGCGGCCGCCCGAATGTGACCCTCGTTAATGAGGTGATGGCGGCCAAGTACTGGAACGGAGACGCCGTGGGGCGCCGCCTGCAGATCGGCGGCGACGTGGTATCCGTGGTCGGCATCGTTCGGGATCGCGTCCGCCGTTCCTACCGCGGCGATGTGCCGCCGCGCGTCTACTTCCCCATCGCCCAGCGTGATGCCGGACCCCTGTTCCTGGTGCTCCGCACTCACGGCAATCCCATGACTGCACTGGCGCCGCTGCGGTCGTTGCTGGCCCGAGTGCAGCCGGACGCGGTGATCGATGCGCCGATGACGCTCGCCTCTTACGCCGCTGTGGCGATCGCGCAGGAACGTCTGGCCGCCTGGTGCCTGAGCGTGCTAGCCGCCATGGCCGTGGCGCTGTCCGTCGTGGGATTGTACGGAACAACGGCGTACTCGGTATCGCAGCGAATCGGAGAGATCGGCATTCGCATGGCGCTCGGCGGTACGCGGGGACACATCGGCGCTACCGTGCTCCGGCCAATCGCCATCGTGTCGGCCGCGGGTGTCGTGTGCGGTTCCCTCCTCGCCGCCGCTGCGGTTCAATTCACCGCGTCGCTGTTCTACGGCGTGTCCGGAGAAGACCCGCTGACCTGGCTGGTTGCCTCGCTGATCCTGTTTGCGGCGGTGGTCGTCTCGGCCGCCGTCCCTACTGTGCGGGCGTGCCGGATCGACCCGGCCGTCGCCCTCCGTTCCGAGTAATCGCTACAGTAGTGGGGTGACTCGATTCGCCGCCCTGTTGCTACTCTCCTTCCCTGGATTCGCCCAGACGGATTGGCCGGCGTACGGAAACGATCCGGGCGCGATGCGCTATTCCCCGCTGCGGCAAATTGATCGCGACAACGTCAAACAGCTAAAACCCGCCTGGCTGTTTCGCACGGGCAAGGCCGGATCGGAAGCCATACCGGTCGTCGTGGACGGGGTGATGTACGTCACGGCTCCGGACGGCGTGTACGCGCTCGTGCCCGAGACCGGCGAGTTGCTCTGGAAGCACGACGCCGCGCCCATGGCGCTCAGAGGACTGGCCTATTGGAAGGGGACCACCGGTCTCCATCCGCGCGTCTTCGCCGGCAACGGCCATTTCCTGCTGGCGCTGGATGTGACCACCGGAAAACCCGCGCCCGGATTTGGAAACGAAGGCCGGGTGGATCTGAAGCCGGGCGTGCTGGGGGATCTCAAGGATGGCCGCTACGGCCTGGATTCGCCGCCGGCAGTCTTCGGTGACATCGTGATCACCGGGTCCAGTAACGGCGAAGGCTCTCCCAGTGCCGGCCTCTACGGAGACATCCGCGGCTGGGATGCGAAGACAGGCAAGCTGTTGTGGACCTTCCATACCGTCCCGCGGCCCGGCGAAGCGGGATCCGAAACATGGCCTGCCGATGCATGGAAGAATCGATCGGGCACCAACGCCTGGGGCTTCTTCACCATCGACGTGAAGCGCGGCATCGTGTATGCGCCGCTGGGTTCGCCGACCTCGGACTTTTACGGAGCCGATCGCGTCGGGGACAACCTGTACGGAAACTCGCTGGTGGCGCTCGATGCGCGGACGGGCGAGAAGAAGTGGCACCAGCAATTGGTGCATCACGATATCTGGGATTACGACCTGGCCGCGCCGCCCGCGTTGTTCGACATTCGCCGCGAAGGGCGCGTCATTCCGGCCGTCGCCGAGATCACCAAGATGGGTCTGCTGTTCGTCTTTGACCGCGTGACCGGCAAGCCGGTCTACGGCGTGGAAGAGCGGCCCGTGCCTCAAACCACGGTGCCCGGAGAAGTGACGGCGAAGACCCAGCCCTTTCCGGTGAAGCCTCCGCCGCTCGCGAAGAACACCTTCCGCATGGAGGAAATGTACGACCGCTCGCCGGAGCACGCACGTTTCTGCAAGGAATTGTTTGAGAGCAATCAGATGAAGATCGGCGTGCCGTACACGCCGCTGCCGCTCGAAGGGAACGCGCTGTTCTTTCCCAGCACGCTGGGCGGCGGGAATTGGGGCGGAGTGTCGGTGGATCCCTCGCTAGGCCTGTTGTTCGTCAACGTCATGAATGTGGCGCAGTGGGGCCACATGGAGAAGCGCGGCGCGGGATACGCGCGCACTTCGGCTTACGGAACGTATGCGCGGTTTTGGAATCGCGAGACCCATGTACCCTGCCAGAATCCGCCGTTTGGCGAACTGATCGCCGTGGATTTGGCATCGGGCGATATCCGTTGGCGATCGCCGCTCGGCCGAATCGACGGGCTCGGCGTACCCGACACGGGATCGTTAAACCTCGGCGGAAGCATCGCGACGGCCGGCGGTGTCGTGTTCATCGCCGCGACGAACGACTCCCGATTCCGGGCGTTCGATTCGAAAACCGGGAAAGTTGCTGTGGGAAACCAAGTTGGAGGCGAGCGGGCACACCAGCCCGGTCACCTACATGGGACGCGACGGGCGTCAATACGTGGCGCTGATGGCGGCCGGCGGCGGAGCGTTCTTAGGCGGAGGCTTCAGCAACAGCCTGGTCGCGTTCGCGCTCCCGGATGTCGCCCGCAAGCCCTTGCCCGCATCCGTCAGCAGCGGCAAGGCAGTGCGTGGAGCACCGAAGGTCGGCGCGTTTCAACCGCTGGTCCTGCCCGCCGGCGGCGCGAAAGCCTTAGTCGAGAAGACCTGCGGCACCGGCTGTCATTCTCTGGAGGTGGTGACCACCCAGCGAATGAGCGAGAAGGACTGGAATGCGATGGTGCAAAGCATGGTAGCGCGAGGAGCCCAGGCATCCGACGCCGAGGTCCGAGCCATCGTCGAGTACTTGTCCAAAACCCTGGGCCGCTAACTCATTTCTGATCTGATGTGGTCTCTAGCCCGCCGCTTAGTTGTCGAGATGATCGTGCACCCGTGTCTACGTGGCGAGTGTGGCGTGCGCACTCTTGCGCGCCGTGCCGGCACTCTTGCCGGCACCCTTCTATCGCAATAACTCCCCGATATACGAGTTATCCTGCTCATCCCGCAAATCCGTCGCATCCCCGATGACATACCGAAACCGGAACGGCGCGCCGAGAGCCGCTGGGTGACCCATCCAGTTAGCCGGGTCCGTCCACAACACAGTCCGCCTGCCCATCGCCTTGGTCAAATCCTCCAGGTCCCATCGCAGCGCAAATCCGGGGATCACGGCATCGAACAAGTCCGTATTCATCGGATTCTCGAGAGCCGCCCTGCACACTGTACGGAGTTCGGTCCAACCACACCCCGCCGATCCGCGGATCCACCGCCGCGGCCAGCAGAAGCCAGATCCCCTTGACACCCCGGGCCACCGCGCGAATCGAAGCCGGGTCCACATCCGTCCGGGCCGCCAACAGATCGATGCCCCGCAGAATGTCGTGTGCCCGCATCGCCGGCAAATTGCGCCCGATCCGATTCGCGCGGGCGTTGGTCAACCAGTTCCCCACAAACGGCCGTTCACCTTCACCCGGAGCATCGCGAACCTCCAGTTCCAGAACCACCCGCCCTGTCTTCGAAAATCGCTCCGCCAACACCTTCGTGGATGGAATCGAATAATTGCTCGTCTTATCCGCCACCACTAACACCGGCGGCCTCTTCGCGCTCACAGTCGGAACGTACAGCGTCCCGCCAATCTCCACTCCCGGCTCGCTCTCAAACAGAACGTGCTGGCGCCGTCCCTCGGGACCGTTCGATTCACTCGACACCCTGACTTCCGGCGGCGTATCCTCCGATGGAATCTTCAGACTGCGCAGTTCAGTCACAAGCTCCGCGATCGTTCCCGGCTGTTTCCTGGCGCGATACTCGTCCAGGATCAACTGATAAAGTTTACGGCTGCCCGGCTGGTCATCCACGTGACCGGTTGGAGTCACCAGCAGTTCATGATTCGTGTACGTCTTCACCGGCTGTTCGTGATAATCGCCTTGACCATCCTTCAGCCATCGGATCATCCAACTGTAAATCTCTTCCCGAGTTTCGAGCGGAGTCCCGTGAGGGCCGCCTCCAATAAAGAACCGCAGCTTGTCCTCCGCGCCGTACAGACCGTACCAGCGGCGGGCTTCCTCATAGACCATCCGCGCGCCGGCAGGTGTGAAATAGTCCCCGTCGGTGGCGAGAATGAGCCAGGGATTCGGCGCCGACAATTCCACGTAATCGGCCATGTCCAGCCCGCTCGACAAAAACTTGGGGAGGCTCATTTCCGAATCGGGATCCGCGCCCGCAAATAGCAGGCGATACGAATTGATGAAGCAGGCGGGCGCCACCACCTTCACCCTCGGATCGAGCGCGCCAATGAGCGTCGTCAGCGCCCCGCCTCCCGAGCATCCCACTGCGCCCAGGCGCGCCGGGTCGATGTCGGGCCTGCTCACCATATAATCCAGCGCCCGTTTTGCGTCCCAGATGAAATAGCGGGACACGCTCTGGCCAATGAGGATGCTCTGTGCCCCCGATTGAATGTGCTCCGGGACTGACCAGCCCGCGAGCGCACGGTCCACACGCGGATCGTAGGTCTGTTCCCGTTCGCCTTGGCCCACGGGATCGAAAGCGAGTACCACAAAACCCTTCAGAGCCAGGTTGGCGGCGAGCCGTTGCCCTTCGGGCTTGCCCTCCTGAGTGTGGCCGGCCTGTAATAGAACTCCCGGGTAGCGGCCTGGCTGATTGGGCCGGTACAGATTGGCGGTGACATAGAATCCCGGCAGACTCTCGAAAATCACTTTCTCGATCGCGTAGGACTCGCTTTGGATCGTTCCCGTCACCCGCGGATTCAGCGGGCCGCGATAGTCCGGCAATCCCCCGATCAGCGAGAGGATCGTCTGGCGCACCCATTGCTTCCGGCGCTCCGCGTCGGCGGAGGTGCGGATCTTGGCCACCGCGCTTTCGCGCTGACGCAGTTGCTCCTGGGCGATCTGATCCATCCATCGAAGCAGAGGGTCCGGGCCCGTCTGCTGGGCAACGACGGACAAGGCAAACAGCAGCGCGATCGACGTCGATTTCATGGGTTGAACTCCATGTTACTTGTATTCGGCGAGCCGGTTTTGCTACCGTTACCGGAGTGCTGGACGGCGACTGACTGAGCCGCGACCGTGACGTTACGCGCCGCGACCGTGACGTTACCGCGCCGCGACCGTGACGTTACCGCGCCGCGACCGTGACGTTACCGCGCCGCGACCGTGACGTTACTGAGCCGCGACCGTGACGTTACTGAGCCGCGACCGTCAGGGAGCGGTATCCAACAGAAGTTCGGGAGGGGAATCAATGAGCAAAGTACGAGTATTAGTCGGGACACGCAAAGGAGCATTCATACTGGAATCCGACGGCGCCCGAAAACAGTGGGAGATCAGCGGTCCCCACTTCGCGGGCTGGGAGATCTACCACGTCAAGGGATCGCCCGCCGATCCGAATCGCCTCTATGCGTCCCAGACCAGCGGCTGGTTCGGTCAGCTGATCCAGCGCTCCGACGACGGCGGCAAAACCTGGGCAGCCGGTGGGCAACAAGTTTGAATACGATGGCGTCCCCGGCACCCACCAGTGGTACGACGGCAAACCCCACCCCTGGGAGTTCAAGCGGGTCTGGCATCTCGAACCCTCCCAGAAGGATCCCGACTTCATCTACGCCGGCATTGAGGACGCTGCCCTGTTCAAGTCCAGCGACGGCGGGACGAGCTGGCAGGAACTCTCCGGATTGCGCGGCCACGGCTCGGGACCCAAGTGGCAGCCCGGCGCGGGAGGCATGTGCCTGCACACCGTCATCGTCGAATCCGCAGGATCCCATGCGCGTCTACATCGCCATCTCGGCCGCGGGCGCCTTCCGCACCGATGACGGCGGCCTCACCTGGAAACCCATCAACCAGGGTCTGCGGTCACAGTACATCCCCGACCCAAACGCGGAAGTCGGCCACTGCGTCCACCGTATCGCCATGCACCCCACGCGTCCCAACGTGCTCTTCATGCAGAAGCACTGGGACGTCATGCGCAGCGACGATGCCGGCGATTCCTGGCACGAGATCAGCGGCAACCTCCCCACCGATTTCGGCTTCCCCATCGACGTCCACGCCCACGAACCCGAGACCATTTACGTCGTCCCCATCAAGAGCGATTCCGAGCACTACCCGCCCGAAGGCAAGTTGCGCGTCTACCGCAGCCGCACCGGCGGCAATGAGTGGGAGGCGCTCACCAACGGCCTGCCCCAGAGCGATTGTTACGTGAACGTATTGCGCGAAGCCATGGCCGTCGATTCGCTCGATTCCTGCGGCGTGTACTTCGGCACCACGGGCGGTCAGGTCTATGCATCGGCGGACGCGGGAGATAGTTGGTCGCCCATTGTCCGCGACCTTCCCGCCGTGCTCTCCGTTGAGGTCCAGACGCTCGCATGATCCGCGTGGAGTTGCCGGCGCATCTGCGGACGCTGGCGCAGCATCCGGGGCGCCGCGGTTGACCTCGAAGTCGAGCGCCCGGTGACGACGCGCTCGGTCCTCGACGCCCTGGAGGCGCGCTTTCCCATGCTGCGCGGCACCATCCGCGACCAGGTCACCGGCGAACGTCGTCCGTTCGTGCGGTTCTTCGCCTGCCAGGAAGATCTATCGCACGATTCGCCGGATGCGCCGCTTCCCGAAGCAGTGGCCACCGGCGCCGAGCCGTTCCTCATCGTGGGAGCCATCGCCGGCGGCTAACGATGTGGGGCAGCCTCCCAGGCTGCGCGGGACTCTCAGTCCCGCTCTGGGGTCTAATCCGATGTAGGGTGGACTTCAGTCCTGCCCCGGTCGCCTAAAATGTGAAACACTCTCCAAAGACACCTATGAATCTGTACGGCGGTATTGAAGCCGGTGGCACCAAGTTCGTCTGCGCCGTCGGTACCGGACCCGGCGATCTCATCACCACCCAATTTCCCACCACCTCCCCGGAAGAGACCACTCAGGCAGCCATCGCCTTCTTCCGTGAAACGGCCGGCCCCGGGCTGAAAGCTGTCGGCATCGGATCCTTCGGACCCGTGGATCTGCACCCCGAATCGCCCACCTACGGCTGTGTCACCTCCACGCCCAAACTCGCCTGGCAGAACTTCGACCTGGCCGGAACCGTTCGCCGCGCTCTCTCAATGCCCGTCGGCTTCGACACCGACGTCAACGCGGCCGCTCTCGGCGAGACCCGCTGGGGCGCGGCCCAGGGCCTGTCCGACAGCGTCTATCTCACCGTGGGTACTGGCATCGGCGGAGGCGCCATCGTGCATGGCCGCGTGCTCCACGGCATGCTGCATCCGGAGATGGGACACATCCGCATCCCTCATGACTGGGCCAAGGACCCGTACCCCGGCGAGTGTCCCTTCCACGGGGATTGTCTGGAGGGCCTGGCGTGCGGCCCGGCCATCGAACAGCGTTGGGGCAAACCCGCTCGCGAACTCCCGCCCGATCATCCCGCCTGGGAACTCGAAGCGCGCTATCTCGCGCTCGCCCTCAACACCTGGGTATGCTCGCTCTCTCCCAAGCGTTTCGTCCTGGGCGGCGGCGTGATGAACCAGCCGCACCTGTTCCCGATGGTTCGCCGTGAGCTGGCCGGGATCCTGAACGGATACATTCGAACGGGCGAGATCATCGACGGGTTGAACGATTACGTCGTTCCGCCCAAACTCGGTTCGCACGCGGGCGTCCTCGGCGCCCTGGTTCTGGCGGAGCAGGCGTTCCAATCTACAACGGGGAATTAACGCATGGCACTCTCGTCCTCGCTCGTAAAGAGCACGGTTGTCGCCGCCCTGGGCGGCCTTCTTTTCGGATTCGACACCGCCGTCATCGCCGGCGCCACCGATGCCCTCACCCGAACTTTCGATCTCACACCCAACGGATTGGGTTTCACGGTAGCCAGCGCGTTGGTGGGCACCATTCTGGGTGCAATGTTCGCCGGCATCCCGGGCGACCGCTTCGGGCGGCGCGACAGCCTGCGATTAATGGCCGTCTTCTACGTCATCTCGGCGCTCGGATGCGCGCTCGCCTGGGACTGGTACTCGCTGGTCTTCTTCCGCTTCATCGGAGGCTTGGGAATCGGCGGGTCTTCCGTGCTCGGCCCCATGTACATCGCCGAAATCGCCCCGGCAAAATGGCGCGGCCGGCTGGTGGGCTTCTTCCAGTTCAACGTCGTCGCCGGCATCCTGTTGGCGTATTTCTCCAACTACCTGGTCGGACTCTCGGGTTTCGGCGAGGCGGAATGGCGCTGGAAACTCGGAGTGGCCGCCGCCCCCGCGGTGCTGTTCCTGCTGATGCTGTTCGTCATCCCGCGCAGCCCGCGCTGGCTGGTCCAGAAGGGCCGTATCGACGAAGCCCGCATGGTCCTGAGATTGATTGGCGAAGAGAACGTCGAGGCGGAAATCCAGGACATGGTGGCGGCCGCCGACCTGGTTCATACCCACGGCCACGAACCGCTGTTTTCCCGCAAGTTCGCATTTCCCATCTTCCTGGCCATCTCCATCGGGATGTTCAATCAGCTGTCGGGCATCAACGCGATCCTCTATTACTTGAACGACATCTTCGCCAAAGCGGGATTCAGCAAGGTCTCCGGCGATCTGCAGGCGGTGGCCATCGGCGGCACCAACCTGATGTTCACCATCATCGCCATGAGCATCATCGACAAGGTGGGCCGCAAACCGCTGCTGCTCATCGGATCGGTGGGAACGGCGCTCTGCCTGGGAGGCGTCGCCGGCATCTTCTTTTCGGGATCGAACGAGTGGCTGCTGGTCTGGTTGTTGATCGGCTTTATCGCCTTCTTCGGCTTCTCGCAGGGCGCGGTGATCTGGGTCTACCTGAGCGAGGTCTTCCCCACCAGCGTTCGGGCCCGGGGACAAAGCCTCGGCAGTTTCACCCACTGGGCAATGAACGCCCTGATCTCGTGGACGTTCCCGGTCATCGCGGCCAAGTCCAAGCCCGCGCCCTTCGCCTTCTTCGCCGCCATGATGGTGGTCCAATTCTTCGTCGTGCTCGCCGTCTATCCCGAAACCAAGCGGGTCACGCTCGAAGATATGCAACGGAAGCTGTCGGCCGGGCACTGACGCTATTTCTTCTTCTTGTTCTTATGGTGGACAGGAGGCGTTTTCGGTGCGGGAGGGGGTACTTCCGAACTGGCGATGTCCGCTACAGCCTTCCAGGATCCATCGGCTTGCTTGCGATACGTCGTCACATAACTGCCGTGGTCGTTGATGACCTTCTTCGAAGCGGGATCAGTCATAGTCAGCGTGTAAGAGCCCTGAGTGTACCCAAGGTCCCCGCTCTTGGAGACTTCCACTTTCGATGACTGGAACTTCAATGACAGTGCGGGATCGCTCACCATCTCCATCAGTGTCTTACTGATCGCATCTTTGCCGGAGCTGGCCGGCATTCCCGGACTCATCAAAACCGCATCGTCGGCATAATGAGCCGCCACTTTTGCGGCATCCTTCGAAGCGTATTCCCGATTCCATTGCGCCTCCAGGTCCTTCAGCGCCTTCGCGTCGGCCTCACGCGTGTCCGGTGGAGTTGACGAGCAACCCGCCAGCAGCAATGCCAACACCGTCAATCCACAGAAAGCAGCTATCTTCATGTTCCCCTCCTCTGGGGCTCAGGTATTATATAATCGATTGTCCTCCGGGGACAGAGGCCCTGGTAAAAGACGAAGAGGACCGGGAGCGAGTTGACGTTCGCCGGTCTCCGACGCTATAGCGTTACGACCTCGCCACGATGGCCCGATGGCAAAACTAACTGTCGAAACGTCGCCTTTTCAGAATCCAGCGTGGTCTTCGGCGACTTTGAATCCGGGAACCGAAGCCACCCTCAAAGTGGACGCGCCGAAGATCAAGGCGGGACAGAATATAGAGTTCCGGATCTTCAACGGCGCCGAACTCATCGAGGTCGTCAGTGGGGCGGACGCGCAGCAAAGCGCGAAGTGGAAGGTCCCTAACCTCCCGGATCGCCCGAAACTCAAGTTCGACGCGGTCCTAAAAGAGAAACCAGGCCCTAAGAACGGATTTAATGCCGTTCTCCGCAAGCTGACTTCAGCCGAGACCGAAGTAAAGGGATTCAAGGTTGCAATCACCAGCATTGATCCCGCTTTCGTGCCACACACCGAGAAACTCGAAGTGGTCTACGAGGTGGATGATCCTGCGGGAGCCGCGGCTAAGGGCCGAATCGAAATCTGGGGTGAGCGGTATTCCACCGACAAGCCGCTCTATACGGAGAACTTCGACCCATCCAACGGCGTGGGCAAAGACTGGAAGACGTGGGAGGGAAATGCGACCGCCGGCAAGTCCAGCGGAAAGTTCATCTCGCCCGAGTACAGTCCGTATCGATTGCGGATCATCATCGGGGTGGACCAGGCCGCAGTGGACGACCCGTATGGGGTCGGGCTGACCAAGGTAGCCATCGCGGAGTCACCGTTCGAAGTGGCGTTCCAGAGCATCAATATCCGCATTCAGGCGGGCATCGTCGAAGCTGCGGCAGCCGCTCCCGCGAACGCGCCATACCTGCTCAGCCAGGTGCTGGGCATAGACAGACAGCCGGATGGGACCTTCACGGCTACGGGCCGGCTTCCAACAAGCAATCCGGCCGAGTTGTGCCGTATCCGGATTCCCATGGCCTGCCACCATCGGAAGACGGAAAGCCTCAGTCAAGTCGGACTCCTGCTCGGAGGCGCGTATTTCGGCGCCGGAGCTGCGTCCAAGAATTCGATTGACGCTACGTTCTATTGGCGTCCTGAGATCCCCATCGAATTCGAGTTGCGGTTGCGCAGCCGGGTGGACGGGAATAACACCGGGCCCACGCGCGGGCTGTTCGATAAGGAGTCCGTCGGGCCGGCCAAGATCGAGCCGTTTGCCGAAGACGTGTTCATGCCGGCAATAGTTAATGGCGGCGGGCTGAATCAGTCTTATTGGCGGAAGGCGGCGTTCAAGGTCAAGAAGGGGACCGTGGCCGTGCCCGTCAGGAATGGCGCGGCGCCGGTCTTCAGCAACTGGCAGGCGCGGTTCGAGGTTGCTGGCAACGGGGACCAGACGTTCGATCTGGACAACTTCGACCCCGCCGACAAGACCTACCGCTACAAGAAGGCAAACAGCGAACTGACGGTTTGGCTGAACCGGGCGAAGCTGGTGCTTGCCGCCAACGAGGCGGCCATGAACAAGGGGCAGGGAGATTATATCGAGGTGGACATCCATACCATCAAACTCCGCCCCAATTTCACCCGCGCCGCGGATATTCTGTGGATCGTCCGGAGCGATCCCGCGGACGCCGCAGCCAGGTGGACCAGCTATCCGCCAGGTACTAACTGTCACGCGATTTACGGCGGCATGCGAAGTGCCGCGCGGACGGACGGCGTGACGGGCAACAACCTTTTCCTCAAGGACTACTCGGCGAATCCCGGACCGCCACGTGAGCTGACTATAGGGAAGACGACGGCTGCGTATCCGTACGCGGCCAACGATCACATCAACCTGACTCCGGATCCGGCAGCCGGCGACCGTGAGCGGGTGGAGATTACGGCGATGCTGACGGGTGCGCAGCAGGGCTTGGCCGGGGTGCTGTTCTCGCCATCCTTCATCGCCGGCGACAGCTACGCCATCCATGCGCGGCTGGACAGTCTGGCGTATGAGCGGAATCTGGGATGGGTGGAGAGCAAGTCGCGCCTTGAAGAGAAGACCGGGACATTACAGGTCTGGCGGGTCATGACCATATCGAGTTCGATTCGGCTTCCCGACACGGGCACCGCCGGGCTGTCCGCGGGAATCGGATGCGCTCCGGACCCCGCGCTGCCACGTACCTACATCGCGGATGGCATCAACATGGACGTGACGGCGATGAATGGCATCCTGGCTGACTCGTTCAACGAGTGGATCGCGTCTCCGCCCGGGCCGGGAGCGCCGGTTGCGGATGTCCATAAGGATGTGAACTTGGGCACCTACGTCGCGACGTACTCCGGGTTGCCCATCGGCGCCGGACAGATTGCGATGGCGGGGGCCGCTAACGTTACGAACGAGTTCGTTCCGTTTGACCACTATCGCGTGAATCTGCCGCGCAATCTCCGTTACCCCAACGCGGCCGCCATCATCATCTCAGGCAGCGTGATCGCGGGTGTTGCCGCCCAACCGGCTGGAACTCCCTCGGCAACCGTCATGGCCGCGGTCCAGGCCAGGGACACCGCCATCGGCGCAGCGGGACCTGACGATGCACTCCCCGCGGACGTTGCGGCTATCCCGGTTTCCGGACTGGCGCCAAAAGCCTATGTGAACTGGATCCTGAGCATCAATCGGACTCACCGCCAGACGATCATTGACGCGCTGACGCCGAGAATGGCACAGCCCAAGACGATGCAGGTGATCCGCTGGCCCAAGCTCCATGACTATCCGCTTTGGGACGACGGCGGCGCCTGGACCACCAACGGCGGAATCATTCAGGGCTTCGAACTGGGTGATGGACAGTCGTTCTTCATCACGGACAATCTCGACCCGATCCTGTTTCCACACGAAATGGGTCACGGGTCGCACCTCGCTCACTTCGTGTCCGGCAGCATGTTCTACTGGAAGCACCATCACCTGCTTCAGCCCGACTGCATGATGAGTTACAATTTCGGCCACGGATTCATCGTAAAGCCCGGTACGCTGGGCGGAGTGGTTGGCGGCGGGGCCACGGCCGATAACGGCTGGCCCAGCGTGGTGCCCGCGGTTCTCCCCGGAGATTCCTCGGTTGCCCCCGGTACCGCCGCCGGTACCAAGTGTGTTCGACTGGACCATCCTGCCGCGCCCGGCAATCCCTGCGCCAAGTGCATGCTGACGCTGCGCGGCTGGGAAGAGACGCTTTTACCGGTTGCCTGGGGCCATCCGGATCTCTTCTGAATCATGAACGGTGTAGATTATGAAGGGTGTATCATGGCTCAACCTGAGGCGGCGTTCACATGCCGGTGGCACGCGCCACCGGGGCCGGGGGGGTCTGGTCGTTGGCCTGGTCTTGCTGTGGAGTTTGGGCTTCGCGGGAAGTGTTTCGTGCTGGCAGAAACCGGGGAGAGCCATGCAGCCTAAAGGAAATGGCAACCTGACGTTCACCGTGAGTCTGCGGGGAAAGCAGCCGCTGGTGTCCGAACAGGCTGCCGATTTTGACCTCCACCTGCGCAATGAAGGCAGCGCCACGCGGACCGTGGAGTCGTCTGGACAACGAAAGGACTCCGCTCTTCCGCATGTTGGACGCCGCGGGCACGATCCTGGGCCAGTACACGGCCGAGAACAGCACGCTGCGAGTGGTCGGCGACCTGGGGATTCGCAGTCCGGGTCCCCCCGATATGGTGACCCTGGCTCCAGGCAAACAGAACGACACGTGGATGTTTGCGTGGTCGTATTGTGACCCGCTGCCGCCGGGAAGGTATTTCTTCGAGGCGGTGCATGAGCCTGAACCCGGTGTGACCTTGACTTCGAACCGCGAACCGTTCGAGATTGTTCCGGCTCGAGTGGAGGACGTGGCCATAGGGTACGACTCAATCGCGCGGGCTAACACGGTGATGGCGTGGTTGGCGTCCCCGCGCGGCGGCGGAGCTGCGCGTCTGCTGGTGAGGCAATCGGGAGTCACCAGCCATCGCGCGGTGCAGGTGGGCGCCACGTACCATGGCGAGGCGCCCGCCCACTCGCGCGTGGCGGTTTCGGCGATGCCTGCGGGCGCCACATTTCCTCCGGTCAATTGGGTAGCGGTGGTGAGCGGGGGTGGGCTGAGGTTGCTCCAACACAACATGACCCTGCCGTTCTGGGAAGCCGCCCCCGATCCAGTTGCCGGTAACCGATGCGGTGGCGATACCGCGTTTCCCGAACCGGCAATACGCTGTGTTTCTGGCCACCGGCAAGGCGTCCGGACATCCGGCGCTGGCCGGAGTCATGGTGCGCAGGTCAGCCCCCGCCAAAACGTGGACCGTGCCGTTGAGCGGCGTGCCGGACCACTCGGCCTGCGCCTTCGGCCTGAAGGGGCCGATCTCCATCCTGTTGACCTACGATGACGGAAAGACGGCGCGGCTGAGCCGCATCGATGTGTCCGAGGACGGCCAGGTGTTGTCCAACGAGCACGTGGTGCGCGAGACGCCGAACCGAGTCCTGGCGGTGGTGACCGACATGCGCTCGCGCCAGCCCGTTTCGTTTATGGCGCTCGAGGCCGATCGAGTGCGTCACGACCGGGTGGCGCTGGTCAAGGTGCCGCTCGAGGGGAACGTGCAGGCAACCCCGATGCGTGTACTGGCCGGCTGGCCGGCGGTATCGGTGAATGGCGAAGTCCGGCCGGATCAGGCTCGCCAGTTGACGATAGAGATGGGGCTCGACGGCGCGCCGTGGGTTGCCTTGACGGATTCCCGCGGCGATTTGATCGGCGGCCGCTTGAGCCGGCCGTTGGCGCTGCTCAGAGACGGCAAAACCGGAGGACCGGCACTGTTTCCACAACTCGGCTTGATCGTGATCGGCGCGGCCATCTCCTGCTTCAGCGAGGACGGCATGCTGCATCATTCCGTCGTCACGGGCGGCGAATAGGAATGGCAAGGCCAAACGATAACCCCGACTACGGAGCGCGCACGCTCCAGGTCGATCCGGAGTGCAAGGGCCGGGATGTTTGGGAACTCCAGATCAAACTGCTGGGTTGGGGTTCCGGCACGGATAACGACGGAATTGGAAACTTCCTGGACCCGATGAAGGTTACCGGCACGTTCGACGCCCGTACGCGCGACGCGGTGAAGCGATTCCAGAAGGCGCTGACTCTGGATGTGACCGGAATCGCCGATTCAGCCGTGTTCCAGGCCCTGGACCGGGAAGCTGCACTCTATCCGGTGCTGGTCCACCAGATGAAGTGTCCGTGCGCTATCGGGGCCAATGACGGGCCGATTGTCTGCCGCTGCAACGATCACGCCGGTACGGCCAAGTGCACCGGCTTTGGCAACGCCGAAGTTCAACGGCGAATACCTGGTGACGGGCAAGAAGTTGGCGGACACTACCAGCATCGCGGATGAGAAGCTCGATCTCTATGACAAGCGCGAGTACCCGGGAGTTGACAAGGCCCTGCTGTGGGCCACGCGCGGTCTGATGCGGCGGGCGGACATCAAGCGGGTCGGTATTCTCACCGGGTATCGCTGCTGGCACGACAATTATCACTACACCGACGACACCCGCTGGCGCCACCGCCGCCTGACCTTCCATCTCGGCAAAGCCATCGAGTTCTATCACGACAAGGACGCGAGTCCATGCACCGAGATCGGCGCCGATCCGGATGCCGCGCCCTGCGCTGAGTGCGGCCGCATCCGCGACGTCGCCCGCGCCAAGTGCGGGTTCCAGCTTCGCTGGCATGAGCCGTCGAGGGTGAGCGTTGCGGAAGGCGCCAAGACCGCGGCCCCTCCCGCGAATCCTTTTGCGGTGCACGTCAACACGGTGCGGCGGGTGGATCGCGAGGACGACGATTTCGTAAAGACCTACTTCGACAGCGTTCAGCCCGTCTTCAAGGGTAATCCTGGATTCTCGTTTCCCGTGGATCTGGGTGCGGGCGTCAATCCCCGGATTGCCGTCAGCGAAACGTTCTTCAGTAACACGGAGTCAGGTGCCGGCGGCTGGTTTCCGATCGGAGCATCGCGAATCTGGCACGGCGGTATTCACCTGTACGCGCCCGCCGGCACAGCGGTCCGGGCCATCGCCGACGGCGAGGTGATCGGCTGCCGGATCACTGAATCGGCCACCGCCAAACCGTATGGTTCGCGCAACTTCGTTCTGATCCGGCACCTGTTCAAGACCAAGAAGTACTACAGCCTGTACTATCATCTGAACCCGCAACCGGAAGCTGCGGCGGCGGATCTGACAACTACCACGCGCTGGCGGAATCAGCTTTACCTGCAGACCAAGGATCACGTGGAGGCGCTGGCGCCCTGCCCGTTCATCATGGCGGCTGACATCGGCGGCGGGAAGAAGCGCCTCAAGCCCAGACAGCAACTCGGGTTGGGCCCTGGCGAGCGGGCGCAAACCCAGGGTGGCAACATCGACCCCAAGACGATTGAGGACCCGCCGCCGCTTAATTCGACATTGATCAAACTGAGCGATCCGGCGGATACTTACGTCTTCACTAAGCTCGAAGGCAAGGACCTGGCCAGGAAAGTCGCCGCGGACGCATCGGCCAAGAAGGCTCGGGATGGGAAGAACGCCGGCCTCAAGAACCCGATTCGTGTTCAGGCCGGCGAAATCATCGGACAAGTGGCCGTGGCGGCCACGGATGCCGCGGTCGGGGCGCTGGGTACGTTCGTCCACGTGGAACTGTTCTCGGCCGAGGCGTTCCTGACCGGTGACGGCTGGACCCAGGTCGATGTGGCCGCGGCAGGCGACGTGGCCGACCGCAAGGCACTGGTAACCAAGCTGGTGGACAAGAAGCTGCTGTCCGCCCCACCCGACAAAGTGCTGCTACCCGGCGACTTGACCGCCGAGCAGGACGTATACCGGGAACTGCTGAGAGCGGGAGTGCTGAAAATGCCCAGCCAGTGGTCGATCGATTGGAAAAACGCCTTAACCACGCCGGACTGCCTGGCGTTCATCAAGAGCCGCACCGACCTGGGAAAAGCGTTCAACGACTACGTCTGGTGGAACGACCTGAAAAGTGACGGGGCGGACCTTCCGGCCAGCCCGGTCGTGTTCCACTACCATCCCATCGGGGCCCTCCTGGCGATGGCGTATGCGTAGCCCGTCAGACGGAAAAGAGCGGTGGGACCAGGTCGACGAACAAGGAATCGGAGTCGGCCGTGACATTGAAGTCGGTGAGCGTCGCTGTTACGACAAATTCCTGACTGTCCTCCGGCACCTGCAGTTTTTTCCAGTCGATCTTGTAATCCTTGTCCAGGGTATTCCCCGTGACCGTGTCCTTTGTAAAGGACTCGATGGGCGTGCCTCCCTTCGGTTTGACCTCGAGCTTGACCTTCGTCCCATCATTGACCATTTGGGTCCGCACCAGGATCTTCACCGTATCGCCATGCCAGGCGCGGTGTTGAGACCAGTTCACTTGTAGAGTCGGCGTAACCTGCGCCGGAATCAGGTTATTGTGATCCTGTTCGAACTCGTACATCGCTCTCCCTTCACGCCGGCATCAGAAACTTTCGAGCCGGGGCGATTCCCCCTTCGTCGACGCTGACCCGCGAGCCCTTCTTACCGGGCAGATCGAGTCGCGCCAGGGTCTCATTCCAGGGAAACTCGATTTCCACCTCGCCATTAACCGATGCCTTCTTCTCCACGTAACCGCCCGAGAACCGCACTTCCAGCGGCGTGTCCACCTTGGCGCCGTCCTGGTCCACCACTTCGTATTTCTCCTTGTTGAACACGGGCAGCGGCGAACTGAGCACGGACGTTCCCGATACCTTCGCCCGAAAAACCACGGCCGCGCTCTTCAGTCCAGCCAGGTCCGCCTTCGCCGGCGTCCAGGCAGTCTTCAGTTGCTTTCCGTTCACCCCGTCGTCCGTGACTTTGGCATTGAGTGTCTTCAGCGCGGTGTTGGGTGCATGCGCGTCGCAAATCTCGAAAGTGCCGTCGGTCCCCTGGTCAAATCCCGCCACCTTGGCGCTAAGATCGATCGCCGTGTCCACGACGGCCTTTGCAGCGCTCCAGGCCGGATCCCAGAGAACCTTCAACGCGAGTTTGTAGCGGCCGCGAGGAATCTTGTCGCGGCTGACCTGTGCGTTCGCGGAGGTGCCCGTCTCGTGTTGTGCGAAGTTCGCATTGGGCTGAGGCTTCTTGAGATAGAGCACCCAGTCGATCCCTTTCGCGAATGTCTTGCCATCCGGGTACTTGATCTCGTGATCCAACCAGAACCACGGAATCTCGAAGTAATAGGACTGGGTCTTCCTCTTTGGGACATCCTTGGTGTCGGACGTACCCGGCGTCGCGCTGTCGAAATCGTACAACTCCTTCAGATTGTCCGCGAGGCTGAGGGTTACCGTATAGCTGCCCGGAACAAGCCCCGCAAAAAGCGGAGTCCTGCCTTTTGGGTCCTGTGTCTTCTGGTCGGGCTTCTTGGTCGTGCCTTGAATCGAGACATCGACGTCCTTGAGCCCGGTTTTCGGTTTAGGCTTGCCGGAGCGGTACGTCACCACTTCCACGAGGATCGAGGCCAGATCCTTGAGCGGACAGGGCTTTACGGGATCGTCAACATTGTTCTTGCACATTGCTCATGACGCCTCACGTACGCGGGTGTCCTTCTGCTCGTCGAGGGGCAACCGCAGACCAAGCCTGGCTACAGTCAGAGAGAGCCTCGCGTCGGGCGGGAGCGAATCGTCGCTCAGAGGTTCCGATTCGAAAGCAAATTCAGGATCGTCGTAAAAATGATCACCCAGCAGAAGCATCAAATCGATCAACGTCCCGACATCGTCCTCGGCCATGATGCCGAATGTGCGTGCGGTGCGAAGGCCATGCTGCACCAGGCGGCGCACACCACCTTCCTCCAGACTCCCGAATCGCTTCCGAAATCGTACCTCAATGTCGCGAACCCGGCCGTTCTCGAATTCCGTGTGTTGACGGGCTGCGAACGCCTCCATCTGCGCCTTCCGAATGACCAGCATGGTGCCGATACTATAGCACGCCGGTGCGAGGCCCGCTTCGCAAAACCCCGCCATCAGTATTCGCCAGGTCCCAGGCGATACCATTGAAAATTGAAGTACATCCTG
>CAVTTC010000007.1:0-195000 GCA_963737465.1 uncultured Acidobacteriota bacterium
CGCGGCGGCCGATCTCCGATCCTGGCAGACCGGTCCCATTTCTGGCAAGCGAATTCCAATCGAAGCTGGGCTCACGCATTCTTCCCGAGTGGATCGACGTGGTGGATGACGCGACCCAGAAAGAGTGGCGGGGCAAACGACTGGCGGGTAACTATCTCTTCGATATGGAAGGGGTTCCGCCCAAGCCGGTCAGCGTGGTGGAGAAGGGTATCCTGAAAGATTTCATTACCACGCGGCAGCCGGTGCGCGGAGCAGACTCTTCAAACGGGCACGCCCGCCTGCAGGGCGGCTATGGAGCCCGCATGGCTGCCATCGGCAACCTGTTCGTGAAGACGTCACAGACCAAGGGATCGCCGCTCAAGACGCAGCTGATGGAGTTATGTAAGCAGCGCGGCAAACCGTACGGGATCCTGGTCCGCAAACTGGACTACCCCAGTTCGGCCTCTGTGCGGGAGCTGCGCGGAACGCTGACCGCGATGTCGAGTTCCGGTGGCGGTTCGCGGCCCGTCAGCCCTCCCGTCCTGGTGTACCGGGTGTATCCCGATGGCCGTGAGGAACTGGTTCGCGGACTACGGTTTCGCGGCCTCACGACGCGGTCTTTGCGGGACATCATCGCCGCCTCCGACGAGAGCTACGCCTTCAATTTCATCAATAACGCAGCTCCATTTGCGATGATAGGAGCAGGCGGGTATCTGGCTCCGACCACCGTGGTCGCGCCGGCGCTTCTGTTCGACGAAGTGGAGTTGGAGCGCGTACAAGACGAACAGTCCAAGCCACCGATCGTCCCCCCTCCACCAATGGAGGTGGCCGCCCGCTAGCAGCCCGGAGCCGGTCCAGCCCGAAGGTCGGGGACCGGTGGACGTCTGACGCATGCGCATTCTCAGCCGGTCGGTATTCAAAGAGATCACGGTCGGGGCCCTTTTGGGCGGCGTGCTCTTCACCTTCGTCCTGTTTCTCCGCAACGCCAGCCAACTCTTCGCGATCTGGTTCGTAGTTCCGCTCCGCCCAGGACTGTCGGTTACCTGTTTTCGCTCTCCCTTCCCGAAGCTCTGACTTTCACCGTCCCACTGGCTGTTCTGGTGGGTGTACTGCTGGGCCTCAGCCGGATGTCCGGCGACGGCGAAATCACGGCGATGCGTGCCGCGGGCGTCCCCGGCCGCAGAGTCAGGTTCCCGGTGCTGACCTTTGCGGCGCTCGCAACCCTCGTCGCGGCGGCCTGTTCACTGTGGCTGACCCCTGGGCGATCCGCGAACGGTACCGCGTGTTCAACCAGGTGGCGGCCGCCCAGGTGACTGCCGATATCCAGCCGCGGGTATTCGATGAGCAGTTTCCAAAGAAGATCCTCTACGTCGGCGACGTCATACCCGGTCCTGTGGCGCATTGGCGAAACATGCTGCTCGCCGACGTCACACCGCCCGAGGAACGCCTCCGCCCGCCCGCGATCTGGCGGATGGCCCTCGGATCACGGTGGCCGCCGACGTCATCGCAACCCCCGACTTCCACAGAACCGGATCCAGCTGTCGCTAATCAACGGCAGCAACTACGACGTTGAAAAGGACGACAAGTACTCGATCACGTCGTTTCCCAAGGGCGAGCAGGTGATCGAGGCGCAGAAGCCCAACGAAATCCGCGCCTCCAAACCGTCGAGCGAGCTCGATACGATCCCCTTCCGGTGGTCTACAAAGACACGACCGTCGAGAAGCAGCGCCGGATTGAGGCCGATCGAACTGCATCAGCGGCTGGCACTCCCACCAGCCTGCCTGCTGCTGGCACTGGTCGGCATCCCACTGGGCGTTTCTTCGCGCAAAGGCGGTAAGTCGGGCGCTTTCGTCGTCACGGTGGCCTGGCTTTTCTCTACTACATGGGACTGATCAGCCTCATAGGGCTGGCGCGGCACGGCACTGTACCGGTTCCTCTGGCGGTCTGGACCCCCAAAGCGTGCGCCCTGCTTGGCATCACCCTGATGATACGCCTCGAAAAACCGGGCGATCGCGACTGGATCGGCAGCATCCGGACATGGTTGAAGAGCGCTTCGCCGGCTGCGTGGACGACCGGCCCTTTCTCCCGCGGTCCCGCCCGCCGCGTCCCCTGGCGGTTTCCCCTGCTGCCGCAGTTGATCGACGCCTACGTACTGAACAGCTATTTCTTCTATTTCGGGCTTCTGGCTGGCCAGTTTCGTGGCGATGATCCGCGTGTTTACGTTCTTTGAACTACTCAGCGACATCGTCAAGAACCACATCGCGATGGCCCGGGTGTTCCAATACCTGTTCTTTCTCACTCCGAAGCTGATGTACGACACCACACCGATGAGCGTGCTGGTGGCGGTGCTGTTCACGTTCGGGGTATTCACGAAGAACAACGAGATCACCGCGTTCAAGGCCTGCGGGGTAGCCTCTTCCGGTTGGCAATCCCGGTGCTGCTGGCGAGCACCGCCGTCAGCGGCGCATTGTTCGCCTTCGATCACTACTAGATTCCGGACGCAAACCGGCGCCAGGACGCCTTGCGGAACATCATCAAGGGGCGGCCTCCGCAGACCTATCTGCGGCCCGATCGCAAGTGGATTTACGGACGCGGCGACCGGATCTACTACTACAAATACTTCGATACGGCCGAATCGGTGATGGTCGGGGTCAGCGTCTTCGAACTCGATCCGAAGAGCTTCCGCCTCACAGGCACATTCAAGCCGAGAAGGCGCACTGGGAGCGGTCGCTCAACAAGTGGGTGTTTGAGAACGGATGGGCCCGTGACATCGGGGGCAATCGCGAGACCAAGGTGGTGGATTTTCGCGGACAGACCATGACATTCCCGGAACTCACCGAGCGGCCCAGCTACTTCACCAAGGAAGTGAAGCAGTACTTCCAGATGAACATCCATGACCTGCGGGACTACATCGCCGAATTGCAGCAGAGCGGGTTCAACACCATTGCGTTACAGGTGCAGTATCACAAGAAATTCTCCGTCCCATTGTTCGCCGTGATCATGGCGCTGCTCTCCATCCCGTTCTCGTTTCTGACCGGAAATCGCGGCACAATGGCGGGCGTCGGAGTCAGCTTCGCCATCGCCATGCATATTTCAGCATCAACATGCTGTTCGAGCAGGTCGGGAACTTGAACCAGTTGCCGCCGGAGCTGGCGGCCTGGTCGCCCGACGCGATTTTCACATTGACGGGACTCTATTTCCTGGCGCGAATGCGAACGTAGATTCCCTCAAGGTCCCTCGTCCCTGCCGATAAGCTCCCTATGGCCGATTTGAGTGTACCGCTGGCCGGAATGTCGCTTTCACTCGACTGTAGTCCGTTCAACGACAACATCGCGCAGTCCCCGTGACCCCGGTTCGACACGAATGTGGAACAGCGGTTCCTGGTCCGTTGCATACATGTAAACGCCGTTGGTGGTACCGAAGTACACGGCGCTGCCTGCCCGCGTGATCGTGACGACGTAGTCATCGATCGGGTACTTCCGCACCAATCCGGACCTGGTATCGAACCGGAGCACGCCGCCCCCATATTCTGCACCCTCCGGCCGCCGCATGAGCCCGATCCAGATCGAATTGTGATCGAGCAAGAGAGCTGAACCGGACCATGGCACGATCTCGCGAAGGTATCGCATTTCGTACTTGCGGGTGGCAAGATCGAAGCTCCCCAGAGCTCCGACTCCCGGAGATTCCCTCTCCGTCATAGAAACTGTTGACAAACCAAAGCCGCTCCCCATCGAACGCGTATGGCCCGATGGAGCTCTCGAGAGTCCCAGGGGGCGAACCAACCCGACCCGTCGCGCGACGATATTTCTCATAGAGTGTGGCCGTTGGTACCGGGATGGGGAAGAACCGCATGACACCTCGCGAGTTCACGACGTATATTCCCGATTCCGGAACATACAGCCATAAGTCGCGCGCTACTTGCAACGTTCGCCGCTGGACCGGGGAGTTGCGGTCTGGCGAAGGGATCGATTTCAGCACGGCAGCAGGAACGTCCGGTTCGTGTGCGACGACGTCGGCGGACGCTTGGTCAGCGTACCAATGCCCGTCCGTTGTCGTGCGGACCAGGACCGTCCTTATGTGTTGGGCTTCGGTCCCCAACGCGGCAGAAGGGGCGTAAGCGCCGACGAATGAAATCTGATCTGGTTTACGTTGGCCCGTTTGTATCGAAAAGCGGCGGTACGCGTACCGTTCGAGAGCACGCCGCGTTGCAAGATTATAGACGTACTTCAGAGTCCCGCCATAGAAACCGTAATCGCTGACCCATTCGACGTATACGACTTCGCTAGTTGGCTTCCGCAGTTCAGGGCTATAACCTTGTGGCGCAGAGCGGATATCCAGAACCAGATACACTTGGTTGGTTTTGCCGTAAACCACAAAAACGCCGAGCCGCGGATTGGACAGGGGCGGCTGTTTGCCGTCAAAACCCGTGACTACCATCGCAGCGTAGGAGCCGTCGATCGATCGCTTGTCACCGACTGAAAACTTCGATAGTGAAGGATCCTTCTTGTTGAACCAAGTCGCAATGCTCCGGAGATCCTCTTTTTGCAGTGCCTCCCGCCTTTGCCAAACTGTCTCCGACGCCGCACACGGAACAACAGCGCCGGCGATCAACAGCGCTAAGATCCATCCGATCATGCTGGTAGCTATAGCTAGGCCTTGTTCAGAACTCCTTAGGCAGGAAGAAGTCGTCCTTCTTCAGGTCGCATTGCTTCGCAACGTACTTGCAGAAGTCGAGACGCCCGGCCTTTTGATCGCGGGGGTCCGAGCCGAAAGTGAATTTCAGCCCCTGCTCTTTCGCCATGTTGATGAACTGCTCATGCGGCGTGCGGGCGAGGTCGTTAATTTCGACTGCGAGATCTTCCTTTTCAGCGCCGCGATAATCTTCTGCATCTTCTTCGGTCCACAGCGTATGTAGTCACGCGCAATGCAGACCGGCAGGAAGAGCGGCCAGCCGAAGATGTTCAGCGGTTCATTGTTGTTGATAACCTCCAGGATGTGAGTCATGTAGGTATCCATGAACTTCTGCGGATCATCAACATACGTGTCGAAATTCCAGATGCGCAGCGTTCTCCGTAGCCATTGCCATTGGGAATGGTCTGGGCGTCCATCAGATCGTAATCCAGCTGCTTGACTGTTTCGGGCGAAAAACTCCTGGACCATCCGGGACTCATCGGCTGCAGACCACAGTAGACCGGGTAAGGCTTGAGCGACTCGATGAACCGTCTCAGGCCCGCGTCGTCACTTACGGCGCCCCCGGATTCACCATGATGCCGAACTGGACATTCGTCTTTTTGGAAATCTCCATCACATGGTCGATCGTGAAATTTCCGGTGAGGTGAACGTGAAGGTCCATCAACGGGAACTCGTTATCGGCCGGCGTCCCGAAGCTTCGGGAGGTCAACAGTCCGCCTGCGAGACCGGCGCTTTTGAGAAATGTTCTGCGTTCCATGGGAGTCAGCTCCCATTATGGACTTTCCAACGACAGGCGAAACCGCCTGTCCCACATGGGTGCGGGCGAGTTACACGGCGGACTGTGCCTGGACGGCCTCGCGGACTGCATTTACGATATCTCTTGTGGAGATCCCGAACTCTCGAGCAACTGTCCCGGCTTGCCGCTTCGCGCGATGTCCCGAATCGCGAGTTGCGCAGCATCACGCGTTCGTCGGCCAACGCCGCCAGCACCGCATCTCCAATGCCGCCGTGCGCGTAGTGATCCTCCACGGTGACCACCACTCCACCAACCGCGCGGGCCGAGGCCACCAACTCGTCCCGATCGACCGGCTGGACGCTGAACAGATCGATGACGCGCACCGCGATGCCACCCTTACGTAGCTCGTCCGAAGCCGCGAGAGCTTCGGAAACGGTGATGCCCGCGGCCACAACCAGGGCGCGATCCTGGTCACTGCGGCGCAGCACCTTGCATTTGCCGATCGCGAACGGCTCCTCGGGACCGTACAGAACGGGCGAGTTCATGCGTCCCAGGCGCACGTAGCTCGGACCTTCGGATTCCCCAACCAACCGGGCGGCTTTCCATGCGCTGGTTGCATCGGAGGGGTACAGAACGGTGAAGTCCGGCTCGGCGCAGATCATCGCGAGATCCTCGAGCCCCATCTGGGTGGGACCGTCTTCGCCGATAGAAACACCGACGTGGGTGCCCGCGAGCTTGATGTTGAGACGGCTGATGGCGGCAACACGGATAAAATCGTAAGCCCGCGTCAGAAAGCAGGCGAAAGTGGCGGCAAACGCGACCCTGCCACGGGCCGCCAGGCCCATCGCCATGCCGAGCATGTTCTGTTCGGCGATGTAGCCCTGGAAGAACCGCTCCGGCGCGACCTTCTCGAAATCCTCGGTGTAGGTGGAGTTTTTGACGTCACCGTCTACCACAACGATCCGCGGATCGGACTGGCCGAGGGCGGCCAGAGCTTCGGCGAACGCCTTCCTGGTGGCGACTTCCTTCCCACCGGGCGCGTAGGGCGGATCGGACGACGGTACCGCTGTGGCGCTACGCACCGACACCGGATGGGAGGATGGAAGAATCGGTTTCCATTTGGCTCCGTCACCGGTCAACTGTTTCTCGAGGCTCGCGACGACCTTGGCGGCGGTATCCTTGTCCAAGGCTTTACCGTGCCAGTTTTCCTTGCCCTCAATACCGTCGAGGGCCTTGCCTTTGAGCGTCCGCGCCAGTACGACAGTGGGACGATCCGTGGTCCGGCGCGCTTCGTCATAGGCCGCGAGCAGCTCGGGAATGTTATGCCCATCGACGGTCAGTGCCTGCCACCCGAAGGCCTCCCAACGGGCCTTGTAGATTTCGAGATGGTGCTGCAGCATGGTGGGCTGACTTTGTCCCAGTCGATTGATATCGATGGTGGCACACAGGTTCGCCAACGCGTGGAGCGACGCCCATTGCGCCGCCTCCCAGACAGAGCCCTCGGCGGATTCTCCGTCGCCCATCAACACATACACCCGCTGATCGGTACGCTCCAACTGCCGGGCATTCAGCGCCATTCCGACGCCGACCGCCAGGCCCTGTCCCAACGATCCGGTCGCCACATCGACGAACGGCAGGCGCGGCGTCGGATGGCCTTCAAAATCGGAATCGATTTTGCGCAAGCCCTGCAACTGCTGTCTGGGGAATGCCCCCGCTTCCGCCCAGGCGGCGTACAGAACGGGAGCGGCGTGTCCCTTCGAGAGTACAAATATGTCGGCGGCCCGATTGTGCGGATCGCGCGGATCATAACGCATCACCGAGAAGAACAGCGCCGACATAATCTCAGCCGCCGAGGCGCAACTGGTGGGGTGTCCGCTGCCGGCTTCGGTGGTAGAAAGCACCGAGTCGATGCGCAGGCGCGTGGCCTTGTCGCGCAGCATGCTCAACGTGGCTTGTTCCGAGGCTTCCATGATCATACAGGTCTCCTTCGACATATGGATGCTGAAAGGTGGACCGGCAACACGGAAAAGCTCAGGTCACATTCGCAATGCGATCAGAAGTCCCAGAGAAACTACCAGGTTCACGCCCAGGAGCACCAGGCCGATCGTGCGTTCTTTGTAGAGCTTGAACCACATGAAGATCCCGGTACCTCCCAGCGCGAAGAGACCCAATGACGCAAAGAGCACGGTCCAACCCCACAGGTTCCGCACCCCAGTCTGATTGTGGAGGCCGTGAAAATGATGGAGTCGATTCAAGACTCCCCAGACGCCGGTATCGGATGTACGCAGGTGGGCTTTGCCAGTCGAACGGTCGTAGGTGATCTGGGTGGCGCCGCCCGCGCGGTTCAACGGAAATCGATAGCCACCGGGAATAGGGGTGACTTCACCCATCTCGCCCGAAATCCTATTCTTCTCCATCACTTCCTTAGCCAGTGGTCGCGCGTCGAGGCCCGGCGTTGCCATCAAGTCGCTCTCGGTCACCACAGGCACGATGCGAATTCCATGCGCCATTTGGACCGCGCTCGCGGCATACATCATAACCACCCAAAAAAGGAGCAGGCCGAGGATCAGGTGAACATGTCGCAGAAATCTATAGATCATTTCTGCACCCAATAAAAAGTCGCGAATCCCAGGGTTCCCGCGATGAGCGACGCCTTCGTCCACCAGTGTGGCCAGCGAGTGGTCAGGCCCAGCCAGGCCCCCGTAAGCGCCATGATCATCAGCGACCAGATTGACAACTCGATATACCAGGCCCAGGCGCCCGGCGCCCAGTCGGACGCCGTTTCCTGAATGGTGGTGGCATGCGCGTTATCGAAGAACCGCCAGATGCTGTTGCGCCGGGTTTCCACGCGCAGCCGGCCTTCTCCTTCGAGCAGCGTTGCCCGGACAAGACCGTTCACATTGTAGAAGTCGGCGACGAGTTGATGCTCGGCGTCCCGGTGGATATAGGGCTTTCCGGCATGCGCAGGCTGCAACTGCTCGCGGATTAGTCCGCCTACCTGTTGGTCGGAAGCCGAACCCGGCGCGCGGAAAGGCAAGGTAGTGACCACTGCCATCGTTCCCGCGCTGAAAATGTCCGGAGCTTCAGCAGTGGCCACAAGTCCCGCCAGCCCGAACACACACAGGATCGTGAAGTTCAAAAGGCCCGCGTACATGTGGATCTTCTTGATCCAACTGTTCATGTCGGGAATCAGTTTACCAGAGAAGGAAAGCGGTACTACAGCGTTCCATCGGACAGGGGAAATGACCTCAACAGCGTCAATGGGTTTGGCGGCGCATCCACTCAGGCGATGCGGGTGAAGGTCTCCACGCGGACGGGTTCGGCCAGCAGGTGGCCGGCGATCTTGCCGAAGGCCGTGAGGTGCGGGGACGCGGCGTGGCGGTCGAGATGTTCCTTCGAGGCCCAGTTTTCGTAGAACAGGAAGTGACCGGGGGCGGCGGTGTGGATGTGGAGGTCGTATTGGGCGCAGCCCTCCTCCTTGCGCGTGGCTTCCACCATGGCCAGCAGTTCGCGCCGCAGTTCCTCTTCCTTACCGGGTTGGGCTTTCATTTCCGCAAGTACGGTGAGCAGTTCAGGCATGCTGTGACGATCATCTCACAGACCGGGTGTTTGTTCCGCTAGCGAATCCTGGAGGCGCCGCATGCCGCGGATCCAGCGGTCGTAATCGGCCGCCTTCCGGCGGAAATACTCGGCCACTTCCGGATGGGGAAGGATGAGGAATCGCTCATCCGCCATCCCTTGGACAGCGGCGTCGGCCACTTGCTCGGGTGTGATGGCCGTCGTGGACAGGAATTGCGCGGTTGCGGAATCGGCGCCTTCGAGCATCGCCGTGCGCACGCCCTGGGGACAGATGGCCGACACGCGAATTCCCTTCCCCCCATAGGTAATGGAGAGCCATTCGGCAAAGGCGAGCGCGGCGTGCTTGGTGACCGAGTAAGGCGCGGAGCCGATCTGGGAGAGCAGTCCCGCGGCCGAGACCGTCTGCAGAAGGTAGCCTTCTCCGCGTTCCAGCATGTGCGGAAGCACGGCGCGGGCCGCGTAGATGTGGGACATCACGTTTACACCCATGATCCGCTGCCAGGCGGCATCGGGGGTCTCCGCGCCGCCTTCCACCATGATGCCCGCGTTCGAGCAGAAGACGTCGATTCGCCCGTAGGCGGACAATGCCGCGTCCACAAGTCTGGCGACATCCGATTCGCGCGAAACGTCGGTCGGAACGGCGAGGGCCCCCAAGGGCTGGGAGACCGCCTCCAACCCCGCCCCGTCGGTATCCGCCAATGCAAGCAGCGCACCATCCCGTCTGAACCGGCGGGCAAGAGCGCGTCCGATTCCGCTCGCAGCTCCCGTAATGACAGCCACCCTTCCTTTTAGTTCCATAGCAGCAACTTACTCCTTTTTACATGAGAAACTGGCAGTACATGCGTCTCGCCCTCCTCGCAGTGGCCCTACCGCTAGCGGCACAAATCCACACGTCCTTCCAGGAAGTGATGATCCCGATGCGCGACGGCGTGCGGCTCCAGACCGTTATCCTCAGCCCGACGCGGCCCGAGGGCCCGCTCCCGTTGCTGATTACCCGAACGCCCTACGGCGTCCCTTCCCAACAGGTTGTCGAGCGCGGGATGCCTTCGTCCCAAAGCGCCGTTTACGAGCATTACATCGTAGTGACCCAGAACATCCGGGGCCGCTTCAAATCTGAAGGCACCTTCGTTATGCAGCGGCCCCGCCGCAAGGATGGCGCCGATGAAACCACCGACGCCTGGGACACCGTTGACTGGCTGATCAAGAACGTTCCGGGCAACAACGGCCGCGCGGGGTTCACCGGGACATCCTACGACGCATGGACCGCTGTGCAGGCCGCGCTCGATCCCCATCCAGCCGTCAAGGCGATTATTGAGCAGGCCTCGCCGGCCGACATGTACCTCGGCGATGACTTCCATCACAACGGCGCCTTTCGTCTGAGCTACGGCTTCGAATACGCGGCCTTATTGGAGACCACCGCCCAAGCCAACTTCCACTTCCCTTTCAACCGTCCCGACACCTACGACTGGTATCTCGCCCTGGGTCCGCTGCGGAACGTGGATGCCCGCTATTTCCACGGAAAACTGCCTACCTGGCGCGACTTCGTCCAACACCCCGATTACGATTCCTTCTGGCGCAATCAGACCGTTGTGCCTCTCCTGACCGAGGTCAAAGTACCCATGTTGAACGTCGCCGGCTGGTGGGACCAGGAGGATTTCTACGGGCCTCAAAAGATCTACGAAGCTCTGGAGCCTCACGACCGGAATCACGCGAACTACTTCGTCGGCGGCCCCTGGAACCACGGCCAGTGGGCTCGCGAGGGGAGCCGCCTGGGATCCGTCGAGTTCGGATCCGATACCGCGCTCTACTACCGCGAACGGATCGCGCAACCGTGGCTCGACTACTGGCTTCGCGGAGAGGGCCGGCTCCAACTCGCCGAAGCCAACACGTTTGAAACGGGCTCCAACCTCTGGCGGCAGTACGAAAGATGGCCGCCGAAGACCGCCACTCGCCGGCTTTACTTTCATGAGGGCCAGAACCTGTCTTTGGATCCCCCGACGGCTCACCAGAAAGAGTCATTCGATCAGTTCGTTAGTGACCCGGCCAACCCGGTGCCGTACCGGCCGCGCCCCATCACTCCCACTTATCCTGGGCCCGAATGGCCGGTTTGGATGGTTCAGGACCAAGCGCTTCCTCGCCAAGCGCCCCGATGTTGCTGCGTGGCAAACAACGACCCTCGACCGCGATCTCCGGGTGGCAGGCGACATTCAGGCCGAACTGTTCGCCTCCACCTCCGGCACCGACAGTGACTGGGTGGTAAAGCTGATCGACGTCGATGCCGGCACGGGATTCCAACTCATCATCGCCGCCGAGATCCTGCGCGCACGATATCGCAACAGCTTTGAACACCCGGAGCCGGTCCCCGCCAACCGCCCGCTGAAATATGGCATTGACCTTCACTCCAATGATCACGTGTTCCTGAAAGGCCACCGCGTGATGGTGCAGGTGCAGAGCACGTGGTTCCCCTTGTACGACCGCAATCCCCAGCGTTTTGTCCGAAACATCTTCGAAGCGAGCGCCAAGGACTATCGCAAAGCGACCCAACGCATCTATCGAACGGCGGCACTGCCGAGTGCGATCGTCCTCCCGGTAATCGACTGAGCGGGTCGAGCCGCCACTGGGCGCCATCGCTCGGGGGGCCATTGACAACGGGATATTAACCTCTTAATATCCTCATCAAGAAAGACTTTGCGCCACGGCCTGCTGAATGGCCGCGGTGTTGCGGGTGGCATTTCAACAGCCGTATTGAGGAGGCGCCTTCCAGTCGAGGCGCCTGCCCCGGACAGGACACTGGAGCCCGATCCGCCGCAGACACGCCCGCCTGGTTCGCCTCGTTTCGAACAGGGGGCCCAATGAGCAGTGTCACCTGTGTCGAGGCTGTGCCGCAGTCGGAGATTTCCCTCGACAACCTATTCGACTATCCAGAGGGCCGCGAGATTCTCGCCTGCATGCAGTGCGGCATGTGCGCCGGCACGTGCCCGTACGGCGAGGTGATGGACTTTCCGCCGCGCCGTATGATCGCCATGCTGCTCGCCGGGCGAGTGGAAGAGGTGTTTCGCAGCGACAGCCTGCTTGCTTGCGTCGCCTGTTACGCCTGCATGGCCAAGTGTCCACGCGGCATCCATCTCACCGAGGTTCTGCTGCCGTTGATGAAGGAGCAGGCGCTGGTGCACCTGCCTGAATTGCCCGCTGAGTTGCAGAAGGCGCTGCAGAACACCCTTCGTTACGGCAACCCCATGGGCGAGTCTTCGCGCAAGCGCGCCCTTTGGGTGAAGACCGCAGGGGTGCCCGTCCCCATCATGGCGGACATCCGGCGTCCGGTCGATGTGCTGTGGTTCGTCGAATGCTACAGCTCGTATTATCCGCGCGGCCAGGATAACGCCCGCGCCACGGCGAAGGTGCTGAACGCTCTCGGGATCGACTTCGCCATTCTCGGCAACGAAGAGAAGTGTGCGGGCGAGTGCGGGCGGCTCACCTGGGAGCCCGGACTGTTCGAAACCCTGATGGACTACAACATGGCGGTGTTCCAGAAGTATACCTTCGGCCGCCTGATGACCAGCTGCCCGCATGCTCACAACGCCTTCAAGAATCGCTATGTGCACCTGGGATTCCGCTGGCCGATGGACCACGTCTCGGTGTTTCTGGCTCGTTACCTGGACCAGTTGAAACCGCTGCTGCGCAAGCCGCTGAACTGCACGGTCACCTATCACGATTCCTGCTGTATCGGCCGGCAGAACGACTTTTATGAAGAGCCCCGCAACCTGGTGCGGGCCATCCCCGGAGTGCGTTGGTGGAGATGACTCATAACCGTGTGAATGCCATCTGCTGCGGAGGCGGAGGCGGAGGCATGTGGCTGGACACCTACTTCAAGACGAAGGGCTACGAGCGGCTTTCCGAGCGCCGCGTCCGGGAGGCCGTGGCATCCGGGGCCGACGTTCTGGCGGTTACCTGTCCGTACGAAGTCTCGCGCTTTGAGGATGCGCTGAAAGTCCTCGGATACGACAAGCGAATGGTGGTTCGCGATATTACCGAACTGCTGGCTGAATCCATGGAGGGATGAACGATGAGAATCCTCGTAATCCTGCGCATGGTCCCGGATGTAGTTGAGGAACTCGAGATCGCGCCGGACGGCAAGTCGCTGGACATTTACGCGATTCGTACGATCCTCAGCGAATCGGATGAGCATGCGCTGGAACAAGCTCTGTTAATGAAAGAGCGGCACGGCGGAGAGGTAGTGGTGCTCGCGCCGGACGCTCCGGAACTGGATGATGCACTGTACACCGCATTCGCCAAGGGCGCCGATCGCGTGATTCGCCTGGGGTGCCCGCCGGAGGGATGGTCGGCGCGAGAGGCCGCAGCCGCCGTGGCGGACACGCTCGCCGAGCGGAAGGACCTGGAACCGATCCACCTGATCCTGACCGGCGTGCAGGCGGTATGCGACCTGGACGGCCTGGTGGCTCCGCTGCTGGCCGCACGATTGAACTGGCCGTTCGCGGGCATCGTGACCTCGGCTGTCGTGGATGCCGGCGGTTCCACCGCCACCGTGGTGAAGGAGTTCCCGGCGGGGATCCGCGCGGAATTTGAAATCGGTCTTCCGGCGGTATTGGGCATTCAATCGGCGGAGAAGCCGCCGCGGTATGTGCCCGTGGCGAAGGTCCGCATGGCCATGAAGAACCGGCAGATCGAGGCCATCGCCGAACCGGAACTGCCGTCCATCCCGAAGCTGGAAGTGATTTCGATGAAGAAGCCCGAGTTCGCGGGCCGCGCCGAGATGCTGGATGGCGATCCCGAAACGATCGCCACGAAGCTGTGCGACGTGCTCACCGCACACGGGTTGATGTGAGGAGGGAGGAGAGGTCATGCCGAATATCATCTGGGTAGTTGCCGATCATTTCCGCGGCCATCTCACCGATGTCACGTTTGAGGCGCTCGCGCTGGGGCGCGAGATGGCGGCCGCACTGGATGCGAAGCTGGTGGCGATTCTGGCCGGATCCGGGGTGAAGCCGCTCGCGGCCGAGTTGGGAACCGCCGACACGGTCCTCGCCATCGATCATCCTTCTCTCGCCGAACCGGAACCAACGCTGAGCGCGGAAGCGCTGGCGCAGGTGCCGGCCGAGCCCATGCCCATCGCGATCCTGATGCCCCTCACCAACGCCACCCTGGGCGCCGCGACGCTGCTGGCCGAACGCAAGAACCTGCCGGTGGTCAATTTCTGCCGTGATCTGTGCGTGCGGGACGGCCAGGTTTTCGCAACGTCCGTGCTGTACGGCGGCAAGATCGAGGCGGTGGTGACGCCGGGCGCCGGACCCGCCATCTATGGAATCTGGCCCGGCGCACGGCAGGTGCACGCCGGACATTCCACGCGCACCGTACCGGTGGAGGATGTGGCGTTCACTCCGCCCGCCACGCCCCGTCCGCGACTGAAGCATTACATCGAACCCGAGGCCGGAGACATCGACATCACCCGCCAGGACGCCCTGGTGGCCGTCGGTCGCGGTATTCAGAGCAAGGACAACCTGGAGTTGGCGGAGGAACTGGCCTCGGCGCTAGGCGGGGCCGTGTGCGGATCCCGTCCGGTGATCGACCAGGGCTGGCTTCCGCTGTCGCGCCAGGTTGGGAAGTCGGGGCACACGGTGAAGCCGAAGGTTTACGTCGCCATGGGCATCAGCGGCGCCCCCGAACACCTGGACGGCATGAAGGACGCCGAGGTCATCATCGCGGTCAACACCGATGCGCGGGCGCCGATTTCGGAGTTGCTCACTACGGCGTGGTCGCCGACGCGCTCGACATCGCACCTGCCTTTGCGGAAGCTGTGCGCGCCAGGAAGGCGGTCCATGCCTGACCCTGCGCTAGCTCTCTATTTCGGTGTTCCCGGGTGGGCATTCTTATGGGTGCTTACCACCATCGCGTTCGCGCTGTTCGGCCTTCGCGTGGGGCGGTATGTGCGGATCCTGCGCGCCGCCCGGCCGGAACCTCGTTGGGATCACTGGGGGCAGCGTATCCGCCTCTTCGTGGTGTACGTGCTAGGGCAGCGGCGCCTCTTCGATGAGAAGGCCATCGGGGTAGCGCACGCGGCTATCTTCTGGGCGTTCGTCGTCTACGCCGCGGGCTTCTTCTGGAGCCTGATCCGCGGACTGGTCCCCGTTCTTCCGGTTCCCTATGCCGACCAGGCCCCCGTAATGGGCAGCCTGCTGACGGTGTTCGGAGCGCTGGGACTGGTCGCGCTGGCTGTCGCCGCCGTACGCCGCTATGTCTTCACACCGCAAGCGCTGGAGCGGACGCGCGACGCTACGGTGATCCTGATCCTGATCGCGACGGTGCTGGTGACCATGCTGGCAGGACAGTGGTACGCGCGGCGCAACGAATCCGCCGCACAAACCTTGTGGTGGGCGCACATGATCACCGTGCTGGGATTCCTGGCCTATCTGCCGTATTCCAAGCACATGCACCTGCTGGCATCGCCCATCGGCGTGCTGTTCGGCGCGCTGGATCATGACGCCATGCCGTCCGCTTCCGAGGGCGCGGCAAACCGGAACGAGTTCACCTGGCGTCAGCTGTTGGGAGGACTGACCTGCGCCGAATGCGGACGCTGCGAACGGTCCTGTCCCTCCGATGGCGATCCGAAGATGCTGATGCATCACCTGAAGGAACTTCTCCGCGAAGACGATAACGGCGGGTTGCTGGGGACGCGGGTCCTGCCCGCGCAGGTGTGGAATTGCTGTACCTGCGGCTCCTGCATGGAGCGCTGTCCGGTGTTGAACGAGCACATTCCGGTGATCATCGAGATGCGCCGCCGGCTGCTGCTCGATAGCGGCGCGGGTGGCGGCCTGCAGCAGGCCATGGCGAACCTGACTCGCTACGGAAACTCATTCGGTGTCGCGCCACGCGCGCGGCCGAAGTGGACCGCGGCTCTCGATTTCCCGGTGAAGGACGCGCGCCGCGAGCTGGTTCCGTATCTGTGGATCACCGGCGATTACGCGTCGCTCGATCCGCGCACCCAGCCCGCGACGCTGGCGTTCGCCCGCCTGTTGCGCCGGGCGGGTGTCACTTTCGGAATCCTGTATGACGCGGAGAAGAACTCCGGCAACGACGTGCGCCGGGTGGGCGAGGAAGGACTCTTCGATCTGCTGCGCGAGAAGAATCTGAAAGCGATCGAGAGCGCGCACTTCGAGCGGATCGTCACCACCGACCCACACACGGCCCACGCCCTGAAGCACGAGTATCCGTTCAACCGCCCCGTGGAGGTGCTGCATTCCTCCGAACTCATGTGGCAGTTGTTACGGGCCGGCAGACTTCCGCTGTACACGGTGGAAGACCTGCGGGTCACCTATCACGACCCGTGCTATCTGGGGCGTTACGACCGGATTTTCGAGGAACCGCGCCACGTGCTGGACGCTATCGGCGCCACTGTGGTGGAGATGCCGCGCAACCGCGGTAACTCCGCCTGTTGCGGGGCGGGCGGGGGACGCATCTGGATGGAGGATGCGGCCGAAGCCAAGGAGCGTCCGGCCGAAGGACGCGTGCGGGAGGCCGCCGAACTGGGTGTTTCGACGCTGGTGGTGGCCTGTCCCAAAGACCTGGTCATGTTCCAGGACGCGCTGAAGACCACCGGGCTCGAAAGCAAGCTGGAGGTGAAAGAACTGGCGGAACTGGTAAACCATGCCACTATGCCCGTTCCCGGGAGGATCGCTTATGCAGCAGCGGGGTAACAACGGTTCCGATCCCGTTCGCATCGGGGTCTACGTCTGCCATTGCGGAACCAACATCGCCGGCAAGGTAGACGTAAAGGCGCTGGCCGCCTATGCGCAATCACTGCCGCGCGTGGCGCTGGCTCGGGAATACAAGTACATGTGCTCGGACCCGGGACAGGCGCTCATCCGGCAGGACATCGAGCGGGAGCATCTGACGCATGTGGTGGTGGCCGCCTGCTCGCCATGTCTGCACGAGAAGACGTTCCGCGGCGCGGTGGCCGCCGCCGGCATCAACGCGTATCTCTTCCAGATGGTGAACATCCGCGAACAGGATTCCTGGGTGCATACCGATTCGGGGCCGCCACGGACAAAGCCATGGACCTGGTGCGCGCCGCTGTTCGCCGTGTCGCCATGCAGCGCGAGTTGAAGCGGCGTTCGGTGCCCATCAAGGCCGATGTGGTGGTGGTGGGCGGCGGCATCGCGGGAATCCACGCCGCGCTCACGGTGGCCAACTCCGGACGCCGGGTCTACCTGGTGGAACGCGGACCTTCCATCGGCGGACACATGGCGCAGTTCGACAAGACGTTCCCGACGCTCGACTGCGCGGCCTGCATTCTGACGCCGAAGATGACCGCCGTTCGGTCGCACCCGAACATCACGCTGTGGACCCTCTCCGACGTGACCCGCGTGGATGGCTATGTGGGCAATTACACGGTGACGGTGCGGCGCCGCCCGCGCTATGTCCACGAGGAACTGTGCACCGGCTGCATGGCCTGCGTGGATGCCTGCATCTACCAGAAGGCCAAGTTCGACGACGAATTCAACGTCGGACTCGGAAAACGCAAACCCATCTATCTCGCCTTTCCGCAAGCGGTGCCGCAAGCCGTGGTCATCGATCCGGAGACGTGCATCGAATTCAAAACCGGACGTTGCAAGAAGACCTGTATCGAAGCGTGCGCCGAGCGGGGCGCGATCGACCTGAAGCAGCAGGAATGGAATGAGACGGTGGAGGCCGGCACCATCATTCTCGCCACCGGTTTCGAGGTGTTCGACGCCCGGCGCATCCCCTACTACGGTTATGGAACCTATCCGAACGTCTACACGGCGCTGGAGATTGAGCGGCTGGTGAACGCGTCCGGACCCACCACGGGAGAAGTGATCCTGCGCGGCGGCGGCGGAACGCCTCGCACCATCGGCATCGTGCATTGCGTGGGCAGCCGCGACGAAAACACGAATCGCTATTGCTCTCGCGTGTGTTGCATGTACTCGCTGAAACTTGCGCACCTGTTGAAGGAGAAGACCGGGGCCGAGATCTACAACTTCTACATCGACGTGCGGGCTCCCGGCAAAGCCTTTGAGGAGTTCTACCAGAGGGTGGCCGAGGAAGGGGTCCATTTCATCCGGGGCAAGGTGGCCGACATCTATCCCGGTGAGAATGGCCGCCTGGTGATGCAGGTGGAGGACACGCTGCTCGGGCAGGTGCGCAAGATTCCGGTGGACATGGCGGTGCTGGCCACCGGCCTGGAGGCGCAGCCGGATGCCGGTGAGGTGCGCCGGGTTTTCAACATCGGATGCTCGAAGGAGGGTTTCTTCCTGGAGCGCCATCCCAAACTGGCTCCGGTGAGCACCTTCACCGACGGCATCTTCCTGGCAGGCTGCTGCCAGGGGCCGAAGGACATCCCCGACACTGTGGCCCAGGCCGGCGCCGCCGCCGCCGAGGCGCTGGCCCTGATCGACGCGGGCCAGATCGAACTGGAGCCGAACACCGCCTATGTACGCGAGGAACTCTGCTCCGGCTGCAAGACCTGTGTCTCAATGTGTCCCTATCACGCCATCACCTTCGATCCGGTGAAGCAGAAGTCCGAGGTGAATGAGGTGGTGTGCAAGGGATGCGGCACCTGTGTGGCGGCCTGCCCGTCGGCTGCAATCGGACAGAACCTCTTCGAGGACGAACAGATCTTCGAAGAGATCGAGGGAGTGCTGGAATATGCCTGAGACCTTCGAACCGCGAATTGTCGCCTTCTTTTGCAACTGGTGTACCTACCTGGCGGCGGACCTGGCGGGAACGGCCCGGCTCAAGTATGCGCCGAACACCCGCGTGGTTCGCGTGATGTGCTCGGGACGCGTGGATCCGCAGTTCGTATTGAAGGCCTTTGCCGAAGGAGCGGACGGCGTCCTCATCGGCGGCTGCCATCCGGGCGACTGTCACTATCAGGAAGGCAATTACAAAGCGCTGCGGCGCTATCTGCTGTTGAAGCGGTTGTTGACGCAGATGGGCATTGAGGAGCAGCGGCTGCGCCTGGAATGGATCGCGGGATCCGAAGGGGACCGTGTCCGCAAGGTCATCAACGAACTCGTGGAGGAGGTGCGCGCGCTGGGACCGCTGGGAATCCGACCACGGCCGGCGCGCGCCCACGAGGAGGAACCGGTGGAGGCGGCCACGGTATGACCAGCAAACCGAAGGTCGCCTTCTACTGGTGCGCCGCCTGCGGAGGCTGCGAGGAAGCCGTGCTCGATCTCGCCGCGGGCGTGCTGGACGTGGTCGCGGCGGTGGACATCGTCTTCTGGCCGGTGGCGCATGGATTTCAAACGAGCCGATGTCGAATCGCTGCCAGACGGCGCGTTAGCGGCGGCGTTCGTCAACGGCGCCGTCCGCTCTACGGAACAGGAGGAGATGGCGCAGCTTATCCGACGTAAGGCCGCGGTGGTGATCGCCTTCGGCAGTTGCGCCCACCTGGGCGGAATCCCCGGACTGGCGAATCTCACTACTCGGGAAGCCATCCTCGAACGCGTGTACGGCGACTCACCCCCGCAATTGTCCTATCGCCCGAACGGGCATGCGCTCGAATTGCCCGAGCTCTCCAAGAACGTTCGCAAACTCGACGTTGTGGTGGAGGTCGATTATTACCTGCCGGGCTGCCCGCCGCCGGCGAAGCTGGTGCATGCGGCTGTGGCGGCGCTGCTCTCCGGCAATCTTCCGGCAAAGGGGTCGGTACTCGCGCCGGATCGTGCTCTCTGCGAGGAGTGCGACCGTCGCGAGACCAAGCCCACCGATCTGGCGGTAACAGAATACCGCCGTCCGCATCTCGCCGTGGCTGACGAGAAGACCTGCCTGTTGGCGCAAGGGTTTCCCTGCCTGGGAGCGGCCACTCGCGCCGGGTGCGAGGCCGCGTGCATTCACGGGAACATGCCCTGCACGGGCTGCATGGGACCCACCGGACGCGTCGCGGACTTTGGAGCGAAGGCGCTGTCCGCAATCGCGTCGAGCGCCGCCGGATCGGACGAAGGCGAGATATCGCGCATCTTCACCGGCCTTCCCGATCCGGCGGGGCTGTTCTATCGCTACAGTCTGCCCGCCGCGCTGGTGAATCACCGCCCGGGAAAGGAGGCCTGACCCAATGGCTGAGGTGAGAACCATCCGCATTGACCCGTTGACGCGACTCGAAGGCCACGGCCGCGTGGAGATGATCCTTGACGATCAAGGTGAGTTGGAACATGCCTGGTTCCAGGTGCCGGAACTGCGAGGCTTCGAGAAATTCTGCGAAGGCCGTCCCGCTGAGGACATGCCGCAGATCACGTCGCGCATCTGCGGCGTGTGTCCCACGGCGCACCACATGGCATCCACCAAAGCTCTGGACAGCCTGTACAACGTCGAGCCTCCGCCCGCGGCGCAGCGTATCCGGGAACTGATCTACCATGCGTTCTTCGTCGAGGATCACGCGCTGCACTTCTTCCTGCTGGGCGGGCCGGACTTCATCGTTGGACCTCGCGCGCCCGCCGCGGATCGGAACGTCGTGGGCGTGATCGGCAAACTCGGCGCGGACATCGGACGCCGCGTCATCGACATGCGCCGGCGATTGCGCGACATCATCGCCACCGCCGGCGGCAAAGCGGTGCACCCGGTGTTCGGCCTGCCCGGCGGCGTGGCGCGGGCGATTCGCCCCGAGGAGCAGGAACGCTTCCGCGTCGTCGCCGCGGACGCGGTGGACTTCGCCCGCTTCAGCCTGGATGCGTTCCACGGCCTGATTCTCGACAATCCGGAGAGCGCCGCCCTGCTGCGGTCGCCCGACTTCACTCATCGCACTCATTCGATGGGCCTGGTGGATTCCGACGGGTTCGCGAACTTCTACGACGGCGCGATTCGCGTGGTTTCATCGAGCGGCGAGGAGCGGGCGAAGTTCTCGGTGGGCCGCTACGAAGAATTCATCGGCGAGCAAACGGCCCCGTGGAGCTACATGCGGTTCACCTACTTCAAACCGATCGGATGGACTGGCCTGGAAGAAGGCGATCACAGCGGCGTGTACTGCGTAGCTCCCGCCGGCCGGCTGAACGTCGCTCGCGGTTTCACCACCCCTCTCGCCGAGGCTGCGCGGCTCGAGTACTTCCAGGCGCTCGGTCCGGCGCCGGTGCATTACACGCTCGCCAACCACTGGGCCCGTGTGATCGAAATGCTGTACGCGGCTGAGCGGCTCCAACAGATTGCCGACGACCCCGAACTCTGCGATCGGGACATCCGCACGGTTCCCAGCGAGACTCCCTACCAGGGTTTTGGCGTAGTGGAGGCTCCCCGAGGCACGCTGATTCATCATTACCAGACCGACGAGCGCGGTCTCATCCGCCGCGCCAACCTGATCGTCGCCACGCAGCACAATGCCGCGCGCCTGGCGATGAGCGTCGAACGCGCGGCCCGCGCTTACGTCAAAGCGGGCCGCGTGGACGACGGGATCCTCAACATGGTGGAGTTGGCCGTCCGCGCCTATGACCCCTGCCTGGGCTGCGCCACACACGCGCTTACCGGCGGCCACTCCGTATCCATTGTTGTCCGCGACCGGCGGGGCGCGGTACTCGCCTCGCTGCCAGGCAGCGAGCAGAAAGGAGTTACTTCGTGACTACCGATATCATGACGGCGGTATTGAAGATGCACCCGTTCGTCGATGAACTGGAGCCGGAGCACCTCGCCAAGTTGAGTGAACTGGCCAGGGAGGTGCATTTCGAGCGAGGTCAGATCATCTTCCGGGAAGGTGAGGAATGCCGGTACTTCTACCTGATCATGTCGGGGAAGATCGCACTGGAGATTGCCGGTCCGGGTCATCCGTTCCTGGTCCAGACGCTCGGGGCTGGGGAGGAGTTGGGTTGGTCCTCGATGCTGAAGCGCGGCGGCCGGCGTTTCCAGGCGAAGGCAGTGGAGCGGTCCGAGGCGATCGCATTTGACGCCGAGGACTTGCGCCGCATATGCCACCAGGATCCGGCGCTGGGCCTGGATGTGACGGAGCGCCTGCTCGGGATCGTGTCGGAACGGCTCGACGTAACGCGACTGCAGCTGATCGATATCTACTCGCCAAGGGCCGGCTCGGGGGATTTTAAGAGGTAGGACACGGCTGAGTTCACCCAGGCACCCTCGAACGGGCTGCTAGCTGTCTCGCTCGTCCAGCCAGGCCATCTGAATCGCTTCCAGCTTGCCTTCGGTGGACTTCATCGGATCGTCGTCGAAGTCATCCAACTCCGTGATCCACTTGTGCAAATCGGTGAAGCGGATATGGGTCGGGTCGATCTCCGGGAACTTCTCGGCCAGCGACAAGGCGATGTCGTAGGGTTGATCCCAAGTGAGCTTCGGCATCAGATCCGGGTTCCTTTCAGCGCGCCGCGGACAGCGGTGTTCATCATGTTCTCCGCGAGTTTCATGGTGGAGTGGTTGACCTCGTCGATCTTCGCGCGGATCAGCAGGTAATCGTCCGAGTGGTAGACCACCAGCAGCTCATTGACGGCCTTCTCGATCGTCGCCCGCTCCTCGTCGGCCAGTTCGAACCAGGCCTCGTTCTGACGCGCCTTCTCCACCGCGGTCAGGATATTGTCCGCCTCCACTCGGGCTTCCCGAACCTGCCGCTCGTGCAGATCGTCCTCGGCCTTCTCGTACGATTCCAGGATCATGGCTTCCACCTGTTCGTCGGTCAGCCCGTACGACGGTTTTACCTCGACGCTGTGCTCCTTGCCCGTGCGCTGATCGCGCGCCGTGACGTTCAGAATCCCGTTTGCGTCGATCAGGAACCGAACCTCGATGCGCGGCATCCCCGCCGGAACCGGGTCAATGTCCTTCAGATCGAACCGCGCCAGGCTGCGGCAGTCCTTCACCAGTTCGCGCTCGCCTTGCACCACGTGGATCAGCACGTTCCGCTGCCCGTCCACCGCCGTCGTGAACATCTTCCGTCGCGCTGGCCGGGATCGTCGAATTGCGGTGGATCAGCTTAGACACGACCCCGCCCATTGTCTCGATGCCGAGCGACAGCGGAGTCACGTCCAGCAGCAGTTTGTCCTCGACATCGCCCGACAGGATCGCGGCCTGCACCGCGGCCCCGAGCGCCACCACCTCGTCCGGATTCAGTTCCGTGTGCGGCTTGGTACGGAACAGCTTCTCCACCGCCTGCCGGACGAGCGGAATGCGCGTGGATCCGCCCACCATCACCACTTCGTCGATCTGATCCACGGTGACACCTGCGTCGTGTATGCAGGAACGGCACGGACCGATGGTGCGCTCCACCACTGGCCGGATCAGCTTCTCCAACAGCTCGCGCGTGATGGCCCGCTGGTACCGCCGCCCCCGATACTCGAAGTCGATGCTGGCCGATGGAACGAACGACAGCTCTTCCTTGACCTTGATCACCGCCCGCCGCAGCAACTGGACCGCTTCCTGACTGCCCGACACGTCCTCGCCCCACTCCGCGGCGATATCCTCCAGCCCGATGCGGATCAGCAGATTGTCGATATCATCCCCGCCCAGGTGCGTGTCGCCGTTCGTGGCCAGCACCTCGAAAATCCCGTCGTGCAGCTTGAGGATGGAGATGTCGAACGTCCCGCCGCCGAAATCGTACACCGCGATGATGCCGTTCTTGCGCTTGTCCAGCCCGTACGCGAGCGACGCGGCCGTGGGCTCATTCACCAGCCGCAGCACCTCCAGGCCCGCGATGCGTCCGGCGTCCTTGGTGGCCTGCCGCTGGGCATCATTGAAGTAGGCCGGAACCGTGATCACCGCCTGTGTCACCGGCTCGCCGAAATACGCTTCCGCGTTCTTCTTCAGTTGCCGCAGCACAAACGCCGAGATCTCCGGCGGGGTCAGCAGGCGTCCGCCCAAATCGAGGCGGATGACGCTATCGGAATCGGCGGCCACCCGGAAGGGGAACAGCTTCAATTCGTCCTGAATATCGGCCACGCCCCGTCCCATGAACCGCTTCACCGAATAAACGGTCCGCTCCGGGTGCGTGATCAGCATCCGGCGGCCCTCGTTGCCCACCACGACGTCGCCGCCATCGGAAAAGGAGACCACGCTCGGGACCAGTTTGTCCCCATCTTCGCCGGGGATGATCTTGGGAGCCGTCAGATCCAGGAATGCCACCAGGCTGTTGGTGGTACCCAGATCGATGCCGACAACCCTGGGCGGCTTGCTATGGCCGAAATCAATTTGAAAGGGCACTGCCCGACAACTCCTTTTCCACTTCGTCCACCAGGTTCTGGATATAGCGCCGCCGGTTCAGGATTCCGCGAATGGCCTGCAGCACGCCATCGTCCCGCGTCTCGTCGTAGCGCCGGAACTCCGTCTCCAACTGGCGGCCGGTCTCCTCCAGCATCCCCGCGAATCGCTGCCGCGCCTCCTCGAGTTGCGGACGCGCCGATTGGTCGCCCTCCCGCATCTCCTCCAGCGCCATGTTCAGTTCGAAGACTTCCTCCAGCAGTTCCGGGGGGACGTTCTTCGATCGCTGCTCGCCGATGTCCATCCCGTGCTGCGCCAGCACATACCCGGCCCGCTTCACCGGGTCCCGCAGCGTGCGCCAGGCGTCGTTGAGAATCGACGTCGCCTCTTCCGAGAATTCACGTTCGGTGGGGGATTTCCGTCCGTAGCGATCCGGATGCAGCTTGCGGCTCAGATCGTAAAAGCGCTTCTGAAGATCGGTGATATCCAGAGCCAGCCGCTCCTCGATCCCGAAAAACGCAAAATACCCGGCCTGTGGCTTCTGAAGCGCACCACAAGCCGGGCACAGCACTTCACTGACAGGCTGGCCGCACTGCCAGCACACAAGGGAGGAGTCCATGGGGCTAGGCCGAGAACGACGTCCCGCAGCCGCAGCTCTTCTTGGCGTTGGGATTCACGAACTCGAAGCCCGAATACATCAGCGTGTCTTTCCAGTCCAGCGTCATCCCGTCCAGGTAAAGCAGGCTCTTGGGATCGACGAAAACTTTCACGTCGTCGAATTCCAGAACCTTGTCGGTGGTGCGCGGCTTCGGATCGAACCGGAACAAATAGCTCAAGCCCGAACAGCCGCCGCCCTGAACCCCGAGCCGCAGCCCCCCGCTCACCCCTTCCCTGACGAATGCCTCGCGTATCTTGGACACCGCTTTGGGCGTAACTTCGATCATCGTTTCCATCCTTCGATCCGGAGCGGGACAGCCGCCGGGCCCAGCGGAGACCGTCCCCACCCGGGTAATCTCAAACGTTTACCGTTTCGGGCGAGCGCACACCCTGCTTCGCCTTGTAATCCGTAATGGCGGCCTTGATGGCGTCCTCGGCCAGCACCGAGCAGTGGATCTTCACCGGCGGCAGGCTCAGCTCGTTGACGATATCGGTGTTCTTGATCTGGAGCGCCTGGTCCACGGTCTTGCCCTTCAGCCACTCGGTAGCGAGCGAACTGCTGGCGATGGCGCTGCCGCACCCGAACGTCTTGAACTTGGCGTCTTCGATGACGCCCGTCTCGGGATCCACCTTCACCTGCAGCTTCATGACGTCGCCGCATTCCGGCGCGCCCACCATCCCGGTGCCCACCCTGGGATCGCTCTTGTCCATCGATCCCACATTCCGCGGATTGTTGTAATGATCCAGAACCTTATTCGAATAAGCCATGTAAATCTCCCAGTTCTTGAATTGCCCCTAGTGGGCCGACCACTGCACCTTCGTCAAATCCACTCCCTCTTTCGCCATCTCGTACAACGGCGACAGCTCGCGCAGCTTCCGCACCACGTCAACCACCTTGTCCGCCACGTAATCCACTTCTTCCTCGGTATTGAACCGCCCCAGTCCGAAGCGGATCGACGAATGCGCCAGATCGTCGCCGGCGCCGAGCGCCTTAAGCACATAACTCGGCTCGAGGGTGGCCGACGTGCACGCAGATCCGCTCGAAACCGCGATGTCGTTAATCCCCATCAGCAGGCTCTCGCCTTCCACATACGCAAAGCTGATGTTCAGATTCTGCGGCAGCCGGCTCTCCATCGTCCCGTTGATGTACACCTCGTCGAGCTCGCTCATGAGCTTCTCTTTGAGCTTGTCCCGGAGATAGGACATCCGCTTCGATTCCTCGGCCATTTCCTGGCGGCACAGCTCGCAGGCCTTCCCCAGCCCCACGATCCCCGGCACATTCAGCGTCCCCGACCGCATTCCGCGCTCGTGCCCGCCGCCATCCATCTGGGCCGTCACCTGAACCCGTGGATTGCGCCGCCGCACGTACAGCGCGCCAACACCCTTCGGACCGTACAGCTTGTGCCCCGTGATGGACATCAGGTCGATGTTGTCCTTGATCACGTTCACCGGGACTTTCCCGATCGCCTGCACCGCGTCGCTGTGGAACAAGACGCCTCGTTCGTGCGCGATCTTCCCGATCTCGGCCACCGGCTGAATGACGCCAATTTCGTTATTGGCGTACATGATGCTGACCAGGATGGTCTTCGGCGTGATTGCCTCCCGCAGCATGTCCAGGTCGATCAGGCCGTTGGCCTGCACCGGCAGGTACGTCACCCGGTAGCCTTCCTTTTCCAGGCGCTTGCAGGTGTCCAGGATGGCCTTGTGCTCGGTAGCCGCGGTGATGATGTGGTTGCCCTTCTCGGCATACATCTCGGCCACGCCCTTGATGGCGAGATTGTCCGATTCCGTGGCCCCGCTGGTGAACACGATCTCCTTCACGTTCGCGCCGACCAGTTCCGCCACCTGCTTGCGGGCGTTCTCCACGGCTTCCTCGGCTTGCCAGCCGAAGGCGTGATTGCGGCTCGCGGCGTTGCCGAAAACCTCGGTGAAGTACGGACGCATGGTCTCAAACACGCGCGGATCCATCGGCGTCGTCGCGTGATTATCCATGTAAATGGGCAGTTTCATGATTCGTCAGTCCCCTATACCTTCAATTCCAGCAGCGCGGCAGGCCGTGGGCGGCAGCTGTCGGCCGGCACTTCCATATCATCCCGGCAGATATCTGCAATTGTGATGTTCCCGAGCAGCCGCAGGATGCCTTCGTGGACCTTTTTCAGCGGTTCCCGCACCGAGCAGCGCTGCGAATGATCGCACTCGTTGTGATCGGTGAAGCACGACGTCAGAATGATGGGGCCGTCGATGGCCCGGATCACTTCGAGAGCCGTCATGAAGTGCGGATCGCGCGCCAGGCGGTAGCCGCCGTTGGTCCCATGCTCCGATTTCAGAAAGCCGCCGCGCGCCAACTGCTGAAGAATTTTGGACAGCAGCGGAACCGGAATCCCGTAGGCGTCGGCGATATCCTTGGCGCTGGCGCTGTCCATAGCCGGACGTAGCGCCAGATGCTTCAGAGCGATGAGGCCATAGTCCGCTTTCTTGGTCAACTTCAGCATGGTGGCAGATACCGGACCTTTTCGGTCCTACATAAGGTTATCACAGAATGCCCCTTAGGAGTCAACCACTTAAATCCCGACAGAATCCGTCGTACATCCAGGCTGGAGGAAACTGGGCGTGAACGGTGAGAAACCGGGGACGAGAGGATGCGGTACAATCAAAAAAGGGCCGCGACAGATCTGCGGGAGTAACTCAATGGTAGAGTCACAGCCTTCCAAGCTGTTGGTTGCGAGTTCGATTCTCGTCTCCCGCTCCATGCTTTTCAACAACTTCGAAGCAAAATAGCCTTTCCGCCGTCACTCCAATTACTCCTCTACTTCTGGAAGTCGTTCTTTGACCGCAGTTTAGAGTTGTGCCTTCATTTCTGACTCCAGCTTGGATTCGGCTTCCATCTTCTGAAGGATGCTCGCGAAATTCCGAATAGTCCGTATGGCATTGATCAGGCCCCCAACTGCGGTGCCTTGCACCGTTGCGATGGTGATAAACGGAAGGGAACTCGCGTATTCAGTCACGAGCCGCTATGGACGGTTCGCCAAGTTTGGCACAATGAAGTTCAGGAGCGCAGATGAATAGGTCTGTAAAGTCCGTCTTCGATCTGAGCGATTCTGAGAAGCTTCAGCTCGTCCAGGACCTCTGGGATGATCTTTCGACAAAACCCGAGTCGGTGCCCGTACACGACTGGCAAAAGGAAGAACTGGAAAGGCGAAAGGCCAACCTGTTTGGCAATCCGGCGTCAGAAATCGAGTGGCTGGGGGTGAAGCGCAGGATCCGCAGTCACTATGGCCGCTGAGTTGGTTTTGGCGCCGGAGGCGGTGAATGACATTGAGTCAGCCTATGCTTGGTACGAGACTCGGCGCGCTGGTCTCGGAGAACACTTCCACAGCGTTGTCGAGGCTGCCTTCGAAGGCATTCGGCGCAAACCTGGCATGCACACCGCAGTTCACAAGGGCTACAGCCGCGCGGCGAACCTGCGAGCTCCTTCGGTTGCGCTTTACTGCGTAGAAACCGCGAGCCGTCTCCCGCGCTCCATGTTTTTCGATCGGTGATGGTTTCTGAAGGATGGTGAGCCGGGCGGGGCTCGAACCCGCGACCACCGCATTAAAAGTGCGATGCTCTACCAACTGAGCTACCGGCCCATTCTGCTGAAGTGGAAGCTCTTTCTTTAGCCTACCACGCCGCTTCTCAGTTCTTGCCTGGAAGCGACGGATCCGCCCTGATCGGATAGCCCCGGATCAGCATGAACGTGCGTTTCCAGCGCGTCTTCGAGAAGAAGTTCAGCGCCAGATCCTTGATGTGGTCGATCCCGATGGAGGGGTTCGCCAGCTGCTCCGTGGGCGCATCGTAGGACCAGTAAACGATCAGCGGCTTGCCGATGATATTGTCCCTGGGCACGAATCCCCAATAGCGGCTGTCGAGCGACGAGTCGCGGTTGTCGCCCATGGCGAAGTAGCAGTTGTCCGGCACCACCACCTCCCCGTTCTTCACGGTCTCGTGGAGCATCTTCTCCGCCGGCGGATAGATCTGGGCGTTCGGCTCCCCCGGGAAGTTGTCGCGGTACGAGTCCATGTATTCGGTCTTGTGGTATTTGTATGGCTCGTTCAGCTTGACGCCGTTCACGAAGACCTGCTTGTTCTCGATCCGGATGCGGTCGCCAGGAACCCCGATCACACGCTTGACGAAGGTCTGCTTGATGTCGATGGGATACCGGAACACGATGATGTCGCCGCGCTTCACCTTCTCGAACGGAAGCAGGAACCGGCTCACCGCCCCGGATGGCGAGTACGCCAGCTTGTCCACCAGCAGGTGGTCGCCGATCAGCAGCGTGTCCTCCATGGACCCTGTCGGAATCACGAACGCCTGAACCAGCGTCGTGGTGCCGAACAGCAGCAGCAGGATTGTCACGGTCCACTCAGCGATCGTTCCACGCGGAGCATCGTGCTTCGGGACCTGGACCACCGGCGCCGCGGATTCCACCACGGCGCCGTCAGTCAGAACGGGTTGTTGATCTTCGCTCACCTATTCCCCATTGTACCGGGTGCGTCCGTCAGGGACGCGGGTCAAACTGCCCCGGATCAGCCGCAGTATCTCTACAAACGCGATATAGATGTTCACCAGCCCGAGACCGCTCAGCGCACCTCGGAAAAACGGGTTGCCCCAGATATCCGCCAGCCACGACGCGTACGTTGCCGCCCGGTTCATCTCCCAGACGTCCAACCACGGAAACACCACGAGAAAGACGCCGATCTCGAAACAAAACACCACCAGACACAGTCCCAGAACCTTCGAGTACCACGGACGCGTGGGCCGTTCCGAAACGACGTGCAGGTTCTGGATGTCGCCGGAATCTAGAGGCATGAGAACAACTCCGCCTGCTGCGGGATCGGATACCCGAGCCATACCTCGTAGGGACAGCTCAACCGTACCGGTTCAAAACTGAACCGGTGCAGCGAGGTGGGTCCGAACGTCTCCAGCGCCTTCATGTGGTCCGGTGTGGAGTATCCCTTGTTGTGATCGAGTCCGTAGCGCGGAAAGACCTGGTGCCAGCGATCCATGCACGCATCCCGCTCCACTTTCGCCAGGATCGACGCCGCCGCGATCGACTGCGATCGAGCGTCGCCGTGGATCAGAGCGTGTTGCGGCAGACCGCCATCCACGGTGACCGCGTCCACCAGTAGATAACCGGCCGGAGGAGACAATCTCTCCACCGCGCGGCGCATGGCGAGTCGGGAAGCCTGGAGAATATTCAGATGATCGATTTCGAAGACATCGGCGGCGCCAATGGCCCACGCGATAGCACGGGCGCGGATCCGCTCCGCCAGCTCTTCGCGCCGTTCCGCATCAAGCTGTTTGCTGTCGCGAAGACCACGAATGGGACGGTCGGGATCCAGAATCACCGCCGCGGCATGGACGGGGCCGAAAAGGCACCCACGGCCAACCTCGTCCACCCCGGCGATCAGCCCGTAACCGGCCTGCCGGGCTTTCCGCTCAAATCGGGAATCGCACTGGAACGGCATTCGCCTAAATGGCCGGACGCGGAGCGCCCACGCCAGTCCCGAGTGCTTACTCGCGCTCCCGCAGTCGAGCCGCTTTGCCCTTCAGTCCGCGCAGATAGTACAGCTTCGCGCGGCGGACGCGTCCGGTCCGAACCACGTCGATGTGGTCGATCACCGGGGCGTGAATGGGGAAGATACGCTCCACTCCCTGTCCGAAGCTGACCTTCCGGACGGTAATGGTCCGGCCAAGGGCGGCGTTATGCTCGGCGATCACGGTCCCTTCGAAGGCCTGCAGGCGTTCTTTGTCGCCTTCCTTGATTTTTACGTGCACGCGGATGGTGTCACCCGGACGGAATTCCGGGATATCCGTGCGCTTATTCTTCTCGACTACCTTGGTCAGCAACGCGTTGTTCATGCTTCTTTATCCGAATCTCTATTGTCAGGCTTACAGACGCCCTCGAGCAAATCCGGCCTCAAGCGCAGCCGTTTTCTCCAGCGCGGTCCTAAGCCGCCACTTCCGTATCTCTTCGTGATTCCCGCTCAGCAAAACGTCGGGAACCTTCCACCCGCGAAACTCAGCCGGACGCGTGTACTGCGGGCAATCGAGCCGGTTCCCGGCACTGAACGACTCGTTTACGGCCGAATCGGGATGCCCCAGCACCCCGGGCAACAGCCGCGCCACACAATCCACAATCACCGCGGCGCCTAATTCTCCGCCGCTCAGAACGTAATCGCCGATGGACACTTCCTCGTCCACCAACCGCTCCGCCACCCGCTCGTCCACGCCCTCGTAGCGGCCGCAAATCACCAACAACTCGTCCAGCGCCGCATAGCGCTTCGCCGCGGCCTGATCAAACCGGCGGCCCTGCGCGGACATCAGAATCGCGCGCTGCCCTGGCTTCCGCTCCGGCCAGATCGACTCCACCGCCAAAAACAGCGGCTCGCACTTCAGCACCATGCCTTCCGCGCCGCCGAACGGCCGGTCGTCCACCGTACGGTGCCGGTCGAACGTCCACGTGCGCAGATCGTGGATCCGGATATCCAGAATGCCGGACTGCCGGGCCTTCGCCGCCACACCATGCTCGAACGGCCCCCGGAAATATTCCGGGAAGATCGTGACGATGTGGAAGATCATCTTACGCGTTCAAATTCACGAGGCCTTCGGGCAGTTCGGCCCGGATCTCGCGGGCGTCAAGATCGATCTTCTTGAGAATCGCCTTGGCGTAGGGCACCAGAATACGGCCCTCATCCAACTCGAGCACTACCGGCCCGCCACCCAATTCCTGCCAGCCCGTGACGATCCCGGCCACGTTTCCCGTCGCCGCATCCACCACGCGGCATCCCATCAGATCGGCGAAATAGTGCTCGTCCTCGGGAAGGGGAAATCGTTCGCTTACCGGAATCGAAACGTCGTGCCCGGCTAAGCGCTCCGCGGCTCCGATCGAATCGACGCCGCGAAATTTAAAGATAGGCTGATCTTTATGATACCAAACCCGTTCGACCATGTACGCTTCACCCCCGACGTGAACGGTGGCGAGCGCCGCATATCGCTCCGGGTGAGATGTCAATGGGACGGCGGACAGTTCTCCACGATTACCGCGAGGCCGTGTCAGATGAGCCACAATGACCCATCCGGAGTCGGGATTCGCGTCCAAACCCGGGATTACTCCAGAATCTCGAGGGTAAACCGCCGGTTCAACTTCATTCCGGCGGCGCCAAGCAGGGTCCGAATGGACCGCGCTGTGCGCCCTTGTTTCCCGATCACCTTGCCCAGATCGCTGGGTGCGACACGAAGTTCCAGGACCGTGACCTGTTCCCCTTCCACCTCGCGCACGCTGACCTCTTCCGGGATGTCAACAAGAGCCTTCGCGATGTCCTCCACTAGAGCTTTCATCCCTTTCAACCCTCCTCCTGGTGCCTCCGAGATTCGACATTTCTATAGACGCGCCCGTTTCAATGGCCGCGAGGAATTTACGTGGCCCAGACCACGTCCGTGTCGTTTTTCAAGCCGGCGTGAAACGGTTACGCGACCGCAACCGGTTCAGCAGCCGGGGCGGGGTGCTTCTTCAGCAGCCGGCCGACCGTCTCCGAGGGCTGTGCGCCGTTCTTCATCCAGTATTCGATACGAGGATAGTCGAGCTCCACAACAGCCGGCGATGAAACCGGGTTGTAGTGTCCCACCACTTCGACCGCGCGGCTGTTGCGCGCGCGTTCCTTGTCCATGATCACGACACGATAGGTCGGCTTCTTCTTAGCCCCAAACCGGGCCAAACGAATCATCAGCATCAATCCACTCCAGTTCTATCTCGAAAAACCAGGCGCGTACGCGCCTCATGCGCTATTCCGCGCCAAGCCCGCCGAACATCGGCGGCAATTTCATTTTGCCCAAGCGCTTTCCCATGAAACTCCCGGTGGAAAAGCTCTTCATCATCTTGCGGGCCTGGGCATACTGCTTCAACAAACTGTTGACTTCCTGAACAGAGGTTCCGCTGCCCTTGGCGATCCTGCGGCGGCGCGCTCCGTTGATAATCATGTGGTTGTCACGCTCGTGGCGCGTCATCGAATCGATGATGGCCACAATCCGCGTGATCTCTTTTTCGTCAACTTTGACGTTCTTCAGATCTTTGAGGGGCCCGAGTTGCGGCATCATGCCGAGCAGCGACTCGAGAGGGCCCAGTTTGCGCAGTTGCTTGATCTGATCGCGGAAATCTTCGAGCGTGAACTCGTTGTCGATGATCTTCCGCTGCATCTCCTCGGCTTTTCGCTGGTCGATGTTCTGTTCGACCTTTTCGATGAGCGACAGAACGTCGCCCATGCCGAGAATCCGATTGGCGACGCGATCGGGATGGAACGGTTCCAGCGCGTCGAATTTTTCACCGACACCGACGAATTTAAGCGGCTGCTGCGTGACCGTTCGAATGGAAAGCGCCGCACCACCGCGCGCATCACCGTCCATCTTGGTGAGAATCACGCCGGTGATTCCCAGCCTCTTATGGAACTCGTCGGCCGATTTCACCGCGTCCTGTCCGGTCATGGCGTCGGCCACAAACAGGATTTCGGTCGGATTCAAGAGCGCTTTCAACTCTTGCAACTCGGCCATCAGATCCTCATCGATGTGCAGCCGTCCCGCAGTGTCCACCAACAGTACGTCGCGCCCGGTCTGCATCGCTTCGCGGCGCGCCGAACGAGCCAGTTCCGCCGGCTTGTTCTCCTCCGGAGTGCCTTCGTAGATGGGATGTTTGATGTCGCGCGCGATCACCGACAGCTGCTTGCGGGCGGCGGGGCGGTAGACGTCCACCGAAACCAGCAGCGGGCGCTTCCCTTCCTTGGCCAGGTAGCGTGCCAGCTTGCCGGTGCTGGTCGTCTTGCCCGAACCCTGCAGTCCCACGATCAGGATGCTTGTGGGCGGTTCGTTGGCAAATCGCAGGCGGGCGGTGTGCGTGCCCAGGATCTTCACCAGTTCGTCGTGAACGATCTTGATGACCTGCTGGGTGGGCGACAGAGCCGTGAGCACTTCCTGACCCATCGCCTTTTCCCGAATGCCCTCAATGAGTTGCTTGACTACGCGGAAGTGGACATCGGCCTCGAGCAGCGCCACGCGGATCTCGCGCAGAGCGGTCTCCATGTTCGCCGGGGTGAGTTTGCCCTCGCCGCGGAGATTTTTGAAGACACGCTGCAGCTTGTCGCTAAGATTGTCGAACATGGCTCGATCAGGCCGGACTACCGAAGCGCTCAGGTGAGTTGAGGCACACTACTGAGGATAGGCCAGTTCCTCTATTATAGCGGAAGGAGAGGCAGCGGTCAGTTCTTTCGTGAATCCTTCGTGAATCAATGATTTGGAAGCGCCACGCGTGGGATTCGCAAACCCACTGAGCCCGCCACCGTAATGATGTCATACTTCGCCCGGGCCCCGATGAGCAGGTGGGCGGCCCACGGCTCCATACCGTAGTCCTTTGCCAGCCATGCCGCCATATCGCTGGTGGCGATCTGCAAAGCGCGATCGAGCGGGCTGGAGAATTCCGGCTGGCTCCCGATGCTGATGATGTAAGCCTCATTCTCCAGGCGCGGGTTCGACAGGCCGGCTCCTTTGCGGATGCCCACTGTGAACTCAATATCCATCGAGGTCTCTATGCCGGTCCCCGTCGGCTCACCGTCTCCCTGCAGAGCGTGGCCATCGCCCATGAACAGAAGCCCTCCCCGGTGGTAAACAGGCAAAATTAGGGTGGCGCCCTCGACTACCTCGTTGTAATCCATGTTGCCGCCGTAGGGGCCGGAGATGCTCGAACTGGGACCAAAGTCGCCGGCCGCGGCGACTCCTACGCAGCCCAGCATCGGCCGCGCCGGGAACTCCATCTTGAGTACTTTGCTGGTGGGTTCACGCAGCCGGACGGTCGCATGCTCCAGATCGAGGTCCCAGGGAACCGCGTTCGACCGGCCGGCGATAACAGCTTCGTCCCGATAGCGGTTGGGGTAGAGTGTTTCAATCGAACCGGGAGCGAGCGAGAACAGGCCGAGGCGATAATTCGTGAATCCCCAGTTGCGATTCATCCGGATCTTGCGAAAAGTAATGGCGATGGCGTCGCCGGGCTCGGCGCCTTCGATGTAGAACGGTCCGGTGAGCGGGTTGGGTCCGTCGGCCACCGCGTGTCCATTCTCGTCCCGCCCGGACGCATCTATCGTCCGGGTGATCACGAGGTCACCGGGTGCGATTCGCTTCAGCGCATTGTATCGGTGGTGGAACGCGTTATAAAAATCCTTCGCGACGACCTTATGCGTCTCAGCGGCGCACAGCGAGCAGCAGATGGCGAACAGAACCAGACGACGCATCACGAGCCTCCCTCGAAATACGATCAGAACGGAAACAACTTCTTTAACTCCTCATGCGACGGTTGCCGGCCATACTCGCAGACTTCGAACGCTTGTGCGTAACGGGTGGCGCGGCCTTGCTGCTCGCCCAGGTACTCAATCAGAGTCGTTCGGTATTTGTCGGCGACGCCGGCGTAGCGTTTGGCGAGACCGGCACGGACCTGCTCGCGCCGGCGCTGACGGGCGGCTTCGTCCCCGGCTGGAAAGAGGCGAGCATTGCCATCGGCCCCGCCTTCCTGGATCTGCGACTCCATCACGAGCAAGGCGTCCAGCGTAGGCTCCATCACGTCGTCGATCCCTATGGCGACATCCGCCCGGAATGGATTGGGGCGCTGGAAGCGATCGGGAGCGTACAGAAACACCGGGTTCTTCGCAAGCGGCGGCACGTCGGGGGTGAAGAAGGGGACGCCGACCATGTAAGCCGAGTCCTGCACCAGGACGGACGTGTAGCGGTGGTCGGGGTGATAATCGTTAGGCCGGTTGGTGATGACGATGTCCGCGTTCCACTGCCGGATCAGCCGGGTGATCATACGCCGATTCTCGAGGGTGGGCATGATCTCGCCGTCGTGAATGTCGAGCACCTCGCTGGTGGTCCCCATGCGGCGGGACACTTCCGTCACTTCGGCTCTGCGGCGCAGCGCGAGCGGGCCGCCGGCCATTTGCCAGTGCCCGATGTCGCCGTTGGTGGCCGAGACCAGCTTCACATGATGTCCTGCCTTGGCCCACTTCATGGCCACGCCCGCGCCAAAATACTCGGCATCGTCCGGGTGCGCTCCGAAAATGATGATCCGGAGTTTCCCGTCATTCGTTGTCTGGCTCTGTGCCAGTGCGGGACTGGTGAGCGTGATTCGCGCGAGACGATCCAGGGGCAACACTCGCCCCAGCACAATGGCCAGGCCGCACGCGAGCAGCAGGGTGCGAAGAGAAACGGTCAGTTTCAAGTCAGAGTCCTCCTTGGCTTAGCCTAGCAGTGGAAGAAGCCGCATGAGGCCACGCAGCCAGGATTTGGGTCTGAGGGCGAGACGCGAGGAGGGTTCCGGCGGCTCCGACGCGACTTCAATGGGCAGTGACGGCATCAGAATTCACGGCAGACCCTGGCTGATCGTGGCCCAAAGATGGACCGGCGAGGTCCCCGTTCTACAGGTGAGTGTCAGGCTAGCATTTCTTGATGACGTTGCCGCCGAAGTCGGTGAGCTTCTCGTTGCGGCCGTTGTGCAGGTACCAGAGCTGATTCTGATCCAGGCCCAGCAATGCAGGATGGTGGCGTGGAAGTCGCGCATGTGGTGTCGATCGCCCACGCCGCGCAGGCCCAATTCGTCGGTTTCGCCGACATGCGCCCGCCCTGCACTCCTCCTCCGGCGAACCACATGGTGAAGCCGTGGGGGTTGTGGTCGCGTCCGTTGCCGCCCTGGGACATGGGTAGCCGGCCGAACTCGCTGCCCCAAACCACCAGCGTCGAATCCAGCAGCCCGCGTTGTTTCAAGTCGGTGAGCAGCGCGGCGATGGGCTGGTCGGTGTGGCCGCACATCTTCTCGTGATTGAAGACCAGGTCTTTATGCGCGTCCCACTGCATGATGATGGGGCCGCCGCCCGAATAGAGATGCACGAAACGCACGCCGCGCTCCACCATGCGGCGCGCCAGCAGGCAGCGCGTGCCGAAGTCGGCGGTGTGCTTCTGGTCCAGGCCGTACATGCGCTTGGTGGTTTCCGTTTCCTTGGAGAGGTCTACCGCATCCGGCGCCTCGCTCTGCATGCGGAAGGCCAGCTCGTAGGAGCTGATGCGCGCGGCCATCTCGGTGTCGCCTTCCAGCGTGTCCAGTTCGTTCATCTTCTGGAGCAGGTCGAGTGTGGATCGCTGGCGGGCCGGAGTCATGCCGGCGGGTGGCTTGAGATTCAGGATCGGACTGGAGCCGCTGCGCAGCATGGTGCCCTGGTAGACCGCGGGCAGGAAGCCCGCGCCCCAGCAGGGCGTGCCGCCCTCGGGTGTCCCTTCGGGCTGCGGCATCACCACGTAGGCGGGCAGGTTGTCGCTTTCGCTGCCCAACCCGTAGGTGATCCAGGAGCCCATGCTGGGATAGCCCATCAGGATGCGGCCCGTGTGCACCTGGTACATGGCCGGCGCGTGCACCACGCTTTCCGTGTAGAACGAGCGCACGAAGCAGATGTCATCCACGCATTTGGCCAGGTTTGGATAGAGCGTAGAGACCGGGATGCCCGACTGGCCGTACTGCTGGAATTTCCAGGGAGATGCCAGCAGCGGCGTGTCTCCCTTCGGTGAACTGGCTGGGAACTTTGCCGAAGCTCTCGGGCAGCTTCTGGCCCTCGAATTTCTTCAGCGCGGGTTTCGGGTCGAAGGTGTCGATGTGGCTGGGGCCGCCCACCATGAAGAGAAAGATGACCGACTTGGCCTTGGCGGGAAAGTGCGGGGGCTTGGACGCCAGCGGATTCACGCGCACCTTGGCCTGGCTGTCGCCGGCGCGAGCAAGGTGTTGCAGCGCGAGCGCGCCGAAGCCGTGGCCGGCACGCATCAGGACGTCGCGGCGGGTCACGCGCCGGCACGGAATGATAGCCGGGTTCAGGGGACGTAAACAAACTCATTGCGATTCATCAGCGCCAGGCAGAAATCGGCCAGCTCGCCGCCTGTCGAGAAGAATTCCCGGCCCATTTGCATCTCGACGGGCTTGGGTGCACGGGCCAGCGCCAGTTTGAAGGCGCGACGCAGTTGAAAATCCGCGATCGCCGCCGCACTGCCCGTCGCAGTCGCGCGGCGAAGGCATTGGACTGCTCGCGCATGAAGTTGCTGTTGAACAGCGTGAGCGCCTGCAGCGCATGCGTGCTGACGGGCCGCACCGGGCAGGAGGTCATGGTGTCCGGCTGGTCGAAGGCCGCCATCATGGGCAGGCGTAGGGCTGCGCTTGTTGAGCAAATAGAGGCTGCGGCGATCCTGTTGGAACTTGCCGGGCGTGACCGGCCACAGGAAATCGCGTTCGCCCTCGGTGAAGATCAGGTCGTAAACTTCCGGGTCGATGGGCACGCGCACCGGCTTGCCGCCGAGACGCGGGTTGAGCAAGCCGCTCACCGCCAGGACGTTGTCGCGGATGAGCTCACCCTCCAGGCGCTTGCGGTTCATGCGCCAGTAGAGCTTGTTGTCCGGATCGATTTTGGCTTTGGCGGGATCGTTGCGCGGAAGCTTGCCGGTAGGCACTGGAGAGCAGAATGAGCCGGTCGATGTGCTTGACGCTCCAGTTGTGCTCGGTAAATTCGACGGTCAGCCAGTCCAGCAGTTTCTGGTTCACGGGACGCTGGCCCAGCACGCCGAAATCGTTGGGGGTGCCGACCAGGCCCGTGCCCATGCGCGACTGCCAGATGCGGTTAACCATGACCCGCGCGGTGAAAGGATTCTGGGGCGAGGCCAGCCATTTGGCCAAGGCCGCCCGCCGTCCCGGCGATGCAGTCGGAATATCGTAGTTGCCCTTGAGCACGCGCGGCACCCCGGGTTCCACCGGCGCAAGCGGGCTCTTAGGATCGCCCATGCGTAATACATGACTCAGGGGTGGCTGTTCGCCTGTATTGACGTAGGCGTAGGCGGCAGGCGACGGATCCGGTTCGGTGGCCTCGATTTCGTGGAGGCGAACTCGCAGCGCGGCCCGCTTGTCGCGGTCTTCCGGTGTCATCGCCGCCACAATGAGATCCCAAGTCGGCTCTATCTGCTGCTTGGCGTTATCGGCCAATAGTTCTTGTTCCGCAGTTCGCTCAGCCTTGGGCGTCTTCCAAGCCTGCTGAAGTTTGAGATCGAGTTTTGCCAACCGCTCCGCCTCGAGTCGTTCCTTGTACGGCTGAGCCAGGTCCTTGAGCGCGGTTTCGACTGGCTTCACGCGCTCCTTGTAGGCTTTTTGCGCCTGCTCGAACGCGTCCTTTTCCGCTGGCGTTGCAATCGGGACATCTTTGCCCTTCGCGCCGGCGAAAACCGCTTGAAGCCGGTAGTAATCGGCCTGGAGAATCGGATCGAATTTGTGATTGTGGCAACGGGCGCAGTTCACAGTTAACCCCATGAACGTCTGCCCTACGGAGGTCGTGATCTCGGTCAGCACCTCCTGCCTGCTCACGTCCGGATCGATGTTACCGGCCACCAGGTGCTCGGAACCCGCGCGGGCAAAGCCCGTTGCGACAATTGCTTCGGTGCTGCCGGGATACATTTCGTCGCCGGCGATTTGCTCTTTTAGAAACCGGTCGAACGGCTTATCGCGGTTAAAGGAATCAATGACGTAATCGCGATAACGCCATGCATGCGGCCGGTCGGCATCGAGTTCGAACCCGTTCGTATCGGCATAACGAACCACATCCAACCACTTCATGGCCCAACGCTCGCCGTAGTGCTTTGACGCGAGCAGCCGATCGATGACTTTCTCGTACGCGCCGGGCGACCGGTCCTGTACGAAAGCATCGATTTCCGCGGGGGTAGGCGGTAATCCGATCAAGTCCAGCGTGACCCGCCGGATCAGCGGGATCCGATCCAGCTTCGGAGACGGCGCCAGATGTCTCTCCCTGAGGGCCGTCAGGATGAACGCGTCGATCGGTGTTTGTACCCAGCGTTCAGTGGCTGTTGGAACTTCGGGCCGTTGCACCACCTGAAATGCCCAGTACTTGCCACGCGCTCCGATGAACTTGGTTTCCGCGTCGGTCGAGTTTTCGGATCCGTTCGCTCCTGCCACAATAATGGCAAGGAGGAGGATAAGTGGACGCAAGTTTCCTTTCCTCCGATCGCTGGTGAGCACCATTATGGCTCGTTGACGGGGAGCCCAGATCTATGTAAATGCTACCAGAGATCCCTTTGCAGTCAAGCCCGGCGCTATTGGACTCCTGCCACGCGCTGCTACCGTAGCGGATCCGATTGACGGCGGAGCCAATTCGACTTATCCTTCGCGAGGAGGAATTGTATGGCCGTTACCATCAAGAACATCGAGTTATGGCGGAGCGAGGTAGCGAATTCGCCGGGGACATTGGCTGCCACCCTGGCACCGCTCGCCGACGCGGGCGCCGACTTGCGGGTTGTCATGGGTTACCGCTATCCCGGGAAGGAAAAGAAGGCTGCGATTGAGGTCTTTCCGGTGAAGGGGAAGAAGTCCATGGCTGTCGCCCAGTCCGCAGGACTACAGGCATCAGGTATCCCGACTCTGGTCATTGAAGGCGACAACGAAGCGGGCTTGGGACGCTCGATCGCACAGGCCCTGGCCGACGCGGGCATCAACGTCAGTTTCTTCATGGCCCAGGTGGTAGGGGATCGGTATTCAGCCGTGGCTGGCTTCGAGTCGCAGGACGATGCCCGCAGCGCTGCTGCCCTGATCAAAAAGGCGACCGGACGGAAGAAGAAGTAGGGCTCAAATTCTCGAGCAACTGGTTCAACTGCTCCGCATTGGTCCGATGCAGCCGCGCGCGGGCCCGGCCCGTCCCGTCGAACAGGATCGTACCCGGCATGGCGTCGATCTGAAACATGCCGGCCGCGGTCCTGCCGGGATCCAGAAGTACCCGAAGCGTCAGGTGATTATCGGCGACGAAATCGCGGACGACTTCCGCCGGCTCATCGGTGATCGCGAGCACGGCGACCCGGTGATCCCTCCAGAGCTTCTCGAATAACGGCATCTCCTCCTGGCACGGGGCGCACCAGGTGGCCCAAAATGTTACCAGCACCGTCCTGCCGCGATAATCCCTTAACCGCGCGTGCCCTCCGGACAGATCGCGGAGTTCGAAATCCAAATCGGTACGAACCAGTTCGGCGAGTTCAGCCAGCACCTGACGGACACGCACCGACGGATTGTCCGATCCCGCGACGATGTCGCGGCGGGTGCGGAGCGCAGCGAACCAGTCGTAATCGGATGGGTTCTCGCCACCGCTTTCGACGGCGCGGAGAAAGGTGAGCGCCGCCGCCTCGAGAGCCGGTCCCGAAACTTCGCGTTCCACCGGTGCGCGATCAGCGGCCTGCCCGGCAGGGGGCGGGGCGATGCGTCGGGCCTCGGCGGCAAAGCGCGCGGAAACGTCCGGGAAGCTCGACTTCAACAGGGCCGAGGCTTGTACAAGTGTCGCGATGCGGGGCCCGGCGCTTTCCCGCGATGAGAGCAGTTCGATTCGGCGGACGAGATCCGCCACCTGGTCGTCGGTGAGGACGCTGGTGGAACAGGCGGTGCAAAGCAGGATGCCGATTTTGAGGAGTGTCATCAGTCCGAGTGTCGTTATTGTACCGCCCAGCCATACAATGGTCACCGATGTCCTTCCTCGCGGATGTCACCTACTCGATTCGGGCCATGCGTCAAAGCCCGGGTATCACCGCCACCGCGGTGATCGCGCTCGCTCTCGGCATGGGGGCAAACACGGCGATCTTTACCGCCGTCAACTCGGTGCTGCTGAACTCGGCGGCCTTGCGCGGTTTGCGCGATCCAGGGCGCATGGTCATGGTCTGGGAGACGAACCCGGAAATGATGGCGTTCCTGGCCGAGCACATGCTGGTTGCCCTCGAGAATTATCGCCAATGGAAGCGGCAAAGCCAGTCCTTGGAGGATTGGACCATCTATTCGACCACCAGCGTCAATCTGGCCGCATCGAGTTCGTCGGAACGTGGAAAGCGAGCAGCCGCGGCCCGCGTGCCGCCTGATTTCTTCGCCAGTCTGGGAGTCAAGCCCGCGTTGGGGAGATCCTTCACACCCGGCGAACTCAGCGACGGTGCCGACCGCGTGGTCGTGGTCGGGGCAGGAATCTACCGCAGCCGTTTCGGCGGCGACCCTAACCTGAACGGCAAGACCCTGCGTATCGACGGAAAGGAGCGGGCCATCGCCGGCGTGCTGCCGGACGGTTTTCAACTTCCCGCCATGTGGGGAGGGTTCGACCAGAACAAGCCCGAGATATGGCTGCCGCTCGACGTCGAGGGCGCCAAAAGCGATGACGACCTGTGGATACGCGCGTACTTCGTCTATGCGCGGCTGCGCCCGGGCGTTCGATTGGAGCAGGCGCGAAGCGAGATGACCGTGATCGGGAAACGGCTACAGATCGCCTATCCCGAGCCGAACAAGGGATTTGGCGTCAATGTGGTTTCACTCGCTCTCGAGGACGCGGGCCCCGACGTCCGCAAGGCTCTGTACGTGCTTCAATGTGCGGTCGGGTTCGTTTTGCTGATCGCCTGCGCCAACGTCGCCAACCTCTTATTGGCGCGGGCGGTGGGAAGGGAGCGCGAGATCGCCATCCGGCTGGCTCTGGGCGCGCCGCGGAGCCGGATTGTCCGCCTGGTTCTCACGGAGAGCCTGCTGCTGAGCATCACCGCGGGCGCAATCGGCTTGCTGTTGGGTTATTGGAGCCTGGGGGCGATCTCGGCCCTGGCCCCCAGGGGACATCCACGGCCTCCACGAACTGCGGCTCGATCCGCTGCCGCTTGCGGTCAACTTCCTGGTTGCCTTGGGCACAGGGCTCCTTTTCGGGATTGCTCCAGCGCTGCACTCGGTGCGCCAGAACCTGGTTCCGTCGCTCAACCAGGGAGCCCGGGGCAGCAGTGGACGGTCGCTCTGGGCCCGGAATGCGCTGGTGACGGTGGAGGTGGCGCTGGCCGTGATCCTGCTGGTCGGAGCGGGGCTGCTGATCCGGAACCTGCGCAACCTGATGGACGTCGATCCGGGATTCCGAGTAGACCACTTGCTGACGGCACAGGCTAGTTTCTCTCAAGCGTCCGATCCGAAGGCGATCAAGACTGAAAGACTGCAGGCCCTGTGCGATCAGCTTCTGGAACGCCTCCGGCAACTGCCGGGTGTCGCATCCGTGAGTGTATCGAGCGGGTTGCCGATGGAAAGCGTTTCGGAAGGCGATTACGAAGTGGAGGGCGGAGTTCCAAGTAAAGGCGACAAGTACCGGATCGCCGGCCACACCAGGGTGACCGAGACCTTCTTTCGGACGATGGGGATCCCCATCCGCCGCGGTAGGGACTTCACGCGCGAGGAGGCGGAGGCTAAGGATCCGGCGGTTGTCATCGTCAACGAACCGTTTGCGAGGGCGAACTGGCCCGGCCAGGATCCCTTGGGAAAGGTGGTGTTGATATCCAACGGCAATGGTCCGAAACTTCGTCTGCGGGTGGCCGGGGTGGTCGGCGGGATTCACCAGATGGGACCGGAGTCGCAGCCGAGGGCCGAGATCTTCATCCCTTCGCGGGCGTTCTCGGATATGAACCTCGCGTTGCGAACCACCGGCGACCCTGCGTCACTCGCCGCGGGTGTCGAGAAGGTGGTATCTGGAATCGACCCCGATCTCAGCGTGCAGCAGACGCGCGACATGCAACAGGTGCTGCACGAGTGGCTGTCCCAACCGCGCTATCTCATGTCGATTCTCGCGGTGTTCGCGGGACTAGCCCTATTGCTCGCTTCCGTTGGGCTATACGGGGTGCTGGCCTACCTGGTGAATCTGCGGACGCGCGAATTGGGGATTCGGATGGCCCTGGGTGCGGGAACCTGGCAGGTGTTGGGCCTGGTAATGGGTCAGGGTCTGAAGCTTACGCTCATCGGTACTGCCGCTGGCCTGGTGATGGCGCTGGCACTGGCGCGGCTGATGTCGAGCTTGGTTACCGGGGTGGCCACCCACGATCCAGCGACGTTCGGAACGGTTGCGGCTGTCCTGGTGGTGGCGGCCCTGTGCGCCACGGCCATTCCGGCGCGGCGAGCAGCTTCGGTGGACCCGGTACAAGCGCTTCGCGCGGAATAGTCACGACAAATTTGCTCACACTTTCGCCGGCCGCCCCGATGAGTGTTTCGTGAGCCGGTTTGTAGACAACGCCGCCAGAATCTTCGAAGCAGCGGAATCTGCGAGCCGCTCCGGGCACTCTCTCTCGGACATGACCATTTTGATCAGCCCCGGCGGAGGGATCCGGATGGTAGTCGATTCCGACTGGCCCCTGGATTCCCTTCAGATGCACCACGGGGCCCAGATGGCATACCGGGTGAGCCAGCAGGAGACGTCGGTGTGCGTCGAAGGGCGGGCAGGTTGGCAGACTTGTTTGTTGAAGACCGCAAAGCCCAATGGGGTTGCCCGCCTCCTGCTCGGGCCCCGGAGCGTGTACCCGGTAGTGCACGAAGCTCAGTTCGTAGACGAAGTACCCGCGCTCCCCGCGCCCGCCTTGCAGATCACCTCCCGATAGACCGCTCGTGATGGACTTGGATTGATGCGCTGGGCGGCTGACAATCCACCCGCGCCCTGTGACAGGCTTCAGAACAGATCTGAGTGCGTTCCGGTACGGACGAGATGGAGGTCGTCTCCGTCGATCTTGTAAATCAGCAGCCAGTCCGGCTCGATATGGCAATCGCGAAAGCGGTGCCAGTCGCCACTGAGCGGATGGTCTTTGCAACGCAGCGGCAACGGACTTCCCTCGATCAGCAGGAGGATCAGATCCCGCAACTTCGCCATGTCCATGCCTTGCTTCTGGGCGACTTTCACATCGCGCCGGAACTGGGCGCCGCGTACCGGATTCCGCACCGGCTCAGATGCCCAGGTCTTTGAACAGCGCACCTGCCGACTTCAGGCGCTTGCCTTTGCCCTGATCGGCCGTGCGCATCGCCTTCACGGTGGTGGCATTCGGTACTCTCACATCGAAGGGGAGCGCCTTCTCAGCAGCCACGCGGACCAGCAGCATACGGACGGCGTCGGATACAGAGATTCCCATCCCGGCCAGCGTTTTCGCGGCCCGCTGCTTCGTCTTTTCATCCACGCGAACGTGAACCATCGTGGTCGACATGATTCCTCTCTGAGATACATTGTATCTCACGATGCGCCCAGGGCCATGCCGGAACCCCTCCCCTCGTGTCACGAGGGGGCTTGACAACGGTGTCGCATTTACCGCATACTCCCCCTCATAACGCGATGGGAATCAATGATCGTGTCGCTCCCGAACTTCTCAACGGCTCAGTCGATCTGCTGATCCTCAAGTCTCTCGCGGGAGGGAAGCGGCACGGCTACGCGATCGCACAGTACATCCGCGCGTCCTCCGGCGATGTGCTCGAGCTCGGAGAAAGCTCTCTCTATACGGCCCTCCAACGCCTGCTTCTAAATGGCTGGGTGATCGACGAATGGGGCACCTCGGAACATAACCGGCGCGCGCGATACTACACCCTTACGCCATCCGGCCGGAGGCACCTGGCCGCGCAAACACGCGAGTTCGATTTGGTGGTAGCAGCCATTCAGCGGGTTTTGCGGACTGCATGAAGGAGAGGGACTGCATTTCATGCGACTGTTTCGGAGATTCAAGTACTTGCTCCATCGCAGCCGGCGCGAGCGGGAACTAGCGGAAGAACTCGCGCTTCACCGTGTGCTGGCGGAGCAGGAACATCGCGAATCCGGCCTTCCCGCAGAGGCGGCCCGCCACGCGGCCAGCCGGCAACTAGGCAACACCACGCTGGCTCGGGAAGCGGCGCATCATATCTGGTTCCCCGCCGCGATTGAAGGCGCGTTTCAGGATTTGCGATATGCGTGGCGCGGTCTGAGCCGCAGCAAGGCCCTGGTCGCGGTGGCGTGCCTATCGCTCGGCCTCAGCACTGGCTTCGGCACAGCGCTGGTCAGTGTGGTGAACGCCGTGATTCTCCAACCGGTAACGGCAAAACGACCGGACGCGATGGTTCGGCTCTGGGTGGGCGCCGGCAATCGGATCTCAGCGCAGAACCTACACGACATTTGCGAAGACACGCCCGGCGTGGCCTGCGCGGGTTATCGCATCGACGAACTCATGCTGAATCAGAGCGGCGATCCCGTGCGGGTGTTCGCGCAGGTCGTGAGTCCCCACTACTTCTCGATGCTCGGCATCGAGGTAATGCGAGGCCGCGCGTTCACTTCCGACACCGTGCGGGACTGGGCTGATACAGCAGTGGTGACGCATACGTTCTGGGAACGCCAACTGGGAAGCGACCCAAACGTCATCGGGCGGAAGCTTGTGCTGAGCGGACACCCGTATTCGGTAATCGGCGTCTTGCCGCGCGGGTTTCGTTCGATCTGGGGCATTGGAATCTCGCCATCGCTGTACCTGCCGATCGGTTCCGCCGTACAATCTCCTACAGACAAGCGCAGCGATACGAAATACGAGATTCTGGGCGTGCTGGCGCCGGAACAGAGCCTTGCCGAGTTCCGCTCGCGGGTTTTTGCTCGGGCCAAAGCCCTGGAACAGGCGTATCCGCTGGACAACCGCGAATTCGGCCGCGTGCAGACATTCCCGATTCACCGGTTCGGCCTCTTTTTCGGAAGTGGCGATTCGATGATTCGGGTACTGCTGCTGTTCGCGTCGTCGATCATTGCATTCGTGTTGTTGCTCGCCGTCGTAGCATGCGTCAACGTCGCCGGGCTGTTGGTGGCGAGGGCGATGGCGCGTCAGCGAGAGATTGCGATCCGTCTCAGCATCGGCTGTGGACGCATGCGGCTGGTGCGGCTACTGCTGGCCGAGAGCTTCTTGCTGGCGATCGCCGGAGTCGGGTTAGGCGCCGCAATGAGCGTATGGCTCGCGCGCCTACTGGTCGCGGTTCCGCTGCCGTTTCCTGTTCCTTTCGAAGCGGAGGTATCGGTCGATGTGCACCTCCTTGTCTTTCTCGCGGCCCTGGTGGGGCTCGCCACGGTTGTGATGGGCGTCGCGCCCGCGTTGCAGGCATGGCGTGTTTCCGAAATCGGAGGCGCCGGCAAGTCGCCGGTTGCCGCCGGTTTCCGGCGTTGGTCGCTGCGCGGCGGGTTGATCGTGGTACAGATCGCCGTATCTACCGTTCTGCTGGTGGCTACTACGCTCTTCGTGCGGAGCCTCTGGATCGCCAGCCAAATCAATCCCGGATTCGATCTGGACCGTGTCGTAATCGTCGAAACGGACACGCGATCGCGGCAACTCAGCCAGGCTGACGCGGCCGCCTACTATCGCGCTGCGTTATCCCGACTGAAGAGCATGCCTTCCGTCACCGCCGTCTCGGCCGCAATCGTCGTGCCACTCAGCATGAACTCTATCGTCACCAGCTTGCTGGTGGATCGCGGCGGTAAGGATCAGCCGGTTACCGTCAACAACAACTCGATTCTGCCGGACTACTTTCGGGTCATGGGCATTCCACTTCGCGCCGGGCGCGAGTTTGACGAGGCCGACAGGCAAGTGAAACCCAGCGTCGCCATCGTTAACGAGACCTTTGCGCGTCGGCTTTTTCCCGACCGCAGCGCGATCGGCCAGCGTGTGCGCCGCCCTGTTTCGTCGGGGAATCCCGAGCCATGGGCCGAGATCGTTGCGGTGGTGGCCGATAGCCGTTACCTGACGCTTGGCGAAGAGACGCGTCCGCTGGTTTACTGGCCGTTCGGACCGGGTGCCGGCGATATGACGATCCATGTGCGCACGGAAATGGACACAAAAGAGTTGGCGCGCGTTCTCCCAGACGTGTTGCGCGGAGTAGACTCACGCCTCCCGGCACGCGCGCGGCCGCTGCGCTCAGTAATGTCAGTGGCGCTGTTCCCGGCGCAGGCATCGGCTGTGGCACTCGCTGCGCTCGGTCTGGTGGGCTGGGCGCTCACGGTCGCCGGACTCTACGGGGTAGTCGCGTATACGGTGGCCCGGCGCATTCCTGAGATCGGTGTGCGATTGGCTCTGGGCGCACCGCCGTTAAGCGTAATGCGCCTACTGTTGCGGGATGGGCTCGTCCTCACCTTCGCCGGGTTGACAGGAGGGCTGGTCCTAGCTGCTCTGGTGACACCGTTCTTCGGCATGTTTCTCGCCGGCGTTCCGCCGCATGATCTCACCAGCTTCGCGCTGGTTGCCGCCGTTCTTGTAATCACTGCGCTTGCGGCGAGCTATGGACCCGCCCGCCGGGGCATGCGACTGTCGCCGTCCGATGCCCTTCGTAACGAATGACGGGCCTCCGGCGAAGTGGCCCAACACTGGATTCTGGAATTTCTATTCTGGTGGCGGTGCCGGATTCGATCATCCGGCACCTGTATATGGGACCCCGCTGGTTTGGCGGGTAGGGGGCGGGCACCCTGTCGTACTTCGGGCTCAGACAAAAAGGTCGGAGATCTTCTTGGCATCGCCGGCCGTTGCGTTGGACGTCCCGCCACCCATGACGGCGACCTTAGCCATTGGGATGGCCGCGCGAACCCGGCGGATCTCTTCCTTCATCCAGCCACGGACCAGGGCCTGCGGCAGCAGATTGCGGAGAACCGTCTCGCGTTCGGGTACGGACACCTTCACCAACCAACCATTCCCATACGGATCCTTCCGGGCGAGCGAGGGGTCTTTCATAACGGCTGAATTGACCTCCACCACTTCACCCTCCGCCGGTGAGACCAACTCCACCTTCTCGGTGCCGATCCAGAACGTGAACGCCTTCTGACCCTGCCGGACCCAGCGGCCGACCTTGGGAACTTCAATCTTGTCTACCGGTCCCATTACGCTTACAGCCAACGCGTCGGCGCCGACTCGCGCCATTTTGGGCTGCTCTTCGAACAGCCAAGTATGACCCTGATGATAACGAAGCTGATCGGGAACCAGAACGCCTTCAATGGAGGCGGAACTGAGCATGGGAACAGTAGCGAGGCGCTGCTCGGGAACGGCGCCTTGAACGGCCTTCTTTCGGCGGCTCAGGAAAAAGTCTATGACGATGAAAACCAAGAAGGTTGCGAGAACGAGTAGGACTGCCATTTGGGTACCTGCCTTTCACGGTTCCAAATGGCATGTCCCCAGCCAAACAGCTAAGTCCTCTAGTTGCAGTACGTTACTGATTTGTTAAGTGCTCTGAAGTGTTGACATTTACAACGCGTTTTGGCCGCGCCGGAGCCGTTAAGAGGTAACCTCAATGGATTGTGCATGTTAGGAATTGACGAAGAACGCAACGGCCTAGCTGCAAACGTCCACATTAACTGGCGAAGACTGCGGGCGTAACGATGGGGAGAGACAAAAAATGCGGCTGCCCGGCGATCAGGAAGCCGCGAACCAACCAGAAATGACGAAAGCCGATCAGACTGTGACGACGTGAGCGGTGCGTTTGTCGATGGAAACGAAATCCCGCTTACCGTATCCGGTGTAGATCTGCCGAGGGCGGGCGATCTTCTGCTCGGAATCAGCCAACATTTCCTGCCACTGAGCGAGCCACCCCACCGTCCGGGGGATCGCAAAGAGCACGGTGAAATACTGTGGATCGAAACCCATGGCCTGGAAGATGATACCGGAGTAGAAGTCTACGTTCGGATACAACTTGCGCTTGATAAAGTAATCGTCTTCGAGGGCGATCCGTTCCAGTTCCAGGGCGATTTCGAGCCGCGGATTCTTGCCCGTGACCTCGAACACCTGGTCGGCGCACCACTTCACGATACGGGCCCGCGGGTCGTAGTTCTTGTACACGCGATGACCGAAGCCCATGAGTTTGCCGTGCCCTTCCTTGAGGCTTTTGACAAACGCCGGCACGTTCGCCTTTGAGCCGATGTGATCGAGCATCTCCAGCACTTCCTGATTCGCGCCGCCGTGCAGCGGACCGGAAAGGGCACCCGCGGCCGCCGCCACCGACACGTACGGATCGGCATGGGCGCTACCGACCGCGCGCATCACGTTGGTGGAGCAGTTCTGCTCATGATCGGCGTGCAGTATAAAGAGGATATCGAGCGCGCGGGCCAGCACCGGATTGGCGGCATATTTCGGCTCCACCATCTTCCAGAGCATATTCATGAAGTTCTCGCAGTAGCCGAGATCGTTGTCCGGATAGACGTAGGGGAAACCCAGGTGATGCCGGTACGAGTAACCGGTGATGGTGGGCATCTTGGCGATCAGGCGGGTAACCTGCAACTTGCGATTCTCCGGATCCTCGATGTGCCTCGACTCCGGATAAACCGTGGACAGGGCAGCTACGGTACTGATGAGCATGGGCATGGGATGGGCGTTGTACCGAAATCCCTCCATGAACTTCTTGGTGGTCTCATGCAGCATCGTATGCTTGAAGATCTGCGCTTCCCAATCCCGCAACTGGGCGGTGTTCGGCAGTTCGCCATTCAGGATCAGATAGGCGGTTTCGAGGAAGGTGCAATGCTGCGCCAGATCCTCGATCGGATATCCGCGATAGCGCAGAATACCTCTGTCTCCATCGATATAGGTGATAGAGCTTTCGCATGACGCCGTGTTGAGAAATGCCGGATCATACGTCATCATGCCGAAGTCTTCGGCGTCGGTTTTGATTTTCCGCAGTTCCATGGCACGTATGGTGCCCTGGTAAATCGGGACGGTGTAAGACCGCTGAGTCCGATTGTCGGTGATAGTGAGGGTTTCGTTCTCCATAGAAATCCGATCCTTTCAATGGCGGAAGGCACAGCTGCAAACAGTCTACGAACTGGAGATGCATCCCGGGTCCCGCCGGTGACGGCGTACCTGAGATTGCGATTGGATGGAAGAGTGTAACAGCGAACTGACGAGCGAGGGAAGCCGGGCCTGGCAGCCCGGCACGGACCTGACGGTCCGCTTCACGCTCAGTACAGGAGGGGCGACCGGGAAGTCGTGTCCGCAGGTTCGACGTGGCCTCGAAAGGAGGAACACACATAATGGCGACTACGCCGAGCCAAGCGGCAGACTCCCGGCCGCGATTTTGAAGGGCCGACAGGCCACCCCGCGACCCACACAAGATATTAGCACCGATTTGTCTGGATGCAAGTAAAATTTGAGGACTCAAAAAGAAGGCCCCGGGGAGGTCGGAGGAGCCGCCCCGGGGCACGGTAAGGATACCGAGATGTGGAACCGGCTCCCTTTCGGTCGCGGCTCGGTGAGTTGTTGCTTGTACAGAGCCGTGCACGTTAGTAACCGGTGTGGACCTAGAGTCGATGCGGCTCCGGATGAACATAACTCGAGAGCACCCGCATGTAGTTGGCACGCTCGAAGACGGCGGCGTTGGTGACATGCTTTACACTCATGGAACCTTGCATCTGTTGGATGGACTCGTATTCGTGTTCTTCCATCCAGCTGCGGGTCTCCTGCACGATCTGGCTCGCGTAATCGATGCCGTAGGTCAGCAGGCAGGATGTGGACATGCCCACCTTTGCGCCCGCCATCATACATTTCAGCAGGCCCGTGGACGTGTGGACGCCGCCGGTGATGGCCATATCGGCGCGCTTCAACTGTCCGTACAGCACCGCCACCCAGTGCAGCCGGAGCAGCAGGGGCTTGGAGTCGCTAAGCGACAGGGTGGGCTTCACCTCCAGCGATTCCAGATCGAAATCGGGCTGATAGAAGCGATTGAACATCACCAGGCCATCCACGCCGGTCTGATCCAGTTTGCGGCAGAAGTTCGGGATGGAACTGAAGTAGGGCCCGAACTTTACCGACACCGGGATGCGCACGTTTGCCATGACGTGACGGACCAGGTCAACATAGTTCGCCTCCACCTTCTCGCCGCTGACCTCGGGATCAGTCGGCAAGAGGTAGATATTCAACTCGAGCGCGTCCGCGCCGGCTTCCTGCATCAGGCGGGCGTAGCGGACCCAACCACCGGCCGAAACGCCGTTGAGGCTGGCGATGATGGGGATCTTCACGGTTTCTTTGCACTTCCGGATGTGCTCGAGATAAGCGTCCGGGCCGATGTTATAGCGTCCCATGTCCGGAAAATAGTTGAGCGATTCGGCGTAGCTCTCGGTGGAGCGGGTGAGAAACCGGTCGAGTTCGAGGCTCTCGGCGTTGATCTGCTCCTCGAAGAGCGAGTGGAGCACGACGGCCGAAATCCCCGCATCCTCAAACTTCCGAATGTTCGAGATATCCTTCGCCAGGGGACTGGAGGAGGCTACCAGGGGGTTCTTCAGTTTCAAACCAAGGTAAGTTGTCGAAAGGTCGATCACGCGTTCACCTCTTTCTTGGCCGGGCCGGCTTCCGCCTTTGCATCCGGGGCGGAGGCGCCGTTCACCGTCATCTGTGCGAGCTGTTCGTAAAACTTCCACTTCTCATACACGTCGCGCTGGGCGCCGATCAGCAGTTCCTTGGCAGCCGCCGGATCGCTATGGACCAGCATGGTGTAGCGAGTTTCATTGTAGATGTACTTCTCGAGCGGCAAGGCCGGACCCTTGGAATCGAGTTTGAACGGGTTCTTGCCTTCGGCCGCCAGCGATGGATTGTAGCGCCACAGCGGCCAGTAGGCGGTGTTGACCGCCAGTTTCTGCTGGTCGAGTCCGTGCACCATGTCGTAGCCATGCGCGATGCAGTGGCTGTAGGCGATGATCAGCGAAGGTCCGTTCCAGGCTTCCGCCTCCATGAACGCCTTGATCGTCTGAGAGTCGTTGGCGCCCATGGCGATGTGCGCCACATAGACATTGCCGTACATCATGGCCATCGCGCCCAGGTCCTTCTTGGCGGCCGGCTTGCCGCCCGCCGCGAACTTGGCCACCGCGCCGCGCGGGGTTGCCTTCGACATCTGGCCGCCGGTGTTCGAATAGACTTCGGTGTCGAGAACCAGGACGTTCACGTTCTTGCCCGAAGCCATGACGTGATCGAGCCCGCCGTAGCCGATATCGTAGGCCCAGCCGTCGCCGCCGACGATCCAGATGCTCTTCTTCACCAGGGCATCGGCGATCGCCAGCAGGTTCTTCGCTTCCAGTGCGTCCAGACCCGCCAGCGTCTGCTTCAGCTCCGCAACGCGCTTGCGCTGCTCGGCGATGCCGGCTTCGGACGTCTGGTCGGCTTCGAGCAAACCAGCGACGAGCTCCGGACCGATCTCGGCGCTGAGTTTCTCAACCAGCTCTTTAGCAAGCTGGTTCTGCAGATCCACGCTCAGACGCATTCCGAGACCGAACTCGGCGTTATCTTCAAACAGCGAGTTTGACCAAGCCGGTCCGCGGCCTTCGGCGTTACTGCAATACGGGGTAGTGGGGAGATTGCCGCCGTAGATGGACGAGCAACCCGTGGCGTTGCCGATCATCGTCCGGTCACCGAACAGGCGGGTGAGCAGGCTCAGGTACGGCGTCTCGCCGCAGCCGGCGCAGGCGCCCGAGAATTCGAACAGCGGCTGCAGCAGCTGGTTGTCCTTCACCTGGGAAACCGCCACCTTGGTCCGATCGAATTCGGGAATGCTGAGGAAGAAGTCCCAATTGGCGCGCTCGGATTCCCGGAGCGGGATCTGGTCCGCCATGTTGATGGCCTTCCTGCTGACGTTGGTCTTGTCCTTAACCGGGCAAACCGCGACGCACAAGCCGCAGCCCGTGCAGTCTTCTACCGCGGTCTGAAGGGTGTAGCTGAGTTCCTTGTATTCCTTCCAGTGCGGATGAGCGGATTTGAAGGTGGCCGGCGCATCCGTTCAGGACGCTGCCTTCATAGATCTTGCTGCGCAGGCAGGCGTGCGGGCAAACCATCACGCACTTGCCGCACTGGATGCAGATCTTCTCGTTCCAGGCCGGGACTTCCAGGGCGATGTTGCGCTTTTCCCACTGCGCGCTGCCGGTGGGAAAAGTTCCGTCAATGGGGAAGGCGCTAACAGGAAGGTCGTCGCCGTTACCGGCGATGATCTCACCCAGGACCTTCTGGACGAACGTGGGGGCCTTCGGTGAAATGATCGGGGGTAGCTCGTACCCGGTGGATGCCTCGGCCGGAACCGGGACTTCGTGCAGGTGGCTCAACGCGGCATCTACCGCGGCGAAGTTCTTCAGCACCACGGCTTCGCCGCGCTTGCCGTAAGTCTTCTTGATGGAGTACTTGATCCGCTCGATGGCTTCCTCGCGCGGCAACACGCCGCTGATGGCGAAGAAGCAGGTCTGCATGATCGTGTTGATGCGCAGACCCATCCCCGTTTCCTTGCCCACCGCGTATCCGTCGATGACGTAGAATTTCAGCTTCTTGTCGATGATCTGCCGCTGGACCTTGCGCGGAAGGTGATCCCAAACCTCATCCGTCCCGTAAGGGCTGTTCAGTAGGAACACGGCGCCGGGGTCAGCCGCCTTCAGCACGTCGAGCTTCTCCAGCAGCGTGAATTGGTGGCAGGCGACGAAGTTGGCGTTTTGGATCAGGTAGCTGGATTTGATCGGCTGGGGGCCGAAGCGAAGGTGGGAGATGGTGTAGGATCCGGACTTCTTCGAATCGTAGACGAAGTACCCCTGCGCGAAATTGTCCGTGTCCTCGCCGATGATCTTGATGGAATTCTTGTTGGCGCCGACGGTGCCGTCCGCGCCCAGTCCAAAGAACAGACAGCGGCGCGTGGCTTCGTGTTCGGCTGAGAAGGAGGGATCCCACCCGAGGCTGGTGTGGGTGACGTCGTCCACGATACCGACCGTGAAGTGGTTCTTCGGAGTTTCCTTCTTCAATTCGTCGAAAACACCCTTGACCATCGCCGGCGTGAACTCCTTGGAAGAGAGCCCATAGCGGCCGCCGACGACATCGATCCTGCGCCGGGATTCCTGCAGCGCGGTGACGACATCGAGGTACATCGGTTCGCCGATGGCGCCCGGTTCTTTGGTGCGATCGAGGACGGCGATCTTCTGGACGGTCGCGGGAAGGGCGGCGATGAAATGCTCGACCGAGAACGGACGGTACAGACGGACTTTCACCAGGCCGATCTTTTCGCCGCGGGCGGTCAGGTAGTCCACCGCCTCCTCGGCCGCTTCGGCGCCGGAGCCCATCATGACGATCACCCGCTCGGCATCCGGCGCGCCGGCGTAGTCGAACAGTTTGTAAGTACGGCCGGTGAGGGCGGCGAACTTGTCCATCACGTTCTGCACGATCGTGGGGCAAGCCAGATAGAACGGATTCACGGTTTCGCGCGCCTGGAAATAGACGTCCGGGTTCTGGGCGGTGCCGCGCAACACCGGACGATCCGGCGAAAGGGCACGATTGCGGTGCGCGCGGACCAGTTCGTCGTCGATCATGGCGCGCATGTCTTCGACGGTGAGTTGCTCTACCTTGTCCACTTCATGCGAGGTGCGGAAGCCATCGAAGAAGTGCAGGAACGGGATTCGGGATTCCAGCGTGGCGGCCTGCGCGATCAGGGCGAAGTCCATCACTTCCTGAACCGAGTTCGAGGACAGGAGGGCAAAACCCGTGGCGCGGACGGCCATGGCATCCTGGTGATCGCCGAAGATGGAGAGCGCGTGCGCGGCAATGGCGCGCGCCGCAACGTGGATGACCGCCGGAGTGAGTTCACCTGCGATCTTATACATGTTGGGGATCATCAGCAGGAGCCCTTGCGAGGCGGTGAAGGTAGTGGCAAGGGCGCCGGCCTGCAGGGCGCCGTGAAGGGCCCCGGCAGCGCCGCCTTCGCTCTGCATCTCGATAACGGTCGGGATCGTTCCCCAGAGATTCGGTTTCTTTTCCGACGACCATTGATCCGCCCACTCGCCCATGTTTGAGGACGGCGTGATCGGGTAAATAGCTATGACTTCGTTTGTCTTGTGGGCGACGTAAGCGGCCGCCTCATTCCCATCGATCGTAACTTTAGGCCTGGTCATTGATAGGATGTCCAGTCCTGTTGATGCACCCATAGGGCCACGAACGCCCGGGAAGTGATGTCGTTCGTTTTGAGGCTTTTAAGATGCCAAGGTCGGATTTGGTGGGTGATGACCCGCCGTCTCGGCTGGTGAGATGAAGCGGTAGGGTGAAATCCCACACACCGGCGAGGGGTGTAAAGGGAGTGTGAAATCACGCACTGGCCGCGCTCGCGAACTGCGGTTGCTCCGCCCTGCGGCGGCAGTTTCGATCTCACGGCCAAGGCCTTTCACAGCCACTTTTCCACAGGCGCCAGATCTCTGATGAGCTTGCACTTAACTCCGGTTTTCCCATTTTCGAACAACCCCGAAATTTGCAGGGCGCATGATAAGTTGGGGTTGCAAAGGGGAACATCAGTGCGGAAGAACATTGGTGGGCATGAGACCGATTCTCTCTCATGCGAATTTTGAACTTCCCTGAAGCGCCTACTTCCAAAACGAGGAGTTGACGATGTACAGAGACGCGTTCGCAATGGAGCACTACCGGATGCATGTGATGGAGCAGTGGCCGGACAGCCCCCGGAAGGAAGCTGGACTCGCCGCGGTCCGCTCGACACTCGAGAGTTTGCGGACGGACGCCCCCGGCGGAGAACTCGACTTTGTGTGCTCCGAATGCTTGAGCACGCGGTCCCGCACCAACTTGATCCAGTTCCCCGCCCCGGCTGTACACGTTCCCTCCCGGCGTTGGGCCGCGTAGCGGAGCCGCGCACGCCTAGCTCTCGCATGATGTGTGGCGCACGCACGTTGCGTGCCGCGTCGACACATTGTCGACGCCGGAGCTTGTGAACGGACCGCCAGGCGTCGCCATGAGTGGCGACGCGGCACGCAACGTGCGTGCGCTACGTCGTTGGGCCGCGTAGGCCGATCGGTCAGCGCAACTCGACCAGTTCGTACCGGTCAAGCGATGGCAGGGTGAACTCGACGTATTCTCCATTCCTGCGCAGCGGCAAATCACGGAGCGACCCCGCGATCTTCGCGGTCTTGAAATCGCCGCGTACTTCGACCCGGATATCGGACATCGGGATCGGACGGAAATACGCGGTCTGCGAGTGCCCCGAGAGATTGATGAAATGCACCAGGTGTCTGTCCTGCTGGCGCATGAACACGATTTCGGCCAGGGGATGCGCGTTCGTTTTCAACTGGCGGCCCCGCGGCAGCAACTGATCCGCGAGATCGCGGAGCATGCCGGCATGCGTCTCCGAGCTGTGCAGGTAGTAGAGGCCGCCGATGTCCCACGGGAGCCATGCCACTTTGCCCTTGCCCACGTCCTTCAGGATCAGGCCGGGCGCGTCGGTGTCCTTCCAATCGACGTGCACGAGTTCCGGCGGGCCGAACATGGACGGCGGGATAAACGTTACCGGGGATTTCCCTTCCACCTGGAGGTAGTCACCGTAGACGAAGGCGAGGTTCGACCGGTCGAGCGATGGAAACATCGCGTGGTCGCGGATGCGGAAGTATCCTTGAATGTCCTTCCAGAGTTTCACCGGCTTGCCGAGATCCATGGGCGGCGGGACGGTCCCGGTCAGCAGGAGATGCCCTCCGTTCCGGACCCAGGCTTCCAACTCCCTGGGGACCTCTCCGGCGGCGATCACCAGATCCACGTCGCGATGCCCGATCCAATTCGCGTTGTCCGCCACGCCGAACGGGATGTGCTCTTCGGACAGAAATCGGAACAGACCGCGCAGGGCATTCTGCGATCGTGCCATGAGTAGGACTCGGGCCGCGCTTTGCTGTCCCACGTAGTAGTCCTTCTGCCCCAGCAGTTGGCGGTAGATGGGCCGCGCCGCGTCGAGCGCCATGCGATCTTCCTGGTCCATGGTGCCGTGCATGTTGAGCGCCGCCGCCCCGCCGTGGGCCACGTTCTGCCAGAGGCGAATGCGAATCTCGTTCGAGGGGACCGTCGAGAATCGCCACGGATAATCGATGAACGACATACACTGATTAATCGCCATCTTCTCGGGATACGTGTTGCGCGCCCGGTTGACGTTCAGGCTCGAGGCATAAGGCCACAACGGCAGCGGACGGTGGACTGCGGTGTTCGATTCCGAGAACACACCATCCGATACTTCGGAAGAAGTTCCCAGCAGCATGGCGTCCGGACGCTTGCTCCGGATTAGCGCACGGATGGTCTCGGTCATCGTCCGGGCGCTCTCGGCAAGGAAGGCCTGGTAATCGGCGTCCGGCTTGGACGGAAGGTCGCGGCCGAATCGCTCGCGAAAGAGGCGCTTGCAGCTATCGCAGTGGCAGATACCCAGAGGATTCCCGCTGTAGTCGGAGGACGGATTGCTGAACATGTTGAAGAACAGTCCATCCACCTCATAGCGATCCAGGGCTTCGGTGAGGATTTCGACGGCCTTCTGGCGATACCAGCCGCCGTTCACACAGGCCTGGTAGAGACCGTTGTAAGGAGACGGCTCCCCGTTGGACTTCTTGAAGAACCATTCCGGATGAGCGTCGTAAGCGTCCTTGTGGGCCTTGCTCAAGTCGAAGCGCCCGACTACCCGGATGCCTCGCGAGTGAGCGGCGCGCAGCACCTCGCCGAAGGTGTCGTGGCCCGCGGGGATGTAGGGACTCTGGTAGTGAAATTGGACCTTCGTCGGATAGAAGGAAGAGATGCCTCCCATGGCCATCAGCAGGACGTTCGCGTCAAAATCCGCCACTTGCTGAACGAAGCTTCGCGGCTCTAGCGCGGCGTCGGTCTCGCGGAGGTTGGTCTGGATCCAACGGATCGGCTCGCGCATCCACCAACCCTGCTGCGCCGCACAGACAAAGGATAGGAGTAATACGCCGATGAGGCTGCGGAAGGGTCGCATGGCGAGCAGTATATCCCAGCGGGGCGGCTGAATAACGCCCTTGATCCTTAAGTACGAAACACATAAGCTGAGAAGACTCAGTGACTAACCCCTTGCCTCTCGCGTCTGTGATCACGCCAGCCTATAACTGCGCCGACACACTCGTCCGCGCGTGGAATTCACTTGCGGCACAGCAGGACTCCTGGGAGAGCATCCTCGTGGACGATGGAAGCACCGACGAAACCCCGCGTGTGATTGAGCAACTGGCCAAAGATCCGCGCGTAACCGCGATTCGTCAGCCCAACGGCGGCCCTGGTTCAGCCTTGAACGCCGGTATTGGCGCGGCGAGCGGCGCCTACATCGCCTTTCTGGACGCTGACGACGAGTATCTCGCCGGTCACCTGTCGTCGCGCATCGCCTTCATGTCAGAACATCCCGAGGTGGATCTGATTTGGGGAGGCGTGGAGGTGGTCGCGTCGCGTCCGGAGGATCTGCTGGTGCCGGATGCGGCGACCGGCCACGGGCTGATCGCCATCACCGAGTGCGTCGTGCAAGGAACGCTATTCGTCCGCCGCCACGTCTTCGATACCTGCCGGTTCACCGAGGATCGCGCCGTCTGGTGGCAGGATTTCGAATTCGTGGAACGCGCGCGAGGAACTTTCACGATTGCGCGGTTCGGGATTCCGACTTACCGTTACTATCGTGATTCGGGAGCTAGTCTCGTCGACCGTGCAAAGCTTGGATGGCCGAAAGAAGGAATGCGGCGGCGTTCTAGAGGAACGGATCAGGCGAGGTCGGGCGGCAGCAGACGGAAACGATAAAATCGTCTGCGGCAACGGCGGCATCGGAAAGGGCGCAGGAAGAAAGGGGTTAGGAGCTTTGAAACAAAGGTTCGTGCCGACGGGCGGACGTCCACTGCGCCGCAATAGGGGCAATCCGGAGCTGAAGGGAACGATTTAGTCCCAAATGGCAGGCTAGATCGGTTCACCTCTGATAGTGTACTCATTGCCCTTGCCTTAGTGATAGTAGGAGGTACTTTCGTCGGGTATGAAGCGCCGATGCTTTCTTTCGGGTCTTGCCACCGCGGCGATCGGCAGCGGTGCGAAGGCGTCTTCTCGCATCACCAGGATCAGCAGCACCCCAGTCCAGGGCCGCTTTCACAAGTTCGTGGCCATGAACGCGTATGACCAGGCACCCAAGGGACGCACCTATGAACACTCGCTGATCCGGATCTTCGCTGGTGATGCCGCTCAGGGCACAGGCGCGGGCGTCTACGCAAACATCGACGCCGAGACACTCGAGCAGTTCCGCCCGCTGCTGGGGGCCGATCCCATGTCGATTTACGAAATGCGAAACGGCCGCATCGTCGGGCGATCGGCAAACTTCGCTTCCTTGCTCGGCAAGTTCAAGTTTCTCGACGGCGCGCTATACGATCTCATTGGGCAAATCACGAAACAACCTGCGTGGCAACTGATTGGCGAAGCCGTGCGCGAGCGCGTGGAAGCGTACGACGGCACGCTGTACTTCAGCGACATCCACTACCGCGACCGGGGCGTCCGGGCGGTGGTAGAGGAATGCGAAGAGGCAGTGCGATCGGGGTATCCGGCGGTGAAACTCAAACTCGGCCGCGGGTGGAAGTGGATGCCGAAAGACGAAGGACGCCGGCGGGATATCGAAGTGGTGAAGGCGGTCCGGCGAGCCGTGGGTCCCAAGGTGCGTATCATGGGCGATCCGAATAATGGTTATGCGAACGATATCGACGGACTCTGGGAGATGCTCACGGAGACGGGTGACGCGCGCCTGCACTGGATCGAGGAGCCTTTTCCGGAAACCATTGACGGGTACACGAAACTGAAAACCAGAATGTCCGCGGCCGGAATGAAGACGCTGATCGCCGATGGAGAGAATCTGGGCGAGCCGTCCCAGTTTGCGCCGTATTTGCGGCCGATCCGGCTGATGGACGTGGTTCAACTCGACATCCGGCGCGGTGGGTTTCTGGCGAACGTGGAACTGGCGCAAATGGCCGCCAAAGCCGGAGCCGTCTCTATCCCTCACAACTGGGCTTCGCGCATCGGCGTCATCATGGGGCTGCATCTGGCCAAAGCGGTGAGGAGCGTTCCCGCCGCGGAGGACGACCGCTCCACCTACGATGTCCTGGACACTTCCGGCTACCAGTTCCGCAACGGAAGCTACACGCTGCCTGACCTTCCCGGCCTGGGCATCACCGTGGACGAGAAAGTCTATCAGGCGAAGTACAAAAGCTCCGAGATCGCGATCACGTGAACCACTCCGCGATCGGAGTAAGATGATAGAACCTTGAGACAACCTATCCTGAGAGCGATTTTCACGGACCTCCACTTTTGGCTGCCCGTGATCGTCCTGTTGATCGGCATTGCCCTGCTGGTGGCAGTCCAATAACGCCATGACCACGAAATCGGAACGGACCCAGTTGTCCACTCGTTCCCTGCACCGCTTGGGTGTAGCCTGCGGACTCGGCGCCGGCGCCTGGCTGGGCGCGGCCGAGGCGCCCACCAAGCTGGTGACGGTAGGCTTCTCGCCATTTCTGATCTCGCTCGGGATGGTGGCCGGGGTATTTGTCGCCCGCTGGACCGTCCCCACCATGCTCAAAGGGACCGGTTACATCTGGATGGACCTTCGCGAGAAAAACATCTGATGGTGTGGGCCGTCCTGGCCGGGATGCTTTGGGCCGTGGCGAACACGCTCACCGTTTTTGCCATCCGGAACGTCGGACTCTCCATCGCCTTCCCGCTGTGGAACACCAACAGCCTGGTGGGACTGTTCTGGGGCTGGTTGCTGTTCAACGAGTTGCGGTCGGAGGGGCAGAACAATGGATCAAGGTGCTGGGCGGTTCGGCAGCCATCGTGGCAGGCGCCTGTTTGCTGGCCTATGCGACATCACACCAGTCGTCTTCGGCTCCACAGGGGGCGGCGGTGCTGGGCATTGGCGCAGCATTGGGCGCCGGGTTGATGTGGGGCACCATGTACATCCCCTACCGCAAGGCGTATCTCAGCGGGATGAATCCACTCTCGTTCGTTACGGTCTTCACATTCGGTGAATTGGGCACGACGTTCGCTCTGGCACTGTTCTTTAACGGCGGCGTGGACCGGCGTCGTCACCGATCTCGCGGCGCGCTCGGCCCGCTCTGTTCTGGCTTTTTCTGGGGGGATTCTGCTGGGTGATCGGCGATCTGTTCCAGCAGTACGCCGCCAAATACATCGGCATCGGACGCGGCATTCCGCTTTCGAATACCAATCAACTCTGGGGGCTCGCGTGGGGCGCGCTGGTATTCGGCGAACTTAGCGGCCAGAGCGCCACGGCGCAGACGCTGGTCATCGCCGGATCGCTGATCATGATTGCCGGCGCCGTCGCCATCAGTTTCGCCGAAGCTCCCGAACAGGAGCAGGACTCGTGGAGATCGGCCATTCAGCGCGAATGCGGGCGTTACGGAATGGACTACGATCGCACCGCGGCCATCATGAAGGGCGACGATCCGATCTCCCGCGAAAAACCGGTGCGGAGATGGTGGGAGTTGCTGATAGTGGCAGGAGCAATCGCGATGTTCGTGTGGCTGGGACTCGGGGCCCGGTCGCAGCCGATCGCAGTCAACGCGCTGTGGATGGCCGTAGTGGTGGCGGCGACCCTGATGTTCCTGGCGGTGTGCGGCTGGCTGCTTTGGAAGAGAACCCGGTTCTCATAGCGGACGGCGCTTTCGGGATCGGGCGGCCCAGGCGAGCAACGCTCCCGCCGCGCCGCTCAGCGGCAGCACCGCTGTATGCCAGAGCATCGTGTGCGGCGCCTGGAAGTTGGCGCAGTGAAGCTCGAGCATGGTCACTCCGGCCAATCCCGCCAGCACGCCTTGCGTCATTCCGGCGACGAGAGCGTTCACTGCAAAGCCGCGGCGGACGATTCCGTATCCGGCAAGAGCCGCGGGGATGGCCATCAGCAGACCCGCTGTGAGGCAGACGAGGCCCTGGTGTACGAAGTGATCAGTGCCGTAGTCGTGGAACAAGATGGCGAAAACAGCGACCCAGGCGAGACTCGCCGCAGCCGGAAGTACCCACGGCGACACGCGGCGAGGGCTCCCCGGAATCATCTCGCGGACCGTGAACATCGCCGCAAGCCAGATGAGAACAGCGGCAACCGGAAAGATTAGCCCGATCTTCGCTGCATCCATCCGCCGGATTCCATGCAGGCCCAGGATGGATGCGCCAGCCACCGCGACGGCGGCAGACACCAACATGAGGCCGGCGACCAGAACCCATGAAGGCGGCAGCGGACGGACCGGGCGCAGGGAAGATCCGATGGATTGCGAGATGCGATCGAAGCAGCGCAGGGTCCGCATTTGCGGAGGCCCCTGCCGCTTGACCCAGGATGCTGTCGATTTCCCTGTCCCTCATGAGGACCCTTCCTTGCGCACAAGCGTCCCGAAGCGTTCCCTCAAGTTCTCATACGCGCGGTGGGCCTTCTGTTTTACCGATCCGACGCTGACGGAGGTCGCCCGCGCCACCTCTTCGAGCGACATACCCGACACTTTCAACATGGCGATGACTTCGCGCTGGCTTTCGGGGAGAGCTGGCCAGCAGCGCCTCAGATCGGGAGTTCCGGCCGGCGATGCGGGCGCGGCTGCTGGGAAATCCGAGCTGTCATGCAGGCTTCGCTCGCGCAAAGTCGGTCCGCTGGGTCTTGCGATAGAGATCGACACGAATGTTCCTGGCGATGGCATACAGCCAGGGCAGGACAGGTGGCCCGGCCGGTAGGTATGCCGCACCTCATGGATGCGCAGCCAGGTTTCCTGAAGCAGATCGTCGGCATAAGTCGCGGCTGGCCGACTGCATCAGGAAGAACCGGTACAGTTGCGGGCTAAGCGATTCACCAGGGCGGTTGCGGAGGCATGGTCGCCTTGTTGATAGCGGACCATCAGCGATTCCAGCCCTGCGTCCGAATCCATCGGAGAGATCGTTCACCAATTATGGCTGAGATCTCGTGTTACCGAACGGCCGCGGCTCAGAAGTCGGTACCGAGCCGCGACCCTCAGGAAGCGGATGCGCAATTACATTTACGCTCTGTTAACGGATAATCGCAGCGCCGTTGATCGGGGCCAGCGATCTTCACCGCGAACCGGAGTTTCAGTTCCCCTTCCGGATCGATATCGAACAGCGACGCATTGGACGTGATGCCGTCTCCGCCATCGATGACTCCCATCAAGGTGCCGTCGACGGCCAGGTCGGTGGGTGCTCCCGAAAACCGCGCCACAGCCGGCTTGTCGAAGAACACATTGGTGTCGCTCACCAGGTAGCGCAGCAGTTGCTTGCCTGGGCTGTCGGCCGAGTACAGGAACTGTCCGTACAGAGCGTTCCAGCAAGGGGCGTGCAGGAATTTTGCCGGCGGAATCCTGGTAAGGCGTCGGCCCGGCCAGCGGAGGAGACAATCCGTCCGTTCACCACCAGCACCTCCAGATCGGAATGAGCGATGGTCAGATAGATGTTCGCGCCCCGCGCGATGACGCCGAACGGGGTATCGTCATTGGGCGCCTGCGGCAGCAGCACCGGGCGGCTTGGGCCGGACAATCCGCCAAATCCGTTCGTGGACAGATTCAGGACGGCCACGTTCCCGCTCTTTTCCACGTATAGTGCTCCGCCGTCATAGGTGACGATCTGCGCGGCGCTCTTATCGCCTTTGAGGAGATCCACGACGCCGTCGGCATCCTTGATAACACTGGTTCCATAGACTGGGAACGATTCCGCGGACGTCAGGCCAAGCACCACCAGGTGGTTATGTCCGAAGGCTACGGACACGGGTGGCGAGGCGGTCTTAATCATTTGGGTGGGCTGCATGGCATCGCCCCGGCGGACAAAGATGGTGACGTTGCCGGACCCGAAATTGACCGCGGCGGCCAGTTGACCCTCAACGGCGACACCGCCGGCATTCCCGGTGGCGCCGCCGGATCCCCCCGTCGGGACGTAATCCGTCACGCGTGTGCGGGCATTCACGACAGCAAGGAAGTTGACGGCTCCGTTGGTGATGGTGAGAAATAGCGGCGCAGGCGTCCGGTTAGCCTTGGCTGCCGCGGGCACCTCCTGGGCGGCGAAGGCAACCGACGCCATTGCCGCGCACACGGCCGGCAGAATCCCCAGAACTCTGCTGACCCGATCTTTTGTTCGTAACATCCATTACTCCTCTGAGCTATGCCGATGTTTCGGCATGCACAGGGGTATTCGCTTTCCGGGTCTCGAAAAGTTATGGTGCCGCAGTTAAAAAATCGCCGGCCTCGCGCTATTGCCTCGCGCGATAGTAGTTCGGAAACGGCGGACGGCGGAGTTTAGGCGCCGGGTTCTTCTTCAGCTCTTCCATGACCACTTCAACGGCCTTATCGAGTTGCGGATCCCTGCCTTGTCGAACCAGCGCAGGATCCTGTTCCACTTCGATGTCGGGAGCCACGCCGATGTTCTCCACTTCCCATTCGCCCGAGATGGGGGTTGTAGATTCCGGAACTCGGTGCGCCGACAAAGCCGCCGTCCATCAGTTGAGGCGACCCGGCCATTCCAACCAGGCCGCCCCACGTTCGTGTCCCAACCAGTTTGCCGACCGCCGCACGTTTGAAGTACCAGGGCATGGCGTCCCCGCCGGAGCCGGCACGCTCGTTGATGATCATCACCTTCGGGCCGAAGATGCCCTGCGGTTGCACCAGTTCAGTCCCCACGCGATTGGCCGCCGCGCTCAGCGGCTTGCGGTTCAGGATCTCGGCAATGTCGGTGGCCAGCAGGCCGCCGCCGTTGAAACGCTCGTCCACGATGGCCGCCTGTTTCCCGATCTGTGCGTAAAAGTAGCGGTTGAAGGCCGTCAGGCCGCCGTTCGCGGTGTCCGGCATGTAGATATAGGCGACTTTGCCTCCGGTCATCTGATCCACCTTGCGGCGGTTCGCCTCGATCCAGGCCAGGTTCCGCAGACCGGTTTCATCGGCACGGGAACCACGGTCACGTCACGCGCTCCCACCCCTCCCGCATCGGGTCCGACTCGCAACACAACCGCTTTCGCAGCCAGACCCTCGAAGAAGCTGAAGACGTTCTGCGGAGGCCGAACGTCGCGGCCATTCACGGCCAGCAGGTACTCGCCGGCCTTTACGTTCACTCCCGGCTGCGTGAGCGGCGCTTTCAGTTGCGGATTCCAATTCTCGCCGCTGAACACCCGCGAGAAGCGGTACCGCCCGTCCGCGATTTCGAAATCGGCCCCGAGCAACCCTGTTTGGACCCGTTTCAATTCGGGCGTGTCACCGCCACCGGTTCCCATGTGGCTGACCACCAGGTTGCCCAGCATCTCCTGAAACAGGTAGCTGAGGTCGGCGCGAGAGGCCACGTTACGGAGATACGGCTCATACTTCTTCTCCGCCTCTTTCAGATCCAGGCCGTGGTGATTGCGATCGTAGAACCAATCGCGTTCCACCCGCCACGCCTCGCGGTACATCTGTCGCCATTCCTGAATCGGATCCACCTGGATCTCGATACCGTCGGTTTTGAGCGCCCCCTGCGCAGCGCCGGACGGCGGCCCCGGCGGCGTGGAGGTCCCGCCGCCGGCGCCGGTTGGCATCGGCCGCAAAGCCGCGATCGTCCATTGTTCGCCTTGACGATACAGCGCCTTCTCGCCACCCGACGACATTTGGAAGCTGCTGACACCGGTCAGCGGGACGTCGCTCTTGCGGGCCTTAAGGTCGTAGCGGTGAACGGTCAGTCTCGGACCTGCGCCCGGCAGACCCTCTCCAGACTGCGCCGGCATCTCGAGCGCCAGTAGGACTCCCGCCTTCCCCACTTGCAGCGCGGCATAGCGCCGCGGGGGCATCGGCATGGACAGGATGCGCTGGTCGATTCCGTCCAGATCGACCTTCACATTGACCGCGCCCGGTTTCGGTTTCGAGGGTTCGGCCGGCTTTTCGGGCGCCCGATTCGCATCGGCATCGGACTTACCCTCGGTCGTCTTGCCCTCCTCGACAGCCTTCTCTTCATCGCTCTCCGGCGCAAATGGAGACGGCTGGGTCTTGTCCAGAACCACCAGGTAAATGGAACTTGTCGCCGTGCGGGCCGTCGCGTGGATATCCAACCCCAGGCTTTCGCCGGAGTTGGTGCTCGCCGTGAAGTATAGATACTTGCCGTCCTTGTCGAACACGGGATTGCCGGCATCGCTCATGCCGTCCGTCACCTGCGTCGATTTTGCGTCCGCGAGCGAGTAGAGATGAATCGCGCTGAAGTCATTGGGCAGCACTTTCGAGTAGCTCAGCCATTTACTGTCCGGCGACCAGGCGCCGGCGATGTCGCCCGCGCGCATCTGGTAGGTGTCTTGAGCCACCTCCACCTGTTTCTTCGTCTCGAGATCCACATACCAGAGCCGCTGAAAACTGTCCACCAGAGCGACTTTCCGGCTATCCGGCGAGAATCGCGGCCACCGGTAGAACCCGGGGCTGAGGGGAATCTTCTTCGTTTCCCCAACCCCGTTCTGCGGCCGGACATGCAGCGCGTACTCCCCCGATTCGTCCGACAGGTAAGCAATGTTCTTTCCGTCCGGCGACCACTGCGGGTCCCGTTCCATCACGCCCGGACTGTTGGTCAGGTTGCGCGCGTCGCCCTTTTCCGCCGGCACAGTAATGATCTCGCCACGAGCCGAAAACACCGCGCGAGCGCCGTTCGGCGATACCGCCGGCGAACCGAGACGCTTCCCTACGTTGACGAACTTGGTGCGCAGTTCCGTGAAATCGCCCTGCACACGAATCGGTACCGGCTTCGTCCTGCCCGGACTTCAGGTCATACATCGAAATTCCACCAAACTGTTCGTAAACGATCGCATCGGGACCGAGCGATGCGGATTTCAAGTCCAGCCCGCGATTCGGAATCGCTTCGTGCACAACCGCAGTCTTGACGTCGTAGTAGTACAGCGTCGCCGGACCGCTCCGGTCCGACAGGAAGTACACGCGATTCCCCGACCACATCGGGTTGAAGTCGTTCGAGTTCGCTCGCGGCACTCTGGGTCACCGAGCTGTCGGATAGCCGTGCGAGCCAGATCCGGGTGGTCCTCCCGCCGCGATATCTCTTCCACATCGAGAACGCGCGTCCAATCGGCTCATAAGCAATGGAACTACCGTCGGGGGACATCGATGCCTCGTACCCGGATGGGAGCGGCAGCTTCTCTTCCACGCCCCCATCTGCCGGAACCGTGAACATCTCGCCGAAGCGCGAGTAAGCGGTCCGCGTCGATCCAAAGATGATCCGTTTGCCGTCGGGAGTCCAACCGATGACCCGATCCGGCGCAGGATGCCAAGTCAGCCTCTTCGGTACCCCGCCTGAAGCCGGGACCACGAAGACGTCCACGTTCCCGTCGTACTCTCCGGTGAAGGCGACCCGCGATCCGTCGGGCGAGAATGCGGGATCCGTTTCAACACCCGCGCCGCTCGTGAGCCGCACTGCATCGCCTCCGTCGCGCGCCACCTTCCAGAGATCGCCCGCGTACGCGAATACGATCTCGGTTTTACTCAGCGTTGGCTTCTGGAGCAGTAAGGGCTCATCCGCGGCAGCCAGTACTGTCAAAGTGAGGAAGGTGAACAACAGACGCATAGGTCCTCGTTTCTTGTGATTCAGCATACCGCGGACGAGATCCGGCCAGGTGCCTTTGTTGCAGACGCCGATCACTTCACGATACTGTAGTTCCTATCTTTTCAACTGGGAAGAGTCACTTATGCTGGGTCGAAAATCGCACGTTTCCATAGCCTCGTTGTCGCTGCTGCTCGCCTCGACGCTCGTCCTCCACGCTCAACAAACTACCGGCACGATTCTCGGCACTGTCTCGGACGCCTCCGGGGCGTCCGTGCCGAACGTGACGGTTCGCGTCCAAAACCTTGCCACCAACGTCCGCCGCGAAGCGGTCACCGATGCTTCGGGCAACTACACGATCCCCTCGCTCACCGCGGGCAACTATAAGCTGACCGCCTCCCTGGAAGGGTTCCAGACGCAGCAGGTGGAGAACATCACGCTTCAGGTGGAACAGACCGCTCGCCTCGACTTCACACTCAAGGTGGGCGCGTTGACCGAAACCGTGAACGTGAGCGCCGAGTCCGCCATGCTGCAGACTGAGAACTCGTCGGTGGGCACCGTCATAGACGGGGGCAAGATTGTGGACCTTCCGCTTAACGGGCGCAACTTCATCCAGCTTGCGCAGCTCGTGCCCGGAGTTCAGGCCGGAACTCCCGGATCCATCACGGTCCGCCGTGGGCGCGGCTCCGTGGGCCAGACGGACTCCGGCTATGGTTCCACCGCTGCGTCCGCCAATGGCTCGCGTGACACCGCAAACCGCTTCTACCTGGACGGAATCGAAGTGATGGACTACGACGCGATGACCTATAGCTTCTCGCCATCGGTTGACTCGCTGTCCGAGTTCAAGGTCCAGACCTCCACCTACTCGGCCGAATACGGCGGTGCGCCGGGCGGTCAGGTGAACATGCTCACCAAGAGCGGCACCAACAGTTTTAAAGGCACGCTGTGGGAATTCAACCGTAACGATGAATTTACCCAGAGCACAGACGTGATCGCGGGCAAGAGCGTCACATCACCGCGCCTGAACCGGAATCAGTTCGGCGCGAATATCGGTGGGCCGGTCATTCTGCCGAAGCTGTATCACGGCAAGGACAAGACCTTCTTCTTCTTCAACTGGGAATCCGGATACGCCGCCCAGGGGGCATCCCCGCAATACAAGATTGTCCCTACCGAGGCCCAACGCGCCGGTGATTTCAGCAAACTCGGCATCACTCTGAAGGATCCGCTGGGCATCGGGATCGTGAATAACGTCGTTCCCAAATCGTTCCTGAGCAAGGAAACCCTGGCCTTCCTCCAGTACGAGCCGCTGCCCAATACGAGCAACGGTGTCTTCAACTACGTCACCCAGGCGCAGAGCGCGGTCTCCGAACAGAAAAACTACACGGCTCGCATTGACCAGATAGTCTCCAGCAAGGACCAAATCAGCGGCCGCTATGTGTTCAACGACACATACGAAGCCGGAACGCCAATCTGGGGGCACGACGAACGCAATAACCTCGGCCGAACTCAGAACGTGTCCATTGCCTGGATCCGCACCATCAGCCCGCGGCTGGTAAATGAGGCTCGCGGGGGCTGGCACCGGTTCAATGAAGCCGAGGTCTTCGGCACCACCAACGACGCCGCCTACGACGTGGTGGGCAAGATGGGGCTTCCTGTCGTATCGCGCCTTCCGGAAGAGTATGGGCCGCCATCCATCAGCGTCAGTGGTCCCGACGGCGGTTACGGAATGTATGATCTCCAGCGCCAGATCGGGCCGCGCATCCGGTCCAATTCCATCGCACCCTTCACCGACACTATGTCCTGGCAGCGCGGATCCCATTTCCTTAAGTTCGGCGTCGAACTCGATCGCCGCGGCGTCACCTTCGAACAGGCGCGCGCACCTCGCGGCCAGTTTACTTTTGACGGCACGTACACAGGCGCTGCGATTGCCGATTTCATGCTGGGCTATATCCGAAGCGACAGCGTCAACCCGGCGCACACGAACACCGATCTCACGAATTGGTGGACAGCCGTGTATTTCAACGACGAGTGGAAAGTCACGCCGCGGCTGACCATGACGTTCGGACTGCGCTACGACTACTTTCAACGCTACACGCAATCCGACGACAAGTTCGTGAACATCGAGTTGAACGGGTTTATCGTCGGCGACACGGTTACCACCCAGACCTCGCAGTTCGGCCGCCAACTGATGGCGCCCGACAAGAACAACTTCGGTCCGCGCTTCGGATTCGCCTGGCGCCCCGCCATGCTCGGCTCTGAAACGGTGGTGCGCGGCGGCTACGGGTTCTACTATACGCCGCAGATCTCCAACGCCATTTTCGCCATGGCGGAGGGCGCACAGGCAACCAGCGGCGCGTCGGTTGTCGGCAACATTGTCGGCAAGCCCAATTTGTTCTTCAGCGATCCCTTTGCGGGATCGGTGACCACGGGTGCGCTGAACTTCTCGGTGGCCAATGACCAGTTCATGCGTGACAGCTACATCCAGCAATGGAATTTTAACGTTCAGAAGAAGCTGCCGGGCAACATCGTCCTCGACACGGGGTACGTCGGGTCCAAGGGCACCAAGCTGGTGGTGACGTACGAGGATTTGAACCGGCCAATCCAGATCGTGGACCCCCGGACTCCCGGCCTGGCCTCGCTGAACGCCCGTCGGCCCAACCAGCAGTATCAACGCAACGTGCGTTCCGACAAGGCTATCGGAAACTCGATCTATCACGCTCTCCAACTCAAAGCGGAACGGCGATTCTCCACAGGGTTTACGTTCCTCACCGCGTATACCTATTCCAAGGCCATCTCCGGCCCCTCCGACATCGGCGGCCAGGTGGGCGGCGGGAATTTTATCGGTGCGCCCCAGGACGTCTACTACATGCAGGGTGACCGGTCGGTGTCGGGATTCGATCTGCGCCACCGGTTCGTGAACACGCTGCTCTACGACATCCCCTTCGCTCACAGCCTGCACGGAGCCCCGAAAGCGATACTGGATGGCTGGCAGGTATCGTCCATCATGACGTTCCAGAGCGGGTTCCCGGCTCCGATCACCTTCGGCGTCGATACCACCGGGACGGGCGTCGGTTCACGACCCGACCAGGTCGCGGGCCAGAACGGAAACCTCCCCGGCGACCAGCGCACCTGGCAGCGCTGGTTCAACACCGCGGCCTTCACGCAAACGCCTTATGGACGGTTCGGCAACTCACCTCGCACGAACGCCATCCGGCTGCCCGGCCTGACCATTGTGGACTTCTCGGTTCATAAAGCGGTGCGTTTCAAAGAGACCCGCTCGGTGGAGTTCAGGACGGAGTTCTTCAACCTGTTCAACAACTTCAACCCGGACCCCGGCATTGTCGATCTGAACATCCGGTCGAAGACGTTCGGCGCGATCGGCGGCGGTGTCCAAGGCATCACCACGCGAGTGATCCAACTCGGGGCGAAGCTCAACTTCTGAACAATTCACGCACGATGAGACACTCGCGCACGAACCGCTCTGCAACCGAGCCGCGACAGTGAGGGAGGCGCGGAATGCTTATTCCATGCGATACGTAACACATCCGGCAGGCGCAACCACCGCGACCACTCTCGGGGGCCGGGATTACATGCCGAAAGACGCTGTATTACGATTACCAGTAGGAGTAATGCTCGCGAATCACCAGCAAAGGCCGGGTCACTATCCTCTCGGAGATTCGTAAAGCTCACGACGAGACCGGAGACGGCGGCAGGGAAAGATTAGCAGTCAACGCACTGCGCGGTACCGCCGATATCCGGATGAGCACGGACGAGATCATGTCTCTGACGCGGGACGCCGTTCGAGACAAGAAGCAAGCAAAGCGGCCATATTGACCACTGGCTGGGCCGCCTGAGCACGTGTCCGTGAGTGCTCGTGGCCAGCGGGTCACGGCGCCTTCAAAGCATTTTCCAAAACGTCCACCCGCCGCTGAAAGTTGACTACCACCGGACTCTTCGAATCGCCCACGATTAACGTATCGCGGATGGCCGCCGCCTGCCTCACGGCCGGACGAGCTAGGCCGGTTTGCCCCGCTGCGAGGTAGTGTTCGGCCAAGCGGGCGTAGGCCCGGCCGAGGCTGATGTTCAGCGGAAAGCTCCGCTGATCTTCATGAAGGTCCAGAACGAGCTGGTTGATGCGTGACAGAAGGGATCGGAGGTCCTCGCCGGACAGCTCACCCGGAACGGCCGGGAAGAGTTCATCGCGATCCGTGAATGCGGTCAGCGGTTCGGCGCAGAACCGTGGGATGCGCAATTCGGTCACCTCCCACTCGCGGGCTACCGTGCACCAGCGGCGGGCATCCTCCAGGCGATTCAGCCTTCGGAAGGACCATACCAGGTGAGCGACGCCGAGATTACGGGTCTGCGTCAGGCCGCGGGCATGGCTGTTCCTCACCACTTCCGTCAAGAGAGCGGGCACAGGTTCCAGGCGATTCCGGTCGATGAGTTCGCGGGCGATGGACAGGCGCGCGCTCTCCAGCCAAACCGTGCCATTGAGCTCAGCCTGCATGGCGGGCGGCAGCACCCGGAATTCCTCCATGGCCTCATGCGCGAGCCGGTATGCGGCCAGATACGCACCTTTCTGACGCTCGAGGCGGAGCTGGCAGAGCTTCACCATGAGCGCATTGCGTAATGATGCAGGCGAGGGCTGAGCGCGCAACCATTGTGTGGCCGCATACGTTGCCTTTTTCAAAGGCGCTTCGGCCGCCGTGAATTCGCCTTTGTGCACCAGGATCATTGCCAGACGCCGCCACGCGACGCTGAGTTCGCGCCAGCGGGGCGGGCCTGGCAGCGTTTCGAGGGATGCGGCGGCGCGCCTGACGGACCTCTCGGAGGCCGCCTGTTGCTGGCCGACAATGTTGGGGTCCGCATCGTCATCGTTGAGGAGATCACCCACCAGCGCGTCCAGCCGCGCGGCATTCAAGACAGCCTGGTCGGCGCTCGAGGCCGCGCGCGCTTCATTTTCCAGGGCCCGCCGTTCCTGCTCGAGCGCAACCTGGTGTTGGCGCCATGCCTCGGCAGCGGCGGCGGACGCGCGGCGTGATGCCCGAGCAGCGCCCCACCATCCACCGGCCAACGAGCTAATGAGTAGCCCGGTGAGCAACGCCACGGCCCAGTTTCTGCGGAGAAAGCGCCGCGCCACGTACGAGGCCGTGGCTGGACGGGCCCGCAGCGGAAGGCCTTCCCGTAAGCGGCGCAGGTCTTCCCAGAGGTCGGGAACCGACAAGTACCGGTCGCCGGGGTGCTCGGCCATCGAACGTTCGAGAATGTAACGCAAGTCCGAGTGTCCGGCGGTGGCAGGCAACATCTCTTCTAAAAGCCGTCCCAGCGAATAAATGTCGCCGGGGACCGACGGCCCCTCGCCGCGCTTCTGCTCCGGGCTGGCGTACTGCGGCGTCAACATCAGCCGCGTCACTTCGCCGCGCACGCCGGTGTCCCCGGCAAGCAGTCCCGCAGCGCCGAAATCCAGCAGTTTGGGAAGGCCCGCGGCGGTGACCAGCACGTTTGCCGGTTTGATATCGCCATGGACGATCAGGCGTGAGTGCAGATAGCTTACGGCCTCGCAGACAGATTCGAAAAGCTCAAGGCGCTGGGCCACGGCTGGATTCGTCCGCTCCAGGTACGTATTCAGCGGGTCGCCGCGAATATACTCCATAACCAGGAACGAACGGCCCCCGGAATCAGCGCCACAGTCCATCAGGCGGACTATGCCGGGATGATCGAGCCCGGCCAGGATCTGCCGCTCCTGTACGAATTTTTCGCGAAACTTCCCGGTATCAAATCCGGGCCGCAGAATCTTCACCGCAGCTTCGAGCCGCACTCCATCCTCGAAGCACTCGCCGCGATAGACCACGCCGAGTCCGCCCTCACCCACACGCTCCAGCAGTTTCCAGCGCGCCATGCTGGCCCGCGGCAGATCCTGCGCGAGCACTTCAGGGAGAGGGATCTCGAGAAACGTTCCGGCCTGGTCATCAGCCTCCAGCATCCGCCGCAGCTCGCGCCACAAATCCACATCGTCCCCGCACTCGGTGAACAGGAAAGCCTCGCGCTCGTCCCGGCTCATGGCGACAGCCGCCCAGAACAGTGCTTCCAGCCTTTCGATCCGCGGAGCTGACGGGGCGCCCGAATCAGGTAGCAAGGGAGTCATACAACCAGGCTCGAGAAAACTGCCAATCGCGCTTGGCCGTGATCAGGGATATGTTGAGCGCCTCGGCGATCTCGTCGAACTCCATTCCGCCGAAGAACCTCATTTCCACGACGCGCGCCTTTCGCGCATCGAGTCGGGAGAGCCGTTCAAGCGCCTCATGGACGGCCAGCACGTGGCCGAGGCTGAAGGTTGTGTCTTCCGGTTCACCGCCGCTCTCTATGCTGACCCGCGTCCACTCCCGTCCACGTTTTTCCGCAAGCCGCGCGCGGACGTAGTCCACCAACACGTTGCGCATGGCCGTGGAAGCCAAAGCCATGAAGTACGACCTGCTCTTCCACGGCCGCTGCGCGAGCCGAAGCCAGGTCTCGTTCACCAGCGCGGTGGGTTGCAGGCTCACCTGCGTCGCGCGCCGTCTCAAGTGAAAGGCGGCAAGCCTGCGCAGTTCCGAGTAGATGCTCTCCAGGTCACCCTGGGGGATCATTCCCGTGCCCATATACGACCCTCTAATCCATGATACGCGGAGCGTGGATTTTGCGAGTCTTCTACGGGAGGGGAAACAGCAATCGCCGGCGGCGATACCCGTGGTTTTCTAGAGGGGCACAGTCGCGGAAATCCCAGGGTCTCGGGGAGGCCCTGCGGCTGCCCGGCCCCAGACGAAGGTCTGATCCAAAGCAAAGGGCGTGCTGCGGCTATCGGCAGTCACGCAAAGGTGGCCAGAACATGATGTATCGCAACGCGCCCGCTGCTCTTGCAGCGGCTCTCATTGCCGTGTTTTCCGGCGGAACCTTGTACGCCGGCAGTCTACAGTTCGGCGTCGTTGGCAGCCCAATCGACCTCTCGGCGAGTGCCAGCGAGTCCTTCCTGCCGGGCGGCACGGTGTTCCAAGACTCTAAGCCCTTGTTTGGTACCGAACCCGACCCTAAACAGAGCGTCCAACTCTTGCACCTCTCCTCGACGGGCATTGCGCCCGTCTTCTTCACTTTCACAGGCCGGAGCCCGTTCGCATCATCACTCGCGGAGTCGAACGGCAACGGCGGCGTGGGCGTTGTCCAGATAGTCTTAGGCAGCCCTGGCGGCTCAGGCCAAAATGTCATTAGACAAATGGTCGCCCAGTCTCTGTGGACGCAGACTTTCCTGTATAACGGCAACACCTACCGTTGACCTCAAACTGCATCTCCAGATTCCAAGGCTTTTAGTGAGCTTGTTTGGCGTGCCGCCGAATCGCGACAACCCTAGTGCCACCGAAACCGCCGAGGCCATCGCCAGGGTGGACACTGTGATCACGCATCCGGACGGCACTTTTTCCAAGGGTGGAAGCTTCGAATTCGGCTTGAAAGAATTCGAGACTCAAATTCCCGGGGTTCCCGGCGGCAGCCTCCTGAATTTCGCCGAAGTGCAAACGATCGGACCGGTTGGGAACGTATTCGCTCCGCTCGTCAAGACTGATTGATGGTGACGGATGGCAGATCGATTCCGATTCCGTATCGGCGGACGTGAATCTCGGCGTGCTGCACACCGGCGACATTCTAGCCTATATCTATACGCTGACGGCAGAGGGCACGACACATGGCTTCGAGCGGGGATACGGTGCCTTCATCGGCGATCCCTTCGGCGTGGAGGTCGTCACCAACAATCTGAACGTCACGGTAATGCTTGCCGACGTGCCGGAGCCGGGCACTTGCGTGCTCATGCTATTGGGAATCGCCGGGCTGTTCGTATACCGGCGGCGCACGAAGCTGCCCTCCGAGGTATTGTCATCGTGCACTCCCATGCGAAATGTCCTGGAACAGATCCGGCCACGCTCTCGGAGGAGTAGAATGACGATCCTACTTAAATGACCGATCGGCGAATTTCAGATCGCCTGGATGGCGGACATTAGCAGTGGACCAGGCGTGGGGCCGAGCGGTGCGTTCGGAGTGCCGACCTCTAAGCAATATCTGTTAGAAGCGTGTTCAGGAGTCACATCGCGCAGGTCAGCGGGGTTCACTCAGGGAACACCATGCAATCGACGTAGGTGTCCTGGAAATCCGGCAGGGATCCCAGCGACACGTGTGCGGTTCGCGACAACGCGGCATCGAGCAGGGCGGCGCGACGTGACGGGTTTAATAGCAAAACCTTCGTCCCCTGCAACGCCGTGTTGCCGGAAGGCACCACATTCTCGGGGATCGCGGGAAGCAACCCGATGCGGCGGGCGCTGGCGACACTGACGTAGTTTCCGAACGCTCCGGCGAGATACAAGTGGTCCGCACGGTCGGCGCCGAGCAATCGCAGTCCCGCGGCAATGGCTCCTTTGGCTAACTGCAGTTCGCGGATGTCCGACTGCGCGAGGGTGACGTCGCCTGACAGCGCCAACTCCCGGGAACCGTTTACGAAACGGCCGCCTACCCGCACCATCCCGAGTTCGAGGGCCGCCGCCACTGCATCCACCAGACCGCTACCGCAGATGCCGCGCGGCTCGCCGCCGCCGATCACGGAACACTTCAGCGCATTCGCGTGTACCTCGACGGACGAGATAGCGCCCGTAGCCGCCCGCATCCCCATCCGAATCCGGCCCGCTTCAAAGGCCGGACCTGCCGCCGTGGACGCGCAGGTTACTCCCTGGCAATTGCCGATGGCGATCTCGCCGTTGGTCCCCAAATCCACCAGCGCCAGCACACGGTCGGATTCGAGCATCCGGACGGCGATCATCCCGGCCAGGACGTCGCTGCCCACGAATCCGCCGAGGCAGGGCAGGAACTCGACCCGTGCTCCGGGGTTGGTCCAGTGCAACTCCTCCGCAGTGAATTCGCACGCACCCGGTGTCTCGGTCTCGAAAGGGACGTGTGAGAGCGGTTCGACATCGAAGCCGCAGAAGAAGTGATGCATGGCCGTGTTACCGGCGAGCAGCACTTCGCGGACCTCCCAGCCAGCCAGCATCTCACCCACTGCACTGCGGATCAGGCCTTTCAGCACACCGGGCTCGCGAAGATCGAAGTCGATCCGGCTCATGAGATCGGCGCCGTGCACGCATTGCGGATTGAGGCTGGTGCGAACTTCGAGCACCTCACCGTTGGCCAGATCGAGCAACTGCGCGACGACCGTGGTGGTACCGATGTCCACCACCGCACCTCTTCCCTGCCCCGGTTCAAACGCAACCACCGAGTTATCGGCGAGGATCGGGGTCTCCCACTGACCCACTTCCACCGTCACCTCGCCGTGCGCTTCGGCCAGGCATCCGAGACGCCAGCCTTTGGCGAGTTCAGCGGGTTCCAACGCCCACTCCATCTCCTGGGTAATGGGGACCGTGCCCTCGACGACACGAACTTTGCAGTGACCGCACAACGAGACGCCCCCACAGGGAAATTCGACCCCGCGCTCGAACAGGACGTCTTTGAGGGATTTGCCGTCCGGAATGCGGACGTGAACCAGGTTAGACATGCGATCCGGCGAAGCGCGTCAGGGCGCGGACGTTTTCGTCCGGCGTTCCGCGAGGCACCTCGCACCCGGCCCCCACGATGTACCGGGGCCCGGCCTGCCTCCAACATTCCTCGATCGCGAGAGTTACGCTTTCGGGGGTTCCGTCGCGCAGGACGCGGACGGGGTCCAGATTTCCGAGCAGCACCTGGCGATCGCCCATCGCTGCCCGTCCCTCGTGCAAGGGCGCGAGGAAATCGAGATCGACGATGTCGCAGCCGAGGCGTCCCATGTGGCCCAGAATCTTTCGCGTGTTGCCGCAAATGTGCAGGCGAATGCGGGCGCCGAGAGCGCGCAACCCGGCGATGAGTTTCTGCTCGTAGGGAAATACGAAACGCTCGTAGATCTTGGGCCCTACCAGCGAGGCAGCGGCGTCGCCTACTCCGATGAGGCTGGCGCCGGCTTCCACCTGGGCGCGCGCGAAGTCGATCTCCATGGCCACGACGAACTCGAACAGGTCCGTGACGAACCCGCTGTCGTCATGGAAATCGAGCATCAGGGTGTTGAGGCCGCGCAGATCGGAGGCCATGGCACAGGGGCCTTCCACCCAGCCTTCGACGATCTTGTCAGAGCCCGCGCGGGCGGCGAGCAGGGACACGCCGTCGATCCGGTCCTGCATGCGCACGCTAGCGTGCGGGTCCGGCAGTCGGGTTTTGGCGAGTGTCTTCTTGTCGGCGAGCAGCGCGTGGCTTTCGATGATGGCCGGCGGCTGATCTTCGAACCACTCGATGGATGCGCCCAGGTCACTGGCCTCGCGCGCGGGATCCGAAATGGTGGAGACGTAATCGAAGTCGAACGCTTCGGCTACGCGCAACTGCGCATCGGCCAGCACCCGGTGATCGGTGGCATACGAGCGATAGGGAACGCCGGCCAAGTCCGCCGCGAACATCATCGTGATCGGCATCAGCGGCAGGCGATCCACAGGACGCGCGTCCATCGCCGCCAGCACGCGCTCTTTCCCCGTCATGACGCGCCCCTCTCCACTCCTATGATGCCGTCGTCATAGCACACCACCACCCTGTGTCCGGGTGGCACGGTGAGAAAGTCTTCGCTTCCCCAGTCGCCGTTGATCAAGCGGCGAAACAAGGTCATGTCGCCGGCGATCGTATCGAACGTCCATCCGTATTTATCGGCCTCCTGACGCGCGCTCTCCTCGAACGACGCGTTGGGTTCCAGGCCCATCTTGATGAACGTCATCTGGCGATAGTGCTGCTGGTAGCTGTTCAATTCTTCGAACAGATAACGGCCGTTTTCCTCGCCGTAGCGGGCGATCAATTCTTCGAGCTTGGTGTCGATGCCGGTCTGCTTGCGGGAGAGCGGTATCAGTCCCTTGCCGCGCTCCAGCCACCCGGTGGATCGGAAGAATACGCCGGGGTTGGCGTCGAAGTACTCCTGGTATTTCTGACGGCTTCCCATCAGCAGAGCGATGCAATCATGCGCGCGCGGCAACACGATGGGAATGGTTCGGGCGACGAGTCCCGCCAACCCGTTGCCGCAGAGGGCATAGCCCATGAGGATGGCTTCGTGGACCGCCGGATCGGTACGGTCCACGGCTTCCTGGAGTTTCTCGCGCATGCGCGCGCCGCCCAGATCGTGCAAGCCCTTGGGCAGGAACTCGACGTCCACCTGGTGCGGCGACCGCGCCACGCTGTCGCACATTTCCCGATACAGAACTTCGCAGCTGATCAGTTTCAGGCGCATGGATGAAGCACACGGGCGAGGGCGCGAATGAAGTCGGGATTCGTGCCGCAGCATCCGCCCAGGAAACTCGCACCGGCTTCGAGCAGCGCTCCGGCATGCGATGCGAACTCGTCGGGCGACGTGACGTAGGCGACCTTTCCATCCACCGTGACGGGCAGTCCGGCATTGGCTTTGATCCACACCGGGAGATCGGTGGACGCCCGCATGCGGCGGCAGACCGGGAGGAACGCTTCGATTCCCACGCCGCAGTTGGCGCCGACCGCGGAAGCGCCCTCGGCCGAGATAGCTTTGGCCACCTGCTCCGGCGTGGCTCCCATCATGGTGCGATCCTTATTCTTCCCGCTATCGAAGACGAACGACACCACCACCGGCAGTCCGGTTGGCAGGGCTGCCCGCAAGGCGATCCTAGCCTCTTCGAGATCGGTCATTGTCTCCAGCAGCAAGGCATCGGCGCCGGCCTCGGCACAGGCCTTGGCTTGTTCGGCGAAAGCCTCGAAGACCTCGGCCTCGGAGACCTCGCCGGTCATGAGCATCTTACCGGTGGGCCCGATGGAGGCGAATACCAGTCCGTCGCCGGCGGCACGCGAGATGGCCACGCCGGCGCGGTTGAGCTTATCAGCCAGGCCAGCAAGGCCGTAGCCCGCGAGGCTGATGCGGTTGGACCGGAACGTGTTGGTCAGGATGATGCGGCTGCCCGCCTCGCGATAGGCGCGCGCGACTGACTTGACGCGCTCGGGCTCCTCGAGATTCCAGGCGTCGGGGCACGCGCCTGGGTCGAGCCCGCGGCTTTGCAGCTCAGTGCCCCATGCTCCATCGGTCAGCAGTGGTCCGCCACACAGCCAGTCCTGGAGACTCATGCCGCTCGCGTCACCGACAACTGTCTCGCGATCGCAACCGCGGAGTTCGCGTTCTCGCCGTAGCCATCGGCGCGAATGTCCTTGGCAAATTGCGCGGTAACCGGAGCGCCGCCCACAATCACTTTCACCTTGTCGCGCACGCCGGCCTTCTCCAGCGCTTCGATGGTGGTGCGCATGGAGGGCATGGTGACTGTCAGCAATGCGGACAAGCAGATCAGATCGACGTTCTTGTTCTGGACGGCGTCCACGAACTTCTCGGGCGAGACATCGGCGCCCAGGTCGAGCACCTCGAATCCGCCGCCTTCGAGCATGGAAGCGACCAGGTTCTTGCCAATATCATGGAGGTCGCCCTTAACGGTCCCGATGGCGACGCGTCCCGTGGGCTGAGCACCGCTGGCGGTCAGCAGCGGGCGGATCAGTTGCATGGAGCCCTTCATGGCGCGGGCTGCCAGCAGCAGTTCGGGAACGAAATAGTCTTCGCACTCGAAGCGGCGTCCCACTTCGTCCATCGCCGGAATCATGTACTTCGATAACAGTTCCATGGGATCGACTCCGGCATCGAGCCCTACTTTCGTAAACTGGATCGCGGCCTTCTGGTCTCCATTCACGACCGCGTCATACAGCCCTTGCAGTTCAGGCACAGGTTAAGCTCCTTTGGCCATTGAATTCATGTACTGCATCGAACATCGCCACGATGTTTTCGATCGGCGTTTCCGCCTGGATATTGTGGATGGTGTTGAACACGAAACCGCCATCCTTCGAGAAAATCTCGCACCGCTCGAGTACCTGCTCGCGCACCTCGGCGGGAGTGCCGAACGGCAACACGCGCTGAGTGTCCACGCCGCCGCCCCAGAACACCACCCGATCGCCGTATTTAGCTTTCAGATTCCTGGGGTCCATGCCAACAGCCGAGCATTGTACTGGATTGAGGATATCGAATCCGGCGTCGATAAAGGGATCGATAAACCGGATTACGGATCCACAGGAGTGCTTGAAGGTCTTCCAGTTGGTGTTGCGGTGGACCCAGTCGTTGACCCGGTGGTAGTAGGGGAAGTACAGATCCTTAAAGGCGGCCGTCGAGCAGAACGTGGACGACTGGGTTCCGAAATCGGTTCCGCAGACGAACAGAACGTCGATGTTGTCACCTACGACCGCGTGGGTTTTTGCCAGGTTCGCGAGGGCGATTTCGCATTGCCGGTCGAAGATCCGGTGGACGTAGTCGCGCCGGCTGGTGGTGGACATGTACCATTCGGCGACGTCGCGAATGCCTTTCGGATGCTTGAGGTTGACGGCGGGGACGAGGGCAATGTCGCCGAAGGCGGTGCCCCCGAAGCCGGCCACCACCGCCCGTCCGGTGGCGCGGCTTTCCTGGGTTCGTTTGGCAAAAAACTGTAGATCGTCATCGGTGACGGGGCCGAACTCTTCCAGATTGTCCTCGGGGTCCAGGCGCTCGTCATCGATGGGCGGCTGCCGGATGATGGCGTCGAAGAAGTGGCCGCCCTTCGGCATGCGGCCGCTGGGAGGGGCGCTCATGTCTCCCTGCGGGTAGATCAGAGTATCGCCGTTGGCATCGAGAGAGGTGTTGAAATCGCGGGGAACCAGTACCTCGAGGCCGCTGTACATGCGCCACGGCTTCCAGCCCTCGTCGGCAAAGCCGAAAATCGTGCTGCGCGGCAGCATCCCATCTACGTCGATGCCGAGTGCCTCCTGGAGGTCCTCTTCAATAAGGCCGAGCATCTGGAAGGGTTCGTGGACTTTCACGACCCGCTTCTCGAGGCCAAAATGTTCGCGGAGCGCAGCCACGGCGCTGACATGCATGCCGGTGACTGCGGTTGCACCCGAATCGATCGGAACACGATCGGGCTGGCGATGATCGAGGGCGCAGAGGACTCGCTCACGGCTGGTCATGGTATTAAGCGTGTGATGCACGGCAATCGCCACCACAATCGCTGCAAAATCAGCAACTTACATGGCGGTGGCGAGGCGCCTATGGGGAATATGGCTCAGTTGTGAGTGTTTTTGCAGTGACCCGGCACCGGCTACAGGCGGTAGAGCATCCAGTAGACGACCACGCCTGTGACGCTTACGTATAGCCAGATGGGCAAGGTCCAGACAGCGATGGCGTGATGGCGGCCGAAGTCGGCGCGAAGGCCGCGGCGCAAGGTGAGGATGGCCAGCACGGGAACGGCGGCGGCCAGGACGGTGTGGGTGAACAGAATGCCGAGATACACGGAGCGGATCAGGCCCGCGCCCTGAAATCGAACCGTCCCCACCTGGGCATGATAGACGACGTACGAAACAAGGAACAGCACCGATGCCGTGAAGGCAGCCAGCATGACCTTCCGGTGGGCATCGATTCTGCGGCGGCGGATCAGCGTATATCCCCAAATCAGCAGGACGGCGGCCGTGGCATTCAACGTCGCGTTCACGGCGGGCAGGTCGTGGACTCCGATCAAACTCTCTCCTTCAGCAGCGTTTCTATGTCGCCCATCAACTTGTGCATGCTCTCATTGTCCTCGCTGCGATAGAAGCCGCGGATCCGGCGGCGGCGATCCATCAGCATGAAACGAGTGGAATGGTCGAGTTGCCCGTCAACATTGCCGAGCATGAAGACGTGGCGGCTGAGTTGGTTGAGGCGGTCCATCGGTCCGGTCAGGAAGAACCAGCGGCCGTCCTGGGCGCCGAAGCGGCGAGCATAGTCGGCCAGCACGCGGGACAGAATCGCGGGCCGGATCCACGGTAAAGGAGACCAGCCGGAAATCGGGGGCTGTCTGGAACCGGTTCTGAATCTGCCGGAAGCGGGCATTCATCCGAGGACAAGGACCCGTGCAGTGGGTGAAGAAGAACTCGGCCACCCAGACCTTTCCGTCGAGTGCCGTGCCCTTGAACTCCAGACCGGACTGCGAGGTCAGCGAAAAATTGGGGACCTCGACGTATACGGGCAGATCCGCTTTACGGCAGGCTGTGAGCGCCAGCAGCGCCCCAACAGCGCTACAGGCCCGTGTGGTCGATAACCAGGAGCCCATAAAGGACCGGCAAATAGACAACGGAAGCGAGTAGAACACCCCGGGCTCGAACCCGTGTGCGGTCCCGCATTACCAGCGCACAGTAGTAAACGAACAAGGCGCCCGCCAGTACGGCACCGATTACATAGATGTTACCAGCCATCGACCAGAATCGCGGAAGCAGGCTGATCGGGACCAGAGCCAGAGCGCACCAAACGATGCGGCGGGCAGTGGACTCGCCGTCCGGCTCCACTACGGGCAGCATACGAATGCCGGCCCGCTCGTAATCTTCGCGGTACATCCAGGCGATGGCGTAGAAGTGCGGGAACTGCCAGAGGAACAGGATCAGGCCCAGAATCCAGGCCTCCGTGGTCAGCGTTCCCGCTGCTCCGGCGAATCCGATGAGCGGGGGCATGGCGCCGGGTATCGCGCCGATGGTGGTGGAGTGCGGCGTGCGCTGCTTCATCGGCGTATAGGCGAACAGGTACGTGACCAGCGTGAAAAGACCCAGCAATCCGGTAAGCAGGTTGGCGCCCAGGGCGAGTTCAGCGAACCCCGCAATCGACAATCCAACAGCGAATGCGAACGCTCCGGCGGGGGAAATGCGGCCGGACGGAAGGGGACGGTTCCTGGTTCGCTTCATCTTGCCGTCGGCATCGCGTTCATACCACTGATTGAGGGCGGCCGTACCAGAGGCGATCAGACAGGTGCCGGCAATGGTGTGAAACAGGGTCCAGGCGGTCCATCCGAACCTGGCGCCGAAGTAGTATCCGATGGCGGTCGTCGCCAGGATGAGCCAGGTGACCCGCGGTTTCGTCAGAGCGATGTAGTCATTCATTCGGGAGCCGAACAGCCTAGAATCCCAGTACTTGAGGTTAGATGCCCTGCCAGCTGCGATGTGACAAGAAGACTGCAAACCTCGCTGTACTGATTCTACTCTAGCCAGATGATTTCCGGCTACAGTAGAATTCAGGTTTGTTCAAAAAATGTTGAGTTGGGGTACGACATACGCATCAGGTCGCTCGGACGAACCGTCCGGGTCTATGTGCGAGAGCCCGCCTAGAACCGGGGATACTTGCCTCCGCCCGTCAATTCCGGATATTGTGGATTCGTCCTCGCGAAATCATATCTAAGGTGAGTTCATCATGGCATCAGCTATTCCCACGACAAAGCCGGTACCCATCACAGTGGCACATGGCGACGGCATTGGTCCGGAAATCATGGCGGCGACCCTCCACATCCTGAAAGCGGCCGGCGCTGCGCTCGACATCGAAACCATCGAAATTGGTGAAAAAGTCTACCTGCGCGGCAATACCGCGGGTATCGAAGAGAGTTCCTGGGAATCGCTTCGCCGTACGAAGGTTTTTCTGAAAGCGCCGATCACCACGCCGCAGGGGGGTGGGTTCAAGAGCCTCAACGTGACCACACGCAAGGCCCTGGGACTGTACGCCAACGTCCGGCCCTGCGTTTCCTATTACCCGTTCGTCAAAACTAAGCATCCGAAGATGGATGTGGTGATTGTCCGCGAGAATGAGGAAGATCTCTACGCGGGTATCGAATATCGCCTCAGCACGAACGTCATGCAGACCCTGAAGCTGATCTCCCGGCCCGGATGCGAGAAAATCAGCCGCTACGCCTTCGAATACGCCCGTCGGTACAACCGCAAGAAAGTGACCTGCTTCACTAAAGACAACATCATGAAGATGACCGATGGTCTCTTCCACAGGGTGTTCGACGAGGTGGGAGCGCAGTACCCGGATATTGAGAAAGAGCACTGGATCGTCGATATTGGCGCAGCCAAGATGGCCGACACGCCCGAGGCTTTCGACGTGATCGTGATGCCGAACCTGTACGGTGACATCTTGTCCGACGTGGCGGCGCAGATCGCGGGATCGGTAGGCCTGGCCGGGTCGGCGAACATCGGTGAGAAGTGCGCGATGTTTGAAGCCATCCACGGCTCAGCGCCGCGGCGGGCGGGTCAGAATCTGGCCAACCCATCCGGCCTGCTGTTGGGCGCGGTGCTGATGCTGGTGCACATCGGACAGCCCGAGATCGCCGAGCGGGTTCACAATGCCTGGCTCAAGACCATGGAAGACGGCGTGCACACCTACGACATTTTCCGCGAGGGCATGAGCAAAGAGAAGGTGGGGACGAAGGAATTTGGCGAGGCCGTGGCGGCGCGATTGGGCCAGAAGCCCGAAACTCTGAAGGTGGCTTCCTACACCGGGCGAGCCGTCGAAGAGGCGCCGAAACCGGTTGCGCTCGCGCCGCGGCAGGAAGCCGTGCTGGTGGGCGTGGATGCCTACGTGGAATGGCCCTCCGGGAATCCCAAGACGCTGGCGCCGGAGATCGCCAAGGTCAACGGCGAGGGTTTGAGCCTGACCATGATCTCCAATCGCGGGGTCAAGGTCTGGCCTGACGGCTTTGCCGAAACCTTCTGCACGGACAGTTTCCGCTGCCGGTTCGTCGCCGATGGCAATGCGACGCATCCCCAGATACTGGCGCTGCTCGGCCGGATCCACGCTCTCGGCATCGAGTTGGTGAAGACCGAGTATCTGCGCACCTATGGCGGTGTTCCGGGTTTCTCGCTGGCACAAGGCCAGTAGCCTTCAATGTCCGAAACAAAGCCGGTTGTGGGCGTGATCATGGGCTCCAAGTCCGACTGGGAGACCATGGGCCACGCCGCGGATATTCTCAAGCAGTTCGAAGTCGCGCATGAGTGCAGGGTGGTGTCGGCGCACCGCACCCCGCAGTGGATGGTGGAGTATGCGTCCACAGCGGAGGAGCGCGGCTTGGAAGTGATCATTGCAGGAGCGGGCGGCGCGGCGCACCTGCCCGGCATGGTGGCCGCCAATACCGTAGTCCCGGTGCTCGGAGTGCCGGTGGAAAGCAAGGCTCTTAAGGGAATGGATTCCCTGCTGTCGATCGTGCAGATGCCCGGCGGCATTCCCGTCGGCACCCTGGCCATTGGCAAGGCAGGCGCCATCAATGCCGGATTGCTGGCGGTAGCGATTCTCGCCTCCACGCGTCCGCAACTGAGGGCGAAACTCCACGACTTCCGGCGCCAGCAGGCGGCAAAGGTTCGCGAGGACACGCTCGAATGAGCCGGCCCATCCTTCCCGGCGCCACCATCGGTGTTCTCGGCAGCGGCCAACTGGGGAGGATGTTCGCGATCGCCGCCCGCCGCATGGGCTATCGCGTCCACACCTACTCTCCCGAAGAAGACACGCCCACCGGACAGGTCTCCGACGTCGAATGGTCGGGCGAATACAGCGATCTGGACCACGTCGCCGAGTTTGCGCGGGGCGTCAGCGTGGTGACATTCGAGTTCGAAAACGTTCCGGCCGACACAGCCGCGACGGCTGAGCGTTTCACTCCGGTGCGGCCTGCCGGCACCGTGCTGCACACCACGCAACAGCGAGCCCGGGAGAAGACTTTTCTGACTCGGGCCGGGTTGCCGGTAACGCCCTACCGGGTGGTGCGGTCGCTTGCGGATCTTCGAGTGGCGCTCGTCGAGTTAGGGCTTCCGTCGGTCTTGAAGACGGCGGATTTCGGTTATGACGGAAAGGGGCAGGTGCTCATACGGCGGATGTCCGAGGCCGAATCGGCCTGGGCCAGCCTGAAGACCGATGAGACGGTGCTCGAAGCCTTCATCGATTTCGAATGCGAGGTGTCGGTGGTGGCCGCGCGCGGCATCGACGGGACGTTCGTGCATTACGGAGTGGTGGAAAACCGGCACTCGCGGCACATCCTGGACGTGACCGTGGCGCCCGCGCTGGTAGGCGACCGGGTAGTGCAGGATGCGGTGGAGATCGCCCGGACGGTTCTCGAGAAGCTCGAAGTAGTCGGCGTGCTGTGCGTGGAGTTCTTTCTCACCCGCGATGGCAAGCTCCTGATCAACGAACTTGCGCCGCGGCCGCACAACTCCGGACATTTCAGCTTCGACGCGTGCGTCACCAGCCAGTTTGAGCAGCAGTTGCGGGCCGTGTGCGGACTGCCGCTGGGCGCCCCCACTCAAATGATGCCGGCGGTGATGGCGAATCTGTTGGGCGATGTATGGGCGAATGGCGAGCCCGATTGGGCCGCAGCCTGTGCCGTGCCCGGCGTCAAACTGCACCTGTACGGCAAACTCGCGCCCCGCCCCGGGCGAAAGATGGGACACCTGACGGCGCTCGCTTCGAACGGTCAAGTGGCGTTTGAGGCCGCAATGACGGCTCGCAAGGCTCTAACGCCACGCTCCGCGGCGACATTGTTATCGTCAGATTAATGGACGAAGTCCGGAAGCGCATCGCTCAGGCCAGTCGTGTTGTCGCATTCACCGGAGCGGGCATCTCGGTGGAGAGCGGCATCCCGACGTTTCGCGGCGCCGGTGGGTTGTGGCGTCAGTTCCGGGCCGAGGATCTGGCCACCGCGGGGGCCTTCGAACGCAATCCTGAGCTGGTATGGGAGTGGTACGACTCCCGCCGCCAGAACATGGCCAAAGCCGAGCCCAACGCGGGCCACCGCGCGCTGGCCGAACTCGAGCGGCGCATTCCCGGATTCACACTGGTGACGCAGAACATCGACGGCCTCCACGATCGCGCCGGCAGCCGGAACACCGTGAAGTTGCACGGCGACATCTGGCGGCTGCGCTGCCTTGCCTGCGAGCGGGAGGGCGACGACTTCCGGGTTCCGATTCCCGAAATTCCGCCGCGCTGTGAGTGCGGCGGGGTGCTGCGTCCAGCGGTCGTCTGGTTCGGCGAGTTCCTGCCGCCGGGAGTTTGGTCGAAGGCGGAGATGGCGGCATCGCGAGCCGAGGTATTCCTCAGCATCGGAACGTCCGCAGTAGTGTATCCGGCCGCGGGTCTGATCGACGTGGCGCGCGCCGGCGGAGCCTTGGTGGTGGAGATCAATCCCCAGGAGACTCCGTACTCCGAAGCGGTTCACTATTCTCTGCGCGGCCCGGCGGGCGAGATCCTGCCGCAGCTTATACAAACAGAAACGTCATAGAATGTTTTTGTGAGCACTACGCGCGCTATGCCGGGCGGCTGGACGGATGCCGACTCGCTGCCCAAGGGACCCAACGGCCGAAACCTGTGCCGGTGGTGCAATCTCGAAGTTCCCGAGGGGCGGCGGCGCACCTTCTGTTCCGATTTTTGCGTTCACGAATGGAAGCTGCGTACGAATCCCGGGTACGTTCGGGAGCAGGTCTTCGCGCGGGATCGCGGGGTGTGCGCGCAGTGCGGGCGGGATTGCCAGGCGGAGTTGTACCGGCTGAAGCGCCTGCGGGGTCCGCGCCGCATCCTGGGCTGGTCCGAATGGGGACTGAGACCCGGACAGCGCAGTTCGCTGTGGGACGCCGACCATATCCTTCCGGTCGCCGAGGGCGGTGGGGAATGCGACCTGTCGAACCTTCGCACGCTGTGCCTGCGCTGCCACCGGCAGTCCACGGCCGAGTTGCGGAAGCGGCTGACTGGGACCCGCTGGCGGGGAACGATTGCTACTTGAGATACCCTTGCTGCAGAGGTCCTTTGTCTCGAGGCTTCCGAGCATTTGCAGCGACTACTCGATTCCTTTCCGGTACACTACCCTGCGGAAATCGCGGCAAAGGCCGCCCTTGCCTTCAAAGGTTGGGAGCGGAGAAGGCGTCGCCCGAAGCGTCGCTGCTAAGAAGCAGCCCGCACCGGCCTCTTCTGAAACACCGACCGCTCATGACGGGCACGGCGTACCGTGCGGCGCGCGGAGGGAGACAGCCGGGCTGTATTTTCTGAATCGTTCCTCGAACCTTTGCAGCAAGGGTTACTGCTCTATCTGGCGCCACTGATCATTGCACGAGCGGGCGCGCTGAACGTCGTTTCGACAAACTTCCGAATGGACGGTACGGGAGCAACTCGGAAACTAAACCCATTGCCGTTGATCGCTGGTAATCGGCATCATCGATGTCGCCGACCTTCCGGTAGCTTTCCCGAGATGAATGGGGAAAGCTTCAGACCGACATCAATCGAGAACTTCTGCTATGCTCGTTCGTCAAGAATAGAGATGACGAGTCTGCTTCCAGATCTGAAGTTTACGCTGCGAGTTCTTCGGCGGAGTCCTCTGTTCACGGCCGTCGTGATCCTGATGCTCGCGCTGGGCATAGGCGCGAACACTGCGATTTTCAGCGTGATGAACGCCGTGGTCTTGCGGGATTTGCCGGTACCGAATCCTCAGCAGATTCTGTTCCTGCACACAACCGCCCGGCCGGCTGGTTCAAGCCAAACCGGCCATGGTGATCTCGAATTCCCCTTGCATATCTTCGAAACACTTCGTCTCGAACGCGGAGCTTTCTCCGACGTCGTAGCTTCCGTGCCGTTAGCGATTAGCAAGACTCCCGTTCGCTACGGCAGGGAACCGGAGGAAGCTCAAGCCGACATGGTGAGCGGCAATTTCTTCACCGGCCTCGGCGTGGGCACGATCTGCGGAAGGCCCCTGACGATCGAGGATGAAATGAACCACTCGCAAGTGGCAGTTCTGGGTCACGGCTATTGGAACCGGCGGTTCGGCGCCAACTGTTCCATGCTGGGCCAAGCCTTTTTTGTACGTGGCGTGCCATTCACGATTGTGGGCGTTGCCGCACGGGACTTCATGGGCCTCGAAAGGAACAGGACCACGGATATCTGGGTCCCGCTGCAGGATCGCATCGACTTGAACGCCTGGGGGATGCGAACCGAGAAGTCGCTTTACGGTATGCGGGACTGGTGGTGCCTGCATATCATCGGGCGTTTGGCGCCAGGAGTAACTGAAAAGGAAGCGCAAGCGAAACTGAATCCGGTGTTCCAGCGTGCGGCCTATGCTTACGTGAGTAATCCCAAGCGCGGCGAGAAGCCGCCGAATCTGTTTTTCACTCCCGCGCGCGGCATCGCCGGACTTCGCGAAGCGTACGAAACACCTCTTCGCATCCTGTTAGCCATGGTCGGCTTAGTGCTGCTGATCGCATGCGGAAACGTCGCGATGCTTCTGGCTGCGCGCAATACAGCCCGGCAGCGTGAGTTCAGCATCCGGATGGCGGTCGGCGGCGGGCGTGCGGATTTATTCCGTCAATTGCTGACGGAAAGCCTGCTGCTCGTTGCAGGCGGCGCAGCTTGGGGTTGGCTCTTTGCCATCGTTGCTACGCGCGCGCTCAGCGCCTGGTCGGAGCTGAACCTAAGCCTCGCGCCCGACCGCAGCGTTCTGCTATTTGCGCTGGCTGTATCTCTACTGATTGCCCTGATATTCGGGCTCGCGCCGCTGCGCAGCGCGGTTCGCACTCCAGTCGGCCTTAGCCTGAAGAGCGCATCCGCCGCGGCCTCCGGCGACCCTCGCCGGATGCTGGGCCAGAAGGTAGTAATTGCCGCCCAGATTTCGTTGTGCTTCACGCTTCTGATCGGAGCGGGCCTGTTGGTCAGGACTCTCAGGAGTCTGGAGCACGTACAGTTGGGTATACGCACCTCGGGCCTACTGGTTTTCGGAATCAGCCCGCAGCAGCGCACTCCATCGGATGCTGAAGCCATTCGCTTTCATGAGGCCTTGCTGGAACGGTTGCGCGCGCTGCCTGGCGTGGGGTCCGCCACCCTGATGCAGAACCGGATCGCCTCCGGCTGGAGCAACAACACCAACGCCTTCGTAGATGGCAAGAATCCGCAGGTCGACAGGTTCTCACATATGCGCTGGAACGCGGTAGGTTCCGACTATTTCCGAACGCTGGGCACTCCCGTGCTTGCCGGCCGCGACTTCAATGAATCCGACTCCGCTTCCGCTCCCAGGGTGGCCATCGTGAATCAGACCTTCCTGAACCGCTATCTTCCGAGTGAAAGTGCTTTAGGCCATCAGGTGGGATGGGCAAATCCAAAGGATCTTCCTCAGTACACGATCATCGGCGTCGTCGCGGACAGCAAATACACCGGAGTCCGCGAACCCGATACGCCCACTGCGTATTTTCCTTACCAGCAAGTTCCCGAAATCGGCACAATGCACTACGAGTTGCGAACTGCGGGCGATCCGGCCAGCTTCTTACCAGTCGTTCAGCGCGCGATCCGGGAATTTGCGCCCGATGTTCCGCTCTCGCAACCGATGACCCAACAGCAGCAATTTGATGCCTCGTTTTCTCAGGACCGTCTAATAGCGCGCTTATCGATGTTCTTCGGATTGCTGGCAGTCGTGTTGGTCGCAACCGGGGTCTTCGGAGCGCTCACCTACGCTGTCAGCTGTCGAACCTCGGAAGTCGGTTTGCGAATGGCGCTCGGCGCTCAGCGCGAACAGGTCGTGTGGATGATCCTGCGCGAGAGCTTCATCGTCTCCCTGGCCGGAGTCGGGCTCGGATTGCCACTGGCCATCGCTTGCTCGCGTCTGCTGCAATCCATGTTGTTTGGAGTGACGCCCGGAGATCCGTTGACATTTGTCGGGGCGCTCGCAGCCATCACCGCCGTGGCGTTGTTCGCCGGTTCCCTGCCGGCGCTTCGCGCGGCTTCCATCAACCCGATCGTCGCCTTACGATACGAATGAGTTCGTACATAAGCAACTCGTGACGGGCATATCTTCCGGCCGGCACCATTGAATCATTCAAGGAGGGATTTCGCTCCGCCTCAACGTTCTGACCGCCGAACTCACAAACACGGATGACATCGTCAGAAGAGACGGCGACTACGCTGCTGCCACCCTGAAGGCATTTATGTTTGCTCGCTCAGGCACTGAGGATCGCGTCGAGTAAACGGGAAGTCTGTTTGCCGCAATAGGAGCCGGTAGCCCCGCTGATGCGAGCATTTGCCCATACAGATCCTCGCTTGTCGAGAGTTTAATCCATCAATCTCGTTGCCAGTTTCCGGTTGTCGTCGGATTACGCGCATACCCGGACAGAATCGGTTACGGCCCCGCGCGTTTGGTCCCACACAATCCGCCGTCGCAGAGGACATTGCGGACCGTCCGAAGCCGCCGAGCAGGTTCCTTCCTATGTAGGCCTTCGGGAGACTCACTGGCTGGCGGGTGGTCATGCGTAGTATGGCCGCCAGTCCAGCTTCGTTGCTACTCACGCTGAAGCGGCGGCGCCGACTGGCAACAAACAAACATTCGTAAAGCGCCGATGATGCAGGGGCCCAGGATCGGATCTTATGATGGCCTGCGCCGGCAAGTTCAGCTGCCGACAACAACGATCATATGCCGCTCCCCGGTCCGCAAGGCCAGCGGTGCCTGCGGCGTATGCCGCGCACCTCCACTCAGCGAAGCCCTCAGGCCCCCTCTTTGATCCATGCGTCCACGACACGTTCAAGCAGCGCCAGCGGGACGGATCCGTTGCGCAGAACCACATCGTGATATTGCTTCAGATCGAAGCGCGCGCCGAGTTGCTTCTTCGCGCGCTCGCGGAGTTCGAGGATCTTCAACTGGCCAATCTTATAAGAGCAAGCTTGGCCGGGCCAGACGGTGTAGCGGTCCACTTCGCTGCGCGGGATGCCGTAGTCGATGGACTGCTGCCGGGTCCAACCCTTGGTGTGGATTCCCGTGTCGACCACCAGGCGGCGGGCGCGGAATAACTCGCTGCCGAGCCGGCCGAGATCGCCCACGGGATCGTTGGCGTACCAGCCGAGGTCGGAGGCGAGGCGTTCGGCGTAGAGTCCCCAACCTTCGGTGAAGGCGGAGAGAGGACCGAACGGATAGGTCCGCCGGAAGCGCGGCAGCGACTTCATCTCCACCTGCAGAGCGAGTTGGAAGTGATGCCCGGGAATGGCTTCGTGGTAGGCCAGCGTCCGCATTCGCACCTTGTCGAACCTGGGGCCGGGCAGGGGCACGCGGAAGATACCGGGGCGAGAGCCATCGGGCGGGGGCGTCTGGTAGTTGGCAGCCGCATTTGCTTCCTGGAATTCGGGGATGCGCTGCACGATGCAGGGCGCCTGCGGCGTGTGCAGGAACGACGACAGGGAGCGCTGGCGGGCGTCCTCGACGTAGCGGCTGTAATCGGCCAGCACCTTCTCGCGGACATCAGGCGTGTCGGGGTATTGCTGATCGGACTCGAGAGCGGTCATGCGCTGCTCAACAGTTCCGTCGCGATATCCGAGCTTGCGCAGAAGGCCGTCCATCTCGGATTCGATGCGCTTCACTTCGTCGAGCCCGATGCGGTGGACTTCAGCAGGCGTGAGGTTCGTTGTGGTGTAGCGGCGGAGGTAGAACGCGTAAGCTTCGTTGCCGTGCGGCAGACGAGAAATGCCGGCCTGATCGGTGGCCTTCGCGGCTTCGGTGGCGAGTTCGTCAGAGGCGCGGCGGTAGGCGGGGTAGACCGAGTCCGCAACCAGCTTGCGGGCGGTCTCCTTCATCGCGGCCCGATGCCCGGCGGGGATGCCGTTGATCTTATCGAGCCGGGTGGCGAACGACGTCACCAGGATGTTCGATTCCGGGGCGGGCGCGGTGAAGCGCTTCATCTGCCCGGCGGTTTCGGCGAGGATGAACTTGGGTAGGAGCAGTCCACGAGCGGCACGTTCGCGCATGAGGGCCGTGCTCTGATCGATTTTGGTGGGGAAGGCTTCGAGGCGTGCGAGGTAGTTTTCCGCGTCCTTCGCCGTGCGCATGGGGTGGATGTCCGTGAGCAGGGTGGGGATGCGCACCTGCGGTCCTTGAAACTGGTTGATCGGGAAGCGGAGGTGGAGATAGGGCTCTTCGGCAATAGCGTCCTGGAGGCCGTGTTCGAGCATTTCGGCGGAGAATCGCTGTTCCGAGGTCATTTTCGTGCGGTCGAATTTACGGAGTTGGGCGAGGTAGGTACGGGCGCGAGAGATGCGGTCGCGCGCGTGTTGGTCGCCAACTTCGGTGAGCTGCGCGTCCAGGCGCTGCTGCTCTTCGGGCGGGAACGGGCGCGAGGCGGCGGCGGCTTCGGGTTCGTGGCGCAGCCAGTCGAGGAACACCTCGTCGAAGAAGGCGTCGATGGAAGGTTCGGCGGCGGACAGCGGCGCGGCCGCGAGGGCGGCCATCCATTCACGGCGGGTCATTTCCTCACGATAGCATCGAGGCCGGCGTGAGCCCGCTGCCGGCACTTACTTGCACAGCCCGTGTAGCACCGCTGACTTGACCCGGTCGCGATCGCAGAGGGCGGCCGCTACTTGAAGATACTCTTGATGCGGTCGAACAGCCCCCTCTTCTTCGGCTCCACCGGCTTGGCGAGTTGTCGTGGCGGATCCACCTGGATCGACCTGACGGTACGTGTGGGTGTTCCATCAGGGCGGGTTGGCGGTTGGCTCGCGGCTACGGTAGGCGCGGCCGGCGATGGCTCGGCGCTTTCCCACGAAGCAACCTGAGTGCTGCCGCTGCCATGCAGACGGCAGAGCTCGACCGGCTGCGTACCGGCGATGAAAACTTCGGTCTTGTTATTCGGGCAGGCGCTGGTGGCCAGTTGTCCCGAATCCGGATCGATCTCCGCGCTCACAATCCCGTCCGGCGCGTCAAAGCCGGTAACGCTCTTGTACTGCCGGTGCTGGTGCGCGCGCTTCATGAACTCGGTCCAGATGGGAAGGGCCGCCCGGGCGCCCTCCGTCTTCACGTCCCGATAGTCGTCGAAACCCAGCCACACGATGCACAGAAGTTTCGAGGTGAACCCGGCAAACCACGCGTCTCGCGAGCTTCCGGTCTTGCCGGCGGCCGGCAAAACGAATCCGCGGCCCCGGACGGCCGCGCCGGTACCGGTCTGCAGGACGTCCTCCATCAGGTTGGTCATCAGGTAGGCCACCCGCGGATCCAGGACCGTGCGCTTTTCAATCGTGTTTTGAAAGATGGAAGAGCCGTGTTGATCGCGGATCTCGTCGATGAAATTCGGCTTCACATACTCGCCCTTATTGGCGAAGATCGTGTACGCGCCGGCCACCTCAATGGGCGTCACACCGACGGAACCGAGCGCGATGGCCGGAGTGGCCCACGTATCCATGGTCAATCCCGCCCGTCGCGCCAGATCGAGTACCGTCCGATATCCGACCTTCTCGGCGATTTTGACCGTCGGAATATTGAGTGACTTGGTTAACGCGTACCGCAATGTCACCTTTCCGAAAAACGCCTCGTGAAAATTGCTGGGCTCGTACGTTTTATCGTTGTCGTAATAAAACGTAGTCGGTTCATCGATAAACGTAGATACAGGTGTCAGCGCGGTGGAGGCGTCGGTTACCCCCGTATTGAGAGCGGCGGTATAGACAAATGGTTTGAACACCGAACCCGGAGGACGCCGCGAAAGTGCGCGATTGAGCTGGCTCATGCCGTAGTTGCGGCCGCCCACCAACGCCTTGATTCCGCCCGTGCTGGGATCGATGCAGACCAGAGCCACCTGCGCTTCCGGCAAGCTCTGACCGTAGCCCTTGAACTTGTGCTTCAGGATCGGATCCACTTCGGCCAGGCCTGCGCGAATCGCCGCGGCCGCATCGCGCTGCAGGTCCATGTCGAGCGAAGTGTAGACCTTGTACGAACTGGTCTGGAAATCGCGGTCCTGAAACTGGGTCTGGAGGGTGTCGTTCACCAGATCGACGAAGTAGGGAGCATCGCTCGATTCGGTCTCCTCGCCTACCAGTTTGATGGGCGCGGCAATGGCCTCTTCATACTGCTGCTCACCGATGAAGCCATCGTCGCGCATCATCCCCAGCACGATGTTGCGGCGCGTCTTGGCCCGCTCCGGATAGCGGAACGGATTCCGCGAGTTCGGACTCTGCACCTGCCCGGCAATCAACGCGGCTTCGGGCAGGGTCACCTGTTTGAGATCCTTCCCGAAGAAGACATTGGCCGCCTCGCCGAAGCCATGAATGCTGAAGCTGCCACGCTGTCCCAGGTAGATGGTGTTGGAATAGTACTCGAAAATCTCCTGTTTGGTCAGCTTCTGCTCCAACTGCATCGTGATCAGAATCTCTGGAATCTTTCGCCGCCAGGTGCGCTCCGCGCTGTCCAGCATCAAGGTTCGCGCCAACTGCATGGTGAGCGTGGACGCGCCTTGATTGTGCCGGCGATCGCGAACATCCACCCAGGCCGCGCGCACGATTCCGAAGGGATCGAATCCGGAATGCCCGAAAAAGCGCTTATCCTCGGCCGCCAGAATCGCATTGCGCATCACCTCCGGTATGTCTTCGTACTTCACGATCCGGCGCTTCTGCCGCTGCTTGTCGAAGAGGTTGGTGATGAGTTCCGGCTCCAGCATGTACTGGGCGATTTCCGTGTTGTCTTTCAACGAGATGATCTGGCTGACCTTGTTACGCTCGAACTTGATCACGCCCGGCTCGCGCCGGAAATAGGATTCCGGCCCGGGGTACACTTCAATCGCATCGGGGCGCAGGTTGTAGTAGCCCATCGCCGCGTTTCTGGACTCCGAGTAGCCGCTGCGCCGAAGCATGGCAACAATTTCGGCCGAAGACGCGGTGTCGCCGACCGCGATCCGCTGCGGACCGGCAAACAACATCGAGGTGTTCGCGAACGCACCCGCCCGAAGCTTTGCATCCACCAGCTTGGAGTACTTGACCCACAGATACGTCCCAAGTGCCAGCGCCGACGTAAGAGACAACAACGATGCAACAATGAGCACGCGTCCCCAGCGGCTGAGGAAGAAACGCGCAAACAGGGCCTTCTTGGGGACTTGGAATTTAATGGCCACGATACTCCGAGGACTGGATCCATTTTCTCATGGCCGCTCAACTTCCCGAACTGGCAGCGGGATGAAAATGGAGATCCACGGTGTAGAGCGGCAGGTCCACCCGGATGATGTAAATGATCTCCACCCGCAGGCCGCTCGACGTTCGGGTGACGTGGACGTCGCCGCTGCGGACCGGCAGCCCGAGTTGCGCAGCCTTGTTCACCACATCCGCAACCAGTGCGTCGGGAACCTGGGTCCGGTCCACCGCGCGGTCCAGGTAGCGCTGCAACTCCAGGTTCTGAAAGTAAGGGGGCGTCAGCGCGATGCAGACAACAATCAGTATCACCAGCACGCCGATTCCGGCTGCAATCCGCCACCGGAAACCGGGTCGAGTCAGCGCTTCGTCTCGGTGAACAGTTCTTTCCAGATATCCTCGTGCGACTGCCAGTCCGGGGATTCGGGTCCGCCGAGCTGCAGTTCCGGCACTTTCAGTGTGCCATGCCCGTAGGGACAGATGTACTCGATGTGCGGCGGCCCTAGCAGGACGTGCGTCCATGACCCGGTCGCTACCGGCATCCGAAGCCGGCGGAGACAAGTCCGGCACCGCAGCCGCTGATCCCGGATGATCAAGTATAGGAGCCCTAAACAGAAGAGGAAGTATCCGAGCATCACAAACGTATAAGTCAGGTCATGCGCGAAGGGATCCGGCCGAACGTTGAGAAGGAACGGCGCGGGTGTCGGGTACCAGGTGTTGATCGCCCAGCCTACTGCATAGGCGATACCAGCCCCAACAGCCAGTTTGGCCGCCAGGTAGCCCCAAAACTTCATGGTTATTAGACTATTGCCGACGGTTCGGGGTTGCCACTATTCACGAATCAGACGGGAAAACTGTGGCCTTGGCGACTCTGACCGCGAGGACTGTGCAGGTTCGCCGTATGTCGCTGATGGCTGGCGATATAATCGCGGCAATGCGCACCCGGCTGGTCGAGTTCCGCGCCCAACATGTATCTCGCCCGCTCCTGGCCGGCCAGGATCAGTGGACTTATGTCGCCTCCGGCCGGGGCTCCCAGTGTATCGTGCTCCTGCACGACACCTTGGGCAGCGCCGAGTATTACCTCGAATACATCACAGCGCTCGAGGACTCGTTTCGCGTGATCGCGCCCAGCATCCCTGCGACTGTCGATACGCTGGAAGGAGCTGTGAAGGGCCTCACCGCGATTCTGGATGCCGAGTCCATTGAGTGCGCCCACGTATTCGGACACTCTCAAGGAGGCATGATCGCGCAAGCCTTCCTCGGCGCCAAGCCCGAAACGCACCGCCTCCCTGATCCTGTCGAACACCGTCCTGCCGGACCGGGCCCGTATCGACTCAGCGGAGCGCGACTTGGCGTACGCCCGGCGAGTTCCGGTTTTTCTGCTGCGCTTCGAGCTCAAGCGACGGCTCAAGCGCCTGCTGGAAAGCGATGCTCCAGACCTCCCCGCCGGCGCTCAAGCGTTCTGGCTCGAATGGTTTGCGGATGTCCTCGCGGCAGAGGACCTCCGCGAGCGCACGGTTGCCCAATCCGGTATCGAGCTCGATTTCCACCGAAGCTCGCCCATTTGCGCAGGTGACGTCGAAGGTTGGCCCGGGCGCATTCTGATCTTCGACTCCGACAGCGACACGCTGATCTCCGAGGACGAGTTCGCGGCCCTGCGCGCGGCGTGGCCTTCTGCTGTCGTGCACCGGTTTGAGGGAGCGGGACACCTCGACGTCCTCTCCAGAACCGAGTCCTACATTCTCCGCATTCAGTTATTCTGTGGAATGCCGGAGCGCGCTTTGTAACAGTTCCGGCGTTCACGAATCCAATCCCTTGGAGACCCAACCCACCTGCATGCCGGATTCCGACCCACTCTGGTACAAAGACGCCATCATTTACGAACTGCACGTCCGCGCCTTCCATGACGCGAACGGCGACGGCATGGGCGACTTTCGCGGGTTGACCCAGAAACTCGACTATCTCCAGGATCTGGGAGTCAGCACGCTGTGGCTGCTTCCGTTCTCGCCCTCTCCATGGCGCGACGACGGCTACGATATCGCCGACTACTCGGACGTGCACACTTCCTACGGCACGTTGCGCGATTTCCAGACGTTTCTGCGCGAAGCCCACCGGCGCGGGCTGCGAGTGATCACCGAAATCGTGGTCAATCACACGTCCGATCAGCACCCCTGGTTTCAGCGCGCCCGGCGCTCGCCGCCCGGTTCCAAATACCGGGACTTCTACGTCTGGAGCGAGACACCGGACAAATATCGCGAAGCACGGATTATCTTCAAGGACTTCGAAACCTCGAACTGGTCCTGGGATCCCGTCGCCAAAGCCTACTACTGGCATCGCTTCTATTCGCACCAGCCCGATTTGAACTTCGACAGCCCGCACGTGCGCGAGGCCGTAAAGGAGATTGCCGACTTCTGGCTGGGCATGGGAGTGGACGGATTTCGATTGGACGCGATTCCCTACCTGTTTGAACGCGAAGGCACGAACTGTGAGAATCTGCCGGAGACACACGCCTATTTGCGCGAACTGCGCCGGCACGTAGAGGCTAAGTATCCAGGACGGCTAATGCTCGCCGAAGCCAACCAGTGGCCCGAAGACGCCGTCAGCTATTTCGGCCAGGGCGACGAGTGCAACATGGCGTTCCACTTCCCACTGATGCCGCGCCTGTTCATGTCCGTTCGCATGGAGGACCGCTTTCCCGTCGTGGACATCCTCACTCAAACGCCCCAGATCCCGGACAATAGCCAGTGGGCGATCTTCCTGCGCAATCACGATGAGCTGACCCTGGAGATGGTGACCGACGACGAACGCGACTACATGTACCGCATGTACGCGCACGACCAGCAGATGCGCATCAACCTGGGGATCCGGCGGCGCCTGGCGCCGCTGCTCGGGAACGACCGTCGCAAGATCGAGCTGATGAACGCCCTGCTGTTTTCCATGCCGGGCACTCCCGTGCTCTACTATGGCGACGAAATCGGCATGGGCGACAATATCTATCTCGGCGACCGGAACGGTGTCCGGACTCCCATGCAGTGGAGTTCCGACCGCAACGCCGGCTTTTCGCGCGCCAATCCCCAGCGGCTTTATCTACCCATCATCATCGACCCCGAGTACCACTACGAGGCGGTCAATGTGGAAGCGCAGCAGAACAACCCGCACTCGCTGCTGTGGTGGATGAAGCGCCTCATTGAGCAACGCAAACGCTGCCAGGCGTTTGGCCGCGGCACGCTGGAATTCCTTCCTTCCTCGAACCGCCGCGTGTTGGCGTTCATCCGGCAGCACGAATCCAAGACAGTTCTGGTGGTTGTGAACCTCTCGCGATTTCCGCAGAGCGCGCCACTGGACCTGGCGCGCTTCCGCGGGCTCACTCCGGTAGAGATGTTTGGCCGCGCCCCTTTCCCCTCCATCGGCGAACAGCCCTATACGATCACACTGGGCGCACACAGTTTCTATTGGTTGTCGATCGAGAACCGGGTCCGGCCGAAGGTATCCATCGAAGGCCCCACGGAGCGAACGGAAGTGCCGTTGTTCCAGATCGAGTCGTGGGCCAGCCTCACCGACGGCCATCCTCTCGAGGGACTGATTTCACTGCTGCCCGAGTTCCTGCAGACCCGGCGTTGGTTCTTGGGGAAGGGCCGCACGATTCTTGATATCGAGATCGTCGATGTCATCGCAATTCCCGATACCACGGCCACAGTGACACTGCTACGGGTGGAGTACTCCGAAGGCGATCCGGACATCTATCTGATGCCGGGTTCGATGGCCGTCGGCGATGCCGCCGCCAAGTTGTTGGCGGAAACGCCACACCTCGCATTTGCCCGCATTCGCACCCGCGATGGACAGGACGGCGTGCTGTACAGCGCTCTTTGGGATCCCCGTTTTGCCGATGCTCTCCTGACCGCCATAGCGCGGCGCCGGCGCATCCGCGGCAAGTTCGGAGAGATGTCCGGGTCGCATACCAGGGCGTTTCGCGCCATATGGGGTGCGGACCGGCCGTCGCTCGACTCCGCCGTCATCCGCTCCGATCAACGCAATACGTCGCTGGCTTATGGAAATCGTTTTGTACTGAAACTGTTCCGCCGCGTAGAGCCCGGCACAAATCCCGAAATCGACATTAGTACATTCCTGGCGCGGCAGGGTTACAAGAACGCGCCCAAACTCGCGGGCGCCATCGAGTACCGGCCGGCGTCCGGAGAACCAATGAGCCTCGGGGTCCTGCACGCTTTCGTGCCGAACCAGGGAAGTGCCTGGCACTATACCCTCGATTCGCTGAGCCGCTTTTTCGAATCGGCCCTGACGCGCGCCGAGACGCTCTCCCCCGGCCCCCTGCTTCCGCCGGCCGCCGAACCGCCCGAGGAAGTGATCACGTTGATGGGAGAATATGCCGAGTCGGCCCGGATCATGGGACGACGCGTCGGCGAGATGCATGTCGCGCTCGCCTCGTCAGCGGAACCGGCATTTGCCCCTGAGCCTTTCACCGACCATTACCGCCTGGGCCTGTTCCACGGCTTCAGCGCCGAGGCGGTCCGAGTCATGGGTGTCCTCGAACAGTCCATCTCGGGATTGCCAGCGGAGGGCCAAGCTGATGTGCGGCGCATTTTGGCCCGCTCGGACGAGATACGCGGACGATTCCGCCCGATACGGGACCGCCGTTTCGATACGCAGCGCATCCGCATTCACGGCGATCTGAACCTGCGCCAGATTTTGTATTGCGGCAACGATTTCGTGCTGATCGATTTCGAGGGGCTCCCGTCGCGATCCTATGGGGAGCGGTACATTAAGCGATCTCCGTTGCGGGACGTCACCGGCATGCTTCGATCGTTCCACTATGCGGCGTACGCGGTGTTTTTCGGATTAGTGCCGGGAATCACAGCCAAATCGGAGCAGTCGGCGGCCTTGGAGAAGTGGGCCGATTTCTGGTCGTCGTGGGCCGGGGTGTTCTTTCTTTCCGGATACCTGCCAGCCGCGTCACCGGGCGGTTTCCTGCCGTCCAATGTCCAGGACTTGCGGGTGCTGCTCGAGGTGTACCTCCTCTCGAAAGCCCTGGTGGAGATGGAAACCGAGCTGCACGACCGTCCCGATTGGGCCATTATCCCGATCCGCGGCATCCTCAACCTAATTCGGGGACAGGCTACGCAATCCCCAATTACCTGACCGCATATAATGCGAGTGGGAAATTCGGGGACAGCCCTGTCCCTGAATTAGCCGGGAGGATCTCGATCAATGGTTCGTGGCAGACGTGCCGTCTTTCTGCTGGTGTCACTAGGGACCCCGTTTCTGAATGCCCAGAGCCACGCTTTACCCGGCAAAGGAATGTCGCAGCACCCGTTCCTGTATTGCGGGGAGTGGCAGAACCGGAGTCTCACGGGTCAGGTGATGCACATCGTCCGCGACGGCAAGAGCGTCTGGTCGTACACCAATCCGATGCGTGGCGAGTACGGCGATTGCAGCATGCTGTCGAATGGGAATATCCTCTTCTCGCGTCAGTTCGGCGCCAGCGAGATCACGCCCGAAAAGAAGATCGTCTGGAACTACGACGCACCGGACGGCGCCGAGATTCACACGGCCTATCCGGTGGATCCAGACCGCGTGTTGATCATGCAGAACGGAAATCCGGCCAAGCTCATGATCATCAACAAGCGTACGAACACGGTGGAGAAGGATCTGATACTGCCCACCCGTGGACCCAATCCTCACGGGCAGTTCCGGCACATACGCATGACCCAGGCCGGGACGTTTCTGGTGGCCCACATGGATCTCGGCAAGGTGGTTGAGTACGATAGCGTGGGGAAGGAACTGTGGTCCGTTCCCGCCCCTTCCGCCTGGGCCGCGGTGCGCTTGAAAAACGGCAACACGCTGATCAGCGGAAACCAGAACGGCTACGTCCGCGAAGTGAACCCGAAAGGCGAGACCGTATGGGAGATCAACAAGAACGACCTGCCGGACATCACGTTGTACACGGTCCAGGAGGTCTCGCGACTCGCCAATGGCAATACGCTGATCAACAACTGGGCCGGCAGTCTGCCCATCGAGCAGTGGCCGACCGCGGTGCAGTTGATTGAGGTGACGCCCGAGAAGCGGGTCGTGTGGGCTCTGCGCGATTGGACCACGCTCGGGCCGGCATCCTCCACCCAATTGCTGGATGAACCCGGCGTCGCCGAAAAACGCGAGCTACAGCGCTAACCGGCTACATCACCGGACCGATCCGCCAGGGCACAAACTCGCGGTGCCCCAAACGTTCGGCGGCGGTCTTCTCTCCGCTGGCGACGCGCAGGACCAGGTCGAGAATCTCCCTGCCGACGTCCGCGATGGTCGCCTCGCCATCCGCGATGCGGCCGGCGTTCACGTCCATGTTCTCGCGCATGCGCCTGTAGGTGGCGCTATTGCTCGCGATCTTGATCACCGGAATGGTGGGGAATCCGATCGCGCTTCCCCGCCCCGTGGTGAACGCGATCAGGTTCGCGCCACCGGCGGCAATTCCCGTTAGCGACACCGGATCGTATCCCGGCGTGTTCATGAACACGAACCCCGGCGTGCGGACGCGTTCCGCGAAGTCGATGGCATCGGTCATGGTGGCCGTGCCCGCCTTGGCCACCGCGCCCAGGCTCTTCTCGAGAATGTTGGTGAGTCCGCCCGGCCTTGTTTCCGGGCGATGGATTGTCGTCGAAGGTGCTGCCGAACTGCCGCAGGTAGGTGCGGTATTTCTGCATCAGTTCGAGCAGCCGCTCCGCTACTTCCCGATTGCGCGCGCGCTTCACCAGCAGGTGTTCCGCGCCGAAGTTCTCCGGCGTCTCTCCTAAAACTGCGGCGCCGCCGAACTCTCCCAATCGGTCCGAACACCAGCCCAGCGCCGGATTGGCGGTAATTCCCGAGAACGAATCGGACCCTCCGCAGTTCAAACCCAGAATAATTTTGGATGCCGGTGTTTCCACCCGCCGCTCCGCCGCTGCGCGGTCGATCATTGTCGAAATCTCCCGCCGGGCCGCCTCCACCGTGGAGCGGGTTCCGCCGCTCTGCTGCAGCGTCATTCCGATGAGCCGTCCCGTCCGCGATCCGCCGGCGCCCAGATACCAGTCGATCTGGTTCACCTCGCAGCCGAGCCCCAGGATGATGGCGGCGGAGACGTTGGGATGATCCAGCACGCCTGCGATCGTCCGCCGGAACTGATCCATGTCGGGACCGAACACGTGCCCGCAACCGTCCCCGTGGGGAAACGCCATCACCCCGTCGACGCCATCCGGCAGTGGTTCGCCCGCATAACTCGCGGCGATCAACTCGGCCGTATGAGCCGCACAGTTGCTGGCCGCCACCACCGCGATGTAATTCCGCGTACCGGCACGGCCGTCCTCGCGAGGATAGCCGAGAAACCCGGGGGCGTCCGCGGGCGGCGCCGGCAGCGGGCGTTCAGAGTCCGGAAACTCATAGTCGAACTGGATGTCCTCAAACGCGACGTTGTGCGTGTGGACGTGCCGCCCGGCTTCGATGGGCACGCGCGCGCGTCCCATCACCTGCCCGTAGCGGATGATGCATTCGCCCTCTCCAATCGACCGTAACGCCACCTTGTGTCCCGCCGGAATCGGGTCGAGTACCGCCACCGTCCGGCCTGCAATCTGCAGGTTCTGGCCCTCCGGCAACGGCACGCGCGCCACCGCGATGTTATCCGACGGATGCAGGTGGATGGCGGAGTTTTCCGCCGTCGGTAGTGGAGTGATTTCGAGTAGCGACATTACAGTACTGCGCTGCTCTTATCGTAACAGCACGGTCTCAGTGATCTGCTCGCCGGTGTGCATGTGCATCTTGCCGTTCACCGGATGCACCCAGACGCCCTCGCCCGGCTTCGGAGCGATCTCGGCCGCGCTGTTGATCACTACGAAGTCTCCGGCCTCCACGCCAGGCAGCAGTTTACCGATGTGAATGTGCGCGTGGCACTGCGTGCGGACGCGATCGCCGTTGTAAGCGACAGCCCAGTCATCGCCCCACAGCGACTTGGCTTTCTCGATCGCCGCGGTCCACAAGCGAACGCGAAGATCCGGCGGCAGGTCCTCCAAATGGTGCGGGCCTTTAACATGCATTCGCGGCAGCACCAGGAGCCGGTTTGCCTTGTGCGGATTGGCATCCTTGAGGAAAAACACGTCGATGCCGGCGGGCTGCTTTTCGGCTTCGTTGCACAGGCTGCACTGCCGTTGTTTCATGGTTTCCGGCCGACCCGGATCGCATTGGCAAGGGGTCTCCGCATGGCTCACCACCGCGGCGGCTGCTAACCAGATGAGCGAAAGAAATCGGAATCGCATGTTTGACCAAATTATACTAGGGGTTGAGCTCACCAACCCGACTCGCCGTTCTCCTGTTGATTGTCCTGGCGATCGTGTACTTCACCGGCCTTACCCGCACGGGAATGCTGGGGCCCGACGAGCCTCGCTATGCCGCGATCGGCCGCGCGATGGCGCAGACCGGCGACTGGGTAACGCCCAAGCTTTGGAGCAGTCCCTGGTTTGAGAAGCCCCCTGCGATCTACTGGACCACGGCGCTGGCGTCCAAAGCAGGCTTGGGTATGGAGACCGCGCCCCGGCTGCCCGTCGCGCTGCTCGGCTTCGGCTTCGTGGTGTTTTTCTATTTCCTGGTGCGGCACGAGTTTGGAGCCGCCGAAGCGCTTTACGCTACCGCCGTGCTGGGGACTTCCGCCGGCTGGCTGACCTACAGCTATGTCGCCGTCACCGACATCCCGCTCTCTGTGTTTTTCTGCGCATCGCTGCTTCTGACTTTCGAGTGGGTCTCGGGCGGTGAAGGGTCGCCCGCACGAGCATTGACGGCCGGCGCACTTCTTGGATTGGCTGTACTCGCGAAGGGTCTTGTTCCGCTAGTCCTGTTTGCCCCGGTCGCCTGGCCCATGCGGAGAAAACTCAGCCATCTCGCTCTGATCGCGGGCGCCTGCATCATGGTCGCCGCGCCCTGGTATGTCGAGTGTACGTTTCGAAATGGGAACGCGTTCCTGAATGAGTTCTTCTGGAAGCATCATTTTGAACGGTTCACCACCGACTCACTGCAACATGTGCGTCCATTCTGGTTTTATTTACCGGTTCTGCTGGGCGCGGTGTTTCCCTGGACTCCCCTGCTGGTCCTGGTCAGACCCGGCCTTTTTCGCGACGCACGCCTGCGTTTCGCGGGCCTCTGGCTCATCTACGCACTGGTGTTTTTTTCGGCCTCACGGAACAAGTTGCCGGGCTACCTCATCCCGACTCTGCCCGCTGCCTGCCTGATCCTGGGAATCGCCCTAGGGTGGGCGCGCCGGACACGGCTACCTCTCTTCTTCTGCGCCCTGCTGCTGGCCCTGGCGCCTGTTGTCGCGGCCATCGTGCCCGGGGCCCTGGCTGTGGGACTCTCCCGTACGCCATGGCAAGGGTTTGACCTTCGTTGGTCGGCTTTGTTTGTAGTCCTGGCCGTCGGCCCCTTGGTTCTCGAAATACGAACCTGGCGGACCGAAGCCCTGGCCTTCGCGGCTGTGAGTGCGGCGGCTGCCTTTTTGTACATCAAGCAGGTCGCCTTGCCCGCCACTGACCGGGTCCGGCCCTTTTATGCCCAACACGCCGCCTGGCTCGACAGCGTGTGTCTTCATGACGTCGATCGCGACGCCCGTTATGGTCTTCAGTACTACGTCGGCCGCGAGTTCCCGATTTGCGAGTCTGGCGACACCGGCCCCAAGGTGATGGAAGTCGGCTCCCGGCTCATTCTGCTCGACTGAGTTGAATCCTACTAGCAAATACGATAATCTCAATAGGAAATGGTGAGAATGCCCAGCTCCCAGGAAATTGCATACGACCAAACAGTCCGAGAGGACATCGAACTGTTCCGGCAACAGGCGGAAGCCTTTGTCGCAGGTCAACTTACGGACGATCAGTTCCGGGCTGTACGGCTACGCCGGGGCATTTATGGTCAGCGCCAGCCGAATGTCCACATGGTCCGGACCAAGGTTCCGAGCGGGATGGTCACCGTTGAGCAAATGCACCGGTTGGCCGACATCGCCGATGAATTCGGCGGTGGACGCGCCCACCTGACCACCCGCCAGAACGTCCAATATCACTTCGTTCCGCTCAAACAGGTGCCCGAACTACTGCACCGTCTGGCGGACGTTCGCCTTACCACTCGCGAAGCTTGCTACAACACCGTCCGTAACGTAACCGCCTGCCCGGTGGCCGGTATCGCGGCCGACGAGGTATTCGACGTTCGGCCCTACGCCCGGAAGGCGGCGTTCGCGTTCCTGCACAAGGAACTGACCGACAGTATGCCTAGGAAGTTCAAGATCGCTTTTTCCGGGTGCAAAGAAGACTGTATCGCCACCAGTATCAATGACTTGGGTTTCCGCGCGGTGATTCGCCACGAGGACGGCGTCGAGATCCGGGGCTTCCGGGTTACCGTCGGCGGGGGACTCGGGCCCTTGCCCACCGAGTCGCGGCTGCTCACCGACTTTGTGCCCGTGGATCGCCTAGTGAACCTCTGCGAGGCCGTCCTCCGCGTTTTCAACGCACACGGCAACCGCAAGAACAAGAACAAGGCCCGGCTCAAATTCGTCATGCGCGAGCGCGGGTTCGACTGGCTGAAGGAAACCATCGAGCGCGAGTATGAGGACATCCTTGCCAATGGCGGAATCCCTATGCCGGAGGAAGTCCCGGAAGGCTTCGGCGGGTTCCAAACGAACCCACCAGCGCTCGGGACAGGTGCAGATCTGCCGGTGATTCAATCACATACCGCCGATCCGGAGTTCGACGCCTGGCTCGAGACGAACGTGCAGGAGCAGAAGCACCCCGGCTATTCCATCGTCACCATTCGCGTCCCTGAAGGGAACCTGACCGGGAAGCAGATGCACGCTTTAGCCGGCCTCGCCAGCAGCACCGGCGACGGTTACGTGCGTTTCGCAATGAACCAGAATGCCATGTTGGGGTTCATCCCGGTCGCCCAACTGCGCCGGGTGTACGCCGCGCTCCGTATGATTGGACTCGAGAAAGCAGGAGCCCTGGAAATCGACGACATCACGAACTGCCCCGGCGCCTACAGCTGCAATCTGGCATTGACTAAATCGATGAACCTCGGCGAGGCTCTCGGGGATTTCGTCAAGTCCCAACGCGAGCCCGAGGTGCGAAAGCTCAACATCCACATCAGCGGGTGCCCGAATTCCTGCGGCCAGCATTGGACGGGAGACTTCGGTTTCTATGGGAACGCGCGGAAGATCGATGGGAGAGAAGTCCCGTACTACCAGATGCTGATGGGGGGCGCGCAGGGCGCCAACGGGATCTTCCAGTTTGGATTTGCCATTCAGAGCATTCCGGCCCGCCTGGTCCCGGTCGCACTGGATCGGGTACTCACTCATTACAAGGCCAACCGATTGGACCAGGAGTCCTTCCGGGATTACGTGCTGCGGTTCAAAGTGGACTTCTTCCGGTCGATGGTGGCCGATCTCGCGAAACCCTCTTCGCTCGATCCGGAACTCTTCATGGATTGGGGCGATGAAACAAGCTTCTCGCTGCAACTCGGCCGCGGGGAGTGCGCCAGTTAGACACTCCCTAACGGTCGTGGCTCGGAAGCCAGTTACCGGGCCGCGACGGTCAGGGAGCGGATGGTGAGTCCAAACAAAAAAGGCCAGCTTCAGAGTTTCGTCCGAAGCTGGCTCTCAATGGCCCTCGTTCACCAAACCAAGGATATCCTTACAAGTTCTTCGCGCGACCCCGCGCAATACCCCGGAGATTCTCTTCCGGCAGCGCCAATCCGGCTGCGCCCGACAGGGCATTGAGCGATGCTGACGTCATTTGTTGCATGTAGTGGGCCGGCATTCCTTCGGCCTCCTTCGTGAAGACCAACTTGCTGTCCGCCGCATCAAAATCGATACGCAGCATGTCGCCCCCGCGGATCTGGTCCGTGGCGATGAGGTTCGACATCGGATGCACCAGCAGTTTCTCGATCGCCCGCTTCAGAGGACGGGCTCCGTACTTCACGTCCGTGCCTTCCCGGAGCAAAAAGTCCTTCGCGGGATCCGTGGCCGTGAATACAAAAGCATTCACGCCCGAGGAATCGAAAACCCGCTGCTGCACCATGTTGAGCTCGATATCCAGCACGCGCCGCAACTGCTCCTGGCCGAGGGGGTTGAACACCACAATCTTGTCCGCGCGATTCACAAACTCGGGCGGGAACTTCCGGCGGGCTGCTTCGAGACCACTATTTGCCACCTTTTTCGTGGTCTTGCCTCCCACTACGCCGGCTTCCATTTCGGAACGGTGCGGAGAGCAGAATCCCACTCTGGGGTTCAGAATGGCACTCATCTCGGCAGCCCCCACATTGCTGGTCATGAAGATCATCGCGCGGGAGAAATCGACTTTGCGGTTGTCCCCGAGCGTCAAGGTCGCTTTGTCGAGAATCCCCAGCAGCAGGTTCCAGAGAGCGTCGCTGGCCTTTTCGATCTCGTCGAACAAGACGAAACTCAACTTGATGCGGTCCGTGTGATATTGATTCAGCACTTCCTGGCTCAGCAGTGGGTGCGTTTCACGATGGCCCAGGTATCCAGGCGGCGATCCGATCAGCTTCGCGATTTCGTGACTGTGCTGGAACTCGCCGCAATCGATCTTGATCACCGCACGCGGGTTCTTCACCAGGCACTCGGACGTAGCCTCGACGATACGAGTCTTGCCCGTGCCGGTTGGGCCAAGAAAAAGGAATGTTCCCACCGGACGACCAGGCGCATTCATCCCAGTGGAATGCATCTGGTAAATGTTGACGATCTGCTCGATGGCATCATCCTGACCGACGATGAGCTTGCGCAGATTCGCTTCCAGGTTTTCCGCATCGCGACCCGTCTTCGTTGGATCGAGTTTCGCATTTAACCGCACCATTGTGTGACCGCCTCTCCGCTGTTGTTTCTTGCAAGCGGCGTGCCACGTGCGCGAGCTTACAGAACTCGTATCGAAACGATGTAAAGCCTAAGAGAATGCGGATCTGTCTCGTGACAGCCGAATGTTGAATTTTCTTTCTCGTGCCGACGAGCTTGAAATTACGGCATGATTCTTGAATCGCAGCGCGCGCGAAATGTCACTTCTTCGGTTTCGCAGGACGGACCTCGACACGGCTGACCAGCGTCCGTTCCGGCATCCGAAGCAGCGCCATTACGATGCTCGCAATGTCTTCCGGCGCGATCTTCCAATCCGCTCCGCCCCCGAAACCAAAGTCTGTGCTGACGCTACCCGGCATGATGTAGCTCACGCGGATGTTGTCGTAGCGATGATCGAGCATCATGGCCTCGCTGAAGCCGTTCAAGCCGAACTTGGAAGCGTTATAGGCGGCGCCGCCGGCGAATGGATTCTTTCCCGCCAGGCTGCTGATGTTGATTACGTACCCGCCGCCACGCCGCTTCATCAGGGGCAGTGCCTCGCGGGAACAATAAAACACGCCGGACAGATTTGTTTCAACCACCTTCTTCCAGTCATCCACCGTGAGGTCGCCCGTGGGACGGAATACACCCACTCCCGCGTTGTTGACCAGGACGTCGAGACCCGCAAAGTTCTCCGCGACGAAGCGGAACAGCTGCGCGACGCTCGCCGGATCCGCCATATCGGCGGCGATGCCGATGGCGTTACCGCGGCTACGCAGTTCTCCGATGGCCTTGGCTGTGGAGCGCGGATCGCGCCCGCAGATGGCGACGGAGGCGCCTTCGTCCAGCAGTTGCTCCGCAATAGCTCGTCCGATGCCTCGGGTCCCGCCCGTAACCAGCGCGTATTTGTCAGTGAGAATGCCCATGCACACGATGGTGCCACAGGAAGCGATTCGGGATCACGCCACCAGCACGACGTGCAGGTCCATCACGTTGGTCCCGGTGGGGCCCGTCTTGATGAGATCGCCCAGCGATTCGAAAAAGTGGTACGAATCGTTTTCACGCAATGACCGCTTGGCATCCAGACCTTTCGCCAACGCCCGCGCGATGGTACTCGAATCGGCTACCGCTCCGGCCGCATCGGTAGGACCGTCGGTACCGTCGGTACCCGCGCTCAATACCGCCACCCTTCCGCAACCGGCAATGTCGAGCGCCGCAGCCAGCGCGAACTCCTGGTTGCGTCCTCCCAAGCCCTGACCGCGCAACGTAACGGTGGTCTCGCCGCCGGAAAGCAGGCAGGCTGGCGCGCGTACCGGCCGCCGGCTCGACAGGATCTCGCGCGCGATGGCCGCGTGCATCCGAGCCACGTCGCGGGTCTCGCCCTCGATCGTGGTAGACAGCACCAGGGTCCGGTAGCCCAGTTCCCTGGCCTTGCGTTCGGCGGCATCCACCGCCAGCCGGTTGCTTCCGACAATCAGGTTCCGGGCATTGGCCAGTTGCTTGGGAGTCTCCTCCACCTCACCGCGCTCCCCGGCCTCCAGCCGGGTCCGCACCGGCCCGGGAACCGTGGCAGGATCCCATACTTGTCCAACACGGCGAGTGCGTCGCTGAACGTGGACTCATCCGGCGCGGTGGGACCCGATCCGATGACGCTCAGGTCGTCGCCGATGACATCGGAGAGCAGCAGGGAGACTACCGGAGCCGGGCTCGCCAACAACGCCAACCGGCCACCCTTGATCGCCGAGAGGTGCTTCCGAACGGCGTTGATTTCATGGATGGTGGCGCCGCAGGCCAGCAGTTGCCGGGTCGTCTCCTGCTTGTCACTGAGCGTAATCCCAGCGGCGGGAAGAGGCAGGAGTGCCGAGCCCCCACCCGACACGAGGCACAGAACCAGATCGCCGGGGCCCGCTCCGCTCACCAGTTCGGCGATCCGCCGGGCCCCCCGCACTCCACGTTCGTCCGGAATCGGATGCCCGCACTCGTTCAATTCGATTCGACGCAGCTTCGCAGTGTGCTCGTCCTTAACGTTGATCAGACCCGTAACGATCCGTGCTCCAAGAACGCGCTCGGCCGCCCGGGCCATGGTTGCGCCCGCTTTACCCGCACCCACCACGATGATCCGTCGGTAGCGCTGATCCAGATCCGAGACAGCATCGGCGACGGCTTTGGCCGGGTCGGCCGCGGCCAAGCCAGCCTTGAAGATCGCGAGGGCGTGCCGCTTCAGGGGTGTGATTGCCTTGCTTGGCATAAGGAATGTTTCAAAAGATGGGAAGGTTCAGGATCGCAGCCGTGACTGTCTTGGCATCGGAGGAGGCGTCCACGCGGAAATCAGCGCGCGAGTACGCTTCGCGGCGCTGCTCGAACAGTTCCGCCATGGCTCTCGGATCCCGAGATAGCGGACGAGCCGGGTCATTGCCGATCCGCCGCTGCAGGACGTCTAAAGGACAATCCAACCATACCGTCACGCCGTTCTCCTCGAGGAGTTCGAAATTCTGCTTCTGCGCGTAGGCGCCGCCTCCCAGGGCCAACACCGTGGGACGGCCGCGCTGCACCCATCGTACGCGGCTGCGCAGCATTTCCGATTCGATGCGGCGAAACTCGGGCTCGCCACGCCCGGCGAAGATCTCGGCGATAGTGACCCGGTGCTCGATCTCTATCTCCTGGTCCACATCCAGAAAGCTCCAGCCTAACTCGTCGGCCAGCATCGGGCCCACCGTCGATTTGCCCGAACCCATGAATCCGACCAGGTACAGACCGGGCGTCCGTTTGAGTTTCAGAATCACGGTGCCTCCCCGCTGCCCGCGGGAGCATGCTGGCGGGCGTAGATCTTTTCAAGCTGCGATTCGAGAATGACCGGGAAAAGTCGGGCGAACGCGATGGCCAGCCATCCGCTGCGAGGCGCCACGACCGTGCGCGCCTTCCGCTCTACCCCTCGTGCGATGGCCTCTGCACAGGCCCGCGCGGTAATGGCGAAACGCCGCGACCGGACCAGTTCTTCCGGCACACGGCCGCCCAGCAGGTTCCGCTGGAACCGGGTGTCTACATAGCCGGGGCACACCGTCATGGCGTGAACTCCATCGCGGCGGAGTTCCATTCGGAGCCCTTCCGTCAGGGAGCCGACGGCGTACTTCGAGGCCGAGTATAGGGTAAACCAGGGCAACGTGATTTTTCCGGCGATCGAGCCGACGTTAACGATCATACCGGACCGCTGGCCCCGCATCAGGGGTGCTACCAATTGGACCATCGCAAGCGGCGCAAAGAAGTTCAGCTCGAACAACGCGCGGGCCTGCTTCTCATCGACGCTCCAGGCAGGCAGGTATAGTCCCGCGCCGGCATTGTTGATCAGAATGTCGATTCTTCCAAAACGGGTGACGGTCGAGTCCACGACGCGCCGCCTCACCTCTGCCGACGTGATGTCTCCGACGGTTATCAACGCGTCGCCACCAGCGACGTTACTCAGCTTATCCTGGGACCGAGCTGTGAGAGAGAGGAGGGCTCCCCGTTCCCGAAAGACTTGCGCGCACGCCGCTCCAATGCCTTCCGATGCGCCGGTGATAAGAACGACTTTGTTCTGAATCTGCATCCGCGCCGGATTTGTTAGTCCAGGTACAAGAAAGCAATAATGTTAGCATGCAACAGGAACTGTTGCCGTTGTTTCCCTTGCAGATGGTGCTGTTTCCGGGCGCCCGGGTGCTACTTCACATTTTTGAAGAGCGGTACAAGGAAATGATTGGCGAAGCCATCCGTCGAAAGTCCGAATTCGGGATCGTGCTCGCCAACGAGGGCAGCCTGGTCAACACCGGCTGCACGGCATCGGTCGACCGTGTGATCCACGAGTACGACGATGGGCGCATGGACATTGTCGCCGCCGGACGCAGACGGTTCGAGATTGTGTCGCTCGATGAAGAGAGGTCGTATTTGCGGGGTCAGGTGGACTTCTTCGATGACGATGACAGCCCGGCGCCCGCGGCTGAAACCCAAGCCCGGGTAGAGAAGAGTTTTGAAGAACTCCGAGGCGTGGATCCCGAAACGGATAACCTTCCGCCCAGTCCCGACATCGCCTTCAGCTTTCGGGTGGCCGACTCGGTGCGCGATCTGAATTTCCGCCAAGTGATGCTGTCTACCCGTTCGGAATCGGAGCGCGTCCGCAGGCTGGCCGAGTTCCTGCCCCCCATGGTAGAGACGATGCGCCGCGTCGCCTATGTCCGCGCGTTGGCCCCGCAGAACGGCCATGCAAAGCACATCGAGTCCTGATGCCCGAACGTCAATACCTCATCGTCGATGCCGATGATACGCTCTGGGAGAATAACATCTACTTCGAGCGTGCATTTGAGGATTTCGCCGCATTCCTGGATCATTCCCGGTTGACGGTCCAACAGGTCCGGAACGTGCTCGACGAGATCGAGGCGGTGAACGCCAAGGTCCACGGATACGGTTCGAAGAACTTTGGCCGAAATCTGGTCGAGACCTATCGACACCTGTGTGAGAGACGAATTGACGAGTCCGATGTTCAACGGGTGATCTCGTTTGCCGAACGGATTCTGGAGCAGCCGATCGAACTGATCGACGGCGTTCCCGAGACGCTGGAGTATCTCGCCAGCCGGCACGATCTCACGCTCTTCACGAAGGGTCATCCTGAAGAACAGAAGATGAAGGTAGATCGCTCGGGGTTGGGCGTTTACTTCGGCCACACGGCGATCGTAAAGGAGAAGGACTCCGACTCCTACCGATCGCTGGTGACCCAGCGCCGAATGGATCCCGCACGCACCTGGATGATCGGCAACTCGCCGAAATCCGACATCAATCCCGCGCTTCAGGCAGGGTTGAACGCTGTCTTCATTCCCCACGCGCACACATGGATCCTGGAACGGCAGGAGATTGAGAACGGTGGCCCCGGGCGCCTTCTGCAGCTGGAATCGTTCGCTCACCTTCGCGATCATTTCTAAACAAGCGCAACAGAATATGATTGTGCATCCGCTCCGTGACCGTCGCGGCTCGGTAACCGACTTCTGAGCCGTGACCGTCAGGGAGTGGTTGTTGCGGGTTGCAAACGTTAACGGACGGCGTCGCCAAACCACTCCAGGTAACGGGACGCCGCTATGTTCCAGTCAAACTCGGCTGCTTTCGCAGGCAGATTCTCCAGCATCCCGCGGTAGACCTCGGGACTGAGCGAATAGATTACCGCCCCCCGGACCAACGCCGCTGCCAGCGCGGCCACCATCGCCCCGTATTGGGGAATCGCCATCCGCGCAGCCGGATCGTTGCTCTTCGCGATAGAAGCCCATTCGGCTGGTACGTCCGATTCCAGGGTTGTCGATTCACGGTAGAGAATGCCGGTGGACATATCCGTCACCTGCTCGATCAGCCCGCCCGTAGCCCGCGCGATCACAGGCGTCCCCGCGAGATACGGTTCCGTAGCCGCTCCGAACGGTTCGTACATCGAGGGCATCACCGCGAATGTGGCGCCGCCCATGATCTGTCCGTAGACACCCGCATCCATCTGGAATGGATAAACCACCACATCACCGGGCCTGCGTTCGGCCAGACGCGCCAGGTCCTCCACAAACAGGCGATCGCCGGGAGCCGCGACACGATCGCGGACCTGCGGCGCGAGAATGAACCGTGCCATTCCAGCCGGCACGGCCGCGATGGCTCGCGCCAGGACGTCAAAGCCCTTCTGCCCCGGGTCGAAGCGACCGAACATGAAGAAGACAGGGATCGAGTCGTCCAGCGGCCCGTTGAGGCGTCCGAATGCTCGACTGTCTTCCAGGTTTTCAAGAGCCGCCAGCATTGCCCGCCGCTTTTGGAGTTTCGGGATCTCGGTTCGCGGGGCAGTCCCGAAGCGCCCGTTCGAGATACCCACCACACCCAGCTTCCGGTAGATGCCCTGCAGGTGCGGTGCGAAGTGGCCCGTCAGCAGGGGATCGGTGAGCAGTTCCCGCGCGAACGCCGGGCTGACCGTTGACACCGGGGCGTCCGCCAGCGGAAGCATATGCGCGTAAACCGAATCAGCTATCGGCTGGCCGTCCACCGCCCAGTTTGCCGGCGCGGACCGGTCGGTCAGCAGCCCAAGCATTTCGGGCGATAGCTGATGATCGTACGGGTTGTGCGACGTGATTACGACTGCGGCGCTGCGCAGGGTACGCGCCAAAACGGCCAGTTTCACGGTGAGCGCCACGGACGCGAACTGCCAGTCCTGCGCATGGATAATCAGGTTGGCGGTGAAATCGAGTTCATGAAGCACATGTGGAACGGCCGCACAGGCAAGCAGGCTGTCGCGCAGCAACGAGCAATCGTCCAGCGTGGCGCACGGGTCGTGCGAGTAGATGTACGGATCCTTCCCCTCGACGCCGCCATCGGCTTCGAAGTGGTGCTCCGCACTCAGGTACACGCGCCGGACACCCAGCTCCCATCGCTCCAGGATTCGCACGGGGACATCCCCTGCGCCGAATGGCACCCGAACCTGCGCCTTGCGCACGATCTCCGCACCTTCGAATTCGGATTCCGGGATGGCGGTAGCCAGACCCGAGTGCCAGGGCGACACTACGATGACGTTGCACCCGGCCGCGGCGAACTCCGGCGGAAGTTGGCGTGCCACGGCGCCGATGCCGCCGCTCTTGGCATACTGGTTTTCCCACACGCAGTAGACGACGGTCCACGGGGCGGTCACACTTCTGCGAGCGGCGTTCAGAGCGGCGGCTTCGTCCTGCGAGAATAGCGTGACGTTCATAGCGTGGCGACCCATGTGCAATTCCCCGATCGCAGCCAAACCGATCTTATCACCTGATTTCCGAGGGTCCACATGCAGTACACTCAACCAGGGACATATGAAACTCAAAACCGCTGTATTAATTCTTTTCTTTGCCTTTTCCGCCTTCGCCGCCGATGTTGCCGGGAAGTGGACGGCTTCCGTGCAGGGGCCCGACGGCGACATGCAGCTCGTCTTCGATTTCAAAGTCGATGGCGACAAACTTACGGGAACCGTGGACAGTCCCATGGGCGCCATGCCGATCAGCGAAGGCAAAGTGGACGGTGACAATATCACGTTCACAGTGGCCACCGACCAGTTCACGGTAGTTCACAAAGGAACCGTCGCCGGGGACGAGATGAAACTCAAAGCCGACATCGGCGACCGCACCATGGAGATGACCGCCAAGCGCGTCAAGCCTTGAACGGCCTGCGCGGCTCCGCCATTCCCGATTAGCATTGTTCCTATGCGAATGGATTTCACCGGCAAGACCGCCGTGGTCACCGGCGGCGCCAGCGGCATAGGCGAGTCGATTGCCGCCGCGCTCCGTGAAGCGGGCGCCACAGTCCACATATTTGATCTCGCCTCCACACCTTCGGTGAACGTTGCCGAGGCCCCTTCGATCGAGGCCGCCTTCGACCGCATTCCGGTTCCCGATGTCGTCATCGCCAACGCCGGCACTGCCCTTCCCGCCGGACTCCTGGAAACCACCGACGACATATGGCAGCGCACCATCAACACCAACCTTTCGGGCGCATTCTATACCCTGCGAGCGGCGGCGAAACGGCTTCGTGGGCACGGCGGCGCAGTGGTGCTCACAGCCTCCACGAACTCCTATGACGGGGAGTCCAGCCTGATCGCCTATAACGCCAGCAAGGCGGGGTTGCTCGGCTTGGTCCACACCGCGGCGAACGAACTCGGACCTTACGGTATCCGTGTGAACGCGGTCTGTCCGGGCCTCATCCGTACGCCCCTCACCGAATCGTATTTCTCGAATCCCAGCGTGCTGCAGCCCTACTTCAAGCAGATCCCGATGGGCCGCGGTGGGGAAGCCGCCGAGGTGGCCAACGCCGTCCTGTTTCTGGCCTCCGATCTCGCCAGCTACATCACGGGCGCGACCCTTCTGGTGGATGGCGGGCAGATGGCTGCCAAGTTCGCCACCTGGGGTGATCTTCACGCCGAGTTTTCAAGAGACCGCTGGAGACTGATACGCTGAGGTGAATGGCTCAAAATCAGGCACTACCAGCGGCGCCGAAGCGCTTCCTGTTCGGTCCCGGCCCGACACAGGTGGAAGACAGCGTGTACCAGGTGATGACGCAGAATGTCGTCGGCCACATGGACCCCTACTTTTTTGAGCTTGCCGACGATGTTCGGAGCCGTCTGCGAACGGTATTCGGGACATCCAACGAACTGACGCTGGCGATTTCCGGCACCGGGAGCTCCGGCATGGAGACCGCGGTAGCGAATTTCGTCGAGCCTGGGACGAGGGTCGGCATATTGGCCGCAGGCTACTTCGCGGACCGGCTAGCCGAGATGGCGAAGCGGCACGGCGCGACCGTGGTGCGCGCGGACAAGCCCTGGGGCGAACCGTTCTCCGATGCGGAAGCCCGCGAATTCATCTTGCGCGAGCGGCCGAACATCGTGGGATTCATTCACGCCGAGACGTCCACCGGTGCGCTTCAATCGCCGGCTGCCATCTGCCAGGCGGCGCGTGAAGTGGACGCGCTGGTGATCGCCGATACGGTCACTTCGCTGGGAGCGGTGCCCATCGACGTGGACAAACACGGCATCGACATCGCCTACAGCTGCTCGCAAAAAGGTTTGAGCTGTCCTCCCGGACTATCCCCGGTTACGGTGTCGCCTCGCGCCGTCGAACGGCTGAATGCACGTACCGCACCGTGCGATGTCTGGTACCTGGACCTGAAGCTGCTGCGGGATTACTACGACGGGAAGAAATATCATCACACCGCTTCCGCGACGTTGATGTACGCGCTGCGGGAGGCTTTGCGGTTGGTTGACGCGGAAGGCGCACCGAATCGCTTCAATCGCCACCGCGAGGCGCATGAGTACTTTGTGCGGCGGATTGAGGCCATGGGTCTCGGCATGCACGTGGCGGCGGGAAGCCGCATCCCGAACCTGAACACGGTACGCGTGCCCCCGGGAGTGGACGATGCCAAGGTCCGTACGCGCCTGTTGAACGAGCACGGCATCGAGATCGCCGGAGGTTTCGGCCCCTTGGCCGGCAAGATCTTCCGCATCGGACTGATGGGGCCATTGGCCTCACCGGCAGGCGTGGATCTCTTCCTGGACGCCTTCACGAAATGCCTGTAAGGCGTTAAAACGCGATTTCCTTCGGGAAGTATTTCGCGATCAGGTTCTCATAGTACGGACGCAGTTCGACGGCGTTGGGCTTGGCCTCCCCTTTCGAATACAAATCGTAAGGGTTGAACGCGCGCACCCACTGGAACATCTCGCGGTCGTGGTCGTTCATCAGGTACGCGTACGCCCCTTCGCGGTGGATCGGGTAGCAGGAATGATACCGGATCATGTACTGCGCGGGTTCCGGCAGGTACGGCTTGGTGATGTGGTACAGGTATTCGTCGTGCCCCCAGGAGAGGTCCACCTGGTCTAACCCGCAACCTTCTTCGTAGACGCCCAGCCGGGTTTGATATTCGGGGCGGCGAAAGTCCGGGTTGTCCAGGAAGAACTCGCTGAAGACGATCTTGTCCGAGTAAGCGCACCCGACCGGAAACGTGTCGCCGACAACGGCCCATTGCTGGTCGCCGTAGAGCCAGAGCACTTTGCCTAGATCGTGGACCAGGCCGGTCAGGACAAACCAATCCGGATGCCCGTCGCGGCGGATGGCTTCGGCGGTTTGCAGGTTGTGCTCGATCTGGCTCAGGTCGGTATCGGGATCGGAGTCGTCCACCAGCGTGTTCAGGTATTCGAGAGCTTCCCAAATCCCCATCTTTCGCTGCGTCAGCGGCGTGTACTGACGCTTCTTCTCGAGCACGAAGTCCCGAGTCTGCAGCGTGTGGTTCAGACGATAGAACTCGCGCACACCCGAGCTGGCATGCTCGTAGTTGCGGAATTCATTTTGCTTCTTGTTCGGATCGTAGCGGGCGGCGACGAAGTCGTCCCACTGCTCCAGCTTTTCGAGTGGCCCAGTCATGGTTACAGCGTAGCACTGCGATGTGGCGCACGTTCTCAGCGTGCAGCGTCGCACTCCTGCCGACGCTGGTCTCGGCAAAGTGCCGAGACTGCCGAGACGGCACGCAAGAGTGCGTGCGCCGCTATGAAATGCGGACAACCCTCAGCAGGCCCAGCGCCACAGATTGGTGCCCACGGTGAACCCGGCCCCGACGGCGGCAAAGAGCACGATATCGCCCTTGGCCAATCTGCCCTCATCGACGGCATCCTGTGTGGCGAGGGGAATGGTGGCTGCGGTGGTGTTGCCGAAACGGTCGATATTGATCATCACCTTGTCGCAGTCGATGCCAAGCCTTTCGGCGGCAGCGGTGATGATCCGGCGATTAGCCTGATGCGGCACCATCAGCTTTACGTCCTTTGCAGAGACCCCAGTCTTGGCAAGAAGGTCGCGGCAGGCTTCATACATCTTGCGCACCGCGTACTTGAATACCTGCTGTCCGTCCTGCTTTACATAGTGCAGCCGCTTGTCGACGGTCTCGTGCGAGGGGGGCATACGGCTTCCGCCGGCGGGCATCTTCAGAAAATCGGCGCCGGAGCCGTCGATCTCGTTCAGAAAGCCCATGAAGCCTTCGCCGTCTTCGCCGGGTTCCACCAGCATGGCGCCCGCTCCGTCACCGAACAGGATGCAGGTGGCCCGGTCCGTGTAGTCGATAATCCGCGACATGGTATCCGCACCGATGACGAGCACCTTCTGGTGCGAGCCGGCCTTGACGAATTGCGCCGCGGTGGTCAGCCCGTAGACGAAGCTGGAGCAGGCCGCGATGAGATCGAATCCCCAGGCGCCCTTCGCGCCCAGTTGATGCTGAACCAGGCAGGCCGTCGATGGGAACATCATATCCGGGGTGACGGTACACACGATGATGGCGTCGAGTTCCCGGCCGCTGATGCCGCGCCTCTCGAGCGCGACTCTTGCCGCCGCAACGGCCAGGTCGGATGTCGCCTGGTCGGGATCGGCGATGTGGCGCTCACGAATCCCGGTACGTTCCAGAATCCATTGGTTGTTCGTGTTTACGAGCTTTTCGAGGTCCAGGTTCGTGAGGAGGCGCGGGGGAGTGTAGCACCCCAGCGCCGTGATCTTGGGTGTAGGCAAAAATCCTCCAAAAAGAACAGAATACCGGAGTTCAACATCAGAAATCACCTTAGGCAACCGCACGGGTCTATTTGCTACTATCGAACCGAGTGGCCGGAACCGGACTGGAAACCGCGATTTTCTTCGAGACTCCGGAACAAATCTGCGCTCGGGTGTTCCGGGAACTACGGCCTCGCACGCCGCTGCCCGCCATAGAAATCCACTTCTGTGCGTTCACCAGCGCGAATTCGTTTATTCGCATGGAAGAGAGCCGCCTGGAGTTCCGTATCAGCGACCTGCTCGAGAATGCGCCGGCCCCCGTGCTCGAATCGCTAGTCTTCATTCTCATCGCCAAGCTGTACCGGAAGCGCGTTCCGTCCGATCACGCAAACCGATACCGGCGTTACCTCAACCGCCACGATGTGCGGCGGACGCTGGAGAGTGCCCGCCAGGAGCGCGGACGAAAGCTCATGGCTCCGGCCGCCGGCGACGTGTACAACCTGGATGCCATCTTCGAGGAAATCAACTTCAAGTACTTTTTCGGCCTGATGGCGCGGCCTGCGATCGGGTGGAGCCAGCGTGTCTCGCGGGGGACGTTGGGCCACTACGATCCGGCTCACCACGTCATCGTACTCAGTAAACTGCTGGATCGTCCGGCGGTCCCGAAGCTGGTAGTGGAATACGTGATGTTCCACGAGATGCTGCACCTGCGCTACCCGGTGGAGCACAGGGGCGTGCGCCGTTGCGTCCACACGCGGGAGTTCAAGGCCGCCGAGAAGCAGTTCGACGGTCTCCACGAGGCCAAGCAGTTGCTGAAGAAGCTCTGACGTCCCGGCTCCTGGTCAGATCGGATCCTTCCGGTTGTACACGCGCGCGGCGACGGATCGCACGTTAGGATGAGCCTCGGGATCCTGGCTGAGCTCAGCGGAGAGCGCCTGCATGTCCTGTTGGAAATCGTTCGTCTTCTCCGGCCAGATGGTCGGAGCTTCCAGGGCGAAGGCGCCCGCCGCGCGAGGCAGCGTCATCGGCGCGTCTGTTCGGGGCGCGGTGAGCGACAGGCGATCCTCGAAGGTAGCGGCGGCAGCGTCGCGGCGGGTCAGGAAATCCGGCAACCCGAAGCGCTTCTTGACCGTGGCGAGTATCGAGGTGTGATCGTAAACCGTGTGATCGATATCGCGTGGAATCCACGGCGATATCAGGATCGCCGGAACGCGCGGACCGAGCCGGTCAAAAGCGTAATTGAACTGGGGGCTCTGGAATATCTTTCCGTCTGGATTCACGGCCTCCGGAGGCGTCACGTGATCGTGGATACCGCCATGTTCGTCGTACACGACGATTAGGAGCGTTTCGTTCCACGCCGGTGAGCTGCGCAGGGCTTCGTATATGTCGGCGATGAAGTTCTCTCCGTGGTGAATGTCGTGATCCGGATGCTGGTCATTCGGCGCGATGAGATAGCGCGGCTCGATGAAGGTGTAGGCGGGTAGGGCGCCCCGCTGGGCAGCGTCGGCGAAGTACCAGATTCCGCTGAAGACGGTCCCCCATGGTCCGCTATTGCCGGACAGAGCCAGCGACTTGATGGCCCAGGATTGGGCGACATCGCCGAAGTAGATGAACCAGCTGACATTTTGCGCGCTGAGGTTGTCGTAGATGGTCCGGCGGTTAATCCTCTTACTGTCCACCTGCCCGTCCGAAGTCGCGCAATGCACGAAGTACCGGTTCGGCCAGGTTGGCCCGGCCATGGACGCGAACCAGTGGTCGCAAACCGTGAACTCCTTGGCGAGCGTGCTCAATACCGGCAGGTTCTCTTCGGAGAAGCACCGCATGATGTTGGGCGCGGTTGAGGGCGTGCTGCCTTTCTGCGCTGCGTAGTCCACGATGAAACCCTGATTTCGGGCAGAGATCGCCGGATTGGGCCCCGTGGCGTAGCCAAATAACTGCACGTTGACGTGATCGACATCGTGGTTCGGATCGACGGACAGGTCGTGGGAGGCATGGGCATCCGGCGACACGGTGATTCGTTGCGCGCCGGGAAGGAAGCTGACCGGATTGGACTCCGTCCCAGTGAGTCCTTCGATGGGGTAGCCAGGACTCTTGAGGAATCCCAGCATGTGATCGAACGAACGGTTCTCCATCATCAGGACGACGATGTGGTTAATCTTGTCCAGCGAGTTCGCCATGTCAGGCCATTATGCGCCGACCTGACGGGCGCGGGCAACAGTAACGGTGAGGCCTAGAACGGTACGTCTTCGTCGCTGATGCCGCCGCTCAGGGGCGGCTCGTTAGCCGGTGCCGGAGGAGGCACCGCCACCGGGCGCGGACGCTGCTGCTGGGCGCTTCGCGGCATGGACGCCATCTGGCTGTAGTCCTCTTCGGGTGCGGACGGTCCGGCATCGCCGCCGCGCCCGCCGAGCAGGATCACGTCGTCGGCCACCACTTCCGTCATGTACATCTTTTTGCCGTCTTTGTCGTCGTAGCTTCGCGTCTGAAGACGCCCTTCGACGTAGACCTGTTTTCCTTTGGTCAAGTAGGTCGCCAGGTTCTCCTGACGCCACAGAACGACATTGGTCCAATCCGTCTCTTCTTTCCACTCGCCGGTCTGCTGGTCTTTCCAGCGGCGGTTGGTGGCTACCGAGAACTTGCACATAGACACGCCGGACGGCGTGAATTTGGTCTCGGCATCCCGGCCCAGGTGGCCAACGAGGATCACTTTGTTTACGCTGCGCGATGCCATGATTCTGAACTCTAACACAGCGTGGGGAACGGGGGTGAAAACTCTCTGACAAACATCGTGGTAACGGCGCTATTTTCGATCCCGGCGTTCCGCGCCGCGATCCTCGTACCGGCTGACCGGGCGAGTGCGGTGAACACCGCCCCGGCATCGCACACCGCTCCCTGAGCGGAGTTGGAATACTCTAGCGCAATCCGTACCGCCTGAGCTTGTTGTACAACGTGGTGCGGTCGATGTGCAAAATGCGAGCGGCCTGCGAGAGGTTGCCCGAAGTCTCCCGGACCACGCCCTCGATATGCCCGCGTTCGACGTCCTCAAGCGACCGGCCGTTGGCTTTGGGCGGCTGCGCGAGTTGGAACGGGAAATCGGTGGCTTCGATGCGCGGCCCGCGCCGGATCACCAGGGCCCGTTCGATGGCGTTCTCGAGTTCGCGGACGTTGCCGGGCCAATCGTAGCTCAGCAGCAAGGCCAGCGCATCGGGCGCCAGTTCGGGGACCGGACGGTTCATGGCTTGCGAGAACTTCTGCAGGAAGTGGTCGATCAACAGGGGGATATCATCCTTGCGCTGCCGCAGCGAGGGCAACTCGATGGAGACGACATTGAGACGGTAGAACAAGTCGGGCCGGAAGGTGCCCGCCTCCACCAGCGCCGGAAGATCCTTGTTGGTAGCCGCGATGCAACGGAAATCCACCTTCATGGTTTCGTTGCCGCCGACTCGCACGATCTCGCGTTCCTGCAGGACCCGTAGCAGGTCGGTCTGGGTTCTGAGACTGATGTCGGCGATCTCATCCAGGAATACCGTGCCGCCCTCGGCGAGTTCGAACTTCCCCTTCTTCCGGTTCTGGGCCCCTGTGAAAGCACCCTTCTCGTGGCCGAATAACTCGCTCTCGAGCAGAGTTTCCGTGAGGGCGCCGCAATGAATCACCACCATAGGCATGTGCCGGCGCGGACTGGCGGCATGAATGGCGCGGGCAATGATCTCCTTCCCCGTACCGCTCTCGCCGGTGATGAGGACCGTAGCGGGCGTCGGAGCCACCATCTCCACCAGTTCCACGACGCGCTGCATGGCCAGGCTCTTGCCGATCATGTGGGTGGTGGGGAAGATCTCCTCCAGGCACTCGCGAAGCTGGACGTTCTCCTGCCGGGCCCGCCGGTGCTCCATCGCCTTCTCGACGGTATGCGACAGTTCGTCCGGATCCACCGGTTTGGTGAGGTAATCGTAGGCGCCCTGTTTCAAGGCCTTCACCGCGGTGTCCACGGTTCCGAAGCCCGTCATGATGATGACCGTCAGCTCGGGATCCTTGTCGAAGAGCCGGCGCTGCAGCTCAACACCGTCCATCCCGGGCATCTTCAGGTCCACCAGGGCGACATCGAAATCCTGCCGGTCTACGATGTCCAGCGCCTCGCGCCCGTTGGAGACGCCCTTGGAGTTATAGCCCTCGCTGGCAAACCATTCCGTCAGGGAGCTCCGAACCACGCCCTCGTCGTCAACGATCAGAACCTTACCCTTGCTCACAAACAACCTCCGCTTTTTTCTCGGCCGCCAACGGATTCGCCAACGGCAGTGAAATTGTGAACTCGGCGCCTTTTCCTGGCTCTGATTGAACCGTAATGGTGCCGCCGTGCTGCGCAATGATTCCGTGCGCGATGGCCAAACCCAATCCCGAACCGTTCGTCTCGGCCTTGGTGGTGAAGAACGGCTCAAAGATGTGCGACATGACGTCCTGGGCGATGCCCGACCCCGTGTCTTTGATACTGATCGATACCTCCGTGCCGGCGTTCAGGTAGCTGCGGACCGATAAGGTCCCGCGTTCCGGCATCGCCTCGATCGCATTCACCAGCAGCACCAGCATCACCTGCTGCAACTGGCCTTCATCGCAGGGCAGTTTCGGAAGGTTCGGATCGAGTTTCGAATCGAGCGTCACCTGCTGCAGTTCCAAACGGTGGCGAACCACGGCCAGCGCCCGTTCGAACAACTGGTTCAAATCGTGCTCAGCCACCTTGCGCGGAGCCTGGCGGGCAAACGTGAGCAGGTTCTTTACGATTTCGCCGGAGCGCTTACTCTCCCGCTCGATCAGCGTCAGCTTGTCGGCCAGCCGCTCCCGCTCCTCCAGCGTCAACTCTTCGCGCTTCACCTGCTTCAGGGCCAGCCGGGCGTAGGTCAGGATGCCGAACAGCGGGTTGTTCAGCTCATGCGCCACGGTCGCCGCCAGCTTGCCAAGGGATGCCATCTTCTCGCTCTGGATGAGCGAGTTCTGGGTTCGTTCAATCAGTTCCGTGCGGGCTTTGTCCAGTTCCGCGGTCATCTTGTTGAATGACGCGGCCAGTTCGCTCAGCTCGTCTCCCGACCGCACCGGCATGCGGTGCTTGAGGTCGCCGTCGGCCACGCGTTTGATCCCGTATTTCAGTTCGTGTATGCGCTTGTGCAGCACCAAAAACACGAAGGCGATGCTGGCCACCATGATGAAAAACAGGCCCACCAGTGTGAAACGCCAGAGCTGGGTCTGCTGAGCGGCGATTTCCCGGTCCACCTCGGCCAGGGAAAGGTGGGTATCGATGGTGCCGAGCACGCGCTGGGTAGGTGGATGTTCATGGCAGGCGGCGCTGGAACAGCCCTTCTGATTCCAAATGGGACGGATGGAGTCCACGAAGCGCTCGCCCCGGGAATCGGTGACGATGCGCACGATGGCCCGGTCCACCTTCTCGAGGTCGGGACGGTCCACGTCGAGCTTCGTGTCTCGGTCTTGAGTCTTGTTATTGTCGGAGAAACTGACGCGCCCTTGACGGTTATAGATACGGATCCGCCGGATGCCGGGCTCACTGCCGATATCGGCGATAATCTGTTCGAGCGCCTCGCGGTCATTGCGGAGCATGTGATACCGCGTACTGCGCTGGATGACTTCGTCGATGCCGGTAGCATGTTGCTTCACCAGCGTCTCGGCATGGGCGCGATGTACGCGGATGTTCCAGATTGCGAACAACAGGAACACCGCCCCCGTGCCGAGCACCAGGTAAACCGCGAGTTTCGCCGCGATGCCGATTCTGAAAGACCGGCTCGCGTTATCCATGGCAAATCCTCCCGCCGGACGTTAACGTGTCATCACGAGTTCGTCGACTGCTTCGTGCTCGGTCTCCGCTTCCAACTCCCCTTCGTGCGGTTCGTCGAATACCGGCAAATACTTAGCCACGAGCCGGAAAATCGCGAACCCGAGTGCCACGACGCTGAGTGTCACCATGATCTCGGTCCACTTCGGAATGTAATGCGTACCGGAGGACGCCTCCATCCCGGTCAGGCTAATGTTGAGCCGGTTGGCGAGGAAGCCGAAGATCACTAACAGCGAACTCACGTAGAGTGCGTCCGGGCTGATCCGCACGCGCCGGAAGAACAACAGCCCCATGCCGGCCGCCGTAAGCCCAATTTCGAGCCAGAACAAATACGTCTCCATCCGCGGCACAAACAGCAGGTTCAGCACTTCGCGGTGCCGCAGGTCATGGAAACGCAGCATCAGATAGAAGGACAGCAATACGGCCAGGATCCGTGCGAGGTTGTTCATCAGCGGCATATGCATGTCCCGCTGAAAGGCTTTGGCCGAGTGCCGGGCTTCAAAAATGCACATGGCCAGCCCCACACAGATCGCCGAAATGTAGAAAAACACCGGCAGAAACGGCGTGTACCACAGCGGATACAGCTTGCTGGGAACGCTCAGGTAGAGGCTGCCCAATGAGGATTGGTGGAGAGTGGAGAGCACCACGCCCAGTATCACCAGGGGCACCGAGATCGCCTTGATCCATTTGAGCGTGGTGTGCAATCCGAAACGCTCGCACACCGCCGGCGCGAATTCGAGCGCCAGCACCGTGTTGTAGAGCATTACGCACCAAGCCACCTCGAACATCACCGAGTGCGGATTCCACATCACCATGGGGTGCCAGATGCGATCCGGACGGCCTAAATCAAACATCAAGGCGACCACTACCAGCACGTAGCCGAGAAAGGCGGTCAGAATCGTGGGACGAAGGATGGGTTTGTAGCGCTCGATATTGAAGATATGTACGATAGCGACGATGGTGAACCCGCCGGCCGCCAGGCCGACCCCGCACAGAATGTCGAATCCGATCCAGATGCCCCACGGGAACTGGTCACTGAGGTTCGTGGATGCGCCCAAGCCGAAAAAGACGCGCAAGTAGGTGGCGTACAGGCCACCCATCATGATCAAAGCGAAGACCACTCGCCAGAAAGTCAGGTTGCGTCGAATGGCGTTCACAAACTTCATTTCCGGCCTCCTTTGCGTCCCTCTGCTTTGGCCACCGCCTCACGCCGGTGGGTAATCCAATAGACGCCGCCTAGCAGGGTTCCACCGGCCGTAACCACATCGGGAACGAACGACAGGGCGCGCCAGGTCATCGCCGGCACGGGTTCCATCGGAACCTTGGTATTCAGCCCGATCTGCTCAAACGGCACCGCCGAAAGGTACAGCACGCTGGTGCCGCCCACTTCGCGGAGCCCGTAAATTCTCTGGTAGTACTCTTTTGGCTTGCTCGCCAACCGGTTCTGGGCCTCGCGAATCAAGGCATCGCGCTCCCCGCAGATGGTAGCGCCGACGGGGCACGCTTCCGTACACGCTGTCGGTCGGCCTTCCTTCTGCCGTTCGTAACACATATTGCACTTCTTCACCCGGGGAGTGCGGCTGGACCACTCGTAAGTGGGAACCTGGAAGGGACAGGCCTGCATGCAATACCGGCATCCGATGCAGCGGGTTTCGTCGTAAATGACTGGGCCGAAATCCGTCTTTTGCAGCGCCTTAACCGGGCAGACGGAAGCACAGGTCGGTTCCAGACAGTGGTTGCACAGCTTTCGGCTGAACTTGTCGCCGAAGGTGCGGACAGTAGTGAGTTTGTGGGCGGAGATCTTCTCTTCCGCCGCAACTTGGTCGTTGTACGGCATGCCCCACCGCTTGGTGCAGGCCTCTTCGCACTGCTTGCACCCGATGCATAGGGTACTGTCGTAAAGGATGGCCCTTGACATTTTGAGGTCTCTTTATCCTAAATTCTACACCCAATCTGCTGTATTTTTCATCATGTGTCTCAAACTAGTTGAGAAAAACATCATGCGTCAGAGCTCGCCACGACTGATCGTGGCTTCCGGTGTTCACCGCCCCCCCGCCCATAACCGCTACCTGGGCTAACTGGGGAGCAGCGGCGCGGACGCGCCGAACCTCGTCCTTCATCCACGTCCGCACAAGGGACTGTGGCAGCAGATTCCGTTCTACCGTTTCCCGCTCGGGTACGGAGACTTTCACCAGCCAGCCGTTGCCGTACGGGTCCTTGACGGCGAGCGCGGGGTCTTTCACAACGGCGGGATTGATCTCGACCACCTCGCCTTCGACAGGCGACACGAGTTCCACTTTCTCTCCGCCGGTCCAGAAACTGAAGGTCTTCTGCCCCTGACGAACCCAGCGGCCGGGTTTCGGAAGTTCGATCTTGTCGATGGAGCCCATGACGCGGATCGCCAAGGCGTCCGCTCCAACGCGGGCGAGCTTGGAATGCTCTTCAAAGAGCCACGTGTGACCCGCATGGAACCGGAGTTGGTCGGGCACCAGGATGCCTTCGATAGACGCGGAACTGAGCATGGGAACAGTGCTGGGCCCGTGCACGGACGGTGCCCTTTCGATGACCTTTTTCTTGTTACGGCTGAGAACGAAGTCAATCACAATGAAAACCAGGAAGGTTGAGAGTACGAGTAGGACGGCCATAGTAGTTTACCTTTCGTTTCTCCCAATGCACCTTTGTAGCCAGTAACGTAACGTTAAGAAAACAGATACCTTAGCCCTAAGAGCCAAATCTCTCGCCTGTTGCAAAATCCTACAGGGCGATGGGAATACCCACGGACGGATGGTGAAACCTCTACTGAATCAATAACTTCGGGTATTTGTAGAATATTGCAACAGGCTTGTGGCGTTGCGCTGCATCTAACGCAACCAGGTTGACGTTTAATAGTATTTAAGATTACTGTAGAGGGCGGGTTAGGCGATCCAGACCTTCTCGGCTGCGGGACGACCCAGTTGGATCTGCCGTCCCTCCACCAACAAAGTCAGGGTCTCATCATAGTTCCGCGACAGGATTGCGATCGTCACTCCAGGACGGATTCCGAGGCTGTTCAGAAACTCGAGCAATTTGCGGTCCCGCTCGTATATGGCGACCACCTGAGCCTCGGCCTCGATCTCATAGAGCTTCCGCCAGCCGCGGTTGCGCCGGTCTTCCGGGGTGTCCATACCGACCACATTGCCGTGCGGGCAGGTCCCGGAGGCGCCGAGTTTGTCCTCCAGCCGCTGCTCAAAGTCGGCGGAAACGGCGTGCTCGAGTTGTTCGGCCTCGTCGTGGACCTTGTACCACTCCATCCCGAAGATGTCGGTAAGCATCCTCTCGATTAGATGGTGGCGATGGAGCAGGCGGTTGGCGATGCCCCGGCCATCATCTGTCAGTCGGATGTATCCCTCGGAACTGACATGGATCAAGCCGTCCCGCTTCAGCCGCCGGATGGCCATGGTGACGGCGGGCGCCGAGACATTCAGCCACCGGCTCAATGTGGCCGCGATGACCGTCTCTCCTTCGGACTCCGCCTCGGCAATCGCCTTGAGGTAATTCTCTTTCGAGATGGTGATTTTCAAGCTGCTACCAAGAATTGTAGCCCGTCAAAGTACTCCCGGCTTCCCGGCGGTGTAACCAGGAGGGTTCCGGGAGTCGCCATTTTTCTGATACCCTCGTTATCTAACCTACTAACATGTCCCGCACTCTACTCTCCAAGCTACTGCTTTCTTTCACGGCCCTGGCAATCTCCATCCCGCTGTTCCTCTTCGCGGAGGAGCGCGTGGACCTATCGATCATCCAGCGGATCCGCGCCGAAGCGTTTGAGAACTCCAAGGTGATGGACCACCTGTTCTACCTGACAGACGTGTACGGTCCGCGCGTCGCCAACTCCCGCGGTTACCGCCAGTCGGCCGACTGGGCGGTGAAACGGATGCAGGAATACGGCATCCCCGCCAAACTCGAGAAATGGGAATTCGGCCGTGGATGGGATTTCTCGCATTACGAAGGACACCTGCTCGAGCCCCAGTATGCGCCGATCATCGGATTCCCCCTGGCCTGGTCGCCCGGAACGGACGGACTGGTGACCGGCGAACCGGTCCTGGCGATCATGGGGACCACCGAGGATCTCGAAAAGTTCAAGGGGAAACTGAAGGGCAAAATCGTCCTGATCTCCCAACCTCGTAACCTGAGCGCGATTACAGCCTCTCCGACGAAGCGGTACACCGACGCGGAGCTGGCCGAGACTGCCGTCGCTCCCGAACCCGGCGCTCCCACTTTCGGCTTTGGCCCCCGGCGCGGCGGCGAACGCTCCTCTTTCGACCCGCAACCCGCCCGGAACATGGCTCAGATGCGCGAGTTCCGCACCAAGTTGACGCAATTTCTGCACGACGAAGCACCGGCAGTGGTGGTGCAGAGCGGCACGGTCGGCGACGGTGGTACGGTGTTTGGCAGCCAGGGCGGCTCACGCGACGCCAAGGACCCCGTCCCTCCACCGATGGTCGTCATCACGCCCGAACACTATAACCGCATCGTCCGGCTGATCGAGCATAAGATCCCGGTCAAAGTGGGATTCAGCGTGAAGGCCGAATTCCTGAATGACACGAGCAGCGTCAACGTGATCGCCGATCTCGAAGGGGGACGGAAGAAGGACGAGATCGTCATGCTGGGCGGCCACCTGGATTCCTGGCAGGGTGGCACCGGCGCCACCGACAACGGCGCGGGCGCAGCCGTCATGATCGAGGCCATGCGCATCCTGAAGAGCATGAACGTGAAGCTCGACCGCACGGTCCGCGTGGGACTGTGGGGCGGTGAGGAGGAAGGACTGCTGGGTTCCCGCGCGTACGTCAAGGAGCACTTTGCCGACACCGAAACGATGAAGCCGACCGCCGAGCACGCTAAGCTCGCCGGCTACTTCAACGTAGACAACGGGACTGGGAAACTCCGCGGAGTCTATCTGCAGGGTAACGATATGGTCCGGCCGATCTTCCAGGCATGGATGGAACCGTTCCGCGATCTCGGCTTCACCACGCTCACCATCCGCAACACCGGTGGTACGGACCATCTGTCTTATGATGCCGTCGGCCTCCCCGGGTTCCAGTTCATCCAGGATCCCGTGGAATACATGAGCCGGACGCACCACTCGAACATGGACGTCTACGATCGGGTGCAGAAGGGCGACCTCATGCAGGCAGCGGCGATTGTCGCCGCGTTCGCTTACCACACCGCGATGCGCGACGAGATGCTGCCCCGCAAGCCGCTTCCAAAGCCGCAGCCGAGACGCGCGGGTGGACCGGGCGGTCCGCCGACCGACTGACCGCTTACTGACGTGCACGGCTCTGTAGAATCAGCGACTTGCCGAGCCGCGACCGTAAGGGAGCCGGTCTTATCACGGGCGGTTAGACCCCCAGCTCTTCCAGAATGGTCCTGACCTCTTCCGCGTCGGGCGCGATGGGGTCGTGGATCTCGCCGGGGACGCGTTGGTCAAAAGCGTTGCGCAAGGCCATCTTGGCGACGCCGTACCGTTCACTGTTGCTGAGTGTGCGCTGCTGATCGGCCATCCAGCCGGCAATGGCATCATCGGACACGAACACCCAGATGCGGTGTTGGGTCTTGCGGTCGTACGACACCGTGAACGCGTACTCCATGCCGGGGCGGCGGTCGCGGGTAGCCGGGCGCTGTCCCACAAATACGTACTGGTAGACGTATCCGCTCATTGCGGAGTAGGATTTCATCCGCGCCTGGGCGGGTGCGCCTGTCAGAGGGGCTTCGTCTGCATTCTTCCCAGTTTTGAACCAGCGCCACACGGCTACCCTGACTCTAGCAGAAGCCGCGAAACACGTAGCGTTTCACCCGACGGTCATCTCGTGCCACCATGGAAGTTGATCATCATGGCTGCTCTTCTTTGCCGTGCCTTCGGGCCACCGCCCTACTCCCCTGCCCTCCTGAAAGATGCGACGTGCGGCCTCTGAAGGATTCCCGATGGAAGCCGGTCTGGAACGGGGCCTTGCCCACTTCAACGCCCGCGAGTTCTTTGAATGCCATGAGGTCCTGGAGGGCGTCTGGCTCGAAGAATCGGGGCCGCGAAAGCTATTCTTACAGTCCATCATCCACTTTGCCGTGGCCTTCTACCACGAAGGACGCGATAACCCGTTGGGAGCTCTCCGTCAGTTGCGCAAAGGGATCGCCAAACTCGCGCCCTACCTGCCGTCCTACGAGGAGGTGGATACGTCTCGGATGTTCGACGAAGGCTTGCGCTGGCTCGCTGCCATCGAGCAAGGTCAACGCCTTCCGGAATACCCGACCATCCATCTGATTCCCGATCTCGAAGAGCCGGGTTAGAATAGAACACCGATGAGGGAGTTCGCCGCTCTCGCGTTTACCGCCGCGCTGTGCGCTCAAGGCCCTGCCCACGTTCAGTTCCAATGTACGGCGGAGGACCTGGATGTGATCGGGCAAAGCTGTTCGACCCATGAGCCATGCCCGGTATACCTGGAACTCTCGTCGATCGAGGCGGTAGGTCCGAAAATCTTCATCACCGGAAATCTCCACGGCGAACGAGCCACCGTGGCCTCTATCCTCCTGGCCAGTTCCGACGGCGGACACACCTGGACGGAGCCCCATGCACGCATTCGAGCAGCCGGACTCGATCAGATTCAGTTCTTCGATTTCGAAGTAGGGTGGATCGCCGGGCAGACCCTGAGCGGACGGCCTCACGACCCGTTCTTCCTGTTGACCACCGATGGCGGTAAGACCTGGCGGCAGCGGTTCGTCTTCGATGAATCGCATCCGGGCCTGGTGGAGCAGTTCTGGTTCGATTCGCGAACGAACGGAACGCTGCTGATCGACCGTGGAAGTGCCGGCGAGACCGGCGCGCGGCACGAGTTGTGCGAATCGCTGACCGGCGGCGAGGCTTGGAACGTCCGCCAGGTGAGCGCAGAGCCGATCCGTTTGAGGAAGACGCGCGATCCATCCGGAAACCCCGATTGGCGCCTGCGGCCCGATCCGGCGGCGAAGGCCTACCGCGTGGAGCACCGTGACGCCGGCAAGTGGACGACGCTGGCGACCTTCCCGCTGCGCGTGGGCGAGTGCAAGAACGTGGAGCCGGTTTTCGCCGAGCCCGCCCCCCGACGAAGAGAAGAACCGGAAGCAGCGCCTGCGCCGGCTCCAGCGAAGAAGAAAAAAGGGAATTGACCGGCCTCAGTCAGCCTTCGGCCGCTGCGCCGGTTGATAGGGCGGAAAGGGCAAAACGTCCGGCATGATCCGCACCGGAGTGGTGAATTTGAACGGGTACTTGATGCCGCTTTCGAACGTCAGTTCCACCAGGTACGCGGTGAAGCCTTTGGCCGGCTTTTCCACTTTGGCGACATAGGTCCCGTTTCCCTGATCCGTCAGAGGAGAACTCTTGTACGCGGGTCCGATCTTCTCCATGCGGAAGTCGCGGCCCTCCGGATTGGTGGCCTGCCAGAGTTTCACCTCTTTGGGATTGTCCGGCGTTTGCACGACAATGCTGCCGTCCTTCTGGAACTTCCAGGAATACTTGGGCCGCGGCTTGCCCTTCAGAAACGCATTGTAGTAAGCAACCAGGGAAGGCAGCGCGTCGGTGTTCTTCAGAGAGTGATCGGCGTTCGGGACGTACCGAAGATATTTTTCGCCCTTCAACTCGTCGAAGTAGAACTGCGACGAATCCGGCAGGAAGAACTGGTCCCCGGCAGCGTTGATAATGAACTTCGGCATCGTCAGCCGGTCGCGGTATGAGAACGGTTCGACAATCTGCATCAGTTCGCGGTAGCGCTTGACCCCGTTCCAGTCCATCAGTCCTCTCTCGGCGTAGTCGGCGACGGAGGGCGCGAAGAAACCGTAGGCGCGATAGTGGTGCTCGAAGGAAGGCTCGATATTCAGCAGGTCGATGACAATCGGGATCGTCGCCACCACGCGCTTGTCCACCGCCGCGGTGGTCCAGGCAGTCCAGCCGCGCTTGGATCCGCCCGAAACGACGAACATCTTGACATCGACCTTGCCGCCTTCGGCCGAGGCGAGAAACCTGGTGATGGTATCCATCGCGCGGACGGCGCTCTTGGTCATCGGCAGGCGGGCCGGCCAACGGTCGTCGCCCCCGTGCAGGAACTTGCTCCAGGTGTAGGCGATAATGCCGTCCTCTTTCAGGTCCTTGCCGTCATCGGCGAAGACCAGCGGTTGGTTTGGCACCATCTTCAGTTCGGAGACAACGGATCCCGTGGTCAACGCCGAATCCGCCAGACCCGCATCGGCGGTAGTGGGCGCCTTCCCGCCGTTCGCCCCGCCGGTGATGAAGAGGAACCCGGTGGAATGCTCCACCTTTTTCGGAACAATGATGGTCAGCCAGTGCTGCCAAATGGTGCGGTTCACCTCCTGCTGCGACCTCCACTCCTGGCTGGTCATGTCCAGCACATAGGCGGTATAACCCTCGGCGGGAATCGTGCTGACCAGTTCAAACTTGTAGTTGGGGTCGGGAGCCTGGACGTAACGGTCCAGGGCAGTGGCCTTGCCGGCTTTGATGGCGGCGCCTTGCGCACCTGCCGTGATCGCGAGTGAAATGGAAAGAAGCGCCGCGAAACGAAAGCGCGCCGATCGGATTGTCATCGTGCCAGATCATATCATGCACTCTCTTCCGCTCATCGGACAGGGCACCTGGATGCTCGAAAATGGACCTGAAGAGCGCGCCATCGAAGCGCTACGGCTGGGCATCGATCTGGGAATGACGCTCATCGACACGGCCGAGATGTACGGCAGCGGCCGTGCCGAAGAGATCGTCGGGAAGGCTATCGCAGACCGTCGGGACGGACTCTTCATCGTCAGCAAGGTGCTGCCCTCGAACGCCTCCTACGATGGGACCCGCAAGGCCTGCGAGCGCAGCCTGCGCCGGCTTGGAATCGACCAGCTCGACCTGTACCTGCTGCATTGGCCGGGTAGCCATCCGATTGCCGAGACGATGCGCGGGCTCGAATCCCTGGTCCGCGACGGTATGACTCGCCTCATCGGCGTCAGCAACTTCGATGTAGATGAACTCCGCGCCGCTCAGCGCGCACTCCGGAATGAGCCGCTGGCCTCGAACCAGGTGCTTTATCATCTCGGCGATCGCGGCATCGAACGGAAGCTGATCCCGTACTGCCTCGAACAGGGGATCGCGGTCATGGGATACAGTCCGTTTGGCCATCGCGACTTCCCGAAGCCGGCCAGCAAGGGCGGGAAGGTGCTGGCAGAAGTCGCGGCGAGGAACGGAAAGACCGTTCGCCAGATAGTGCTGAACTTCCTGACGCGGGACGGTGTCTTCGCCATCCCCAAATCGGGGGATCCGGAACATGTTCGGGAGAACGCCGGCGGGCAGGGTTGGCGCCTCTCCGAGCGCGACATCGCGGAGATCGATCGCGCCTTTCCGTCCCCGGATCACGACGTCCCGTTGGGAATGATCTGATGCGGCCCTCATCGATCAGCGCTTTCAAACGATCACACTGATAACATGGAAGAAAGACCGCATGGATCCAGCACAAGTCGATTTGAAGCAGACGGTGAACCTGCCGCGCACCGCCTTCCCGATGAAGGCCAACCTGCCCACCATGGAGCCCAAGATGCTCGCCCGGTGGGATGGGGAGAACCTGTATGGCAAGATTCGCAGCGCCCGCGCGGGGCGCCCCACCTACATCCTGCACGACGGCCCACCGTACGCCAATGGCAGGATCCACCTGGGCCACGCCTTCAACAAGGTGGTGAAGGATTTCATAGTCAAGTCGAAGAGCATGGCCGGGTTTGATGCGCCCTACATCCCCGGCTGGGATTGTCACGGTCTGCCCATCGAAATCAAAGTGGACAGCGAACTCGGCTCGAAGAAGGCGCACATGAGCGCGGCCGAGATCCGGCAGGCGTGCCGCAAGTACGCCGAAAAGTACGTGAAACTGCAGGCCGACGACTTCCGCCGGCTCGGGATTTTCGGCCGGTGGGAAAACCCATACATCACGATGTCGGCCGAATACGAGTCCGTCATCGCGGGCGCGTTCGTCGATTTCCTGGAGCAGGGCTATGTCTACAAGGGACTGAAGCCGGTGAACTGGTGCATCAACGATTCGCACCGCGCTGGCGGAAGCCGAGGTGGAGTACGAGAACCACACCAGCCCGTCGATTTGGGTTCGTTTCGCACTGACCTCCGACCCGGCGAAGATCGCCCCGGAACTGGCCGGGCGAAAGGTCTACGGCCTCATCTGGACCACCACTCCCTGGACCATGCCGGCCAACATGGCCATCGCCTTCCACCCGGCCTTTGACTACGTGGCCGTGGACGCCGGCGGGGATGTGTACATTGTTGCCGAGGATCTGTTGGCCGCCACCACGGCCAATGCCGGCTGGACGAATCCGGCGACGGTAGCCCGCTTCAAAGGCGCGGCGCTGGAAGGCACGGTATTCCGGCACCCATTCCTCGAACGCGATTCGCTCGGCATCCTGGGCGACCACGTCACCCTCGAGCAGGGCACCGGCGCGGTCCACACCGCTCCCGGGCACGGGCAGGAAGACTTCGTGATCGGCCGCGCAGTACGGGATTGAGACGTACTGTCCGGTGGATGCGCGCGGCCGTTTCTTCCACGCCGAGGGCGCCGCCGGAACGCTTCCCGAAGAGATCATCGGCAAGACCGTGTGGCAGGCCAACCCGATGGTCATTGAGATCCTGAAGCAGCACGGCGCGCTGGTAGCGGAGCAGAAGGTGGAGCACAGCTATCCGCACTGCTGGCGCTGCCACAAGCCGACCATCTTCCGCGCCACCGAACAGTGGTTCATCGGCATGGAGCGAAATGACTTCCGCAATCGCGCCATGGCCGCCGCCAAGGGCGTGAAGTGGATGCCGGCCTGGGGCGAGGAACGATTTCTGAACATGGTGGAGACGCGTCCCGACTGGTGCATCTCGCGCCAGCGCGTGTGGGGCGTCCCGATCATCGTGTTCTATTGCGAAGCGTGCAATGAGCCGATGACCGACCCCGAGGCGCTGCGCCGGGTGGTAGCGGAAATCCGCGAGCACACGGCCGATGTCTGGTACACGAAGACGGCCCGCGAACTGCTCGGCGCGGATGGGAAGTGCGCCAAGTGTGGGGGAACGGATTTCCGCAAGGAGTCCGACATCCTGGACGTGTGGTTCGATTCCGGATCGAGCCACCTGGCCGTGTTGACCGAAAAAGAGGGACTGCCTTGGCCCGCGGATATGTACCTGGAGGGCGGCGATCAGTATCGCGGCTGGTTTCAGAGTTCATTGCTCATCGGCGTGGGGTTGCGCGGCCAATCGCCGTTTCGCGAATGTCTCACCTCTGGCTGGACGCTCGACGAGCAGGGCCGCGCGATGTCGAAATCGCTCGGAATCGGGATCGAGCCCGAGAAGGTCATCAAGAAGTACGGCGCGGAAGTGCTCCGGCTGTGGGTGTCGTCGGTGGAATACTACGAGGATGTCCGCCTGTCGGATACGATCCTCGAACGGCTCAGCGACGCTTACCGCAAGTTGCGGAACACCTTCCGCTACGCCTTGGGGAACCTCAGCGACTTCAACCCGGCGAAGAATTCGGTGCCGGCCGATGAACTGCTCGAGATCGACCAGTGGATCCTGGTGCGCACCGAAGATCTGGTCCGCAAGTGCCTGGGGTGGTATGCGGAGTACGCCTTCCATAAGGTGTACCGCGCGGCGTACGATTTTGCCACCATTGACCTCAGCTCCATTTACTTCGATGTGCTGAAGGACCGGCTCTACACGACCGCGGCCGACTCGCACGCGCGACGGAGCGCACAGACCGCCATTTACCGCGTCAATTATGCGCTGGTTCGCCTGCTGGCGCCACTGTTGACGTTCACCACCGACGAGGTCTGGACAGAGATGGTGAAGCCGGAACAGGCTCCCGAAAGTGTCCACCTGGATGTGTTCCCGACGCCGGAAGAGTTGACGGCGGGACTGGGCGACCGGGCGCGGGAGCGCGCCGTGAATTGGGATCGCCTTCTTCCGGTTCGCGACCAGGTACTGAAGGTGCTGGAAACGGCGCGACAGGAGAAGTTCATCGGCACGGGACTGGAGGCTCGGGTCCACCTGGACGCGGGCACCGATCTCTACCCGTTGCTCGAGACGTATCGGGCCGAGTTGCCGGCCCTCTTCATCGTTTCCCAGGTTTCGTTGTCGAACGGCAATGACGGCGGGTTGGGAGTGCGGGTGGAGCGGGCCGATGGAGCCAAGTGCGAACGGTGCTGGAAATATCGCACCGACCTCGGCCAGGACAGCGATTTTCCGACTATCTGCGCCCCGTGCGCTTCGGCGGTAAAGGAGTTGCTGAAGGGCGCTTGATGACGATGATCGACCGCTTCTCGCCGTTCGTCGCGTCGGCCGGAATCTTCGCGCTGGACCGCGTCACCAAGGTGACCATACGCGACCGTGTGACGCCGTGGGATAGCTACTCCGTAATTCCCGGTTTTTTCAACATCGTGCACACGGAGAATCGCGGCGCGGCGTTCGGGTTGTTCGCCGAATCGAGCAGCGAGTTTCGCACGGTGCTGCTGATCGCCCTTGCATTGGGCGTGATGCTGTTCATCACGGCGCTGCTGGTGCAACCGTGGCGCGGAGGGCTGGTTCCGACGCTGACTCTGCGAATGGGACTGGCGCTGGTGCTGGGCGGGGCCATGGGCAACGTGTACGACCGCGTTCTTCGCGGCGCGGTGACGGATTTCCTGGAGTTCTACGCGGGCTCCTACGTGTTCCCGACTTTCAACATCGCCGACAGCGCCATCACCATTGGAGCCGGCCTGCTGCTCATCGACATCTGGCGAGGGCGGCACCGGCAGGACGAAAAGCATGTTTCCCAGACTGATTAGTATCGGCAGTTATTCGCTTCCCACCTATGGGGTCCTGATCGCGCTGGCATTTGTGACCGCGCTGTGGATCACGGTGCGGCTGGGCGAACGGACGGGACTCGACAAGGAACGTTTGACGAACCTCGGAATCTATTGCGCGCTGACGGGACTGCTCGGCGCCAAGATCCTGATGATCCTGTTCGACCTGCCCTTCTTCCTGAGCAAGCCCAGCGAGATCTTCACCCTCTCCACCTTGCAGGCGGCCGGAGTGTTCCAGGGAGGGCTGGTGCTGGCCGTGGCATTTGCCTTTTTCTATACGCGACGGTTCGGAATGTCCTGGCTGAAGACGTTCGATGCGTTCGCTCCGGGGATCGCCATTGGCCATGCGATCGGGCGGCTGGGGTGCCTCGCGGCGGGCTGCTGCTGGGGCAAGGTCTGCGACCGGCCCTGGGCGATCACCTTTACCAACCCTCAGACGACCACGGGCGTTCCGCTATTTCAACCGCTGCACCCGACTCAGCTCTATGAATTCGCCTGCGAGCTGGCGGTGTTCGGATTCCTGTACTGGCGCTTCGGGAAGCCGCACCGTCCGGGCACCATCATCGGTTTGTACCTGATGGTCTCTTCGGTGCTGCGTTTCGTGGTCGAGTTTTATCGGTATCATGAGCAGGCACTGCCGTTTGGGCTGCCGCTGTCCATCACCCAGTGGATCTCGCTGGCGTTGATCGTGGTCGGGGCGGGGATTCTTTGGATCAGCCGGACGCCAGCGATTCAAGGCGGGGCAGGACCCATCCCGGCACGCGCCGGTACCGCGCGTTAGCCCCGTCGAATTCAATTGGCGTCCGTTCACCCTGCAAATAGGACCGAATAGGTCCTAAACATAGTCTTAATCTGCCGTTTCAGGTTTACAATGGTTGGTAACCTGATGTCCGACAGGGCCTTTCGAGTCCAGCGAAATCTTACTGCCCTCGCCCGTCGAATGCGGGAGTTGCGTCTGCTCGCCTATGGTGCGTTCCATACGGATCACCCCATCATGGCGCACATCATCCCCATACGGCGGTGTAACCTCTCGTGTACCTACTGCAACGAGTACGATACCGTCTCGAAGCCGGTACCCACGGAGGTAATGGTGGAGCGAATCAACCGGCTCGCGGATCTGGGAACCACCATCATCACCCTCAGCGGGGGTGAGCCGTTGTTACATCCCGACCTGGACGACATCATCGCCGCCATGCGCCGCCGCGGGGCGCTCGCCTGCCTGATCACCAACGGTTACCTTTTGACGCCGGATCGCGTCAAGCGGCTGAACCGGGCCGGGCTCGATCACATGCAGATCAGCATCGACAACGTCATGCCGGACGACGTGTCGAAGAAGAGCCTGAAGGTGCTGGACAAGAAGCTGCAGGTTCTGGCCGACCACGCGCTCTTCCACGTGAACATCAACTCCGTGGTGGGCGGCGGCATCCGCAACCCGGACGACGCGCTGGTGGTGGGACGGCGCGCGGTGGAACTCGGCTTCAGTTCCACCATCGGCATCATCCACGATGGAACCGGGCAACTGCGGCCGCTGGCCGACAACGAACGCGAGATCTACCGCACGATGAAGCGGCTGGAAAAGCGCCACTTCACGCGCCTGAGTTTCTTCCAGGACAGCATCGCCGACGGCCGGCCGAGCGACTGGCGTTGCCGCGCCGGTTCGCGCTATATCTACGTTTGCGAGGACGGGCTGGTGCACTACTGCTCGCAGCAGCGAGGATACCCGGCCAAGCCGCTCGATCGCTACACGGTGGACGACATCCGCCGCGAGTACATCACCGAGAAGTCCTGCGCGCCGTACTGCACGGTGTCCTGCGTACACTACGTGTCGTACTTCGATTTCTGGCGCGGCGAGCAGACCATCAAGGCGGCGCAGGCACCCGATTCGCAGCCGGAACTCGTGCACATCCAAAGCGGCAAGTGAGGTGGCGCACGCACTCTGCGTGCAGCGTCGGCACTCCTGCCGACGCGAGTTTCGGCGGGAGTGCCGAGACGGCACGCAAGACCCACTTGATACAATGGGATGAGGTTCGACCTTCCTGAGCATGACCAACCCCGAAATCCGGCAACAGGCGCTATACGACGCCCTTGAGACCCGTATCCTCGTCCTCGATGGAGCCATGGGCACCATGGTGCAGCAGCGCCATCTCACAGCGGACGACTTCGGCGGGCCTGCCCTGGAAGGCTGCAACGAATACCTCGTCATCACGCGCCCGGATGTCATCCTCGACATTCACCGCGCTTATTACCAGGCCGGCTCCGACATGGTGGAGACCGACACCTTCGGCGGCACCCGCCTGGTGCTGGCCGAGTACGGCCTGCAGGATCGCGCCTATGAGTTGAACTTCGCCGCCGCCCGTATCGCGCGCCAGGCCGCCGACGAGTTCTCCACCCCCGGCCGCCCGCGCTTCGTGGCCGGCTCCATTGGGCCCACCACCAAAGCGATCACGGTCACGGGCGGCGTGACATTCCCGGAACTCATCGAGAACTTCTACGAGCAGGCCAAGGCCATGGTGGACGGCGGCGCCGACGTGCTGCTGGTGGAGACCTGCCAGGATACGCGCAACGTCAAGGCCGCCCTGCTCGGCATCCGCCGCCTGCGCCAGGAACTCGGCCGCCGGATTCCCGTGATGGTGTCGGGCACCATCGAGCCCATGGGCACCATGCTGGCCGGGCAGACGGCAGACGCGCTGTACGCCTCCATCGCCCACGCCGACCTCCTCTCAGTGGGTCTCAATTGCGCCACCGGTCCCGAGTTCATGACGGACCACATCCGCACGCTGCACGAAATGGCCTCCGCGCGGATCTCCTGTTACCCGAACGCGGGACTGCCGAATGAGGACGGCACCTATCTCGAAACGCCGCAAACGCTGGCCGCGCAACTCGAGAAGTTCGCCGATCACGGCTGGCTCAACATTGTCGGCGGATGCTGCGGCACCACCCCCGCCCACATCCAGGCCATCGCCGAGCATGGTGGACGGCAAGGCTCCGCGCCCCCGCCGCGATCCCGCTCCGCGCACGTATTTCTCCGGCATCGAACTCGTCGAGGCCGAGGAATCGAACCGCCCGCTCATCGTCGGCGAGCGGACCAACGTCATCGGCTCACGCCTGTTCAAGAACATGGTGGCCGAAGAGAAGTGGGAAGAGGCCACCGAGATTGCGCGCTGGCAGATCCGCAACGGCGCCCACATCGTGGACGTGTGCCTGCAATCGAGCGATCGCGAAGAGGCCAATGACGTCCCGCCTTTCTACGAGAAGTTGATCCGCAAGATCAAAGCGCCGATCATGATCGACACCACCGACGCCGGCGCCACCGAACTCGCGTTGACGTACTGCCAGGGCAAGTCGATCATCAACTCCATCAACCTGGAAGACGGCGAGGAGAAGTTCGAACGCATCTGCCCGATCGCCAAGGCCTACGGCGCGGCCTTGGTGGTCGGCACCATCGACGAAGACAAGCTACAGGCCCAGGCTTTCACCCGCGAGCGCAAACTCGCTGTGGCCCAGCGCTCGGTCCAACTGCTCACCGAAAAGTACGCCATCCCCGCTACCGACATCATCATTGATCCGCTGGTGTTCCCATGCGCCACCGGCGACGAGAACTACATCGGCGGCGCGGTGGAGACCATCGACGCCATCCGGCTGGTGAAGGAAAACCTGCCGCTGGTGAAGACGATCCTGGGGGTGTCCAACATCTCTTTCGGATTGCCCGCCTCGGCCCGGGAAGTGGTGAACTCGGTCTTCCTGTATTACGCCACGAAGGCCGGGCTCGATCTCGCCATTGTCAACGCCGAAAAGCTGGAGCGCTTCGCGTCCATCCCTGAGGAGGAGCGCCGCCTGGCGGAGCACCTGCTGTTCAACACGCCCCCTGCCCACGACGAGTTCCAGGGCGTGCCGGAGGATTGGCGGCAGCAAACGCGCGACCAGAAGATCGCCGTCAACCAGTTCCACATCGCGGCCATCGCGGAGCACTTTCGCAAAGCCGGCAAGAAGGAAAAGAAGAAGGCCGCCGACCTGCCGCTCGATCAGCGGCTGGCGACGTACATCATTGAGGGCACCAAGGACGGGCTTATCCCCGACCTGGAGATCAAGCGCGCCGAAGGCGCCGCGCCTCTCGATATCATCAACGGTCCACTGATGGCGGGCATGGCCGAAGTGGGCCGTCTGTTCAATAACAACGAACTGATCGTTGCCGAAGTGCTCCAATCGGCCGAAGCCATGAAGGCGGCCGTGAATCACCTCGAGCAGTTCATGGAGAAGAGCGAGAGCGCCGCTCGCGGCAAGGTGCTGCTCGCCACCGTCAAGGGCGACGTCCACGACATCGGCAAGAATCTGGTGGAGATCATTCTCTCCAACAACGGCTACAACGTCGTCAATCTCGGGATCAAAGTCCCGCCGGAACAGCTGATCCAGGCCTACGAACAGCACAAGCCGGATGCCATCGGACTTTCCGGACTGCTGGTGAAGAGCGCGCACCAGATGGTGACCACCGCGTCCGACTTCCACGAACACGGCGTGAACGTCCCCCTGCTGGTTGGCGGGGCCGCGCTGAGCGAGAAGTTCACCAACTTCAAGATCGCGCCGGCCTACGGATCGGCCACCTTCTACGCCAAGGACGCCATGACCGGGCTCCGCCTGATGAATGAGATCATGGACCCGGCTACTCGCGAGCAGGTGATGGCCGCGCACACGCACCACGAGGTCGGCCCCGGATTCGAAGCACCCGCGCCGGCCGCTGTTCCCGAGAGCGAAGCGCGCAGCCCCAAGGTTCGCGCCGACATCCCGATCCCGCCCGCGCCGTACCTGGATCGCAAGGTCCGCGATGTCCCCCATCTGGCCGAAGTTTGGAGTTACATCAATCCTTACATGCTGTACGGCCGGCACATGGGGTTCAAGGGCAACTTCGAAAAACTACTGTCCGAGCGCGATCCGAAAGCGCTCGAGTTGTTCCACATGGTGGAGGAAGTGAAGCACTGGGCCGCGGAATTCATGAAGGTCCGCGCTGTGTGGCAATTCTTCGAGGCTGAACGGGACGGAAATGCCGTGCACCTCTTCGCACCCGGCGGGACTTCGCCGATTCAGACCTGGCGCTTTGGGCGTCAGGCCAAGTCGGACGGTCTTTGCTTGAGCGACTACATCCTCGACGCCGACGAAGGGCGCCGGGATCACCTGGCGATGTTCGTGGTCTCCGCCGGCGAGGGAATCCGCGTCCGCAGCGAGGAAGCCAAACAGAACGGCGAATTCGTGAAGGCGCACGCGCTGCAGGCGCTCGCCATCGAGACTGCCGAAGGCTGCGCCGAGTGGCTGCACCGCCGTATCCGCGAGGATTGGGGCTTCCCGGATCCCCCGACGTTGACCATGCAGGAGCGCTTCACATCGCGCTACCGGGGGAAGCGTTACAGCTTCGGGTATCCGGCCTGCCCTAAGCTCGAAGAGCAGCAAGGCCTGTTCCGCCTGTTGCGTCCCGAGGAGATCGGCGTACAACTCACCGACGGCTTCATGATGGATCCGGAAGCCAGCGTCAGCGCGCTGGTGTTTCATCACCCAGACTGCTCGTATTTCACGGCGGCCGACGAACCCGCTCTCGCCGCAGTCTGATTCGCGTAACCTGTTCTCGCGGCGTCGGTATAGTCCTGAGATGGCCTATTTGTCGCGCTGGTCACTCGATTCCCTTCGCGCCGACGTAGTATTCGGCTGGCGCCAGCTCAACCGGAACCGGGTCACCTCCGCGGCGGCAATCCTTTCGCTTGCCATAGCCACCGGCGCTTGCACCTCCGCGTTTCGCCTGATCGATGCACTCCTGGTGCGTCCGATGCCCATCGCAGATCCAGATCGCTTATATGCAATGTTCACGCAGGGCTACGACCCCGGCGGCAACCTCAGACTTGGCGAAAGCAACGAATACCCTCAGTTCCAGCTCATGCGAGCAGCCGTGAAGGATCAAGCCGAGTTGATTGCAACATCCTGGGGCGAGCGCGTGGATCTCACGTACGGCTCGGATCAGGAGATGGAAAAAGCCAACCGCCAGTTCGTCTCAGGCTGGATGTTCAATTCGTTCGGACTGAAGCCCGCTCTCGGACGATTGTTCACCGAAAGCGACGACGAGGAACCCGGAGCTCATCCCTACGCGGTGCTGTCCTACAACTACTGGAAACTCCGCTTTGGGCGAGACCCAAAGGTGCTCGGACTCAGTTTTCGTATGGGCAGCGATCTGTTTCAAATCGTCGGGGTAGGGCCGCCGGCATTTACTGGAACCGAACCCGGAACCATCACTGATGTCTTCCTTCCCACCATGATGTACGCGGGTGTGACGCATGACGATTGGGGCTGGATACGAACCTTCGTGAGGATGAAGGAGGGTGGATCCGTACGGGCAGTTCGCGACCGTCTGCAGGCCACCTTTCAAGCGGTGCAGGGCGAGAGAGCCAAGAAGTTCGTGGGCTGGCCGAAACGGCGCCTGGAGAACTTCCTGAGTCAGACGATCCTGGTGGAACCCGCCGCTACGGGACTCTCCTGGCTGCGCCATGAGTACAGCCGGGCACTGACCGTCCTGGGCGTCTTAGTCGCCCTGGTGCTGCTGATTGCCTGTGCAAACGTGGCGAATCTTCTGACCGCCCAGGCAGCCGCGCGGACACGCGAGATGGCGTTGCGGGTCTCGCTGGGAGCGGGGCGCTTTCGCCTGGCACAGATGGTGCTGGTGGAGAGTGCTCTGATAGCCCTGCTCGCTGCGTCTATCGGGACGCTGTTTGCCTGGTGGTCGGCACCTTTCGTGGTCTCCCGGATCAACCCGCCAAACAATCCGGCGCGCCTGGAACTGCCTGCGGACTGGCGAGTGCTTGGATTCTCACTGGCGCTCACCATCGTCGTAACATTACTGTTCGGCTTCCTCCCCGCCTTGCGCTCCTCGGCAGTGAATTCGGCGAGCGCCCTGAAAGGAGGCGAGGATCCACATTCGCGGCGGCGTCTGATGCATGCACTGATCGCGGTGCAGGTGGCCTTCTGCTGTGGGGTCCTGTTCGTGGCCGGATTGCTGGTGGCTTCGTTCGACCGTTTGGTGAATCAACCTACTGGATTTTCCTCCGAGCGCCTACTCGCTCTCGATGCCGTGGCGCGGCCTGAGCAGACTCCCGTCGTTTGGGATCAGGTGGCTGAGCATCTACGAATGATGCCCGGGGTTGAGGATGTCGCGCTGGCGGGATGGCCACTGCTCAGCGGTACCGGCTCGAACGGATTTGTCTCGGTAGATGGAGCCTCGCCGGGCGACCGCCTGGCCTACTTTCTGGGTGTTTCGCCCGGATGGCTGAACACCATGAAGATTCCTCTGATAGACGGACGGGACTTCCGTCCGGGCGACCTCTACCCGGGCGCGGCGATCGTGAACGAGGCCTTTGCGAGGGAGTACTTCCACGGTGAAAATCCAGTGGGCCGATCGTTCTACCGTGGGAAGACCCGGCTTGCGGTGGTGGGACTGGTTCGCGACGCCCGTTATCGCAACATGCGCGAGCCGATCACGCCCACGGCTTATGTCCCTTTCAGGTTGGCTGGTCAGGAGGTGGTGGGCCATGCCACTTTTCTGGTACGCACGCTGAGCCAGAATCCGCTTTCGCTGGCGGGGATGCTTCGTCGAGAGGTGGCGCGCGCCCGCTCTGAGTTCCGTGTCAGTAACCTTCGGACGCAAGTCGAGATCAACCAGTCGCAGACGCTCCGGGAGCGGTTACTCGCGATGCTGGCCCTCTTCTTCGCGACGGTCGCACTGTTGCTGGCGAGCATTGGGCTGTACGGCGTATTCAACTACTCGGTGCTGCAGCGACGCAGGGAGATCGGTATTCGGATCGCAGTCGGGGCGAGTCCGGGTAACATCATGCAGTGCGTCATTTCAGGGGTTTTCGCGATGGTGCTGCTGGGAGGACTCATCGGCATCGGCATCGGCTTGGCTGCAGCGAGGTACATTGATACGCTCATCTACCACGTGAATGCGACCGCTCCAGGTGTGGTGCTGCTCCCATCGCTAGTAATCCTCGCAGCGGCAGTGGTAGCCTCGATAACGCCCGTGCTTCGCGCCATCCGTCTCGACCCGGTAACGATCCTCCGCGTCGAGTGACCGCCGACACTCCGCGGTGCCTGTGTCATAGGATGACTACGTGGCTAAGACACACCTACGCGTTCTTATCGTTGTTGCACTTCTTTCCTTACCGATCTATGCCCAGCCCACCGACACCGCCAGTATCTGGCAGGACTTCATCGGCTGGGCGAAGGCACACCCTGCCGCAAAATCGTTACAGGACTATCGTACAAGACTCGTCGAGAATGGACTGACACCGGCGCAGGCCGACGAGCGACTCGCCCTGATTCCGAAGCTGATCAACGAAAACCCGGCCTATCGACGAGAGATCTCCGTAATCAGCTTCAACGCCCTCTACCGGGCTCCGGAACAGGACCGCTTCACTTTGGAGCCGAATGCGTTTCTGGCCTCCACCATCAAGGACCTGAAGCCCGGAAGGGCGCTCGATGTAGCGATGGGGCAGGGCCGCAACGCCCTCTACCTCGCCGGCAAGGGCTGGGACGTCACGGGATTTGATCTGGCTGAAGAGGGCCTCAAAGTGGCGGAAAGCAATGCCGCCAAGGCCGGAACTCGGATCAAGACCGTGAAAGCGGGTTTCGAAGACTTCGACTATGGCAAAGAACAGTGGGATCTTATCTACTTCGTCTACACCGACGCACCGACCGCCGACCCGACATATGTTGCGCGGATCCAGGCGGCGCTCAAACCGGGCGGCCTGGTGTTGCTGGATCGTCCCTACCGTTCGCTGACCAACCCGGAGCCAGGATGGCCGGACACCGCGCAGGACAAAGTCAACGCGCACGTGAAGGCTTGGGCCGGCATGCAGATTGTGTTCTACGAAGACACCGTTGGAATCGGAGAGTGGAGACAGACCGCCGCTCCCAGGCTGGAACAGAAGTTGCGCATAGTCCGCATGCTGGCGCGTAAGCTGTGAGTTGTTATCGTACAGCCCAGGAGGTAGGAGCGTCGGCGCGGATCAGTGCGCGCCTCAGCATATCGAGCGCGGTTTGCACTGCGAATCCGCGGACCCTGCCGCGATCGCCGGGAAACCGGAACCGCCGCGACGTCACACGCTCGGGTGTCGCCATGCCGATGAACACCGTACCCACCGGAATCGCTTCGGTGCCGCCATCCGGACCCGCCACCCCGGTCACGCTCAGCGCATACGTCGAGCCCGTACGCTCGCGAACCCCGCTCGCCATGGCTTCAGCAACGCTGCCGCTTACGGCCGTGTCCCTCGCCAATAGCGCCGCATCCACGCCCAACAGTTCGGTCTTCATCCGATCCGTGTACGTCAGCATCCCGCCCACAAAGTAATCGGAACTGCCCGCAATCGCCGTCACCCGCTCGCCCAACAGTCCGCCCGTGCAACTCTCGGCGACTGCCAGCGTCTCGCTGTGCTCCCGCAGCAGGTTCCCGACCACCACCTCCAGCGAGTCGCCGGTTTTGGTGTAGATTCGGTCGCCGAGCAACGCCTCGATGGGCGGCCCGATCTCGGCCAGCAGCGCGGCGGCTTCCTCGACGGTTCCGCAGCGGGCCCGCAGGTGGATCTGGATGTCGCCCGCCGCGGCCAGAATCGTCGTCACCGGATTCGCGTACTTCGTGTACACCGGAGCAATCAGCGCGTCCAGATCGGATTCGCCCATCCCGGCTACGCGATAGAACAATGTCCGGATCACCTGTTTCGGAAGCAAAGCCTCCAATCGGGGCAGACATTCCCGTTCGAACATCGGCTTCAGTTCGCGCGGCGGGCCGGGCAGCAGCATGACGATGGAACCATCTTGCTCCAGCCATTGCCCGGGAGCAGTGCCGTTCGGATTCGGCAGAATCTCGGCGCCCTCGATCACATTCGCTTGCCGCTTGTTGATCTCGGCCATCTTCCGCCCCATGCGGCGGAAACGGTCTTCGAGCCAGTCCAGGATGTCCTGCCGGGGAGTGATCATCCTGCCCAGCGACAGCGCCACCGCCTCGCGAGTGACATCGTCCTCAGTGGGGCCGAGACCGCCCGTCAGAATCACCAGCCGCGCCGATCTTCGCGCCGCCGTTACAGTATCCGCCAGCCGCAACCGGTCATCGCCGACGACGGATTTCCGGACTAGTTCGACACCCAGTCCGTTCAGCTTCTCGGTAATGAAGAGGGAGTTGGTGTCTACGCGCGCGGGCGTGAGTAGTTCACTGCCCACCGCGATGATTTCCGCATCGGGGAACCCGGTATTCATTCCTACGCGACCCGGAATCCAGCTACACCGACGTCTGCGCGATACAGGGCGTTGTTGGTGGATACCACCATGGCTCGTGACGGCGTGAAGGCCAGGCCCACGATCCCCGGACCGGAAAGGTAGAGGCTGGCGTTGCGATCCGGATCGATGCGGACCACGCCGCGACGCCCCCCGAGCGAAGCCGCCACGTACAGGTTGCCGTCAACGTCGAACGCCACGCCCTGGGGACGGCCCACGCCGCGGTAGAAGGTCTCCACCTCGCCGGTAGGGGCGCACCGGTGTACAGCATCGTAACTCGACGTCGTCGGTCCCGTTATGTACAGATAGCCGTCGGGCCCAAACGCGAGATGATAGGCCGCGATGGACGGCTCGAGCGTCGTGAACACGTAGATCTGGCGCTGGCGGCTGATCTTGAAAATGGTGCCGCTGCGGTCGCCGACGTACAGGTTCTCGTCGTGATCGAACGCCAGGCCCGTGGCCACACCCATGCCTTCCACGTACACCGACATGTGCCCGCTCGGCGTCACTTCATACACGATCCCGTCGTAGCGGCTGGAAACGTACAGAATGCCCTCGGAATCGAACACCAGGCCGGTGGCGTTCATCATGTCGTTAATGAACGGTTTGGGCGTGTAGTTGGTGTCCACCTTGTACACCGCCACCGGTGTCTTCTGGCCTCGCGACCCGCTGAACGTCGTATAGATATTGCCAGCGCGATCCACCGCGGGATTTGCCACCGGGTGGACGTTGTCCAGGATCTGTACGCCGACGTCGCAGCTCCAGGCATTGGAGTGCAGCTTCTCAGTCGGACTTACCACCAGGTCGCCCGCCGAGGCGCCCTCAGGCACGCGCACCACCATGTAGGAATCCGACCCGATCACGATCGGCGCGTCCACATCACCGATTACCACTCTCGGGCGCGGCTCCCGGCCCAGTCCGCGTCCCTGAATCTGAAACTCGCCGCCGGGGATCGCCGCCGCGGGAGCAACTGCGGTGATCTGCGGCCGTGCGTCCGTCTCTTTACGCGTTGCCATGAATTTTCATTGTAACGAGCCTGCGGCCAGCATACCTGCGGCATAGAGAACGGCGGCGCCGTAGATTCCGGCCATCACGTCGTCCATCATAATCCCGATTCCGCCCGGCAATCCCTCCAGTTGGCGCACCGGCGGCGGCTTCCAGATGTCGAACAGGCGGAACAGTAGGAACGCCAACAGAACCGTCTTCCAATTGAACGCCTGAGCGCCCGCCAGCGTCAGCCATTGCCCGGCCACTTCGTCCACCACCACTAACCCGGGGTCCTTCTTGCCCACGTGCTTCGCAGTGACGCCGGCAGCCCAGATACCGGGAAATGTAACCAGCACGCCGGCTACAGGCCACAGCCATGCAGGCCAGCCGGCATAGTGCGTCAGCAGCCACGCCGGAATCAGCGCTCCCAGCGCACCTGCAGTGCCCGGAGCGACTGGCGAATACCCACACCCGAACCACGTCGCCAGCAGCACCGCGGCTCTAGTCTTCATCGGCCGGTTCTTCTTCCCGCTGATTGATGGGCGTCGAAATCACGTATTTCTCGGAGGCCCAGTTACCCAGGTCGATCAGTTTGCATCGCTCGCTGCAGAATGGCAGGTAAGGATCGTCCAGGGCGACGGCCTTCTTACAGATGGGACATTTCATGACTCACCGGCTCATAGGACCGATCTGGGGACGAGCCAGCGGAAGGATCTGTAACAGCCCCGCGTTCCGCGCCGGCGTCTCCAGCGGTCCCGCGTCCACCAACTCGCCTACCAGGTCGTAATCGTGTGCTTCGGTGATGCGCATCCGCCGGATCTGGCCGGGCTGCGGCGCCACATCGCCGAAATCATTGATGTAACAGACTCCGTCGATCTCCGGAGCCTGCGTGGAAAGGCGCGCTTCCCACAGCAGTTCGGTCTCCTTCGACGGACCTTCCACCATCACTGGCAGTTCCCGGCCCACCAGCTTCTTGTTACTCGCCAGCGAGATCCGGCGCTGGATCGACATGAGCCTGCGTTTGCGGTTGTGGATGGTACGACCGTCCACCTTGCCGTCCAGGTGATAACTCCCGCTGGTTTCTTCGTCGGAATACGAGAACACGCCGAGCCGGTCGAACCTGGCCTCTTTGACAAAGGCGCACAGCTCATCGAAATCGGCCTGAGTTTCGCCTGGAAAGCCCACGATCATGCTGGTGCGAATGGCGACGCCGGGAATCGTCCTGCGAATGCGCTCGATCAGCTTGAGGAAGATGTCAGCGGAGGCGCCCCGCTTCATGCGCTTCAGCACCGCAGCGCTCGCATGCTGCAGCGGCACGTCGATGTACTTCACCAGCGCTTCGTGTTCGGCAATGGTGTCCAGCAGCTTCTGATTGATCCGGTTGGGGTAGCAATACAGGAACCGCACCCACTTCGGATGGTCCGTGGGGATCCCCGCCAGGCGCGCAAGCAACAGAGCCAACCCGTCCTTCACGCCGAGATCTTCGCCATAGCAGGTGGTATCCTGACCGATCAGGTTGATCTCGCGAACGCCCTGCTCAAACAGCCGCGTCGCCTCGCTGATCACGGATTCGAACCGGCGGCTGCGGAACTTGCCGCGGAACTGCGGGATCACGCAAAAAGTGCAGGGGTGATCGCACCCTTCGGCGATCTTGATGTAGGTGGAATGCCGCGCCGTCGTCAGAACCCTCGGCGTCAAGTCGTGATAAAGATACTGCTCCAGAAGATTCTGCCGGGGTTCCAATCCCTCGCACGCCGCCACAATCTGCTCCACTTCATTGGTGCCGATCACGGCGTCCACTTCGGGCATGTTGGCGCGGATGTCGTTGCGGTACCGCTCCACCAGGCATCCCGCCACCACCAGGCGCTGCGCGCGCCCGGTCTTCTTGTATTCCGCCATTTCCAGGATGGTATCCACCGATTCCTGCTTGGCGGGATCGATAAAGCTACAGGTATTGACGACGATGACGTCCGCGTCGCCGGGATCAGGCGTCAACTCGTGCCCGTTGGCGACGAGTTGACCCATCATAACCTCCGTATCGACAAGGTTCTTGGGACATCCTAAACTGACGAATCCGACTTTCAAGACAGTGTGTTTCCAGGCGTGAGGAGTACTCCTACAAGGATAGCAGGCTGGCCGCCCGGATCACGCCGCGGCGACGGCCTCACGGCCACCGGCAAAGCGGTTCGCCAGCCGCACACCGGCGGCGATCATCGGCTTTTCGATGCCATGGTACATCGCCAGCGGAAACAGTACAGACAGGATGGCGCAGACCGTGAATTGAACCGGCGCAGGCATCCACTTCCAGTGGACGAACGCCAGCCAGAACACCGTGGAGTGACTCAGATAGATTCCGTATGAGTACTTCGCCGTTTCGGCCGCCGCTCGCCGTGCGAGGCCCTCACGTAATTCGCGAAATAGCGGGGCCGCTGCTCCCAGTAACAGGCAGGCAGTCTGGGAGGCGAGGGTGGGCGCAGGCGCGATTCCGCTAGTGCCAGCGGCCGCACGAAGTCCTACGCAGGCCACAATCAACGCCGGCCAACCAAGAAAATGCCAGCGACGGGGCCATTGGATCCATAGACGGTAGCCGGCAATGCCGCCGAGGAAGCACGGAGCAAACCACAGGATATCGGGAATCTGTTTCGCTCCGGCCCTCAACAAGATGACGATCGTCGCCACATCGGCCGCCCAGAGCAGGATCGGAATCCACACAGACCGGAAACGCCCCAGCAACAACCAAATCGCAGGCAGGACGACGTACATTTCCATCTCATATGGCAGGCTCCACAGCACGGCCGGATACGAGGCGTGGTCACTGAGGTTCTGGGTGAGTGAAAGATTGGCAGCCAGCGCAGGCCAGCCTGGCCAGGAGTAACTGGCAGTCGGGAAGGACGGTACGTGCGCGGCGGCCATCGCCAGCACGGTGAAGATGCTCAGCGGATAGATCCGGAAGACTCGCCGCGTGTAGAAAACGGCGAACAGCCGTGCGCCTCGCACTTGCATCCGCTCGAGCGAAAACATCAAGACCATGCTGGTGTGCACGAAGAAGATGAGCACCCCTACCTGTCCAAGATCGTAAATGGTAATGGGTCCGGCTATCCGTTCTATGCCGAAGGTCTGTAGCATATGCGCGAAGTAGACTGCCAGAACCGCGCAGGCGCGCAGGAAATCCAGATTCGCCGAATCCATCGGCGATTCGCGCCTGGCGCTCGTAACTCGTGAAGCGTCTATGCTAAGACACCATAGCCATTACACCCGGTGGAGGACAATGAACCCGTTCGCCGGGATGTTCATTTCGATCCGTCCGCCGGAGGACGGAATCGTCGCCCCGAAATTCCCGACGTTCGCACCACCGTAGGACGCCGCATCGCTATTGAACACTTCCTGCCATCCGCCCGAGGGCAGCCGCGACGGGTCGGTCTGAACGACGTACCCGCGGTCGAACGGGCGATTGTTCAAACTCGCTGCGATCAGCATCTCCGATCCGCCGCTCTTGCGCCGGAACACGATCACCCGGCCATCGTTGTTTGTATGCAGCACGTCGATTTCGCGCGACCGGAGCGCCGGGCTTTTCGTAACCAGGCGGGTCAAGTCCTGATAGAAGCGGAACAGGGCGCGGCCATTCCCGGTGCGCTCACCAATCAGGTCCTCTTTCTGCTTGAAGAAATCATCGTACCGGAAGAACTTTGAGGCACCGATCTCTTCGCCCATTAGGAACATAGGAGTGCCGGCCGAGGTCACCGCAAGTCCGAAGGCGCAGCGAGCCCTGGCCTCGGCGTAGGTGCGAGTATCCCCAAACAGCGGTGCTCGCTGCACCGCCGTGAGCATCGTACGTTCCGTATTCTCACCGTTGCCGGCCTCGTCGTGCGATTCGTGATAAGCCACTTTGCCGAACTGTGTTGACGACAGTGCCCCGGCGAAGTAGTCCATCCGCAGTGGACGTTCGTCACCCGCGCCGGCCTGCTTTAACAGCCGGGCGTAGTTGTCGCCGTAGTTCCCGTCGCCGGAGAGGTGATGATAGAAGTCCGCGTACCAGAGCGCGTCGAAACCGATTCCCCCCTGATCGGGCGATTGCGTCATCGCCGACCAACCCGTGTGGTCCTCGGCAATGAGGAACGAGTGGGGGTTGATCATCTTCAGAGTGCGGGTCAGCTCTCGCAGAAGCTTGATCCCGTACAGATTGGCGCTTCCGACGGATCTTCCGTCGGCATGCAACGCATTGTCCTGATGAATGGCCCCCGTCAGATCCACGCGAATGCCGTCGATGTGGAAGTCGTCCAGCAGAGCGGCCGCACTGCTGGTAAACATCTTGCGGACGCACTCTTCCGAATAGCGCGGCGCAAAGCCGCTGGATCCGTTGTCTACGTAGCCGCCCTCGTTGAATGTGTAGTCGGTGTGCTTCCCTTCGTACCAAAGATAGATGTTGTGTTCGGGAGACGACCCTGGATCGGAATCGTAACCCCACTCGGCGCGATCGCAATTATTGGTGGCGAAGTGGTTGTAGCAGACGTCCAGAATTACCGCGATCCCCTTCCGATGACAGGCGCGCACAAAATGCTTCACGCGGTTCCCTCCTCCCGCGCTCGATTGCAGGCAGAAGAAATGAGAGGTGCCATACCCCCACTGGCGGTCGCCATCAAACTCCAGCACGGGCAGCAGTTCCACGGCGTTCACACCGAGATCCACCAGTGCGTCCACGAACGCCACTGCATCGGCGAACGTTCCGGCATCCGTGGAGCCGAAACCCAACGATCCGACATGCAGCTCATAGATGACCAGATCCTCGATGCGCTGCGACGGAGTGAGGCCGAACCGGAACTCGTCGCGCCAGAACTCTTCGGCCGTTATGAGCGTCTCCTTTACGTGCCCAGTGTCGTCGAAGTCGGCCGTCACGCGGTCGGGGTCGGCCACCATGGAGCAACTGACGATCCCGTTCAGATCGGCGGGAGAACCGGAATAGGGTTTGCCGCCGGGGTTGGTCCTTCCCCGCCCCATCTGGTTCCGTGAATAGATGTCGGTCTTGTAGGTGACATGGCCCTGCTCGTTCACGACACGGTACATGTAGGGACGCTCGTGAAAATCCTCGAAACTGGCCAAGGCAGGCGAGGTGGCAACGTCAGTCTCCCAAATGCCGCCGTTCCTCTTTGCCAGCGGAAATGGCCCGGTAGTTGGGTCGGCGCCGGTCCCGTCATCGGCGATGTAGCCGGACGGACCGCCAAAGACGACATCGACCTTCTGCGCGTTCGGAGCCCACAGCGAGAAACGGATGGCCGGGTCCGTTTGGCCGGCCGGGAAGTACTTGGCGGCTCCGAAGCGGCGCCCTACTGCAAACCAGTAATGTTCCGATTGGCCGCCCGCTGCGAGCGTGAAACTCCTATGCCGCAGGCCGGAGTTCGCATCCGGTACTTCATCGACGATCGCCCAGCGATTGGGGGTCTTGGGTGTGTCCGCCATGGCGCCCCAGTGGAATTGCAGACCAACCTGCGAATCATCCAGCAGCACGGTAGCGGTGAAACAGGGGCAGCCGGTTTCGTCCAGAGCCGGCGTCATGGGCGATTCGCTCCACTGGTCGGAGAACCGGCCCGAAGAGTCCCAACTGCCCACCAATCGTACATTGCGGAACAGGCCGCGGTTCAGTCCGGAATGATACGTGAAGTTCACGGGAACATGTGCCATAGGGCACTTAGTGTGCCAGCCCCTGGGTCGAATTGCAAGTTGCGATTCGGTTACTACTTCGCGGCCGGCCCAACTGTTAGTAGAATGGGCCCAGTACACCCCGTCGAAATACCGAAATGCGAACGCTTTCCTCGATAGTTGTTTTTACGCTTTTGGGCTCTTTATATCTGTTGAACGGCCAGTCCGCCACGAGCGGCGCACTGGCCGGAACGGTCCGTGACGGTGACAACGTGGCGGTGCCCAATGCGAACGTGACGCTCACCGATCCGGCTACCAATCAGACTCATTCCACCACCACCGGGGATGATGGCAATTATCTCTTCCCCCTGTTGCCGCCGGGCACCTACGAGGCGCAGTTCACAGCCGCCGGCTTCAAGACGGCATTGATGCCGGCGGTGACGGTGAGCACCTCAGAGGCAGCCACACTCGACGCGAATTTGGAGCCGGGCGAATCGGCCGAGCGCGTGCCGTGTAATTGCCGGGCCAGCCTTACCAGTTCCGCATCCGCAACGCTGCTCGATGCCAAAGCGATCACCGCTGTGCCGCTCAACACCCGTAATCTTTCACAGGTGCTTTCGATGTCTTCCGGATCGGCCTCCGACGTGAACAACGCAGGAACGCTGGGCCGCGGCACGAAAGGGATCAACGTGAACGGAAACACGAGCGGAGGTTCCTTCTCGGTGGATGGCGCCTACGCGCCCAGCGCTCTGCCGAATCCGGACACGATTTCCGAACTCAAGATCCAAACTTCACAGTATGACGCGGTTTATGGAGCACAGGTGCCCAGCACCGGACTGCTCACGAAGACCGGCGAAAACGATTTCCACGGCGCGGGCTGGGAATTCGTCCGTAACGACATCTTTAACGCAAACGACTTCTTCCGTAACTCCACCGGCCAGTCGAAACCGAACCTGAAGCAGAACCAGTATGGCGCTACGGTGGGCGGACCGGTATTGCGAAACCGCCTGTTCTTTTTCGGCTCGTTCCAGGGTACGCGGCAGACGAACGGACTCGACCCGACGTCCATCTCCAACCCGATTCTTCCCGCGCTGACGGCCGACCGTTCTCCTTCGGCTCTGGCTGCGCAGTTCTGCCCGGCCAACCACCTCCTGGCCAATGGACAGCCCGATTCACGCTACCTGACGTTCGCTGGCGGACGGCAACTCGATTGCCAGAATCGGAACACGCCGACTACAGCGTCCATCAACCCCGTCGCCATACGAATACTGCAGATGAAGCACGCGGACGGATCCTATTTCGTCCCAATTCCACAAACGCTCTTCAACAGCGGCGCGAATGCCGGACTGGGTTTCTCATCCTTTAGTTCCCCATCGACCTATGACGAGAATCATTATCTGCTAAACGGGGATTACCTGCTATCTCCGAAGCACACGCTCAGCGCGCGGAGTTATGTCGCCACCATCGGCCAGTTCAGGGCGTTCGGATCCCCTAACGGTTACCCGGGAAACCCCATCCTCCCCGGTTTCGGCGCACCGCAGGCTCTGAGTGCGCATGACCTGATGGCAGGTTTGAAACTCGCCTCTGCGCTGAGCAGGACGCTCAGTAATGAGGCCAGGGTTAGTTATACGCGGTCCACCCAAGTGACTTCAGGGGTTGGCACGCCGTCCGCGAGTTCTCTTGGAATGACGCCCGCCGACCCACTGCTCAGCCAGCCGCCAGAAATCAGTGTTTTCGGACCTCTGGGGAGCTTCCGGCTGTTTGGCAATACCTCTAACGACAAGGCCTCTGCCAACAGATACCTGTCCGCCGCGGATAATCTATCGTGGGTCCGGGGCAGTCATACGATCCGCACCGGCGCATACTTACTTCGCCAGTCTAACGACTGGTTGGACACTGGCGCGGCCCGTGGAAAGATGTCATTTCAGACGTTTAGCGATTTCCTGGTCGGACTCAGCGCCGCCGACAACCTCAGCAGCGCCGGGCGTAGCAATGTCCAGAGTATTCAAGCCAATGAGGGTGTCGGACCCAATGGCGACGTGCAGTATAAGTATCTCAGTTACTACGGCGCTGTCTTTGTTCAGGACGACTACAAAGTGCGTCCGGGCCTGACGTTGAATCTGGGCTTGCGCTGGGAGTACGTCGGGGCAGCCAAAGATACCGCTGGAACGATCGGCAATATCTCTCCGGCTCTTATTCGGAGCGCTGCGATTCCACCGGCGTCCGGCACCCTGGTTGGCAACACCGTGGCAGCCAATTACGACCCCTCCCTGATTAATCCATACACGGGGAAGGCGTTTGGCCCACCGCCGGACGGGGTCGCCGTACGCTCGAATAACAGCTTCTATCAGAATGGAACGCCTCTCGATACGTTTGCTCCGCGTTTCGGTTTCGCGTGGCAGCCGTTCGGCAAAGAAGGCCGAGCGTCGGTGCGAGGTGGATATGGCTGGTTTTATCAATCCCCGCTGTACAGCGCCAACGCGAGCGGCGTCCCCATGTTCACGGCCCCGCCGTTTGCACAGGGGTTCACCAATGCCGACACGAGCAACAACCTGTCGTACTTTGAGAAGCCCTATCCAACCACCACGCTGGGCTACGTCCCGCGAACTCCGACATCTCAGCTCTCGGATCGAGTCGCCGGACCCGAGTACATCATCCCGCGACTGCAGCAGTGGAATGTGAGTACCGGGTGGCGGCTCAACCGGATGCTGTCGCTCGATCTCGGTTATGTAGGATCTCGCGCAGCCCGGCTGTTAATCTCACGAGGCTTGAATCAACCCCTTTTGGCGAGCGCCTCGAGCCCGGTGAACTGCAATTACGAATGCATCACAACCAACACCTCAAAAAACGCCAAACAGCGCGTTCCAATTATGGGCGAGACGCCCACCGCTCTCGGGGCTAACGAGTTCACGGGCGCATCCGCTTATCACAGCCTCCAGGCCACGCTGCGCAAACAGGCATCTCATGGCCTGGCATTTCAGGCCACCTACACGTATTCGCGCTCGGCATCCAATACCACCATCTACAACGATCTGACCAACATGTCGCTCGATTGGGCGCGCACAGCATTCGACCGCCCCCACCGCTTCACGACCAACCTCGACTATCAACTACCTGCGCCGGCTGGCGTCTCAGGCCTGAAGGGCTCGTTACTGAAGGGCTGGTCACTGGCCGGAATCATCATCGTACAGAGCGGCACGCCGATGACCCTGACTGATCCCAACGGGGGCGGAGTCTACGGGAAGGCCTCTCCCTCCACGGTCACGCTCTGCCCGGGCGCGACCCACGCGAACCTGATCACGTCCGGCAGCATCACGGAACGGCTATACAGCTGGATCAACACAAGCGCGATCTGCGGCGCGGCCGCGGTCGGGTCCGATGGAGCCACGGGTTACGGCACATCCGGGCAGAGTATCATGACCGGTCCGGACCAGTTCAACACGGACTTCTCCATCGGCAAGCGCACCCGCGTGGGCGGCCTGCGGGAGGACGCGGTACTCGCGTTCCGCATGGAATTGTATAATGCCCTCAACCACCCGCAGTTTGCCAACCCCGGCACGACGCTGGGCACCGCCACGTTCGGTGTAATCACCCAGCCATCTGTGGCCCCGCGTCTGATACAGTTTGCATTAAAATACGTGTTCTGACCGGGAGGTGAAATGACTCGACGCGAACTGCTCGCCCTGGCCGGCGCAAGCCTGGTGTTCGCGGACGAGACCGCGCCCCGCAAGCCGCTGCGCGGCATATTTCCAATCGCCCAGACGCCGTTCACGGAGTCCGGGAAACTCGACCTGGATACCCTGGCCGCCGAAGTCCGCTTCGTCCACCGCTGCGGCTCGCACGGGTTCGTGTGGCCGCAGATGGCGAGCGAGTACTCCACGCTGTCGGAGGCCGAACGCATGGCCGGCAATGAGGCGATCCTATCCGCCGCCAAAGGACTCCGCCCGGCGGTGGTCATCGGCGTGCAAGGACCCGACGCCGCCACCGCTAGTCGGTATGCCCGCCAAGCCGAGAAACTCGGGGCGGATGCCGTTATCGCGCTGCCGCCACCCGATCAGAAGAATCGCGACGCGGTGTTCGAGTACTACAAGGCGATCGGCGCCGCCACTGGCTTACCGCTGTTCATCCAGGCCGTGGGCGATATGCCCGTCCCATTCATTCTCCGAATGGCCGCCGAGATCCCGACACTGCGGTCCGTGAAAGATGAAGCCGGAGCGTCGCCGCTGCCCCGCATCGCGGCATTGCGCGAGAAACTCCAGGTGTTCACGGGCGGCCACGGCGTCACCCTGATCGACGAGATGATCCGCGGTTCGTCCGGGAACATGCCCGCCGCATCCTTCGTCGATCTCTACGCACAAGCCTGGGATGCCTGGCAGGCCGGCGACCGACGACGCGCAATAGACTATTGCTCGAAAGCGATCCTGTTCGTGCCCGAGGTGCAGGTGTACGGAATTCAGGCCCTAAAGTACATCCTGCACCTGCGCGGCGTCTTTCCGGCGTACGGCGTCCGAGGCAAGGATGCCCGCGCGCCGCTCGACGACGCCGGAAAACAAACCCTTCAACAAATGTTGGATTACCTGAAGCCCAATTTGAAGTCATGAGCACACCTCTTTCCCGCCGCTTCTTCCTCACGGCCCCTGCGCTGGCATCGGCAGTTGGCGTCAAGGCCGCCGATCTCCCCGATCTCACCATCAAAGAGGTGAAGGCCTACGTGACGCCGCACGGACAACTGGCCAGCATCGTCACCAACTCGGGCATCGAAGGCAACTACACGCTGGGATCGCGCTACTGGCATCCCGACTGGAACAACGAAGGCTGGGTGACGTACAGCAAGCGCCTGCTCACCGGCAAAAACGCCCTGGACCGTCCCGCGTTGACCTCCCAATGGGTGCCCGCGAAACGCCGGCGCGGCCAGAGTTCCTACGCCTCGGCCATCGACAACTGCCTTTGGGACATCGCCGGCAAAGCCGTGGGACTGCCGGTCTACCGCTTGCTCGGCGCCTATCGCGACCGGGTTCAGGCTTACGCCAGTTCGCAGCACCTGAAAACGGTGGACGAGTTCGTCGAATCCGCCATGAAGAGCAAGGCGGAAGGATTCCGCGCCTATAAGATCCACCCGCCCAGCTTGCCGCCCGACGGCGGCAGCAACTACAAGCTCGACATCGAGATCTGCCGGGTGCTGCGCAAAACGCTCGGCGACGATTTCCAACTCCTGATGGACCCGGTCGGCGTGTACAGCCGGCAGGAGGCGATGGCGGTCGGCCGCGTGCTCGATGAGCTGAAGTTCGTCGCTTTCGAGGATCCGATCCCGACCAACGACATCGACGGACTGGCCGAACTGTGCCGCGCGCTGGATGTCCCGATCCACGCCGGCGAGTTCATCTTCTCCATCTACGACTACGCCGAGTACATCCGGCGCGGCGCCGTGGACGTGGTCCGGTTCATCGTGGACAACGTCGGCGGCATCACCGGCGGCATGAAGATCGCGCGCGCTGGCCGAGTGCTTCGGCCTGGAGTGCGCGCCGCACAACTGGGGCGAGACGCTGGACCACGCGGTCCACTTCCATTGCGAACTGGCCATGCCGAATAACGTCTGGTTCGAGATGACGATTCCGCAGGGCGTTTACGATCAGCCCTGGATGAAGGATCGTATCCGGGTGGCGCCGCGATGGGTACGTGTACGCTCCGAAGAAGCCCGGCTTGGGGTACGAGATCGACCGAGGCATCCTGGATAAGGAGACTCAGCGCGTAGATCGTGGTTGAGGCTGCCAGCGATGGTCGGGCACTCCCCAGAGCTTGATGACCCGGCACATTTCATGGAGCCTGGAGCTTGAGCGCTCGCCAATCACCTGACTGAGGGTCTTGCGGTTGATCGCCTGTCCGCTGGGCATGGCTCCTTCGCGGATCTGATCGTCGTCGTCGGCCAGGTTGGTGGTGGCGATGATCGTCTTCTGGTGGTTGTACCGATGCCCGATGATGCCGTGAATCACGTCCTCGATCCAGTCCGTGGCGCGGTGGGCGCCGAGATCGTCGAGCACCAGTATCGGAGTGTCGAGCGCGGTTTGATAAGCCACCTTGTCGCTGGTGCCGGCGTTCGAGTCCCAACCTTTCCGGATGCGCTCAATCAGATCCTGATAGTCGAAGAAGACACCGTCGAAACCGCGAGCGATGAGTGCCCGCAGCGCGCCGACGGCCAGGTGCGTTTTACCCGAGCCGGGTCCTCCAAAGAACAAGAGGCCCTTCCCGTCGGGCAGGTACTCGCGTACGAAGCTGTTTACCTCGCGCTGGACCAGGCCCATGGTGTTCTTCAGTATCGGGTTTCCCTCGGGCATCATGAAGTTGTCGATGGTGGACCGGCTGTGGCGTACGGGAATGCCGGCCAGGGCCTCGATCCGTTTGGGCCGGCCGATCAACTGGCAATCGCAACGTTCGGCTCCGGAGATGCCGTCGCGCTCGATGATAATCCATCCGGATCCGCCGCAACGGGCGCAGGCCTCCAATGCTTGTTCGGGCATTCAGCCACAGTGTACTACTCAATGGCCACGAGCATGTCGCCCATAGCCACGGTTGCGCCGGGTTCAGCTTTGAGCGACACGATGGTCCCGGCCTTCGGCGCCTTCAGTTCGTTCTGCATCTTCATCGCTTCCACCACCACCAGGCCGGCGCCGGCTTCCACCGTATCGCCTTCCTCTACCAGCACGCGGATGACCTTGCCCGGCATGGGGGCGCTCACGATCTGACGGCCCTCACCCAGGCCGCCCCGGCGACCGCGCGTGACCGCCCGCGGATCACGCACTTCCACCACAGACCGCAATCCCTCCAGATCGACATAGTAGCCGTCGGGCCCGGTGACCACCTTCACCTCATGGCTGTTGCCGTTGAGCAGCACCGAGAAGATGCCGGGCTCCACCTCCACCAGCGACGCCTCATGCTGACGCCCATCGCTGCGTTCGGATGTATAGCGAAAGCGGTAGTTCCCATCAGAGCGATCGAATTCGAGCTCGCCGGGGCGTCCGTCCACCGAGATCAGGAGCTTCATCGGAATGCCCTCTCTCTTCCGGCTGCCAACCAGGCATTGCCATTCGACTTCGCGCCCGGGGTGTCCGAGGCAGCCTTCTTGTCCGCCATCGAAAAGACGGCCGCCGCTAGCGCCGCTACCGCTTCATACTCGGGGTTCTGTTTGGCCTCATGCTCACGGAATTTCATGTACTCGTCGATGAAGCCGGTGTGCAGGTTGCCCGCCTTGAACTCCGGGTCGTCCAGAATGTGCCGGAAGAACGTGATGTTGGTCTTGATGCCGGACACGTAGTATTCGCCGAGGACTCGATTGAGGCGGGAGACGGCCAAGTCGCGCGTTTCGGCCCACACGGCGAGCTTTGCGAGTAGCGGATCGTATTCGAGCGGAACCGTCCAGCCCGGATAGATGCCGCTATCGAGCCGCACTCCCGGGCCGGTGGGACGCTCGACGTGGTGCATACGGCCGGCGGATGGCAGGAATCCGTTGTTGGGGTCCTCGGCGTAGATGCGGCACTCGATGGCAGAGCCCCGCCAGCTGATGTCTTCCTGCTTGAGTTGGAGTTCCTGGCCCGCGGCGATCTCCACCTGCATGCGGACGAGATCGGTGCCGGTGACGAGTTCGGTCACGGGGTGCTCCACCTGAAGACGCGTGTTCATCTCGAGGAAGTAGAAGTTCCGGTCCGCGTCCACCAGGAATTCCATGGTGCCGGCATTGTAGTATCCGGCGGCGCGGGCGATGTCCAACGCCGCGCAACCCATGGCCGCGCGCATCTCGGGGTGAGCGGCGACGAGCGGCGACGGGCACTCCTCGATCACCTTCTGATGCCGGCGCTGGATGGAGCACTCGCGCTCGCCGAGGTGAATCATGTTGCCGTGGCGATCGCCAATGATCTGGATTTCGATGTGCCGCGGCCGATCCACCAGCTTCTCGATATAGACGGCGCCGCTGGAGAAGGCCCGCTCGGCTTCGCTCGAGGCGTCGCGGAGAGAGCCTTCGAGGTCCTCTTCGAAATCGACGCGGCGCATCCCCTTCCCTCCCCCGCCCGCAGCGGCTTTGAGCAGCACAGGGTAGCCGATCTGGTTGGCAATCTCGCGGGCGCGGGCGGGATCGTCCACGGGTTCTTCGGTGCCGGGGACAACCGGGGCTCCGATGGAGAGCGCCATCCTTCGGCCCGCCGTTTTGGAACCCATGCACCGGATGGCCGCGGGAGAGGGGCCGATGAAGGTGAGGCCGGCATCCAGGCAGGCTTGGGCAAAGTCGGCGTTTTCGCTCAGGAAGCCGTAGCCGGGATGAACGGCCTCGGCTTCATGGCGCCGGGCAGCATCAATGATCTTGTCAATGCGCAGATAGCTCTCGGTGGACGGAGCCGGGCCGATGTGCTCGGCCTCATCAGCCATGCGGACGTGGAGCGCCGCGCGGTCGGCATCCGAGTAGACGGCGACACTGCGGATGTCCATCTCCCGCAGAGCGCGGATGATGCGAACGGCGATCTCGCCGCGGTTGGCCACCAAGACTTTTCGGAACATTCGATCCTATATTAGTTTGTTTTTCCCCGTGGTTCAGAGAGGCTCCTGTGTCCGCGGGTACTCTCGGCCTCCACGTGACCAAACGAAGGCGGGAGTTTGATTGGGTTCCCGCCTTTCAAATGGCTTTCGCACATGCCGAGTCCGGTGTTACGGCGGCAACCGCCGAGCGTAACGTATTCAGTTTTCAATGATCTGGAAGCCACTGTCCGAAAATGGGAATGGGTTCGTTTGGTAATTTCTCTTTTTCGCTGCCGGCCCATTCCGCTCGATGTTCCGGCCGTTGAGGGTCCGTTCCATCGGGTTAGCAACTCTGTGCTCTATTCCCGATTTCATTGTATCAGCGGGTCTCCAAATTCCAGGTGTGCGTTTAGCGGTACTATGCGAGCCTAAGCAGCTTTTTTCTAGTGACTTACGGGTCGGACACACCCTGTGGAAAACTCCAGGAACAGCGCTTCTTATACGCCGGCGGATCCGATCGGCGGCGAGTACGACGCCCCGCATCGTCGGTATCATCGACGGCCGCGACTTGCGTCCACGAAGCAGGTAGGCGTTCGGTCCGTGAAGGTACAGGTGCGCGACATTAACCGCGACTGCGGCATGGTCTATCCTGATACAAATCCTGCCCACCTTGCACTAATTAGTGCTATGGCAGCGGCATGCCCATCGCGAGCGAATAAGCCGACGCCCCCCCTGGGCGGCGTCTCCGGGCTCTGCGCTGGTATGCGCGTGTGGGTGAACGGCATCCCTTACAAGCTACGGCATCAAGTCGTCGGCGCAACGTGGGCGGCGGATGAGATCTTCGGTAGGCGGTCCAGGTACATACAGACTACGCAGTGTCGTGAGTGCCGTTTGCATGGGACTCTTTAGTACCTGTGCCTGACGATTCGGAGTTGGAGCACCAATCCTCGTTAAGCGATTCTCGTTCACGTGGAACGACAAGGTCAGCTTCAAACAGGACGGCGGATTCAAGCGGATTCAGCCCCGGTTCACCTCGGAACAAATCACCTGTGAACGCGGCCTGCCCTGACGAACCAGGGCAGGCCGGGCAACAGCATTACTTGCAGAACGCGACCTGGTCATAAATCGGATCGGGGTTGTCGTCCCCGGTAGTGAGAAGCAGCGTCTCTGTAAGCGTCACGAGATACGCGCACTTGTTCAGGTTGGCGATCTGCGTCCCTGGTGGCAGGACTACGCTTGCGGTGCCAAACCGATCGCTCGGAGTTGACCCCACGTCGTCTGCCAATGTGGTCGCGTATGGGCCACCGGGCCCATCCATCTGAATAGAAACCGCGCCCAAGTTCGGATGTGCGGCGGTGTACTTGATCGTCAAGGTATTGGTGATCTTCGCGCAACCCGCGCCGATCTCCGCAACATTGACCATCGCCACACCGAGTTGATCCGAGTTGAGGACGGGCGCCCATGACCCGTGGTGGTTCACGTTGTCATAAAGGCCGTTATATATTGCCACGGTCTGGCAAGTGCCGGATGTCACTTCGGTGGCGGGCTGACCGACCCGGCGGACACGCAAACGTAGCCCGAAGAGTTTGTCCTGGCCCAGACCCGCCGGCGCTGTGCTCTGTCCCGCCGTGATCCCAGCTATGTTGAGGTCTGCCCACGCAGCCATTTTGATGGTGTTCAGATTGATCAGGTTGCCGTTCGGCGCGAAATTCCCACCGGCGTCGTTGACGTTACTCTCCTGCGGCACTTGGACCCATCCGTCCGCCGTGAGCGTGGCCACCTTGTCGGTCGGCGCCGTCCCCTTGACGGTGTACGGCTTCACGTCGTCGGGAGGAGCAGGAATGGTGCTCTGCCATTGTCCGATTTCCGTGCGCTCGATCCAATCCGGCGGCACGGGTGTCCACGGGCCGGCCGGAAGTTCCTGGAACTCGAACCGATACTCTGCCGGCCCGCCGCTGTGCTGTTTGCAGAGCACGCCATTGAGGCGGATCGTCTGGAAGAATGCACGGCTGTCGGCCGTGGTCAGTCCATTGCCCGCCGCGGAGCTGTTGATTGCGGTCAAAATATTGAATCCGCCGATATAGCGGAACTGTGTCAAGCAGCCCGGGGGACAGAAGATAAAGCAGAAAAGCTCGCACCGTATTGAGCAGATCCAGCGGCAGACGTAGTAGCAGAAGGGCCCGAGCTTCAGCTCATCGATCGCCGCACTCCAGGCTCGAGGGTCCTCGCGAGTCATCGCGTCGTTGACGCGCGCGAGTCGCGCCTCATCTTGAGCCAGATTACCGAGTGCTGCGCCGAACTCGCGCAGCTCAGGGACCGTCAGGTCGACCTTAGGAATCTCCCGGCAGAGAATGAAGCAGATCCGGTAGCAGTTCCAGTAGCAAAAGAACCGGCACACAATGACGCACAGCCGGAGAATCCCGAGACCCTCGAGAATCGAGCGGAAGGCCTTCGTATCCTGTTTGCGGAGTGCATCGGCGGTTTTCGTAAGTACCGCTACATCCTTCGACAAAACGCCCAACGCTTCGATGGAGTCCCGGATTTCGGCGAGTGGGTCCACCTCTTCGACACGCTCAGGCCCAGCACAGATACGAATGCAGAATCTGCGGCAACGAATCGAACAGATCCAGTAGCAGACGAAGAAGCAGAAGCGCTCGAGCTTCAGTTCCTTCACAATGCCACCGAGGGTTTGGCTATCGCCGCGGTCCATCGCGTCGACAAAGCGCTTCAAGAGATCGGGATTGTCGCGCAAGGGCGTCAACAAGCGCGCGAGCTCGGCGAGTTCGGGCGGAGTCGGCGCGGCAGTTGGAAGGTCTACGCAGATGAGGCGGCACACGCGCACGCAGCGCCAGATGCACAGCCAGAAGCAGATGCGAATGCAGTGTGGGAGCAGGCCCCCATGGTCTAGAGCCTGTCGAAATGCGTTCCTGTCTCCTGCTTCGAACGCTTTGACGGCCTGAGCAAAACTTCGCTCGTCCCGGGCAAGCGCAGCGATGGCGCGGCCGGCTTCTCTCACTTCAACTAAATGCTCGTCTTTAAGCATCTCGCCTCCATTCCGTGGGTTCTGACGCATGCGCCGCAGACCTAACAGCGCGTATGCGGGGGTTGCGGGCCGAAATGATTTGGGCCAGCTTCGACAGTCGGCAAGTTAGTCATCACCGCTGAAGTGGGCTCGCCCGGGAGCCGATGCGCGGTTGACTGTACCACTCGGGCATCGCTGAGTCAAGCGGTCGAATTGGGTCACGTAACATGTAACCGTGAGATATCGGTTGGGTCACTTGAAAGAATAGCCGAAGCGTGAGGTGTGGGCATGCCCTCACGCGAGCAATATTTGGACACGCTGCGGGAAGAGTACCGGCGTGCGAGCAAGCAGCTAAAAAAGCGACTGCTGAATGAGGCGCGGAAAGCGAGGTACGGGACGGGGCGTGCTGTGGCGATTTCTATCACCGGGGAAGTCAATCTGGCGAAGCTCTTCCGGACCGGAGTAAAACCAGCCCTTAAAGCCCCGTGGCCTGAAACGTAGGCCACCAGACGATTTGTCATTTTATATGACAAGACCTGGGCATTTTAGGCGTTGTTCCGGCGCTTCCCCGGCGGTAATATATTCTCCCAGGGGCGCCGGACTGGAGAACGCTCCAAAGTTTCCGGGGGAAGGTAACCAGGGGCTGCCTGGTTCGGCGCTCCTATCGGGCGCTGCTGCACACCGAGGGTAAATGACAATCGATGAACGCCTGGAATCCCTGCCGAAATCCACCGATGAATTACTCGCTGCCACCCCGGGTCGCTAGGAAGGCCGCCGAGGAGAGCATCAGGCAACGGGAAATCGCCTCCGGGAACATCCGGCGGCTGGCGCCCATGGCCGCCAGACGGAAAAAGCGAAAGTCACCAGACACTCTAGAGGTTCCTTCTGAATGGTGATGATCGATATCCCTTGGGACACCCCCCGCAAGGAACAGCCGCGCTAGGGACTCGGAGGTTTTCCCTAGCGCGGCTTTGCCGTTTCATGCGCGTCGCGGGCGCATTAACGTGCTCCAGTAGATGATGCGTGCCTGAGAAAGATTTAGGATTTACCACCAAACGCCGCCGCCGCTCACGCTTCGGACCGAGTGAACGCTTTCCAGCCTCCTTTTTTTTGAGCCACATCGAGCAAACGCCGGCGAGCGGCCCGATCCGATATCGGCTTGCCCGGTTGCGCTTGCATCTCGGCCGACGCCGCCTTGAACCAGTCGAGCGCTGCTTCGCGGCTCTTGAATGGCCCGATGACACCGGGAGGCAATCGCCCCTTGAACCGCAGCTCCGGCGGGTACTCCTCGCGGACGTCGAAGTACACCGGTTCCACATCCAGTGTCGCGGGATGAAAGCGCAGATACCAGCGCGGCCCCACCCGCGCCGGTACTTTATTTGGTATACCGACCATGCTGCCCCAAACATATTATCGAACATGCGTGCCGGAATCCATCCTCCAAAATGCGCTGTCCGGGTGTCGAAGGGGACGCTGCACCACATCGAGATTGAACCGGCGGCCAATGGCGGGTTCACGATCACGCATCATTGCCGGCCCACAGCCGTTCACACCAAGGGCACGATGTTCAGCGGGCTGGACATGCACGCACCGGAGACAAAGGTCCACATGTTCGAGAAGAGGGAACACGCTGAGTTGACGGCGCATCTGGCTGAAGCCCTGGCGCTACGAACCTCGCGAAGAGCAGGCGAAGTGTCCCAGGCGGGCCGGGGCGAGGCGGGTAAGTAGATGGACCGGTCCGGGGCAGAGCGAGCCGAGATCAACCGATTCCTGGCGCGCCACGGATTCGGGGAGGTGACCCTGTCGGAGTTGGCCCGTTGCTAGCAACCAACCGCTGATAGCACCCGTAGTTGCCTTAAGCGTGTTGATCGCCTGCGCCAACGTGACCAATCTGCTGGTGGCATGCGCGGATCCGACCGGATGCCGGCTCAAGCGGCGGCCGCGTTGGTTTTACCGTAGTTGCTGCGCCGAAGGGTAGCCGCCCAGAACCTCTCGATCCTCCGGCTTTTGTGGGCTTCCTGGATTGACCCTTCTTCCCCCGTTGCCACCGATCACGATCCGCGGCCCATCGAACGACGTTCCGTCAGGGCTCCCGCACCATCGCTACCACGACCTGCGGCACACCGCCGCAACGCTGCTTGCCGGGCACGCCAAGTCCGTGCTCGGGTGGGATCAGTTCCGTTAGTTGTCAAGGTAGCTGTCAAATCGGCTGAGAGGAAGGCCAACTGATCCGTAAGTGATTGATTAAAGTGGAGCTGGCGGCCGGGATCGAACCGGCGACCTTCTGATTACAAGTCAGATGCTCTACCAGCTGAGCTACACCAGCTTTTTCAATAACTTACGGTGTGGGTGTGCGGCTTGGACCGCGCTGGGACACCCCTGGTCAGAATAGCATGAATCCGGCCGTTTCGAACTTCTATCGTTTCTTGAGGGTGATGCCCAAACCGCCGCCCTGCATGTAGAAGACGGTCTCCAGGTCCGGGTTCGAGTTCACCGCGTTCACATAGTCCGAGACCATTCCGATATTGTGCGCCAGTATCAACCCTCCTGGCCGAACCAGCGGCAGCAGCTTCTTCAGATAATCCAGGTAACCCTCTTTATCCGCATCGATGAACACGACGTCTACCGGACCTTTCAACTGCCGGATGTTCTGGTGCGCGTCGCCCTCCACCACGGTCACCATCTTCTCCACACCCGCTTGCTGGAAATGCTTGCGGGCCTGACGCCGCGCGCCCTGAGTCATATTCGAATGTGGTGAGATGGCCGCCCGTCTTCTGCAAGGCCAGACACAACCAGAGCCCGGAGTAACCCGTCGATGTGCCTACCTCCACCACCTGCTTCGCATCCGCAGTCTCGGTAAGCAACCGCAGCATGCGTCCATCCGTGACCGGCACTTCGAGATATACCTCGCCCGCGTTGCGCGCTTCGTCGAGGACGCTGAGAATCCGCTTCTCGGCCTCGGTCTTGCCGATGGGAGGTTTCTCGAGCGAATCGGAACGCCCCATCCCTCGCCGCTGCCCGGAACACGCGGGAATCAGCGCGGCCGCAGCCGCCAGAATGCAGATCCAACGTTTCATTCAACACTCCCGTGATGCGGCTTCAGCATATGCCAGGTCGATCTCAACGCCCGCCGCAGCCGGCTGGAACTCCAGCGCCACCAGCGTCAGATCATCCTGCAATTTCTCGGGGCCCGCAAACCGGCGCACCGCGGTGACAATCTCGTCCCGCAGCGTATCCGGACCCGCGCCGGCCCATTGCTCCACAACCGCAACCAACCGGTCCTCACCGAACTCCTCGCCTGCCGTGTTAGCAGCTTCCGTTACGCCGTCGGAGTACAGGATCAGGAAGTCGCCAGAGCCAACCGGCTCCGACGCCTGCTCGTATCGCGCGCCGGCAAGCAAACCCAGTACCGGCCCTCCCTCTTCGAGACGATGCACATCCACTCGGCCATCCCGATTGCGGACCAGCAGCGGAGCGCAGTGTCCGGCGTTGATGTAGTCGAGCCGTCCATCGACGGGATTGTAGTGGCCCCAGAACATGCTGGCGAATCGAGAACCGGAGGATCGGTCGCAGAGCAGGCGGTTAATCCGGCGGGTGGATTCCTCATGACGTCGCGCCGACTCGGCCCAACTGCTGGAGCGCACGGCGCCGTGAATCACTCCCATCAGCAAAGCGGCTGGAATACCCTTGCCCGAGACATCGCCCACCACTACCGCGGTGCCGCCTTCCTCCGCCGCAAATACATCGTAGAAGTCGCCGCTCACGCCCCATGCGGGAAGACACTCGGCAGCCACCCGCACGTCGGGCAGGACCACCCCGGGAGCCGGTTGGAGATCCCGCTGCACCTGTCGCGCCACCTCCACCTGCTGCTCGAGCTGCTTGCCCTGCACGTAGGACCGGAAGCGCAGGCCAATGACAGCGAGCGAAACCAGCAGCGCGATGGCCGCCGAAAGGTTGATGATCAGGTTCTGGCGCAGCGGCCAGAAAACCGCGCTGGCGCCGTCGAGCGGCAGGGCCATCTCGGTCTGGCCGAACCGTGCCCGGAAAATCTCTACCACTACCTTTCCGGCAGGCGAATCGCGGATGGTCCACACCGGCTCATGATTCATGAACCGGTCGTGGATTTGTGCTTCGGTAAAGGAATCGGCGACGTCGAGCCCGGCGTGCGCCAGCACCTGGTCTTCACGGCTGCTCACGCGGATCCACGCGGCCTTCCGATCTTTTGCGACATCGTCCACCAGCGCGGCAATGTTGGCATGATCGGGGCCGCCGGCGTCGCGAATCTGCTTTTCGAGCAGGGCGATCTGCCGGCTCATGTCGCGCCTCAGCGAATCGACGACAAGGCGCCGCGAGACGAACACGTAGTTGACTACCGAGTTCACGAGCAGCAGCAAGGCCAATAACCCGCCGAGCACAATCCAGGTGCGAAACCAGCGAAAGCGGTTCGCCAGGGCCCTGCGTTTCTCGTTGCGTTGCTTCATGCATGGAACGACGGTGAAAAGCGTGAGACGTTACGGTTTGAGTGGATATCTTCAGGCTTCTTTACAATCCTTAAGGATGAGTAACTTTCGACATCGCTTGGGCGTTATAATCTTCACACGCGCTCATACGCGCTCCAAGGAGAACAATTTGAAACTGGGAATCGCGGCACTGCTGCTTTCTCTTGCTGCCTTTGCGCAGCAGCCACCTGACGCACCGAAGCCCGAAGGCGCCAAACAACACCCCGCTCCGAAGAATCTGAAGCTATTGAAGCCGGAGGACATTCGGGCAACGATGGGAGCGTTCCGGACCGCGCTCGGGGTCCAATGCACTTATTGTCACGTTGAGCACAATTTTGCCAGCGACGATAACGGGAAGAAAGAAGTCGCGCGTAACATGATTGTCATGATGCGCGAAATCAACGGGAAATTCCCGGATGGGAAGATGCACGTTTCCTGCTTTACCTGCCATCGCGGCGCGACTGAACCGCTCGTCGCGCCTCCCCAGCAGTAGCAAGACAAATTAAGCGCGCGCGTGAGCTACAATCTCACGCGCCGCACATCGATCTTGTCATCCGCATATACTCCCAATCCCAGTACACTCGCGATCTCGATGTGCTCCACCTGCATGTTGAGATAGGTGCTGTCGGGATCCGGCTTGGCCGTGGCGATGGGCAGCATGCCCACTGTCTTCCTCTGAGCGTCGATGACTTTCCACTCCGTTTTATCGAGCGCGACGGGATCGGTGGAGAAGTATAGGGTGTTGTGCTCCCACACGTATTTCCGCACTTTACCGCCGGGACCGCCGTGGTAGGCGCCGAGTACGCCATCCATGATATTCAGCACTGTCTTACGTCGAATGATGGAGTGGTCCACTATGTTCGGTATGAATGTGCCGCAGGTATTGAGCGTCGGCGTAGGATGGCTGCGGCTGACGTTGTTCACCAGACCGTGCGACAGGTTTTTGAGCGCGCCGGTAACTCCCGCCGACTGGTGATGCTTCAGCAGGCTCAGATTCACCAGCTTGTTGACGTCCCTGGTGATGAACCTCGAGAGATACGACCGCCGATGATGCGGGTCGGCTGGATTTCCTGCCGGCAGCACCAGCGGCATCTCGACATACTGGTCGCGGTCATAGCCGTCCATATCGAGCTGCAGCGGATGTATCTGATCGGTACCCCAGGTCCAGCGGACTCCTTCGGGCAGCCACTTGTCGAACCCCGCTTGGAGGAACTCCTGGCGATAGCGGTCATAGGCGACGATGTTCTTCGCCGGCACTCCCGCCGAGCGTATCCCGTCAATGATCGCCTGCACCAACTCCGGCGCCGAGATCACCGCTGGACGGCCTACGGGATTCAGCTTCAGCCCGACCACATCGGAAGGCTCGAAGAAGAATCTCCACGCTTCCGGCGCCGACGGGGCCCCGGTCAGGTCCATCATTCCGCGATCGAGCATGCGACGGATGGCGTCGCGCTGATACTTGCGGGCGATTACCGCGCCAGGCTGCTCGACGGCGATGACACGCCCTGGGAACGGTCCCGGGATACCCAGTTTGGACGAGACCGCGGCGCGCACGGCTAAGGGCGCTGCGGCAGCCCCGAGAAAGGACAGAAACTCCCTCCGGTGTTGCATCATTACCCCACTGTACCGAAGCTCAGCACGGTTTCTCGACGGGAGATGTCCCGGGCGATGGTTCTCGATCCGGCCCACAGCACCAGGGCCAGCGCGGCCGAGAGGATGGGAATGATCATCATGGCCTGCTGCAGTCCGATGGCCTTGGCCGCTTCCGTGATTACGGCTGAGCCGGCCGCATCGCTGGCGCGGCGGGCCATCATGTCGCTCATGCGGCCGGTCAACAGCGGACCGAAGGACGCGCCGCAGAGGTACATCAGCATGAAGTAGACCGCCATGGTGGTTCCCCGCTGCGACGGCTCGACGATGTCCTGGATGGAGGAATAGACGAACCCGTAGTACGAGTTCAGCGAGGCGTAGACGACGATCAGCATGGCCATGACGGCGAACGTCTCTCCCCTGGGAAGCATCATGGCGGCGAATGCAAAGGGCACAGCAACGCCGCTCGCCAACGACGCCGAGAGGAGCCGGCCATCTTTGCGGCGGTGAACGATGCGATCGCCCCAGTGCCCGGCGAGTACTCCGCCCGTCACGCCGCCGACCAGGTACACCACACCGGTCCAAAGGCCGGCCTGGGCCACGGAGAATCCATGGATGCGGCTGAGGAACGCGGGCAGGAAGGAGCCGATGGCGTACATGTTGAAGTTGACGAAGACCCCGGACGCAATGATCCACCACAGTGTGGGGATGCGGAGAACGCTCCACATGGATGCGGGTACCACTGGGGCGGACCGGCGCGATTCCGATGCCCCGCGCTCGGGTTCGGGGATCAGGAACAGCGCGGGCGCGAGCAGAATGGCGGGAAGCGCGGCCACGACCATCGCGGTTCGCCAGCCAAACGCCTGCGCAATGGATCCGCTGAACAGGTTGCTGAGCGCGCCGCCGATGGGAACACCCAACATGAACAGCGCCAGTGCGCGGGCGCGCTTCGACGGTGGGAACAGATCGCCGATCCAACTGGTGGCGGTGGGAGCCGCAACAGCCTCTCCGACGGCCACGCCCAGCCTTGAAACGACGAGTCCCGAAAATGACGTCGCCAAGCCCGCGTAGGCCGTCAACACGCTCCAGATGACGATGCCGAAGGCCAGCAGCTTTTTGCGGCTCCAGCGATCGGCGATGTTGCCGAGCGGCAGACCCACGATGGCGTACAGCCAGATGAACAGGCTCCCCAGCAGGCCCAGTTGAGAATCGGAGAGATGGAATTCCTTGCGCATGGGCTCGGCCAGCGCCCCCGCGACATGGCGGTCGTAGAAATTGAGGATGTTGATCGCGACCAGGATCAACAAGGGCAGCACCAGTCCCTTGCGACGCATGGTTAGCGATGGTAGCACAGACGGAGCGTGACTTAGTGCGCACGCACTCTTGCGGACCATCTCGGCACTGTTTCCGAGACACCGGGGCAGGCCAAGCGTCGGCAAGAGTGCCGACCCGGCACGCAAGAGTGCGCGCGCCACGTCACCCTGAGGTCCGCGAAACATGATAGAAATGGGTCGAATCGAAGGAGGACCCGGACAATGAACTCCGAAATTTCACGCCGCACGTTTGTGGCAGGCGCAGTCTCGGCAGCATCCGCTTCGCGTGTACTCGGCGCCAATGACCGCATCCGGTTGGGGATTATCGGCAACGGCGGGCGCGGACAGCACCTGATCCGTATGGCGAAGGCGGCAGGCGGCGACAAGATCGAATGGGTGGCCGTGTGCGACGCGTGGGACCAGCGGCGCGACGAAGCCGCATCGCTGATTGGATCGCCGGTCACCAAGATCGCCGATTACCGCGCGCTGCTCGACCGTAAAGACATCGACGGTGTGATTGTTGCGACGCTCGATCACCTGCACGCTGGCATGGGCGCGGATGCGTGCCGCGCGGGCAAGGACGTGTTTGTCGAAAAGCCGATGACCTCACTGCCCATGCAGGGGCACGAACTGGTGAAAGCGGTTCGGGAATACAAGCGCGTTCTGCAGGTAGGCATGCAGCAGCGCAGCATCGCGCACTTCGCGGAAGCCAAGCAGCGCTTCTTCGATAGCGGCATGATCGGGCAGGTGAACATGGTCCGGACCATCTGGAACGCCAACAGCGGATACCTGACTCCGGTGCCGCCCGGTATGGATCAAAAGCCCGCGGGTCTCGATTGGGACGCGGTGCTTGGCTGGCTGCCGAAGATTCCCTGGGATCCGAAGCGCTACTTCAACCGGTTCGCCTATTGGGACTTTGCCACGGGAGGCCAGACCGGCGGCCTGTTCGTACACATGGTGGACGTCGTCCACTGGTTCCTGAATATACGGCAGCCGATCTCGGCCGTCGCGCTGGGCGGCATCTACCGGTATAACGACGGGCGCGACACCGCGGACAACATCAACTTCATCGTGGACTATCCGAACCTGAACGTCACGTTCGAAGCCACCATCACGGACATGATCGGGAAGGAGTCGGCCGATATCGTCTTCATGGGATCCGGCGGGCGCCTAAACATTTTCCGCTATGGCTACCGCTTCATCCGGGCCGACGATCCGAAGGGCGCGGCCGAGATCACGGCGAAGGGCGGGCCCGAGCCGCCGCACATGGGCAACTGGCTGGAGTGCATGCGAACCCGGCGCGACCCCAACGCCAATGTCGTGGAAGGGCACTATTCGGCGATGGCCTGCCACATCGGCAACATCGCCTATCGCGAGAAGGCGCGAATCAGCTGGAAAAAGGAGTGGGACGTATGAGCATCCATGCTGGAATCAATATGGAATTCATCCGGTCGGAAGATAAGCCGTTCGCGGCCGGAGTGGCGCGTGCGGCGGCGATCGGATACAAGTACGTGGAGCCGATGGTGCACAACGGCCGTGAACTGCTGAGCGAGGCGGGCTATTTCCACTCGGTGTCGATGGACGAGGAGCCCTTTGAGATCAAGGACGAACTCGATGGCCAAGGCGTTCTGGCGTCGGGGCTTAGCGCGCACACGCCGCTGATGCGCCCCGAGATCAGCGTGCCGTACCTGGAAAAGGCGATCCGCTTCGCGGCCATCATCGGCGCGCCGGTGGTGAACACCGATGAGGGCATTCGTCCGGAAGGGATGGAGTTGGAGGATGCCTTCACCATCATGAAGTACACGCTCACCCGCGCCCTGCGCGTGGCCGAGCGATACGGCATCTACATCGCCATTGAGCCTCACCAGAGCATCACGAAGACGACGCAGGGGCTGGTCTCAGTGGCTACGCTGGTGGATTCGCGGTGGCTGCGCGTCAACTACGACACCGGCAACGCGTACCTGGGCGGCGAGGATCCGTACGAAGGGCTGAAGGCCGTGCGCGAAATGGTGGTGCACGTCCACGCCAAGGACATCGCCATCAAGATGTCCGAGGAAGAGCGCGGGAAGGTGACGGGTACACCGGTCGGATGCGCCTGCGGCGACGGCGTGATTGACTGGAAGAAGGTGCTGGATATTCTGACCGAGGGCGGTTACAACGGAGTCCTCTCGGTTGAGTGCGGCACTTCGGAGCAGGCCACCCGCAGCCTTCGCCACCTGGAGAGCGTGGGCGTGGGGAAACCCGTGGAGGAACATGCGCAGCAGGGTTAAGCCGATCGCGGCTCTGGCGCTGCTGACGGGATCGCTGCAGGCGGCGTCGATTCCGGCCCTGATCATATCGGGGCAGAACAACCACGACTGGCGCACGACTACTCCGCACCTACGAAAGCTGCTCGCGGCCACCGGCAAGTTCGACGTGCGGGTAACCGAGGAGCCGTCGGGACTCAATGAAAAGGGCCTGGCGAAGTACCAGGTGATCGTGCTCGACTACAACGGCCCGCGCTGGGGGGCCGAGGCGGAGCGCGCGGTGGAGCGTTTCGTGCGCTCGGGCAAAGGCCTGGTAGTAGTTCACGGCGCGAGTTATGCGTTCGGCGATATGGAGATCCTGGCCGACAAGCACGTTAAAACAGGCGTCCACGAACCGGTGTGGCAGGCCTACCGCGATATGGTCGGAGGATGGTGGACGGATGCAGAACCGAAATCGGGGCACGCTCCACGCCACATCTATGAAGTGAAGGCCACCGATCCGCAGCATCCGATTTTTCGCGGACTGGGCACGAGCTTTCAGGTCACCGATGAGTTGTACCATAACCTCCGCGTGAAACCCGAGATCCACGTCATCGCCACGGCTCACGACGATAAGGCGATTGGCGGCACGGGCAAGGACGAACCCTTGTTATGGACCGTCGCGTACGGTCAGGGCCGGGTATTTCATACGGCCCTGGGGCACGACGTGACGGCGATGATGGAACCCGGATTCATCGCGACGTTCGTCCGAGGCACCGAGTGGGCGGCCACCGGCAGCGTCACCATTGAAGCGAAACTGGAGCCCGAGGCGCCGCGCGGATCGCCCCGTGTGCTGGTAGTGACCGGCGGCCACGATCACGAGACCACGTTCTACTCCATGTTTGAACAGTTCGGCGCCGATTTTCTGGTGAACGTCAATCCGCATCCGATCGCGTACAATAAGGACCTTCGCAAGGACTACGATGTGTTGGTGCTGTACGACAGCATTCAGAGTCTCGATGACCGTCAGCGCGCCAACTTGCGCGCGTTCGTGGAAACACCGGGAAAGGGACTGGTGGCCTTGCACCACTCCATCGTCGATTTCTACGAGTGGCCGTGGTGGTATCAGGAAGTCCTCGGTGGGCGCTATTTGTTGAAAGCCGACGGCGGGTTACTCGCCTCCACTTACAAGCACGACGAGGAGTTACGAGTTACAGCTGTGAGCAAGCATCCGATTCTGCGCGGCGTTCCACCGATGCACCTGTGGGATGAGACCTACAAGAACATGTGGATCTCGCCGAAGGTGGAAGTGCTGCTCAAGACGGACAATCCGACCAGCGACGGTCCGGTGGCCTGGGTCAGCCCTTACGACAAGGCTCGGGTAGTGTGCATCCAACTCGGGCACGGGCGGACCGCGCACCAGAACCCGGCCTATCAGTTGCTGGTTCGGAACGCGATTCTGTGGTCGGCCGGAAAGCTGCAGTAGCGAACGTCAGCGCTCCAGCCGGAAGTTCACCGCCACGGTTGTGATCACTTCCACCGGCAGGCCGTTCAGCAAGGTCGGCTGGTACTTCCATTGGGAAACCGCGTCCATCGCTTATTGCCGTCCATCGAGATCACAGCACACAGGAGCACCGTTCCGTCGATTCCGGCGGCCTGCGCCTCCGCCGGGTATACCGGCGTCACACGGTCGTGGACGCCACCGGCCGTAAGCGCGCCCCAGCTCAGGCGTCGGTGTGAGGCGCCGGCATCCCGGCCTGCTCCGTGTTGCGCTTCCAGTCCTCGAACTTGGGTCCGGCGAGTTTGCTCGCCTGGGTCCGGAGTTCGGCCATGCGCGAGGAGTCGAACGGCTTGAAGCTCTGCGCGATGCGCACATCGTCATCGATCTGGCCGGTGGTCACACATCCCATGGCCACGCAACTTACCGGAAGACTGAGCGTGTAACGCAGGCAATCGGCGATGCTGAAACTCTGCATCAGCTTCGAGTTCGCCGTGCTCTTCATGCCCTGGATCCCGAGACCGCGCTCCACCGCGACCGGCAGCACCAGTTTCTCGAAGCTGAGGTACGACGGATCCGCCATGTTCAGCGGCATCAGGATGGTGTCGTACTTGTCGTAGCGCTTCAGCATCTCCAGGTGAACGTAAGGATCGTGGTGGCCGGTGAAGCCGATGAAGCGGCACTTGCCCGCCTTCTTGGCGGCCTCGAAGGCTTCCACAGCCCCGCCCGGGCCGAAGATCTGCTCCACCTCGGCCATCTCGCCCACCTGGTGCATCTGCCACAAGTCCACGTGGTCCGTCTTGAGCCGGCGCAGCGAAGCATCCAGTTGCGCTTCGGCTTCCTTGCGCGTTCTACCGGTGGCCTTGGTGGTAAGAAACACCTTCTTGCGGAAGGGCGGCAGCACAGCTCCATAGACCTCTTCGGAGCGGCCGTTCCAGTACACGCGCGGCGTTATCGAAGTAGTTGATACCCAGATCGTAGGCGCGGAGGGTGACCGCTTTGGCCTCCTCGAAACTGATCAGCGGGAAACGGCCGCCGGCCTGTCCGATGATGGTCACCTTCTCGCCAGTCTTACCGAATGTGCGCTGCGGGATGTCCCCGGGCTTCACTGCCGCCCCGGCGCTGCCGTGCGCAGCAAGGCCAGAGACCGTCCCCGCCATGAAGGTTCTTCTGTTCATTGGGTAATGATAACCGAAACCCGGCCGGACTGTTCCGTAAAAATAGCAAAGCCCGCTTGCCACACGGCCGCGGGCTTTCACTGGTCCTGTTTGCCGCCGACGCTACTTGTCGGACGAGCTCTTGGTGTTCGAACTCTTAGTGTCGGTGGTAGTAGTGCTGCTGGTGGATGCGGCAGGAGTCTCGGTCTTGGAGGCGGTGGACTCCGTCGTGGTCTCAGACGACTTTCCTCCTCCGTTGTTCGGACTTGACTTCGCCCGTGCATAGTCAGTGATGTACCACCCGGTGCCTTTGAACTGAAAGGCTGGGGCAGTGAGCAGGCGATGCACGGGGCCGCCGCAGTCTTCGTGAACCTTCAGGGGTTCATCGACGAACTTCTGCATCTTCTCGAACACGGCGCCGCAGGAATCGCACTGATACTCATACAGGGGCATGGCGTTGGTCTACTTCTTCTCCGGATCCGCCGGGATGTGCAGAGGGGTCATCGGCTTCGGGTTCTTATCCGCACTGGGGGCGTCTTGCGATGAAGCCACTTGACCGGCGCCTTTCGTGGCCACTTCGATGGCTTTCTTCAACATGATATCTTCACCCTTCGGCGTGGACGGTTCCGGCTGGACGGTGTCATCGTCATTATCGATTTGCGGCTGGGCTTCAATGACGGCGACCGTGGGTGTTACTCCGTTATCCTGAATCGCCTTTCCGCTGGGCGAGTAGAACTTGGCTACGGAGAGGATGACGGCACTTCCGTCGTCCATGGTAATCGCCTTCCGGACACCGGCCTTACCGAACGTGCGCTCGCCCACTACCTCGCCGCGTTTGTTGTCCAGCAGCGCCGCGGCCGCCACCTCGGACCCGCCGGCATCGCCCCGGTTGGTCATCACTACCAGGGGAAGCTTACTGACGGCGTTCGCGGGAGTTGCCTCGAAATTCTGGCGTGGTGACTTCTGGCCCTGAGTGTAGGCGATCAGACCCTTGTCCAGGAACAGATTAGCCAGCTTGATGCCTTCTTCCGGCGGGGCAGTGGCATTGTTCCGCAAGTCCAGGATGATCTTTTTGGCGCCCTGCTTCTGCAGATCCTCAAGCTTCGATTTCACTTCGTGCAGCCGGTTGCCCTCGAGCGACGGTACCGTGATGAGACCGATTTGATCCGGCAACATCCTCGCGATTACCGGGAGTTCCTGGGTGGCGGCCCTGGTGAGCGTGACCTTGGTGCCCTCGGGACTTGTGAACTTCATTACGCCCACTTCGACACTGGTTCCGGGATCGCCGTCGAGCAGCATCTCCGCGTACACGAGCGGCATGTCGCGGGTGGACACATTGTTGATTGTCTCGAGGATGTCACCGGTGTTCAGCCCAGCCTTGTCCGCTGGAGATCCGGGAATGGCGTCCACGATTCCGACGTAGCCCAGGCGCTTTGACAGGATCAAGCCGACCCCCGCCTTCTTGCTCCCGAGGCTCTTCTGATATTGCTTGTACTGGTCGGCGCTGAGATAGCTGGCATACGGATCCACGGATTCCAGCAGTCCGTTCAACGCGCCGAGCGTCACATTCTTGAGATCGGGCTCCTCCACGTAATCGCTCTTGATTCGGGAAAGAACTTCGGTATACACGGCCAAGTGCCGGTACTGATCGTCGCTCGAGGTGGAGCCCGCAGACTGCCTGGCTCCGAGGAGCAGCACGATCACCACAATGGTGGACAGGGTGACCACGATATACTTCAACCGGCTGTTCATAGAAACGGGAGAGCCCTCTCTAACCTTAGTTTAGCAGCAGGACGCGAGTCCGCTGCAGGTTTAGACGCGCGAGGTGGCAATCGGGATGCTGCGGAGACGAAGTATTTGCGGTTGAGATTGGCCGAAAGATGAAAGCACCTGAATCTTCTGGTACGCTGGTTCGGTACATGCCACCGGCGAACCCAACGGTCCTGGATGTCCTGCGTTCCCTGGTTCGTTCACCTTATCATCACCTCATCGAACAGTGGAATTGGAAATCGGCCCTCACCAGCGCCATTGTTCGGGGCGCCATTTTCTTCAGTGCGAATCTGAGCGTCGGGATTCGCGCCGCTCTGGGCGCGATGGTAGTGGATTGGAGTTTCCGGGCGCTGCTGTGCGGCGTTACGGGTTCGATCACTCAGTCCCTTCGGAAGGCTGAGCCAGCGTGGGCGGCGACGCTGAGCGCCATCGTGATATTGCCGGCATTCAGTCACGCCATTGAGTTCCTGGTTCACTGGATCCACGGAACCCCGAAGCTGGCTACCAGCATCATCGCCTCGGTGGCGTTTACGATTCTCTCCACGCTCTTCAATCTGTACGCGATGCGTCAGGGTGTGCTGCTGGTGCACCAGGGCGGCAAGTCGCTCACGCACGACTTCATTATGATGCCGCGCGTCATTTTGGGGTTTGTAGCTTTCGGTCCGCTGCTGTTGTGGCGTGCGTTTCAGCGGAGGAGCGTTCCGGTCCGATTGTTCGAGTGACATCCCGCCCATTCCCCTGTCAACCGATCGGTCCTATAATGTAGCCGGACTGATACCCGCAAGGAGGTGAATCCATGCCGAAAAAAGCGACCGCAAAGGCCGAAGCTCCCGCGCAAGAGGTTCCCGAGGCGGAATCTCAACCGACAAACGAACAGATTGCCGCTCTCGCCCATGCCCTATGGATCGAGAGAGGCTGCCCCGAAGGAACGCCCGAAGAGGACTGGTTCCAGGCCGAGGAACGGCTTCGAACCGCAGTCAGAGTACCGGATAGGTGACGCCGCTCGCCGGGTAAGGTCGTGGGCGAGCATGCCGGACGTGCCCCAGGGCATTTCCGCATGGCTCATCCGGTGACCATGCGAAGTATAGTTCCGCTGCCGCCAGCGCGTGGCGGATCCCCGGACCGATCTCCGCGTTGTTCTCGATGGACACGAACTGCGCGCCGGTTCGCTCGGTAATGCCGGACTGCCCGAGGTTGCCCAGAATCGTGCACGGCTTGCGATTGTACGGGATCTCCTGGCCCTGTGAGATCTGGCTCGACTCGCAGTCGGCGAAGACAAACCAGGCGATTCCGCGCCCCGGTTTCCACTTCGCCCACCTGTGCCAGCGATTATACCCCCGGACGTCACTGGCCATTTACGGCCACCAAGTGGTTGCCAAATTGGACATCTACCTGGAACACTTTGTCCCTTTTGGAACCGGAATTCCGCGTAACTGGTTGAAGATGGGTAGAGCAGCCAGATGGAAGTCCGGTTGCTCTTATGAGCGCAGGAGACGACGATGTACACGGAATGGCTGGCAATGGAGCATTACCGAATCCACCTGATGGAGGAGTGGCCCGACGGCCCCAGGAAGGATGCCGGACTCGCAGCCGCCCACGCCGCTCTCGAAGCACTCGAGGGCTCCGCTCCGGTGGCATCGACGTTCGTCTGTGACGTGTGCGCCAAGCGGCGGGAGGCAGAGAAGATCGTGGTCTATCCTGGCAAGGCGCAGACGGAACCAGATAGCCTGGCAGCGTGAGCGATCTCGCCTACGCTACCATGCCTGAATGCGGATCGAACCATTTCGGCTGGAGCGATACTTTGCAAAGTATGAGTTCAGCACTCGATACCTGCTGAGTCCGTCCGATTGTGAATCGTGGTCGCTCGGCGAATTACTGGACTTGGCATCTCCCGAGTCGCGTACGTCCTGGGAACAGCTTCGATTCGGTTATACCGACAGTCAGGGAAGTCCCGCACTGCGCGATAGGATAGCCGGCCTGTATGAAACCGTTGGCCCGGAACAGACGGTCGTCGCCGCTCCGGAAGAAGCGATCTTCATTCTCATGCACGCTCTGCTGGAACCGGGCGATCGCGTGGTGGTGCTCACGCCCGCCTATCAATCACTCCATGAAGTGGCCCGGAGCTGCGAGTGCGAAGTCGTTTGCGTCCCGCTGAGCCTTGCGGGCGATCGGTGGGAACTCGACCTCGATCGTCTGGATGAGACTGTGACACCGGCGACCCGCCTTGTGGTCGTCAATTTCCCGCATAATCCGACAGGATATTTACCCTCGCGTCGAGATTTCGACGCTGTGGTGGAGATCGCCCGTAAGAATGACAGCTGGCTGCTCTCCGACGAGATGTACCGCTTGCTGGAGCACGACACCCAACTGCGCCTTCCGGCGGCGTGCGACGTTTACGAGAGAGGCATCAGCCTTTCGGGATTGTCGAAAGCGTTTGGTTTGCCCGGCCTGCGAGTGGGCTGGCTCGCCACGCGGGATGAGACGGTAATCCACCGCTCGCTCAACATCAAAGACTACACCACCATCTGCAACAGCGCACCAAGTGAAATCCTGGGCATGATGGGCCTTGAGGCGCGCGAGCACATTCTCGCGCGAAACCGGGAAATTGTGCTCGGCAACGTCGCCGCGGCCCGGACGCGCCTGACGGGTCCGCGCTTCCGCTGGATCGAACCGCAGGCCGGTTCGATCGCCTTCCCGCTGTGGACCGGTCCGGGGGCGGTGGACGCGTTCTGCCAGAAGATGCTGGCCGAGCGGCAGATCATGATCGCGCCGGGCAGCCTCTTCGGTCATCCCGGCAATCACTTCCGTGTGGGATTGGGTCGCCGCGATTTTCCAGAAGTGATGGCCAGGATGAGCTCATGACAGAATCGTAGAGAGCCGTGCTCATCCAGCAGATCGAGAGCTTCATCCGCCGCCACAGCCTGTTACGAACGGGCGCCCGTGTTGGCGTGGCGGTGTCGGGAGGCGCCGATTCCGTCTGCCTGCTCCACGTACTCTTCGAACTGCGTTCCCGCTGGAACCTCCACCTTGAAGTCGTCCATGTGAATCACCTGCTGCGCGGGGCCGACTCGGATGCGGATGAGGATTTTGTGCGCGGACTGGCCCAGACTCTGGGCCTGCCGTTCCACTGCCGCCAGATCGACGTGGCCGCCCTCGGTCCCAACCTGGAACAGAGAGCCCGCGATGCCCGCCGAGACGTATTTCTGAACCTGATCCGAACCGTCCCGCTCGATTGTGTGGCCCTCGCCCACACCCGGTCCGACCAGGCCGAGACGGTGCTGTTCCGGTTCCTGCGCGGCGCCTATTCCGCGGGACTGGCCGGGATGCGTCCGGCTACTGCCGAGGGTCTGATCCGGCCTATGCTCGAAATCGACCGCACCAGGGTCGAGAATTGGCTGCGCCAGCGTGGGTTCGTTTGGCGCGAGGACCGGACCAACCTGGACCAGAGCTTCGCCCGCAACCGCATCCGTCACAGCCTGCTGCCCGCGCTGGCCGCCGGTTGGAATCCGAACCTTGCGGAGTTGCTGGCGCAGTATGCCACGCTCGCCCAAGAGGACGAATCGTACTGGGAAAGCGAAGTTGACCGCCTCGCCCCGCTTTTTATGGTCCAGTCCGGGACGGCCGTCATCGTGTCCGTCACTGGATTCTCTGGTCTGCCGCCGGCCTTGGCCCGCCGGCTGATCCGCAGAGTTCTCCAACACATTAAGGGCGACCTGCGGGAGATCGAGTTTCGCCATATTGACGCGATTCTGAAGCTGATGCGAAGCCCATCAGGCCATCTCCGTCTGCAGGTGCCTGGAGTGGACGTTCTACGCAGCTTTCACCAGGTTCGCTTCTCGCGGCCCCGATCCGCTCCCCTTGATGTCGAATTCGAACTCCCACTCAGCGTCCCGGGTCAGGTGACATTGCCTGGCCAGGAGCAGCCTGTGTGCCTGGAAATCATTGAAAGACAAGCAGCTATAGACTCCGCCCTAACTCCCGGGCGTGATACACTGGGATCGGATCTCGACTGGAATCGAATTCAGTCCGATGTGTTGATCGGGAGCAACTCACGTACGGAGTTGCACGTACGGAATTGGAGATCAGGTGACGCTTACCGGCGCGCCGGCGACCGGCAGGAACGGAAGCTCAAATCGTTGTTCCAACTTGCCAGAGTCCCAATTTGGGAGCGCGGATCCTGGCCCGTCTTGTCAGCCGGCGGACGTATTTTGTGGGTTCGGGGTTTCGGCCCGGCCGACCAATACGCGGCCAGCGCCGAATCTACACGGGTGCTGCGGATCACGGAGCGGGCGCAAGGGGTATGGACCGGGACGCCCAGTATGCCTCTTTTGGGGGCTCAGCAGTAGAAACCTGAGCTTCAATGAATCGACGGGGGCAGTTTCAACGTCTGTATAGGTATATGAGGAGGGGTGGCCTTCCACCCGCTGTGAATGAACAATAACGTGAAGACGGCAGTAATCTGGTTCGTAATCATCTGCGTGGCAGTGCTCTTGTGGGCTGTGGTCCACTCTCCGCGCCACGCGGCGGATGACCAGCCAACGTTCACCGACCTGATGAACAATGTCGAACAGGGCAAGGTGAAGTCGATTGTGGTGAACAGTTCCACCGGCGACGTCCAGGGGACGTATAAGGAAGCGGATGGCCGTCAGTTCCACTCGAACATCCCTACCAACTACCCGTCGATCTATGACACGCTGCGCGCCAAAGGTGTGAGCGTGAAGGTGGAAAAGGACAGCGGGACCGGTTGGGTTTCGATCCTGATCAACGCGATCCCCGTTCGTCCTGCTGCTGGCGTTCTGGATCTTCATGATGCGCCAGATGCAGAGCGGCGGCAACAAGGCGCTCAGCTTCGGCAAGAGCCGCGCCCGCCTGCACTCCTCGCAGCAGAAGAAGGTGACGTTCAAGGACGTCGCCGGCGTGGAAGAAGCCAAGGAAGAGCTGCAGGAGATCATCGAGTTCCTGCGCGAGCCGCAGAAGTTCCAGAAGCTCGGCGGCCGCATTCCGAAGGGCGTGCTGCTGATCGGCCCTCCGGGCACCGGCAAGACGCTGCTGGCGCGCGCGATCGCCGGCGAAGCGAACGTGCCGTTCTTCTCGATCTCCGGTTCGGACTTCGTCGAGATGTTCGTCGGCGTCGGCGCCAGCCGCGTGCGCGATCTGTTCGAGCAGGGCAAGAAGAACGCGCCGTGCATCATCTTCATCGATGAAATCGACGCCGTGGGCCGTCATCGCGGCGCCGGTCTGGGCGGCGGGCACGACGAGCGCGAGCAGACGCTGAACCAGTTGCTGGTGGAGATGGACGGCTTCGAATCGAACGAAGGCGTGATCCTGGTGGCGGCGACCAACCGTCCCGACGTGCTCGATCCCGCGCTGCTCCGCCCCGGCCGTTTCGACCGCCGCGTGGTGGTGGGCCGTCCCGACGTGCAAGGGCCGCGAAGCGATCCTGCGGGTCCACACCAAGAAGATCCCGCTCGGCGACGACGTGGATCTGATCGGTGCTCGCGCGCGGCACGCCCGGCTTTGCCGGCGCCGATCTGGCCAACCTGGTGAACGAAGCCGCGCTGGTCGCCGCCCGGCAGAATCGCAAAGTGGTCACGCAGTTCGATTTCGAGCTCGCCAAGGACAAGGTCCTGATGGGCGTGGAGCGCAAGAGCCATGATCATCAGCGACGAAGAGAAGCGGAACACGGCCTATCACGAAGCCGGCCACGCGCTGGTGGCGGCGCTGACTCCGCGAAGCCGACCCGCTGCACAAGGTCACCATCATTCCGCGCGGGATGGCGCTGGGCGTGACGCATGCAGCTGCCGATCGACGACAAGCACTCCTATCAGCAAGGAGTATCTGGAGGCGCAGCTCGCCATCCTGATGGGCGGCCGCATCGCCGAAGAGATCTTCATGCACCACATGACCACCGGCGCCGGCAACGACATCGAGCGCGCCACCGACCTGGCCCGCAAGATGGTCTGCGAGTGGGGCATGAGCGAGCTCGGCCCGCTGAGCTTCGGCAAGAAGGAAGAGCAGATCTTCCTCGGCCGCGAAATCGCGCAGCATCGCGATTACAGCGAAGAGACGGCGATCCGGATCGACGAGCAGGTGAAGAAGCTGGTGCAGAGCGGCTACGACCGCGCACGCGAAGATCATCGAGGAGCGCTCGCGACGCGCTGGTGCGCATCGCCGAGGCGCTGCTCGAGCGCGAGGTTCTGGACGGCGCCGAAGTGACGCAGATCTGATCGACGGCGAGACCGCTGTCCGGCCTTCACCAAGCCCGAGCCGCCGAACTCCGGGGACGGCACGCAGCAGGTGATCCGGCCCGAAGGCGGCACGCCGCGTGCCCGGCTTGCTCGGAGGGGAGCGTCCGCAGCCGGCGTGATCGTCCCGCATTTCCGGTCTACCTGTTCGATATCGACGGAACGCTGCTGGACTCCGCCGCGGATATCTGCGGCGCCGTCCAGAGGTGCTCGCCAGCGACACCGCCGGAACGACGTCGACGTTCGAGTTTCTGCAAGGGCTACATCGGCCGCCACCTGCTCGATCTTTTTCGCGATCTGGCTTTCCCGAGCTACGCGACGAGCAGATCGACGATGATTGTCCGAGTACCGCGCCATCTACCTGGCGCGCGGGCACCCTCGACCAGCTGTATCCCGGGGTAGCAGAGGCGCTGGCCGCTCTGCCGGCCGGAAGTCGACCGCCACCACCAAAGGCACGCCGACCACGCGGATCGTGCTGGAGCAGTTCGGACTGCTTCCTTATTTCGATCACGTCCAGGGCACGGATGGCTTTCCCGCCAAGCCTGAGCCCGACGTGATCTTCACAGCGCTCGCAGCGCTGGACGCGCAGCCCCTGAGGAATGCCTGTTTGTCGGAGACTCCGCCGCGGACATGGAAGCCGGCCGGCGCGCCGGAGTAAAGACCTGCGCCGTGACCTACGGCTACGGCAAGCGTGCGGACCTGGCGCAGTGGAGTCCGGATTATTGGGTGGACGACCTGCGTCAGCTCAACGGACTCGCCCACACAGCGTAAGCCGGAAGGCGAAACCGTTCGTGCGCACCTGAACCTCGCGAAGTCCCGCCTGTTCGGCTAGTCGCTTCAGTTCCCAGGCGCGGAATCCCGCCGCCACCGAGATCGGAGCATCGTGAACCGTAATCGGATCCCAACCGAGCACCATGCGGGTGGCCGGCACGAAATGATACGGAATCCAGCTTCTTTCGAGATCGATGGCCAGCACCGCCCGGCGTGCGACCTGACGTGAACTGCTCAACAGTGACACGATCTGCTCGTCCGTGAAATGGTGGAGGAACAACGACGAGAAGACATAGTCGAAGGATTCGGCGCTAAACGGAAGCTGGAACGCGTCAGCGACGAGTTTGGGCGGCGGCGCCGGATCGAGATGGTGCGCGGTATAGTCAACCGAAACCACGCGGGACCCCGAACATAACCGGCGCAGTTCCCGGCCCATGTCGCCCGAAGCCGCTCCAACATCGAGCACAGTGAAGTGCTGGTCCCGCGAGAGTCCCGCATCCCGGAGCAAACGGACCAAACTGGAATACCCACCCCAATACCGGTTCAAACGAGTCAGGTCCGCCAGGCTGTTGCGAGCCTTGTCTGGTTGCGTTCCGTCGAGCCACTCGGGCTCGATCACCCGGCCGGGGAGCGAAAACCGCATTCCTGAATTGTACTTTCCCCCCTTTAGCCACGGTCACAGTACAATGAAAAATAATGGACATTTTTACGGGCCACATTGGCTGGATCGAAGCCATCTGCGGTCCGATGTTCTCGGGAAAGAGCGAAGAACTGATCCGGAGGCTGCGCCGGGCCGTGATCGCACGCAAACGCGTCCAGGTGTTCAAGCCCGTCCTGGACAGCCGGTACTCGGTGACCGAAATCGTCAGTCACGGCGACCACCGTATGCCCTCTCAGGCTTTGAACACTGTGGCGGAGATTCTGGAGCAGCTCGATCCCCGCACCCAGGTGGTCGGAATCGACGAAGCCAACTTTTTCGGCGCGGACCTGGTGAAGGTGGCCAGCCAGATTGCGGACGGCGGAAAGCAGGTCATCATCGCCGGGCTCGACACCGACTACATGGGACGGCCTTTTGTTCCGATGCCGGATCTGCTGGCGATGGCCGAATCCATCACGAAGATGCTGGCCATCTGTATGCGTTGCGGGAATCCCGCCAAGCATACGCAGCGCCTGGTAGAATCCGACGAATTGATCGTCGTAGGAGCAGGCGGGATGTATGAGGCCCGCTGCCGCCGCTGCTTTGAACCCGGAGTGCCGCGCCAGGAGTTGCTCGAATTCGCCCGCCCGGTTCGCCAGTCGCACGCCGGGGGTTGATTGGAACGCAACCCGAGCGGCAGGCATCTCATTGGGTTGCGAAGGTATAGAGTAAGTTAGATGAGGGGGAAAGACATTGAGCTCGATTAATCCATCGCCGGCTTCGCCGTATGTGCCGCCGCCACCGCCAGCGCCATCCGGCGGTAACGGCAAGATTTGGACGCTGTTCGGGCTGGTAGCCGCCTTGATTGCCGGGAACGTCTACTCGTTTCTGCAATTGAATTCGGTGAAAGAAGACCTGACCAAGACCCGCGATGCCCTGAGCGGCGAGATCGCCAAGGTTCAGGAAGCGGGCAATCTTTCTTCCCAGAGCCATCGCCATACGGTAGAGGCGCTACGCGAGCAACTGGAGGCATCCCGCCACCAGGCTGCCGTTGCCGCCGGCCAGGCGAAGGTGGACGCGATCAAGCGCAGCGAGGAACTGGCGGCGCAACTCGCCAGCGAGCAGAAGAAGGCCCAGGCCCAGACCAATGCCGCGATTTCGCAGGTGAAGGAGGTGGCGACGACGGCCAACACCAAGATCGGAGAGGTTTCCACCGAGGTCGGCACCGTGAAAACCGACGTGGCCTCCACCAAGTCCGAACTGGAAAAGACGATTGCCAACCTCAAGCGAGTGACCGGCGAACTGAGCAGCCAGGGATCGCTAATTGCCACCAATGGCTCCGAACTGCAGGCTCTTAAGGCGCTTGGGGAGCGGAACTACTTCGAGTTCAACATCAAGAAGAGCAAAGACGCTCAGCGCGTTGGCGATATCAGCCTGCTGCTGAAGAAAACCGACCCTAAGAAAAACAAGTACACGGTAGACCTGATTGTTGACGACCAACGGGTGGAGAAGAAGGACAGAACCATCAACGAACCCGTTCAGTTCCTTACCTCGAAGGCCCGGCAGCCCTATGAGGTGGTGGTGAACAAGGTCTCCAAGGATCAGATCGTCGGATACCTGGCGACTCCTAAGGTCCAGAATGCCAGGACACCCGATTCTTCGAGTTCCCCGGCTGCTAAATAATCAAGAAGCCGGTCTCGATCACTTCGGTGGTGATCCGATTCCAGATGACTCTGGCCCTGCCGGACGCGGTGGGATGTTGGAATCTCACGGTCTGCCCTTTCGACAGGGCAGAGTGATCGTGTGAGGCTCGGAAGCCGCTCGGGCTGACATCCACCAGAGTGCCTTCGATCGCAACCTCTCCAGGCTCGCTCACGACGATCGTGACTCGACCCGTTGCAGGCAGGCGCGGTTCCTTGCGCCGGTCAATTGTGCGAGCCGTTGTTGTGCCCTGGACGGAACCAGCTTCGGCCTGAGGCTTACTATGCATACGTGGCTTCCACATCTCCGTAGGATTTCAGCTTTCGACTCAGTGTACGGCGCGAGATCCCCAGCAACGCCGCAGCCCGCTGATGATGGCCGCCGGTTTGGGCAAGGACTTTAAAGATCATGCGCTTTTCCAGATCGCCGAGATCCAGTGTCGGCAACTCGGGAGCATCTCTGGCGATGTTGCGGGTCTGAAGAGGAAGATGCTCCGCATCGATTTCGTCTCCTCTCGTCATGACCGACGCCTTGATGATGCAGTTGCGGAGTTCGCGAATGTTGCCCGGCCAGGAGTACCGGCACATCTTGGCCATGGCCTCGGGCGTGAAGCGGAGATTGCGATTCTGCTGCTTCAGAAAGTACTCTGCCAGGGGAACGATATCGTCGATCCGCTCGCGAAGCGGTGGGACGCGGAGACTGATCTGGCTGAGACGATGAAACAGATCGCTTCGGAAACGGCCGTTTTCAACGCCGCCTTCGAGGTCCTGGTTCGTGGCGGAAATCACCCGAACGTCGGCCGTGATCTTACGGACTCCACCCAACCGGTAGTAGGGAACTCCATCCAGCACGCGCAGCAGCTTCACCTGCATTTTCGGCTCGAGTTCGCCGATTTCGTCGAGAAACAGGGTCCCGTGGTGGGCGAGTTCGAACAACCCGGGCTTGCCGGCGTCGGCGCCGCTGAACGCGCCTTTCTCGTACCCGAACAGTTCGCTTTCGATCAGCTGTTCCGGCAGGGCGGCGCAGCTCACGTCAACCCAGGGCTTGTTGGAGCGTATTGAAAAATGGTGGATTGCGCGCGCCACCAATTCCTTTCCCGAACCACTCTCGCCGTGGACCAGCACCGAGGCGGAAGTGACCGCGACGCGTTCGACCAGCTGCATCAATTCGTTCATCGAAGCGCTGGCGATGATTGCCGGCATTCCTAGAAACATGCGAGCTTCAGGCGTAGTCGGCATGACGGAGTGAGTGTATTCCCCGCTCAAATAACCTTCATCGGCAGAACGGGAGGGTTGCTATTGCTACATTGGTTCCGTTTGCATGAGAACTCGCACCTAGCGAAAAGGGGAGATCCTACTTAGCTGCCCGAACGGGCCTCGGGGGTCCCTGGGGAACCCGCGCGAACTGCCCCAGCAAACGCCAAAAGGCCCCGATCGCTCGGGGCCTTTTGGCTGATTAATTTGGGCGACGTCCTACTCTCCCACGCACTTGCGCGCGCAGTACCATCGGGGCTGAGGGGCTTAACTGCCGTGTTCGGGATGGGAACGGGTGTGACCCCCTCGCTAGGATCACCCAAAACCTGGGGAATATGGATGGGCATTTCTATCACACGAGCAGCTCATCGAGCGCTCGCCTGTGTGCAAAATGAATTTTATGGTCAAGCCGAACGGGCTATTAGTACTGGTCAGCTCAACGTATTACTACGCTTACACATCCAGCCTATCAACGTGGTCGTCTTCCACGGCCCTTCTTAGCTTTCGCTTGGGAGATCTCATCTTGGGGAAGGTTTCGCGCTTATATGCATTCAGCGCTTATCCTAACCAGACTTCGCTACCCTGCTATGCCACTGGCGTGACAACAGGATCACAAGAGGTCTGTTCATCCCGGTCCTCTCGTACTAAGGACAAGCCCCCTCAAATCTCCTCCGCCCACATCAGATAGGGACCGAACTGTCTCGCGACGTTCTGAACCCAGTTCACGTACCGCTTTAATAGGCGAACAGCCTAACCCTTGGGAGCTTCTACACCCCCAGGATGCGATGAACCGACATCGAGGTGCCAAACCGGAGCGTCGATGTGAACTCTTGACTCCGATCAGCCTGTTATCCCCGGCGTACCTTTTATCCGTTGAGCGATGGCCCTTCCATTCAGAACCACCGGATCACTAAGTCCTGCTTTCGCACCTGCTTGACTTGTTGGTCTCGCAGTCAACCTGGTTTATGCCTTTGCACTCGATGGAGGATTTCCAAGCCTCCTGAACCAAGCTTCGAGCGCCTCCGTTACCGTTTAGGAGGCGACCGCCCCAGTCAAACTACCCGCCTACCAATGTCCTTCTTCCCGATCAGGGAAGTAAGTTAGAACCACAGAATGCTCAGGGTGGTATCTCACCGTTGGCTCCCCCGATTCCAAAAAACCGGGTTCCAAGCCTCCCACCTATCCTGCGCAGAGCACCCCATAGTTCATTGATAGGGTATAGTAAAGGTGCACGGGGTCTTTCCGTCTTGATGCGGGCATCCGGCGTCTTCACCGGAACCACAAGTTCGCCGGGCAGATTGTTAAGACAGTCGTCAGATCGTTACGCCATTCGTGCAGGTCGGAACTTACCCGACAAGGAATTTCGCTACCTTAGGACCGTTATAGTTACGGCCGCCGTTCACCGGGGCTTCAGTTCAAAGCTTCGCCTTGCGGCTGACCTCTCCCTTTAACCTTCCGGCACCGGGCAGGCGTCAGCCCCTATACGTCGTTTTCGACTTTGCAGAGACCTGTGTTTTTGTTAAACAGTCGCCTGACGCTATTCACTGCGGCCCCCCGTCATTGTTTAGATGGAGGGGGCACTCCTTCTCCCGAAGTTACGGAGCTAATTTGCCTAGTTCCTGAACAATCCATCACCCGAGCGCCTGAGTATTCTCTACTCGTCCACCTGTGTCGGTTTGTGGTACGGATACCTTGCTCCTGACCTTAGCGGCTTTTCCTGGCAGACAGACCGGCGGATTTGCCTCTCCGGCCTTCATCTCCCCCCTGGTTTGAAACCATTGCGCCCCAGAGGCTCGACGCTGCGTCCCCGCATCGAAAAACAAGGTAGTTACGGAATGTTAACCGTATGTCCATCGGCTACGCCTTTCGGCCTCGCCTTAGGCTCCGACTAACCCTGAGCGGATTAACCTTTCTCAGGAATCCTTAGACTTTCGGCGACCAAGGTTCTCACTTGGTTTCTCGCTACTTATGCTGGCAGAGTCTCTTCTGACCGCTCCAGTACTCCTTACGGTATACCTTCGCTGCGGTCGGAACGCTCTCCTACCACGCGTATATTTCAACGCATCCATAACTTCGGTACCATGCTTGAGCCCCGCTGGATTGTCGGCACCGGGGTCCTCGACCAGTGAGCTATTACGCTTTCTTTAAAGGATGGCTGCTTCTAAGCCAACCTCCTGGCTGTCTGAGGCTCCCGACTTCCTTTCCCACTTAGCATGAATTTAGGGACCTTAGTTGATGGTCTGGGCTCTTCCCCTTTTGACAACGAAGCTTAGCCCCCGCTGTCTGACTCCCGCGCTACTCATTCCCGGCATTCGCAGTTTGGTTGAATTCGGTAACCTGGGAAGGCCCCTAGTTCAATCAGATCTCTACCACCGGGACGGACCACGCGAGGCTAGCCCTAAAGCTATTTCGGAGAGAACGAGCTATCACGGAATTTGATTAGCCTTTCACCCCTACCCTCAGCTCATCCAAGCTGTTTTCAACCAACACTGGTTCGGACCTCCATCCGCTGTTACACGGACTTCATCCTGGCCAAGGGTAGATCATCCCGCTTCGCGTCTACTCCCAGCGACT
>CAVTTC010000007.1:200000-262460 GCA_963737465.1 uncultured Acidobacteriota bacterium
CGCAAAAACGAAATCGAACTTCATCGCCGTCCGCATCGAAGGGATCAAGAATCTCAAACTGGCGCAAGGCTCCGAAGTCGAGATCAAGGCCGAAACCCTGTACGAAAAGAAGGTGTACGAAGGCGTCCCGCTGACCTTCGATATCCGCAGCTATCCCGAAGTGGACACGTTCCGCATCACCTGGCCCAACGGTCTCATCCAGAACGAGATGAACCAGGCCGCGAACAAGGCCTACACGTATAAAGAAGCGCAGCGCATGTCCGGATCCTGCCCGATGATCTGGACGTGGAACGGCGCGGGTTTCGAGTTCATCACCGACGTTCTGGGCATCGCTCCGCTGGGCGCGAAGTCGGGCGACGGCTCGTACTTCCCGGTCGATCACGACGAGTACATCCAGATTCCGGCTGCGTCGCTGGCCCCGCGAGACGGCTACTACGACCTCCGCATCACCGAAGAGTTGAGCGAGGTCTCCTACATCGACCAATTACGGCTAGTCGCGGTGGATCACCCCGCGGGCGAAGAGATCTTCCTGAACGAGAAGTGGAAGGCGCCGCCCTATCCCGAGTTTCGCTACTTCGCCGCAACACAGCGGATTCACCCCGTTGCCGCGCGCGACCACCGCGGAGCCGACGTTCTCGATCTCGTCACCAGGACCGACCGCCGCTACCCTACGAATTTCCGCCGCACCGAAACGGGAGCCGCCGAATCCCATTCCCTCACCCTCGATTTCGGTTCCGCCGCGCAGGACAACAAAGCCGTGCTAATCCTGCGAGGCTGGGTGGATTGGGCCGACGGCTCCACCTTCCTTGCCGCCGCGCAGGAATCGAAGACCGGCCTGATCCCTCCCTATCTACAGGTGAGGGACGCAAACGGCCGCTGGACGACCGTCATCGAGGACATGGGGATGCCCGATGGCAAACCGAAAACCATTGCGGTCGATCTCACCGGCAAGTTCCTCACCTCGAACCGCGAGGTAAGAATTGTTACCAACCTATGCGTGTACTGGGACGAGATCTTCCTGAGCGAATCGAGCGCGGCGCCCAGGGTGCGCGAGACACCGTTACCCGTGGCCTCCGCCGACCTGCACTTCCGGGGCTTTTCGGAGTCGAAAATCCATCCCGAGCGTACGCAGCCGGAAGAGTTCTTCTACGCCAAATCGACACCAGTCTCGTTCTGGAATCCGACGCCCGGCAACTATACACGTTATGGTGACGTGAAGGAACTGCTCGAGCAGCCGGACGATCGCTTCGTCATCATGGGCGCGGGCGACGAAATAACCATCCATCTGGACGCTAAGTCGCTGCCCCCGGTACCGGATGGCTGGCGCCGCGATTTCGTTCTCAAGGTGGATGGCTGGGCCAAGGACCGCGACGCCAACACAGCGTATTCGCAGACCGTGGAGCCCCTGCCCTTCCACAGAATGAGTCAATACCCCTTTTCTACTATCGAACGCTACCCGGATGATGTGGTACATCGTAATTACCTGGAGCGGTATAACACCCGCCCCGCGTTGCGACTGATCCGTCCTCTGGCAAAACGATGAGACTGCGATTACTGGGTTGGCTCTCGCTGGTGTTTCTGATCAACACCGGCTATGTCGCCGCGTTCGGCACCGCTTCGCTGTTCTACATGGCGAATGTGGTGCTCCATCTGGTGCTGGGGCTCATGCTGACGGCGGGCGTTTTTCGACTGATCCGCCGCATGCCCGCCGTTACGCTGGGAGCATCCGCGCTGCTGGGCGTGGCCCTCGCGATCGCAGGCAACACCCGCGATCACCGCTGGCTGCTGGCGCTCCACATCGTCGTGGGCGTCGCCGCCGTCATCGCGCTCCTGGTCTGGGCTATGCGCTCGCGGGAACGAACGTTTTACCGGGCCGTTCTGGCCGGCGGACTCGCCGCGCTGCTGCTGCCCGTGGTCACCGCCGTCGTCGAACGCGTCCATCCCGACCCGAGCGCCCGGATCACCAATCCGATCCTGGTTCCCGTTTCGATGACCGAGGAAGGTGCGGGGCCGAAGTCTCCCTTCTGGCCATCCTCGTCGAACACGAACACCGGCGCCACCATTCCGTCCAACTTCTTCATGGATTCGAAGCTGTGCGCCGAGTGCCACAAGGACATCTACGACCAGTGGAACAGTTCGGCTCACCATTTTGCATCGTTCAACAACCAGTTCTATCGGAAGTCCATCGAGTACATGCAGGATGTGGCCGGCACGAAGCCCACCAAATGGTGTGCGGGATGCCACGATCACGCGGTCTTCTTCAACGGCCGCTTCGACAAGCCCATCAAGGATCAGATCGACACACCCGAAGCGCAGAACGGGTTGGGCTGCCTGTCCTGTCACGCCATCGTGCACGTCGATAGCACGATGGGCAACGCCCCGTTCACCATCGAATATCCCAAGCTGCACGAACTGGCCTCCAGCCACAATCCGTTCATCCGGCGCGGTGGACCGGTTCCTCACCTACCTGAATCCGGAACCCCACCGCCGCACGATGCTGAAGCCGTTCATGCAGTCGAGCGCCGAGTTCTGCTCCGCCTGCCACAAGGTCCACCTGGACGTCCCGGTCAACCAGTACCGCTGGCTTCGCGGCTTCAACGATTACGACAACTGGCAGGCCAGCGGCGTTTCGGGACAGGGTGCGCGATCGTTCTATTACCCAGCGAAACCCCAGGTTTGCGCCGATTGCCACATGCCGCTGGTCGATTCCACCGACGCCGGAAACCGCGGCGGAAAAGTGCATTCGCACCGGTTTGTCGCCGCCAACTCCGCGCTCGCCTATGTCAATCGGGACCAGGAACAGTTGAGCGAGACCGAGAAGTTCCTGAAGTCCGGATTCATCACCGTCGATATTTTCGCCGCCAGTCCGGTGGAAGAGGCGAAAGGCCAGACGGAGATGCGGCGGCGCTCCGACGAAGGCCCGCAGTTGATGTCCACCTTTGCCGTCGGCGAGGAAGCCGAGCAGGGCGGCGCTGTCGTGATTCGGGAAGTGGGCAAAATCGCCGCCCCCATCGATACGTCGGGAGCCCGATTCGCCCCGGGTTCGACGGTCCGCATCGATACCGTGGTCCGCACACGCAAAATCGGCCACTTCTTCCCGGGAGGCACGGTGGATGCATTCGATGTCTGGCTGGAACTGATCGCCAAAGACGCATCCGGCAAGACCATTTTCTGGAGCGGCAAGGTGGACGATAACGGCGCCGGCCCGGTGGAACGAGGGGCGCATTTCTACCGCTCCTATCAACTCGACGCCGAAGGCAACATGATCAACAAGCGGAACGCGTTCCAATCGCGGAGCGTGCTCTATGTGCGGCTGATCCCGCCCGGCGCCGCGGACGTCGCGCACTTCCGCCTGCGAATCCCGAAGGACGCCAAGGGCCCCATCAACGTCCAGGCCAAGCTGAACTACCGCAAGTTCGCGCACTACTACACGCAGTTCTCCTACGCCGGCAAGCCCAAGGCGACCTCGCCCCAACTCGTCAGCACCAGCTTCGACAATCGCGAGTTCAGTTTCGACAAAGACAATATCCCGGCGAATGTTTCGGGCAAAATCAAGGGCGAGATCCCGGACCTCCCGATCATTACGGTTGCCGAAGCTGCCACCAAACTGGAATTGGGCGATCCGAAATGGGAACCCGTGGTCCAGAAGAAGGATCGTGAGCGGTGGAACGATTGGGGAATTGGGCTGCTGCTGCAAGGTGATCTCAAAGGCGCGGAATACGCCTTCAAGAGAGTGACCGAAGCCGAGCCTGAATACGCGGACGGGTGGTTGAACGTAGCCCGGGCACTCATCCAGGAGGGCGAAACGGACGCCGCCAAGCCGTACATCGAGAAGGCTCTGGCGATCAACAACAAACTCGGCCGCGTGTATTTCTTTAAGGCCATGGCGCAGAAAGCGGATGGCAATTACGACGGCGCGCTGCAATCGCTGCAGACGGCCGCCTCGATGTATCCGCGCGACCGTGTGGTGCAGAACCAGATCGGCCGCGTACTGTTTTTGAAGCGCGACTACACCGGCGCGGAGAAGGCCCTGCTCGCGGCGCTCAGCGTCGATCCCGAGGATCTGCAGGCCCACTACACTCTCATGCTGGTCTATCGAGGCTTGGGCCAGGCCGAGAAGGCCAAGCGCGAAGAGGCGCTGTTCCGGCGCTTCAAAGCCGACGAAGCATCTCAGGCCATCACGGCCAAAGCGCGCATGGTAAGTCCCGAGGACAATAACGAACGCCAGATGATCCACGACCACGAGTCCGTTTCGCTGGGAGTTGCGCGGTGAGGCCTTGCTCCAGACTACTGTGGGGCAGCCTCTCAGGCTGCGCGGGACTCTCAGTCCCGCTCCTGTTACTTGCCTCCGCCCCTTCCGTCCGATTCACTGATATCACCGCCCAATCCGGCATCAAATTCACCCACAACGCCGGCAAAGCGGGCAAAAAGTATCTTCCCGAAACCATGGGCTCCGGGGTCGCCTTCCTCGACGTCGATGGCGACGGCTGGCTCGACCTCCTATTCGTCAACTCCAAGGACTGGACGCCCAGGGGACGCCGGTCCACGGCCCGCCTATACCGGAACAACCACGCCGGCGGGTTCACCGACATCACGGCCGGCAGCGGACTCAATGCGGAAATCTACGGCATGGGCGTCGCGGTGGGCGATTTCGACAACGACGGCCGCGACGACGTGTACATCACCGCCCTCGAGGGCGATCGCCTGTTCCACAACGAAGGCAACGGACACTTCCGCGATGTCACTGCCGCGTCCGGCATCCGTAACGCGAACTTCGGCACCAGCGCCGCCTGGCTGGATTACGACCGGGATGGCTTGCTCGATCTGTTCGTAGCGAACTACGTCGGATGGACGCAGAAGGGCGATCTCTGGTGCTCGCTCGACGGCGCGACGAAATCCTACTGCACCCCCGAGTCGTACAAGGGCGTCTCGTCAAAGCTGTACCGCAATCTCGGCAATGGCAGGTTCGAGGACGCAACCCAGCGCGCCGGACTCGGTGACGCCACCAGCAAATCGCTCGGCATCACCGTGCTCGACTTCAACAACGACGGTTGGCCGGACCTGTTCGTCTCCAACGACACGCAGCCCAACAAGCTGTATCGCAATAAACGCGACGGCACGTTCACCGAAGAGGCCGTCGCGGCCGGCGTGGCCTTCGGAGAGGACGGCGTGGCCCGGGGCGCCATGGGCACCGACAGCGGCGACTATGACCGCTCGGGCCGCCCGCACCTGCTGGTCGGCAACTTCTCGAACCAGATGCTCGGGCTCTATCACAACGAGGGCAACTCGTTGTTTGTGGACGAGGCGCCGCGCTCCACACTCGGACGGTCGAGTCTGCTCAGCCTGACCTTCGGGCTCTTCTTTTTCGACTACGACCTCGATGGCTGGCCCGACATCTTCTGCGCGAACGGCCACATCGACGAGGAGATCGGGCGCGTTCAGCCGAAGATCCAGTACAAGCAGGCGCCGCTCCTGTTCCACAATCAGGGCCAGGGTCGTTTCGAGGATGTTTCCAAGCAGCAATCGCCCGAGTTCCTGCGCGCCATCGTTGCCCGCGGCGCGGCCTACGGCGATTTCGATCACGACGGTGATCTGGACATCGTCCTCAGTACCAACAACGGACCGGCCTATCTCTTTCGCAACGACGGAGGCAACCAGAACCACTGGCTGCACCTGAAACTGGTCGGGTCGAAATCGAACCGCAGCGCCATCGGCGCGCGAGTAACCGTGGAATCCGGAGGCGCGCGCCAGTGGCAGATGGTCCACTCGGGCTCCAGTTACTGTTCGCAGAGCGATTTAGCCCTGACCTTCGGACTAGGCAAGGAAGCAAAAGCAGCAGCGATCGAAATCGACTGGCCCAGCGGAGCAAAGCAGAAGTTGTCGAACGTCAACGCGAACCAGTACCTGACGATTCAGGAACCGCGGTAGGTCACCCGGTGGAACGGAAGGGATTCACCACTCGCACGCCCCCGGATACGGACTGGTGCTGCAAGTCCTCGCTGAATAGAACCGCCGCGCCGGCCGTGCGCGCCGCGTGAATGATCATCGCATCCCAGAATGAGACTCGGGTCAGGCGGTGTAACTCGATAGCGGCGATCACATCACGGGAATCAAACCGGACGACGTTGCAGCGAGCGAGTAGTTCCACCTTTCTCTGCGCTTGTTCCGGTGCCACTCCCAACTTGCGGGTAACAGCGGCGAAGTACTCCTGTAGCACCTGTAAAGACACCACTGCCGTGCCCCGTGATTGGTGCTCCCAAAACAACTGGATCGCCCGAGATTGCTTTTCTTGGTCGTTGATGTCGTCCGTGTAGACCAGGATGTTAGTATCGAAGAACGCCAAGGCACTCATCGCCGCTCGTGAAGTTCCTCTCGGTTGAATTTCCAGCCGTGCGAGTCGCCCCGAGCCGATTCCGATAGCCGTCGGAATTCGGCGGCATCTTCCACCGCGTCGCTCTTCCCCGCCAGTTGCTCCAGATAGTCCCGCACCAATTGATTCAGGCTCGTGCCAAGGGTCTCGGCTCGCTGCCGCGCCTTCAGAACCACTTCCGCATCAACGGAGAGAGTGAGATTCATAACCACAGGATACGTGTACACGTGTCCTGTGTCAAACCTCAGGAGGCGATCCAGGGGCCGCAGAGCCTAAGGCATTTTCCGATAGCTGCGGCGTCCAAGACACTGTATAATCGGCGCAGGGGCCGGGAAGCGAACTCCCGGCCCTGCGGCTAACCTATCGGATCTTCATCCGGAACTTAGCCGTGAAGCGGACTAAGAACTGAACGATGATCGTGAGGTCTATCCGAAGCCTGCGCCGATTCGTCATCGACACCACCTCGGTTCCGCTTCGTAGTGTATGGATATGCCCAGGGGCTAAACACCCTGGGCTGTCCCTTTGAAGCGCCTGATCGCTTCTCCGGTAGCGTTCGCATTTACCCACAACTGCTCGGCGAATCTCTAGAGTGGGCGCCGCCTCCTGTTTCTCTCCTTCAACCAGTTACAATCCAACTAGATGACACCTAAATTCCGCATCGCCGCCATCACCGACGAGTTCTCCCCCGACCTCGCTACCGCACTCGACGCCATGAAGCCAATCGGCATGACCGGAGCGGAACTCCGCATCATCGGCGGGAAAAACATCATGGACCTCACCCAGGACGAACTCCGGCAAGCGAAGGATCTGCTCGATTCCAAAGGTTTTGAGGTCATCTCCATTGCGTCGCCGCTGCTGAAATGTGTCCTTCCCGACGCTCCCGAAATCGACACCCGTTTCCAGCAGGACGTCTTTGCGGCCAAGCTCACGTTTGAGGACCAGCCGCGCTTGAACGAGCACGCCTTCAAGGTTGCCCAGTTCTTCGGGGCCCGCATCATCCGCGTCTTCTCCTACTGGCGCACCGTCGAACCCGACCGCTGCTTCGATCCGATCACCCGGGCGCTAGAACGACTCTGCGCCGATGCCGCCAAGGAGAACGTGATCATCGGCCTCGAAAATGAACATGCCTGCAACGTCGGCACGGCCCTCGAAGCCGGACGGGTCCTGCGCTCCGTTTGCCATCCCAATCTGGCGCTGGTCTGGGATCCCGCCAATGCCTTGGTGGCCGGCGAAAACCCGTTCCCGCACGGCTATGACCTGCTGCCGAAAGACCGAATCGCCCACGTCCATGCCAAGGATTGCCACATGGAAGGCCACACTCCCATCTGGGGCCCGCTCGGCACCCGTTCGGTCGATTGGAAGGGCCAGATCTCAGCCCTGATCCGTGACGGCTACTCTGGCTGGCTCAGTCTCGAGACGCACTGGCCCGGACCTGCCGGGGATAAGCTGGCCGCATCCACCATTTGCGGATGGAACCTTCGGGGATTGGCAGCAGCCTGACCGTGCTATCCTCTAAGGCAACTGAGGCGATTCTGTGCGCCCGCGTATCGCACTTTCTTTGGCTGTCTTGATTCTCTCCGTACTGGGCACCATTTACGCTCAGAAGCCTTTTCGCGAGTATTCGGGAACGGAATACGAGAACTTTCCGCTTCCCGCCGACTGGAGAGAAAACACCGAGTTTGCCCGTGCCCGCCTCAAGTGCCCCGACATCGGAACCCGGTGGGGGCGGCGCGGTATGAACTGGACCATCGATTATCCCCGTTCCGATCGTCACCTCATGGCGGGTATCCGCCGTCTCACTCGCGTGCACACCCGGTCAGTGGAGGAGGTGGTCGATATCGACGATCCCGATGAGGTTTATAACTGGCCTTTTCTGTACGCGGTCGAAGTGGGCCACTGGAACCTGTCCGACGAGCAGTGTAAGAAGCTGCGGGACTATCTCCTGCACGGGGGATTTCTCATGGTGGACGATTTCCACGGTACTCAGGAATGGGAGATCTTCATGCACGGGATGGGTCGTATCTTCCCAGACCGCCCAGTTGTGGATCTGGGTAACCAGGACCCCATTTTCCACGTCCTGTACGATCTCGACGACCGCTTTCAGGTCCCGGGAGCGCAATATCTGTACACGGGACGCACGTACGAAAGAGACGGCTACGAAGCTGAGTGGCGGGGCATCTACGACGACAAAGGACGCGTGATGGTCGCAATATGCCACAACATGGATCTCGGCGATGCTTGGGAGTGGTCGGACGATCCGCGGTATCCGGAGAAATGGGCATCGCTCGCATACCGTATCGCCGTGAACTACACGATCTACGCCATGACGCATTGATCCAGCCTTGCCAGTGTTGAAGCGGACAGGTCTCAGGCAAAATGTTTCAGCTTCTGTTCAAGTACCCGGGCACCGTATTCTCGAAGGGGCAACTGGTCCTTCTTGGGACGTGGCCGGTGTGGGTTCTCCTGCTGACCATCGTGGCCGGAGCCGCCGTCCTCGGGTGGCTCGTCTGGCGGCGCAGACTCAGAACCGGAGCCGTGTCCCGATCCGCAGCGGTTTGGCTCCTGCAGACTGCATTTCTGGCCTTGTTGTTGCTAATGCTCTGGCAGCCGGCCCTCAGCATCGCGACGCTCAAGCCCCAGCAGAACATCGTCAGCGTCCTGGTGGACGACTCCAAGAGCATGTCCATCGTCGAGAACGGATCCAGCCGCCGCGACCAGGCGGCGAAGATTCTCGACTCGGGATTGCTCCAGTCCCTTCGCGACCGGTTCCAGGTGCGAGTGTACCGGGTCGGGGACGTTGCGGCCCGAATCGAAAAGACCGATCAGCTGAATGCTTCCGCGCCCGTGACGCGGATCTCCGATGCGCTGCGCCAGGTCGCAGCGGAATCTTCCAGCCTGCCCGTCGGCGCCATCGTCCTGCTCAGCGACGGCGCTGAGAACGCAGGCGGCATCGACCTCAACACGATGTCCGCCCTTCGCCAGCATCGGATTCCCGTGCACACCATCGGCTTCGGTTTCGAATCGATTTCGAACGATATCGAAGTCTCCGACCTTCAGGTGCCGCCCAAGACTCTGGCCGATTCGCGCGTACTCGCGCTGGTGGCCATCCGTCAGAGCGGCTACTCCGGCCAGCGGGTGCGACTCACTCTCCGCGACAGCGGCAAAACCGTGGCGGCGCAGGACGTGATTTTCAAATCCGATGGAAATGAGCAGATGGAATCGGTGCTGTTCAACGCCGGACCGGCGGGCGTTCGAAATCTCGAAGTGACCGTGGATCCCCAGAAGGGCGAGACCAATACCGCCAGAACAACCGTCTCACCCGCGTGATGGATGTGGACGGCAACAAGCCGCGGGTGTTGTACGTCGAGGGCGAGCCGCGATGGGAATTCAAGTTCATTCGCCGCGCCATCGATGAAGATCGTTCGCTGAAACTGGCGAGCATCCTGCGCACGACACAGAACAAGATTTACCGGCAGGGCGTCGAGTCCGAGAACGAACTCGCCCAGGGATTCCCCACCAAGCCCGAAGAACTCTTCGCGTTCCAGGGATTGATCATCGGCAGTGTGGAGGCGAACTGGTTCACCAACGCCCAGCAGGACCTGATCAAGGAGTTTGCCGACCGGCGGGGAGGCGGCGTGCTGTTTCTGGGCGGGCGTTTCGGCCTGAGCGATGGCGGATACAACCAGCCGCCGTTTACCGAAATGCTGCCCGTGGAGCTTCCGTCCAGCCGCAACACTTACCATGCCCAGAGCGCGGCTACCGTGGAACTCACGCCGGCCGGCCGCGACAGTCTGCTGACCCGGTTGATGGACAACCCCGACGCAAACTTCGAGCGCTGGAAGAAACTGCCGTACCTGATGAACTGGCAGGATCCCGGGTACGCCCAAGCGTGGTGCGCTGGCGCTGGTGGAAATGAGTCCCGCGGGCAGCACGCGCAAGCTTCCGGCTTTGATCACGCAGAATTACGGCCATGGCCGGACCGCGGTGTTCGCCACCTCCGGTAGCTGGCGCTGGCAGATGCTGCAGCCACTCGCGCGATCAGACCCATGAAATGTTCTGGCAGCAGATGCTGCGATGGTTGGTGTCGGGATCGCCGGGGCGCGTCGTGCTGTCGACGCCGAAATCGCTGCTGGCCGACGAGACTCATCTTCACCTGCGTGCCGAAGTTCGCGACAAGACTGTACCAGCCGGCTGCCGACGCCGAAGTGGAGGCCCACATTCTCGGTCCCGGCGGTCTGACTGAGAAGGTTCAGCTGCGTCCCGATCCGCAGGATCGCGGCGCGTTCATCGCCGATTGGGACGCCTCGAAGACCGGTTCCTATCTGGCGGAAGTGGTGGCGCGGCGCGGCAGACGAGGAACTCGGGCGCGACGTGCTGACTTTCCGCCGCGAGGATGGAGTGGCCGAGAACTTCCACACGGAACAGAACCGCGAGTTGCTCGAGAAGCTCTCGTCCCAGACCGGAGGGCGCTACTATCGTCCCGGCCAGGCCAACCAACTCGCCAGCGAGATCGAATACTCCGAATCCGGAATCACCGTTCGCGAAACGCGCGATCTTGTGGAACATGCCCATCGTCTTTCTTGCTGGCTCTGATGCTGAGAGCCTCCGAGTGGTTCCTGCGCCGCAGGTGGGGGGTCATATGAGAGCCGTGCTGGTCGCGCTGCTGGCCGGAGCCTGTCCCTTCAGGCCGCCACTCACTACGTCACCATCGCCGGACTCGGCGGCGAACCCGAATACGATCAGCGGTTCCAGGGCTGGGCCCGTGACATCGACCGCCTGCTGAAGGCCACGGGTCCGGACGCGAAGGTCACCACCCTGGTGAACCAGCAGGCCACCAAGGCGCAACTCGAAGCCACACTCCGCCAGATCGCAAAGGACGCCGACCCGGGAAGACGCCCTGGTGCTGATGATCATTGGCCACGGCAGCTTCGACGGAACCGACTACAAGGTGAATCTTCCCGGGCCGGACATCTCCGCCGCGGAACTCGCCGCCCTGCTCGACCGCATCCCGGCGCGGCAGTTGGTGGTCAACATGACCAGCGCCAGCGGAGGCTCGTTTGCGGCGCTGCAGAAAGAGAACCGCGCCATGATCACGGCGACCAAGATCGGGCACGGAGAAGAACGCCACGCTGTTCGCCCGCTATTGGGTGGAAGCGCTGCGCGACCCCTCCGCCGACACCGACAAGAACGAGACCGTGAGCGCGCTGGAAGCCTTCAACTACGCCGAGCAGAAGACCGCGAAGTTCTTCGAATCGCAGAATCGCCTGGCCACCGAACACGCGGTACTGGAGGACACCGGCAAGGGCGAGCCGACGCGCACGCCTTCTCCGCAGAATGGCGAGGGACTGCTGGCCTCGCGCATCGCTCTGATCCGCCTGGGCGCTGCGCCAAACCGGGGAGGGGCGGAATCCAGGACTCGTGAAACGCAAGCAGGAACTCGAGGAGCAGATCGACAGCCTCAAATACCAGAAGGCGGCGATCCCGGTGGCCGAGTACCGCCAGAAGCTGACTGCCCTCCTGACCGAGTTAGCCAAGGTGCAAGCGGAGTTGGACAAATGAAGTCCGCCCTGCATCTGGCTCTCGTCGTGTGGTGCGCCTGCGCCTCGGCGCAGACTCTGACCACATGCCAGGCAGCCCAGCACTACGGCCGGAAAGCCGAGGCCAAGGCCTGTTATCAGCGGCTCGCTGCATCGAACGATCCTATCTCCGCGCAGAAGGACTGTGGGCACTGCGCGAATTCAAGGGCGCCAACGAGGCTTTTCGCGCGGCCGTAAAACTGCACGCCGGATAACGCGGACTATCGCGTCCGGTGGGGCCGTATGTATCTCGACCACTCGCAGCCCAACGACGCCGCGGATTTGTTCCAGGAGGCCCTGGGGATCAAGAAGGAACACGCCGGCGCGCTGCTGGGTCTGGCCCTGATCGCGGCCGACAACTGGGATCAGAAGGCGGTCGAGTTCGCCCACGCGCGCTTGAAGTCCGATCCCAACTGCTCGAAGCGCAGGAACTCCTGGCCCGCGTAGCCCTGGAGGATAACAACGAGGAGTTAGCGGCGAAAGAGGCCGATCAGGCGCTCAAGATGTCGCCCGAGGCCTTGGATGCGATGTCCATTCGGGCATCCATCGATCTGCTTGAACGATGCTGGAACACCCGACCTGGTTCGATCGCATCGCGAAGATCAACCCGGTGTATGGCGAAGCCTGGGCCACCGCGGGCCACTTCTTCATCATCAACCGCCGTTACGACGAGGGCATCGCGGCTTACCGCAAGGCGATCGCCGTCGATCCCGATCTCTGGGACGCCCGCGCCGAACTCGGCGTCAATCTGATGCGCATGGGCCAGGAAGACCGAATCCCGAAAGCTCCTGGAGGAATGCTTCAACTCGGGAGACACCACGCCGGCCGTTCGCAACACTCTCAAGCTGCTCGATCGCTATAAGGACTACGAGACATTCCGGACTCCCACTACCATCGTCCGCATTAACAAGAAGGAAGCCGCGCTACTTCATCCCTATGTGGAAAGCGAACTGAAGCGCGCGATCGCGACCTACGAAGAGAAGTACAAGATGCACTTGACAGAGTCCCGTGCAGGTGGAGTTATATCCCAATCACGAGGACTTCGCCGTCCGCACGATGGGGATGCCGGGACTCGGCGCGCTCGGCGTTACCTTCGGCAACGTCGTCGCCATGGACAGCCCATCGGCGCGCGCCCCGGGCACCAACCACTGGGCCAGCACCATGTGGCACGAACTGAGCCACGTCTACGTGCTCAATGCGACCCACCATCGCGTGCCGCGCTGGTTCACCGAGGGAATGGCGGTTCACGAAGAGACCGCCGTCTCGCCCGATTGGGGCGACCGGCTCACTCCGGACGTCATCAAGGCGATCGCCGACAAGAAACTGCTGCCCGTTGCCACGCTCGACCGCGGATACATTCACCCTTCGTACCCGTCGCAGGTGATCGTGTCCTACTTCCAGGGCGGCCAGATTTGCGACTTCATCAACCAGAAGTGGGGATACGACGCGGCTGCTCGACATGATGCATGCCTTCGGCGAGAGAAAGAACACTCCGCAGGTGATCCAGCAGGTGCTCGGCATGCCAGCCCGAGGAGTTCGACAAACAGTTCCTGGCATGGCTGGACGCACGCGTCGGAACTACAGTCAAGAACTATGCCGATTGGCGTAAACGGGTTCAGGAGGTCAGCAAGTCCCTTCAGGCGAAGAACTGGGACGATGTCATCAAAGAAGGATCTGCGATCCGCGACCTTTATCCCGATTACGTTGAGACCCACAGCGTCTATGAAATGATGGCCGACGCTTACATCGGCAAGAACGACAAAACCGCCGCCATGAAGTCCCTGGAGGCCTACGCGAAGCAGGGGGGCCGGAATCCGGCCACTCTCAAGAAGCTCGCGACCCTTCAGGAGGAATCCGGCGACAAGAAAAGACGCCGCAGTCACGCTGGCGCGCATCAATTATATTTACCCCCTGGACGAGGAGTTGCATCGGCGTCTCGGGGGGCTGTATCTCGACCTGGGAAATCGCGACGGTGCTGTCCGCGAATACCGGGCGCTGCGTGGCGGTGCAAGCCGCTGGACCAGGCGGACTCCAACTATCGCCTGGCGCTGGCGTACAAGGCCGCCGGCAAGAAGGACGAGGCGCGTGACGCGGTCATCAACGCGCTCGAAGCAGCACCGGGTTACAAGGCCGCACAGAGATTGTTGTTAGAACTGGACGGGAAGGATTAATTCATTGTCTACATCGACGATTCCGTCACTCGATTCCGCTGAGCTGAGCAAGCGCCTGTCGCGATTCCAACAGGTCAATGAGGACATCGTGCGGCAGGTCCGGAAAGTGATTGTCGGGCAGGAAGAGGTGCTCGAACAGGTCATGATCGCGCTCTTTGTCGGCGGACATTGTCTGATCACCGGTATGCCCGGCACGGCCAAGACCCTGCTGGTGCGCACCATGGCGCAGACGCTGGGACTGGTGTTCCGGCGCATCCAATTCACGCCCGACCTGATGCCTTCCGACATCACCGGCACCGACATCATCGAAGAAGATCCCACCAGCGGCCGCAAGACGTGGACGTTCGTGCGGGGGCCCATCTTCGCCAACGTCCTGCTGGCCGATGAGATCAACCGCACACCGCCCAAGACACAGTCCGCGCTGCTCGAAGCCATGCAGGAACTCTCCTGCACGGTGCGCGGCAACATGTACACTATCGAACCGCCCTTCTTCGTGCTGGCCACGCAGAACCCGATCGAACTCGAAGGCACGTACCCGCTGCCCGAAGCGCAGCTCGATCGCTTCCTGTTCAACACGCTGCTCGACTACCTCGGAGTGGACGAGGAGATGCAGGTGGTGTCGATGACCACCAGCACCAGCCAGGGCGCCGCCGAACCCGTGACGAACGCGGAAGAGATCATCGATTTCCAGCAGCTCGTCCGCATGGTGCCGATCGCCGACAGCGTGGCCCGTTATGCGGTGGACCTGGTGCGCGCCACGCGGCCGCCCGATCCGAGCGCCCCCGATTTCATCAAGAAGTACGTCAGCTTCGGCGCCAGCGTTCGCGCCGCGCAGTTCCTGGTGCTGTCGGCCAAAGCCCGCGCCCTGATGCGCCACCGCTATCACGTCACATACGAAGACATCGCCAGCCTGGCGCGTCCGGTGATGCGCCACCGCGTGCTGGTGAACTTCCACGCCGAATCGGAGCGGCTGTCCTCCGACGACATTCTCAAGAAGCTACTGGAGGCGAAGCCGGCGCCGAAGGCGTAGTCCACATGGGCACTCTGCAGCGATTCCTCGATCCTTCGGTCCTCGCCGGAATAGCTCACCTCGAGCTGGTGGCGAAGATCGTTGTCGACGGCTTCATCTCCGGTCTTCACCGCTCGCCCGACTTCGGGTTCAGCCAGGAGTTCGCCGAGTATCGCATGTATACGCCCGGCGACGATCTCCGGCACGTCGATTGGAACGTTTACGCCCGCACGGACCGCTGCTATCTCAAACGCTATCTCGGCGAAACCAACACACTGGTGACCGTGTTACTGGACGCGAGCGCGTCCATGGCGTTCGCCTCACACTCCACCTCGAAGATCAACTACGCCCGCTATCTCGCGGCATCGCTCGCCTATCTGGCCCATCACCAGCGCGATGCCGGCGGGCTGATCGTCTTCGACGACGAGATCCGCAACTACGTGTCGCCGTCGAGCCGCCAGGGCCAGATGCAGCGGTTGCTGCACGCCATCGAAAAGGCCGAGCCCGGGGCGCGTACCGACTACGCCAAGCCCTTCATCCACTTTCAGCAGTTCCTGTTCCGCCGGGGCCTGGTGGCGGTGATTTCCGATTTCTACGAGGACCCCGACCTCATCATCAAGACCATGCTGCCGCTGCGCTACCGCGGCAACGAAGTCATCCTGTTCCACATTCTCGATCCCGAGGAGATCCAGCCCAAGCTGAAGGGGCCCGCGCTCTTCATCGACATGGAGACCGAAGAGGCCATGGAGGTCTCGCCCGATTACACGCAGAACGAGTACCGGCGCAAGATCGACGCCCACATCGAGCGGCTGCGCTCCGAGGCTCAGAAGGCCGGCATCGACTACTTCCTCACGGTCACCGATCGTCCGCTGGACGAGGCCTTGCGCGAGTATCTGGTTGTCCGCCAGGGGAGGCTCTAGGTGGGATTCTTCGCTCCCTGGTTTCTCGCCGGTATCGTCGCCGCGGGCATTCCGCTCTGGGTTCACCTTCTGCGCCAGCACAAGAGTATCCCGCGCCCGTTCGCGTCGCTCATGTTCTTCGAGCCGCGCACACAGAGCTCCATCAAGCACCGGCGGCTGAAACATTACCTCCTTTTGGCGTTGCGGCTGGCGATGATCCTGCTTCTGGTATTGCTGTTCGCGAACCCGTTCATTCGGCGGACGGTCCCGTTCGGATCGGGACGAAAGCTGGTTTTCGTGGCCGTGGACAAGTCGTTCAGCATGCGGTACGGCGAACCACCTCGACCGCGCCAAGGCCGAAGCTCTTTCCACGCTGTCGAAGCTCGCCGGCGGCGACGTCGCGCAAGTGGCCGCGGTGAGCGACCGGGTGGAACTTCTTACGCAGCCCATCGCGGATCGCGCTGCTCTCGAAGCCGCCGTCCACGGCATCACTCCGAGCGATGCCGCGAGTTCCTATGCCGAGTTCGCACGCTTCATTCGGACGCTTCCGAAATCGGCCGAACCTCCCGGTAGAGGCGCATTTCATCAGCGACGTACAGCGCTCGGCGATGCCTCCCAGCTTCGCCGACCTCGCCCTGGGCGACCGCGTCACGCCTTCAGATTCACCCTGTGGTGGATACGAGCTTCTCCAACTGGGTGGCCGAAACGGTGACCGCGCCCGGCCGGATCTTCGGCACCAAGAAGGCCCGCGTGCAGGCCACGGTCGCGTGGAACGGTCCGCCGGATCCACGGCCTACTCCTCGCCCAGCGAAGGTCACGCTGCTGATGAACGGCAAGCCCGTCGAATCGAAATCGCTCCAGGTCACCGGACGCGCCTCGGTGGAATTCCAGAACGTGGACATGCCCCACGGCCCGAACCGAGGCGAAATCCGCGTGGAGGCCGAGGACGCCCTGAAACAGGACAATCGCTATTTGTTTTCGATCGAGCGCGCCGATCCGTCCCGTGTTTTGTACATCCACGACTCGCGCCAATCGCCTGCCTACTTCCGGGCCGCGCTGGAGGCCGGGGCGGAGTCCGCGTTCGAGATCGAAGCGCTCACGCCGGAGCAGGCCGGCGCCGTCAACCTCTCGCAAGTACGCTTACGTGGCGCTCTCGGCAGCCGCCGGCATCACCCAGGGGCTCGAAACAAATCTGAAGAACTATGTTTCGGGCGGCGGCGGACTGCTGATCACACTCAGCCCGCTTTCCGCTTCGCAGGGCCGGGTCCCGGTGACGGACAGCCGGATCCTGGAAGGCCGCTACTCATCACGCGAAGGCGCACGATTCCAGACCGCCGCGTCGGTGGACAACACGCACCCGGCGCTCGACCGCGCATCCGGACTGGACGGCGTGAAGTTCTACTGGGCCGCGAAAATTGAACCCGGACAGGACCGCGTACTGGCCAAGCTCAGCGACGGCACTCCTCTGCTGATTGAACGCCGGATGGGCGAAGGCCGCGTCCTCACGCTGGCATCCGGATTCGACAACGTCTCCAACGATCTACCGTTGCACGCGCTGTTTGTCCCGTTCGTCGAGCGCGTTTCCCAATACCTGGAAGGCGGCGAGGCCTACCAGTCGAATATCACGGCCGGCTCGGCGATCGAACTGCGCCGCAGCAAGGACCGCGGCGCCGCCGCCGACGTCGTGGCGCCGGACGGCCAGCGACTGCTATCGTTACAGGACGCATCCACCGCGCTCAGCATCACGGCCGCCAACGAAGGATTCTACGATGTCCGCACCGCCAGCGGCCGCCGCGAACTGATCGCGGTCAACGCCGACCGGCGCGAGTCCGACCTCACGCCCATCCCCGACGAGACCCTGGCGCTCTGGCGAGGCACGGGCGGCTCAAACGGCACTCAATCGGCCGGAGGCAACCCTTCCGAGCCGGTTGCACAATCGCTCTGGCGATACATCCTGATCGCGCTCCTCGCGGTCTCCGTCGTCGAGTCCTGGCTCGCCGACCGTTTCACCCCGGCCGCACGTGAAGAACGTGCCGAGATCCGAAAGCAGGCAGCATGAACACTGTCGAGATCCTCAACCACTATCTGCACGCCGCCGAGCGGCGTCTGAAAATGTTCGCGCTCTCCCGGGGCGCGGCGGTCACGGCCATCGTCGCGCTGGCGTTGACGGTTGCGCTGGCGATCATCGCCAACCAGTTCGCGTTCTCCGCGGGAATCGTGCTCGCGTCGCGCCTGCTGCTGTTCTTCGCCCTGGCTTCGGCCATCGCCTTCGCCGCAGTGATCCCCATCCTGCGGACGAACCGCCGCAACGCCGCCCGCCGGATGGAACAGAAGTATCCCGAATTCGAGCAGCGCCTGCTGACCTTCGCCGAACGGCACGATGGGACCGAAAACCCCTTTCTTGGACTGCTGGCGACGGAGACGGCCGAACTGGCGCGGCGCGCCGAACCCATCAGCATCGCTCCGCGGCGTTCGCTGTTCGCGTTGCTGGCCTCCGCTGCCGGAGCCGCCGGCGTTCTGATCTGGTTGATCGCCGCAGGCCCGGGCTATCTCGGCTACGGCGCTTCCCTGCTCTGGGCCGGACCGCCGAAGCCGGGCTCCGCGCCGCTCTACGACATCACCGTTTCTCCCGGCGACCGCACCGTCCGGCGCCGGTCCGATCAGCTCATCACCGCGCACCTCATCGGGTTCGACAACAAGCAGGTGCGGCTGAAGGCCCGCTTCGGAGCCGGCACGAAATGGGAAGAAGTCGCCATGCAGCCCCAGACCGGCTCGGGGGCCTACGAATTCCTCTTCGCCGCACTTCCGGATTCCGTGGAATACTACGTCGAATCGCGGGGCGTGCGGTCGAAGTCCCACAAGCTGACCGTCGTCGATCTGCCCGGAATCAAAAACTTCCGCGTGACCTATCACTACCCTTCGTGGTCCGGAATGAAGGACTCCACCGAGGATCCGGGCGGCGATCTTCGCGCAGTGGAAGGCACCACCGCCGAACTCACCGTGATCACCGACGCCCCGGTTCACAGCGGGATCGTCGCTCTCGACGACAATTCCACGATCCGGCTGGAAGGTGAGGGCACAACGCTCCACGCCAGCGTACCGATCCGCAAAGACGGCATGTACCATTTCGCCGCCATCGACCGCGATCAGCCGGTCCGTCTCAGCGAGGATTACTTCATCGAGTCCCGCAAGGACGGCCCGCCGGTGGTGAAACTGACCCGGCCCGGACGCGACGCCAAGGTGAACCCGATCGAAGAGGTCCCGATGGCGGTGGATGCTGAAGATGACTTCGGCCTGCAATCGGTGGAACTGCATTACTCCGTCAACGGCGGCGACGAGAAGACTGTCAACCTGAGCTCCGGCAAGGGGCTGAAACATGTCGAGGGCAAATCGTTACTGGCCCTGGAAGACTACAAGCTGGTTCCCGGCGACATCGTTTCGGTCTATGCCACGGCCCGCGATGCCCGCAACACGACGCGGACGGACATTTACTTCGTGGAGGCCCAGCCTTTCGAACGCGAGTACTCACAATCGCAGCAGGCCGGGGGCGGGGGCGGTCAAGGCGATCAGGACCAGGAGAGCAAGATCTCGGCCCGCCAGAAGGAAATCATCGCCGCCACCTGGAATGAACTGAAGGGCCGCGCGTCGCAGAACCAGGCCGAATCCGCCGAGAACGCCCGGTTTCTCACGGAGGTCCAATCGAAGCTGCGCGATCAGGCGAAGTCGATGTCAGAGCGGACCAAGAGCCGCGCCCTGGCCGGAACGAACCAGGAATTCCAGAGCTTCGTAAAAAGCATGGACGAGGCCGTGAAGGAGATGTCCGGGGCCAGCGATAAGCTCAAGGGACAGTCCTGGAAAGATGCCCTGGGCCCCGAACAACGGGCGCTCCAGCACCTGCTGCGGGCTGAATCGGTATTCCGCCAGATCCAGGTAGCGATGGGCCGCAGCGGTGGAGGGGGCGGGCAGAACGGCGGCGCCGCGCGCGACCTTGACAATCTTTTCGACCTGGAACTGGACACCGAGAAGAACCAGTACGAAACCGGGCAGCAATCGGCATCCAGCGATCAGCGCCAGAAGGAGATTGACGAGGCGCTGCAGAAGTTAGAGCAACTCGCACGGCGCCAGCAGGAACTAGCCCAGGAGCAGAACAAGCAGCAGCAGAGCTTCCAGCAGCGCTGGGAGCAGGAGCAACTGCGGAGAGAAGCCGAGGAACTACGCCGCAAGATGGAGCAGTTGTCGCGAGGTGAACAGAGCTCGCAGGGCAGCCAGTCCCAGAGCGCTTCGTCCTCGTCGTCATCGAGCAGCAGTTCGAGCCAGAGCTCGTCGCAGCAGGGACAGCAAGGACAACAGAGCCAACAACAGGCGCGGCAACAGGCCATGCAGCGGATGCGGCAGCAGGCCGGGCAGCAATCCTCCGATCAACGGCTGAAGCAGGCGTTCGACCGCCTGTCGCAGGCGACGGAGGATATGCGGCAATCGGCGGATTCGCGGGATCAATCGGGAGCCGGGGCGCGCCGAGCCGCAGAACGGCTGCAGGAAGCCAAGGATCTGCTGCGGGGGATGCGCCAGCAGCAGTCCTCCAACCAGCTGGATGATTTGTCACAGCGCGCCGATGCCCTGGCTGCCGAGCAGCGCGAGTTCACCACCAAAATGCGTAAGACCTTCGGCAGCGGCGACCAGCCCGGTCAGCCGCGGCCCGGATTCTCCGAGATCCAGCAGCTGGCGGGGCAGAAGGAGAAGATGGCGCGCGACCTGGAGGGCGTCGAACGCGATACCCAGAAGGCCGCCCGCGATCTGGCGGGCTCGCAGCCGGCTGCTTCTTCGAAGCTTCGCGAGGGACTGGGCGAACTGCAGCAGGACGAAGTCCGCTTGCGGATGAAGTTTTCGGCGAACTGGATCCGGCGAGGGCTGGGTTCCAACCTGGTCACCGGCGAATCGGTTGCGTCCATGGCGCTCGACAAGCTTGCCGAATCGATCAAAGAGGCCAAAGCGGCTGTCGGTAAGGGCGGCGATCAGCAAGGCGAGGGTGAGGCCGAGAAGGCTTTGGCTCGCGTAGAGAAGATGCGTGAGCGGCTGGCGCAGCAGGCTTCCGGGAATCGTGCCGGACAGCAACAGGGCGGCACAAGCAAGCAGGGCGGACAGCAACAAGGTGGTCAACAGCAGGGCGGGCAGCAGGCTGGTGGCCAGCAACCGGGACAACAGGGTCAGGCGGGGCAGCAAGGCGGCCAGCGCGGCGACCAGACGGGGGCTCAGCGCGGCGGTGAGAATTACGGCGGCGGCAATTTGAACCGCGGTCCACTGCCGAACGCGCCCGGGCGTTCCGGACAACCGCGGCGGCGGCGATTCGGACCGGTGGGTCCGCGAGACGATGCGGGATCTGTCGCAACTGCGGCAGCAACTTGGACCGAACAGCGAGATCGGCCGGGAGATCGGAGACACCTTGCGCGATATTCAGCGCGAGAATTCGCCCTTCGCCCTGGCGGGACCGACGCTGGGCGAGCGGATCGATAAGGAGATCCTGCCCGCGCTCGAGCAGCTCGAGATGCAGCTTCGCCGGAAGGTGGAAGGCGATTCGGGGAGCATTCGCAATCCGGCCGCTGACCACGTTCCCGCAGGCTATAGCGAGCGAGTGGCCGAGTACTTCCGCAAGCTGAGCCAAGGCTCCAAGTAACCGAAAAGGGCGAATCATAGCCGCAAAGCCGGGTGGGCGAGCTCTTCGGGCGTCAGTACGGGCCTGCGGGGAGCCGCGCTCGCGGCCGATTTGGGTTCGTTTTGTAATTTTCGTGAAATCGTTGACGGCGGCGCAGTAAGCCCTCATTTCGAGTTCGCCCGGCACCGGCGCGTTGATGAACTTCTTTATGTAGGCGTCGAGCGCGTTGACGTCCGCTTTGTGGGTGCGGACGCGGGACGCCTGGAGTTCCCGGAGCGCTTTGTAGTAGGACCGTTCGGCGGCGGCCGAGTAGCGGGCGAGCTTGTCGAGGACGTTGTTGTTCTGGCTCATGGCGCCGAGCAGGCGGGCGTCGGGGTCATCGGCGGCGGCGGGGTCCGTGAGGATCTGCTCCATGGCGAGGGCTTCGAGGCGACCGATCCGCTCGAGTTTCCAGCGGGCCTGGATCATCTGATCGACGAGGAAGGTCTCGTTTTCGCCCTGGGGGGTGTACTCGGTGCGCAGACGGGTGGCGAGGTCGTCGAAGTCCTGCCGGGATTCGTGGGGCAGGATATTGAACTGGCCGCTGAGACCATGACGGGTCGCGTTCTGACTGCTGGCGGCTTTTCCTTCCGGGCTCGTCGGACCGGAGGAGAGGGCGGCATTCTGCCGGTTAGCGATGATTTGGGCTGGTGTACTCATCTCTCTACCTTCACGGTAGCAGGCGGGTCAAAGGAATCGGCTTCAGGTGTTGGTTTAGGTTTCCAGGTCTAACAGGTTGGTATCGCGTTATTGTTGGATTGTTTTTCAGCCTGTGGAAAACTGGCTTGGAACGGGGTTTGGTGATACAGTCAAATCGATGGACTGGCAGGATTGCAAGGCGGTTGACCGGAACCCGGAGAAGCTCGGTGGGAAGTGGTGCTTCGCGGGGACGCGAATGCCGGTGGTGTCGCTGTTCGATCACCTGGATCAGGGCGCCACGATCGATGAGTTTCTCGAGTGGTTCCCGGACGTACCTCGCAGCGCTGGTGCATGAGGTGCTCCAGTTCGCCATGGCCTCGTTGGAGCGCCCGGTCGCTGTCGCGTGAAGATCCTGTTCGACGCTAACACTCCCGCGCCCCTGCGCCGCTCACTTACGGGGCCATGAAGTCGTTCTGGCGGACGAAGTGGGGTGGCAGAGTCTCGCGAACGGTGCCTTGCTGGAGGCCGCCGAGGGTGCGGGCTTTGATCCATCTTCTACACCAGCAGATTGCAAGTTACTGCGGCGTAGGGAGTTACAAGTTTGGCATGGGCGTAGTGACACGTCTTGGCGGACTTACGATGCCTGCGCCGGGCGAAGCGTCGGCGGAAGCGCCACCCCACGGGCGTGGAAGACCTTGCCCACCGTTCCCTTGGTTTCTGTGCGGACCACGTAGCTCTTCCCGTCGATACGCATCTCGACATCCTGGAGCCGGTCCAGATCGCCGTTGATGTCGGTTCTACACTCTGCCCCGTAAAGTATCCGCAACTTATAACTGCCAATCTTGTGAGCCATTCGTGACACTACGTTTTGGCATCCAGCAGGTCACCCCATCGTGTTATCAACAAGTTGCGGATACTTTACGGGGCAGAGTGTAGAAGATGGGTTTGATGTTCTAGTCACCTGCGATCAGAATCTCTACTATCAGCAGAACTTCGCGGGCCGGACGATCTCCGTAGTCATCTTGTCCACCAATCACTGGAACACACTTCGACCTTTAGCGGCGCGTATCGCGACGCGGATCGAGCTTGTTCAGCGCGGACAGGTGGTTCGGATCGATGTGGCGGCGTTTGAGTCTTGAGCCGGAGGCGGCCTGAGAGTCCGCCGCAGGCCGGGGGCCTGCCCCACACTTTTAGTCGCCCATGGCGGACATGGTGCGTTCGCTGAAGAGGAGACGCCGGAGGGTCCGGAGGTCGTTCAGGATGCGGCGGCTCTTTTGGACGTGGCCGTCGAGCAGCTTTAGCTTGTATACGGCGAGGTCGAGGGCCTCGATGCGGCGGGCTTCATTCACACCCACAGCGTCCTGGCGGTCCTGCTCGACATCGGTGACGGTTTCCCCGATGGTGGCGAGCAGCAACTCCATGAATTCCTGCGCGCTTTCGATGGATTCGAACGGGTGGTCGGTCACGACAGCTTATATTATCATTACTCGAAGTTATTTGTTCCTCAAGAATCGTAAAAGTCAGCGCGCTAACCGTTCGAACTCCAGAAAGTACTGGTACGGAAGGAAATCCCGTTTCCTGACGAGCTTGAATCCGGCGGCTTCGAACTCCGCGATTACCTGCTCGTCGGCAAGCTTCATTGAAGGTGGAGGTCCCACCGGGAGTTCCTTCTTGTGGAAATCGATATTGACCACTCGCCCGCCGGGTTTTAGCGCCGCCTTCAATTTGTCATAGTACGCCGGACGGTTATCAATGTGATGCAGCACGTCGCAGAAGAAGATGACGTCCACAGAGGCCGGCGGCAGTTTCGGATCGTCTGGGGAGGCCAGGACTGCCTGCAGGTTTTCGGGCGCGTCTTTGGCAGCCATGTCCAGCAGTTTCCGGTCGATATCGACGGCGTACACCTTTCCCGCATGATGGGCGAAACGCCGTGCAAAATAGCCCGAGCCAGCGCCGATATCGGCGATGACGGTAGTGGAGTCGAGATTCAGAGCCATGACCACTTCGTGGGGCTTCTGCCATGCTTCCCTTCCCGGATCGTTCAGTATGCGGGCATATTCGGAAGCGTCGGCTGGCGGATGGTGCTGGTGAGCGGCCTGGAACAGGAAAGCAAGAAGGAAGAGAAGCGTCATAGGGTTAGTATGACGTAGCCATTACGCCGCAGGCCGCGTACGAATGCTCCGAACGATCCGGTCTCCCTCGCGCAGGCGGACGAGCCGCAAGTCGTAGTCGAGTTGCAGCCCAAGCCACGTTTCCGGCGACACGCCGAAGTACGTGCCCAGCCTCAGTGCCGTGCCGGCAGTGATGGATCGGTTACGATTCACGATTGCGCTGATGCGGTTGGGCGGAACGTCTAGATCGCGAGCGAGTTGATTGATGCTGATTCGCAGCGGTTTCATGAAATCCTCAAGCAGGATCTCTCCTGGATGAATCGGGTCCAGTCGCGTTGTCCGCTTCATTGGTCCTCCAAACCTCAGTGGTAATCCACGATCTCAACATCATGCGTATCGCTATCATGCCACTTGAAGAGCACGCAGCGCTCCTGCCAGTGACCCAGTCTGCAAATCGCGTTCATGGGGACTGACCCCTTTTTCGGGGGCTGACCGGTAAACAGCACATTTTAGTTAGGCGGGTATGTTTTCCGGATGTGGTCTGTCGGGGAGGGCTAATCGCTACGGCGGCCTCCCGAGCTGCCATTTGAAGTTCAGCGGCGCTGAGAGCGCCGCGCAGGCCGGGGGCCAGGCCGGGGGCCTGCCCCACTTGCCGAACGAACCGGCAGCTTGCCGACAGCCGCCGCCGTCTGATCGTTCAACGCTGGTGAGGGGCCTGAAACAGGAAAGCAAGAAGGACGAGAAGCGTCATAGGGATAGTATGACGAACAGCGCGGGTAACCGTTCGGCGGTCGCGGCGGGAAATCTGTTTCGTTCCTTCTGGATCGGAGGCTTCGAGTGCTCCAGCCATGTCAATCGTTTCGGAACGCGGTTGGACATGACGGCGGCGGTGGGCCACGATCGATTCGCCGAGCAGGATTACGCCCTGATGCGCTCCGCCGGGTTGTTGACCGCGCGCGACGGCTTGCGATGGCATCTGATCGACCATGGAGGCAAGTACGATTTCTCGTCGTTCGTTCCGATGCTGCGAGCGTCGCTCCACAACGGCGTCCAGGTGATCTGGGACCTGTTTCATTACGGGTATCCGAATGACATCGACATCCTCAAGCCCGCGTTTGTAGACCGGTTCGCGCATTTTTGCACCGCCGCGGCGCGGGTGTTTGCCGACAACACCGACGATGTCCCGTTCTGGACGCCGGTGAACGAGATCTCGTTCTTTACCTGGGCGGGAAGCCGCTCATTGATCTTTCCATTTGCGTACGGGAAGGATGAAGCTCTCAAACGGCAGGTTGTTCGCGCGGCCATCGCGGGGGCCCAGGCCGTGCGCAGCGTGGATCCGCGGGCGCGCCTGGTATATCCGGAACCGACGATCAACGCCGTCGCCGATGCCGGCTGTCCGGACCAGTGTGCGATTGCCGAGGGCGATACGGAGGCACAGTACGAAGCGTTCGACATGCTGGCCGGGATTCGGGAGCCGCTGTTGGGGGGCTCGCCCGAATTGTTGGATATCCCCGGACTGAATTTTTACTACACCAACCAGTGGGAACAGGTGGACGGTCAGCGGGTCTTCATGCGCTGGCTACCGGAGGAGCGCGACCCGCGATGGACTCCGCTGAGCGAACTGCTGGCACGGTTCTGGCGGCGATACAACCGGCCCTTGTTCATCGCCGAGACGGGGCATTTCGGCGCGGGCCGGGCGCTGTGGCTGGAGGGCATTGCGGAGGAAGCGGAGCGGGCGATCCGGATGGGTGTTCCGCTGGAGGGGATCTGTTTGTACCCGATTCTCGATCGCTACGATTGGGAGGATCCGTCGCACTGGCACAACTCGGGGTTGTGGGATTTGGCTTTGGATGCCGATGGGACGTACCGGCGCGTGTTGAATCGGGAGTATGCGGAGGAGTTGGAGCGAGCGCGGGAGCGGGTGTAAGGGAGATCCCGTGGCGGGAGTGAACTCCCGCGCGGGCTGAAGCCCACCCTACATTGAGTCGGCCAGGGGGCTGCGGGCTTTTGAGTAGCCGAAGTAGATCACCAGTCCGATTGCCAGCCAGGCGAAAAACCGCAGCCAGGTCATCAGCGGCAGTCCCATCATCAGCACCAGGCAACACACGATGGAGATCATCGGGAAGAGTGGGACAAGTGGCACACGGAACGAGCGCGGACGCTCCGGCTGCTTCTTTCGCAGCACGATCACTCCGGCCGAGACCAGAATGAAGGCGAACAGGGTACCGATGTTGGAGAGTTCCGCGAACGTATCGATGTCCCAGATGCCCGCCGGCAGTCCGACGAAGAAACCGGCGATCCAGGTGCTGATGTGCGGCGTCTTGAAGCGCTCGTGCACCACGGAGAACATGCCCGGCAGCAAGCCATCGCGCGACATGGCGAACCAGACGCGGGCCTGCCCGTACTGATAAACCAGCAGCGAGGACAGCATCCCCATCAGCGCACCGGCCGTGACGATGATCCGCAGCCGGTTCATGCCCAGGGCTTTCAGAGCGTCGGCGACGGGCGAATCGCGTTCCCAGTTTCTCCCAGTGACATGATGCCGGTCAGCACCAGCGATACCGAGGCGTAGAGGATGGTACAGACCACCAGCGTGACGATAATGCCGATGGGCAGATCGCGCTGGGGTTTGCGGCATTCCTCGGCGGCGGTGGAAACGGAATCGAATCCGATGTAACTGAAGAAAATGATGGACGCCCCCGTCAGCACGCCGGCAAAACCGTGCGGGGCGAACGGATGCCAGTTGGCCGTGTTGATCGCTTTCGCGGCTCCCAGGCAGAATACAGGATGGCGATCAGTCTTAATGACCACCATGGTCGTATTTGCCCCGGCGCTCTCCTTCACCCCGCGAACGAGTAGCCAGGTCACCGCCAGGGTGATGACCAGGGCCGGAACGTTGAACCAGCCCGCCGGTGCCGCCGGCCGCCGGAAACGGAGGAAATGCCAGTTGCGGACGGCAGGTGGAAGCCGAACAGGTTCTCAAACAAATCCTGGAGATAGGCGGAGAAGCCGACCGCCACCGACATGTTCGAGACCGCGTACTCCAGGATGAGATCCCACCCGATGATCCAGGCGAAGATTTCGCCCAGGATCGCGTAGGCGTACGTGTAGGCGCTGCCGGCGATGGGGATCATGGACGCCAGTTCGGCGTAGCAGAGCGCCGGCGCCGATGTCGGCGATGGCGGTGCTGGCGTCGAGATTCAGCGCAATGACCACGTCGTGGGGTTTCTGCCACCTCTTTTTCGGAACGTCCGACACGCACGCGTATTCAGAGGCGTCGGCCGGCGGGTGGTGCTGGTGCGGAGTTGGAAACAGGAGAGCGAGGAGGACCGGAAGCTGTCGCGATGCCGCCGCCGGGCAACTTATTCCGTTCCTTCTGGATGGGTTGAATTCGAGTGACCCACTCATGTCAATCGTTTGGAACGTGGTTGGACATGACTGCGGCCGTGGGCCAAGCAGCTAGTTGTCGCCGGAACAAATGGCAAGTGCAACGCCATCGGTGCGCAAGCAGCGGACCGACGTTAGTCGTCCCGACTGGTCACGTAAATAGACACGCTGATACCAACCGAGGTCCTTTCGATTCACAGGGCGCTCCTGCGCGTCCAGCGACATTTCTCGCAACAACCGGCCCGCGTCATCCCTTTCGAAACGCACCACAGCTCTGCCGCTAATCGGACTGGGTACCAACATCCCCTGCCCATTCGAGAACCGTCGCTCCAGTTGGCGGCCGTAGGAGTCGTACTTGTAATGCCCGCTCGACCGGGCCGACGGTTTACCATCTGCGTCGTACCAGGAAGATTCGACGAGATTGCCACGGACGTCGTGCACCTCGCGCGTCACCGCCTCGTGCGGTTCAGGCGAACCGTCGCTCAGCAAGTATTCCGTCACGGAGGCCCGGCCCCGCTCGTCATATTGTGTCCTCCAGGTTGCGTAGCCCTCGCGAGGCAGTTGCAGCGCCTCAGCATTGAGACCCAGGAACGTTCGCGACGACTCTCTGTTGCGATCATCGTAGGTAGAACGCCAACCCGAGCAGCCGTCGGTAGACAGCACTGCCTTACCCGCCGTGTCGTAGAACCGCCGCTCGATTTCGTTGCCCCGATCGTCGTAGAGCGATGTCACGCGCGCCACTCCCTGAACGTCGCTTACTGCAGAACCGTCAGGGCCAAAGAAGGAATAACCCAATACGCGACCCCGGTCATCGTACTGGGATCTCTTCTCATGCCAACGCTCGGTGGAAGCCACTTGCTCGCCGTGCAGACCGAGATAACGGATCGAGAGCGTGTCTCCGCGCTCGTTTACAGTGTAACTAACGGATGCGAACCCCTGGCTTGTAAGCGCCGGCTTGTCGGAAAGATTCCGGTAGTCCTCCCTGATGACATAGCCGCGGCTATCATATGCATAGAATATGGCTGAAATGCCTTCGTTGTCCGCCTTCGGCTCGTGCTGCAGGCCAAAAAACCGTATCGCCACCCGCCGCCCGAGTGGGTCGTATTCCGTTCGCCAACTGCTATAACCGTCCTCGTTCAGAGTCCTCCGATTGTTTTCGTCGAAAACAGCGCATTCGACGTCGTTGCCGAAGGCATCGAACGCATGGCGGAATGTCGCGATGCTCCCTAAGACGCTGTAGCGCTTGCCAAGCACATCATACATGCTCAGTTCGATTTGCCGGCCGCCTTGGTCATTGACATAAGTGGCTCTGTGAATGCCGCGACTCTGGATCGTGGGCCGCCCGTGCTCGTCAAAAACCGATTGTGCGGTTAGGTTGCCCTTCGCATCGTACGCGTAGCTTCTCCGCCCGATGCCGTCGTTATTGGTTGTCGGCTGCCGATCCGGTCCATAGTATGTGGTCGAGGTCCGGAGGTTTCTTCCGTTCCAGGTGTAGCTCTCGAATGCGGCCCCGTCTTTCAACCGCGCGGGGCGCCCCAGCGCATCCAGATACTCCTCGTCCAGAGTGTTTCCCATCCGGTCGTAGGTTCGGCGGTAGCCCGCATGCTCGCCCAAAAGGGAAATCAGCTCCCCCCGCAACCCCACCGGTCTAACCTCAATGTCGACGTTGTTCGAGTCAAACGTTCGACGCAAACCGGCCAGACCGCTTCTGGCAAAAGTCGGCTTGCCGTCTTTGCCGAAATAACGCGTCAGAACCAGGTTGCCCCGGTGGTCATAATCGAACCCAATGCTGGCGATGCCCTCGCGGTCGCTCACCGGGTTCCGCCCCGGGTCGAGGTGAGTCTCGGTGAGCCTCTCACCGTGCGCTCCGTAGGTCCATCGAACCGCCGAGCACGCGGACACATCGATTACCGGTTGGCCGTCCAACCCGTACACCACCTTCTCCAATTGCCTTCCGAGCGAATCGTACCGGTACTGCTCTCGAGCCATCCCGTCGGTTGTCATGACTGGCTCGCCCGCAGAGCCGAAATACGCTTCTCGGTCTTTGAAACCACTCGCGTCATAGTGGACCCGAGCTGTCGCGTAGCCTTTGTTGCCCATCGCTGGTTTGCCGTCGCGTGAGAGGTAAGTGCGGCTCATCACGCGGTTGCGCTCATCGTAGTCGATCTGTAGTCCGAAAGCCCCCGCCCGATTCGGCAACGGCTCGGGATCGTCGCCCGCAGTCGCTCCATCGCCAAAAAAGCGGAGCGTCCGGTCCAATCCACTCTGCGGTCCAGCGGGATAACGCTCGAATCGAACATATTTAATTCCAGAGGGTGAACGGCTGCATCCGAATCCACCTTCCGTATAAAGGGCCGTGCTGCGGTCCGTATACTTCAGCGTTTCCAGTACATTCCCAAGCTGGTCTTTAAATCTCTCCTCGGCAACACTTCCGTCGGTTGAGTACTCCAGTACAACGGAACACGCTCGAACGACCGTGCACTCCGGTTGAATCGTCTGGTCCAAAGCGTTACGCAAACCACTGGCGGTGCATTGGTCGAATCCATCTAGTATCCGGACTTCCCGCGTCTTGCCGAACCATCCTTGTCGAACGAATTCAAATCTCTCCGGAAGAGCATGAGCCGTCGATCGGGAGACTCGCCCGATTTCTTCCCATTGGCCCCATCGCCGCGCGTACTGACGGGCGTGAGTCCGAACGGTCATGAAGAAACCCGCCCAGATAACTATCGCGATCGCCAACGCTGCGCCCAGGGCCGCCGCGCGGAACAGGTTTCGGCGCCGTTGACGCCCGTCTAGTTCCTCCATAGGAACGTTCAGAAGGGCAGCCTTGATCTGGCGAACGACTCGGCGCCGCTCGTCCCGCGTATCGTCCCCGATTCTCGCCGCAATGGGCCGCTCGCTCCGCCTCAAACGCAAGCATTGCCCGTCTGGGCCCACCGTTGTCCGCAGGGCTCCCGGGAGGCATTCCAAGTTCGCGCGACCGTGGTCGGCGGCGTTCGGCTCACCAGAGGCTATCACACAGAAGATCTGCTCCGATCTGCCGAGAGACTGAAAGTACCTGACTTCCTCGTCGACATATTCCGAGGCAACGGCAAATGGGGAACACACAACGATCAACGCACGGGATTCTTCCAGCCCACGCTGCATTTCGGTACTGAGCTTCGAGCCCGCGACCATCGATCTCTCGTCCAGAAAGATCGGGACAAGTTTGGAGGAAGCAGGGCTTACCTTTATACGATGCGAAGCCGGAACGCTTTCCTTGGATAACGAATCTCGAAGCCACCGAGCTACCCTCCGGTCGTGGTGGCTGTAACTGATAAAAGCCCAATACCGGTAGCCGCTAGCTTCGCCCATACGCTATTGAATGTCTCCACTCTATAGTGATCTCTACAAATGTGTGGTGACCATCCAGCGAGTGTTCGCTTCTAAGCGCATGATGGAAAGCCTGAATAAGCGTTGCTGGCGTTGCTCGCGTCGACCTGTGCGGCGCTGGCCTAAAACCGTATTCTTTCGCCTGGCCGAAGGCCCGTTTTACAGCCATCCCAGAGGATCCGATCCGCATGGTCAGGAACTATCCTTTCCTGCCATGCTGTTCGGACTATCATACTACACGCATACAAAGCGGCCGCTGAGCGGCTGTGCTGGGTTGCGGTTCGCGAGGTTTGAATTGGCCCCGGTGCGCGGCCGCGGGAAGTCCGCCCTACAGCGGAGCTTTGTCCGCTAAGGGGCTGCGGGCTTTGGAGTAGCCAAAGTAGATCACCAGTCCGATTGCCAGCCAGGCGAAAAACCGCAGCCAGGTCATCAGCGGCAGTCCCATCATCAGCACCAGGCAACACACGATGGAGATCATCGGGAAGAGTGGGACAAATGGCACACGGAACGAGCGCGGACGCTCCGGTTGCTTCTTTCGCAGCACGATCACTCCGGCCGAGACCAGAATGAAGGCAAACAGGGTACCGATGTTCGAGAGTTCCGCAAAAGTATCGATGTCCCAAATGCCCGCCGGCAGTCCGACGAAGAAGCCCGCGATCCAGGTGCTGATGTGCGGCGTCTTGAAGCGCTCATGCACAACGGAGAACATGCGCGGCAGCAATCCATCGCGCGACATGGCGAACCATACGCGGGCCTGTCCGTATTGATAAACCAGCAGCGAGGACAGCATCCCCATCAGCGCACCGGCCGTGACGATGATCCGAAGCCGGTTCATGCCCAGGGCTTTCAGAGCGTCGGCGACGGGCGAATCCGTCCCCAGTTTTTCCCAGGACATGATGCCGGTCAACACCAGCGATACCGAGGCATAGAGTATGGTACACACCACCAGCGTGGCGATGATGCCTATGGGCAGATCGCGCTGGGGTTTACGGCATTCCTCGGCGGCGGTAGAAACGGAATCGAATCCGATGTAGCTGAAGAAGATGATCGACGCACCGGTCAGAACGCCGCCAAAACCGTGAGGCGCGAACGGATGATAGTTGGCCGTGTTGATGGCTTTCGCGGCGCCCAGGCAGAAGACCAGGATGGCGATCAGTTTGATGATCACCATGGTTGTATTGGCCCCGGCACTCTCCTTCACCCCTCGAACGAGCAGCCAGGTCACGGCCATGGTGATGACCAAGGCCGGGACGTTGAACCAACCCGCTGTGCCGCCGGCCGCGGGGAACGGCGGAAATGCAAATTGGGTGGGCAGGTGGAAGCCGAACAGGTTCTCGAACAAATCCTGCAAATAGGCGGAGAAGCCGACCGCCACCGACATGTTCGAAACCGCGTACTCCAGGATGAGGTCCCATCCGATGATCCAGGCGAAGATTTCGCCCAGAATCGCGTACGCGTACGTGTATGCGCTGCCGGCAACGGGGATCATCGACGCCAGTTCGGCGTAGCAGAGCGCCGCAAAACAGCACGCAAGACCCACGAGGAAAAACGACAGCGTCAACGCAGGCCCGGCACCGGGCCGGCCCATCTGGGAACCCGCATGGAAACCGTTCAGAGCGATGTCGAACACCGTCGCGTCGAGCAGCGATTTGGCAGGCAGGATTCGTCCGGCGGCGGCCGTACCGGTGACAGTGAATATCCCCGAACCGATGACCGCACCGATGCCCAGCATGGTGAGGCTCAAGGGGCCGAGGGTTTTACGAAGCCGGTGACCCGGTTCGTCCGACGAGGCAATCAACTCGTCGATGGACTTCGTGCGAAGGAGTTGTGACATGTGGAGGAGACCGGGCCGGGGACGGTCCCGGCCCCTACACGTGTTCCGACTAGCGCTTGCGCTGGCCCTTCACCATCTTCTTCACTTTGCGCTTCTGTGAACCGCGAGCAACATCCGCGGCGCGTTTGCCGAGCGGAGCTGCCTTGCGGCGGGCGGTGCGCTTCAGCTTCTTACGTTCTGCTGTGTCTTTAACGTGTTTCGTATTCATTCTTCGACTGTCATCCCTGCAAATTTCTGGACTAATTTCTTCAAACCGTATCCGGGGAAGCTGATGGTCAGCTTCGCATCATCCCCTTCGCCTTCCCGGCGAAGCACCGTTCCGCGGCCATACTTGGGATGGCTGACGGTGGACCCCGGACCAAACGGCCGTTTCCGTTTCGGCGCGGGACCCGCGGGGACTCTGGACCCCGGGGCCACCGGCGTTGAGGGAATTCCCCTGGCTACAGGCGGTGCAACCTGGCCTGAAGCCGTAGGAGAACCCGGTGGCCGAAGACCGGCGGCTTGCGCTCGCGGTTCGGCTCGGGGCGGCTGCGGCGCAATTCCTCTGGGCGGGGACATCCCGCGCTCGGAAAAAAACTGCGCGATGTTATCTAATGAATTATACGTCTTTCCGGTGTACAACGTCTTGTTAACTGCCTGACGGACCTCATAACGGTCGGCGTACAGGTCAATCCCTTCGGTGACAGGGCCGGAATTCAGTGGCTCGACGAACTGGATAGGAACTTCCTTCAGGAAACGCGAGGCTATGGACGGTTCGGGCGACCCGCCGCCGTAGCGGCGCCGGGTGCTGGCCCAACTGAGGTACAAACGCTTCTCCGCGCGGGTCATAGCCACGTAGCAGAGCCGCCGCTCCTCTTCCATCTTCTCGATCGGGGAACCTTCGTCCACGCGGATGGATCGGATGTGGGGAAATAGCCCCTCTTCCATGCCGGCGATGAAAACGATGGGGAATTCCAAACCCTTGGCGTTGTGGATGGTGAGCAGCGAAACCTGGGCCTGCTCGTCCAGGTCGTCCGATTCGGACACGAGCGCTGCGTGATCGAGAAAATCGTTGAGCGTCTCCGCACGTTCGGAGGCGTCGGCAGCGGCGTTGATCAGTTCGTCGATGTTGCCCAACCGGCTCTCGGATTCCGGCGTATGGTCGGACTCCAGCATCTTGCGATAGCCGGTGCGATCGACGATGGCTTTCAGGGTCTCGTTGATGGGGCGCTCGGCGACGCCTTCGCCGAGTTCCTCGATCAGGCGGTGGAAGGCATTCAGGGCAGCTTCGGCGCGGGTGGGAAAGGCGTGCTCGTCGATCATCCGGCCGACAGCGGTCCACAGGCTCAGGTTATTGGCCAGGGCATACTGCTCCACCTGCTCGACGGTGGTCTTCCCGATCCCGCGGGCCGGAACATTGATGATGCGGAGCAGGTTGATGGAATCGTGAGGGCTGACCAGCACCTTGAGGTAGGACAATAGATCCTTCACCTCCGCGCGGTGATAGAAGCTGAATCCGCCCACCACCAGATATTTCCGGTTGTAGCGGCGGAGCGCTTCTTCGATCTGGCGGGACTGGAAGTTGGTGCGGTACAGGACCGCCACGCGGTCTTTCGGATTCTTCCGCAGCAGCGTCTCGATGGTGTCCGCGATGAACAGCGCCTCATTCTCGCCGTCGGGGGCCTGGTACAGGCCGATCTTCGCTCCGCCTTCATGCTCGGTCCACAACCACTTCCCCTTGCGCTCGGTATTGCGGGCGATCAGGTTGCTGGCGGCTTCGAGGATGTTCTTCGTGGAGCGGTAGTTCTGTTCCAGACGGATGACGGCGGCGTTCGGGAAGTCCTTTTCGAAATCGAGAATATTGCGAATGGTCGCGCCCCGCCAGCCATAGATGGACTGGTCCTCGTCCCCTACCACGCAGATGTTCTTGTGGGCCTCGGTGAGCAGGCGCATCAGCTCGTACTGGCTTCGATTGGTGTCCTGATACTCGTCGATCATCAGGAACTGGAAGCGTCGATTGTAGAACCGGCGGGTCTCCGTATCGTGCCGCAGGAGGCGGACGCTTTCGAGCAGCAGGTCGTCGAAGTCAAGGGCATTGGCGGCGCGGAGGCGCTCATCGTAGACCTCGAACACCTTCGCCAGACGGATCATTTTGGGGTCGGCGCTCCGATTGTAGAGGTCCTGGGGTCCTTCCTTCTTGTTCTTGGCGTTGCTGATGGTGGACAGCGCCGCCCGGTACTGCATGAAGGTCTTTTCGTCCAGCCCGAGCCCGCGGAAAATGCTTTTTATGAGGCTCAGCTGATCGTCGGCATCGTAGATATTGAAACTCTGGGTGAAGCCGGGGCGGATGTCCCCGAGCGCGGCTCCATTCCGGCGCAGCAGACGGACGCAGAAGGAGTGAAAAGTAGAGACGAACGGGCTGGACTGGGTGGAATGATCGCCAAGCAGCTTTTCGACGCGTTCACGCATTTCGCCGGCCGCTTTGTTCGTGAAGGTGACGGCCAGGATGGAGGGTCCATGCACGTGATGGCCGCGGACGAGGTGTGCGATGCGGTGAGTAATGACGCGGGTCTTGCCGGATCCGGCGCCGGCGAGCAGCAGGAGCGGTCCTTCGACATGCTCAACGGCCTGACGTTGTTGGGGATTGAGCCCCTGGAGAAAATCCACGTAATTCCAGTTTAGCAGCCGGGAGAAAAGGAGGCCTTTGTTTCGGGAGTGCCCTTCTAAATAGCTATATACCGCTTTGAGGGTATTGCTGTCGGAGGCTCCTGGTACTACACTGGGCGCATGTATTCCCTCCCCCCTCCGAAATCGAATCTGTGAAATCGGAGTTGAGCCGGCTATATGAAAGGCGACTCATCGTTGATGAGCTCATCAAGAGTCTGGAACGCTACGCTGCTTGCGGTTCCGGTCCCGCCCTCATGGAAACGGCCGGCATTGCTTCACCGGTCGAGAGCAACTCCTTCGCTCCGCATTAGACGGGAAGTCCGTTAGAGAGGCGACTGTACGTCGGGAACGAAGGCGAACCACCTGGGCCAACACTTCGGCGGCCGGTGGCGGGGTGTCTACCCCGGCGATTGCGTTCTCATACAACTCCTTGTATCCTAGTGGTTTACGGTCGCTAGCGGCTAAGCCGCCCGCCCGGCCGAGCATTGAACCGAGGCGGCGGATCCACCATGCTGGTTGAATTCGAACTCATCGAGCGCGCCCGCGACGGCGATGATGCCGCTTTCAACCGCGTTATTCTAGCCTACCGAAAGCGAATTCTGGGGACGATCGCGCGGCTGATCGGCCGCCCCGAGGACGTTGAAGATGTGGGCCAGGAAGTCTTTGTCCGGCTTTACTATTCCCTGGATCAGTTACGAACACCGGAAGTTTTTGAGCCTTGGCTGTACCGTCTGACGGTGAACGCAGCCTACGATTATCTGCGGCGGCAGAGGCGGCGAAACGAGTCCCGCATGTCGGATCTTTCCGAGCAGCAGGTGACGATGGCCGATGCCTCGGCGGGGGGAAAGCGGAGCGAGGAAGAGTTTCGGCGCACGAAAATTCGCGAGTTGGTGGACGAGCTGCTCAGCTCGGTTTCCGAGGAAGACCGTATACTGCTGAAACTAAAAGAAGTAGAAGGGTTGTCACTGCGGGAGTTGGAGAAGATATACAGTGTAAATGAGAATGCGTTGAAGGTGCGTCTGTTCCGCGCCCGGCAGCGCGTGCTCAAAGCGTTTGAAGGAAGACAGGCGCAGGAGGCGGCCAGAAAGGTTACTAGCAAGCAGGAGTAACCTGAAGGTTGCTGAATTCGCCCATTAGGTCAGCGTTGAGAGTCTGAAAATGGAAGATCTAGAGAAGCTTTTTAGCGACTACAGGGACTCCCTGCCCGATCCGGAACCCTCCGCGGCGTTCACACCGGGCGTGTGGCAACGCATCGACGCCCGCCGGTCGCCGGTCCGTTTCCTAAGACGGATGGCGGAGGCTTTCGTCGCGGTGGCAGCGCTGGTTACTTTGCTGATTGGGACTTTCCTGATCCCGAGATTGCAGAATGCCCCGGTTTACAGCGCGACCTACATCGACGTGCTGGCGGCCGACCACAATAACGAGACGCTCGACTATGCCGAGGCGGTCCGCCCGGATACCGGAGAGGCTACGCCGCGATGAATCTCACCCGCCTGAACGTCGGCTTGTACGCGGCACTCATTTTCGGCAGTGGAGTTCTGGTGGGGGTTTTCGGCCAGCGACTGTACACGGTGAACACCGTGGTTGCCAAGAATCCGCCAAGACCAGAGGAGTGGCGGAAGCACTACATGGAAGAGATGCAGAGCCGCCTCAAGCTGCGGGCGAATCAGATGGCTACGCTGAACACCATTCTCGACGAGACCCGGACGCGATTTCACGAGGTCCGGGAGCGGAGCCGCCCTGAGATGGAGACCATCCGTCAGCAGCAGACGGAGAAGATCCGCGCCATGCTGGACGACGCACAGCGGCCCGAATACGACAAGATGCGGGAGGAACGCGAGCGGAATATTCAGAAGAACACCCCGCACGGTCCGGGTCCAGGGCTCTGAGGGAATAGTTCGAATCGACAGAATCAAGGCGGCGCCGTCGAGGGCCGCCTTTTTCGTTATCGGAGGTCGAGGTTAGGCTTTGCGGCTGGCGATCTGGGCTTGCAGTTCCTTTGTCTTCAGGACGGACTTCCGGAAGCGATCGACGCGGCCTTCGGTGTCAACGAGTTTCTGACGCCCGGTGAAGAACGGGTGGCAGTTGGAGCAAATTTCCACGCGGATGTCTCCTTTGTGAGTCGAGCGGGTGCGGAAGACATTTCCGCACGCGCAGGTCACATTGAGTTCCTCGTATTGTGGGTGGATCCCTGCTTTCATTCGAGTAGCTGATTCCTTTCGGGTGGGTACGAAGTTTCAGTATACCACCGGAGATGTGTATTCCATGAAAAACCCCCGCAACGCCCAGTGCGCGCGGGGGTTTCGGTAGCCAAAAAGGGTCTACGACTTGTGCGTGAGGGGCCGGTCCACAGGAACAGCGGCCTCGTCACTGAAACGAAACCTGAACGTTAGAGCGGTCGACTCAGCAGTCGGCCACCTCACGCGGGGATCTGTTACTACAATCGCTACCAGTATTCATTATCGACTGGACCACCTCCTTTCTCAGTGATGCTCTCAGAGTACCACCAACTTTGAAAGTCCGTCAAACCCCTGAATGTAAGATGAACAACTGCGGAATAAGGAGGGCCGAAAACGAAAAGCCCTGCACGAGGCAGGGCCAAAAAACGAAGACCTGGACGGGAGGCAGCTTTCACCAAAGCACGAGAAAGAAGACCTCTTAAAAACCCGCTGTCGGAAGAGCACTCGATGGGCCGTTGCTAAGTCATTGAACAGAGTGCGGCCAGACGACCCAAATCCGATTTCGGGAATATGCGATTCCGTTCATGGAAGATGGTTCGCCGACGGTTCGCGCGCGTACAATGGAGTTTGATCCAGTCAGATACGAAGATTCCGACGCTCGCGTCGTCGGACGGTGTACTCGCCCTTCCCGGATCGCGGCGGGCTCTTGCGGGATTTTTCATCTCCGGTCTTCTGTTCGCATTTTTTGGCGCGATCCTGCCTTCCTGGGGCTACCACCTCAGGGCCGATTACTCCACTGTCGGCATGTTCTTTTTCAGCGCCTCCACCGGCTTGATGATTTCCATCCGCGCCGGCGTGTGGCTGCTTGCGCGTAAAGGGACCGGTTTCGGACTGATCACCGGGTGTTTAATGGCATGCGGGGGCCTGCTGTATCTGTCGGCCGTGTGCCCGCCATCTCCAGCGTGGACCCGCATGATCGGGCTAGGGATTTTGGGCATGGCGTGCGGACTGCTGCACTGCTCCATCTTCCAAGGCATCTCGCCCATCTATCAGCACGATCCGGCAGCCACCACGAACCTGGGCGGGCACTCTCTTCGGCGCCGGCTGCCTGGCCGTACCGCTGCTCCTCTCAGGTACGTTCTACGTCTACACGGTCCCGAGTGTCCTGATTCTTCTCGCCGTGATCCCGGGCTTGTTCGCCATCATGTACGCAAAGGTGAGCTACGGCCCAGTGTCAGGGGAGCTGCGCCGCCCCATACGCGCGGTTTTGAGCGACCTGCGGAGCCCTACCGCGATGCTGCTGGCGGCTCTCCTGTTCTTTCAGTTCGGAAACGAGTGGACGGTGGCGGGTTGGCTGTCTTTGTTCCTGATACAGCGGCTGGGAATCAGCCCGACGACCTCGCTAACGCTACTGGCGATCTACTGGCTGGTGATCCTGGTTGGGCGGATCGTCATCCAATCGATGCTGCCCCATTTTCGAAGCCCTTTTCTGGTGGTCGGCAGTATGCTCGCGGCGATGTTCGGATGCCTGATCCTGGTTCGAACACCCAACGCGTTCGGGGCACTGACCGGCATCGTTTTTGCGGCGTCCGGCTTTGCGGCCATCTATCCGCTGGTGGTCCAGAACATCGGCGATCGTTTCCCCAACTATCACCCAGGCTTTTACAACGGGATTTTCTCGGTTTCCCTGGCCGGCTCGCTCCTGGCTCCCGGGATGCTTGGATTTATGGCATCGGAATCCGGAATCCAAGTGGTGATGATGCTCCCGTTAGCGGGCAGCATCATGGTTCTGCTGCTGATGTTCGCAATCTGGGTGGAGGCGCGCCTGGACCGTCAGGGAATCCGGACCACGGCATCCCCGAAAGGCCCGGAATAGACCAGTTCGAGACTCCGGATGGACTTGAGTTTCCCTTTGTAGGGGAAATAAAGACAGCCCCAAACGGGTAGTATCCGTTCCCCTTCCACCAGTGCGGCGCTATTTACGATCTCCTCGATGGGCGCACCATCGGCCTTTTTTTGGGTGGGATTTTCGACGGGAGGAACGGGGTTGGGAACGCGGTCTTCGGTCGGACGACGGTCGCCGGGGAAGCGGCCCACGGGCTGCGGGCGACCGATCAAGACCGATGCGTCGCCCATTCCCGCTCCGACTTCGAGACGGCGGCGCTGCTCCCAATCGGGGTACTTGATGGATGCCGCAACCGATCCAGGGCTATCGGGAGGCACGAGGGTTTTCGCGCCGTTGATCCGCAAGCGAAAGTCGGAGTGATGGATCTCGGCGCGCTGCCCGGGGACGTCGCCGAAAAATGCGGCTTCCAGCACCATATATCCATCGGCGTAGTAGGCTCCGGTCGGTGCGGGAATCGCTGGCCCGAGTTTCTCGACTGCCAGGGACACGCGGCCGAGTTTCACGTGGGCGGGATAGTCGCTGAGTTTCCGGACCGGTTCTTCGGCTTGCAGCAATGGCGCGACGGCAAGCAGCAACACGGGCCAATTTCGACAGCGCATCCTGAACGCAGTATAATCCGGCTGTCCCGGATCCGAAACCCTTTCCTGCCTCAATAGAGCCCGGCTTGGCCGCGCTTGTCGATGTCGGTCACCAGGATGCGTTGCTCTCTCTTGAACACTCGATACAAGATCCGATAGCCTCCGACGCGGATCCGGTACCGGTTCTCATGCTTCGGTTCCAGCTTTGTCGCCCCTTGCGGAAAGAAGGTCATTTGCAGTTCGTCGATCTGCCGTTCGATGCGCCTCGCCAGTCGTTCATCTTCAATCGCTAAGAACTGGCGTTCGGCCTCGTTGGAGAGTTGGACGTTCCACACAGTTAACGGCCGCGCTTGTTTTTGACTTGGCTCCAGGGAATGCCCGGCTCATGTTCGCGAGAGCGGCTCAGCGCCACGTCAGCGGCATCCTCTTCGGGGTTAGCAGATCGCCGCTTGAACAACGCCGATTCGGCCTGGCGGCGGGTGGTCGCCGTTGCCCGGACGCTGGGATCCGTGACCAGGGCGCACAGGTAGCGTCCATCGTCGAGACGCAAGGTTACGGTTTCAAAGGACTGGCCGGTCTCGGTATCGATCCAGCGGTTAAGGGGAAAGTCCGGAATGACCTCCGATGCGGCGGCCGGATTGCGTCTATGGGGGGGCTTGGTGACGGCCATCAATCCCAGTATGCCTCAGCACGCCGCATCTGAGGGCCGGTACCGACGTGGAAGCAGAACGCAGTATAATCCGGCTTCCACATGTTACGTTCGACTTTGCTCATTTGGCTGTTCGGGGTTGCCGGCCTGGCCGGTGTTCAAGGCGCTACTTTGCTCGAGCAGCGCATCGACGAACTGCGGCGAACTTCGCGGGCCGTCGAAGCGGGGACCATTGGTATTGAGATCGTTCAACTCGCGACCGGCAAGGTGCTCTATTCGCTGAACGGCGATCACCTGTTGACCCCGGCCTCGAATACCAAGCTGTTTACCACCGCTCTGGCGCTGATGCGGCTCGGCCCGGATTACCGGATGATGACCCGCATTTATGGCGACCGCGCTCCGGACGCTTCGGGACGCCTTTCCGGCGACCTCACCATTGTCGGGGGCGGCGACCCGTCGATGTCCTTCATCCGCATCCCGTACGACAAGAATGCGAAACCAGCGGACCCCCTGGAAGGGATTGAGGCGTTCGCGGACCAGTTGGTGGCTCGCGGACTGCGCCATGTCGCCGGCGATATCGTGGGTGACGATCGCGCCTATCGGGCCGAGTTTTTCCCGCCAGGTTGGGGCGTTGACGATCCGCTGTGGGAAGACGGCGCGCCGGTGAGCGCGTTGTGCCTGGGCAACAATTCGATCCGCGTGGATATCGATCCCGGCGCCGCGGAAGGGGATCCCGCGACGATCCGCTTTACTCCAGCAGTGGAGTATTTCCTGAGCGGCAACCGCGTGCGCACCACCTCCACCGGACCGCACCACCTGGAACTGCGCAGGTTCAACGGTCGGGAACTGGAGTTCTCGGGCACGGTGTCCCGGGCGGCGGGCCGCCTGACGGAATGGGTGGCCGTCGATGATCCGGCGCTCTACACCGCAACCGCTTTATACGACTCCCTGGTCCGTCGCGGAATCTCGATCGCCGGACACCCGGTGGCGAGGCATCGCTATGAGAGGGGGCCAGTACAGGCCCGGCTTGACGGAGTGGTTTTGGCCCAGCGCGAGTCGCCACGGCTGGCGGAACTGCTGCGGGTGATCGATAAGGTCAGCCAGAACCTGTGGGCGGAACTGATGCTGCGGGAAGTGGCCAGGCAGAGTGGCGGAGACGGCTCGCGCGAGGAAGGACTGCGGCAGATGACCGTGTTTCTCAAGGAGGTTGGCATCGACGCCAAGGATTATGTTCTGGAGGATGGCTCGGGCCTGTCGAGGCTGACGCTGTTGAAACCCGCCTCGATTGTACGGCTGCTGCGGTTCATGAAGCGTTCAGAAGTATCGGACACGTGGCTAAGCCTGATGCCGGTAGGGGGTGAGGACGGAACCCTCGAGAAGCGCTTCCGGAAGGACCCTGCGGCCAAGAATATTCACGCCAAGACGGGATCCCTGTCGCACGTGAAGGCGCTGTCCGGTTATGCCGACAGCGCCACCTACGGCGAGGTGGCTTTTTCGATCATCGTCAACCATACCAACGCACCGTCCTCGGAAATTCGAGAGTTCATTGATAAGATTGGAATGACGCTGCTCGAGTGAGGAAAACTGGATGCCGATATACGAATACCTTTGTCAGGACTGTGGATCGAAGTTCGAAAAACTGGTGCGACGCTCGGGAGACGCGGTGGAATGCCCGTCCTGCGGAAAAGCGGACCTGAGGCAACAGTTGTCCGTGTTTGCGGCCCACGCGAATGGCAAGCCGCAGAGTTCGCCGAAGATTGGGATGTGTCCCTCGGGCGGCGTTTGTCCAACTCCGGGGGCTTGCGGACTGAACTAACGAGCGCAGAAACACGCAGGGCGACCCAGAAGGGGTCGCCCTTTTGTGGTTTTACAGATCGGCTTACCAGCGATTCTTGCTGCCACCGAAATCCCGCTGGCGCGGGGCGCCGCCACCGCCGCCGCCCGGACGCGGGCCGCGACCGCCGCCACCGCCGCCCTCGCGGGCCATGGGACGCGCTTCGTTAATGACAAGTGCCCGACCCATCAGGTCTTTGCCATTGCACGCTGCGACGGCGCCCTGAGCCTGCTGTTCGTCATTGATCTCAACGAACCCAAACCCCCGCGCCTCCCCACTGAAACGATCGCGCATCACGTTCACACTGTCCACGGTGTATCCGGCGTCCGTGAAGAAATTCTGAACGTCGGTTTCGTTCGCTGAGTAGGGGAGATTCCCTACGAATAGTCTTGCCATGCGAAAACTCTTTGTCTCCTATCTGTAGCTGAAGGCAGAAACGGACCGCGGGCTGTGGAAACGAGCGGGCTAGACCGGGACGAAAACTGACACTTCAAACTAACACGTATATTATGGCACACAACTTCGAGACCACTACCTCGGGAATCAGCGCGGGGGTATGGGACGTAAAGATCAGCGGGCATCCCTTCGCCGCAGCAGGCCAATGGTCAGCAGAGCCAGGCCAGAGAGAGTGAAGACACCAGCCGCCTGGAGGTCCGCTTCCCCAGGGCCATACGCGCCCGCAGGTTCGGCCGGCGCGGGTACGAATCGGACCACCTGGACCGCACTGGATTCCCGCGGCCGGGCTGGCCTTGGACTGTGCGCCGGGCCTGTAGTAAGTACCAGTATCCCGGTGACAGCCAGCAACTTAGCGCGAATCGTTACCAGCATTACTATGGTCGATTGCATTTCCGCACAACAGGTTTCGCGTCTGGATAGGGTTCTAACGGTGAGCCCGCAGCAGCCGGCGGCCAAGGGGTGCGGTTGACAAGGCGTCCGCTGTCGGCTATAGTTCTGAAGTACTGATTTCTCAACGGTTTGTCGAGGAAAGGCGGCAACCAATTCGAAGAACGGGCTCGTGACGGCTGGACTGACAATTAGCCAATTCACTTGACGCAGTATTTCCAGGCTGACTCTGCGCCGTCCTTAGGATTCGGCTGGTAGGAATGAAATCGACCCGGTCGACAACCGTTGGGGTGCAGTGACACTCGGGGGCATGTTCGCATGGCTAGCAATCCAGACGAGCCTAACGTACCAATCACACCGGCGCACGTAGACGACAACGACTACGAGCATCTGCTCGAAGACTACAGTCACCTTGCGCCACCCTCGGAAGGCGAACTGATCGAGGGCCGAGTGATCAAAATCACGCCCAAGGAAGTGTACGTCGATATCGGGTACAAGGTGGAAGGCGTGGTCCCGATCGAGCAGGTGCAAGCCGCCGACGGGTCGGTGGCAATTCAACCCGGCGATTCCATCGACGTCATCATCGACCGGCACCAGACGCTGCCCGGCGGCTACATGGTGCTCTCACACGAGAAGGCCACTCGCCTGCACGCGTGGGATACGCTCGAGCGGGCCCATCGAGAAAACCTGCTGATTTCCGGCCGCGTCACAGGACGCACCAAGGGTGGACTTTCCGTAGATGTGGGCGTTCCGGCGTTCATGCCGGGGTCGCAGATCGATGTGCGGCCGATCCACAACATGGACGGGTATGTCGGCCAGGACATTGCGGTCCGAATTCTGAAACTGAACCGGCGCCGCGGCAATGTCGTGGTGTCGCGCAAGATCGCGATCGAAGAAGAGGTCAACCAGCGGAAGAATACCGCGCTGGAACATTTGCACGAAGGCGCGGTGGTGACCGGCACGGTCAAGAATCTCACCGACTACGGGGCTTTCATCGATCTCGGCGGCATCGACGGGCTGCTGCATGTCAGCGACATTTCCTATGGCCGTGTGACCCATCCGTCGGAGATGTTGAATGTCGGCGAGCAGATCACCGTCAAGGTGCTCAAGTTCGACCGCGAAAAAGAGCGCATTTCGCTGGGTATTAAACAACTCGCCCCGGACCCTGGTTGACGGCAACGGAGCGATACGCAATGGGCAGCCGCGTGGTGGGACGCGTGGTGAGCGTGACGGACTACGGTTCGTTCGTGGAACTCGAGCCCGGCGTGGAGGGTCTGATCCACATTTCGGAGATGACCTGGAGCCGCCGGATGAAGCATCCGAGCAAGGTGGTGAAGGTCGGAGACCAGGTGGAAGCCGTGGTGCTCGAGGTGAAGCCGAAAGACCGCCGCATTTCGCTCGGGATGAAGCAATTGGAGCCGGACCCCTGGACGACCGTCGCGGCGCGTTACGCGATCGGTTCGGTGGTCGAAGGACGGGTTCGGAAGCTCACCGACTTCGGCGCCTTCGTCGAGATCGAAGAAGGTATCGACGGGCTGGTCCACATTTCCGACGTTACCTGGACGAAGCGTATCAAGCATCCATCGGAGGCCCTGAAGAAAGGGCAGATCGTGCAGGCGGTAATTCTCAACATCGACGCTCCCAACCGGCGGCTGTCGCTGGGCATGAAGCAATTGCAGCCGGACGCCTGGGAGACGTTCTTCGCGACGCACCAGGTGGGCGACGTGGTGCGTGGCCGTGTGTGCCGCAGTGCGAGCTTCGGCCTGTTCGTCGAACTCGCTCCAGGAGTTGAGGGCTTGTGCCACAAATCGGAAGTGCCCGGATCGATGGCCGATCGCGGATCCGATGAGCCGGCGCTACCGGTGAACGAAGAGTACGATTTCAAAATCATCAAGATGAATGAGTCCGAAAAGAAGATCGGACTCAGCATCCGCGCATTAGCGCACGATGAGGAGCGGCACCGCCTGGAGGATTACCAGAAGCAGGCGGCGGCCGCCACCATGACGATTGAAGAGGTCATGCGGGAAAGAACGAGCCCCAGTAGTTGGCTCGGTTGACAGAGTTGAAGGAAGAAAGAGAAATTAAACGATATGACGAAGGCGGAATTGATCGAAGAAGTTTCCAGGGTCGTTGAGATGACTCGCAAGGATTCTGAGGTCATCGTCGAAGCCATCTTCGATAGCATAGTTCGCTCCTTGCGTACTGGGGACAAGATCGAGATCCGTGGATTCGGGAGTTTCCGTACGCGCCAGCGACAACCTCGCGTGGGCCGGAATCCGAAGACCGGGACCCGCGTCGAAGTTCCCTCCAAACGCATTCCATATTTCAAGCCCAGCAAGGAGCTGAAGGACCTGGTGAATCACGCCGCCGAACAAGCGGCCGCTCCAGCCGCTGGCGATGGCAACTCAGGTTCCAGTTCGACGGGCGATCATCCGGTTTTCTGAGCCGGGCTGCGGGCTCAGCTCGACTGAGCAGCACGCCTCGCCGGAGACCTGAATCCTATGGATCGCCTGTGGAGTCCGTGGCGGTACGCCTACATTCGCACGGCCAGTCCGTCGGACGCGTGCATCTTCTGCGCGAAGCTGGCAGAGAACAACGACCGTGAGAACTACGTTCTTTTTCGCGGACAGTACAATTTCGTTCTGCTGAACCTGTATCCCTACACGAACGGCCATCTGATGATCGCTCCGTACGAGCACGTGGCGACGCTCGAGCAAGCCCAACCGGAGACACTCACCGAGATGATGGCGCTAACTCGGGAGAGCGAGGGACATCTCCGATCGGTTTATCGTCCACACGGCATCAATCTGGGCATGAATATCGGGGAGAGCGCGGGCGCGGGCGTGACCGGACATATTCACATGCACGTGCTGCCCAGATGGGCCGGCGACGCCAATTTCATGACGGTAGTCGCCGAAACGCGCGTGCTTCCGGAAGGTCTGGAGACAACCTACGAGAAGTTAGCGGCCGCGTTTCAGGCGCGGCGGTAGGCGGTGCGGAGGATTTCGAGGCCGTTCACCATCGCCACGTCGATCCTGATCGCTTTTCTGTGGGCAACAGTCGTCTATCGCGCCGCCACGCAGTCCTTGACCAGCGGTGAGCGGTGGAGTTTCGCCGGGAGAGCCGTCGCCGGCGTTTTCGGACTGTCGGAGTTCTCTCTCAGGCTGCCCGATGCCGCTGGGGGATTGCTTTTTCTGGCGGCAGTCTTCCTGGTGTGCCGGCTGGCATTCGGGGATTCGGGGTGGTTGCTTCTCGCTGTGGCCTCGAGCGTCCTGAACCCGTTTCTGCTGGATGCCCTATCGATGTCCAGCGGCCGCGGCGCCGGGCTGGGGTTCTTCATGCTGGGCGCGTATTTCGTCGCGCGGTGGGTTGCCGATGGGAGGACCATTCCGATCGCGGCCGGTGTAGCCTTTGGGCTGGCGGCCGCCTTCGACCCCCATCAGTTGTTCGCCGTGGCGGCGTTGGACTCGGCCTTCATCGGCGGCGTGGTTCTAGCGCGCCTCCGGGTTCGGGATCCACGAGGGGCGCTGCGGTTCCTGATTCGCGATGCGCTGCCCTTCTGCTTTGCGACTGTAGCCAGCACGGCAGCGGTGTGGTGGAGCACCGGACGGCCCGTATTCGCAGACCGCACCGCCGAACGTTTTCTGGATGGAGTGAAGGCATTCACCACCTCGGCTCTGCTGTACAAGCCCACCTTTCTGACCGTTTCTGAGACGATAGGCCGATTCTTGGCCCGGCTCGGTTGGGTCCCGCTCGCGCTGCTCATGGGCGGGTTCTGCGGTGCGCTGGCCTGGATCCTGCTTCGGTGGTGGCGCCAGAAATCCCCAGATCGGAATGAACGGCTGCTGCTGCTGTTTTCGTCAACCGCAGTGGTCGTGGCCGGACTGGTTTGGCTGGTGCCCCGGATGACTCACACCCGATACTTCGGAGTGGGGGGACTGGCGTTCGCCTGGCCAGTACTTTCAATCGCCGGCTTGTTGTTAGCGCGTCACCACTCCCTGACGGTCGTGGCTCAGACGTCGATACCGAGCCGCGACCGTCAGGGAGCGAATGCGCTATTATTCTTGACGCTCTGTTCAGTCAGCTTTCTTCTGTTTTTGTTCGTCCTCCAGTTCCAGTTGTATTCGTACTACGGATGGGAGGCGGAGTCGGCCACACGGACCGTCGTGGACATCATGGAGGGACGGCAGGCGGCGCATTGGAAGGACCACGTTCTGATCGCGGCTCCGGCTCGCTTGAAGCCCTCTCTCGACGTGTACCGCAGGCTGCGCGAGATCAACTGGCTCGGGCAACTGGCCGAGACGTCGCTCGAGTGCCATGCCGACTTCTACTACCTGCAGCAAGAACATTATGCCCGCCTGGACACCTTGGGCCTGAAGCCGCTCCTGCGGGATCCGGTGTCGAAAACGGTGCTGGCCGAGGTGGGTCCTGCCGCGCTGGGAAGACTGGCGGCACTTCGCGAAGTCGGGTTTTCGGACATCCCGCAATGCAACGCCGGCGTGCTGGCCGAAGGCTCCTGGGTGGACAGCGCACAAGCGGGCGGGGCCCGCCATTTCCTTCGTGACATTGCGGATCACCTGGAGCCGGACCGCTGGCGATGGACCTATGAACGCCCTGCCCTGCTTTATCACGTGCCTCGCCGCGAGGGTCTGCGGTTCAAGATGGACTTCATCATCCACGGCGTCCTGTTTCGCGGCAAGACTCCGCTGGAGTTGACCGTACGGGTGAATGGGAAGGAGATCGGCAGAGAGCGCTACACTTCTCTCGAAGGCCAGACGTTTGAACGCGCAGTTCCGGCGAGTTTGCTGCGAAGCGATGGAGTGGCGCTGGTTGAGACCGTGCTGGACAAGTACTACATCGCACCTGAGGACGGACAGAAGCTGGGCTATCTGTTCGTACGAGGCGGATTCGTCGAGTGAGACGCTCGGGCTATAATTGACAATCAACGATGAGTGAACGGCGCGATGATCGACATCGCGCGAAGTGGCGGGAGGCGGTCGGTGTCTGCTGCGCACTGCTCGCGCTTTTCCTGCTGGATGCGGCACTCTTCCGCAGTTCCCTGTACCCGTCTGTCCTGGATCCGGAGTCCACGTCCGGCAGAATCGAAACCATGCATTGGGTGGAAACCCACCGCCAGCCATCGGGCGGCGCACAGGTGCTGGCCTTCGGCGATTCGCGCATGGGATTCCTACCGAAACTGGCGACCCAGGCCGTAGCGGGCGGGAACGTGGAGTTTGCCAGCGTGGCCGTCCCTGGAACATCGCCCCGAAGCTGGTACTACCAATTGCGCGACCTGGATCCCGACGCCCACCGGTACGCGGCGCTGGTTTTTCCCGTGGACGACTACGACGACGAGGACCGCGCTGAGGATCCGGCCGACTCCGTAGTGGACCTGAACTATGTCGTCACGCGCCTGCGCCTCTCCGACGTGTTCGATTTCACGAGGTCGTTTCCAAGTTGGCGGTCGCGCTGGGCGGTGCTGCGTGGGAGCATCCTCAAAGGGACGGTGTACAAGGACGATCTGCAGGCGTTCCTGCTGGCTCCGGACGCGCGCCGCAGGAGGGTGTGGCAATATCGCCGCGATTCGGCGAACTGGTACCGAAACTTCACGGGAAACGAACACAACGTTGACGGAGTTACCGTGGATTGGGCGGCAGGACGTTTGAGCGTCCCGCCGGGAACAACGGCCGCGCAACAGAAGGTGCTGCGCGAGGTTCTGCTGAGGCGGACCGTGCCCCAGACCGGGCGCCTGGCGGCCTACCGGCGCGAGTGGTTCACGCGGATCATCGACCGCTATCGCGGCACAGCAACGCAGGTGATCATTTTCCGGTTGCCGCGAGGTCCGATCCCCCGGCCTGACTGGCTGGTGACCAAGCGCAGCAGTTCGATCCGCGAACTCGCCGCACGGCCGAACGTCCTGCTGCTGGACGAGCATGCCTTCGAATCCCTGGAGCGTACCAACTTGTTCCAGGATCCGCTGCATCTGAATGCGAAGGGAATGGATCTTTTCTCCCGAATGCTGGCTGAACACGTTACGGCACGGTTGCGCGGAACGCTGACGAAGGCGGGACATGCTGTTCAATAGCATCCAGTACTTCCTGTTCTTCGCCGTGGTGCTGGGGCTCTTCTACAGCACTCGCGGCGCCGCACGGAAGTGGATCATGCTGGTGGCGAGCTACGGGTTTTACGCCGCCTGGAACTGGAAGTTCGTCCCGCTGCTACTGACGCTCACGGTGATCGATTATGTCGCGGCGGTGTGGATGGTCCGGGTGCGTCCGGAGCGAAAGCGCTTCTTCCTGCTGATGAGCGTGCTCGCCAATCTGGGTTTTCTGGGGTTCTTCAAGTACTACAATTTTCTGGCGGCGAATGTGGCCGGGGCTCTGGGAAGGAACCCTGACAGCTTCGCGATGGGGATCGTCTTGCCGCTCGGGATCAGTTTCCACACACTGCAGAGCATCTCCTACGTGGTGGACGTGTATCGCGGAGATCAGAAGCCAATCCGGAGTCCGCTCGACTACGCGCTTTTCATTTCGTTCTTTCCGCAGTTGGTGGCTGGGCCGATTGTGCGGGCACGGACCTTCTTCCGAGATCTGTACAACTGGCGTCCGCCCACTTCCGACGATCGAGCTTCGGCGATTCTGCTCATCGCGCTCGGCCTGGTGAAGAAAATGGCGTTTGCGGATCAACTGGCGGTGATCAGCGATGCCTACTTCAACCACCTGAGTACACAGTCGGGGATTCTTACCGCCTGGAGCGCCTGCATCGCCTTCGCTCTTCAGATCTATTTCGATTTTTCGGGCTACACCGATATCGCCATCGGATCCGCCAAGCTGATGGGCTTCCACTTTCCGGTGAACTTCAATCGCCCATTCCTTTCATCCAGCATCACTGAGTTGTGGCGGCGCTGGCACATCTCGCTGTCCACCTGGATCCGCGACTATGTCTACGTCCCTCTGGCCTCGGGCCGGCGCGGCGAGGGAGCGATCTACCGCAACCTGATGATCACGATGATGGTGGCCGGGCTGTGGCACGGCGCGAGTTGGAACTTCGTGATCTGGGGGGCCTACAACGGCGCGCTTTTGAGTATCGAGCGTATGTGGCGGGTGTGGCGGCGGAGGCATCCCGGAGGCGGGGGCATCGTGGATCTGCATCCACTGCAGGTGGCTTGTACGTTTCTCATTTTCTCGATGGGAGCTCCGTTCTTCCGCTTGCCCGCGTTCGGCGATGCGGTGCATGTGCTGGGGCAGATGTTCAGAGGGCCCTCGGGTGCGGTGATGCTGAATTCGTGGCAGATCGGGCTGTTGTTGATTTCGCTGGTTGTCGCGCAGGCTGAAGAGAAGCTCGGATGGTTCGATCGGGTTGCGAAGGGTCCGGTATGGGCGTATGCCGCGGGATTGACGGCGATTCTGTTCTGTCTGATGTTGTTCGGGGTTACGGACAACTATGTGCCGTTTATTTACTTCCAGTTTTGAGGGGGGAGTGGCCAACGATAATTGGGGGAGAGCATTGTATGAGCATCAAGCGTCCTGAAAGGGGTTGGAACATTAAGCGCGAGCCGGTTCACCCGGGCGAAATGCTTCGGGTGGAGTTTATGAAGCCCTTGGGAATTTCGATCAACGGGCTCGCTCTCGAACTGCACGTACCCGTCACTCGTGTCAGTGCGATCGTGAACGAACGCCGCGGAATTACCGCCGATACGGCGTTGCGCCTGGCACGGCACTTCGGTACGAGCGCTGATTTCTGGATGAATGTTCAGAGAGACTACGAGTTAGTTCTGGCACGGCAGAAGTCCATAAAGACCATTGAGAAGCAGGTCCGGCGTCGTACGATTGCAGCGTGACATCGTTGGGGCGGTCAGCGTGAAATGGAGAGGGAGCGGTTTAGGAGCTACTTTCCGCCTGTTCGCGGGCAGAAGGTCGGCAAAGGGTTGCGTTCAGCGACGCGCGGTCGGCGTCAGATAACGACCCGACCCTCCGGAGGACCTCAGCCGTTCGCCGAACGGCTGGCGGGACTGAAGTCCCGCGCGGGCTGAAGCCCTGGCTGGAAGCCCGCCAAGACGACGTAGTGTTTACTTGTGTCCGCTACGACCGAAAATGGGCTTATCGGCTCCTTCTTCAAGCGGCTTGCTGCCGACGAATCTGCCGCTGTTTTCGCGCCTCCTCCAGCTTCCGATCTCGCTCAGCATGGATCTCCTGCTGACGGCCGGCGAGCATGTCCTTCGGCGTGATGTAGCCAATGGCACTGTTCAAGCGGACATCGTTGTAATGTTCCACGTAGCCATCCACCAGCCGCCGCGCATCCTCCAGCGACAGCGGCGTTCCCGGCCGGATGCACTCTCCTTTTAGCGATTTGTGCCAACGTTCGATTTTTCCGTTTGATTGGGGATAGTAGGGCGAAGTTCTGACGTGGGTCATGCCCGAGACCCGAATGAATTCCTTGAAGTCTTTGGCAATGAACTGCGGCCCGTTATCGGAGATGATCCGGGGCCGCGCTTCCGGGTGAAGCTCCTTGGCGCGCTCCAAGATGATCTCGATGTCCGCCTCGGTCATCGACTCCCGCAGATCCCAGTTCACGATGTAGCGACTGCAGCCGTCCAGAATGCTGCACAGGTAGTAGAACGTCCCGCTGATGTTGATGTACGACACGTCGATATGCCAGTGCTGATGCGCTGCCAGCGGCTGCTCAAAGCCCGTGCCCTTCTTCGACGGCTTGCCGTTCCACTTGGACAACAGTCCCGCCTGCCCCAACACGCGCCATACGCTGGTCGGACTCACCGCCACGATGTCTGCGTCGAGCATCATGAACGTCAGCCGGCGGTAGCCCTCCAGCGGGTTCTTCAGATGAAAGCCGATGATGGCCTGCTTCTCCCAATCCTCCAGCCAGAAGTCGCGGGGAACCCAGCCGTTGTGCTCGTTCACCTTCCCGTAGCGTTCCCGCCAGTCGTAGAACTTGCTGGTGGTGATGTCGAGCCACCCAATGAACCGCCCGGCGCCGATCTCGGTCTTCTCCGACCAGCGCCGGACGAAATCCACGATCTGATCCCGCGTATCGTGCGGGACCCAGACTCCCGGTCAGAGTTCCCCAATGTCTTTTTTTAGCGCGACGTGCTCCGCCATCAATTCGGCCAGGACCTCGTCTTTCGTCTGGATCTTCTTCTGCAGGTATGCAATCCGCTCTTGGTCGGCGGAATGGTTGGTCGGCCGTTTCTGCTCGAAGGCAGCAGCCCCGTTCTCGAAGAATTCCTTCCACAGTTACTCGTCGCGAAGGGCCACTAGCGGATCGACCCTTGTGGCTCGCCAAGCGGGTGCGGCGGCGGCCAGAATCGCCAGGCTCAGTGTTCCCGCGGCAACCACGAGATACGTGGCGGGATCGGTGGCGCTGATGCCGTAGATCATGGTCTTCAAGACACGGGTCAGGCCCAGGGCGGCGATGCTGCCGATGGCGGCACCGATGGCTGCCAGGATTGTCGCCTGGCGGATCACCATGCCCAATAGTGCGGGCGCCTCCGCGCCCAAGGCCATCCGCAACCCGATCTCGTGCGTCCGTTGCGACACTGAAAACGACAGCACTCCGTAAATGCCGACGACGGCGAGCAGGGTGGCCAGGCCGGCAAAGACAGCAATCAACTGTGCCGACAGACGCTTGGGCGCGATGCGGTCGGAGATTACTTGCCGCATCTCGGAGATTTTCGTCACTGGCTGGGCCTTGTCCACGGTGGCGATCGCGCTCCGCAGCGTTGGCTCGACTGACAGGGGGTGCGGGTAGACGTTCGAATCCAGGCGCAGCGCAAGCGACACCCGGGCGGTAGGCCCCTGCTGGTAATGGAATAGTACCTCGTTTGGCGCTTCCTTGGTCGTATCCTGGAGGCGGACATCGCCCACCACGCCAATGATTTCGAACACCGGCACGGGTCCGCCGCCGATGTGCTTTCCGATCGGATTCTGATTCGGCCAGTAACGGCGTACAAAGGCCTCATTGACCATCACTACTTTGAGCGCCGAGAGATTGTCGCGGGCGTCGAAGAAGCGGCCGCGCTTCAAGGGAATCTGCAGGGTCCGGAAGTACTGAGTATCAACAGTCCGATGCCACTGCATCGGCGCTTCACGGGGGTCCGTGGATGGATGGCCTTCCACCGGCCAAATGCCGACCACGTTGTCGCCGGAGAGCGGGAGGTTACTGGCGAACGTCGCCGATTTCACGCCGGGGATAGCCCGCATGTTGCGCGCGAGATCTTCGTAATAGGCGAGGCACTTCTCCCTGGTCGCGAACTTCGCGCGGTCGGAGTTCACGGTGGCGACCACCAAGCCATCGACACGGAAACCCGGCGCTACGTCGCGCAGATAGAAGAACGTGCGGATGAGCAGCGTGGCACCGATGGCCAGCACCAGCGCGAGGGCCGTTTCGGTAACCACCAGGTATTGGAATGCGCGGGCACGGCTCCCGTGGGTTGTCCGGTCGCCGGATTTGAGGGAATCGTAGGGATCGCGGCGGGCAGCTATAAGGGAAGGCATGACACCGAAGATGAGCCCCGTGAGCACCGACAGGGCCAGCGTGAAGCCCAGCACCACGCCATCCATGCGGGTCTGCTCCAACAATCCAGGCAGGCGTTCGTGAGCGATGAACGGGACGAGGCGAACGGTCATCGACGCAACGGCGACACCCGCGATACCACCCAGGATCGCCAGCAACGTGCTCTCCGTGAGTAACTGCCGCATCAAGCGGCCCTGACCCGCGCCGAGGGCAGCACGGACCGCCACCTCGCGTTCGCGCGATTGCGTCCGCGCCAGCAGCAGGCACGCCACGTTGGCGCACGCAATGAGCAGAACGAGCCCAACCGCGCCCAGCAGTACCAGCAGGCTGAGTCGAACGTCGCGAACCTCGAAATCGCGCAACTTCCAGGCGCGCACGTGCCAGGGGAACGGTCCGCGATTCGCGGAGATGCTCAGGGAGTCCAACTCGGCGGTGGCCTGTTCCACTGAGACGCCGGGCTTCAGGCGTGCATACACGTTCACGGGAAGCCACTGCCGCGCCTCGGGACTGATTCCGAACGGGACGTAAACATCGGCGGGCCGGCCATCCACGTGGAAGCCTGCAGGCAAGACGCCCACCACCGTGTAGTTGATGCCGTCCAGCCGCAGGGACGATCCGATGACACCCGTCTCGCTGGTGTGCGCCACCAGGGCGACGCGGTTGGCGCCGGGACGGTCCTCCTCCTGGGTGAAGTTGCGCCCGTAGGCGGGGTTGACTCGCAGGGTGGGCAGAAATGTCGAGGAAACCCGCCACACCCGCACCGTCCGCGAGTTCGTTACGGTCTCGAGCGTAGCAGTGCCGGGATCAGCGGCGGCAACGGAATCGAACAGCCGGGAATTGCGGGTCCAGCGGATGTAGCCCTCAAAGCCCGGCTGGGCGCCGGTGGCGTTGAACTTCGGATTGGACATGGTGATGGCCACCAGACGATCGGCGTCGCCGAGCGGAAGCGGCCGCAGCAGGACCGCGTGCACGACGCTGAAGATGGCGGAGTTGATTCCGATCCCCAGGGCCAGGGTGAGAATCGCGACGATGGTGATGGAGCGGTCGCGGGCGAGTGTCCGGAGGCCGTAGCGAAGATCCTGAAGGAGCGGTTCCATGGCTGTTGGGTTTAGAAACCGGATATGGAGGTCCGGTTCCCGGAAAGCGGACGGCGTCGAGAGAGTCTCGACGCGGCACACAGCGTGTGTGCGCCACATCACGCGCTTACTTCAGGGCGTGCTCGATGGCGGCGGCGATCTGGGCGCCGTGGAACCTACCGTTTTCGATGAAGATCTCGTTGGTGTGCATGCCGGCTACGATCACGCCCGCCAGATAGATGCCCTTGGTATCGCTTTCGAGCGTCTCCGGATTCGTATACGGGCGGCGGGTCTTCGGGTCCAGCCGGATCCCGTGCGCGCCGAGAAAATCCAGGTCCGGATGGTAGCCCGTCATGGCGAAAACAAAATCGTTCTTCAGCGTGAGTTCCCGCTCGGGCGTCGATAATACCACGGAGCCCGTTCGGATCTCTTTCACACAGGTCCGGAAATAGGCCTTCACTTCGCCGCTCTTGATGCGATTCTCGATGTTCGGCTTAATCCAGTACTTGACGTTGTTGTGGATGCCATCGCCGCGATGGACCAGGGTCACTCGCGCACCGGTCCAGAACAGTTCCAGGGCGGCAATGGCGGCCGAGTTCTTGGCGCCCACCACCATCACGTCGTGATCGTAGTAAGGGTGCGGCTCGCGGTAGTAATGGATGACCTTGGGAAGGTCCTCGCCCGGCACGTTCAGCAGGTTCGGACGATCGTAGTAGCCGGTGGCGAGAATCACTTTCCGGGCTGGATACTCGTGCTCTCCGCCGTCGCGATCCACTGTGCGGGCGAAAACGCGCCGTCGTCGCCCATCGATGCGGAGCACCTGCTCGTACTGGCGGATGTCGAGATGATAGTGGTCAGCGACGCGCCGGTAGTATTTGAGCGCCTCCGTCCGCACCGGCTTTTCGCCGATGGACGTCATGGGGATGTCGCCGATCTCGAGCAGTTCCGGCGTAGTAAAGAAGGTCATGTGCGTCGGATAGTTGTACAGCGAATTGACGACGCAACCTTTGTCGATCAGGATCGCCCGGAGACCCCTCTTCACCAGTTCGATGCCGCAGGCCAGCCCGGTGGGGCCGGCTCCGACAATGAAGACGTCGCACATCAGAGCATCGCCTCGACCTTCGCGTACACGCCGGCTAGCGCGTCGGCGAGCGCGCCCACATCTTTGCCGCCCGCTTCGGCCATGTCGGGCCGCCCACCGCCCTTGCCGCCCACTGCCTGCGCTACGGAGCCCGCGATTTTACCGGCGTGCACCTTGGCCGTGAGGTCCTTAGTCACCGCCGCGATGATGGAGATTCCGCCCTCGCCGGTGGAGGCGAGCAACACCACCGCACTCTTCCACTTGTTGCGCAGCGAATCCACCAACGCACGCAACTGCGGCCGATCCATGCCCTCCAGCCGGGCCACGAGCACTTTGACGCCTTTGATCTCGCGCGCCTCCTGCTCAACCTTTCCGGCCTGGGCCTGCGCGATCTTCATCTTCATCTGATCGAGTTGCTTCTCGAGGGTCTTCTGGTGATCGAGCAGTTTGGCGACGTGGTCCACCAGTTCATCGGGACCCGTGTGCAAAGTGTCGCTGATGCGCTCCAGCGTTCCCGCGGTCTTCTGGAACCGCTCCAGCGCACCCTCACCGGTGATCGCCTCAATGCGCCGGACCCCGGCCGAGATGCTGCCTTCCGATACCACCTTGCAAATGCCGATATCGCCCGTACGAACCACGTGCGTGCCGCCGCACAACTCCTTGCTGAACCCGGGCACTGCCACCACGCGAACTTTGTCGCCGTACTTCTCACCGAACAGCGCCATGGCGCCGGTCTGGAGCGCGTTGTCCAGGTCCATCACCTCGGTTTGTACCGGGATGTTGGCGAGGATCTGCTGATTCGCCAGCCGCTCGATTTCCGCGATTTCATCCGCATCCACAGCCGTGTAGTGCGTGAAATCGAAACGCAGGCGATCGGGAGCCACCACGGATCCGGCCTGTTTCACGTGCTTGCCGAGCACGGTGCGCAGCGCGGCGTGCAGCAGGTGCGTCGCCGTGTGATTGCGCATGATGGACTCGCGCGCGTCGCGTTCGACGCGGCCGATCAGCGTGGCGCCTTCCTGAATCGGAACCGAAGCCTTTACCCGGTGGACCACCGCTCCCGGCGCGGGCTTGTACGTGTCCTCCACCAGCGCCACCCGCTCGCCCGTTTCAGGATCGAGCAGCACGCCTTTGTCGCCCACCTGGCCGCCGGCCTCGGCATAGAACGGCGTCCGATTGAAGACCAGCTCCAGAGTCCCGTTACGTTCGATGACCCGCTCCACCTGAACGGGAGTCTCGAGTCCTTCGCGTACCGACGAATTCGGTGGAAGGCAGCGAGAGGTACACCTCCGGGATCTGCGTCTTGTCCGCGCCCTTCCAACTGGCGCGGGCACGAGTCCGCTGCTTGTCCATCTCCTGATTGAAGGCGACGGTGTCGATGGCCAGCCCGAACTCGCGGGCCATCTCCTCCTGCTCTTCGAGCGGGAGGCCGTAGGTGTCGTAGAGTTTGAACGCCGCGGCGCCGGGCAGCACTCCGCCGACCGCCGTTTTCGCCTCGTCGTGGAACATCTTCTCGGCAACCAGGAAGGTGGTGGCGTAGCGGTGCTCTTCGTCCTTCACCACTCGCGCCACACGCGGCGCCGTTTCCAGAAGATCGGGATAGGCGTCCTTCATCAGGTCCGCGACAAAACCGGTGAGTTGGTACAGGTAGGGCTCGGTGACACCCAGCCGGCGGGCATGGCGAAGCGCCCGGCGCATGATCTTGCGCAGCACGTAACCGCGGCCTTCGTTCGAAGGCACCACGCCATCGCCGATCAGGAATGCCGCCGCGCGGGCATGGTCGGCGTTGATGCGCAGCGAGACATTGGTGGGTTCCAGTTCGCCGCCCTCGTAGGTGACGCTGCACAGTTCGGCAGCCTTCTCGACGACGGGCCGGATCAGGTCCGTATCGTAGTTCGAGAGTTTGCCTTGCATGACGGCGGCGATGCGCTCCAGGCCCATTCCGGTGTCGATGGATGGGCGGGGCAGCGGAGTGAGCACAGCGTTGGAATCGCGGTCGAACTGCATGAAGACGAGATTCCAGATCTCGACAAAGCGGCCGCCGGCGTCGCTGGGAAACTCTTCGTTCTCGCGGCCGGCCTCGGCGGCTTCCGACGCCGAGATCGTAGTGAATCTCGGAGCACGGCCCGCAGGGTCCGGTCTCGCCCATCTGCCAGAAGTTGTCCTTCTCGTCCAGGCGGAAGATACGGCTCTTGGGAATGCCGGTGATTTTCTGCCAGAGGTTCTCCGCGTCGTCGTCCTCGCGGAACACCGTGACGTACAGGCGATCCTTCGGAAGACCGTACACCTTGGTGATCAGTTCCCAGGCAAAGTCGATGGCTTCGGCCTTGAAGTAATCGCCGAAGGAAAAGTTCCCCAGCATCTCGAAAAACGTGTGATGGCGGCGGGTGTAGCCGACATTCTCCAGGTCATTGTGCTTGCCGCCGGCCCGGACGCACTTCTGGGAAGAGCAAGCGCGGGAGTAATCGCGCTTCTCGAGCCCCAGAAAGGTGTCCTTGAACTGGTTCATTCCGGCGTTGGTGAAGAGCAAGGTCGGATCGTTGGCGGGGACCAATGAGGAACTGCGGACAATACGGTGTCCATTCGACGCAAAATAGTCAAGAAACTGCTGGCGGATCTGGCTTCCTGTCATGTACTTTCTATTCTCCCATTGAGCGTGGGGAGTTTTCATCAGAAGCGGGGCATCAGGGAAGTGGGGAACCACGGGAAGGCCGGTTCATCGTCGTCCCCAGCGAGGAAAGCTTCGAACAGGCGGGTCAGCATTCCTCCATGCTTGGCGAGCCGCCGTTTTCGATCGTCGAGATAGGCGAACCGGAAAGCCGAGTGGGTTTCCAGCATTCGCACGAAGCCGGGGGTGTGAAACTCCGCCGCGGCACCCGCCGAGCGCACCACCAGCGAGATGCTGCTGGCCTGGATGAGTTCCCGGAGCGCTGTTGAGTCCGTTCCCGGCAACCGGTGCATCAGCAGCATGGCACGCCGGCCAAAGTGCAGCGTCCTGCAGGTGAGTTCATCCAGGGGCTGCGGTTCCGGCGCCTTTCGAGAATAATGTGAGCACGCCGCTGCGACGGTCCTCTCCGATGTCCTGCAGATCGTCGGCGAGTTGCAGGAAGATGCCCCAGTTGAAGACGAAGCGGGCCTCGTCGGGCGTCAGATCGCCGGCTGCGAGGTAGCCATCGGCGAGGACCGAGGATCCGCCTTTATCGAATACCAGGCGCTCGATCTCGGCGGCGCTCCGGCGGCGTCGCCGAGAGCAGGCGGACGCTGTTCTGCTGCGCGCGGTGGATTCTGAGGAGGCTTTCGTACACACCGGGACGGTCGGCCCGGGGATACTGGGACTCGATCACTTCCACCAACCGCCAGATGATGGCTTCGCGCGCGTTCGCGGCGGCGGGGGCGCCACCGGCCAGACGATCCCGGAAGCGCTGGCTGAACGCTACCTTGGCCTCGGTTCCCGCGCCGGGATCGTCCAGGTAGTTGTCCGTGTACGGGTACAACATGCTGTAGGCGAAGATGGCCTGCGAGAGCCGGAGACCCCGCCCCAGCAACCGCTGAATGCCGCAAGCGGTCCACGCATTGCGGCAGGCCTGGAAGATATCCGCAGCCGGCACCTCCGGATCCACACGCCGGGCCTGGCGCGCCAGGTCCGTACCGACGTTCGAGAGACCGTCGGGACCGATCAGAAGGTCGAGGTGGCGATCCTGGAGGTCGGCGGCAGTTCGGGAGAAATCGCAGAAAGCGGCAGTGATGCGGTCGTGCGCGGCTTTGCGGTCGGCTTTCGAGAGCGGCGGGCGGGAGGTTTCGTTCTGGATCGCTCCCAGAAAACGGTCGAGCGCGGCTTCCCGCGTGGACTGCTCGTCCGGCGTGAAGGTGCGTCCGAGAGGTGGAAACGTGCTTGGGACATCGTTCCAAACAGCCAGCGATTCATCGAGCAATCTGTCCACGACACCCCGACTTTATCAGAGCGGCCTATGCTGAATGAATGCGGATTCCATGGTACGCCGGGTGGCCGCTGGCATTGGGGCTGTTGTACGCGCTGCTCTGCTATCTCGCCAGCCGGTCGGTGTACTTCCCTTCCCGCTATCCAGAGGGCTTCTGGGAGATGCAGGGGCGACTCGGAGCGCAGGACGTCTGGCTGGACACTCGCGACAGGCAGCGCATCCACGGCTGGTGGCTGGCGCGGCCGGGCACACGGCGGGTGACGCTCTTCCTGCACGGGAACGCGGGCAACATCACCCACCGGTTCCCGAGCATGTCCGCGATTGCGGACGCCGGTTCGTCGATCCTGATGATCGACTATCGTGGGTATGGACGGAGCAGCGGCAGTCCGACTGAGCGCGGGCTTTACGCGGATGCGGACGCTGCTTATGACTACCTGATCGCGCATGGCCACAAGCCGGAGGACATCGTGCTGCACGGAGAATCGCTTGGCACCGCTGTCGCCGTGGACCTGGCAGTACGGAGACCTTGCGCTGGCGTGATCCTGGAGGCGCCCTTCCCATCCGCTCGGGCGGTGGCCGCAACGGTGCTGCCCGTGGTGGGGCCCATGCTGATCTGGGGCTTCGATACGGTGCGGAAACTCGACCGGGTGCACGTGCCGGTGCTGGTGATCCAGGGCGATCGCGACGAAGTGATTCCGCCGCCGCTCGGGCAGGCCGTGTACGACGCCGTGCGCGGGAAGAAGTGGTTTATGCGCGTGCCCGGCGCCGGACATAACGATATCCTCGAAACAGCGGGTCCGGCATATGAGTCCGGCCTGCGCGAGTTTTATCGGGAGTTATAGATGCTCACACCGACACGCCGGCAGTTCTCGGCTCTCCTGCTTTCTTCCGCAACGCTCCGTGCCCAGCCCGCCCGGCCCATCAAAACCATCCCGAGCGGGGGAGGCTACTCCGGGTGGCCAACCCTGGCGCGACGCAAGAACGGCGAACTTCTGCTGGCATGGTCCGGCGATCGCGAATCGCACGTGTGCCCGTTTGGGAGGGTGAAGTGGGCTGTCTCGCGGGACGAAGGCGAGACCTGGACCTGGCCGCGCGTTCTGATGGACAGCGACCTGGACGATCGCGATGCCGGTGTGGTGGAGACCGAGCGCGGCAGCCTGCTCGTGACCACGTTCACCTCGCTCGCGTACGAGGCGATCCTCGAGCGCGCGCGCCGCGACGGGTTCTCCGGCTGGCCCGCCGCCAAGATCGAGCGGTGGGAAGCCGTCGAGCGGAGGCTCCCGGCGGACGTGCGGAAGACACAGCTCGGATGCTGGATGCTGCGATCCACCGATGGAGGACTGAGTTGGTCGACTCCGTACCGGGTGCCGGTGAACAGTCCGCACGGTCCTGTGGCGGTTTCGGATGGACGCCTGCTCTATGCCGGCAAGGACCTATGGGGTGGCGGACAAGTTGGAGTGTGCGAATCGAGTGACGATGGGATGACGTGGAAGTGGCTGGCCAGGATCCCGGTGCGGAAGGGCGATTCGTTAGACGGTTATCACGAGTTGCACCTGGCGGAGGCGAGCGGGGGGCGGCTGATCGCGCACGTTCGTAACGAGAACCCCACGAACCGCAATGAGACGTTGCAGAGCGAATCGGAGGATGGCGGCAAGACGTGGTCCGTGCCGCGCCCGATCGGCGTCTGGGGACTGCCGTCGCACTTGCTGCGGCTGCGGGACGGCCGGCTACTGATGACGTACGGGTATCGCCGCTCACCGTTTGGAAACGAAGCCCGGGTCAGCCGGATCGCGGCGCTACGTGGTCGGCTCCAATCAAGGTTTCGGCGGACGGGATACGGGGCGATCTGGGATATCCGTCCACGGTGGAACTCGGGGATGGGACGTTGTTGACGGTTTGGTACGAGTCGCGGCCCGAGGGGCCGGATGCCGTGCTGCGCCAGGCCCGGTGGCGTTTGGTGAAGCGGGCGGGCGATGGGTCGGAGCGGGAGGAACTTTGATCGAAAGCATTGACACGAATCGTTACGGCCAGCTGGTGGCCAGGACCGTTCCGCGAGTAATCGTTACGGAGGAGGAGAATCAACGAGCGCTGGCAATCGTGGAGTCCCTGATGGAAAAGGGCGAGCGGGTTACGTGACGCCCG
>CAVTTC010000008.1:0-613822 GCA_963737465.1 uncultured Acidobacteriota bacterium
GTTCCGTCTGATACAGCACGGGTGTCATGGTGTTTTTGATCGGGCTGGGGTCAATTGGTCGTGCCATTGACGAAACCTCGGTCTGCGCTCCAGACATTCCCGGTGGCGGCGTCAGTCCAGGCCCCGCCCGCGGCGTTTACTCGAACCGGCGTGAAACTGCCACCCGTGGGCGGGTTCAACGTGACCGTCGCGGTGCCCCGCTTCGAGGTGTCCGCCGTGCTAGTGGCGGTCACCGTCACGCTCTGTGTGCTCGCGATGGTGGCGGGCGCGGTGTACAGGCCAGCGGTCGAGATTGTCCCCGCACCCGTCGAAGGGCTGAGAGACCAGGTTACCGATGTGTTCGTGGTCCCGGTCACGGTGGCGCTGAATTGAGCTGTCTGCGACGCGTTTAGGGAAGCGGTCGATGGACTCACCTGCACGGCGATAGCGGGTGTCGTGCCGCCGCTGGTGATCTCGATAGCGCTAATCTTGGGATTGCTGACGATCGGGACCAACTGGATGTCGATCTGCCCGTTCGTCACCGTCACGGCGAAAAGTCTGTCCACGGCGGTGTCGCTCCACCCGCCGCGGCCACCGGGTCGAAGCTCGCCGACGCTACCTGACCGTTCAGCACGATGTTGAACACCCGCTGCCCTGGTCCGGAGAAGTAGATCTCGGCGAACTTCAGATTCACGGTGTACGTCCCGTTCGGTACCGGGAATTGATACTCCAACGGCGCCCAGTTCCACCGTTCCGTCTGATACAGCACCGGTGTTGTCGTGTTCTTGATGGAACTGACGGTTGCATTTGTCGTACCGTTGACGAAAGCCCGGTCTGGGCTCCAGACATTCCCCGTGGCCGGATCGGTCCAGGCCGGGCCTCCCGCGTTCACTCGGATCGGCGTGAATAAGCCCGCCGGCGGATTCAACGTGACTGTCGCCGTGCCAATCTTAGTAGTGTCCGCCGTGCTGGTGGCGGTCACGGTCACGCTCCGTGTGCTTGCGATGCTGGCGGGCGCGGTGTACAGACCGCCTGTGAGATCGTCCCTGCACCCGCGGACGGGCTGAGCGACCAGGTTACGGATGTGTTCGAGGTACCGGTCACCGTTGCGCTGAAGTGAGTTGTCTGTGATGCGCTTAGGGACGCGCTCGATGGACTCACCTGCACGGCGACAGGGGATGTCGTGCCGCCGCCGGTGATTTCGATGGCGCTGATCTTGGGATTGCTTACCAACGGAACCAACTGGAGGTCGACTTGCCCGTTCGTCACGGTCACTGGGAAAGATCGATCAACGGCGATGTTGGCTCCACCCGCAGCCGCAAATCGGTCGAGCTCGCCGACGCCACCTGACCATTCAGCGCGATGTTGAACACCCGCTGCCGTGGTCCGGTGAAGTAGATCTCGGCGACTTCAAATTCGCCGTATAGGTCCCGTTCGGTACCGGGAATTGATATTCCAGCGTCTCCCAGTTCCACCGTTCCGTCTGATACAGCGCGGGATCCGCGGTCCCCGAGATGGAGTTCGTCGTCGAATACGTACTCCCGCCAGAGTATCCGTAGTCTGCACTCCAAAGATTTCCCTTGGTATCGGTGTAGGCGCCCCCACCCGCGTGCACGCGGATCGATGCAGAGCCTGACCCGGCACAGGCGCGAAGCGCCCTATCAACGTTCAATCTGCCTCCGGTAACTGTCTTTCCCGTAAGCGACGGCAGAACGTCCACATTGCTGAGCAACGTTTGTTTCAGAGCCGCTGTACTCAGCGAGCAACTCGATAGTAATAACAGTGCGGAGCCTGAGACGTGCGGTGCCGCCATTGATGTGCCGCTGGAGTAGGCGTAGCCGCCGCCGGGGACGGTCGAAAGGATGCTCACTCCCGGCGCTCCCAGGTGAACGCCGGTGGCCCCATAGTTTGAGAACGAGGCGGGATTGTCGGTCTGATCCGTCGCCGATACCGAAATCACGTTCGGAGCAGTGTAGCTGGCCGGGTATTGGGGTGTCGTATCGTTGTTCGACGAGTTGTTACCTGCCGAAGTCACAAACAGCAAATTGTTGGCGTTCGCCTTGTTTAACTCGTCGAGCATGCTCTGGCTGAATGCATCGCCTCCCCAGCTTGCGGAGATCACCCGCACGTTCGCGGGCATGGCGGTAGAAGCAAAGGCGGCCTTTGCCTGAATAATGAACTCCATCCCGTTGATCGCATCCGAAAGTCCGCCCGACCCGCTCGAATCCAGGAACTTGACGCCCATGATTTTGGCCGACCAGTTCACTCCGGCGATGCCGGTCGTGTTGTTCCCGACTGCCCCGATGATCCCCGACACGTGCGTGCCGTGCGAATTATTATCCATTGGATCGCAGCTCATCGTGATCGCGTTGAACCCGTGCGAGCCGGCCGGACACGAGACGTTATGGCCGCCGATGCTCACGTTGAATGCCGCCGGCGCGCTCCAGACGTTGGCCGCCAGGTCCGGATGCGTATAGTCGATCCCTGTGTCAATCACGGCAGCGATGGCCCCGCTTGATCCTCGAGAAACATCCCACGCCTGCGGCGCCCTGATCGCCGGCAGCCCCCACTGTTGGGGAAATTGTGCGTCGTTGGGGGTGGCTGTCCCATGCAGAATGTAGTTCGGCTCGGCATAGAGCATGTCGCCGCCCGCGCCGAATATGGTCATCAGGGCCGCTACGTTGATTGCTTTTGAATGAAGCACGTGCAGCCCGAGTGAAGGGCTGATAGGGGTGATGGTTGCGTCCGCGATCCGGGCGGCAACGCGGGCCAGGGCCGGTGCATCGCTGCTCCGCAATCGGACGATCAACTGATTGGAGACCACCTCCTTCCCTTTGTAAATAACGGTCGACACCTGAGCGCCGGCCGGGACAACAAGCAGGAGGAGGGCGCTTGCCAGTCGGAGGGTATGTCGGTTTCGCAGAGCGGGCTTCATAGAAGTTCTTTCGGGAGTACCAAACGCCGTTTCCGGAGTCGTGTTGATTCGCGCTCCCCCACTCTCTGCGGACTACGCGAAAATCGGAGTGTAAGCCGTTATTTTACATTGTTGAACGCCGCAATGGTGCGCGGGTGCGCGATTAAAAATAGAAACTGGATGGCTGACCGCATGTCTTAGTGGGCGCACGCACTCTTGTGTGCCGTCTCGGCACTCTTGCCGAGACATGACTCCCAGTGACCGATGAAGGCAAAGCGTCGGCAAGAGTGCCGGGCGCATTACGCTAAAGCGTGCGTCACGTCGCCCTCAAATACACCTACGCTCTTATGAGCGAGTTTTGGGATAAAACAGGAAACTCCACTTTCAAGTCGCGCACCCATGATGCGCGGGCAAGCATTCGTCCCAGTCCACTCGCTCGTCGCGTCGCAGAACGACCGCCTGGCTCACCGGTGGAGTCCGTAATCGAAGCCGGCGATGTGCGAAAGGCGGGAGTACTCATCGACTCCCGCCGGTCTGAATCAGAACTGGAACCGGAGTCCCATTTGCAGCTGGCGAGGATTGCCCACCGTGCTGGTGATGGTTCCTACCTGGGCATTGCCGATATTCGGATTCGGCAGGCCAAACTGCGGGTGATTGAAGACGTTGAAGGCTTCCGCGCGGAACTCGAACCGGGTCTGCTCGTGAATGACGAAGTTCTTGAACAACGACATGTCCCAATTCACGCGTCCCGGTCCGAACAGGATGTCGCGGCCCGCGTTGCCGTAGGTGTACGGGGCGGGCGTCGTGAATGCGCTCGGGTCGAACCATCGCTGCAGCGTGTGCGGATACGAGACGGTTCCGGCTACATCCGGCCGGCTGCCCGTTCCCGAGTTGGTCGTGGAAGTCTGGAGCACCGGAGAGAATGGCAGTCCGCTCTGCACGGTCAGAATGCCGTTAGTCTGCCATCCACCCAGAATCCAGTTGACCGGGCCGCCGTAGTTCAACATGGCCTTGCCTTTTCCGAACGGAAATTCCCACAGGTAACTCAGGGTCAGGCGATGACGCATGTCGATGATCGAGTTACCCCGTTCGGCGCTGAGGTTGCGCGGATCCTGCGGAAGTGGTCCCGCGGCGCCGCCTCCGAACTCCAGCGGGAACATTGTCGATGGCGTGCGACCAGGCATATCCGAGGATGGCGCTCAGTCCATGGCTGAACCGCTTGTCGGCGGTCAATTGGAAGGCGTAGTAGTTACCCAGGCCGTCGGTGGTGAACTAGTTGACATCGCTGAGACTGGGCGCGACCGAGTAGTAGGGACGGCGGCGTGTTGAGCGCGGTGGAACCGGGTATGGCTTGGTTCGCGTTGTAGGTGTTATAGAGGTGGCGGCCGAGATTTCCGATGGCCGCGGTTTTGATCACCAGCGCCCAGGGTGCAACCTCGTGCTCCACGGTCAAATTGAACTGTTCGGCGTAGGAGGGGCGGAAATGCGGATCCACCGCGAACATCGCTCCGAACGGGTTATTTGCCAGCGAGAAATCGATTGGCTGCAGTGGGGGGAATCCGTCGCTGACCTTTCCACCCGGATTGATGTCTCCAGGGGAGATGCTGACGGTGGATCCGAATGGAAGTTGGCGGAACAATCGCAAACTGCCGCCTTCACTGCCGGTAGGGTTGTAGAACATCCCAAATCCGCCGCGAACCACGGTGTGGCTCATTGCCTGGTAGGCAAACCCGAACCGCGGCCCGAAGTTCTTGTAATAGGGCTGGACTCCGGCATTCGAGTCCACGCCATTCTGGCCGGCAATGTCGATCTTGGCGGTGGTCACATTGAAGTTAGCCCAGCGGTTCGCCACTTCGCTGAACGGGCTGTAATAATCCCAGCGCAACCCCAGGTTCAGAGTCAGTTTCTTGGTCACGCGCCAGTCATCGGCGAAATACAGTCCGATTTCGCTTCCGCGCTCGCCGGGCCAGTTGAGCGTGTAATCGTGCGCGATCAGCGTGGGGAAACCCAGCAGGAAACTGGCCATGCTGTCGCCGCCCGAACCAGCCGGTTGCCGCGAGTCCGTCAACGCCGGCGAGAAATTGAACCGCCCGTTCCCCTGGTTGGTCTGATAAATGGTCAGTTGCCGGCGGCGGAAATCGACACCCATCTTCAGCGTGTGCGTGCCCCGGGTGTAGTTGACGTTATCGACGTACTCGAAGGTGTTTTCGCGCCGGAAGATGGGTAGCGACCGGGTCTGTCCGATCCCGATATAACTCGATGGTGAGAAAATGGGCAGGTTCTGCTCGTTGGGAGTCACGTTGGCATTCGGGACGCCTAGCTTGTTTCCGAGTTGGGCGCCGGGTTCGTACTGATCGGCCGTGTAGTCGAGACGGAACCGGCTGAACCCCGCGCGAAATTCGTTGACCAGCGTCGGTGTGAACACCTTCGCGTAACTGGCGACGGCATGCTGGTCAGGGGAGAACGAGGTGCCGGCGAAGGACCCTTCGTCGCCCAGGTTCACCGGCCCTGAGATCCCCGGAATGGTTGTTGGGGGATAGGAACTCGGGACCCGGGTCTCCGTGTTCTGAATCGACCAGCGCGCAAAGAGGTTATCTTTCGGGCTGATCTGGTGATCCACGCGGACATCGCCCTGATTCCACTTCTGGTTCTGCACCAGGTTTGCGAGATAGTTGTTGAACCGTGCGGAACTGGTAGGCGTTGGATACGCCTGGATCATTTTGGCTGAGATGGGGTCCCATCGCGACGAGGGGATCTGGTTTCCGGCGAACTGATCTCGAATGAAACCCGAACCGTTGGGGTTTGCGCGCGTAGTCAGCGGATCGTAAATCGGGGCAGTCTCACTGAAGTCGCCGGTACGCATCTTCGCGGTGGGGATGTTCCCCAGCAACAACTGCTGGGAATCGCGGCGATAGCCTTCGTAATCGACGAAAAAGAACGTCCTGTCCTTGCCGTTGTAGAGTTTGGGCAGCACCACCGGGCCACCGAACGAACCGCCGAACTGGTTCAGGCGGAACGACGGAAACGCCGTGCCTTTAGGGCTGAAGAAGTTCCGGGCGTCCATGGCCGAGTTCCGGAGGAACTCGAACAGACTGCCATGCAGTTGATTGGTCCCCGACTTGGTGATGACATCCACCACGGCGCCCGAACTGCGCCCCACATCGGCGCTGTACAGATTGGTCTGGATCTTGAATTCCCGTACCGCTTCCACGGCCGGGCGCAGCACGATGGACAGCGTCAGCCGTTCGTTATCGTCAATGCCGTCGTAAAGAAAATTGTTCGATCCCTCACGGTTTCCGTTGGAGAAGATCTCGGTGCCCGGCCGCCGGTCATCGGGCCGCGTACCGCTCATGATGGTGCCGGTCGCCGAGAAGCCGACCCCGTTGACGCCCGGACTCAAGGTCGCAAGTTGGATGAAGTTTCGTCCGTTCAGTGGAAGCTGATTCACCAGCTTCTCGTTGACCACCGTGCCCAATGAGGACGATTCGGACTCCAGCAGCGGAGCCTGCGCCGTTACCTCCACCTGGTCGGAGATCTGTCCCACCTGTAGCGTGAAGTTCATCTCGGCCTGTTGATTGATCTGCAGAGTCAGGCCTTTCTGTACCAGCTTGCGGAATCCCGATGCTTCCACCGTGATGGTGTAGTCGCCGGGAGGAAGCAGGTGAATGATGTAGTTGCCGATACCATCGCTTACGGTTTCGTGAGCGATGTTCGTCCCGTTGTTGACAGCGATGATCTTGGCGTTGCCGACGGCCGCGCCGGTTGAATCCAGTACCGTACCACTCAGTTCCGACGTAGCCACCTGGGCGGCGCCGGGCAGGCACAGTGCAAACATCAGACAGACAACTGTAATCGTCCGTAACAAGAAAGTTCCCCCAATCTGAAAGTTATCCAGTTGGGGTTTATTGTAGCTCGCTCTGTGGGACGTTGTGTGAAGGCCCTTCACTTCCAGGTGGCGATCCAGTGGGACATGGCCGGATCGATGGACACAACACGCCCCGAGGCCTTCGAGGTTGCGCCGGATACGGTCAGCTTCGACCCCTGCCCGAGCGCATTCGGAAGATAGACCCCGCCCGGTGTGGGCCCGGACTCACGCCGGAATTCGAGGCGCCACCCGCTTCCCGCGGGCTCCAGCCGCAGGCTGACGCGGCCGAAGCGGGTCGGCGTCGCCTTCAGTTCGAACGCTTGGCCGTTCAACTCCGGAGCGCCGATGCCGGCCAGCAACCTGAGATCGTCACCGTCTTCCAGTGCGAGCATATGCCGCATGTAGAGGATGCACTCGGCGCTCGCCCAGTTGTGGGGCATGTCACCGATATAGCCCGCGGCCAGGGACCCGCGCAGCGGTTGCTCCTCGCGCCAGCACCAGGACGGCGCCGCATGATTCAGGAATCCGTTGAAGGTGCGGCGCGCCCAGTCATCGACCCCCGCCCACAGGTACACGTGCGAGACAAACGGCGCATTGTACGTCCACGTGCCTTCGTGCGGCAGCCAGCCCGTCTCCGCTGGAACGTCCTCCTGGGTGCATGCCTGCATCAGCGCGATGTGGCCTCGAACGATGGGATCGTTCTTTGAGAACAGGAGCCCCGGATAAATACAGTGCGATAAAGCCCACTGCGCAACCTGCGGGCGGGGCCGGGCCCATTCGTCCTGAGCCGTCCACTGCGGGTCGTCCTTCATCAGCATCGGTAGGAATCGGAAGCCCGCCGGGTGTTGCCGCATTTCCTGGGCGGCGGCCTTGACGAAATTCGAATGCAGTTCGTCATACAAAGCCCGCACCGGCGCCAGACCGTCCATTCTTTGCCGTTCGGCGGCCCGCGCAACCGCCTTCAACCCGGCGAGCGTCCAGATGGTGTTGGTGAATTCCGGGCGAAGCCCGCCCAACCCGCCGTCGCCCATCCCGTTCGGTAGCAGACCGTACCGCATGGCCGCGCTGTTCTCATCACGGTGCTGCTCTCTCAGCGCTCTGATGTAGCCGGCGGCCTTCAGCAAGGCTGGCTGCATCTCGCGAAAATACGTCCAATCCTGTGCCAGTTCGCACTGCCGCACCATGGAGAACATGGCGATGCCGGTGTCTTTCCAGTGGGCGCGTCCGGCGCCTGCGAAGATGCCGCCGTCGGCCTCCTGCAAAGCCCATGTGGTCTCCAACCCCTGCTGCGCCTCTTTATCGAAGCCGAGATAACGCGCCGCCTCGAGGATGAAATTGCCGTCCACCACCCACAGCCCGCGGTAGACGGTCGGACCCACCTGAAACGTCAGCTTTCCATTCTTCACTTCCCGGGCCTGCAGGATGTTCCGGGAGCAGGCAGTCAGAAAATCGCCGTGATGGTCGGGCAGCGCCCATGCCACGGGCGCGGCGGAGGGCGTCCACCCGCGCCAGTACCGCCGCGTTTCGGCGAGCAAACGATCGGGATCGGCGAACCCCTCGCGCAAACGGTCCAGCGATTGTTTCTCCTGCGGCAGGCGGAACACGATCCTGAATGGGCGATCGGAGGTGGCCGGACGCCCCTCGCCCTCGAGCGTGAAACTCGGGCCCATCGGCGTCCCACTGAACCTGGCGTTCGCGGCGATCACCAGGCCCTCGCCCGATGCGACCTCCGTCATGGTTTCACCGGCGCGGACCGTGAGCCGGTCCGGCGTGAAGATCCGGATCATGGGTGCGGCATAGACCGTCGTCCCGGCGCGCGGCTTCACCTCGAAAATCACTTGATCCACCCGGCCCTCGCCGTCACCATTGGTGGCGAACGTGGTCAGATCGAGAAATGCCCGCCGGTATTCCAGGCGTGTGCGGACCACGGGTGTTGCGGCCGACTCGAGTTTCTGCGTCGATGGAACCTCGCGTTCCATTCCTTTCAACCCAAAGGCCACGATGAGACCGAAGTTCTCGATATTGCCGGAATGGCGATAGCGAAGGTCGCCCGCGTATCCCACCAGGCTCTTATAGTGATCGTCGGGAAAGCAAAACGCGGTCTGGCCCTGGGCCGGCGCGTAGCGAAAGTCGATGACGCCGGCGGATGCGGCATTTCCGGCGGGCGCGGCCAGGGAGGCGGCCGAGGTCTGCAAGAGTTGGCGGCGGGTAAGCATGGCGGGTCCTGCACAGAGTTCTATCACACCCCTGCCGCGGGCGGTAAAACGCGCGACAATCGAGCCATGTGGCGCATGGGGGTATTCATTTGCGCTTTGGCGGTTGGGCAGGCGGCGGCGGAAGACATCGCGGCGGGACGCCTCCTGGTCGCGAGCGAGAAACTGGGCGATCCGAATTTTGCCGAATCGGTGATCCTGGTTGTCCAGCATGATGAAGCGGAGGGAACCGTCGGGTTGATTCTCAATCGCCGCAGCGATGTTCCCCTATCCAAGTTGTTCCCGGACGTCAAGGGCGCCAAGTCGGATCCGGTGTACGTTGGCGGCCCCGTCGGCAAAGGCGCCGCGCAAGCCCTGCTGCGGTTGCCGGCCAAAGAGGAGGGCGCCAGGCGAGTGATAGGGGACGTGTACCTCACAGGTGACAAGGCACTGGTGGAAAAATCCGTCGCCTCGGGCGCCGATCCCTCCCACTTTCGCGTCTATGCGGGATATGCCGGGTGGGCCCCCGGCCAGTTGGAAATGGAAATCGAGTTGGGCGCCTGGACCGTGATGCGCGCCGGACCCGGGGTCGTTTTCGACGACGACCCCGAGTCGCTGTGGATGCGCATGAGCCGGGAATCGCAGAAGATGGTGGCCCAAGCCGGACGGAACAATCAGATATGGTAACTTGTGAGCAGTAATGCGATTCTATCCCGCTCTTGTTGTTCAACTCGCCGGATTCGCCCTGATCGGGTATGCACAGGGCTTGCCGGCCAGAGTAGCTCCCACTGATTATCAGGCTCATGCGAAGGCCGGCGACGTCACGATTGCAGGCGAATTCACCGGACATTCGGTCCCCACCCCGCAAGGCACGTTCTCTTCGGAAGACTTCGTGGTAGTGGAAACGGCGTTGTTCGGTAAGCCCGGGGCGCGGTCGACGATCTCCCTGGAAGATTTTTCGCTGCGGATCAATGGAAAGAAGAGCCCCGTGACCAGCCAGCAGTTCGGACTGTTGTTCCGGTCCCTCAAGGATCCCGAGTGGCAACCTCCGGAACCTGTCGAGAAGAAGTCAAAGACCAGCATGGGCGGACAAGGAGAAAGCGACTCCGGGCCGGTGGTTCCCCCGAAGATGCCGATCGAGTTACGGCACGTCATGGAACAGAAGGTGCAAAAGGTCTCCATGCCGGAAGGCGACCGCGCATTGCCGGTTGCCGGGCTGCTCTACTTTCCGTACCGCGGAAAGGCCGAGAACATCCAGAAGCTGGAGTTGATCTATGAAGGACCTGCCGGAAAGGCGACGGTGATCCTGCAGCAAGATTCGGAGTTGGCATTCTGATCCGATGTGGGGCAGCCTCAGGCTGGGCGGGCCTCCAGCCCGCCCTGCCGACCCTGCCGCTCAGCCCATCGGCCGCTCACTCGTTACAATCAGATCGTGATCAAGTGCGGATTTCTCATTCTTCTTCTTTCCATCGGCGGCCATTCTCAGGACATCTCCGGTGAGCGGATTCGAGCCCATACCCGCTTTCTGTCGAGCGATTTGTTGGAGGGCCGGGGCGTCGGCGTTCGCGGCGGCGATCTGGCCACCGAGTATATCGCCACGCAACTGGCGCTCTCCGGAGCCAAGCCGGCCGGCGACAACGGCACCTACTTTCAAAAGGTGCCCCTGGTGGGCTCGGAGACCAAGCCCTCTTCGCAGTTGAGTGCCACCGTCAAAGGAAAGACCGTTCCGTTCAAATGGGCCGAGGAGTTCGTCGGCACCACTCGGCGTCAGAAGCCGGACGTGGACTTTGATGCGGAAGCGGTCTTCGTCGGACACGGCATCGCCGCTCCGGAGTTCAATTGGGACGACTACAAGGGCGCTGACCTCCAGGGCAAGGTGTTCGTGATGTTCACGAATGAGCCGCCCTCGGACGATCCCAAGTTCTTTGGAGGTCGCGCGCTCACCTACTACGGCCGCTGGACGTACAAGTACGAAGAGGCCATCCGGAAAGGCGCTGTCGCTGTCCTCCTCATCCACACGACTCCGACGGCCGGTTACGGTTGGGACGTCGTCCGCTCGTCCTGGGGCAAGGAAGACCCGCAGGTGAAACTGGCGTCCGGCGAGCCGTCCCTGGCGCTGGCCGGATGGCTGACCGAAAAGGCTGCGGCAGGCTTGCTGGCTCCCACCGGGCACACCGTCCAGCAACTTCTGGATCAGGCGAATTCACCGGGTTTCCGGCCCATTCCATTAAACATCCGCTTCCACGGAAAGATTTCCTCCACCATCCGCGACATCCAGACACGCAACGTCGTCGCCATCATTCCTGGCGAAGACCCACAGTTGAAGGACGAAGCCGTGGTGTTCAGCGCCCACTGGGATCATCTCGGCATCGGCGATCCTGTGAATGGCGATCGCATCTACAACGGTGCCGTGGACAACGCCACCGGATGCGCCGTGCTGCTGGAGATCGCACGAGCGTGGGGCGCCCTGGAAAGGAAGCCGCGGCGATCGGCGATCTTCCTTTCCGTGACGGCCGAAGAAGGCGGCTTGCGAGGGTCCGAATACTATGGCCGGCATCCGTTCTTTCCCGCTTCGAAAACGGCCCTGGATCTGAACTTCGATGCGTTCGAACCCTTCGGCCGCACCAGGAACATCACCGTCTCGGGAGCCGAGCGAACGACGGTATGGCCCACCGTCCAGTCCATCGCCAAGCGCTTCAATTACGAGATCAAGCCGGACCCGCACCCGGAGCAGGGCCACTACTTCCGCAGCGACCATTTCTCCATGGCCCGCGTCGGGATTCCCGCATTCTCCATCAGTCAAGGCGACGAATTTTGGGGCAAACCAGCCGGGTATGGGGAACAGAGGTTCAAGGAGTTCAACGACCGGCACTATCACCAACCTTCCGACGAATACCATGAAGACTGGGATTTTTCGGGATTGGAGCACATCGCGCGGTTCGGGTTAGCGTTAGGCATGGAAGTGGCGAACCAGACCAAGCTCCCCGATTGGATGCCGGGCGACGCCTTTAAGCGCCAGTAGCCGGGACATTTCTGATCCGATGTAGGGTGGACTTCAGTCCGCGCTGGGCTTCAGCCCGGCATCTGGAGTTCGGACATTTCTGATGCGATGTGGGGCAGCCTCCCAGGCTGCGGCGGGCTCTCTAGCCCGCCTCTGGAGTTCGGACATTTTCCGAGGCTGCGCGACCTGAAACTAGGCGTCTCCTGATCTGTTCCAAAAGTCGCGCCGAGCGGCCGGCAGTCCGCTACTCCACCACTTCGCAATCGAGCAAAATAACCAGTCCCTCCTCCACCATGGGACGGACCTCCTTCAAGACCTCGCGAAGCTTATCGGCGTTCTCCACCACCGTGATGGTGACGGAGCGGTCGTCCGGCATGCCGAACAGGCGCTTTCGATGGATCTGGTTGTGGCTGCCGAAGCCCATGATGCCGGCATTGACCGTGGCGCCGGCGACCTTCAGTTGCACCAGTCTGCGCAGGATTGCCTCATAGAGCGGAAGGTCACCGGATGTATCGGTCTCATCCACGAAGATGACCAGCACTTTTGTCGGGGGCTTGATCATTGACTACGCCTCCTTTCTTCTCACCACCAGCGCGTACATGGCGGGCAGCGCAACCAGCGTCAGCAGAAGCGTGGACAGCAATCCGCCCACCACCACCGTGGCCAAAGGCCGCTGCACGTCCGATCCGATCCCGGAGGCGCGTGCCGCCGGTACCATTCCAAGTAGCGCCACCAGGATCATCATCAATACGGGGCGCATCTGCGACAAGGCTCCCTCCACCACGGCCTGTTGCACAGGCATGTCGGGAGCAACGCGGCGGCGGTGATTGATCTCGCTCACCACCAGCACGCCGCTCATCACCGCCACACCGAACAGTGAAATGAACCCGACCGCGGCCGAGACGCTGAGATTGATGCCGCGTAAATAGAGAAAGATGATGCCGCCCACCAGTGAAAACGGAACGTTCATCATCACCAGGCCCGCATAAGTGGGCGAGCCGAAAGCGAAGAACAGCAGGGCGAATATGATTCCGATGGTGACCGGCAGGATCAGCGCCAGCCGCCGCCGCGCACGGTCCAGGTTCTCGAACTGGCCGCCCCACTCCACGTGGTATCCCGACGGGAGCTTCACGTCGTGATTGAAAAGAGCCTGCGCTTCCTTGACGAAGCTACCCTGGTCGCGGCCGCGAATATTGGTGCGCACTGTAATCTGACGCTGGTTCTCGCGCCGGGCGATGATGCTGGCTCCATTGATCACCTTGATTTCCGCAAGCTGTGAGAGCGGCACCCTGCCGCCTTCGCGCGTGGCCACCAGGATGTTGCCGATGGCCGTGATGTCGGCCCGGGCGTCGGGAACGTAGCGTACGGTGATGTCGAAACGCCGCTCGCCCTCAAACATCGTCCCGGTCACGCGTCCTCCAATGGCCATTTCGATTACATCCTGGACGTCGCGAACGTTGATTCCGTATCGCGCAACTTCCTGGCGATTCACCCGCAGTCGGAGCTGGGCCTGATCGGACTCCTGCTCGATCGCCGTGTCGGCGGCGCCCGGAACCCGCCGCACCACCCGCAGTCCCTGGTCGGCAAGGCCCCGCAGCGTTGGCAGGTCGGGACCGTTGATGATCACAGCGAGATCCGCAGCCGAGCCGGTCACCGCTTCCGTCACGTTGTCGATGATGGGCTGAGTGAAACTGAACGCCGCCCCTGGAATCTCGGCGCGTAGTTTGCGGGCGAACTCCTCCACTAGGTCCTGCTTGGTCTTGCCGGCGGGCCAGGTGTCGTATTTGTTCAGGGCCACGAAGATCTCATTACGATTGGGGCCGTAGGGGTCTGTCCCCGAATCGTTGCGGCCGCTCTGCGAACTGGCCAGCTGCACTTCGGGAGACTGCTTCACCAGCGCACGGATGCGTCCCGCCACCTCGGACGATTTCACCAGTGAAATGCCTGGCGGCAGATTGGCGCGGATCCAGATGACGCCTTCGTCGAGCTGCGGCAGGAACTCCGAGCCGAGTTGGGAACCGATGGCGAACGCACCCAGGACGATCGCACCCGAGACGGCCACCACCGTCGCCGGACGCGCCACGGCGACGTTTAAGGTCTTCTGATAAACCACCTGCAGCCAGCCGAGCACCGGGTTGTGCCAGGTCTTGGCGCCTTTACGGAACAGGTACGTGGCCAGCACCGGGATCAGCGTCAAGGCCAGCAGCATCGAGCCGAGCAGCGCATAACACACCGTGAAGGCCATCGGCGTGAACAGCCGGCGCTCCACGCGCTCCAGCGTGAACAGCGGAATGTAGGCGCAGATGATGATCAGCATCGAGAAGAAGATGGGCCGCTCCACTTCCAGCGCCGCATCGCGCACCGCCCGCATCACGCCGCCCCGATTGTCCGTCCGGTGCGACAGGGTTTCCACGATGTGCTCCACCATGATGAGCGTGCCGTCCACGATGATGCCGAAGTCGAGCGCGCCGAGACTCAGCAGGTTCGCGGGGATGCCCGAAAAGTGCATGCACACGAACGCGAACAGCAGGGACAGCGGAATGGTGATGGCGGTGAGCAGCGCGGCCCGGGCGCTTCCCAGGAACAGGAAGAGCACCGCGATGACGATGATCAACCCTTCCAGCAGGGTGTGCGAAACCGTGTGGAGCGTGTTACCCACCAGGTCACTGCGATCGTAGATCGCCTTGATGTGGATGTCCTTGGGCAGCCGGTTCTGTTCCAGATCCTCCACCGCCTCCTTGATGCCTGCCAGGACTTCCGTGGGATTCTCGCCGCGCCGCATCAGCACGATCCCTTCCACCCCGCCGTTCTTCGCGTCCAGGCCGAAGATGCCCGTTTGCGGCGCGGGTCCGATCTTGACGCTCCCGATGTCGCGGATGAACACCGGTACGCCCTTGGCTTCCGTTACCAGCACGTTCTCGATGTCGCTTACCGATTCGATAAGCCCCACGCCGCGCACCACCATCGACTGCTGCCCGTTGTCGAGTTGCGCTCCTCCCGCGTTCTGGTTATTCGCGTTCACGGCGGCCGCGATCTGGGCGATGTTCAAGTCGTACTTCGAAAGGGACTGCGGGCTCACTTCGATCTGATATTGCTTCACCAGCCCGCCAAACGGGGTTACGTCCGCCACGCCGGGCACTTGCAGAAAACGGGGCGTGATCACCCAATCCTGAAGTTCGCGGAGACGCATGGAGTCCGTGGAGCCCTCGAGCGAGTAGCGGTACAACTCGCCGATGGGGGTGGATAACGGTCCCAGCGTCGGAGTGACGTTGTCGGGCAGCGTCGCATCCCGTAACTTCTCCAGCACCAACTGGCGCGCAAAGTAATCGTTGGTCCCGTAGGCGAAGGTCAGTTCCACCACCGACAGTCCAAAGATCGTGCGGGAACGCCTGGCGATGACACTGGGTACGTTGTTCAACGCCCGCTCGATGGGGACGGTCACCTGCTGTTCCACTTCCTCGGCGGCGCGGCCCGGATAGAGTGTGATGACGACGGTCTGAGTGTCGGAGATATCGGGGTAGGCCTCAATCTTCAATTGCTGGAAGGCCCACAGTCCCAGGCCGATGAGCGTAATGCCGAGCAGAACCGTGATGAAGCGCTGCCGGAGGGCGAACCGTAACAGTTGTGCGATCACGGAATGTTAAATCCCCTTCAGCAGCATCGCGCCGTCCACGACGACGCGATCGCCTGCTTTCAGACCGCTCAGAACGCCCACTTTGTCGCCCGCCTTGTTGCCCAGCGTCACGGCGACCTGCTCGAACTTGCCGGGAGAACGCTCTACCCAGACGGCGTTCTGGCCGTCACCCTGGATGATGGCGCCGCTGGGGATAACCGGAACATGCACTACGGAATCGATCTGGTGCATGCGGCCGTACATCTCCGGCCGCAGCCGCCCGCCGGAGTTCTCCAACTCGGCCTGGACCTTAATGGTGCGCGTTTGCGGATCCACGGTATCTCCTAGCCGCATCACACGGGCATGAAAAACCTGCCCGGGGTAGGCGGCGAGTTCGAGGTCCACTCGCTCGCCAAGCTCGATGAAACGGATCTTGCTCTCCGGCACATCGGCGGCCACCCAAACCGTGCTGAGATCCGCGATGGTCATCACCGGGGCGTTCGTATCGTTCCGGAATTCACCTTGGACGACGCTCAGTTCCAGCACTTTGCCCGAGATGGGAGCGTTCACCGTGATGCGCTGGCCGTAGCGGCCGGGCGTCAGCCCGTAGATCTGCAAACGGCGGCGGGACCCCTCCTCGGCTGCCAGGGCTTGATCCAGGCTTGACTTGGCCTGCGCCAGCGCATTCTCCGCGCTCAGCACATCTTTGCGGGCCACTGCATCGTGTTCGAACAGATCCTTCTCGCGATCGTAGTCGCTCTGAGCTTTGACGAGATTGGCGCGCGCCTGCGACACGGCGGCTTGGCTCTGTATAAAGCCCGAGTTGGCCGCGTCGATGTCGGCACTCTCCACGGTGAGCACGGGCTGGCCTTGTTTGACGAAATCGCCGACGTGTACGTCCACCGCCGTCACTCTGCCGGCCACCGGCAACACCACGTGGGACACGCGGTTGGGATTCACCTCGATCTTGCCGGGCGCGTCCACTTCGTCCCGAGGCACGTCGGCGGCCTCGATAGTCTCCACCCGAATCTCTTTGCGCTTCGGCGAATCCGCCGGCAGGATCACCACCCCGGGCTGCGCGGGCGGACCGCTGTTGGCATTGGCAGCAACCGGACATTCCTTCTTTCCACAGGCCGTCAGCGCAGCCAGCGCTGCCACCAGCAACACTCCGCGTTTCATGGGGTCACCGGCTTTCCAATCGCGGAGTCAATCAGGTACAGGCTGCGGGCATATTCCGCCTTGGCATCGTTGTAGCTCTGCATCGTGTCGTTAAAAGCGCGCTGCGCGTCCAGAAACTCCACCAGGCTGGCCTCGCCGCGCCGGTAGGAGTAGGCGGTGGTTTCGCGAACCACCCGGGCATCCTCTAGCATGTTGGTTTCGATATTCTCGAGCAGGGATCGCGCGGTGACGTACTGGTCGTACGCAGTCCTCACTTCGTTCACAATGCCGAACTGCAGGGCGTGGATCCGGGCCTCGATCTGCTGCTGCTCCCGTCGCGCGCGTTCCACCTCACCCTGGTTCCGGTTGTAGACGGGTAACGGAATACTGAAAAAGAATCCGAGCGTGCGGCCATTGGAGTACTCGTATTGATGGTGATACTGAGCGCTCACAGTGTAATCGATCTTGCCCTGGGCCAGTTGCAGGCGCAGGTCCGCCTGAGAACGGGCCTGGTCGCGGCGCAAAGCTTCCAGGTCGGGACGTTGTTGGATGGCGGTGGAGCGCAGAGTATCGACATCCAGTGTCGTGCGATCCTGCCGCAGGGGCCCGGCCGCGTCGAAGGCGTCGGAGACGCGGGCGCGTCCCAGCAGGGCGGCCAGCCGGGTGCGGGCTGTGCGCTGCCTCAGCTTGGCCTGTTCCACGGCGTTGCGGAAGGTGAGGGCGGCCAGGCGCGATCGCATGTATTCGACCCTCGCCAGATCGCCGGCGCGCACTCGCGCTTCGTTGATTCCGGTGATGTCGGAGAGAGCCTTCAGATTCTGCTCCGCCAGGTCCAGGCTGGCCTTCGCGTTCTGGAGGTCGATGAACGCGTTCTGGACATCCAGTGCAAGTTGGCGGATGGAGTTAATGAGGTTGGACTCGGCCACCGCCCGGCTGGCTTCGGCCACGGCAATCCGCCGTTCGCGCTTCCGTCCGCCTTCGATGATGTAGTCGATGCGCGTGTTCCACTCGGGAGGTCCCGCGCTATTCGCCGCCGTCTCGCCGCGGCGGAAGACGTCCTGATAATCCTGCCCGTAGGTGAACACCGGGTTGGGCTTTAATTTGGCCTGGATGATGCGGGCGTCGGCAACGGTAATGTTGTACCGTTCCGCCAGCAGGCCCAAATTATGATCGATCGCCTCCTGGATGGCCTGATCCATGGTGATGGATTCGGAGGAGGTCATTTGCCCCTGTGCCACGCACAGGCAGGGCATGAGCAGCAGAATCGAAAGGGCGCGAAATCGCGCGCCGGAGCTATCCGAACGCAACAGGAATCACCTCGCAATGAAAGTGATGACGTTCGGTATGTTCCGAAGGTTGCCGCGATGGAGGGAGTGGCGAGTGGCGAGAGATTTAACCTGCAGTCTCAGTTTGGAAGTTCATTCACGATGCGGCAGGCGGAACGGATTTAATGCCAGGACCCGTCCGTATCGCTGTCCGTGATTCAGGTCCTCTGTATAGATCACTTCCGCTCCGCCGGCCTCGGCTGCCGCCAGGATCAGGCTGTCCCAAAACGAGACCTGGTAGCGAAGTTCGACGTCCAGAGCCGCGCGGATCAAGTCCGCCGTCACCGTCATCAACGGCAACTCCAGGAGTGCACGCGCCATCCGCTGGGCCATCTCGTGCGGGAACTTCAGTTTCCGGCTTGCAGCCGCGTAGAACTCCTGAACCACTTGGGTGCTGATGAGGATGGTCCCGGCGGTCAGGTGCTCCTCGTAAAGCGCGACGGCCTGCGCATGCCGGTCCGAATCGGCTTCGCTGTATGCGTAGATCAGGACGTTTGTGTCAAAAAACGATCTAACGCCGCTCATATAGATCCTCCCGGCGGAAGGACCGGGGATCCACGTCGGACAAGGGACCGTTCTTGGCCAGGTCTAGAAGCGTCGCGATGGCCTCTTTCATCCTGCCTTCCCGCTGCAGACGTTCCGTCAGCATCTCCCTCAATAAGGCGTTCAACGTAGTATCGCGCTCGGCCGCGAAGATCCTGCCGGCACGTATTAACTCGACGGGGAGCGAGAGCGTGATATTACGTGTACTCATAGAAGCAGTGTAACACGGGTACACGGGAACCCTCAGCACTGCATCGAGTGTTCGTGCGCTGAATGCCAGGTATCCTGGCGCATCCGTACTTGCATCGATCTCGTGGGAGTCAACTTCGGCTGAGTGGTTTTGCCACGTGAGCCGAACAGTTACGCCCGGCGCGGGCTGGCCACTCTGGTCGGTCACGCCGACGCTTCACCATGGATGACGAGCGCCTGAAGAACCCCCGGTTCCGGGCTCTGGGCTTTCGTAACGGAGAGGTCACCGGTCCAGCTCGGTGGATGCCGTCCAGTGTCCTCATTCCACAGAGACGGCGGAGGCAATCGAACTACCGTGTGAAATCCGTCAAAGCGGAGAGGTCGGGTAGGGCTGCCGGAATGCGCAATCGTCTCAGTTGTTTCCGCGCGCCCGCATCACCGGACGCTGATCAACCCCGCGTTGCTCGGAATGCCATTGATCACGATAAATGCTGGGTGATCGCCCGGACTCAGACCCTCCGGAATCCGGACATTGATTTGCGTCAATCCCGCGAAGCCCGGCGCGAGTCCGGCAAAAATCACTTCAGCCGGCTGTCCGCCAATCGTTGCCTGTGCCGCCCCATCGACCATCGACAGCGGCGCGGCCGGCGCAGCGCTTCCGTCGGGAATAGCTGGTTTTACCGTTCCCTGGCCCGTGAGATAGAACGCAAGGATTGCGCCTGCCGCCTGCGGCGTCGCCGCGGTGTGTGGCGTCAGGTCCGGATTCAGCGCGGCCGCGCGCGGCCCGTTCATGTACAACCCAGGATCCACTGCCGTCAGCATTACCGGCTGTGCATCGAACGACGATACATGTTGTCCTTCGACATTCACTTCCACTCGCGCATTACCTAATGGTGCGTCACTTGGCATCTGGAAGTTGATCTGACCCGGACTCACGTAGTACAGCGGCGCAGGGGCGCCATTCACCATCACCATCGTGGTTCCCAACGTTGTCGGCAGAGGATACGCGAGCGCTTGCATCGTGCTGGTGGAAAGATTCCTGCCGAAAATCGTCATCGCTGCCCCGGGAGCTCCGCTGATGTGGAAGCTTGCTGAGTTAACGACCCCCAGGATCGCAGGAGACTCCGTTGGCGGCGCCGCACACGCACCCCGGTTGCATCCAACGACTAAGGTGACTGGCACGAAGACCGGACTGACTCCGGTCTCTGTGGGTTGGAACTGGACCGAGCCGCGGTATATGCCCTCCGACAACCCTTCGGGCGTCACGCTGACTTGCACGGCGCCGGGCGTCTGTCCCTGTGCTGTGGAAAGCTTCAGCCAACTCCCGCCCGGGGGACTAGTGACTGTTGTGGAGATCTGATAGCTAATCGGCCGCGAGCTGGAGGTCGCCGACAGAGTCTGGGCCGACGGAACCGGTATCGTCCCATCACTTTGGTAGAGAGTCTGGAAAATCAGCGAGCCTGGCGTAACAGTCAAAGCCGGCCTGGGTGTGATGGTGTAACTCACAACGAGGACAACCGCCTCGCCGGCTGGAGGAGTGAACGTCACTGTATCGACGTAGGTTCCCGCAGTAAGGCCGGCCGGATTCGCGCTCACCGAAGCCTGTCCCGGCGTGACACCGCTGATTGGACTCACCGTCAGCCACGAAGCCGAACGCGAAGCCGTCCAGGCCACTGCCGCTCCAGAGACGGCGGAAACAGTCACCGTCTTCGGAGGCGGCGCCGACTGTTCGATCTCGCTGACGAAAGTGAGCACCTGCTCATCGAGAGTTAACTCGGCGCTCGCGGGCGGCAGAATCACGAGAGCGAATGTCGCCACTCCGGCGACATTGGGCGTCGTCGCGGTTGCCGAAAAGGTTCCGGCCGTACTGTTCGCCGTTAGAACAGGCGCCGTCGCGATGCCATTCGCTCCGGTAGTTACTGTCGGCGCGCTGGAAAAGCTTCCGCTCGATCCCGTGGCCGGCACAGTAAACGTGACCGGAACTCCGCTCACCGGATTGCCCGCTGAGTCCGTTACCATAGCCTGCAAGGGCGCCGGGAACACCTGGGACGGCCTTGTAACCTGCGGCGTGTTGCCGACAGCCGCGATCCGTGAGGCCTGCCCGGCTGTGACCACAAATGAATTGCTCTCTGCAGCTGTAAACTCGATGCCAGCCGCTCGCAAGCGCTTAGTCCCAGCCAAATCGATACGCAAGTTGTCGAACGTGGCGATTCCATCGGCGGTGGTCACGCTGACGCTACTTCCCGAAAGCTCGCCCGTGCCGGAAGACAGTATCATCGAAATTGCGATGCCAGCCGTGTTTACGGGAGCGCCCGAGTTCTCCCGCACCTGCACCTTCACCGCGGGTGAGATCGCCTGGCCGGATGCAACAGTGCCGGGTTGCTGCACAAACGCCAGCACGCGGGCTGGAGCCGCAACATTGGTCAATGAGAATGTTACCGGCCCTTTGACCGCGGCGGTCGCAGCCGAGACCACGTAAGTCCCCGGTGTGCCGTTCGCGGTCAAGGTCACGGAGGCGGTCCCTCGCTCTCCGGTTGTTATCGATGATGTAGAGGCACCTCCGAAAGTTCCGCTCGCGCCAGTACCCGGCGCCGTGAAGATCACGCTCACACCCGAAATCGGGTTTCCGGAACTGTCGGTCACAGCCACTTCAAGCGGAGTGGCGAACGCCGTGAAAACCGCGGCACTCTGGGGAGTGCCGGCAGTTGTTCGGATCGCTGCGGGCGGCCCGGTTGTGATTCGGAAAGTGGCACTCGTCGCCGATCCCAGAGAGCCGGATTGTGCGGTGAGTTGATAGGTTCCCGCAGTCGCGCCGCTGAGATCAGCGAATGTAGCCAGTCCGCTGGCGTCGGTTGTTCCTGTCAGACTCCCGCTGAACGCTGAGGTGGGCCCCGCCACCGAATTTGGCACGAGGCTGACAGGCACGCCTGCTGTCCGCACGGGGTTGCCGGCGTTGTCCAGCAATTGCACACTGAGCGGCGGAATCATCACTGCGCCCGCTCGCGTGTCGGTTGGCTGCTGCACGAAGGACAGTCGGCCGGTGGCACCGGATATGTTGGTCAATGAGAACAAGGCTTGTGATACGGCGCCTGGCGTCATTGCCGCCACCTGGAACGAACCGGGCTGTGCGTTCGCAGTCATTGGTGGCGATGTGGCAACGCCGGTATTGTCTGCGATGACACTCGTGGAGCCCTCAAATACCACGCCTGGACCACTCGCCGGGGCCGTGAATATAACTGACGCACCAGGAACAGCATTGCCGAATGTATCCCGCACGTCGGCTTTCAGCGGAAATATGTAGGTCGTGTTGACAGGAGTTGTCTGTCCAGTACCCGATATCGCGGTGATGCTGACGGAGGCCGCGGGCGTAATCTGGAACGAATTGCTCTTGCCCAAAGAAGTGAGGGCATTCGCCGTCAACCGGTACGTGCCAGTAATTTTTACGCTCAAGTCGGCGAATACAGCCTGACCGGTCGCGTCGGTCAAACGCGTCAAGGTACCGATAAGCGGAACCCCGCTATTGTCCAGTGACAGCGTGATGACCGCCCCGGCGACGGGAGCGCCGCCCGAGTCGGCCAGACGCACAGTAACCGGGGTCAGTATATTGCCAGCCGGCGTGTTGGATGGCTGCTGCGTGAAGACCAGCTGGCCGCCTGCGCCTCCACGCTCGTCGTTAGTGAGCGAGAATTCCGCGAAAGTGGTCACCCCCGAGGCGACCGCAATCACTTCGTATGAGCCGGCCAGGCCATTGGCGCTGGCGTTGACGCTCGCGCGGCCCGCACTGTCGGTCGTCGCTTGAGCAGGAGATAACGTGGCCGAGGGTCCCGTTTTCGGCGCGAGAAATGCCACCGGAAGCCCGCTCACAGGATTCCCAGCTGTATCCTGTACAGTAACCTGAAGGGGAACGGCGAAGGCGGACAGGACAACGGCGCTCTGCGGGCTTCCGCCGGTGACCGTAATGCTGGACGCCGTCCCGGGCCCGATGACGAACGTATTACTGGTGCTAAAGCGCGTGCCGTCGCTGGCCCGCAGCGCATAAGTTCCCGTCTTGTCGATGCTCAGAGTGGAGAACGTCGCCAGCCCGGACGCATCGGTGTCAACCGGCGCGGCCCCGGAGAGAACCCCCGGGCCTCCCTGCGCCGTGAGCGCGATGGTGACGCCGCTCACCGGGTTGCCGCCGCTGTCGGTGACCTTCACCACCACCGGGGCCATGACCGTGCCCGCAGGGGTGTTCACTGGCTGCTGGGTAAACGCCAGATTGACGCCGGTTCCCCCCACGTTGGTCAGGGCAAAGCCCGCCGTTGGTGTGACGCCGGCGCCGGCCACCGAGGCCGTTACCGTGTAGGAGCCCACCGCCGCATTGGCCACCGCGCTCACGCCGGCATGGCCGCTCGCATCGGTCGTAGCGGTCGCAGACGACAGCGTCGCCGACGCTCCCGTGGCCGGTGCCGTGAAGCTGACCGCCACGCCGTTGAGCGGGTTGCCGGCGGAATCGCTAACCAGCACCTGCAGCGGAACGGCGAAGGGCGCCAGAACGGTGGTGCTCTGCGGCGTCCCCCCGCTGGCCTGGATCGCCGCTGCCGGGCCCGCGCTAATCGTGAAGGCGCTGCTCTGCGCCGATACCAGAGAGGTTCCCAGAGCGGTGAGCTGATAGCTTCCCGCGGTGGCAATGCTCAGATCGGCGAAGGTCGCCAGGCCGCCGGCGTCGCTCAGGACAGTGCTCGCGCCGGAGATGGCGGCCGAACGCCCGGCGGCAGGATTGAGCGTCAGAGTCACCGCCACCCCCGCCTGCGCCACGCTGTTTCCGATACTGTCGGTGAGCTGCACCGTCACCGGCGGCGTGATGACGGCCCCGGCCACCGCACTGGATGGCTGCTGGACGAACGCCAGATGGCTGGCCGAGCCGGCAACGTTGGTCAGGCTGAAGACTGCCGGAGCGGCAGTGCCGGGAGCGGTCGCCGTGACCTCGAAAGAGCCCACCTGGGTGTTCGCTGTGACCGAGATCGCCGCCACGCCGCTGCTGTCGGTGGTAACCGTCGCCGATCCCGAGAACGTGACGCTCGCCCCGCTGGCCGGCGCTGTGAAAGTGACCGCGACGCCGGGAACGCCGTTGCCCAGCGCATCCTGCACGCTGGCTTTCAGCTGGCTGGCGTAATTCGTCGTGACCGCGGCCGACTGCCCGTTGCCCGCCACCACGGTAATGCTGGACGCCGTCCCGGGCCCGATGACGAACGAGTTACTGGTGCTGGCGCGCGCGCCATCGGTGGCTCGCAAGGAATAGGTTCCCGTCTTGTCGATGCTCAGATTCGAGAACGTCGCCAGCCCGGACGCATCGGTGACGACCGGCGCGGCCCCGGAGAGAACCCCCGGGCTTCCCTGCGCCGTGAGCGCGATGGTGACGCCGCTCACCGGGTTGCCGCCGCTGTCGGTCACCCGCACCTCCACCGGGGGCGAGATGACCGTGCCCGCAGGGGTGTCCACTGGCTGCCCGGTGAACACCAGATTGACGCCGGTTCCCCCCACGTTGGTCAGGGCAAAGCTCGCCGTAGGCGTGACGCCGGCCACCGAGGCGGTTACCGTGTAGGAGCCCACCGTCGCATTGGCCACCGCGCTCACGCTGGCATGGCCGCCGGCATCGGTCGTGGCCGTCGCGGACGACAGCGTCGCCGACGCTCCCGTGGCCGGCGCGGCGAAGGTGACCGCGACGCCGCTGAGCGGGTTGCCGGCCGAATCGCTAACCAGCACCTGCAGCGGAACGGCGAAGGGCGCCAGAACGGTGGTGCTCTGCGGCGTCCCCCCGCTGGCCTGGATCCCCGCTGCCGGGCCCGCGGTAATCGTGAAGGCGCTGCTCTGCGCCGATACCAGAGAGGTTCCGACAGCGGTGAGCTGATAGCTTCCCGCGGTGGCAATGCTCAGATCGGCGAAGGTCGCCAGCCCACTGGCACTGGTGGCGACGGTAGTGGTACCGGTGAGGGCGGCCGAACGCCCGGCGGCAGGATTGAGCGATAGCGTCACCGCCACCCCTGCCTGCGCCACATTGTTTCCGATACTGTCGGTGAGCTGCACCGTCACCGGCGGCGTGATGACGGCACCGGACACCGCACTGGAAGGCTGCTGGACGAAACTCAGATGGCTGGCCGAGCCGGAGACGTTGGTCAGGCTGAAAACTGCCGGAGCAGCAGTGCCGGGAGCCGTCGCCGTCACCTGGAAAGAGCCTACCTGGGTGTTCGCTGTGACCGAGATCGCCGCCACGCCGCTGCTGTCGGTGGTAACCGTCGCCGGTCCCGAGAACGTGACGCTCGCCCCGCTGGCCGGCGCCGTGAAGGTGACCGCGACGCCGGGAACGCCGTTGCCCAGCGCGTCCTGCACGCGGGCCTTCAGCTGGCTGGCATAATTCGTCGTGACCGCCGCCGACTGCCCGTTGCCGGCCAGGACGGTGATGCTGGACGCCGTCCCGGGCCCGATGACGAACGAGTTACTGGTGCTAAAGCGCGTGCCGTCGCTGGCCCGCAGCGCATAGGTTCCCGTCTTGTCGATGCTCAGATTCGAGAACGTCGCCAGCCCGGACGCATCGGTGGCCACCGGCGCGGCCCCGGAGAGAATCCCCGGGCCTCCCTGCGCCGTGAGCGCGATGGTGACGGCGCTCACCGGGTTGCCGCCGCTGTCGGTGACCTTCACCACCACCGGGGCCATGACCGTGCCCGCAGGGGTGTTCACTGGCTGCTGGGTAAACGCCAGATTGACGCCGGTTCCCCCCACGTTGGTCAGGGCAAAGCCCGCCGTTGGTGTGACGCCGGCGCCGGCCACCGAGGCCGTTACCGTGTAGGAGCCCACCGCCGCATTGGCCACCGCGCTCACGCCGGCATGGCCGCTGGCATCGGTCGTAGCGGTCGCAGACGACAGCGTCGCCGACGCTCCCGTGGCCGGTGCCGTGAAGCTGACCGCCACGCCGTTGAGCGGGTTGCCGGCGGAATCGCTAACCAGCACCTGCAGCGGAACGGCGAAGGGCGCCAGAACGGTGGTGCTCTGCGGCGTCCCCCCGCTGGCCTGGATCGCCGCTGCCGGGCCCGCGCTAATCGTGAAGGCGCTGCTCTGCGCCGATACCAGAGAGGTTCCCAGAGCGGTGAGCTGATAGCTTCCCGCGGTGGCAATGCTCAGATCGGCGAAGGTCGCCAAGCCGCCGGCGTCGCTCAGGACAGTGCTCGCGCCGGTGATGGCGGCCGAACGCCCGGCGGCAGGATTGAGCGTCAGAGTCACCGCCACCCCCGCCTGCGCCACGCTGTTTCCGATGCTGTCGGTGAGCTGCACCGTCACCGGCGGCGTGATGACGGCCCCGGCCACCGCACTGGATGGCTGCTGGACGAACGCCAGATGGCTGGCCGAGCCGGCAACGTTGGTCAGGCTGAAGACTGCCGGAGCGGCAGTGCCGGGAGCGGTCGCCGTGACCTCGAAAGAGCCCACCTGGGTGTTCGCTGTGACCGAGATCGCCGCCACGCCGCTGCTGTCGGTGGTAACCGTCGCCGATCCCGAGAACGTGACGCTCGCCCCGCTGGCCGGCGCTGTGAAAGTGACCGCGACGCCGGGAACGCCGTTGCCCAGCGCATCCTGCACGCTGGCTTTCAGCTGGCTGGCGTAATTCGTCGTGACCGCGGCCGACTGCCCGTTGCCCGCCACCACGGTGATGCTGGACGCCGTCCCGGGCCCGATGACGAACGTATTACTGGTGGTGGCGCGCGCGCCATCGGTGGCTCGCAGGGAATAGGTTCCCGTCTTGTCGATGCTCAGATTCGAGAACGTCGCCAGCCCGGACGCATCGGTGACGACCGGCGCGGCCCCGGAGAGAACCCCCGGGCTTCCCTGCGCCGTGAGCGCGATGGTGACGCCGCTCACCGGGTTGCCGCCGCTGTCGGTCACCCGCACCACCACCGGGGGCGCGATGACCGTGCCCGCAGGGGTGTCCACTGGCTGCCCGGTGAACACCAGATTGACGCCGGTTCCCCCCACGTTGGTCAGGGCAAAGCTCGCCGTGGGCGTGACGCCGGCTACCGAGGCGGTTACCGTGTAGGAGCCCACCGTCGCATTGGCCACCGCGCTCACGCTGGCATGGCCGCCGGCATCGGTCGTGGCCGTCGCGGACGACAGCGTCGCCGACGCTCCCGTGGCCGGCGCGGCGAACGTGACCGCGACGCCGCTGAGCGGGTTGCCGGCCGAATCGCTAACCAGCACCTGCAGCGGAACGGCGAAGGGCGCCAGAACGGTGGTGCTCTGCGGCGTCCCCCCGCTGGCCTGGATCCCCGCTGCCGGGCCCGCGGTAATCGTGAAGGCGCTGCTCTGCGCCGATACCAGAGAGGTTCCGACAGCGGTGAGCTGATAGCTTCCCGCGGTGGCAATGCTCAGATCGGCGAAGGTCGCCAGCCCACTGGCACTGGTGGCGACGGTAGTGGTACCGGTGAGGGCGGCCGAACGCCCGGCGGCAGGATTGAGCGATAGCGTCACCGCCACCCCTGCCTGCGCCACATTGTTTCCGATACTGTCGGTGAGCTGCACCGTCACCGGCGGCGTGATGACGGCACCGGACACCGCACTGGAAGGCTGCTGGACGAAACTCAGATGGCTGGCCGAGCCGGAGACGTTGGTCAGGCTGAAAACTGCCGGAGCAGCAGTGCCGGGAGCCGTCGCCGTCACCTGGAAAGAGCCTACCTGGGTGTTCGCTGTGACCGAGATCGCCGCCACGCCGCTGCTGTCGGTGGTAACCGTCGCCGGTCCCGAGAACGTGACGCTCGCCCCGCTGGCCGGCGCCGTGAAGGTGACCGCGACGCCGGGAACGCCGTTGCCCAGCGCGTCCTGCACGCGGGCCTTCAGCTGGCTGGCATAATTCGTCGTGACCGCCGCCGACTGCCCGTTGCCGGCCAGGACGGTGATGCTGGACGCCGTCCCGGGCCCGATGACGAACGAGTTACTGGTGCTAAAGCGCGTGCCGTCGCTGGCCCGCAGCGCATAGGTTCCCGTCTTGTCGATGCTCAGATTCGAGAACGTCGCCAGCCCGGACGCATCGGTGGCCACCGGCGCGGCCCCGGAGAGAATCCCCGGGCCTCCCTGCGCCGTGAGCGCGATGGTGACGGCGCTCACCGGGTTGCCGCCGCTGTCGGTGACCTTCACCACCACCGGGGCCATGACCGTGCCCGCAGGGGTGTTCACTGGCTGCTGGGTAAACACCAGATTGACGCCGGTTCCCCCCACGTTGGTCAGGGCAAAGCCCGCCGTTGGCGTGACGCCGGCGCCGGCCACCGAGGCCGTTACCGTGTAGGAGCCCACCGCCGCATTGGCCACCGCGCTCACGCCGGCATGGCCGCTCGCATCGGTCGTAGCGGTCGCAGACGACAGCGTCGCCGACGCTCCCGTGGCCGGTGCCGTGAAGCTGACCGCCACGCCGTTGAGCGGGTTGCCGGCGGAATCGCTAACCAGCACCTGCAGCGGAACGGCGAAGGGCGCCAGAACGGTGGTGCTCTGCGGCGTCCCCCCGCTGGCCTGGATCGCCGCTGCCGGGCCCGCGCTAATCGTGAAGGCGCTGCTCTGCGCCGATACCAGAGAGGTTCCCAGAGCGGTGAGCTGATAGCTTCCCGCGGTGGCAATGCTCAGATCGGCGAAGGTCGCCAGGCCGCCGGCGTCGCTCAGGACAGTGCTCGCGCCGGAGATGGCGGCCGAACGCCCGGCGGCAGGATTGAGCGTCAGAGTCACCGCCACCCCCGCCTGCGCCACGCTGTTTCCGATGCTGTCGGTGAGCTGCACCGTCACCGGCGGCGTGATGACGGCCCCGGCCACCGCACTGGATGGCTGCTGGACGAACGCCAGATGGCTGGCCGAGCCGGCAACGTTGGTCAGGCTGAAGACTGCCGGAGCGGCAGTGCCGGGAGCGGTCGCCGTGACCTCGAAAGAGCCCACCTGGGTGTTCGCTGTGACCGAGATCGCCGCCACGCCGCTGCTGTCGGTGGTAACCGTCGCCGATCCCGAGAACGTGACGCTCGCCCCGCTGGCCGGCGCTGTGAAAGTGACCGCGACGCCGGGAACGCCGTTGCCCAGCGCATCCTGCACGCTGGCTTTCAGCTGGCTGGCGTAATTCGTCGTGACCGCGGCCGACTGCCCGTTGCCCGCCACCACGGTGATGCTGGACGCCGTCCCGGGCCCGATGACGAACGTATTACTGGTGGTGGCGCGCGCGCCATCGGTGGCTCGCAGGGAATAGGTTCCCGTCTTGTCGATGCTCAGATTCGAGAACGTCGCCAGCCCGGACGCATCGGTGACGACCGGCGCGGCCCCGGAGAGAACCCCCGGGCTTCCCTGCGCCGTGAGCGCGATGGTGACGCCGCTCACCGGGTTGCCGCCGCTGTCGGTCACCCGCACCACCACCGGGGGCGAGATGACCGTGCCCGCAGGGGTGTCCACTGGCTGCCCGGTGAACACCAGATTGACGCCGGTTCCCCCCACGTTGGTCAGGGCAAAGCTCGCCGTGGGCGTGACGCCGGCTACCGAGGCGGTTACCGTGTAGGAGCCCACCGTCGCATTGGCCACCGCGCTCACGCTGGCATGCCCGCCGGCATCGGTCGTGGCCGTCGCGGACGACAGGGTCGCCGACGCTCCCGTGGCCGGCGCGGCGAACGTGACCGCGACGCCGCTGAGCGGGTTGCCGGCCGAATCGCTAACCAGCACCTGCAGCGGAACGGCGAAGGGCGCCAGAACGGTGGTGCTCTGCGGCGTCCCCCCGCTGGCCTGGATCCCCGCTGCCGGGCCCGCGGTAATCGTGAAGGCGCTGCTCTGCGCCGATACCAGAGAGGTTCCGACAGCGGTGAGCTGATAGCTTCCCGCGGTGGCAATGCTCAGATCGGCGAAGGTCGCCAGCCCACTGGCACTGGTGGCGACGGTAGTGGTACCGGTGAGGGCGGCCGAACGCCCGGCGGCAGGATTGAGCGATAGCGTCACCGCCACCCCTGCCTGCGCCACATTGTTTCCGATACTGTCGGTGAGCTGCACCGTCACCGGCGGCGTGATGACGGCACCGGACACCGCACTGGAAGGCTGCTGGACGAAACTCAGATGGCTGGCCGAGCCGGAGACGTTGGTCAGGCTGAAAACTGCCGGAGCAGCAGTGCCGGGAGCCGTCGCCGTGACCTGGAATGAGCCTACCTGCGAATTGGCCGTAACAAAGATCCCGGCAACACCGAGGCCGTCCGTCGTAACGGTAACCGGTCCCAAGAACGTGACGCTCGGGCCACTGGATGGCGCCGTGAAGGTTACGACGACGCCGGGGACAGGGTTCGCAAGGCTGTCTTGCACGCTGACTTTGAGCGGGATGACATAATTCGTCGTGACCGCAGCCGACTGATTGTTGCCCGCCACCACGGTGACGCTGGATGGAGCCGCGGGGCTGATGACGAATGATGTGCTGGTTGCCGGTTCAAGCCCTTCGGATTGCGCCTGTAACTGGTAGGTACCCGCCTGTGCGACAGCGAGACCTGCAAACGTAGCCACCCCGTCCGCGGCGGTGTTTTGCGTCGCAGGCGCGGACCCCGTGCTGAATCCGCCTCCCGGCGGGCTGAGTTGCAGCGTCACGGTCACACCGCCTTGACGCACGGGGTTGCCCACGGCGTCCAGCAGTTGAACCGTCACTGGAGGCGCGATCGCCGCTCCGGCCGCGCTGTCCCCAGGCTGCTGCACAAAAACAAGCCGGGTTGCCGGTCCGGAGACATTCGCCAGAGCAAAGACGGCGGGCACAGCGGCCCCCGGTGAGGTCGCCACAGGGATAACCAGCCCGACGACTGCGTTGGCCGTCATCGTTGGAGAAGTCGCGATGCCGTCTGCACCGGTAGTGACCGCTGGGAGGCCGTTGAACGTCACACTGGCGCCGGTTACGGAAGGTACGGAAAACAGGACCGAAGCGCCGGTTACGGGGTTGGCAAATTCGTCACTCACCAGGACCTGGAGAGGTAAAGCATACGCTGTCCCGATCGATGCGTTCTGTCCAGTTCCATCGATCACATGCATACCGAGATTGGTGGTCTTGGCGGTGATCTGAAACGTCACGCTTCGCTGCAGCACGCCGACGGCCGAGGCTTCCAGTTGATAGCTGCCGCTGGCAGTGAGGGTCAGGTCAGCGAACGTAGCCTCACCGGTACCCGCCGTCACTGCAGTCTGCGTACCCTCCAAGGACCCCGGACCCTCCTTCGGGGTGAGCACAATCGTGGCGCCGCCGACCGGGTTTCCGTGGCTGTCCGCCAGCTTCACCACGACTGGCGGGCTGATCGGGGCGCCGGCGGTCGTAGTGGATGGCTGCGTCTCGAAGGTGATCTGGTCGACCGCGCCTGCGATGTTCGTCAAAGTCCAGGTGGCCGTATTCCCGCCAACCGTCGCAGTCACGGTGAACGTTCCTGCCGTGGTGTTGGCGGTGAGGGTTGGAGCAATAGCCAGCCCTTCCTGGTCGGTGGTAACAGATGCTGTCGATGAGCCTCCAAAGGTCCCGCCGGCGCCGCCGGATGGCACAACCGTGAAAACGATCGTAGCGTTGGGCGCCGGATTTGCAAAAGAATCCGTCACCAGCGCCACCAGCGGCAACGGGAACGGCGTCGCAACTACCGTGCTCTCAGGCGTTCCACCCACGGCCAGGATGTTCGCGGCCGGCCCGGCCGTAATGTTGAAAGACGCGCTTCCGCCCGACTGGAGCCCGGCCGCCAGGGCAAGGAGTTCGTAGGAGCCAGCCACAGACACACTGAAGGCGTTGAACGTCGCCGTTCCGGTCGCATCCGTATTCGCGGTCGGCGATGTTGTGGCCGGTGGCGCCGGGCTGAGCTGAAGGGTCACCGGCACGTTCGGGGTATTTACGGGGTTATTGAAGGTGTCCTGAATTTGCACCTTGATGGCGGGCATCGGCACCCCCGCGGTGGCGTTCGATGGCTGCTGGATGAATTTCAGAATGCCGGCGCCCGGAGCATTCGTCAGGTTGAAAGTCGCGGACCCGGCGCCGGTAGCCGTCACCTGGAACGTGCCCGCCACGGTGTTCGCGGTAATAGTGGGCGACGTGGCGATGCCGTCCGAACCGGTGGTGACCGTCGCCGGAATACCGGTCACACTGGGGCCGCTCGAGGGCGGCGTAAAAGTCACGGACACTCCGGAGACGGGATTGCCAAAGCTGTCTGTCACCCTGGCTTGAAGCGGGTGGAACAACGTGGCTACAGTCGACGTTTGCCCGCTTCCGTCGTAAGCCGTCATCAGCGCGGCGGACCCTGCAGTCACCGTAAACGTGTTGCTCTGGGAACTGACGGCTCCGGCCACGGCTTCCAATACATACTCGCCGGCGGTATTGATGGTCAGAGTCCCAAATGTCGCGAAGCCGCCCGAGTCCGTATCCGCCGTGACGGGCGCCGATCGCTTCCTTGAACTGGGCGTGAGGGTGACCGCGACACCAGGGACGCCATTGCCGCTGCCGTCCTCTAACTTCACCTGAACCGGCGGAGTAATTGCGGCGCCGGCGGTAACCGTTGCGGGCGGCTGCTGAGAGAAGACGATCCTGCCCGGCGTCCCGGGCGTGTTCGTCAGGTGGAAGGGCGCAGAAAAGGCGCCCACTCCCGCGGTTGCCGTGAAGGCTCCCGCCGTGCCATTGGCGGTAATCGTCGCCGCCGCCTGACCCTCGGCATTAGTCACGACATTCGCGGTCGTCGAGCCGCTGAAGAGTCCGCTGGCGCCCGATGGGGGCGCCGTGAAGACCACTGTCGCGCCACTGACGGGATTCAGATATTGGTCCTCCACGATCACGGTCAACGGTATGGCGTACGGGGTCAGGATGGTTGCGCTCTGCGTGCCGCCGCTGAGCACTGATATCGCGGCCGGCGCTGCTCCGGTGATTGTAAAGCTATTGCTCAATGCTTCCGCGTTACTTGAAAGAGCGACTGCATGCAGCCGGTAATTGGCTCCCGCCTGCTTTATGCTCAGATCGTTGAATGTCGCCCGACCGTTCGCCCCGGTTAAACGGGTCGTGGTTCCCGTTAAATCCTGACTAGGCCCCTCAAGCAGCATCGCCACCTGCACACCGGGCAGCGGGTTTTGAAACTCATCCTGGACCTGGACGATGATCGGAGGCGTCATGGCGCTACCCGCTGCCGTGGAGGACGGCGGTTGCTGTACGAACGTCACACTCTTAGGCACGGAGGCCAGATTCGTCAGGTTGAATGCTGCGCTGGATGCGCCCGCGGCCGTGGCCGTCACGTTGAATGTGCCGGCGGTCGAGTTCGCGGTCAGGATCGGCGACGTGGCAATGCCGTCTGACCCGGTAATTACGGTCGCAGGGCCGCCAAACGTCGCGCTCGGTCCACTAGCAGGCGCGGCGAAAGTGACTGCGACCAACGGTACGACGTTTCCGAAGGCATCCACCACCTTGGCTTTCAAAGCGTCGGCGAACGATGTAAGGGCTGTCGTGGATTGGCCACTGCCGGATAACACCAAGACCGAGCTCGGAGCCCCAGGGGTAACCGTAAAGGGGATGCTGCCGACAGGTGGGGCGGCCCCGGTGCTCGCTTGCAGGGTGTAGGTCCCGACTGTGTCCACTTTGAGATCGGCGAACGTGGCGATGCCGTTCGCATCTGTCGTTTGGACGATTGTTCCCTGGATGGATCTCGAACTGGCAAAGATTCCGACGGTGACAGGGGCGCCGCCTACCGGATTTCCGTTCAAATCCCTCACACGAACGGTAACCGGCGGACTGATTGGCGCGCCCGCCTTGGTATTCGATGGTTGTCGCACGAATGCAATGTCAACGAAAGCACTGACGGTATTTGTCAAGCTGAATGTGGCAGGAGCCGCAACTCCGGCTGTGGTTGCGGTTACGCTGTAGGATCCGGCCGTCGAATTCGCAGTAGCGAAAACGTAGGCCTCGCCTTGCGTGCCCGTAACCGCGGTGGAGGAGGTGAGCGTCGCCGACGCCCCTGCCGCAGGGGCGGTAAACGTCACTGTGGCGCCGGGGACTCCAAGGCCATTGCTGTCCCTCACTGTGGCCGTCAGGCGCTCCGGGAAGCTGGTGTTTACCCTGGTGGTCTGCGGGGAACCGTGGGTGGCGGCAATCGTGGCCGGGCTCCCTATAAAGGTGACAAGCCGTACTACATCCGAACCGGACCCCGCGATGTACATCCGGCCCTGAGCATCGAACGTAGCGGAGTAAGGCGCTGCAAGGGATGCATCGACGGCGAGCCCGCCATCTCCGTTGTAGCCACTCTGCCCGTCACCCGCCACCGTATTGATGATGAGCGAGGTCTTGTTCACCTGACGGATTTTGTTAGCGTCTCCATCGACGATGTACACGTTCCCTGCCGCGTCCAACCCGATGTTGTTGGGCCCTTTCAACTGGGCTGAAGTGGCCGGTCTGCCGTCCCCGGATGACCCGTAATCCCCGGTGCCCGCGTAGGTCGTAATGGTGCCCGCCCTTACTAGCCGGACCCGTTGATTTTCATTGTCCGCGATGTATAGATTGCCACTACCGTCCGTGACGGCGGCTAACGGTTTGTTCAATTCAGCGAAGATTGCCAGCCGGTTGTCACCGTTATAGCCCGCATGGCCCGTCCCCGCGACGGTGAGAATAATTCCTCCCGTACCGACCCTCCGAACGCGATTGTTGGAAGAGTCTGCAATGTACAGGTTTCCGGACTGGTCGAAGGAAATGTGGTATGGGTCGTTGAGATGGGCCTGCGTCGCCTGAATGCCGTCCCCGTTATAGCCGGAAGACCCGGTTCCGGCGTACGTGGTGATGTTCCCGGTGTCCTTGTCCACTCGCCGGACTCGCTCATTGCCGGACTCGCTGATGTAGAGGTTGCCGGCGGCGTCGAAAGCGAGCCCAACTGGTTTATCCAACCGCGCCGAGGTCGCCGTCCTGTTGTCTCCGTTATAACCTTGAGTACCGGTGCCAGCGACCGTCGTGACAAACTGAGTCGCGTGGTCGACTTTCAGGACCTTGTGGTGATCGCGGTCCGCGATGTAAATGTTTCCGAGATTATCGACGGCGACATCGGACGGGCGATCGAGTTTGTAGTTGGTCGCGAGAGCGCCATCCTGATTCGACTTTCCACCGCCGGCGTAGGTCGATATGACTCCCGCGGGGGCCTGGGCCGACAGCGCGCCCCCCGCACCTACCAGACCAATAAGAAAGACCGCCCAGCAGAGTCTACGAAGCACTTGAGCGGCATCCTTGCATATCAGATCGAAGGGTAATAGAGGAAGGATCATGCTGGCGCGACTTAAAAAGTTTGCGGTGTCCCGGCCACACCGCTCCTGTTTTGCCGTGGCGGTCGTCGGTCGGAAGAACGTGACGCTCGCGCCACTGGGCGGTCTTCATGGCGCCCGGCGTGCCGACTAGTCGATGCTGCCGTCGGTCTGTCGCGTCACCGCCTTCAGACTGTCTAGCGGGTCTGAGTAGTTCTAGTTCGGGAAGAAATTGTTCGCATCCCAGGTCCGGTACTGCGTGCCGATGTCATAGTTGTAATCCGCCGAGGAGGTAAAGCCCGGATCGGAATCTAACGAGATCAACCAACCGGTGCCCTACCCACAACCGTTAGGCGCTGAGGCTACGACTCCGAATAGTGACCTTTGGGCCCCATCAATGAGCCTGCGGGAATCCGTCCCAATTTCATGCCCCGATTTTCGCCGTTCACGGAAAATGCAACGATATTTTTCCCATCCTCTCAGCAACATACGAAAATCGACCCCCACGGCTTCCCCCACCCACCCCGTATCGTGAAGGTAGAAGGACACTATGAAGAAACAACAAGACCCGAACAAACCGCCGCCCAGCGAGGCCCGCATCGCCGCCTCGCGCGCCAACGGAGCCAAATCCAAGGGCCCTGTCACGACCGAAGGAAAACAGCGCTCTTCCCAAAACGCCGTCACCCATGGAATCCTCGCCCGATCCCTCACTCTCTCCGACGGCGACGCCCAGCTCTTCCAGTCGCTCCACTGTAACTACATCCGGCGATTCACCCCCCGCGATCAGCCCGAACACGACCTCATTGAAGAGGCCGTCTACGCCAAATGGCAGATGCGCCAGGCCTGGATGATGCACGCCCGCACCCTCAAAATCCAGATCCTCGCCGATTTCCCGGAAGTCAACCTCGAATGGGACCCCATCCCCATGCTCGACCGCCAGACCCTGGCCTTGGCCAAGTCGCTCAAGGAGAGCACTGTCCTGCCCAATCTGGAGCGGTACGCCCGCCAGCTCGCTGCCCAGTCTGATCGCGCGATCAAGCTTTTCATGCAGTTACGCGACCAGCGCCTCCCGCCCACCGAACCCATTGTGGAACCAAACGAACCCGAGGTCATGGCGGAACACTACACGACGGAGCCCAATGACACGCCGGGAACCAGCCTGCCAAACGAACCCGAGCCGGTCGCCGAACCCGTCGCAGCCACACTGACCACTGACCACCGGCCACCGGCCACTACTCAGGCACTGGCCACTGACCCCCGGCCACTGACCACTGACCACCGGCCACCGACTACTACTCAGGCACCGACCACCGACCACCGGCCACCGTCCACTACTCAGGCACTGACCACTGACCACCGGCCACTGACCACTAGCGGGACGAACATTGACAACCGGGGGCTCAGGCGGTAGCTTGAGAATCAACTGGGATGTTATACCCCCGCACCTTTGTTCCCTTATTACTGGCTGCTTACGCGGCGTTCGCCCAGCCCCAGCCCGCCGCACCAAAGCGCGTCGATTTCGACCGCGAGATCCGGCCGATCCTCTCCGACAATTGCTTTCAATGCCATGGTCCGGACGAGAAGAATCGCATGGCGGGACTCCGGCTGGACACCCGCGACGGCGCCTTCGCCGACCGGGGAAAGAATAAGACGCTGGTTCCCGGCGACCCGGCCTCCAGCTGGCTGTACGTGCGTATTTCGGCGGAGAACAAGGCGCGCCGGATGCCCCCGCCTTCCTCCGAACGAACGCTCACCGACCCCCAGATCGCTCTCATCAAACGTTGGATCGAAGAAGGCGCGGATTGGAAACAGCATTGGGCTTTCGTCCCGCCCAAGCGCCCCGACCTACCGGAGGTGAAACGCGCCGGCTGGGTCCGCAATCCGGTGGACCGTTTCGTGTTGGCGCGCCTGGAGCGGGAGGGACTGGCGCCATCGCCCGAAGCCGATCTCATCACGCTGCTGCGGCGCCTGTCCTTCGACCTCACCGGACTTCCGCCCACCCCGGCCGAGATCGACGCCTTCGTCAAAGACAAGTCCCCGGACGCGTACGAGAAGCAGGTGGACCGCCTGCTCGCGTCCCCGCACTACGGCGAGCGGATGGCGATGCAGTGGCTCGACCTGGCACGGTACGCCGACACCCACGGCTATCACATCGACAGCCACCGGGTGATGTGGCCCTGGCGCGATTGGGTCATCCGCGCCTTCAACAGCAACCTGCCGTATGACCAGTTCACCATCCAGCAACTGGCGGGCGATCTTCTGCCGAACGCCACCACCGATCAGCGCGTAGCCACCGCCTTTCAGCGCAACCACATGATCAACTTCGAAGGCGGAGCCATCGCCGCGGAGTACCTGAATGAGTACCTGGTGGATCGCGTGGAAGTCACCTCCACGGTGTTCCTGGGACTCACCATGGGATGCGCGCGCTGCCACGATCACAAGTACGACCCGATCTCGCAGAAGGAGTTCTACTCGATGCAGGCGTTCTACAACGCGCTGCCCGAGAAAGGACTCGACGGGAACTGGGGCAACGCCAAGCCCTACCTGAAACTGCCGACACCGGACCAGGCTCGCCAACTGGAAGACGTGAAGCGTGGCACCGAGGCGGCCGAAAAGGTCCTGGACGAAAAGCGGATCGGCCCGTTGATCCAAGCCTGGGAACAGTCGGCGCAGATTCCGCCCGCGCCGCGCGACGCGCTGCTGGCGCACTACGAGTTTGACGGCAACCTCGGCGACAGCTCCGGGGCCTACCGGTACGCCCGTCTGGCGAAAGGCGACATCACCTACGGCAACGGACTCGTTGGACGAGCCCTGACTGTCGATCAGCCGTCGCAGATCGATTTCAATGGCATCCCGCAGTTCGATCGCGACGGCCCGTTCACCCTGTCTTTCTGGATGCGCGTGGGCAGCAATCGCGCCCCGGGCGTGTTGGCGCGAGTTGAGGATGCGGAATCGCGGCGCGGCATCGAACTCCTGATGGATCAGTCCGCCGTATTGGGCCGGCTCAAGGAAGGCTCTCACCTGGTCTTCCGCATGTCGCATGCGTGGCCGACCGACGCCATCGAGATTCGAACGAAGGATCGCATCGTCCAGGGCGACTGGTACCAAGTGGCAGTGGTCTATGATGGCACGGGCGACAGCCGGGGCATCCATCTCTATCTGAACGGCAAGCCCGTGGAAACGGTGGTGGAACGAGACTCGTTGACGGGCTCGGTCGCCACCGGCCGGTCCTGGCGCTTGGGTGACGCCGCGCTGGGTACGCCCTATAAAGGTTCGATGGACGATCTGCGGTTCTATGGCCGCGCGCTCCGCGGGGAAGAAGTGCTCGCGCTGAATGATCGCGAGCCCGCACGCGCCGGACTGCTCATCGGCGAGAGCAAGCGCAGCAAGGAGCAGAAAGAGCGCGTTCGCGACTACTACATGCGGTTCGCGGCGCCGGACGACCTGCGCGCAGCCTGGTCGGAATATCACCGCTGGAAAGCGATCGGCGACGAATTGGAATACGAAGTCCTGAACGTCATGGTGATGGAGGACATGCCCCAGCCGCGCGACACCTACGTGCTGGGAAGGGGCGACTATCAGAATCGCAAAGAGAAAGTGACGGCCGGCACGCCCGCTGTGCTGCCGCCTCTGCCGAAGGACAAACCGCGGAACCGTCTCACCCTGGCCGAGTGGTTGATGGACCCGGCGAACCCGCTGCCTGCGCGAGTGGCGGTGAATCGCTACTGGCAGTTGTACTTCGGAACGGGCATCGTCAAGACCGTCGAGGATTTCGGATCGCAAGGGGAACCGCCCAGCCATCCCGAGCTGCTGGACTGGCTGGCTACCGAGTTCGTGCGCACCGGATGGGACGTCAAGGCGATGCAGCGTTTGATCGTCACCTCCGCCACTTACCGCCAGTCCTCGCGCATCACGCCGGAGATGAAGGAGCGCGATCCGGAGAACCGCCTGCTCGCGCGCGGTCCGCGGTTCCGGCTCCCCGCCGAGTTGGTCCGCGACAACGCACTGGCCGTGAGCGGGCTCATCGACAATCGCATCGGCGGACCCAGTGTTTATCCGTATCAGCCCCCGGGACTGTGGGAAGAGGTCGCGTATGGCGGTGTCTTCTCAGCGCAGAAATATGGCGAAAGCCATGGCCCCGATCTGTACCGCCGCAGCATGTATACGTTCTGGAAGCGAACCGCGTCGCCGCCGTCCCTGGTGACCTTCGATGCCCCGAGCCGCGAGAAGTGCGTGGCGCGCCGGTCTGTGACGAACACACCCTTGCAGGCGCTGGTGCTGCTGAATGATCCCACCTACATCGAAGCCTCGCGTGTGCTGGCCGCCGAGACGTTGAAGAGCGCGGGACGGTCCAGCCCCGCGCGGATTCGTTATGGGTTCCGGCGCGCCACCGGACGAACGCCCACGGCGCGCGAGGTGGCGGTGCTGGAAGCGCTGGTGAAGCAGGAGTTCGATTCGTACCGGAGTGCGCCCGGCAAGGCTGCGGCGCTCCTCTCGGCGGGTGAGTCCAAGGTAGATCCGGCGATCGACAAACCGGAACTGGCTGCCTGGACCACGCTGGCGAGCGCCCTGCTGAACCTGGATGAAGTGATTACGAAGGAATAGCCGTGACTGACGACCAGAAACTCGGGATAACGCGCCGCCACTTCTTCGGGCGCACCAGCACGGGCATCGGCGCCATGGCGCTCGGTTCGCTCCTCGATCCGAAACTGCTGACGGCCGCGACGCTGCCGGGACTTCCTCACTTTCCGCCAAAAGCGAAGAGTGTCATCTTCCTGTTCCAGTCGGGCGGGCCGTCGCAACTCGATCTCTACGACTACAAGCCGTCGCTCAAGAAGTTCCAGGGCGCCGAACTGCCTGACTCGGTTCGCATGGGCCAGCGCATCACCGGAATGACTTCCGGGCAGAGCACCCTGCCCGTGGCTTCGTCGATGTTCAAGTTCGCGCAGCAGGGCAAGTGCGGAGCGTGGGTCAGCGAACTGCTGCCGCACACTGCCAAGGTGGTGGACGAACTCGCCATTATCAAGACCATGCACACGGAGGCGATCAATCACGATCCGGCGATCACGTTTTTCCAGACCGGCAGCCAGCAGCCCGGCCGTCCCAGCATGGGCGCATGGGTAAGCTACGGCCTCGGCAGCGAGAACCAGAACCTGCCCGCATTCGTCGTACTGCTCGCCCAATCGAGCGCAATCAATATCGATCAGCCGCTGTTCTCACGGTTGTGGGGACCGGGATTTCTGCCCTCGAATCACCAGGGCGTGCAGTTCCGTTCATCAGGCGATCCCGTGCTGTACCTATCGGACCCGAAGGGCATCGATCGCGGCGACCGCCGCCACATACTCGACGCCGTCGCCAAGCTGAACCAGGCGCACTTACAGGCGTTCGGTGACCCGGAGATCGAAACGCGCATCTCGCAGTACGAAATGGCCTACCGGATGCAGACCTCCGTCCCCGAACTGATGGATCTGTCGAAAGAGCCGGAATCGACCTTCGAGATGTATGGTCCCGACTCGCGGAAACCGGGAACGTATGCGGCCAACTGCCTGCTGGCCCGGCGCCTGGTGGAACGGGGAGTCCGGTTCGTGCAGCTCTACAAGCGCGGATGGGACCAGCACAATGACCTTCCACGCGACATCACCCTTCAGACCAAGGCCGTGGACCAGGCCGACGCGGCGCTGATCCGCGATTTGAAGCAGCGCGGATTGCTGGATCAGACACTCGTGGTATGGGGCGGCGAGTTCGGCCGTACGGTCTACTGTCAGGGCCGTCTGACGGAAACCAACTACGGCCGCGACCACCATCCCCGCAACTTCACCATGTGGATGGCCGGAGCGGGCGTGAAGCGGGGAACGGTACTCGGAAAGACGGACGATTTCTGCTACAACATCGTGGACGACCCGGTGCATGTCCACGATCTGCAGGCCACCATCCTGCACCTCCTGGGAGTGGATCACAAGCGGCTCACGTTCAAGTACCAGGGGCGGCACTTCCGCCTGACCGACATTGCCGGGAACGTCGTCCAGCAAGTCCTGGCATAAAACATTTCGGTACGGGATTGTATTTTACTTCGGGATGTGACACGATCGCTGGAGAGAGCGTATCGATGGCATCCACCCGAATCCCGCTGGATTTGGCGCACACCCAATGCCCGAAATGCCGGGTCTGGTCGCGCCGCCCGGAGCGTTGCCCGCACTGCGGAGCCCCAAAGATCCGGCCGCCGTCGAAGCCCGCTACTTTCTCCGCAGCCAACCGCCCGGGTTGAACGTCATGATGTAGGCCTCGCGCGTGACGTCCTGTTCGAAGAGTCTTGTCGCCGCCCTCTTCGAGATACTTGCGCACCGCCGCCATCGGGCCGGGTCCGAAGTCCGGATCGGTGGGGACGCCGTCGATGTACGTATCCTCCACTATCAGGTAGCTGCCGGAACTCACCAGCGGCGCATACAGGTTCAGCTCCTTGAGAACATGCCCCATGGAGTGATCGGAATCCAGCGTGATCAATGTCTTCTTGCCCTTCACCAGTTGCGCGATCTTACCTACAATGTCGGGATCGGTGGAACTGCCAAGAAAAGCCGTGACGTACTTCTTCCAGAGCGGATGCGCGCTGGCAATCTGGTGCGTGTCCTGGATATCCACCGTGATCACCTTCGAGCGCTCCAGCCCCATGCCGTTCAGTGTGTGCGCGAAATACAGCGCGGAGCCTCCCTTCCACGTGCCGGTCTCGATCACGAAATCGGGCTGGATCTCGTAGATGATCTGCTGCATCATCCAGAGGTCGAGCGGGTTCTTCTCGATCTGCACGTTTTGGAAGAACATGTGGCCCCAGACCGGCACCTGGTGGAACAGCTTCACCATCTCGGTCTGTTTGTCATTGGGGATCATCAGCGCGCGCTTCGCCAGCAAGTACTCGAAGCCCTCTCGGGCGCGTGCGGTTTCGGCCTGGCGGTCGAAGGCGGCGGTATTGGTGTGCTGCAGTCCGACGCTCAGCGCCGTGAGCCCCCGCTCGCTTCCGTCCGACGCCCGGAACGTCCGGTCGAGTTCGAATTCCACCTTCGCGGGATGGATCCGCAGGGCGCTCTCGGGGACCATCGCGACATACTGGTAGCGGCCGGATTTGACGAACTTCTGCGTGGGCAGCGATGTCCCGTTGACTTTCGCCGTTACGGAAATCACCGGGTTCGCCTGCGCCAATTCAACAGGGAGTCCGAAGTCCAGCACCAGGTACACCGCTTCACGGCCTCCCGGACGGGTGAGCGATGCGCCAAACGTCCGCGAGGTCCAGCGCCAGCCGCCCTGTGGCTTCGAAAAACCGTGAAGCAGCAGGGATTCGTACACGGCATCGCCGAGGTCGATGTGCGACGCGTGGAGCGCTGGGGCGGGCGTTTGGGCGAGGCCGGACGCGGCGAGAAGACACAACGCCAGCGGCGCGAGACTTCCGAATGTGCATTTTGTGGCAGTATAGCTAACTCGAAGCTGCTTCCGCTTTCCCGCCCTTGAGCAGCCCCGCCCGGATCAGCGCGCGGCGAACCTTCTTGGGAGAAATCGACAGCTTCGCAGCGACCCGGGCGACCTTCCTGCCCTCATTCGCCCAAACCTTCGGGATGATGATCTCGGCGAACTCCTCCGAGATCTGCTTGAACGTCTTATCGCCCACCGAGCCTTGCGACCACGCCAGCAGTATCTCGTCCACGCTATTCGCGCGGAGCACGCGCGCCTTCAACGTCTGCAGATCCTCCCACGCCGTGTCGTGAAAACGGTGGTCCAGGTAGGAGTTCGCAACGTTCAGCGCATCCAGGGCGGCATCGCGCTGGCTGAAAAACTCATTGGACAGCGTCAGCCCGTGCCAGGTGTGGGCGCGCCCCAATAACCGCCGGTTCTGGGTGTACCCTGCGAACTCCAACGCATCCCGGATGTAGTCCAGGGCGGCTTGCGCATGTTGCCGCGGATCGTCTTCCAGCCCTTCGTCCAGCTTGGCGTTCTCCGCCATGCACTGGAGAATGCGGCCGCGGGCCATCATGATGTGATCTTCTTTCTTCTCGCCAATGGAGAAGGCCGCAGCAGATTCCTCACCGGCCTGGTCGAGCGCTCCGGCATCCAGGTGCAGGAACCCGCGATGCAGGTGGATGGTGGCCGCCCCGCGGTGGTTCACGTGGACGGAGTAGATCGCCGATGCCTCGTCCAGGTGCGCGAACGCCTCGTCGCGTAGCCGCGTGAATTGCTCGCGGGAATGCGAGGCATCCGCACCGCCACGCGCCGGAGCATGCCGGCGCCGAGCCACGTCGCTGTCGATCTTGCGTTTGAACTCCAGCGCCACCAATCGCTTCACGTAGCCGATGTTGGCCAGCGTCCGAGCCAGGTTCGGATGCAGCGTGTCGATCTTCCGGTACTCGTCGATGGCGCGGTGGAAATGCTCGATGGCACGGTCGAATCGTCCCTCCTGCCGGTAAATGCGGCCGTAGGTTGACTGGATGTTCCCCATTACCAGCGCATCGTCCGTCGCGGCCAGCACCGATTCGGTCTCATCCAGAATGCGAAGAGCGTCTTTGTGCTTTCCCTTCTGGAAACACAGCCATGCTTCCAGCACGCGCATGACGGCGGCCATGCATTCGAACCCGCATTGCAGCGCCAGGTCCCGACCTCGCGAGCAGTGCGTAAGAGCGTCATCGTACTCGCCCTTCGACCGCTGTGCCCGCGCCTTCCAGAAATTCGCGATGGCGAGAAGCTCGGAGTCGTGGAGCTCTTCTTCAAATCCGAGGACGGTGTTGAAATGTCCGATGGCCCGGTCCGGTTCTTCGTCGTACATGGCAATCAGTCCTTCGGCCACCCGGATGTAAACATAGTCTCGCAGCAGGAGACAACGGCGGGAAGTCTTGGGGAAGCAATTGACCAGGTTTCGGACCAGGCTGATGTCGCGGTAACCGACATCCACCCACTGGGCGACGCGCCACACAAACTGCGCCGAGTTCTTCCCAGCGGGATTAAAGTGATCGAGGTGGGAGCGGTGGTCTTCCAGGCGGCTGAGCCCGGACCGGATGCGGCGCAGGATGATATCCTCCCGCAATCCGGTCAGTAACTCATCGGGAATGTCCAACCATTCAGTCAAGATAATCGTAGGCGACCAGCGTCAGAAATTCCGGGAATTCCGAGCCGATCATCAACTTCTCCAGAATATCCGAAGCGAGACGGTAGCGCCCCTGGTTGAAGCGATCGACTCCGATTCTGTCCCGGATCTGGCACACCTGCTCGGCGATGAACTCCTGAACCAGCAGGTCGGTAACCGGCCGGCCGTCGTCGAGTTTGGCGTTGTACTCTACCCACTGCCACACCTGCGCGCGGCAGATCTCGGCCGTGGCGGCGTCTTCCATCAGGTTATAGATCGGCACGCAGCCGGACCCGCGCAGCCAGGACTCGAGATACTGAATACCCACATCGATGTTCCAGCGCAGACCCTTCTCGGTGATGGTGCCCTGTGGGACGCTCAGCAGGTCCTGCGCGGTGACGTGGACCTCCTTCCTGGTGCGCGCAATCTGATTCGGGCTCTGCATGTACTGATCGAAGATCTCCTTGGCGATCGGGACCAGTCCGGGGTGCGCCACCCACGTGCCGTCATGTCCGGCCTGCACCTCGCGCAGTTTGTCCTTACGCACCTTGTCGAGCGCCTGCTCGTTGGCTTCCGGATCGCCCTTGATGGGGATTTGGGCCGCCATGCCGCCCATAGCGTGAATGCCCCGGCGGTGACAGGTCTTGATCAGCAACTGCACGTAGGAATCCAGGAAGTGGCGGTCCATCGTAACTTCGCTGCGGTTGGGCAGTACGAAGGTCGAATGACAGCGGAACTTCTTAATGAAGCTGAAAATATAGTCCCACCGCCCGCAGTTGAGACCCGCCGAATGCTCGCGCAACTCGTACAGGATCTCATCCATTTCAAACGCGCCCAGGATCGTCTCGATCAGCACCGTCGCCCGGATCGATCCGCGAGGGATGCCCAGCCTCTCCTGCGTGTACAGGAACACGTCGTTCCACAGCCGCGCTTCGAGATGGCTTTCCATCTTCGGCAGGTAGAAGTAGGGCCCGGTGCCGCGGTTCAACAGTTCGCGGGCGTTGTGGAACATGAACAGGCCGAAGTCGAACAGGCTGGCCGAAACGGGTTCCCCGTCTACGTTCATGTGCTTCTCGAGCAGGTGCCAGCCGCGCGGCCGGACCATCAGCGTCGCGGTGCGTTCCGCTAACTCGTACGACTTGCCTTCCGGACTGGTGAAGCGGATCTCACGCCGGATGGCATCCCGAAGGTTGATGTGTCCCTCAATGAGGTTGGACCACGTCGGCGAATTCGAGTCCTCGAAATCGGCCATGAAGACGCTCGCGCCGGAGTTCAGCGCGTTGATGATCATCTTGCGGTCCACCGGGCCGGTGATCTCTACCCTTCGATCCAGCAAATCTGCCGGTATGGGGGCTACCTTCCAATCGGCCTTCCGGATTGCTTCTGTTTCCGGCAGAAAGTCCGGGAAAGCTCCGCCATCGATTTCGTGTTGACGCTGGACGCGCCGCTCCAGGAGTTCCCGGCGCCGCGGCCCGAAGTTCCTCGCTAACTCGGCGACGAACGTTACGGCTTCCGGCGTGAGTACTTCGTCCATCGGGGACGACACCGGAACCGTGATCTCAACCTGCTTCTCTTGGGGTTGCACAGCGAACAAAGCCATGACTCGTATGGTAGACCCTGGAATGCGATTTCGCACGCGCACTGGGACAAATCGGACCAGTGATCCGAATCGGACCGAACCGGCTGCAGGGACAATTTGTCCTAGTAGGCAAGTTCGTCCCGCGCCATTTGGAGTTCTCATTGTTTCGGGGTCTACTCGAAACATGAACAGCACGAACTCCGGGACTGAACTCTCCCGCGAATGGAAAAACTCGCCGCGCTGGGCCGGCATCGAAAGGCCCTACGGCCCCGAAGAGGTAATTCGTCTTCGTGGTTCGATTCACATTGAGCACACTCTGGCCCGTATGGGCGCCGAGCGTCTCTGGAAGCTACTCCATGAAGAGCCATACATTCCAGCTCTGGGCGCCCTCACTGGTAATCAGGCGCTGCAGCAGGTGCAGGCCGGCCTGAAAGCCATCTATCTCAGCGGATGGCAGGTGGCCGGCGACGCGAACCTGGCCGGCGAGATGTATCCCGATCAGAGTCTGTATCCCGCCAACAGCGTTCCCTCCGTGGTCCGCTCCATCAACAACGCGTTCCAGCGGGCGGATCAGATCCAGCATTCGGAGGGCAAGGGGGACACGCACTGGTTCGCGCCCATCGTCGCCGACGCTGAAGCCGGGTTCGGCGGTCCGCTGAACGCGTTCGAATTGATGAAGGCCATGATCGCAGCGGGCGCTGGAGGGGTCCACTTCGAAGATCAGCTAGCTTCGGCGAAGAAGTGCGGCCACATGGGGGGCAAGGTGCTCGTGCCCGCCACCATGTTCATCCAGAAGTTGATTTCGGCGCGCCTGGCCGCGGACATTTGCGGCGTGCCCACCGTGTTGATCGCCCGGACCGACGCCAACAGCGCCCGCCTGGTCACCACCGGCACCGACATGCACGATGAGCCGTTCCTCACCGGAGAGCGCACCGGCGACGGATTCCGCCGTTATCGCGGCGGTGTCAAGGCCGCGATCTCGCGCGGATTGCTGTATGCGCCGTATGCGGACATGCTCTGGTGTGAGACGTCCGAACCGGACATCGATGAAGCGCAGGAGTTCGCCGAGGCCATTCATGACCGCTTCCCCGGCAAGCTACTGGCCTATAACTGCTCACCGTCGTTCAACTGGAAAGCGAAGCTGGACGATACCACCATCGCCCGATTCCAGCGTGAGCTCGGCTCCATGGGTTACAAATTCCAATTCGTCACCCTGGCCGGATTCCACTCGTTGAATCTGAGCATGTACGAACTCGCGCGGGGCTATGCCCAGACTGGGATGGCGGCGTACTCCGAACTCCAGCAACGCGAGTTCGGACTCCAGCACGATGGCTATACCGCGGTGAAGCACCAGCGATTCGTGGGCACTGGATACTTCGACGAGATCACCAAGGCGGTGACGCACGGAATGGCGTCCACTACGGCGCTGGCCGGATCGACGGAAGAAGAGCAGTTCGAGACCGCATCAACAAGATAATCGATGAGGTGGGGTGGGCTCGAGTCCCACCCCCCGCCCACCCTACAAATACTCCTTGGCATTGGCCGCCATGGAAAGCATCACCTTCCGATCCGGCAGCGAATCCCTGAGCATCCCCACTTCATCGGCCCCCGAAGTCAGGGGCAGCGCCACCTGTCCTCCCCGGACCGCCGAGCGGCACAGAGCCATCATGATCTCGAACCCGCGGTACGCGCTCCCGAAGTTGCACGGGTGCACCCGGCTCTCGTCATCCAGCCAATCGGCCATCTGTTGCATGTACGGCGGCATGTCCAGATCGTAGTTCATGCAGCCCTCTCCGGAAGAGAACCCTTCCCTGGTGACGGCGCGCCAACCTCCGCCGGTCAGCACCTCGGCGAAACCGTCCGTGCCCTGCGCTCCGATGCGGCACTTCCGCCACCAGTAGTCCACCTCCGGGACGTCCGGTGCTCCCGCCCCGCATTCGACGATGCCCCGCACGCCGTTGGCGAAATGGATAAACCCGCCGATGTAGTCGGGAGAAGGATGGGCGTCGCCAGTTTCCCGCGGCCCGCGCCTGCGCCATCACCCACTCGGCGTCGGCTTCGCCGTTGTACCAGCGCATGTAGTCGATCAGGTGGGAGAGCATGTGCATCATCCAGCCGGTGGCCGTCCCATACACGGTATGGACACGGCCCAGCGCACCGCTGGCGATGATTTCCCGTACCTTCTGGTAATGCACGCCGTAGCGATGTTGGTGGCTGACCACCGCCTTCACGCCGCTGGCCTGCAGCAGGTCCCGCACCACGAAGCCTTCGGCGCTGGTGAGCGCTACGGGCTTTTCCATGGCGATCAGCCGGGCGCCGCTCTCGATGCCCGCCCGGATCATCTCCGTGCGCACGTTCGGCATGGTGCAGAAGCAGAAGACATCGGGCTGCGCAGAGGCGGCCACCTGGCGGACGTCGGTTCCCTTCGACATCACCCCGAGCTTGGCGGCGGCCGCATCGGCGCGCGCCGGGTCGATGTCGCAGACGCCCGCCACCTCGAAGCGGCCGTTGGCCTGGAAATGCAGGCGCGTGATGCATGCCGCGCTTGCCCATGCCCACCACGACAACCCTGTATTTGCGATCCATCGGCTATGCCGCCTTCCGGTCCCACTCGAGGACTTTGCGATCACGTAGTCCACTTCGTCGGTCGGTCAGTTCCGGGAACATCGGCAGTGAAACACAGCAGGCGGCATTGCGTTCCGACTGGGGATCGGACCGGCGATCCGCGCTTCTTTGCCCCACGGATATCCTTCCTGCTGATGGATCGCGATCGGGTAGTGGCACTTGGCGTCGATGCCGTTCGCCGTTCAGGAAGTCCAGCAGTTGGTCGCGGTGCTCCGGCTTCTTCGTTTCGATCACATAGAGATGATAGACGTGGCGATAGCCGGGCGTCTGATAGGGCAGCGTGAAGTTGGCGGCTCCATCCAGGCCTGCTGTGTACCGCGCGGCCCACTTCCGCCGAGATCGTTCCACCGTCGATGTGTTTCAGCTTGGCGCTCAGCACGCCGGCGTGAAGATCGTCCAGGCGGCTGTTGAAGCCCATGCTGTGGCAGGAACGCTTCTCCGAGCCGTGATTGCGCAAGCCGCCGCACCGCGCGATCGATACTCTCGTTGTTGGTGACCACCGCGCCGCCGTCGCCGAACGTGCCCAGGTTCTTCTGGATGATGAAGCTGGTGCAGACGGCATCGCTGAGTTCGCCGATGCGGAAGCCGTCTCCGGCGCGCCGATGCCTGCGCGTTGTCCTCGATGACGAAGAGCCCGTGATTGTCGGCAATCTTGCGGATGGCCTTCATGTCCGCGCACTGCCCGTACAGGTGCACCGGCACGATCGCCTTGGTCTTCGGCGTGATGGCCGCTTCGATCTTCGACGGATCGATGCAGTTGGTTCTTGGGATCGGAATCGACGAAGACGGCCGTGGCATTGGCGACCCAGATGGCCTCGGCGGTGGCGAAGAACGTGTTGGTGGTGGTGATGCACTCGTCGCCCGGGCCCGATGCCCAGCGCCAGGAACGGCAAGCCACAAGGCATCCGTTCCGTTGCCCACGCCAACGGCGTACTTCATCCCGTGATAAGCGGCCAGTTCCTTCTCGAACCGCTTCAGCATAGGGCCCATCACATACTGGCCGCTCTCCAGCACCTCCTTCGGATATTGGCGTCGATTTCCGCTTTGATGTTGTGGTACTGGCGCACGTGCCCGTAAAAACCTATATTCATATCTGAACTACTCCTTTATGTTGGGGGGTGTGTTCAGTATATCAGTCGCCGCGTGACGGCGACTTACTCCTCCAGTTTTTCCAGCTTCAGAAGCACCTGTTCCGCCAAGTCAAACCCCACCCCTTCACTATCTCCACGGGCCGGAAAGACCGAGTACAGCAGGTAGTTCTCCAGAGCTTCCACATAGGAGATGCGGGCTCCCCAGGGATCGTGGTTCCGGTGCGCTTCATCCGCCACAGCCTCCACTCTGGTAGCCGCGGCTGGCGTAGTAGCCCATGCCGACCAAACCGGATGCTCTGGGCTCCAAGAGGCGGGCCGCTTCCTCGAACCGGCGCTGAAGCGCGAGTTCGAGCCACGCCTCGTCCGGATTGGTGGATTCCGGGAACGGCCTCCGCGGGTGCATCTCCTCCTTGTAACAGCCCGTGCTGATCCAATTCGTACAGTTTTTCCTGCAGGCGCTCGAATGCCGCCATGTGCCGTTCGTACTCGTCACGGTCGGTCCAAATTCGGCCGCAGGGCATCAGGCGATTCTGCGCAGCCCGGTAGAAGCCGGCCGCGGGGCGACGTGCCGCCGCCGCTCGGTCCCCTTCCTGCTCTAATCGGGACGCCTCGCTGAAGTCCTGTTCGTAGCCAGGCATACTCGCCGGAACGTTATTGTACTTCGAAGTCGGCGGTTCGAACTATCGGCGCACTCCCGGCGGTGTCAATTGCTTTCAACTCCAGCCGGTAGGCACCCGAAGCCAGCTTTTCGAGTGGCAGACGCATGCCGACCACGACGACGGGATTTCCGGTTTTGATGATTTCATCGAGCGGCTCCACGCCGGAGTCGAATTTCTGCTCTCCGCTCTTCACCTCCAGAACCCGAAGCTGGATACCGACCCGCGGCGGTTTGGCGCTCGCCAGCAGCGGTTCGTACAACTCCGCGTAGATCGCCGCCTGGTCGGACTTCGAAAAGCCGCGGTTTGCCGTGGGAACAACTTGCAGGCCTTGAGTAATTAGAGGAGTCTTCCCTTCCAGCAACGCCGAATCGAGCCCGGACTGGGCCGACACTGGCTGCAGCTTTCTGCTGAGCGCAATTGCACTCATACTGAACTTCTTCCCGTCATACGCATCGACTAACAACGGGACTTCCACCTTCCCAAAACTCGCGCCGGAACTGTAGACCACTTTGAGCGTATATTTCCCGGAGGCGATCTCGAATTGGTTTTCGTAATCGAGAGGCTTTTCCTGGAAGGTCTCGAATTCTTTCTTGTTTTCGAAGTCGAGCTTCACTGTGTCGCTGAAGCGGGCAGCTACCTTGTTCTCCGCGGTATAGGCGATACCCAGCACATTGATGCTCGCGTGCAGTTTACCTTTCTTCTTCTCGGGCTTCAGCGAGTCGGTAGGTATCTCCAGCGCCACGTCAACACGGGCCGTATCGTTCGAGGTGTAAAAAAACGGAACGCGGATGGAACCCGGCATGCTCCCCGCCGCGGAGCCCGCCACGTGGTTCTCGAGTTCTTTCTCCGTGGGATCGCCCGCCAGGACATCCGTCGGCTTCACGTTGCAGTAACCGCTGCGCGAGCGAACCGATGTGCCTCCCCGGCTCACTTTGACGCGGAGTGAATGGCAGCTCCCTTCCTCGGATTCCGCCGGAGTATAACTGATTACGTAGTATTCGTTCTGCTCATGGCCGATCTTCTCCAGGCCGCCGAGCAAGTCGTTGGTGTTGACGATAACAAACCCTCCGGTGCCGCCGGCCAGCAGATACATGACTTCCTGATTGCCGGAGGGCAGCTCACCCAGGTTCGGAAGAACTCGCTGGGGCTGATTGTAGGGATTGCGGGCGTAGGGCGATTGATTCAGCGGCATGCTGTTTGGAGTTCCGCCCGGATTGGTCGATCCCCGCCAACCCGGATTGTTCGCTCCCGTCGGGTTGCCGCGTCCATACCCGGGGTTACCGGGAATATTGGGGTTAGGGCTGGCTCGCCCACCGCTGTAGCCTCCGCCGGGCGATCCGCCGCTCGGACTGCCGGATGGCGCACCGCCTCCTCGCGACGCGCCTGCACCCGATGCCCCTCCGCCCGTTGCCCCGCCTCCGGTGCTGCCGCCGCGCTGTGATTGCGGATCGAATGCGGCCAGCACGAATGGACTGGAACCAGCGAATGAGGCGAGACGGAACGGAGATCCGGCATTCAACGCGCCGCGCGGTGCGTCTACGCCCCCGGGCGCCACAAGACCGCGAGCGTCGATGGGGTAAATGGCGACGTTCGCCTTGTTGCAGGCATCGATGGCAGCGCTCACCTCAGGCCGGTTTAAATTGGTCAGTGGAAACCCCGCCGTGAACAGTACCAGCGTCTTTCTACCCGGCACCGCCGCGACGTTCTTCGCCAGGCTGCGCAAGGCCAGCGTCAGGCTGCGAACTCCAAAGTCGGCTTCGGCCCTCCCGATTGGAGGCGCACCGATCGAAGCCACCTCCACGGTCTCGACAGGCGAAACGCTGGAGAATTTGACGCCCCTGACCACGGCCTTCAGTTTCCCCGAGTCGGGTGTGAAGTTCTGAGCGATCCGCAGGCGCCCTCCGAACTCGGCGATGGCAATCAGCCGGTCCGGGCCGGCATTGGCATCGATGAACTTCTCGGAGGCTAGACGCGCCTGGCTCTGCTCCGCCGCTCCCATGGTGGAGTTATCGAAGAACAGGATGAGATATCGCTTCTGAGAACGGGCCGCCGCTGCCGGATCGGCCTCATAGCTCACCGCGGAAATCTCCTGTTCCTTGTTATCCTCCCAGACGCGGAACTCCTTGGGAGCTAAGTCCCGGATATAGTTACCCTTCTTGTCGGTAACTACCGTGTCCACCAGCACCAGCCGCTTCTCCGTCCGGATTACCGGCGTGCTGGGTGCGGGTTGCGCCGGAGTTTCCTGTCCGGGCGCCGCGGCGGCGGCCAGCCATCCCAACAATAGAATACTTCGGCAAAACTGCATGGAATGCCTCATTTCAGGGAATCTCGACGGCGCCGTTCCGCGCCGCCATCATCTGCCCTTCCGAGTCGCGCACCACAACCCGGATCATGTAACCGCCCGGAATCACGTCGAAGTTTGTCCTCAGCGTGATGGCGGATCGCTGCTTCTCGAGAGTGCTGTCGAGCAATCGCATCTCAACAACCTTGTGGTTGCCGATAACGTAATTCCCGTTGCGATCGAACAAGGCGGAAACCACCGTGAGATCGTCGCGGTTCCTGCCGTCCAGCTTCTTGAACGGCAGGCTGGCCAGGGTGATGCGGGCGATCACGGAGACTCTCGCCTTGTCGTCGCTGGTCTTGAAGAACTGGTTGTGCAACTCCAACGGGATGTCGCCCATTTCGTCGCGGGAGAATATCGCTTCCTCAATCTCCTGCTTCGCCGTCTCGGCCGGGTCGGCCAGGTGCCTGGGAGCGTAGTAGCCCCGGCGGGCCTGCAGCGCCAGATCCTTGGTGCGCATCTTCAGCCCCACCTTCAGCCCGTGGAAGCTGCCATCCATCTTCAAATTTTGAGGAGAGAACCCGAGCATGTAAATGACTTCGGGCGAAGCGCCCAGCCGTTCGAAACCACCGCCGAGATCGTTGCTGTTGTGGAAACGCGTACCGCCCGTCCCCTCGGCGAGTTCCGCCAGCAATTCGCCCTGCAGCAAAGCCGACTCGTGGGCGAACTGGCCTCGCATGGCCGTAGTTTCCGCCGTCGCGGATTGGCGAATCGAAATGTCTCCCAGCCCGTCCACGACGTACAGTCCGCGGGCGTCCAGCGCACTGATGATCACACTCGAGCGAATCGCACGGTCGATGATGTCGTTCTTTTCGAACTGCTGGTTCGGGGTAAGGAATCCCACTGAAGCGAGGATCACCAATCGTTGACCGGGCATGGCCGACATGGTTCGCACTACTTCCCGGATGGTGGACAGCGCCACCCGCGTCTCCTGTTCGCCGCTGGCAACCCATTGCACGGCCGCCGACCGCACCATCGATGCCGCCGTCTGAGCGGCTCCATCGCCCTGGAGCTGCGCGCAGATGATGGTCTCGCCGATCAACGCCTGGGTAGCCCGCGCATCGTTCTTATTCTGGATCAAGTCGGCGAGGTAGTAGTCCATCGTTGGGCACTCGGAGACGGCAGTTCTGGCAATCGGATGCGGTCTCAGCCGTGCGAGAGTGTCCTGCAGCTGCGAGCGATCGGCGGTGAATGGCAGGCTGGTTTGTCCCGAAGTCGTGTAGATCGCCAGACGATCCTCCGGCTTCAGGGATGTTGTGATGAACCGTGCGGCGGCATCGCGCGCGTGCACCAAGTCGGGAAAGGTGGTGTGGATGTCATCAAACAGCAGTGCGATAAACCGTTCCGGCAGAGCCATGGGCGGTGGCGACGGCTCCCCCGGCTAGGTTCGCCGCAGTGTCTGTTATCGGTTGAGGTCGTGCCGCCGGCATGCCGGGTCTCTCGATGGAGAACTTGGAGATGACCTGGAGCTTGCCCTTGTCGAACAACTGAAAATCGTCCTGCTTGAGATCCACAACGGCGCGTCCCTGGCGGTCGCGGACAATCACCGGGACCATTACCAGGTTCACCCTGGTCTTGAAGGTGGCGGGGGTCTCCCGCAGGTTCATCTCGGCAGCGGGCGGAGCGGTCTGCGCCAATGCGCAACAAATCCCGAGCCCAAACGCCGAAAAGCAGAAACGCGCGGATCTGGGCTTCCTCATGCCTGACCTCAGGGTTGTATTGATTCTACATCTTGCCGCGAGGGACAGGTCCCTCAAGAGTCAGGGGGAGTCCCCAACCGGACTACGGGTCACCGCTTCGCCCGCAAATTAAAGGAAAGCAGGAAAGCGGTCTACACCGATGCGATGGCGGCTTGCATCATGGCCCGGGCGTAGGCAATATCGAAGACGTCGCCCGTGTACCCGCCGCCGCCCGGATAGCCCCTGATCGGCCCGCGCTCGCGGTCGTAATCGAGCGCCCGCGGGTGTTCGGGATAGATGCTGCCGTTGTACTTATTGCGGATCAGTTCCTTCATCACGCCGAACATGTCCACCTGGCCTTCGTCGATGAACACCTCGGCATAGCTCTCGTACGGTTTGCGGACAATCACGTTCCGATAGTGCATGTGGTTGATCCGCTTGCGGCTGGCAAAGTATTTGCAGACCTCGATGGGATCTTCACCCATTTCGCGGGTGACGCCGCAATCGAACGTGATGCCGTTGGCCGGGCTGTCCACGATGCTGATGAGTTTCTTCCATCCGGCCACCGTGGCCATGATCTGCTCGGATCCGCGGCTCAGCGGCGCGGGCGGATCGTTGGGGTGCAGCGCCAGGCGAACACCCGATTCTACGGCCACCGGGACAATCGCCTTCAGGAAGTAGGTGATGTTGGCCCACATCTCGTCCAGGGTGTGGGCGCCTTCGCTTTCGAGCGGTGGAAGGTCCCTTCATCTTTTCGTAATCGAACGATGTGCGACCCGATCCCGCGCGCCCGGTTTCCTCGTAATAGCCTTCCATGGCGCGGTGCGCGTACCAGTTGTACTCCACCACGGGCAATCCCGCTTTGCCGGCGGCGCGGATCGACTTTTGGACGTTCTCGATTTCCTCGTCCTTGCCAGGGCGGTTGTAGATCGCTTTGTTGAATCCGCCGATCATCAGGTTGTAGATGGTTAGGCCGCCCTGCTTGTACCGGTCCAGGCGCGCGCGGAGATCCTCCTCCGTCCAGGGAATTCGCCCCAGGCCGCCGATCAGGTGATCGACGCCGATCTGCTTCACTTTCCGCATGCCCGCTTCGTCCGCGGGCATACCGAGACAGAGTTTGGGAGTGTCGGGTCCCTCGACGATCGGCCACTGCCGGGCCGGAGCGGCGGGGGAAAGCGACGGAGCAACCGCAGTCACGCCAAGTGCCTGCATCAGGTTTCTTCGGGACCAGCCGGATTTCATGGGAATTGGATTCTCCTTAATTTCGGGAAGTCTTGCTCTGGATAGCATATGCCAAGCGCGGACGCCCCGGAACGCGGCAGCGGAGATGCCGGTCCAGATTCGTGATTAGATGAGTGTGCTATGAACCGGTCCCACGTCCTTATATCAGCCCTCATCGGCAGCGCGTTCCTGGCCTGTGCCCAGACCCCACCCGTTCCAATTCCCCGCATCGTGCAGAAGGATGGCCGCCATGCACTCCTGGTGGACGGCGCTCCATTCCTGATCCTCGGCGCGCAGGCGAACAATTCGAGCGCTTGGCCCGCCATGATGCCCAAAGTATGGTCGGCCATCGATTTCGTTCACGCTAACACGCTGGAGATCCCGATCTACTGGGAGCAGTTCGAACCCGACCAGGGCCGCTTTGATTACTCGATTGTGGACCTGTTGCTGAAGCAGGCCCGCGAGCATCGCGTCCGGCTGGCGCTGCTGTGGTTCGGTACCTGGAAGAACGGCAGTTCGCACTACATGCCGATGTGGATGAAGCGCCAGCCCGAACAATACCCGCGCATCATCGGATCGAAGGGCCGCCCGGTGGACTCTCCTTCGCCCCACGCGCCCGCGACACTCGCGGCGGACGTCAAAGCCTTCGCCGCGTTCATGCGTCATCTGAAGATCGCCGATCCGCAGCGAACCATCATCATGGTGCAAGTGGAAAACGAGCCCGGCTCCTGGGGCAGCATCCGCGATTATTCGCCCGCCGCCCAGAAGCTGTTCGAAGGCCCAGTGCCTTCAGCTCTGCTGACAGCTTTTGGGAAAACCGGGGGAGGGAACTGGTCTCACGTGTTCGGCGCCGATGCCGACGAGTATTTCCATGCCTGGTCCGTGGCGCATTTCATCGGACAAGTGGCGGCTGCGGGCAAGGCCGAATATGCCCTGCCGCTCTATGCCAACGCGGCGTTGCGCGATCCATTGAAGCCGGGCCCTCCCGGGAGTTACGAAAGCGGCGGTCCCACCGATAACGTCATCGCCATTTGGAAAGCTGCGGCGCCGGCGCTGGACCTCGTCGCGCCGGACATCTACATGAGCGACAGCGCCCGCTATCTCAAGGTGCTGGAGCTATACCGGCGCCCCGACAATCCGCTGTTTGTCCCCGAGACCGGTAGCGCGCCGGCCTACGCCCGCTACTTCTTTTCCGTGCTGGGAAATCAGGGGATCGGCTTTTCGCCGTTCGGAATCGACTACACCGGTTACACGAACGCGCCGCTGGGCGCTACGCGGGTCAATGAGGAGTCACTGGCGCAATTCGCCCTGAACTACAAACTCGTGGGCCCCATGGCGCGCGAGATCGCGAAGCTGAGTTTCGAAGGAAAACTGCAGGCCGTCGCCGAAGAGAAGGAGACCCACTCGCAAACCCTCCAGTTCGGGGCTTGGAGGGCAGTGGTGACTTACGGTGCGCAGCCGTTCGGCCGCCGCAATCCCCCTGGCGGCAATCCCGAGCCAATCGGCCGCGCCCTGGTCGCACAACTGGGTGAGAATGAGTTTCTCGTCACTGGCCTGTACTGCCGCGTGGACTTCCAACCTCGACACGGATTCGGCCAAACAGCGCGACTTCCTTCGCGTAGAGGAGGGCAGATATACAAACGGAGTGTTCCACCCCGTGCGGATCTGGAATGGCGACCAGACCGACTGGGGGCTGAACTTCGCCTCCGAGCCCCAAGTGCTGCGCGTGGTGTTGGGGACTTACTGACGAATTTTGGCGCCGCGCTCGGCCAGTAACTCCCGCAGTACAGAACGGTGACACCGGCTCTCGTCCTCGCAGTAACAGCCGACGGAAAAGTCGGCACTGTGCGATAGCGCAGCCAGCAGATCCAGCACACGGCTGTGATCGGGCTCAGACATCTCACGCCGATACTTGCGAACCCACGACCGCGAGTCTCCCGCGGCTAACGCCTCTTTAACAAGTTCGGTGCTGGGAGCGAGGTTGGGGAACCAGACATCGTAGAAGTCTCGCTTGGCGAAATCGGACTTGGGGACGCCCCGAGGTGGCCGCCGAACGGTGCCAATGCGGATTCCCTCATCCGCCGTTCGCGGTGAACCGAGTCTCACAATTGAGATGGCCATGCGTTTAGGATTTCACACAGAGCGCACACCCGGAGCTCAGTATTAAGACGGAGTGCACTATCGGAATCATGATTTGAGACTTCCCGGCTTGTGGGAGACTGAAGTTGATGAAAATAACCACTACAGGTAGCCGACCAGTCCCGCGAATTCCGCGGAGCTGGAAAGCAGCCGCCGGCATTCTGGCCGGAAGGCGTGTGGATCCGCTGGAGTACCAGAAGCAGGTTCGCAAGCGGTGGGGTCGATCCGGATTTCACACGGGGCTCACTATGGAAGACAGCTGAAACTGAGTGGATTCAAGGCGATGCAAGACCCCCGAACTGAGATGACGAAAGCCCCGTCGGCGGACGATCCCCTACTGAAGGAGGTGGTCCGCCGGTTGGTGGGAGTGTATCACCCGGAACGGATTTACCTCTTTGGCTCCACTGCGCGCGGGGATGCTGGGCCAGACAGCGACTATGACCTGATGGTGATTCTTCCCGACGATGCTCCACTGCATCTTCGGCGAGGGAATCCTGGATACCGAGCTCTTCGCGGAACCGGGGTAGCTGCCGACTTTCAGGTTTGGCCGCAGAGCCAGTTCGACCGGCAGTTGCATCTCAAGGCGTCATTTCCTTCGACTGTCGTTCGAGAGGGCAGACTCCTGTATGGAAGCTGATCCGGTCCTTGTCTCGAACACCCGGGAGTGGCTTCTGCGCGCCAGGGAAGATTTGGCTAACGCGCAGCATGATCTGATCGCGACACCTCCCTTTATCAGAGACGCTCTGTTCCACTGTCAACAGGGGGTAGAGAAAGCGATGAAGGCTTGGCTGACGTGGCATGACGCGGCCTTTCGCAAGACGCACAATCTCGAGGAATTGGGCGAATTGTGCGAACGGATCGACGGCACGCTCGCTAAGGCAATTGAAGACGTCACGCCGTTGACCGAGTATGCAGCCAGGTTCCGATATCCTGGCGCGCCCTGGGAGCCAACCTTGCAGGAAGCGCGAGAATCCATTGAGCTTGCGCGGGGGTTTCTTCAGGCAATTCTCAACAGGTTGCCACCTGGAATAGCCCGCTTCGGGGCGTAGGCATCGGAGTTTCACACGGGGCTCACTATTGAAAACAGAGATCACTATCGGAACCAAAATCAGATTGTGAGCTCTGTCTTTCCTCAGTGAGCCCCGTGTGAAATTCCGGCTTCCGATATCATAGATCAGGCCGGACCATGGAGTCCCCCACATCGACATTCAGATTGCTCGAGAAAGCGAAGTCTGGCGATTCCCAGGCTCTCTCGCTGGCATTCGAGAAGTATCGCCGGCGTCTGGCCGTGCTCGTATACTTCAAACTCAGTCCTGGCGGGCGAGAGTCTTCCGAAGTGGAGGATCTGGTTCAGGAGACCCTCCTGCGCGCTTTTCGCGACATCAGCGGATTCTCCTACCAATCTCCCGGCAGCTTCATGAGATGGCTCTCCTCCATCGCCGACCACGTCATCATTGACCGGGTGCGATATCGGAATCGGGACTGCCGCGCGGGGGAGGACGTCCGCTTTCGTTCCGAGAGCAACCCACTCGGTCCAGAACCAGCCGACAGCCGGACGCCGAGCCGGGTGTTTGCTCAGCAGGAGGCCGTCGAACGGTTACTGATGGCCCGTCTGAACGAGCTTCCCGAAGACTACCGGCAGGCGATCCTCATGGCTAAGATCGAGGGGATCTCCACCGCCGAGATGGCGGAGCGCCTTGGCAAATCCCGCGAGGCGGTGGCGCTGTTGGTATACCGCGCGGTGAAGCGCTTTCGCACGATTTGCCAGGCCGGTGAGCCGTAATGGACGATGATCGCGAGAAACTCCTCGCCGAAGCGCTGGCTGATCTGCTCGACCGCCGCTCGGAAGAAGGGCTCCTTCGGGACACTGAGCCCGCAATCTTCGCTGACCTGGCTCCGGAGTTGGCCGCACTTGGCGGAAATAGAACGCGCCGTGGAACCCGTAGCCGCTCTGCCGGATCGCCTGTCCGGCCACAAGATCGTTGAGGAGATCGGCTCCGGCGGCATGGGCCGCGTCTTCCTCGCCATCGATGAGGCCCTGGGCCGCAAGGTCGCCATCAAAACACTGACCGCGCGCTACGCCGGCGATCCGTCGCTCCGAGCCCGTTTCATGGCGGAAGCTCGCGCCATGGCCCGATTGAATCATCCTGACATCGCGCGCATTTATAGTCTCGGCCCGGCGGACGAGCCACCGCATTTCGTCATGGAATATGTCGAGGGTGCTCCACTCACCCGGGCGTCTTCCAGACTGACGTTTGAGCAACGGCGCGGAAATCATGCTGAAGGTTGCGTTAGCCGTCCACTTTCTCCATGGACAGGGCGTCATCCATCGCGACCTGAAACCGGCCAACATCCTGGTCGGCGCTGACCTGGAACCCAAACTGCTCGATTTCGGACTGGCGCTCGATCTCGGGCAACACGAACGGCTCTCCATGGCAGGCGATATTGCCGGCACCCCCGAGTACCTGTCGCCGGAACAAGCTGCCGGCGCTCAGATGCTGGACGCCCGCAGCGACGTCTTCTCTCTCGGAGCCGTCTTATACGAGCTGTTAACCGGCGAGCCGCCGTTTCACGGAGGCACCGTCTCCGATCTGTTGCGCCGCATCCGCGAGGAAGACCCTCCGCTGCCGCGCCGCCGCGCGTCCGCCATACCGCGAGATCTTCAGAACATCTGCTTGAAAGCCTTGGAAAAGGATCCCGCCCAGCGCTATCCATCGGCTGCCGATATGGCTGACGACCTTCGTCGCTTCCTGGCCCAGGAGGCCGTTCTGGCTGAACCCGCCACTTACGCACGCTTGATCGCCGGCAAGGTAGCCCAACACGTGCGCGATCTGGAATCTTGGCGGCACGACCAGATCATTTCCGATGGCGAGTTCGACGGCATTCGGAAACGGTATGAAAGGCTGATCGATCGCGAGGATGCCTGGATTATGGAAGCCCGGCGCCTCACCATGCCACAGGTGACCCTATACCTGGGCGCGTGGATACTGGCCGTTGGAGCCGCGTTCCTCACGTTCTTTCGGTACCCCGCCCTTTCCGGGCCTTCGGCCCTTTTGACCGCCTGGGCCGCGGCCCTGCCGGTGGCCTGGATCGGCGTCCGCAGTTGGCGGCGCGAGCATTTTCGAGTGGCCGTCGCCTACCTGCTGGCATTCTGCGCGATGGCGCCCGTTGCCGTGCTGGTGACCGTTGAGGAAACGCACTTGTTCACTGGGATCACTCAGGGGCAGGTCCGCCTGGAACTCTTTCATCGCCTCCAGTTTGCCAAAGAGGCTACCAATGCCCAGTTGTGGTGGTCCCTCCTGGCCGGGCTTCCTATCTGTTGGTGGATGCGCCGGTTCACCCTCGCACCCGTCTTCTCACTCATGCTCGCCGTCCTGGCTGCCCTGTTGTCGCTGGCCACGCTCCTTCGCATGGGCCTGATCGATTGGCTGGATAAAGATCCCGGCCGCCTCTATCTCAACCTGATCCCCTGCGCGCTTCTGTTCATGGCCGCGGGCCTGGTGCTGGAGCGCCGCCGGCTGCAAAAACGATTCCCGGTATTTCTACCCCATGGCCGTCGCCTTCACCTGGGCCGCTTTGAGCGGCCTTGCCGCCTTCCATGAGCCGTACGCTCAATGGCTCAACCGTGTCTCTCCCTGGACTCGCGGCCAGCTGGAATACTTGTTCATCCTGAACGCCGGCATCTATTTCGCCATCGACCGCATTTGCGATTGGACGTCATCGGATCAGGTGCATATGGTCGGCAAATCATTCCGCTTTGTAATTCCCGGTCACGTCATGACGTCCTTGCTGCTGCTGGCTATTGCTGCGAAGACTCCCCGGGAAGCGCATATCCTCGAGTGGCTGCTGCCGGCAACCGCATGGTGTTCGTTTTCGGAAGCATTCCGCGACAGATGAAGAACTTCTTCGCCAGCGGCCTGCTCTTCCTCGCCATCGGGGTTTTCCGGTTGCAGCAGGAGTATTTTCACAACCGGGCCGTGTGGCCGGTTCTCCTGTTGGTAACCGGGCTCACGCTGATGGTAGCCGCCGCCAATTACGCGCCGCTGAAAGTCGGGATCGCAAAAATCTTGAGATTTCGCCGGCTATAGTGCAATCCGCGCAATTCCGTGTCGCTGTTCCTCAGTGGAGGAATTAGAAATGCGACAATCCACGTTGGCCCTGGCCCTCATGGCCACCCTACTTCTGACGGGCTGCTCCAAGCTCGTCTTACTGAATCCCTTCGTGACGGACAAAGAAGCCACGCTCGACCCGGCGCTGCTGGGTATCTGGCACGACAAAGACGATAGCGAAACCTACGTCATCACGCGGTCCGGAAACCATTACGCGATCACCTATCTGGACAAATCGTCGTCCGCAATCAAGTTCGACGCCTGGATGCTCGAAACAGGTGATGCAAAACTACTGGACCTGATATCCAAAAACGAAGAGCCATTCCAGATTCCAGCCCACACCCCAATGCGAGTCTGGTACGACGGCGCCACACTGCGCATGTCCTTCTTGGACTCGCCCTGGCTAAGACAACAGGCCCTGTCCCAACTCCCGGCGCAAACCCAGGACGACCGAACGATCATCACCGCTCCAACCGATGCGGCAAGGAAATTCCTTCTACAGTACGGGCTCGATGCCCGAGCCTACGGTGAGCCCCAAGTTCTCCAAAAAGAACCGTGAGACAAGTCCGGCTTCACCAACCCACGGTCAACCCGAACCGGAAAGTCCTTCCGTCATTCAGCGTGTTGGTGATCTGGCCGAAGTTGGGGCTGGCGAGGTCCGATCCCGGAGCCGCGAACTGCGGGGTGTTGAACAAGTTGATCGATTCCGCCCGCAGCGTCAGCTGTGTCTCTCCCGGCAGCGCCCACTGCCGGCTCAGCGACGCATTCACGTTCCGGTAGCCTCCGCGCCGGAACGTGTCGCGGCCCAGATTTCCGCCCGGATCCGTCGGGCCGATGTAGCTGAATGCCGACCGCGGCAGCAAAGCCCGCGACGTGTCGGGATTATCGATGGAGCGGCCGAGAATTGCCGGCATCAGCAAATTCGGACGATCGCCGCCATTGCCGTCGACGTTTCCATAGCCGGGCGAGTCCGACCCCGCTCCCACCGTGAACGGCGAACCCGACTTCAGCAGCACCACGCTCGACAGATTCCAGTGGCCGATCCGGGCCGGCGCCAGGTAACCGGCGCGAATCAGAAACGCGTGCGGCTGATCGAACGTGCTCACCGCCCTCATATCCTTCTGCGTCTCAAACATCGACTGGCTGCGCGACAGGCGCGAGTCCACATCGTAGGCCGTGCCGCTATATGCGCTGCCCAGGTCGATGGCTTTGCTGAACCAGTAGGCCGCGTCCATCGAGAGTCCCTTCCACTGCTGCAGCATCAGCGCCACACGCGCCGCGTCAAAATAGGCGCGCGATCCGTTCAGCACCCACCGGATATCCGCGTACCTCTGATCCGGCCGGCGAGCGTTGATGGTAGCCGTCGTCTGCGGAATGCCCGGAACCGCCACGGCGCGGTTCAGGTACCACATGATGAGCAGGCTTTGTGCCCGGCTGCCGACATAGCCCAGTTGGAGTCGCCACTTACTCGAGAGATCCGGCTCCCAGGTGAAGTTATATTGCTGCTCATAGGGCGCGCGCAGGTTCGGGTCCAGCAGGTAGAGATTGCCCCGGGGATCCGCGCCGGGGCTATTGAGCGGATCGAGAATATTCGGCGCGGTTACCACGATCTTCGAACTTCCCGGAGGACTGAACCGCACCTGCTGAAACGTCACCGGATAGATCTCGCCGAAATGAACGCCGTAAGCCGCGCGAATCACGCCCCATCGATCCGGCAGGCGGTCGGCAATTCCGAAGGTGGGTCCCAGGTTCCTCAACTGTGTCCCATAAGGAATCTGATTTCGATTGTTGACCTCCGTCGGCGTAGTGACGGGCGTGTAACGCAGGCCGAACTGCACCGTCAGCGTGGGAGTTATCTTCCAGTTATCGCCCGCATAGAACTGCATCTCCCATTCACGGAACCCCCGATGAGTGTCGCCGATGGACTGGATGTACTGGCTGGGTGTTCCCAGCAGGAAGTTCTGGATGGCGGTTCGTCCGAAATCGTTCGAAAAGCCGTAAAATCCCCGATGAGCGTCGGTCTCGAGTCCGTTGAGCTGGCGTCGCAGTAATTGGAAGCCGGCGGTGAGTTGGTGGTTGCCCGCCACCCGTCGCGCCGTGGCGGCCTCCTTATATAGATTCTGCGCGCGGCGGATGGGGATGATGGCCAGCGGACCCAAGGTCTCGAGTCCTGGGACCGACACCATCGGGCCCACCGCGTTCGGCTCCGGATGCAGAAACGACCCCACGCGATCGAACCCGGCGCTCACGTCCATGGTGGTATTGGCATCCCACACACGGGTCCAGGTCAACCGCACGCTGTGCGATCTCGTGTCGGTGTCGGGATTCTGTCCCGCCACCAGTTGGAACGCTTTCACGAATTGCGACGTGTGATTGTAGGAGGCCACGAGGTGGTCCCGCGCGCCCAGCGACTGATCGACGACGCACGGTGGCATTGTTGCTGTCGATGCGCTGCGGCGAGTTCGTGTTCAACGCGCGCGGATCGACGTCGGTGCGGTTTGGAAGCTCGGTGGGGTAAGCCGCCAACCACCGGTTAATGAGCGCGCGGACCTCCGGGTCCGGAGAGGTGGAAGTGCGTTCTCCCGGGCATGGGCACCAGAACGTTGCCATTGACGCTTCCCCGAATCTTCTGTTGCGACCCGCCCAGCGTCAGGTTCGCGCCGCGCCATAGGCCGATGCCCGTATTGAATCCGTACTCGTTGTCATGGGCCGGTTTCACGGCTCCTACCTGAAAGAAGGAACGTGCGCTGAAAATACTGTTCTGGTGAGATCCGAACACGTTGCCGTGCCAGCCCTTCAGCGCGCGCGACAGGGGTGAAACGTGCAGCACCGGTGTCGGCGCGTTGCCGTACTCGACGCCGAAGTATCCACGCTCGGGACGGAAATCCGTAATGGTGGCGGTGGTGCCCAGCCGGACGTTGAGTTCCTTCAGCGCATTATTGTCGATCAAATTGAAATGGATGTTCTCGTTGCGCCGGCTTTCCCCCGCCGCTGTGTTCGCGCGGCCGAGCAGGTTGAGCTCGATGCGCCGGTTTTGCGAATCGCCGGCCGGCGCCGGCGCCGCAGCCGCCTTCGGATCGGGCGCCCGCCCGGCGCCGTCAACGGGCTTCTCCGGCGGGGTGATTGTCTGCGCGGACGCGAATCCGCAAAGCGCGGCCAGCAGAACCACACGGATCATGCGAAGGCGTTCCGCAGCATCTCCAGGCTCTTGGCCACGGCGGATTCCGGAGTTTCTTTTCCTTCCATCTCCAACGAGATGTAGCCGTGATATCCAGCCTTGCGAAAGATATTCGCGATCCGTTTGTAGTCCAGATCGAGCGTGTACCACTCGCCGCCGCCGTAGTACGTTTTGGCTTGCACGATGATGGCTTGCGGCGCCACTTTCTCGAGCCCGGCGTACGGGTCCCCGGGGAAGTTCCCGGTATCGAGATTGATGCTCAGCCACGGTGAGTTCACCGTGTGCACGATGTCGAGCAAGGTATCCACCGAGGTGGTCAGGCCCCAGTGATTCTCCAGCGCCAGCACCACGCCGGCCTTCTCGGCGGCGGGCAGGCACTCGCGGATCGAATCGACGCACCACTTCACGGCGTCTTTGTGCGTGTAGCCGGCTAACGGCGGTTCGTCACCCTTCACCTTCATCAGGTCGTCAAAGGATGGAATGGTCTTCCAGCGTCCGGAATTGAGCCGGACGGCGGGGATCCCCAACTGCACCGCGAGGTCGATGCAGTGGACCGTGTGATCGATCATCTTCTTGCGTTCGGCGGCGTCGGGCGACACGAAGTCCTGATGGATGGAAAGCATCACCAGGTCCAGTCCACGCGCCAGGGCCTGCCTCTTGAGCTTGTTCAGGTAGGCGGTGGACTCGCTCTCGAATTGCCGGTGCAGCAACTCCACGCCGTCGAATCCCAACTGCGCGGCATGATCGATCACCTTATCAATGGGGTACTTCACTGGCTTGAAATGCCAGTACGAATACGTTGAGACCGCAAATCTCTGCCGGGGTGCGGTGGCCGGAGCGGCGGGAGCAGGTGTCCGGACCGCGGAGGCCAGCACCGCCGACTGCACAAGTGCGCGACGTGAAATCATATTGATTATGGTGACACAGGGGGAGCAGCGCGGCGTGGCGGCAGCCCATTCCTGGACTCTTATCGCGGCATTGGAATCACTTCATTTGACCGGGCGGGATAGTCGAGATAAGCTTGCCCAAACCGCTCCTCGAGATAATCGTCTTCGCGACCTATCAGCGCCTTGAAAACACCGTACGCTACCAAGGGCATCAGAAGGAACGGCCACGACGCTGTAAGGATCGCGATGCCTGGAAGCAACAGCACGATCCACGCCGCATAGAGCGGATGCCGACACAGCCGGAACACCCCCGAGACAACCAACTGATCGCAGTTATACGCCCGCATCACCGACGCTCCGGCGGCCAGCCACAGTGGCAGGCCCAAAGCCACCAGAGCCGTGCCCGTCACCACCGAGACACTCCGCGGCAGCCAATCCATTGAACAGTACTCTGGCCACAGGTCGGTTGCGGCCCATGCCATCAGACCGTAAGCGAGAACGGATACGACGATCTTCGGACCGACACCCCAGCGGCTCAGCCTCTTGTGCATGGTTGGACTCGGTCTAAGTTCCTATGTATATACCTCGCACGAACTCGTGTAAATGGGATCAGGTCACGGCCTAGGCGGCTCACTGATAGGATGGTTCCGAACATATGGAACGATACGGAATGGTGATTCGGGTCAGGCCGGAAACCGAAGCCGAATATGTGCGCTATCACGCGGATGTGTGGCCGGGCGTGCTGGAAATGATCCGGCAATGCAATATCAGGAATTATTCCATCTATCTCAAGGACGGATTCCTGTTCAGCTACTTTGAATATCACGGCGCGGACTTCAAGGCCGACATGGCCAAAATGGCGGCCGACCCGACCACCCAGAAATGGTGGGCCATCATGGAGCCGATGCAGGATCCCCTGCCCACCCGCCAACCCGGCGAGTGGTGGGCCAACATGCCGGAAGTGTTCCACTTGGATTGAGGCTCATGAAACTGCCCAATGCCGCATGGTTGTTGCTGCTGACCGCGAGCAGTCTCGCTGCCGAGGACGCGCCTGTGCGACCCGCGGTATTGGCCAGTTCCGGCGAGATCGCGGCGGCCAACCGCAAGGCCGATTCGCAGCCCTGGGCCAAGGCCGCGCGCGATCGGATCATTGAGGCGGCTCAGGCCGCGCTGCGCACCCCGTTAAACATCCCAGACCGCGGAGGGCAGTGGCCACACTGGTATAGCTGCAAGAAGGACGGGGCGCGGCTCGTCACGGACTCTCCGGTGCGCCATCGCTGTCCCGTGTGCGGCGCCGTCTATTCGGGAGAGCCCTACGATTCGGTGCCGCTCTACGGCATTCACATGCGAAACTCGGAGGCGGTACGGAACCTGGCGCTGGCCTTCCGCCTCAACGGGAAGCAGGAATTCGCCGATCGCGCCGCCGCGATTCTCACCGGCTACGCCGCCCGCTACGAGTCCTACCCGCGCCACAACATACGGGGTGAAGACAAAGTAGGCGGCGGCAAGTTGATGGCCCAGACACTCGATGAAAGCGTCTGGCTGATTCCCGTGGCGCAGGCCTACAGCCTGATCTTCGATCAGTTGACCGCCGGGCAGCGCGCGTCCATCGAGAACAACCTGCTCCTGCCCGCGGCCAATGTTATCCGCGAGCATCGGATGGCGATTCACAACATCCAATGCTGGAAGAACAGCGCGGTCGGGTTGGTTGGATTCGTCACCGGACGCCATGAATTGGTGGATGAAGCCATCGACGATCCCGAGCGCGGCTTTCGCGTCCAGATCGCCCGCGGCGTTACTGACGACGGCCTGTGGTGGGAAGGATCCCTCGGCTATCATCAATACACCCTGCAAGCGCTCTGGCCGTTGGCGGAGGCGGCACGCCACGCGGGCATCGATCTCTACTCCGAACGTTACGCCAAGATGTACGATGCCCCGCTCGCCCTGGCGCTTCCCAACGGGGATGCTCCGGGCTTCAACGACAATTCCGGCGGGAATGTCGCTCGCCTCGCCGATCTGTATGAGATTGCGTTCGCCCGATGGTCCCGGCCTGCCTATGGACACCTGCTGGCCGCCTCGCGCCGCGATTCCATTACCGCGCTCTTGTACGGAGCCGTCGATACGCCGCGTGGGCCGTCGATTCCGGAGGAGAGTGAACTGCTCGGCTCGGCGGGCTTTGCCATGCTGCGAGCGCGCGGCGTCGCGGTGGCCGTGCGTTTCGGCAGGCACGGCGGCGGTCACGGACATCCCGACAAGCTGAACATCGTCACTTTCGGCGGCGGCCGGCTATTCGGGCTCGATCCTGGATCCATCAACTACGGCGTTCCGCTGCATCAGGAGTGGTATCGCAGCACCATTGCCCACAACACGGTAGCCGTGGACAGCGCCAATCAGACCAACACCGACGGCGTCGCCGGCGCTTGGACCGTGGACGGCAAGGTGACCCGGTTTGTCGCCTCCGCGGGACAAGCCTACGATGGCGTGAAACTCGAGCGCGACCTGCGTCTCTCGCCGGACCAGTTGGAGGACCGCTTCACTTGCTCCTCAACGTCGGAGCACGTCTATGACTGGGCCTTTCACGCTCCCGGCACCCTGACACTCTCCGTCAAAACCGAGCCCCGCCCCGGTCCGTTGGGCGACCGTAACGGCTATCAGCACATCCAGTCCGTTGCGCGGGCCGCGACGGACGGTGAGTGGTCGGCCACCTGGGACAACGGCGGTGTGCGAATGACGATTCGATTTAAGGCCGCGCCCGGCACGGAAGTGTTCACAGGCATTGGGCCGGGCCGCGACCCCGCGGACAAAGTGCCTGTCGTAGTGGTTCGCCGCCGCGCGACGGAAACCGTATTCGACGCCCTCCATCAGTTCGCGGCGCGTCACTGACTCTCAACCCAATGCCCCTCGAATTTCGGTGACCGTGCCGCAGATTTGGTGCCGGCAAGAGTGCCGGCACGGCGCGCAAGAGTGCGCACACCACACGTCACGCCGACGGTGTTTTCTCGAAAACTAAGCGGCATTGCTTACACGTAGAATCCCGGCCGCGCCTTCACGACGCCAGGGTGCGCCTTCATTTCCGATTCCACCAGGTCCACCCCCAGCCCGGGCCGGTTACTCAGGTGGAAATACCCTCCCGTCACTGGCAGCGCCGAATCGAGCACCGTGTCGCGCCATGGGACATCCATCACCATGAACTCCTGCCGGAAGAAGTTCGGTATCGACGCCACCACGTGTGCCGAAGCGATAGTGGAAATTGGACCGTTTGGATTGTGCGGCGCGATCGGCACGTTGTAGCTCTCGGCGAGTGTGGCGATCTTCTTGAGTTCGCTGATGCCGCCGCAGCGGGTCACATCGGGCATGAGGATGTCGGCGGCCCCGCGCTCCAGAATCGGGCGGCACATGAAGCGGCTGTGGAGGCGCTCGCCGACGCACACCGGCAGCGGGATCTGCTGTCGAATGGCCGCGATCGAATCCACGAACTCCGGTCCGGCCGGCTCTTCGTACCACATGCAGTTGATTCCGCGCTCTGCGATTCGCCGCGCCATCTCCACCGCCGTCGGTCCGTTCAGCATGGCATGAGTCTCCACGGCGATGGGAAAGCCCGGCCCCAGCGCCTGCTGCACGGCGGACAGCCGGTCGAGCGCGAGCCGCTTCTGTTCCTCGGTGAGCGACAGGTTCGTCGAAAGATCCGATCCGTACAGATAGTTCACGTGCTGGAACGGGTCGAACTTGCAGGCGGTAAATCCCTGGGCTGCCATGGCCTGGGCTTGCGCGGCGTAGTTCTCGGGCGATCCGTCGCCCTGGATAAACCAGTAGTTCGCGTACAGTTGAATCTCGGTGCGGTACGGCCCGCCCAGCAACTGGTACACCGGCATGCCGGCCCGCTTGCCCTTGATATCCCACAGCGCGATATCGATGGCGCTGATGGCGCTCAACAGCGGACCGGCCTGGCCCATCCAGTTCATGTCGCGGTAGAGCTTGGTCCAGAGATAATCGATCTGGTCGTCCCGTTCGCCCAGAATGCGTTCGCCGATGTGTTCGCAAGCGGCCAGGATCAGCGGGCTCCCCGGCCAGTTCGTCCCTTCGCCCACCCCGGTGAGTCCGTCGTCCGTGTGAACCTTCACCAGCGTCCAGTTATACTTGATGCCCTCAACGAGCCAGCAATCCACCTGTGTAATCTTCATGGCTGTCTCCATTAGAATGTCAGGTTTATGAGTGAATTTGCTTGGACCGACGATCGTGACCTTTTCGCCGCCGCCCGACGCGAGCTATTCACAGCCGTGGTAGGCGACATCATGGACAAACTGGGGCTTCAAAGTCAGTTTCTTCCTGCCCCGGTACAGCCCCTGTCGCGCGACATGGTCACCGTAGGGCGGGCCATGACGGTGCTGGAAGCTGACCTCGTGCCCGGCGGTCCCGAACCCGAAAAGCCGTTCGGCCGGATGCTGGATGCGCTCGACGATCTCCGTGCGGGCGAGGTGTACATCTGCACTGGAGCGTCGTTCCGGTACGCGCTGTGGGGCGAACTCATGAGCACTCGGGCCCGTGTTTGCGGCGCCGCCGGCGCCGTGGTGGACGGTTACTCGCGCGATACCCGGGCCATCCTCGAAATGGGCTTCCCGGTCTTCTCGCGCGGTTCCTACGCGCAGGACCAGGGGCCGCGGGGCCACGTCGTGGACTTCCGCCTCCCCATCGAGATCGAGGGCGTCCACATCCATCCCGGCGACATCGTCTTCGGCGACATCGACGGCGTCTGCATCGTCCCCAGGCAGGCGGAGCGCGACGTGTTCAACGGGGCGTTCGAAAAAGCCCGCGGTGAAAAGACCGCCCGCAAAGGACTCGAATCCGGCATGTCCGCCCGCGCCGTGTTCGAGAAATACGGCATCCTGTAAAACCTCACTGCTGCCGAAGCGACGTAATAGGACTCACCTTGGTCGCCTGCCGGGCAGGAAGATAACTGGCCAGGAACGCCACAGCACCCAGAAACACAACCACACCGCCCAGAATCATCGGATCGCTCACGCTCATATGCACCAGCATCCCGGCCACTAGCCGCGTGGCTACCAGCGCCAGAACCATTCCCGCAGCCAAGCCGCCCAGCGCCAGACCCATCCCCTGCCGGACCACCATCCCCAACACGTCACGGGTTTGCGCGCCCAGCGCCAGCCGGATGCCGAACTCGTGCTCCCGCTGGCCCACCGTAAATGCCAGCACGCTGTAAAGCCCCAAGGCGGCCAGCAGCAGCGCGATCGTCCCCAGCACGCTCAACAGCGCCGCCGCCACCCGCTGCGGAAGCAGCGCGCCGTGCACATGTTCCTCAAAAGGAATTACCGGGAACGCAGCCGCGCTCGGCTCAACCAGCGACGCCTCGCGCCGCACCGTGGCAATCTGGTCGCGGGCCGGACCCGCGGTACGGATGAAGAATGCCGTCCAGAACTCGCCGCCGTGCGCCTGCCGGAACGGCAGATACAGATAGGGAACGGGCGCCTCGGTCACCGAGCGATACTTGCTGTCTTTCACCAGCCCCACAATCGTCACCCACGGCCCGTTCCCGTCCTCGCGGATTCGATGTCCCACCGGATCGCCGCCGGCGAAGAAACGTCGCGCAAAGGACTCGTTCACCATCGCCACGGGCGCTGTTTTCTCGGTGTCCTGCTCCGTAAAGCTCCGGCCGCTCAACACCGGAATGCCCAGCGCATCGAAAAACCCGGGCGATACAACGTTGGTCCCGGTCCGGGTGTCATCGTCCCGGCGCGGCGCATATCCTTCAACCTGAAGTCTGGATGACGGACTGTTCCCGAAAGCGAGCGGCACGTCCAAGCCATATCCCACTGCGGCAATTCCCGGCCGCGATACCAGCCGGTCGTGGAGACGGACGCAGAACTGTTCCCGCTGTTCCTTGGTGGAGCAGAACGTGTCCACGTGATATTGCACGAACAGCACGTTGCGGGCGTCGAAACCCGGGTGGATCGCTCGAGCGTTCAGGAAACTCCGGGTAAACAGCCCCATGCCCACCAGCGCCACCGTCGCCAGCGCCACTTCGGCGATCACCAGCATTCCGCGAGCGCGTAACAGGCCCGCGCCGGAAGTGCCGCTGCGCCCGCCTGCCTTCAGACTCTCGTTGACATCCACGCGGATGGAATGCAGCGCGGGTGCGACACCGGTCATTACCGCTAAAACTGCGCACAGCAGAATCGCGAAAGCCAGGATGTCGCCGTTCAGTTTGAAGTCAAGAGTGATCGGGAAACCCGTCCCCGGCAGCATCTCGCCAAGTGACTGCGCCAGCCACGCAGCCAGCACCACGCCAACCACCGCGCCGGCCGCCGCCAGCACCAGGCTCTCCGTCACCAGTTGGCGGATCAGGCGTCCAGCCCCCGCTCCCAGCGCCAGCCGCACGCTGAATTCCTTCTGCCGCGCCGTCGCGCGCGCCAGTTGCAGATTCGCCACGTTGGCGGCTACGATCAGGAACAGCACGCCGCACACGGCCATGAGAATCCGCAGTGGAGTGAGCAGGATTCCCTGCATGCCGATGTGAGCCTGCCACACCGGCATCAACTGGGCACTGTATCCGCGGCTGCTCAAAGGCGCGATCGCCGCAATTCGCCGCGCGCAGGCCTCCACCTCGGCACTCGCCTGCGCGACGGTGACGCCGGGTTTCAATCGTGCGGTGATCCACATTTGGCGTTCCGCTCGGTTGGTGAGCAGCCAGTTTCCCTGACCGTTGAGCGCGGGAGCCATCATCATGGGCACCCACAGATCCAGCGTCATGCCCGGCATCGAGCCTCGGAACTCGGCCGGAGCGACACCGATGACGGTCAGCTCATGCCGGTTCACACGAAGCGTCCGGCCGATCACCCCGCGGTCGCCTTTGAATCGCTGTTGCCACAGACGGTGGCCGATCACTACCACCGGAGATGCTCCGGGCTGGTCGCGCTCTTCGGAGGGCAGAAAGGTGCGGCCGAGTTCGGGCTGAACCCCGAGAACGCCGAAGTAGTTGGACGACACGTACTCGCCCGAAACCCGCTGCGGGTTCTGATCGCCGACGGCAAAGGCGTTGAATAACGATGCGCCCACGCCGGAGGCCAGCGTCAGGCTGTCGCGGTAATCGATGTAGTCGCGCCAGGACGTGGTACTGAACTCTCCGGTGGGCGAGACGGTTTCAATCGATGCCAGCCGGTCCCCTCCGCTGACCCCGGGAAACGGGTGCAGCAGCAGCGCGTCGATCCACCCGAAAACGGTGGTGTTTGCCGCGATCCCCAACGCCAGCGTCAGTACGGCAGCCGCCGTGAAACCTGGGCTGTTCCGTAAAACTCGCAATCCATACCGGAGATCCTGGAGGAAAGTGCGCATGATCTGTGCCTGTGTTCAAGGAATGGACAGCACGTTCCTAGCCACGGCATAAGTCATTCATTCCTCACGATCACCGCCGCGGCTCCACTGTCCGCAAGCGGACACCAGTGGCAAAACCGGACAGGAGAATCCGATTATCGGCGGCTTGTGCTAACATGCAACCATAAGGTTGCCTAATATGAATGACAGAATCGAAAAGCGCATCGAACTCAAAGCGCCCGTCTCGCGCGTCTGGCGCGCCCTTACCGACCATCGCGAATTTGGCGAATGGTTCCGCGTCAAGCTGGACGGCCCATTCGTTCCCGGCCAGGTCTCGTGCGGCCACATCGCCTATCCCGGCTACGAGCACGTCCAGTGGGAAGCCGTCGTCCAGGCCATGGAACCCGAACACCTGTTCTCCTTCACCTGGCACCCCTACGCCGTGGATCCGCAGGTCGCCTACTCGCAGGAACTCCCCACCCTCGTTGAGTTCAGGTTGGAAGAAACGGCCAGCGGCACCCTGCTCCTGTTGACCGAGTCCGGCTTCAACGAGATCCCCGACTACCGCCGCGCTGAGGCACTGCGCCGCAATGACGGCGGCTGGACCGAGCAGATGAAGAAAATCGCCAGCCATGTCGCGCAAAATCCGTAATAGCCGCCGCGATCCCGCCCCCGTATTTGCCGCGCTCGGCGATAAGACCCGACTGTCGCTGGTTGCCAGGCTCAGCGGTGGCCGGCCCCATTCCATTTCTCAGCTGACCGAAGGTTCCCGACTGACCCGCCAGGCCATCACCAAGCACCTTCGAGTGTTGGAGGGCGCGGGAATCGTACACGGCGTCCGTTCCGGCCGGGAGAGCCTCTTCCAACTCGATCCGCAGCCGATCCTGGAAATCAGGGAATACTTGGACCTCGTCTCCGCGCAGTGGGATCAGGCATTAGCCCGTCTGAAGGCGTTCGTCGAGGACTGAGCAGGCGCCGCTTCCGGGTTGTCCCACCGCGGGGAGATTCCGGTCTGAGTTGTAACTCAGGGCTGCGCGCAAGGTCATCCAGAATCCGCACGCCTGGCATCGAGCGTTCATGCTTCCGATCGAGGGAGGCGCGAACTCGGCGACGTTTCATATCGCCCGACCAAAGGACTTGACGGTCGGGGGCGGGTTCGCGCCGCTGATCCTCCTTGCGTTCGCGGCGAACCAGATCGTCTCACGCCCTCTCCTCTGAACCGCCTTCATCAGCGTAATACCCGCCGCATCTTTCTGTTGCAAACAGCCCGCGAGTTCGGTCAAACTATCCAGACATGATCCGGCACGCCTTACTTCTGACAGCCGTCTGCGGGGCCGTCTGCGCCGAGCCGTTTATCGCATATCGCGGCGTCGTCAACGCCGCCAGTTCCATGTCCGCCGGACTCCCCAGCGGAGGCGTCGCACGCGGATCCACCTTCAGCATCTACGGCCGGCGGATTGGCCCCGCCTCCAGTCCGGCCCTCGCCTTCCCCCTGTCTACCACGCTGGGCGGCGTATCGATTACTGTCTCCCAGGGATCCGCCACTCTCAACGCTATCCCCGTCTTCGTAAGCCCCGGCCAGATCAACGCTATTATGCCGTCAAACGCCCCTCTCGGCACTGTGAGCGTGCGCGTCCTCGTCGACAACGTCCGAAGCAACCCTGTACCGGTCCGCGTCCTCAACTCGAGCTTCGGCATCTTCAGCGCAAACAGCGCCGGCACTGGACCTGGCATCCTCCAGAACTACTTCGCGCCCGATCGACAACCTCTGAACGCTCTCAACGCCACCGCCAGCCGCGGGCAGGTGCTGACGCTGTGGGGCACCGGACTCGGGCCGGTTTCGGCCGACAACCTCGCGCCCACTCCCGGGAATCTCCCTACGCCGACCGAAGTCTACGTCGGCGGCATCGCTGCTCCCATTCAGTACAACGGCAGAAGCCCGTGCTGCGCAGGCATTGATCAGATCGTTTTCACTATTCCGAGCAACGCTCCACTCGGCTGCTGGGTCCCGGTCTATGTAAAAACCGATCGATCGGTGGTCAGTAACTTCGTCACCATTGCGATCACCAACGGCGGGGATGCCTGCGACGAACCTGGCAACACGATCGCCAGGACTTTGATCCGGGGCGGGCGCGGGGCCTCATTCCTCGCCGCGCGATTCGCCATCCACGCCGACGTCGGCGTCCCCCAAACCATCGACATGACGACGGACTTTATCGGCGGATACCTCGCCGGGCAAAACGCGGGACCCTTCAACTTCAACCCGCTCCTTTCGCTCCCTCCCGAGGGAAGTTGCACGGCATACGGGATCGCCGGAAACCTGTCGCGTAGCGTGCCGCAGCTCCCCGGAATGCTCCCAACCGGCGGCGGTCTGAACGCGGGTCCGCTGAGCGTCACTGGTTCGAGAGGAACAGCGCAGACCGTCTCCGCCATGCCCCAGTTCGGTATCGCGAAGACACATCTCGGGTCCAGCATCAGTTTGTTCCCGCAACTCGCGAGTTTGTTCTTCGACGCGAACGCCAACACGGTAGCGGGGGCCGGAGGTCCCGATGTGGGCGCGTTTTCCGCCCAGGTCGCCATCCCTCAAGGACTCATCTGGACGAATCGCGATGAGGTCAGAACAATCACCCGCGGCGAGGGATTCACCGTGAACTGGTCGGGCGCCGCGGCCGGACACTCGGTCTTCGTCACCGGCGGCAGCGTCGATGTGCCGACGAACTCATCCACAGTCTTCGTTTGCCAGGTGAGCCCCGGCGCGGCCAGCTTCCGCGTTCCCGCCGATGTCCTGGCGAACATCGCTCCGGCCCGCCGGAAGGCGACGCAATCGATCGGCGCGGTCTACGTCGGACAGTGGCCACTGGCCTCTCCAGCCGGCTTCACGGCTACAGGCCTGGACAGTGCGGCGCTGTTGGGAGCTCAAGTCATCGCAAGAACCGTGGTGTTCAAATGAGGCGGAGTATCTGGCTCACGCACGCGGTCATCGCCCTCTGCGCGGCGGTTGCCCTTATTGCCGGTTCCGGTTGCACCGACGCAGGATCGTTTTTGGACGAACCATCGACCCGGCGCTCCGCCGAATGGCTCACCGGGAACAACTTCGTCTTCCGATGCGAAGGCGGCACGATCCAAACGTATGCGATGGAGGCCGACGGTTCGCTCACCAAGTTCGACGGGCCCGCGAACGGTGAAGATTGCGAACCCAGCGACAATGACGATGGGCGCGCCAACTCCATCTCCGAGATGGCGAACGACGTGTTCAACAACAATCTTCCGCCGAGCCCTCAAGGACAGAAGGACTCGCGGGAGGCGTCGCAGAGCATCTTCTCCACCGTGCCGCCGCTCCCGTTCGGTCCCCAATTTCCGCAGAGCGACGCATCGAAAGTCACTCGGACCTGCAGTCCGGGAGGTCAGGTTTACGTCGTCAATCACCGGAGCAGCACGGTCACGAAGTTCACTTTGTGTCCGGCCGCCCGGTCCACCCGCATCACCGTCGGGTCGAATCCGTTGCAGGCGGCGCTGACTCCCGATGGGCGAACCCTGCTCGTCACACGCTACGACAACTCCGTCGTGTTGATCGACACAGCCACTGATACGGTGACCACATCCATCAACACAGGAGCGCTCAATCCGAATGGGATCGCGATTTCACCCGACGGCGCTCTCGCCTATATTACGAACTACGACAACTCGAACCCGCAGGTGTTCGTAATTGACATCGCGGCCCGAAGTATCGTTGGAACCATTCCGACCTCGGCGTACCCGAAGTCGGTCTTCCTCACCCCCGACGGTGCCCAGTTGTGGGTCCTGAACTATCGCAGTTCGATCGTCACCATCATCGACACGCTGAGCCGGACCGTTGCCACCCTCGTTAACGTGAGCGGGCAGGCGGACATGGGCATGGCCTTCGATCCGTCGGGAACGCGGGCCTATCTCGGCGTTGGGCCCGCCAGCCTCCTGGTCCTCGACACCGCCACCCTCGACACGGTGGCGCGCATCCCGGTCGGGTTCATGCCGTCCGACGTGGCGGTGACGCCCGACGGCAGCCGCGTGGTGGTGAATAGTTGGAGCGACGCCTCGGCCGCCATGATAGACACAACGAACAATCAGGTGATGAAGACGACAACGAAGCCGGGCCGCTTTTCGATGGGCTTAGTCGTGTATCGATGATTCCATACTGGCCGCAGCCGGTGTGGACAATCGGACCCATCGCGATTCACGCGTTCGGCGCCGCCCAGGCGGTTGCGCTGATCACCGGCTACGCGCTGGTATCGTGGCGTGCAACTGCCGCCGGACTCGATCGCGTCATCACGGCGCGATTGTTCGTGGCCACTTTGCTCGGCGGACTCGCGGCCGGCATCGCCGTACGTCCTGGTTTCTCGGCATCCGGGATGATCGCTGGAGCGATCGCCGTCGCTCTCGCCGCCTGGTTGCGTTGGGGCCCGGAGATGCTCCGGCACATCGACACGCTCGCCTCCGCCGCGCCCTCCGTGGCAGCCGTTGCGCGATTCGGATGCTTTCTTGCCCACGATCACCGGGCGCGCCCGAGTTCCGGCTTGTTCGCGGTTCGGTTTCCCGAAGGATCCCGAATCGACCTCGGCCTGTTCGAATGCGTTATTTCGCTCTTGGCTATCGTTCCGATCTGGCTGCTCTGGCGCCGCAAGCTGAAGCCCGGAGTGGTCACCGCCGTCGTGATCGTGAGCGGTCTGCTGGTGCGTTTAGCCTCGGCGCAGTTCCGGTGAAAAGGCCTCGGAGCGGAGCTGGAAGACTGGGATGTCGAGTGTGGAGGCGGACTCGAACCGTGGGCTCCAGGTTGACCGGCCACCCGATCGCCAAGCACCTTCGCGTGTTGGAGGGGTGCGGGAATTGCGTGTAAGTTCCGGTAGTGAGAGCCCGTTCAAATTCGATCCGGAGCCGATTGAAGATCTCGTCGTCGCGCAGTGGGGTGGGATCAGGCACTGGGCGGCCTCCGGGCCCACGTCGCCCTATCCGCCGAAGGCCTTTCGAATCTGCGCCACCATCCAGGCCAAATCTTCACGGGAGATGACCAGCGGCGGAGCCAGCCGGATCACGTAGTCGTGAGTCTCCTTGCACAGCAGCCCGAGTTCCTTCAGCCGCTCGCAGTACACCCGCGCCGGCACCATCAGTTCGATTCCCACCAGCAGGCCGCGCCCCCGCACTTCCTTGATGTGCGGGTGCCGGATCTTGCGCAGCTCGTACAGCAGCCAGGCGCCGAGTTCTTCACTGCGCTCGGCCAGCCGCTCGTCTACAATCACTCGCAGCGCCGCCCGCGCCACCGCACACGCCAGCGGATTCCCGCCGTAGGTGCTGCCGTGGCTGCCCGGCCGGAACACGCCCAGGATTTCCTTCGTTGACACCACGGCCGAGACCGGGTACACGCCGCCGGAAAGCGCCTTGCCCAGGATGAAGAGATCCGGCTGCACGCTCTCCCCGTGGCAAGCCAGTAAGGCGCCCGTGCGGCCCAGGCCGGTCTGGATTTCATCGGCCGCCATCAGCACCCGGTTCCTGCGGCAGATCTCCGCCACGTCCTGGAGAAACCCGTCGGGCGGCACCAGGATCCCGGCTTCGCATTGAATGGGCTCAAACAGGAACGCGCAGGTGTTGGGCGTGATGGCCTGTTCCAGCGCCTCCGTGTCGCCGAAAGGGATGCTGACAAACCCCGGCGTAAACGGGCCAAAGCCGTCGCGGTAGAGCGGCTCGGAGGAAAAGCCGACGATGGTGGTGGTGCGACCGTGGAAGTTGTTGTCGCACACGATGATCTCGGCTTCCCCCTGCGGGATGTCCTTGTGCGCGTAGCCCCACCGCCGCACGGCCTTGATGGCGGATTCCACCGCCTCGGCGCCGGTGTTCATCGGCAGCACCATCTCCATGCCGCACAACTGCGCCAACTCGGCCTCGAATAGCGGCAACTGGTCGTTGCGGAAGGCGCGCGACGTGAGGGTCACTCGCGAAGCCTGCTCGATCAGCGCTTTCTGGATTCGCGGATGGCAGTGGCCCTGATTCAATGCGGAATAGGCGCTCAGGCAATCCAGGTAGCGGTTGCCTTCGATGTCGTAGGCCCACACGCCCTCGGCATGGTCGATGACCACGTCCAGCGGACGGTAGTTGTGCGCCCCCCACTGGTCTTCGAGATCGATGAGTTCTTCGGCCCGCGAGCGGGCTTCTGTGTCGGCCATGCTGCTTTCGCTCTTAGTGGCCGGCCCGCTGGCCGTGGACGTTCTCGGAGATCTTCGACGGCGCGGCGCCCAGGTGAGCCGCAATCCGGGTGGCCTCCTCCACGGCGCGCGCCAGCACCGAGCGGATCCGTCCATCCTCCAGCATCAACAGTCCCCCGATCGTGCATCCGGCCGGCGTCGTCACATCGTCGCGCAGCGATGCCGGATGCCGGCCGGTGGCCAGCACCATCCGCGCCGCTCCCAGCGTGGTCTGCGCCGCCAGCGTCAGCGCCAGGTGCCGCGGCAATCCCACGCGCACGCCGGCGTCGGCCAGCGCTTCCATAATCAGGAACTGGTAGGCCGGACCACTTCCGCTCAGGGCAGTGATGGCGTTGAAGTGGACCTCGTCGATCGGCAGGCACGTGCCCACTCCGTTGAAGATTGTCTGGGCGCGGTCCAGATCGGATTTCGCGGCATACCGGCCACGGCAGATCACGGTCATGCCTTCGCCGACTACCGCCGGCGTATTGGGCATCGCGCGCACTACCGGGTTCTCGGTGCCGAGCAGGTTCTCCAGCCGGTCCGTCGATACCCCCGCGAGAATCGAAATGAGCAGCGTCTCACGCCGCAGTCCCGCATTGCGCAGCGCGGCCATCACGGCCGGCGCGTCCCCGGGTTTGACGCACAGGAGAATGAGGTCGGCGCCCGAGACCCGGGCTTGGAAGTCGGTTTCAACGGGGATGCCGAGGTCCTGGCCGGCGGACTCGCAGGCGCTGCTGTTCTTGTCGCCCGCCCACAGGCGATCCTTCGCCACGGTTCCGGCTGAGAGTAGCCCCCCGATGAGCGTGCGCCCCATCACGCCGGCGCCGATAACGCCAAGCGTCATTCCCTCGGCGATGACCGGGACTGTCTGAGCTGCTTTGGCAGCGTGTTCGGATTCGTTGGACATAGCTCCATTCCTTCTTTGCAGTTGCGCGGCTGATTCCTGAACATAACACGTGGCGCACGCTTCAGCGTGCAGCGTCGGCACCCATGCCGACGCCCTCAGGCCCTCAGCAAGTCCGTCCCTGACGAACGAAGAGCCCGAATATCCCGCATGGGCGGTTGACCGAAGAGCCGGCTGTACTCGCGGTTAAACTGGCTCACACTCTCGTAACCGACCTTGATCGCCGCACTGCTGGCGTCGAGATCATCCGTGAGCATTCGCGCCCGTGCGGCCTGCAGCCGCAGTTGCTTCTGATACTGCACAGGGCTCATCGCGGTCATCTCGCGAAAGTGGTGATGGAACGTGGAAACGCCCATACGCGCCATCTGCGCAAGTTCTTCCACCCGGAGCGGCTTTTCGTAGTTCGACTTCAGCCAGGCGACTGCCTTGGCCGCGCGATGGCTTTGCTCTCCCAGTGTGGTGATGGCTCTCAGCCGTGCTCCCTCGGCGCTCTGGAGGATGCGGTAGATGATTTCGCGCTGAATCAACCCGCTCAGGAAGGGAATATGCTGCGGCGCGCCGAGAAGGTCCATTAACCGGCAGCAGGAACTCAGCAACTCAGCCGTAACTTCGCCGGTCGTCATGGCCGGACTGTCAGGCGGCAACTCCGGAATCGGAACGTCCTCTCGTGAGAGGAGTTCCCGGACGATGGACATTTCAAGTCTCAAGGCAAAAGCGAGAGCAGGCCGCTCTTGACTAGCCTCGAGGACCTGGGCAACGCTCGGCAGATCCAGGGACGTCAGAAGGTAGCGCGACTCATCGTAGATGAACGTATTTGGGCCAAGCTCAACCCGCTTCCGGCCCTGGGCCATCACAATCAAGCCGGGCGCGTAGGCAACTGCGCACGGGGCTGTCGGTCCGGTCCGCTGATGAAGCGTCAGCCCGGGAATGGCCGTTATCAATTTCTCTGCCGGCCCCAATGTGAGAGCAATCTTCCGGGCGAGCTCGGAGCGGAGCTCTCGTGCCCGTTCTGACTGTGAAGCGTCTGCCGTGGTGCTTTTCATAGTTTGAGCCCTCTTGCAGGATAACGCCGGAACGCTCACGAGGAACAGCAGACCATCAGCAATCGGAAGGATTAGGCAAAAGATACAGAGGATTGTGGTAACGCCGCGGGACGTATTGGTCCTACGCTGGAAACGTAACGGATGGGGGCATGATGCAAAGGCGAGGAACGTTGACGGCCTTGGTTTTCTCGCTGTGCATCAACGCTGCTGGCGGAAGTCGGAGTGGCCATCTGGGAAGTCAGAGCACCATAGGAGATATCCTGCGTCATCCGGCGTTCGCCGGATTCGGTCTTCTGATACTGCCGTGGGACGATCGCGCCTACGACGAGGGCCTGCCATTGACCCAGGTCGGTTCGCTCCTCCCGTATCACACTCACGTCGATGCGGAGACGGTAGCGAGCGCGTTGAACCGCATGATCGATGATGCGGCCAGCGACCGGACGGTGTTCTACAGCTTTTACTCCGAAGCGCAAATGCAGCAGCAGCCTGCCAGAAGAAACACGGGGCTCTTCTTCTTCCGCGGAAGCCCTGGCGCACCCTTCGCAGTGGTATCCCCGGGAGGCGGATTCTCCTATGTGGGCTCCGTCCACGAAGGCTTTCCGTATGCGGAGGCGATCAGCAGGAAGGGATACAACGCTTTTGTGCTGCGATACCGGGCAGGATATGGCGGCACGGTTGCAACCGAGGATTTGGCGGCTGCTGTCTCCTACATTCTTCGTAACGCGGCGACGCTTGGTGTCAGCACGAACGGCTATTCGTTGTGGGGAAGTTCGGCTGGAGCCAGGATGGCCGCCGCGATCGGTTCGCACGGAGTAGCGAGATATGGAGGGGGCGACCTTCCAAAACCCTCAGCCATTGTGATGGCATACACGGCGCATTCGGACTACTCGTCCGCCGAGCCTCCTACATTCGTGGTCGTGGGCGAGCAGGATGGGATTGCCCCTCCCGCCAGCATGGAAAAAAGAGTCGAAGCCCTGCGCAAATCGGGCATAAGGGTCGAGTATCACAAATACAAAAATCTGGGCCATGGCTTCGGGCTCGGTGTAGGCACGAGTGCCGAGGGATGGGTTTTCGAAGCCATTCGGTTCTGGGAGTCGGCGAGGAATAGGTAGAGGAGATCAGATATGCAAAAGCGCAAACTGGGACAACTGGAAGTATCCGCGGTCGGATACGGTTGCATGGGGCTGAGCTACGGCTATGGTCCGGCAACAGGCCGGCAGGAAGGTATCAGGATCATTCGCGCCGCCGCCGAGCGCGGCGTGACGATCTTCGACACGGCGGAAGTGTACGGACCATTCGCGAATGAGGAACTCGTGGGTGAGGCGTTGGCTCCAATCCGCGATCAGGTCGTCATCGCCACGAAGTTCGGCTGGAACATCGACCCGCAGACGGGAGAGCGTCGCGAGGGTCTGAACAGCCGTCCTGAGCACATCAAGGTCGCAACGGAAGGTATGCTCAGGCGGCTCAAGACCGATCACATCGACCTGCTCTATCAGCACCGGGTTGACCCCGAGGTGCCCATCGAGGTAGTCGCCGGTACGATAAAAGACTTGATCGCGGAAGGGAAGGTCAACCATTACGGGCTTTCCGAGCCTGCCGCTCGGACCATCCGCCGCGCACACGCGGTCCATCCAGTCACAGCGATTCAGAGCGAGTATTCCATCTGGACGCGGGACCCTGAGGCGGAGGTGCTGCCGGTGTGTGAGGAACTCGGGATCGGCTTCGTGCCGTGGAGTCCGCTGGGTCAGGGTTTTCTCACGGGGAAGATCGACGCGACGACGACATTCGACAGCTCCGACTTCCGCGCCGTCTTTCCCCGTTTCACGCGTGAGGCGCGGGAAGCGAACCTTGCCCTCGTCGATCTCCTGAGGCAGATCGCCGGGCGAAAGAAGGCGACACCCGCCCAAGTGGCGCTCGCATGGCTGCTCGCTCAGAAGCCGTGGATCGTACCGATTCCCGGAACCACGAAACTGCACCGGCTGGAGGAGAACCTCGGAAGCGTTGGAGTCGAACTTACGCACGACGACCTGCGCGACATAGAGACATCGTTTGCCAAGATCCCAGTCGAAGGTGCCCGCCTTCCTGCACAGGTTTTGCAGTACTCGAATGGATGAAAGGAACGAGATGGACTTGAATCGACGCTCATTTCTGCGCACAACCGGAATCATCGCCGCCGCGACGGTTGCCGGCCCGGCCATTGCTCAGGAGAGCAGTAAAGGGGCAACCAAACCGCTCGTGAACGGGCGGCGCAAACTCGGGCAGCTAGAGGTTTCGAGCGTTGGGCTGGGCTGCCAGGACATGACCGGAACCTTCTATGCAACCGCTCCGCGCCGGGCCGACATGATCGCCCTCGCTCGCGCGGCTCACGATCGCGGCGTGACGTTTTTCGATGCCGCCGAAGCGTATGGCCCGCTTGAGGTCGAGCGAATCCTGGGCGAAGCGGTAGCGCCGTTCCGCAATCAGGTGGTGATCTCCTCGAAGTTTGGCTGGAACATCGATCCGGAAACCGGCCGGATGGCGGGCGGCCTCAACAGCCGGCCTGAGCACATACGCCTGGCCGTCGATGGCATGCTGAAGCGGCTCAAGACGGACCGTATCGATCTCCTCTATCAGCACCGCGTCGATCCCGCGGTCCCCATCGAGGACGTCGCAGGCACAGTCAAGGATCTGATCGCACAAGGCAAGGTGTTGCATTTCGGGCTTTCCGAACCGGGCCCAAAGACGCTCCGCCGCGCCCACGAAGTGCAACGAGTGACGGCTGTTCAGAACGAATACTCCATGATGGCGCGCGACCCTGAGGCCGACATCCTGCCGATATGCGCAGAGCTGGAAATCGGCCTCGTATGCTGGAGTCCGCTTGCCATGGCGTTCCTGACCGGGGACATCGATCAGAACACGGCCTTGCAACACGGCGACTTCCGCGGGATGGTGCCCTGGTTCGCGCCAGATAACCGAGCGGGCAATCTCGCAATTGTCGCGCTCGTCAAGGAATGGGCGCGTCGCAAGGGAGCAACGCCGGCTCAGATCGCGCTGGCCTGGCTAATGGCTCAAAGACCCTGGATCGTTCCGATCCCCGGAACGACTAAGATGCCGCATCTGCTGGACAATCTCGGCGCCGATGCCGTCCGTTTCAGGCCGGAGGAAGTCCGGGAGTTGAATGCCGCGCTTTTCCGCACTCCGGTGCACGGCGCGCGATTGCCGGCCGGTGTGCTGTCGCTCTCCGGCGTAGAAGCGCCGGCAAAGCTGGGATGAGGAGAGACATGAAGAAGCGCGAATTAGGGAAAAATCTGCAAGTCTCTGCTCTCGGACTTTGCCTGTTGACGCTGAGCCTGCAATGGACCTTTGCACAGGAGGCCGCTGCCAGCGTCGTCGCTCCTGCCGCGGCGCCGACCGTACGCACCGCCTCCGGAACCTTGCGCGGCCTGGTGGAAGGGGATGTCGCCACTTTCAAGGGAATCCCCTACGCGGCGACGCCGACTGGCGCCAATCGCTGGCGTCCCCCACAGCCCTTGCCCGCGTGGCAAGGAGAACTGGACGCGAGCAAGTTTGGCGCGGATTGTCCGCAGGCGGGCTTTCCGCGCGGCGCTGCGAAAATGTCGCCGACCTCATCGGAAAATTGCCTCTTCGTGAATGTGTGGCGACCTGCCGCTGTCGCATCGGCTGCAAAGCTGCCGGTCATGGTGTGGATCCACGGCGGCGCATTCGTGATGGGCAGCGGTTCCTTTCCGGGCACCTCCGGAGTCAGGTTTGCCAAACAGGGCGTTGTCCTGGTCACCCTCAACTACCGTCTGGGGCGCCTCGGGTTCTTCGCCTTCCCAGCGCTGTCCAGCGAGCTTCCGGACGATCTCAAAGGCAACTACGGCTACATGGACCAGATCGCCGCACTTAAGTGGGTGCAGCGGAACATCGCCGCGTTCGGAGGCGATCCAAAGAACGTCACCATCTTCGGCGAGTCCGCGGGCGGCGTATCGGTGCAAACGCTCCTGACTTCACCACTTTCGCGCGGGCTGTTCCAAAACGCGATCGTTGAGTCCGGTGGCGGCCGCGACGGAGTGCTAACCGGCCGGCCGGTGCGCGAGGCGGAGACGATCGGCGTGAACTTCGCGCGCAGATACGAGATTCAGGGAACGGATGCCGACACATTGGCCAAACTGCGCGCCCTCAGCGCAGCAGAGATCGTTGACGGAGGGCAGGAAAGCGCGGGCCGCGGCGGCCCGGTCACCTACTCGGGTCCGATTCTCGACGGCAAGCTGACAGTCGAAACTGCCCAGAGCGCTTACGAGGCCGGGCGTGCGCCGCGGATTCCGCTGATCATCGGATCCAATAGCGCCGATTTCGTCGGTTTTATCAGTGCGGATACGAAGGACGGCCTGTTCTCCCAGTTCGGCGAGCGGAAGGCCGAAGCGATGGCCGCCTATGACCCTGACGGAACCGCCGATCTCAGGAATCTGCTGGTGCTGGCGGGCGCCGATCGGGTGCAGGCCGAGCCAGCCCGCTTCACCGCGAGCGCTTTTGTCGCCAAGGGCGCGCCGGCGTACGTGTATCGCTTCTCCTACGTCCCCGCCTCCATGCGCGAACGGTTGCGGAACGGAGCGCCGCACGGTGCCGAAATCGCTTATGTGTTCGACACCTTGGGTACCGGAGGTTTCGGGCCGCCTCCGCCTCCGCCGACGCCCCAGGACCAGGCGGTCGCACGGAAAGTGAACACCTACTGGGCCAACTTCGCCAAGACGGGCGACCCGAATGGTCCAGGGTTGCCGAAATGGCCGCGTTACGATCCTCGCAAGAACGAGATTCTCGAATTCCGGCCCGACGGTTCGCCGGTAGCCGCTCCCGATCCATTGAAAGCGCGGCTGGACGTGACAGAATACTCCGCTAAGGCGGGCCACAAATGAGGATCGTCGTCGCGATTGGGATTTCACTCTGTATGCTCCCGGCAGACGCGCAGGAAGCGATACGAATCACCCGCAGTGGCACGCAACCTTCCCAGTCGGCAGGTGCCGAACACTTCACGGGTTCAGCGCGGGTGGATTCTCCCTTCCAGGCGAGCGCGCCGGCACGGACCTCCGGCGCCCGAGTGATGTTTGAGCCCGGCGCCAGAACAGCGTGGCACACGCATCCGTTGGGGCAGACTCTGATCGTGACAGCGGGTACCGGCCGGGTGCAGCGCTGGGGCGATCCTGTTGACGAGATCCGGCAAGGGGACGTGGTCTGGATCCCGCCCGGTCAGAAGCACTGGCACGGGGCCGCGCAGAACAGCTCGATGACGCACATCGCCATCACAGAGCAACTGGACGGCAAGGCCGTCGATTGGATGGAGAAGGTCAGCGATGAGCAGTACGGCGCGCCGCTGCGCGGCCAGACAGCGGCGGCCAACGCTGGCGCGCGGCCCCGGCCGTCTCAGGTAGCGATGGGCGACTTTGCCCCCAAGCTGGCCGAGGTGACCGACAACGTGCTGTACGGCGACATCTGGGAACGTCCGGAGTTGTCGAAGCGTGACCGCAGCCTGGTGACGGTGGCCGCGCTGATCGCGATGAACCGTCCGGACCAGCTCCGGTCGCACCTTCGCATCGCCCGCCAAAACGGCGTGACGCTGGAGGAGTTGATCGAGACCATCACTCACCTGGCGTTTTATGCCGGCTGGCCTAACGCGGTAACCGCGATCGGCGTCGCCAGGGAAGTCTTCGAGAAGAAATGAAACGAAGGTGCATGCGGGAGAAATTATGAAAAGTCACTTCATCGCGCTCTGGCTGGTCCCCGCCATTCTAGTAACGGCGGCAAGTGGGCAGGAAGCGATCAAGGTCGTCAATCTTTGGCCCGGAGCCGCGCCCGGGTCCGAGCAATGGAAGCAGCCTGAGACCGTCGTCGGCTCCGTCGGAAGCCGGCGCATTATAAACGTGAGCACCCCAACCCTGACCGTCTACCTGCCAGATGCTTCCACCGCGACTGGCACGGCGGTCATCATCGCTCCAGGTGGAGGCTTCGTATGGCTTTCGATTGACTCGGAAGGTCACGACGTGGCGAAATGGCTGGCTGCTCGCGGTATCGCGGGCATCGTTTTGAAATACCGGCTGTTTCAAGTCGAAGGCCAGGATCCCGCGCAGGTGACACAGTCGGCCAATGCGGCCCTTGGCGCGGTGATGCGCGACCGCAGTTTGGTTAATGAGTATGGCAGGTACGGAATTGCCGACGGAATTCAGGCGGTGAAGGTCGTCCGGGCCCATGCCGCGGAATGGGGCCTCTCTGCCGATCGTGTCGTCTTAACGGGGTTTTCAGCCGGGGCCATACTCACGTCGGCAGTGGTGTTGCAGTCGGAAGCGCGCCCGAATTATGCGGCGCCCATTTACGGCGGGCCTTTCAACGAGGTGCCCCCGATTCCGCAAGGACTCCCGCCCATCTTCCTCGCCGTTGCGCAGGACGATGCAGGGGCAGCGCCGCTGGTCACCCGCTTCTACGATGCGCTCAAAGCTGCCGGTTACAAACCGGAACTCCACGTCTTTACCTCCGGGGGGCATGGCTTTGGCATGCGCAAACAGGGCAAAACGAGCGATCACTGGATCGACGAGTTCTACTACTGGCTCGAAGCGTACGGACTGACCCGGCCGCCTAAATAATCCAGGAAATCGCGGAAAGAAACGTAATAGAGAGAGAGGTCGATATGAAAAGAAGATTGTTTGTCGGCGGGGCATTCGCCGGACTATCCATCGGCCGCGCATCTGCGGCTCCTCAAAAGCTGAAGGTCGGCGACATCCCGGTTACGGCCCTTGGCAAAACCGGCTTGAAAGTGAGCATCATCGCGCAGGGCGGAGCCCGTATGGATCTCCATCCGAACGTTCAGGCTGCTGCGGCGCATGTGCGTAGAGTCTATGATCTCGGCATAACCTACTTCGACTGCGCGCGCATGTATTGGGAGGGCCGCTCCGAAGAAGCCTATGGCATCGGCCTCGACGGTGTCCGAAAGAACGTGTTCCTTACGACGAAAACACCACAGCGCACCGCCAAGGGAGCGCTAGCCGACCTCGAAACCTCACTTCGCTTATTGAAGACCGATCATGTCGATCTCTGGCAGTTGCACATGGTTCAGACCAAAAACGACATTGACCAGATTCTTGGGCCAGGTGGAGCAATAGAGGCCATCGAAGCTGCGAAGAAGGCGGGGAAATGCCGATTGATCGGTTTCACGGGGCATTTCGACCCCGAAGTTCATGCCGCGATGTTGAAGGCTTACGACCAGTGGGACACCGTCATGATGCCGGTGCATGCCGCCGATCATGCGTATCTGAGCTTTGAGAAGACGGCTCTCCCGGTTGCGAAGGAGTTCGGGATCGGCGTCCAAGCCATCAAGATCTTCGGCAAAGCCAATCTCCTGCGCTCCCTGAATCCGACGGAGTGCCTGCGATATGCGCTGAGCCAACCTGGCGTGCACGTTGCGATCTGCGGAGCGGGTACACAGGGTCAGATGGAAGACAACATTCGGACCGTGCAGAACTTCAAGCCGATGACGGTGGAAGAGATCGCCGATACCCGCAAGAAGGCCGTCACGGGCGCTGGTGTTTACACAGGACCCACGCTGGAGTACTGGAAGAAGAAGGCCTGAGCGAGGAGACTACACGTGATCAGTCGGCGTTTTTTGATGTTGTGCCGGCCGGCGATTCTTGCCGGTGTGGCGATTGCGAGCGTGCTTGGCGTGCCCGCCGGCATGACGGCCCAGGCACTCAAGGATGTGCAGACACCGGAGAAGCCGCTCGTGCTGAAGGCACAAGGCAGCTTTTTCATTGGCGGCGAGAAGTCTGAACAAACGCGCGCGGAATTGGGCGGACTCGGCCCTGGTGGGCACATCGCCGTCAATCAGATGTACGTGCGGTACATGGTGCCGCAGCGCGGTGACCGCAACGTCCCGGTGGTGATGATTCACGGCGCGACCCTGACTGGCAAGTCGTGGGAGACCACGCCGGACGGCCGGATGGGCTGGGACGAATACTTTGTCCGCAAGGGCCATCCCGTGTACGTTCCGGACCAGGTGGGACGCGGGCGGTCGGGCTTCAATCAGGCCCTCTTCAACAACGTGCGCGCCGGTTCGACGCCCCCGGGCAATCTCCCCAACATCCTGCGATTCAGCGATGAGGTCGTTTGGCCCAACTTCCGTTTCGGCTCGAAGCCCGGCGCTCCCTATCCGGACAGTCAGTTCCCGGTGGCCGCCGTGGACGAACTCGCGAAACAGGGCGTTCCCGACCTCAGTTATGGAGGGTTACCCACACCGAACCCCACGCTCAAGGCGTTATCGGAACTCGCCAGTCAATTGAGTGGCGCAGTGTTGATGGGGCACTCGCAATCGGGGCCGTTCCCGCTGGCGGCGGCGCTTCTCAATCCCGCGGCAGCAAAGGGTCTGGTGCTGGTGGAGCCCGGCCGCTGTCCCGCGAACTACACCGCGGAGCAGATCAAAACGCTCGCGTCGGTGCCGGTATTGGTCGTCTTCGGTGATCACCGCGACACACCGACAGGAATCTCGACGCGGCCTTCATGGCAAGAGTCTTTTGATAGCTGTCAGGCTCTCATCGGCAGCATCAAGGCTGCTGGCGGTCAGGCGCAGATGCTGAACCCGCCGGAACGCGGCATCCACGGAAACAGCCACATGATCATGCAGGACAAGAACAACCTGCAGATCGCCGATCTTATCCTGCAGTGGATCGATGAGCGCGTCAGCAAGCGAAAAGGTGGGAAGAAGTGACGGTCGATAAGGTCATGAACAAGAGGCGTGAATTCCTCAAAGCGTCCGGACAGATTCTTTCCGGCGTCGCTGTAGCTCGCTCCGCCATGGCTACGCCCCGCGATACGACCGCCGTGAAACAGCCCGCCGTGATCGGATATCCCAACAAGAAAGGGCTGACGATCGAACGGGTCACTTACCCGGCCAGAAACATGGGCACTACCATCGTCGCGAATCTGTTCAAGCCAGCCGGTTTCGACGCGAACCGAAAGTACGCGGCGATTGTTGTGACCCACCCCTTCGGCGGCGTGAAGGAGCAGACTTCCGGTCTTTATGCCCAGCATCTCGCCGAGCAGGGTTTCATCACGCTGGCCTATGACGCCTCCTACCAGGGCGAAAGCGGGGGCCAGCCGCGGCTGATGGAAGTACCGGCACAGCGCCTGGACGACATCAGCTGCGCCATCGACTTTCTCGTCAAGCATCCTCAGGTTGGTGCCGGGCGAATCGGCTCACTCGGTATCTGCGCCGGCGGCAGCTATGCCCTGTGCAATGCCACGACCGAGATGCGCGTGAAGGCAGTCGCTGCCGTCAGCCTCTTCAATCTCGGCGAAGCACGCCGTGAGGGCATGGGCACAATCTCCTACGAGGAACGAATGAAGCGATTGAGGGATGCCGCCGAGGCGCGTTCTCGCGAAGCTCGTGGGGAACCCGTGCGACTCGTACCGGTAGTGCCCGACAGCCCCGCCGGTTTCACGGAAAAAACGCCGCAACTGTACCGCGAAGGATACGACTATTACCGCACGCCTCGGGCTCAGCACCCGAACTCGCCGAACCGGTACATGCTCTCCAGTCTCCCGCTGCAGATGGCCTTTTTCCCATTCGACCAGCTCGATACGATCTCGCCCCGGCCGCTGCTCCTCATCGCTGGGTCCAAGGCAGACACGCTCTTCTGGAGCCAGGACGTAATGAAGAAGTCGAAGGAGCCGAAGGAACTCCACCTCGTCGAAGGCGCGAGCCACATGGACATGTACGACCGCCCGCAATTCGTGACGCCCGCCGTTACGAAACTGTCCGCCTTCTTCGACAGCCATCTCGGACCGGGTGCAGGATCCAAATGAGAAACAGCTTAAAAGATAGGAGTAACGAGATAATGATTTCCAGAATCACCAGGCTTCTGGTGTGTTCGCTGGCGGGGCTGGCGGCGATGGGTATCGCCACCGCGCAGCAGACGCCTACTGTGGTGCGAGTGGATAGCGGCCAACTGCAAGGGGTGGTCGAAGACGGCGTCGTGTCCTACAAAGGCGTCCCCTTCGCGGCGCCCCCCGTGGGCGACCTGCGGTGGCGGCCGCCTCAGCCGGTAGCGCCGTGGAAGGGCGTGCGCCCAGGCGGCGGAATTCGGGGCTGACTGCATGCAGGGACGGTTCGGCCCGCCCCCGGCCGCCTGGTGCGCCTGCGGCGCGGGCGCCGTCGGAAGATTGTCTGTACCTGAACGTCTGGCGTCCCGCGAGCGCCGCGCCAGGGGCGAAGCTGCCCGTGATGGTCTGGATCTACGGGGGCGGGTTCATGGGCGGATCGGCTTCCTCCGCCTTCACCTCGGGGACCCAGTTCGCCAAGCAGGGCGTCATCCTGGTCGCTGCCAATTACCGCGTGGGGCGCTTCGGGTTCTTCGCTTTCCCCGCGTTGAGCCGCGAGCGGCCTGACGAGACCAAGGGCAACTACGCGTACATGGACCAGATCGCGGCCCTGCAGTGGGTCAAGCGGAACATCGCCGCGTTCGGAGGCGATCCGAACAACGTCACTATCTTCGGATTCTCCGCGGGCGGCGTCTCGGTGCACAGCCTCATGGCTTCGCCAATGGCGCGCGGCCTGTTCCATAAGGCGATCGCCGAGTCCGGCGGTTCGCGCGACAGCGTGCTCACCGCGCGGCCGATGCGCGAGGACGGCGTCGATCCGAACTATCCGGTGTCGGCCGAGACGATCGGGATCGAATTCGCGCGCTCGATGGGGATCGAGGGCACGGACCAGGCCGCGCTGGCCAAACTGCGCGCCCTCAGCGCCGAAGAGGTCCTTCGCGGCGCGCCGGCCCAGCCGGGCGTCAGCGGTCCGTCCTACGAGACGACGCCGATCCTGGACGGCAAGCTGGTCACGGAGACGGCCGAGACCGCCTACAAGGCCAAGCACCAGCCGCGTATTCCGATCATGGTCGGAAGCAACAGCGCCGATACCGCAGGGAACCGGATAAGGGCGACCACCAAGGAGCAGTTCTTCGCCCGGTTCGGGCAGTGGAGCGCCCAGGCGAAGGCAGCCTACGATCCCGACGGAACGACCGATTTGGCCACGATGGTAACGAGGGCAAACGACGACTTCGGTCAGGCCGAGCCGGCCCGCTTCGCCGCAAGTGCGTTCGCGGCCAACGGGTCGCCCGCCTATCGCTACCGGTTCTCCTACGTTCAGACTGCGATGCGGGAGCGGATGCGGACGGGGGCCCCGCACGGCGGCGAAATCGGCTTCGTGTTCGGCACACTGACCGGCTCGCCCGGGCTCGACGGTATCGCCTGAGGATCAGGCGGTCTCCCGGATGGCGCAAAGCTACTGGGTCAACTTCGCCAGGACCGGCGATCCGAACGGTGCGGGTCTGCCGGCATGGCCGCGTCACGATCCCGGCAAGGATTTGATCTTCGATTTCCATCCCGATGGCACGGCCGGCGCAATCCCGGATGTCCGGAAGGCGCGGCTTGACGTGATGCAGTTGGCCACCGAATCGGGAAAGCGGGCCGACTGATTTCTGTGACAGGAGTCAATGGCCGGCGCGCCATGCCTGACCACCGACCACTGACCACTATTTCGGCAACAGATGAGTGAGGTACTCGCTGGCGGCGTCGCCCAGTAAGTCGCGGTGCATGCGCATGGAATCGTCAAAGAACGCTTCGCCGATACCTCCGTCGAGCAGGTGCGTGCCCAGCAGGTCGAGAGCTTTGGGTTCCTCCCAGAGGGATTCGGCGTACACGACGCGGCGGCCTTCCCTCGGCTCGTTCAGCAGGCGAAGGAAGTACTGCATGACCACCAGGTCCTCGCGCGGCATATGAGGGCCGATGACCACGACGTGCAGCTGGTCCCATTCCTGCGCGCTCAGGTCGCGCCTCCAGGCCGAGACCTGGAAGTGAGTGGCATCCAACTGCGCGCGGGCCGCCTCGTTGGCATTCTCCAGGACCAGCGGAGCCATGGCCCGTGTGAAGGCCAGCAATGCCGAACGCTGGAACGTACCGCCGGCGGCGACATCGTCCAGGAAGGCCAGGGAGGCGGCCAAGATCTGCTCCTGGCGCTGGAGTGTGGCGGCGGAGAGTTTCAGAGCCCCGAGGCTGGCCTCGCCCGGCGGGATCAGTTCGCGCAAGGCCGCCAGAGTCTTGAGACGATCGGCATCGACGCGGCCGTCCCCGGGGGTGAGGATCACGTAGATCGCGAGCGGTATGTGCGCGATGGTCTTAACCGGGTCATAGATTCCGCCCCCCACTTTGGCCTCAAGCCGCCGTCCGCCTCGAAGCAGAACGAAGCTTTCGCCATTGACGATCAGAGTCGGGCCGGAGGCCGCCAGCACACGGGCCCTGGCATCGGCATAGGCCGCCCGAAACGCGTTGTTGAGCCCGGTGAGAGCGGGCGGCATCTCCTGAGCCCTCACGCCGAAGGTGGAGATCAGGGACACCAGAACTGGCAGCATCGGGCTGTGGAACAGCATGGTTGATTATCGCTCTCACTATCGATGGCCGATAATCAGCGATACGCGGCGGCCTGAATGGAATAGAGCTCCGAGTACTGGCCACCCTTGGCCATGAGTTCATCATGCGTGCCGAATTCCACAACCCTGGCCCCATCCAGCACAACAATGAGATCGGCCATGCGGACCGTTGAGAAGCGGTGAGAAACCAGGATGGTAACGCGGCCGTTTCGGCTCTTGCTGTCGCGCGCGGCCACGGCGTAGCGTTCGAATAGCGCGTGCTCGGTTTCCGCGTCCAGGGCCGCGGTCGGTTCGTCCAGCACCAGCAGCAGCGGTTCATCGCGCATGAAGCCGCGGGCCAGTGCCAGCTTCTGCCATTGTCCGAAGGACAGGTCCACGCCGCCCGGCCACGTTGGACCCAACTGCGTGTCCAGTCCGCATGCCAGGCGGCCCACGACACCCGCGGCATCGGCGCGCTCCATCGCCGCGGCCAGCGCCGAATCGTTTTCGAGACGGGGAAGGTCGCCCAGCCCGATCGCATGCCTGGCGCGAAACTCGAAGCGGAAGAAATCCTGGAAGGCCCCCGCCAGCCGCATTCGCCACTCGCCGGCCGGGACGCGCGCCAGCGGAGTGTCGTCCAACAGGATGGACCCGGAAGACGGCTCGTACAACTTTGCCAGCAGCTTCACCAGGGTCGTCTTGCCGGCGCCGTTCTCACCGACAATCGCCACCACCGCCCCCGCCGGCAGCGTCAATGAGACATCCTCCAGGACAACATGAGACGTACCGGGGTAGGCAAACGACACGTGCTCGAATCGAATGCCTTCCCGGAGCACCGCGGGAACCGGCCGGTCGCCGGAAGCGGCGACAGCGGCGGCGTAGTCCTCGAGCCACGCCAGCCTCCGCGATCCATCCATCCAGAATCCCCTCAGGAATCCGATCTCGCCGACGGTAGCGCCGATGTATGCCGATAGCCGTGCGCCCGCCGCGAGCACCAGCAGCACATCGGCGGCAGGCGCGCGGAGGCCCACCGAAACGAACACCACCGCGCCCGCATACGAGATCCCAAACAGGGCCCACGCCAATGCATGCCACAACGCCGATCCCGACCGGGCCGCCGCTACCGGCTCGTACCAGCGCTCCCAGGCCGCTCGGCGCTCCTTCACCAGCCGATCGGCAATGCCCGTAATGCGCACCTCCTTCGCGGGTGGTCCGGTGGTGGCCAGGGTGAACAGGTGAAGGGACAGCCGGTTGGACTGCGCACCCTTCTCCTGGGCCAGTCTCTCCACGGCCGGCCGCCAGGTGGAGGTCATCACGGTCGGAAGCGCGAACACCATGAGCAGGATCAGTGCGGGGTGAATGGAAGCCAGCAGCGCCATCGTCACGCCCAGCCGCAGAATCCACCCCAGCGTGGAGAACAGCGACATGTACATGTGGTCCAGCACGAACACCTGGTTCCGAAGCATCGACAGCCGGTCGAGATACTCCGGCCGCTCCTGGTGCGCCACCGTGGCGATGGAGGCCTGAAGACGGGCCACGTGGGCCTCCAACGCGATGGTCACACGGTCGCGGAAACGCCGCGACACGCGGGTGCTCACGGTGCGGAGAAACCAGGTGGCTGCGGCCGAAACGCCGAGGCCGATCGCCGCTGCCTGCACCATCACGGGCCGGTGCGTGACCACGCCCTCGCCGAGCAGCATCAGCCACAAGGCGAGGAGCGCATCCGGCAGCGCTGCGAGTTGCGACAGCGCCAGAGAGGCGACCATCAACCGGGGCTCGTGGCGGAAGCCGAGTTTGCACAGCCGCCACATGGACGAGAGCGCCGGAGGCAGCGGCTCGATGGAGCGTTCCCGGTCAGGAGAGGACGTCATAGGTGGTGCCCTCCTCCTCTGGAATATTGAATCGCTGCGCCTGAAGGTCGAACATCGTGCGATAGCGTCCGCCCAGAGCCATCAGTTCGTCGTGCGTCCCCAGTTCGATGACCCTGCCGTGCTCCACCACGCAGATACGATCGGCATGGCGGACCGTGGAGAAGCGATGCGAGATCAGGATCGTCGTGCAGTGGCGCGTGGCGGAGAGCAGCCGGTCGAAGATCTCCGCTTCGCCCCGGACATCCAGCTGTGCAGTCGGTTCATCCAGCAGCACCACCCCCGCTCCGAGGCGTACGGCCGCCAGCGCGCGTGCCAGGGCGATCCGCTGCCACTGGCCGCCCGACAGGTCGGTGCCGCCGGTGTAGCCGCGTGCCAGTACGGTGTCGAGCGCTGCCAGGTTCGCTGCGCCTGCCGATTCGAGTGCGGCGCGCACGACGTCATCCGGCGCGCCTTGCGGCGCCACGTTGTCGCGCAGACGACAGCTCGAAGCGGATGAAGTCCTGGAACACGGCCGCCACGCGTGAGCGCCAGGACGCGAGATCGAAGCTGCGCAGATCGGAGCCATCGATCTCGATGGCGCCGGATTGGGGATCGTACAGTCGGCAAAGCAGCTTGGCGATGGTGGTTTTGCCGGCGCCATTCTGTCCCACGATGGCGAGCGACGATCCGGCCGGAATCGTCAGGTCCAGGTGTTCGAGGACGGGCGCGCCTGCCCCGGAGGGGTACGCGAAGCTCACATCGCGAAAACGAATCTCGCGCTCAGGCGACGCGTCTGCCCGGCGATCACTGGCCTCGAGATGCCCGGCGGGACGCATTGCACGTTCCAGGCGCAGCACCGCGGCCACCGGAGCGGCCGCGCCGTCAAGGGCCCAACTGAAGCCGCCGAAAGCGATCATCGAGACTCCGAGGGCGCTCTGCACATAGGTGACTACCTCGCCAAGGCTGATCCGCCCGCCTGCGGCCGCATCTGCCAGCGACCAGAACACCACCACATTCGCGCCAACCACCAGGAGCATGCTCCACGTGACGGAGCGTTCGCGCAGACGCGTCGCAGCGTACTGCAGTTCGTGCAGGCGAATACGCCGGGCGATGAATCGTTCGAGGGTCCAGCCGGCCAGCCCGAACAAACGCAGTTCCTTGCTCGCCGGCGGATCGACGGCCAGACGGTAGGCATAGTCCGCGTCGCGCTGCGCTGCCGCGCACCTCGTCGGTATTCCGGTCACGCCAGATCGCGCTTTCGCGCAGGAGCCAATGGGTCGCCAGCCAAGCCCCCGCGAGCACCAACGGCGCCCACCACGCGTACCTGGCGAGAATCAGGGCGGACGCGACGCCTCCGATCATCTCCACCATGCCGGTAGCGATGAAGTCCATGGAGATCGACATGGGCGGTCCGGTCATCCCGCGGTCGAACTCGCGAGCCACGGTGAGATCGGTCGTGAGCGAGGGATCCTCCAGGTGCGCGATGCCCGGCGGCCGGACACAGGCTTCTGTAAGCCGGTCATAGAGCCACGCCGCGGCACGGTCTCCCAGATTGGCGCCGAGCGCCTGATGAATGGGGCTCAGCACTTGCAGCAATACGAAAATGGCGCCGGCCAGGGCGAGAGGGCCGGCCAGAGGACGTCCCTCCTGCACAGCGCCAACCAGCACACCCATGGCAATCGCGAACAAAGCCGGCAGCACTCCGCGCAACAGGAGAGTCGCCCACCAGCCCGCTGCGAGAACCGAGTCCGCCTTCGGCAGGATGCCGAAGAACTTCCATTCGTTGCGCTCGGATACAACTGTGAGCACCAGAGCATTTTGCCACAAATTCGGTTCTGGTGTCCCTATCGCGCTCGCGCGCACGACTATGGGGTCGCGCCTTTGGCCAACGGCTTCGCGTCGTAGGGTGCGATCAGAGAGGTGCACTCATCCGCCGCTGATGGCTGGGATGATGGAAATCTCGGCCCCGTCCGTCAGCGGCGTTTGCAGGCGGCCCGTGTAGCGGATGTCCTCACGGCCGACGAACACGTTGATGTGCTCCCGGACCCGGCCTTGCTCATTCGTCACGCGATCTCGAATGCCCGGACACAATACCCATAGCTCCTCGAAAGCGTCGGCCAGGGATGCCGGGAATGACTCGATCACCACCCGGTTCTGGCCGCCGGCAAAGGTCCGCAGGGCCGCGGGTATGAGAAACGTCACCGCCACCTAGCTCCTCCTCCGGGCTCCGGTCCGCTTGGTCCTTCGTGCCGCGCGCGGATTCACCTTGCCCGCGGCGACGGCGCTCTTCACGCAGATCACCGGCGGCAAGCCGTCCAGCATCTTCTTCCAGGTCCTGCCTTCATCGGTGGAACCATACACCTGGCCGCTGCGGGTTCCGAAATAGACGCCAGCGGGTTCGAGCAAGTCCGTGGTCATGGCATCGCGCAACACGGTTTCGTAAGCTCCCTTTTGCGGCAATCCACGAGTTAGCGCCTCCCACGACTCACCCGCGTTCCGGGTGCGGTAAACCCTGAGCCGCCCTTCGGGAGTGCAGCGGAATTCGTCGGACTCCATCGGCACGATGTAGATGCAGTCCGGATCGCGCGGATGAGTTACCATGGCGAAACCGAAGTCGGATGGAACGCCATGGGCGATGTCGCTCCAGTTCCGGCCGCCATCGTCGGAGCGGTACAGCCCCCAGTGATTCTGAAGGAACAGGCGCTCCGGACGTGCGGGATGCATCACCACCTTGTGGACACACTGTCCGAAGTCGGGGTATTTCTCAGGCGTGTGGATAACTCGAATGCCCCGGTTGCGAGCCTCCCATGTGCGGCCGCCATCTTCAGTGGCGTAGACGCCCCCGGCCGAAATTGCCACGTGCATGCGCTGCCGGTCCTGCGGATGAATCAGGATGGTGTGCAAAGCCAGGCCGCCCATGCCGGGCATCCAGCGCGGACGGTGCGGATGGTCGAACAGTCCGCGAACCAGGGCCCACGTTTCGCCGCAATCGCGGGATTCGTACAGGGCTGCGGGTTCGACGCCGCAGTACATGAGGTCCGGATCATCCGGCCCTCCCAGGCAGATCTGCCAGATGTTCTTGAGCGACACTCCGGAGTCGGGTGGGAATCGAATGGGCGCTTCCAGCGGATTCGTCCACGTCCGTCCGTAGTCGTCGCTGGAGCGCAGGTATGCGCCCCACAGCATGCTCGATGTCGCGGCCCACAGACGGCGGCGTCCCTGCCGGTTATCGTAGGCGAGAGCATAGGCGGCCTGCCCGTGAAAATAGGGTCCGGCAACGTCCCAACGCGCGCGTGTGGACGATCGCAGCAGAAACATGCCCTTCGTCGTGCCCACCAGCAGCAGGGCATCGCCGCCTCGAACCTCCAGGTGTTTGATCCCGCGCTGCACCGTGGTGTGGATTCCGTGCTGACTGGTGGACGGCGCTTGAATCACGGTGGCCGGCTGAATGGCCTCGAGCGCGGCGTGAGCCTCGCCCGCGCTCTGGTACCTCAGCGCCGGGTCTTTTATGAGGCAGTGTTGAATGATGCCCGCCAGGCCCGATGGGATGTGGGCCGGAAGAAGCGGAGGCGGGGCGTTCAGGATAGCAGAGGTCAGCTCGAAGGAGGTGCGTCCGCGAAACGGCAACGTGCCGGTGCAGGCCTCATACAGGACGATCCCCAGCGCCCACAAGTCGGCGCGATGGTCCGCCGAATCGCCACGAAGGAGTTCGGGCGCCATGTAGGACAGGGTGCCGGCGGTGGTCACAGGTTCGAGCGTGTCGATGGTCCGGGTTCCCTCATCGTGTGACTCGCCGGCCATGCGCACAGCCAGGCCGAAATCCAGCACTTTGACGAGGCCGCCGGGCGTGACGATCACATTGGAGCTCTTCAGATCGCGATGAACGACGTGGCGTCCATGAGCGTGCGCCAGTGCGCCTGCCATCTGCACTCCGTAACGGATCACCTTGTCGTAGGGCAGCCCGTTACCAGCAGTCAGGGCGCTTAACGAATCGCCCTCGATCAGTTCCATCACGATGTAGAATTCGCCGTCGGTCTCGCCGACCTCGTGCACGGTGCAGACGTTCGGGTGCGACAGCGCCGATGCCGCTCGCGCTTCGCGAAGCAGGGAGTTGCGGGCATCCTGTTCAAGATTCTCGCCGAGGAATTTCAGGGCGACATCGCGCTGCAGGATCTCGTCGTGGGCACGATAGACCACGCCCATTCCGCCCTGTCCCAGCTTCGAGAGGATCCGATAGCGCCCCAGTACTCTGTCTATCATGCCTCTTGCCCAGTATAGAGTGGCGCACGCACGCTTGCGACGCAGGAGTGCGTGCGCCACGTCGGCCTTGTTTCGGACACAATAGAACGATGTGCCCTGCGGTACTCCTGTTGGTGTTGGCGGCAGCCGACCTGGCGCCGGATACGGCTGCGCGTCTCAAACTCGCCTGGAGAATGGATGTTCATGCGACTCCGCCCAATCGCCGCGCCGCACAAGTCGCCGCATTCGAAGCCACTCCCATCCTGGCGGGCAATTCCGTTTACATCATCACACCATTCAACCAGGTGATTGCCCTCGAACCCGACACCGGAAAGGAACAATGGCGTTACGATCCGAAACTGCCGGACCGCGACTACTCCGAGGCCTCGGCCCGCGGTGTAACCGTATCAGGTGGGCGAGTTTATTTCGGCACGCTCGACGCCCGGCTCATCGCTCTCGACGCAGTCACGGGCCGCCTCGTGTGGGAGGCTGAACTCGACCCCGGCAATCGCGACGGGAACTTCCAGGTCACTTCAGCGCCGGTGGTCGCGGGCGAGACTGTCATTGTCAGGATCGTCCATTGGCGACAACGGCCGGGCCGAGATGGAGCGCGGTACCGTGCGCGCCTACGATGCGCGAAACGGCCGGTTGAAATGGACCTGGGATCCGACTCCGCCCGGCAGGACCGGCGCCGCGAACGCTTGGGCGCCATTGTCGGTGGATGCCGAACGCGACCTTGTCTTCGTCCCCACCGGTAGTGCGTCCCCCGATTTCTACGGCGGCCTTCGCCCCGGCGACAACCGCAACGCCAACTCGGTAGTCGCGCTGAAGGCGTCCACGGGCAAGCTGGTCTGGGCGTTTCAGGTGGTGCACCACGACCTCTGGGATTACGATGTCGCATCGCGGCCGGAGCCGGTGGACTTCAACGGCAAACCCGCGATCGCCGTCGTGACCAAGATGGGACACTATTTCGTTCTGGACCGGCTCACCGGCAAGCCTCTGCTTCCCGTGGAGGAGAGGTCTGTTCCGAGGAGCGATGTCGAAGGAGAGCGGGCCTCGGCTACCCAGCCGTTCCCGCGAAGCGGAGTCTTTACGTCGCAGAAGTTCGTGCCGCGTGCCGGCTGGTGCACGGAGCAGGCGCGGAAACTGCGGTACGACGGCCTGTTCACGCCGCCGAGCGTGGGCGGGACACTCCTGTTTCCGGGCAATGTCGGCGGCGCGAACTGGGGCAGCGGCGCCTACGATGCCAAACAGGGATTGCTGATCGTCGCCGCCAACCGCGTGGCTACGGCGGTCCGTCTCATCCCGCGCGAGAAGTTCGATTCGGCACACCATGGGGAAACCGGGGAGCGCTGGGGACAGGAATACGCGCCTCAAAGCGGCGCGCCCTACGGGATGTCGCGCAAGACGTTTCTCGACCCGGAAGGCAAGCCGTGCAACCAGGAGCCCTGGGGTGCGCTGGCCGCCATCGACGTCGCCACAGGGAAACTGAAATGGGAGGCTCCGATGCTGGTCAGCCTGGGAGGTCCGCTGGTAGTGAACGGGGTCGTGTTTTTTGGCGGGACCGTATTCGAAACCAAGCTCCGCGCCTACTCGGCCAGCGACGGTCGAAAGCTGTGGGAGACCGATCTTCCTTTTTCGGCGCATTCAGTTCCCGGGACGTACATGTGGAAGGGCAAGCGATACATAGTGGTCTGCGCCGGCGGGCACGGCAAGGTGGACGGGAGCAGACTGGGCGGGGCGGTCATGGCCTACACGGTAGAGTGATGCTGCGGCGTCACCCGGCGGTGGTTTCGTAGCATTCGTCCGCAGGCAGCCCGACGTCGGTCTCGCTGGCGGGGAACACGTAGCGTCCCGCCACCGCAGCCGCGCCAATGGCGGCCACCGCCATGAAGAATGCCGCCGGATATCCGAACCGGCTCGCCACCGCGCCTGCCGTGAACGAACTGATGCCGACAAACAAATCGTAAAACGCGCTGAGTACGCCCACCGCCGATCCGCGTTCACCTTCCGGCGTCTGTTTGAGCACAGTGGACGCCACCGACGACCAGGGGAACGAAAAACCGAATCCGAGCAGGGCCGTCGCGCCGATCGCCACTGCCGGAGATGGACCCATCCCGATCAGGACCAGTCCCGCCGCCATCGCCACCAACCCGCCGTAGTACGTAATCGATGGCGCCACGCGGTCGGGCAGTCCGCCCAGGAAGAATCGCGAAAGCAGGATCACTCCCGCATAGGCCGAGAATGCCGCGGGTCCCCGAGTTGCCGTGCCGCGCCAGGTGCAGAATCAGGAACCCGGTGATCACCGGATAGTGCACGTTCACAAAGCCGATCGCAATCCCCGGAGGGATGAGGCTGGAGGGGACCCATCGGCGGCGGCTGGCCTGGGGATCGGGCTCATACTCTTCGGGAATGCGCGACAACACGGCGAACGCCACCGCGGCCGCAACCACCTGCAGCATCGCCGCCCGTTCGAACGTTCCCAGCCAGTGCCCTACTACCGGGCCGGCGGAGATGCCGCCCCAGATGCCGCTCGAAAGATAGCCGAGCGCCTGCGCGCTCCGATGAATGCCGCCCACCTCGACAACCCAGGCCGCCGCGCCCGTGTACAGGCAGGCCTCGCCGAACCCTTGCAGCGTGCGTCCCAGGTAGGCTCCGGCGATGCCCAGAGGCAGCAGGTACGCCGCGCCCGCCAGGCCGCAGCTAGCCAGCCCGGCCAGAAAGGCGACTTTGCGGCCTTTCCGATCGGCCAGGGGACCCGAGAAGAAGCGGCTGCCCAGGGCGACGAACGAGAAGATGCCGATCACGAACCCTACGGTCTGATCAGAGCCGCCGAGATCGTGCCGGACGTGTGGCGCCAGGCCCGGCAACACGGCTCCAATTCCGAGAAACCCCAGGAAAGTCGCACCGATGAGAGACCAGAAGCGCGCACTGAAGTGATGCGCGGTTAACCCCATTCATCTTCATTGTACCGGGCTCGGGGCTGGTGGCGGAAGTCCCGTGGGGTGAGCGACTTGAAAGTGGAGGTTTGATGATTTGGCCCAAAAATCGCATAGGCGGCGTGGCCACTGGTCGCTGGGAGGCGTGTGCGTCGGCAACAGTGCCGAGACGGCACGCAAGAGTGCGAACAATGCCACTTAGTTTTCCCGGAACCGAAAGCTCTGCGTCTTGTGGGGCAGGATGAGATCCTGTGCGCCGGTTGGCTACCGGCGCTGGTCTACATGTGCTTGGAAGCAGTTAGAGGCGGGTTGACAACCCGCCGCAGGTTGCCAACCTGCCCCACAATCTCTGCTAAAGACCCAGTTCTGGGAAAACTAAGTGGCATTGACGCAAGAGTGCGTGCGCCACTGCTCCTCCTACGACGATGCCGCCCGGAGATCCCGCGCCAGACGGCCTCGGGCATTCCGGGGAACGCCGAAGTCCCAGAACGGCTCTCCGGCCATGCTCTCCCAAACGCGGGTCTCGGTCTCCGTCAGCATAGCGGCCAGGCGTTCGTCTTCGGCCGCCACTTCCGCATCCAGATCGAGCATGCAGATGGCGGCCCGGAGGTCGAGATCGTGGCGATACTCGTGCAGTCCGTACTCGTAGCCGCGCTCGACCTCCGCTACGAAGTCGCGGTAACGGCGCAGCAGAAAGTCGCGCCCGCCCTCCACGACGTGTTCGGGATAGCCGTTGTCCTCGAGGAACTGCCGGATCTCTGCGTCCGTCACCGCAGACTCACGGATCCGGCATCGTAATCGATCACGGCTTCGCGCCCGCCATTCAGAATCGAGAGACGCGCCGCTTCGATCACGAACTCGTTGTAGTGGCTGTTGGCCGGAGTGGCGATTACTCCTGCGCGGTCGATCTCCTCCAGGAGTTGACCACGCATCCCCGGCGGCGCCGATTCCACCGCACGCAGGCATCGACAATCGCCTTGATCGACCGGTAGCCATACCCTACCGGGACCAGTCCCGTGCCGCCGAAGTCCAGATACTGGAAATAGTCCGGACTCGGCTCCGAATAGGTTCCGCCGGCATCGGCGTACTGCAAGCCGCGATATTGATCGGAATGCGAGATCCAGGCTCCGCCGTCTCGCCGGTCGAACAGTACATCGTGATTCCCTGTATGTTCGATCCCGGCGCCGCGTCGGGAAATCCGAGCGCATTCTGCACGTTCAGGCAGGCGCCGTTTTGCCAGATGACCCGGGCGTCGGTCCACAGGAACCCTTCGTTGCCGTTCGGGTACCGGTCGCGCATGCCGTACACGCTCACCGAGACCGGCAGCAGTCCGGTGATGAACGCCACCAGGTCCACATAATGGCAGCCGATGTAGGTGAACGCATCGGAGTTCTCCGTCGTGCACCAGTTCTGGAAATTCGAGTGCGCGGTAGTACCACTTCTCGAGCAGACAGGCCGTGCCCAGCTTGAATTCGCCGAACCGGCCCTTCGCGATACCGCATGCGCGCCATCAGGCTGCGGTCGTCGAAACGCTTGTGGTACTCGATGCCGACCACCAGTCCTCGCCCGCGAGCCTCGCGTTCGATGTCCACCGCTTGGGCCGCCTTCAACACCAGCGGCTTCACGGTCAGCACATGATGACCAGCGCGGAGCGCGGCCATGATCGCCTCGTAGTGGATGTGGTCCGGTACCGCGATGACGGCGATGCTCCGCGGCGGCAGCTTCGCGAAGAGGTCCGCGTACGGCTCCGGTGGTGGCGAGAAAGCTCTGGCCCGGAAATGCCCGGCGAATGGTCTCGTTCGCAGTCGAGCGCTTCCAGCGTGGTTTGGCGCCGGTCGCACACGGCGATTCCGCCGATCACGCCGAGCCTCTGCAGTTGATAGAGCGACGGGAGTATCTGGTCCTGGGCGATCATCCCGCCCCCGATCAGTGCGACGTCCGGCTTCATGATCCCGAGATGCCCTTGGCGGCCTGAACGGACTCGGCGAATGCCTCTTCCAGCACCGCGCAGCTTTCGTCTATGGCTTCCGCCGTAATGGTCAACGGCGGCGAGATCTTCACCGTCGCTCCGCCGAAGCCCACCGGGCTGAACATCAGAAGGCCCTTTTCCATCGAGCGTTCGGATGACTTCGAAGGCCAGGTCGGCGTCAGGTTCCTTGGTGTGCGCCTTGACACAGGCGAGCCCCGCCACCAAACCCTTCCCGTCGACGCAGCCGATCTGCGGGAAGCGCGATTGCAGTGCGCGGAGGCGCTGATGCAGGCGCTCGCCCATCGTGCGGGCGCGCTCCACCAATCCTTCATTCACGATCAGATCGATGGAAGCCAGGGCGGCGGCGCAGGAGATCGGATTGCCCGTGTGCGTGGACGTCATCGACCCCGGACCCGGCACGTCCATCACATGCGCCGGTCCGGCAATCGCGGCCAGCGGAAGCGAACTCGAAATGCCTTTGCCCATGGTCACCAGGTCCGGCACTATGCCGTAGTGTTCGAATCCCCAGAACGTGCCGGTGCGTCCGAAGCCGGCCTGCACTTCATCGCAGACCAGCAATGTCTTGTGACCGGCCGTCCATGCTCTGCAGCTTCTGCATGAAGTCCACCGGGGCGAATGAGGCGCTGCCGCCCTGGTAGGTCTCGAGAATCACTCCGGCGACGTTCGGCGCCGCGCAACCCGCTTCGCTCATCGCTCGCAGGAAGGCATCGAATGAGACGTCGGGCGTGCGGAAGCCGTCCGGGAAGGGCACCTGCACGAACCCCTTATCGAAATTGATGATCCATTCCTTCAGGGCGGGAATGCCGCCCGCCTGTTGCGCGCCCATGGTGCGCCCGTGAAAGGCCTTTTCAAATGACACAATGACGTGCTTGCCGCGGCCGCCGGCTTTTACGCCGTGCATCCGCGCAGAGCTTGATGGCGCATTCCACGGTCTCGGAACCCGTGGTGAGCAGGAACACCTTCTTCAGCGGTTCGGGAAGCAGCCCGGCGATCCGCTCCACCAGGCGCCCACGAATTTCGCTCGGGAAGCAGTAGTTGTGCAACAACCCCGATGCGGCCTGCGCGGTGATGGCGTCGATCACCTCGCGGCGGCCGTGCCCGGCGTTGGTAACCAGCACGCCGCTGGACCAATCGATCCAGCAGTTGCCGAATCTGTCGTAGACCTGAAACCCTTCCGCCCGATCCCACAACACGGGCGGCTGCCCTTGCATCGCGATCGGTTCGAAACGCTGGAGATTCTCCAGCACGGGCACGGATTCCGGAACCGGGATCGGCGTCACGATCCGGCGGAGCGGAGTCTCCACGCGCGGCACCGATCTGGGATCAAGCGAAAACTGACGAGACATTGCGTCCTATTCTCTCAAATTCCCCTAGTCTCCCGGGTTGAAGGACATCATCCGATCCACCTTGCGCCGGACCGTAATCCGTCCGTAAGCGACGGGACCCAGGACCGAAGGCATTCGGGGTATCTTTTGGCGTCCGGAAGCGCAGGCCGTGTTCGATGAATCGTTGGTTGGGATAGCCGGCGAACGATTTATCGAATGGAGAGCCGTCCGGCCCGGGCCGAGCGACGTCGAGCCGGGCGTGGCCCGGATAATTGTTGCGAAGCTCGACAGATCCGAGAAGATCAGGGCTGCATCGCGGACCTTGATTCGGATCGCCACCGACACCTCTCCTGATGGCTCGGAAAGTGCCTCGTATAATCCGTCCGTAAGCGAGCTACGCCTGAACCGGTAGCAACCGCCAGACCTCAATCCACTCCGCCAGTTGTTCTTTGACGCGATGGATCCGCAGCAACAACCGGCGAGCGTGGCGAACCAGTTTGGCCGGCGAACAGAAAATGCGGAACCGAAGACGCTTCGGCCGGGCCCGCAACCACGGCTCGGGCAGCCCGATCCGCTTCAGAGCCGTGAGCACGTTGTGAGTCATCAGTGCGAGCCGCATCCAGGCGGCATTCGCACCAAACCGGCCGCAGGGCATGACCCCTCCGGCCAGTTCGTTCTTTAACACGTCATGCACGGCTTCAATCGTGCCCGCCTTCTCGCGTTGCCATTCCAGCAGTTTCTTCGGTCCCCAACTCCACTCATTGCTGGCGACCGCGAAATACTTGGTCTCGCTGCCATCGCCAAACAACTCGCCCTGGCGCCGGCGAATCCGGATGGCCACATATCGCAGCGGCCCGGCCCCTTCCGGCCGATCTTCCTCCTCCGGCCAGTAATTGAGAACATCGGCGCACTCGGCCTTGGTCTCGCTGTCTTCCCGATACGGTTTCCAAACGCTGTCGGGCAGTCGCAAAATGTGCTTTTTCAGGTTGGCCGTCATCCGCACGCTGATGCCGAACGTGATCCGGCCGCGCGGTCCTTCGCGTCGTTCTTCATCGCGCAGCCAGTTCACCAACGCCCGATCCCAACAAGCTGAGTCCCCGCGGAAGTAATACTCCTTCACGGTCTCCGGCAGGCATTCAAACGCCCGCTGGGTTACTGGCAACAGCGATGCATGTGCCGGCACGTTGCCGTCACGGAACTCATCGGCCACCACCAGGTCCATTTCGGCCCACAACCCCAACACCGGTTGATATCCCTTGCCGCCCTGGTAGGTCGGCTGGGCTTGTTTCTTCCAACTCTCGATCACCGTCGCGTCCAGATCGATGGTGGCGATTCGCTGATCCATGCATCGCCGCCCGATCTCCTGCACCAGATCGCGGTTCACTTGCGCCAAACTCCGCAGTGCCGCACTCTCATCGGGGATATAACTCACTTGTCCGGCCGGTAATTCGCTTTGTGCCTGTTTCAGCTTTTCATCGTCATGAAACTGGTATAGAAACTTCCGCGCTGCCTCCGGTGACGGAACTTCATGGCCCAGCATCTCCCGCAGGCCCTCGTCTTCCCGGAGCCGGTCGAAGTCCTCCAGGCAATCGCCGCCTAAAGCATTCAGGACCAGGAAGCTTTCCACGTAACTGGCTTCATCCAGGCCTCGATCCCGCTTCTTCAGGTGCACATGCCGGTTCACTGTGCCGCCGACATCCAGTGATCGCGCGGCGCGCAGAAACAACGGAAGGCCGCCGTAGGCAGTGACCGTTTCCTCCAGGGGTTCAGGATCCAACTCGAACAGAAAGTCTCCTTCGGCGGGAGATCGTCGCGCTTTCCGGGGAAGGCTCATCTACATAGCAATTCTGCACCCAACGGGTGAATACGCTCCTTCGCTCCCCAGCCCCGATTCATCGACCCCAGAGATGCACTCCGAAATTCACTACGGACGGATCACGGGCCGGATGGTGGCGGCGGACTCGGGCACATGCAGCACATCGCACTCGGAGCCGAGAATGTGGGGATGGCCCGCGCGCCGCATGCCCTCAATGGTATCCGCCACCAGTTGCTCTACCCGTTCCAACGGCACCACGGAATCCGAATAGAAGTTCTTGGTCGGGAGATTCCCGAATAGGACCACATCCTTGGGAACCACCTCGGCGTCCTCCGGGAGTTTGCGCGAACTGCCTAAACTCAGGATTACCGGATGCAGCCTCTCGGCAAACTGGCTCACCATGAACGTGTTCAACTCGCCGCAATCGTGAAAGATCAGATCGGCGCCTGCTTCGTCGAGCACGGCCTTCATTCTCAGGTCCGGCTGCATGACGAAATCCTCAAAGATGGTCGCGCCTCGTTCGATCTGCTTGGGCGAAAGATAGACGATGTTGGCCGCCGGCTCACAAATCAGAATCGCCCGGGCTCCCGCCGCGGCCTGAGCCTTTACGGACCGATGGACGGCGACCTCGGCCAGTTTCAGGCACTCCTCTGCCAGGCGCACACCGGAGTCCTCGGCGGCGGTGAGACCCGTTCCGGCCATGGCGATGGGAGTGATGGGATCCGCCATCAGCTTCGTCATGAGTGAGAACGGTCCAATGGCCATGCCCACCGGCACCAGGCCCGTCTCCTCTTTGATGTAGCGAATGGAATCGAGGTGGGCCTGGTTGCGGACATCGAATGGCGAGGCGGCGTAGGCTGCTATGTCGATCCGACGCGGTTCGGAGAAATGGAACGTGTCTACCTCGGCTGCCGGAATTCCGAACGCGGCTAGCAGGTCGGCCTTTTCCAGGCGGAGATCCATCAGCGGGATTGCCAGCGGCGTTCGATACCGCCGGGCTGCCTGCTCCATCACCTGTCCCAACCGGCGGCCGTCCAGGACAACCGCCTCCGGATCGGGTTGTTCGTGCAAGACCAGGTCCGTGCCGATTGGCATGCGGACGCCGCTTCGTGCCAGTTCTAAATAAAAAGACCGCTCCATAACTGCCGAGGAATACCATGCCCTACGAACGTGTCAACGTGCATTCGATATCCTGATAAGCATGACCCCCAACCAGCCCGGGCCTCGAATCTCCATGACCAAGATCGCAGAGTATCGCGAAGGCTACGCCAACAGTGTTCAGGTGCGCGTAAATCTTTGGGACTTCTTCTTGAGTTTCGGAGTGCTCGATCAGACCTCGCCGGAAAATGTCCAGATCCACAATTTCCAGGGCGTGTACCTCAGTCCACAACAGGCCAAGGCATTGGCCAATGTGCTGAACCAGAACGTGCAGCAGTACGAAAGCGCATTTGGGGAGATCCGCCTGGAGCCGCAGCAGGGTGGTCCGGTCATCCAGTAGGGGCAGATGAGGGCCGCCTCGCGTACGACGGCGCTCAGCCACGGGATGGTGTTCGTCATCGTTTTAGCAACACTGCTGGCGACGCACCTGCCCTTTCTTCAGCTGCCCTACTTCTGGGACGAACTCGGTCAGTTCATTCCCGCGGCGCTGGACATCCTCCGCGATCAGGCATGGGTGCCGCATTCGACAATTCCTAACGTCCACCCGCCCGCCGTAATGGCATGGCTGGCGTTGTCCTGGCGGCTGTTCGGATACTCCCCGCTGGTGACGCGCGTGGCCATGCTGGTGATCGCCGCTGCCGGCGTCTATTTGACGTTCGTGCTGGCCATCCGGCTGTGCGGCCACGTCCCGGGTGCGCCTGCCTTCATCGCCGCCGCATTGTTGGTGATATCGCCGCTGTTCTATATGCAGGCGATGCTCGCCCAACTCGACATGCCGGCGATGACCTTGACGGTGCTTTCCCTGCTGCTGTTCTTCGACCGCCGGTATGCCTGGTGCGCGTTGGCCTGCACCGTCCTTGTGCTCACGAAGGAGACCGGAGCAGTGGCGCCCGCGCTCTTTGCCGGATGGCTCGCGCTCCGGGACCGCAACTGGAAACAGGCGGCCTGGTTTGTCCTTCCCTTCGCGGCGCTGGCGCTGTGGCTGCTGGTCTTGTGGCGCTCTACTGGCTACCTGCTGGGCGATCCGGGATTCGCTCACTACAATGTCGGGTACCAACTCCACCCCGTGCGCCTCGGCGCTACGCTCATTCGGCGCGTATATTATCTTTTTTTTGCAGAATTCCGTTTCATTGGCACGTTCGTGATCCTTTTGGGCCTCCGGAATACGCGTTTCTATCAGCGCTGGGAGTGGATTGTGGCCGCTCTCTACGTCGGCGGCCACCTTCTCTTGGTTACCGCGTTCGGCGGAGCAGCCCTCGAGCGATACCTGCTGCCGGTGTTCCCGCTGCTGTACATCGCCATGGCAACCTCATGGGCGGCCCTGCGCCCACGCGTGCGATATTGCACCCAAGCCGCCGTAATGGTTGGCCTGTTCACCGGCCTCTACTGGAATCCGCCGTTCCCATTTCCACTCGAGAACAACCTGGCGATGGTGGATTTTGTCGAACTGCAGAAGGCGGGTGCCGAGTACCTGGACCGGACCGCTCCCAATGCGTCCGTAGCCACCGCCTGGCCCTACACCGCCGGACTCCGCAATCCCGATCTGGGCTACACCGCCCGGGCGCATCGCGTCTTCGAAACGAGCGACTTCCACACGGACAACGTGCGGGCGGCATTTCGAGGCGGCACTCCAGACATCCTGATGGTCTACTCGCGCACCTGGGAGCCGGATTGGGGCGTGCTGGGCAACCGGTTCGTGCGGGAGTTTCTGAGCCGTTACTATGATTACGAACCACAGATTTCTTCCCAGCAGGTGGAGGAACTGTTCGGCATGCACGCCGTGCTCCGGTGGGAACGGCGCGGCCAGTGGATTGAAGTCTATTCCCGATGATCGAACTGACCGGGGTATCGAAGACCTTTGACGGCCGGCGCACCGTCACCGCGCTGGACAACGTTTCGCTGCACATCCCCAAAGGAGACATGGTGTCGATCGTCGGCCCATCCGGCTCAGGGAAATCGAAGCCGGATCAGCGTCATTGCCAACAAGGGCAAGTTCACCGTTGAGGCCGGGCGGCAGTTCATTCGATGAGGCCGCGCCGACATCCTGAACCCGGTGGACCGTTTCGCGCCCAAGGACTTCCTGAACGTGGTGAACACCGATTTTCTGGGTGTCGCGGCAACGCGAGTGACGTAAGAGAGCGGATCGAACACAGTGGACCTGGTCTGGCAACCCTGGTTTACTCCCAGCCGCACGCCTCTGTGGAACCAGCGCTGGACGGTGCTTCCGGGCCCTCTACCGATCAACGACCTGGGCGCCGAATACCCGTCGCGCTCGCAATTCGGCGCCCGGTGGAATCACGTGGGCCGCAGATACGAGTTCGCGGCGTCCTACTTTGATGGCTTTAATCACCTGCCGCTGATCCGGTCGAGCGGCTTCGACATCCAACGTTATTATCCGCGGTTGCGGCTGTATGGATCGGATGGGGCCATTCCCACTCGATGGGCCACCATAAAGGCCGAGGCAGCTTACTTCACCACCCGGCAATCGCAGACAGACGAGTATCTGCTGTATGTGATCCAACTGGAACGGCAGCAGGGGAATTGGATTTTCGTCGGTAGTTACCCTGGACACCTCATCAAGGATTGGCTCCGAAACCGCGATCTCGATTGAGCCCTCAAGGGCCATTCTGAACAGCCGAATAGCCCGCCCGCCGAATTGCAAGGCTGAGATGTAGGCGTTGGAATCAAGGGTAACACGCACTACCGGCCGTGCCGGTATGCGGCGATTGCCTGCTCGACCGCCTGATCAATTTCCTCATCCGATTTCAGGCCGTGCTGCTTGCGGCGCGACTGTCCCTCGAGTTCGATGCGGTCTATCCATTCGCGGGCGACGTACCGCTTAATGGCCTCTTCCGCGATCTCATCGACAGTCTTGCCTTCGGCCTCGGCTTTCGCGCGCAGGTCGGCCAACAGGTTATCGGGCAAGCGGATGTTATTTTGCGTCGCCATGGCGCCTCCCTCTCCGATGATCCCCGACCTTCCGCCCGGGCGGGGCTCTCCGATTCGCCATAACCCGGACCAACAGCACCGGCGCCGCGGTGACCGAAGGCCGCAGGGCTATATGCGAATCTCTGATTCAATGAGCTCAGCGGGGTTAACGTAGCTTACCCGCCGGGTCGGAGTTCGTCGATTTCGACCGTCCGGCGTACGGATCCTGCAGGATGTGACGGGCACGGAAATTCCGGAACCGTCGATGGCGGAGCTCGCAATCGGCGGCGCCGATTTCCTCGCGTCAGAAGGGACGCATGCCGCGTTCGAGGGCTTCGACGAAGAAGTATTCACCCCACATGACGGACTCGTCCACGCCGAGTTCCTTATGGAGATGATAGACCCCGCCTTTGAGAATGCCTTCCCACTTCGCATCGCGCTTGGCAAGGTGTTTCTCGCACAATGAACGCAGCACCATTTGGGCCGTGGACCAGTAGAAGTGGCCCTTCATGGGGTCGGCGGCGAGACGGCACAGGCGATGCAATCCGGCGGCGGCGATGGCAGCGGCGGAGGTGTCCAGCAGGACGCGCGATTCGGGGGGCGCGTTGAAGTCCCATGGTGGAACTCCGTCGGCGGGGCAGTGGGCGATGTAGTAATCGGCGCAAGCTTCGGCGGTGGATAGGAAGCGAGGATCCCGGGTGTATTCGTAACAACTGCTGAACCCGTACAGCGCCCAGGCGAGGCCGCGTGACCAGCAGGAATCGCCGCGATAGCCCTGATGCGTGGTCTGCCGCAGGAAGGCGCCGGATTCGAGATCGAAGAGACCTTCGTGGGCGGTGGATCCGTCGCCGCGAACCAGGTAGCGCCGGGTAGTGAAGGAGTGCCGGAGGGCTACGTCGCGCAGGCGGCGGTCGCCGGTTTCCCGCGCGGCGTAGAAGATGATGCCGACATTCATCATGATGTCGATGAATAGCGAGTTTTCGCCTACGAAGGAACGCAGGTATTGGCCGTTCTCATTGAACCGCATCGCCAGGGTCCGGCCGGCCTGAATGAGCACATCGTTGAGGGCCGGATCCCGCGTGAGCTGATACCAGCGGTAATAGGTGGAAAGAAAGATGAAGCCCAGGTCGTGAACTTCCCGGTCGTGCTTGCGAGGTTCGAGCGGCGTCGTATAGCGGGTGGCCTGTTCCAGCCAGTACTTGGCTTCGGGCGACCCCGGATCCTGGCGGCTCCGGAAGATCCACATCATGCCGGGAAGGAACCCGTCGCACCAGTGGGTCCAGGCCGGTCCTTCGTGCTTCCACTTCCCGTTCTTCGTGTACATCGGATAAAACCCGGGGTGCTTTTCGATTAAGCGTCGGACCTGATCCTGCGCGAAAGCAAACGCCTCCTCGAATACCTTGCCGTTTTCTGCGCTAAAGCGAATCACACAAGCTCCTGTTTTCGGACGTTCCGGTCTCTTCCGACTTTAAAACATATATGTTAGCGAAATGCGGCGGGGCGCTGCGCACCCGATACTAACGGGCAAAGGTGCGGAGGCGCACGCGCGACCCCGGGTACAGACGGATGCTGTTTCCTCGAAGACGCACGCCTTCCCCTGGGTGCCGCGGATCCACAGGCAGGACGGACGCGCGCATCTGCATGTTCGTCATCGGAAGCAGAAGTTCATCGAGACGCGCCAGCACTGGGGATCGGCCAGCGTGCTGCTCAATTTCCGAGAACTGCAGATTGAGCAGCGTGTATTCGCCTTGGATTTCGAGGCGGAGAATGCGGCCGCTGAGTTTGGTCCCTTTGTCGAGTGACAGGCCGTGTTTGATCTTGAGCTTCTGATCGAGTACCGCCTGAATGGGGTCGCCCACTGCCGAGTTGGAGTCGATTCCGGAAGCCAGATGAGCCTCCAGAACGGAGCCTGGCGGGAGTTCCACGGTCTGGGCGGCCGCGGATTCCACGTTCTGAGCGGCGGACGCATTTTCATCTGGAGGCGGGGCATCAAATGTGACGATGGACTCTCCCGTGTACTGCCGGCAGGCTTTGAACTGGGTACGGTTTCGACTCTCATTGCCGGCAAGGTCCGTCATGGTGAGTTCCGACGCGCTGGGGAGCAGGAATTCGGAAGCGCCGATCTTCATGCGGTCGTAGTCCATGACGTCTCGCGCGGCGGAGATGCCGAGTTCTTCAGGAATATTGTCGGCATTGACTTCCAGGCGGACGAGTTCCTGCGAGGCGACGTCGGCCCAGAGGCTTCCGTGATAACCGACGACGGCCTCGTGCCCGGGCGACTTGATGTGATAGCCGCTATTCAGCCGGGTGACGGAAAAGTCGAACCGTTCGACTTGGCGACCGCGCATCTCGGACTGGCCGGCGTACTTGAAGACGGGTGCCGAGCTATGGAAGACAGCGCGGGCGTGGAGCGCGAAATCGCCGGTGCCGATGGCGCCGTCCGCGATCATTTCCGTCAGGTCGGTCTGCTCGAACCGGCGCGATCCCGGCCAGGCGAACATCTCCTTCCCATCCACCAGCGCGACCTCCAGGCGAAGGACGTCGTGCAATTGGAACCTGCGCTTCGGCAATCTCCGGCGGGATCGCTCCACCTGCTGGATACAAGTGTAGTTTGGCTGCCGCGCCAAGGTTTCCGTCATCACCGTCTTGATCCGGGCCAGGGTCAACAAGTCCGGCTTTGGATCGGTGGTCGCGGCTCCGGCACACAGCGCACAGAGGCAGACTGGCACCAAACTCCGGTGCATTCGAAGAATCAACATTTATCACAGGCTGGAGATGGAATCCAGGAGAAAGTGGGATTCGGAATGAAAAGCGCTTGTAGCCGGGGAGCTCTCTGCGACAGCGCCTCGAATGTATCTATACTGTTGGCGTACGGCCTCGATCAGTTGACGTGTCTCTTGACCCTGTGGATATTCATAAGCGACCGGGGAGGGTGGCGGTAGACTGCGTCAATTTCGTATAACCTAGTTTGGGCTCTCATGGAGGGAAGATACCGATGGTGAACTGTCCGGAATGCGATTCTGTGCTCGACGTCGAAGAGGAAGATCTGGACGAAGGCGACCAGCTCACTTGCGAAGAGTGCGGCTCGACTTTGACCGTGACCAGTACTTCACCCCTTGAAATCGAATCGGCCGACGAGGACGACGAGGATGAGGATGAGGACGATTTCGACGATTACGACGAAGATGATGAGGAGGAAGAAGAGGAGGACGAGGACGACGACTGGAAGTAGCTTTCGCGCCGTTCTCATCAGCGCCCTTCTGGCAGGGCTGCTGACTTTTTCCGGCTTCGCGGAGAAGCCGTCGAAGAAATCGAAAACGAATGCGGCGGACCCGGCAGCTTTGATCGCCGTGAGTGTTTTTCGCGAGCCCGGATTCGCCGTCTCCGGGGCTGAGATCGAATTGATGGCGGCGCCGGACGACGAATCCGGCGCCAAGATGAAGAAATGGAAAGCCACGGCGGACTCCCGCGGCGAGTTCGTATTCCGCGTGCCTCCTACGGCTATGCGCTACACGGTTTCGGCTTCAGCCAAAGGAGTGAAGGCACAGCAGAAGACGCTGACGGTGGAGGGTGAGGGCCGGTTCGATGTAACGTTCATGTTGGAGCAGGAATCGAAATAACAGGGGATAGTTGGTATGACAATCAGACGCATTTTGGTGCTGGCGGCGACGACCTGGTTCGCGCTCGGAACGATGGGGGCCGAGAAGAAGGTGAAGGAGGATCCCACCATCAGGTCGGTTCAGGGGGTGGTGCTGGATACCGCGGAGAATCCGGTGCAGGGCGCCATTGTGCAACTGAAAGACACCAAGACCCTGCAGGTGCGGTCATTCATTACTCAAGCGAAGGGTGAGTACCACTTCGCCGGACTCAGCACCAATGTCGATTACGAATTGCGTGCCGAATACAACGGGGCCTCGAGCCCGACCAAGAACTTGAGCGTATTCGATAGCCGCAAAAAGGCCAACGTGAACCTGAAACTCGATAAGAAGTGATGCTTCTCCGGACCCTCTTCATTTCCCTAACCTGCGTTCTTTTTGCGCCGGCGCAAACGAAGCTGACACCCCTGGACGAAGCGGCCTACCGGAAGCTGATCGCCACCGGCAAGGGCAAGGTTCTGCTGGTGGATTTCTGGGCGACGTGGTGCAAGCCGTGCCGGGCGGAGACTCCGGCGCTGGTATCGCTGGAATCGAAACTCCGGGCCAGGGGCTTTCAACTGATCACCGTGTCGGCCGATGAAGCGGAGCAGGAAGCCGCCGCAGGGAAGTTCGTGAGCGAGATGCGCGTACCGGGAACGGCATACATTCGAAGGGCGAAGGATGACGAAAAGTTCATCGATTTCATCGATCCCAAGTGGACCGGCGCCCTGCCGGCGCTGTTTCTGTACGATCGCGCCGGGCGAAAGGTAAAGGCTTATTTCGGGGAGACGCCGACGAAAGAGATCGAGGCGGCGGTGACGAAGCTGCTGTAACTTGTCGCGGGCGAGTCCGCGCCTGATACAGTAACCGTGTGAAGCTCTCTCGCATTCTCATCCTGGTGGCTTTGATTCTGGGCGTCACCGTGGCGGCTTCGGCCTTCTATCCCCCACTCCGTCTGCTGGCTCTGGTTGCCGTGGGGCGCAGTCCCGTCTGCCCCGTTTCGCGCGCCATCGCTTGCGCCGATCATGTGAAACAGCTGGAGGCGGCGCACAACCGGCTGGTGAAGGCAATGGTGAAGTTGGAGCACGACGATGCCGGCTACGATCGCTGGCAGACTCCCAAAGGAACGTATTGGATCCCGGTGGGCGATCGGTTCGTCCTGCCGTTCAATCTGGCCGAGGAAGAACTGAAGATCTACGGAACCGGCGAGCAGGATGTGCAGAAGGGCGACATCGTCCTGGACTGTGGAGCCAACGTCGGCGTGTTCACCCGCCTGGCGCTGGACCGCGGAGCGTCGAAGGTGATTGCCATTGAACCGGCTCCCGAGAACATCGAGGCGCTGCGGCGCAACTTCAAAGACGAGATCGCGGCGGGAAGCGTGTTGGTGTATGCGAAAGGCGTGTGGGACAAGGACGACTTTCTCACTATGCACATCGATGCGAAGAACTCGGCGGCGGACACGTTCGTCATCAACCTCAAGGAAACCACGTCCGACATCAAGCTGCCGCTGACGACTATCGACAAACTGGTGAAGGAACTGAATCTGCCGCGCGTGGATTACATCAAGATGGACATTGAAGGAGCCGAGCCGAACGCGCTGCGCGGCGGGCACGACACCATCGCGAAGTGGAAGCCGCGCATCTCCATTTCCGCTTATCACCAGAAGGACCACCCGGTGGTGATCCCGCAGATCATCCGGCAGACCCGGCCCGATTACAAGATGGAATGCGGCCCCTGCGCTGAGGCGGACGGCCACATCCGGCCCGACGTCCTGTACTTCCGGTGAGCGCGACCACCTCCGCAAAACTCCCGCGACAACTCGGCCTCTTTGACGCCACCATGATCGTGATGGGCGGCATTGTGGGGTCGGGCATCTTCATCAACCCCTACGTGGTTGCGCTGCACGTGCATTCACCCGCATTGATCCTGGGCGTGTGGGCGGCCGGCGGAGTGCTGGCTCTGCTGGGGGCCTTCATCTGGGCTGAACTCGCGACGCGGCTGCCCGATGCCGGCGGCCAGTATCTGTACCTGCGGGAGGCGTATCATCCATCGGTAGCGTTCGTGTACGGGTGGGTGCTGTTGCTGGTGACGCAGACCGGGGGCATGGCGGCGGTGGCGGTAGCGTTCGCCAAATACTATCGCGAGGTCTCGGGATTCACCTCGAGCGACAGCGTGATCGCGGCGGTCACATTGATGGGACTGACCGCCATCAATTGCCTGGGAGCTCGCGCCGGAAGCAACGTGCAGAACGCCCTGATGCTGCTCAAAGCCGCGGCGATCGCAGCGCTGGTGGTAGTGGGCCTGGCATTCGGGGGAGGTGCTGTGCATGCCACTCCACTGCTCGACCGGCCCGTTTCGATGGGGCTGCTGGGGGCCATCGGATCCGCGGCCATCCCGGTGGCCTTCGCCTATGGCGGGTGGCAGACCGCGAGTTTCATCGCCGGCGAAATGCGCAATCCCACGGCGCGACCTTTCGCGCGGCCTGGTGATGGGTGTGGCCGGCGTGGTGGTGTTGTACCTGGCGGTCAATTTTGTCTGCCTGCGGGTGTTGGGTCCGGCGGGGCTGGGCGAGACGCATACACCGGCGTCTTCGGTGATGCGAAGCGCGCTGGGTGAGCGCGGCGCACGATGGATCGCGGTGGGCATTGCGATCTCGACGCTCGGGTTCCTGAGCCAGGGGATTCTCACGGCGCCGCGTGTGTATTATGCGATGGCGCGCGACGGGTTGTTCTTCCAGAGCGTCGGATGGGTATCGCCAAAGACCGGAGCGCCCGTGGTCGCCATCCTGGTGCAGGGCGTGGCGGCCACGGTCATCGCACTTTCGGGACGCTACGAGCAGATCCTGAACTATGTGGTATCGGTGGATTTCATCTCGTTCGGGATGACGGCGGCGTCCCTATTCGTGTTTCGCCGCCGCGCTGCCACGTCGGGGGAAGGCCTGTATCTCGCTCCAGGGCACCCGTACACCACCGCCGTGTTCGTGCTGGCCTGCGTGGGCATCGTGGGCGCGACGTTTCGAGTTATCCGGAAAACAGCGTGATTGGTCTGGCCATTCTGTTGGCGGGGATTCCTGTATATCTTTTCTGGAGCCGGCGGAAGAGGCTGGCTCGATCACGGAGCTTCATGAAGCATAGACACTCGGATTACATGCACTGGGCCAAGACGAAGCAGAGGGCCCGGTTTAATCTTGCGACCAGCGGCGTGGGCGGATTTCCACTGCGCGAGTTACCGGTCCGCATCGAGGACCTGGAGATCAATGGCGACAGTGGGTACGGCTTCGCACCATTGCAGCGGGCTATCGCTGATAAGTGCGGCGTGGATCCGGATGCGGTGGTTGCGGCGGATGGCACGTCCATGGCGAACCACCTGGCTATGGCGGCGCTGATCGAGTCGGGCGATGAAGTTCTGATCGAGCAGCCAGCCTACGAACTGTTGGTTTCGACGGCGCTTTACATGGGCGCGGACGTGAAACGGTTCGCGCGTCTGGAGGAGAACGGGTATGCTCTGGACCCGGCCGAGATCCGGCGCGCGCTGTCTCCGCGGACACGATTGATCGTCGTCACGAATTTGCATAATCCGTCGAGTGTATTCACCCCCGATGCTGTCTTGCGGGAGATCGGCGATCTGGCGCGCAGCGTGGGAGCACGGGTATTGGTGGACGAGGTGTATCTGGATGCAGTGTACGAGAATACGCCGCGGACCTCCTACCATCTGGGTCCGGAATTCGTGGTTACGAATAGCCTGACCAAGGTGTACGGACTGAGCGGGCTACGTTGCGGATGGATTCTGGCGGAACCCGAACTGGCTCGGCCAAATGTGGCGGCTGAACGATTTGTTCGCATCGATTCCAGCACATCCGGCGGAGTTGCTGAGGGTGGCGGCATTCGAGCATTTGGACCGGATCCGCGAGCGGGCACGCCGAGTGGTTACTGCGGACCGTGCGCTGCTAGCCTCGTTTTTGGATGCCGAACGCCGGGTGTCGGCGGTGCGGACCGAATGGGGCACGACGGCGTTTGTGCGGCTGCAGGGCGGAAGCGTGGACGAGTTTCTCACGCGACTGCGGACCGATTACGAGACGTCGGCGGTGCCGGGCCGCTTCTTCGACATGCCGGATCATTTTCGCGTCGGGATGGGCGTGAACACGGAGATGTTCCGGGAGGGATTGGAACGGATCGGGCGGGCGCTGAGTTAGGGCCCCAGCACCGGCAAGTGCTCCGGCCGCACGAGCAGCCGGATGGAGCGTGCCTGGCCGGGAGTTCGTTCGATAAATCCGTTCAGTTCGAGGGTTTTGATCATCTGGTGAATGGATGGAGGCGAGGTTCTAAAGTAACGTTCCAGGTCCGATTCCGCCGGTGCGCGGCCGTGGATTTTCGAGTAGTTGTAGATGAATGCCAGATACTGCCCCTGTTTCGAGGTAAACCGCGGCACGGCCGACGGATCCAGCTTTGGCGCGGGATCGATGCGCACACGGAATGCGTTCTCGCCGGAGCTGTCGTAGACGCTCACTTTGAGAATCCAGACGGTGCCGCTGATCGCGATCCGGACCGGTTTCTTGAGGGCGGCCTGGAGATTCTCCCGCAATTCCTTGGCGTCGCGGCTTGAACTTGCGAAGTTCGCGGTGTTATGCCGCGCATCGCCTTCGAGCGCGAAAACACACTCGCGGCGATCCTTGTGCTCGACTTCAATGGATCGTGCGCCAAAAGAGAGAGCATGGTCGCACAGGTCTTCCAGCAGGGTCTTCGGTTTGCTCATGACTGGGTGCCTGTGCGCTTCTTGGAAGGACGATCGTCCTGGTTCCGTTGCCGATAGTCTTCCCAGAAGAGTTCCTCCTCGAACCGGCGCTGCTCTTCCGGATCGATTTCCACCGGCTCGACCGGCGGGAGCGGCTTCTCACCGATTACGTGGCCGAAGCGCTTGAAGTGCAGGTCGCGGACCCAATCATTCACGGGCAGCTTCCATTTTTGCTTCGGATCGGGTCTGGCGCGAACGAGTGTATCGGGTCGAAAGCCAAGTCGCTTGGCCATTTCGACGTCGTTCCGATTGAGCCGGCAGAGCTTGATTGCTTCCGGCCAGGTGTGATGTTGCGGTTTTTTGCCCACGCTAGAATTGTTTTACGTCGATTGTTCCTCGTCGCGCAAGTATCAAGAGACGTCTCGGCAGGAGTGCCGAGACGGCACGCAGAGTGCGTGCGCCACTGATATATCCAGACACAGAGGATATTCAGACGCTCAGATTATTCATACCTCAGCGCGGTGAGCGGATCCACCTTTGCCGCGCGGCGGGCGGGCCAGAAGCAGGCGGCCAAGCCAGCCGAGAAGAGGAGGACCGAAACGCCGATGAACGAGACCGGGTCGAATGTGGACAGCCGGAACACCTGGTTGGCCAGAACGCGCACCGAAGCGAGACTCCCTGCCAATCCGACTGCTATTCCGATGCCGAGTAGAGCGGCGCCGCGGCCCAGCACCATCCGCATCACGTCGAGGAAGCCGGCCCCCAGCGCGATGCGGATGCCGATCTCCTGCGTGCGCTGAGCAACTCCGTGCGAGATGACGCCGTAGATGCCGAGCAGCGCGAGCGCCAGGCCGAACCCGGCGAAGATGCCGAACAACAGCAGGCTGAACTTCGGGCGCGAGTATACCCATTCGTCGAGCAACTGCTCGAGGGTCCGCTCGCGCCCCACAGGCTGTTCCGAGTCGATGGCATAGACTTGTGCGCGGACCGGCTTCATCAGCGCTTCCGCGTTCGGTCCTGTGACGATCAGCCAGCCGGAGATGCCCGTCAAAGTGTACGGCACGTACAGCTCGGGCTGTATACGATCGTTCTCGATGTCATTCATCGTGTCGCGCACTACGCCCACGATCTCAAACGACGAGTCCTTCAGGTTGAACGGGGTACTGCCTAATCGCGGAATCCGGACCATGCGTCCCAGGACGCTGTCGGCCGTGTAGTAGTGCGAGGCGAAGCTCTCGTTCACCAGGGCGACGTGCGATTTATTGGCGATGTCGGTTTCCGTCAGCATCCGGCCACGAACCAGAGGGATGTGCATGGCGGCCGGATATCCTTCACTGGACATGTTGAACCGCACGGGACGCGTGTCTGAATTCGGGGAGCCCGGCGTGTCCACCGTCATCCCCCAATTGACGATGGGATGTGCGCCGGTGTTCACCGCGGCGGATGTCACTCCCGGCACCGAGCGGACACGTTCGAGCAGCCGGGCAATGAACGCGTTCCGGCTTTCTGGAGTGGCATAGCGCCGTTCCGAGAGCGGAATAGTCATCAGCAGAACGCGATCGGGCCGGACCGGCAGGTTCAGGTTCGTGATGCGGGCCAGCGTGCGCGTCATGAGTCCCGCGGCCACCAGCAGCATCAGTGATAGCGCGACTTCCGCCACCACCAGTCCGCTGCGCAGAAGGCGCTGGCGGAGACTGCCGGTGTTGCCGCGACCGCCCTGCCGCAGCGTCTGAATCGGATCCTGTCCGGCCATGTGGAAAGCGGGGGCGAGGCCGAATAAAACCGATGCGGCGAACGACAGGCCGATGGTGAACAGCAGCACCGCGCCGTTGATGGACACCTCGGCTTCATCGGGGATGGTGCCGGGCGGGACCATGGCGAGGATCCCCCGAAGTCCGGCGAACGCCAGCGCCACCCCGAGTATGCCGCCTGCGAGTGAGAGGGCCAGACTCTCCGCCAGCAACTGGCGGATGACGCGCGCGCGTGTGGCTCCCAGGGACGCCCGTACCGCCATCTCCCGGGCGCGCGCCGAGGCCTTCGAGAGCAGCAGGTTCGAGACGTTCACGCAAGCGATCAACAGCAGCAATCCGACCGCGCCGAACAGTACCCACAACTGCTCGCTGATGCCGCTGGGGAAGGTCTCTTTGAACGACAGCAGTCCGGCCGACCATTTTTGGGGAAACTCGGCGGGAGCCTGACGGGCGAGATCCGCCACAATGGGGCGGAGATCGGCCTCGGCCTGGGCGGCGGTGATGCCAGGTTTCAGACGGCCGAGCACGTGGACGTTGCGGACGCCTTCGGTGATCTCACCGGTGTGGAAGATGACCGGCAGGTACACATCGGCTCCGCGCCACATGAACCGGGGCGGCATCACTCCCACAACGGTGCGGATGTTTCCGTTCAACGTGAGGCGGCGGCCGAGGACGGAAGGGTCGCCGCCGAACTGGCGCTGCCAGAAGCGGTATCCGAGAATCGCGATGGGATCGGCGCCGGGGGCGCCATCGGTGGGGACGATCGCGCGTCCGAGGAGTGGCGGAACCCCCAGGATGTCGAAGGTGTTCATGGTGACGTGGTTGCCGCGAAGGTTGCGCGGCTCACCAGAGCCGGTCCACATGACATCGCTGATAGTGGAGGCGATGACCCCTTCAAAGATCGTGGAGCGGCGGGCGAACTCGAGGTACTGATCGACGGAATAGTAGGTGCGGCTGCGGCGGCCGGCCAGGTCACGGACCTGGATACTGGTGAGGTGATCGACGTCTTTGTAGGGGAAGGGATCGAGGATGACGGCGTGGATGACGCTGTACATGGCCGTTGCAGCGCCGATGCCCAGTGCCAGGGATCCAGCGGCGACGACGGCGAAGGCGGGCCGCTTGAGCAGGTTGCGGATGCCCAGGCGGAAATCCTGAGCGAGTTGCTCGGCGAGGATCGGGAGGGCCATGAGGATTTAGACGCCTGACGGTGGGTTAAGGTGCCGCGACCACTCACTGCGCGACTACGACTGGCGTTCCTGCCGGCTGAGCCTTGGTCCCCTTGAGCCAGGACTGCAGTCGCTCGAGGTACAGGTAGATCACCGGAGTGATGTACAGCGTCAGAAACTGGCTGACAACGAGTCCGCCGACCACGGCAAGGCCGAGCGGTTGCCGGGCGTCGGCGCCTTCTCCGTATCCGAGCGCGATGGGCAGCGTGCCGAACAGGGCCGCCACCGTGGTCATCATGATGGGCCGGAAGCGCAGCAGGCAGCCCTGCCAGATGGCGTCGTAGGGGGTCTTGCCCTGCTGCTGCGCGGCGATGGCGAAATCGATCATCATGATGGCGTTCTTCTTCACCACGCCGAACAGCATGATGATGCCGACGAAGGCGTACAGGTCCAGTTCCTTGTGGAAGATCACCAGCGTGAGCAGGGCGCCGAACACGGCCGAGGGCAAGCCGGAGAGGATGGTGATGGGGTGAATGAAGCTCTCATACAGGATACCCAGCACGATGTAGATGACCAGGATGGCCACGATCAGCAGGATCGACAGGTTCTGGAACGAGCGCTGGAACTCCTTCACCGTGCCCTGGAAACTGGTGGTGATGCTGGCCGGCATGCGCAAATCGCGGACGGCGTCGTCCACCTGCTGCGCGGCCTGTCCTAGCGAGTAGCCGGGGCGCAGGTTGAACGAGATGGTGACTGCGGGAAGCTGGCCGAAGTGGTTGATGTTCAGGGGCCCCACTGTGCGGCGCGTGCGTACAACGGAATCCAGTGGAACGAGCGTGCCCGCGGACGAACGGACGTATAACTTGGAAAGCGAATCGGGGTTGCGCTGGTCCTTTGGGTCCACTTCGAGAATCACCGAGTACTGGTTGGCCGGGGCGTAGATGACGGAAACCTCGCGCTGGCTGTAGGCGCTGAACAGGGCGTTTTGCACCTGCTGCGGGGTGACGCCCAGGGCCACGGCGCGGTCGCGATCGATATCCACCATCACCTGTGGACTTGCGATCTGCATGTCCGTGTTCACATCGACGAAGCCCGGCAACTCGCGCATCTTGGCCATCAACTGAGGCGCCCACGAATAGATCTCCCGCAAGCCCACGCTTTGTAGCGTGAGTTGATACGCGCTGGTGGAGTACTGGCCGCTGACGGTGACGGGTGGCGGGTTCTGGATGAACGTGAAGATGCCCGGCACGGCGGCGACTTTCGGGCGCAAGTCGTCGATGATCTGGTCCACCGAGCGCTTCCGCTGGTCGCGCGGCTTCAGTACTGGCGAAGAAGAATGCCTGATTGCCGCGAGGTGGTAAAGGCGCCCAGGCGGCCCGACATCGGGGTCGGCGTGAATGATGTCCCCCACGGCCTTATGATGCGCGGCTCATCCAATCGAACGAAATATCCTGGCGGGCCCTGGGTGACGCCGAACATGAATCCGCTGTCCTGGCTGGGGATGAAGCCGGTCGGCATGGTCTTGAACAGGTACACGGTACCGGCGAGCATGCAGGAACGCGACCATGAGGTGGCGAACCGGAACCGCATGGCTACGGCAGAGTGGCCTCGTACGCGCCGGCCAGGCTTTCGAAGCCCTTTTCGAGGACGTGGTAGATGAACCCGTGCTCTGCCGGTGCGGCTACCTTTAAGAAGCGGCTGCCGAGCATGGGTGTCAGCGTCAGCGAGACGAACCCTGAGATCAGAATCGCCACCACGATGGTCACCGAGAACTCGTGCAGCAGCCGGCCCACGATGCCACCCATGAAAAGCACGGGGATGAACACGGCCACCAGGGAGATGGTCATGGAGATGATGGTGAAGCCGATCTCGCGCGACGCCGAAAACGCGGCCTGCATGCGCGATTCACCCATCTCCATGTGGCGCACGATGTTTTCCAGCATGACAATGGCGTCGTCCACGACGAAGCCTACCGACAGCGTCAGCGCCATGAGCGACAGGTTATTCAGGCTGTAGCCGAGCAGGTACATGACGGCGAACGTGCCGACGATGGAGAACGGGACCGCCGCACCCGGAATGAGCGGTGGCCGAGACGTTCCGCAGAAACAGGAAGATCACCAGCACGACCAGGCAGACGCGTGAGCACGAGCGTGAATTCGACGTCGTGGATGGACCCGCGGATGGATTCCGACGCGTCGAAAGCGACGGTGAGCTTCACGGCGGGCGGAATCTCTCGCCGGAACTGCGGAAGCAGCGCTTTGATGCTGTCCACCACGTCGACGGTGTTCGTCCCGGGTTGGCGCTGCACGGCCAGAATCACGCCGCGGACGTCGTCGAACCAGGCTGATGATTTTGTCGTTCTCGACGCCGTCGATCACGCGGCCCAACTGCATCGAGCCGGACGGGAGAGCCGTTCCGCCAGGCGACTATGATGGGCCGGTAGGCGGCGGCATTCGACAGCTCGCCGCTCGATTGGATGGTGAAGGCCTGTTGGTCGCCATCCAGGCGCCCGGTGGGAATGTTGGTGTTGCTGGCCGAGATGGCCTGCTGCACTTCATCGATACCGATGTTCCGGGTGGCGAGCTGGTCGGGGTCCACCTGCACTCGAACGGCGTATTTCTGCGCTCCGTAGACGATGACGCGAGAGACGCCGCTGACCATGGAGATGCGTTGGGCGAGCAGCGTGTCAGCATACTCATTCACGGTGTACAGCGGAAGTGTGGAGGATGCAGCGCGAGGTAGAGTACCGGCTGCTCGGCTGGGTTGGCCTTTTTGATACGAGGGCGGCCGCGGCATGCTGGGCGGCAGGCGGCCGCCGGCCTTCGAGATGGCGGCCTGGATATCCTGCGCGGCGGCGTCGATATTGCGGTCGAGCGCGAACTGAACAGTGATGGTGGTGCTGCCCTGCGAGTTGGTGGAGCTCATCGACTGGATGCCCGCGATGGTGGAGAACTCGCGTTCGAGCGGCGTGGCGACGGAAGACGCCATGGTTTCAGGGTTCGCGCCGGGCAGCCGCGCCTGCACCTGGATGGTGGGGTAGTCCACGCTGGGCAGCGCGGCCACGGGAAGGCCGCGGAACGCGACGAATCCGAACAGGAGAATGGCGAACGACACGAGCGCCGTCATCACCGGGCGTTCGATGAAGAGTCGCGAGATGTTCATTGCGGGGCTCCGAGTTTGCTCGCATCGACAGCCTTGATGGTGGCGCCGGGGAACAGACGCAGTTGCCCGTCGGTGACTACTGTTTCGCCCGGAGCGAGTCCCTTGTCGATGGCAATCGTGCCCATCAATCGTGCGGCCGGGTGTGACCACCCGGATTTCAACGGACTTATCGCTTTTGACAACGTAGACGAAGTTTCCCTGCTGTCCGGCCTGCACCGCTTCAGCTGGAATGACCGTGGCATTCTGAATGGTATCGAGCGTGAGGACGACGTTGACGAACTGCCCGGGCCACAGCATGCCGTCTGCATTGTCGAAGGTGGCCTTCAGGGGGATGGTCCCGGTAGTGCGGTCCACCGTGTTGTCGATAACGGTGAGAAAGCCAGATGCTGCCCGCCCGGGGTCATCCTGAAGAGAAGCGCGGACGGCGAGTTTCCGGTTGGCGTTCAGCCGCCGAATCGCGCCCAAATGCTGTTCGGGGACGCTGAAGTTCACGAAGATCGGCGATACCTGGTTGATGATTACCAGTGCCACGTCGTTTACCTTCACGAGATTGCCGGGGTGTACCAGCAGGTTCCCCGTTCGTCCGGCGATTGGCGCATGGATGTCGCAATAGCTGATATCGAGCTTGGCGCGGTCGATGGCGGCCTGATCGCTTTCCACGGCGGCGCGAGCGGTCTCGATTCCCGCGCGGCTGGCGCGGACGGACTCTCGTGCGACGTCCGCGGTGGTGCGGGCCTGGTCGTATTGAGATCGCGAGACCACGCGGGACTTGAACATTTCGGAGTTGCGCTCCGCTTCGACGTCCGCATTTCTCAATTGCGCTTCGTCCCGCGCCAGAGTTGCTTCGGCCTGGCGGATCTGGGCGCGGTCGCGGGCCAGGGCGGCCTGCGCCTGGCGAAGAGCGTCCTCATAGGGGCGCTTGTCGATTTCGAACAGCAGGGCGCCTTTGGCGACATTCTGCCCCTCGGTGAACCGGACAGCGCTGAGTTCGCCGGCCACTTGCGATTTCACCTGGACGATAGCCGAGGCCTCGGCGGTGCCGATGACATGCAGTTCGACCGGAATGGAATGTTGCACTGCGGTGGAAACCGCCACGGGGACGGCGGGCATTCCTGCCATGCTCGGCGCTTTGGACTGCTTCGAATTCGAAGTGCACGATGAGAGTAGACACGCGCACGGAATGACGAATCTAAGAACACGGGACGAGAGTGACAAAGATCACCTTCTAGAACAGCGGGACAAGAATAAGCGGTGAAAAAGATCTTTTCCGTAGTGTATCAAACGGTAGCGGCCCTTCCGCGAATCGAAGCCACGTAGCGAGAATGGAGCAGTGCCGGCGTACAAAATTCTGGAACATACGGCTGATATCGGGTTTCGCGCTTGGGGGATGAGCGCGGCAGATCTCTTTGCCAACGCCGCGCATGCGCTGATGGCGATTGCCGCGGGGCCGGGTACATTCCGCGGAGTGGACAACCGGGAGGTTGTGGTCAGCGGCCACGATTACGAGTCGTTGATGGTGAACTGGCTGGAAGAAATCTTGTATCTTTTCGATACCGGCCGGTTTGCGGCGTGTGCTTTCACGATTGACGAGATCTCGCCGAGCCGTTTGAGCGCGCGTCTTACCGGGGAGCCGCGGGAACCCGCGCTCCATCCATGGAAGCTGATCGTGAAGGCGGTGACCTATCATCAGATCGAGGTGGCCGAGCGCGACGGACAATGGACGGCCACGGTGTTTTTAGACGTATGAACTGGAGCGATCGTATCGAGCGGGTGGACGAATACCGGTGGCGCATTCCGCGCGACGAACAGGCCGGTATGCGCACCGACGTGCGAGTGTACGCGAGCCGTCCGCTCCTGGACCAGATCGCGAAAGATCGTTCTCTCGAACAGGCCGTGAACGTCGCGATGCTGCCGGGGATTGTAGGTTCGAGCCTGGCCATGCCGGACATCCATCAGGGCTACGGCTTCCCGATCGGCGGCGTGGCGGCTACCGATGCCGGTTATGGCGTGGTGTCGCCGGGCGGCGTCGGCTTCGACATCAACTGCGGCGTCCGGTTGGTGCGTACGAACCTGGAGCACGCCGAGGTTGCGCCGAAGATCCGCGAATTGGTGAACCAGGTCTTTCGCGATGTCCCGTGCGGGACGGGCGGCTCGGGCTTTGTCAAAGTGAGCCCGAAGGAACTGGACCGGGTGTTGGAGACCGGGGCCAGTTGGATGGTGTCGCACGGCTACGGCGAACCACGTGACGCGGAATTTGCGGAAGCCGGAGGCGCGCTGCCGGGGGCGGATGCGGACCAGGTATCGGAGCGGGCGAAGGAGCGCGGCCGCCCCCAATTGGGGACGCTGGGGAGCGGCAATCACTTTTTGGAAATCCAGTACGTGGAACGAGTAGAGGATCCCGCGGCGGCGCAGCGGTACGGCGTTTCGGAAGGGCCAAGTGGTAGTGCTGGTGCATTCCGGCTCGCGAGGGCTGGGCCACCAGGTCTGCACCGACTACCTGCGCGACATGGATGCGGCCATGAAGAAGTACGACATCCAGATTCCCGACCGCCAACTGGCGTGTGTGCCGGTGCAGTCGAAAGAAGGGCAGGCGTACCTGGGCGCCATGCGTGCCGCGGCCAATTTCGCCTGGGCGAACCGGCAGGGCATCACGCATTTCCTCCGAGGCGCGTTTGAGCGAATGTTCGGGAAGCGGGCTCGGCTGGATGTGATTTATGACGTGTGCCACAACATCGCGAAACAGGAGACGCTATGAGGTGGACGGTGTCGAGCGAACGGTGCTGGTGCATCGCAAGGGCGCGACCCGCGCGTTCCCGCCTGGCCACCCCGAACTGGTGCGCGACTATCGGGACGTCGGGCAACCGGTGTTCATCCCCGGAAGCATGGGGACCGCGTCGTGGATTCTGTGCGGGCAGCCGGGGGCCGTTGCGGAGACGTTCGGGACTGTCTGTCACGGGGCGGGACGGCTGTTGAGCCGCACCGCCGCTCAGAAAGGGTCGCGATTTACGGGATGTGGTGCGCGGGCTCGAGGAGAAAGGGATCTTCGTCCGGAGCGAGACGAAGACTGGAATCCTGGAGGAAATCCCCGAAGCGTACAAGGACGTTGACGAGGTGGTGAAGGTGGTGCACGAAGCAGGGTTGGCGAAACGGGTGGCGCGGTTGCGTCCGATGGGAGTGATTAAGGGTTGAATCGCTTCCATGTCCGAAAACGAGTAGCGGGCGACGCGTCTCAGGCTCTATCCTGAGCCCATGATGCTGGATGCCAACGCCTGTCACGCCGCCGTCCGGGCGCGCGATGCACGCTTCGACGGAGCGTTCTTCACCGCTGTGAAGACCACTGGCATCTACTGCCGCCCGGTATGTCCCGCCAAGGTTCCGAAACCGCAGAACTGTGTGTTCTATGAATCGGCCGCTGCCGCTGAAGCTGCCGGATTCCGACCCTGCCTGCGATGCCGCCCGGAACTGTCGCCCGCAGCGCATCAGTTGAATGGCGGCCTGGCGGGTAGATTCGTTCGGGACGTCCAACGAGATGGATTGTTCGGCGCAAGCTTGCAACAGGAGGCTGAACGGCTGGGGGTTTCGTCGCGCCATCTGCGCCGCGCCGTTGAATTGGAGTGCGGAGTGACTCCGCTCGAAATGGTGACGACCACGAGGCTGCTGTTCGCGCGGCGGCTGTTGTCGGAGACGCCGCTGCCGGTATCGAGCGTAGCGTTCGGGTCGGGGTTCGGCAGCCTGGCCCGGTTCAATCATTCTTTTCGGTCCCGCTATGGCGCCACTCCCACCGAGTTCAGGGGGCGCACCTCGAAACGCGCGGTGGAAGGAGTGCGACTCGCTCTGACATATCGGGAGCCATTCGCCTGGGACGCGCTGATGCGGTATTGGTCGAAGCGCGCGATTGCCGGAGTGGAGCGTGTCGAGGGACATCGCTACTCGCGGACGGTCCGGTTCGGCAATTGTCGGGGGTGGATCTCGGCCGCGCCGGTTGGCGGTGCGCTTGAACTGGTGGTGTCCGACGGGCTGGCAACCTGTCTGCTGCCGGTAGCCGGACGCGTTCGTGCCATGTTCGATCTGGACGCGAACCCGGCTCCGATCGCCTCCGTGCTGGCGGACGACCCGCTGTTGCGCCCGCTGGTGGAGGCGACTCCAGGGTTGCGAGTGCCCGGCGCCTTCGATGGTTTCGAACTCGCGCTGCGGGCGATTCTTGGCCAGCAGGTAACGGTAGCGGCGGCAAGCACGCTGGCCGGAAGGCTGGTGGAACGCTCCGGTGAGTCCGGAGAAGATCTGCCGCCGGGTTTATCGCACTACCCAGTGCTGCCGGCTACTCTAGCCGGGGCGGGAGTGGCAGAGATCGCGCGCATCGGGATCCCACTGTCGCGGGCCGAGACGATCTGGACAGTTGCGCAGGCGGCCGCGAGCGGCGAGATCGATTTCGACCGGCCCACGTCCACGACGCTCGAACGCCTGCGGGCGATCCGCGGCATCGGTCAGTGGACCTGCGACTATATCGCGATGCGTGTGCTGCGCTGGCCCGACGCATTTCCCGAAGGCGACCTGGGTCTGCGGAAGGCGCTGCATCCAAGGCAGCCGGGCGCTGCATCCCAGCGCTGGCGGCCGTGGCGCGCTTACGCCGCGCTGTACCTGTGGACAGCGGAGGCATCGAAGTGATCACGTATTTCGCAAACATCCCGTCGCCGATCGGAAGGCTGCTGCTCACCGCCACCGACGCGGGTCTCTCGGGCGTCTTCATGGAGGACCACAAGGGAGGCCCGGCGCCGCAGCCGGACTGGGTGGAGGACAGCGAACGGTTGCGCGGCGCCGCGGATCAGTTGGGCCGGTATTTCGATGGCACGCTGCGGGAGTTCGACGTACCATTGGACCTGCACGGAACCCCGTTCCAACTGGAGGTATGGAATGCCCTCCGCTCCGTGCCCTATGGTGCGACAGCGAGTTATCGAGACATCGCGTTCGCGATCCGGCGTCCTAATGCCGTGCGAGCCGTTGGTGCGGCGAACGGCCAGAATCCGGTATCCATTATTGTGCCGTGCCACAGAGTGATTGGTGCGAACGGATCGCTGACGGGCTATGGCGGCGGCCTCCCGCGTAAACAGTTCCTGCTGGAACTGGAGGCGGGGATTCGACGCCTATGAAACCCAGCGGCCCTGCAACGCCCGTACCGGATCGGCGATGGATTGGAACCGCACCAGCAGCACCGCGTCCTGATCCTTCATCGAGGCTAGGGGCATGATTCCCTGTTCCATCAGGTAGTTCGCGTCTTTCTCGGTGAGCAGGATTTCCGCGCAGGGCTTCATCGCGGGTTGTCCATCCTCCTGGTAGACGTGGAGCGGCATGCCGTCGATCTGGCGGCGGCTGCCGGGCCGGAGGTCCCATCCCTCCGCAAGGAACGATTGCCCCAGCAGCAGCGCGGCGCAGAAGGCCGGGTTCCCCCAAAGATAATCGTCGTGGACGTTCTTCGGCATCTCCTCGAACTCAAAACTCTCGATAGGAGACGACTTACGTCCATAGGGTAGCCGCACGAGGAAGCGCGGCAGACACAATCCGATCCAGAGGGCTTCCGCCGAGTGCCGCAGAGCCTGCCATTCGTGTCTTGGCTCCGAGGGAGGCAGTGACTCCGCCACGAAGGGCGCGCCGGCCGCCTGTGCGATTCTTCCGAGGCGGCTCAGGACCTTTGCCTCCAACTCACTCTGGCCGAACGCGTAGTTGCCCACGATGGCCGCCCAGGGCTTTTCCTTCGCCGTGAATAGATTCACCGTGCCTGCCAGGTCCCCGATGAGTTCCTGCAGCGTTGCATCGAGGACATAAAGCTTCAGGTCGCCATCGGTTTCGAGGCTGCGAACGAGCAGATCCACCGAACGCCAGCCGGCTTCAAGCGCCTGGAAATCGCGATGGTGAAGGATTCCGCACAGCGCTGCGCCGGCCGCTTCATCCACTTTTGCAGCTTGCTCTTTTTGGCGCGGGTCTTCGCGCGGCACCAGGTGCGGCGCCACCAGCTTGCGAATGAACTCGGCCAGATCGCCGCCGCCCGCATCGGGAGGCGTGATGGGAGCTTCGCCGCTTTCGTCCACAAGGTCGTCGAGCAGGCTGCCACCCGTACTCGCGCGAGCCGCCGCGCGGGCCGGAGCGGATGGTGCTGGCAAGGGTCGCACCCGCTCCTCGGCCAGTTCCTGGAAGATATCGGACCGGCGGTAGATGCTGTCCGGATGAAAATCGTCCAGTTCGCGGAACTCGAGTGTCAGGCCCGGCAGGCGCAGTTCGGGACGCATCCCGGCAATGACTTCGTCGAGGTTGTCACGGTCCACCATGACCGGGCGCCGGCCGGCCAGCGAAGAGCGGATCCCGCGATTTCCGCGGCCGCTGAAATCACCTACCATCAGGATTCGAAAGGGCTCGTCTTTATCGACGGCACGGGGGGCACGATGCTCGCCGGGAGCGACATCGAGGTTCACGGAGCTTCGAGAGAACTGGGACATGCGCAACCAATGATGCCCGTTTGAATCGCTAGTGTCAAGACGGAATTGGAGAGTCCTCCGGGACGGCGCGGCTGCCGCAGGAATCCCTGACCACCAGCCGGCATTCCAGCAGGATATCCCTGGCGAGCATTCCCGGACGCGCGATCCGTTCGATCATCGCGCCCATGGCGGCTTCGCCGATCTCCCGGCAGGGCTGGCGGACGGTGGTTAACGGGACGGGCAGCAGGCTCGCATACTCGACGTCGTCGATCCCAGCAATGCGCACATCCCGCGGAATGCGATAACCAGCGGAAACCAACGCTCGCATGAGTTCTCCGGCCGTCCGATCATTGGCGCACAAATAAGCATCCGGGCGCAGTTTTCGATGCATCGCCACGACGCTCTCGGCCTCGATCGCAGTTGGCCGAAAAGTCAACTCCGGCTGGTCTTCCAGGCCGCGGGCTCGCGACCGCCTCGCGATAACCGGCCAAGCGCGCATCCACTGTCCAGGCGCCGCCGGCAACGCCGATAAAGGCCACCCGCGTGGCGCCCGCCTGCAGCAGATGCTCCGTCGCGATGTAGGCGGCGCGGCGGTTGTCGATCCCTACCAGATCGTGCCGGCTGCGGAACGGGTAACGGCAGAAGCACCGGTCCAACAGGACAATGGGGATCCGGGCGCGTTCGAGCCGCGCGGCGATTTCCAGGTTCACGGCTTCCGCTTCAGCGCCCACCTCGAGCGGTGCAAAGAACACCCCAGATACGCCACGATCCACATATTGCTCGCACAACCTCGACGCTTCGTCTCCACGGCGGTTGCCCGCCGCACCGTGACCCCACAACAGCGCGTAATCGTCAGACTGGGGAGCGCTAGCGATTCCGCGACACACGGGGTCGAATATTTCGGTCTGTCCCAGGTCCGGAATCAGCAGCCCGAAGGTGGCCCGTGCGGCGGCGGGCGCTCGGACGTAGGTGCCCGAACCAGCAATGCGCTCCACCAGTCCGCGCTGGGCGAGTTCGCGAACCGCACGGCCAACCGTAAGACGGGACGATTTGAACTGCTGCACCAGGGCTGCCTCGCTGGGGAATTTCTGTCCCGGCCTGTACTTCCCCGTCTGGATATCCTGTACCAACGCCTCGATCAGCCTCTGGTACATGGGAACGTGCGGCTCCGCTGTCAAACGCCGTCTGGCCACACCTGACATTACAGCTTTTATGCAGCGGAGAGCAACCTGTCGTCCTTCGGTACATCCAACACTGTAGAGAAAGCGGCTCAGCGGCGGCTTTCTCGCTGGCGCTCCGTCCCCGCGCTATTCCAAACTCACCTAATGGAGGGACGTTTCAACATGCCAATAGAAAAGAAAGACTATTTGCTGGTCAGCGACTTCGACCAGACGCTCAGTTTCAACGACTCCGGGATTGTCCTCAGTGAAATGATGGGCATCGGGAGTTTCCGCGAGCGCATCACCGGCCTCGCCGATATTCACCTGGTTCAACAGGGCGGGGAACTGGCCTATCTGCTTTTGCACGATCCGGAATACCGGTGCGTCCGCCGCGAGCATCTGGCCGAGGTCGGAAGACGGGTTCGCCTGAAGAGCAACATCCATTTGCTGTCCACGATGCTGGAGGATCTGGACGGCCATCGATTTTCGTTTTACGTGGTCTCGGCCGCTCCGCAGGAAGTGATCCAGTCCGCTCTGGAGGGAATCGTGCCCGAAGATCACATCTTTGGAACACAGTTCCGTTACCATCCGGAGACCGGTGAGATTCAATCCATAGCCCGAGTTCCGGCCGGATACGGCAAGGTGGCGGTTTTGGATGAACTACGAGCCGCCCTGGGCGTCGGCCCTGACCGCGTTGTCTATGTTGGCGACGGCAGTTCGGATGTTCACGTCATGCTGCACGTGAACCGGATGGATGGACTGACCATCGCGGTGTCGGAGAACAAGTACATCACGCAGATCGCGCGCCGCACCATCCTGAGCGACGACGCTCTGAGCGTTATCGTGCCCGTGCTGGAGGATATCGCGGGATGGGAAAGCGCCCGGGTACGAGCGCTCTTCGAAGCGCACGGGTTCATACTGCGAGAGTGGGACAAGGTACGTACGGATACCATCACCATTGCCCGGCCGGCCAGTTTTGCGAGCGCGGCGGCCGGCGAGGCAATGTGATGCTGGACGCAATCGGCTGGATCGCAACCGCGGTCTTCTCGGCTTCGTATTTCTTCCGGAGCGGGACGGCGCTTCGCCGTGTGCAGGCCGTCGCCGCAGTGCTCTGGATCGCTTACGGAATCGCCATTTCGGCAAAACCGGTGATTGCGGCCAACCTGATCGTGGCCCTTGCCGCGATCGGCTCAGCGCTGGGCACGCGCTTTTCCGCCACAAAGCAGTAACCCTCGAGATTGTTCCACCGGCTTCCCCAAAGGGATGCCGGTGGATCTCCCCTCCTTTCGAGCGTAATATTTCCCAAATTGGCTCATAGATCCCGCGCAATCGCGCGCAAATGGCGATAGACTATTCACGTCCAGATTTACAGATCGCTTCAGAAAAGGGAGAGCTTATGATCCGTGCATCGAAGGCTCCCGCGGCATTCGCGATATTTTGCGCAATCGCCGCGAACCTCCCGGCACAGTCCATTTACGCAACATTGACAGGGGTTGTCACCGATCCGTCCGACGCGGTGTTAGTACAGGCCACTGTCACGCTGAAGGACGAGAAGTCCGGTTCTCTGCGTGAGACCATTACCAACAGCCAGGGCTACTATACGTTTGCCTCCGTTCCGGTGGGCGCGTATGAACTGACGGTGACGGCCACCGGGTTCGGAACCTACACAGAAAAGGGCGTCGCACTTGGCGGTGGCGAACGGCGCAACATCAACGTAACGCTGAAAGTCGGCGCTACGACCGAGAGCGTGGTGATCACGGGAACGGCGGAACTGCTTCCCGTCGACTCCGGTGAGAAGTCCACGACTCTGAGCACCAAGCAACTGGAGAACTTCGTTCAGGTAGGCAGCAACGCGGCCGAGTTCATCAAAATCATGCCCGGCTTCGGCATTCAGAACGGCGTCGCGAACGCAGCCAACTACAACGGGCAGACCATCGGCATCAACGCCAATGGAAACGCCGGCAGCCAGAGCCCGTTGAACAACGCCTATGCCTACAACGGCCTGCCCAGCAACACCCTGGACATAACTGCCGACGGCGCTCATGTGTCCGATCCGGGATGCAACTGCGATACACCGGTGAATCCGAATGCGGACATGATCGCCGAGTTCAAGATCACGATGTCGAACTTCAGCGCCGAAAACCAAAAAGGACCAGCGGTGATGAGTTCCGTCGCGAAGTCCGGCGGCACTGATTTCCACGGATCGGGGTTCCTGTACGCCAGGGACTACCGTTTCAACGCTAATGACGCATTGAACAACGCGAGCAAGGTCAAGAGGCCCGAAAACAAATACTACTACCCGGGCTTCACCTTGGGCGGCCCGGTGATCATTCCCGGCACGCGACTCAATAAGGCCAGCAACAAGCTATTTTTCTTCACGGGCTACGAGTTCTTTTATCAAGTGTTGGACACAGGGCTGATGCGCGCCGAGGTTCCCACGGAAGGAATGCTGGGTGGCGATTTTTCGCCCGCTGAACTCTCGAAGTTAGGAAAGATTTCGGCCTCCGGTTCGCCTCCGGGCCAGATCAACGCCCGCAATCTTACACTCTATCCCGGCGGGATCATCCCGAAGACGGCCATCGATCCAAACATGTTGGCCCTGATGAAACTCTACCCGAAGCCGAATTCCAATCCGGACATCACCGGTGGGTTCAACTGGAACGACGACCTGCTGTTCAACCAGAACAACCACCAGTGGATGACGCGCGTGGATTACAACATCAGCGACAGCACCAAGCTGTTTGTCCGCTACAACCTTCAGAGGGAACTGCAGCGGTTCCCCGTACAACTGTGGTCGGCGGCAACCCAACAGCAGCTCCCGTATCCGACAACGGTGCTGGGCAAGAACAGCTCTGATTCCGTCACCGCATCGCTCACGCACGTGTTCAGTCCGAGTATGACCAACGAGACGGTTTTCGGGTACACGTTCATTGGATTTCCGAACGTTTTCGAGGATCCGTCCAAAGTGGATCCGGGCAAGGTCGGCTTCAACAATAAGCTCCTCTACAAGAACGGGGTCGCCCAGATTCCGACGATTGGCGGCGGCTCGGAGGCATCGCTCATCAGCAACTACGGAGGTTTCGAGGCGGGCGGCGCCGACCAGGGACTGTATGCGAACAAGTGGCTCCCCAGCTTCAGTGACACGGTCACCAAGGTGTGGGGCACGGCACACGATCAAAGCCGGCTTCTTCTGGGAATGGATCCGGAACGCACAGCCGGCAAGCAACGCCTCCATGGGCGCCCTGCGTTTCAGCAACGGTAACTCCAATAGTCTCGGCAACGACTACGCGGATATGCTGATCGGCAACCTCAACACGTTCCAGCAGTATTCGTTCAACCGCATCAACGATATCTCGTACAGAACGTACGAAGGGTTCGTCCAGGACTCCTGGAAGGTCAACAAGAGGCTGACCCTGGAACTCGGCGTCCGCATCAGCCGCTTTACGCCGTGGATCGACCGTCTTAATTACGGATATTCGATCTTCGACGCGAGTAAGTACAACACCAGCTGCACGACCATTCAGTACTGTGGCTTTCTTTGGAATAAGAAGGACTCGAGCGTACCAAATGGCGGGTTCCCCACCAAGGCTGCTTTCTGGCAGCCTCGATTCGGCATGGCTTATGACGTGTTCGGCAACGGCAAGACCGTGATTCGTGGTGGATGGGGAATGTATTACTTCCACTCTGGCCAGTTCACCACGGGGCTGGATGTTTCCGCGGGTGTGGGTGTAATCAATCTCAGCAACAACCAGGGGATCGGCCAGTCTCCATACGTCGTAGGCGGATCGGCCAACGCAACGCCGCTCATGGTTCGGGATCTGGAGTCGATGAACTTCTCCAGCGCCGCGCTGTCTCCCGGCGGGGTGGACAGCCAAGACGACCGGCAGCCGCTGACGAAGAGCTATAGCTTCACCATCGCCCAGCGAATGCCGTGGTCCAGCCTTCTCGAATTGGCTTACGTTGGTAACGAGAGTAGCGACTTGCTGAACAACACCGGCGGCGGCGCCGGCAGCTCCGGCAACCTGGTACCGCTAGGCGCGATGCTCTCGTCCAATAACGGCGGCGTCGATCCGAGCTCGCTGACGGCCAATAATTTCCGCCCCATCAAGGCGTACGGGAACTTCCTCCTGGCGACCCACAATATGTACGCGAATTACAATTCGATGCAAGCGACGTGGGCCCGTACCAAGGGACGGTACACGGTCAACCTCAATTACACATTCGCCAAGGCGCTGGGGATTATCGCCTCCAACTACGATCCGTTCAACATGAACAACAACTACGGTGTAATGCCCAGCAACCGTACGCACCTGTTCAACCTGGCCTATTCCGTCGAACTTGGGAGTCCGGTCCAGAACAAGGTGGCCGGGGGCTTCGTGAACGGCTGGCAGGTTTCCGGCCTTGTGCAACTGCAGAGCGGAGCCAACCTCACCGGAAACCGGGGGAATAACTTCGGTATCAATACGAACAGCTACAAGATCCCCGGGACAACCCAAAACGTCAGCACCACATCACTGCTGGGCACGCCGGACATCCAGTTGCGGCCAATCGTCACCTGCGATCCGACCGCGAATCTCGCCGAACACCAATACATCAACGGGAACTGCTTCGCCATCCCGACGCAGATCGGCCAGAACGGACCCACCACACTACCGGTGGTCTATGGGCCGGCCTTCTTCAACACCGACCTCGGGTTGTTCAAGAACTTCAACATCAAGGAGAAGATGAAGTTGCAGTTCCGCGCAACGGGCTATAACTTCCTCAACCACCCGCTCTGGTCGTTCTCCAACACCAACCTGACGCTGGGGTACAGCGGATCGACGGGGCTGCTCAATTCGCCTACGTTCGGTTACGTGACCCAGAAACAGGGACGGCGCACCATCCAACTCGCAGTGAAGTTCATCTTCTGATGAACGAGAGGGGCAGGCCTTCGGGCTTGCCCCTCACGGTTCCACGTTGCCTCTATTCACTCTCTGTTCCACGGTCAGCTTCTGCGCGAGCGCCTTTTCCCGATCACCTTCCACTTTTCTCCCCAGACGGTAGTACACCGCGGCCAGTGAAACGTGTGCTTCCACGAAAGTTGGCGCCTGTTTGAGAATGGACTGAAACTCGATCCGTGCCTCCTCCAGTTTTCCAGCGGAAAGATTTACGGCGGCCACCTGGTACCGGGCGCGAATGTCGCCGGGACGCACCAGCAGCGCGCGGGCCAGCAACTTGCGCGCGCCGTCGTAATCCTGCTCCTGCTTGAGCAGCGCCGCCAGTTGCAGATTCGATTCGAAATCGTTCGGGTTGAGTTCCAGCTCCTTTTGGAAATTGGCGCGTGCCGCGGCAGTGTCGCCGGTCTGGATTTGAGCGCGGCCGAGATAGGAGTGAACCTCGAGGAGAGCCGGATTCAGTTCCGCGGCTTTCTGGAGATCGACCACTGCGCCCTCGAACTCCTCGGCGCCGATCTTCGCCGTCCCCATCAGGAGGCGGGCTTCCGCCGAGTCGCCATTCCGCAGGATTCGATCGATAATCACCTGGCCGCGCACCACCTGCTTGTCGCGCAATAATGCTGTTCCCAGCAAATAGGCGACGGCCATGTCGTCCGGATTCCGCTTTTCCACGTCGGTCAGCAGTTCGATGACTTTGCGATCTTCTCCACGGCGCAGCCAGCAGTCGGCCAGCAGCAGCATGATCTGGTGTTCGGCCGGTTGCTCATCGTGAAGCGACGTTAGTAACGAGGTGGCCTCGGTGATCTGGCCGAGTTTGTAGTGAGCCAGGGCAAGATTCAGCCGGATGCGAGGATCACGGGGGCGCAGTTTGAGGGCTTCGCGATATTCGACGATCGCTTCGCCGTAGCGGCCAGTCCTGACCAGGGCCACGCCGAGGTTCGAGCGCGCCTCAACCGCATTGGGCCGAAGTTTCAGGTAGGCGCGGTATTGCGGAATGGCTCGCTCCGCGTCGCCCGCCTGCTGCAGCGTTACCGCCTGCTGGAGAATTCGCTCCGGATTCTCCTGGCCGTTCGCCGTGTAACACAGCAGGGCCCAAGCCATTACCGTGAGACGGTGTTGCATGGGCGCGTGTCCTCAGTTGGTTTCCGGCGGCGGCGTAGACGCACGCACCCGGATGCCCGCGGACGCCTCCGCCGCAAAGTCGATTTCGAGCGTGCCGGCGCCATCGCTGGTCTCTTCGCGCATCTCCTCGTCATCTACCTCGACGTCATACTGCCTGTTCGGCGCCAGTCCCAGGATGTAAGCCCGGGTCACGCCCTTCACCTCAAAGCGTACCGGATCGCGCGCGAAATACACCCCTGTTTCTCCGATCACGATGGGATCACGGGACTTCCTGACGTTCAGGGCGGTGATCTTCCCGTCCTGGAACAGTTGCCACTCTTTTCCCACACGTCCGAACCACTGGGCGTCGCTTTCCCATGATGAGCGGACAAACAACCCGCCGCTTTTAGGGTCGTGGTGTGCCAGGGGAAAGTGGGAATAGCTGAGCCCGGGCTGGTACGGATTCGCCCAGAAATACTCGTAGGTAATGCCGAAGGCGGAGCGCATCAGGAAACGGTCCTGCATCAGCCATCCCTGCAGAAACTGGCTGTTCACGGCATTGTTATCGTAGGCCACCATGGCCAACTCCGCGGCGCGCGAGAGCACTGCGATCCGCAGATCGGGGGCTTTTTCGGCGTCGTAGGCGGGCACCCAGTATTCGTTCTCGGGGGCCGGATAGGGCGACGGGTAGTGACTCAAGAGATGCAGTGGCGGCAGTTCCTTGAACCAGCCGGGTAGATCCTCACGGAGGTCGATAGTGAGGTTGTCGCGTACCGCGTGGAGCAATTCGAAGAGCGCGAACAGGGTATCGCCGGCCGGCAGGTCGGCTCCGTTTCGAAGCCGCGCGACCGCACCCTTGCGCCATCCGTTCTGAATCACGTCCTTCATCGCGGCTTCGCTCGCAGCCGGATCCACGTCGGCGACTGCGATTGCCGCCATCGCGCGGTCGCGTAGACCGATCAGATCCGACTTGCCGGACAAAGCAGCCGCGCCGCGAATCAAGCGTGTGGCGATCGTCTTCGATTCGGTAGCGCTCATGGCAGGGCGGCACCAGTCGAAGACCAATGCGACCTGACGCAGGTCGGTGGCCGTAGCAGCCCATGTGATGGCCTGTTTCGCCGAATCCGGGTCGCCGGTGACGGCGTAAAACAACGAAGCGGCGAAACCGGGTTCGGGCATCTGGGCGTGGCCGCCCATCAACGTGTGGAACTGCTCCCACCGCATTGACTGGCGGTCGCGCTCGCGCTTCAACAAGCGGAGCCGTTGCGGGCGGAGCAGCAGGCGCGGTTGTTCTGTATAAACCCGGTATTCCTCGGCGTTCTGAGCGCTGCCTACGATCACGAAGGTCAGTAAGACGGATAACAATCTAAGCGCTATCACCATGTCCCGTTGCCCATTGTGTCATAGCGACACAGTGGTTGCCCCGGCGTGACCGCGCACCGTCGGATCTGTCATGTTTCTAACCCCTTGAAAAAATTGGGAGCGGTACTCGGCACAGGAATTGCTATGATTAAAGGCGAATTGATGAAGTCACTCTTTTGAAACCTGCCCTCTGCTTGCAACTGGCAGGACGGAGAGGCGAGCGGGCTGTAGAACAGCGTGCTTGCGGGAGCCGGTGTTTGCGATTTTTCGAAACCGCTCATTTCTCCGGATTGTGAGTTGCAACAGAGGGGTTTTTTTGTGACTCGAAGGTCCAGCGCCCACGCGCTCGTCAAGCTCCCGTTCTCGTACGCTCTTCCCCTGGGTCTTCGGTATCAGTCGTAGTCTGGCGTTCGCGGTTGTAGGAATGTTTGGACGCGGGCCTCATCGCGGACGTAAGCAGAAAAACTTTGTACCAGGCGAAAGCTGACGCCAGGATCCACGCCCGTCCCGGGCAGGCCGCACCGGATCGGAGCCAATCGTGCTCCTCAGGTCCGGTGCGGTCTTATCTCACAGGCGGGGTTGAGGCGGCTTCACCGGCGTCCAACTGACAGACCCCTTCCGACGGACTCGCCTGCGGTACAACTTGTCACCGTTCGTCACGAATAACCAGCCGAATTCCGGTCCCCCGAACGCAACTCCGGACAGCGATTTGGCCTGCGGCCTGTTGATTATCGCCACTACCCGTCCCGGCTGATCGCAGATCTGGACGCTGCCGAGCGGGTATTCGTCGGATGCCAGGGTCGGAACCGCGCCGAAAGCGGTCAAGAAAGAGCGGCGATGCATCTCAGGCGATGCTAACACTGGCGCTAGAATGGAACGGCGTGCCGCGCGCAAAGAAAACAGCCCCTTCGGGGAACCCGGAACCGCTTGCGGAATATGCCGCAAAGCGAGAGTTCCAGAAGACTCCTGAACCGCCGCCGGCCGTCGCCCCACCCGAAAGCGCGCTCCGTTTCTGTATCCAGCGCCACGACGCCACCCGGTTGCACTACGATCTGCGCCTGGAAGTGGACGGCGTGTACAAGTCATGGGCGGTTCCCAAGGGTCCCAGTCTCGATCCTACAAAGAAGAGCCTGGCGATGCATGTGGAGGATCATCCACTCGAATACGGCAAATTCGAGGGCAACATCCCGAAAGGCGAGTACGGCGGCGGCAGCGTGATGCTGTGGGATCGCGGCACCTATGAGCCGCTCGGCGACGTTCCGCCCGCCGCCCAGATCGCTCGGGGCGATTTCAAGTTCCGCCTCCACGGCCAGAAGCTACAAGGCGATTTCGCCATTGTCCTGATGAAAGGCCGGGGTAAGGGCAACGAATGGCTGGTGATCAAGAAGCGCGACGGGCACGAGCAGTTGAACTGGGACATCGAGCAGAATGCGCGAAGCGTGTTGACGGGCCGCACGCAGGAGGAGATCGCCGCCAATCTTCCGCCGCCCGAAGCGGGACAGGCCGCGGTTGATCCGTCGAGGATTGCCGGCGCCGTTCGCGCTCCCATGCCGAAGGCCCTGACGCCCATGGCCGCTTTTCTGGCCGAAGAGTTTCCGGCTGGGAAGAACTGGGTGTACGAGATCAAGTGGGATGGGGTCCGGGCGCTCTGCTTCATCGAGAACGGCTCCATGTACATGCTGTCGCGGAACGGCAACCGGTGCGACCGTCAATATCCCGAACTGCTGGTGTTGCCGCACCATGTTCGGGCGGGCACGGCCATTGTGGATGGAGAAATCGCCGTCCTCGACGACCAGGGACGCCCTCGCTTTTCGCTGATCCAGCCGCGCATCATGCAGACCGATCCGAACTCCGTCGCGCACCTCTCGAGGTCGTCGCCCGCAACCTTTTTCGCGTTCGACATTGTGTACCTGGACGGCTATGACCTGCGTAACGCGGCGCTCGCCGATCGCAAAGCGGCGCTCCGCAAGGTGCTGGACGCCAACGATCGCATTCGCATCTCGGAACACTTCGAGACCAGCGGACGCGACATGCTGGAGGCGGCGCGGCAAGCCGGGCTGGAAGGCATTGTCGCCAAGCGCGCAGACTCGAAGTACGAATCGCGGCGCAGCAAGTGCTGGCTCAAGTTCAAAGCCACCCGCGCGCAGGAGTTTATTATCTGCGGATTCACGCACGGGGAACGCGAATACTTCAGCTCGTTAGTGCTGGGCGTGTATGAAAACGGCGAGTTGAAACACGTTGGACAGGTTGGGACGGGTTTCGACGATCGTACGATTCACGACATCTACCAGCGATTGAAGCCACTCATCACCACGAAGAGTCCGTTCAGGGAGAAGGCGAGAGCTTTGCGGGAGATTACGTGGGTGGAACCGCGCCTGGTGTGCCAGGTGCGCTTCGTCGAGTGGACTCCCGATCACCAGTTGCGGGCCCCGTCATTTCAGGGGCTTCGCACCGATGTCGATCCGGCCACGGTGGTCCACGAATCGGCCGAGGTTGCGGAGGAATCCCCAGAGCCGGCGGCGCCAGTGCTAGGCGAACTGATTCCGCCGGGGCGCAAGGAGATGACCGTGGAGGTGGGCGCGCAGAAGCTCCGGTTCACCAACCTGAACAAGGTCTTCTATCCGAAACAAGGCTATACCAAGCGCGACTTGCTCAACTATTACGACGCGGTTTCGGAGCACCTGCTGCCGCATCTTCGCGACCGTCCCCTGTCGCTGAAGCGGTACCCCAACGGCATCGAGGCCGATTATTTCTTCCAGAAGAATGCCGACGACTTTCCGCCCTGGGTTCGCGTGGAGCCGATCCGCTCGGATGATCGCGTCATCAACTACGTCATCGCCAACGATCGAGAGACGCTGCTGTGGCTGACGCACCTGGGCTGTATCGATCAGAACCCCTGGATGAGCCGGGTGGGGTCGCTCGAATGTCCGGACTTCATGCTGATCGACCTGGACCCGGTGGAGTGCTCCTACGATCTGATTGTGGAAGCGGCGCTGCTGACCCAATCGAAACTCGACCGGCTGGGGCTACGCGGGTATCCAAAGACAACCGGGGGCGACGGCATGCATATCTATGTGCCACTCGAACCGGTGTACAGCTACGAACAGGTCCGGAGCTTCGCCGAGATCCTGTCTCACATCGTCGTTGGGGCCAAACCCGATCTGTTCACCACCCCGCGAACCGTGGCCAAGCGCCGCAAGAACCGCGTTTATTTCGACTACCTGCAAATCGCCTCGTCGAAGACGATTTCCGCCCCGTACGTGTTGCGGGCGCATTCCGGGGCTCCCGTCGCGACACCGCTTGAATGGAGCGAGGTGCGGCCCGGCTTGCTGCCGCAACAGTTCACGATCGAGAACGCTCCGGCGCGGTTCGCCGCATTGGGTGACGTCTTCTGTCCGGTGCTGGAATCGCCGCAGCGTCTGGAACCCGCGATGGCGAAGTTGGAGCCGCTGCTCAAGGAGTGAGCTTCGGCTAGTTCTTATAATGGACCAGGACTCATACATGAAGATCGTAGTCACGGGCGGGCATCCCGGAGATCCGGAGTACGGTTGCGGCGGGACCGTCGCGCGCTACGCCGGAGCCGGTCATGAAGTCACGCTACTGTACCTGAACCGCGGCGAGAAGAGTTGCCCCGAACCCGGTGCGGATCGAAGCCGTGAGCCTCGGGTGGCCGAAGCGACCAGCGCGTCGAAGATCTTGGGCGCGAGGGCCGTGTTCGCCGGCCAATGCGATGGGCATGCCATCGTCGATAATGCGCACTACGACGAGTTCCGCAGTTTGTTCGAATCGGAGAAGCCGGACGTGGTATTCACGCACTGGCCCATCGACAACCATGCCGATCATCGCGCGACATCCACGCTGACACTGGATGCGTGGTTACGGACCGGGAAGAAGGCGGCGTTCTACTACTACGAGGTGTCCGATGGCGAAGACACACTGATGTTCTCGCCCACCGACTACGTCGACATCAGCGCGTTCGAGGCCCGCAAGCGCGCGGCCTGTTATGCGCACGCCTCGCAGGCGCCGGACAAATTCTACGGGTTACAGCAGCAGGTGGCTCGCTTTCGTGGATTGGAATCCCGTTATGCGGCCGCGGAGGCTTTCATCCGCCACGTTCAGAGCCCTTCCGGCCGGCTGCCTTGAACGTATTCAAGTGCTCAACTCGTCGGCGATCTCCTGCGCGGCTTGGCGCGCCTGTTCCACCGCTCCTATAGGGAAGCTGATGGCGCCGACCTTGGCGTGCCCTCCTCCGCCGTACCGTTCGCAAATGGTCGCAAGGTTGTGCCGCAGGGGCTCGGAGGCCCAGGGGTTCGATCCCACGGATACTTTCGTCCGGAAACTTGAAAGGCTCACCGAAACCGTGTACACCGAATCGGGGAAGAGATAGTACGGGATGAACTTGTTGTAGCCTTCCAGCTTCTGCTCGACCAAGTCGAAGAAGACCACGCCGCCCTGGCAGGAGGCCTGCTGCCGGATGATGTCGATGGACCGCAGATGGCGCGCATACAGCGGCCGGTACAGTTCCTGGATTTCAGGCTGGTTGATGATCGCGTCGAGCGACTGAGTCCTCATCATCCGGATGATGTTCTGCACCACCTCCGAACCTTGGGCGCTTTCGATGACGAGCGTCAATTGCGTCGCCGGCGCGGCCAGCGAAACGGCTTCCTCCGCGTCGCGATATTGCGCTCCGTCTACGATGTCGGCCCAATGTACGAGTTCTGCAAGGTCCGCGGGATTGTACCCCCAGTTCTCCCGGGCGCGCGTGGCGATGAAGTTCGTGCACGATCGAAATTCAGGATCGTAGAGCTTTTGCGGAGAGGGATTGAGGCGGTAATGTTCGGCATCCTCCCGGCTCAGGAAGGCGCTCTGGTGATGATCGAACCACCAAGTCAGGCGCGGGTTGGAGGAGTACTTGAAGTCCACGATGGCATTTTCATCGCCATCGAAGAGCGCGTCCTCGAAAATCTGTGAGGCCTTGTGGGCCATGCCCGTGTAGGCAAATTCGGCATCCGGATGAATCCGGTCCTTCATAAATCGGCTGAAGTAGGCCGCCGACGCAGCTCCGTCGAAGCAATGATCGTGGTAGAGGATTCTCACCAGCATGAAAATTTATGAGAACAAAATGGCCTCGCACATCATTGGCGAAGACCACAGCGATTCCGGCGTCGCCCCGGACTACGGAGGCAGGCATACAACCACCCATAGCGAGCCGGCTTCGCGGCCGGCCACCCCTCAACTCACGCGCTTGCGCGCATATCGGCGAGCACAGGATAGCCGACCATTATACGTTAGCCGTGGTCCTTAGCGCCATCAGCTTCTCGACATGCTTGGCGAGGATGTCGCATTCGATGTTCACTCGGTCGCCAGGTTTGTATTGGCCCAGGCGGGTTACTTCGTTCGTGTGCGGAATGATGGTAATGCCCAGGACGCAATTCTCGAGCGTGGCGATGGTGAGGCTGATGCCGTCAATGGCCACCGACCCTTTGAATACCAGGTAACGGTCGAGTTCCTGGGGTACGCCGATACGAAGCCACCAGTTTCCCTCGCCGATCGGCTCATAGGAAAGTAGTTGGCCCGTGCCGTCCACGTGTCCCTGGACGATATGTCCGCTGAGGCGGCCGGTGGGCGCCAGCGGCCGTTCGAGATTCACGAGCGACCCGGTCTGAAGATCTCCAAGGTTGGTACGGCGCAGCGTTTCGGGCGCGAGGTCCGCCGCAAAGCTGTCGGCGTTAAGGCCGACGGCGGTGAGGCAGACCCCATTCACCGCGATGCTCGAGCCCTCTTTGGCGTCTTCGAGCACAGTCTTGCAGCGGATGCGTAGACGGGCGCCGGCGGCGTGTTGGGCCATTTCCACGACGCTCCCGGTCTCTTCAACGATTCCAGTAAACACAATCTACTCCTTCATCGTCCAGGCCTCAACGGCGAATTCGTCCGGCGGTATCCGATGGAGTAGAACGTTCCGGAACCGGATGGCGTCCTTGCGTCTCCGGCGCCCCGCTCCTCCCGCTACCGGCAGCGATTGCATGCCGCCCAGGATCTTGGGCGCGTAGTAAAAGAAAATCTTGTCAACGATCCCCGATTCGAGCACGGCCCAATTCACTTTGCTGCCGGCCTCGATCATCAGCGACAGGTACTTTTCGCGAGCCAGGTACTCCACCACGCCTTGCGGATTGGTGCGGCCGTCACGCCCGTCACAGACGATCACTCTGACGCCCCGATCCTCCAAGGCTTTGCGGCGCGCCGCGGGCGCTACGGAAGTGGTGACTGCCAGAATATCTTCGCGGCAGCTCTGGACCATCTTGGATGTGACTGGGAGCCGCAGTTGTGAATCGAGGACTATGCGAAGCAGCGGGCGGCTGCGCTCCTCGCCGGTGCGGTCGGTCAGCAGGCAGTCGTCAGCGAGCACGGTGCCGATCCCCGTCAGGATCGCATCGGAGTTGTGGCGCAGGACCTGCACGTGCGCGCGGGCGGTCTCGCTGGTGATCCAGCCTCGATTGTCTTCGGGCGCTGCGATCTTTCCGTCGAGCGTCACCGCGGCCTTTAGCATCACCAGCGGCGATCCCGTCTTCATGAAGTGGACGAATGCTTCGTTCAGATGGACGGCTTCGGAGGCGAACTCATGCGCGAACTCCACCTCAATGCCCGCGTCGCGCAGCCGCCGGATGCCCGCGCCGTGAACCTGGGGGTTGGGATCTTCCATCGCCACGACGGCTCTTGCGATGCCGGCTTCGATCAGTTTGTCCGCGCACGGATCCGTGCGGCCCACGTGGGTGCAGGGCTCGAGCGTCAGATAGATGGTGGCTCCCCGTGCGCGATCGCCAGCCTGTTCGAGCGCAACAACTTCCGCGTGCTTGACCCCGGCGTAGGTATGGAATCCAGTACCCACCACCTCACCCTGATTGACGAGCACAGCGCCGACCGCTGGATTCGGACTGGTGCGCCCCAGGCCCTGCCGGGCGAGATCGAGCGCCTGCTGCATGTAGGACGGGTTCATTTTTCGAATAAAGACAGAATGAATTCCTCGGGATCGAATGGGAGCAGGTCTTCCACCTTTTCGCCGACTCCGATGTACCGAATGGGCAAGTTGAGCTCGCGGGCGATGCCGATGACCACCCCGCCCTTGGCGGTTCCGTCCAGCTTGGTGAGCACGATTCCCGTAACCCCGCTCGACTGAGTGAACTTGCGAGCCTGCTCCAGACCGTTCTGGCCGGTGGTGGCGTCCAGAACCAGCCACACCTCGTGCGGCGCATCGGGCACCACTTTGGTTGCGGTCCGGCGCATCTTCTCGAGCTCGGCCATCAGGTTCTCTTTCGTGTGCAGGCGGCCGGCGGTATCTACGATCACATAGTCGGTCTTCCGGGCCTTGGCGGCCTGCACGGCGTCGAACACCACCGCGCTGGGATCGGCGCCGGTCTTCTGGCGGATGATCTCGGTGGACGTACGCTCGCCCCAGACTTCGAGTTGTTCAATGGCGGCGGCGCGGAACGTGTCGGCGGCGCATAACAGCACGGAGCGTCCCTCGGACTTGAACCTGTTGGCCAGTTTCCCGATGGTGGTGGTCTTGCCGGATCCGTTCACGCCGACCACCATGATGACCGCCGGAGGCTGTGAAACGTGGGCCAGGGGACGATCGGTGGCTTGCAGTACTTCCAGCAAATGCTCGCGGATGAGTTGTTTCAGTTCGGACGAGTCGTTCAGGAGTTTGCGGTCGACGCGCTGACGGATGCGATCGAGAATCTCGGTGGCGGTGCGGACACCGATGTCGGCGGTAATCAGCGTGTACTCGAGTTCCTCGAGCAGGTCGGCATCGATCTCCTTCTTGCCGGAGATGAGATCGTCAACGCGGTCCACCAATCCGGCGCGGGTTTTCTGAATCCCGGCTTTTAGGCGTTCCAGTAAGTTCGGTTCTTCGGGAACCGAGCCAAAGAGGGTTTGAATGGCCATGAAATCTAGAGGTTCAGGATCAAGCTTGATTGTAGCGTGATGGTGCTGGCCGATTGTGTTCCTTTACACGGAAAGGAACGGATTTCGGATATGAACACCCTGTATGACTTGCCGGTTGGTGAGGTCTTCAGTCCAGAGAACGTCACAGCCGGTTTCGGCCGCGGCGTGCACCACCATGGCATCCCAGAAGCTCAGTTGGGCTTTCTTGTGCAAAGCGATCGCCGCGAGAACGTCCTCGGCAACGGGGGCAAAGATCCTCCATGAAGCGAATTCACGAACGCGATCAGCTGCTTCATCCGCCGAGAGAGGACGGGTCACCTTGCGCGTGGCTGTAACAAAGAACTCTTGAAGGACCTGGACGCTCAAGCATCCGGTCTCGCTGTTCCACAAGCGTCCGATGAGCTGTCGAGCAGCTGTTTGTTTGTTTCCGGCAGAAGAATCAAAGGCGTAGACGAGGATATTCGCGTCGACGAACTCGCGGTCAGCGCTCATGGAGTTCGTCACGCGTCCACGTTGGATGGCCGCCGGTGCCTAGGGACGAAGTCGAATCCATAGCAGCAAGCGACCGCCTCCGGGCGGCTGAATAGCGGCGGTCCTGGTCGGCCAAATGGGTCAGCGTTTCTGTCATCAGTGCCGAGACGGAGGTGTCGCGGTCGGCTGCCAGGCGCTTGATCCGCTTCAGCAACTCGCGAGAGAGGCTGAGCGTGATGTTTTGCGAATCACCCACGATTTTTAGTGTAGCACGAAATCTCGTGCTACTCAGCGATAGCCCAGGGCCTGCAACTCGAACAACTCCGCGTACCGTCCGCCCAAGGCTACCAATTGCGCGTGGCTGCCCTGTTCCAGGATTTGCCCACCCTCCAGCACAAGGATCCGGTCGGCCATGCGGACTGTGGAAAACCTGTGGGAAATGAGAACGGCCATTTTGCCCTGGGTAAGTTCGGCGAAGCGCTGGAAGACTTCGTACTCGGCCCGCGCGTCCAGACTGGCCGTCGGCTCATCCAGGATCAGAACCTGAGCGTCGCGCATGTATGCTCGGGCCAGGGCGATTTTCTGCCATTGGCCCGCGGATAAATCGACACCATTATCAAAGCGGCGGCCGAGCATTTGGTCGAATCCATGGGGCAGGGGACTGATAACCGTGTCGGCCAGGCTCTTGCGTGCCGCGCTTTCCACCCGCTCCTCATTGCCGAGTTCTTCGATTCGCCCGAGCCCGATATTCTCTCGAGCCAGCATGTCATATCGCATATAATCCTGGAAAATTACGCCGACTTCCCGGCGCAAATCCTCCACGGAATATTCGCGAAGATCGACGCCGTCCAGCAGGATCTCGCCGTTCGTGGGGTCGTAGAGACGCGCGAGCAATTTGACCAGGGTGGTCTTCCCGGCGCCATTTTCGCCCACCAGCGCGATCTTTTCGCCCGCTTCCAGGCGGAAGCGGATCCCCGAGAGGACCAACCGCGAGGATTCGGGGTACGCGAAGGATACATTTCGGAATTCATAGCCGGACCGGATGGGCCGAGGTGCAGGAATGGCCGCGGATGTGGACACGATTCGCGGTTGTACTTCAAAGAAATCGAACAGGTCTTTGATATAGAGTGCCTGCTCGGCGACATTGTTCAGGCTGCCGAACAGGCTCTCGATCAGACCGCGCGACCGTGAGAAGGCGCCGGCCAGAAAAGTCAGGTCGCCCAGTGTGAGGGCGCCGGCAATGGTGCGGGCGATGATGAAACCGTAAGCCGTGTAGTATCCCGCGGTGGGGAGCAGATTCAGCAGGCTTCCGCTGAGCGCTCGCCGGATGGCCAGGGAACGGTTCTCATCGTAGAAGCGCTCAAAAAGGGCGCGGGAGCGCTCCACCAGCCAGTCGCCGAGCCCAAAGATCTTCACCTCTTTCGCGCTCTGATTGCTGGCGCCGAGCATGCGCAGGTAGTCCAGTTCACGGCGCTCCGGAGTCCAGCGATAGAGCATGGAGTACGCCAGCATGGTGAACCGCGTCTCACCCAGAAAGGCGGGCAGTACAGTGGCTATCAGGAGTACCAGAAACCACGGCGAGAACATGACAACCGCGGCCGACAAGGACGCTAGAGTGATGATTTGCTGGCACATACCGGCAATGATGCCGAGCATTGCAAGGCGTCCCGTGGTCTGGCGGCGGGCTCGCTCCATCTTGTCGTAAAAAACGGGATCTTCGAATGAAACCAGGTCCAGGCGGGTGGCGTGCTCCATCAGCCGCAGGCTGACATGGTTCGTGAAACGATCTCCCAGGAGGCTGTCGGAAAGGCTGGTTGCCCGGCTGAGGAGGTCGCCCAGGACCACGAGACCGATCTCCATGGCCAGAAATACCCAGACGCTCCGTTCGGGCCGGGGATGGACGATCTGGTCGATGATGAGTTTTCCCACCCACAACTGGAGTACCGGAATTACGGCGGCGACGAGCCTTAGGGTGAGCGTGGCTACAGTGAGCCCCGGGCTGGTGTCCCAGACCATGCGTAACAGCGGAGGAACGTTCGCCAAGGCGCGCAACCGGTCGCGCCAGGACTGAGGGGGCGCGTTGGACGCATGAGGGCCCCTGGGTCGTCCTGGAGTCATGTATCGAGTGTAGCGAGGGGGCCGGAAAGTCGAAAGCTCGCCTTTCGGCGAGCTTTCTATCATCCCCCGGTTTACCGGGTCGATGTATTGGGAGAATCAGATTCGACGGTATCGCAACCGTCAAAACCTGTTTGATGATTGGATATTAGGGCTCCGGCGATGGGCTGTCAACTGGAAAATCCGGGTCCTCTGAATTCCCCGCAACCTGTTCCTTCGTAGTCACTTCCGCCGGTGGGTGATTTCCCACAGGTTGTGGATAAACGATTTCCACAGGCTATCCTGGCCCGGCCTTTCTCTTCTAACACGGAGAAAACGGGGATCTTAGCGGATCGGTCCGATTGGAGCGGAGAATAGCCCTTTAAGCACTTTTTGTGCCATTCCAAAACGCACGAAAAATGTTGTTCGCTGAGGAAGGAGGCCGTTCCTCAGCGCCTAAACGCTCGCCCTGGGGTTATCCAGATGGAGGGTAATCATGGCTTCACCCTCACCCTTCTCCCCACTCAGCTTTCGGGAGATAATCCGGGCGCCGGCAAACAAGACGCCGGAAAAAACGCAGAAAAGGATGATCAGCCCGCTGAAAAGGATATAGTTCACGATGGTACGGGCGAAACTTTTTATCTCGCGATTGGGCGTCTTCTCGTCGACCGTGACATTGGCCTGATAGTTGATTTTCGCGAGCACACGCTCGGCCGCGTCCGGGTCCGAGGAACCCGCAACCACGGCGACCAGCGGGCCGGTTCGTTTCGCAATTACTCCCTGAAGCTTTCGGAAATCCTCGGTACGCTCCCGGGATATCGCGGGGGTTGGATAATTGAAGATCGCGACTGTCATGGGCCCCGACTTGGTTCGGTACTGTCCGAGTTGCGCTTCGGCGCTCAAGGAGAACGCTGCCACCGAAGGCGGGATCTCGGGAGTGAACTTCTGCAAGGAGACCGGTCCCAGAATGTACCGCTCGGAATTCGGAATCAGGCCATCCGGCGGCAGATAGGTACTGATAACAGGTAGCGGTGAGTTCTCCACCTTTTTGAGGGCGAGGTAAACGTCGGCCAGATCTTCTTCCAGAGGAATCTTTCCGGTCACCTGGACGACGTAGTTAGCGTACAGGTAGATGGCCCCCGCGCTGGATTTGGCAGCGAGTTGGTTCACCTTCGTTTTTTCGGCTTTGGCATCGGCGGGGCGCGCGTATTGAAATGCCGCCATGGCCCCGGTGGAGTCACGGAATCGCCAGACCTTCAGCGTGGTGGGACCGAAGGTGGCCTGCTCGCCTCCGTCGAATCCGTACTCATCGAAAAGCGCTGGATCAGGCGCCGCGAAGTCCTTCACGTCCGATTTCATGGCACCCGCGAGCCGGTCGGGCAGGATACCGGCCATAAGTGGAAGGATCCCAGTCAGGGCTATCAGACACAGTTTTTGAGGGGTGTTTATGAGCCGCAGCATTTTTTGTATTTCTTGCCGCTGCCGCAGGGGCAGGGGTCATTCCTACCGGCTGTTTTCTTGGCAATGACGGGCTGATTCACGGCAGACGTGCTCTCGCCGCCGATGAACTGCAGCGCGGCCATTTCCTTATCCTTCTTGCGCTGAATGTTCTTGGTGAAGTCCAAGACCGCGTTTTGGGCGTCGCGGCTGGGCTGGGACGCCACTGCCACCGGCTCACCAGACTCCTCATCCTCGTCATCCGGACCATCTTCGATATCCGGATAGGGCATCGGGGGTATGTTACTGCCTTCGACGCGCTGCAGGAAGAACAGGAACCGGACGGACTCATCCTCGACGCGCTCGATCATGTCGTCGAACATGACCCGCGATTCCTTCTTGTATTCGATGAGAGGGTCTTTCTGCCCATAGCCGCGGAGACCGATGCCTTCCTTGAGGTGGTCCATCGACAGCAGGTGGTCTTTCCACTGGTTGTCGATGACATTCAGCAGAATCATACGCTCGGTCTCGCGCATGATTTCGGGGGTGAGCAGGGACTCCTTCTCTTCGTAGCGTTTCTTGAGCAGATCGACGATGGTGGCCTCGGCTTCGCGGCGTTCCATCTGGGCTAATTCCGCGATGTTCACCTTCACGCCGAACTGGCTGAGCAGATCCGATTGCAGGCCGGTCCAGTCCCACTCGTGCTCACGGACATTTGCGGGGCAGCGTGTATCCAGGCAGGAGCCCGCGATGTTCTCGGTGATCTCGAGAATGCGCTGTCTCTGGTCGTTGCCTTCGAGCAACTGACGGCGCCATCCGTAGACGGCCTGGCGCATCTTGTTCATGACGTCGTCGTATTCGAGAACGTGTTTTCGAGCCGCGAAGTTCTGAGCTTCCACCGCTTCCTGCGCCTTGCGGATGCGCTTGGAGATCATCTTCGACTCGATGGGCACATCCTCTTCCATGCCCAGGCGCAGCATGAGATTCTGCATGCGCTCGCCTCCGAAGATGCGGAGCAGATCATCCTGCAACGACAGATAGAACCGTGATGCGCCGGGATCGCCCTGGCGTCCCGCGCGGCCGCGGAGCTGGTTGTCGATGCGCCGCGATTCGTGGCGTTCGGTGCCGACGATAATGAGGCCGCCGAGCCCCACCACCTCATCATGCTCTTTCGCCGTCTCGTCCTTGAACCGGGCGAAAGTCCGGTCCCACTCCGCGCGCTCGGGAGTTCCGATGGCGGCGATCTGGATGGCGTCGGGGTCCTTGCCCTCTTTCCTGAGAAACTCCTTGGTCATGTACTCAGGGTTGCCGCCCAACAGGATGTCGGTTCCGCGGCCGGCCATGTTGGTGGAAACGGTGACCGCGCCTTTGCGTCCGGCCTGCGCTACAATCAGCGCTTCGCGTTCGTGATTCTTGGCGTTCAGCACCTCGTGCCGGACGCCCGTCTTCTTAAGAAGGCCCGCCAGCCGTTCGGACTTTTCCACCGAGATGGTGCCCACCAGTACCGGCTGCCCCTTTTCATGGAGTTCCTTGATCTCCTTGGCGGCGTTCCGGAACTTCTCGTCTTCCGTGCGGTAGACGATGTCCTGATTCTCCTTGCGGATCATCGGACGGTTGGTCGGGACAACGACGACGTCGAGATTGTAGATCTTCTGGAACTCGGCGGCTTCCGTTTCGGCCGTACCGGTCATGCCGGCCAGCTTCTTGTACATGCGGAAGTAGTTCTGGAAGGTGATGGTGGCCAGCGTTTGATTCTCGCGCTGGATCTTCACGCCTTCTTTGGCCTCAACGGCCTGATGCAAACCATCGCTCCAGCGGCGCCCCGGCATCAGGCGGCCAGTGAACTCGTCGACGATGAGTACTTCCTCGTCCTTGACGACGTAGTCGCGATCGCGCAGGAACAGGACGTGCGCCTTAAGCGCCTGTTCCACGTGATGCTTCCATTCCATGTGCTCGATGTCCCACAGGCTGGGAAGGTTGAGCATGCGGGCGCACTTGTCAAAGCCCTCTTCGGTAAGGGCCACGGACCGGTGTTTCTCTTCTACCGTATAGTCGCCGGTGTAGTACTTCTCGCCGGGCTCCTTGCCTTCAATCACCTCGCCGCGGACCAGTTTGGGGATAATCCGATTGACACGATAGTACTTGTCGGTGGATTCCTCGCTGGGTCCCGAGATGATCAGCGGGGTACGCGCTTCGTCGATGAGGATGGAGTCGACTTCGTCCACGATCCCGAAGTTGTGCGGCCGCTGGACACAATCCTCCAGGCGGAACTTCATGTTGTCGCGTAGATAGTCGAACCCGAACTCGTTGTTGGTGCCGTAGGTGATATCGGCGTGATAGGCCTCGCGGCGTTCGACGTCGTCCAGATCGTGAACGATGACGCCGACCTCGAGACCGAGGAACCGGTAGATGCGGCCCATCCACTCCGAATCGCGGCGCGCCAGGTAATCGTTAACCGTGACCACGTGAACGCCCTTGCCTTCAAGCGCGTTCAGGTACACGGGGAGCGTAGCCACCAGCGTTTTGCCTTCACCGGTCTTCATCTCGGCAATCTTGCCGCGATGCAGGACCGCGCCGCCGATCAACTGCACGTCAAAGTGGCGCATGTTAAGCACGCGGCGTCCAGTTTCGCGGCAGACCGCAAAGGCCGGGATCAGTAGATCGTCCAACTTGGCGCCATTGGCAATCTGCTGTCTGAACTCCGCCGTTTTCGCGGCAAGTTCGGTGTCCGAGAGTTTTTGGATTTCAGGCTCGAGATCGTTGATGGCAACGATGAGCGGGCGCATGCGTTTGATTTCGCGCTCGTTCGTCGTCCCGAAAATCTTCGCGAGGATCGCGTCTAACATGGGTATCTATCTTCTATTCTAGCGTGGGGCCGGGGGCTGCCCGCTGGAAAATACGCCTAGAGGTTGGATGCCTGCCATTGAATGTCCGTTGCTGCCAGTTCCAGGCGGTATTGGGGGCAGGGCTGCCTTGGACTGTGCCCCGGGGTAGTACTCCGATGCGGTGGTCCGGTCCTGTCCAGTTTCGTCGCGCAAGGATGCTGCTACAGGACCGGATGATGTTTGTTTGACGGTCCCGAATTACGAGCCCTGTGTGGCGGCTACGCTCATAGTTGAGCTGATTTTGCTGAATATAGTGCTGATGCTTTATGGACTAGACTGGCGGGGAAACGCTGTTGACTTCAAAAGGCTTATCCAGTTCTCCGGAGTGGTTCGCCGGGTGCGGGGACGCAGGCACGGAAGGCCGCCGGCTTTGGACGGCGGCCTTTTTCGAGCTCTCATTGCGAAAGAGTTTTGGGCCTTCAGGAAACCTTCTTCGCGATGTAGTCGAGCGCCATGCCGCCGTCGCTTTCCACATGAAACTTGATCTCGTTGCCGTTCACCTTGCCGGTGTATTTCAGCTTCATCTCGTTGTCCTGGAATTTCACGGTGATGGTAAACGACACGTTGTCGCCGTCCACTTTGCCATCCGCGATCACGGACTTCCCCATCATTTCACTTGTAGTATCGCCGGTCAGTTGGTTGCCGTTCACCTTGAACACGAAGGTCCGCTCGATTGTGCCATTCGGGGTTTCGGCCGTGCCTTTCCAGGTGCCGGCAATGTCGGCGGCTGAGGCCGACAACGTAAACCACGCCATCAGGACAAGTAACCATTTCATGAGAGGCTCCTTTTGCTATCTGTCGGGAAACCCCTCCACTTTCCTGTATTCCGCAGCCGAGGTCAAGGGTGGTGCGCGGGTGCACGTTCCATGGGTCCCTGATGGCGGCCCGCGTGTCTCCCGCCGCGGCCGTTCCGCCACCGAATGAAATCAGCGAATTTTTAGGCCTAATACTTTTTGCTCTTCTGATCGATAAGTAGGCAGATGATATCCGCACGGCGCCGGCGACACTCGGGCGGGAACGCGTTGATCGAAAGTGTCTTCACCCTCCTGCCGACGTTCGCCATCATCTTCGCATTTGCAGATTTTGGAATGGCGTTGTTCCGCTGGAATACTCTGCAGAACGCCGTTAGGGAGGGCTGCCGGTACGCGATCACGTTCCAAACCACCGGCGGCGGACAGGACGCCTCCATTCAGGGAATTGTGCAGCGGTATTCCTTTGGATTTGTCAAAACGACCGACAGTCCACAGCACATCTTCGTCAACTACTATGCGCCGACCGACCTGAATACGGCCATAACGACAGGGGGCAACGTTCCCGGCAACGTGGTTATTGTCTCGGTGCAAAACGTCTCGTGGCCATGGCTGGCTCCGTTGAGCGGGTCGCTTTTGTGGAGCCGGGCATCCCGAGCCACCACTCCTATTACCTTCGCGGTCTACTCGGCGGATGTCTTGGGTGGTTATCCGGCGGGAGTGATCTCGGTGGCGCGCTGACGTCGAGGTATTTGCAGCATGGCGACAGAACATCGTAAGACCAGGCAGGGAGGGCAGGAGATCATAGAATTCGCCCTGATCGCGATTCTGCTGATCCCCATACTCCTGGGAGCTGTGGTTACCGGCATCGGACTGGTACGCAGCATTCAGGCGCAACAGGTCTGCCGGGACTTGACATCGATTTACATCCATGGGGGTGAATTTTCCACCTACCCCATGCAGCAACTGGCTCGAAAACTGGCGCTCGGGCTTAACCTTCAGACCGGGTCGAGTTTCTCGGGAAATCAGCGAGACAATACAGGCAACACCGGCGATGTCCTGATCACCGTGTCCCAGATCGAGTACATCGGCCCAACGACGGCCGCGCTCTGTACTTCCGTGGGCGCGGGCAATTGCACGAATCATGACAGTTTTGTGTTCACGGAACGGGTTCGGTTCGGAAACGCGTCGGTTGCGGGTTGGAGCGGCAGTACGTTGGGGGATCCGAGCACCACTTCCATCACGGCTGACGGGACCATTAGCAGGCCGGTGACGGACGCGGGCGCCAAACTTCCTGGTACGGGCCAGACGAACATGACCAACCTCTGGCAGCGAACCAGCAATGGCCGGTCAGCGCTGGTGGATGGACAAGTGGTTTACGTGGTGGAAATGTACGTTCAACCGTCAGGTCTGAGCTTAGGTATGTATTCGGCGGGAGGAATCTATGCCAGGTACTTCTTCTAGGAGGCAAAGACGTATGATCAGCCCGGATCGAAGCCGCCGGCAGAGGGGAGTCTCTCTGATACTCGGGATATTGTCGCTGCTGTTCATTATCCCGATGGTGGGATTGACGGTCGATGTCGGGCTGATGTACGCGATCAAGGCCCGATTGCAGGCGTCCGTGGACGGAGCGGCGCTGGCTGCGGCGCGCGCATTGAGCCTCGGCCAAAACACCACCGTGCAAGCGGCCAGCGCACAACAGAATGCGGTCAATTGGTTCTACGCGAATTTCCCAAGTGGGAATTGGGCAACCTCCGGCACCGTGATGGCCACTACCAACGTCAGCGTCGCCAACGACGCAACCAATACGAGCCTTCGCACCGTGACCGTGACGGCTTCCACCCTGGCGCCCACGTATTTCATGAAATGGTTTGGCGTCAACTCCGTCACTGTATCCGCCAACGGTACGGCATCGCGCAAAGATGTAGTTATCATGATCGTGCTCGACCGTTCTGGATCGATGTGCAAGCCTGGAAGCGCTCCATGCACGGCTTCCACGAGCGGGTCGGCCTGCAAGGCGATGGTCAGCGCCGCCAAGACGTTTACCGGCATGTTCGCCGCCGGCCGCGACCGGATCGGCCTGATCTCGTACAGTGAGGCTACCTACGTTCATTCGGCGCCGACCACCGATTTTCAAACGACCTTGGGATACACGAACAACTCTGGCTCGGGGACGGGCGAACTCGACACGATCGCGTGCGGCGGAGGTACTGGAACCGCGGAGGGCATGGCAATGGCCTATCACCTGCTCTACCAAACCAATCTCCCAGGAGCAATGAATGTGATCCTGCTGGAGACGGATGGACTGCCGAACACGCTGGCTATGAATTTCTGGGATTCGGCTCACACCGTTGCCGGACTGGCTTCCACCAGCCCCTGCACGGACGCGAACGGCAAGAGAATCAACAACACTGGCTTCAGGACTCTGAACTCGCTGCCTTCCTGGGGGCCGGGTCTATCGTTTACGAGTGCCCCGTTTCTGAGCAGTCACCCATATCTGTCCGACATCTCGGATGCCCATAACCTGGTGGGAACGGTTGCCTCGGAGGATCCCGGCGGAAGCGGCCACTTCTGGGCGATGGCGAACTATTGGACCACCTTTACGCCGAACGTACAATCCAAGGGTAACAGCACCTATCCCTACAACAGCGTTACTGGCTCGGCATCGCCCGCGTTGATGACCACCACGCAAGCGCCGAACTGTTCCTTTGATGGCTCTGGCGCCTACTCTGTCACTGGTGTCAGCGACATCGCCTGGTGGCCTGGCACGGACGCGTTCGGAAGTTCCTTGAACCCCGCCGGCTATACCTATTTGGGTGTCACCACCGACGGTCAAGGCCATGTTCTGGACAACGGTTGGACGAACTTCCATAACGGGGTGATGAACGCCACGGATAACTCCGCCTACCGGGCCCGGTCGAATGCCGACATTCCGGCGACGGTCTATGCGATCGGACTTGGAGGCAACTCGACCAACCCTCCCGATCCAGTGTTACTACAGCGTATGGCGAACGATCCGAACCCGGATCTGTTCAACACTCCCTCAACGTACGTGAGTTGCGCTGCGGCTTCCAACTGTCGGACCTTTTCCAGTCAGCCTCAAGGCCGGTTCGTATATTCGCCGACTTCCTCGGTGCTCGGGACCGCGTTTCAGAATATCGCGTCTCAGGTGTTGCGTCTGAGCAAGTAACGCTGAAGGGCAGATGGCGGTGGACCCTAATGTGGGTCCGGGTTCATGACGGCGATGTAGGGGAGATTCCGATACAACTGCCTGTAATCGAGACCCCAACCGACTACGAAGCGGTCGGGGATCTCGAAACAGCGATATTCCACCGGAACCTGTACGATGCGACGGGTGGTCCGGTCGAGCAGTGTGCAGATGCCTAGGGAATTGGGGCTTCGGCCGGCCAGCGTCTGGAGCAGGTACCTGGTTGTGAAGCCAGTATCGACGATGTCTTCCACCAGCAATACGTCTTCTCCGTCAATAGTGTCATCCAGGTCTTTCGCGATACGGACCATGCCCGGGGCCCTCGCCCCGCCCGAGAACGTCGAGATGGCGAGGAAGTCGATTTTGACCGGGATCGTCAACTCGCGCGCGAGCGCGGTGAGGAAGAAAACGGATCCTTTCAGTACCCCGATCAGCTTCAGGCTTGCTTCATCCCGGTAGCGTTCGGAGATCTCGGCTGCGATTTCCCGGATTCGAGCCGCGATCTGCTCCTCGGTGAACAGTATCCGTTCAACTCCCTCGGGTAGCTCAACGGCTGTCATTGGTAGTTACTTCCCGTCCTTCGATTCCATACTTGAAAATAAGGTCCTGGAAATCGCGTTGGTAAAACACCTGTATATTAACATGCGGATAGATGGCCTTTAGTAGTTTGACCTTGCGATTCTTTTTGGTGACGAGAGCCTGCTTCATCGTCGTCAGCTCGACATACAGATCGAACTCGGGCAGATAAAAATCGGGCGTAAACGCCTCGGTAACTCTTCCGTCCTTATCCCACTGCAAGGGGAAGCTTTTGGGTTCGTACTCCCAGGTGATGCGATAAAAGTCCAGCAGCTTGGCGAACAGCTCCTCGCTGGGGTGGCTGAAGACCTTTCGCGTCAAGGCCGCCCTCCCAGCCGGGGCGATTCCAAATTTCGCCAACTGCAGTCGCGCCTGGAATTGTAACTGCGCCTCAGCGGCCCCCGAGAGCTTGCCATAGCTCGCCAACCCGCGAGCTGTCGCGGCCGCCTCCACGACACTGGCAGCAAGTTCCACGTCGAATGACTCGGAATTCAAGACCAGATCGAAGTCGGGCAGTGCGGGGCTGACCCGGCCGAATCTCGATTTCCGTCTGCGCCGCTCCTCTGATTCAAGTTCCTTGAGCAGCGTCGCTGCGCGCCCCCGATCGGTACGGTGGTCGAGCATCAGGTTTCCCGAACGGTGACCGATCCTGGCTGTCAGCCACACCCTTAGAACACCGGGGACTTTCGCGAGCAGATGCTCAGAGCCCGAAGCGGCGATGACCAGATCGTCGCTAGCTCCCAGGCGCGCGGCGATGCTAGTGACGGCAGCCGCCCAGGCCTTGTCCGGCACCGGTCCACCGAACTCTCCAGCCACTAAGGCATCGAGCCTACCTTCGTTGATCAACTCGAAATGGAGGCGGTGCGCGGCGGCTCGCGCCACCTCTTCGGTCCGGCATCCCGTTTCACCCGAGATCGTGATGAATGCCATCGGCTTGCTAAACAGGATATCAGCTGACGCCGTCGTGGCCGTCATTCCTGTATCCTGAGTGCGGAGCGAAAGCGTGGAGAGAATCGATCCTGGGGCGGAATACCGTAAGCGGCTTACGCATTGGCAGTCCGCGGCCCGCCGGGCTCGGCGCGAGTCGATGCAGTTCGGCAATTACCGTCTTGCGACAGCCGGTTTGGCCCTGCTGATCGCATATTTCAGTCTTTGGCAGCACCTTATAGCGGGCTGGTGGCTACTGGCGCCGCTGGCCATCTTCATCGGGTTGGTAGTAGAACACGGACGGGTGGTCCAGAAAGAGCTCTTTGCCCGGCGAGGAATCGCCTACTACGAACGTGCCTTACGCCGGACGGGCGACGATTGGGCCGGCAGTGGCAGTTCGGGCGAGTCCTTTGCCGACCCTGGCCATGTCTATGCAAGCGACCTCGACGTTTTCGGCCGGGGTTCCCTGTTCGAATTGATCTCGACGGCCCGAACGGCGGCGGGAGAACGTCAGCTTGCCGCCTGGCTGCTTGGGCCGGCGCCCGCCGAGGTGGTGCACCAACGTCAGCAGGCCGTGGCGGAAATGCGGGACGCAGTACAACTCAGGGAAGATCTGGCGCTGCTCGGAGAGGACATCCGGGCCGGGGTTCACGTTGAACTGATCGCCACTTGGGGGCTGGCGCCGGAGGTCCACTTCTTTCCGGGAGCCCGAATTGTCGCTCCCCTGCTCGCCTGTCTCAGCATCCTGACGTTTGTGGGATTCATGGCCCACTGGTTTGAAGCGCGCCCGCTTCTGTTTGCCTGCGTGGCCGCGATCACGGCCGGTTTCGCGATGCGACGCCCTCTCGAGCAGGTGGCGTCCGCGGCTGACACTCCAGCGCACGATCTGCAGATTCTGGCATTGCTGCTCGGGCGCCTGGAACACGTCCATTTCGAATCCCCATTGCTCCGGCGCCTGCGGGCTGAACTCGACACTCACGGACTGCCCGCGTCACAGCGGATCCGCCGCCTCGAGCGATGGGTGGAGATCCTCGATTCCGCTGACCACCTCCTGGTACGGGTCATTGGCCCTCCAGTTCTGTGGCGGCAGCAGGCGGCCATGGGAATTGAAGCTTGGCGTCAGGAGTCCGGTCCGGATATCGGGAAGTGGATCGCCGCCATCGCGGAATTGGAAGCCATCTCCTCAATGGCTTCGTTTTCCTTCGAGCATCCGGACGCCGTGTTTCCCCAACTGGCTGAAGGCGGGCCTCACTTCGAGGCGACCGGGTTGTGCCATCCCTTCATGAGCCGCTGTGTTGCCAACGACGTGCAGTTGAATGCGGACGTGCGGTTACTGATCGTGAGCGGCTCGAACATGTCGGGTAAGAGCACGCTGCTTCGTTCCATCGGCTTGAATGCGGTGTTGGCGTGGGCCGGAGGACCTGTGACGGCATCCGCACTCACCATCTCGCCGCTGGCCGTGGGAGCCTCTATCCGCATTGTGGACTCGTTGCAGGACGGGAAATCGCGTTTTTACGCAGAGATTACCCGATTGAGGCAGATCGTGGAACTCGCAGGCACGCAATCCGCCCTGTTCCTGCTGGACGAGTTGTTGAGCGGTACGAATTCGCATGACCGGCGAATCGGGGCGGAGGCTGTCATCCGTACCCTCTTGCGCCGGGGCGCCATCGGCCTTGTGACCACCCACGATCTGGCTCTCACTCAGATCCGGAATGAGTTCGGCGATACGGCGGTGAACGTCCATTTTGAGGACCACCTGGACAACGGGCATATCAGCTTCGATTACCGGCTGAAACCGGGGATCGTGGAGCGAAGCAACGCGCTTGAGCTGATGCGCATCGTCGGACTCGAGATTTAGCTTGGCCTCTGCCTACTGTAAGCTGTATTTATGATCGCGTTCCCAAGAGTCCTGCCGGTCCGCCAGAGCTTTCCCGATTTCGGCCTCAAGGACATTCCCGGGGAGGTCCGGCGCGAGTTGACGGACTCCGGGCTAGCTTCCCGCGTTCGTCCGGGGGGCCGCGTCGCGATTGGCGTCGGAAGTCGAGGTATCGCCAATATCGCCGCCATTGTCCGGTCCGTGGTGGAGTATTGGAAGTCTGCCGGATGCGAGCCGTTCCTTTTTCCGGCGATGGGCAGCCACGGCGCAGCCACAGCCGAGGGGCAGGCTGAAGTACTGGCGCATTACGGAATTGACGAGAGCACGATGGGCTGTCCGGTGGTGAGCCGGCTTGACGTGGCGCCCCTGGGACGGAGCCCTGAAGGAATTGAAACCTTCATGGACCAGAGTGCCTTCGAAAGCGACGGCGTCTTCCTGGTTAACCGGGTAAAATGGCACACCGATTTCGCTGGCCGGATCGAGAGTGGACTGTTTAAGATGATGGCGATCGGCCTGGGCAAGTTCGCAGGCGCGCAGCGATATCACACGCACGCGTGGAAGATCGGGCTCGAGCAGATGGTGCTGAGTGTGGGGCGCAAGGTGCTGGCGAGCGGGAAGGTAATCGGCGGCTTGGCGATCCTGGAGGACGCGAATCACAATACCGCCCGGGTGTCCGCCGTGCCTGCCGAGGGCCTGGAGGAGAAAGAAGAGAAACTGCTGGCACTGGCCAAAAGTTGGATGGGCCGGATTCCGTTCCCTCTGGACATACTGATTCTCGATGAGATTGGGAAGAACTATAGCGGCGCGGGCATGGACACCAAAGTGGTGAATCGGGGTATCGATGGCGAGTACAACCCGTGGGACACCGCGCCTCGGATCGAGCGCGTGTACCTGCGAGGACTGAGCAGCCAGAGCTATGGCAACGCGGTCGGGTTCGGGATGGCGGACATCGTTCACGATCGGCTATTGAAGCAGATCGATTGGACTCCGACTTTCATCAATGCCATGACTTCCGGGCGCCCTGCTTCCATTCGTACGCCGATTCATTTTCCGAATGATCGGGAATGCCTCGGACAGATTATCACCACCGTTGGCAAGTTCACTCACTCGGAAGTTACCATCGGATGGATTCCGAACTCCCTGGACATCGGTACGATCGTGCTGAGTGAGAACCTACTCGATCGAATTACGAGGAGCAAGAACTTAGAACTGATGGGGTCTGCACAGGACTTGCCGTTTGACAATACCGGGGATCTGCCAGAGTTTGAGAGGTTCAACAGCCTGAAGGAACAAGGATTATTGGCAGGCGGCGCCTGACAAGGGCCGCCGCCTGCCGTTAATTCAGGCCGGCATCGGTAGGTGTTCCCGCGTCGGGTTGGAATGAACGGTGAACGCGAGCCGCTCCGGATGTTGTGATTCAATCCGCCTCGGCCCATAAAAACGTTTCGGTTTAGCCGCCCTGGGTAGCGGCGACAGCCATTGTGCTGCTGATCTTGCTGAAGATCGTGCTGATACTGGTGGCCACACCCGGCATGATGGCGCCGGCGGCGACTGCCACGAAACCAGCCATCAGAGCGTATTCAATTAAATCCTGGCCGCGGGTGTCTTTCCAAATCCGCAGCTTCCAAGCCAAATTGGTGATTCGAGTCATTCTCTTTTCCTCTCCCTGCAACCTAACTGATTTGTTGCTAATGCTAAATTAGCATCACCCATTCATCGGAAGAATCAGCCGGAAAGCTTAGAGTACTTATCCGAATCGTCTCAGCCTCGTCGGTCACCTCACGGTACTCACGCTCCATTGTTGGTATATCGTCTCTTACGGGATCATGTCCTAAGTAAGTCGCTGTAGATACTTAGGGCTAGACCCTTACTCATGATGCCAGGCGGAGCATAGCAAACTCGGAAATAAGATCGAATTCGGTAGTTATAGCGGACGGATTTTCTCCCCGCTGCTCGATCCATCGCTCTTCAATGTGTCCTAGAAATGCCCCCGTCCGCAGGTACTCTACGGCGACCGGGTCGATCCCCATAATGCGGCAACACGTAGCATCCACTGCCCGCAAATCGCGTCCCATCACCAGTACCCCGGCATGCTTGGGGCGGCCCTGAATGGGTCCATTGCCTTCCATCCCGATGATGCCGTCCACCAAGGCCATCGTCCTCGACGCGAAGATGCGATTCAATTCGAGTATCGAACGGGTAATGCCGATGTAGTGCAGGCGGTTTTTCGGCCAGCCGTACACGGCCCCGGGCACTAGTCCGAACAGGTTCTTCATCGAAAGCGTGACACCGGCCCAGTGATGGGTTTTCATTTTGGCCAGTGAGACAATTACGTCCGCTCGCAATGCGGCATTCGGAAAGAAGCAACTCCCTTCGTCGGCAAAATGGGCGATCTCGGTAACATCATCCCGGTTGAGATCCGTGAACAGGGTATCGAACCGTGGCAACGCGAGCGGATATTGCGCCTCACGCGCAAGATCGAACGTGTCGCGCCGGTGGCCAGGTCCTTCTCCCACCGTTACGCTTGCGGCTCCCGCCTGGCGAAATGCCTCAAACGCCGCCCCCACCACCGCGGCATCGGTGTTGATCGCCGTTGCGTGGTCGAACTCGACAAGGTTGGGTTTGAGCAGAACGGTCTTTCCGCGGACATCGAGTCCGCATTCCCGGATGCCTTCGATGATCGGCCGGACGAGTTCCTGGGAGTAGGATGACGCTTTGAGTATGGCTACCTGAGATTTGGCGCCGCCGATCTGTTCTATTTGAGCCGACGCGTGGCGCTTCATCGTTGCGTAACCAGCAGTTGCCGCGATGGCGGCGCCGGAGGCGAACGCGCGTCGCGACATCCTCACACCCGGGCTCCAGGACGGAGCAGGCCTGGATCCAAGGAGTCGAGGGCCGTCACCAGAATGTCACTGGTTGGCTCCGCGTCCGCCGGCGCCCCCTCCATCTCGCCGGTCCCGAGCCTGAGCCATGCGCGTGCAAGGGGCGATACGTTTGCATTCGTGAGCTTGCGGGTATGCTCGACGGCGTCCGCAGGGGCGCGATCCTGAAGTCCGATCAGCGCCAGGGCCGATGTCTCGGCGTAGGAAGGGAGTTCGCGGCCCAGGGCCCGGGGACTTCCGTAATTCCAGCCGCCATCGGTGCAGCGGACGCTCAACAGCATCCGTTCGCCTGAGTCGATGCGAGCAACGAGGGTCCGCTCCGGATTGCGACGGGCCATCTTCTTCAGCGCCACCAGTGCGTGTGCCGTAGGCTCAACCCAGGCCGATGTCTCGGGCCTCCACGGCCATCCGGCGTATTTCACTTCCCGCTCGACGGCCGGGACTCGCAGCGCTCGCAGCACCCGGTTCAGGGTCGAGCTATCCGCGCCACCGGCCTTGCTCAGCCAGCGCGTCCCGCCCTCTGTCTCGATCCCGTGGTGGCCCAGTACGTCGGCAAGGGTCACTGCCAGCGCCGTAGCCCACGTGGACGTGCCTACCGAAGCAGTAGGCCGCCAACCACCGTCCGGGTTCTGCCAGGATCGCACCAGGCGCCATGCACGGTCCACCGTCCCCGCGTCGGACGAGTGGTGAGTTAACGCCAAAGCTGACCAAACGGTCGGCTCCAGCCAGGATTGCTTGCCTGGAAAGTAGCCCCAGCCTCCGTCGGGATTTTGCCACGATCGCAAACACCTGAGCCGCTGGGCAAGGTTCGCCATACCCGATTCATCGGCATGTGCCGGCGTCTACTTTACTCGCCGATTCCCGGGTGGGCCGGCGATCGCAGGGCGAGAACGAAGGCGCCGCATCCGATGAGTTCGCCCAGCGCAAATAGCGGCCAATTGAATGGATTCGGCGGATGCCCCGCCATGGTGTTTCGCCAGTCCCACATGAACGAAGCCATGAGGATTGCGCCGCCGGTGACAATACCTGCCGATTGGACCGCGCTGATCCGGACCGGCGTACCGCTCAGCTCGCGCCGCAACACGACAATGCCCGCCCAGACCATGGTTGCCGCTACGAGGCATGGCGCAAGTACCGGACCCACCCACGGCAACGGCAGAAGAAAGAGGATGTCCCAGGTGGCTAACGATTCCGGCCATCCCAGAATCACCTTCAGGAACAAGTAGAACACCAGGTCCCAAACGCCAAAGGCCAGGACGAACCCAGCCAGCCATTGTCGGAAGTTCATACTGACCGCGGCCGCCGCCGCGCCCAGCATCACCAGCGTGGCGAACTCCCGGCCGAGTTCGGTCATCAATAGCCGGGAGTATGCCGGACTCTGCTGGTTCAATTGCTCCGAGGTGATGAGTGGAAACAGATCGCTGGGTGGTTTGGCCGGGTACAACTGCTGCCTTACAGGATCGTAAATGTGCCGCAGATAGACTACCACCGCCGCCTCGACATACCCGAAAGCAAAGCCGAACAGGGTTAGGCTCAACACGGCGCGCCGCCAGGTCATGCTATTGGATCCCCAGGTTCTTTTTGAGCCAGGCCTGCCGGTCCTGGATCGCCTGGCGATTCAGGCCGTGCCCGGCGTCGTACAAGATCCGCGACTTCGGCTCGCTGGCCGCACTAAAGAACTGCTCGGCTCTGGCTTCGGGGACATACGGGTCATGGCGTGCGAACTGGAACAGCACGGGCGACGGTGCGGCCTGGTGGATGTAGGCCACTGGATCAAGCGGCGCGAGCTGATCGATTACCTTCTGCTTTTCGGTGGCGTCCAACTTGGTTCCGAGCAGGAACCAGGAGCTGAAGGAAGTGGTTCCAGCCTGCAAAGCCCAGGCATGAACGCGTTGATCCACTCCGGACAGCACCGCCCCATACATGGCGCCGAAGTCGTGGCCGACATAGGCTACCCGCCGGGGATCCACTCCCGGGATAGACAGTAGAACATCGAGAGCGCGGCGCAGTTCCTTCACCTGTTGGACGGAGTTCGCATAGTCGTCCTCGCGACGGCGCTTCTTGAACCACTCGGGGTCGGACCACATCGTCTCAATCAACAGCGATGTCGAACCGCTGCGCGCGAGTTCCACAGCCTGCCCCAGAAACTGGGTTCGATTCGAATCTTTCGACTCCGGTTCATACCAATGGACGAAGAGAATGCCGGGTCCCTTTCCACGCTCGACTGGCGAGACCAGATAGGCCGCGGTCCGACCTCCCGCCGCGCTCGCGAAAGTGATGTCGCGCACGGTGGCGCCGTCCTGTGTGCGGGTGCCCAGCGTTTCGATCGCCAACGGCCGTGACCGGTCGTAATCGAAGGTCGAGGGATCCAGCGCAAGAGTGAACAGCAGCGGAATGGCGATCATCATTTACTCGAATTGTTTCCGGAATTCCTGAAATTGCGACTGGAGTTCATTCATCCGGGCGTGTAGTGAAGCCACCTCGGCTTCGAGGGTCTCAATCCGATCGGACATCCCCGGCGAAGCGGAATGTGCCTGAGTCACCGGTTGAACCACAGTTTCCACCGCTGGCGTCCCCGACAGCAGGTGCGCCCACCGGACTTCCTTCGTCCCCGGCAAATGGGGCATCTGTGTCACCAGCGCGCCACTTTCGCGGTCCATCATCAATCGTAAACAGCCCTCAACCTCTTCGAGATCGGAGAACTCGTACATGCGCGAAGCGCGGGTGCGGAGTTCACCTACGGTCTGGTATCCCCGGAGCATGAGTTCGGTGAGCAGGGCGTGCTCGCGCCGGCCGAGATTCAGGCGGTCCGACAGCCGGTGCGTGAATTTCGGTACGCGGTTGCCGGGTCCGGAAATGATCCCGGTCAAGCCTTTGTGCCGCAGCGATTGGAGCGACTCATTCACTGTGGATTCGTCATAGTTCACAGCTGGGTCTCGATTCGACTTCTGATTGCACGCGTTGACGAGGGCGTTTAAGGTCATCGGATAATACTCGGGCGTAGTGATGTCTTTTTCAAGCAGGCATCCGAGTACCCGCGCCTCGACAGGGTTCAGGAGAAAGTCCACGGTTCTATTATGACTGCCCGGCCGACGTTTCAGCCGAGCGCGAGAATCCGTTTCTGTTGTACGATCCTAGCCATGAACTCTACCCGACGCGACTTGTTTCGTCTTGCATCCCTTGTGCCCATTGGCCTCGCTGCGCAGCCCCATCCGGAGACCGGCCAGAAGTCGATGATCGGCGTGCCGTTTGAGCGCAAGCCGCTCGTTCGCATGGGTTTCATCGGACTCGGGGGCCGCGGCAGGAGCCAGCTGCACAACTTCAGCGCGGTGGACGGAGTCAGCGTGGTGGCCCTGTGCGACGTTGTGAAGGACAAATTGGATCGAGCCCAGCAGATGCTGGAGAAAGCCGGGTTGCCCAACGCGGCACTGTACCATTCGGACGAACACGCCTACGAGGCGCTGGCGGCCCGGGCGGATATCGACCTTGTCTGCATCGCCACTCCCTGGAACTGGCACGTTCCGATGGCCGTGTACGGGATGAAGCATGGCAAGCACATCGTCGTGGAGGTGCCGGCTGCGAACACGATCCAGGAATGCTGGGATCTGGTAAACGCGTCCGAACAGAACCGCCGCCACTGTGTCCAACTCGAGAATTGCTGTTACGGCTACAACGAGATGTTGATCAACAACCTGGTGCACGACGGTGTACTCGGGGACCTGACGCACGGCGGTGCGGCTTATGATCATGACCTGCGCACGGTGCTGTTCTCCACCGAGGGCGAGGGACAGTGGCGCCGGGCCGAACACACTCGGCGGAACGGCAATCTGTATCCGACGCACGGCTTGGGGCCGGTGGCGCGTTACATGGACATCAACCGCGGGGACCGTTTCGAGTACATGGTCTCAATGAGTTCGCCAGCCCTGTCGCTGGCGCAATACCGCGACCGCACCCTTCCGTCCGACGACCCGCGCCGGAAGGAATCTTACGTCTGCGGCGATCAAAACACCAGCCTGATCAAAACCGCCCGGGGGCGGATTATCACACTCGAGCACAACACGAGCTCTCCGGAGCCGTATGACCGCATCAACCTGATCGCAGGGACCAAGGGGATCTTCCGCGACTATCCGCCGCGTATCTTCGTAGACGGGAAAGGCAACGACGAATTCGGGCCGATCGATCCCTACAAGCCCAAATACGAACATCCCTTCTGGACCAAGCAGGGCGAACTCGCCCGCAAGTTAGGCGGGCACGGCGGCATGGATTTCATCATGGCGTACCGGCTGATCCAATGCGTGCAGCAGGGCCTGATTCCCGATATGGACGTATACGATGCGGCCGCCTGGAGCGCGCCGGTCCAATTGAGCGAGATGTCCGTAGCCAAGGGCAGCGCGCCTCAGCAGTTTCCGGACTTCACGCGGGGACGGTGGAAACAATCGCGGGCTTGAAGGCTCAGGCCGTCACCTGCTGCGCCGCATCCCGCAGTCCCCGTAGCTCGATCTCCCGTTCGCGGATGATGTACTTCTGCGTCTTGCCCGTGATCGTGGTGGGAAACGAATCGACGAAGCGGACGTATTGAGGAACCTTGAAGTGGGCGATGTTGCCTTCGCAGAAGTCCAGCACTTCCTTCTCGGTGAGTTCCACGCCCGGCCGGGGGATGATCCAGGCGGCAACGGCTTCGCCGAGCTTCAGATCGGGGACGCCCACCACCTCCACGTTGGCCACTTTCGGATGTTCGTGCAGAAAGCTCTCCACCTCTTTCGGGTAGACGTTCTCTCCGCCGCGGATGATCATGTCCTTCTTGCGGCCCGTCAGGTGAAAGTAGCCATCGTCCCGCATCACAGCGAGGTCGCCCGTGTGGAGCCAGCCTTCAACGTCGATGGTTTCGCGCGTGGCCGCGGGGTCATCGTCGTAGCCCTTCATCACCGGGTAACCGCGGGTGCAGATCTCGCCGATTTCACCTCTTGGAACGGTGGCGAGCGTTTCACGATGGACCAGTTTGATCTCAGTGTTCGGAAACACGCACCCGATAGTATTGCAGCGGCGTTCGAGGGTGTCGTCGGCCAAGGATCCCGTGATGACCGGGGAACTCTCGGTCTGCCCGTAGACGATCGTGAGTTGCTGACAATGCATCTCATGGATGACGCGCTTCATGATCTCCACCGGGCACGGGGCTCCGGCCATGATGCCGCCGCGTAAAGACGAGAAGTCGAAGCGGCCGAAATCCTGGTGGTTCAATTGGCCGATGAACATGGTGGGCACGCCGTACAGCAGCGTGCACTTCTCGCGGTCGACGGCCTGCATCGTAGGCAGAGCGTGAAAGCGCGCGCTCGGGAACACCATCGCCGCCCCGGTGTTGATGGAGACCATGGCCGCGATCACGCATCCGAAACAGTGGTACAGCGGAACCGGGACGCAAATGCGATCCTGCTCCGTCACTTTCAGCCACATCCCGATGAAACGGCCGTTGTTGATAACGTTCCGATGCGTGAGTAACACCCCTTTGGGCGATCCTGTCGTTCCCGAGGTGTATTGGATGTTTGCCACATCGCCGGGCCCCACCTGAACAGTCGGGATATCGCGCCCACCTTCGATAAACCGTCCCCAGGAATCGGTCCCGATGTAGATCGCGTGCTTCAGCGGCAGGTCCTGGCCGTGGATTGCATTCGCGAGAATCTCCCGGTAAGCCGATCGCTCATCAGTCTCCGGGAGGAAGATGGTTTGAATCCGAGACTTCCTCAGTACATACGCCAGTTCGTGCGCTCGGTAGGCCGGGTTGATGTTGACCAGGACAACCCCCGCCCGCGCGGATGCCATATGCAGAAACGTCCATTCGGCGCAGTTTGTGGCCCAAATGCCGATGCGGCTTCCGGGATCGAGGCCCAACCCCGCCAGTGCGCGCGCTGTTCTTTCCACTTCGCGGTCGAGTTCGGCCCAGCTGAAGCGGAGATTCTCGTGGCACGAGACAAGGGCTTCGCGATCGGGGAACTTCCGAACAGTCTCGGAGAAGGTCTGGTGAATGGTCTGTTCGAGAAGGGGAGCCTCGGGTCCTCGGACGTAGCTGTCCATAACGAACCAAAATACTGCTTGGACTGACGGCTGCGCTACAGATATTCGCGGGATCTATCGGAGCATTAAAGAGTTTAGAGTCTGTTGTACTTGTTTATGGGGCTATAAGCGGAACGGGGCTGCACTCCGGACCACGGATTAACATATCCTGTAACAGTGCCCGATTCCTACCGCCTGCAGTTGGAAACAGCCATTGCCGCAGCCCGTCGTGGCGGCGATCTCTTGCGGGAGGAATTCCACCGGCAAGGCGGTCCGCGCGGCCAAGGTGGGCACGCCGACATTGACGAGATCGCTGAGACGGAAATCCACCGTATTCTGACGGGCGCCTTTCCCGAGTACGGATATCTCGGCGAGGAACTGGGTGTTCGCGCCGCGCCGCGCGATCCAGACCGCCACACCTGGATCGTTGATCCGAACGATGGCACCGCCGATTTCCTACGCGGATTCCGCGGCTCCAGCGTTGCTATCGCCCTGATTTCCCGCGGCGAACCCGTGCTCGGGGTTGTCAACGCCTACTGCGCGCCCGACAGTGCCGGCGACTTCATCGCCTGGGGTAGAGGATGCGGGCCCTTGCTCCGCAACGGCGTTCCCGTGGAACGCGCATGGCCTACCGCCGTGACCGAGAACTCCACGGTTCTGGTTTCCACTTACGCCGACTTCAAAGTGGAACTGAATGCGCGTGCCGTCTACCCGATGCGGTTCCGGGGCACGCCCAGCATTGCTTACCGCTTAGCCATGATGGCCGTCGGGGATGCCGACGCAACGGTGTCGTTGAACTCACCGCGCTCCTGGGATTTCGCGGCCGGGAATGCGCTCCTCATCGGAGCCGGTGCACAGCTAGCCGATGCACACGGTTCGGTGGTGATGTACTCGGACGACGGTTCTTCCGATTGCCAGGGCACTTGTTTCGGCGGATCGGAGACGCTCATCCGCGACTTGATGGAACGGAACTGGCGCGGTGTCACACGCGGGTTGCGAGACCGCACCACGCCTTTTTTCGCGCCTGAGCGTGGCCGCGCCGTTCGCGATCCGGGACTCCTCTCGCGGGCTCAGGGCTGTATGATGGGCCAACTGGCGGGCGACTCGCTCGGCTCGCTGGTGGAGTTCCAAACCCCCGAACGCATCGCCATCATGTATCCCGAAGGATTGACCCGCCTGCGCTCGGGCGGAGTCTGGGGAACCCTGGCTGGACAGCCCACCGACGATTCCGAGATGGCTTTGGCGCTGGCCCGGTCCATCGTTCGCTCAGGAAGATATGATGCCGAACAGGCCGCCCGCGGCTATATCGGTTGGTACCGCTCACGGCCATTCGACATCGGCTCCACCACCAGCGGTGTGCTGTCTCGTGGCGAGGCAAAGCTTGCCGACCGGACATCGGCGGCCGCGGCTTGCCGTCAATTTGCGAACACCGTCAGCCAGGCCAATGGCGGACTGATGCGTGTGAGTCCCGCAGGCATTGCGCATGAACCCGATCGGGCCTGGCAAATCGGATTGGACGATGCCGCGCTGACGCACGCCCATCCGGTTTGCCGTGAAGCGAGCGCGCTCTATGCATCGACGATCTCGCATGCCATTCGCAGCGGCAACTCTCCCGCCGAGGTATATGAATGGGCATTGGAACAGGCCTCGCGGAATCGGGTGAGTCCGTCCTTGCTCAATGCGCTATCCGCTGCCCGGCATTCGGCTCCCGCCAGTTTTATGGAGAATTCAGGCTGGGTACTGCTGGCGTTTCAAAACGCTTTCTACCAACTTCTGCACGCCACCGGTCCGGTTGAAGGTGTTGTTGACACGGTGAGCCGTGGAGGCGACACGGACACGAACGCCGCCATTACCGGCGCCCTGCTCGGCTCGGTGTATGGAATGCGGCGTTTCCCTTCGCAGTGGATCGACCGGGTACTGACGTCGCGCCCGCTGCGCGGTCTGCCCAGTGTGAATCGTCCGCGTCCGGCGGAGTGCTGGCCCACCGATGCGCTGTACCTGGCCGAACGGTTGGCGACCGTCGAGGGATAAACCGCACTAAGGCAACGGTGCCGCGGGACTGGCCGAGTGCCTGACGAAAGCTTCCGCAAAGCGCACCCGGCGCTCGAGTCCGCGAAACTCGTTCATGCTGGCGTGATGCCCGTAGAACTCTTGGGGGCTTTGACTGGCATGCGCGAAACACGCGTCCCGTTTGCGCTTCTCGGTGGCCGTGATGTCAACGTAATCGGTCGGCGAGAAGTTCTGAGTCTGGCTTCCCGTCATGACCTCGTAGTAGTAGAGTGGAACTCGTTTCGCATTCGCCCGCCAGAAGTCGTAGGTCAGCAGGGAGGCCGCCCGATGATCGCGGTGGGTGTCAATAGGCCACTGAGTGAAGATCACGTCGGGATCTTCGGCGGCCAGCAACTTACGGAACGTCTCGTAGCGTTCTGTGTTGACTTCAGTTGCGCCGTCCACCTGGCCGGCGAAAACAGGCCGTGCTCGCAAGATCCGGCAGGCGGCCGCGCACTCACGGCTCCGTATCAGCGCGGCCTCTGGTGCCGGCTTTCCGGAGATGCCGGCTTCACCCCGCGTCAGGTACAAGGCTGTGACATGGTGCCCCGCATCGGAGTACCGGGCCATGGTCCCTCCGCACCCGCTTTCGGGATCGTCAGGGTGCCCGCCAACCACTACCACCTTCAACTCGCGATCTTGGGCCAGTGTTGGGACTGCGGCCCCAAGGGCCAGCAGTTGTCGTCTGGTAAGCCTGGTAACTGGAGACGTCAATCCATCATCATCGCTCATTGAGGCCCGCTCGTGCGCTTTGGCCGCGCCGCGGTCCAGGATCCGATAGAGAATTTAAACATCGAGCCGACACTCTAAGAAAAGAGAGGGAATAGGGCCCTCTCTTGGCCCGTCGGATCGGGTAACAAACGGGTTCTATAGCCGGAGGAACTGAGCCAATGGACGTGAACGAAGTCGATGCAGCAATCAAGGACCTCATGGCAGCCTTGGAACGGGATCGCGAAGGTGTGATTCAGCGCAGCCCGGTCCACCGTCGTGATTTTGACAATGCAATAGGGACCGTGCAGACCTTGTTGGATCATATGAAGCACGGCAGGACCGATTCGGTTCGAAATGTCTGGACAAAGAGCGTCGCTTTGCGGGCCATCTCCCGGAACTACGACGATGAGTTCTGCCGGGTGTCGGCAGCGCTGCAATAGGCTCGGGTGGGCGATTCCTTGGCTAGTTCCGAAGCAGGGCGCTTTGGACGCAGAACCCTGAAAATTTTGCCGCGTCAGCGGAGAAGAACTCAGATCTGTTACACCTGAAGTATAGCGGTCCGACATTCTATGGCATACGGTTTTCAGGACATCGTTTTGCGGGTCGCCCCAAAACGGTTCGAAAGCTGGGAACATTTCGAACGTGAAACGCCCGAGTACTCAATTGGACTCGAGGTTGTTGACGACATACCCGGACACCGCGGACATCACGTCCATTTCGACCATCACTCTGGCGTGGTTCGCGAAGCGACGATGAGCGCGGCTATGCAGGCATACATAGCGGTCCGCCAAGGCAGGTTGATGGAAAGATGGCTGACCAGACAGCGCCCGGTTCCGATCTACGTTTGGAATGCCGACCAGGACGTATGTCTGGCGGCATTTGTGCTCGAACATCACAAATTAGTGGAGCGTTCCGAAGGAACTCCCCTGCTTCGGTGGATCGTCCAGTACAACAATAAGATCGACGTGTGCGGCGGACTATATCCGGTAAACCTGGACGAACTGGTTCAGAATCATTTCACCTGGGTTTTTGAACCCTACCGGCAGCAGCGGATGCGGGGGAAGACTCAGGGGGATGACGAGCTGGTGAGCGAGACCATCCGCCAGGTCTGTGCCCGGCTACTCGATCTGCTCGAAGGGCGGGCCGGTATCGCGCCAATAACCGCACGACCGGACATTCTCTACAATTCGCCATTCAACTTCGTGATCGCCGACGAGCATGGCGATCCGAACTCCCGGCTGGTGCTGGCCGCACAAGGTCACACCAATCTGATCAGCCTCATCTGTACGCGGCCCAACGGAAGGCACACCTACAGCATCATCCGGGGATCGCCATTCGACGAGGACGTCTTTCAGGTTTCCAAACTCATCGAAGCGTTCCAGGCCGCCGAGGATCGCCAGGATGTGAAGATCTGGGGAGGCTCGAACCTGGCCGCCGGATCTGATAGCGAGTTCGGGAGCTCACTGCACTGGACAGAACTGCGCGACATTGCCGAACCCATTGTCCGGCAGTCCACTAAGGTCGCCTTCAGTGGCGGGACCTTCCCCCCGCGACGGCACGACAGGCCTGCCGTACTGATCGTGATGCCCTCGGAACAACGGGTGGAGTTGGTAAAGTGCCTGGCTCAGTGCGGCGTTGAGGCATTTTTGGTTCCGTCCTGCGTGGAGGCGCGAAAGGTGCTGGATATGGAATTCCAGGTAGACGCCGTGTTCACCTCCCTAACGTTGTCTGATGGTGATTACGGTACCCTGCTCGCCATGGCTCGGGAACACTCCCATCCCCTGCCCATCGTCGTCTGCCTTCCACATGCCGATGGGGGCTGGATCGATCTGCTCGAAGCGGGCGTCTTCCGGGTTTTGTCGGAACCGTATCAGCAGGATCAGCTACGCGAGATTCTGAGTAGCGTCGTCGTGTCCTATAAAACCGCGCTTGCGGGATGACCAGCCGGAGTTCCTAAGCGGACTGCGGTGCGGTTGCGGGTACAGTCCGGCGCCTCAGTTCCCGACGAACCGATAGCGCGATCAGGGCGCCCAGAATCACGCCGGTGCTGTTGGCGATCATGTCGCCGACCTCGAAGCTGCGGCCCGGAACCAGTCTCTGCAGAAACTCCAGGCAGATTCCCATCGGAATCATACTCGCCGCCAGAACGAGTCCTAAGCTGAGTAATTCCAGCAACGCTATTGGGATCAGCGCGAGCATCGCGTAACCGAGAAAGTGAACTACCTTATCATTGGGCGCCAGGCTGTCATAGTGCATCCCATTGAGCGCCGAGGCGGGTAGCAGGGAACCGACAATTACCGCCGTGACAGCAACACTCCAGAGCAAAAGAGCAGTCCGCGACGGCGGCATGCGAACCGTCAAACCAAACAAATTGACATATCTGGTCTTACTTCCGGCAATTGACAAACCGACTTCCTCCGCACGAAACCAACGGCGCCCCTCTTCGCTTCACCATCCTGGTCAATAGCCCTTCTTTTTATCAACGATGTTAACCAACGTTTCACCTTGGGCGAACCGTCTGACATTCTCCTTAAAGGTCCCCATGATGCGCTCTCCGATGCGGTCCGACTGTCCAGCCACGTGGGGGGTGAGTACGACATTATCGAATTTACGCAAAGGATGGTCTCCGGGAAGCGGCTCTGGATCGGTCACATCCAACCCGGCGCCGGCCAGCCGACGGCTGTCGAGCGCTTTCACCAGGCCGTTCGTGTCATAAAGCGCACCGCGGCTGACGGCGATGAAGTAAGCATTCGCCTTCATGAGTTCGAATTGGCGACCGCCGACCATCTTCCTGCTGGCCTCCGTGTGGGGAGCCGAGACGAAAACCACATCCGCTTCCGGCAGCACCTGGTCGAGTTGGTCGGGCTTCACCACCCGGCTGACAAACGGTGTGTAAGGCTTGTCCTCCGGGTCCACGCCGACCACTTTCATTCCGAAGGCCCACGCCCGAACGGCGATCTGTGTGCCGATTCCGCCGACGCCGATCACCAGCGCTGTCTTTCCATTCAGCTCGATCGGCTGGTAGCCTGGATTCCGCAGTAGCTGCCGGTCCTTCACAAAGCCGTCCAGCCGGCGGGTCAGGAACAGCAGCATGGCGAACGCGTGATCGGCGATTTCCGGTCCCTGCACGATGCGGTTATTTGTGAGGACGATGGAGCTGTTGCGCAGTGGCTCCCCGTTGGCGCCGAGCAGCATCCGCTCCACGCCCGCGCTGCCGCACTGTACCCATTTCAGCTGCTTCGCGGCACGCACCTCTTCGCCGCGGATGTCGCCGATAAAACCGTCCGCATCCACGACTTCACGCAGCACCGCGTCGCGCCGGACGGGCACGATACGAACGTAGGGTGAGACGCTTTGGAGTTCCTGCATCATGGCAGGGGTGCCATCGAGCACCAGAATCTTCTTCGTCTGCGCGGGCAGGCTGGCGCAGAGCAACAGGCAGAACACGACACAACGCTTCATCGTTCCTCCTAATTCGGGGACAGGCTACGCAATCCCTAATTTCAGGCTACTGGGTCCTATATTAAGGGATTGCGTAGCCTGTCCCCGAACTATGCATGATATGCTTACCAGTCGGGAACCGAGGAATTGCTATGAACGACAACAAAGCCGACGGAACCTCCCGTCGCGATTTTCTGATGAACACCACCCGCACCGTCGGAGTGTCCGCACTGGCGGGGGTCGCGCTGCCGCCAGTGCATGCGGCCGAGAACAACACGATCCAGTTGGCCCTGGTAGGCTGCGGCGGCCGTGGCACCGGCGCCGCTACCGACGCTCTCTCCATCAACAACGGGCCGATCAAACTGGTGGCCATGGCCGACGTGGTCCCGAAAAAGATGAGCGACAGCTACGACAAGCTGAAGACGCAGTTCGCCGATCGCGTGGACGTGCCACCCGAGCGCAGGTTCCTCGGCTACGATGCGTTTCGCCAGGCCATGGACTCGCTCAAGTCCGGCGATGTCGTCATCCTGGGGACGCCTCCCGCCTTTCGCTGGGTCCAATTCACGCTCGCCATCGACAAGGGCCTGAACACCTTCATGGAGAAGCCCGTCTCCGTGGACGGCCCCACTACGCGCCGCATGCTGAAACTCGGCGAGTTGTCGGTAAAGAAGAATCTGAAGGTGGGCGTTGGATTGATGGTGCGCCATTGCCGCGCACGTCAGGAACTGCTCAAGCGGATTCAGGACGGTCAGATCGGCGACATCGTCGCGATGCGCGGCTATCGCATGGGGCAGGGTGGCGGTACCGCCGGGCCGAAGCCAGAAGGTGTCAGCGAACTGACCTACCAGATCCAGCGGTTTCACGCCTTCCTGTGGGCGAGCGGCGGGGTGTTCAGCGACTATTACATTCATCAGATTGACGAATGCAGCTGGATGAAGGGAGCTTGGCCAGTGGAAGCCCACGCGCTCGGGGGCCGTCATTACCGAGGCGATTCGCTCGATCAGAACTTCGATACCTATTCGGTGCAGTACGAGTTCCCGGACGGCACACGGTTGTTCTTCGACGGCCGCAACATGGCCGGATGCCGCGACGAATTTGCCAGCTACGCCCATGGATCCAAGGGTTCGGCCGTGATCTCGTCGCTCTACCACACGCCTGGAATGACGCGCATCTACAAGGGCCAGAAGATCCCACGCATCAACTCGCGCAAGGATTTGCCGCTCCCGGAGGATCCGAACCTGCTGTGGGCCTTCCCTCAGCCTGAGCGCAGTCCATACCTATGGGAGTGGGATGATCTGATCGCCGCCATTCGCGAAGACAAGCCGTACAATGAGGTGAAGCGCGGCGCCGAGGCCAGCCTTGTGGCATCGATGGGGCGAATGGCCGCCCACACCGGTCAGATAGTCACCTTCGACCAGATCCTGAACTCCGAGCACGAGTTCGCGCCCGACGTCGATAAGCTCACGATGGATGGACCGCCGCCGCTGCGGTTGCAGGCGGATGGCCGGTATCCCGTCCCCGAGCCGGGAATCAAAAAAGATCGCGAGTACTGATTCCGGCTACCTACGATACCGCTTCGATCACGGCCTGTAGAATCGCCTGCAGGCCGATCTCATAGTGGTTATACAAGTCCTGCCTGGTTCCGGACTGCCCGTACTGGTCTACCCCCAATGCCACCGTCCGGGCGCCAAACACGCTGCCCAGGAACGAGCACCGACCTCGCTAAGTTTCTCATCGAAGTCCAACGGACGCTCCTCGGCAGGTCCGCGTGCTCACTCAGAGGACGATTCACGAGATGGTGACACCCGTCGGAGTTGGGCCGTTTGCCGTCGGGTTCGAGATCGAAAAGCAACGAGAGGGTTGGTATTTCAGCCACAGCGGCGGGAACTGGGAATTTCGATCCGACATGGTCGCCCACCGGGTAAAGGGCTATGGCGTGGTCATCATGGCCAACGGCGATCGGGGCGGAACCTTGACGCAGGAGATCCGCGAACGCGTCGCCCGCGCGTATGCATGGGACACCCTCGACAAGCCGGTACCGTGTTAGTGTTAGGAGTTCTTGGAGGTCCGGCTGGGTATGGCTCGAAGCTGGGCGTCTTCAAGGCGCTTGGTTTCCTGCCAGGTAAAGATCATTCTGTGAATCACGGTAATGTTCGCCAGCACTGCGATCACCCAGAGCACCGGGGCCATGCGGTCAAACAGCGCACCAATGATGACGAGCACTACCCGCTCAGGGCGTTCCATAAATCCGACCTTACAGGTGGGGATTACGTTCTCCGCCCGCGACCGTGTGTAGCTGACCATTACCGAACCGGTCATTGCGATGGCGGTTAGCACCACGTACCAGGGGCGGTTAATGGACCCGTACCAGACCAGCAACCCTACCAGCAACCCGAGATCGGAGTAGCGGTCCACCACGGAATCAAAGAAGCCGCCAAAACGGGTGACCTGGTTGGTTTCGCGGGCGACCCGGCCATCGACCATGTCGAAGATGCCGGCCGCCAGAATGACGAATCCTCCGGCACGGAACATCCCGACGGCGAGAAGAGCGGCCGCCCCGATGTTGATCACCAAGCCGATGAACGTCAATACGTTTGGGTGAATCTTGGAGAGCGCAAGGCCTCGCACGATGAGGACAATGACCTTGTTACAGGCATTGCCGATCGTGCGGGTGAGTGTCATGGTCTATCTTTCAATTCTAAGACGTTTCGTCGTGAATCGTCGTCAGCTTCAGAATCTCCAGTTCCTTTGTACCCCCGGGACTCTGGATGTTTACCACGTCGCCGACTTCTTTGTTGAGAAGGCCGCGCCCGATCGGCGAGGTAGTGGAGATCAGCCCCTTGGCGACATCCGCGTCCTCGCTGGTCACCAGTTTATAGGTAACCTCTTCCTCCTTCTTGGAATCGAGCACCGTCACCGTGGACCCCAGCCCCACCTTGTTGTGCGGGATTCTCGCCATGTCCACCATGGAGAGCAGGCGCAGGCGCGCCTGTAATTGGCCTAAGCGGGCGTTTACGTATGCCTGGCGCTCTTTGGCCGCGTGGTACTCCGCATTCTCGCTGAGATCACCATGTGCGCGAGCCTTGAGGATTTCCTTGGGCAACTCGATTCGTAACTCGGTTTCAAGGGTGGCGATTTCAGCTTGCAGTTTTCTCTTGAGATCTTCCATGTCGCGGGGAGGGTATGCTCCAGTCTCCACGATTATAACAGTCCGGGACCGGCCGGAATCCCGAAAAAGGAGCGGACCTGCGGCTCCAGTGTGGGGACGAAGGCGACGGCGTTGCCGGCATCGATCCGCCGCGATCCGTCCAGCGCGAGATAGCGGCCTCCGGCTTCTTCAATGATCACTTGCAAGGGCGCCAAGTCCCAGATTTCAGCCTTGCGCTCCAGCCAGACTTCTACCTGTCCGGCCGCCAGCATGCAGGCGTCAAGGGCCCCACCCACGCTACGGACGGCCCAGAAGCGGGACATGAACTCCATCATTCCGTGCGCGTAGGATTCATCCGCCATCTGGTGCATTCCGTTGGGGCTGAACACGGCGGCGTCCATCGAATCGATGGCGGAAATCGAGATACGCTCGCCGTTGAGAAAGGCCCCCTGCCCCCGGGCCGCCCAATAGGTTTCGCCGAGCATTGGGAAGTGCGCCACCCCGAGCAGCGATTCTCCGGCCTGTTCGAGCGCGATGAGAACGCACCAAAACCGGTTGCCGCGCACGAAATCACGAGTGCCGTCGATGGGGTCAATGATCCAGCGGCGGCCGCTGATGCCCGCCTTACGTGCACCCTCTTCACCAATGAGGCCGTCATCCGGATACTCGCGTTCGATCATCTCCCGGATCAGTCGCTCGTTCGAACGGTCGGCGATGGTTACCGGGCTCGCGTCCGGCTTCGTCTCGGCCTCAATACCGCCCAGGCGGATGCGAGCCGCGTTCTCTCCCGCCGCAATGGCGGCGCGCTTTGCGAATTCAAGTTGTGAGTCCATATCAGAATTGAAATACAGTTCGGATACTATTACGACATACCTCTTATGCGAACCGCTTTCCTCTGCCTGCTTGCAAGTCTGCTGATGGCTGGTGCTGACAAGAAAGAATCCAAGCCCGTCCCCGCGCCTGCAAAAGTGGATGAGGCCTACACGGCCAAAATCCGCGAGTACACCACCGAACCCTTTTTCCTTACCGAACTGGTGGACCACCTTCCTGCTTCTGACACCGTCCCTACGCCTCAGAAGGTGCTCGGCTACATCGTCGGCACGCCGAATAAGCTCACCTACACCAAGGACATTTACCGCTACATGCGCGAACTCGAGAAAGCTTCGAAACGCGTCAAGGTCTTCTCTATCGGCTGATCCGAGGAAGGTCGCGAGACGCTGCTGGTGGCGGTCTCCGACGAGGCGAACATCGCGAAGCTCGATCGGTATCAGGAGATCACGGCGAGGCTGGCGGATCCGCGCAAGACGCCTCAGCCGAGGCGGAGAAGTTGATCGAAGAGGGTCTGCCGTTTTACTGGGCCTCCGGCAGCATCCACTCGCCCGAGACCGGCTCACCCGAGATGCTGATGGAATTGGCCTACCGGCTGGCCGTGGAAGAGAGCCCGCTGGTCCAGAACATCCGCAAGAACTCCATCGTCCTCATCACGCCGGCATCGGAAGTGGATGGCCGTGACCGCGAGGTGGACGTCTACAACTACCGCAAGGCCAATCCGGACAAGGCAGCGCCCAATCTGGTCTACTGGGGCAAGTACGTGGCGCACGACAACAATCGCGATCGATGTCGATGGCGCTCGCCCTCAGCCGCAACATGATGAACGGCTTCCTCCGCTTCCACGCCACCGTCCTGCACGACCTGCACGAATCGGTACCGTTCCTCTACGTCTCCACGGGCATGGGACCGTATAACGCGTGGCTCGATCCGATCGTGATCGACGAGTGGCAGAAGATGGCCTACGTCGAGATCGAGGAGATGACCAAGCGCGGCGTGCCCGGCATCTGGACCCACGGGTACTACGACGGCTGGGCGCCGAACTACATGTTCTACGTCGCGAACGGGCATAACTCCATCGGGCGCTTCTACGAGACTTTCGGCGGCACCGGGGCCGACACCCGCGAGCGCACCGTGCAGTCCAACCTGACCACGCGCACCTGGTACCGTCCCAATCCGCCGCTCGCAAAGGTGAACTGGTCGATTCGCAACAACATCAACCTGCAGCAGAGCGCGATTCTGTTCTCCATGAACAACGTCGCCACCCAGCGGAGGCAGTTTCTCTCGAATTTCTATCTCAAGAGCAAGCGCAGCATCGACAAGGCCGTGAAGGAAGGTCCCGCGGCGTGGGTGATTCCAGGCGACGATCCACGGCCCGCCGAATGTGCCAGCCTGGTGAATCTGCTCCACGCGCAGGCCGTCGAGGTGCACCGCCTCGATCAGGCAGCCGAAATCGCGAAGGTGAAATATCCGGCGGGAAGCTACGTGATTCGCATGGACCAGCCTTACAGCCGGATGGCGGACATGCTGCTCGACACGCAGTACTACAACGTCGCCGATCCGAATCCGTACGACGACACGGGCTGGACGCTGGGCGCACTGCGGAACGTCAAGACAGCGCGGATCACCGACGCCGCCATCCTGAAAGCGCCGATGACGCTGCTCCCGGGCGCGGCCACCGTCACCGGTCGCATAGAGGGTTCGGGGACGGCGGCCTACCTGGTGAATCACAACACCGATAACACGCTCGCCACGTTCCGGTTCCGTTTAAAGGACGTGAAGATGTTCGCCGCCGAGGATTCGTTCAAGGCTGAGGACCGCGCTTTCAGCGCGGGGTCCTTCATCATCAAAGCGGAGGCCAATGGCGCGGACCTTCGTTCGAAGCTGGAACGGGCGGCAGCGGATCTCGGGATCAGCGTATTTGCGGCTCGGGAGGTTCCCAAGGTGGCCGCGCACGAACTCGCGGCGCCGCGAGTGGCGCTGGTGCACACGTGGCTCAGTACGCAAAACGAGGGTTGGTTTCGGATCGCCTTCGACAATTTGAAGATCCCGTACGACTACATCTCCGATCAGAAGCTGCGCACCGCGCCGAACCTCCGCGAAAAGTATGACGTGATCATTTTCGGACCGACTCCGGGCACGTCGCAACGCATCGTCAATGGCATGCCCATGCGTGGTTCGCCGATTCCCTGGAAGGGATCTGACCTGACGCCGAATCTGGCGAACTCGCCGGACACCACCGACGATATGCGCGGCGGGATGGGCCTCGAAGGATTGTCGAACATAGCGCGCTTCGTCGATGCCGGGGGATTGTTCGTCACCATCGGGGCCAACGACTCCATCCCAGTGGACTACGGCCTGATCGACGGGGTATCCATTACGCAGACACGCGACCTGCGAGCCCGCGGGAGCATTCTGAACTCCACCATCTCAGACAAGAAGAGCCCCATCGCCTACGGATACGGCGACAAACTCGCGATCTATTTCAACCAGGCTCCAGTGTTGCAGGTGAGCGCCACGGGCATGAGCGGATTCGGCGGACGCGGGGGCGGCGGGTTTGGCGCCGAGGCTGCGGGCCGTCCAACGCGGCCGGGGCACAACCACCGATCCCGACATTCCACAGGGCCGTCCGTTTGTCGCGCCGGAGCCGCCGCCGCAGACGCGTCCTGGCGAAGAGCCGCCGATGAACGACGAGATGCGCGAGCAGATGCGCGCCTTCATCGCCCCGCCGGAGATGCGTCCACGGATCGTGGTCCGGTTCGCTTCCGATGAGAAGGACCTGCTGGTTTCCGGCATGCTTGCCGGGGGCACGGAACTGGTGGGACGCCCGGCGGTGGTTGACGTTCCGCGCGGCAAAGGCCACATTCTGCTGTTTGCCAACAATCCCATGTGGCGCAATGAAACGCAGGGCAGCTACTTCCTGCTGTTCAACGCGATGTTCAACTACGACCATCTCGGCTCTGGACGTACGAGTCCGGGACCGCGCACGCCGGCTCCGACCGCCGATGATGACTTCAATCAATAAAGCCTTGCGGGCCTTGATCGCGGCGGCCTTCGCGCTGGCGCTGCACGCCCAACCTGCGCCTCCGCCGGCCCGCTGGCTGCCCCTCATCGGCGAATACCATCGCGACTACGGGGTTTTTCACGTGTACGAGAAGGACGGCCGGCTCACTGTCATGGTCGATCGCCTGTTCGAGTATTCGCTAACGGAGGAGACGCCGAACCGGTTCCGATTTCCCGCAGGCATGTACGATCATGCGCTGGCCGAGTTCAGCGATCGGGGGTTGCGAATCGGCTCGATTCTGTTCCCGCGCCTGCCTGATCCGGCTCAGCCTGGCGTTACGTTTCGCATTACACCGTTGAAGCCGGTGGACGAACTCCGCGCAGAGGCGCGCCGTGCGAGTCCTCCGTCGGAAAGCGGAGAGTTCCGCCGTCCGGACCTGGTGGAACTGGTTTCCCTGGATGCCACCATTCACCTCGACGTCCGGTATGCGACCACCAACAACTTCCTGGGCACGCCGTTCTATACGCAGGCTCGCGCCTTTTTACAGCGCCCGGCCGCGGAGGCGCTGGTGCGGGCGCATCGCTGGCTGAAGACGCAAGGCTACGGTCTGCTGGTCCACGACGCATACCGGCCCTGGATGGTGACCCGAATGTTCTGGGATGCGACCCCGCCTGACAAGCGCATCTTCGTCGCCGATCCCGCGCAGGGATCGCGCCATAACCGGGGATGCGCGGTGGACCTGACTATGTATGATCTGAAGACGGGCGCGCCCGCCGAGATGACCGGCGGTTACGATGAAATGTCGGATCGATCGTATCCGGACTTTCCTGGCGGCACATCGCGGCAGCGCTGGCATCGCGCCCTGTTGCGGCACGCGATGGAGCAGGAAGGATTCCGGGTCTTCGAATTCGAATGGTGGCACTTCGACTACGCCGAGTGGCCGAAGTACCCCATTCTGAACGTTGCGTTCGAGAACCTACGCTGACACTACGGGCAGACCGGCGAGCGCCATCGCCAGTTCCGCCTCGTCGTAATTCTGATCCACCAGCTTTCCGGCGTGGTAGTCGATATAGGACTGCATGTCGAAGTGACCGTGTCCGGATAGGTTGAAAAGAATAGCGCGGCTCACGCCTTCTTCCTTGCACTTGAGCGCTTCGTCGATGGCGGCTCGCACGGCGTGGTTCGCCTCGGGGGCCGGAACAATACCCTCCGCTCGCGCGAATTCGACGCCGGCCGCGAAACAGGCGGTCTGGTGATACGCGACGGCCTCAATGAGGCCTAGTTGCTTAACGTGGCTGACCAGCGGCGCCATGCCGTGATAGCGCAGTCCACCGGCGTGGAAGCCGGGCGGGGTAAAAGCCGACCCGAGCGTGTGCATCTTGGTGAGCGGCGTTAGTTTGGCGGTATCGCCAAAGTCATAGGCGTAAGGACCGCGGGTCAAACTTGGGCAGGCTGCGGGTTCCACAGCGACCACCCGGACTTTCCTCCCTCCGCGGAGCTGCGCGCCGATGAACGGAAAAGCGATGCCGCCGAAGTTCGATCCGCCACCGGTGCATGCCATCACGATATCTGGATAATCGTCGGCGAGTCCGAACTGCTCGATGGCCTCCTGACCGACAACGGTCTGGTGCAGCAACACGTGGTTCAGTACAGAGCCCAGAGCGTATTTAGTGTCATCGCGCTGAGCTGCCATTTCCACTGCCTCTGAAATGGCGATTCCAAGGCTGCCCGGGTGGTCGTGCCGTTTGGCGAGAATGGCGCGGCCGGACGCGGTCTCCATGGACGGCGATGGGACACAGCGGGCGCCGTACGCCTCCATCAGGGCGCGGCGATACGGCTTCTGATCGTAGGAGACCCGCACCATGTAGACATCAATGTTGATGCCGAACAGCGATCCCGCGAAGGCGAGCGACGAACCCCACTGACCCGCGCCGGTTTCCGTCGTGATGCGGCGAATTCCCGCTTCACGGTTGTAGAAGGCCTGCGCAACCGCGGTGTTGGGCTTGTGGCTGCCGGCCGGACTGACGCCTTCGTACTTGTAGTAGATGCGAGCCGGAGTGTCCAGCACCCGCTCCAGGCGCCGCGCCCGGCAGAGTGGCGACGGACGCCACTGACGATAGACGTCGCGCACCGGTGTGGGGATCTCGATCTCGCGCTCGGTGCTCACCTCCTGAGCGATGAGCGACATCGGGAAGAGCGGCGCCAAGTCGTCCGGCCCGATCGGCTTCAACGTGCCCGGGTGCAGCACCGGAGGTGGTGGCGTAGGCAGGTCAGCTATCAGGTTGTACCAGTATTTTGGAATGCGTTCTTCGGTGAGAACGTACTTAACGGTTTCATTCATGGGGGAAGAGAACGAGTTTATCACGGACCCATAGGTCTGATGGGGTGTGTTTGGGATAGTTCCCAGGCAGGGCTCACGCCCCAAATGAAAAAGGCCTCCGGAATACCGAAGGCCTTCTAAAAATCGGACGGGCTGGGCTAGGCGATTACGTCTACACCCATGCTGCGGGCTGTGCCGCGGACGGACCGGCAGGCTGCCTCGACGTCGAAGCAGTTCAGGTCGGGCATTTTCAGCTTGGCGATCTCTTCCACCTGCTTCTCCGTGATCTTCCCGACCTTGGTTTTGTTCGGCTCGGCCGAACCTTTGGCCAGGTTCACGGCGCGCTTGATGAGCACGGGTACAGGAGGAGTTTTGGTGATGAACGTGAAGGAGCGGTCGGAGAAGATGGTGATCACAACGGGTATGATCAGACCTTCCTGGTCCTTCGCCGAAGTCTTGGCGTTGAACGCCTTGCAGAACTCCATGATGTTCACGCCCTGCGGACCGAGCGCGGTGCCGACAGGAGGAGCCGGCGTGGCCTTTCCCGCCGGAATCTGTAACTTGACCTGAGCTGTAACTTTCTTTGCCATTGCTTACTGAGCTGGATCGGGCCAGCTTACTCCTTCATTAGCGCCCCGGCAACGCCGCCGGACGCCGGGCTATATTTTCTCCACCTGCAGAAAATCGAGTTCCACCGGGGTCTGCCGGCCGAAAATGGTGACCAGTACCCGCAGCGTGTTGCGCTCCTGGTTGACTTCATCGATCTTGCCGGAGAAGTTCGAGAACGGTCCGTCGATGATCTTGACGTTTTCGTTCTTTTCAAAACTGAGTTTCGGACGCGGACGCTCCTGAGAGCTGGCCTGCCGGTACAGAACCGAATTCACTTCGTCCGGAGTCAACGGCACCGGAGTGTTGCCGCCGCCGACAAACCCGGTTACTCGCGGCGTGTTCTTCACCGCGTGCCAGAGTTCGTCGTTCATATCCATTTCCACCAGCACGTAGCCGGGGTAGAGAAGACGTTTGCTGGTGACCTTCTTCCCGTTGCGCAGTTCGACGACCTCTTCGGTCGGAATCAGAATCTGGCCGATGGCATCGGCGAAACCAAATGCCTGGGCGCGGGTTTTCAAGGAATCCGCCACCTTCTGTTCGAAACCGCTGTAGGTGTGGATGATGTACCAGTGTTTGCTGGATTCCTCGGTGAGGGCGGGCGCCGCGGCCGGCTCCGGAACTTCATCGGAATCGGCGGGTTCCGGGTGCTCATCGACTGCGGGCGCTGCCTCGAGCGGTTCCGCTTCGGTGTGATCTTCGGGAGACACGTCTGGTCCGGCTTCGACGTGGTCGATGTCGAGTTCGTCTTCCCGGTATTCGCTCGGATCCTGCGGCATTGGGTTCAGGTTATCGGGTCAAGGAGTCGAAGAGCTTGGTGATGGCCTTGCCGACAATCGCGTCGACAACGAAAAAGTAAGCTGCGAATCCGAACACAGCCGCTATCACGACGATCGTAGTGGCTCGAACCTGCTTCCAATTCGGCCAAGTCACGTGGCGCATCTCCACCTGGAGACCCTGGACGTAGTCCTTGATCTCGACCGGCCACGCCGTCACCTTCTGGCCGAGGCTTCTTGAATCGTCGTTGCTTTGAACCTGTGCAATCGCCATCGCTTTACTCATTGGCTATTCACCAGCATTGTGGAACTCACTGGCGGATGATTCATCATCCGTTGAAATTAAACTGGCAGGGGCGGAGGGATTCGAACCCCCACTCGCGGTTTTGGAGACCGCTGGTCTGCCGTTAAACCTACGCCCCTGTTCTAGTGGCGAGTGTCCGGTGACGAGTGACGCAAATCAACCGCCGCGCTTCGTTCGCTAATTAACCAGTTTAGCAGCGATCCGGATCCGCGCGCTACCCGCCAAACGGCCGACGCTATGAAGCTACTTGATCTCCTTGTGCGGCTGATGCTTGCGGCAGGCCGGACAGAACTTCTTGAATTCCAGACGGTCCGTCGTGGTCTTCTTGTTCTTCATGTTCGTGTAGTTCTTCCGCTTGCACTCAGTGCACTGGAAAGTGATGATCTCGCGAGGCATTGTTTACTCCAAAATCTCCGTAACCGTACCGGCGCCCACCGTGCGTCCGCCCTCGCGGATAGCGAACCGCAGGCCCTTGTCCATGGCGATAGGCGTGATCAGCTCCACTTCCAGGTTCACGTTGTCGCCCGGCATCACCATCTCCATGCCTTCCGGCAGCTGCGCCACGCCCGTCACGTCCGTCGTGCGGAAGTAGAACTGCGGCCGGTAGCCCTTGAAGAACGGCGTGTGCCGCCCACCCTCTTCTTTGCTCAATACGTATACTTCGCCCTTGAACTTCTTGTGCGGCGTGATCGAGCCCGGTTTGGCCACTACCTGCCCGCGCTCCACGTCTTCCTTGGCGATGCCGCGCAGCAGCAGACCCACGTTGTCGCCCGCCCGGCCTTCGTCGAGCAGCTTCTTGAACATCTCCACGCCCGTCACTACCGTCTTGCGCGTCGGCGCGAATCCGACGATTTCCATTTCCTCGTTCACTTTGCAGATGCCGCGCTCGATGCGTCCTGTCACCACGGTGCCGCGGCCCTGAATCGAGAAAATGTCCTCAATCGGCATGATGAACGGCTTGTCGATCAGCCGCTCCGGCAGCGGGACGTAATTGTCCACCGCTTCCATCAGCTCGTCCACCGTCTTTTCCCACTGCGGCTCGCCGTTCAGCGCGCCCAGCGCGCTCACCCGCACCACCGGCAGCGTGTCGCCCGGGAACTGATAGCTCGACAGCAGTTCGCGAACTTCCAGCTCCACCAGTTCCAGCAACTCCGGATCGTCCACCGCGTCCACTTTGTTCAGCGCCACCACGATGTGCGGAACGCCCACCTGGCGGGCCAGCAGAACGTGCTCACGGGTTTGCGGCATGGGGCCGTCGGTGGCCGCCACCACCAGGATCGCCCCGTCCATCTGCGCCGCGCCGGTGATCATGTTCTTGATGTAGTCGGCGTGACCCGGGCAATCCACGTGCGCGTAGTGCCGTTTGGCCGTCTCGTATTCGATGTGCGCTACCGCGATCGTGATACCGCGCGCCTTCTCTTCCGGCGCGTTGTCGATCGAATCGAAGCTGCGGAACTTCACTTTCGGGTTGTACTTGCCCAGCACCTTCGTGATCGCGGCGGTCAGCGTCGTCTTGCCGTGATCGATGTGCCCGATCGTCCCGATATTTACGTGCGGCTTACTGCGGTCAAATTTCTCTTTCGCCATGTTCTACCTTGGGGAATCCGCGGACTGATAAGTTCTGGAGCCGACGACCAGGATTGAACTGGTGACCTCGTCCTTACCAAGGACGCGCTCTACCATCTGAGCTACGTCGGCCCGTACAAACGGTTGACGGCTATTCTGGTGGGTCTGGAATTCAAACCGGTAGGATTGCCAGGACAAAGTGCGGCCCAACGGGCAAACCGATAGTGCGTCAACCGAACAACTTCATTGTAGGGGATCGCAATTGTTGGCGCAACTTCATCAGGACAGGTGTTTGGAAAGAACACCACTTCGTCGAGGGAATAAGCGGGAATTGAGACCGGGAACTACAAGAAATGGTGGACAGGGGAGGATTCGAACCTCCGTAGCGCGCAAGGCGCGGCAGGTTTACAGCCTGCTGCCATTAACCACTCGGCCACCTGTCCGTCTGTTTGGGGCTGCAATGCGGCGTTCAGAACTTCTGGTAGCGGCTGTCACTACCGCCGGGGCCACACTGAAATCTGAGTATAGCGCATCCAGGCCAGGCGCGTCACTTTTGAACAGTTGCCCACCTTTTAGGGTCTAACCCTGAGTAAGATGTACTGATGACGACTCTGGTCGAGTTCCGCAAAGTAACATACGTCGTCGGCGGACGCGAAATTCTGCGCGGAATCGACTTGAGCGTGGATGAGGGTGCGACGGTTGTGCTGCTGGGACGTAGCGGCTCGGGCAAGACCACTTTGCTGAAAATGGTGAACCGGCTGCTGGAGCCCACCAGTGGGGAAGTGCGTTTTGAGGGCAAGCGCGTCGCCGAGTGGGACCCCATTCGGCTTCGTCGGCGCACCGGCTATGTCATTCAGGACGGCGGTCTCTTCCCTCACGCCACCGTCGCGCAAAATGTCGGTCTCGTCCCACGCCTTGAGGGCTGGCCCCAGGATCGGATCAGCAACCGTACAGCGGAACTGCTGGACGCCATGAGCCTGCCCGCGCCCACATACGGATCGCGCTATCCCAGGCAACTCTCCGGAGGCGAGAAGCAGCGGGTTGGCATCGCCCGGGCGCTTGCGGCGGACCCGCCGCTTCTGTTGCTTGATGAACCCTTCGCCGCACTGGATCCGGTGACGCGTTTCGACATGCAGAACCAATTCCTGCAACTCAGGCAGGCTTTCCGGAAAACTGCTCTCTTCGTCACTCACGACATTCGTGAAGCACTGATGCTGGGCACTCGGATCGCCCTGCTGAAGGATGGACAACTCGAAGCAGTCGGACCCGCCAGTGAATTCGTTCGGGCGCAAACCCCGGAAGCGCGTGCGTTTCTGGCGACCTTGGGCGGCGAGATACCTGCGGGTCCACATGCGACTATCTGAGGTTATCTCGCTCACGGCTGAGCACCTGTTGCTGGTCGCCATCGCGGTACTTGCGGGGCTGTCCATCGCGGCGCCTTCCGCGGTGCTTCTCACGCGACGCTCACGGCTGCGCCGCTGGACGCTCGGTATCGTGAATGTCGTCCAAACCATTCCCAGCCTGGCTTTGTTCGGCTTTCTGCTGCCTTTACCATTCCTGGGTGGCGTCGGCAAGCCGGCGGCGATCATGGCGCTGACACTTTATGCGCTGCTGCCGATTCTCCGCAATATGGTGACGGGCATTCTCGGAGTCGATCCCGGCGTGCGGGAATCCGCCATAGCCATGGGGATGACGGGCCGTCAGGTCCTGCTGGGCGTGGAACTGCCACTCGCTCTGCCGACTATCCTGGCCGGAATCCGGATCGCCACCGTGACCACCATCGGGACGGCTACCATCGCAGCGGCGATCGGAGGCGGAGGGTTGGGGACTTTCGTGTTCCGTGGCATCGCTATGGCCGACACCAGGACCATTCTGGCCGGGGCCGTACCGGCTGCATTGATGGCGATCGCGGCTGACGAGGTGCTGGGATGGGTCGAACGGCGTTTCTCATACTGATCTGCCTGCTCGCTGCCGGGTGTTCGTCGAGGCCGCGTATTGTTGTCGGCTCGAAGAACTTCACGGAGCAGGTGTTGCTGGGCGAAATCATCGCCCTTCACATTGAACGGCGCCTTGGGTTGGAGGTGGATCGCAAGCTCAACCTGGGCGGTACTCTGCTGGCTCACGAAGCGTTGAAGGGTGGTTCCATCGACCTGTATCCGGAATACACCGGCACCGCGCTGACGGCCGTATTGAAGCAACCTGTGGTGAAGGATGCGCCCGAAGCCCTCCAGCAGGTCCGTCAGGGTTACCGGCAATGGCAACTCGAGTGGCTTGCCCCGCTCGGCTTTAATAACACGTTCGCCATGATTGTGCGGGCCGACGCTGCGCGCGAACAGAACTTGCGCACACTGAGCGATGCGGCTCGGCGGCCAGCCCCGTGGCGCCTGGGCGTGGGCTATGAGTTTACCCAGCGGCCCGACGGTCTCAATGGCCTGGTCCAAACCTACGGTTTGCGTCTGAAAGGCGAGCCAGTCGCGATGGATCTCGGGCTGCTCTACCCGGCCCTCCAACAAAAGACGATTGAAATGGCCGCCGGAAGTGCAACAGATGGAGCGCTGGCGCGTCCAGATTTTGTTGTGCTCACGGACGATCGGCGCTACTTTCCACCATACGAGTGCGCCATTGTTGTTCGCCAGGGTACATTGCAGCGATATCCGCAGTTGAGAGACGCACTTGCGGAACTGTCGGGCAGCATCTCGGAAGCAGCCATGCGACGCATGAACCAGGCGGTAGACCTGGAGCACCGGCCCGCAACCGAAGTCGCCCGGGAGTTTCTGGACGCGAGGAGGTGAATCGAATGGCGGAACGTTACGACGCGATCGTCATCGGCACGGGACAGGCTGGGCCCCCGCTGGCGATGAGACTCGCCGCCGCTGGGCAGAAGGTTGCGATTATTGAGCGGCTGCGCTTCGGTGGGACGTGTGTGAACACCGGATGCATCCCCACCAAAACGCTCATCGCCAGCGCAAGGGCCGCATACGTTGCGCGACGAGGGGCCGATTTCGGAGTGCGGATCGATGGTTCCATCAGCTTGGACATGAAGCGTGTCAAGGCGCGCAAAGACGAGATCTCCGGAGCGTCCCGAAAGGGCGTGGAAAGCTCGCTGCGAGGCACGGCTAACTGCACGGTCTACCAGGCGCAAGCGGCGTTTCTTTCCGATCGTGAGGTTCGCGCCGGGGACGCCATGCTGACGGCCGAGAAGATCTTTGTCAACACCGGCGCGCGTGCGGCAATCCCGCCGATTCCGGGCCTGAACCAGGTCCCTTATCTGACCAACTCCTCGATGATGGACGTCGATTTCCTGCCCGGTCACCTGGTCATCCTGGGTGGGAGTTACATTGGTCTCGAGTTCGCGCAGATGTACCGACGTTTTGGCAGCCAGGTGACCATCGTCGAACGTGCCTCTCGTCTCATTTCGCGCGAAGATCCCGATGTGTCCAACGCGATCCGCGAGATCCTGGAGAACGAAGGTATCGGCGTACGCTTGAACGCCGAGGGTATTGTCGTTGCCAAAAGCGGCGACGGGGTGGAGGTTCGTTCGAACCAGGGTGCGGTGCGCGGATCGCACCTGTTGGTCGCGGTCGGGCGGCGTCCCAACACGGACGACCTCGGCCTCGAAAACACCGGCGTTCAGCGCGACGATCGCGGGTATATCCAGGTAGACGATGAACTCCAAACCAGCGTCCCCGGCATCTGGGCGCTCGGCGATTGCAACGGCCGCGGCGGGTTTACGCACACCTCCTACAACGATTACGAGATCGTTGCCGCAAATCTGCTGGACAACGATCGCCGCAGAGTGAGTGATCGCATCCACGCCTATGCTCTCTACATCGACCCGCCGCTGGGACGTGCCGGCGCCACCGAAGCCGAGGCTCAGCGTTCCGGGAGGGCGATTCTGGTGGGCAAACGGCCGATGACACGGGTGGGCCGGGCCGTCGAGAAGGGCGAGACACAGGGCTTCATCAAGATCCTTGTGGATGCCGAGTCGAAGCGGATCCTCGGCGCGGCCATCCTGGGCACGGAGGGCGACGAGGTGATCCATTGCATTCTCGATGTCATGTACGCTAAGGTGCCCTACACGGTGCTCCAGCGAGCCATGCACATCCACCCGACGGTTTCAGAGTTGATTCCCACCGTGCTTGGCGAGTTGAAGCCCCTGGCGCAAGTGAAGGGCGCGGAAGGATGAACATGGCAACCCTGGCAGCAGTAGACCCCCGTCCGGTACTTCTCTCTCGCTTGGCGGCGGCGCGAGCGGAAACGGATTCCCTGTTTCAAATGGTCCGGCCCGAAGCGTTGTACGACCGACCGATTCCGGAACGTCATCGGATCGTCTTCTACATCGGACACCTGGAAGCATTCGATTGGAACCTGCTCAAGAGTCTCTGTGGTCTCGCGAGCTTTAACCCGGACCTTGACCGCCTCTTTGCCTTCGGCATCGACCCGCTCGGAACCGGCCTACCCGTGGATCAACCCAAGGACTGGCTGTCGCTCGACGACGTGTACAGCTATCGGGACCGTGTGCGCCAGGCTTTGGACCGGACACTCGGGACCGAAGCGTCATCGAAAGACGGGTGGTACGAATACCTCAACGTCGCCATCGAACACCGTTGGATGCACGCGGAAACGCTGGCATACATGTTCCATCAGATGCCGTTCGAGCGGAAGCACGGCTTAGGAGTGCGGCGCACGCTCGACGGCGATCCGGTCAGGCCCGAATCTGTGCGCGTCCTGGCGGGAGCGGCGGTATTGGGGATGCACCGTGATGGACAGGCCTTCGGATGGGACAACGAGTTCGAGGCGCATTCGGTGGAAGTGCCGGAATTCACTATCGACAAATACAAGATCGCGAATAGCCAATTCCTCGAGTTTCTGGATGCAGGCGGCTACGGTGAGCGAGCTTTCTGGACGTCTGCGGATTGGGATTGGAAGAATCAGCAGGGAATATCGCACCCCGTGTTCTGGATCCGGCGCGGCGATGCCTGGACCTGGCGATCGATGTTCGATGAGATTCCGCTCCCGCCCCAGTGGCCGGTATACGTGAGTCATGCCGAAGCCAGTGCGTACGCCCGGTGGGCAGGCAAGCGCCTGCCAACGGAGCCAGAGTGGCACAGGGCGGCAGAAGGTATCGACAGTAACCGTCATGGCGATCCAGCTGCTGATATCTGGGATCCGGCGCCCGTGAATTCGTTGCGCGGCAGCAGCGCCTCCGGTGTCGAAGGATTGGTCGCGAACGGCTGGGAGTGGACCTCCACGCCCTTCGCACCGTTCCCCGGATTCCGGCAAATGGACTGCTATCCTGGCTACTCGGCGAACTTTTTCGACGGGCAGCATTTCGTCCTGAAAGGCGGCAGCGTTCGAACCGCTTCATCGATGTTGCGGCTCAGTTTCCGTAACTGGTTTCAAGCCCACTATCAATACGTCTACGCAGGGTTTCGCTGCGTGGGTTTGTAGGACTTGGGGAAAGAATCGATATGGCAGTACCCGCAAACCTGACCAGCGACTTTGCGGCGCAGTTCGCGTCGGACGTCCGCGCCGGACTTTTGAAGAAGGGACAAAAAGAACTACCGTCGAAGTATCTGTACGACCAACTGGGATCCGCGCTATTTGAAGCCATCAGCGTGCTACCGGAATACGGACTGACACGAGCGGACGAACGGCTGCTCCGCCGCCACGCCGCGGACATCGCAAGGCACGTACCCAGTCCCGCAAATGTATCGGAACTTGGCAGCGGCAGCGGTCGGAAGACGCGCTGGATCCTCCAAGCCTTGTCCGAGCGTGCTGCCGTGTCGTATTACCCGATCGAGATCTCGCAGGCCGCGCTCGCGAACTGCGAGTCCGAGTTGGATGATATCGATGGGGTCAGCATCGTCGGAATCGAACGGGAGTACCTGGAGGGGCTTCATGAGGTCGTTACCCAACGGCAGGCAGGAGTCCGCATGCTGGTGCTGTTCCTGGGCAGCACCATCGGCAACTTCGATTCGGGCGCTGACGCCCTCTTTCTGAACGAAGTTCGGCGGGTTCTCGTGCCGGGGGACTTGCTCCTGCTCGGTACGGATCTGCTGAAGCCACTCGGACAGATGCTGGAAGCGTACGACGATCCCCAGGGCGTGACAGCCGCATTCAACCTCAACCTGCTCGGGCGAATCAATCGCGAACTGGACGCCGATTTCGATCTGCGCCAGTTCCAGCACGTCGCCCGTTTCAACAAGGGTACTGGAAGCATCGAGATGCACCTACGTTCAAAGAAGCGGCAAGAGGTGAATGTGAGGCGAGCCGGGTTCTCCGCTGCGTTCACGGCCGGCGAGACCATCTGGACCGAGAGCAGCCACAAATACACCCGCCGTGAGGTGACGGATCTGGCGAGGGCCTCGGGGTTCCGCATCGAAGCACAGTGGGTGGATGACGAATGGCCGTTTGCGGAAAGTCTGTTCGTGGCCGTGTGAGGCTCGCGCCTGTGACACAATTCGAGTTTGGCCTCCAGCACCGCCAGACGAGAAGGAACCGGTAAGCACGCGGCCCTGGTAGCCGCAGGAATTCTGCTCAGCCGCATCATGGGATTGATCCGGCAGCGGACTTTCAACCACTATTTCGGACAATCCGACGCGGCCGACGCTTTTAACGCCGCCTTCAAAATCCCCAATTTCCTGCAGAATTTGTTCGGTGAAGGCGTCCTCTCGGCATCCTTCATCCCGGTCTACTCGCGGTTGCTCGCCGAAGGCGACGAGGAAGAGACGGGACATCTGGCCGGCGCAATTCTCACCGTCCTGGCATTTACGGCTTCGCTGCTGGTGCTAGCCGGAGTGCTGCTGACTCCGATGCTCATCGACCTCATCGCCCCCGGATTCCACGGCGAGAAGCGCGGACTCACCATCCGTCTGGTCCGGATCCTCTTTCCCGGGGCCGGACTGCTGGTGCTTTCGGCCTGGTGCCTGGGCATACTTAACAGCCATCGACGTTTCTTCCTGTCCTACGTGGCCCCGGTGATCTGGAACCTGAGCCTGATCGTGACGCTGGTCGCATTCGGCAAGCGCGACCTATCTTCGCTCGCGGTCTTTCTGGCTTGGGGTTCGGTAGCCGGCAGCGGGCTCCAACTCGCCGCTCAGATTCCCGTCGTTCTGCGGCTCGCGCGGCGAATTCGTCCGGCCTTCGACACCACCTCCAAACACGTACGCGAGACCATCCGGAATTTTGCGCCGGTGTTCGTCAGCAGGGGCGTGGTGCAGATCAGCGCCTATGTGGACCAGGTGTTCGCCAGCCTGCTGGGCACGGGCGCGGTGGCGGCGCTCACCAACGCGCAACTGCTATACACGCTGCCGGTGAGTCTGTTCGGCATGTCGGTTTCGGCTTCTGAGCTGCCGGCCATGTCGAGCGCACTCGGCACGGGTCCCGAAGTAGCCGAGTATCTGCGAGGGCGTCTGGATTCCGGCCTGCGAAGGATTGCTTTCTTCGTCGTGCTCGCGGCCATGGGATTCCTCGCTCTCGGGGCAGCCATCACCACGGTCCTGCTCGAATCCGGAAGGTTTCAGGCGGCCGATTCGAACTATGTCTGGGGCATACTTGCCGGATCGTCCATTGGGATGCTGGCGTCCACCTTGGGACGCTTGTACTCGTCTACCTACTACGCGCTGCGCGATACCCGCACTCCTCTGCGCTACGCGGTGGTGCGCGTCTCGCTGACCATGGTCCTGGGATATGTGTTTGCCTTCCCGCTGCCTCGCCTGCTGGGAATCGAGCAAAGATGGGGCGTAGCCGGCCTGACGGGCTCGGCGGGCATTGCCGGATGGATCGAGTTTGCGTTGTTGCGCCGCACCCTGAACCGCCGAATCGGCCACACCGGATTGCCCGCCGGCCTGGTGGCTCGCTTGTGGGGCGCGGCATTCGTCTCGGCGGCTGCGGCCTGGGCGGTAAAGCTCGGAATGGGCCGCCAGCATCGGCTGATAGGGGCACTGGTCGTTCTCGGGGTGTACGGAGCGTCGTATCTGATCACCACCTACGCGCTGAAAGTGGACGAGTGCGCCGCCCTGGCCCGACCGCTGCTGCGACGCCTCGCGCGAGGGTAAACCGCGCCGCTCATGATATAACGAGACTTACCCGAATTTATGGCAATTGACCCGAAAGTGATCGAGCTCGCCTCGCGCATCAAGCTCCTGCTCATGGACGTGGATGGCGTGCTCACGGATGGAAAGCTGTACAACGTCCCGGGCCCGACTGGCGCCATGGCGGAGACCAAGGGCTTTGATTCCCAGGACGGGATCGGCCTGCAGTGGCTGGCGAAGAAGGGCATCAAGACCGGACTCATCAGCGGACGAGAGTCCCCGGCCACCGTGGAGCGCGCCCGTCAGTGCAAGATCGTCTACGTGTATCAGGGGCATACCGAGAAGATTCCGATCCTCGAAGAGATCTACCAGCTCTCCGGCTGCACGCGTGAAGAAGTGGCCTATATCGGCGACGATTTCACAGACGTGGTGGCCATGCGTCGCGTCGCACTGGGCATCGCCACAGCGAACGCCCGTCCCGAAGTGAAAGCCTGCGCCCAATATGTCACGGAGGCCGCTGGAGGGTATGGGGCCGTGCGCGAGGTGGTAGAACTGATCCTCAAATCCCAGGGTCACTGGAACGACATCCTGCGCCATTACGAGATCATCGAGCGCTGAAACGCAGGTTCTCAGGTAGCCCGTTCTACGAGATTTCCCCGATTGTCCGTGTCCGGTCTTTCGCGTACCTTGGGACCATGAGAAGTCTGTGGTGGGGACTGGCCGCCTGCGCGCTGCTATGCGGCCAGTCGATTCGTACGTACACGTTTGATGGGCTGGGCGACCGTATCCGCGGCCCCCAAACCGAGGTGGGCGGCGATTCCCGGACCGAGACCATGCAAACCTTGAACGGACGCAGTGTACCGGTCGAGCAGGTTGAAGAGCGTGTGGTCCGCTCAGAGGGCCCGCTAAAGGTCGTTGAACGGGTGATCCGCCGCTTCGATCAGACCGGCGCCCCGATTGGCCTGGACCGCATTGTCGAGGAAGTCACGCAACTCCAGGGTGGATCGAGTTCCGTGCGGTCCAGCACCTACCGGCGCGACGTAAACGGCAACATGCAACTAACCGAGCGCGCCGCCACCGAGACTCGCAAGTCGGGACCTACGGAGACCGTCAGTTCTGTGATCGAGCGACCCTCGATTGACGGGACGTTCCAGGTGTCCGAAAGGCAAACGGTGGTTACGGACCAGTCGCCCACCCGTGAAGTCCGGAACGCCGTGAAATACCTGCGGGACGAAAACGGCCGTTTCTACGAGGCGGCGAAAGAGACCGAGGAAACCACGAAAAGCGGTGCCGAGTCCGTGGATAATGCGGCCCGGTATCTAGTGGGGACGTCGGGGCGGTTGGAACTGGCGGAGCAGACTGTCCGGACGGCGGTGAAACGATCGGATGGCTCTGAGTCCATTGTCCTGGACGTCTATACGCAACAAACGCCGGGCCTCTCCAACGACAGTTCGACCGGAAAACCGCACTTAAAGGAGCAGCGGGTGATCGAGCGGCGTGTGGATCGAGACGGCGTGACCGAGGTCGTCTCGATCCGGCAGCCGTCATTGGCGGATCCCGACCTGCTGGGTCCTTCCAGGAAGGTCAGCGAGTCGGTATGTAAGGGGAAATGTCAGTAGCCGGCTGCTCAGCCGTGGCCGAGATACATCAGCCAGCTCAACCCAAACAGCGCCGCGACGAAGTAGCCGAAGCACTGCAGTCCGTAGCGGAGCCGTTCGTGGTCGGTCCGCTTCGATACTACGCCGAGCACGACCGACGTCAATAACGCGAACAGGATCGCCGCTTCGAAGTGGGACAGGTTCATCTTCGGCATGGCTAGTCCTTCCTTCCGGTGGCGATCTCGAACGCATCCACCATGGCCAGAATATTCAGCAGGCCGGCGGCCACCAGGAACTTCGTCCCGTAATCGTGGACATGTCCGGCCACGTCGGGCTGGTTGTAGCCCAGCCACGTCGCCAGCAAATAGAACACACCGCTCGCAAGGTCTCCGATGAAGCCGCCGCAGTAGATAACGGTGGTGAGCAAGTCTCCGGTCTGAGGCTGAAACATGGTGCCGCGCATCAGCAGACCTACCAGGAACATCACCGCTACGGATCCCAGCAGGATGCCGCCGCGTCCGGTACGGTGGAGAAGGAAATGACCGCCTCCGGGCACCAGCCAGCCTAAGGCGAGTACGGGGGCCCATTTAGCGGGGGAGGGAAGCGGTGTGGGCGACACAACGCGAGTTTCTGCCATCTGTTTGATTTTAGCAGGGCTGGATGTTGAATCGCCCGCTATCCTTCCGCAGTGCCCTTCGCCCGGTAAATCCGCACCCGGTAGAACACCGCGCCCGTCACCACAGTCAGCGCGGCAGCCAGCGATACAATCGGCTGCTTGCTGATGCCCTGGTAGGTCATCCACAGGCCAATGGCAAGGAATGCGACCGGAAACAGGGGATACAGGAAACTCACCACGGCCAGCTTCTGCCATCCCGCCCGGCGACGGAAGATGAGCAGCGATGCCACCGACATCACGGCGAAAAAGTTCAGCAGCATTCCGATGTACGACATCAGCTCGCGAAACGGCGTCAGTGCCATGAACATCGTGCAGATGCCCTGCGCGATGATGGCCACCACCGGAGTGTGCCAGCGCGCGTTGACGCGTCCCGCCGCTTCCGGAAACGCCCGGTTCTTCGCCATGGCGTAGTAGACTCGCGGACCGATGGTCACCATTGCGTTCACGGTGGCTAGCAGTCCCACCGCCATCAAGGCGCTGAAAACACCTGCCACCTCGGGACCGAAAAGCCGCGATGCCGTGAGCGAGCCTACCGCCACTACGCCCTTCATCTGCTCCAGCGGCACTCCGTAAATGAACACGACGTTCAGGGCGATGAAGAGCACCGCCACAATCACCGTGCCTAGAGCGAGCGCAATCGGAAGGGTTTTGGCGGGCTGCTTCAGCTCTTCGGCGACGTAGGTCGCGGCGTTCCAGCCGCTGTAGGCTACGTAGATCCAGAACAGGCTGACGGCAAACTGCTGCGGCAAGGGAGTGCTCACCCATCGGGTGGCGGGAACCGAGAAATTGTGCCAGTCGCCATGTCCCGCCGTAAGTCCCAGGAAGATGAAGCCCAGAATCACAGCCACCTTGATCCCGGTCAACAAGTTCTGGATGCGCGCCACGCGCTGCACACCGAAGAAGTTCAGAACCGAGAACACCGCCACCAGTGTGCACGCCACCACCTGGGCTCCGCCGATCTTCCATGCGTACGGACCGGAACCGAAAACCAGTTGGGCGTTTGCTTGTTTCAGGCCCGGAAAGAAATATCCGAGGTAATCGGAGCACGCCAGCGCCGCGGCTGCGATGGGCGCCGAGAAACCCGCGAAGAACGACACCCAGCCCGTCATGAATCCCCAGGTCGGGCCGTACGCCTGCGTGAGATACACGTACTCGCCGCCGGAACTCGGGAAATTCACGCCCAGTTCGGAATAGCAGAACGCCCCGACCAAGGCCGCAAGGGCGCCGACTACCCAGATCGTCAGAACCAGCGACGGCGAACCGAGGTCCCCTGCCAGGAATCCCGTCGAGGTGAAAATACCCGTCCCGACCATGTTCGACACCACCAGTGCGGTGGCGCTGACAATCCCGAGTTGACGTAGTAGAGCGGGCTTGTCCGTTACTCCCTTGGCGGGCGAGTACTGTCGTTGGCTGGATACTGACATTCTCAACCTTTGGCTGCGAACGCTTCGGCGATTCCGAAGCCCGAGCGCGCCAGTGAACTGCCTCCATCACAGACGTACGTGCCGCCGGTAATGTAACTGGCCGCGTCCGATGCGAGAAACAGGGCGAGGTCAGCCAGTTCGTCCTTGGTGCCGTAGCGCCGCAAAGGCACGTTCCGCAGAACCACCTGGCGCATCTCCTCGGTGGGCGCCAGCCGGCGCATTCCCTCGGTATCGTCGGTCGGTCCGGGAGTGATGCAGTTGGCGCGAACTCCCTCGGGTCCCCATTCCATGGCCAACACGCGCATCAGCATGTCCACGCCGGCCTTGGCGGCGCACACATGCGCCTGAAAGGCCACCGGCTGGAACGCATGCCCCGCCGAAATGCTGAGAATCGAAGCTCCCGGCTTGCGCAGATATGCATAGGCGGCCCGGCAGGTATTGAACGTGCCGATCAGGTCGATGTCCACAACCGCCTTGAAACCCTTGGCCGCCATTCCCGCAACGGGCGCCGGAAAATTGCCTGCCGCTCCGCACAGAAGCACGTCGATGGGTCCCCACAGCTCATGGGTTTTGCGAAGTCCGGCCTCAATCGCCTCGTACTCGCGGACATCGGCGGCAAAGGTCTCCGCTGTGCCGCCACGTTTGCGGATCAGTTCGGCGGCTGCATCGAGTTTGTCCTGCTTGCGGCCGTTGAGCATGACCATGGCGCCATGTTCGGCGTATCGTTCGGCGATGCGCTGCCCGATGCCGCTGCCCCCACCCGTAACAAATGCAACTTTACCGCTCAGTACCCCCGACTGAAATATCGACATGACTCACGCCCCATGGCACTTCTTGTACTTCTTTCCGCTTCCGCAAGGGCAAGGATCGTTTCGCCCTGGCGTCGCACTGGCCTCAGGTTGGGTGGGAGTCTCAACGATCTCCTCAACGGGCTCAGCGTCGCCCTCATCGGAAAACACCGGTTCCAGGCGATGCATTACCAGCCGCTGGTCCAGCGCGATCTTGACCAGTTCGGTCTCTCCGGGCGACAATCCGCCTGCCGCTTTATCGATCTTCCGCAGCAGCGCCAATGGCGCGCCCGCGGGAGATCTCGGCGGGGACGCAAAGGGAATAGGCGAACAGGGCGTCCTGTCGCAGTTCGTCATCCGCGAACAACGTCCGAAGCCGAGAGGCTTCCGTGCCAAGCCCCATGTAGCCGGTTCCCCAGATCGCCTGCCGCCGCACTTCAATATCGGGGTCCTCGAGGTGTTTGGCGAAGTAATCCGAGAACTGGCGATCGAATGACCGCCACATGGCTTCCATCGCTTTCGCCCGTGTCTCCGGATCCGCATAAAACTCCCGCATGCGCTTGGCCACCGCGGGATCTTCGCTGGCGTTACACAGGCCCACCAACGCGCCGCATCGCTCGACGACATCGCACTTCGGGTCGTTCACTACGTGCTTCATTGCCGCGCGTACGGCTTTGTCCTCGGAGTCCGCCAGCGCCTCCCAGCAATTCGCCCGCACCGAGTGGTCGGAATCGCTCTTAGCGTGCTCGAACAGGCGTTGGGACGCTTCCGTGGTCACTTCCCGATTGCGGAAGCTTTCAGCCGCGGTGGCGCGGTTGGCCGCCGAATCGCTCTCGAGCATTTCCAGGATCTCTTCGGTGTCCAGCACCTCGAATGGCGGTGGAGCTTCGTCCGGATACAGGTCGTCGATGTCCACCGGTTCTGGCTCGACGGGACCGTGGTGTTCGGTTTGAGGCGCGTCGATCTGTCCGATCGCGAAGCGGATCTCGCGGGAGAGTTCGGAGTCGGTGTCGCCGATTTCGGCCAGCAGCTTCTCGAGCGCGGGTTTCGCCTCCGGATCGCCGTACAGGCCCAGGCAGAAGGCTCCGTCATCGGCGTCGAACTCCAGGCGGTCCAGCAGCGCCTTCAGGATCCGCGGATCGCGGGCGTGCAGATTCGCCAGCAGGAACGCGATATCGCCGGATTCGTCCTCTTCGAGTTCATCGTAGAGTTTCAGCAGCGGCTCCACGGCTCGATCTCCGAAGGGCAGAATTCCCTGAACCAGATCGTCGGGAATGTCCTGCGGCTCGCGACGGATGCACTCGATGTAGAAAGGCAGGGACTCGTCTGAGTTGAGTGAGCGGAAGATCGCGATCAGTTCCTCTTCGAGATCCACGCGGTCGTCGCTGTGGTCCTCCAGGCCGAATCGGAGCAGGTCGGGGATTGCGCTCTCACCGCGGGCCAGGATGGCATGAATGAACCGCTGGTCGATTCCCACATGGCCCCGCGCCGCTGCTTGCAGCAGATCGTAGACCGGAATCGTCCCCAGGGACGTGGGATCCGGAAATCTAGTTCTTAGTTGACTCACCTTTCGAATGGTAGCATTCGTGCATTGGCGGGGGTAGGCGGGAGAGAATTCCGGCGCAGAAATTCAGAGAGCAGAAAAACGAAAAGCCGCGGCCCTGCCTGAGCAGGGCCGCGGCTTCGTTTAGAAACGAGCTACTCTTCCTTGGTTACAACCACCGGAATCTCGATGGTGACGTCCCGGTGCAGACGGATGGCCACTTTGTACTCGCCGATCTGCTTGATGGGATCGGCCAGTTGGATCTTGCGGCGATCGATCGTGTATCCCTGCTTCTCCAGGGCTGCTGTGATGTCCTGCGCCGTTACCGATCCGAACAGTTGATCGTTCTCGCCGGCCTTCTGTGACAGGGTGACGCTGACATTTGCCATCAGCTTGCCCAGATCCTGGGCGTCGGCCACTTCCTTTGCCTCGCGGCGGAGGTGAGCCTGCCGTTCGTGCTCGACGATCTTCTTGTTTCCCTCGGTTGCGATTACGGCCAGCTTCTTCGGCAGGAGAAAATTGCGCGCATAGCCCGGCGCTACGTTCACCACCTGCCCGCGGTTGCCGAGCTTTTCGATGTCTTCTCTGAGAATGACTTCCATCGCGAATTCTCCTAGAGCGCCGATGCGAACGGCAGCAGCGCGATATTGCGAGCCTGCTTGATGGCTTCGCTCAAACGCCGCTGGTGCGGAGCGCAAACGCCCGTGATGCGGCGAGGCGTGATCTTGCCCTTCTCGGAGATGAACGAGTTGAGCAGCTTCACGTCTTTGTAGTTGATGTCGTCGATCTTCTCGACGCAGAAACGGCACACTTTCTTGCGCCGGAAATATTGCTTCTTGGCTGCAATGGCCTTGTCGCCGCCGGTCGGTCGCTGGGACGCGGCTATGGGCCTTCCACCTTTGGATTCTGCCATATCGTCTCTCCTGAAGTTACTCCGTCACCTGGGTAGGCGCGCCGGGCACGGGTGCTCCGGGCGTCGGGCCGGAAGGCTCGGCGGGCAAAGCCGGCGCCGCGGGTGCGGCGGGGCTGGGCGCCGTCGGCATCGCCGCGGCCGGCGCCGGCCTGCGGGCTGCGCGCTTCTCACGGGCCTTCTTCCGTTTTTCAATGCGCTTCAACTTCTCATCGATGCGCACCGTGATGAACTTCAGAACCAGATCCGACACACGCAGACGGCGTTCCAATTCTTTCGCTACCTGCGGGCCGGCGCTGAACTGCATGAGTATGTACAGACCTTCCGAACGCTTCTGGACGCGGTACGCGAGTTTGCGCACGCCCCAGCGATCGGCTTTCTCTACCGTGCCGCCACCCGCGGTGATGACACCCTTCATCTGTTCGATTAAGGGGTCCACTTCCTCATCGGTGGCGTCCGGCCTGACGATGAACAGCTCTTCGTAGACTCTCATTCTTCCTCTTCATTTAAGCCTTGGGCGCGACGATTGAATATCGTCATGGCCTTTTCGACGCCTTCGGCGATTATGGATTCCACAGCGGACCGGGCGCGGTCCACCGTTTCCTCCAATTCCTTCTGCTGGCTCCGTTTAAACGGCGTCAGCACAAAATCCGCGCCATCCCGCAACGGATGTCCGGGATGGATGCCCAGGCGCACCCTGGGAAAATCGCTCGTACCCAGGCTCGAAATGATGCTTTTCATTCCGTTGTGCCCGGCTGCCGATCCTTTCGGCTTGATCTTCATGGTGGTCCATGGAAGATCCAACTCGTCGTACACCACCACCAGCCCGGCCGGGGTCAGTTCATAACGCTCGAGCAGAGCCTTAACGGAAGGGCCGCTCAAGTTCATGTACGTCTGCGGTTTGGCCACCACCAACGGCTTGCCTGCGACTGTCCCTAACCCGACCAGCGCCGAATTCTCCCGGCGCGTTACCCGGATCCCATTCGCCGCGGCCAGCGCATCGGCCACCAGGAAACCGAGGTTATGCGGAGTATGTTCGTAATCGGGCCCGGGATTCCCGAGCCCGGCAATGAGAAACGAATACTCCGGCATGTACCGGTCCCCTGGCGAGGGTTACTTCTTCTTCTTCTTCTCGTCCGCGGCGGCGGCTTCTTCTTCTTCCTTCTTGCCCTTCTTGATCACTTCGGGCTCGGCGACGGCAGGCCCGGCTGCTTCGGCGGTCTCCGCCTTCACTTCCTCGGCGCGCATCGCAACCACGTGCGAAATCAGGTTCTCGCCCGGTGTGATCAGCTTCATTGACGCGGTGAGCGGAATCTCGGAAACGCGAAGGCTCTGGCCCAACATCAGTTCCCGGACATCGAGAGTGAACACGTCGGGGATCTCGTTGGGAAGACACTCGATTTCCACTTCGCGGGTGACGATCTCGTAGAGGCCGCCCTGCTCCTTGACACCGCGGGGCTCGCTGGTGGTTCTCACCGGCACCTTCACCGTGATGCGCTTGGTCATGTCGATGCGCTTCAAGTCGCAGTGCAGCAGGTTGTCCTTCACCGGATCGTTCAGCCAGTCCACCACCATTACGGGCGTCGTCTCGATAGAGCCGATTTGAACGTCGAAAATCGTGTTATGTCCGGTGGCGCTGTGGAGGATCTTGGTGATGTCCTGAGGCTTGATGGCAACCGCGACGGGCTCTTTGCCGGCGCCGTAAACCACGGCCGGCGAAAGGCCGCGGGCCCGCAGACGGCGGGCTTCATTCTTACCGCGCGTCTCCCGCGGTTCCGCTGAAATTGTGAGTTCGTTCTTCATATTCTTCTCATGGTTTCGCCAGGACACCGGCCAATCCCCACTCTGGCGGAGACCCCGGCCACTGGCCCGAACCGCTGCTCACGGTTCAAACAAACAACGTGCTCACGCTGCCATCCTCGTGAATCGATTGGATGGCCTGCGCAAGCAGGGGAGCCACCGACCGCACCTTGATGCGATCGCTGCCGGCGGCCCGTTCACTGAGCGGAATCGAGTTGGTGACTACCACCTTGTCGATCCGCGACTTTTCGATCCGATCCATCGCCGGCCCCGAGAGCACGGCGTGGGTGGCACAGGCGCTGACCCGCAGCGCACCCTGGGTAGCCAACGCGTCCGCCGCCTTCACCAGCGTGCCCGCCGTGTCGATCAGATCGTCCACGATCAGACAGTGCTGGCCTTCCACATCTCCGATGATATGCATCACCTCGGAGATGTTGGCCTCTTCGCGCCGCTTATCGATGATCGCCAGCGGCGCGTCCAGCCGCTTTGCGAACGCACGCGCCCTCTCCACTCCGCCCGCGTCCGGAGAAACCACCGTCAACTGCTCCCCTTTCAGGGAGGCGAACGGTTCAATCAGTACCGGAGTAGCGAACAGGTGATCGACCGGGATTTCAAAGAAACCCTGAATCTGAGCGGCGTGCAGATCGAGCGCCAGGACCCGGCTTGCACCGGCGCGTTCCAGCAAACTCGCCACGAGTTTGGCTGAAATCGGCATCCTGGGCCGATCCTTGCGGTCCTGCCTAGCGTACCCATAATAGGGTAACACTGCCGTGATGCGTTGTGCAGAAGCCCGCTTCAGCGCGTCGATCATCAGCAGTAATTCCATCAGGTTACGGTCCACCGGATTGCAGGTCGGTTGGATGGCGAAGACGTCGGCTCCGCGTACGTTTTCCTGAATCTGGAGGTGAATCTCACCGTCGGAAAAGGCACGGACGGTGGCCGCTCCCAGCTGCGAATTCAGACACTCGCAGATCTCCCGCGCCAACAATTCATTGGCATTTCCAGTGAAAATCTTGAGTCGCTCGAACCTCATTGTTTTGAGTACCGGCTTCGTGGCGGCCATTGTCGGTCGGGTTGAATGTGTTCGGCCAGATCGCGCCGCCATGTGCTGCGATACCGGCTTCTGGTCAGAAGTGTCATCAGGTAAACGAACGCTTTCGCAGGCGTCCGTGTGGAACAGTTGCGGCAGGCGTTTTCAGCTTCTTCCTGGGAGCTGAACAGTCCGAACAACGCGGACCCGCTGCCTGTCATGAGTGCCGGCGACGCGCCCAGCTTTCCGAGTCTCCGCTTCCAGGTGCGAAGCGCCGGGTGCCGCCGGAATACCGCTGATTCGAAGTCGTTGGCGCACAGCACCTTCCAGTCCCCACTGGGCCGAGCGTCGGCCAGCAGCCACGCCATTGCCTGGAAATCATCAGTATCCGCACCCGCGCCGGCCGATGTCAACGCTCCAACAGCGAATGGTGACAATTCGGTTACCGGGCCGCGATTCAGGTCCCGGTACGCCTCTGCCGTCGATACATGAATGCCCGGTGCGACGAGGAGTCCATGGCGGGCCGGAACGTCCGGCAGGGGATACAGTTCCGTGCCCCGTCCGATGCCCAGGGCCGTGCCTCCGTACAGAAAGAACGGAACATCGCTGCCTAGCGCGGTCCCCAGTGCGACCAGTTGCGGCAAGGGGATCTGCACGCCGGCCAGCACAGGCAACGCCAGCAGCACGGCCGCGGCATTGCTCGACCCTCCGCCCAGTCCGGCGCCCATCGGGATTCTCTTGTCGAGCGAGAACGTCACGTCCGCGTTGATGCGCGCCGTGCCCAGCACCGCTTCGGCCGCTCGCAGAATCAGGTTATCCGGGATGTCGATGTTCCCTTCAATGGTGAGGCGGGTTCGGCGGGAGCGCACGAAGCGGATCCGGATCGTGTCCGCCAGGGAGATGGTCTGAAACACCGTGCGGAGTTCGTGGTAGTTGTCGGGACGCTTGTCAAGAACCCGAAGGTCTAAGTTGATCTTAGCGAACGATCGGACGGTGGCGGCGCGTTCGGACATCGCGTCAGTACTGCACGAGCGAAAAAATGTCGTAGCCCGGTAGCTTCTTGCGCCCGTGCAGGAAGGCGAGTTCGATGACAAAACCGATTCCTGCCACTTTCCCACCGAGTTTCTCTACCAGCCGGGCCGTGGCGGCCGCGGTGCCGCCCGTGGCCAGAACGTCATCGACGATCAGAACTCTCATGCCGGGTTGGATAGCGTCTTTATGTACCTCGACAATATCGGTTCCGTACTCGAGTGCGTACTCCACCCGCTCCACGATGGACGGCAGCTTCTTGGGTTTCCGCACCGGGACGAAACCGGCTTTCAAAGCGTACGCGATAGCCGGGGCGAAGATGAATCCCCGCGCCTCAATCCCGACGACGATGTCGATGCCCTGTCCGTCGTAGTGCGTGCAAAGCGCGTCGATGGTCTGGTGCAGTCCACCCGGATCCTTCAGCAGAGTGGTGATGTCGTAAAAGAGAATGCCGGGCTTGGGAAAGTCAGGGATCTCCCGGATGAGTGATTTGATCTGGTCCATGCGGGGAAAACCAATTGTAACATCCGGGGTCGCCGGAACCTACTTTCCGGACCCTGAGAAACCGCCTAGGTTTTCGTCCGGTCCAAGGCCTTAAGTGCTGTAAGATCGTGTTTGCCCTCCTTTAGAGGACTTGTCCATATGAAACGGCCATTCTCCGCCGCATTGCTCCTGGCAGTGCTTGCTTCCGCCGAGACCTATGACCCGAAGCTGTTCACGGAACTTCGCTGGCGCTCCATCGGGCCCTACCGCGCGGGCCGGACGCGAGCCGCCGCTGGGGTTCCGCAACAGCCCGGAGTCTTCTACATCGGTGCGGTGAATGGCGGGGTGTGGAAGACCACCGATTACGGCCGCACCTGGCTCCCGGTATTCGACGACCAGCCCACGGGATCCATCGGCGCCATCGCCGTGGCGCCCTCCGATCCGAACGTCGTGTATGTGGGCAGTGGTGAAGGTCTCCAACGTCCGGATCTGTCCACCGGCGACGGCATCTATCGCTCGAACGACGGCGGAATCACCTGGACTCACCTGGGGCTGCACGACGGGCAGCAGATCCCTCAGATCGCGGTTGATCCGAAGGATCCGAACCGGCTGTTTGTGGCCGTGCTGGGACACCCGTATGGTCCGAACCAGGAGCGCGGTATTTACCGCTCGCTTGACGGCGGAGCCACCTTCAAGCGGGTTCTGTGGAAGGACGAAAACACCGGTGGATGCGACGTGGTGATCGATCCGGCAAACCCGGAGATCGTTTATGCGGGAATGTGGGAGGCACGGCAGGGACCTTGGGAGAATGGCGCGTTTGGCAGCGGCGGAGGACTGTTCAAGTCCACGGACGGAGGCGAGACCTGGCGCCCGTTAACCAAGGGGCTGCCCGATGGAGTCGGGCAGGTGAACATCGCGATCTCGCTGAGTAATCCGAAGCGATTGTACGTCACGGTGGCGGGCGCAGGCCGCGCGGTGGGCATCTATCGCACGGATGACGGCGGCGAAAGCTGGACCCAGACTACGACGGACACTCGTCCGGCTGGACGCATCGGCGGCGGCGACCTTCCGGTGCCGGCGGTGGATCCAAAGAACCCGGATATCGTTTACAGCGCGAGCACCGTCACCTGGAAATCCACGGATGCCGGCAAGACTTGGACCGGCATCCGCGGAGCTCCCGGCGGCGATGATTACCAGCACATCTGGATCCACCCGGACGACCCGAAGGTAATCCTTCTGGCCGCCGACCAGGGTGCGATCATCACGGTGAATGGCGGCGAGTCGTGGAGTTCGTGGTACAACCAGCCCACGGCGCAGATGTACCACGTGGCGGCCGACAACGCTTTCCCCTACCGGCTGTGCGGCGGGCAGCAGGAGAGTGGATCGGCCTGTGTCGCCAGCCGCGGCAACGACGGGCAGATCACGTTTCGCGACTGGCAGCCGGTGGGCATCGAGGAATATGGCTATGCGGCGCCGGATCCGCTAGATCCCGACATCGTCTATGGCGGCAAGGTCAGCCGGTTCGATCGCCGGACGGGCCAGGTAAAGAACGTCACGCCCAAGCCGCTGCGGTCGGGCAACTATCGCGCGCTCCGCACCGCGCCCGTGCAGTTCTCGCCTGTAGATCCACGGGTGTTGTACTTCGCCGCCAACACGCTGTGGAAGACGCGCGATGGCGGGCGGAACTGGCAGGAGATCAGCCCGGATCTGTCAAGGAAGACCTGGGAGATTCCGGCCAATGTCGGCAAGTACCGCGCCAGTGATGCCGCGAAGCCTACCCAGCGTGGTGTGATCTATGCGCTGGGGACCTCTCCTCTCGACGTGAATCGGCTCTGGGCCGGCACCGACGACGGTCTGATTCACCTCACCACCGATGGCGGCCAGCACTGGAAGGACGTAACGCCTCCGCAGATCGGTCCCTGGTGGAAGATCTCGATTCTCGATGCCGGGCATTTCGACGCCGGCACCGTCTATGCGGCGGTGAATACCTTCAAACTCGACGACCTGCGGCCGCATATCTTCCGCACACACGATTCTGGAAAGACCTGGACCGAAATCGTAAGCGGCATTCCCGACGGAGCTATTGTCAACGTGGTGCGCGAAGATCCAAAACGCAAGGGTTTGCTGTTTGCCGGAACGGAACGGGAAGTGTACGTCTCATTCGACGACGGCGACCACTGGCAGTCCCTACGAGTGAACATGCCCGCTACCTCCATTCGGGACCTGATCATCAAGCACGACGACCTGGCCGCGGGCACCCACAGCCGTGGCTTCTGGATTCTCGACAACATCACACCCTTGCGGCAACTGGCGGCGTCAGTGGCACAGACCAACGCGACGTTGTTCCGTCCGCAGACGGCCATCCGGGTGCGCTGGAACATGAACACCGACACCCCGCTGCCCCCGGACGAACCGGGCGGGAAGAACCCGCCGGATGGCGCGATGATCGACTATTACCTGGGCTCCGGCGCGTCGGGTCCGGTGACGCTTGAAATCGTGGACAGCGCCGGGAAACTGGTACGCCATTACTCGAGCGAGGACCGTGTAGATCCGGTGGACCCGATGTTGGCAGTGCCGAAGTACTGGGTTCGACCAGCGCGGGCTCTCTCAAACGTACCCGGTCTGCATCGGTGGCTGTGGGATCTGCGCTACACTCCGCTGCCCTCCGCCCGCCAGGAACTGACCATGCAGGCCATCGTCCACGACACGCCGCCGGCCGCATCGTCGGTCTGGGTGATGCCCGGCGCTTACACGGTCAAGCTGACCGCCGGCGGTAAGATCTACGCGCAGCCGTTGACTGTGAAGATGGATCCCCGAGTGAAGACTTCCGCGGCGGACCTCGCCCAGCAGTTTGCGCTTTCGAAGCAGCTGTACGACGATGCGGTGGCGGCGGGTAAGGCCACGGAAGAGATCCGGGCAGCGCGGCAAAAGGCGGCCGGGACAGACTTCGACAAACAGGCTCTGGCCATTGAAGGCGAGCGGGCCGGGCGAATCGGCCGGCGCGGAGGCGCAACCGGCCCAGATACCTTGGGAAGTGTCAGTGGCTCCCTGGTCCAACTGATGAACGAGCTACAGGGGGCCGATGTAGCGCCCACGGCCGCCGAAGTTGGGGCCGTGAGCGATCGGCGGGCGGCGGTCAGGAGACTGCTTGACCGCTGGGAGCAGTTGAAGCGTCAAGCGAAGCCGTAGCGCCTGCATGGGTCGAAACTCAACCTCGCAGCTTTCGCCGGTCATCTTGCTGCTGGCCGCCTTGTGTTCGTCAGCCGCGGACTTGCCCACCCCGGCGGCGGACGAAATCGTCGCACGCATGATGGCCGCCGACGATGCGCGAACGTCAAAACTCGAGGAATACTCGTCGGTTCGCCATTACTCGCTCGACAACAAGCGGTTCGGTGTACGCGCCACCATGACGGCGCGTGTCAGCTATCGCTACCCTGGGGTCAAGACGTACGAGATCCTGGAACAATCCGGGCCCGGCGCGATTCGCAGCAAAGTTTTCAAGCGTATGCTCGATACCGAAGTGCAGGCCAGCCAGGGTGCTGGACGCCAGGATACGCGCATGTCGCCGGGGAACTACGCGTTCCACCTGCTGGGCAGACAGGTGAACGACGGCCGTCCCTGCTATGAACTCGAGGTGAGCCCGAAGACCACCAACGCGCTACTGTTTCGAGGCAAGATATGCGTGGACGCAGAGGATTATGCCGTCGTGCGGATGGATGGCGAGCCCGCCAGGAATCCCTCGTTCTGGCTGCGCAAGACAGTCATCACGCACCGCTATGCCAAATTCGAATCGTTCTGGCTTCCCGTTTCCAATGAGTCCGCCTCCGACGTGAGAATTTTCGGGACCACGCTTGTGCGAATCGAGTACAGCGGCTACCAGATCGGTGTACGCGAAGCTGACCCTCCTCCTAAAAAATGACGCACGTTTCGCATGCATGGGGAACCACCGCTTTGGGTTGTATTCTTGCCCTCACCGGCTGCTCGCCCAATGTCCACTTTGCGCCTCCGCTCCAAAAGGCCTTGCCACAAGGACCTGAGCGCCCTGTTGTTCAACCCGTAATCGAGATGTCCGATCTCCGCGCTGAAGCATTCGTCATCCAGGACGTCTTCACGCTGGACGGCTCCAAGGAATTCGCCTGGACCGGCCGAAGGCCGCGCCTGCGGGTCTGGCTAGATGATGCAAAGGTCCGCGTGTTCCGAATGCGGATCGCTGTCCCTGAGGAGACGTTCTCTTCCACGGGTCCGTTGACGGTTTCCATTCTCGTGAACGGACAGCAGATCGCCGCCCCGCGCTTTGAACAGCCGGGACTGCACGACTATTCGTGCCCGGTGGCCGAGGCTCTGCTCAAGAAAACGTCCCCGGCGATCGTTGGTTTCGACATCGAGCCGGTGTTTCTGGATCCGCGAACCCACAAGGAATGGGGCGTGTTGCTTTACTCCATTGGTTTGCCAAGAGCACCGGTTTCATGAAAACCGTGTTGGCCATCCTACTGGCCACAGGCTTGACCTGGGCCGCCTGCATGTCGGCCGGCCGGTTGCTTGTTCATTTCCTGCGGTTGAAGCTCGAGTGGTTTCTCACGTTTGTCGCCGGAGCTGCGGTGGTGAGCACGTGTGTGTTTCTCATTACCGCAGCCGGCTTGGCCCACGTGGGCGAGTTCGTCGCGCTGGCCGTCGTCCTGATTGCCGGCTGCTGGGCCGCCGCACGTCCCCGTCAGATTCCCGCCCCGTTGAAGAACATTCCGCGACCTTGGGCCATCCTATTCTGGACGGTCTACACCACCTTCGGCCTCATTTACCTCGTCCAGGCCCTGGCGCCTGAGACCAGCCCGGACGGTGTCAGCTATCACGTCGGCCTGGTCACCCGCTATTTTGCGGATCACGAGTTTCCGGATCTCACAACCAACTTCTTCGCCGGATTCCCCCAGGCGGTCGAGATGCTGTTCCTGTTTGCCTACTCCATCGGGAAGCACTCGGCGGCAGCGATGGTGGAGCTTCTCTTCCTGATGACACTGCCCTTGGGAATGGTGGCGTGGGCTCGGCAGCAGGGATCGCCGGTGGCGGGAGTCGTGGGGGCTTTGCTGTTCTTTGCAGTCCCGGTAGCCGGTCGGGACGGGACCGTCGCCTACGTGGATGTCGCGGTGGCGGCCATAGCTTTCGCCTTGTTCTGGGTGCTCGGTTTGTGGCGCGAGCGGCCCTCGTTACCGCTGGCTGCCGTCGCCGGACTCATCGCGGGTTTTGGGTTCGCTTCGAAATATACCCAGGCCGTCGGAGTCCTCTATGGCGCGGTAATGATGACGTGGTGGGCGTGGGGCCGCTGGCGTCAACTGGCGAAATCGGTGGCTCTGTTCGCGCTCTGCGCCACGCTCATGGTCGCGCCCTGGCTGGTGAAGAACGCACTGACGCTCGATAATCCGTTCGCACCCCTGCTGAACCGCTGGTTTCCGAATCCGTACGTCTACGCGTCTTCGGAGGCCGACGTGATCGAACGCGGAAGGGACCTCGCGGGCGTGTCCGTTGCCGGCCTGCCCGTGGAACTCGCGTTGAATGGCTCACGCCTGGAGGGCTTGGTAGGGCCGGTGCTGCTGTTGCTCCCGCTGGCACTGCTGACGCTGGCGAATCCGGCCGGACGCCAATTGCTGTTGGCCGGAGCCGTGTTCACCATTCCCTGGCTGGCGAACCACTCGGCGCGCTTTCTGATCGCCCCGCTGGTGTTCTATCTGTTGGCGCTGGCCATGGCGGTGGTGCGTTTCCGCGGTGTGGCTGCGGTTCTCGTGGCGCTGAACGTCATCGCGTGCTGGCCTCCATTGGTCCGGCAGTACGCGCCGAATGCCTGGAAGATCGAGGAGTTTCCATGGCGCGCAGCACTGCGACGGATTCCTGAAGAGACGTACCTGCGCGCGAGAGTACCGGACTACGCCATCGGTTTGCGGATTCGCGACTACGTTCCGGAGGGCGCGCAAGTGCTGACGCGAAACGGAGCCAATCTGGCGTATCAACCCCGGGAACTGGTAACTGCCTGGCACTCGGCTTTCGGCACTCGCATGTTCGCCTACCTGGACCAGGCCCGGAATCGAGGTGACCAGCCGACCCGTCGTGTCACATTCCGGTTCGACGAGCGTGCCGCGAAACAAGTCCGCTTGTCGCTGGACGATTGCGGCGGTGAACTGTGTGCCGTCGGCGAGTTGCGTGTGTTCAAAGCGGATGCGGAGATTGCGCGCGAGCCCGATTGGCGGCTGACGGCATGGCCCAACCCCTGGGATGTGCGCGATGCCTTCGATGGGAGTCCCATCACGGTGTGGAACGCGCGGCAGTATCATCCCGCCAGGGCGTTCATCGAGATCGGGTTTCCGAGCGAGACCAAGTTGGATCGCATCGCTGCCGACCTGCCCGACAAACTCGGCGGGTGCCGCATGCACGTCCAGACCAGCCTCGACCGCAGCACATGGACCCCGGCGCCGGCCCGTGCGGAAGTGGAAGAGGCGCCCTATCCCGCTCGGTATCGCCGTGCCGCCATCGAAGAGTTGAAAAGAAACCGGCTCCGCTGGCTGCTGATGCGCGATGACGAACCCTTGACCATGGACCTTTTGGAGCGCGCCGAACAGTGGGGCGTCACTGCGGTGTCCAGGGAGGGGCAGTTCCGGCTGTTTCGCCTGGATTAACCGGGTTCAACGTTTTGTGGTTCGCGGCGCCGGCGGGTGCCACTCGTTAGCCGCATCGCTGGCGGCCTTCGATGCGCCCTCGAAGTCCTGCTGGCTCAAGAGCGTCTGGACCTCATCCATCGCGAACATAGTCTGTTGCGCTCGCCGCATTTCCACGTCCGTTGGATCGGCCCCCGAACGCATCACGCTTTCGAGATGGGCCACGACGTTCTTGATGATTCCCTCTGCCCGCTCGGTGTTGCCCCGGCGAAGTAACACCGCCAGGTCCCGAATACTCGCGTTCACGTCCTCGGAGTTCATTGTATGATCCTTACCAATAGTAAGCTGTTCGGCGGAGTCGAATTGACACCGTTGGCCGAGGGCCGCACAATCGAGACGGAGCGAGACCATTGGCCAACCCAGTGAAACCGACTGACCTGAAGCGGGAAACGGTGGATGCCTACACGGCCTACATCGCAGAAGCCGACGCTGCTGCGAACTCGGCGCTGATGGGAGAAACACCGTTTCTGTGGTCGGACGCACACCTGGAACGGGCCCGGCAGTTTAGCGAGGGCCGAACGGTTGTGGAGACTGGTCCCGGTAAACAGCCCGTCAAGGTCAAGGACGGATTGCTGCATGACTGGGTGGGGGCGATCCGGGTCCCTGGAGCAACGGTGGGCAATGTCCTCGCGCTGGTGCAGGACTATGATAATCACAAAAACATCTACCGGCCCGAGGTGATGGACTCAAAGCTCCTGTCACGGGCGGGCGACGATTTTCAGATCTACTTGAGGCTTCTGAAGAAGAAGGTAGTGACCGTCGTGTTAGACACCTGGCACGCCGTGCACTATGGGTCGATTGATCCCAAACGGTGGTTCTGCCGGTCGTACACAACCCGGATATCGGAAATCGAAGATGTGGGACAGGCAAAAGAAATGGCGCGTCTTCCCGATACCGGTTACGGCTTCCTGTGGCGCCTGTACTCCTACTGGCGCTTCGAAGAGAGGGACGACGCGTTGTATATCGAGTGCCGGGCGATTTCCCTGACGCGCGATATCCCAGCCGCGCTTGCTTGGATTATTTCGCCGATGGTGAAGAAACTGCCGATGGAGTCGCTGGCGGCGACGCTGGAAGCGACGGCGAGGGCGCTTTCCAGCAATCCGCGCCAGCCATCAAATTCCTGATATCCTGACCTCTCCAATGCTCGTCGAACAGCAGATTTCGGAGCGGCGCGAACGCGCGAAAACCGCTATTGCCCGCGTCGTCGCTAAGCCCGATGGCCAGCCGTTTGGAGACTACCGGATCCAGTCGGTCACGGGCAAGAACTATCGTGTGGCCCTTCGAGGCGCCGGCCTTTTCGAGAACTACTGCTCCTGCCCGGATTTCGCCGTCAACACGCTGGGCACATGCAAACATATCGAGGCGCTGCTCATCCGGATTGGCAAACGCGGGACAGTGGTCCGGAGCCGCACGTTCCGCCGCAACCGCGCCTCGCTCTCCCTCCAATACGGCGAGCGACTGGAGGTGCGCCTACGCCTGCCTGATGCGCCGTCCGACGGTCTGCTGGCGCTCGCCCATGAGCACTTCGATGCCGCCGGCCTGCTCCGCCCGGAGTCATACGCAGGGTTCGACAAAATACTGGAAGGACTGCGGGCGCTCGACGATCATGCCGTCGTCTACAGTGACGTTCTCGAATTTCTGGATCGCGAAAACGAGATTGCCGAGGGCCTGGCGTGGGAACGCCAGATGCTCTCCGCGGTCCGCCGCGCCAAGAATCCGCTGAAGGGCGTACTGAAGACCGAACTGTTACCCTACCAGGTCACGGGCGCGCTGTTTGCGGCCGGACGGGGGCGCGTAATCCTGGCCGACGACATGGGCCTGGGCAAGACCGTGCAAGCTCTGGCCGCCGCGGAACTGCTGCGCCGCCGCCGAGGCATCCAACGGGTTCTGGTGATCGCTCCGGCCTCGGTGAAGTATCAGTGGAAGACCGAAATCGAAAAGTTCACCGGCCTCTCCGTGCAGGTGATTGACGGACTGCTCCCTCGTCGCAAGGAACTGTACGCCTCTCCCGCCTTCTTTAACTTGAGCAGCTATGAAGTGGTGCTGCGGGATCTCGAGTACATGCACCGAATGCAGCCGGATCTCATCATCCTCGACGAGGCTCAGAGAATCCGGAACTGGGAAACCGCGACGGCGCGCACCATTAAACAGCTCAGGAGCCGCTACGCTTTCGTGTTGACCGGGACGCCTCTCGAAAACAAACTCGAAGAACTCTTCTCCGTGGTCGAGTTCGTGGACGGCCGCCGCCTGGGACCGGCGTTCCGCTTCATCAAGGAACATCGGATGGAAGACGAGAAGGGGCGCCTGCTAGGCTATCGAGGTCTCGACAAGATCCACCAGCAGTTGGAGCCGGTCCTGTTGCGGCGGACGCGTAAGGAGGTCCTCACCCAACTGCCGTCACGTACGGATCAGATCTTTCGGGTGTCCATGACTCCGGAGCAGGAGGAGCCGTACCAGGAGCAGAACGATATCCTCGCGGCCTTAATGCGCAAGTGGGAGCGGCAGGGCTGGCTTTCGGAAATCGACTTGCGGCGAGTCGCGTGCTGCCTCCAGAACATGCGGATGTTGTGCAATTCTACCTTCCTGTTCGACAAAGCCACCCACCACTCGCCGAAACTGGTGGAGTTTCGCGAGATCATCCGCGAACTCGTGCTCGAGGAAAGCCGCAAAGTGGTGGTGTTCAGCGAGTATGAGCGCATGACCCATCTTGCGGGGCTGGAGCTTGGCAAACTGGGCATCAGCTTCGTCTCGTTGCACGGCAGCGTCCCGGCGCGCAAACGGGGAGCCTTGATCGGGCAGTTTCGCGAGGATCCGCAGTGCAAGGTATTTCTATCCACCGATGCGGGCGGCGTAGGACTCAACCTGCAAGCGGCCTCGGCCGTGATCAACTTCGAGCCTCCCTGGAATCCCGCCCGCCTGGAACAGAGGATCGGGCGCGTGCATCGCCTTGGCCAACAGCAGCCCGTGCAGGTGATTCACTTCCTCACGTCCGGCTCCATCGAGGAGCGTGTCTGGGAAACCATGCGGCTGAAAAAGTCGCTCTTTTCCGGGGTCTTCGATTCCACCACGACCGAGATCAGTTTCGCGGCGCTGGGCAAGAAGAGTGTTCTCCAGGTTGTCAAGGAGGCGTTGGCCGATCAACCCCGCCCACCGGAGCCGGTTATCAACGACCAACCTGTGCCGCCACCCGCGAAGGCGGTGTCTCGTGCCGATTCCGCTCTCAGCGCGCCTCCGCCCGCGCACACTCCGGACACCGAACGACTGGCCGGAGCTGCCGCTGGTTTGTTTGAGGCGGGTCTTCAGTTTCTGGAAGCGTTGGCGCCTCGCGCCGCCGTTGGCGGACCATCCGTCGGCCCGATCCACCAATGGCTATCCACCGCCGTTCAAATAGATCCGCGCACCAACCAATCGGTACTCGCGCTTCCCTTGCCGCAATCGATTACGCGGGAACGCCTGGCCGGGGCCGTCGCAGGCCTTATGGCGGCCCTGACCCGGCCCGCTTGATTTGGTTGGTGAGGGTTGCCATCGAAATCATCGGGCTGGACCCCACGAATCATAAGCGTCTACACTGATAAGTGGATATATGCTTATCTGACGAGGAACGCCATGGCCGAGCCAGAAGAAACAACCCGTTTGACGATTACCTGGTCCAAGCAGGCCGATTTTGCCTTGCGTTCGTATCTTGGGGCTCAGGGCATGAAGAAGGGCGATATTTCGAAGTTCATCGAAGAGGCCGTCCGCTGGCGCATCTTTCATCAGACCGTCCGTGGGACTCGCGAGGCATTCGCCGACGTCTCCTCGGACGAACTCCAGAACATGATCGATGCGACCGTCGATGATGTCCGCGCAAAACGCTACCGGGAAAGATCCGCCAGGTAGTGATCCGCCTCATTCTGGACACTAACGTCCTTCTGTCCGGCCTGTTGATGTCTCACGGGCCACCGGCGGAACTACTCGACGCTTGGGAACGAAGGCGGTTCACACTGGTAGCATGTGACGCTCTGATCGCGGAATTGCGCGACGTCGCAGGTCGACCGTTTTTCAGGGCTCGACTGCGCGCAGGCGCTGCCGAATTGTTCGCCGCGGGACTGCGAGATTTCTCTCTGTTCTGCCGGGAGTTGCCCTCCGACGTCGTCGCGCCGGACCCTAAGGACAGCTTTTTGCTCGCCTTGGCGGAAGCCGGCGCTGTCGAGTTTCTTGTGACCGGCGACAAAGAACTGCAGTCTTTGAAGCGTCACAAATCCACTCGGATCATTACTCCGGCCGCGATGGTCGAGATCCTGAACAGGTAGGCGATTCCCCGTCACCCTAAACCCATGCGCTCCAACTTCCGGTACAGCGTCTTCCGCTCAATCCCCAGGATCTTCGCCGCCCGGCTCTTGTTGCCACCGGTGGCCTGCAGCACGCGCCGGACTTGCTCGGCTTCCGTGTCCGCCAGGGTCTCGCTCGAGGTCTCGCGCGGCTCCATCTGCTCGATGGCTTCGCGCACCGCTGCCTCGTCGATCCGCCCCATGGGGGCGAGAATCGATAGCCGCTCCATCATGTGCTGGAGTTGACGGACGTTTCCGGGCCAGCTGTAGACCTCCATCACCTTCAGCCCCGATTCGGTGAGCCGGGTCTGTTGCCGGTACCGCTCGTTGTACTTGCGCAGGAAGTAATGAGCCAGCAGCGGGATGTCCCCTCGACGCTCGCACAGTGGCGGCACGTATACCGGCACCACGTTCAGGCGGAACCACAGATCCTCACGGAACTTCCCGTCATCCACCAGCTTCTGCATGTCGCGATTGGTGGCCGCGACAATTCGAACGTCGATCGGTTTTGGACGCGACGCTCCCACCGGGCGGATCTCGCGCTCCTGCAGAAATCGCAGCAGCTTCAACTGGAACCCGAGTTCGATGTCGCCGATCTCGTCCAGAAACACTGTCCCGTGGTGGGCAGCCTCGAACAGCCCAATGCGGTCCCTGTCGGATCCCGTGTAGGCACCCTTCATCGCCCCGAACAGCTCGCTTTCGAGCAGTGACGGCGCGATGGATCCGCAGTCCACCGGAACGAAAGTCTCCTTCGCCCGAGCGCTGTTACGGTGGATCATGCGGGCGATCAGTTCCTTGCCCGTTCCGGTCTCGCCCTCAATCAAGACTGTTGCATCGGTAGGCGCGACCCGCGACACCACCTTATAAATCTCGATCATCTTCGGCGAACTACCGATCATCTCGCTCTCCGGCAGATCGTCGATGTCCTCGTACTCCTCTTCGCCGCCGGCCAGCGTTGCCTCGGCTCGCCGGATGGTCGCCAGCATCGCGTCCAGTTCGAAGGGCTTGGCAATGTAGTCGAATGCCCCATTCTGTGTGGCGGACATCACCGTTTCCATGCTGCCCCGGGCCGTCATCAGAATCACCGCGCATGTGGGGTTCTGCTCCCTTGCCGTGCGCAGGACGTCGAGCCCGGTCCGCTCGTCCAGGTAGATGTCCGAGATCACAATGGGGTAGGAATCCCGGTTCAGCCGTGCGATCGCCTCCCGGGTGGAGGATACCGCCTCCACCACATACCCTTCCAGTTCCAGAAAGGTTGTAATGGTGGTTCGAACCGAGTTATCGTCTTCAACTACCAACAGTCTCTGCAAATCTGCTCCTCGCTACACCCGTTTAGACGCGGGAAGAGCGTCCACGGAAGCCTCCACGCTGCACGGAAGGGCCATTGTGAAGGTGGACCCCTCGCCGGGTTTGCTGGTCACCTCCATACGCCCGCCGTGCTCAGTCACTATTTGTTCGACGATGGAAAGACCGATACCGGTTCCTTTTTCGCCGGACGCTTCGGCCTTCTTTGTGCGGTAGAACTTCGTGAAAATGTTGCGCAACTCTTTGTCGTCCATTCCGATACCCTGATCGCGGACCGATATCCGCACCAGGGCGCCGGAACGCTCGGCGGAAACCCACACTTCTGTCTCAGCCGGGGAATACTTCACTGCATTCGTTAGCAAGTTGTATACCGCATATTCCATCAGTTCGCGGTCACCCGTCAAAAGCTCGGTTCCGGTCTCGCCCTGGTGGATCACAATCTGCTTGCGCTCGGCAAGGACACGCGCCCGTTCGACACACGTTGTGACGATCTCGCGGACCTGAAAACTCTCGCGCTTCAACTCCATCTGACCCGCCGATAGCCGCTCCACATCCAGGAACGTCTGGATCATACGCGCCAGCCGTTTCGATTCGGAGTTGATCATCTGCACCATCTGGGTGCGCTTCTCCTCCGGAAGTGTGTAACGTCCCATGAGCTCGCTGGATCCTTGGATCGCGGTTAGCGGGGTCTTCATCTCGTGCGTGACGAAGTGGATGGCCTGACGATAGCGGGCACTGTCCGATTCGGAATCGCCCAGAGCCTTCCGGACTGCGAAATATCGGTAGGTGGCTGCGCTCACCACCGGCAGCCAGGCTGCCGACACACTGGCGAAATATGGGAACACCAGGCCGTTGCGGAACAGAAACGCCGGCACCGAGTGGCCCGCCAGCAGCAGCACACCGCCTAGGCCGTAAGCGATCCAGTCGCCTCTGAACCAGAAAATCAGCGCCGCCGTGACGGCCAGTGCCAGACAGACCACCAGCACCGCCAGGTCGGAGACCGGGGTCAGGAACTTCCCCTGCGCGATGGTCTCGAACGCATCTCGGTGTACCTCCACCCCCGGAATCGAGAGGCGCACCGGAGTGGTCCAGCGGTCCCGCGCGGCGGTCAAAGCCGTGATCCCCAGAAACACCGTCTTATTGCGAAGCCTCTCCGCGAGGCTCGGATCGCGCTGTAGTTCGGCCACCGTCATCGCCGTCTCCGGGCGTGGGAAGCGGATGCGCAAAGGGCGATCGTCACCGGCCCGAGCCGCTGGGATTCGTACCCCGGCCACCTCCACGTCGTCTGGCGATTCGATGATCGGCGGCCGGCCTCGAGCGCACTGAAAGGCCACCAGTCCCAACGCCCACCGGCGATCAGCGCGGGTCACCATTTCCAACTGGATCTTTCGGATCACTCCGTCGCTGGCGTCCTCATCGGCGTGGATATGGCCCACCGCCGCAGCGTGCCGGCGAAATTGCGGGAGCGGGTCCTCCCAGCCGGACCGGACTGTGTCGCATGGGAGCACAAGGTTCGGCGTTCTCTCCATCGCTGCCTCGAGACGGGCATTTTCCGACGGGTCACCGGTGTCCGCCAGAATCACGTCCACTGCCACTGCGCGCGGATTGGCGGGTGCGATCAGGTCCAAAGCATCGGCCAGGATCGTGCGGATGTTCCGCATCCCGCCAAAACGATTCAGGGTTTCTTCGTCAATCGCGAGGACGGCCGATTCCGGACTCCAGGACTGCGGAGGATAGAGCCCGAACAGGAAGTCGTATGCGTAGTTGTCGATGCGGGAGGCAAAGCCGGTCCAGCCGGCCAGAACGGCGACGGCCGCGGCAACCGAAACCACAGCCAGGTAGCCGGACAAGGTCCAGGGCGTGGGCCGCCTCAACTTCGTGGCCAACCCCTTACCGGGCCAGAGCTTTTTCAACCTCGTCCGCACTTCGTGGCAATGCCCCACTTAGTAGGGTAACGCCCTTCTCCGTTACCAGGACGGTATCCTCAATTCGGATTCCGATTTTCTCGTCCGGCAAATACATTCCAGGCTCCACTGTGATTACCATCCCCGCTTCCAGCTTCGCGTTCATGCTGGACGGGTCGTGGACGTCGAGCCCCACGGGATGGCTGACCCCATGCGGCAGGTATTTCCCGAGCGGATTGCCGTCCTTGTCCTTGCCCTGCTTGTCGATGTACTCGCGCGCAATGCGCGTGAGGTCGTTCAGCGCGATGCCGGGCTTGATGGCGTCGATTACCGCCTGCTGCGCCCCGAGCACGATGTTGTAGATCTCGCGCTGTCGCGTTGTGAACTTTCCACCGACTGGGATCGTGCGAGTGATGTCGCTGGTGTAGGCGCCGCATTTGGCTGCCGCATCGATGACCACCACCTCTCCGGAGTCCATCCGCCGCGAGTTGGCGCTGTAGTGCAGGGTGGTCGAGTTCGGTCCCGATCCGAAAATCGGCTCATAGGCGTTGCCCTCGCAACCGGCTTCCAGCAGCGTGGCGGTGAACGTGGCAGCGGCCTGGTATTCGTACGTCCCCGGGGTGAGCCGTTTCCAGGCGGCCCGGTGGGCATCCATGGAGACATCGGTGGCGTGGCGAATTGCGGCGATCTCGGCGGCGGACTTCTTCATGCGCTGCGGGGCCAGCAGCCGGCTTCCATCTGTGACCTCCCGAAACGGCGCGATGGCTTTCACTCTGGCTGTGGAAGCCGGATCTCCGATGACGTATACCGCCGGGTGCGATTCCATCGCCCGGTGGAGCGCCGACTCGAGTTTCTCGGGAGGCTGCACGGATTCGAACCCCGTAGCTGCAGCGGCGTTCGCGTCCTCGGGAGCGATGCGCTTGCCGTTGTAGATTTCACGGCGCGCGTTACGGTGCGGCAGGAACAGGATCTCTTCCGCCGGTGTAAGCAGAACAACAGCTCCCGGTTCGGTCCAACCCGTCAGGTAGTAGAAGTTCGAATTCTGCGATTGCCGGTAAACTTCGTCCGCACCCTCGGTGTAGCCGAATAGGACCAGCGTGCCGTCGAGCTTCTTGCGAAGGTCCACCCGGCGCTGGTGGTACTCATCCCGTGGGATCGGATCCGCGGAGACCGTTGCGGCAAGCAAAGCCAGGACGGAAAGAAGGCCGATTTTGAACATGATTTTTCAGTATATCGGGTGCCGCGGGCAGCAGTCCGACTTCAATCGCCCGGCTCTGCTAACTTAAACGTATGCGAACCGACTGGGTTGCCGCCCGGCAACACGATGCGATCCGAACACAGATGCACTACGCCCGGCAGGGCGTGGTCACGGAGGAGATGCACTTTGTCGCCCGCCGCGAGCGGATCGAGCCGGAACTGGTCCGGTCCGAGGTGGCCCGCGGACGCATGATCATCCCCGCCAATATCCGTCACACCAACCTGGAGCCGATGGCCATCGGCGTGAACGCCACCTGTAAAATCAACGCCAACATCGGGAACTCGTCCACCACTTCCAACATCGCCGAGGAACTGGAGAAGCTGCGGTATTCCATCAAATACGGCGCCGACACCGTGATGGACCTTTCAACGGGCGGCGACATTCCGCTCATCCGCCAGCAGATCATCCGGAACTCCCCGGTTCCCATCGGGACCGTGCCTATCTACGAAGCGCTGGCTCGCGTCCGCCGTGTCGAGGATCTCAACATCAACGTGATGCTTGAAGTGATCGAGGAACAGGCCGAGCAGGGCGTGGATTACATGACCATTCATGCCGGCGTTCTGGTCCAATACATTCCCCTGGCGCAGAAGCGGATCACTGGCATCGTGAGCCGCGGCGGAGCCATCCTGGCGGAGTGGATGGTGAAGAATCACAAACAGAATCTGTTATATGAGAATTTCGATCGTATCTGTAAGATATTCCAGAAGTACGACGTCAGCTTCTCTCTCGGTGACGGACTCCGTCCCGGCTCCCTCGCCGACGCCAGCGACGAGGCCCAGTTCGCGGAGTTGAAGACGCTCGGCGAGTTGACCCGTACGGCCTGGAAGTACGACGTCCAGACCATGATCGAAGGTCCCGGCCACATTCCCATGGACCAGATCCAGATGCAGGTTGAGAAGGAAAACGAGATGTGCGACGAGGCTCCCTTCTACACCCTGGGTCCATTGGTCACCGACATCGCCCCCGGCTACGACCATATAACGTCGGCTATCGGCGCTGCCATGATCGGCTGGTATGGCGCGTCGATGCTCTGCTATGTCACCCCCAAGGAGCACCTGGGACTCCCCAACCGGGAAGACGTGAAGGCCGGCATCATCGCATATAAAATCGCCGCCCATGCTGCCGACATTGCCCGGCACCGTCCAGGCGCCCGCGATCGCGACGACGAACTGTCGCGAGCACGTTTCAACTTCGATTGGAACCGGCAGTTCGACCTGTCGCTGGATCCGGAAACGGCCCGCGCCTATCACGACGAGACTCTGCCCGAAGAGGGATTCAAAGACGCGGCGTTTTGTTCGATGTGCGGCCCGAAGTTCTGCTCGATGAACCATTCGGCCAAAACCCAGGACTTCACAGCCGAGCAGGCAGAAGCGGTGCTGTCCGACAACGGACTGGTGAAAATTGGCAACTACAGATTCCGGACGGCATTCGTCCTGACGAGCGGGTACTCTTTCTGGGTATCCCGGATCTCGAGCTGTTTATTGCCCTGGCCCGGCGGATCGATCGCGGTGTAGTGGTGGCCTTGGGTCAAGGCGATGCGATCTACGAGGCGCGAAAGGCCACTTGCGACTTCGACAACGTCATGATCGTGCCCGGGACGCCGGATGAGCTTCCCTGGCGCGATGGATTTTTCACTCGTGTCATCGACACGATGGGCGACTGGCCGGATGAGGGTAAGGTGCGGAGCGAAATCGCGCGGGTAACACAGAGGGCGGAAAATGGCTGATCGGCTGTATCTATCCTTTTGGATTCGCGGCTTCGGACCGATGTCGATGCTTCGTCATTACGAGAAGGTGCTACAGGCTTTTCCGTTCTCGAAGCTGCGCCGAGGCGACTCGGCGTTCCGCATTTACGCCTTGGAGTACACCGAACCTCCACTGATTGAGTTGCCGGTGGCCGCTCCGGTGAATCCGGCGGCCGTGATCACCAGCGCCAAAGAGTTCCAGAACGCCGATGCCTGCTACGAACTCGAGGCCTCCTGGGATCTGTGGACGCTGGATGAAGAATGGAAACTGGCCCCCTCGCGCGTTTTGCTCTCCTGCTACGGTCCCGAATTCAGCCACGACACGGACGACCACCTGCGCATCGATTTCGGCCTCGATGAGCAGTTCCTTCCCGGACCCGGCGGACCCGAAGGAATCCGGATGATCCGCGCCAACGTTCAGAGCCTGCTGCGGCTGGTGCACGACCTGGATGACCGGCTGCGACTGGAGCGGCGGCAACTGTGGTCCGAATCGGGCGAGAACTTCGCGGAACTACTGGAGAAGAATCTCCGGCAAATTGCGGAATAGCTGTCGTACACTCTCTTGAGTAGGGGGATCCGCGCATGGCCACGCCATCACTCGGTCCGCAACTCGGAGAACATGCTGAAACAGGGGCGCCTGCCCGGTTTTGCATCCTCAGAGATGAAGTTGTGGGACAGTCTCCTGCTCTGGCTGGAATCCTGTTCGAAGAAGAACGTCGTTCCAGACCACGGATTTGGCGGGGACTGGGCCGGCCTCGAGTTCGAACTCGACGACGGCTTCATCAGCCTGCTGGGGGCCATCTACCAGAAAACGGCAACGTATTATAACGGGATCGGTAAAAAGTCATCGCAGGCGAAGGCTGTGGAGGCTTACATGCGCCGGATCCGGGTGTTGGCGGGGGCTGCGGGATTGGCGAAGTCCAGGGTGACGCTGACGCGCGGGGCGCACATTGCATTCACCGGCGGTATGCAGGCGCCGACCCTCACGTTCATCCCGGATCCAAAGTTGGGCGTCGAGTTCGGCAGCGCGCCGGATCAGACTGCGGTGGGTGTCGCCGCGCCGGAGTGGAACGTTCTGAAGTGCCGCTACTACGAAATGCCCGGTGGTGGCTACGGCGCCAAGAATCATTACGTTCTGGCCCATATGCTGAACCATCACCTGAATGGCTCCGGGAGCGAACGCGCTCAACCTGATCCCGTTCTGGGGCGGTGCGAACACGGAGATGTCGGCGAAGATCGAGGAAGTGGTCAAGCAGTACGTGAACATGGGTGTCGAAGTGGACTACCGGATCACGCTCGGTCCGCACTACGGCGCGGGCTACGTCGAAGGCACGTTGGACGACATTCTGGAGGCTAACCACGTGGACAACCCGGCCGATCTCAATAAAAAGGCCAAGCTACAGTACGACATCGTCGAAATGGAGCAATTCCTGCCGCGTTACATTCGGGGTCTCGCGAAAGCGAAGAACCCGAGCGATGGCAAGTGGGTGGTCATCGTGAACAACGTCAAGGTGGACAACTTCGTGCCACAGACCATACCGGAGTTGTACAACGCCTAAAGGGCTTTCGGCCGCGCTCAGTCGTACGCGGGCGCGTCCTTCGGAGCGGGCGTCAACGCCAGGTCGTGGAAATCGTAGCTGAAATCCGTCAACGGCGACACAGCCTTCATCTTCACCCGTTCGATGGACCCATCGGCGTTCAACGAAAAGGTCACGTAGGCGTCGGCATCCAGGGATCGGTCGGTCCATTTCGCTATGAACGTATCGTACTGGAAATGTTCCAGCGGTCCGGCGAGCGCGGCGGAATGGGTGAACCGCATCCATAGCCCGCCGTTCTTCTCTTCGACGACGACGTCGCCATACCAGGGATCGCGGTAGCGTCCGGCGTAGCGGGCGAGAGGTAACGAGGGCTTGGTGCCGGTAACTCGCTCCGAAGCCGCTTTTGCCACGGTCTTCTGCGCCTCGCCGAGTTGGCGTTTCCGGACCGCTCCGTAGGCCGCCACCCAGTCTGTCGAAGGTGCATTCAAATAATGATCGAGAATGGTCATCGTCACGGACTGGAATGCGCCGCCTTCCTGCTGATTGGTCAATACCACCACCCCGAGTTGCATGTCCGGAACCAGGGTCACTCGGGTCACCATGCCGTTCAGTCCACCGGTGTGATGGACGATCTTGTGTCCGCGATAATCGGAGGTCACCCACCCGAGCGCGTATGCCTGGAAGTTCGGCTTCAACGCGGCCAGTTCCTTGGGGCCACCCGCCGGGATCGGAATGAAGATATGAGGGGTCCACATCTCTCGCGATTGACGGGCGGAGAACAACCGGCCGCTGGGATATTCACCTTCTTTGAGCTGTGCGCTGACCCACTTCAACATGTCTTCCACCGAGGACTGAATGGCGCCCGCGGGAGCGTCGGCATCGAGGAGTGTGTGATCCACAACGCGCACCTTGCCGTTCTCCGGTGCGTGCGGGAAAGCAAGGTCGTCGCCTTCCGGTATTTCGGAAAAATGGGCGTGAGTTCGCGTCATTCCGAGTGGTTCGAAAATGCGCGTCCGTACAAACTCGCCCCACGGCTTGCCCGAGACCTGCTCAATGACTGCCCCCGCCACGACGTACAGAATGTTGTCGTAAGCGTACTTGCTTCGAAGGCTGGTGGAAAGCGGCACATAACGAAGCCGGTGAAACAGGTCGCTCGCCTTCAAGTCGCCGTCGGGAAACAGCATCAGATCGCCTGCGCCTAGCGCCAACCCGCTGCGGTGGACAAGCAGGTCGCGCACCCTCATCTCGCGGGAAACGTAGGGGTCCGACATCTGGAATGACGGCAGAATATCCACCACGCGCTGGTCCCAGTCGATCTTCTTTTCGTCCACCAGCATGGCCAGCGCCGCGGAGGTGAAGGCCTTGGTGTTGGACGCGATCCCGAACAGGGTCTTCTCCGTGACCGGGGCATTCGCGCCCAGCTTGCGAATCCCGAAGCCGCGAGCCGTCACGACTTTGCCATCCTTAACGATTCCGACCGAGATTCCGGGGACGGCGAACTCCTTCAACGTGCGCTGCACCACGTCGTCCAGGTTTGGTTGTGCGCGGAGCAAGCCTGCCGTCAGCGCGACGTAAAAGACAGTTCTAATGGTCATAGAGAAGCCCCTTCATTGAGGATCCGAGCGGGCGCAACGGAACCCGATGTCATCGTACCGGTGATTCAATCGGATCGGTATTTTGAAATACTTGGACACCCCGATCATCTGTCCGGGCGGCTTGCCGGGGCCGCCGTCGATGTCTTCGCAGTCAATCCAGGATCCGCCGCGCCGGTTCGCCATCGTCTCGCCTTTGTCCGGCGGCGAGAGCGCCCATTCCCACACGTTGCCCTCCATATCGTACAGTCCCCAGCGATTGGGCAACTTGGTACGGACGGGATGCGGTCGATCATTCGAGTTGGCCCGGTACCACAGATACCGGTCGTCTATGGCGTCGCCCCAATAATGGCGAGTCATCGCCCCGGCCCCCGCAGCGTACTCCCACTCGGCATCGGAGGGCAATCGAGCGCCGATATACTCGCAGAATGCGATGGCGTCGGAGGGCGTCACATACACCACCGGCTGCTTGCGGCTGACTGGAAATCCGGGCGCCCGCCATGTTCGCGCCGCACCGGATTCCTCTGCGACGGTGCGGTAACCCGTGGCGCGGACAAACGCCTCGAACTCGGCTACCGTAGTCTCCGTCGCTGCCATCCGGAACGGGCGTTCCTGCCCAGCCCCGGCCGGGATTGGAACGAACTTCGGCGCTTGAGCGAAAGCCGCCACCGAAACAATGATGAGCGCCGCCCACACCTTCATCACGCGTTGGGCTCCAGCAGGATCTCCACTTTCGATCCGGACACGGCCGTCCGATACGTTCGCAGGTTGCCGTGCGTGCGACCGTGTAAGAGCGTGCCGCGCAGGTCGTATTCCGCGTGATTCAGACTGGTGCACTGCAGCGTTCGCCGCTTCGAGTTGTAGGTGCACTGCGCGCCGCCGTGGGTGCAGGTGCGGTCCATTGCAACGAAGCGTCCACGCTCGGCGTGGATCAGCATGAGGTTGATCTTCCGTTCTTCATTGACGACGGCGAAAGATACTCCGGTCCGGCTCAATTCCGGAATATTCCCGAGGTCCACTGTGATCCGGCCCGGTTCGAACGTTAGGCAGTCCGGCGGCAATGCCCGGGTCATACAGCACAGCGGCGCGATTCCGGTTGCCGCCAGCGCGCCCTCCAGAAATCGGCGCCGTCCCATTTCAGACTCCTCAGTCCTGAATCTGGCCATGCGCCCATCATATACCGGTGACGGCCGGTCGGAAAGATCATGGAACACGGTGCGTTTAGGCCGCGTATCTGCCCGGCATGAAGTACCTGTTTTGCGCACTGGTTCTCTCCGCCGCAACTTTACTGGGCGGGGATGTCACTGGGAGATGGACTGGGACCATCGCCTTCGAAAGTGATTCGGCGGTGCCGACGAAGGCGAACGTTTCCCAATCACGAACGGGCGTGTGGAAGAGAATCGCATCCTACTCGTTGTGGAGCCCGGTGAGGGACACGGCCTTAAGGAACGGCGATGATCATCTCGTCGGCGGTGGAGAAAAGGGCGAGAACAAATTCAGCGCCAAGCTCGATCTCAAACGCGTGAAATAGGATTACGCGTAGGGGATGTTCTGCGCTTCCATCAAGCCCTTCATGTAACCGAAGGCGAGGATCTTCCCCATCATGGCGTAGCCCGGATTGTTGTTCGATTCGCCCTCGAGGGTGGGCGCGTGGTCGGGCCGCATGGGACCGTCGAATCCGCCCTCGTGATATACCGCCAGCATCCGTCCCATATCGTGCGGGCCATTGTCGTGGAAAGTCTCACGGAAATGCTCCCGGGTGCCTTGGATGTCGCGGAAGTGGACGAAGAAGATCTTCTTCTGCTTGAGCCATTCCTTGGCCAGGGCCTCGATGTCCTCGCCCATGGCCATGAAATTCGCCTGACAGAAGGTGACACCGTTCATCGGCCCGGGCACGATGTTCATCACGCGGCGGTAATTAGCCGCGCTGGTGAGGATGCGCCCGATTCCGCGCAGGGGTGAAATCGGCGGATCGTCCGGGTGTAGCGCCATCTTCACCCGCGTCTTCTCGGCCACGGGCATTACGGCCCGCTGGAAGTATTCCATGTTGGCCCAGATCTTCTCTTCCGGAATCTCTCCCCACTCCGTCAGCCCTTGCTTCTGCGCCTCCGCGTAGTCGAACTCGCTCGACAAGGCGCCGCCACGTTCCGGGATGTCTGTCTTCGTCCGGTACCATCCGATGCCGGCCATCCAGTTGTAGCAGACCAGATCGATGCCGACCTCGGACAGCGCCTTGATCGCCGCGATGTAGTTTTCGATCTCCTCGTCCCGTCCGTTAATGCCGAGTTTGATCTTCTCGGCCGCCACCGGATGGCTCTCCACGCCGGCGATGGTCAGCCCCGCCGCCTTGTATTCAGCCTGCACTTTGGCCAGCGCGTCAACGTATTGGCCTTTCGGGACCTTGCCCAACACGCCGGAAACGCCGGCGATCGCGTGAGTCACGCCGATCTGCGAGAGCAGGCGGAAGCGGTCCGTCTGGCCCGGATTTAGAATCTCGGCCAGTTTGATCCCGGGCCGGCCCGGAGCGGTCTTGCGGGCGGGAGTAGAGGCAGAGGCGGACGGCGCGGCAGCCAGCGTCGCGGCCAGGGTTCCTTGAAGGCAATCGCGTCGGGTGATTCGGAACATAGCGCTTCAGATCGTATCAGATCGGGATCGCTTTACGCGCCCCGTTCTGAACAGGAAGGGAAAACGGATACCCCGATTTTCGTCGTTCACAAAAAATGCAAATAATTATCTCCAATTACTTCAATTAGTTGCAAAAAACGCCTGCATCGACTAGATAGACCTCCAAGGTAACTTGAAGACGGGAAGAGAAGTTTGAGAGCGTTTCCGATTCAGCGCGGGTGAAACCAAACTGGCGGAACGGTACCGCGGCACTAAAGCGGCCCCTGCAATCGACCGAACAACAACTATAAGGAGAGAGAACAATGGGCGAACCTATCATCATCGTGCATCCGCCGGACTTCATGGTCTAGGCTTTGGCAGTATAGATAGCTGCCGCATTGCGGCACACCTCATCGATGAGGCCGTTATTCGGCCAAATTGATCTGAAGATCTGATACTATTCCCATAGGTACTGAACGACTGCTTCCGTACCTATGGGACGGTCCTGTCCGACACGCCACTGAGTCCAACCCTGTAATCCGTTATTCGTGATAAAAAAACTTTTGGTCTGCTGTGCTGTTGCTCTGTTTCTGAGCACCCGTCCGCGACCGTCGAGGGCGGTCGCGTCAGGAGACAACGCACATTTGCGGAAACTTGGAAGCCGGGCGCTGGAAATGTACCGCCAGCACCGGCTGGTGGATTCTATCGAACTGTCCCAGCAAGGATATGAGAGTGCTACTCGGGACCAGGATCCTGTAGCGGCGACCTACTTTCTTAATATGCTCGCCGGGGCGCATTTTGCCTCCGGAGAGTACGAGCGCGCCCTGGACGACTACCTTCGGACGCGAGATGTCGCGCTGCGCGCTGGGCTTCGGCTGCGGGCGGCTGTCGCTTTCAGCAACTTATCCTCTCTCTATGCGCACGCCTTTGACACGACCTCCGCGCTGGAGGCCGCCGAGCATGCCTACCGTCTGATGCCGGACGACGCCGACGCCGAGCGCAGGTCCCAGGTCCTTGCCAATCTCGGACGAATTCTTCTGATGCGGCGCGAAGGCGATCGGGCGCTTCGGTTGTTCAATGAGGCGATCGATGTCTCATTTCGCGCCGGTGACACCCGCGCCGAGTCCATGGCTTGGGACCAGATGGGAATCGGACTGTTGCGTGCCGGCGATCTGGATCGTGCTGAAACGGCGCTCAACACCGCCTTTCGAATCCGTACGTTCGACCATGACCTGAACCTCTATGCCACCCAATACTATCTGGCTGAGCTGAATCGGAGGAGGGGCCGCTTGGACTCCGCGCGGAACCTGATCGACGCGGCCTTTGCGAACCGCCGGGGCGACTTGGTACAGCTTCCTTCGTACATGATGTATGGCACTCGTGCCCGCATCCTATGGGCACGAGGCGACTTGCGCGGCGCCCTCGCCGATCACCTCCGCGCCGCTGATGCTGCCGAGGAATGGCGCAGCCGCGGTTTGTTTGCGGACAGTTTCCGGATCAGCACCGACGTTCTATTGCAGCAGCAAGCGTTAGGGCAGGATCAGGGGATCTACGACGGAGCGGTGGAAACTGCTGCCGAACTCTACCGCCAATCCGGCGACGAGCGGTATGCGGTTCTGGCCTGGGAGTTGAACGAACGAATCCGGACGGCGAGCCTCCGGGAGAACCTGACGCGTGGTCGAGCTTGGACAAACCGCGTCCCGCCTGAATACTGGAGAGTCTGTGAGGAGCTGAGATCCATTGAAGCGGACGAGTTTGGCTCCTTGCAGCCTTCGCCCGCCAATCGCGAGCGCGCCACGCGATTGCGCTTGACGCTGGCTGAAATGGAAGCGAACGCAGGTGCGGAAGGCCCTCGTGAAAACGAAATACCCGCTAAAGCGGGTACGGATTTAGCGCCTTTGTTCAGCTCTTTTGAGCTAAATTCTCAGGAGAATTTTTCCACTCGGCTTTCACTTACTCGTTTACAGCAAGTGTTAGGGAACTCTCGTACGCTAGTCAGTTTCCACACGGGGGACAAGATCTCCTATCGGTGGGTGATTTCGAATAGATCGTTCGAGATGAAAGTGCTACCTGGAAAAAGCGACCTGGAACACGGCATCGTCTGTATGCGGGCGGCTTTGGACAAAGGCGAGCCCGAAATGACGCCGCTTGCCGAACGCACGTTCATGAGCCTGTTCGGCGGTATCGCCGCGGACCGAAGCGGACGCCGCTGGCTGGTCGCACTGGACCAGGGACTCTTCGATCTTCCCATTTCCGCATTGGTGAGCCGCCGCAGCGAGGGGAAGCCGGTCTACCTGGTGGAGGATAGAGCTTTGGAACTGGTGCCAGGTGCTTGGGCGATCTCGGCGGAAGACACCTCCGGCAGGCTTGGTAACGAGGGCTTTATTGGTGCCGGCGATGGGATCTATAATGTCGCCGACCCTCGCTATCGCTCCGGAGCAACCCGCGGTTGGACGTGGCGCGACGTCGTACCCGGCATTCAACCCATGGCTACCGGCATTCGCCAGTGGCCCCGGTTGGTGGCAAGCGGGCGCGAGGTCACCGAGTGCGGGCGGCGTGCGGGAACTGGCGTTACGGAGCTGAAGGGATCCGCCCTGAACCGGACTGCATTCGTAGCGGAACTTGGGCGAAAGCCTCGGTTTGTTCATATCGCCACCCACTTTCTGTGGCACGAAGGCGAGGAGAAGACCGCGATTGCGCTCGGGCTTGCCTCGACGGCCTGGGGCATTCCGAAGCTGGAATTGCTGACCAGCGACGATATTGCGAGCCTGAGCGTGCCAGGAGCCATTGTGGTCATGAATGGATGCAGTTCGTCGAAAGCCGAGGCGGTGCCGGCGGCTGGCCTGATGGGACTGTCCCGAGCCTGGCTGATGGCAGGCGCGCGGGCGGTGATTGCCACGCTGCGACCGATGCCCGACGACAACGGCGAACTGGTGGCTCGGTTCTACGATCACTTGCGAGAAGCCGGGACGGGCGACGGCATAGTGCCGGCGGAAGCACTGCGCCGGGCACAACTGGACATGATCCACTCCAAGACCTGGCGGGCCAAGCCCGGGTATTGGGCCGCATATCAGCTGATGGGAAGGAGCAACTGACAGTCATGACGGAAAGCTCGGAAGCCGCTGCAACCAACTCAGGTGATGTCGAAAGCGTCGGGTCCACCACCGGCGAGCAGACCGTGCCCCATGTCGAGGACGCCTATGAATCGCCTGCCGTAAACTGGGCCCTGCTGGTCAGCCGGATCCGGGCGGGCGACGACAGCGCAATGACCGAGTTGTACCAGATTTTCGCCCGCGGAATCCGCTATTATCTGTGCCGTCAGTTGGGGCCCCAGGAACTGGATGACAAAGTCCACGACACGTTCTTAATCGTCGTGCAGGCTGTTCGCCGGGGCGACCTCCGCGAACCCGAGCGGCTGATGGGCTTTGTCCGAACCATCGTCCGCCGCCAAGTGGCGGCTTACATCGAAGACGCCGTTCACCGCCGCAGAGAGCAGGCCGAGATGGATCCTGGCATACGGTTGGTGGATCAGGCATCCACACCCGAACAGAACGCCATGGACCGGCAGCGCCGGGAACTCGTGCAATCCGTTCTCGGTCGCATGTCCAGCCGCGATCGGGAGATCCTCACCCGCTTTTATTTGTATGAACAGCCCCAGGAACAGATCTGCGACGAGATGTCACTGTCGGAGACGCAGTTCCGGCTCTTGAAGTCTCGCGCCAAGGCTCGATTCGGAGAACTCGGAAAACGAAAGCTGCAGCGCCCACTCACTGCATTTTTTGCGAGAACTTCCGTTTCAGCTGCACACTAGACATTCAGTCGTGTTTGGTAGTGTACGGGGCTGCAATGGCCCATGGAGGCATCAATGATAGTCGAATTGCATGCACATCCCAGCGAGGAGATTCTCGAACGCTTTTCGCTCAAGCATCTGTCCGATGGTGAGTCAGAACGTGTGGAAGAGCACCTGTTTGTTTGCCACCGGTGTCAGGACGAACTGGCCAAAGTTGAGACGTTCGTCAATCAAATGAAAACGGCCTGCCAGGCGCACAGGCTCAACCCCGATCCCGCCCGCCCATCCATCTTTTCCCGGCTGGCTGCTTTCGTCGCGGTTCCACGATTAGCCTACGGCGGTGCCGTTGCCGCGTTGCTGCTGGCTTTCGCCCTGCCCATGCTCCACTACCAAACGGACCGGACAGCCCCTACCCTGGTCACCTGGGACGTGACCTACCGCGGATCCGACACGGCGGGAGTGGTAAATGTTCCGGCCCAAGGACCTATCCAACTGGCAATCAACGCTGCCGATTTACCCGCGGCAGCCTATCGGTTGCAGATTGTGAATGAGAATGGCCGGACTCTGTGGACCGGCATTCCAACCCGGGAGGGCGCCAAACTCGTCGCCCAGACGTCCGAGCGACTAGCGTCGGGGATTTATTGGGTTCGCCTGTATGGTTCCGATCCGGACCCCCTGCGCGAGTTCGGGCTGCGGGTAAGGTGAACCGCCGATTTTCTTATTACCGCGGATAGGGATGCCCCCGCATCCCTGTTGCAGCGCGATAGATCTGCTCAGCCAGCATCGCCCGGGCCAACTCGTGGGGAAACGTCATCGGGCTCAGCGACAATAGCAGGTCGGCTCGAGGTTTCCACTCCTCTGGAAGGCCTTCGGCCCCTCCTAGCAGAAACACCAGGTCCCTGGCATCCAGTTCCGCTTTGGCCACCAGCGCGGTGAACTGTGCCGAATCCATTCGCTTTCCGGCGGGATCCAGCAGGACCTTCGTGGCCGCCGGATGCTTTGCGAAGAGGTCGAACCGCCCAGGATGAATCTCGCGCATCTCGCACTGCAGATAGCGTCCAGTGCGCTTCAAATACTCGCCCGCCAGTGCATTGGAGTGCGGATCGCGGGTCTTTCCGATGTAATAGACGTAAACTTTCACGTCGAACAGGTCCACCCGGGACGCATGACTGAGGTAATCTCGTAACGTGGCATCCGCAACTAGTGTATCCACCTACGAATTGACCATCCGCACCCCGGACGGAAAGAGCCGTGCGGTTCCCCTCGAGCACGACCGTCTGACGTTAGGCCGCTCGGCTAACAACCACCTTTGCTATCCCGAAGACGTCGGCTTGTCGCGCCAGCACTTGGTGTTCGAAAGATCCGTTGACGGTTGGACCATTCAGGACTTGGGCAGCAAGAATGGAACCCTTGTCAATGGCAACCGGATCACCGCTCCGTATGGGCTCAAGAAGGGTGACCGCATCTCGGCCGGCCATCTCACCATCGAGTTCTGCGAAGTGGGAGGCGCGGAAGAGGGACCGTCAACGACTGTAGTTTTTGTGGATACCGACGTGGTGACCGCGGCAACAACCACCGTCGCCACCAGCCTGGAAGGAATGATGGGCCCGGAGGTGGAGGACTTTAGCAAGACCAGGGTCTTTCAGGGCAGCCTGCAAACCCGCGCCCTCATCCGGGCGGGGCGTGAACTGGCTGGTCATCTGTCCCTCGACGAACTCTTCGAAGTGATCATGGATCTGTCGCTCGAAGCAGTCGGCGCGAACCGGGGAGTGCTGATGGCCCTCGAAGGAGAGAACCTGGTGGTAAAGGTGGCGCGCGGCGAGGGATTCCAGATCAGTTCGGCGGTCCGCGACCGAGTCATCAAGGACGGCGCCTCGGTGCTCGTCATGGACGCCCAGTTGGACCAGGCGTTTCGCGAGCGGGCCAGCATCGTGGCCCAGAACGTTCGCAGCATGATGGCCGCGCCGCTCCAAGCGAAAGACCGCGTCATTGGCCTGATCTATGTCGATTCTCCGAACCTCATCCGGCCCTTCACCCGCGAGGATCTCAACCTGCTGACGGTCATGGCGAATGTCGCCGCCATCCGTATCGAGCACGCCCGGCTCGCCGAGGTGGAACAGGCCGAGCGCATGCTGGCCAACGAACTGGAACAAGCCGCCAAGATTCAACGGGGACTTCTGCCCGCCTCAGCTCCCAGGGTTCCCGGGCTTGACTTGGCGGGCACCACCGCCGCGTGCCGGACGGTGGGCGGCGATTATTACGATTTTCTCACCTACCCGGACGGACGCGTCGGCGTTCTGGTGGGCGACGTGGCCGGCAAGGGAATGCCCGCTGCCCTGATGATGTCCAGCCTGCAAGCCCGCGTTCAGGTGCTGTTTGAAGAGTGTGACGATTTGTCCCGCAGAGTTACCCGCCTGAATCGCGCCATCGCCTCCAACTGTCCTGACAACCGCTTCATCACCTTCTTCATCTGCATTATCGACCCGGTTACGGGAGAGGTGACCTATTCAAATGCAGGCCACAATCCGCCCCTGCTCGTCCGCCGCTCCGGCGAGATCGAGACCCTGAAGACCGGCGGCATCGTCCTGGGCATCATGCCCAAGTTCGCCTACCAGCACGATCAGGTCCGGATGGACCCCGGCGACATTCTGGTGATGTTCAGCGACGGTGTGACCGAAGCTGCCAAGCCGGATGTGGATGAAGAGTTCGGTGAGGAGCGCCTGGGTGAGCTGATCCATGCCCACGCCGGAGAGCCTGCGGAGGCGATCGTGAAAGGCCGTCATCGAAGCTGTGGCCCAGTTCACGCAGGGAGCGCCGGCCGCCGATGACATCACGGTGGTGGTCGCCCGAAGGTAACCTCGCGCCCGCTGATCGCCTGTCACTTCGCGTCCCCTCGCGCATCTTCTACCATGGGAGAGTGAACCCAGGCCAATCGCCGGATCTGGAACTTGCCCGGGCGCTGCTTGACGGCAGCGCTGGTGCTTTCGAGACCTTCGTGTCCGCCTATCGGACGAAGCTGTTTAACTACAGCTTCATGATGTGCGGGCACCGGGAGGACGCTGAAGAAGTGGCGCAAGAGACGCTGCTGAAGGTGTTCGAGAGTTTCGATCAGTTGCGCGAGCCGGAACACCTGAAGAGTTGGGTATTCCGGATCGCCAGAAATTTCTGTCTTATGAAGCGGCGCAAGAGCGTATTCGCGCCGGAGGTGGAGATCTCTCTCGATGAGGTGCGTCCAGCCAAGAGTGGCGGGGACGCCATGAAGTTGGACATCGCAGACTGGTCGGCGCTGCCGGAAATGGCGGCGGCCAACGCCCAGTTGCGTGAGGTACTGTCGGCGGCCGTGAAAGGACTGCCGGACTTGTACAGGGCCGTATTTCTTTTGCGCGACGTCGAGGAGCTCAGCACGGAAGAAACTGCGAAGATCCTGGACGTCAGCGTGGATGTCGTCAAGACCAGGCTGCATCGGGCGCGGCTGGCCTTGCGGCAAACCTTGGATCAGCATCTACGAACATCGAAAGGAGTGTACGCCGGATGAGCCCACAAGAGTGCCTCGACGTATTTGAGATGCTGTCGGAATACATCGACGGCGAACTGCCAGTGGACACCTGCGAACAGATCGAGCGCCACATCGCAGACTGTCCCCCCTGCGTCCAGTTCGTCGAAAGTTTGCGCAAGAGCGTGAGGGCGTTTCGCGACTACCGCCCCGGCGACGACCCACCGCCACTGAGCCCGGAGGCCAAGGCGCAGCTCGCCAAGGCCTATCAGGAAATGCTCAGCCGGCGCTCCGGCTGAATTCGCCTAGCCCTACGCTCCCGCTGCGGCGCTCCGCTCCGCCAGCAACTGACTGACTCGTTCTATCACCGCGAAGGCATCTGCGACATAGAGCACATCCGCCTTGCCGCGAGCCCAACCGCAGTTCGCATCCAGATTAACGGCGCGGCGCTCCTTGATGAATCGCCAGCCGACAACGTGGGGTTCTTCACCATGGCAGCAACTCGCCAGCCCTTTCGGATGCCGAGGTGTGGACCCCGTCTGGCCCACCTGGTTCAGGTGAGAAAGGAACGGCAGAACGGCTTGTCCTTCGCCGCTCAAATCCACCAGCGACTTACTCGATCCCAACGAAGCTTTGGCCGCGCCGATGAATCCGAGAATCAACTGGCCGGCCTGCTCGACGTGGGCCTGCCCATCCTTTTGCTTCTTAGTCCACCCCGCGCCGGCAACGAAGAGCAGACTGGCGTCCGGACGGATGGTCTGCTGCTCGGATTTCGGTGCTTGCTTTCCGAGCACGCGAGTCCTTTGCAACGGAGGCGACAGTTCCACCGGCAGTGTTTCCACCGTGGCCGTGCCAGGCACTCCCGCATAGGCCTGGGCGCAACCGGAATCGAGCAACAGAAAACGCGGACGCGAAGGGACGATCGAGCACCGCCTCGATGCGCTGTCGATAATACCAGCGGGCCGCCTTGAGATCCGCCGACACCGAGGCTACGTGGGTGTCCACGGCGGCTCCGAGCCGCTGCGCTACTCCGGGAAGCGCGCGAGCCCAACGCGATGTGTGCGCCGCGATCACCACACCGGCGTTGGCTGCGCGAGCGATGGCCTCCGCCGCAGCCGCATCCGTCGAGTAACGGGAATGTCCGAACGCCTCCCCCGATACCGCCAGGAAGCGCGTTGCGCCACATGCCGCGATTGCCCCCGCCGCTGCGTCCACGTTCTCCCCGACCAGCCCGGCGATTAGGGTGCCGCCTAACGCGCGCGCCGCTTCCAGGGCTTCCAGCGTGGTCTTGCTGAGCGAGCCGTCCTGCTCCGTGTGAGCGAGAAAAAGAACCGTTTCCATGATTAGTCCGCCACCACCCAATCGGCAATCTCCTGCGCGATGGTCTCTACCGGGAGATCCTTCACGATGCGCGTCTCGCGCTGCTGTTTCGGCAGAGCAACGCTCGCGAATACAATACCCGACTTCAACTGCGTGGGCTTCGCCTTCTGCAGCGCGGGCATGATGGTCCGCATATTCTGCATCCCGATTTGCGGGTTGTTGGCCGGCTCTCCCAGGTTGCCCGTGGCCCATCCCAGTAGCACCGGCGGGCCGTCGCACACCGACACCTGGTGCTGTCCGCCCTCGACGCGCTCGAGGATTCGCAGGGATCCATCTTCGCCGATCTGCAATTCATCGACCCCCTGGAACTGATCGATGATGCCGAGCCGCTCGGCCACCATCTGCATCGTGGATCCAGCGCCGCGTGACGCTGATTCCCATCCACCGAACAGCAGCAACCGCGAACGGTCCAGTGCAGCGATGCCTTCGATGGCCTGCGCCAACGCCGCCGACACCTCGCCAGAATCGGTGAATCCGCCACCCGGTCCGTCGAGCGCCACCAGTTCGAGGGGAACGCGCTGGGCGATGGTCATCATCACCTGCTGCAGCTTGGCCTTGGGCGCGAGGCTCACCAGCCACACTTTGGTGCCCGGGAGTTTCCGCGCCAGCGCAGCCGCTTCATACAGCGCGTGGGCGGCCCACGGGTCCAGCACCGCGGGCAGCATCATTTCGTTCTTCAGTGCCGGACCGGTCGGGCCCGTGACGGGCTCCAGGGTCTGTAGCGGGTCTGGCACGATGCCGCCGCAGACCACAACGTGGTAAGTGTTGCTCATTCGAAGTCTTCCCTAGTCCCAGATGACGCCCGTCCGCACATCAGTTCTCGACCGAGTGCAGACCGCCGCCTCCTGCCGTGAACTCAATATTGGTTCTTCCGCTCGCATCTACCGCATGGGCGCAATTCCACAGGCAGGCCCCGCAGTGGACGCACTTCTCCCGATCGAAGACCGGCACGGCCCCGCCATCCTTGTTGGGTGCGATGGCCTCGCCGGAACAGATCTCCACGCAAACCTGCGTGAGGCAGTCCTCGCACAACTCCCGCCGCAGGAACTGAACGTGGTCCTCAAAGCCGCCGGTAGCCTGGACTTTGCCGCCCATCAGGAGTGCGTCCTGGTGCGTCACCAGTAGCTGCCCGTCATAGGCGATGCCGGGCCATCCGCTGCGGTCCATCAGCAGGTCGTGCAGCGGAACGCCGCTTGCCTTCGCCTGCTCGCGGATCTGGGCGATTTCCACTTTAGGGATGCGGTCAGAGAAGTATTCTTCAATCGATCCGAGGCGCTCGAAGGTCGGTTTCACGTCGGCGTGGACGACCACTTGCCCTTTGGTCAACCCAGCCAAACCCATGCCCAGAAGGCCACGCACGAATCCCTTCTGGAATCCGTTGCGGGCGTGCTCGGCCATCAATCCTTCTTTCTCCACCCAACTCGCGCGCCGCCGCATCACGTAGGTGCGCTTCAGGTTGTCGCGGGTGAAAGGGGCCTTTTCGCGCAACAATTCGGTGACTGCCTCGGCGAGTTGGATACCCGTGGTCCACGCCTCGTCCACGCCCGAACCGGTGAGGACATTGGTGCTGCCGGAGCCTTCACCGATGCGCGCGTATCCGTGCCCGACCAGGAACGGCTCACCGCGCCGCCCCGATTCCATCAGCGATTTCGCTCCCCAGCTCCGCAGGCGGCCGCCCTTCACGTATCGTTCGATGTAGGGATGCTGGATGAAGTGCTGCAGGTAGCGATAGGAGGTGCGCACGGGATTGTCGAACCACGACGGTACGAAAATTCCCGCCGACGCCAGCCGGTCCGGATGAACGTAGAAGAAACCGAAGATCTCCGGTTCCGGATACCCCATGGTGTGGAAGACGGTCCCCGGCTCGAGATCGACGCCTTCTGGTAGTTCGATCACCATCTTCGAACCCACGGCCCACTCGTTCGATTCGAACCCCGGAGGCGTGCCAAGCACCTGGTCGAGCTTGCGGCCCACCGGACCCACCGGGCCGTCGCCAACCACCGTCAGCTTCGCGCGGATGTCCATGCCAGGCATGCCACTCTGGTCGGCCAGGCGCACACCCACGACGGCGTCGTCTTCGATCAGCGGTTCGGCAACAGGCATCCCGGGCCAGAGTTGGACCATGCCGGTCATCATCAGCTGCTCGCCCACCCACTGGTTGAACTGTCCGATGGAGAGCACCAGTCCGCCGGTCTTGTGCAGGAACTCGGGCGTGTACGGAAGTTCGACGGCATGGAGGTGGGGATGCCCCGCTGTGCGCAGCGTTGCATCCAGTGCCTTGACGGACTTCGTCCGGCGGCTTGCGCCAACCGGGTCGAGAAGATAGAGCACCTTCTCGGATTTCACCCGCGCTGCCATCGGGATCTGAGCCGTGTCGAGATCCGGGAAGGACGCCTGGATACCGCGGGCGCGGGTAACCACGCCCGAGACTCCAAAGCCGAGCCCGTCCGCGCGCTCGTAACAGATCACCTGGGGCGTTTCGGGGAATTCCGCCAGCGCCGGCGCCAGCGTCGTGAGAAAGCCGCCCATCGCCGGACCGAATCCGACGCAGACGATGTCCACTTCCATACTAGGGCGATCTGTCATGTCCGGCTCCTGTTCGCTTCGCGGCGGCACTTCAGGCCGGATAGTCGAGTGCGGCCGGTATCATGATCTTGGTTACGGCCTCCGCGGCGCGATCCTTGGCCAGCGCGGAGCCCGTCATGCAGCCGTCGAGTTTGGTTCGTAGCTTGATGAACTGATCGAGTCCATTCGTACTGGCGCACGGGCCGGCCTTGGTGGGGTGTGACCCGTCATCGCCAAGCACATCCACGGCTACGCTGGACATACCGGGGATGAGGCTTTCTAGCGAGATCAGTTCGTCCTGTTGGTAGCAGCCCTTATAATCGGGGTCGTCCCATGCCGGGTGTCGATTGTAGCCGAATACGAGTTCGGCGCAGATGCGTCCTACTTCTCCCGCTGCTCGCGCGGTTTGCAGGTGGCACAGGTCGGTAAAGAACTGCAGCGTGCCCGCCAGGCCTTCGGCGACCACGGGATTCTCGGGGCCCTTCGCCTCGAGTTCCAGGACATCCAGGATGAACGCACGGGCAGCCAGCAGCCAGCACAGCGCGTCGGCGAGCGGAAAGGTGACGCCCTGGCGATTGCTGTGATAGAGCGCATCGCCGTCGGCGTCTTTCGAAACCTGCAGATGCTCCGTAGTCCACAACCACATTTGCATCGCGGTTGCGAGAGCACAGGCGCCGGAGCCCGGCTTCCGCGATGCGATTTCCCGCAGTTCGCTGATCCAGATGCGGAACTGGGCCAGGAACACTTCGTTGACCATGGTCACCGAAAGCTGCCGCCTCTGCACCGCCTCGGGTCCTTCGTACGTGGCTTCGAGCTGCGCGTCCATCCACTTGTGACCCAGGAAGCCAGGGCAGTCCTCAGTGATGCCGTAGCCGCCCATCAGGCTGACGGCTTCGCGCATCGTGTTCGCGCCGTGGCCGGTGTTCCAGAGCTTGCAGGCCGGACAGAACACGTTGGCCAGCGAATCCAGCAGGACGAATTTCACCAGCGGGTTGGCTTCGAGTTCCTCATACCGCTTGGCATCCCGGCGCGCAGGGGATTGCCGCTGAAGATTCAGGAACTCGAGCGCATCTTTCTGAACTCGGCGCAGCGCCTTGAACGCCGTTGTTCCACCGTGAATACCCTTCTCGGCACAGGACTCGGTCCTTTTCCTTTTCGAGGGGATCGAGTTCGTCGAACACGCGCGCGGCCGTGAAGCCCAGAGATGCGCTCGCTTCTCCGGTGGCCCACACCTGCACCAGGCGGTGCACCGAATCCTGCTTCTGCTGAAGTCCGAGATCGTAGCGCGGCGAACCGGGCTGAACAACTCCGCTTCCGCGGAAACGGTCGCGCTGATACCGGATCAGGGGCTCGATTGCGCTCAGCAGTTTCGCCGAGGTCATAACGCCGACGGTGACGCGGGTGCGGCGGAACACGGCCTCGATGATCTCGCTGTGATTGTAGTTCGGGACGATGACGCCGTCCTTCACGGCGTAGCCGCCGATGATGCGGCTGGCCGGAACGCGAAGATGGAAGATCGGGTCGCATGTGGAAGAGAGCTGGTGGACCAGCTTGCGGGTGGGCGTGCCGCGATCGTATGTGCCGGGATCGGTCTCCTCCAGGATCACCATGCAACTGCCCTTGATTCTCGGGTCGCCGGAATCGACAGCGGCCGTCACGAAGTTGGCGAAACCCATGTTAGTGATGAACCGGCCGCGCTTATCCACGTTGAGCATCGGTTCCTTGCCGTCTTCCCACTCGGCGATGCTGACGCGGCCATTGAGCAGTCCGGTCTCGACACCGACATAGGGTATAGGTTCAGTGAGACAGAACGCGCCACGCCACGTTACACGGTCTTCGCCGGGCTGCGCGGGAACGCAACGGCTCATGTAGTAGTCGCGCTGCTCGTCGGTGCCGCGTTCGTGAATCGGTCCGAGAGCGAGGCATCCCGCCAGGCTCCCGGTCGCGGCGCCCGCGTCCACCCACGCGAGTTCATAGGCGATCAGCGCCAGCACCAGGTTCTTCGGTCCCATGACGTAGCCGCCATGTTCGGGATCCATGAAGATGCTGGTGATGCCGGAGGAGTCGAATTCCTGGATGAGGGCGTTCTTCTCGGCCGTCCACTCATGAGTGTTGCGCCCACCGCCTGCAACCAGGCGGGCGACTGCGCCACGGGCGACCGCGCGCGTGGATTGCACCACCATCTGCAATTCCATGCGATCCGCGAACCGCCACATGATTTGCCGGATATCGTCTCCGGGCAGAGTGCTGATGAACTCGGTTGGACGTTTGAGCGTCGTCGTCGCCATAGCAGGCCTCCTTACAGGACAGGAACGTCTACAGGGTGCAATCCGTCTGCCAGCCTGCAAGTTGTTGGATCCATGACGAATGATCGTCTTTGACGGATGGATTCAAGAGGCAAATGGCCCTTGAAATCTGATACTGGGGGATTTGCACCAGCACCTTTGTAGCCGGCGGGGGTGCGTCACAGCGCGCAGGCTGAACTCCCCTCCGCGTCGGCATATGATAAGTGCGTGACTTCCGTACCCTACACCTGCCTGCGCACGCGTACACCGATCTCCGTCGATGGTGATCTCTCGAAACTGGTCTGGCAGCGGGCGCCGCGATCTCCCCGCTTTGTCGATATGGTCACCGGCGATCCCGGTCATTTCGATACCCGCGCTGCCGCGCTCTGGGACGACGAGAACCTTTATGTCGCTTACTGGATCGAAGAACCCTTCGTCGAAGCTGCCCTCACCGAGCGCGATTCGCTCATCTTCAACGAGAACGACGTGGAGGTGTTCATCGACGGCGGAGACTGTTATTACGAGTTCGAGATCAACGCGCTTGGGACGGTGTACGAGGTCTTCTTCACATGGCAGGATTCGACCGGCCCGGGTTCCCGGTTCGACGTGCCCGAGTTCGACGTTCGCACCCGGAAAGCCGTGACCTTTGGCGGCAACTTCGATCGCGACGGGGAGACGTTCTGGCGCGGTACTCATCCGCGGGGTCTGCGATGGGCGTACCTCGATTGGGACTTTCCGGGACTCCGATCGGCGGTACGCGTGGACGGATCCATCAACAATCGCGCCAACGTGGATCGCGGCTGGACCGTCGAGTTGGCGTTCCCGTGGAAGGGCATGAAGTGGCTCGCGAACGCCCGTTCGCTACCGCCAAAAGATGGCGACACCTGGCGCATGTTTTTTGGCCGTTTCGAGAAACTGGAGTTCGGAGGGAAGGAGGTGAATCCGCATCCGGCGTGGGTGTGGAGCCCGCACGGGGTCTATGACACGCATTTGCCCGAACACTGGACCCCGGTCCGATTTTGTTCCCAGGAGGTGGACGGCGGGTGACGCGGGATTGCTGATGCGGCTACATTCCCAGCAGCCCTCGGGCGACGTTGGTAATCTGAAATCCGAGCTGCATGCCAATACGCGGCGCGGTCAACAGGACCGGCGTTGCGCCGAGTCGTGATGAGGATCGGAACCCGTCGAGCCAGACAATCAGGATAAGCGGCGAGAAGCCGCGTACGAAAGCGTAGGCCACACCCCAGACTTCCTGGGTGCTGACCGAGGCGATGAGGGCAATGAAAATGAAGGCAATCCATCCGTCCGGCTGTCTTGCGAGCCGTCGCCAGCGAGTGGCGCAGTAAACAATGGCGGCCACTATCCCAGCGAGAGCTGCATAGTCGAGCACTGTTGCCAGGGCAGTCACGCCAATGGCGAATGGATAGCGGGTCGGTGTGATCACCCGTTCGATCAGTCCTTTGAATGGACTCCAGGACCACAGGCCGATAACTCCGCCAGGCGGAGTGTGCGCGGCGACGTACATGTACCAGGCAATGGCGGGCAAGACGCACAACACGATCGCAGCGGCTCGCCGGAACCGGCGTTCCATGACGCACCATGCAGCGAGTCCAGCGGGAATCAACAGGCCGGTTTCCCGGACCAGGCAGGCTAGAGCGCTCAGTAGCAAGGTCAGGGCCCACTGGCGGCGCTCAGTATATAGAATGATCCCCGCTGTTAGCGCGACCAGAGCCACATCGACAGTGAGCCGGTCGAGGGAAACGGTCACGGCGGCGATGAATAGAAAGCCAATGGACCACCAAGGATGACCACCGCGATCCCGGATGGTGCTCGCGGACCAGAATGTCCCGCCGAAAACGGAGAGCCAGATCACGACGATGTAAGCGGCATCGACGTATCGATCCCGTCCGCCTGCAATTAGCCAAGCCGCCAGCGGAACCAGAATGCGCCAGTAGCGAATGCGCGGCGAGTCGATTGAAGACTGAAAACCGCGCTTCAGGAACGGATCGTGGGCCACGTAGTGATAGCTCTGCCCGTCGTAGCCGTCGGAATTGGCGAATCGATAAATGTTTTCGGAGGCGAGTGCGGCGGGTGGAGGTTTAAACAGAGCTCCTGTGCAGTACAGTGCGGTCCAGTTTCCGTGATAGTTGTAATGGACGGTCAGCGCCTGCCAGGAGGCCGCAAGCCCGACGGCCAGCAATGCACAGGAGAGAGGTTGTCGTCGCCAAGACATGAAGGCTCTATTCTCCCAAAACAGTCGCGATTGGCGCGCAGTGGTGCTACTGGGTGTGGTCAGTCTGCTCACCGCCATTGCCGGTGAAGCGGCGCGCGGCGTCAGCGGACCGTTTCTGAAATCATTGGGCGCCGACGCCGCGATCATCGGGATCGTCGCGGGTACGGGTGAACTGCTCGGCTACACGTTGCGGCTCGCCGCTGGAATGATGGCCGACCGGGCAGGAGGCGCGTGGCGGCTGTTGCTATTCGGAACGGTGCTGGGCATTTCGGCCGTTCCACTGCTTGCACTCGCTCCGGTCTGGCAAGTGGCTGCGGTGCTGTACCTGGTTGAACGAACGGGCAGGGCACTGCGCACTCCGGCCCGCGATGTCTTGCTCGCCTCGGCGTCCGACGGTGTCGGGCATGGGCCGGGATTCGGAGTGCATCGATTTCTGGATCAGACCGGCGCCGTGATCGGACCGCTCGCCGTCGCCGCGCTCTATTCCGCGCGCAATGGCTACCGGCCGGCGTTCGCGATTCTCTTTGTCCCGTCCCTGGCGGGCGTGGTGCTGCTCCTGTGGATGCGCACTCCATACCGGGATCTTGGAATGCCTACTCCAGGTCATCCGGTGGACGGGCGGAAACTGCAGGCTCCGTTCTGGTGGCTTTGCGCGGCGGCCGGACTACTTGCCGCCGGAACAGCGGACTTCGCGCTGATCTCGTTTCACTTCGTGAAGCAGGTGCGCGCCGGGCCGGCCGAGATTCCACTGTTGTACGCTGCGGCGATGTCGCTGGAGGGAGTTGCCGCGCTCGGCCTCGGATTGCTGTTGCGGCGAATGGGCGTGTTATCACTGATGATCACCATTGCGTTGTCGTGCGCCTCGGCCGTCATCGTATTTGCGAGTCACCTGCCGCCGCTGATCGGGGTCGCTGTTTGGAGTCTGGGAATGGGCGGGCAGTACGCCCTCGTCCGCGCGCTGGTGCCCGAGCGAGTTCCCACCGCGCGCCGCGGAGCCGCGTTCGGGTGGTTCAACACCATCTTCGGCGTGTGCTGGTTCCTGGGGAGCACGGCGAAGGGTTTGCTGTACGGGCACAGCCTCGCGGCGCTGGTCTGGTTCTCGGTAGGACTGCAATTGGCCGCGATTCCGGTGGTATTGGGGTTATGGTGGAGAGCCCGCTGCGTGCCTGGGCGCACGGCGTCATCATGAATGAGATGGAACCCGAACTTGTCGGCATTATGGCTGAACTGGTCGCCCGCGAACCGATCTTTCACCGTCCTGAATGGGGTGTCACGAGGGCCGATTTCGAAGCCATGACAGTCGAGGACTTCTGGGAAATCGGCGCTTCCGGCCGCCGCTATTCAAGGGCTGCCGTGTTGGAGACCCTGGAGAAGCGCCACGCTGTCCCGCACGATGACGTTTGGGAGACCATGGACTTCAGCTGCCGGAAACTGGCTGCCGACGTGTACCTGTTGACTTACACTCTTCTTCAAGACCGGGAGCGGCGCACCCGTCGAGCCACGATCTGGCAGCGCACCGCCCATCGGTGGAAGATCGTCTACCATCAGGGAACGATGGTTCAGGACGATTAACCTACTTCTGAGCCATAACCGCGAAGTCCTCCCAGCGAACGCCGAGCATACTGCCCGTCTTCTGGAACTGTTCGTGCATCCGGAACGCGGCGGTCAGGGTTTGCGGAGTGTGTCCGCCCTCGACCATCTCGAGATAGCCCTTCAATTCATCGCGGAAGTCCGGATGCGCGCAGTTCTCGATGATCAGGATGGCGCGTTCGAGCGGTGAACGGCCGCGCAGGTCGGCGATGCCGTGCTCGGTGGCGACGATCTGCACCGAGTGCTCGCTGTGGTCCATATGGCTTACCAGCGGCACGATGGTACTGATCTTTCCGCCCTTGGCAGTGGATGGACAGGTGAAGACCGACAGATAGGCATTCCGGGTGAAGTCGCCGGATCCGCCAATGCCGTTCATCATCTGGCGGCCCATGACGTGGGTCGAATTGACGTTGCCGAAAATATCGATTTCGATGGCGGTATTGATGGAGATCAATCCCAGGCGCCGGATCACTTCGGGGTGGTTTGTAATCTCCTGCGGACGCATCAGGATGCGCGGCCGGAACCACTCGAGGTTGGCGTAAATGGAACGCATCGCCTCCGGGCTCAGCGTCAGCGAACAGGTGGATGCGAACTTCACCCGTTCCCGCTTGAGCAGTTTCACTACGGAGTCCTGCAGCACCTCCGTATACATCTGGAACGCCGGGATCTCCGGATGGGCGCCCAGAGCGCCGAGCACGGCATTTGCGATATTGCCTACCCCGGATTGGATAGGCAGGAAGCCTTTCGGAATGCGTTCAGCTTTGATTTCGCTCGCCAGGAACTCGGCGACGCGATTGCCGATCCGCTCCGTTTCCGGCGTCGGATCGTCGAACCCGCCATTCTCGTCGGGCAGATTGGTTACCACAACGCCGGCGATCTGCTGGGGATCGACTTTGACCACCGGCGAGCCAATGCGGTCCGAGGCGGCGTAAATCGGTATTTCACGGCGGTACGGTGGATCGGCCGGTTCGTAGATATCGTGAAAGCCGAGTAGCGTCGGCGGATGGTGGTGGTTCAGCTCAATGAGAATTTTTTCGGCCTTCTTGCAGAAAGTAGGCACCGCGCCGACTGATGAGGTCAGCACGATCCCGCCGCCCGCGGTTACGTCGCTGGCTTCGACCACCGCCCAGTGGACCGGCCCCAGGAATCCGTATCGGACGGCCTGAGGCATCAGTGACAGATGCATGTCGAAGAAGCGGGTGGTGCCGGCGTTAATCCGCTTGCGCAAATCGGAATTGGACTGGTACGGTGTCCGGAAACTGATGGCGTCGGCCTTGGCCAGGGCCCCGTCGAGCGACGGGCCGGTAGAGGCGCCGGTGAGAACACCAATCTGGAATTCGCGGCCTGCTTCATGTTCGGTTTCGGCTTTCGCGGCGATCGCCGTGGCAATCACTTTCGGCGCGCCCGCGGGGGTAAAGCCGCCAAAGCCGACGGTCTGGCCGTGATCGATCATCGCGGCTGCTTCATCGGCGGTGAGAACTGGGAAGGAAAATAACATTACTTGCTCTCCGTATAAAGATCGAGGAGCCGCTGCGCGGCGCGGAAGGAACTGAGTCGCCCATCCACGACCTGGCGCTCGTACTCCGGCAGTTTCTGACGGACCACCGGGTTGTTACGAAACTGCTCGCGCAACCCATACTCGATGGTTTCGTACATCCAACTCTTAACCTGTGCCCGGCGGCCTGACTCGAACCAGCCGTTCTGCTTCATGTGCTGATCGTGTTCGAGCACGACGTCCCACAGCCCGGCGATGCCGTAGCGGTTGAGGGCTGAACAGGTCACCACGCGCGTCACCCAACCCGTTTCAGGGGTCGGGAACAACCTCAACGCGCCTTCGTACTCGCGAGTGGCTAACTCGGCCCGGCGCTTGTTCGTGCCATCGGCTTTGTTGATGGCGATGAGATCGGTCATCTCCATGATCCCGCGTTTCATGCCCTGAAGTTCGTCCCCGGCGCCGGCGAGCATCAGGAGCAGAAAGAAATCGACCATGGATCGAACCGTGGTTTCCGACTGTCCCACGCCGACGGTCTCGACAATCACGTTTCGATAGCCCGCCGCTTCGCACAGCAGCATGGTTTCGCGAGTCCGGCGGCTGACCCCTCCGAGCGAACCACCTGAAGGGGAGGGCCGTATGAAGGCGCGCTCGTCATTGGCAAGCGCCTCCATCCGGGTCTTATCGCCCAAAATGCTGCCGTGCGAGACCTGACTGCTGGGGTCGATGGCCAGCACGGCCACCCGGCTGCCGCGATCGCGCGTCAGGTGAACTCCGAGCGCCTCGATAACGCTGCTCTTTCCTACTCCGGGAACCCCAGTGATGCCGACCCGCACCGAATTGCCCGAGTGCGGTAGACAGGCTTCCAGGATATCCTGCGCCAGTTCGGCGTCCTCGGGACGGGAGGATTCAATGAGCGTGATGGCCTGCGCGAGAATCGTGCGTTTGCCGGCGAGCAGTCCCTCGATGTATTCGCGCTTTGAAGGACGGTGTCTGCGGCGCAAGCGGAGACGAGCGATGAGGTCGGCCGGGGGCGCTGGCGTCGCCACGCCCGGCTGGATTGACAGCGCTGATTGCTTGTCCTCCATCATCCTTTCCAAAATCCAGCCTGTATGGACGCATTCCGTGTAGGGCAGGCCCCCGGCCTTCGGCGGCCTTTCAGGCCGCCCTCGTCGGGAGAATCCTTCCACCCGATACCCACTACACAAGCGTGCTTCTTACACGGCGCAGGCTTCCGCACTTGCATATAATCGGACAGCCGTTGTTTGTGACCTTCCGCCTTTTCGATAGTTTGCCGCCCGGTCGCATCTTCCCAGCCGCCAGCCTGACCTCGGGCGAAGCCTTCGTCCAGGTGGACCGCTTGCTTGATGAAGCACAGTGTGGCCCTATGTTCCTGCGCCAACCCGCCATCGCAGAGCAGGTTCTGCAGTCGATTCAGTTTGGAGTGGAGATCGAGCACTACGAGTTGCATGCTTGGGCGATCATGCCCAATCACGTTCACATTCTGTTCACGCCCCGGGTGAACGTCTCGAAACTTCTCAGCTCGCTGAAAGGGGCCACCGCCAAGCGCGCGAACTTGCTGCTCGGACGAACAGGCAAGCCCTTCTGGCAGGATGAGAGCTACGATCACTTGGTTCGCCCCGATGGAGAATTCCAGCGCATACGTCGATACATCGAGAACAATCCGGTCAGTGCCTGTCTTGTTGCGAGCCCCGAAGAATACGTGTGGTCCAGCGCCGGGCGGCCTGAGAGACCGCCGCAGGCCGGGGGCCTGCCCCACACTTCAGGGCACACTCCAGGCAACAATACAAAACTCTAAAGGACTCAATCACTCTTCAGGATCTCCAGAATCTGTTGGGCCGCTAGTGGGATCACCGTCCCTGGACCGAACACGCCCACTGCTCCGGCGTTGTACAGGAACTCGTAATCCTGAGGCGGAATCACCCCGCCGACGATCACCAGGATGTCTTCACGGCCGAGTTTCTTCAACTCTTCGATGAGTTCCGGGACCAGCGTCTTATGACCGGCCGCCAGCGAGGATGCACCCACAATGTGGACGTCGTTCTCCACGGCATGCCGGGCCACTTCCTTCGGCGTTTGGAACAGTGGACCGATATCCACGTCAAAGCCCAAATCCGCAAACGCCGTCGCAATCACCTTCGATCCGCGATCGTGCCCGTCCTGGCCCATCTTCGCGATGAGGATCCGGGGACGTCGTCCTTCGGCCTGCGCGAATTCGTCGGCCAGTTGCCGCGCCTTCTTGAACTGCTCGTCGTACTTGCTCTCGGCCATGTAAACCCCCGAGATGGATCGGATGGCGGCTTGATACCTTCCCCAGACCTTCTCGAGCGCGCTCGAAATCTCCCCGAGTGTCGCACGCTTCCGGGCTGCATCCACTGCCAGGTCGAGCAGGTTGCCCGCGCCTGTCCTCGCCGACTCGGTCAGGGCGTCGAGTGCCTGCTGGACGGCTGCACTGTCGCGGTTCGCTTTCAACTCGGCCAGGCGGCGGAGCTGCGAATCGCGGACGGCGGCGTTGTCCACTTCCAGCACGTCGATGCGAGGCTCTTCGCCGGCCTGGAAGGCGTTGATGCCGACGATAATGTCCTTGGCCGCGTCAATCCGCGCCTGCTTGCGGGCGGCGGCTTCTTCGATCCGCATCTTCGGCAGGCCGGTGTCGATGGCCTTCGCCATTCCGCCGAGTTGCTCGACCTCCTCGATCAGCATCCACGCGCGGTGGGCCAGTTCGTGGGTCAGTTTCTCGACGTAATAGGATCCGCCCCACGGGTCCACCACTCGCGTGATGTCGGTCTCTTCCTGAAGGTAAATCTGCGTGTTGCGGGCGATGCGGGCCGAGAAATCCGTCGGCAGCGCGAGCGCCTCGTCCAGCGCATTGGTGTGCAGCGATTGCGTGTGGCCCATGGCTGCCGCCATCGCTTCCACGCACGTCCGCACCACATTATTGAACGGATCCTGAGCCGTCAGGCTCCAGCCGGATGTCTGCGAGTGCGTGCGCAGCGCCATGGACTTCGGGTTCTTCGGATTGAACTGCTTCACGATCTTCGCCCACAGCAGGCGCGCCGCCCGCATCTTGGCGATCTCCATGAAGTGGTTCATGCCGATGTCCCAGAAGAACGAGATGCGCGGCGCGAACTCGTCGATGTTGAGCCCTGCCGCCACTCCCGTGCGCAGGTATTCGAGCCCGTCGGCCAGCGTGTAGGCCAGCTCAATGTCCGCCGTCGCCCCGGCTTCCTGCATGTGGTAGCCGCTGACGCTGATGGAGTTGAACTTCGGCATCTTCTCCGCCGTGTAGCGGAAGATATCGCCGATGATGCGCATCGACGGCACGGGCGGATAGATGTACGTGTTGCGGACCATGAACTCTTTCAGAATGTCGTTCTGAATGGTTCCGGTCAGCTTCACCGGCGGCACTCCCTGTTCCTCCGCCGCCACGATGTAGAAGGCCAGGATGGGCAGCACCGCGCCATTCATGGTCATCGATACCGACATCTGGTCCAGCGGGATCTGATCGAACAGGATCTTCATGTCGAGGATCGAGTCGATGGCCACGCCGGCCTTGCCGACATCTCCGGTTACCCGCTCGTGGTCGGAATCGTATCCGCGATGGGTGGCCAGATCGAATGCTACCGAGAGCCCCTTCTGCCCGGCCGCGAGATTGCGGCGATAGAACGCATTGGATTCTTCGGCTGTGGAGAATCCCGCGTATTGGCGGACCGTCCACGGCTGCATCACGTACATCGAGGAATACGGGCCGCGCAGATAGGGAGGCAATCCGGCTGCGTAGTCCAGGTGCTCCATGCTGTCGAGATCCTCGCGCGAATAGAAGCTCTTCACCGCGATGTGCTCGGGAACAAACCACTCTTCAGCCTGGGCCTTCACAGCGCCGTCGGGTTTCGGCTTGTAATCGATTTTCGCAAAGTCGGGACGCATGTCGCTTAACCTCTCACTCCCAGGCGGTCCTGCCACGCCGTCAGCGTGTCCGCGGCATTGCATTTGATGTGGATGAAATCGGCGACTCCTGCCTCCTTCAACTGGGCCGCATCTTTCGGACTGCCCGCGATGATCACCGGCACATTCTTCAATGCGGCCGTCACCGGACCCGCGAGTTTCGAGTAATCATCGTCGGAACTGCACAGGACCACCGCGCTCGCGCTGATCCGCGCGGCCGCTTCGGCCACTGCCTCGGGCGTCTCGCAAGACTCGATCTGTAGCTCGAATCCGCCACAGCCCAGGAAATTCCAGATGAATCCGGAGCGGGCCTTCCGCATCTTCAGGTCGCCCATTTCGGCCAGGAGAAACACCGGAGTCTGGTTGCCCGCCGCCGCATGGCGTTCGGTGCGCAGCCGGACATCCTCGAACACCTCTGCGCCGCGCCCGTAGACGAGTTCGATATCCTTGTGCCCGACCTTATCCAGCATCCGCTCCTTGAGGTTCGGATAGTTATTGGTGCCGACGATCACACGCCGGCGGAGTGCCAGGGCGTCCTCAGCCTTCTTGCGAGCCTGCCGGACCTCATTCGGGATCATGCCGGAATCGCGCGCCGTCAGGTACCCGCCCATCGACTCGACTTCCTGCATCAGCTTCCAGGCCGTCCGGGCGAGCGAGTCGGTCAGGGTTTCCACATAATACGAACCTGCGCCGGGATCCACCGCGCGGTCGAGCCACACTTCCTTCTTTAGGATGATCTGCGTGTTGCGTGCCAGCCGTCGGCTGGCCTCATCGGGATTGCGGTAGGTCTCGTCGAAGGGCGCCACGGCGAGTGAATCCACGCCGCCGATGGCTGCCGACATGGCCTCGGTGGTTCCCCGCAGCACGTTGTTGTAGGCATCGTAGATGCTCTGATTCCAGCCCGCAGTCCGCCCGAAGATGTACGCCTTCGCGGCTTCCTTCGATCCGCCGAAGCTTTCCACTACGCGGGCCCACAACATGCGAAACGCGCGGAATTTGGCGATTTGGAAGAAGTAGCTGGATCCGACGAACATCGCGAACGACAGGCCCTGGGCGGCCTGGTCTGTCGTGACGCCGCGCGCCGTCATCCAGCGGAGATAATCGATACCGGCGGCCAGCAGGAACGCGACCTCCTGGATGGATGTCGCTCCGGCTTCGAGACAACTCGCCCTGCGAATCGCCACCGGACGGAAGGCCGGTCCCGGCGACCGCTTGAGAAACGAGGCAGCCAGGTCGGCTTCGGTGAACGGGTGCAATTTCATGCAGCCGCGCAGCGGAACGCCGGATTCGATCAGCAGGTTGACAAACGGTTCCGAGGGGCCGTCAGCCCAGAAGTGAACCGTGGTCTGGTCGAGGCCGTCGAGCAGGCTGCGCAGATCGGAAAGGGTCTTCGGATAGGCGCGGCGGAAACAGATCTCCTCGGCGCCCGAGACGAGCGCCTGCCGGGCGGCAGCGATTGGCCTCCGCGATACCGGCTTCGTCGATCTCCTCGCGGATCTTCCAGTCATTGGCGGTCCGCGTCCCTCGCGTGTAGGGGAACTCGCCGGGAGCGGAATTCAGCAGGTAATCCAGATCCTTCAGGTCCTGGCGGCGGTAGTATGGTTTGATCGCCAACCCGGTGCGGGAATGCCACACCAGGCGCTTGTCGTAATCGGCGCCTTTCAGATCTTTTTGGATTGCGGCTTCCCACTGCTCGGTGGTTACCGGGGGAAATTCGGCCAGCAGCGCCGTTCGGTTGTCATCAGGCATTTCGACCTCACTACACCGCCGGATCTTCTACCACTTCAATCAGGAAGCCGAACGGGTTTTCGGCTCGTGACTTGGGGTGCACGAAGAAGACCGTCGTACCGCGCGAACCCTTGCGCGGAGCCTTGTCGATCAACTGGAAACCGGCGCCCTTCATATAATCGTACGCTTCCTGCGCGCTCCGGACGCGAAACGCAACGTGCGCCAGTCCGCCGCGGCCGCCGTTCTTATCGATCAGTTTCTGAACCGGAGAATCCGCGGTGAGCGGTTCCAGCAGTTGGATCAGGTTGGGGCCGCCGCCGATTTGGAGCAGCGACTCGCGCACCTGATCGGTGCCAAGCACCTCTTCACGGTGAATTTCCTTGAAGCCCAACAACTCATAGGCCTTCACCTGCGCATCGAGTTCGCCCTGCTTCACTGCCACGGCAACGTGGTCCACGAACTGAAACCCGGGTACCCGGGACATCTCCTGTTGTACGTTCTCGGTCATTGCAATTCCTTGATTACTCGAATTCGACGACGACTTGTCCGGTCTTGACGCCTTCGCCGACGCCTGTCTTCACGGACTTGATCTTGCCGGAGACCGGCGATGTGATGTTGGTTTCCATCTTCATCGCTTCCAGAACCAGCAACGGATCATTGACCTGAATCTGTTGGCCCGGTTGCGCGTTGATTCGCACAACTACGCCGGCTATCGGACTGCGGCACACCTTGGCCTCGTCTTCCACGGCCTCGCCGCCGGCCTGCCCCAGGGGTGGAGGCGGCGCTACGGACGGCACCGACACGGCACTCGCCGGTGGCACGTAATAGTAAGGACCGGAACTCGGGCGTTCCTCTTCCGCAACTTCAACTTCTACGTCGTACTGTTTACCATCGATCGTTATATTGAGCTTCAATGTCGACTCCTTCGCTTACCGGTGCGGCAGATTGTGCGACGCTTGCACGAACGCCCGGCCCTGCTGCGCCCACGCGCTCGAAATGTAGTTAGGACCAGCCACGCGCGCCCGTTTGATTTTCGCTTTCGCGCCGCAGAACGTCGCCACCGCCGCCGATAGCACCATCAGCAACTCGGGCGTGATCTCGGCCGAAATATCGGGTTCCGGGGCGGCTGCGGGTTGCGGGACTGGCGCGGCTACCGGCTTCGGAACGCGAGCCTGAGCGCGCTCTTCCAGACTCCGCCGCAAGGCGTCGATTTCGCGGCGGGCGATCTGCCTCGCCGTGAAAGCGCCCGCGGCTGCTCCCGCGATTAAAGAAAATAGAAAGGCTCCCATATCCGGAACTCCTTAGAGCGGAATCAGCCCGTGCTTCTTGGGTGGCCGCAGTTCGCGCTTGGTGTGGAGCGATTCCAGCGCCACCGCCAGGCACTTCCGGGTTTCGGCAGGCTCGATGATGTCGTCCACAAGCCGACGCGCACCCGCTACATAAGGATTCGAGAAGGTATTGCGGTAGAGGTCGATCATCTCCTGCCGCTTGCCCTTCTTGTCCTTCGCCTTGGAGATCTCGTTGCGGAACACCACCTCGACAGCGCCCTCCGCGCCCATCACGGCGACTTCGGCGGTGGGCCAGGCAAACACGCGGTCGGCGCCCAGGTCCTTGCTGCACATGGCGATATAGGCCCCGCCGTAAGCCTTGCGGACGATGACGGTCAGTTTCGGGACGGTGGCGGCCGAGTAGGCGAACAGCATTTTCGCGCCGTGCCGGATGATGCCGCCGTATTCCTGTTGCACGCCCGGCATGAAGCCCGGCACGTCGGCGAACGTCACCAGCGGGATGTTGAAGGCGTTGCAGAAGCGGATGAAGCGCGAGGCTTTGTCGGAAGCGTTGATATCGAGCGCCCCGGCCAGAACCTTGGGCTGGTTGGCGATGATCCCGATGGGCCGCCCGATCAGGCGCCCAAACCCGACAATGATGTTCTCCGCATAGTTCGGCTGTACTTCGAGGAAGTCCGCGTGATCCACCACTTTCGTGATCACGCTGCGCATGTCGTAGCCTTGCTTGCCGTCTTCCGGAACCACCGTGTTCAGTTCGGGAACGGATTCCGGCGCCTGGTCGAAGGCCGCACGAGGCGCATCCTCGAGATTGTTCGACGGCAGGAAACTCAGCAGCCGGCGGCACGTGAACAGAGCCTCTTCGTCGTTCTCGGCGACGAAATGGACCACGCCCGAGTACGCCATCTGCGCCCCGGGTCCGCCCAACTGATCGGGTGTTACCACCTCGCCCGTTACCTGTTTGATCACCGAGGGCCCGGTGATGAACATCTGGGCGCCTTTGGTCTGGATGATGAAATCGGTAAGGGCCGGGCTGTAGGCCGCGCCGCCTGCGCAGGGACCGCAGATGAGCGAGATCTGAGGCACCGCGCCGGACAGCATTACATTGGTGTAGAACACGCGGCCGTAACCGGCCAGCGCATCGATGCCTTCCTGCACGCGGGCTCCGCCCGAATCGTTGACGAACACGAACGGCGATCCGGTCTTCAGCGAAAACCGCATCATTTCGGCAATCTTGTCGCTGTGGGTCTCACCCGCGGCGCCGCCCGCTACGGTAAAGTCCTGGCTGGCCAGATGGATCAGCCGTCCGTCTACGGTGGCCGAACCGGTTAGGACGCCGTCCGCAGCCAAATCCTTCTCGGCCATCCCGAACAGGGTGGCGCGATGCTTGGCGAACAATCCGACTTCCTGGAAACTGTTCGGGTCCACCAGGCGCTCCACGCGTTCACGCGCGGTCAATTTGCCGCCCTGATGCTGCTTCTCCACGCGGTCTTTACCGCCGCCTTCGTACAGCTTGGCCCGCTTATCTTTGAGTTGCTGGATCTTATCTTCTATAGCCATCGAGTTGTTACCTTCGCGACGGGACCGGGCTTGCCGGTCCGCGCCGTTCGGAATATGAGTTATCAACGATCAAACCGGCCATACCGGGCCGGAGCATTAATTCACTTTGCAGGGGCGACGGTCACGTTGTGCGTCTTTCCCGCATAGGTCACGACGTAGTTTACAGGCTCGGTCAATTGACCCTTACCCGCAGCGCCGTTCGTCTTGGGACTGTCCGCGGCGGGAGCCGGGGCCGCCTTCTCTTTCGCGGGATCCTTGCCGAGATTCTTGGGACCCTCGTGGCGGCTCTGGAAGAACTTCGGCGCCACCTGCGGGAACATCGCGTAGGTGAGCACATCTTCGTCTGAGCCGTTGCAGCCCTCGATTGCGATCGCTCCGGCGCGCAACTGGTCCCACTCCGGATTCAGTAGGTCCGCCGGACGCTGCGTAATGGGCTTCTTCTTCGATTGAGCGACTGCTTTGGCCACCACTTCCGGGCTTTTCATGCCAATGGTTGCGCCGTAGTAGCCCAGCATTAGATCGGCAAACTCGCCGGTGATGACCTTGTAGCGGCCCATCAGCACATTCAACACGGCCTGGGTGCCGACGATCTGGCTGGAGGGTGTCACCAGCGGGGGATAGCCCGCATCCTTGCGGACGCGCGGAACCTCTTCCAATACTTCCTTGACACGGTCGCCCGCCCCCTGCTGCTTGAGCTGGCTCTCCATATTGGAGATCATGCCGCCCGGAATCTGACTCTTGAATATTTCAGCCTCAACGCCCGTGAAATTCGTAAGGAATTCGGCGTAACGAGGGCGGACTTTATCGAAATGCGCCTTCACTCGAAGAACGCGTTCCATGTCGATTTCCGTCTTATAGCCGGTGCCTTCCAACATTTCCATCAGGGCCTCGGTCGGATTGTGGCCAGGTCCAAGACTCATGGAACTGATTGCCGTATCCACCGCGTCGGCGCCCGCTTCGATGGCCTTCATCAGGCTGACCAATGTAACGCCGGTGGTGGCATGCGTGTGCACGTGGACGCGAATGTTCTCACCGCAGGTCTCCTTGATGGCTTTGACGAGAGCATAGGCGGGGGCCGGCTTGAGCAAGCCCGCCATATCCTTGATACAAATGGAATCGCAGCCCATCTCGAGTAGTTGTTCCGCCATCTCCACGAACACCGTGATCTGGTGCTCCGGGCTGATGGTGTAGCAGATGGTGCCCTGAGCGTGCTTGCCGGTCTTACGGACCGCTTTCAGCGCCGTGCGGAGATTTCGGATGTCGTTCAACGCGTCAAACACACGGAACACGTCCATGCCGTTTTCGGCCGCCTTGTCGATGAAACGCTCCACCACGCCATCTTCGTAGTGCCGGTAGCCGAGGAGGTTTTGACCGCGGAGCAGCATTTGCAGCCGCGACTTGGGCATCAGTTTTCGGAACGTGCGGAGACGCTCCCACGGGTCCTCGTTTAGAAAGCGGATACAGGAATCGAATGTAGCTCCGCCCCAACACTCCAGCGACCAAAATCCCGCGTTGTCCAAATCCTCGCACGCGGGAATCAGGTCCTCCATGGCCATGCGCGTGGCCATGAGACTCTGGTGCGCATCCCGCAAAATCAGTTCCGTTACCTGAATTGTTTTGTCTGGCATCGTTGAATTCCTGCCGGGCTATTCAGATGCCCGGGTATGAAATCACCTGACTCCAGTTTAGCCCACAATTGCGAATGTCAACACGGATAGTGTTGAGGTTTTCAACACTTCAGGCCCGCTGGGTCGTGGCGGTAGATCCGCTAGCGCTGGCCCTGGGGAATGTGGAAATCCCCAAAACCGGTGGGCGAGTCTTTTGGCGGGTGCAGAGAACGTGGTCCATAGCACACTAACGCAGACATACTATGCACTTCTCGAAGGTGGTGCACGGTAACAGTGTCACATTAGTCTGAAAGCGCTGACATTTCTCTTGACACGACGGCCAACTAGTATAAAAATACTACCCAGCTTCGTACGTCATACCTCCAATTCTGAGCGGAGGTATTCTGGGTCAGTTTGTCAGTACTTGAATGGTGTATAGCGCTCCCACGTAAGGGGTGCGCTTCGTGGCTATCTGGGGAGGGTCACGATGCTAAAGTTCCATCGGATGTTGAACCTCTGCGCACTGCTGGTTCTAGCCGGGGTTCTCTACGCTCAACGCGCGGACCGTGCCACCATAACGGGTTTTGTCACCGATCCGTCGGGGAACAACATTCCCGCGGCGTCGGTGAGAATCCGCAACATTGACACAAACGTCGAAAATGCCTTGACGACCAACGAGGTTGGCGCCTACACGTCGCCGCTGCTGGTGCTCGGCAACTACAGCGTCACCGTCGAGCATGCCGGCTTTAAAACGGTGGTTCGGACGGGTATCGAAACGCTCGGCGGACAGACCTATCGTGTCGATATCCAACTCCAACTCGGCACGGTGACTGACAAGGTGGAAGTGTCGGCCGCGGCCGAGATGGTGAACACCGAACAGCCCGACGTTGCCCACACGGTAGGCGAACTCTACTACAGCCAGCTGCCCTTTGTGATGGGCGCCGACATTCGTCTGGCCGAGGCGATGCTCCAACTCCAACCTGGCTACACTCCAATGAAACCCAATGGCGATCCCATGTTCCGTGGCAGCCAGTTCGGATCGCGGATTAACGGTGGCCAGAGTTTCGCGACGGAAAACTTTTTCGACGGAGTCGCGTTCGGCTATGCCTCCGGGCATCAGGACAGCCATGAAAGCTCTCCTCCGGTGGAGAGCGTCGGCGAGATGCGAGTGATCGAATCGGCGTATTCGGCTCAATATGGCCATACCAGCGGCGGTACGATCGAGTACACGTCCAAAACCGGGACCAACGATCTCCACGGGAGCGCGTACGAGTACTTTGCGAATGATGCGTTGAACGCTCGCGGATTCTTCCCGGCGGCGGTGTCGAAGCAGAGGAACAACGCCTACGGCTTTACTTTGGGCGGCCCTGTGGTGCTTCCTAAGATCTACAACGGGAAAAACAAGACCTTCTTCTTCGTGAATCTGGACTATCTGAAGTATCGTTCCGGCCCGCTGCCAGGATTTGGAAACACCACCCCGATCGACGCCTTCAAACGCGGCGATTTCAGCGCACTACTGACCAGCCAGCAGGTGGGTACCGACGCCCTTGGGCGGCCGATCCTGAACGGACAGATCTTCGACCCTGCTTCGACGCGTCTGGTCAACGGAGTCCCGGTGCGAGACCCCTATCCCGGCAACGTAATTCCCGCCAGCGACCCGTCACGCAGCCAGGTTGCAGCCAGGACCTTACCCTTGTTGGCCCAACCATGGAGAGCTGGCACCTCGTTTAATGTGGGCGGTAATCCCAACGGCGATCAGACCTGGGTGGGTGACTTCCGGACGATCCTTTTCCGTGTCGATCATACGTTTACCGACAAGTTCAAGGCGACTACCAGTTTCTTCTGGCCGGCTCGCCCGTCCATACGCAACTGCGGTGAAGTCCTCGGCTGCACGCCTACGTTCGATCCGCAAACGAACAAGGACTACATTGGGAACGGCTTTCAGCAGCGCATTTCCACGCAACACGCCACACAGCAGTTTGACTACATCATCCGCAACAACCTCCTGTTCCACAGCACTACCGCATGGGACCGCTGGAATATGTCCGGCAGTCCGCTGAGTGCCGGTCTGGACTGGCCCGATCGGCTGTGGGGAACCGACAAGAGCGGCATCATTGATAAGACGGCAGGCCCGCCGAACTTTACTTTCACTGGCAATATTCCGTATACGCAACTCGGTATGCAATGGATCGGCTACGGCTTCGAGGCCATCAACCGCTGGCAATTCGCGAACGATCTTACTTGGATCAAGGGTCGGCACAACATCAAGACCGGGTACGAATACCGCCTCCACCAGTTCAACTATCACGGATGGGCCTCGAGTACCGGCGGCAGCTTCAACTTCAGCCGCCTCGGCACCGGCGGATACGACGCCGCGGGGAATTCGCTGGCCTCGACAGGTGATCCATTCGCGTCCTTCCTCCTCGGCCAGGTCCAGACCGCGAACTATCAGATCCCCGCTTACACCACCTGGAACGGCGGCTACAATGCCGTTTACGTGAACGACGATTTCAAAGCCACAAGCCGGTTGACGATCACCCTTGGTCTGCGGTTCGATTACCAGATGGCATTCTCGGAGCGGTTCAACCGGTTCTCGACCTTCGATGCGAAAGCTCCAAATCCCGCGGCGGGCAATTATCCGGGCGCAATGGTATTCGCGAGTCCGAATCAGCCAACCTTCGACAACCCGCCCAAGGATGCGTGGGGGCCGCGTTTCGGATTCGCATACAAACTTGGCAATAGGACGGCGCTGCGCGGAGGATACGGCATTTACTATGGTGGCGTGCCCTTCACAGACGGCGGCACGCCCATCACCGGGTTCTTCACGAACCCCACGGCTGCCAACCTTACCAACGGCCTGTATCCGGCGTTCTCGTTGGATTCCGGCTTCCCCCGGGATAAGATCATCTACCCGCCGAACCTCAGTCCTTCGGTGGCCAACGGCACCTCGCCCATCGGCTACAATTCCAACGCCAATGTGTTGCCGCGCTATCAGAACTGGTCGTTTACCATCCAGCATCAGTTGTCGAACACAATGCTGCTCGATGTCAGTTACACCGGCAACAAGGGTACCCGCCTTCCGGCCAGTGCCACCTATCTAGGCACGTACCAGAACATGAATGATCCCAGCGTACTGGCGCTGGGCACCAAGGTCCTGCAATCCGACATCAACTCGGCCACGGCCAGAGATGCTGGGATCCTGCCGCCATACCCGGGTTTCACCGGCATCGTCGCCCAGGCGATTCGTCCCTGGCCGCAGTACCAAGGCATCAGTTGGCACACTTGGCCCCTCGGATTCAGCAAGTATCATTCACTGCAGGTCAAGGTGGACAAGAGATTTGCCGAGGGCTTGCTGTTCCGGGTGTTCTATACGCGATCGAAGTTAATCAACGACGGCGCCGACAACGGCTACAACAACTCCTCCAGCAGTGGTATCCAAAACCCGGCCGCCGCTCAGGAGTACTCAGTGAGCGCCGACGATGTTCCGAATACGTTTGTCGCGACGTGGTCGTATGAGCTTCCATTCGGCAAGAACAGACCGCACGATCTCGTCCACAAGCTCATTTCTGGATGGACTCTCAACGGGGTGCTGCGGTACGAGAGTGGGCGTCCCCTCACGGTAGTCATGAACAACGATATGTCCGGGCTGCTCTTCAACCCTGCGAAGCGCCCGAACCGGATTCTGGGGCAAGACGCCTTGACCAGTCAGGCAACTGAGCATTTTGATCCGAACGCCAATGTTTACTTTAACAAGGCGGCTTATTCCGATCCGGGTCCGCTGCAATTCGGCAACACGCCACCGCGCGATCCGCACGTTCGGGGCTTCCGGAACGCCGTGGAGGATGTCAGCATATTTAAGGAAACCCTGTTTGGCGAAAAGGTCCGATGGCGCCTGGAAGTTCAAGGCGGCAATATCACGAACCGGACAGTGTTTGCAGATCCAGCCACTAATTGGAGTGCCGCAAACTTCGGTGTGGTTTCGCTGCAGGCCAACCAGCCGCGATCGATTCAATTGGGGACAAAGCTGATTTTCTGAGCCGATACCCAGTGTGCCTGCTATCTCACGGGGCGTCGTTACAGTGGCGCCCCGAACTTTTCGCCAGTTTCCGCTTTAGGACTGCCCTGGTTCTGGTTCTCTGTACCGCGGCTCTGCTCGCGAACGCCCAAACTCCACGGAAGCCAGCCGGCGACGTGGCGGACCACGATCAGGTCGGCCGGCGGCTGCTCGAAAAGAGGGACTGGAAAGCGGCGGCAGCAGAGTTCGACCAGTGCATCAAACTGAATCCCCGGGCCGTCGATGCCTACATCGGTCGCGGCATCGCGTTGTGGGGGCTCCACGACCGTCAGGGCGCCTTCCAGGCGTTTCAACAGGCTACCGCCGCTGACCCAAAGTCGGCCGAGGCTCATTTCAATGTCGGCGTCGCCCTGAAGGATTCCGGCGAGAACGAACGGGCTGCGAATGAGCTGAAAACCGCGCTCCAACTCAAGCCCAATTACGACGAAGCGGAACTCTTGCTGGCTCTGCTGTTGCAGCAGACCGGGCGCCCCGACGATGCCATTGCCCAGTATCAACACCTGCTGAAGCGGACCCCCAGTTCGGTCGAGGCTCATAACTGGCTGGGAGTAGCCTACCTGCAGAAGAACGCCTTGGTCGAAGCTCAAGCCGAATTTCGTCAGGCCATCCAGCTAAAGCCGGATTTCGCCCGTGCTTATAACAATTTGGGCTCGACGCTCGCCCAGGCCGGCGATATCGAGGAAGGGATTCGGGCTCTCGAGAAGGGTCTGAAGCTAGCGCCGCGAGACGTGCAACTTCGGATCAATCTCGGAATGGCGCTCCGATCGAAAGGTGATGCGGAGGCCGCCTTAACGCTGTTCCGGTCTCTACTTGGCGACCAGCCCGACAGCCCCGAACTGCTCTACCAGGTCGGCCAGACCTTGCGGCAGAAGGGCGACCTGCAGGGGGCGATCCAGAGCTTCGAGAAGGCCCTGGAATTGAGTCCGGAAGCACGGGAGGCGTATTACGGACTTGGGCAGGCGCTGAAGGAAGCGGCGGCCACCGCTCGCCGCAAACAGCCCTCGCGTCGCCCTGCTCCGGCCACAGCCGGGCTTCTGAAGGCCGGGACGCAAGCGATGGCGCGAGGGGACCTGTCCGCAGCCCGGGACTTATTTCAGCGGGCAGTGGAAACCGATCCCGAATGCGCCGAAGCTCATAATATGCTCGGCTTTGTGCTGGGACGCGGGCGCGACCTGCCAGCCGCCATCGACAGCCTGAATCGCGCCATCGCGCTCGATCCGAACCTGGCCGATGCTCATTACAACCTGGGGGTGGCCCTGTGGTACCAGGGAGACCGCGCCAAATCGGCTGCTGAACTCGACACTGCTCTTCGGCTGAATCCCACCGCCGACAACGCTTACGGTTTTCGCGGCATGACACTTCGCGAGACCGGAGACCTGAACCGGGCGCGACAGATGCTCATACGGGCGATCGCGGTGAATCCGCAGAATCCGGTCCCGTACATCGATCTCGGGACGGTCTTCTTACGCCTCGCCCAACTCGAGCATGCGTTAGGGCAGTTTGAGGCGGGCCTGAACCTTCCGGTCCCGCCCGGGTCCATTCCTGACCTCGGCGTTGCGATCGCGGACCTTCGGCAAGCGGTTTCCCAGAACCCCGGCGCAGACGCCTACAACATCCTTGGCCGTTTGCTCGGCGTGGCTGGCGCCGACTCCCCACCCGTGATCGCGGCTTTTCAGGAAGCCATCCGGCTTCGTCCGGACTACGCCGAGGCCTACAACAACATGGGACTCGTATACCTGCAGACCGGCGAAGACGAACCGGCAATCGCGGCCTTCCGCAAGGCCGTCGAACTTCGCCCGGACTATGCCGATGCCCACCAGAACCTCGGCGCAATTCTGACTTCGTCCGATGCCGCCGAGGCGGTCCGGGAACTCGAGACCGCCGTGTCGTTGCAGCCCCGGTTGTTGAAAGCGCAGTACAATCTGGCTCTGGCTTACGAAGCCAGTTCGGCGCACGGCGCCGTTCGAGCGTCAGAACAGTTGCGAAAGCTGCTGGCGATGGAACCCCGGTTTCCGCGCGCGGAGTTTGCTCTGGGGCGAAGCCTCCTGCGTCAGGGCAAGGTCTCGGATGCCATCGAACATCTACGGCTCGCGGTGGAACAAGACCCTGAATACGGGGAAGCCCGGTATCAGTATGGGCTCGCGCTGTCGCGCGCCGGAAGGCGGGCCGAAGGCGCCGCGGAGATTCAGAAAGGCCGCGAGTTGATTGCGGCCAGCGAGAAGCAGCAGGCTGCGCGGCTCGACATGGTGGAGGCAAGTACAGCCATCGACCAAGGCAACCTCGACCAGGCGATTCCAAAAATCAAGCGGGTTCTCAGAACCTGGCCGGATGCCGCGGAGCCGCATTATCTTCTGGGGAAGGCTCTGGACAAAAAGGGCGACTCGCAGGAGGCCATTGCGGAGTTTCGCAAGGCGCTGGAAATCGATCCGGGGCACGCGCAGGCTAAGGCGAGTCTCGACCGGCTCTCCTCGCCCTCTGTTGCCGGCGACGATCCCCAGCGGATCAAGGCGATGGAAGATCTGATTCGAATCGGGAAGTTCGAGGCAGCCGAGGGCGCAATCCGCGCCTACATCGGGGAGCATCCGAAGTCGTCGTGGGCCTGGTATGCGCTCGGGTATAGCCTCTATGGCCAACGAAAGATCGGAGAGTCTATCAGAGCGCTGGCGCAGTCGCTCCAACTGAATGTCAGGAATGCGGATGCTCACAAGCTGCTGGGCCGAAACATGATCATCATCGGGCGATTCGACGCTGCCAGGACTGAGTTCGAACAAGGCGCGCTATTCGATCCGAAATCCGCCGAGATGCCCTACAACCTCGGCAAGCTGTGTTCGATTCAGGACAACTGGCCGGATGCGAGGCGCCACTTCGAAACGGCAGTCCGGCTGGATCCGGAATACATGGAGGCCTACGACGGTCTCGGCCTGGCACTCGAGTCGCTGGGCGACGACGATGGCGCCATTGCGAGCTACAAGAAGGCGATCACCCTGAATGAGGCGCGCAAAGCCACATTCGCCTCGCCCTACGTGAACCTGAGTTCTCTCAGTAATCGCACTGGAAATCGTGACACGGCGCTGGAGTATGCGCGCAAGGCGCTGGAAGTGAATCCGAAGTCCGACGGCGCGCTCTTTCAGTTGGCGAAGGCGCAGGAAGCCAAAGGCGATCTGGCTTCGGCGGCCGAGTCCTTGAACCAGGCCATCTCCATCAACTCGCGGACCTCGTCGTACTTTTATGTGTTGGGAACCGTCTACCGGAAACTCGGCAAGTTCGACGAAAGCAAGCAGGCGATGGAATCGTTCCGCAAACTTGACCGCGAATCGAACGAACTGGAACAGAAGCGGCGCACCCTGGCCAGGGAAGGAGACAAGGCCAACCGCCCGCCCCAGCCATGACTCACCCGGCGAGCCGATTCTCGCGCAGAACTCTTCTCCAACTCATCGGCGCGGGACTGGCGCCGCGCGCGAAAGCGACGGCTCCCGCTACGGCGCCGGTCGTCACGTTCACCGATATTGCCGCCAAGGCCGGCTTGGGTGGCGCCCGTAATATCTCCGGACCGGCTGCGAACAAGGAGTCATTACTCGAAGAGATGGGTTGTGGCGTGGCTATCATCGACTACGATAACGATGGCTGGCCGGACATCTTTCTTGTGAATGGATCGAGCCTGGATGGGGCTAGGACGGCTCGGAAGGCCACGAGTTATCTGTTTCACAACAACCGTGATGGCACCTTCACGGACGTGACCCGGAAGGCCGGCCTCACCTGCTCAGGTTGGGGGCAGGCGTGTTGCGCCGGAGACTACGACAACGATGGCTTCGACGATCTCTTCGTGAGCTACTTCGGCAAGAATGTCCTTTACCACAACAATGGCGACGGAACGTTCACCGATGTTTCGGAGAAGGCCGGAGTGGCCGGCGCCAGCAACCGCTGGGGCGTAGGCTGCTGCTTTCTCGACTACGACCGCGATGGCCGCCTGGATCTGTTCGTCGCCAACTATGTCGCCTTTGATCTTGAGCACGTTCCTCGGCCCGGCTCTTCGATGTACTGCCGCTATGGCGAAATTCCCGTACCCTGTGGACCCCAGGGATTTGCCGGCGGCACGAACCTTCTGTACCGCAATCGGGGAGACGGCACGTTTGAGGACGTTTCGGAGAAGGCGGGCATCGCCAATCCCCGCGGTGCATCGACACAGGCGTTTGTCCGTGAGAACTGGCGGCCGACCGGGTCGTATGGTATGGGAGCGGCGGCGGCCGATTTCGACAACGACGGTTGGCCCGATATCTACGTGGCGTGCGACACCGCGCCGAGCCTGCTTTATCACAACAACCAGGACGGCACGTTCAACGAGGTGGCGGTGGCCGCCGGGTGCGCCTTTGACGAAAACGGAACGGCGCTGTCCGGCATGGGGGCCGCCATTGGCGACTACGATGGCGATGGCTGGATGGATATCGTGCGGTCGAACTTCACGGATCAGGTAACGGTTCTCTACCACAACAACGGCGACGGCACATTCCAGGACGTGACCTTGCGAGCCGGTCTTGGCATCAACACAAAATACGTCGGCTTCGGGATCGGCCTTCCGGACTTCGACAATGATGGGCACAAGGACATATTTGTCGCGAACGGACATGTGTACTCGCAACTAGACGGGCGCAAACTTCACATTTCCTACAAGCAGCCGAGGCTCTTGTACCGTAACAAAGGGAACGGCACTTTCCAGGACGTGACAGCCGCTTCGGGACCCTCGCTGACTACCGCTAACGTGAGTCGTGGATGCGCGTTCGGCGATCTGGATAATGACGGGGATGTCGATATCGTTGTCAACAATCTCGACGGTCCGCCGTCACTGTTACGAAACGACGGCGGAAATCGCAATAACTGGCTAAACATCAAGTGCGTCGGAACTCGTTCAAATCGGAGCGCCATCGGGACGCGGGTAAGAGTGGTGAACGGAACTCGGAGCCAGATCGGTGAGGTGATGAGCGGGTCGGGTTACTACTCGCAAAACGATCTCCGTCTCCATTTCGGGTTGGGCGCATCGAAGAAGGCAGAGTTGGTGGAAGTCGCGTGGCCGTCGGGCGCAAAAGAGTCGTTCCGTGACTTGGAGGCGAATCAGTTCCTCATTATTACTGAGGAGAGCGGTCCCCCGCGGCGCCAGAGGTATCGGGCGGTGCGATAGTGGCTATCCTGTCAGCGGTCCGAAGTTGGATGGGGTGCCTCGTCCTGTGTGTGGCCGCTGCTTTGCTGGCCGCCGAGGTGGCCGTCCAACTCGTTGATGCCACGGCGGATACCCGGATCGACTTCACTCAGGAGAACTCTCCCACCAGAAGCAAATACCTTCCCGAAACGATGGGCGGAGGGGTCGCCCTGCTCGACTACGACAACGACGGCCGCCTGGATGTCTTCTTCGTCAATGGAGCGAGAATCGACGATCCGATGCCGAAAGGCGCCGCGCCCGACAAATCGGATCGGAAGTATTGGAATCGTCTCTTTCATCAGAACCCGGACGGCACTTTTACCGATGTCACCGAAAGGGCCGGCCTCACCGGAGTCCCGCAGAATCGCTATGGAATGGGCGTTGCGGTTGGCGACTACGACAACGACGGTTACGAAGATATCTATGTCACCAACTATGCAGCCAACACGCTGTATCACAACAACGGAAATGGCACCTTCACCGATCTGACCGCAAAGGCAGGCGTGTCCACGGGCGGGTGGAGCGTGAGCGCCGGCTTCCTCGATTACGACAACGACGGGAAACTGGATCTGTTCGTGACCCGCTACCTGGAATGGGGGTTTGAGGACAACCGCTATTGTGGGGAGCGTAAGCCCGGTGGGCGCGCCTACTGTCACCCCGACAATTACCCCGGAATCACTAACGTGCTCTATCACAACAACGGCGACGGGACGTTCACGGATGTCTCGAAAAAGGCCGGGGTCGCGAATCCGGAGGGGAAGTCGCTCGGCGTGGGCTTCGGCGATTTCGACGGGGATGGCTGGACGGATATCTTCGTTGCGAACGATTCCGTGCAGTGTTTCCTATATCGGAACAACCACGACGGCACCTTCACCGACGTCTCACTGACAGCCGGAGTCGGTTTCAACGAAGATGGGAAGACGTTTGCTGGAATGGGCGTCGATTTCGCCGACTATGACAATGATGGGCGACCCGACATCGCCGTCACCGATCTTTCGGATCAACGGTATATGCTGTACCGTAACAATGGCGACGGATCATTCACGGATGCCACCAACAGTTCGGGACTTGGCCGTGCCACGCTGCCATATTCAGGTTGGAGCATGAGATTTCTCGACTACGACAACGACGGGTGGAAGGATCTGTTCATCGCGCAAGGTCACGTGATGGACAACATCGAGGTCACCTCTCCGAACCTCAGATATCTCCAACCTCCATTGCTGTTACGGAACGTGGCCGGGCGTTTCTCGGCAGCCGATGCGGGTCCTAAGACGCTCTGGGCGGGCCGCGGCGCCGCATTCGGCGATATCGACAACGATGGCGATATCGATATCGTGGTGGCCAACCTCGGGCAGAAAGCCTACGTTTTGCGCAACGAAGGTGGAAACCGGAACGGCTGGATCGGCATCCGAACCAGAGGAACCAAGTCGAACCGGGATGGCATCGGCTGTAGTGTGAAAGTGGTATCGGCGTCTGGCCAGGCACAATACTGCACGGTCAAGACCGCTGTGGGCTACCTTTCCGCCAGTGACAAACGCCTGATAGTTGGATTGGGCGCCGACAAGGCGGCCAAATCAATCGAGATTCGATGGCCGGCGGGCGGCATACAACGCTTTGAGAACGTGCCCAGCGGGAAGATCCTTGAGGCGGTAGAGCCGCAATGATGACTCGCCGCGACATGCTCGCGATGCTGACCGCCGCAGGCACAAGCCGCGGCCAGGGAATCTCATCCCGCGGCGTTAAGCCGATGCCGCGCGGGAAACCATCGGGGCGTCCCTTTCTCGCCCGCTTCACCGACATCGCGGAGCAAGCCGGCCTGCGGGAGCCGGTCGTGTACGGGGGGCTCGAAAAGAAGACCTATATCATCGAAGTCACAGGCTGCGGTCTGGCGTTCATCGACTACGACAACGATGGCTGGGTGGACCTGTTCGTACTGAGCGGAACGCGGCTTGAAGGTGGCCCGCCCGGAACCACTAACCGGCTGTACAAGAACAACCGGGATGGCACTTTTACCGATGTCACGGAAAAGGCGGGCCTCACCAAGGAGGGTTGGGCATCGGCCGTCACCGTAGGCGACTATAACAACGACGGCTTCGAGGATCTGTTCCTCACCTACTACGGTCACAACATCCTGTACCGGAACAATGGAGATGGCACGTTCACCGATGTCACCGAGCAGGCTGGCCTGAGGCAGAAGCAGATCCGGTACGGGTCGGGTTGCACATGGGTGGACTATAACCGCGACGGGCATCTGGATCTGTTCGTGGCTACCTATCTCGATATCACGCTGGAGAAGTTGCCGAAGCCCAGCGACAATCCGGATTGCAACTGGAAAGGCGTTCCGGTCAACTGCGGTCCGCGTGGATTGCCGACCGGGTTCGTCCAATTGTTCCGCAACAATGGCGACGGAACGTTCACCGACGTGAGCGAGAAGTCCGGGGTATCCAAGGCGCTTGGCGGTTACCCGATGACTGCGGTTGCCGCTGACTTCGATAACGACGGTTGGCCGGACGTGTATGTCGCCTGTGATTCGAAACCAAGCTTCCTGTTCCGCAACAACCACGACGGCACGTTCAGTGAAGAAGGCTTGGAGCGAGGAGCGGCTTTGAGCGAAGACGGGCTGGAACAGGCGGGAATGGGTGTCGGGATCGGAGACTTCAACCTCGACGGCAGCCTGGATCTGTTCAAGACCCACTTTTCCGACGACACGAGCGGGCTTTATGTGAACGACGGCGGGGGGCATTTCGACGATGCGACCGTCCGTGCCGGCCTGGCCGTCGAGACTCGCTACGTCGGGTGGGGAACCGGAATGGTGGATCTTGACAACGACGGTCTTCCCGATCTGTTCGTGGTCACCGGTAGCGTCTACCCCGAGGTGGAGCGGAAGATGCCGACCTATCCGTTCAAGACGCCTCGTCTGATTTATCGCAGTCTGGGCGACGGGAAGTTTGAAGAGCTCATGGATGAGGGGGGCCCGGGAGTTGTAGCGGCACACTCGAGTCGCGGCTGTGCCTTCGGCGACTTCGACAACGATGGCGACATGGACGTTCTCATCATGAACATGAACGAGCCGCCGTCGTTACTGCGAAACGACTTGTCCGGTAACAACCATTGGCTCAAAATCTTCCTAGTCGGTACCACCAGCAATCGAAGCGCGATTGGCGCCCGCGTGACGGCGCGCTACGGTGGCCGGAAGCAGGCGCAGGAGGTGGTTGCACAGTCCAGCTTCTACTCGGTAAATGACCGTCGTCTCCATTTCGGACTCGGAACGGAGACGAGCGCCGACCTGGTAATTCGCTGGCCTTCTGGTAATGTCGAGAATCTGACTGCGGTGAAGGCGGATCAAATCATCACAGTCAAAGAAGGAAAGGGAATCATCTCATCGCGGCGGCCTGCCCGCTGACACATGCACGCCCTGCCCGGGATACCGCAGCCCCCCATGCTAAGTTGAACTCCGCCTCTCGGCACGAACGATGAACCGATCTGGCGCAGGGCCAATGTAATCGAAAGGATAGCAGGTTACCAGGGTGAGGGACTCTCTAAGGGTCGGCCTTAGAACGGCGACGTCATCGGGTGTCACGACTCGCGTGGCCGTCACCCGGTAACGGACCGTTCCCTGTGTCGTCACCAATTCGATGATGTCGTCCGTGCGGATGTTTCGCAGCGATCGGAAGAACGTGTCGCGGTGGCCGGCGAGTCCAACATTCCCAACTTCCCCGGGAAGTGCCGTTCCGGGAATATGCCCAACCGCTCGCGCGAGGTCTGACGCTCGATCGCCTTCGACAATCATGGCTGACAGGCCGAGTCGCGCGGCCTGGATTCTCCCGATTACCGAGCCCTCGCGGGGAGGCCGAACGGGCGGAAACGGCTTCGCTTTGGGTGGCCCAGGAGAAAATGCCTTCTGCCGGCGCAGCTCCTGATCGAAGTTATAGGCCTGCCGCTTCTGGAAGTACCAAGTCCCAATCAAGGAGACCACACAATACCCGAGCGCCGCCAAGCCGGCCGCCGCCAGAATCAGTTCGATCGTGCGCAGGGTTCGGCGTCTGAGCCGGATATTTGGCCGGACTCTCACTTGTCTCCGTCCTTCGGCGCCGACCACCAGTCGGGGCTCGCAACGTACCCGGCTCGCGTTCGAACTCTCAGTCTGCCTTGCCGGGGACCGGTCATCTTGACCTCGATTCTTCGGTAGGCGCCATCGAATCGTGAATCGGCTGGAACGTATCCGATGGTGTATTGGTTGCGAATCTCGGCGGCGATCCGCTTGCAGGCCTTCGCCGCCGCCTCCGGACGATCCGGGAAAAAGGCCTCGCCGCCGGTAATTCGGGCCAGGCGCTTCAGAACCTGGATATTCCGGTCCTTATCGTATTCGTCGAAAAGCCCGAGAGTGTAGATCGCTACGTTCGCCTCCTTTGCGGCTTCAACCGTCGCCGTCAGACCGCGCATGCTCGCATTGTCTCCGCCATCGCTGATTACGAGGACGATCTTCTTGCTGCGGGTGGCTTGGTGAAGGTGCGTCAATCCTAAACTGATTGCGTCGTAGAGAGCGGTCTTGCCGCCGCCGGTCATCCCGCTGACCGCCCGGCCCAGTTCGCCGAGGTCAGCGGAAAACAGCTTGGTGTCGGGCAGTCCGAGCATGAGACGATCGCTGAAATTGACGACGAACATTTCATCCTCCGGATTGCTCCTTCTGACAAACTCCCGGGCGGCATCGATTACATCCTTCCGTTTCCGTCTCATGCTGCCGCTGCTATCGACGATCAGACCGACCGACACAGGAACATCCTCGTGCTGAAAAAGACTGACCCGCTGCCGCACTCCGCTCTCGAAAACCTGGAAAGCCGGCTCCTGGAGTCCTGTCACGAACCCACCCCTGGCGTCAAGGACGGTAACCGGGAGGATTACCATTGATACTGCCGTGGAGTACAGGGGAAGGTCTGAGGTCTCCGGTGACGCTGGAGTGGATTGCCGATCGGCGAGCGCTACTCCGATGGCCCAGGGAAGCAGCGGGAGAACGCGAAGCACGAGCCTCGCGTTCCTTCCCGCGTGATTCACCTTCCGCATGATGGACACTCGGAGATAGCGATTAAAGGCTCCGCTGGGAGGCGACTCGGAGCACTGCTGCACCGGCAAGGGCGAACAGGCCGGCCAACCCGGTCAAGGGCAGAAGGCTGGCCGTCTGAGGCAGTTGCGCAGGCGCCGGTGAGGCGCCGGCAGTCTCGGCTGCCGGAGTCCGCGCTCCGAAGGCCTCGGCGATCTCAACCTCTTCGGTCGGGCGCTGAGCCTTGAGTGGCGCCTGTTTCATTGCGAGAACCTGAGGCTCTTTCATAGTGACCGCGGGTTTGGTGGTGCCGGCGGCGAGTTCGTTGGGCATCGATGGAACGGGTTGGCCATTCACCTTGGCCAACGCCACGGCCTTCAGCTTCGGGTAGACGAAGTCATGCCCGTAGTTCTCGCCCGGGAAGAACCATGCCTTCACCGCCTCGGGAGAATCCGCCGCCCGCTCTTCAAACGTGATCACGGTCTTCCCGGACGGGATCAGCCGGTAGTCCGGAATCGCCAGGAACGTGCCGTACAGATGCGTCTCGTCCTTGTTGAAGACCTGAACGATATTCCGGTCGATGTCCGAGTCGGCCAGTTTGAACACATACGTGCCAGTGGATAGAACCTGTCCGGGAATCTCGACTGGACCGCTGAAGGTGAAGATAGTCTTCTGATCCCACTCGTCGGCCTTTGCCATTGGCAGCAGTGCGCCGACCAGCGCGGTCCCGACCACTGCCAACATTTGTAGTCTGCTCATTTACGTCTCTCCTTGTTGTGCCTACATTGTTCCGCGCCCTGTCGGCGGCCTTCAGGCCTTCGACCCAACTCGGCGCGCCGCTACTGAGTACCCGCGGGACGGACCTGGAAATGGCGCTACGCCTCTAGTGGACTTCGGTTTTCGGTCCGACCCGCCTGCCGAGATTGGCAAGCTCCTTGGGAAACGAATCCGTTCCACGGCCCACTTCCTCCGACGTCCACCCGCGCCCTGGACTCGTTTCCGGCCACCTCACGGGTCTCTCTTACAACGTCGTGTGTCGTCATCTCGGTCTCTATAGAAAGCATGCTCGTTTGAAGTCCGAAGTCCTACTATGAGAACTCCGAGTCCGCGAACTGGAAGTTCCCAATGTGATTGGACTCGCGGAAGCCCGAGCCACGCCAAGCCGCTAGCCAGTCACAGGCCATGTCCAGTTTCGAGACCAACTTGACCACCCGCTCGGGGTCGCCCAAGTCACTCCAGCCCACGCGGCCGGCGTCAAGCACCGTAAGTCTTTCCAGGCTTGCGGCGAGGACATTTCTCGAGAAATCGGCAGGAGTCATAGTCCGATACAGGTTGTCGCACTCCAGCAAATCGCCCCCCGCAGCTTGTTGGCGGGTGAATGAACGGTACAGATGCGGACTGGCCATTCTCATCATTTCGAGGAGTCTGCTAACCCGCCCAACCATGACAAAGGTGTTCCACAGGCAACCGCGGTCCAGCAACGATCGCGCAAGAGACAGCGAAGGCTTTTCCCAAAACCGCTGAACGCCAAGAAGCCCAGGAGGTCCTGAGACTGGCTGCCCGGGCTCAATCCATCCGTACCCGACTTCAGGAGTTGTCGGCTCCGCGCCAAGAAGCACCGTGGAGGGAGTGTGCCGTTCGACGGCATCGAAGGCGTCGGAAACGCGGCGTAGGAAAACCGCCTCGTCCGCGTAATAGTGATCGGAAGGCAGGAATGCGACGGAAGCGTATGGGTCAAGGTGGTTCAGGTGAAGCAGGCTCAGCAGAATTGCGGGCGCTGTACCTTTGTTCTCCGGCTGAATGAGAACCTGTCGAGGGTCCACATCGGCTAGTTCACTCGAATAGTAGCGTTCGTGCGCCCGGGTGACGACATAGAAAGTCCGTTGCGGTGCAAACCCCCGGGCAACGCGCTCTCGCGTAGCCCACAGCGGAGTACATCCTTCGAGAAAGGGACAGAACTGCTTGGGGCGATCATCGGATGACACGCATCTGGTGAGTGACCTCAGGCGGTTTCCGTCCCCGCCGGCCAGAATCACGGAGTAACGATGTGTCGAGCGGCAATATCGGCTCATACTGGGTCCAATACCTCGCCAACAGTATGCGGTTCATGCAACAGACTCAGTACTGGGAGAACTCCCAGTCGGGCGGATGCGCACCCGAGTTTGTGCGGACTCTATGCGGCATGCAAGTACCCGCCGTCTTCTTTCCTCTCGCTGTCGTATTCCTCGCGGTCTGCCAGCTCCTGGCATTTCAGGCAGAACACCGCCCAGGGAACGGCGTGAAGGCGCTTCGCGCCGACAGGCTCCGCGCAGTTGGCGCAAATACCGTACTCGCCCGTATCCAGCCGTTGTAGGGCCATCTCGATCAGGCGGAGTTTGCGGGCAGACAGAGTCAGGTTCGTGATTGCGAGTTCCCGGTCCCCGTTTGCCTGTGCTTGATCCATCTCGTCGGCGGTCTGTTCGATGCGGACTCCGTCCCGCTCGCCGAGACTCGCAAAGATCTCCCGGCGTGCGTCTCGCAGCCTCTTTCTGAGATCGAGTTCGTCAAATTCCGGAGTGACTTGTGTCATTTCGTTCCTCCTGGTGCGTATGAGAAGCGCACCCTCGAACTAGACTGTAGCGCCGGGAGGATCTCGCGCTTACTCTCAAAATTCCCAGTCCCTCGCCCCGAATGTCCCAGTTGTTCCAGTCGCTCTAAGTGGCTCTAAGTGCGCCCCACTGCGCCGCCGGCCTAACGGGACGATAATGGTCTATTGATGAATTCGCCGAGCGAGTGGCCCGTCAGACGAGGTATCGGGCGGGTGCTGCTCACCGGTATCGGCATTGTTTTGGCTCTGCTATTCGCACTCGGAGTCTATTCGGCCCGCGCTCTTTCCGGTGTGAGCCGCGCCGGGATGTCGATCACCAGCGAGTATTTCCGGCAAAGCGAACAACTGGAACGCGTCGATTCTCTGCTATCCGTGTCCACGGGCGCCGTGCGCGACTATCTGTTGGAATCGGACCCTTTGGCGCTGCCCGCGCACCGAAAACTAGCCAGAGAGTCATGGTCTCGGGCGATGAAGGCAATCGAAGACTACAGAGCCGTGGCGACTTCGGAAAGGACTCCGTTAATTGATCGCCTCAGCGAACAGGCGGCGCAATACTGGTCCATCGCCGAGCAGAGTCTCGACCTCACGGGAGCGCAACGTTCAGAGACAGGCGGAAGGCTGGTGATCGGTGAACTGGTGCCGCTGAGAGAGCAGTTTCTTGCCACCGCCGGGGAGATCGGCGATCATGACCGGGCCGATCTGAGAACCGCGGCCGGCAGAACCGCCGGGTTTGTTCGAGGCGCCGAGCGACGGATGCGCCTGGTGATGGCGCTGACCATCGTCCTCGCGCTGCTGGTTGTCGGCATGACAGTTCACTACGTGATGCGTCTCGAAAAGACGGCAGTGGCTCAGTATGCGGCGTCCGTGAAGATGGGCGCGGACATGGAGAGGTTGTCGTGCCGCCTGCTGACGCTGCAGGAAGACGAACGCCGCTCGATTGCGAGAGAACTGCACGACGACTACGGTCAGCGGATGGCGGGCCTGCTTTTTGAATTGTCCGCCGCTGGGGAACGCGCAGCCGGGGTACCTGAAGTCACGTCCGCCCTCTCAGGAATCGAGCAACGCCTCAGGGACGTTGCCAGGGACATTCAGCAGTTGTCGCGCAGCTTGCACTCGGCCGTGCTGGACAAAATCGGGTTGGAGGCGGCCATACGGTCGGAGTGCAATTCGCTTCGGCAGCGGTGCGCCTGGGAAATCGATTTTCGATCGGGTGATGTTCCAAAGCGGTTGCCTGAGACGTTGAGCCTGGCGGCTTTTCGCGTTTTCCAGGAGGCGGTGCAAAACGCCTGGAAGCATTCCCGGGCCAACCGCGTTGAGGTCCAACTGAAGAGGGATCGCGGGGACCTGGTGTTGCGCGTCAGTGACAGCGGACAAGGCTTCGATATGGCGGCTGCCGATCGGAACGGAGGTCTCGGTCTTGTCAGCATGCGGGAGCGCCTGCGCATGGTGGGTGGAACCCTGTCGATCCGTTCCGAAGTTGGCGGCGGAACCGAGGTGGATGCCCGAATCCCGTTACCGGACACTGGGCCAGTGCGTCCATGATGCGGAAGGGTTCGAGCCGTCGGCACCCCGTTTTTCGCGTCCCGGAACGATAGTAGCGGCGGGTCGTTGTTCGGCTGGCCGATGGAGAAGAGTGAAGCATGAGCCGATCGAAGATCTTGATCGCCGATGACCACAGCATGGTCATCGATGGACTCCGCGTACTCCTGGAACCCGAATATGAAGTGGTCGGCGCGGTCAATGACGGCCGGGCGGTGGCGGCCGAGGTCCAAAGGCTCAACCCTGACGTAGTGATCATCGACATATCGATGCCTCTGCTGAACGGACTCGACTGTACGCGGCAGCTACGTGAATCCGGATGCACGGCCAAAATACTGATCCTCACCATGCACCCCGACGCCAGCCTGGCCCAGGAGGCGCTCGCGGCCGGCGCTTCCGGCTACCTGCTCAAGAGCTCACCTGGCACTGAGCTGAAGGGTGCTATTAGAGAGCTTCTGCAGGGCCGAACGTACCTTTCGCCCGCGGTAACGCGGGACGTGCTCGAAATCCTGGGCCGGATGAACTCGATACATGACAACGTGTGGGCGCGGCTTACCGCCCGTCAACGCGAAGTCCTGCAGTTGCTGGCGGAGGGCAAGTCGCACAAGGAAGTTGCCGGAATCTTGAACATCTCAGTCAAAACGGCCGAGTACCATAAGTACGCAATCCTGCAAACCCTCGGACTGAAGACCAATGCCGAACTTGTGCAATACGCGATCCGGCATGGGATCATCGCGGTGTAGGGTTACCCCTTCGCCGGGGAAAACTCCCAGTTTCGAACGCCGCGGCACGATGTTGGAATAAGAATACAGGGACCTCTATGGATCACATCTTCGGTGAATCGTTGAGTCAACCGCCCGCTCCCCGATCTGGTGTCCCGCGACTCAAGGTCTTGCTTGCCGATGACAATCCAGCCCTTCTGCGCGAGTTCCAGCGCGTTTTGAACAAGGACTTCGACATCGTCGCTACCGCTCCGGACGGCCATGCGTTGTTGGAGGAGTATGACCGTCTGCACCCCCATGTGGTTGTGACGGACATCTCGATGCCGCTCTTGGACGGCTTTGAAGCGGTCGCACGGCTGCGTCACCGTGGGATGACCAAAATCGTGTTTCTCACCGTACATGAGGAGCCGGCCTTTGTTGAAGAGGCGCGGTCACTAGGGGCAATGGGGTATGTGTTGAAGCGTTCGTGCCCTTCCGCGCTCATTGACGCGATTCGTTCTGCTTTCGAAGGCCGTTTCTATCTCTGCCCGGAACTGCGGGACTGACTCCTGCCAGTGAACTCGTCGCAGCCGACACCGCCACCTTGGTGGCGTCGGCCCCAGTGTATTACCTTTTTGCTTTTCCGACCGGTTCTGGAATCCCTGGTACGACACTTCGACGTGGCTCCCGGCTTCGGCCTTGTGGATGAACCCATGGGGCTTTGGCTATTGGAGTTCTATTCATAGGTCTACGATTACTGTCCGATGCGTTGTTACGCAATTCGGCCCTGCCGCAATCGGAAGATGCTCCCGGCAGCCACGGCCAGTGGATTTCCCCGGAAAGTCGTGCCAGACTCTATTGAGTAGCCGGTTCATACGCGAGGAGAGAGATGAAGATCAAGAAGGCCACAAAAAGGCTGGAAGAGGTAGAGGATCTGCTGGCCAGCATAATCGATCGTGCCACGGACGTGGATGCACCGCGACGCGCGATATTGCAGGAATCCAAAGACAACGTGGCGCGCGTGAAGGCCGCCCTTCTGGAAACCGTCGACCATAAAGCAGCGACGCCTCCGCCGCCGGCCACGAAGCGTGCGGTTCGGAAACCCAAGAAGCCTACAACAGCCGCGAGACGGTCTGGTTGACGATCAACGCGCACACATAGGCGAGCGTGCTCATATAGGTGAACTGTAGGATTGGCCATTTCCAGCCGCCGGTCTCACGGCGCACCACGGCCATCGTGGACATGCACTGCATCGCGAATGCGAAGAAGATGAGCAGCGCGAATGCCCCCCCGACAGTGAGATCCTGGTGCAGCGCCGACTGCAGTCCCACCGAGTGAGCATCGCCCTCCATCCCGTAGATGGTCCCGAGCGTACCGATGATCACCTCGCGCGCGGCCAGTGAACTGATCAATCCGATCCCGATCTTCCAGTTGAAGCCCAGCGGCCGTATAACTGGCTCGATGGTCCGTCCGATGGTTCCGGCCAGGCTGTCGGCGATGGCTGGGGCTTGTCCGTGAGTGAGTGGGAGATGCGCCAGGATCCATAGAACCACCGCCGCGGTCAGGATCACGGTCCCCGCGCGCCGCAGGAAGATGCCTGAGCGATCGACGAGACGCAGTCCAATGGAACTCCAGACCGGCCACCGGTAAGGGGGCATTTCCAACATGAATGGCGTGTGTCCACTTCGTAAAATCGTGGACTTGAGTACGCGGGCAGTGGTTAGCGCCGCCAGAAAACCCGCGACGTACAGGCCCAGCATCGCTGCCGCCTGCGCCCCCAGAAACGGTCCCAGCAACGGCTTGTCCGGGATGAAAGCGGCGATGATGAGGGTGTAAACGGGCAGCCGCGCCGAACAGGTCATGAAGGGGGCAATGAGGATGGTGGCGATGCGATCGCGCTTATTCTCGATGGTGCGTGTCGCCATGATGGCCGGTACGGCGCAGGCATAGGCCGAGAGCAGCGGTATGAAGGACTTACCCTGCAGTCCGAATTTCGACATCGTGCGATCCGCGATCAGCGCGGCCCGCGAGAGGTAGCCCGAATCCTCCAGTATCCCGATAAACAGGAAGAGCAGCAGGATCTGCGGCAGGAACACGACCACCGATCCGACGCCGGACCAGATGCCTTCGAGTAGCAAGGCGCGTATGGGTGACTGCCGGCAGTACCGTCGCGAGCCAGCTGCCCGACATCGTTACCAGGCGCTGCAAACCATCCATTAGAGGACGCGCGCCGGAGAAGATGGTCTGGAACACTGCGATCACAACCGCCGCGAAAATCAGCGGCCCTACCACGGGATGCAGAAACGCCGAATCCAGGCGGCGTGTCCACACCGGCGGTACCGGTGCGCGGTAATCGGCCTTGTTGCCCACCTGAGTGGCCCAGGCGCGGCACTTTGGAATGTCGTTCAATACCGGCAACTGCACCACGGCAGGCGAGGGGCCACACGGCCGGTCACAGTCTTTCCCAGGAACTCCGTAACCAGCTCCATGCCTTCGCCCGTGAAGGCACTCACTAGAGCGACCGGGGCGCCGAGTTGTGCCGCCAGCGCCAGCGGGTCAATCTCGCCGCCGCGTTTCCGGAGATCGTCCACGAGATTGAGAACCACCAGCGTGGGAATTCCAAGGCTCAGGATTGGCGCGGCAAGCACCAGGTGGCGGCCCAGGTTGGTGCAATCCATGATCAGCAGGACGGCTCCAGGTTTGGCGACGCCGGGCATGGTTCCGGCCAGAACGTCGTGGGTCACCTGCTCGTCTTCCGAGCGGGGGGCCAGACTGTAGATACCGGGAAGATCCACCAGCAGGACTTCTGATTCCGGGGTGACCTGGATCCGTCCGGTATGGTGCTCAACGGTGACGCCCGGAAAGTTCGCCACCTTCTGGCGCATACCGGTCAATCGGTTGAACAGGGTGGTTTTGCCCGAATTTGGCGGACCCACCAGGGCAATGGTGAACTCGCGGGCTGCGGCTTCCGCCTGGGGTGAGACGATGGCCGTGGAAGATGCGGCGCAGCCGTTGCAGTCGCTCATTGGGTAGTCCGGCTCAACAACCGGATCTCAGTCGGCGGCGATTCGTTCCGTCCGCACCCATAGGTGCGATGCGGTTTCGCGGCGGAGGGCAATTTCGGACCCGTCCACACGAAATACCCGGGGGTCTCCTCCGGGGGCTGTGTGGGCCGGCGTCACCTTATGGCCGGGCAGAAATCCAAGCTCCATCAACCGTCGCGCGACGTCCTCCGGCAGGTCCATGGATTCCAGAATACCTGTCTCACCATTGCGAAGTTCGGCTAGCTGGCGCGCGTCGCAGTTGACAGTGAGTTGCATAAGCGTTTTCTTCAGTATGAGTCTGTTGAACGGCACTGTCAAGTGGCTCCGGCTCTCTTGGTGTAAGTGATTTGCAGTAGTGCCACGTCTGGCAGTGGGGCCTATGGAGGTGCGGAGCAGCGTTCGGAATGTCCACTATGGACGGCTGCCGGAGCGAGACGTGCAAGGGCAAGCCGTTGTGAGAACCCTCCCTTTCCCGCTAAAATGCTTGCGGTGCCCGCTTCTCCGGCCGAGCAACGGTTTTCACGCGAAGATGTCCAGCGCGTCCTCCAGATTTCGGCGCGACAGCTCCGCAGTTGGGAGAAACAGGGGCTCATTTCCGAACGCTCCGATTTCGCGCTGAACGATCTGCTGGCCCTTAAGACCCTCCTGAAACTTCGGGAGAACCACGTCGCCCCGCAGCAGGTCAAGCGGGCCGTGACGGCCCTTCGCCTGAGAATCCGCAACGTCACCGATCCATTGACCCAGTTGCGTATCTACAGCGAAGGCGGACAGATCCGTGTGGACATCGAGGGCAACACGATGGAGCCGGTCTCCGGACAATTGTTGCTGAATTTCGGACCGGCTGAAATCAAAAAGCTGTTGTCATTTCCGGGCGCTCGCGCAGGACATGCGAACAAAGCCGAGGAATCGAAGAAACGTGCCGAAGCGGAACTGCTTTTCGAGAAGGGGCTGGAGATGGAACACAGCGGAGCGCCTTTGGCCGAGGTGATCGCGGTGTATGAGCATGCCCTGAAGCTCGATCCCACATCCACCGGCGCGCTTGTGAATCTCGGCACCATCCATTTCAATGGCCGGAAGTACGACAAGGCAGAGGCCTATTACCTGCGGGCAATCGAGGCCGATCCCGAATACGCGCTGGCGCATTTCAATTTGGGCAACCTGTACGATGAGCAGGGCAAACGGGCGCAGGCGCTCGACCAGTACCTGATTGCGTTACGGGGAAATCCGCGGTACGCCGACGCGCATTACAATGTGGCGCTGCTGTACCAGACCGCGGGAGAGACCATGAAGGCCGTCCTGCATTGGAAAGCCTACCTGAAGCTCGACTCGGGCAACAGTAACTGGGCCGCGATCGCACGGCGCGAACTGGCCAAGTTGAAGGACGCGACGATCGTCCGCGGACGTGCCTGATCTGGACTATTGGATCGGCGTCAAAGGCGCTTTGGCCTGGGTTTTGAATTCGTACTGCTGGATTTCCATGGCCGCTTTGCCGTTGTCGAAACGAACCACCCGTCCGCGCGCCACCAGTCGCAGGGCGCACTTATTGTTCAATTGAGCCGGCCAGCTGATGGAAACCTCGACTCGGCGTCCGGGGAGCAACATCTGTTCGGTAGTGAATAACACCCCGGAGCTGCTCACATTGACGGTTTTGCCGGAGCCGGTCTCATCGCCGCTCTTCTTGTTCAGGACCTTATAGCGCAGTTCACGCTCGATTGTGAAGCGATCCGAACTCCTCCGGTCCGTGTTGGTCTCTGTCATCTCACTCACCTCGTCTGAGCGCTTCGTCATCGGATTCGATTTATATTCGCGCATGTTGGACCTGAGAACAATAGCGTAGACGGTCTATTTTATCGATGGTACTTCCCCACTTTGCTGCCGGAACTTTAGTCCTGGAGATCGCTACTTGGGATCCCATGTTCCTGAAACCAATAGGCCCAGGTCTTCCTCCTATTTGTGGGCAATATAACGTTATGGCGCAAACGGTTTGGCGTGGGCATCTCACTTTTGGCCTGGTGTCGTTCCCGATCCGGCTGTACAAAGCTGCACGTCCGGAGAAAGTTCCGTTGCGGCGTCTGTACCGTCCCTCGAATCCATGGAAGGTGACGCCAGAACCCGTACCAGTGCCGGCGCCGAGCGCGGCTCGAAACGAAGAGGTGTCCGACGAACCGCCGGCGCCCGAGGAGGTGCGTTCGTACTCACAACCGGGTGGTGGTCGAATCACCCTCCGGGGACGGAACACCGGCCGAGCCACAGCCTTCCGAACTCGTCAAGGGCTTCGAATACGAGAAGAACCGCTATGTCGTCCTGGAGCCCGAGGAATTGGAGAAACTGGTGCCCGAGACCAGCAAAGAGATGGAGATTCTCGAATTCGTGCACTTGAGCGAGATCGATCCGGTCTTTTTCGAGACATCCTACTACGTCGTCCCCGAAGAGGCGGGAGTGCGCCCGTACTCGTTGCTGCTCCAGGCGATGCGGGAGGCGGGACGGGTCGGGGTAGCCAAACTGGCCATGCATAGGCGGGAGCACATCATCCTGGTCCGGCCGGGGCGCGTGGGCCTCATCGCGCATACCATGTTCTTCGCCGATGAAGTCCGGGGCGGGGAAGAGTACAATGCCCCTCGGGAGGTTGTGAACCCGCGGGAGTTGTCCCTGGCCAAGCACTTGATCGAAAGCATGTCTGCGCCGTTCGAGCCCGAGAAGTTCAGCGACAGCCATCGGGCAAATCTGGAGCGGCTGATCCAGGGCAAGCTGGCGGGCAAACAGGTGGCCGCCGAGGCGGCGCCGGCCGCCGCCAGGGCTCCCGTGGTGGATATCGTTTCGGCCCTCGAAAGGAGCCTGGCGGCCATGAAGAAGCCTTCGGCTGCCGAATCGAGTCCGGCCAAGCCGAGGAAACGCAAAGCAGCCTCATAGGCAACTGGTGTGATGTGGCGCACGCACTCTTGCGTGGATAGCGTCGGCACTCCTGCCGACGCCGTGCCGGCACAAATCCTCAAGCGCTCTTCAGCAACTCGTCCCAGGTCACTTCCCGCTTCTGCTCGTAAGCCATCCGGCCCAGCAGGGAGGTAAACGTTGCGTCCGCGGCGGCCTGGGCCAGGTTGTACGGCTTGTGCTCGACGATGCTCTTGAAAAAGGCCTCGATCGCGTCAATGGTGATCTCGCGTTTCGATTCGCCTCGCTCGATCAGGCTGCGGTCTCGCAAGTCGTCGGCATTCTTGAGTGGGGACGTCTGCGTCGGACCGTGCCATTTGTAATACGTCCGAGCGGTCTCCAGCATGCCCTGCGACCCGTAGAGTTGCTCCTTGACGTCGCGATACCCGGCCGTGTGTTTGACGCTGATCAACCAGCCCTCGATGCCGCCCGGATAGGTGTAGTTGATATCGTGATGGTCCGAATTCCAGTCCCCATAGTAAATGGGATAGCGCAGGCCGCCGGTGCCTACCGCCTTGATTGGATGAGCATCCGCGAACCAGTTGAGCATGTCCACTCCGTGGCAGTCCTGCTCCACAATGGCGCCGCCGGAGGTTTCCATCCAGTATCCCCAGTGCCGTATCTTCTGCTCGTCCATCGGGTACGGTGATTTGAAGCCCTTCGGCGGGGTATTGCCCAGTATCCAGTAGCTCATGATCAGCTTCATTTCGCCGATCTTTCCGGTACGCAGGATGTCCATGCACTTTAGGTACTCGGGACTGAACCGCTGCTGGAACCCGAACTGCATGGTCTTCGACTGGTCGGCCTGTTGGGCCGCCCGTAGAAGCCGCTTCACGCCTTTCACATCCGCTCCGGCGGGCTTCTCGCAGTAGATGTTCTTTTTCGCCTGCGCCGCCGCCTCGAAATGTTCGGGATGGAGGTACAGGGGCGTGGTGATGAGCACCGCGTCGATGTCGGCCTGGTTCAGCAGGTCGTGATAGTCGCGGTAGACCCTGGCCTTGTCGCCGCCGGGAATCTTGGTTTTGGCCTGGTCGATCTTGTCCGGATAGATGTCGCAGATCGCGGCCAGGCGGGCGTTCTTGTCGTTCGCCATGTGCGTTCCGACGTAGGTGCCGCGGCCGCCCGTGCCGATGATGCCGAAGGAAACCGCCGAGTTCGCTTGGGACCCGAAGGCGGTGGATGATTCGAGTATGGTGAACGCGCCGGTAGCCCGGGCGAGCGCATCTCTTCTGGTGATTCCAGACATGATAACCTCCCGTCGAACTTCTGACTGTATGTGAAATTACGCGCCCGCACAAGTGCCAGCCTGGAACTTGTATGCTGAAACTTCAACTATGCCAAAGATCCTTGTGGCGCTTGCCGCGATGGCTGTCTCCCTCTGCGGGCAGCCGTTCGAATACTGGCCTGGGACCAGCTATGACCCATCCGTTCCCATTGCGAAGACGGTGCTCGGATACGATCTCGGCGATCGTGTTAGCTGGCACGCGAACATCGTTCGGTATCTGAAGGCACTCGAAGCCGCCGCGCCTACCCACATGAGAGTCTTCGAGTACGGAAAGTCCTGGGAGGGCCGTCCGCTCATCTACGCCGCCATCGGTAGTAAGGAGAACATCCACCGCTTGCCGGAGATCAAGGCTGCCATGCAGCGCCTGTACGATCCGCGCCGCACCTCGGAAGCCGAAGCAAAGAAGATTGCCGCGGGGTTGCCGGCCGTCATCTGGCTGGGTTACGGCGTCCACGGCAACGAGATTTCGTCGCCCGATGCGGCGCTCGCCACCGCCTACCACCTCCTGGCTGCCCGCAACGACAAGCTGGTGAATAGCGTTTTGGCGCACGTGCTGGTGCTGATCGATCCGCAGCAGAATCCCGACGGCCGCGATCGCTTTGTTCATAACTTCGAAATGAATGAGGGGCCGGATCCGGACCCGAATCCGCTGTCGGCCGAGCACACCGAGCCGTGGCCCGGCGGCCGCACCAACCACTACTATTTCGACCTGAATCGCGACTGGCTCGCCATCACCCAACCCGAGACCGCCGCCCGCATCAAAGCGCTGAAGGAGTGGTATCCGCTGGTGTTCGTGGACCTTCACGAGATGGGCACCGATTCCAGCTACTACTTCGCTCCCGAAGCCGTGCCGTATAACCCGCATCTCACCATCGATCAGAAGGAACCGCTCTACTGGTTCGGGAAGAATAACGCCAGGTATTTCGACCAGTTCGGATTCAGCTATTTCACCCGCGAGGACTACGACGCTTTCTATCCGGGCTATGGCGCCAGTTGGCCGTCCTATTACGGCGGCTTGGCGATGACCTATGAAAACGGGTCCACCCGCGGGCTGCTGGTGCGGAAGTCGGACGAGACCGTGGTCACCTTTCGCGAGACGGTCCGGCGGCATTTCGTGACCTCCCTTTCTACCGCCGAAACGGCTGCGGTGAATCGCGAGAAACTGCTCGACAATTTCTACCGCTACCACGTCACCGCCATCGAAGAAGGCGGGAAGGAGCCGATTCGCGAGTACATTCTGCCGCGGCGTGGAAACACCTCCGCCGTGGATCATCTGGCTGGGCTGATGGTGGAGCACGGCGCCGAGGTGCAGCGCGCCGCCGCGCCGTTCCGCAACGGGACGGCTGAATATCCGGCGGGATCGTACGTGATCTCGCTGGCGCAGCCGGCCAAACGGCTGATCCGGACGATGCTCGACACACAGGTGTCGATGGAAGACAAGTTCCTGAAGGACGAAGAGCGCCGCCGTAAACGCCGCCTGCCGAGCGAGATTTACGACGTCACCGCGTGGTCTCTTCCGCTGCAGTTCGGAGTGGAGGCCATCGCAAGCGGGACCCAGTCGCAGGGGAACTTCGAGGCGTTCACTCAGACGTCGATCCCCGCCGGGCGAGTGACTGGCAACAAGGCCGCGGTGGCCTATCTGGCCCCTTGGGGCACGACGGCGGCGGCGCGGTTCATGACCGGCGCCCTGCGTGAAGGTCTCCGCCTCTACTCGACCGACAAGAAGTTCAAAATGGACGGCCGCGAGTATTCCGCCGGCACCATTATCGTGAAGGTGAAAGAGAACCCCGCCACGGTGCATGAGACGGTGCAGAGGCTGGTGAAGGCGTCGGGGGCGGAGGTGGTAGCTACCGACAGCAGTTGGGTTGAGGAAGGCCCCAACTTCGGAAGCAGTCATGTGTTCTGGCTTCGTAAGCCAGCCATCGCCATAGCCTGGGACCGTCCCACGTCCGGCGGTTCCGCGGGCCAGGTGCGATTCCTGCTGGAGCGCCAATTTGGCTTTCCCGTGACGGCGATCCGAACGCAGCAGCTCGCCAGTGCCGACCTGACCAAGTTCCAGGTGATCATCCTTCCTGCCAGCGGTTTCGGCGGGGGTTATGCCCCCATCTTGGGGCCCAACGGAGCACGGCGGCTGAGAGACTGGGTGCAGTCCGGAGGGACGCTCATCGGCATCGAGAGCGCCCTCCAGTACCTGGCATCCACCGCGGCGGGGATGCTTTCCGTGTCTCAGGAGAACCAGCCTTCCGCGCCGGCCGAGGCAGTCCCCGGCACACGCCGCCCGGAAGGGGCAGCGGCCACCACCCCGGCGCCAGCGGGCACGGGCGGGGTAGTAAGCCCCGGTCCCGTGGTGTCCACCAGCGGCGACATCGCCCGGGTCCCGGGTAAGCTGTACGCCAAGGACGAGGACTTCGAAAAGGCCATCCAGCCGGACACCGAACTCCCAACCAGCGCTCACGGCTTCCTGGCCAAGGCGAAAGTCGATTCGGAACACTGGAGCACCGTGGGTGTGCCGGAATCGGTCCACGCCATGGTCATGGGCCGTTCCATCTTCACCCCGGTAAAGATCGATCGGGGAATCAATGCGGCTGTCTTCGCCGGACCGGATCAGGTTATGGCCAGCGGCTATATCTGGGACGAATACCGGAAGCAGATCGCCTACAAGCCGCTCGAGGTGGTGCAGCGCGACGGTCGCGGATATGTAATCGGATTCACGGCGGATCCGGCGTTCCGGGCTTACATGGATGGATTGAACGTTCTCTTTTTGAACGCGGTTTTCCGTGCACCGGGACACGCGCTCTCGAGTCGGGATTCCAGCGAGGAGTAGGGATGGCGAGGTACTGCGCGACGGGCCCATTCAGGACGCGCCCGTCGCGGCTGTGAACTTAAGTGGTGACGGGAGCGGCTTTCTTACGGGCGGCCCGGCGCTTCTCCACCGGAGGTTGGCGATCGCTTTTCTTGAGGTTAGGCAGGACGATGGAAGTCACAAACTTCTTTTCGCCGTGATCATCGAACTTGATTACGATATGGTCGTCATTGCAGGATAAGACTGAACCCAGCCCGAATTTGCCGTGTTCGACTTGTGCTCCCGTCGCGAACGCCGGTTTATTTGCCATTCAGCACACACTCCTCATTCTATAGTAACAATTTGTTTGCTTTACGTCGAGTTGGATGACTGATTGTGGCACTTCGCGTGCCTAGAAAGATTCACCTACAAAGCCCAGCTCTGATTTCTGAAACTTGAATTGGAGCTCGCGCATACACTTAGTCGTATTGTTCGCCGGGTTCAAAGTGAAATGAGATTCCTGCCGTTATTGCTCGCGCTTTCAGTTTCCGCCTGGGCTCAGGCGGTCGCCGATCACTACATTGTTGAATTGTCCGGCGACTCCGTGGCACGCACTGCCCAGCGGCAGCATATGCCGCTTCGAAGCTCGAATTCGGTGCTAGCCTCCCGCCGGGCATCCATTCTGGACGAGCAGAGCCGGTTGCGTCGCAGCATGGAGAGCTCCGGCGCACAGGTTCTGGACAGCTTCCAGACCGTCCACAATGCAATGGTGGTACGGATGTCCCGCGATCAGGCGAACCAGTTACGGTCGCAGGCCGGCGTTCGCAGTGTCCGGCCGGTACGGATGTATCACAAACTGCTGGATCATGCGCTGCCGCTCCAGAAGGTCTTCGACGCCTGGCAACAGGTAGGAGGCTTCGACAAGGCGGGCGCCGGCGTCAAGATTGCCATTATCGACACGGGTATCGATGCATCGCACCCGGGATTTCCAGACACAAGCCTGACTGCACCCGCCGGATTCCCACGAGTCAACAGACAGAGCGACCTCTTCTACACCAACGGCAAGATCATTGTTGCAAGGGCGTATACCGACCCGCAGACCGGACGGCCGTACGCGGCCAATGACGTGGATGGGCATGGAACCGGAGTCGCCATGATCGCAGCCGGCGGCGTCAACGTCGGCCCTCACGGCCCGATTGCCGGCGTTGCTCCCGGAGCCTATCTCGGCAACTACAAGGTGTTTCCAGACAGCGAGAACGGCGCGCCCGACTCACTGATCATTCGGGCCATCGAAGACGCCGTGAACGACGGAATGGATGTGATCAATCTGAGTCTCGGTAGTTTCCCGGCCACCCGTCCGCAGGACGACAGCCTGGTTTCCGTCATCGAGAACGCAGCTGCTGTGGGCAAGGTGGTTACTATCGCGGTTGGCAACGATGGATCCGTCCCTAATACGATCAGTTCGCCGGCCACGGCGCCTTCGGCCATTGCCGCCGGCAGCTCGCACAACGACCGGATTTTCGCCGCGCGGGTCTTGATTGAAGGCCGCGATCCCTATACTGCGCTCCCGGATGACAGCCAGAGCCCGTCAAGGCCCGTCACTGGATCGGTGACCGACATCACGCAGTTCGATCCGACCAGCCTGGGGTGCGGATCGTATCCGCAAGAGGCCTTGAACGGAGCTATCGCTCTGATCTCGCGCGGCACCTGCACGTTTCAAGTGAAACTGCAGAACGCGCAAGCCGCTGGAGCCGTTGGGGCCATTCTCTATGCCCGGGCCGACTCTCCGGATCCGTTCGACTTCGGGGCCGGAGGCGCGACCCTCCCGGCGGTGATGATCAGCAACGGCGATGGGCTCGCTCTGCGGAACGACCTCGGTTCTGGCACGCTCACCGCCAGCATCGATTTCACGCTGACAGCCGCCCATGTGAGCGCCGCTCGCATCAGCGATTTCTCGAGCGTCGGCCCGAGCTCCGATAATTCCATCAAGCCTGACCTGCTCACCATCGGCCAGGATATCTACACGGCCAAGCCTGTCGCGGACGGTGGATATGTAGTGGAGGACGGTACCAGCTTCTCCGCTCCAACCGCCGCCGGCGCCGCAGCCTTGCTCATCGGAGCCAAGCCAGGTCTGACGGCACAACAGTACCGTTCGCTGCTGGTGAACAGCACCAGCATCTTCACCGCTCCAGACGGAGCCACGCCGCTCGGCGTTCAAAGCGCGGGCGCGGGATTGCTCAATGTGAGCGCGGCGGTTTCCAATACGGTGGCCGCGTCGCCGCTCTCGCTCAGCTTCGGAATCGGGGGATCCACCGTTGCGTCTACCCAGACCCTGACCCTGACCAACACCGGAAAAGCTGCCGACACCTTCACCATCACCGGCCAGCCGGTGGGCGACGGACCGGCTCCCTCGCTCGCGGCGAATACCATTCAACTCGATCCAGGACAGTCGAAGAACGTGGATGTCCAATTCGCCGGCGATCAACTGAGCGGCGGTGTCTACCAAGGCTTTCTTCTGATCCAGGGAACTCAGACAACCGTGGGGAGCCGCGTCCCGTACTGGTTTGGGGTGCCGTCACAGCACGGCCGCTACTTCCAACTCCTCTACGCTCCCACCACTGTGCGGCGCGGGTCGGGCTTCGACGTCGAATTCAGGGTGCTGGATGCAAACGGGATTCCGGTTACGCAGGGCATAACGCCATCGATTGTATCGGGCGCGACGGTGAACGGAATCGATTCGAGCGATTACGACATCCCCGGCTCGTTTGTGGTCCACGTCGCTGCGCCGGCGGTGCGGGGGAATCTGGCGATCCAGTTTCAGTTCGACGGTGTCCCGGCAATCGATCCCGTATCCATACGAGTGCAGTAAGATTCGGCCCGTGGCGCTCCGCCAAGGTTACAATACAAGGAGCGCCTCCCGAATTTCATGCAAATACTGCAAGCCGGTCATCACAAACTTATCCTGCTCGAACTCGACAACGACTTCATCTCGAACCTGGTGAAGCAAGCCGGGTTTGAGTTCAAGCTGGAAGACCGGCAACGTGCGCTCCTGTTGGACCTGATGGCCAGCGAGCGGCAATCGCCGCTATTGCTGTTCGACGCCGCCGATCCGGGAAACCTGGGCTGGTTTTCGCGATGCCAGTTCTACGTGGACGGATCGACGGGGGCCGTCCTGCAGACCCCGATCTGCCTGGCAAACCAGCGCGACCGTTCAGGCCATACTCTCCCCAATTCCGTACGGATCCAGATCTCCAAGGAACTACCCGCCACGTTCCGTCTGCCCGGGAAGCAGCCGGTGACCGAGCAGTTAGTCTACGCGGTGCTCTACAACCTGCTGAACGCCCTGCTGAACACCGGAGTGGGCGTGTGCGGCGGAAACCTGGTGAAGCCGCTGGCGGGACGCACCGAGCCGCACGGCTCGCGGAACTAGCCGCCCGAGCTTCGGCCGCGGCAAAACCCGAGTTGTCCATCTAAATCTCTGATACACCCCAAAATCGGCTCCTCCAGCCGGAGTATTCTTGAAATGATCATGAAATCCGGTTTCGAGAGCGGGTCGTCGATCTTCACCCGGCGGGGAATGATGCGCGGCATGGCCGGGGCCTTGGCTGCGAATGGAGCAGCGCTGGCCGCTCAGGCGTCAGCGACAGTCGGCCCGGTGAAGATCACCGAAGTGAAGACCTTCGTGGTGGGCAACCCGTGGAAGAACTGGGTCTTCCTCAAGTTGAATACGGATGCGGGCCTCAGCGGATGGGGAGAGGCTACGGGCGGGCTTGAGACCAAACCGCTGGAAGCCCAGGTGCACGAACTCGAGCGCTTCGTTATCGGCGAGGATCCGCTTCACCCTGAGCGACTCTGGGAGAAGATGCACAAGGGCCTGTTTCTGGGCGCGAACGTCGCCATGAACGGCATCACCATCGCCTGCTGGGACATTCTGGGGAAAAGCCTGAATGCACCGATCTGGAAGCTGCTGGGCGGCAAGCAACACCCAGCATTGCGGGTGTACGCCAACGGCTGGTACAAGGGGCCGCGAGAACCGGGCGCCTTTGCCGAAGAAGCTGCGCGGGTCAAGTCGATGGGGTACACGGCGCTGAAGTTCGACCCCTTTGGAACCACCTACCGGTTCTTCGATGCCGGTGAAGAAAAGAAGTCGCTGGCGATTGTGGCGGCGGTGCGGAAGTCCGTCGGCGATGAGGTGGACATCCTCATCGAAGCGCATGACCGGTTCAGCGTCTCCACAGCCATTCGCGTGGGGCAAGCACTCGAAGAGTACCGGCCCATGTGGCTGGAAACACCGGTAATGTCCACCGACATCCCCGCGACTCTCGAGGTGGCCCGGGCCATTCGCGTTCCCGTCGCCACGGGGGAGCGTTTCAACCGTCTGGGCCAGTTCCTGGAATTGCTGGCTGGGCGCTCGGTGGATATCGTGCAGCCGGAGACTCTGAGCATCGGTGGCGTTGGAGGCGCTCGCAAGGCGGCGGCTTTGGCCGAGGCCGCGGAAGCCTTCGTCGCGCTCCACCAGGCGCAGAGTCCATTCAACACCGCCGTCAATGCACATATCCACTGCAGCATTCCCAATTTCCTGATCCAGGAATGTTTCGACGATTTCCTGGAGCCGTGGGCGAGAGACCTCATGCGTGGAGTCCCGCGCGTGAAAGCGGGAGTCCTGGAGCCCTCGGATGCTCCTGGCATCGGTGTCGAGTTTGACGAGAAGGAGATGGCCAGGCATCCGTACGGGTCGAACAACTTCCTCAGGCTATTCGAAAACGGGTGGGAGCAACGGACCGGTGGGACGCGGAAGTAACCGCTCACCAGAGGTGAATAACGATGAAAGATGACATGCAGGGCGTGAGCCGGCGAGGGTTCCTGATGGCAAGTGGAAGCGCCGCGGCGGCTTCTGGCCTGTCCGCGGCCGGACGTGAGCCTTTTCGCGGTGTGTTCACGATCCCGTCCACACCGTTCCAGAAGGACGGCGAGATCGACATTCCGAGCTTTCGCAGGCTCATCGATTTCTGTGTCGCCTGCGGTGCACACGGGCTGGTTTTTCCCGTGAATGCCAGCGAATGGACAGCGCTCAGCGACGATGAGCGATTGAAGCTATCCCAGGTCCTGGTGGAACAGAACGCGAAGCGATTGCCGGTAGTCATCGGAGTGACTGCGTCAACCGAAGAGAACGCCGCCAGATTTGCCGCCCACGCGCGGAAAATTGGCGCCGATGCGGTGATCGCCATGCCGCCGCGTGGGTCGGGAGACCCGCCCGCCAACGTAATTTTCAATTACTACCGTCGGATCGCCGAGGCCGCGCGCCTGCCCGTCTTCGTTCAGAACCACGATGCTCCGGCCGGAACCAACATGCCGGCCGAACTCGTGATCAAATTGTGCCGCGAGATCGAATTCGTCAAGTACGTCAAGGAAGAGACAACCCCCACTACTTTCAAGATGTCGGCGATCCTCAAGGGCGGCGTTGCCAAGGGCGTGTTTGGTGGCGCTGGCGGGCGATATCTCATCGAAGAGCACCGCCGCGGCTGCGCCGGCCAGATGCCCGGCTGTCATGTGACCGATGTCGTGGTGGCATTGTGGAATGCGCTTGAAAAAGGTGATGAGGCCAGGGCCCTGCATGTTTACAAGGAAATGGCGCCCCTGTTCTTCTTCGAGACGCAGTTGAATGGTTCCTACAAAGAGGTGCTGTACCGGCGCGGTGTGATCTCTTGCCCGCTCAAGCGGAACGGTGCGATGCCAATGGACGACATCGCTTCGCGCTACCTGGACCAGGTTCTGAAGGACCTCGAACCCCTGATGACCTGGAAGCGATCGTGACCAGATCTTTACGGATTCTATGACTCTCGTAACCAATCGCTGAACAGCCGGCGGCCTCGGACGGCCAACTCGGAACCCCACCGGATCGTTCCCCGCCGCAACTCCTCGAGGTCCACTCCGGCGTTCGACAGCTCACAAGCGTGTCCGATGAGCCACTGCTCGATCCGGGCCGCTTCCACCTCCGCGTGGAACTGGAGGGCGAGCGCACGCCGGCCGCACGAGAATGCCTGGTGCGCGTACTTGTCCGTGGAGGCCAACAGCGTGGCTTCGTTGGGGATATCGAAAGTATCGCCGTGCCAATGCAGAACGGGTGTATCCTCCAGAACCGCCAGCCCGGAATTCCGGCCGGCGTCCGTCAACGTGACCGGACCCCAGCCGATCTCCTTGCCGTGCCCTGGATAGACCCTGGCTCCCAACGCGCGGGCCATCAATTGGGCGCCCAGGCACACGCCCAGCACCGGCGTTCCGGCCCGCAGCCGGCGCTCGATCAGCTTCAGCTCGGCGGTGAGAAATGGATACTGGTCTTCTTCATAGGCCCCGATCGGGCCGCCCATGATCACCAGGACGTCGCTCTCGACATCCAGTTCATCCACGCCCGCGTCCAGATACTGGACTTGAAAACCCGCCTCTTCGGCGGTTTTCCCGAACGAACCCAAATCCTCGAACGGAACATGCCGAATTGCTAGTAGCTGTTTCATGGTGCTGACCCAACCCGTCAGTCCGCCGCAGCCGCCGTGAGTTCCGGCGCTTCGGAGAGCCGCACTCCTTCCCATCGTGCAATCACGGCCGATGCCAGGCAATTCCCGAGCACGTTCACCGACGTCCGCGCCATATCGAGCAGGGCGTCCACCCCGAGAATGATGCTCGCCGCCTCCACCGGCAACCCGAACGTGGCCAGCGTGCCCGTGAGAATGACGAACGATGCTCTGGGAACACCTGCCACCCCTTTGCTGGTCAGCATCAGGGTGAGCATCATCACGATCTGTTGGCCAAAGGTCAGATGAACACCGGCAACCTGGGCAATGAAGATCGACGCCATAGCCAGGTACAGCGTGGTCCCGTCCAGGTTGAAGCTGTATCCGGTGGGCAACACGAATGCGACAATGTGCTTCGGCACGCCGAATCGCTCCATGTTCTCGAGCGCAAGCGGTAGCGCTGATTCGCTGGAAGCCGTGGAGAACGCGATGACGAACGGCTCTTTGGCGGCGTTGAAGAACCGCTTTACCGGCACGCGCGTCAGCACTGCCGTCGGCAGCAGCACGCCGGCGACAAACAGAATTTGCGCGCCGAAAGTGGCGATCACCAGCTTGCCAAGCTGTATCAGCACAGTGGGGCCGTTCGATGCCACTGTGGCCGCCATCGCCCCAGCCACGCCCAGCGGCGCCACGTACATCACGTAGTGCGTGTACTTGAACATCACCTCAGCCAATGATTCGGCGAACTCCACCACCGGCCGCGCCTTCTCGCCGATCGCCGCGCAGGCGGCGCCGAACAGGAAGCAGAACACCACCACCTGCAGCACTTCGTTTCGGGCCATGGCATCCATAATGCTGGACGGAAACGTATGTTCCAGTATCGACGTCAGGCTTGGGCTGGCGGCATGGGGCGCGGCCGCTCCGGGTTGCGCCGGAACCGTCGCTACCGCGGTAGCCTGCGGTGTGAGGCCGACGCCCGGCTTGGCCAGGTTCACCACCGCCAGGCCCAGAAACAGCGCGATGGTGGTGAGGATTTCGAAATAGATAATCGACTTCAAGCCGATGCGGCCCATGGCCTTGACGTCGCCGGTGCCCGCGATCCCATAGACCAGCGTTCCAAACAGCAGCGGCGCGACGATGGATTTGATGAGCCGCAGAAAGATGGTGGCGAGAATCTGCAGGCTCCTGCCCACGTCGGGCCACAGCAGGCCCACGGCGATACCCACTGCCATTCCGATGAAGATCCACCCGGTAAGCGAGATGCGCTTCATCGTTCGCCCCACTTGAGCTTGGCGCGGAGAACGTCGAAAAACATCATCTTGGGCGGGCGTATGAGTTTGACCGACTTGGACGAGGCGCGGCACATCACCGTGTCGTGATGGTGCACTGGCTCGCCGATTTGCCCGTCGATCGTGAGAAAGGTCGAGTCTTCAGAGAGAACCTTCATTTGTATGTTGCTCGATCCTGGCACGAGGACGGGGCGCGCCGTAAGTGCGTGCGGGCAGATGGGCGTGATGCACAGGGCATCCACCGCCGGAAACATGATCGGACCGCCGGCTGAAAGAGAGTACGCGGTGGAACCCGTCGGGGTGGAGACGATTACGCCATCGGCCTTATACGTCGCCACGAAGTGGGCGTCCACATGGGTTTCCAGATCGATCATGCGCGCAAGAGCCGCCTTCGTCAGCACGACATCGTTGAGCGCATCATACTGCGCAACCACACTTCCGTTGCGCACCAGTTCACACTGTAGCATGCGGCGGGCGGCGATCCGGTGTTCGTTCCGCAGGGCGCGCTCGAGCTCCGGATAGATCTCGTCCACCGTGATGGCGGTGAGGAATCCGAGGGCACCCATATTGACGGCGAAGATCGGAATGTCCCGGCCTTCCAGGGCGCGGGCCGCGGCCAGCAGCGTTCCGTCGCCGCCTAACACGATCAGCAACTGGGTTCCATCGGCCACCCGCTCCCGGGTGCAGCCTCCCGAGAGTCCGGCATAGTGGGCTGTCTGTTCGTCCATGCGGACGCCGACATGGCGCGCTCCCAACCAATCGAGGAGGTCCGGGACAACGGAGACAGCGGCCGTGCTCCCCGGCTTCGAAACGATGCCTACCGTGTTAATTGCTTGCATATAGCAGGAACTCCCGGTTGCCTTCGGCGCCCAGAATGGGGCTTTCCATCACCGCGGTTCTGAAGCCGAGCGCCCGCACCGCCGCTTCAATCCGCTGGCACACCTGCGAGTGGAGAGCCGGATCGCGGACGATTCCGCCTTTTCCCACCTGGTTCCGGCCAACTTCGAACTGCGGCTTGATCAATATAACGAGCGCGCCGGGAGATCGCAACAGGGGCGGCAGAGCGGGTAGGATGAGCGTCACCGAGATGAAGCTCACATCACACACGATCAGGTCCACAGGCTCGGGCAGGTCCGCGGGCGTGAGATAACGCGCGTTCACGCCTTCGCGAACCACTACGCGCTCATCGTTCCGAAGCTTCCAATCGAGTTGTCCCGCGCCGACATCGAAGGCGTAGACCCGCGTCGCGCCGTGCTGCAGCAGACAATCGGTGAAACCGCCCGTGGAGGCGCCGACGTCGAGGCAGACCTTGCCGGCGACATCGATTTGAAAATCGCGAATCGCCGCTTCCAGTTTCAACCCGCCGCGGCTCACATACCGCAGCCGTTCGGTGATCTCGATTGCGGAGTCTTCCGGGACAGACTGTCCCGGCTTATCGATCTTGCGGCCGTTGACCCGTACGTACCCGGCGATGATGAGCGCCTGAGCACGCTCGCGCGATTCGGCCAGCGCCCGGTCCACCAGTAGTTGATCGATCCGCCGTTTCGCCGCTTTGCGCTCCGCGGCGCTCATGCCTTACGCTGCACGATCAGATCGGCGATCTGCCGCAGCCGCATTGCGCGCGCGTCAAAGGGCTGTAGAGCGGTGTGAGCCGCCAGCCGCTCTTCCTCCGCCATGGCGTGCGAGCGCTCCAAACCATATACGGATGGAAATGTGATCTTGTGCTGCTGTGCGTCCTTGCCCGCGGTCTTGCCTAGCTGATCGGAGGATTGCTCCACGTCGAGCAGGTCATCCACAATCTGGAAGGCCAGTCCGATGTGTTCGCCGTAGCGCGAGAGGGCGTTGAGTTCGTGCTCGTCCGCTCCTGCGTAGATGGCGCCCATACGGACACTCGCCCGCAGCAGCGCTCCGGTCTTGGCGCGGTGGATGCGTTCCAGCAGGTGCGCCGTGGGATGCTGGTGCTCGCCTTCGAGGTCGTGCACCTGGCCCGCGATCATACCGCCCTGATCTCCCGCGGCGCTCGAGAGTTCATACACCAGGCGAGCTCTGCGCGTATCGTCCACGTCGGGCAGGGAAGCGAGCGTTTCGAAAGCGCGCGTCAGTAGTGAGTCCCCTGCCAGGATAGCCATGGCCTCGCCGAAGACCTTATGACAGGTGGGACGGCCACGGCGCAGATCGTCGTTGTCGAGCGCCGGCAGATCGTCGTGAATCAGCGAGTAAGTGTGGATCATCTCCAGCGTGCAGGCGGCGTTCTCGACGCCCACTGGAGCATCGGAGACCGCCTGCGCCGCGGCGATGCACAACACCGGCCGGATGCGCTTCCCCCCGGCAAACAGGCTGTACCGCATCGCCTTGTGGATCACATGCGGTTCGCACGTCTCCGGTGGAACCCAGCGATCGAGCATCTGTTCCACCACGCGCTGCTGTGCGGTGAGATATTCGGGCAGTGTCATTTTTCGGGGCGGAAGGGTTCGGGTACGATTTTGTCGCCGCGGCGGACCAACATCTCCACGCGCGTCTCGGCCTCTTCGAGCTGCTTGCGGCACTCCTCGCTCAGGCGCATTCCGCGCTCGAACAGATCGAGGGCACGCTCGAGCGGCAGGTCGCCGCTTTCCATCTGCTTGACGATGGCGTCAAGCTCTTCGAGACCGGCCTCGAACGTTTTGGCCGGTTCAGGTTGTTCGGACATCATTCCATTATGATCACAGGGCTGGCGCGGGCGGCGTCACACCGAGCCGCGCGGCTAACTCCGTCAACTCACGCCAGATGGAACTCCCGATCGGGATCCCGTGTTCCACCCGCGCGGCTTCAGCTCGCCATTCCGGCTCTCCCGCCATTAACACTTCATCGTATCCAGAGGCCGGGGCGCTGCTCTTGATCATTTCGCGGAGGCGCCGCATGCGGCCGAGGAACTCCGGGACTGGCATGAAGCGCTCCACCTGAATCGCCAGGAATGCGTGGGAGGTCCGCATGGGACGTCCGGCCACGCGAGTGCCGCCGACTTCCGTGCCAATGGCTCCGCCGCTCAGGACCCCGCACAGAATCTCCACCATGACAGCCAGGCCGGTTCCTTTGTATCCACCGAGCGGCATCGGAAATCCTTTCAGAGCGGACTGCGTGTCGGTGGTGGGAACCCCGTCGGAATCCATGGCCCAACCGGCGGGAAGAACCTCATCGCCCTGCGCTGCCGCCTTCCAGATGCGGTTGAGGGCGACGGTGGTAGTGGCCATATCGAGGAGCCAGATATCGTCCTCACCGGGCAGCGCCATGCAGATGGGATTCGTACCCAGGCGTGTCTGCCGGCCTTGCCAGGGAGCGACCGCGGGCGACGCATTGGTAAAGGCGAAGCCGATCATGCCGGCCGCGGCCATCCGCTGCGCCCAAAACGCCGCCGCCCCAAAATGATTCGACTCGCGTACCGGGACGAGTCCCAATCCGTGTTCGTGAGCTAGCCGGACGGTGATATCGGTTGCGGCCGTGGAGACCACTTGGCCTAGCCCGCGCTGCCCGTCGTAGAGCGCGCACGCTCCGGACTCGGAGACAATGCATCCGGCGGCTTGTGGGTCTATGGTCCCCGCCTGGAGCGCCCGGGAGTAGTCCGTCAGCAGTCGAACGCCGTGGGAGTCCACGGCGCGTAAGTTGGCCGCGACCAGCGAATTTGCGACGATGGCCGCGTGTCCCACGGGAACTCCGGACGCTTGTAGCAACTGTCGGGCAAAGAGACGTAGGGGTTCGGGCGCGATCGCGATTTCGCCTGTTACGAGTGGCTCCACGAGATCGAGCGTATCGCAATCGGGGCGCGAAATTCTTGGATAGTGGAGCTCACGGACCTTGAATAAATGTTGGGAACGAAACCATCACGGACCGGTGGTGGATTGATTTCAGGCGGGTTACCGGTCTGGCGGGGCGATTGCACGACGGAGTGGCAGGAGGTACGTGATGCTCAATTGGGCCTGGGTATTTCTGGTGATTGCGTTGATTGCCGCCGTATTCGGCTTTGGCGGGATTGCGGCAGGCGCGGCGGGAATCGCAAAGATCTTGTTCTTCGTGTTCCTGGTTGTATTCGTGGTCAGCCTGCTGATGGGCCGTCGAACCGTCGTTTGACGGGCCGGGAGGCTCGAAGTTCGTGGGTAGAACCGAAGCGGCGGACCTTGTCTGGTCCGCCGCTTTTTCGCGATGTGGGAGGATGTGGGAGCAGCGGGATTGACTTTGCAATTAGACGTTTGCTGTAATGTTGTCAGACCGCATCTTGCTCCTCAGTAGCTCAATGGTAGAGCATTCGGCTGTTAACCGAAGGGTTGTAGGTTCGAGTCCTACCTGAGGAGCCAATCATTTCAACAACTTAGAATCCGTCACTCCCCCTGAAAATCTAGTTCATCCTTGCGTTGTGGGGACCGCTAATCGCTTTCCGCACGGGGACCGCTAATTGCTTCCGCCACTAAGAAACCATGCGCACGGATGCCAGGATCAACGCGGCGAGATTCCACGCAACCACGAACGCAAACAGCAGGTTCATGCGCGATAGCACGCGGGCCCGTCTCATCCGCCAGCAATACGCTCCCAGCAACAGCGCGAATATCTTCACTGCAACCAATCCAGCCAGGGGATTCGATGTCGCTTGAATCGCCAATCGAACGAGGGGATTGGCTTCCTGCACACCCTGAACGAGAAACGCCAACGTTGTCATCAAGTCCAGCAGTTGCAGGTAGGCGAACTGGATCAGTAAGTGGTTCAACCGTCAATCTCCTAGCGTGAAACTCGCTTCGGTCTTAGACCAGATTCCATCGCCACTCTAATTGTTTCTGCTTACTGTGGTAAATGGTACCTGAGTACTAACACGTTGGGAAGAGAGTTGTGAAGCGGAGCCCCAGTACCGTTTCGCTACACAGCACATAGTACCCACGGCGGCATCCGTCCCGCGCCGCCCCGAATGGCGGCTCGGAATAGTACAATCCATTGCTAATGAAGCGAATCGCTGGAGTCTTCGCCTGGAGCGCGATTGCCGTGCTGGGCGCGCTGTGTCTGGGCACCATAGCCGTGTCCCGGGGGGAGCCGATCAATAGCATCTGGCTGGTACTGGCCGCCTGCTGCACGTACCTGGTCGGGTACCGGTTCTACGCGAAGTTCATCGCCGCCCGAGTCATGGCCTTACGCGACGACCGGGCCACACCCGCGGAGCGTCTCAAGGATTCGCACGACTTCGAGCCGACCAACAAATGGATCCTGTTCGGCCACCACTTCGCTGCCATCGCCGGACCCGGTCCGCTGGTGGGGCCCACCCTGGCCGCCCAGTTCGGATACCTCCCCGGCGCGCTCTGGATCATCGTTGGGGCTGTGCTGGGCGGAGCCGTCCAGGATTTCGTAATCCTCTTCTGCTCCATGCGGCGAGACGGCAAATCGCTAGGGAAAATGGCCCGCGAGGAGATCGGGAAGACCGGTGGACTCACCGCGCTCGTGGCTGTTCTGATGATCATGATCATCCTGCTGGCGGTGGTGGCGCTGGTGGTCGTGAACGCGCTAAAAGGCAGCCCCTGGGGGACTTTCACGGTTGCGGCCACCATGCCGATCGCGCTGTTCATGGGCATCTATCTCCGCCGTATCCGGCCCGGAAAGGTCCGCGAGATCTCGGTCATTGGATTCCTGCTGGTTCTGGGAAGCATCTTCGCCGGCCAGTACGTGGCTGAATCGCCGGTTTGGTCGCCCTGGTTCACCTACGGCCCGGTAGCGCTGGCGGTCGCCGTGATCGTCTACGGGTTCTTCGCCAGCGCTCTTCCCGTGTGGCTGCTGCTCGCCCCTCGCGATTACCTCAGCACCTTTGTGAAACTCGGCGTCGTGCTGCTGCTCGGGGCAGGCATCCTGGTGGTGCGGCCGCAGTTGGAGATGCCGGCGTTGACCCGCTTCGTCGATGGAACCGGTCCCATTTTCGCCGGGAAGATATTCCCGTTCTGCTTCATCACCATTGCCTGCGGCGCCATCTCGGGATTCCACGCGCTCATCTCGTCCGGCACTACGCCCAAGATGATTGCCCGCGAGTGGCACGCCTGGCCCATCGGATACGGCTCCATGCTGCTCGAGAGTTTCGTGGCCATTATGGCGCTGGTGGCCGCCTCGGCCATGCAGCCGGGGATCTTCTTCGCAGTGAATTCGCCCGCGGGAATTGTGGGCTTCACGCCGGCGGCCGCGACGGCCACCATCACCGGCTGGGGCTTCCCGGTCACTCCCGGAGACATGCAGGTGCTGGCGTCGCACGTGGGAGAGCAGTCTCTCTTTGCCCGTACGGGCGGGGCGCCATCGCTGGCGCTCGGAATGGCGCACATCTTCTCAAGAGGCGGTGGCGGCAACGCTTTCCTTGGATTCTGGTATCACTTCGCTATCATGTTCGAAGCCCTGTTCATTCTCACCGTTATCGATGCGGGAACCCGCGTCGGCCGGTTCATGCTACAGGACCTGGCCGGACACATCTACCCGCCGCTCGGGCGGTTCGGATGGAAGCCAGGCGTCTACGGCGCGAGCGCGATCATCGTGCTCTCGTGGGGATTCTTCCTCCTCCAGGGTGTACGCGATCCTCTGGGCGGCATCAACTCCTTGTGGCCGCTGTTCGGCATCGCGAACCAGTTGCTGGCGGCCATCGCCCTCTGCGTGGGAACCACGATCCTGGTCAAGATGCACCGCGCCCGGTATATGTGGGTGACGGCCCTACCGCTCGGCTGGCTGGTGATTGTCACTTATACCGCCGCCTGGCAAAAAATCTTCTCGACGGAGCCGCGGCTCGGCTTCCTGGCCCAGGCCGATCAGCTGTCGGCGGCGCTCGAGGCGGGCCGGATTGCCGCGTCGAAGGTGGCCGAGACCAATTCCTTGATTTTCAACGCCCGCCTGGATGCCGTGGTGTGCGGTTCCTTCCTGGTCATGGTCACTTTGGTGCTGGTGCACTCCATACGTGTGTGGTGGGGAGTGCTCGCTGGCACTCGGGATGCTAACGTACACGAGGCGCCCTTTGTTCGTTCCCGTTTGCAGGCCGACGAGGTTTGATACCATGATCCGGAACTACCTTCGAATCATCGGCCGCCTGATTTCCGCGTTAGTTGGGGAGCTTTCGGATGAAGGCCCGTACGCCCGGCACTTGGCGGCGGGCGGTCTGGTTCACTCTGCCGAGGAATGGCGGCGCTTTTCCGATGCGCGGCATCGTGCCAGGTTCACCCGGCCGAAGTGCTGTTAGGAGCGGAATGACTCTTCAATACATCGATTGGGACATCGGAGACGTCACGGTAATCAACCTGATCGGCCGTGTGACGCTGGGGCAGGGAACGCAGTGCCTGCGCCAGTCCATCGAAGATGTCCTCGAACGCGGACGCACACGCATCCTGCTCAACCTCGACGAGGTCTTCTACGTGGATTCCTCAGGCCTCGGCGAGTTCGTCAGCGCGCTCAGAAGGGTTACCGCCGCCGGTGGCCAACTCAAGTTGATGAAGCTGAACAAGATCACTCGCGACCTGATTCAGATTACCCAGCTCTACACGGTGTTTGAAGTCTTCGACCGGGAGGAACCCGCCCTGGCGAGTTTCGAGACCCCCGCGACCTGAACCGCAGCGCTGTTACCGTAGGAGACGCATCGGCTCGGTCCGCGCCGCCGACCGTGCGGGCGCCCAGCAAGCCGCAAGTCCGCAGGTCGCCAGAACTGCCGTAACGGCGGCCACCGTCACGGGATCGCCGGTTTCTACCCCGTACAACTGGCTTCGAAGGATCTGTCCCAACCACCAGAATGCGCCGGTCCCCACGACGGCGCCGGCCACCACCAGCGCGAGTCCCTGCATCGCCACCATGCGCGACACACTCCCGGTCCTGGCGCCCAATGCGATACGGATGGCGATCTCATGCCGGCGCTGCTCCACTTGGAATGCCACGACGCCGTACAATCCGATGGCCGTCAGCAACAGGGCCACGCCCGCAAACAGGCCCGTCAGCAGTGCCGGTGCACGGCGCTCACTCAGGCTCTCGCGCACCCAGCCATCCAACAGCCGCAGCCGGATCCGCTCCAATGCGGGATCCACTGACTCCACTGCCTTTGCCGCCTCGACTGCCAGCCCAGCGTCGGTGCGGGCGGTCCGCAACACGTAGCCGCCTCCGTCGAGCCCCGCTCTGCTGACCGGAATATAGACCTGTGGACGCACCGCCTTGTCCATCCCCACTTGGTGTGTATCACCCACCACACCCACGATTTCCCAGAGTTGGCCCGCCGGGTTCAGGTCGGTCCTCCATCGCAACCGGACCCTGCGGCCCAAGACCTTTCCGTACGTGCGCTCAAAGGTCCGATTCACCATCACCGCCGGCGGACGGTCGGGCAGATCGGTCGCCCACGAGAAACTTCGGCCGCTCAGCAGTGGAATCCGCAGCGTCTCGAAATAGCCTGGATCGACGGCATTCACCGCCACCCAGGGCCACTCCACCTGAGGTGCCCCCGTGCCTTCGAACTGGAACGTCGTGGTGATGTTTCGCCCGTTCAACGGAAGCCACCAGGCCGCACCCGCCGATTCGACGCCAGGAATGGCCATGAGTCGGGATGAGAGCGCCCGGTGAAACTCCACCATCTTCCGCTCGTCGTAACGGGACTCCGGCAGCCCGAACCCGAAGTAGTAGACCTGGGCGCTGTCAAACCCCGGGTGCGTTGAGACCAGTTTCAGGAACACCCGGAGAAAAAGCCCCGAACTCAACAGGAGAATCAGGCTGGCGGACACCTGCGCCACCACTAGCGCTCGCCGGAACCGAACCTGTCCGCGCGTCGATTGGCTCCCTGCCGGGCCTCCACTCCTGAGCAGCGAAGTGCGCGTAGCGCCGCTCGCAAAAACGGCCGGCACGATGCCACACACCAGGGCCACCGCCAGCGCCGCCAGCGTTGTGAATCCGATGGCTGATGCGTTCAGGCCGGCACTCCCGATCTCCACCAAGGAAACGGACGCTCCGAATCGCGCCGCGACTCCTGGGATCAGCCGCAGGCATCCAAGCGAGACGGCCATAGCCGCCACACCGCCACCCGCGCTCAGCAGCAGCGACTCCGCCAGGGACTCTCCCATCAATTGCCGGAGTCCCGCTCCGAGTGAAATTCGAACTGCCGTTTCCCTCTGGCGCGCGAGCGACCGCGCCAGCATCAGGCTGATCACATTGGCGCACGCGATCCCCGCCAGCAGCAGCGCCGCAGCCATTAATAGCCCGAGCGGTTTGCGCGATCCGCCCTTCCAGGACTCATCCAGGCTCTCGACGTCCGCTCCACCGTCATGGTTTTCCTGCGGCCAAGCCTGAGCCAACCTCGACCCGATGGTCCGGATCTGGGTACGCGCATTTTCGATCGTAATCCCCGGCTTGAGTCGAGCGACCGCTTCGAGCGGCCGCACTCCCCGACCACCGTAGTCGCCGTGGTTGATGGGGATGAACGCATCCAGGACAGTGCCCTGAATCGGGAACTCGAAATCGGGGGCCAGCACGCCGATCACGGTGCGGGGTTCTTCGTTCAACTGTACGGTCCGCCCGACAATCTTCGGATCACGGCCGAACTGCCGCGCCCACAGCGAATCGGTCAGGACGATTACCCCCGCTCGATCGCCTTCCTCCCGCTCCGTAAAGGACCGGCCCATGAGAGGGCCCTTTCCCAGCACCCGGAAAAGGTCGGACGTCGTCATCCCCACCTGAATCACGAACACCGGGCTCGAGCCGTCGCCCGAACCGCCCTGCAGGCCGAAACTGCGCTTCATGTATCCGGCCATCGCTTCGAAGGCGGTGCTCTGTGCGCGCCAGTCCAGCAGATTCGGCAGCGAGACGGGCCGGAACCCTTTCCCCGTCTGCGTCTCGTGCAGCGCTACCAGCCGGTTCGCCTCGGGGTAGGGCAAGGGGCGCAGCAGCACGTGATCAATGGTGCGGAACATCGCCGTATTGGCTCCGACCCCCAACGCCAGCGTCAGCACGACGGTGATGGTAAACCCAGGGGACCGTCCGAGAGAACGCAGCGCCAGGTGGAAATTGCGCATCATCGGATCACCCGAACGGGCAGGGAACCCACCCGCCGAACGCCCGATTCGGCGCACCCCATGTTTCGACCATAGTGGAATCAGGATGCAAACCGCATTGTCTCAACTCTCCGATCATCTCGCCGAACTGGTGGAACGCGTCTCGGCGAGCACGGTCCTCGTCTCCGCCCGCCCTCGGTTCACTTCCAGCGGAGTGATCTGGGCCCCCGGCGTGGTGGTGACCGCCGACCACACCATTCAACACGACGAGGTTACGGTGCGTCTGCCGGGCGGTGAGGAAGCCCAGGCCACCCTCGCCGGCCGAGACCGCGCCACCGACATCGCTGTTCTCCGTGTGGACACCGGCGTACTGCCTCCGCGGTTCACGAATCCGGACACTCTCAAAGCCGGGCAACTGGCCCTCACCGTGGGACGCACCGAACAGGGCGTGACGGCCACCATGGGAATCGTCAGCACCGTCTCCGGCCCCTGGCGGACCTGGCGCGGCGGTCTGATCGACCGTTTTATCCGCCTCGATCTCGCGCTGTACCCCAGTTCATCCGGCGCGGCCGTGGCCGACGGCAACGGCGACGTGTTCGCCATCGCCACCTCCGGTCTGTCGCGTACCTCGGCCATCGCCATTCCAAAGGTCACCGTGGACCTTGTCGTGGATGAACTGCTGCGGCGCGGTCGGATTGCCCGCGGATACCTGGGTGTCGGGTTGCAGCCGGTGCCCCTTCCCGCGCATCTCAAGAACAAGCTGTCTCTCTCGCAGGAAGGCGGCGTGATTGTGCTCAGCGTGGAACCCGACGGTCCCGCCGAAACGGCCGGCCTCACCATCGGCGACGTTGTGCTCGAGTTGAAAGGTCAGCCCGTTGCCGACACCGATGACATGCAGTCGGCGCTCGGTTCGGCGGCGGTCGGCGACCCCGTCGAGTTGCGTGTGTTGCGGGGCGGGGAAGTGAAAACGTTGACCGTGACCTTGGGCGAGAGGCCGCGAAAGGAGTAAGTGATGATTCCGGCGTTCGGCGAAGTCGGCGAAGCGCTGCGGCGGTCCACCGTGCACGTGCGCGACGCGAAGCTCTCGGGCGGCTCGGGGGTGATCTGGAATTCCGATGGGCTGGTGGTCACCAATGCCCATGTGGCCACGCGCCGCACCATGACCATCGAGTTGTGGGACGGGCGTACGTATCCGGCGGAGGTGCGCTCGCGTGACGGCCGGCGCGACCTCGCGGCTTTGGCCGTGACCGGGCGCCAGCTTCCGGCCGCGGCCGCTGGTGACTCCAGCCGCCTCCGTCCCGGGGAGTTAGTGATTGCGGTTGGCAATCCGCTTGGATTCACGGGAGCGTTGAGCACCGGCGTGGTGCATGCCATCGGGGCCTTCCCGGGACTCGGGCAGCGGAACTGGATTCAGGCTGACATCCGGCTCGCACCCGGCAACAGCGGCGGCCCGCTGGCCGACGCATTGGGCCGCGTAGTGGGGATCAATACCATGGTGGTGAGTGGCGGGCTGGCTCTGGCTGTTCCGGTCTCCACCGTGCGGCAGTTCCTCTCCTCCGGCCCATCGGTGGAACTGGGCGTGACGGTCCAGCCGGTGCGATTGCCCGCCCGGCGTGGATTCGGACTGCTGGTGGTTGAGGTCGCCGAGGGAGGTCCGGCGGAGCACGCCTCCCTGCTTCCCGGCGATATTCTCACCGGGGCGGACGGCCGTCGCTTCTCATCCGCGGACGATCTTCTCGATTCCATCGAGCGGGGTACCGGACGGGCCCTGTCCATCGAGTTCCTGCGAGGCGATGCCGCTCGGACGCGAGCCGTATCGGTGTTGCTCGAGAGGAAGGTCGCCGCTTGACACGAGTCAGCGTGGTGGCCGGCTCGCCAGTGGTGCGGGCCGGTCTCCGCGCATTGCTCAAGGAAGCTCCGGGGATCGAGGTGGTAGACTCCGTCTCGCCCGGCGAGGCCGATCATGTGCGCGGTGATCTGATCGTGATGGATGGGGGTGCGGACTTGGCGTCCCAGTTGGAAATGGACGGACCCGGTGTCGTGCTCCTCACTTCCGATACGGACGCCGCCCGTCAGTCGGACCTGTGGCCGTCGCGATTGCGGGCTATCCTACCCGACAATGCGCCGGCTGCAGAGATCGTCGCGGCGGTCCTAGCAGTCGCCGCCGGCTTCGTTCTGTTACGTCCCGAAGAAGCCGCGCGCACATTCCTACCCCGCGCGGCGGCTGCCGGTGGCGACTCCCTAACGCCCCGCGAACTCGAAGTGCTGCAGATGATCGCCGCCGGCGAGAGCAACAAACGCATCGCCTGGAGGCTCGGCATCTCCGAACACACCGTGAAATTCCACGTTGCGTCCATCCTGTCGAAACTCGCCGCCGGCAGCCGCGCCGAGGCGGTCACGGTGGGAATCCGGCGCGGCCTGATCTATCTGTAAATCACTCGGCGGCCGCGCACAACGTCTGCACATCCTGGGCGCTCAATTTCGCGTCCGGGTGCAGCGGAAGATAGTGGCCAAGCGGCATCTTGCCCGCCTTCACCTCCTCGCACGCCGCGCCCAATCGTATCTGCGACATCTCGCTGCCGTAGATGTTCCACCGCGAGAAGTTCAGCTTGCTGCGGCCTTCCTTCACGTCGTGGGCCACCATCCACGACACGGGCGAGATCTGGCTGTACCACGGCCATACGGTTTGGTCCGTATGGCAATCGCGGCATGACCGGTTGACGATGGCGGCCACCTGCGGCGCGGGTTTCGCGACGGCTTCAAACGCTGCCGCCGGATTTAATGGCGGATTGGTCCGCTCGGGCTGCACGAACTGCGCCGCGCCCAGCAGCAGGATCAACGCGAGCACCGCCCGGGAGAGCAGTTTCTTACTCATGGCGGGTTAGTCCGCTTCGCTCGGCTTCGGCGTTTTTGGAGTACTCTTCGGTAGTACTGGCTGCTTGATGTAATCGCCTGGAATATCGCCTGTAAGGGCTTTGAGGAAAGTCTCGATCGACTTTGCCTCGGCGTCCGTCAGCGTCTTGCCTACCTGGTACTCGCTCATCTTCGCGATGGCCTCCACGAGGGTGGATGTCTTGCCGTCGTGGAAGTAGGGTCCGGTCTTCTCGATGTTCCGCAGTGACGGGACCTTGAACATCATCTTGTCATCGTCGTTTTTGGTCACCTTGAACCGCCCCGGATCGGCGGCGTCGGGCCAGGGCTTTACTGCGCCCGCCTTTTGGAACATGCTGCCGCCCATATAGGTGCCGGCATGACAGGTGGTGCATCCGGTGCTGATGAAGGTGGCCAGGCCGGCCTTCTCATCGGCGGTCAGCGCCGTATCATCGCCCTTCAGAAACTTGTCCCAGCGTGACGAGGTCACCAGCTTGCGCTCGAATGCCCCGATCGCCTTGCCCATGTTGTCGTAAGTCACTGGGTCCTTCTCACCGGGGAAAGCTTTCTTGAACGCATCGACGTATCCCGGCATGGACTTCAGCGTGGCCACAACCACTTTGCCGGAGCCCATGGCCATCTCCACGGGATTCAACACCGGGCCTTTGGCCTGCTCTTCCACGTCCTTGGCCCGCCCATCCCAGAACTGCGCGAAGTGTCCGGCTGCGTTATACACGGTGGGGGCGTTGCGATCGCCCTTTTGACCCTTGTGGCCATCGGAAACGGGGAGGCCGTCCACACCGTACTTGGCGAGATCGTGGCAGCTGTTGCAGGAGATCTTCTGGCTTTTCGAGAGCCGGGTGTCATAGTACAGCATGCGTCCGAGTGCGACTTTCTCGACGGTCAACTCGCCGTCCTTGGGAGGGACGGAATCCGGCACGGTACGGAAGAGTTTCAACTTGGCCGGGTCGATAGACGCTTTTTGGGGGGCGGTGCTGCAACCGGTCCCGAGAGCAATGAGGAGCGCGACGACGATGACGAACAGAGTAGTGGTGTTTCGCATATCAAAATCCTTTAACAAACGACTACTTTAGGCAGTATATGTCAACAGCACAGCCATCAGCTAGGCGCCGGCTGCCGGCAGCTTCCCCATCCATTCCAGCTGCTTTTCAATTCGCGGGTGCAGCTTGTACGTCTTCCGGACGGCGGCCACGGTTGTCTCTGACCGCAGATCGATCTTTGCCAGATCATATTGGCCCAATCCGGCTTCGCAGCAGTATTCGAGGTACCCGACCCAAGCCGGATTCACGCCCATCGCTTCCACCCCCACGCGGTCCGCTGCCACCAGATCGGTGGACGCAATGGCGATTCTCGAGGGCACGGGAGTCCCGCGTAGCGGTCCTTCGCCTTCCATGCCCTCATAGCCATCGATCACCGTGGCGCCCCAGAACGGCTGCAAACGTTTCGCCGTGAGTGCCAGGTTCATCTGGATCTGCCGGTATCCCTGGTGATACTTGGCCTTATCGTGCCACGTGGTGGTCTCTTTCCGGCTGTTGTGGAGCGGCGCACCCATTACCAGGTTCTTCACCGACAGGGTGGCCACAACGTTGTCGTGGGCCTTTGGAATGGCCGCGCTGAGGATGAAAGCGTCGGGGTCGAACATGCGCCCCGCCAGGCGCACCTGCGTCAGGTGCAGGTCGCGATCCACGATCTCGTGCACCGCCGGCTGCTCGTCCTCGTTGAAGTCCACCAGGCGAACTTTGAGTTTGGGGTATTCCTGGACCACGCGGTTGTAATGAAAGTTTTCGTACGCGTCCCAGGTGGTGTCTTTGGACGAATCGGCGATGACCACCGGTCCCTTGAAACGGCCATCCAGGTAATCCAGGATGCCCCGCAGCGCATCCACGTGCGTCGAGCCGAGCTGGTTATTCACCGCCACCGTGTTGGGCTTGAGCAGCACATACTTCTTTCGCTTCAAGGCGGGACGAAGTTGATCGTCGATGGCGACGAGGGCGTCGTGGACGTTCTTGCGGCGGTCCTCGCCATGGGTCAGGGACACGGTAGAGCGGGGTTGATAGGTTCGCAGCTGAGCGAGAGCAGGCAAGCAACCCGCGGCGGCAGCCAGGAAAGTTCGGCGAGGGATGGGAAGCATCGCCTGAATTATATCCGGACTGTCGATTCCGTGCGGGCGGTAGTCTTCGCGAGAATCATCAGAGCGCGCTTGCTGTCACGCTCAAACTCCGCGATCCGAATCGCATTGGACCTTACGATTCCTTCGACCTGTGAGGTTGAACTGTTGCCCACTTGAAGCAGCAGTACCTTCGGTGGCGCGCCCCGCACGAGGCTAAGATTCGCGAAATCGCGATCCTTGGTCAGGAAGACGAAATGATTCAATCTGGCAAAGTCCCAGATCACAGTGTCCGGTGTGCTGCCAAGCCCTACGGAAGTGACGTGCACCGAGCCGGGAAACAGGTCGGCGACATGTTCGGAGAGTCCAGGTGGGAGATTCTCGTCAATGAGAAGCTTCAAGGACGGAGATCCTCTCCGGAATGCTTGCAAAAAACTCGTACACCGCCTGGAAGTCTTCTTTCTCCAGATACGGGAATTCTGCCAGGATCTCGTCTTCCGTCATCCCCGACGCAAGATAGGAGGCCACATCGTAGACGGTGAACCGCAAGCCGCGAATGCACGGCTTGCCGCCCATTTTGCCGGGCTCGACGGTGATCCGTGGATTCAGATCGGACATACTCCACCCCCGACCATCATACCAGCCGTCCGCGCACGCCCAAGCTACCCAAGGACGGCCCTCAGACGCCGGTTCGCACGGCCGAAGGTAGCTGCCCGATCAGTGTGGTTGCCGCGTGAACGGCTGCCAGCGCCTGGTCCATAGTGGCTACTGAACCGCGTGCACTCTCGCCAACAGGACGAGGTAAGCGTCAGTTACCTGCCAGTGCCCGATGATTCTGGTGGTGGGCATCTCGAGATAAGAAACGTCATCCGGCCAGAATTCGTGACTCGGAAGAGAAGGCGCTCCCTGGGGTGGGTACGGCACGTATCAAAACGTGCCCTTGGCGGCACCATGCCGCCGCTCGTGCTTTCAGACTATGTATTCGGGTGTCGCCAGTGCGATGAGAACATTCGAGTTTAGAAGGCATAGTTTACTTTTCGTCATCGAGAGCTTTGACGTCCTCGGCGGTCACGGGCCTGACACAACGGAACGTGGGAAAATCATAGTCGCTCACCTGTATCGGCGCGCCCTTCGACCCTTTCGACGCTTGCAGAATCAGATCACCGACCACTCGTCCGAGGCTGCGATTCTGGTCCCGGGCAATGGCCTTGGCGACGTAGTACGCCTCATCTGAAATGTTGAGCGTGGTCCGCACATCGGCATATTAACGCTAAAACGGCCCCTCCGCCCGCCATGTTATACTACGGAGGTCGGGTAAATCACCCGGCCTCCCAAGGACATTACATGCCTAAAATGAAGACACATAAGGGTGCGGCCAAACGGTTCAAAAAGACGGGAACCGGCAAGGTTGTACGCCACCATGCGTTCGCGCGGCACATCCTGACCTCCAAAGCCCGCTCCCGGAAGCGGCGCCTGGGGCAGAGCGCGGTCGCGGATGACGCCAATCAGCCAACCCTGAAGAGAATGCTCCCCTACTAGATTAGTAGGGAAGCGGACTGTGCGGTCAGTGCGCGTGGCACGTGCCTGAACCGCCTTTTAAACACCACAAAGGAGATCAAACGTGCCGAGAGTAAAACGTGGTACCCACCGCCGAGCCAATCGCAAGAAAACCCTTGCGCTGGCGTCCGGCTATTTCCTAACCAAGAGCAAACTGTACCGTTCCGCCCAGGAAGCGGTGGAAAAGGCGCTTCGCTACGGCTACGTCGGCCGCAAGCACAAGAAGCGCAACTTCCGCTCCCTTTGGATCGTGCGCATCAACGCCGCTTGCCGCACCGCCGGCATCTCCTACAGCCGTCTGATGGATGGCTTGCGGAAGGCGGGAGTCGGGCTGAATCGTAAGATGCTGGCCGACATTGCCGCCAACGATGATGCGGCTTTCCGGCAACTGGTGGAACAGGCGAAGGCAGCCCTACAAAAGGCATAACCCATGGCCGTAGCAAGGGAAGAACAGGAAACCGATTACCTAGCTAGTCTCGAAGAGCGGATCAGCCGTGCGGTTGAGCTGGTCGTGGAACTGCGGCGGGAGAACCAGCAACTCGCCCAGAACATCGAGGCTTTGAAAGCGGACCGGGACCAGGCTCGCACGGAAGCGCAGAACTTCCAGGCGCAGGCGGAACAGGTCAAACAGGAAATCGAAGAACTCCGCTCGGAGCGCAAACAGGTCCGGACCCGCATCGAAAAGTTGCTGGGTCAGATGGACCTGCTTAGCGCCACATGAAATAACGCGCATGGCATCGGGTTCCGGGGATACCAAGTCGGTCCGGGTTACGATCTGCAATCAGACGTACACGCTCGGCACGACGGGCGATCCCGCGGAACTCGAGGCCGCGGCGCAAGCGGTGGATGAACGGATGCGTTCTATCTCCGCGCGCGCCGGCAATATCGATACGACCCGCGTGGCGGTGCTGGCATGCCTACATTTCGCCGACGAACTCCGTGCGATGCAGCGCGACCTGGCGTCACTGAAATCCCGTATCGAAACCAAATCCCGCCAGTTTTCCATGCTCCTGGACAAAGTCATCGAGTAAGAGCAGCGTGCTCCCACACTCGCACCCAATCTACTGTTAAGTCCTGCGGAAACGTCGTCGTCGCGTCCGGGTTGCCGGGCCACGACCCTCCCACCGCCAGGTTCAGAATCACAAAGAACGGATGATCGAAGGCCCATCCGGCGCCTTCGGGCAGGCTCTTCAATGTGACCGTGAAGTAAGGCCGTCCGTCGAGAGAAAACTCGATCCATTCCGGCGACCAGTAAGCGGCATAAATGTGGAACTCGTCGGAGAACCGCGCGCTGGCCGGGAGGTCGATCCCTTTCCCGATCCCGTTGCCCCCCGAATAGCCCGGTCCATGCACGGTTGCGTGTACGGTGGAGGGCTCTTTGCCGATATTCTCCATGATGTCGATCTCACCGCACTTGGGCCAGCCGGCGGTGGAGATGTCGGCGCCGAGCATCCAAAACGCCGGCCAGATGCCCTGTCCGTAAGGAATCTTCATGCGGGCCTCGATGCGTCCGTAGCGGACCTGAAATTTGCCTTGAGTCTTGATGCGGGCGGACGTGAACCCGCCGGAAGCCGTCTTGACGGCTCGGATCACCAGGTGCCCCTGGCCGTCGTGGAAGACGTTCTCCCGAGTGTTCGTGTAAACCTCGAGCTCGTTGTTCCCCCATCCGTTGCCGCCCAGATCGTAGGTCCACTTGTCGGGATCGGGCAGGGTGTCGGCGGCTCCGTCGAACTCGTCGGACCAGACCAGCCTCAGTCGGGCTGGGCCCTGCGCCCCAACCGCGGCGGTCAGCGCCAGTAAGAGAAATGTGACGCGAAGCCTCATTAGCACATCCTATCGCGGACCGTCCGCTATCCTGGAGTAAGAACCGACTATATGCCTTTTGCTTCCATACCGGAGGCCATCGAGGATTTCCGCGCCGGGCGGATGCTGGTGGTGGTAGACGACGAGGACCGGGAGAACGAGGGGGACCTGACGGTCGCCGCCGAGAAGATCACCCCGGAGACGATCAACTTCATGGCCAGGTACGGCCGCGGCCTCATCTGCCTCCCACTGGCGGCCGAGATCTGCGACCGTCTGAAGTTGCCGCCCATGGCACGCACCAACACGTCGCGATTCGGAACGGCCTTTTGCGAATCCATCGAGGCCCGCGAAGGCGTCACTACGGGCATCTCGGCGTTCGACCGGGCGCATACCATTCGTGTGGCCATCCATCCGAAGACCACGGCTGACGATCTGGCTCGTCCGGGACACGTGTTTCCCTTAAGAGCTCGCGAAGGCGGAGTGCTGGTGCGGGCCGGCCAAACGGAGGCGGCGGTGGATCTGGCCCGGCTGGCCGGGCTCCACGCCGGCGGCGTCATCTGCGAGGTGATGAATGAGGACGGCTCCATGGCGCGTCGCCCTCAACTCGAAGAGTTCTGTGCGCTGCACGGGCTGAAGATGATTTCCGTAGCTCAGCTCATCCGCTACCGCCTGCAGAATGAGCGCTTCATCCGGCGCGACGCCGAGGGATGCCTGCACTCGGAATTCGGCGATTTTCGGGTGTTTCAATACACCACCTCGCTTGGCCGCGAAATGCATCTGGCGATCGTGCGCGGGGACATCGCCGGCCGCGAGAACGTGCTCGTGCGGATGCACGCGCACTGCGTCATGGGCGACGTGTTCGGTTCATTACAGTGCAATTGCCAGGCGACGCTGCGTGCGGCATTGCGGCGAATTGCCGAAGAGAACGCGGGGGTGCTGGTGTACCTGCACCAGACCGGGCCTGGAGTGAAAGTCACCAACGATAGCGGCGTGAACCGGTTGGTGACGCACGGCGCCCAACCCAACTTCCCATCGGCGGACCTGCCTGCCTACCAGCATGAGATCGGCATCGGCGCCCAGATCCTGGCCGACCTCGGATTGTCCACCATCCGCCTGCTGACCAATCATCCGCGCAAGATCTCCGGCCTGGAGGGTTTCGGTATCCATATCGTCGAACAGGTGCGGGTGCTGGACTGATGACATGGAGATAGTCATCGTCGGCGGCGGAATCGTCGGCCTTGCGTCGGCCTACCGCATCGCCGAACGCATTCCGGGGACGCGCGTAACGGTGCTCGAAAAGGAAGACGGCGTCGGACGGCACCAGACCGGTAACAACAGTGGCGTCCTGCACTGCGGACTCTACTATAAACCCGGTTCCATGAAGGCCCGCATGGCGGTGAACGGCATCCGCCAAATGGTGCGATTCTGCCAGGAAAACGGCATCGCCCACGAGATCTGCGGGAAGTTGGTGGTAGCCACCAACGAGTCGCAGCGCCCCGTCTTGAACGATCTGTTCGACCGCGGGACCCGGAACGGACTCGAAGGTTTACGCGTGATCGGGCCCGAGGAGATGCGCGAGATCGAGCCGCACGTTACCGGAATCGCCGGGATTCGCGTACCGCAGGAAGGCATCGTCGATTACGCAGCCGTCTGTTCGGCCATCGTCCGCAAGATCGCCGAAACCGGTGGGCGCGTAGTGACCAAGGCCCGCGTCACCCGGCTCCGCCGAACGGGCCTCGGGTGGGTGGCCGAGACTTCCGCGGGAGCCTTCGAATCCGATTACATCGTCAATTGCGCCGGGTTGCACTGCGACCGCGTCAGCGCCCTCACTGGCAAGCCGCGCGAACTGCGAATCATCCCTTTTCGCGGCGAGTATTACAAGATCCGGCCCGAACGGCAGCACCTGGTTCGAAATCTGATCTACCCGGTGCCCGATCCGCGCTTCCCCTTTCTGGGCGTTCATTTCACCGGCTGATTCATGGCGGCATCGAAGCGGGACCCAACGCGGTGCTGGCGTTTGCGCGCGAAGGCTACAAGAAGACCGATATCTCGATTCGCGACTTAGCCGACACGTTCACCTACCCGGGCTTCTGGAAGTTCCTGCTTCGCTATCCTTCGATGTCGTTTCACGAACTACGGCGGTCGTTTAGTAAGCAGTTGTTCTGCCGCTCGCTGCAGGAGTTGGTGCCCGATGTCCAGGTGAGCGATCTCACCACCGGCGGAGCGGGTGTGCGCGCCCAGGCCATCGAGCCGGACGGCAGCCTGGTGCAGGACTTCCGGTTTGTGGACGAGGCCGGGGCCCTGCATCTGCTGAATGCGCCCAGCCCCGCTGCAACCGCCTCTTTGGCCATCGGCGAGGAGGTGGCTGACCGCGTTGCCCGAAACACGTCGCGTTAGAGTGCCCGTTATGAAGAGAATCCTGTTGACCGCTCTCTTACTCGCACTGGCCATGCCCGGCCAGGAGTTATACCGCAAACGCCCGGAAGCTTCCACGCGCTGGGCCACCTTCGAGAATCCGTCGGCCGGCAAAGGCACGGCAGCCTCCGAAAACAAGACCGCCAAAGGACACGCGTTCGAACCGTTCAAGTCCGGCGAGACGAAAGTCCTTCTCGACGTGAAGGGCAGCGGTTCGGTGCGCCGCATCTGGATCACGCTTCCCGACCGGGACCCGCAAATGCTCCGCAGCCTCCGGCTGGAGATGTTCTGGGATGGATCCGCCATGCCCGCCGTATCCGTCCCCATGGGCGACTTTTTCGGCGCCATCCACGGTCGTGCCGTGCGGCTGGAAAATGAACTGTTTGCGAATCCCGAAGGGCGTTCGTTCAACTGCTACATCCCCATGCCCTTCCGGAGCGGTGCCCGCATCACGCTCACCAACGAGAGCGGCCGGGACATGACCGCGCTGTTCTACGACGTGGACACCCTCATCACTGACCGCCCCGACCCCGAAGCCCTCTACTTCCACGCCGCGTTCCGCCGCCAGCGCTGGACCGAACTTGCGCGCGATTTCGAGATCCTCCCCAAAGTGCGCGGAGAAGGCCGTTTCCTCGGAGTCCACATGGGTGTCATCACCGCGCCCGACGTGACCGGATGGTGGGGCGAGGGTGAGGTCAAGATGTACATCGACGGCGATACCACTCTGCCCACTATTGCGGGTACCGGGTCCGAGGATTACATCGGCACCGGCTGGGGGCAGGGGCTGTTCCAGAACCGCTTTCAAGGTTGTACGGTGGCCGACGAGAAGGCCAGGCAGTGGGCGTTCTACCGCTATCACATTCCGGATCCGGTGTACTTCCACAAGGACCTGCGCGTCACCATCCAACAGATGGGCGGCGACACGAAGCGCAATGTCGTGCGGATGCTAAACAACGGAGTGAAGATCCGGCCCGTGAGCATCTCGGACAAGAGCCGGTTTGAACGCCTGCTCGATCTGCCGCCCGGTTTCGATCTCGAAAAGAGTACCGCGCCCGACGACGCGTGGGTGAATATCTACGAGCAACAGGACGTGTCCGCAGTTGCCTTGTTTTACCTCGATTCACCGCAAAATGGGTTGCCCACGATACCCCCTCCCCAGGTGAGGCGGGAAGCGCTGCCCGGCCCTGCGGCGAAGTAGGATGCCTCCGCGTTGAATCCAAGTAGAAAACCGTGTTAGCATCCCTCTAAGTAATCTGAATGACATCGAAGTCCGTTCTCATACTCATGGTCGAAGACAACCCTGCCGATGCGTGGCTGTTTAAGGAGGCCATGAAGACCTCGCGGGTAGCGAACACTATCGGAGTTGCGGAGGACGGCCAGGTTGCCTTGGACGATCTTCGCAGGGTTGGCGCCGCGCGTCCGGATCTGATTCTGCTGGATCTCAATCTCCCCAGGCTGAGCGGACACGAAGTGTTGAGTTACGTTAAAAATGACCCGGAGTTGCGTCAGATCCCCGTGGTGATCTTCTCCTCATCGAATTCGCCGGACGATATCAGCCGGGCCTACGAATCCCACGCCAATTGCTACGTGCGCAAGCCTCAGACGCTCGACGATCTATACCGGATCACCGAAGCCATCGACCAGTTCTGGTTTCATGTGGCGAGCCTTCCGGCACGGCCGCCGGTCCAATTCGCCGCGAGCTGACCCCTCGCTATTTGCGCTTTATCGAGGGCTCGGCGAGCTCGTCCGTCCACTTATCAGGATTCCGCGGAGGCTTGAACTCGTCCGTGCTGAACACCCGGAACTCCTCGCCGGGACCAGCCACCTTCAGCACCAGCGCCACGTGGAATTTCGGACCCTGAAAGTACGACACGCGAATGCGGTGCACTCCTTCGGAGAGTTCAACTGAGCCTTCCTTTTCCTCGGGCGGATGCCACCCATCGTTGTCAATCTGCAACTCGCCGTCGATGTACAATTTTGCGCCGTCATCGGACAGCAGAGAGAATTGATAGGTCCCCGCCTTCTCCACCCAGAACCGTCCGATATAGTCGATCGCGAACCATTCGAATCGCTTGGTGACGCCCGGGAATCCTTGCTTGAAATCCTGCGGTGGGACGTCGAGGGAAGCCGTGTAGATGGATCCGACCGGTCGCATCTTGGCGAAATCCGGCAGCTTCTTGGACCAGTGCCGGATATTGTAGATCCGTCCATGCAGGCCGGAAGGAAGGACGACGGTCGTGCCGAATCGCGCTAGCGGCGGCGAGTCTTCCGCTCTCGCCATCATGCAGAAAAGCAGTCCGATTGCGTAAGCGGCCCAACGCACAAGGCAACTGTAACATAGCGCCGCGAAGCCAGAAAAACCCTATAATGAACGACACGTATGCAAGTCACCCGCAGCGCCCCAGTCTATGACGTCGTCATCATCGGATCCGGTGCCGGTGGCGGAACCATGGTGCAGGTACTCACCAAACTGGGCATTAATGTCGCATTGCTCGAAGCGGGGCCGATGCTCAACCCGGCCCGCGACTTCAAGGAGCACATGTGGCCGTACCAGGTTCCCCATCGCGGAGCCGGCGAAAATGGATCCTTCTACCTGGGAGAGAGCCCGTACTCCTTCGGATATTTCGCCGCCTCCTTCGGCGGTTGGGACCTGGAAGGCGAACCCTACACGGTCGCGCCCGGAAGCCAGTTCCGCTGGTTCCGTTCCCGCATTCTCGGAGGCCGCACCAACCACTATGGCCGTTTCTCCTTCCGCTTCGCCGATTACGACTTCAAGTCGTACTCCCGCGACGGCCTGGGCACCGATTGGCCTATCACCTACGACGAGATCGCGCCCTATTACGACAAGGCCGAGAGCTTCATCGGCGTGACGGGGACCAAGGAAGGCCTCCGCAGCGCGCCCGACGGAATCTTCCAGCCGCCCCCTCCTCCGCGTGTGCATGAAGTGCTGGTCCAACGGGCGTGCAAGAAGCTGAACATTCCCTGTATCCCGAACCGCATGGCCGTGATCACCACGCCGCTGAACGGCCGGCCTCCCTGCCACTATTGCGGCGAATGCGGACGGGGTTGTGTCACTGCCTCGAACTATTCATCGAGCCAGGTGCAGATCCTGCCGGCGATGAAGACCGGACGGGTGAAGGTGATCTCGAACGCCATGGCGCGCGAGTTGATCACGGACGCGACGGGCAAGGTCAGCGCCGTCTCTTATGTTGACAAGACCACCCGCACCGAGAATCAGATCCGCTGCCGCGCCGTGGTGGTGGCGGGCGGCGCCTGCGAGACTGCGCGGCTGTTGTTGAACTCGAAATCGTCGCGTCACCCCGACGGCATCGCCAACTCGTCGGGAGTGGTCGGCAAGTATCTCACGGACACCGTCGGCTTTGCGATGAACGCATCCATCCCCGCCCTGCTTAACCTGCCCCGCCACGATAGCGACGGCATGGGAGGCATGCACGTCTACATGCCCTGGTGGATGGCTGATCGCCAGAAGGAAGCCGGAATGCCGCGCGGCTACCACATCGAAATCGGCGGAGGGTTCGGCATGCCGAATGTGGGGTCGTTCCATGGCGAATGCTCCCGGCTGGAAGGCTACGGCAAAAAGCTGAAGGATGAAATTCGCGAACAATACGGAAGCAACGTCCATCTCTCGGGACGCGGCGAGATGATTCCGAACGAAGGCAGCTTCTGTGAGATTGACCCCAATGTTGTGGACCGTTGGGGGATCCCCGTGCTTCGTTTCAATTTCAAGTGGTCGGAACATGAACTGGCCATGGTCCAGCACATGGAGCGAACCTTCGCCGAGATTCTGGAGACTATGGGCGGCTCGCCGCACCGCAGTCCGAAGCCGCCGGGCGACAAAATCTCCATCGGTGGAATGATCATTCACGAGTTGGGGACCGTGCGCATGGGCAGCGATCCGAAGGCGTCCGTGCTCAACAAATACTGCCAGGCGCACGAAGTCAAGAATCTGTTTGTGGCCGATGCCGCGCCGTTCGTCAGCAATCCGGACAAGAATCCGACGCTCACGATCTGTGCGCTGGCTTGGCGAACCGCCGAGTACCTGGCTGAGGAAATGAGGAAAGGAAATGTCTGAACTCTCGCGCCGCAATCTGTTGCGCAACCTCGCCGCCACCGCCATGGCCGGCAGCATCAGCGTGGCCGATGCCCAGCACGTTCACCAGATGTCGGCGGACGACGCTCAGAAGACCGGGGGCGTGTACCGGCCCAAAGCCTTCAACCCCCACGAATGGGACACCCTGCGGCGGATGTGCGACATGATCTTCCCCGCGGACGACCATTCGAAAGGGGCGCTCGATGCCGGCGCTCCCGAATTCATCGACCTTCTCGCCAGCCACAACGACGAGATCGCCGCGATGTACACTGGCGGGCTCGCATGGCTCGATCACACAATGCGCACCCGGCATTCAGCCGCTTTCGTCGACGCCGGCCCGGAGCAACAAACCGAGTTACTTGACCTCATTGCATTTCGTAAGAATGCGACCCCCGAGTTAGCCGCGGGTGTGAAGTTCTTCGACTGGGCCCGCAAAATGACGTCCGACGCTTACTATACGAGTAAGATCGGAATCGCTGACCTGGGCTTCATGGGTAACAAAGGGATGGCCAAGTTCGAGGTGCCTGCGGAAGCCATCCAGTACGCGCTCAAACGAAGCGGCCTCTAAGGGAATCTGATGTGGCGCACGCGCCCACGCGTGCAGCGTCGCCACTCCTGGCGACGCAGGCTACCTTGGCCCTCAAGTCTGACTCGACTCGGTCCTGGATACATATCGCTCCGGATCCGCGTCAAAGCGCTGCTTGCAGTCGTCGGAACAGAAATAATACTGGTCGCCTTCGTAGTAGCTGGTGGCCACTGCGTCATCTTCGTCCACATCCATCTGGCACACGTGGTCTCTGGTCATCATCCTGCCTCCGCCCTTTAGACGCGCAGCAGGGGATTGTAGCCGAAACGCCGTTCTCTCCCGGTGCATCTGAGTGAGTGAGACTTCTACTCACGTCGAGTAACTAACTGAACAGATGCAAGTTCTGAATGCCGTCGAAACTCCGGCGGAAGTTACATCCGAATCCAAGTTGCCCTGGGTGCAGGTGTGCACTCCGGAACCTGGCGCCGTCCGGGCGCCCTATTTCATCACCGAAACCGGTCAGGACTGGGCACCCATCGGCCAGAATGACGCGATTACCTGGCCCGAATTGGAAGGTTTGTTCCGGCGGAAGAATGCCCGGCCCGCCGAAGAGTACCTGGACACGCTGGCTCCTCACGGAGTTACCGTGCTCCGCCTGATGCTCGAATATGCGCAATTCGATTCGCGACGCTTCGAAATGCCGGTCGGGGTCTGGCGCCGCGATATGGTCCGATTATGGGACGATCTCTTCGCCATGTGTGAAGAGCGTGGATTGCGCATCCTGCTCACGCCCTTCGATACCTTCTGGACCTGGCTCCGCTGGTCCCGCCATCCCTACAACAGTAAGAACGGAGGTCCGTGTACGGATCGGTCGCAGTTCCTGTTGTGCACGGAGACCCGCGCGCGGATCAAGGACCGGCTGGGCTACGCCGCCGAGCGTTGGGGCGGCAGTGGCGGGCTATTTGCCTGGGACCTGTGGAACGAGATTCACCCTTCCTGGGCGCGCGATAGCGCCAGTTGCTTTGCCGACTTCATCTCCGAGTTGAGCGAGCACGTCCGCGGCATGGAGACCCGCTTATACGGCCGCACCCACCCTCAGACGGTCTCCATGTTCGGACCGCACTTGGTGCTCGATTCCCGCATCCCTGAGGCGATCTTCCGCCATCCCCTGCTCGATTTCGCCAGCACCCATTTCTACGAGGAAGGGACCATCGACCATCCGCAAAACACCGTGGACGCCGCCTTGGCGGTCGGCCGCCTGATGCGAGATGCGCTGGTCGAAACACCCCCCGACCGGCCGTTCTTCGATAGCGAGAGCGGTCCTATCCACACCTTCAAGGATCATCACCGCACCTTGCCTGAGGCGTTCGATGACGAGTACTTCCGCCACATGCAGTGGGCCCACTTGGCCGGCGGCGGCGCGGGTGGCGGAATGCGCTGGCCCAATCGTCATCCCCACAGTCTCACACCGGGAATGCGCGTCGCCCAACATGGCCTGGCGAAATTCCTGCCTCTCATCGACTGGCGCACGTTCCGCCGGCGCAACCTCAACCCGGAGGTCCGGATCCACTCCGCCAACGTGAAAGCCGTCGCATGCGGTGACGATGCGCAAGCGGTCGTCTGGCTGATTCGGACGGACACGATTGGTGCGGACGGCACGCTTCGCAAAGAGTCGGATCCCGTGCGGACTCGCCTCGAAATTCCGGGCCTGACCAGCGGGTGCTACCATGTCGTGGCTTGGGACACCGCCGGCGGATCCGAAGCCGCCCGCTTCACCTGCTCGCATAGGGGCCCAGCACTCGACATCGACGTGCCTCCCTTTGTTGCGGACCTTGCGCTGGCGATCACGCCAGAAGTCTGATCCTGGTTGTGGGAAGGCGCAGGCGGCCAATAGCGCCATTGGCACCCCGCGGAATGCTACGATCTGTTTTCATGCGCTTTCCACTTCTACTACTTGCCGCGACCGCGTTGTTCGCCGCCACACCCCTGAATGAGACTTACAAAGAGACGGCCGATCGCATCATCGACGCGGCGCTGGCCGACAACGGCGCGTACCAGAAACTCTCGTATCTGTGCGACCGCATCGGTAACCGGCTGGCGGGCTCGAAATCGCTGGATGAGGCCATCCAGTGGGCTGCGGCGGAGATGCGCAAGGACGGTATGTCGAACGTCTCAACTCCGAAGGTCATGGTGCCGGTGTGGGTGCGCGGCGCGGAGCGGCTGAGCATGGTAGCGCCTGTCGCCCGCGACATGGTGATGCTCGGTTTGGGCGGCAGCATCGCCACGCCCGCCGGGGGAATTACGGCGGATGTCGTTCCGGTGGGGAGCTTTGAAGAACTGGAGCGCCTGGGCGCCGATCAGGTAAAGGGCAAGATCGTCCTGTACAACGTCCCGTACGCCGGCTACGGCCGCACCGTGGGATATCGGGTCTCCGGCGCTTCACGTGCGGCGAAACTGGGCGCGGTGGCGGCGCTGGTTCGCTCAATTACGCCGCTGAGTCTGCAATCGGCGCACACCGGCGTCATGGCTTACGCCACCGACGTGCCGAAAATCCCCACCGCGGCCGTCACCATTGAAGGCGCCACCATGATCCAACGCCTCGTAGAGGCCGGCAACACCGTGCGGGTCCACCTCGAAATGAGCGCGGAGATGCGGCCCGACGCCCCGTCGGCAAATGTGATCGGCGAGATTCCGGGTACGGACAAAGCGTCGGAAATCGTCGTCATCGGCGGGCATATCGATTCGTGGGATGTCGGCCAGGGCGCGCACGACGACGGCGCGGGTATTGTTACTTGCATGCAGGCCGCCGCGCTCATCAAGCGTTTGGGACTCAAGCCGCATCGCACCATTCGCGTGGTTCTCTTCACGAACGAGGAGAACGGCGGAGCGGGCGGCCTGGGATATCGCGCCTGGGTGGGGGATGCGGTGAAGCAGCACTACGCGGCCATCGAGATGGATGGCGGCGGAGAGAAGCCCGTTGGGTTCGGCGTCGCGGCCAAGCTGATGCCGCAAGCGCGTGAGATCGGGAAGCTGCTGGAACGGATCGGTGCGGACGCCATAACCGGAGGCGGAGGTGGAGCGGACATCGGGCCCCTCGTCAAGGACGGCGTCCCGGGACTGGCCCTGCGCACCGTCGGCACCCACTACTTTGACTGGCACCACACGCAGGCGGACACCGTCGATAAGGTCGATCCCCAGGATCTACGCCTGAACACGGCCACCATGGCCGTAATGACATACGTTCTGGCGGACATGCCCTAATGAAGGATTACGTGCGCACAATATTTGCACTTTCAGCCATCGCGTCCATGATGTCGGGACAGACGCCGCCGGTTCTCACCGGTTTTACTGCCTCCAGTTCGTCAGAGCAGATTCAGCGCGAAAAGCGCTTCGACGCCTCTCTGCGTCGCAGTGACCTCCAGCAATGGCTCCAGCGGCTCTCGGCGAAACCGCACCATCTCGGCTCCCCGGCGGGGAAGGAAGTGGCCGAATTCGTCGCCGCGCAGTTCCGCTCCTGGGGCTACGACACCAGCATCGAGACCTTCTATCCGCTGTTCCCGACCCCGAAATTGCGGAAGCTGGAGATGACCGGACCCCAGCGGTTCGTCGCCAAGCTGGAGGAGCCCGTCCTGCCAGAAGACGCCACCTCCGGCGTCCGCCAGGATCAGCTGCCCGTGTACAACGCCTACTCCCGGGACGGCGATGTCACCGGTGAGCTCGTTTATGTGAACTATGGATTGCCCGCTGACTATGAAGAGCTCGCTCAGCGCGGGATCGACGTCAAGGGCAAGATCGTCATTGCCCGTTATGGCCACTCATGGCGCGGCATCAAGCCCAAGGTGGCTGCCGAGCACGGCGCCGTCGGCTGCATCATTTACTCCGATCCTCACGAAGACGGCTACTCCGTCGGCGACGTGTACCCCAAGGGCGGATGGCGCAATGAGTTCAGCGCGCAGCGGGGCAGCGTGCTCGACATGCCCACCTTTGCGGGTGACCCTCTGACGCCATTCATCGGCGCCACCAAAGACGCTCCACGTCTGGCCCGCGAAAAGGCGCCCACCATCACCCGGATCCCCGTCTTGCCCATCGCCTGGGGGGATGCACTCCCGTTGCTAAAGGCCCTCACCGGACCGGTAGCGCCGCCGCCCTTCCGGGGCTCGCTGCCCATCACGTATCACCTGGGGCCCGGCCCCGCCACCGTTCATCTGCAGCTCGAGTTCGATTGGAAGCTGACGCCGGCCTACGACGTGATCGCGCGCATGCCGGGCGGCGAACTCGCCGACGAATGGGTACTCCGCGGCAATCATCACGATGGCTGGGTGTTCGGCGCGTCCGACCCCCTGAGCGGGCTGGTTCCCATGATGGAGGAGGCTCGCGGCATCTCGGAGCTGGTGAAGTCCGGCTGGAAGCCGCGGCGAAGTATCGTGTACACCGTCTGGGACGGCGAGGAGCCTATGCTGCTCGGATCCACCGAATGGGCCGAACAGCACGCAGCCGAATTGACGAAACACGCGGTGGCCTACATCAACTCCGATGCCTGCGGCCGCGGGCTTCTGGAGATGGGCGGATCGCACACCCTGGAACACTTCGTCAACGAAGCGGCCCGCGACGTGGAAGATCCCGAGCGCAAGATCTCGGCGCTCGATCGTTATCGTGCAGAGCTGATCACCACCGGAAGTCCAGACGAGAAGCGGGACGCCCGGGACCGTCGCGACGTCGCCATTTATCCTTTGGGATCCGGCTCCGACTTCACGCCGTTTCTGCAGCACCTGGGCATCGCCACGTTGAACATCGGATTCGGCGGTGAGGACGCGAGCGGCGGTGTCTACCACTCCATATACGATTCATACGACCACTTCACGAAATTCGACGATCCGGACTTCCTGTACGGACTGGCCCTGTCGCAGTTGGGCGGCAGAATCACCATGCGCCTGGCCGAATCCGAGACCCTGCCCGTGCGCTTCGATGGTTTCGTCCGCGCCGTGCGGGGCTATGTGGACGAGATCGCCAAGCTGGCCGATACCATGCGTGCGGACACCGAGGATTTCAATCGCTCGCTGGCCGACCGCTCGTTTGAACTCGCCTCCGATCCGCGCGTCCCCTACGTCGCGCCATCGCCGAAGACGCCGGTACCGCATCTGAACTTCGCGCCGCTGCGTAACGCCTTGACCAAGCTGGATCAGAGCGCCAGGGCTTTCCGCGATCGCGAACAGCACGCTAATGGATCGGCGCTCCCGCTGGCTGTCCGCAAGTCGCTCGACGAGGTTCTGATGCAATGTGACCGCGTCCTGCTGCGGCCCGAGGGATTGCCGCGGCGCCCGTGGTACCGGCACCAAATCTACGCGCCGGGCTATTACACCGGGTACGGCGTGAAGACCATACCCGGCGTGCGCGAAGCCGTGGAGGAGCGCCGCTATGACGAAGTCGCCGCGCAGGTTGTCTCGGCCGCCCTGACGCTGGAGGACATGGCGAAGCAGATCGATCGCGCCACGGCCCTGCTCACCCAGAAATGACCCATGTGGGGTGGTCTCTAATCTGAAGTTGAATACTGGAGACAGAACGTGATATAGAGAGGACCTGATGAAACGACTTCTGCTCTCGTTACTGGTGCTAGGCTGTGCTGTACAGGCTCAGACGAAGAAGGTGATTGCCAATCTTCCGCCGGAAATGGTGAAAGAACTGGCGGTCAGTGCTCCGAACGTGCGCATCGTGGCTGCGCGCGGGGCCGATCTCGCCAAGGAGGTCGTGGACGCCGACGCCATGGTCGGTGTTCAACTGACGCCTGAGCTGTTCAAACAGGCCAGGCAGCTGAAGTGGCTTCACATTTCGAGCGCGGGCGTTGAGGCCCATGGTGGACAAGTGGGACTCTTCCCGGCCTTGATCGATAGCGACGTCGTGGTGACCAACGCCAAGAACGTCTACGGCCCGCAGATCGCCGATCACGCGTTTGCGTTGCTGCTCGCGATCACGCGCAGGTTAAACGTGACCATTCCCAGGCAGCACCTCGAAGAATGGCCTCCAGGACGGAGCGGAATGGTCGAACTGGAAGGCAAGACGGCCGTGATCATCGGTGTGGGTGGCATTGGCAGCCATATCGCCCAACGCGCCCACGGTTTCGGCATGAAGGTGATCGGCGTCGATATCCGCGATATTCCCACGGGTGAGACGGTGCAGCGCGTCGTGCCACCAGACATGCTCGACTCGGTGCTGCCCGAGGCCGACGTCGTTTTCGTTTCGGTGCCGCACACGAAGAAAAGCGAGAACATGATGGGCGCCCGCGAGTTCGAACTGATGAAGAAGGGATCGTATTTTATCGCCATGTCGCGCGGAATGACCTATGATCACGCCGCGCTGGTCAAAGCCCTTGACGACCAGCGGCTGGCCGGAGCCGGTCTGGATGTGACCCACCCTGAACCGCTGCCCAAAGGCGACCCCCTTTGGAAGTTTCCGAACGTCGTGATCACGCCCCACACCTCCGGTGGCTCGGACAATTTAGAGGGGCGGCTGCGCTACCTCGTAAAAGAGAACATCCGCCGCTTCGGCGCCGGACTCCCACTGCTCAACGTCGTGAACAAGAAGGAAGGCTTTTAGGGCAAAGTCGCGCGCTTGGGCGGCGTGATCGGCGAAGGGAAGTTCGATGTCCTTGACGGCTATGGCGCGGGCGCGGTGATCTCGAACGTCGCACGTATGAACTGCCAATCGGGCAGTTCGTACACCCTCAGCGTGGTAGTGCACTCGCCGCTGGCGTTGGCGATCTCTTGCGGGAGCAGCGCCGGCACCTTTACCGGGAACGTGCAGAAGGGCGGGTCCTCCGGTTTGGCGTTGACGGGCTTGAGCGACACATTCAGGCCAAGGTCGGCGATGTCGGCATCGGAGTGATTGACGATGCCGAACTTGACCAAAAGTTTGCCCTGTCCTTTTTCGGAGGTGCGGAATCCGACGAGTTCGAGATATTTGGCCAATGGATGCTTGCGGTTTTCGGCCATCATCACACCCGTCGGGATCGAGCCCGATTTCTGGGCGGACTGCGCCGGTTTGTCAGAAGAACAACCACCCGCGATAACGGAGATCAGCAGCGTGGATAGGATCGGGAACGTGCGATTCATCAGTGACTAGGATTATAGCTCCCGCCACGACGAAATGACCACATCAGCGCTTCTTGAACTTGGCCTGGAGCGCCGCGAGTTTGTCCTCCATGGTCGGCTGGGGCGGAGGTGCGGACCGGGGTGGGGACGGCCGCTGCCCGCGCGGGATGGGCTCCTGCAGTTGCTTGATGGAGAGTGCCACCCGCTTCGCTTTGGGATCGGCCGAGAGCACCTTCACCTTCACGATCTGGCCGACCTTGACCGCTTCCGAGGGTTCCTTGATGTACCGGCTTGATAGTTCGCTGATGTGCACCAGGCCGTCCTGATGCACTCCGATATCGACAAACGCGCCGAACTTGGTGACGTTCGTCACCACTCCTTCGAGCACCATGCCGGGCTGCAGATCGGCGATCTCTTTCACGTCTTCGCGGAACTGCGCAACGGTGAACTGCTGACGTGGATCGCGTCCGGGTTTGCGCAGCTCTTCCCGGATGTCGGTGAGGGTAAAGAGTCCAGCGGTTTCCGTCTGGAATTCCTCGATCTTGATCGTGTCCACCAGGGCGGGTTTGGCGATCAATTCGGGCACAGTGACGCCGAGCGATGCCGCGATTCTCTCGACGATGGGATAGGACTCCGGATGGACGGCCGTCATGTCCAGCGGTTGCTCGCCCTCGCGGATACGGAGGAATCCGGCGGCCTGTTCGAAGGTTTTAGGTCCGAACCCGGGAACGGAGCGCAGTTCCACGCGGGAGCGGAAGCGGCCGTGCTCATTCCGGAATTCGACGATCTTCTGCGCAGTGTTCTCCTTGATTCCGGCTACGTAGCGCAGCAATGCCCAGGACGCGGTGTTCAGATCCACACCGACGCGGTTCACGCAGGACTCCACGGTATTTTCGAGGCTCTGACGCAGCTTCTTCTGATCGACGTCGTGCTGGTATTGGCCGACCCCGATGGACTTGGGATCGACCTTCACGAGTTCGGCGAGCGGATCCTGCAGGCGGCGAGCGATGGAGATGGCGCCGCGGACGGTGAGGTCGAGATCGGGAAACTCCTGCCGCGCCAGGTCGGATGCCGAGTAGACGGAAGCGCCGGCTTCGCTGACCACGACGCTGAACACGCTCTGCAGCCCGGCCTGCCGGAGAAAGTCCTGGGTGAATGCCGCGGACTCGCGCGATCCGGTGCCGTTTCCAATCGCGATGGCGCGCACATTGTGCCGGTGGATGAGCCCGGAAAGGACCCGGACGGCGCCGGCCAGATCATTCTTGGGCTCGAGCGGATAGATCACGGCGTGTTCCAGGAATTTGCCGGTGTCGTCCACGACGGCGATCTTGCATCCGGTACGAAGGCCGGGGTCGATAGCCAGGACGCTGAGCATGCCGGCAGGCGGGGCCAGCAGCAGGTTTTCGAGATTCTCGCGAAAGACCTTGATCGCCTCTTCGTCGGAGCGGTCCTTTAGTTCCAGGCGGACCTCCGTTTGAATGGACGGATTGATCAGACGGTCATAGGCGTCTTCGGCGGCGAGTTCCAAGTACGGAACCCAATCGCCGGGTTCGCGTATCGTCTTGTTCTTGAGGAAGACGACCGGCTTCTCGTGTTCGAGTTCAATTTCGAAGTTGAGGAAGCCTTCCTTCGCTCCGCGGCGGATGGCCAGCATGCGGTGGGATGGGATCTTGGAAACCGGCTCGCGATAGTCGGCGTACATCTTGTACTTGCCCTCGGGATCCTCCACTCCCTCGATGGCCTTGGCGATGACGAAGCCACCGTCCATCATCATCTGCCGGATCACTTTGCGGAAGTCGGCGTTCTCACTCATTGTTTCGGCGATGATGTAGCGGGCTCCGGTCAGGGCGTCTTCAGGCGTGGCGACACCCTTTTCCGCATTGACGAACGTGGCGGCCAACTGATGGACGTCGAGATCTCCGGGCTTCTGTTCCCAAAGATACGTGGCGAGCGGCTCCAGCCCCTGCTCCCGGGCAATCATCGCCTTGGTGCGCCGTTTTGGCTTGTACGGCAGGTACAGGTCTTCGAGTTCGTTCTTTTCGAGTGTCGCTTCGATCTTCGATTTCAGTTCGGGTGTGAGTTTGCCCTGCTCGGCGATGCTGTGCAGGATGGTCTCCCGGCGATCCTCGAGTTCGCGGAAATACTCGAGCTTTTCCTGGATGGAGCGGATCTGCACCTCGTCCAGATTGCCCGTAACCTCCTTGCGATAGCGCGCGATGAAGGGGACCGTGGCGCCCTCGTCGAGGAGCGCGATGGTGGACACCAAGCTCTTGAGCGAAACGGCGATCTGCTGCGAGATATGAAGGAGTACGGCGGTGGTGAGAGTTCTGAGTTCAGACATCCATGAACCATGATAGTCGTTGGCGGGAGTGGGTGATTTTGCGAGGGGACGTGGTGGGTGCGATGGCCGCCGATTTGGCGCGAACAAGGTGATCGCGCAGGGGTTGCGGGCGAGCGCGGCACTTCAATCCGGCATTCCGCAGCATATTCGCATTCTTTTGGAGATAACGCGACGGTAATTCCGACCTTTAGTACTGGAGACTGTGCAGCAAGGCTGCGCGATAGGCCCATTCTGGTGTTCCTGGTACCATACCGGGCGTTCTTTGCAAAACTGTGGGCTGATGTTATGGTCACGTCATGAGATTTCTCGCTTCTATCTTCTCTTACTATCGAATAGTTGCTCTCATTATTTTCGCATTTACCCTTTCAGGTCAGGTAAATCCGAATGTATCAGCCTCGCCCATTCGACCATTGGAGTCGTTTGGGAAAAAACTTCCGATCAGCTTCGAGCGGAATCTGGGGCAGGCAGACACTCGAGTGGACTTCATCGCCCGCGGCAGCGGATACACGCTGAGTCTGGCGCCGGGTGAGACCATGCTGTCCATATTTTCGAAGGCTGAAAGCAAATCGAAGCCGCCGATCACGGCGACACTTCGCACGCGGCTGGCCGGCGCGGAAAGGCCGCGGCACGGTATCGCGCTCGACGAACTTCCAGGCAAAGCCAATTACTATGTCGGGAGAGATAGTAGCGACTGGCTCACGGGCGTTCCGATGTTCGGAAAAGTGAAATACCGGTCTGTTTACCCTGGCATCGACCTGGTTTACTACGGCAACCAGAGCCGGCTTGAATACGATTTCATCGTCGCTCCGGGTGCGAACCCGTCGGCGATTCGCATGGAGTTCAGCGAGAAGGCCCGGCTCGATGCGGATGGCAATCTCGTGTTCCATACGGCGGTTGGAAGCGTAAGCCAGCAGCGGCCGGTGGTTTACCAGGAGGTGAATGGCCAGCGTCGGACGGTTGCGGCGTCGTACCGGATGCTGCCGAAAAATCGCGTAGGGTTCCAGATCGCAGACTACGATCGGACGAAACCGCTTGTGATCGACCCCGTCATCCTCTGGGCGAGGTATGTCGGGGGTATGGGGCTCGACGATGGGCGGGGTATTGCCGTGGCTTCGAATGGAGAGGTGTATTTCGGCGGTGGAACCGCCTTCGGCACCGGGTTTCCATCGGGTTCAACGCCAACCGCCAAAAACCTGGCCGGATGGACATATGGATTCGCAGCGAAGCTGAATGCGAACGGGACCGAGTTCGTGTATTCGAACGTGTTCGGCGGTGAAGCGAGTGACATCGCCTATGATCTGGCGTTGGATGGACAAGGGAATGTGTATCTGACGGGCTCTACCAATTCGGATCAGTTTCCCCTCTTGTTGCAATTGCCAGCGTCTTGCTACACCTCAGGGGCTTCGCTGACCCAGGACGCCTTTATCGTGAAATTCACCAGCACTGGAGCCCTTTCGTATTCGACCAAACTAGGGGGCAAAGGTACCGAGTACGGCAAGGGAATTGCGGTGGACGGATCCGGGGTCTATGTTTCCGGCTACACCGAAGCGTATCGCGATCTTCAAACTGGAGCGTACTTGAACAACTATCCGACGACCTCCGGCACGCTGCAGAGCAACTACGGCGGTGGAGAGGCGGACGCTTTCATCTCGCACCTGGCCCTCGCCACCACGGGTTTGAAGATTCTGTACTCGACATACCTGGGTGGCGATGATCGCGATGAGGGTTCTCGTATCGCGGTGGATTTGAACGGCAATGCCTACGTTACGGGAAACACGGCTTCACTCGACTATCCGACAAGGGCGGCGTATCAGAAGGTCAACAATGGTGCTCCGGATGCCTTTGTCACCAAAGTGAATGAGAACGGCAATGGGCTGGTCTTTTCAACCTATCTGGGCGGCGGCGATCGAGACTTCGGGAGTGGCATTGCCGTAGACGCTTCAGGAGCCGCCTATGTGGCAGGAATCACAGCCTCGGTTGACCCAGACTTTGGAACGCCCTTCCCGACTCGCAAACCATTTCAGGCGCCGCCGGTGGCCGGACCGAACACTGCGTTTGTGTCCAAGTTCAATCCGGGTGGAAACCTGGTCTACTCGACCCTGCTCGGCGGCCCTTCTGGCGGTACCAGCGGTGACTTTGCCTACGATGTTGCCGTCGACTCGACGGGTTCGGCTTTCGTCACCGGTTCGTCCGATTCGATCGATTTCCCAATCGCAGGCGCAGCGCCGCCGACGGTCCGCGGTACGACCCAGACTATTTTTACATCCAGGCTGGATCCGAGCGGATCTTTTCTGTTGGGCTCGACGCTGTTCAATGGCGATCTGTTCCAAACCGGACTTGGAATTGCGGTTGATTCGTCCAGCAACGCCTACATGACGGGAGATACCGACTCGACTGTGTTTCCGGCGACCACCGGTTCTCCACACGCGGGCGGGACCGACGCCTTTGTAGCGAAGATCAACTTCCAGCAAAATGCGTCGAATCCATCCGACTTTAATGGCTCACCCATCCCAGGCACCAACACGATTTGGTTCAACGCGAACATGATGGTGAGCGGTCTCCCTTTGGCGACAGCCACTACGATTCGATTCGACAATTCGGTGGTGAACTTTTCAGCGAATGGCCGATCCTACAGCGTGAATGTGCCAGGATCGGAAATCACGCTGGATCCGTCCAATCTGCCAGGCAACACGACCTATGATGCCGCCGGCATGACGTGGACTACGACGGTGCCGGTTGCGGCAGCGAGCTCGGTATTTGTGACAGGGTTCGGTCTGCCAATTCCCTTGGGGACTACTTTGCCAGGAGGAATTAAAGGCGTGGCATGGCACGGAAGGTTCAGCACCAATTCACCTACCGTGAAAATCTCTTGGAAATGGAATGCCGCGGTATTCACAGCGTGGGCAACGGATCCTAACAACCTCAATGTGAAACCCACGGATGATGGGTACTCTGCAGGCTATGCGAATGCCGATCAGGCCGGTACGCCGGAACTCTATACGCAGTATCTGACCAAAGGTGGTAAAGCCGGAAAGCCGACCGCCTGGAACTGGAGCGGTCCGAAATCAGTCACTCCGGAAGTCTACTAGAGCTTTTCGACGCGTACGAGAGTTGGGTGGCGCGGGAGTCTGTCCCGCGCCACTCAGCCTCGGCTACTGGTCTACATCACCGTTGACGAGCAAGGTGGGGGATTCAGCCCCGCTGGTCGCCGTTGAGAACGACATGCCGGTACCCCATACAGCCGATGTCCCCCACACCGCGCTGAATCCCTGGGTGCCGGAGGTGCCCCATACCGCCGAGGTACCCCAGACCGCGGATGTGCCCCAAACGGCGCTCTGCCCGGAGGTAAGTACGTTTGTTCCCCACACTGCCGAGGTCCCCCAGACAGCCGAGGTACCCCATACAGCAGAGTTAGCGTAAGCGCCGTAGGTTCCCCACACCGCGGAGGTTCCCCAGACGGCCGAGGTACCCCATACCGCCGACAAGTTCGTAACGAAGAAAGTGGTGTTAGTGGCGCTATCGAAAACGACAACCGGTGACGGGGCGGTCTGCCCGGGAGCCGGTAACGGCAGTCCGCCGGCGATGTAATCGAGCGCAGCTTTTGCGTCCAGATATCCAGCGCCTACCGTAAATACGTCGTTCTGAATCTGATATCTCGTGCCATTGGATTGATCGATCGCGGAAGAGGTGGCAGGGTAAGACTTCGACGCCGTCGTCATCAACACGACCTTGATCTGGTCGGGCGTCAGATTCGGGTACTTCTCGAGCAACAGCGCCACGGCTCCGCTGGCCTGTGCCGCTGCCATGCTTGTGCCGCTCAATTTGAGGTAATTCGGATCGAGGGTGCTGCCGCCGCCACTTACGTAATACGAGAGCCGAATTGCATTTGCGCTCTTGTAGATGCTGCTGTTTCGGTTCGGTGTCAACAGCGACACGATCTGATTCCCCGGAGCGACCAGGTCGGGCTTGGCGAAATGGTCCAGCATCGTTGGACCTTTAGCGCTGTAGCTGGTCATTCCATCATCGGCGCGGGTGATCGTCCCGATATCCTTCATCGAGCCGACTGTGATGACGGCAGGATCGACGCCCGGCGAAGTGATGGTCCCGTATCCGCTGGTGCCAAACGAGTTGTCGCGGCCCGAGTTGCCGGACGCCGTGACGACAACAATTCCTGCACCCCACGCCTGCTCCACCGCCAAGCACAGGGGATCATGGTACCAGGTGTCGATTACGGGGCGCCCGAGCGACAGGTTGATGATCCGGATGTTGTACTTGTTCTTCTGCTGAATGGCCCGACTGATGGCGGCGACTACCCAACTATCCTTGCCCGAACCATTCGAGTCGAGTACACGAAGGTTGACGATGTTAGCGGCTGGAGCAACTCCCATGAAGTTCCTGAAGGAGTTCTTCACTTGCGAACTGACGCCGTTGCCGGCGATAATTCCGGCGACGTGGGTTCCATGGCCATACGTGTCGTTATAGGCGCTGGCCGTGACCTTTCCGGAAGCATCGGCAACAAAGTTCTCGCTGTAGACGATCCGCGCAACCTTCCCGGTGGAATCCAGCAGGTCCTTGTGCGAATAGACGCCGCTGTCAATGACGGCGACGCCGATTCCTTTGCCGGTGACTCCGAGTTGAGCCGGCATCAACCCTTCGAGAACCGTTGGGGTGGATATGTCATCAAACGAAGTGCCCTTCAGATTTCTATCGGCGGTGATGAATTCAACCTCGGGATCGGACGCTATGCGTTTCAACTCAGAACCGGATGTGCGCAGGGAAACGCAATGGATGAAATCAAACCGCTCTAACCGAAGGGCCTCCTTGCCGAATAATCGGACGAGTCTGCCGCTGTCTACGGGCCCCTTGAATTTGACGATCACATCGACCATGGCGGTCCGGTTCACGCTGATAAGATCGGCGCTTAGCTTGGGATTCGATTGTGCGGATGCTGAAAAGGCGAACCAGAACAAGGCGGTCAGGATCGCAGTGGGGCGTAACATATCATTTCTCCTGTATCAAGGTGTTGCTGTATTGAGGCACCCTTCAACGAGCACGCCAGCACCCAATGCGGGGGTATCGTAACTTGCGAGCAATAAAGAAACTAGTCCGGTTCTCCTCTTCGTGAGGGGACAAAACGTCACCTGCGTCAAAAGTAATGGGACATTTTGTCTATGACCCGCAGTACTGTCTGGGATAGTGCACCCGGGTGGGTACTTGACCCACAGCCGACATCCTCTGAGGGCTCCATACAAACGGTTATGATACGGTTTTGATACGACACCTCCCTTGACCGCCTGCTGCCGACAAGCCCTTAACGAAGCCCTTAGCCCCAATAAGCAATGGCCCGCGTTGCTGCATCCTAATCCCTCGGCGATTCGCGTAGTTGGCACGGCACAGGCAGCGCACCGCACTTCAATGTCAGGCGGGTTCCCGTCGGTCCTCAATCGCATGACAATTCAGATGTGGGCCCAGTAATCCCGCACGGGCTCTGCGGCCGGTAGACCCAGCCGCTCGTCCCGTGATAAGAGTTGAAGCCATGCGACTTCGTAATCTCGCGTGGCATTGGCCGCTCGCGATCCTCATCTCAAGTACAATCGCCCAGGCTCTCGACCTGCAGACCGCCGTCATCGTTTCGCAGGGCGGCGCCTCGATGCCGGTTCAGAAGGCATCGCAAATGTTGCGCGAGGAAATTGAGAAGCGAACCCAATTGCGCCTGGGCGAGGCGCACGCGGTGCCGTCCGCGGACCAACCCGCGATCGTGGTTGGGCTCAACGACCAGGTAGAGAAACTCGCACCGGCTGCGATGCGCGCTTTATCCGCGGCCCCTTCCGGGCTCGAGGGCTTTCGGGTGGCGGTAGTCGGTCGCACGGTGGTGATAGCCGGAAACAGTGATCGAGCGGTGGTGTTCGGGGCGGGATACCTGATGCGGCACATGGTGATGCGCCGCGGGAAAACCCTGCAGGTCCCCGACGGTCTGCAAACGGCCACCTCGCCGAGATTCCCTCTGCGCGGGCATCAGCTGGGATACCGGCCCAAGGTCAACGCATACGACGCATTCACGGTGCCGATGTTCGAGCAGTACATCCGCGACCTGGCGGTGTTCGGTACCAACGCCATCGAGTTGATCCCGCCGCGCTCCGATGACGCGGACGACAGCCCGCATTTCCCGCTGCCCAAGATGGAAATGATGGAGGAGATGTCGCGGATCTGCGCCGAGTACGGGCTCGACGTTTGGATCTGGTATCCGGCGATGGACCGGGACTACTCGGACCCGGCGACCGTCGACTTCGCGCTCAAGGAATGGGAGCAAGTCTATCGCCGCCTTCCGCGCATCGACTATATCTTCGTGCCCGGCGGCGATCCGGGCCACACGCAGCCGAAGTATCTGTTCGCGCTGCTCGAAAAACAGACCGCGCTGCTGCACAAGTATCATCCGAAGGCGCAGATGTGGATGTCGCCGCAGAGCTTCAACCAGGATTGGATGGAGGAGTTCTACGGTCTGATGAAGGCGGAGCCGGCGTGGCTGGGCGGGATCGTATACGGCCCGCAGACCCGGGACGATATCCCGACCTTGGCCGCGCGCATCCCGAAGAAATACCCGATTCGCCACTATCCCGACATCACCCACAGCACGCAAGCTCAGTTTCCAGTGCCCGATTGGGATGTGGCCTACGCGGTGACCGAGGGCCGCGAAGGTCCGAATCCCCGGCCCACTCAGGAGCGCGCCATTTTCCGCAAGTACATGAACGTCGGAATCGGATTCCTGACCTACTCGGAAGGCGTGAACGACGACGTCAACAAGTTCGTCTGGAGCGGACTCGGGTGGAATCCGGATGAGCCGGTCATCGACATTCTGCGCGAGTTCAGCCGGTATTTCATCGGCGAGGACTACCGCGACACGTTCGCACAGGGCCTGATGGCGCTGGAACAGAACTGGGTCGGGCCGCTGATCGCGAACGAGGGCGTCGACACAACGTTTCACGTGTTCCGCGACATGGAACGGTCCGCGTCACCGCAGGTGAAGTTGAACTGGAGGTTTCAGCAGGCCCTCTACCGCGCTTATTACGATTCGTACGTGCGCGACCGGGTGATCTATGAATCGAGCCTTGAAGGGCAGGCCATGGAGAAACTGCGCAATGCGGCGCGCACCGGCTCGCCACTCGCGCTGGAACAGGCCGAGGCTGACCTGAACCGCGCTCTCACGGCGCCCGTGTCGCAAGACAAGCGCCAGCGCATCTTCGAATTGGCTGAAGCGATGTACGGCAGCATCCACGCTCAACTGAGCGTGGAGAAGTATCAGGCGCTGGCGCTCGGGCGCGGCGCCAACCTCGACACGGTGGACGCACCGGTCACGAATCGCGTGTGGCTGAAGGACCGATTCGCCGAAATCCGCAAACTCACGGACGAAGCGGGAGCGGCTGAAAGAAATCGCCGGTATCGTCAACTGGACCGACCCTGGCCCGGGCGGATTCTACGACGATCTCGGAAACCTATCGCACCAGCCGCACTTGATACTGGGCATACCCTACGCCGAGGATCCGATGTTCCTTGAATCGCACATGACCGGGTTCAGCATTCGCGGCATGGGCAGCGTCACCGGGCAGGATCAGACGTATATGCACTACCCGTTGTCGTGGGTGACGGTCACAGAGGGACTCTACGATTCACCCGTGAAACTGCGCTACGAGGGGCTGGACACCAAGGCGCAGTACAGGATTCGAATCGTGTACGCCGGCGACAACACGCGGCCGAAACTCCGGCTCGTGGCGAATGAGAAATTCGAAGTCCACGGTTGGCTGGCGCGTCCCGTTCCGTTCAAGGCGCTCGAGTTCGATATCCCGGCCGAAGCGACCGCGGGCGGAATCCTGAATCTCAGCGTGTTCCGGGAGCCGGCAACCGGAGGAGCGGGACGGGGCAACGCAGTTGCCGAAGTCTGGCTGATAAGGCGTTAGCGAAGCCGTCCCGCTCAGACCGGGTATCAGACCGCGTAAGCGTCAAAGCTGGTGTGTCCGAGCGCAGCCTCGCGTTCCCGGTCGTCGTATTCTTTCAGGCGCTCCGTTTGGCTGAGGCGGATGTGCTCGCCCAGCAGGCGCATCGCTTCCGGCGGGTCTTTTCGAGCGATGGCAGTTGCGATGTCGCTGTGGTAGCGATGAATCTGGGTCAGTTCCGCGAGGTCGTGGCCTTTGCGACGGATGCCGAAAACGTTCAGCAGTACGCGCGTGTCCGCCACGGCCTTCAGGATTCGTGAGTTGGCGGCTGCCCGGACCAGAGTGCTGTGAAACTGGAAATCCACTCGGATGAAGCGCTTCATTCCATCGGCGCTGAGATGATCTTTTCCGGACGCCGCCGCTTCATCGCGGAGCAGCAGTATTTCATCCACGAGGCGCCGCATGGTGTCGAGTTCGGAAACTTGCAGCCCATGCTCGGCGGCTTTTCCGGCCGCATATACTTCCAAGGCCTCCCGCAATTCGTAGATCTCGGCGATGTCGCGCCGTGAAAACTCAACCACCACAGTGCCGCCGGTCGGAGATTGGCGAAGCAAGCCTTCTGCGGTCAGACGGCGGATCGCCTCCCGCAAGGGACCGCGACTGTTACCTAGCTCTCGCGCGATCGACACTTCCGAAAGCGCGGCCCCCGGAGCCAGTTCTCCGGACAGGATTCTTCCTCGCAGGTACGCATACGCTTTCTCCTGAATCGATTGCGGTGTTTTCGCTTTTTTCATTCCGTTGTCCTGTGCCACCAGCCTGTTGACAGGGTGCAAACAATAATATAAAATCCAATGCAGTCCAATGCAACAGGAATCGGGCACGCGGTCATCCGCGCCTGTGCGGCAGGCAATGTTGCTTGTCTAACAACGATAACAGACACGCCACTGGCGTTTAGCGTGTCAGTCCATGTACCGATGTTGAGGAAGGGGGCCTTCTATGAGGAATGTGTTCTTGTGCGGTCTGCTGCTGGTCCTGCTGACCGCTCCGTCCATCTACGGTCAAAGCATCTACGGTTCGTTCACCGGGGTCGTCACCGACTCCAGCGGCGGCGTCGCGCCAAACGCGTTGATCACGGCTCGCAATACGGGGACGGCGGCGGTTTTCACCGCCCGTTCCGATGGTCAAGGCGTTTTCTGGATTCGCAACCTGCCTGTCGGTGTGTACGACCTCACAGGCGAACTCAGCGGGTTCCAGAAGTTCGATGTCAAAGGTGTTCGCGTGCAGGTGGATGAGATCGTCCGCATCGATATGAAGTTGAGCGTCGGCTCGACCACCGAGACGGTGACTGTGGCAGCTGCCGCTTCGGTGGTGGACACCACCACTGCCACACTCAAGTCCGTCGTGGACCAGCAGCGTATCGAGGAACTCCCGCTAAATGGCCGCAACGCCGCGCAGTTGATGCGTCTGATTACCGGCGTGACCAATGACCCGAACGCCGGTGTGACATCGGGTACCACGTATCCCGGCACCAACCCTGTCTCGGTAAACGGCAACCGTTCGAATACGACCAACTACATCCTGGACGGCGCGCAGAACAACGATATCTACTCGAATGCACCGAATCCCTTGCCGAATCCGGACGCGCTGCAGGAATTCTCGGTGCAGACGAACAACTTCAGCGCCGAGTTCGGACGGCAGTCCGGCGGCATCGTCAATGCCGTTACGAAATCGGGCACGAACGATTATCACGGGACGCTGTTCGAGTATGTGCGCAACAATTCGCTGAACGCCGCCAACTTCTTCGCGCCGGTTGTGAATGGCGCGAAACTGACGGACGGGTTGAAGCGCAATCAGTTCGGTGGAACATGGGGAGGGCCGGCGTCCATCCCGAAGATTTACAACGGTAAGGACCGCACCTTCTTTTTCTTCTCGTATCAGGGCACTCTCACACGCCGTACCCCAATCGCAACCTCGGTGATCGTGCCGACAGCGGCCCAGCGGGTGGGAGATTTCTCAGCGCTGCTTCCCGGGAAGACCATCCGGGATCCGGTGGCGAACGCGCCATATCCCGGCAATATCATCCCGGCCAGTCAGTTGAGCCCGATCAGCACCTACATCATCAACAACGCGCTGCCTCTGCCGACGTCGGGAAATAAGGTCTTCTATGCGATCCCGCAACCTACCGATGACCATCAGGTCACGGCACGCGGCGATCACTCGTTCTCCGACCGGAATCGCATCTCGGGCCGCTATTACAAGTCGTGGGTCAGTTCTCCGGCTTTTCTCGATCAGAAGAACGTCCTGGCGCAGACAAGCGGCGGTCAGTGGTTCAACGAGTCCGTCTCGGTGACTGATACTCACACATTCTCTCCGACCCTGGTGAACCAGGCGCTGTTCAGTTTTAATCATTCGGACGGTGCATTCGAGCCGATTCAGCCCACGAAAAGCCTCGTGGACCTTGGCGCCAAGTACTACAATGACCCGATTTACAAGTGGCAAATCGCGGTCTCGGGCTATTTCAGCATAGACACCGCGGACACCAACCGCTTCCCGCGGAAAGAGACCCAGTTCGTGGATACGGTGCGCTGGTCCCGGGGCAAGAATCAGATCACCTTCGGAGGCGACTTCAGTCGAGGCGGGAACGACGCGATCAATAACTACCGGGCCAACGGTCAGTGGGCTTTCGGCGGAACGTCGCTGTTTACAAATGACGGGTTGGCCGACTTCGAGATTGGCCGCTACAACAGCCTTACGCAAGGCATGGGTGAATACAAGAACACCCACGTCACCCACCTCGGTCTGTTCTTCCAGGACTCGATCAAGCTCGCCAGGCGATTCAACATCGATGCAGGAGTCCGCTGGGAACCCTTTTTCCCATTCACGGACGACAACGGCAAACTCGCCGTTTGGAGCCCGGGGCAGCAATCGCAGCGGTATGCCAATGCACCCCTGGGCGTCCTCTATGTCGGCGACCCTGGAGTTGCCGACTCCGGAATCCCTCCGACCTACGGCAACTTCGCGCCTCGGTTGGGATTCGCCTGGGACGTGATGGGCGATGGCAAAACGTCGGTCCGCGGCGGGTACGGAGTGTTCTACGATTATCCGAATTCGATCAGCACAAATTCACAGGCCGACCAGGCGCCGTTCGGGACAGTTCTCACCACCTTTGGGAACATCAATAACAGCTTCAGCGATCCGTACGCCGGCACAACGAATCCGTTCCCGGGCTCGACGAATCCGCCAAAGAACGCGATCTTCCCCCAATACTCAACCCAGTTTGTCTATGTCGGGAACTTCCGAAATCCGTATGTCCAGTCCTGGAATCTGACGATAGAGCGCCAGATGTGGGCGGGGTTCGTACTGCGAACTTCTTATGCAGGATCGAAGGGCACGCGCCTGGCTGCGCCGCGAGAGTTGAATCCCGCGGTTTACGCACCCGGCGTCACCACAGCGACTACAAACCAGCGGCGGCCTTTCGCTCCTGCGATGGGCTCCGCTCCGCTCCTGGAAGCTGTCGGCAACTCGACCTATCATGCTTTGCAGGCAACCATGGAACGCCGCTATTCGAAAGGGTTGACCGTACTGGCGAACTTTCAGTACGCAAAAGCGATCGACGATTCGTCCGCAAACAAGCAGAACGGGAACGTTCGCACCAACCCGTTCAACCAGCGGTTCGACAAGGGACCGGCGGACTTCTACCGAAAGTACGTGTTCAACCTGAGCGGACTCTACGAATTGCCGATTCACCCCGCGAAGCCACTGGCGCGAGCGTTGATTGGAGGGTGGAATCTGAACGCTATCGCGAGTGTGAACACGGGCGCTCCGTTCACCGTTACCAGCGGTGTCGATAACGCCTTTAGCGGCGCGGGCAATCAGCGGGCCGACTTGATCGGTGATCCGTATTTCTCGGGTGACCGCGACCACCAGGCGATGATCTCGCAGTACCTGCAGAAGTCAGCATTCGCTGCAAATGCGATCAATACATATGGCACTCTCGGTCGCAACACTTTCATCGGACCAGGATTCGCCAACCTCGACTTGGGCGTCGTGAAGGATTTCGCTCCGCAGGAAAGATTCAGGGCGCAGTTGCGCTTCGAGATGTTCAACTCACTCAATCACGTGAACTTCAATAACCCGGCGGCGTCGCGGACCAGCGGGACGTTCATGCAGATTACGAGTGCCCAGGATCCGCGAATCCTGCAACTCGCGCTGAGGTTTGGGTTCTAAGACACCCTGTTTGATCCGGGTCGGGACCAGTCTCGACCCGGCACGCTGAAGTGTGCGCGATAAACAAAGGCAACTATGGAATTACCTCGCCCGATTCGGGGCATCATCCCGCCCGTTCTGACACCGTTAGCCGATCAGGATCGGTTGGATGACGAGGCGTTCAGCCGCTTGTTGAACTACCTGGTCGAGGGCGGTTCGACTGCGCTGTTCGTATTGGGAAGCACCGGCGAATCACCGGGACTCAGCCGCGGGCTGCGACGCGATGTCATCGATCGGGCGTGCGCGACGGTCGGCCGGCGCGTCCCCATCCTCGTCGGCATCACCGATACCGCGTTCGAAGAATCGCGGGCGTTGTCAGACTATGCAGCCAGTGCCGGAGCTTCGGCGCTCGTGCTGTCACCGCCTTACTACTACGGCCTGAGTCAGCGGGCTTTCCTCGGTTACCTGGAGAGACTGGTCCCGCAGCTGCCGCTGCCGGTCTACCTGTACAACATCCCGCACCTGACCAAGTTGATGATTGCGCCGGAAACGGTTCGCGCCGCCGCCGGAATGCCGAACGTCTACGGGTTGAAGGATAGCTCGGGAGACCGCGAGTATTTCGCTACTGTCCGGGCGCTGACGTCTGGTCATCCCGAATTCGCGCTGTTGGCCGGCGTGGAGGAGGTTCTAGCGGACATGGTCGCGCTCGGAGCACATGGCGGGGTTTGCGGAGGAGCCAACCTCTATCCTCGCCTGTACGTGGACCTCTTCGAGGCAGCTGTGCGCGGTGACGCGGAGCGGGTCGCTGCGTTGCAGCGGACGGTGATGACGATTAGCGATGGCGTCTATCACGCGGGCGAGCCGGAGTCGTCGTACCTGCGCGGCCTGAAGTGTGCGTCGTCGATGCTCGGGTTCGGAAACGGACGGCTGGCCGAGCCGTATACGGCCCTTCCCGAAAAGGACAGTGCGGGCATCCGTGCTGCTCTGGTTGCCGCCGGCCTGCTGAGTGCGGACACCGCTGCCCCGGTCACGATATGAGAGCAACTCTCGTCGGTTCGTGCAAGGGTACTTCGAGAACAACATGCAGCGCGTGACCGTGTATTACTTCAACGATCGCAAAGACGGGGAGCGGTATATTGCAGCGACTATCGGGAATCCGAATTAGCAGCCAGCGCCCGAACCTCGGCGAGCGTGGTCATCGCGTCCTTCGATGGCACGTACTCAACCGCGAGGTAATCCTTGTATCCCGCCTGGCGAATTGCTTTGAACACATTCGCGAAGTTGATCTCGCCGGTGCCGGGTTCGTGCCGGCCGGGAACGTCGCCGACGTGGATGTGTCCGATCGCTCCGATGTTCGCACGCAACGTTTCGATCAGGTTCCCTTCCATGATCTGGACGTGATACAGGTCGTACAGAATCTTCACGAACGGGCTGCCGACCTGACGCACGATCTCAAACGCTTCCGGCGTCCGGTTCAAGTAGTACTCGTGGTGGTTGGTGGCCGGGTTCAACGGCTCCACTGGCGCAAGGGTATTGATCACTTCCATGATCAGCGTGATGCCGTGCGGCGCAACGATGTCCTGCGCGCGCTTCAAGCCTTCAATGACGCTGGCGTGCTGTTGCCCGGCCGGCCGGCCCGAAATCCTGTTGCCGGTAAGCACAACCATGCGTGTCGTTTCAAAACGAAGCGCGGCGTCGGCCGAGGCCCGTATCTCAGCGAGAAAGCCATCGCGCTCGGCGGGATCGCAAAGTCCCATGCCCCGCGGGTTCACGCCGACGTTGCCGACGATGCACACGCATTCCAGGCCGAGTTGGCGTTTCAATCGGATGATTCGCGACGCCTCCTGCGCGCGCCAGTCGCCGAATTCGAAGCCTTGATAGCCCGCTTCCGCGACTTTCTCCATCTGTCGCGGCAGTGCCAGTCCGGGAAACAGGGGTTCTACTCTGACGGAAAGTCGGAGACTCGCCGGCTTTGCCTGACAAAGCGCGGCCAACACGGGTAATTGTATGAGCGTCCGTCTACGCATGGCACATATCGTATCAGGAGATCAGAAATGCATTCCTCTCGTTCACAAATGATTGCCGCGGGTTTGCTGCTGGCAGCGTTACCGGTAGCGGCTCAGACAGTGCGCGTGATTCCTTTCGCCGAAGGTAAGCCTTTCGTGATGGGCAAGGTCACTTCGCGCCGCATCGTCCATCCCGACATGGGAGCGAAACTCACGACTCTGAACTACTCGGTGTCGCGGGATGGATCCGAGTTTTCGCAGCACGTTCACGATCAATCGGACGACACGATTCTCGTGCTGCAGGGGCAGATGGATCTGCGCCAGGGTGACACACGCGTTCCGTACCACGCAGGCCAGTGCGCTTTCGTACCGGCGGGGCAGATTCACGGGACGATTACGACCGGCTCGGGCGAGACCATCATGATCAGCTTCCAGACCCCGCCGGACCTGGTGCTGTATACCGGCGCCCGCGATTCGTCGAAGGCCGGGGCCGCTCCGCCCAAAGGTTTGATTACTCCCGGCGCTGTGAAGAAGGTGGATTTCGCCGGCAAGAACGGATTTTTCACGAATCCGGCGATGGGGTCGAAGCGCGCGGCCGGCGCTCATCGGAAGTTGATGCGGTCGGAGCGGTTTACCACCGATGTCGCCCCTGGCGGCGAGCAGGTTCTCTTCGTGTGGAAGGGCGCGCTGAAGGTGAAAGACAAGTCGGGAACGTACACAGCGGGTGAGAAGGATGCGGTGTTTATCACCGGCCCGGCGCACCTGGAGGTATCGGGTGACGCGGACGAGTCAACGGTAATTCAGATTCAGGCTCCGCCGGCCGCTACAACATAGGAGTGCATATGGCGGGCTCTCGTCCAACTCGGCGAAACTTCGGCGCGGCGCTCGCAGGCGCGGGCATTGCGGCGTTCGCTGCGCCCACAGGCGAGCGCGTTCGGGTCGCCGTGATCGGCACCGGCCACGGGCACGCGGCGAGTAAGGTCAAGGCGCTCCGCGTCCTGCCCGAGTATGAGTTCGTGGGCGTCTGCCGTCCAGACCCGGACGAATCGGCCGGCGCCAGCGCATTCAACGGCGTCCGCTGGTTGTCGCTGGACGAAGTGCTGAGTGACAAGACCATCGAACTGGTCGCCGTGGAATCCCTACCTGGACGAAACCTGGCGTATGCGCAGAAATGCGTAAGCGCGGGCAAATGGGTTCATCTGGACAAGCCCCCCGGCGGCGATTTGCCCGCGCTGAGGGCCATGCTGGCCGAGGCCGCCGAACGCAACCGCACGGTCCAAATGGGCTATCAGTGGCGATACCATCCCGGGATGCAAGGCGCGATCGAAGCGGCGAAGAACGGATGGCTCGGCGCAGTGCACCGGATGCGGCTTTGGATCGATAAGCCTATCGGCGCGGACGAGCGTCGTGAATTGGCGCGTTTTCGGGGAGGAGTGCTTTTCTCGGAAGGATGCCACCTGGTGGACCGGGTGATTGCTATGTTTGGCAAACCGGATAAGATTACTGGATTTCTCCGGCACGAATCGCCCATTCAGGATGGGCTCGCGGACAATACGCTCGCAGTGTTCGAATACAAGCGGGCCATGGCGGAGATGTCAGTGGCTGCGTTTCAGCCAAACGGCGGGAAGTATCGGAGACTCGAGATCGTGGGCTCGAATGGCGTCGCGCTGGTTCAGCCGTATGCGCCTCTGCGATTGATGATCGACCTGAAAGAAGCAGCGGGACCATATCAGGCGGGCGAGCAGGCCGTGCAGTTAACAGAACCTCCGGGACCGGCATACGCCCCGGACTTTCAGGAGATGGCGCGGGTTATTCGAAAAGGGGAACAGCCGTCTTACTCGCCGCAACACGACCTCATTGCGCACGAGGCGCTGTTGCAGGCATGCGGAATGCTCTGAAATGTTTTGACTGGAGTGAGGAATGATGAAGGCACTGATATTTTTACTCATAGGCGGGCTCGCAGCCGCCGCAGAGCCCAATGCGAAGAACGTCGTCGTCTTTCAGCAGGACGGCCGTTTTGGCGGATGGCCGGCCAATCACGGGATCTGGTCGTGGGGAGACGAGATCCTGGTGGGATTCGAGGTCGGCTACTTCCGCGCGAGTGAGCGCGGGCACTCCATCGATTACAGCCGTCCGGCGGAGCACGTCCTGGCGCGCTCGCTCGATGGCGGTGAGACCTGGACGATCGAAAGGCCAGAGGGATTGCGGCCGCCGCCCGGCGAGAAAGTGGCCGGCGTACCGACCGGTGATGCCGGAAAGCCGCTGCGGAATTGCCAGGGCGGCATGGATTTCTCGAACCCGAACTTCGTCCTGACCGCTCGAATGACCAGCATCAACGATGGCGCCTCGCGCTATTACTATTCGACGGATCGCGGCAAGTCGTGGGAAGGGCCGTGCCGTCTTCCCGATTTCGGGCAGCCCGGGATCGCGGCGCGTACGGACTATCTGATCAACGGCAAGCACGATATGACCATGTTCCTCACCGCCGCAAAATCCAATCGCAAGGAAGGGCGGGTGATCTGCGTGCGGACCAGGGACGGAGGCAAGACCTGGAACTTCGTTTCGTACGTGACGCCCGAGCCGGCAGGAGACGAGTATGCGATCATGCCGGCCTCCGTCCGCCTGGACGCGAAGACGATCCTGACCGCGGTCCGCTACCGGAAGTTCATCGACAGCTACATCTCGAAGGACGACGGCGCCACGTGGGAGCGGCTCGGCCGGCCCGCGCCGGAAACCGGAGGCAATCCCCCGAGCCTGGTGAAACTCCGCGACAATCGCCTGGCCCTTGTTTATGGCAGGCGCCTGGAGCCGTTCGGCGTGCGCGCACGAATCAGCACGGATAATGGACAAACCTGGAGCGATGAAGTGGTTCTGCGCCAGGACGGCGGCAGTTGGGATCTCGGCTATGTCCGCAGCGTACAGCGCAAGGACGGCAGGATCGTATCCGTGTATTACTACAACACCAAAGAGCATCCGGAACGCTTCATTGGCGCGACGATCTGGAATCCGTGAAAGGAGTTGTTATGGACCGGCGCAAGTTTCTACAACAGACCAGTGCCACGCTGTTGACCAGCATGGCCTCGAACGCGGCCGTTACGAAAATTCGGACGGGGATGCTGGGAACCCTCCACAGCCACTTCGGCGGAAAGCTGAAGGCGATGATGGACAACCCGGATTACGAGGTCGCGGCCATCGTCGAGAAGGACGCCGCGGCAAGAGCGCGCTTGCAGAAGGACCCGAACCTCGCGTCCGTGCGGTGGATGCCGGAAGAGGAGATGCTGAAGGATCCCTCGATCCACATGGTCGTGGTGGAGTGTCACGCCTGGGAGGCTCTGCCGTGGGGCAGGAAAGTGATCGATGCCGGCAAGCACCTGCATCTCGAGAAACCTCCCGGAAACGACTGGAACGCATTCAAGGAGTTAATCGGCGAGGCGCGCAGTAAGAAACTGCTGGTCCAAACTGGATATCTTTGGCGCTGGCACGAGGGCTTGCTGGCCGCCATCGGCGCCGCGCAGAAGGGATGGCTCGGCGAGGTCTTCATGGTCCGCGGCACGATGAACGCGGACCGCGACGCGGAGCAACGGGCGACCGAGGCGCACTACAAGGGCGGTGGACTCTTCGAACTCAGCGGCCACGTGATCGATCGTGTCGTGGAACTGCTCGGGCGGCCGAAGACCGTGAAAAGCTGGCTGCGCCACGATACCAGCACGCCCGACAAACTCGCGGACAACAATGTTTCGGTGTTCGAGTACGATCGGGCGCTGGCAGTGATTACGCAATCAGCGAAGATGTCCGGCGCCGGGGACCACAGGTCATTCGAGGTTCTGGGCACCGATGGCAGCTTTGTCCTGAATCCCGAATCGAATCCGCCGAGGATGCGCGTGAACATGCGGACGGCGCGGGGTCCGTACAAAGCGGGCTGGCAGGACATCGCCTTGCCGCCGCAACCGAGATTCATCGGAGACTTCAAAGAACTCGCGAGAGCGATCAAATCGGGGGAACCGCTGAAACAGTCGTACGATCACGAACTGTTGTTGCAGGAGACGCTTTTGAGAGCCTCCGGCGAACTGTCCTGAAAGGAGTTGGCATGAGCTTTTTATCTCGTCGAAACATGATTGGTGCCTCGCTCACCGCGGCAGGCATCGCCCGGTCGAGCGCGGCGAACTCCGCCGTTACCGTAGGAGTGATAGGCACCGGCAACCGGGGCACATTCGTCGCCACGATGATGGCGAAGAATACGCCCGCTCGCATTGTCGCTCTCTGCGACGTCTTCGACGAGAAGATGCAGCAGGCGAAGAAGAGCATCGGCGTGGAGAACCCAAGGCTGTATACGGATTTCCGCCAGATGCTTGCGAGCGATGTGGATGCCATCATCATCGCGACTCCGGTGTTCCTCCACGCCGAGCACTTTGAAGCCGCCCTGAAGGCGGGCAAGCATATCTACATCGAGAAGCCGGCGTCGATTGATGTCGAGGGCTGCAAGCGCATCATGCGCGCTGGCCGATGCCGCGGATCGCAAGCTGAACATCACGTTCGGCTTTCAGCGCCGCTACGCGCCGTTGTATCAGAAGGCGAAGCAACTGGCGGACTCCGGGGCGATGGGGCCCATTCACTTGGGCTTCGCCCGATTCATCAAAAGCGGCGGCAGCCGGAAGGACACCGATCCGGTCTCCCACCCAACGACAGAGCGGGACAAGATCGTCCAGTGGGGCGAGTGGAAGGACCTCTCCGGAGATCTGATTGTCGAGAACAACATTCACTCGATCGACGTTCTGAACTGGTTTCTCGGCGGACGTCCAGTCAGTGCGATCGGTTCCGGGGGATCCACCGCCCGGAGGCGAGGCGATATGCGCGACCACAATTTTGTCGCCTTCGAGTACGCCAATGGAGTTCAAGGCCAGTTGTCCGGGATGACGCTGGCTCCCACCGGCTACCGGGATGTAATGGAACAGTTTTTCGGTCCGTCGGGGATGGTTGAAACTTCGGAGAATCACTGGCGCCATTTTCGTGGTCCGCAGAACGAGACCGTGGAGAAGTCCCCGCGCAACATTACGATCGATTCGGTTTCGGCGTTTGTGCAGCGCATCAGCGAGGGCAAGCCGGAGAACGTGGGAGTGCGTGGCGCCGAAAGTACGCTGACCGCGATCCTGGGCCGCATGGCGATGGACCAGCGCCGTGAGGTCACCTGGGACGAAATGATGAAAGGTTAGCAGAACATCAGAGGTGAAGAATGTCACTGTCCAGACGTGCGCTTGTGCACGCGGCCGCTCTCGTTCCATTCCAGGCTGTGCGCGGCAGCGCCCAGAACAGCGCGATCAAAGTCGGCGTGATCGGAGCCGGGAGCCGCGGCGCCTATACATCCAGCACCATCGCGAAAGATCCGCGGGTGAAGGTGACCGCCATCTGCGACGTCGTCGATGAGCAGATCGTGAAGGCTCGAACTCGAATCGGCGCACCGGACGCAAAAGGGTACAAGAACTTCGAGGATCTGCTGGCAAGCGACGTTGACGCGGTGCTCATCGCAACCCCGGTATATTTGCATCCCGAGCACTTCGAGGCGGCCGTGAAGTCGGGTAAGCACATCTATATGGAGAAGCCCGCCGGGATGGATGTCGCCGGATGCAAACGGGTGATGCGAGCGGCCGACGGTGCCGACCGAAAGATCAACATCACCTTCGGCTTTCAACAACGCTACGGCGGCCCGTACGTTAAGGCGAAGCAAATGATCGATGCCGGCGGGATCGGAAACATCCGTGAAGTGCACGGCGAGTTCCTGAAGTTCGCTCTGAGAGGCGATGAGCCCGTTCCTCCGATTCCCAAGACCGAGAAGGAGAAACTGGAGCAATGGAAGCTGTGGCGCGCAACCTTCGGCGAAGTGATCGTCGAGACCTATGTCCACAACCTGGACGCGATCAACTGGTTCCTGGGCGCGCTCCCGCGCAAGGCGATCGGAACCGGCGGCAGGACCGTGGAGAAACGCGGGGATCTGCTGGACCACCTCAGCGTCACCTATGACTACCCAAAGAACGTCCAGGTGACGTTCATCGGATCGCAGATCACTCCGCGATACTTCCGCTCGAATCGCGAACGTTACATCGGCGACAGCGGGTTTATCGAGACCGCCCGGGAATACTGGACCTACAACACAGGGGCCGGACCGGTGACTGAGAAATCGCCCCACGACATTACCGTCGACGCCCTGCAGGAATTCGTTCGCCGAGTTACCGAAGGCAAGCCTGAAAACGTCGGTGTGCGTGCGGCTGAGAGCACGCTCACGGCGATCCTCGGGCAGATGGCGATTGACCGGAAGAGTGAAGTCACTTGGGATGAAATGATGAGAAGCGCTTGAGAAAGGCGCTGCGGTAACGTTCTGAGCTTGATCACCGGGGCCAACGTCGTGAACTGGATGAAAAAACATACCGGGAAGCCACGTTCAGACGGCGTATTCGGAATGATTTATTTGGTTGTGCTGCTTGTCTGCTTTCCCGCGATGAACATCGCGGCCGCCAACCCCGGAGCAGTTCCTCGCTTTGATGGCTGGACCGTCATCGGACTTGGCGGCGGCGGGACAATGATCGCACCCACCATCAGCCCGCATGATCCCGGCATTGTGGTCGAGCACTGCGATATGACGGGCGCATACATCACATTGGATGTCGCTCAGTCCTGGCGAATGTTCAACCTGCGCAGCGTGGTTGAGACTCTCGCTTTCGATCCGCGGCTACAACTTCAAATGGGGCCACCGCGTCGTGCTCGATCCGGTGAACCCGGAAATGATCTATATCACTACTTATGGAGGCAGCGTCTGGCACGGGCCGGCACGGCCCGATCCTGCCACCCCCGAAGACATTCCAAACCCCGTGCCAGTGGCTCGCTAAGGAGATGCTCGTGACCGGCGCCGGCATCCGAAACTGGCTGCCCGGACACGTTGTCTACGACAACGGGGCTCTCATTCCGGCCGGCATGCCGCCGGGCTGCTACGATCTGGAGATCGGAGTGCTCGATCCCCAAGCACACAGTAATCATGAGAAACACCATGCGAACCGTTGCTCTCGTCTTGCTCAGCGCTCTGCCATTGCTTTGTGCGGAGAGCTATACCGCCCCACGCCGGGATGCCTGGCGCGTGCTCGGGCCCGGAGGGGGTGGCGCGCAATTCAACCCCACCGTGAGCCCTGTGGATCCGAATCTCGTGCTGGTGAGTTGCGACATGACGGGAGCCTACATCAGTACCGATGGCGGCGATTCCTGGCGGATGTTTAATCTGCGCGGCGTCGTGCGGTTCTTCGTTCTCGATCCCATCGATAGCAACATCATCTACGCCGCCACCACGGGCCTATACCGCAGCCGGGACAAGGGAAACACTTGGGAACTCATCTACCCCAAGCCAGACGATGTTGCCAAGGTGGTGATATCCGGCGACCACGCCGAAGAGCGCATCGTCCTCAGCGACGGATCGCGCGCGCATATCGACGCACTCGCGGTGGATCCGGGCGATTCCAACATCCTGTTCGCGGCCATCTCCAGGGATGCGAAGACCCAGCTCTACCGGTCTGGAAACAGCGGCCAAACCTGGGACGTGCTCGGAGACTTGCCGGCCGGGGGTCGAACGATCTTCATCGACCCCGCCTCCGCCAAGGCGAATCGCACCGTCTATGTTGCCGGTACGAACTCCATCAGCGTGCTCGAAAACGGAGTCTGGCGTCACCAACAAGGTCCGGCGGGGGTGAACCGTTTCCTGGACGTCGCCGCTGGGTTCCCAGGTGCGGGGACCCGGCCGGTCATTTATGCCACCTCCGGCATCAACTGGAGAGGCGGCAACACTGGAGCCCCGGCCTCTATGTGTCGGCGGACGGCGGCGCCACTTGGGCATCGATCCCCACCGATTTCCTCTCCCAGGCTCCAAGAGGCACAGCAAAGTTGGAACTGCGGGCTGTCGGCACAAGCCTCAACCATCCCCAAACCGCATACCTCTCGTTTCGCGACCATACCGCCTCGCTACCCGCGGCCGAACGGAACATGGGTGTTGCCAAAACCAGTGACTCCGGGAAAAGCTGGCACATGGTCTGGCGCGACACGGACCAGGCAGCCGCTCCCAATGTTCGGGATCCCTGGATCAACGCGCGCTATGGCCCCGGTTGGGGCGAGAATCCTTTTGCGCTCGGTGTCTCCCCCGCGGATCCGGACATCTGTTTCGGAACCGATTTCGGACGCACCACGCGAACCCGTGATGGAGGCAGAACCTGGCAGGGTGTATACGCGCACCGTTTCGATGATGGCAGCACCACGACGACAGGTCTGGATGTCCTCACCACTCACGGCATCTTCTTCGACCCCTTTGATCGCAGCCATTGGTTTGTGGGCTTCACGGACATCGGTCTGTTCGAGAGCCGCTCGAATGGGCAGACATGGAAAGAAGCAACCACCCGAGGTATTCCACGCGAGTGGGACAACACCGCCTACTGGCTGGTGTTCGACCCGCGGGTGAAAGGGCGCATCTGGGCCGTGGTGAGCGACGTGCACGATCTTCCCCGGCCCAAGATGTGGAGAGGCCGCGGCGTAAAAGCGTATCGTGGAGGCGTGGTAGTCAGCGAAGATGGCGGCGCCACTTGGAAGCCGAGTGCTGAAGGAATGGGACAGACCGCGGCCACCCACATTCTGCTCGACCCGAAGAGTCCCGCCGCCGCGCGCACGCTGTATGTCTGCGCCTTTGGCAAAGGCGTCTTCAAGTCCACCGATGGCGGCCGGCACTGGGCGCTGAAGAACAACGGGTTGGAAGGCGCCGAGCCCTTCGCCTGGCGATTGATCCCCGATTCCAAAGGCCGGCTATACCTCCTGGTTGCGCGCCGGAGCGATGACGGCAGCATCGGAAATGCGATGGACGGAGCTATCTATCGTTCATCCGATGGAGCCGGGCACTGGGAAAAGCTGAGCCTGCCCACCGGCTCCAACGGTCCGAACGGTCTCGCCGTCGATCCCGCCGATGACCGTCGTCTCTACCTGGCCGCCTGGGGAAGATTCGGATCGTCGGGTGACTCAGGTGGGGGAATATTTCTTTCTGCCGATGCCGGCAGCACCTGGAAGAATGTTTTGGATCGGGACCAGCACATTTTCGATGTCACGCCGGACTTGACGAAGGCCGGGGTCCTGTATGCCACCGGCTTCGAATCGTCGGTTTGGAAATCCGTCGATCGCGGCGAAAGCTGGACGCGTCTCAAGGGCTACAACTTCAAGTGGGGCCAGCGCGTTTTCCCTGACCCGAACGATCCTGAACAGATCTACGTCTGCACCTTCGGCGGAAGCATCTGGCACGGTCCCGCGGACGGCGATCCACACGCGGCGGAGGATATCGTCAGTCCTCCGAAAAGAGATACACCACGGCGTGGAATTCAATGATCGAAGAGAACGGGTGCCCGAGTCGGCCTGGCCGGTGATTCGCTAAGCTCGATGGACCGATAAGGGCATCGCGGACATGAGTTCCGGCCCTTATGAACATCGCAGGTGTAGGTTAACTCCCGTTGCATGCGGACACAGCAGCTATTCCCCCGAATGAAAGCCGATGCCGATTCTAGCGACGTACCGACCGTCAGCCCGAGATCGCCATCGATGCGGCAGAACGATCACTCGAAGATCGGCGCCACCCTCGATAGGACCTCGTCCAGGAGGGTGTCGGAAACGTTCTCGAGTTTTTTCGCACCCCGCGCCCGAAGATCCAGCGCGCGGGGCTGATCGCAGCGAACAACACCAGACGTTTTCGTCCCAGCGCCGTCGAGCGCGACGGCAAACCCGGCCGTACGGGCGAATCTCCCTCCGCCCGTAATCGGGAGAACCACCGGTACTTTCGTCACTCGGTTGAATGCTTCGGGCGACACGATCAAGACCGGGCGACGGCCCATCTGCTCGTGTCCCTCAGCCGGATCGAGCACCAACCAAATCTCACCCCGCTTCATCAAATCAACTCGCCGCCAACAGACTTATCACTGACCCATTGGCGCTCATTCCTGTCGCGCGGAACCCTCGCGTTGCCTTCCGCCAGTAATTCGTCAAGCGTGTAGCGGGGGCGTTGCTGTGGTTCCACAAGTAGACGGCCTTGTCGCACCGCCAAACCTACCTTCGCACCGGGCCGCAGCTTCAAGACGTCGAGTAACGCCGGAGGGACCGCAAGCATGACGGACCCGCCAACTTTGCGCAAAGTAGTTGTATGCATTTGCATTCCGAAGGTTATATTGTAGTATAACTGAACGGATGGAGTCCCGCGGTGACATCCGGCCTATTCGACGGCAGGTGTACACAACGGTAAGTGCTGATCGTCCATCGACGCAGTCCCAGTGCTCTCGCATACGAGTACTATCGACGGGTAAGATTGCGGTAAAGCGGGTTTGCTAGACTCGATGTGAAAGATGCCTGCGGTTCTGAGTGACGTACTGACAGTTCTGCGCTCGCACGAGAACGAGTTGCGCCTCCTGGGCGTGTCTCATGCCGCAGTGTTCGGCTCCGTCGCCCGTGGAGAATCCACTGACCGTAGCGATGTAGACGTGCTGGTGGAACTCGACGAGAGAACGCCCATGGGGATTTTCGGATATGCCCGGCTGAAGCTCTACGTCAACGAACTGCTGGACGGGTCTGCTGATGTCGTGAACCGCCGGACTTTAAAACCTCTACTCCGCGGTGAAATTCTGCGTGACGCGATCGATGCCTTCTAAGAACCCGGCTCAGCGCCTCAAAGACATCATCGACAATATTGACGCGATTGCGGGTTTCACTCCTGATCTGGAATTCCCGGCATTCCGCCGTCGCCGCGACTGGAAACATCTACCGGCATGAGTATGAGGCCGTAGCCGAAGCTTTGACCGGGCACACTGTACGACATGACCTGGGGCCCCTGCGAGCTATCGCAATGGCGGAACTCGATCGATTCTGGTCAACGCCGTAAACCGCGGCAACGCCTTGGCGCATTGCAGGCTGCGTTCGATGAGGACCACGATAAACTCCTGCGATGTCGCGATACCGGAACTTGGACGTGCCGACGGCGGTTTCGTCAGAACGGACAATCATCTCGCCGTCGAGGCCGCCGGGGTCTCCGCGGTTCCGGCAGCTCCGGTTCCGGCGTGGGAGCCGGCTCGTCATCACCGAGCAGCATACGATGCGGGACCGCCAGAACCAGCTCCTTTTCGACCCTGTAGTCGGCTAACGAAATGGCGCGACTGCCTCCCTTCAAAAACCGGAACACTTCCTGCCGCCAGCAGTCCGCGACTTCTATCGCGTTCCGGAACCGATGCCCCGTCGCGGCAAGCACCTCTGCGCGTTCGTAGTTCTGTTCCTGAAGGCGGCCGTAATCTGTTTCCTTCGGGACGACTTCGATCGCCAGATCGACATCGCTGGGCCGGTCCGTCCCCGGATCCAGCATGCTGCCGAACAGAACTACTCGAACCACTTTGCCGAGAAAGTACGGGCCGTCGTTCGCCAGAGCGACTCGCTCCATGAACTCCGCGAGAGCTCGCTCCGCGGTGGCGCGGGTGAGGCGTTTCGCCGCCGTCGCCGCCGCAAACGCGCATCCCGCCTGGCTCACTGACCAGACCCCACGGCCGCAACTCTCCACCAACCCTTCGCGCCGTAGCCGGTGGGCAAAGTCCTGGCCGTGTCCGGCTGGCAGTCCAGCGGCCGCTTCCAGTTCAGCCTCGCTCCAGTTCGTAACCATCCGCAGCCGCCGTAGCGCGCGCCTGACCATGAGCGTCGGCTGGCCGGCCACCTTTCCTTCTGGATCGATCTGCATTCGGTCTTAGCATAGCCCCTTCGCGCCAGTGCAGCAGTCCCGGCCTCAGACGGCACCGCCAGGTGCGATATGCTGATCCGCTATGAAGATAGCGTATTGGTCCACGCTCGCACTGCTAACGGGGATGGCTCTTCCGGCGCAACCGGTTGACCGGAATAAGCCGTTCCCTGCCCACAAGGTCGTCGGCAATATCTACTTCGTCGGTACTGCGGACTTGGGTAGCTATCTCATCACCACGTCCGAGGGTCACATTCTGGTCAACACCGACTACGAAACAACCGTCCCTCAGATCCGCAACGGCGTTGGAGAGCTCGGCTTCAAATTCACTGACATCAAAATTATTCTCGGCAGCCACGCTCACGGCGACCACATGGAGGGCGATGCGATGGTCAAGAAACTCACCGGCGCCAGAGTGATGGCGATGGAGCAGGATGTCCCCGCGCTGAAGCGCATCACACCCGGCGGAAAGCCGCACCCCATCGATCGCGTTTTGCACGACGGCGACGAGGTGAAGCTGGGCGATGCGACACTCACGGCCCACCTCACGCCTGGTCACACGCAAGGCTGCACGACGTGGTCGATGAAAGCCACCGAAGCTGGCAAGACCTACGATGTTGTCATCGTGTGTAGTGTCGGCTGGAATCCAGGATACATCCTCGTTCACAATAAGAACTACCCTCAGATCTCTGATGATTACGTGCGCAGCTTTGCGATCTTACGCAAACTACCATGCGACATCTTCCTCGCCGCCCACGGCGGATTCTACGATCTCGCCGGAAAGTACGCGAAACTCGGGCAGGGAAGGCCTAATCCCTTCCTCGATCATGCCGGTTATCTCGCGTACATCGACCAAAAAGAAAAATCCTTTTACGCCGAATTAGCTCGCCAAAAGTCCCAGCAGGACAGACGATGACGGCCGTGTAGCTCTTCGAGCGAAGCTTTATCCGACAGCCGCCCCGGATTCCGGCTGCAGGAGCGGCAAGCCAGAGGCAATCCATTCGGGGGTGTAGTCGGCCTAACCGGAAGTTGGGCAGTCGACGAGAAGCTGTGGCCGAAAGACCGCATAGCGGAAAGTGCGTCCGCTGCTGGTGGCCGCATAACGAAAACCGGACATTGGACGGGTGCTTCGCCTGCTCCCCCTCTGGATCAAATCGCCACCACCTCCCGGAAATCGCGCCGCCAAGGATATCGCCGTTGGGTCAGGCGAATCCGCATAAGTACCCGACGACGCGCCGATCACACCATCGTCGGCCCCCCTTCGCCTGATACACTCGCGGGCATGGTGCGTCACTTTCGGGACGTGCCGGCCAAGGAGGCCCGTCCGTGTGGAACGACACCGAGTTGCAGCACCACGTTGAGAAGGAACTCGCATGGGAACCCAGCGTTCACCAGAATCAGATCGGCATCGTCGCAAAGGACGGAGCCCTTCACCTGGTCGGCCATGTGGACACGTTTTGGGAAAAGTGCGCCGCTGAGCGCGCGGCCTGGCGTGTCGCACACGTGAAGAGCGTCATCAACGAGCTGCGTGTGGAACTCCCCTTTGACGTGGTCAGTGCCGATGACGACATCGCTCTCGCCGCCATGTCCATCCTGGAATGGAATAGCACTGTGCCCGAAACAATCGAGGTTCAAGTCCTAGATGCCTGGGTAACGCTAACGGGCGAAGTCGAATGGCAATACCAGAAGGAAGAGGCCGAGCGGGCCTTATGTGCATTGAGAGCCATTAAGGGCATTCGTAACGAAATACGCATCAGGGCAACCGCCCACCTGGGCGACGTCAGGTTGCCGATCGAAGATGCCTTCAAGCGAAATGCCTTGGTCCATTCAAGCCAGATCAAGGTGCACGTATCTCACGGCATAGTCAGCTTGCATGGTTCCACCCACTCGCGGGCAGGGCACGAACAGGCCTTGCACGCAGCCTGGTCCGCTCCCGGAATCGCCGCCGTTGAAGATCACATAACGATTGGCGCGAAACAGTGAACTCAGCTTTCCTCGAAAAAACATCGTAAGCCCCTTCCGGTGTGGGGCGGGTTTCAACCCCGCGCGGGACTCCAGTCCCGCCTTTTCATCCCCGTTGTTCCCGGCACCCCAGAATGAACGTTCACACCGGGTTTTCCACAGGCTCCAACCCAATCCCTTCAACAACTTAGTAAGAAATCCAACGATTTAAGATTTGGTGCCGTTCGATACGCTGAAGGTAGAGAGAGAAATATGAGTTCAAAACGTAAATCCGCCGCCAACCGGCGCAATGCCCAACGCAGCACCGGCCCGAAAACGCCGGAAGGAAAGGCCGCGTCCGCCCAGAATGCGACCTCCCATGGACTGTCATCGTCCTTCACCGTCCTCCCGCACGAGGACCACGAAGCCTACGCCCAACTCGCCGAGACTCTCCAGAAGGAACACGCCCCTACCACCGAACACGAGAAGTTCCTCGTCGCCCGGATGGCCGAATCCCGCTGGCGGCTCGATCGCACCCACCGCTTCGAAGCCGTCGCCTTCGAACAGCTCCTCGATGAATACGACGATTCGAACCCGGACCACCTCATCGTCCTGAAACTAACGAACCGCACCTCCAACATCATGGACCTGCTCCAGCGGTACCGGACGGCCGCCGAACGGTCCTATTACAAGGCCCATCGCGAGCTCACCCAGGCCCGCAAGACCGAAAAACGAAACGAAGCCACCGACCCCCTGGCCTGGCTCAAGACCCAGCTCGACCAGAACCCCGACCCGCCTGATCACGACTCGTTCTGGTCCCCTCCGCGGCACCCGCAAACCGGAAATCAGCGAAACGAACCCAACTCGTCGCCCGCCAAGGAGCCTGCGGATGTCGCCGACACCGTTTAAGCCCTCCGCCAGGCGCCTTGCGCCGCAAGACGGTGTAGAATCGACGGCGACAAGGGTCGATTCTCGGAATTCGATTCCTCGGCTGAAGATGCAACCATGAAACGTGAATGTATGTTGGCTCTTTGCTCCGCGCTGACTTTGAGCGCCGCAATACAGGTGAAGGTGTGGCAGGGTAAGCTCTCAGTTCCCGCGTACGAGGAGGGTCTCCCGGACGTCAACCCGCCGTTCGATGCCTTTGCGGATACCCGGTTCAACTACCCTTATACGCTCCGGACGAACATGACGGGCCGCCGGGTCACCCGGGACCTCCGCGCGATTTACCTCGAAAATGAGTATCTGAAGTGCTCGGTGCTCCCGGACATTGGTGGGCACGTTTACAGTTGCACCGACAAGATCAGCGGTCGGGACCTGTTCTACGCCAATCCCTCGCTGAAGAAGCAGTTAATCGGGTACAGGGGAGCGTGGGCGGCCTCGCCGGTGGATTTTACCCGTGACGGAATGGAGCCGTTCCTGCGCAGCCCTCGCGTCGAGTACCTGCGCGGCGAGATCGAGAAGAAGTTCGGAAACGATGCCGCCTCTCGAGAGGATTGGAACCGGGCCCGCTCCGGTCGAGGCGTCTTTGCCGCTCTCGCCGCCCGTGAACTCGGCAGCCCTGATTGGAAGGACCGCATGTCGGAAATCGCCGGCCAAAGCCCCGAACCCGGTGGTGCGTCCGTCCAGCGCGGGATTGCGCTGATCGCCCTGGTCAGGACGGATGAGGGCCGCCGTGTTCTCCACGAAGTGCTGCGTGAACCGGACCGGAACCTGTCTCACTACTTCGCGGGCCGGGCATTGGCCACCGCCGAGGAGCGATAGATGCGAGGAAACGTACGCAGACGAGACCTGTTGAGGGCAGCAGGCATAGCTTCGCTCGCCGGCGGTGCGGCGAAAGCGGATGTGCCCACACATCTGTGGGCCGGGTACGATTTCGGGCCCGGGCCGAAGGTGGCTGATCGCCTCAACCAAGGCCCGTTCGGCATCGAGCAGGATGCCGGATGGTTCACCATTGCCGCCACCACTCCAACTGAGGATGCAGTGCCCAACTTCGGCGCCGGTCTCGTCGGCTACGCCTGGGAGGAAGGTGGGCCGTCTCTCGCCGCGCGGAACGGCAAGGAGACGCTTGGAAGCTCACGTCAACAAAGTTGCCGCGCTTCCTCTGGTGGACGTTCTGTATATCCGCTGCGACTGGCGCGACGTGCAGAAACGCCCAGGCCGGCTGGATTTGGCTCCGGTCTGGGGGCACGTGCTCGATGCCGCTCGGCGTACCGGCAAGCGTGTGGCGTTCCGGGTGATGGTATCGAATACGGTCGGTCAGCCGCGCTATCTTGCCATCCCCGATTTCGTCCGGGACCGCGTTCCGGTGGTGAACATCGGACGCCTGCCCTCCTACGGCGAGTTCGATTTCTACGAGCCTCGCTACGATCATCCGGAGTTTCGAAAGGCCTTCCACGAACTCGTGCAACTTCTCGCCGCCGAATTCGATGGCAACCATGCCGTGGAATGGATTGACCTGATGCAGTACGGCCTTTGGGGTGAAGGCCACACCGGCGGTCTGCGGAGTCCTTTCCCCGATTACGCCACCGCCGAGCGCACCATGGTCGATCTGACTCGATTGCAAATCGAGAGCTTTCGAACGGCTCAATTAGCCGTCAATACCCAGCCCGATATCTCGAATGTGGGCAATCGTGAGGTCATCGACATTGCGGTGCGATCGGGATGCTGGCTGCGATCCGATAGCATACTCGTCGAGGAACCCGAACAGATCGAAGCGCTGGCGAATCGTCCGCCCTGGCTCGCGTCGATTCTCGAAGACGGCTACTTCCGCCGTTACGATGCCGGTGAGCCCGGCTATCTCCCCAAGGATGCCGCCGGCGTTAACATGTTGGAGAACTCCATTCTGCACGTGCTCGATGTGGGCGGCAACTACTGGTCGCTGTGGACGGAGGCGGACAACGTCGCTCGCTATCATCAGCGGTACCCGCGCGGGTTGACGCGCCTCCGTCAGCGCATGGGTTACCGGGTGCGCCCCTCATGGGTGTGGCAGCGCAAACGATATGGCGCCAGCGAATTGATACTCGGTATGGCGAACGACGGTGTCGCTGGCGTTCCCGGCATACTGCGTGTTTCGGTGTTGCGCGAGGATGGCCGTGTCATCGCCACGGGTGGCCTCGACGCTGGGCATCCCCATGGCGGAAGAACCCGCCAGGCGGCGTTTCTGCTGCCCGCCGATCTTCCGGACAGTAAGGTGCGGCTGAAGGCGGAAATCGAGTGCAGGAACGGTGTGCGGCGGCCGGTACGCTGGGCTTGCGAACAGCATTTGGAGCCCGACGGCTCGCTCGTGGTCTCCTTGAAATCGCTCCAGGACTCGGATTGGCGAAAGAATGTCTGAGCAACCATCGAGAGGCACGGGAGGCCATCTGCGGGATCTCGGGGCCGCGGCTCTGGCCGCTCAAGTGATGTTGATTGCCGGGCAGATCGCGGCACAGCATCCGTCGGAACGTGCGCGGGAGTTGATGAATCGAGGACGACCCGCGGAAGCCGCCGCCATCTACCGCGATCTCTCACGCGCGGATCCCGGCAATCCAGACCTGCTGCTGAATCTCAGCATCGCCCAGTATAAAGCGGGTAGGTTCGGCGAAGCCGTGCAGAGCGCCGCCGCCGCCCTGAAGCTGAATCCCGATCTGATGCCCGCCCGGCTTTTTCTGGGCGCGAGCTATCTGGAGCTTGAGCGGTATACGGACGCCATCGACGCCCTTGATCGGGTAGTCGCCGTCAGCCCTCGGGAACGCAATGCGCGATTGATGTTGGGCGAGGCCCTGCTACGTTCCGGTCGTGCGGAAGCGGCAGTGGAGCAGTTGAAGCCGGCTTCGGACATGCTGCCGGCGAGCCCACGCGTTTGGTACGCCCTCGGGAGGAGTTACGAGTTACTGAACCGGCACGAATCCGCGACGGAAGCATGGAATCGATTGATGGCGCTACCGCCTTCGGTGGAATCACACATCCACTCGGCCGAGACACGGGAGGCGGTGCAGAACTGGACTGATGCGGCCGCCGAGTGGAGCGAGGCCCTCAAACTGGCTCCGGACAACAGGAATGTCCGGATCAAACTCGCCTGGTCACTCTTTCGTAGACGGGACTATCACCAGGTCATGTCGGTCTTGAAGCCTGCGCTGAGCGGCCAGAACCAGCCTGATGTCTCGTTCCTGTTCGGGGCTTCCCTGCTCAACCTGCAGGAGCCGGAAAAGGCCATCCCATTGCTTCGCGAAGCGCTTGCGGCGAATGCCGGGTTGCTGCCCGCGCGTGCGGCCATGGGCCAGGCATTGCTCCAGACCGGAAAAGTTCACGAGGCGATTCCTCTGCTTGAGCAGTCGCTCGGCGCCGACCCGGACGGCAGCGTTCATTTCCAGTTGTTTCGGGCGTACCAGCTTACCGGTCAACCGGAGAAGGCCCAACAGGCTCTCGCAGGTTACCGCAAGCTCCGCGCATCGCGGGGCGATGCCCCCTGAGCGGGCTCAACGACATTGAGTACCTGGTTCGTCCTTACATTTTGCAAAACCTGGCGCGTTCCGGAAGGCCACCGAATCTCAACCCGTTCCAAGGATTTTCGCTTTCCTGTCCCGAAGTGCACCCCGAAACTGCTCGATGACGCGTAACCGACGCTCGTCGTCATATGGTTGGTCTGTTCGCCGATCTGAACGACGGCTCCGATCCCGTCGCGATTACTCCGGGTTCCTCTGAGCCTCAGAATCAGCCACGTGTTTGTCCCTGGGCTGATATTACGCCAAAGCTCCGGCGTATCGCCCAGGGATGACGTCACGACATCGATTTGGCCGTCGTTGTCGAAATCCGCGAACGCGCATCCGCGGTGGGCCCGGACTGAGGCCAGAAAGCCCGGCCCGGCGCCCTGGGAAACATCCTCGAAACGGCCGCCGCCCCGGTTCCGAAACACAGCGTTGTGCTGCCGGTACTCCGTGGCTTCGAAGACTTCCACGCGATCGTTCACATGCGAATTGGCGGTGAATATGTCCTTCAGCCCGTCGTTGTCCAGATCCACCAGCCCCATTCCCCAGCCGCTGTAGATGCGGCTCAGTGGTCCCATGCGGGAAACGTAGGTCGCATCGGTGAAGGAACCATGGCCGGCGTTGTGGAACAACAGGAATGTTTCACCCGACAGAGCCGTTAGAGCGATGTCCGGCAGACCGTCGTTATCGACATCACGAAAATCCGTGCCCATGGCCGACATCTCAGTCCCTGTGTCACCGAGCGCCACACCCGCATCGAGGGCTACCTCCTCGAAGCGGCCATTCCGGAGGTTATGAAACAGGAAATTCGGAATCTTATCATTCGTAATGAATAGGTCGGGGTATCCGTCTCCGTCGTAGTCAGCGACGCTGACCGCCATCCCCTTGCCTCTCTGCCTGGCGATTCCGGACTCCTCGGACACATCGCGGAATCGGCCGCCACCCAGGTTTCGGTACAGCCGGTTCGTCGTTGCCGTGAAAAGGCGAGGGTGGCAATAGACTCGGATGCCACGGTTGGCATCCCCGCAAAACTGGTCGAATTCAGGGGTCCATTCGACGTAATCCAACACGAATAGGTCCAGCAGCCCGTCATTGTCGTAATCGAGCCAGGCTGCTCCAATGGACCATTGGTCGCTCGCAATCCCCGCCTTTGCGGTAACAGTCTTCAAAGGTCCCGTTACCCCTGTTCCGATACAAGATATTTCGCCGCACCCCTGCCACGAACAGATCCGGGTGGCCATCGTTGTCGTAATCGCCCACCGCGGCAGCCATCGAATAGCCGGCTCCCAGAAGTCCCGCCTGAGTGGTCACATCGCGGAACTGGAATCCGCCGATATTGCGGAAGAGCCGGTTCCAATAGCGCGGATCGTCTTTACGCATTGAGGGTAGAGCTGCACCATTCGTGAAGAAGATGTCGATAAGTCCATCCCCGTCGTAATCGAATGCGGCTACACCTCCAGCCATGGTTTCCGGAAGATGCTTGCGCGTGGTCGGCGAGTTCTCCAGGCGGAAAGTGCCGGCACCTGGAGGGGCCACGGCCTCCAACCGGATCGGGTCCGGATCCGGTGCTGTTGACTGACCGGATAACCAGCTCAATGGCGCCAGGACGCCCGCAACACAGGCGACCTGTAACGTGCGTGTAACTCCCGATCGGTTCAGATTAGCCTTGACCGACAGCATCTTTTAGCTTTAACGTATCTCTACGGTGGAGGGGAGGGTTAACATCGCATGCATCGTACTCTGATTGTAGTTTGTCTCGTCCTCATTGCTTCTGGGTCACTGCTCAACGCGCAAGGTCCCGTCGGCACACTGAATGGCACGGTCACGGACCCGGCTGGCGCCGTAGTGCCGGGTGCAACTGTGGTGGCGAAGAACGATGCCACCGGTGTGGAAACGAAGGCCACTACAACCAACACCGGCACTTACACTCTCCCCTATCTTCCCGCAGGCACCTACACTATACGAGTTACTTCCCCCGGCTTTCGAACGGCTTCGGCCGAGAACGTGATTCTTCGAGTCGCCCAGACGCAAACCGCGGACATCAAGCTCGAAGTCGGAGCGGTCAGCGAGCAGGTGGTGGTGAGCAGCCACGCGGAATTGGTCGAATCCGGGAGCGCGGAGATCGGACGCTACATAACCACGGAGGAGTACAAGAGCTGGCCGATCGTAGTCGGTGACGGTCAGCGTCAGATTCAGCAGTTTATTTTCGACAGCCTCCCGGGCACCACCGGCGACACCTTTAAGGGTTCGATCAACGGCGGGCAGGAGTATTCGCACGAGATCCTGATCGAGGGCATGCCGATCGGACGCGCCGATCTTTCCGGCGGCAATAACAATGAGTTCAGCCCATCGGCTGAAGCTATCGGTGAGTTCAAGCTGCAGACGGGCGCGATCGGCGCCGAGTACAACGGCGGCCAGACGGCGGTGGCGAACTTCACCATCCGCTCCGGAACGAACGTGCCACACGGTTCGGCATTCTATTACGGCCAGAACGAAGCGCTGGACGCAGCTAATCTGAACACGACCACGGCGGGGAGCGCAAAGGCGAAGTACCGCGAGCACAATTACGGCTACTCGGTCGGTGGCCCGATCTGGATCCCGAAGATCTACGACGGCCGGAATAAGACGTTCTTCTTCACAAATCTCGAGTGGGACGACCGGAATCAGCAGCAGTTTACCGGCCTTGGTACGCAGCCAACGCTCGACTTCAAAAAGGGCGACTTCTCGAAGCTGCTGGATCCGGCTTACACGGGGAACCCAAAATCCGGCACGCAGGTGGGGACCGACGCCCTCGGACGCCCCATCATTTTCGGCCAGATCTACGATCCCTCGACGACCCGGCGTGTGGGCGAAGAGATCGTGCGGGATCCGTTCGCTGGTAACGTTATTCCAACCAATCGGTGGGACCCGGTGGCCACGAACGTGGTGCAAAAGGTCGGAATCGTGGACCCGACTTTGCCTTCACTGTTGAGGAATATCCCAACCATCAACGGCCAGCCGATCTTCCACCTATCCACCTGGGGTTTAAAGATCGACCACCAGATTAACTCGAAGAACCAGATATCGGGATATTACAACCACAGTTACCGCAGCCGCTACAATAACGGCGCGGGCACCTTCCTTCCCCTGCCGGGACCGGCTTCGAGTTCGTGGCAGCAGCAGATCACGCCGGGGCACATCGCGCGGCTATCTGTGACGTCCACTATCAGCCCGAGCCTGATCAATCGCGCTGCCGCCGGCTTCAACCGGTTCCTGAACGATAATGGCGCGTACCCTACCACCATCAACGCGAACCTGGCCCAGGCGATCGGTCTCCAGAACCTGCCTGGGACGATGTTCCCCTACATTACCTTTAACGGGCCGGGATCGGCACTGCAGGGCAATTCGATTTCCCGCATGGGCGTCGGCTTCGCGGATTCGAGCCCAAATGGAAGCTGGATCTATCAGGACGACTTGACCTGGATCCACGGCTCCCATTCGTTCCGGGTCGGATACGAATACAAGCGTTATTTTTACAACGATAGCGCTCTGTCCGATGCCGGGAGGTTCACTTTTAGCGCCCGGCAGACCGACTATCCGGGCCAGCTCACCAGCACAGGCGACGCGTTTGCCAGCTTCCTGCTCGGGGCTGTGTATTCCTCCAATCACAACATCACGGGATACTCGCAAGGATTCCGCCAGCCGCAACACGGTATGTATGTCATGGATGACTGGAAGGTGACGCCGCGCCTAACTCTGAACCTGGGCTTTCGCTGGGAGATCATTCCGCCGTTCTATGAGGTCACCGGGCGTATGTCGGAGGTCAGTCTGGCGGTCCAGAATCCGGAAGCGAAGCTGCCGGGAGCGCTCATCTTCGGCAATCAGGTCAATGATACCTACTGGCGGCAGTTGCTTCCGCGGGTAGGGTTCGCCTGGCGCGCTACGGATTCAGGCAAATTGGTGGTGCGTGGTGGTTACGCTGTCACCAGTACTCCACCGATCGCGAACAACTGGGGCTACGGCGGGTTCACGTTTGGGTATAACACGAGCGTTCCCACGATTGCCGGCACCAGTAAGACCGGGTTTGCCGACGATCCAACCATGTACCTCCGCGATCCGTACCCGAGCCAAACGGGTCCGCTGCCTAATACGGACCCAAATTCGGCCAATACGCAGGATGTGGCGACTACGGCTCGCGACGCCAACCGGCCTGGCTACACACAGAACTACAATTTGACTTTCCAGTACGAACTCCCGCATTCCACGGTGGTGGAACTCGCCTACATCGCCAACAAGGGCACGCGGATGTGGGGCGGCTCGCCGGGTAGCGGCTACACCGACTACAACGGCTTACCCTCGCGGTTGCTGGCCAAAGGCGATATTCTGAACGATCCGGTTAGCGACCACCCCGAGTTCACGCCTTACGCCGGGTTCGACACCAGTCTCTCCGTGGCCCAGGCGCTCCGTCCCTACGCGCAATACGGGCAGGTCAACGAGCAGTTTCCTTATAACAGCAATTCCAACTACAACTCGCTCCAAGTCACCGTAACACGGCATTTGACGAATAATCTGGGGTTCCTTGCCGCATACACCTTCTCGAAGGCGCTCGGCAACATCGATGCGAATGGTCCGGCCGCGTACTACACGTCGGTTCAGGACTATTTCAACCGCGGCCTGGATCGTTCGATTACCGAATTCAGCACCCCTCATCAGTTCAAGCTCACCTGGGTCTACGAGACTCCGATCGGCAAAGGACGTAAATGGGACCTGGGGCGCGCGAATTTCCTGCTCGGCGGATGGCAATTCGCCGGCATTCACAATTACCAGTCCGGCTTAGCGATTCAAGTTACCTATTCGGGATACACCATCCCGGTCGGCTTTGCGCCTGGCATTCGTCCGGACGTAATCAGCACCAAGGAGACATTGGGAGGCGCCCCGTCGAAGACGGATTTCAGCGTGGGAACTCCCTATCTGAATCCGGCGGCATTCGCCCCGCAGCCCTTGACGGAGAACGGGGTGCCACTAAGACCTGGAACTGCACCAAGATTCCTGCCCAATGTACGCGGCCCGCATCAGATGCGGGAAGTATTCCGAATGAGCAAACGATTCTACATTCGCGAAAAGATGTTTTTCGGCGTTGGAGCAACCGCGGATAACCTGTTCAAGCGAACGAGTCGCGACTTCCTGGGGCTCGATATTGCCGATCCGGGTTCGTTCGGCCAACTGGTGCAACGCGGCGGCGGGCGCACCATTCAGCTAGAGGGACGATTCGAGTTTTGACGGGTTGGCAGCCAGCTAACCCCCGCCTTCGGCCTCACCGGCGGGCGGGGATTTCATTTCCGCGCTAGATTGATTAGCAGATGGGCTCTCTTAATAAGGCCAGGGTTGGATTGCTTTGTCTCCTGGCATCGTTGTGGTTTGCGGGGTGCCGGTCCAGACAGATCGCGGCTGAAAAAGCCTCGGGCGAGATTTCCCGGCTGCGGCCACTCAATGTTGTGATCGTCACGGTTGACACGCTACGTCCCGACCATCTGCGCTGTTACGGCTACCCCGACATCGATACCCCGGCGATGGACCGCATCGCGCGACGCGGCGCTTTGTTTGAGAACGCGGTTGCGCAGACGCCGCTAACGCCGCCGTCCCACGCCAGCATCTTCACGGGACAGAACCCGAATGTCCACAACGTGCGAAACACGGGCGGATTCGTTCTTCAATCTTCGTCGCACCCGCTGGCGAGGATTCTTCAGGAACAGGGGTGGGATACGGCCGCGTTCATTGGCTCGGCGGTGCTCAAGAAGTTGTTCGGGTTCAACAACGGCTTCGCCGTCTATGACGACGAGATGCCGGTTCCAGGCAGGCGCACCGAATTCCGCGAGGACCCGGAACGGAAGGCTTCCGTGGTGGTGGATCACGCGATTCAGTGGCTGAACGGGCGGACCTCCGATAAGCCGTTTTTTCTTTGGGCGCACATCTACGACCCACACATTCCGTATACCCCGCCTTCCGAGTTCGCGCAGAAATACAAGGGGCGTCTGTATGATGGCGAGATCGCGTATGCCGATCAGCAACTGGCGCGTCTCTTCGACGCGGTTGCGCGGAAGTCCCCCGCCGATAGGACGTTGATCGCGGTACTTTCCGATCACGGCGAGAGCCTCGGTGAACACGGCGAGCACACGCACGGGGTCTTCCTCTACGACTCGACCCTGCGAATCGTCTTCATGATGGCGGGCCCGGGCATTCCTGCTGGAGCACGGATCAAGCAGCAGGCCCGCAGCATCGATTTCCTTCCGACGCTACTCGAAGTGATGGGCGGCCGGGCCCCAGGTTACGTTCAAGGCATCAGCCTGGTGCCGCTCTTTCACGCAGGAACTGCCGCTACCGATATTTCCTACGGGGAATCCCTGTACTCCAAGATGAACATGAACTGGTCCGAACTCCGGTCCATTCGCACGAATCGTTGGAAGTACATTCGCGCTCCGCGTCCTGAGTTATACGACCTGACCTCAGACCCGCGCGAGACCCAGAACGTTGTCAGCCAGCATGGGTTCGAGGTGCAGAAATTTGAGGCGCAGTTGAAGAACATCATCTCTCCGGGTGGAAAAGGGATCGAGAAAGTGGATACGGCGATGGTGGACGAGCGCGTGATGGACCAACTCAAATCCCTCGGTTACCTGTCCGGCGTGGGGGGCCGATCGTATGAGCTGAACGGATCGGGGGCGGACCCGAAGGACATGGTGAAAGTTCTCGACCTGATCGATGAGGCCGAAAGCGGCCAGACCCAATTGCCGGAGCCCAGGCGCCTCGCACTCCTGCAACAGGCGATGGCGCTGGATCCGCGGAACCCATCCCTGTGTTATCAACTCGGGGGCCGGCTGGAAAAGAATGGGCGGTACGACGAAGCCATGCAGCTATATCGGAGCGCGCTGGCCAAGGGCATCGAGAGCGGACGGCTGCATTCGCGCATCGCCGATCTGCTTCTCCGCCGCGGTGAGAAGGGTCCCGCGATCGTCGAATATGAAAAGGCCGCGCAGATCAACCCGGTGGACCTGGACAGCCAAAACAACCTGGCGACAGCCTATCTGGAGAAGGGCCGACTGGCTGACGCCGAACGCGTTTTCCGATGGATTCTGGCGAATGACGGCAACTACGCGGCGGCGCAAAACGGGATGGGCCTGGTCTCCATTCAGAAGCAGGATGCGAACAGCGCACGGGGCTATTTTGAGCGCGCCGTCCAATTGGATCCGGACCTGGTGGAGGCCCATATGAACCTGGGTCTTCTCTATGAGATGGCGGGAGACCGCGCGCGTGCGCGGTCCAGCTTCGAGATCTTTCTGGCGAAAGCCTCCCCTACTCAGTACGCGAGTATCATCCCGCGGGTCCGGCAGGAACTCGCAAGCCTGCAATAGATCGATGTTGATCGAGTGGCTGACGGTCGCGTTTCTCATCGGGCAGGCGCCCGCTATCGTGGGAGCCTGCGATGGTGTCCAGTCCGCCACCCTGGCCGACGAGGCGCGCCAGGCGCTCTCGGCCCGACGATTCGAGAACGCCGCGATGAAGTTCCAGGACGCCTACGCCGCATGTCCTCAGAGGCGCGGACTGGCGTTGGAGAACGCCAACGCCCTTTTTATGGCGCGCAAATTCGCTGACGCCAAGGCCGCCTCGGCGGAGTTGCTGCGCGGCGATCCGGGCAATGCCGCAGCTCTGAAGATCAAAGGAAACGCGGAATACCTGCTGGGCGAAATCGAACAGTCCATCAGCACGTTCATCACGCTGATCGACCGCCACCCCGGTGACGAGGAAGGGGCGTATATGCTGGGCCGCATCTACTATCAGGAGGGCCGCACCGATCAGGCGATCGGGCAGTTCCAGCGGGTACTAAAGCTGAACCCGCGCTCGTACAAAGCGTGGGATAACCTGGGCCTTTGCTGGCAGGCGAGCGGCGACCCGGATAAGGCTGTCGGGTATTTCCTCGAGTCGATCAAGATCGCTGAGAAGGACAACCCGGCTTATGACTGGGCTTACGCGAACCTGGCCGATCTGCTGTTGAAAACGGACGATGCCGAACATGCCTACGCCGCGGCCGCGAAGGCGGCCAATCGAAATCCGAATTCCGCCCGTAACTTCTACATTGGCGCCAAGGCATTGGAGAAGCTCGGCAAGATGGAATTATGCCTGAACTGGCTGGAGCGTTCTGCAGCGCTCGACCCAAACTACTCCGAACCGCAATATCTCCTGTCCCGGGTGTATCATCGTCTCGGTCAGCAGGATAAGGCCGAGGAGGCCCGAAAGAAATTCGAGCAATTGAAGGCCAAGGAGACAGCGAAGCGGCGCTAACTTGTCCGGCGTTGGGTTACAATCGGGTCCTGATGAGGCGGAGTGACCCTAGTAATACTAGCAGCCTGTGGCAGAAGTCGCGTGAGGCCGCGCAGCCAGGATTTGGGCTGAGAGCCAGACGCGAGGAGGAAATCGATGCCAGCCATCTCCGACGACGAGCAACGAGGCTATCGGGCCAAATCCTGCCTGCCCTTCGGGTTGCGGCGGCGCCGGGCAGTGGCTTTGTCGCAGCTCCTTTCCGATGTCCGGCGTCGCCTGCGTCACTGCTCCTCGCCTTTGCTCCGGCGGCGCTCGCAACGTGGCCCACAGGACTTCTGCCAAGGGCTGCTAGACCGTAGAACATTCCTCCGTGCGCTCGCGGGCGCTGGGTTCACCGCTTCGCTCCCGCGTTGCGACTCTGCTTCGCAGGCAGGTCTTCCCTATTTCCGCGATGTCACGGCGCAAAGCGGCATCAACTTCCGCTGTAACGGTAGCCCGACCTCCCAGAAGTACCTGGTGGAAACCATGCCCGGCGGCGTCGCCATGTTCGATTACGACGGCGACGGACTTTTGGATCTCTTCTTTGTGAATGGCGCCCGGCTGGATGATCCAATGCCATCGGGCAAACTGCCTGACAAGTCGGACCCGGGATTCTGGAACCGCCTCTATCACAACAACGGCGATGGCACGTTTACCGATGTAACCGAAAAAGCCGGTGTTCGAGGACATTCCTATGGCATGGGCGTCGCGGTGGGCGACTATGATAACAACGGCCGGCAGGACTTCTACGTCACTAACTTCGGCCGAAATATTCTGTATCGGAACAACGGCGACGGGACGTTCACGGATGTCACCGAGAAGGCGGGCGTGGAAGGGGCAGGATGGTCATCGAGTGCTTGCTTTGTCGATATCGATCGCGACGGTTGGCTGGACCTGGTGGTGAGCCGTTACCTGGATTGGGACTTCGACAAGAACATCTGGTGCGGTCCGCGGGTCCCCGGACAGCGGGGATACTGTCATCCGGCGAGTTTCAAGACTGCCGCGCACCTGGTCTATCGAAACAATCGCAATGGAACGTTCACCGACATATCAAAGGAATGCGGCGTCGGCAAAGTCCGCGGGTATGGCTTGGGCGTGGCTTTCAACGATTATGATCGCGATGGGTGGCCGGATATTCTGGTCGCGAATGACAACATTCCCGAACAGTTGTTTCACAATCTCGGAAATGGCAAGTTCGAGGAAGTAGCACTGAAGGCGGGATTGGCGTACGACGAGGATGGGCGTACGTTCTCGGGAATGGGCGTTGACTTCGCCGACTATGACAATGACGGCTGGCCTGACGTGCTGGTGAGCGCGCTGGGAAACGAGCGTTACGCCCTGTTCCGGAATGCCAAGGGCGCGTTCGAATATGCTAGCGGCTCGGCCGGAATCGGCGCCATCACCATGACGCACTCGGGCTGGGGCCTGAAGTTCATCGATTACGATAACGACGGAAAGAAGGACCTGTTCGTGGCGCAGGGCCACGTTATGGATAACATCCAGCTTTCTACTCCGGCCCTGCGGTACCTGGAGCCACTGTTGCTGATGCGGAATGACGGGCGCAGGTTCATCGACGTATCGCAGACGAGCGGGGATCCCTTTCTAGTCCCGCGGGCGTCGCGGGGCGCCGCGTTCGGCGACCTGGACAACGACGGTTTTATCGACGTTGTCGTCAGCACCCTGAACGGTCCAGCTCTGGTGCTGCATAACGAAGGCGGAAACGGAAACCACTGGATCAGCATCAATACCGTCGGCAAGAGAAGTAACCGCGATGGCATTGGGGCAGAGGTCAGGCTAGTTACGGCATCCGGCGCCGAACAACACGGATACGTCTCGACGGCGGGCAGTTACCAGTCCGCGAACGACAAACGTGTTCACTTCGGCCTGGGCCGGAATGCCTCGGTACAGCTCATCGAGGTCACCTGGCCATCGGGCAGAGTGCAGATGCTGAAGGATGTACCAGCTGATCAGGTGCTCACCATAACGGAGCCCTCCGGATGAACCGCACGTTGCCGATGGCGGGCGCGGCGGTGCTGTGTGTGATGGTCGCCAACGGTGTTTCGCAGATGACGGGATCGGGCCGCCTCAGCGTCCCATGGCGCGTGCGTCCCCTTCCCGCAGGAGTAACCGCGCCGGTGGTACGGTTCGAGGATATCGCAGAGCGGGCGGGCCTGTCGGGGATCACTGTCTCCGGCTCAGACAAGCAGCAGGCCTATATCGTCGAAAACACCGGTACGGGCGTCGCTATTTTGGACTACGACAACGACGGCCTTCCCGACATCTTCGTAGTGAACGGGGGCCATTTCGATAAGACGGGTCCGGCTCTTTCGCATTTTCTGTATCACAATCGCGGCCGCCTCAGCTTAGAGGACGTGACAGCGAAGTCGGGGATAACTTATACGGATTGGGGCAGGGTGTTTGCACTGGAGACGGCTCCAGACCGTTCCAAGTTGCTGATTGTGTTGGGGCACCGAGTCTTGATGCCCACAGGCCTCAGCGACCTGGGGCGATCGTCAGTGTTCCTGTAAGAGGGGTGTTCGCTGAGGAAGCGCCCACATGGACTTTGTATTCACCCGGCACTAATTCGAATTCGTTCTTGTCCAGGCTAAAGATGGACATGTAATGAGGGTCAAGCGTGAGCGTGACGGCTTTGGTCTCGCCAGGAGCCAGGTCAACCTTTTCCCAGGCTACTAGCCGCTTGAATGGCTCTCCTGCGTCCCGCGGTAGCATCACATAAACCTGCGCTATCTCGGCCCCACGGCGCGTGCCGATATTCTTAACGTTGAATGTTACCGCCGGTTGCTGCCCTGGCGTCGTCCTGAGCGCGGAGTAGGCATAAACAGTGTAGGACATCCCAAAGCCGAACGCGAAGAGAGGCTCTTTATTCTCCGCCTCGAACCACTTATAGCCAACCTTCAGTCCTTCGGTGTAGTTTATGTCGAAGGGCTGCGGCGTTTCCCGCCCATGCGTGCCGCCGGCGACTGGCGCAGGCGTGCCTGCCCCGGCAGCAGTTGCTCCGGGAAGAGCCGGATGAGGCAGGTCGGACTCACTCTTCGGAAATGAGACAGGTAGCTTGGCCGAAGGATTAACTTTCCCAAAGAGGACATCAGCGATCGCTTCTCCACCACGAATGCCGGGGTACCAAGCCTCTACGACCGCACTCACTGTTTTCAGCCACGGCATCAGCACCGGACCGCCGGTCTCGAGCACAACGATTGTATGCGGGTTCGCCGCGGCTACTTTGTTCACCAGTTCGTCCTGGTTATCGGGAAGCGACAGTGATGGGACATCCCGACCTTCGGTTGTCGGTTGGTAAAGGAACACGATCGCGACGTCAGACGACTTGGCCAGCCGTGCTGCGGATGCGGTGTCGGTCCCAGGATCAAAGTGCACTTTTCCGGTTGGTGCGCCGGTGCGAATCGCATTCAAAGGCGAAGATGGATGCCACACGGGACCACGCCGGGACCCATCAGCGGTCGCCGGCGGGGGCACGGCATTTCCACCTGCCGCATCGACCTGATCCGACCCGCCGCCGGATAATACACCCACATCCGCATGTCCGCCGATCACGGCGATGGAGTTGAGGCTCGACGCTCGCAGCGGCAGTTGAGCGTTGGCGTTCTTCAATAGAACGATGCTTTGTTGCGCAACGCGCTGCGCTACCTCGGCGCCGGTGAACGGATTGACGGGCCTGGCCACAGGCGGGTTATCGACGATGCCCAACGCGAAAGCGGTCCTCAAGATCCGATGGACCATGTCGTTGAGGCGAGACACCGGGACGTCTCCCTTCTCGACGGCGACCTTCAGCGGGTCTCCAAAAAAGGTCCGATCCGGTTGCTCCTGGTCGTGCCCGGCGAGCGCCGCCTTAGCGGTGCTGTGGGTGCCTCCCCAATCCGACATCACCCACCCTTTGTAGTTCCAATCCTTCTTCAGGACATCGTTCAACAGATAGTTGTTCTCGCAGGCATAGTCGCCGTTTACCTTGTTGTACGAACACATTACGGTACCGACGTCCGACTCCTTGATCGCGATCTCAAACGCCAGCAAATCGGTTTCGCGCATCGAGCGCTTGTCCAGGATCACATTAGCGACGAGACGGCCCGTCTCTTCATCGTTCACGGCGTAGCGGTTGATGTCGCCGATGACCGCCTGATCCTGTGTGCCCTTCAGTTCCCGGCCCAACATCCTGCCGATCAGGATCGGGTCCTCACCCCAACATTCGAAGTTCCGGCCATTGCGGGGCTCTCGAACCAGGTTCGCAGTTCCTCCGAGCGATACATTGAATCCGAGATCGCGCGTTTCTTTGCCGACGAGTGCTCCGTAGTCGTAAGCGATCTGAAGATCCCAACTGGCGGCGGCGGCGAGCGAGGACGGAAGCGCTGTCGCGTACCGCCCGCGGTATCCCGTGTTGGCAACACCGGATCGCCCGTCCGTCATCTGCAGGCCGGGAATGCCTAATCGCGGGATTCCAGGGACATAACCTGCTCCGCCGAGTGAGTCCTGGTGGGACTTCGGGCCCCAACCACCGGTCCCGTGGACGAGTTGGATCTTCTCGTCCAGGGTCATCTGGCCGATAACAAGATCGGCCCTCTGATCCGCGCTCAGGCTCTTGTCCATCCAGGGACCTTTCGGCTCTTCCCTCTTTGGGGGATTCTGTGACAGCGCGCCCGCCAACAGCACGGTCGCCAGTCCGAGTAACTTGTGCATGTTCATTCTCCTGACAATTGGCGGTCTGAGAGCTTGCCCCACTAATTCGCACTGAGCGTGACCTTACGGCGACTGACAGTGGGCTCGGCGCCTTGCGATCCGGACGGGTAGGCAGTCGCCTTGAGAAGAAAATTGCCTTCGACATCCGGAGCGCGGAGGGGCAACTCATAGCTCTGCTGGCCGAGGGCATTGACGCTGAACTTCACCTCCTGCCGAGCCAGGACTTCGCCTCCTTCGCGCTCGAAAGAAAGCACGAGCCTCCCTTCGGCCGGTTCATAGCGATCGTTCACCATCATGACGGTGAAGCGGCGCTCGGAACCGGGTTTCAGCTTCGGCTGCCAGAAATTGACGTACACACCGAGAGGCTTGAATGCCTCGCGGACATAGTCCGCGAAACCCGGCTGCAACTTCAGGGTTGGAATATCTTCGAAGTGATCGCATGTGTACGCGTTGGGATAACAGAAGGTCAAGTACACGAAATGCAGGACTCCGGCGTACTCGCGGTGCGCGCGGAAGAACTCGGTTTCACCGGCCACGAGATAGGCGTCCAGCGCGAGACGGTCCTGCGGCCTGGCATCAGGGCCGAGCAGGCGGTCATAAACCGGCTTGCCGACGACCGTAGGTGTACCGTCGCGCAGAAGCCACAGCCAGCCGTATTCGTTCGCGATCTTCGCGTGTCCGTTGTGGATATTTGTCGTTCGCGCGAATGACTCCATGCCTTCCAATTCCGTCATCTCGAACGGCTTTCCAGCCATGAAGCTACCGCGCGCCTGGAAATAAGGGTGCTCTTCGACCGGGTCGTCCGGGCCGACTGGGCCGTTGTAACTGTTCTCCCACGGCCGGTCCGAAAGGTCGAGTCCACGGACGGCGGGGATGACCTTATCCGCAAACACGGGATCGTAGGTCTCGTTGTTCGCATCCCATATCACTACGCTCGGATGATTCCAGTTATCGCGCATCCACTCGGAATATTGCCGGACCAGTTCATCGCTGTCCCACGGGACGTGGTGATAGCCGCCGGACCAGGACGAATGGCCGGTCCAGAGGAAGAATTCGTTCTGGATCAGCAGGCCGGCTTCGTCAGCAATATCAAGCCACTTATCCGGAACCGGTCCGATGCAGAACCGGAAGGTGTTCCAGTTCATGTGCTTCGGAATATCGACAAGCAGCTTGCGAACCCAAGTCTCGGTCCAGGGCAGCGCACCTACTTGAGGATCCTCAAAGAAGCGGTGCAGTGTGATGTTGGACCCGCGCATGAAGTAGACCTTGCCGTTGAGATATGCACGACGCGTGGCGGTGTCGAACCGGAACTCGCGCATACCGAAGCGAGTGCTCGCGCTGTCGCCGGAAGTGGCTGTTTCTACGACGTAGAGATTCGGGTTCTCTGGTGTCCAGAGTTTGGCGCCTGGGATGCGAACGGTCTGCAGGATGGTTGTCTGCTCGCCCGGTTTCAACGTGATCTGCTTTGGCTGCGCGGTGCCTACGACCGTATCGGACTTCCAGGCGTGCACGCGGCTCGTCAACGAGCAGGAGACCGGCGCGGTTCCGTAGTTGCGCAGCTTGGCCTGGACCAGGACGGTGCTCTCGGTAATCTTAGGGGCGGCCTGGATGGTCTCGATGACCGGATTATCGCTGAGCAGCACTGAGACGCTGTCGTATATGCCCGGGGTCCATTTGGTTTTTTCGAAATCGGTTCCGGTCGGATAGTTCGCCGGCAGGACGCCCGGGTGTGCGCCGATTCGCACAATCAGGCGGTTGTCGCCTTTCCAGTCGATCGCTTTGGTGATATCGAAATAAGCTGCCGTGAAACAGCCCGGGTGTTCGCCGATTTTCTGACCATTGATCCAGACAGCCGTGCCAAACTGCGCTTTCTTGATGCGCAATAACGCGACCTGTTTCTTTGCAGACGCGCGGAAGGTTTTCTCATACCAGAAGTAGTTCCGGCCGTTGCGGGGTCCGGTCGGCGGATAGGGTCCGTCTTTGGGGAGTAAACCAAAGGCGGCCTGGTCGAAGATATTCTCCGTGGTCTGGAATTTGTCGATGTCCGGAAATTCCGGCCGGGCGAGATTTGCCATCGCCGGTACCTGGACAGTGTGGCGCCACTCTACCGGGATCGCGTCGGACGCTTTGCTGTCCTCGATGCGCCATTCTCCATCGAGTGATATTGTGACTCTCTGCGCGACGGCGGGACACGCTGCTAACACGAATAAAGCCAGAATTAGGATGAGTTTCATGAAACAGCCCTATGAGCAAGAAGGCCGGCCGCCTCGATTGAGACACCCGGCCCTGAGGTTTGTGCAAATGTCAGTTGACCGGCTCTGGTATCAGAACTCGATCTTCGCGGAAACTTCCATCAACCGGGGAATGCGCGCGCTCGTAACTTGGCCGAAGTTCCCGGCGCCGTACGACAAGCTCAATCCATCAAAGTTGGTGTGATTGAAAACATTGAAGGACTCACCGCGAAGGGTGAAGGCGACGTTCTCGGTGATGTGGAACGTCTTGAACAAGGCGATGTCCCACTGCGCCATCCCGGGCCCCCGAATGAGGTCTCGGCCAGCATTCCCGTAGAAGCCATAGGCCGGTGCGGCAAACCCGGAGGTGCTGAACCACTGCGCAACGGTTTTAGGATAGGTGAGCGCACCAGTCACGTTAGGCCTGGTAGCGAGGCCGATGGTGCCGCCGGTCAGTCCGAGATTGCGGGCAGTACCCGACTGATAGTTGGTGATACCCGAGATCTGCCATCCGCCCAGGATCTTGCCGGTCATCTTTGAATGATCTTTGAAGAGCGGCAACTCGTAGATGTAATTGAAGATCAACATCTGCGGCCGGTCGAACGTTGTGGGGCCGCGATCGGCACGAGCGTTGTACGGGTTCTGTGGCTGTTCACCGAAGTCGCTGGCGTCGGCGATCGCCTTCGAGTACGTATACGCTGCCCCAAACAGGAAGCCCTTGGACATGCGGCGCTTGAACGACACTTGGAGGGAATGATACGTCGAGGACGCAGTATTCTCGCGCATGGTGATTCCCGTGTAGCCGAGGAAGGGACGAATCACCTCGGTCGGGATGGCACGCGTGTTCAGCCGGGGATCGAAGTCGTAACCCGGAATCGGGAACGGCTGGTTGACGTTGCGGGCGCGGTCCAAGCGGGTGCCCTTCGTGCCTACGTAGCCGACGCTGATCGCATTGCCCGGAGTGATCTCTCGCTGGATCTCCATGCTATAGGTTTGGACATAAGGAACCTTATAGAGCGGATCCAGTCCGTTCAGGCTGATGGGTCTTTGAGCGCCCGCCTGACCGCCTGCCGGGTTGTCGAGCAACGGATTGAACACCTGAACCAGAGTTGCTCCAGGCGGATTACTCACCATGTTGTAAGTGTCGTTACCTTCCACACGGTAGTAACCGATTCCATACCCACCGCGGACCGACCACTTAGCCTGCCCTGTTGGATCGTAGGCGAAGCCGAAGCGCGGACCGAAGTTCATCCAGTGATTCTCCACCAGGTCGCGGGGCAACCCGTTCTGAACAGTCAGAACACCGTTGTAGATGTTGCCGGAGTTAGGCGCAATCGTTCCGTCGCTGAGGACCGTGACCGCCTGTTTCGGATCGTACTTATCCATTCGGAAGTTCGAAATGAGGTCGCTCGCCTCATGTGCGTGCGGGATGCCGAACCAGCGCACGCCGAGATTCAGTGTGAGTCGCTGATTGACTTTCCACGTATCCTGGGCGTACAACTCGATCTGCGGGTAATCATAGCTGGGCTCCAGAATCTTGTTCAACTCCTGATAAGTCGCCGCCCGGCCCAGAACGAAGTCCGCCATGGGGTCATTGGTGAAACTGCCGTTGAAGCTAAATCCACCCTGGTCGGCAGGATTCACCTGCGATCCGACTGGTGTCTTCGAGAACTGATAGGTGCCGCCGAACTTCAGGGAGTGCGCTCCGACGGTCTTCGACAGGTTGTCGGTGACTGTCAAGATGTTGTGATGGGCCCACCACGGATAGTAACTGCTGTCGATGTTGCCCCAGCCGCCGGTGAAAGTGAGATTCGGCACCTTGTTGGGACGCCCTTCAATGCGCGGGAATAGCCGTGGAATGTTCAGACCTTGTGGTTCCAAGTAATTACCGGTGAGTTCGACGCCATTCGTGCCCCTGGCCGGGTAGTTACTGCCATAAGCGTACGAAACCTCGTTCAACAGTGTCGGACTGATCACACTGGTAGCCTTCGCGACCAGACTGAGTCCGGGGATGTTGGCGATGGAACTGATTGTCGGGAAGGCCTGGCCTCCCCACAGAGTGGTAGGGTACTGGCTCTCCCATGTGTCCTTGATGTACCGGAACATCACCTGAGTGCTGTTCGTCAACTGGTGCGTCACATTGATTGTCTCTTCGCGCCAGTTCTCAGGCGTCGCTCCGTTGACCTGATAATTCAGGAATGCTGAACCCGGCACGTTGGGCAGCGGGAACAGGCTGCTCAGAAGCAACTGAGCATTCTGATTCAGACTCGACGTGGGAATGATGTTGTTCGGGTAGGGCGCCTTCGTATCGGGGTCCACGATTTGCCTGCCCGGGCTTCCGGGGATATTCGAGAAGTCGCCCGCTCGCATCGCAGCGGTCGGCGCGGCAGCACGAACGATGCTTTGCGTACGTTTGCGGCGCCACTCCTCGCCAAAGAAGAAGAAGGTTTTTTCCCGATTCTTGTTGTAGTGCCCCGGGATGAATACCGGTCCTCCAATGCGATACCCGAAGTTGTTGTAGCGCAGAACCGGAATCGTGGTGGCGAAGTAGTTCCGGGCATCCATATCGTCGTTTCGCAGAAATTCGTACGCCGCGCCGTGGAAATCTTTTGTGCCCGACCGTGTCGCGACGATGATGTTGGTGCCGCCCGCGGTTCCGTACTCAGCGGAATAGTTCGCTGCCTGCACCTTCAATTCGGAGATGGTCTCGATACCCGGAGAAGTGAACATGCCGTTCTGGCTGCCCATATCGGTGTTCTCGACTCCATCGATGGAGACTCCGCTGTATTTGGCTCGCTGGCCGTTTACCGCAAAGCCTCTGCCGCTGTTGAAGCCGACGCCGCCTTCATCACCCATGGTCCTCGAGGATCCCGGGACCAACTGCAAGAGTTGGGTGAATGTCCGTCCGTTGACGGACAGGTCGGTCATCTGCTGCGTCTGAACCGCATAGCCGACATCGCCCTTCTCTGTTTCGATAACCGGCGCTTCGGCGGTTACAGCGATGCTCTCATTCACATCGCCGACCGGCAGTGAAAGGTTGATGGCCAGGCGGTCCGCAACGTTCACTTGAACGTTGCTGATTGTCGTCTTCTTGAATCCCGGCGCGGATGCCTCCACTTCGTACATCCCGACTGGAAGAGAGTACGCGACGTAGAAGCCGCTGGCGTTCGTCTGGACCGCGCGTTCCTCGCCCGTACCCATGCTGCGAACGATGACTTTCGCATTGGGCACGACCGCGCTCGTAGTGTCCGTGATGGTGCCGGTGATCACGCCGGTGGTCTGCGCGAACGCCGGTACTAACAATAGAAGCCCCAGTAGCAGGGAACTTGCTCGTCTACACAAAGCAGACATGGAAAAGACTCCTTTGGGTCCGTTTATATGGGATTGTGACCAAGGTTGTCAAGGCGAATTGTGCCGAGTCAATCATAAAAGCTGCACGTTTTTTAGGTAAAGCGATGAAAGTGTTAGGCAAAGTGCTGCCAGTGCCCGCCGTTTTTCCGGTAACATCGTTTCGTAGCCTAATTTGAAGCCCTTTGTGCCGTGTAACTGACATAGTGCCTCACCAGTCGAGGATCGCGTTGTCGTGGGCGCGAACCGTCATCGAGTGAATTACCTCCTGCTGAAATGGGTGTCTGGCCGCAGCGGCCTCATCGACCTCCACACCCAAGCCGGGTGCATCGCTGGGCAACCAGTAGCCGTCTTTCGTCTGCAGGCAATGCTTGACCACTTCCCACCGCCAGGGCACGTCGGCGAGCATGTCCTCCTGGATCAGGAAATTCGGGGTGCTCAACGCGAAATGGAGCGCCGCCGCGTTCGCCACCGGACCGAGCGGATTGTGCGGAGCCACTCCCATGTACCAGGTCTCCGCCATGGCCGCGATCTTCTTCGCTTCGGCCAGCCCACCGCAGTGGCACAGGTCGGGCTGGATGACGTGACACGCCTGCTTCTCGAACACCGGCCTGAACTGATGGCGGGTGACGAGCCGTTCGCCGGTCGCGATGGGCACAGGGCTGAGTCTGCGCACCTCGGCCATCACGTCTACGTTTTCGGGCGGCACTGGTTCCTCGACGAACAGAGGCTTGTAGGGCGCGAGCAGGCGGCAGAATTCGACGGCATTGCCGAGGGAATGGCGGCCGTGGCAATCGATCATGACATCGACGCTCTCGCCGACCGCGTCCCGGATCGCTACCATCATGCGCTCGGCGTAACGGTATCCGGCGATGCTGCTCAGCGGCTCGGTCGGCGGCGTGATCAGCACCTTCAGCGCGGTGTAGCCGCGGGCCACGACTTCCCGGGCGCGATCGGCGAACACCTGCGGATCCTGGCTGTTCTGCGATTCATAAACGGCGCGCATGTCGCCCCCGCCGAGATGGGTGTACATCCGCACACGATCGCGCACCGCTCCGCCGAGCAGCCGGTACACCGGCCGGTTCAGCGACTTGCCGAGAATGTCCCAGCACGCCTGCTCGATGCCGGAGATGGCCGACATGCCGATCACGCCCAGGCGCCAGAACGACTGCCGGTACATCTTCTGGTACAGGTGCTCGATGCGGGTGGGATCCTCGCCGAGAACCATCGGCTCGAAATCCTGGACCGCGCCGACGACGCTGCGGGTCTTCCATTCGAGCGAAGCCTCTCCCCAACCGTGGAGTCCGTCCTGGTCGGTTTCGACCTTGACGAACACCCAGTTGCGCATCTCGGCGTTCACAACGAAGGTCTTGATGGCGGTGATTTTCATGGCTTAATTAGAGGCGCGGCTGCTCGCCCTTGATGCTCATGCCGCCGTCTACCTTCACGTTGCTGCCGCTGACGTAGCCGGCCTGGTCTGATACAAGGAACGTCACCACGTTCACCACCTCGTCGATCGTGCCGACGCGGCCCCGCGGCTGGACTTCGTCAAAGGCCCGGCGTGTGCGCTGCGGATCGGACTGCGCCGCGACGAATTCGTGGAGCATCGGTGAATCGATTGTGCCGGGCGAGATCGCGTTCACGCGGATGCCTTCCGCCGCGTGGTCGATCGCCATCGCGCGGGCCAGTGAGATGAGCGCTCCCTTGGTTGCGGAGTATGCCGCGAGTCCCGGGAATCCGTTGACGCCTGTGATGGAGGCCATCAGCACGATGGCGCCGCCGCCGTTGGCTCGCATGCGGGGGATCACTTCGCGGCAGGTCAAATACGCACCCTTCACGTTGATATCGAAGGCTCGATCCCAATCCTGCTCGGAGGTGCGATCGATGGCGCCTTCGGGCATGACGCCGGCGTTGTGCACCAAGACATTTGGAGAGTGGAATGCCTGCGCCAGCAGTTCGACGGCACGCTTCACCTGCGCCGCGTTCGAGACATCCGCGCCCAAACCGACCGCGCGTCCGCCATGCATCTGTATCTCTGTGGCAACTCTCGTCGCGGCGGCCTCAGAGATATCCAAAACCCCGACATCGGCGCCCTCCTGTCCGAATCTGAGGGCGATGCCCCGCCCAATGCCGTTTGCGGCCCCGGTGACCAGCGCGACTTTTCCCTGGAGCATCGCCATGGGTCTATTTCCGCCAACTCCGTTCGATCTCTTCGAGCGTCTTGCCTTTGGTCTCGACGATGAAGCGCCAAACGAACATGAACGTGAACCCGCACATGAGGGCGTACACCCAGAACGCTCCAGCGGCGGTGATGGCTTTGACCAGTGAAAGGAACGTCAGCGTGATCAGAAGGCATGCGCTCCAGAGCGCGATTGTGGCGAGCGACATCGCCCGCCCGCGGATCTTGGTCGGGAACAGCTCCGAAAGCACTACCCAAACGCCTGGGCCCATTCCGATGGAAAACGAGGCGACGTAGCAGAGGATGAGCAGCAGGATCGGTATCGCGGCGGAAGCGTTGCTCTGGAACAGCAGGCCGAGCGCTGCAAGCGAAATGCCCATACCGCCCGAGGCGATAAGCAACAGTTTCTTCCGGCCGATCCGGTCGATGACGAACAGCGCGGCAATGGTGCAGACCAGGTTCATTGCGCCGATGACGACATTTGCGAACAGTGCCGCGGACGCGCTCTTCTCGCCGACCTGTTCTGTGAAGATGATGGAGCCGTAATAGAGAATCGTGTTGATACCGGTGACCTGCTGAAGCACAGCCAGAGTTATGCCGATCAACAGCAGCCAGCGGATGCCGGGCTGGAACAATTCGGCTAACGATCCGGTCTCCTGCGCGAGCGACTCCTTGATTTCGGCCATGCGCTCCCCGGGGGCCGCTTCGCCGACGCGTCGCAGAACCTCCAGTCCCTCGCCATCGCGGCCTTCTTTCGCCAGCCAGCGCGGGCTCTCAGGAACGAAGATCAACGCAAACACGAAGAGCAGCGAAGGCACCACCGCGGATGCGAACATCCAGCGCCAGCTTTGTTCGCCGAGACCGGCCAGCAGCCAACCTACGATGTACGAGATCAGAATCCCGCTCACGATGGCCAGTTGATTCAAACTCACGAGCCGCCCGCGAATCGCCGCCGGCGAGATCTCGGCGATGTACAGCGGCGACAGCATTGACGCCATGCCGATTGCCGCACCGGCCACCAGGCGCGCCGCGCAAAACTGACCGAGCGTATTGGGGAGCGCGGTTGCGAGTGATGAGACGGCGAACAGGATGGCGGAACCGAACAGCAGACGCCTTCGGCCCAGCCAATCGCTGAGGGCACCCGCCAAGCTCACGCCAAACACGCATCCGAGCAGCAGGCTGCTGGCGGCGATCTCGGTTTCCCACTCCGTCCATCCGAACTGCCGCTTCAGAAACACGATTGCGCCGTTAATGATCGCAGTGTCGAAGCCGAACAGCAGCCCGCCGAGAGCGGCCACGGATGCGATCCGGTAGATGTAGGCACGGCCCACCACGGTCATGGGGGTCGTCGTTGAGTTGGTCATGAACTGATCAAACCAGGGTGATCGTGTGCGGTTTCTTCTCAGCGCCGGGCGGCGATACCAGCCTGGCCGTACCCACGGTCGCCGAAACGAAATACTCCACCAGCGGCGCCGCCGTGTCGAACGGTCCCAACGTAGCCTGGTAGGTTCGCCGCCCCATCAAATTTGCGGGCGCCGTCGCCCAGTGCGATGCTCCTAAGGGCCGGGTGTGCAAAACGACCGATTGGACTGGCGCCTGGCCGGTGGCGACGATCATCATCCGCACCTTCTCACCCTTGCCGAGCATGCTCGGACGCGTCGGTACAAACAAACGCACGGGTGCGTTCGGATCGGGCTTGATAAGATCGGCGAACAGCGTCTCCGTTTCGGGCGGCAGTTCGCCAAGGAACTCCTGCAGCGAGAGGCGCAGGCGGACCAGCCCCAGCCGGACGAATTTGTTCTGCATCGAAGCGAGCGTGCCGAGATCGTTGCGCGTGCTGACGATGCTCTGAAAATCGAGCATGGCGTTGCGAACTTCCGGTGCGAGCTTCAACCACATCGGAACGCCCTCGGTTGCCACCAGTCGCGTCGCCTCGTCCGACTGCCCGGCCTTCTTCAAGTCGGCGGCCTTCCCGAGCACTGCGTGGAGCCGGTGCGCACCGATCCACGCGGCTGCGTAAGGAGCTAGAAACTCGACATGCCGGGTCAGGTATTCAAGCCGCTCTTTTTCCACCGGACTCGCTGCCCCTTCGGCCAGTACCCGAAGCGCCGCCGCTACCTGTTGCTGCGATTCGACGATGGCAGGATCCGGCTCGTAGTCGTTCCAGAACGTGAACGCCTCATCGTAATCGCCCGTGAATTCGTGCTGCACCACGTGGCCGTCTTTAATTTCCTTCGTCCCGGTGCACAGCAGTTTCTGCTCTTTGTCGGTATCCGTGAGGATTTCCGCCAATTGAGCCGCCCGCGAACCCGCGGCCTGCGTCCGCGCGTACGCCTTGAAGTAATTCGCCGGCGAGAGCTGCTTGTCCCAACTGAATCGCGCCTGGTAACCGGCCGTGGGATCGACAATCCTGTGCCGCCAGTGAATGCCGACCATACCCTGGCAGCCATACTGCTCGGCCTGATTGAGATCGCGCTCGAAGCGGTGCACGTGGAATTGCGGCAGCCACATCGAGGGATCGTCTTCGAGCCATGGAATCGGCCAGCGCTCCCGCCCTTCCAGCTTCCCGAACACTTCGTGAATGGGATCCCAACCGAGCGTGTCGCTCAGGCAGGAGAACACAATATCCATCGGGAGCTTCTGGTGAAATTGCGCGAAGTCGCGAGCAACACCGCCCCAGCCGCCCAACACCATGCGCTTCTGCGGCGCGTTCCGTTTCAGGAAGTCATAAGCCTGCTGGAACGGAGTTACCGAAAACGACATCCCCGTCTTCCGGCCTTCCCAGTTCATCTGCTCGTCCTGCCACAGCCAGACGTGATCGACTTCGGGATATGCCTCCAGCAGTTGCCCAAGCCGGGCCTCGAGCAGCTTCTTTGCGGTGACCGATTCGATGTCGAACCGCGGCGCGGGGTTATCCCGCTTAGGCATCTCCTTCGGCCTCACCTCCGGCGGGAGCGCGCGCCAGATCTCGTCCGGAATCTGATAGGGCTCGAATCCGACGCCAGTCCGCATGCCGAGGCGTTTCGCGTAATCGAGCGATGTGCGAAGCAGATATTGAGTTCGTTCCGCAATTTCCCAGGGATCCCTGGCAAGCCGGGTAGCATCGGATCCAAACACTTCGCCGTCATAGAACTGCGATGCGCCCATCGCGAAGCGCGAGGTACGCTCCGGCAGATAACCCCACCGGTTGCTCGCCGAGTTATCCAGAAACGCAAGGTGGCCAACGCCCCCGAACTCGAGCGACAGGTACGATTCGGCCCACTGCTCCCTCCCCGTGTACACATGCATGCCGAACGTATTGAACCGCATCCGGAGCATCGATTCGAAGTAGGCGCGGAAATCCTCTTCGTTATAGACGGTAATGCAATTCAGGAAATCGGGCCATGGCAGCAATCCGCGGACTCCGAATCGTGGAGATGACATCCATGGCTGACCCGCGTCCGGAAGTACCAGGCTGGCTGGCGTGTCGAGCGGATAGACGTCGCCGTCGATTCCGAAAAACGCGCCCTGACGTTCGAGGAACTCGAACACCGCATATTGCAGGGCGGTTTCGCCGGCGCCTGTGAGCGTCAGCCGGTTGGGGGCCGATGTCGCGATCGAATAAGCTTCGGGGTTTTTGAACTGGGCCGGTTCGACCCGCATCGCGATCACAAGGTCGCCGGCGAGGGCATGACTTGCGGAGCCGCCGAGGCGGATCTCGTTCTGAATGCCGAGCCGGGTTAATCCCCGTAACATCTCCCGGTTTGCCAGTTTGCGCTGGAAGCTCGCATCCGCGGCGTTCTCGATCAGGATTCTGCGAGTGGGCTGGCCCTGAACCACCGCCCCCGCTGTGGCGGCTATGGCAGTGCCGCGCAGCAGATCTCGCCTGCTCAAGTTCCACATGAGACTAACCGTCCAATTGCACAGAACTGCGACTGTCAGGAAGCGGCCCACCTGGACACACAACACCCTCGCCAGCCGCACGGCCGAAAATTCCGTTACCGGTACCGGAGTTACCAGCAGATTACGCCCCGCGACACCGTCCTGTCAAGAGAATAGTGAGCCTGATTGTCCGAATTTGCTCCACAAATTGGATCGGTTCGTCTATTCTGAAGTTGGATTCAGCACGTGCACTAGCAGGTGTTGACGCCCCGTCAGAAGATGAGAAACGCGTACGCAGTGGGGTGTTTGGCCGGCGTCCTCGCCGTGTTGGGTGCCGAAGATGCTTTCGAAACCGGTCGGAGGCTGCAGGACCAGGGACGCTATGCGGAAGCCGAGAAGTATTATCGTTTAGCGGTCAAAGAGAACCCCCGCTCTATTCCGGCGCTCACCAACCTCGGGGTTGTGCTTGCGCGCGAAGGAAAATATCCCGACGCAATCGCCATCTACAAGTCCGCCCTGAAGATCAATCCTTCTATTACCGCGTTGAAGTTGAATCTCGCGATCGCCAACATACAAATCGGAAACTGTGCGGAAGCGGCTCACTGGCTGCAACCTGTGGTCGAGGCCGCACCTGACGACCGCCGTAGCCGGCAATTGCTCGGCATCTGTCAGCTCGAGTTGGGCCAGTTCCAGCAGGCGGTACGATCGTTTGAGCTTCTCATGCCGACCAATGATGTGTCGGTTCTACTCGGGGCGGCGACCGCCTTCATCAAGGTTGGTAGAACTGCCGAGGCGACCGCGCTCATGGACAGAATCTTCAAGGAGAGTGGCGACTCGCCCGCAGTCGAAGTGATCTTCGGCATGACGCAGTTCGGAAGCAACGATTATGCAGCCGCAGCTGCCACGCTCCAGAACGCACTGGCAAAGGATCCTTCGAATGCGGATGGCCGGTTCTACCTTGGTGCCGCGTTCTTTAAGCAAAATCGCATGGAGGATGCAATCCGCGAATGGCGCGACGTGGCGCGCTCCAAGCCCACCTACTTCCCCGCGGTATTTGCGTTGGGTGCTTTGCTGGGCGAACGCGGTCAACTCGGGGAAGCGGAAGAATGGCTTCAGAAGGCGGCTGCGATGCGGCCGGATCACGCGCTTGTGCACTTGGAGTTGGGGAAGGTTGCAATCGCGGCGAAGGACTACAGGCAGGCTCTCGGGTATCTGCGGGCCGCGACGAAGCTGGACCCGAAATCGAAAACGGCCAGTTACCTCTTGGCCAGGACTCTGCAATTGTCGGGCAGGCGAGACGAAGCGCGCGCGGAATTCGAACGGGGCCAGAAGCTCACGGAAGAACAAGCGCCGAACGTGCTCGACAGAGCGCTCGGCGGAGGCCGAGCAGTGTCGGGCGACGGTCATAACCCATGAGAAAGAGCATCGGAGTTCGTGAGATCGCACGTCTGGCGAAGGTGTCCATCGGAACCGTGGACCGGGCGCTCAACGATCGTAAAGAGATCGGCGAGAGAACTCGCGAACGAATCCTGAAGATCGCGAATAAGTACGGCTATCAGCCCAACCGCGCCGCTCAGGCCCTCTCCGCAAGCCGGCGCAGTCTAAAGGTTGGTGTCTCCATCCCTCGTGAAATTCATTATTTTTACGATCAACTACGTGACGGTATCTTCGACGAAGCTCGGCGGTTTCGTTACATGAACCTGGAGATTCTCTACCATCCAGTCGATCGCCTCGGCGACAACGATTCCGGCGCGATTGGTCAGTTGCTGGAGCAGGGCATCAGAGCTCTCGTAGTGGTACCGGGGGATCCCGATGCAGCCGTGCCGATCATCCGTCAAGCGGAGACAGAACACGATGTGCGTGTGATCTGCGTTGCGACGGACAGTTCGGCAAGTTGCCGGTCCACCATCGTCTGCGTGGAGCCGCAGTTGAACGGCCGGCTTGCCGGCGAGTTTCTGGCAAAGTTGCTGCCTGAGCGCTCGCGCGCGGCCATCGTCACCGGGATGGTATCGACCGAGGACCACCGTAAAAAGGTCGAAGGTTTTCTCGAGTCGTTCCAATCTGGTTGCCCCGGCGGCATCGTGACCGAGGTGATTGAAGGACACGAGGACGAAGCCGAGACTCTGGAAAAATGTGAAGCACTGCTGCGGGCGGATGAAAGACTTGCCGGAATGTACGTGAGCACGGCCAACTGTCTTCCCGTCTGCAAAGCGTTGAAGGCGGCTGGGCGCGCGGGGCGGATCAAACTCATCGCCACAGACCTCTTCGCCGAAGCTTCCGAATACATTGAAAACCAGACCATTACAGCCTCGATCTACCAGCGCCCGTACCGGCAGGGACAGATCGCGGTCCGGCTCCTTGCGGACCATTTTGCAACCGGCGAAGAACTGCCCCGGTCCCATTACCTGAGTCCGGCAGTTGTGTTCCGCTCGAATCTGTACCTGTTCCGGGAACTGAGCGGAGCAGTGTCAAAGGCAGTAAACAATCGTGTCAAATGAGTGAATTCAGTAACGCTCATATGAGGGTTGTGATTGAACGTGCGTCGATATTCGCAGGAGTCGTTTGAAATAATTTGCCGAAGGTCATCCATGCGCCTTATTCCGAAACTTCATCTGGTTGCGGCTGTGCTGTTCGCAACCGCCATTTCTCTCTACGCAGCTGCTCGAACGACCATTTCGCTCGACGGCCAATGGGACATCACCGACTCGAGATCCGCCACCGCGCTGCCATCGCGCTACGGCCACCGGGTGCCGGTTCCCGGACTGGCTCACTCAGCCGTGCCCGCGTTTCCCAAGGTGGACGAGTTCGATAGCCGCTCGGTGATTCAGAATCGTGTCTCGAAGGGCCTTCTGCCCGCGAGCGCTCTGGTATCTAACGCAGGGGTTTCGCGGCAGGACCGCGACTGGTTCTGGTATCGCCGCTCATTCAACGTGACCGCGCTGCGCAGCGTCGCCATCCTCCGCATCAACAAAGCACAGTTCGGAGCGGCAGTATGGCTGAACGGAACGAAAATCGGCGAGCATCTCCCATGTTTCACGGCAGCTGTGTTCGACGTATCCGCCGCGATCCGGCAGGGCGCGAACGAGTTGGTGGTGCGCGTCGGCGCTCACCCCGGCGTATTGCCCGAGACTGTCACCGCCGGCACCGATTTCGAGAAGAACCGTTGGACTCCGGGGATTTACGACAGCGTCTCACTCCTGCTCAGCGATAATCCTGTGATCGAGACTGTGCAGGTTGCGCCGAAGCTTGCAGACAGCAGCGCCCTGGTGCAGACGAAGCTGCGTAATTACGGCAAGACTACCGCTTCGTTCTCGCTCATCCAGCGCGTGCATCCCTGGAAATCAGAGACGATCGAAGGCACTTCGGAGCCGGAGACTGTGAGCCTGAAGGCCGGAGAGGAGACGACCATCCTCCAGACCGTTCGTATTCCGAAGGTGAAGCTCTGGACACCGGAGACCCCAAACCTTTACGTTGTCGAAACGGACACCGGCGGTGACACCGCGAGCACCAGGTTCGGGATGCGCGAGTTCCGGTTCGATACCGCCACGAAGCGAGCCTATCTGAACGGCCACATATACTTCATGCGAGGCTCGAACGTCACGCTGCATCGCTTCTTCGAAGATCCCAAATCGGGCACTCTGCCGTGGAACGAACAATGGGTGCGCAAGCTGCTTGTCGAGATTCCGAAGCAGATGCATTGGAACTCATTCCGGTTCTGCATCGGACCGGCGCCGGACAAGTGGTTCGATATTGCCGACGAAGCGGGCCTGCTGATTCAAAACGAATATTTCGTCTGGACGGGTCACGGCTGGCACGGAGGAGAAAACCAGGTTCACTTCGATCCGGACGAGATGATCCGCGAGTACTCGGAATGGATGCGCGACAACTGGAATCATCCGAGCGCCGCGATATGGGACGCGAACAACGAGACCTGGGACCCGATGTTTGGCGAGAAGATCATCCCCGCCGTTCGCGGGCTCGATCTCTCGAATCGCCCTTGGGAGAATAGCTACAACCCGCCAGCGGGTCCCGACGATCCGGTGGAAGATCACCCGTACGAATTCCAGAAGATGGCGAGCGGCGGCCCCGACTTCGACATGACGACGTTCGAGCGGCCGGGCGCCAAAGCTCCTGGCGCGCCCACCGGCCACGCTATGATCCTGAACGAATACGGATGGCTTTGGCTCAACCGCGACGGCAGCCCCACCGAGCTTACTAAGACGCTCTACCCGCGGCTGGTGGGCGCGAACGCCACGGCCGAGGACCGCTTCGCGATGGACGCTTATCTGCTGGGCGGCATCACCGAATACTGGCGCGCGTATCGCGATTATGCGGCCGTGCTCCATTTCGTTTACCTGATGAGCAGCGATCCGCAGGGTTACACTGCGGACCACTTTATCGACATCGAGAAGCTGGAACTCGAGCCGCATTTCCGCGATTACATGAGCAATGCGTTCGCGCCGCTGGGAGTATACCTGAGCTTCTGGCATGCAACGCTGAACGCCGGCGAGACGAAAGCGCTGCAGGTGATGATGGTCAATGACGAATCGCGACCAGTCCAGGGGACTCTGACCATCGCACTGGAGTCGGCGAATGGCGAGCAGGTGGCGCGGAAGTCGTCGAAATTCTCACTTGCCGCGCTCGGGGCCGAGACCTATTACGTCGATTTTCCGGTGCCTTCGACCACCGGCAATTTCCTGCTGAAAGCGATTGCCGAAACGCCGGACAAGCGTTTCGGCGGGGCCACCCTGAGCCGGCGGCGAGTGAGCGTGGTGGAGAAAAAAAGAAATGGCGATTAACACTGCGCCGGTCATGATGGATCTCGCGACCGGAGCGCTATCCGGATTCGGGATTCAAGAAGTTGAGGGAGGGCTTTATCATGATCTTTAAACAGGTCGTCAGACTGATCGTGGCGGCGTCGCTGGCACCGGCACTATTCGGCGCCGAGTTCCACGTTTCGGTAAGCGGCAGCAATGCGAACGACGGTTCCGCAGCGAAGCCGTTCCGAACGATTTCCGCCGCCGCCGGGATTGCACAACCCGGAGACGTCATAACCGTTCACGCGGGCACATATCGCGAGCGCGTCACGCCTCCGAGGGGCGGCGAGTCGGATGCGAAGCGGATCACCTATCGGGCCGCCGCTGGGGAGGTGGTGGAGATTAAAGGATCGGAGGTCGTACGTGACTGGAAGGCCTATCGCGGCGATGTTTGGAATGTCACCCTGCCCAACTCGTTCTTTGGCAGTTATAATCCTTACAAGGATCTGATCGCCGGCGACTGGTTCAACGACAAGGGAAGACCTCACCACACGGGACAGGTCTACATGAACGGCAAGGCGCTGTTCGAAGCAGGTCAAATCGAGGGGGTCCTGAACCCCCTGCCCTATCCCGATGCCCGCGACAAGGATGCGTCGCTGTGGACTTGGTTCACCGAAACCGATGCGAACAACACAACCATCTACGCCAATTTCCACGGCAAGAATCCGAACCAGGAGTTGGTGGAGATCAACGTCCGCGATAGCTGTTTCTACCCCGACAAGCCCGGCACAAATTTCATCACGGTCAGCGGCTTCCGGATGCGGCATGCCGCAACTCAGTGGGCAGCGCCGACCGCCGAGCAGATCGGGCTTATCGGAACCCACTGGAGCAAAGGCTGGATTATCGAGAACAACGTGATCAGCGATTCCATGTGCTCCTGCGTGACGCTTGGCAAAGATCGCGCGACGGGACACAACGTCTGGACCGCCAATCCGATGAAAGGTGGAGCGACTCACTATAACGAGGTAATCCTGCGCGCCCTCGACATCGGCTGGTCGAAGGAGAATGTCGGGTCGCACATCGTTCGAAACAACACCATCTATGATTGCGAGCAGGCAGGTATCGCCGGAAGCCTGGGCGCGGTAAACAGCCGCATCACGGGCAACCACATTTACAATATCTGGGCCAGGCGTCAGTTCACCGGCGCCGAGATGGGCGGCATCAAACTGCACGGGGCCATCGATGTGCTGATCAAGAACAATCGCATCCACAATGCAGGACGAGGCATGTGGATGGATTGGATGGCGCAGGGCACTCACATCACATCGAATCTCCTGTACGACAACACCACTGACGACCTCTTCGTCGAGGTGGACCACGGTCCGTTCGTCGTCGACAACAACCTGTTCCTCTCCGAAGTCAGCCTGCTGGACGTGTCCGAGGGCGGGGCCTATGCGCACAACTATTTCGGTGGCAAGGTGATGAGCCATCCGGAATTGAATCGCTGGACGCCGTATCATCGCGCCCACTCGACCGCTCTGGCTGGCGTCACCCTCACGAATGGAGGGGACAACCGGTTCTATGACAACATCTTCAACGGCGGCGTCATGAAGCAGAACACGCGCGATGCTCCGGAAAACCTGAACGTTGATGGATACGGAACATGGGTCTACAACACGCGGCGATTTCCGTCACGTGTGGCCGGAAACGTATATCTGAACGGAGCCCATCCCTATAAGGACGAGCTGGACGCGGTAGTGCTGAACGGGGCCGATCCGAAGCACCGCGTTGTGGAGAACGGTGAGCATGTGTTCCTCCACCTGACGCTTGATCCGGCCGCCGCCACGGCGCATACCGTGCGTGTTACTACCGAGCTCTTGGGGAAGACTCAAGTCGCGGAACTCGGATACGAGGAGATCGATGGCTTGCCGCTGGCCATCGACGCCGATTATTTCGGGAAGCCTTTTGCCGATCCAAAGCGCTCTGCCGGCCCGTTCGCCAGACCCGGTAGCGGAGAAATCACCCTGCGGGTCTGGTGATTGTCGATCTCGGGAATTGCATCAGGGCTGAAAATCGCGAGCGTGTCAGTCGTGAACTGCGATGCTCGAGGCAGTGAACTCCAAAACGCGTTCCGTTGGCCTACCTGCAAAGCCGCGATTAGGAGCAGCGTCCCATCGCGCGTCCGAAACCGCCGTCATCCCAGCCGCCCACGCGGCAAGCGATGTTCGATGACATGGCGCAACGCTTGTTGTCCCGCGCCCAGGAGAAGGAACAGGCGGCCAGAAAGGCGAAGCCGGCATGAATTGCGATCGCCGCCAAGGCCGGGGTTGGATCGTGACCGAGAGGGCAGACGGGATCTCCGGGGCCGAGCGCTGCCGGTGGTGCCGACCGCAGCAGCCGGATGATCGCCCGCCGACTCCGACCGAATGCATGATGGCGGCGTTGTACCTGTCGCGAGCGGTGGACTACTTCTTCAAGGGAGACGAGGCACGGTTGAAATCACCGCTTTCCGACCTTCAGGTTGATGATGGTGGAAAGTTGGCTGGTGTGTGCCGCGCTGTGTTCGGAACTAACCCTGAACTCATCGCGATGAGCAAGGACGGCGCGATCAAAGATATCCGGGATAAGGGCTTCAAAGTTGGTGCAGCGAATCAAAATCGCCCCGGCGCAAGGCCCAGCCGACGGGCAAGGGCCGATGGCTGATATCGATGCGCAGTGTATCCATACCCGTGTCAATTTTCTTGTCCTTGACGGGCCTGGTCGAGCGACCAGTTCACCCGCTCTGCCGATGAAGACCGCGAACGGGTGGATATCGGCGTCGATGCTCGCGCGATCGAGCGCGCCGAGATAGGCCGCGCGGTCTTCGACCCGGACAACGGTCCACGGATAACCGCCCGATGCGAGCATCGCATTCATCAGAAACCGCGCCATGCGCCCATTGCCGTCGGGGTAGGGATGTATATAGCCGAACAGCCAGTGGCCAAGGACGGCGCGAACGCCGGGTTCCGGTTCCTGTTCGAGAAAATCGAACAAGGCCGGCAACGCATCGCGCACCGCCTCCCACCGGGGCGGGACATAGCGGGAGGTCCGCAGGTAGACGGCGTCGTTGCGGTAGCCCGCCAGCGCGCCGGGTGTGAGCAGTCCGGCGGCAACACAGGGCTGGAAGAGTTCGCGGTACCACTCGCGGTGCGCGGTACGGACTAGGGCTCCGGCATTGGTGCCCCTGATGATGTCGCTGATATTCGCCTTGACGACCTGAAAGGCCTGCCAGTAACCCCGCGCCGCGAGCGCATCCCGGTTCTGGCGGTCGTCATCATGATGATCGGGGTCCCAGTTTCCCGCCCTTACACGTTCGATTAGAGCGACCGAGACGCTGTAGCCTTCGATCGAGAGAGAGTGGTACGCGTCCGCGCGGTAAATGTCGTCGACAGACTTCAAGAAGGCTTCGGGGTCTCTTGGCAGACCTGGCGGCGGAGGGAAGATTTCGAGCACCGTCCTCCGCATCGATTCCCACATCGCCTGTATCCTTCCGACGATCGGTGCCGCCGGCCGTGCCGCCGCCGCTGCGGGCGCGTGCTCGCCGAAAGGATTGCTCTCGCGAACATTGTAACCGGCGGATTTCATCGTCGTGACGATCTCGTCGGCGAAGTCGGCCCGTCCGATGTGCCGGAGCGCGCCCGCAAGCCGGCCCGCCACGACGCTGTGGCCGCCGTCCAGCAGGCGGCGCAACAGCCCCGACGCATCGCGAAAGCCTGCAAGTACGACTTGGGTCTCGATGGGACTGGTTGCGAAGAATGTCTCCGGCACGCGGATCATGGCGGCGGCCGGCGCAAAGACTCTGAGTCCGTCACGTCGGACGATATCGGGGGCGGGCGGCATCTGCGGTTGCTTCAGATCGTAGAGCGATGTACCGAACAGCAGCGAGATTTTGTGGTTCGTCCCTTTGGAGCTGTGAATTATCACCTGTGTTGGAATTACGGTCTTTTCAGCATGCAGAAAAAGCGATTGCTCGGGCGAGAGATGCCAGTCCTCGCCGAAACGCCCCTCGCAATAGCGCGCGCAGAATTCCCAGAAGGACGCATACCATGGCGTGCTGTCGCCATCGCGAGCGCCAGGGCTGGACGAGATGAGCCAGCCTTTCATGACCTCCTGCAGGAAGCCATTCTGCAGGAGGCGCTCGCGGTGGACGCGCGTGAGCTCCTGGGACTGGAAGACGTGGCGACCACTCTTCTGGAGATTGCGCAATGCCGTTAGTGACCCTGCGAGCTTTTCATTTGGGGTGGCCATGGGTGTCCGCAAGCCTTCAATGTTGTACGATCACAAGCTTATCATGTTGTATAATTACAAGCAAATTATGCTGTCGTTCCAGAAGCGGATGATGCTGTGCAATTGCAAGCGAATCCTGTCAACACGATGATATTAAACAACGTAACAAAATTGCCAAGCGGTTATAGGCACCCTGAAATGCAAGCCGCAGTGCCCCGCGCCAGTCCGAAAGCGATGAGCAAAGCAGTAATTTTGGCGGAACGGGCCCGCACCAGTGCCGTGTACGTGGCACCGCCGCGACCGGGCGCAAGCGAAAGGGCTGAGTGGCCATCTCGGGAATTGCATCAGGGCTGGAAAGCGCGACCGAATCAGTCGTGAACGGCGATTGTGCCTACCGTAAACGTCGAACTGAATGAGAACATAGGGTTTGCACATTCTTCAGTTCCCATCCCTACAATTAACCCGAACGACGAATCCGCACAGTCGACGCCCCGCATTCGATAACTATCGGACGGGTATCGGCGCGAGGTTCAACTGCGACAGGACGGCAGCGACCCCGCTGCGATGGTGGTGGAAATCGTCGATGCGTGTCCGCCATCAACAGGTGTGGCATCCGCGCCCCACGCCACACATGTCGAGATTCACATCTGGGTATTCACGCTTCCCGGCGTTCGTAATGATGATACAGGCCGCCCAGCTCTTGCAGCTCGATGAGGCGCCCCTCCATTGGCAAGTGCGCTCTGCGAGGTTCTGGAGCGTAAGGCGAGATTCTCCAGACGAAGTTCAACAGAGCTTTTGCACCACGCCGTGAGAGCGGCAACCAGTGTCGTTACCGAGCTCAGAATGGGTCAGCGAGAATCTTCGAATACTAGTCAAGTCCAATGATCGCAAGGCGATCAGAGTTTTTTATGTGGACAACACGGTTTCGGAAATATAGCGACGTTCCCGAAGCCGGCTTGAGCAGCCGGAACATCGCCGAGGTGCGTTCCCTCACCGCGCGCGGCTACGCCAGAACCGTGAGCGGTGGGCTGGAATACGTTACCGAACTTCTGAAACCGAGTACTAAGACACCTGCCAGTACACGGCGTAACGCTTGTCGAACAGGCGGTAGAGCGGAACGAGCGTCACGTCTCGTCTCTGCCCCGTCGTCCGGAAGGTCAGCGGCTGGTTCGCCGGTTTGATCCACGCGTCGGGTTCTCGTCCCTCAGCCTTAAGCGTGGGTATGTCGATCGCCGGAACCCGCGGGGTACGGTTCGATGAGCCGAGCGGGGATCCGTTCTGCTCGACATCGGGCGCTCCCACACGCAGATTCGGGCCGCTGATGTGCGCCTCGGTGAGCCCCTCACCACCGAGATCGCCGGCCAGCACGATTGGTCCATAGAGAAAGGCCTGCAGAGACGGATCGTCGGGCATCGGTTCCACGCGCAGGTGCATCGGCAGCCGCATCTCGATCTTGTCGCCCGCTTTCCAGCGGCGTTCCATCGTCAGATAACTGCCTGGCTCCGCTGAAGCGTTCAGCGGACTCCCGTTGAGCTTCATCGAGGGAGCCGACCGCAGCCATCCGGGAATTCGCAGCCGCAGTGCCATTGTGTCCGGCCGGGCCGCCAGCACCGTGAGGGACACATCCTCCGATTCTGGGAATTTCGTCTCCTGCCTGAGCTGAAAGCCCTTCTCGCGCCAATCGAGCAGAGACGGCACGAACAGGTTGACGTACACGCCTCGTCCGTCCCGCCAGTAGATGCTGTCGTTCAGCTTCGAGAATTCCTCCACCCCCGATCCGGTGCAGCACCAGAACGTCTGGTCTTCCGTCCCGAACGTCTTCCAGGCTCCGGGCGCCAACGACAGATAATACTGGGAGTGCCCGAGTCCCGGCCGGAGCGAGCCGACGCGGTGATTGAGCAGCAGACGCTCGTAATGATCGAAATATCGCGCTTCGGGTTTCCACGCGTACAGTTGACGAGTAAGCTTCATCATGTTGTACGCACAGCAGCACTCAGCCATGTTCGGGCTGAGCTTGAACTCGGCAGCCAACCTCCGCGGGGGACTCAACCAGGCCTCGGCGTTACTGGTGCCGCCGGTCACATAGGAGCGAGCCGTGCTGACTTCATCGAAGAAGTAACGGGCGACATCGTGGAAGCGGGCATCCGCTGAAATGTCGTAGCGCCGGGCAGCCGCGATAGCCTGCGGGATGTGGGTGTTGGCGTGGAGACCGCGCAGTTCATCGCGCCGGGCCGCGAGCGGATTCAGGAAGCTTTTCTTCTGGAAACGATCCCCGGCCGAGGCCCACCGGGCGTCATTCGTCGCCGCCGAGAGATGATAGAGCGTTTCCGCGATACCGCCGAACTCGATCTTCAGAATCTCCTGCATCTGGGCTTCGGTCTTGGGGGCGGTCCACTGGTCCACCCATCCGGCCATGCCTTCGAGTACCCGAAGCGCCTGCTGATTGCCGGTTAGCCGGTACGAGTCGAACAGCCCAGCCATGATCTTGTGGACGGTGTAGAACGGAGCCCAGATCCGTTCGCCGCGCTCGAGGCGATCGAACCAGGCGGAAGGAAAGGCGCTGAGATAGCCTCGCCCCAGTTTCTGCTGGCACTGCGCCATCACCGCCACCAGCTCATCCGCCTTCGCCTTGGCCTCGCCATCCCCGGACGCCGCCAACTGCGAACTTGCCGAAAGGTAGTGGCCGATGAAGTGCCCGCGCAACTCGCTCGACCGCTGCCCGTTTTCCGGCTGTTCCCAGCCGCCCAACGGCTTCGTGGATCCGACGGGCAGGCCGGCATTGGCGCGGAAGGTGTACAGCAAGCGATCGGCCGGCAACCGCGATATGTAGCCGCGGTTCCATTCCTGGGCATCGAAGTACACGCTTGCGGGCAGCAGGCGAACCTGCGACAGAGGAAACGGCTCGGCCTTCAGTTCGACGCGCCCCCGTGTGTACTCGATCGGACCTTCGAACGCCGGCGTGTCAGGCGCCAGCGGGCGATTCCAACTTCCGGGCGCGGTCCGAGTCCCGGTTTGAGCCGCCATCGCGCCCTGGACCAGCGATGCGCCGAACACGCGGCGGGAGATGTTCGAGGATGCTTCCGTATTCTTCATTTGGACCCGATTGGCTTGCCACTCCCCTGCTTCAGGGCCACGATCCGATTTGCCCGGCCCCCCGGGAATTCCTCTCTCACGCGGCCCGGCCACAGGACTTCAATTCGATCGTAAGCTGCCGCGCCCCCAAGGCCGAAGTGCTGCCGCGAATCGTTCTGCGAAAGGAAACTGGTGCCGGTCTGGACTTCGCCGGACTGGCGGGTACCGCCCGAGTACACGAACACCCGCGCGCCGATCGCGTCCCGGTTGCAGGCGATGCCTTCGAGCTGCACGAGCAGCCAATTCTTCTTAGGGCCGAAGTTCTTGAGCAGGCTGGGCGACTCTCCCATGTTATTGATGACCACCTCGAGCGAGCCGTCGTTATCGAGATCGCCAGCGGCCGACCCTCGCGAGCAGTGCAGTTCCGAGATGCCCGGGCCGGAGGCGGTGGAGATGTCCTTAAACTTGCGCTTTCCGACGTTCCAGTAGAGTAGCCTGGGTTCACGAAATTTGATCCCGAGCGGGCTGCGGTCCACCTCGGGATACACGTGGCCCGTGACGATCAGGATCTCGCGCCGCCCGTCGTGGTCGACATCCAGGAAGTTGGTGCCCCACCCGAGGTACTGAGTATGCGCGCCGAGCCCGGATTGATACACCTCGTCGTTGAAGGTGCCATCGCCGTTGTTGTGGTAGAGATTGGGGGTGTCGTCGCTGAAGTTGGTCTTCACCAGGTCCATGAAGCCGTCTTCGTCGTAGTCGGCCACGGCGATGCCCATGCCGGCCTGTTCCTGGCCGTCCTCATTCAGCCCGGAGCCGGACGCCACGCCCATCTCTTCGAATTTGCCGCCGCCCAGGTTGCGATAGAGAAGGCTGGGGGTGGAATCGCAGGCGACATACAGATCGGGCTGGCCGTCGTTGTCGAAGTCCGAGGCGAGGACGGTAAATCCGTAGCATCCGGTGGGCTTTCCGATTCCGCTCGCGGCCGAAACGTCCATGAACTTGCCGCCGCCTTCGTTGTGAAACAGGTAATTACGTCCCGCGGGAAGCCCTCGCGGGCCGCAGATAACGGGAAGCCCTCGCCATTGGCAGTACCCTCCGGCGCCCGGCTCGGGCACCTTGCTCGGGTCGAAGTCCACATAACCGGATAGCGCCAGGTCGAGCTTTCCGTCGAGATCGTAATCGAAGAACGAGCACCCGGTGTCCCAGCGGATGCCCCGCGATTCGAGCCCGGAAATTTCGGTCACGTCCCGGAAGGAGCCGTTGCCCTCGTTGTGATAGAGAACGCTGTGGCCGTAGTAGGTGACGAACAAGTCGCGGTAGCCGTCGTTGTCGTAGTCGGCGGCGCAGGCGCCCTGTCCCCAACCAGAGCGGCCCAGGCCCGCCGCGACCGTGACATCCTCGAACTTCAATCCGCCCAGGTTGCGATACAGGTGGCTGGTGGGCCTGGGCACCGGCGCTTCTCCCAGTTGGGTGGCGTTGACGATGAAGATATCCACTAGTCCGTCGTTGTTGTAATCGAACAGAACCACCCCGGTACCGGTGGTCTCGATGATGTACTTCTTGGCGCCGGCGCCGCCCGAGACCATCTTCGCGGTGATTCCGGCCTGCGCCGCGATGTCCCGGAAATCGACTTTGATGGGAGGCAGATCGGTTTCGATGTTGCGTTGGGAACGGGGCGTCCGCGTGGGTGAGGCCATCCCCTGCGCGTACAGGATTGCGGAGAGTGCCGCAACGAACAGCACGATAACGGCAGACAAGCTGAACTTCAGCCCCATGATGGAACGGCGGATGGAATCCTAGAAGGCGCTGCCTTCAACCCAGACGGCCATTTTACCAGGGCCGCGATTATCCCATGTGCTGTAGGGCACGGCCGTGATGGTCACCGAGCGTTCGGCGTCGGGCTTGGCCGGGGTGTACAAGGCATCATTCCAGGACACATCGGGCTTCCGGAGCGCCGGCCCGGAGAGCACCACCACCCCGCCGAGCAACTTCGGATCGTACCGGGCTTCGAGGCGCGACGACGCGGGCAGATACACCTGGTCGATATCGATGCTGTTATCGGCCTGCTCCAGGCAGTACAGGATAGGGCCGCGGCGAAGGGCCACGCGTCCGCGATCTTCGGCAACCGCGGGATTGGCCTGCAAACGCTGCACTTCCATCGGGAGCGAGACGGTGACGGTGTCGCCCGCCGCCCAGCGCCTGCGAAGCTTCGCGTACCCGGCCTCGATGGGAGGCTGGGCGGGTTTTCCGTTCAGCTTGAATTCGGCGCGCCCGGCCCAACCCGGCACGCGCAGGAACAACCCCTGCTCACGGGTGGGAGCGGCGGTGATTTGAAGGCTGATCTCGCCGGACCACGGATAGGACGACTTCTGCACTACGGTGAGGGCCTGTTGGCCGAATTGCGCCATCGCCTTCCCCTGCACGTACATGTTGACCCACAGCGCGTCGTCCGACTGGCTGTACGCGTACTTGGCAATCGAGGGCACCAGCCGGACGAGGTTGGTGGGGCAGCAGGGGACGGGGAACCAATCGTGCCGCGCGCGTCTTGCCGGCGCTGTAGAGCGGGTTGTCGTAGAAGAAGGTGTCGCCCGAAAGAGAGACGCCCGCGGGCATGGCGTTGTACAGCGCCAGTTCCATCGTATCGGCGTATTTCGCATCGCCAGTGAGACCCAGCATGCGCTCGGTCCACATGGCCACGCCGATTGAAGCGCAGGTCTCCTGGTACGCGGTTTCATTCGGCAGGTCGTAGTCGAAGGTGAACCCTTCGTTGTGCGCCGACGGTCCGATGCCTCCGGTGACATACATGCGCTTGGTAGTCATGTCGCGGTACAGCTTCAGCAGGGCTCCGTAGACGCCCTCGTCTCCGGTTTCGCTCGCTACGTCGGTCATGCCGGAATACAGGTACATGGCCCTGACCGCGTGGCCGACCACCTTATCCTGACTGCGAACGGGCAGGTGGTCCTGGGAATACTCAGTGTTGAATTTCGAAGGATCCTTGCGGAACAACTCATCCTGCAGGCCGCGGATGCTAATGGTGCGTCCCAGGAAGTTGACCATCTTCGCCGGGTCGAGCTTGTCGTATTCGCGCTTAAAGAACGAGGGCTGCTGGCCGCGGTTGTTGATGAAGAACTCGGCGAGCTTTTCATAGCGCTTGTCGCCAGTGGCCCGCGACAGCTTCACCAGCGCGAGTTCCAATCCCTCGTGGCCAGGCTGCCCTTCGCGCTTGCCGGGGCCGAACGTACGTTCCCAGCAATCGGCGTTCTTGATGGCGACATCCAGAAACGTGCGTTTGCCGGTTGCTTCATAGTGAGCTACGGCCGCCTCCAGCAGGTGTCCCGCATTGAAATCCTCATGCCCGAAAGCCATGTTGGACCAACGGCCCTGAGGGTCCACGAGTTCGAAGTAAGTGTCCAGGTATCCGTCGGGCCTTTGAGCCGCCGCGATCAGCGCTATGACTTCGTCCGCTTTGGCCTCGAGCGCCGGATCCTGTTTCAGCACCAGCGAGTACGAGACGCCCTCCAGCCACTTGTAGACATCGGAATCACTCCAGAACGGGCCGCGGAACTGCCCCTGCGATTTCCCCGACGCGATGGCGAAATTCTGAATCGCTCCGGTCTCTTCCAGATGGCGGCGGACCGTATCGAGAGTCTTCGATCGGTTCACGGCCATGCGCGGAGACCAGTACGGGTCGTCGATCTCGACCGCCTTCAGCGGCAGCGGGACCAGTTTCGCCGGCCGCATCTCGGCACTGGCGGCTGCGCCCAAAGCGGCGAGCGTCAGGAGAACGCGGGTATATCGCATGCATTTGCCTCTCATCAAGAATAAAGGCGCATCCGCCTTGTCAACGGACGCGCCCTTGATTCTACTCCCGGATGGACTCCGAGGTCAGATCAGAAGATGATCTTCAGCCCGAACTGTTCGTTGCGCGCCCCGTAGGCGCTTGTGGACTTCCCGAACACCCCACTGTTGGTGTCGCCCGCGGGCTGTCCCAGATTCACACGGTTGAACAGGTTGAAGAACTCAGCGCGGAACTGGAATTCTCCCCGCTCCCCGATGAACTTCATTGGAAACTTCTTCACCAGGTTCATGTCCGTGTTCGCAAAACCGGGCCCGAAGAACGTGTTTCGTCCGAGCATCCCCGGATTCCCCGGAGCCGGCTTCGGAAAATCCGAGGCCTGAAACAGGCCGCTTTGGAACTCTGAACGCGGCGTGCCGGAATTGTATATGCCGAAGCTCGGGACGTTCAGAAAATCGTTGTTCGCTCCGTCCGCATTGAAATCGCATCCGTTGTTCCCGATAATTCTTCCGGACGCGTCGCGCACAGGCTGGAAGGGCTGGCTGCAATAGACCGAGAACGGGCGCCCGCTCTGCATAATCGCGTTCCCGCCGATCTGCCACCCGGAGAGCACGGACCGCACTAGTCCCTTCCCGAACCTTGGAGTATCGTAGAGCGCGGTCAATGCGATCTTCTGCCGGATGTCAAAGTCGGACAAGCCGCGATTCAGGCTGATATTCCAGGCATCCACGAAACCGCCGCCACTAAAACTACTGGCGTAGTCGACCGCCTTGCCGAAAGTGTAGGCGACCTGGATCGTGAGCCCGGCCGAGTAGCGGCGCCGGACGCTCACATTGCCGCCGTTGTAAAAACCGCTCGTATTCGCCTGACCGTAGTTGATGGCGCCGAAACTCGGGTTCAGGCGGTTCAGGATGCCATCGAAGAGGTCGCCCTGATAGCGGTTGACGTCGTACTGGTTATAGTCATGGCGGCTCTGCGAACCGGTGTAGTTCACCTCAACGGCCCAACTCTTTGTGACACTGTACTGGATCCCGAAGAAGTAGTTGAAGGCATACTGCGTCTGCATGTTGGGATCCCAGCCGTTCTTATCCGACGGGATGCCGATCAGACCGCCCCTCGAGTCGAGGCCGGACTGTATGTTCGGTCTCGGAAACTGCCAGGGGGCGGTGGTGCTCGAACTCAAGCCGTAAACCGGCAATGCCGGAGGCGTCTGCTTACTGGCCGAAGCAATGCCAAACAGCGGCAGGTACACGCAACAATCGTTGTAGAACTGTCCTCCCGCCCGGTCATAAAACATCCCGACGCCCGCGCGAACGGACATTCTACCCTGGCCCGTGGGGTCCCACGCGATGCCCAAGCGCGGCGCGAAATTGGCCCAGTTCGTCTTCGTGTGCGGCTGGCCCACTTCCGCGTGCATGTCGGCGATCCGGCTCATCAGGTCAGAACCTGTCGGAAAGGTCACCCTGGTATATAGGTTGTCCAAGTCGGTCGGAATCAGGAACGTTTCCCAGCGCAGCCCGAGGCTGAGGGTCAGGTTCTTTTTCACTTTCCAGTCGTCCTGGACGAATAAGCCGAAGTTCTGATATTTTGGCCGGAAGTCGTAGCCGGTCGCCTCGCCCGTCTTGGGATTGAAGCCGATATTGGTTTGGCTGAACGGATCGTCCTTCACGAAATCGAACAGGTTGTTGAAGTTGTAGTAGGGCCGCTGCCACACGCGCGAGAACAACGCGCCTGCGCCGGGGCATCCGCTGGAGCACTGGTAGATCCCGCCGAACTTGAACGCGTGCGTGCCGCGGTTGATGGACGTGACGCTGCGCCACTCCATGTTGTTCTGGATGAAGGTGGCGTCCGAGAACCCCAGGTTGTAGGATGCAATGCCGGGGACGTTGATCAGCGGGATGAACCCGTCGTTCACCGGATCCGTGCCCCAGGCGCGGGTGCCGGAGTACGCCGCCTCCGTTAACACCGAAGGCGAGAACGCGTGCGTATAGTTCACGTTCCAATACGCCGTGTACTCGGAGGCGATGGTGGTGAATTTAGGGTAGACCTGCGGCGCGCCGAAGGCTGTCTGCGTCAGGTCAGTGCGGCCGAAACTTCCGTAAAGGCGATCTTTCTCCGACGGATTGTAGTCGACGCGGACGAACCACTGTTTCCCGTCCCGCGGGAGGGTCTGCGCGAAAGTACCCGTGAAGGTCAGCGGGAAGTTGCACGGCATTGGGCCGATCGGGGTTGTCACCGATGCGCCGGCGCCACCCGGCAACCCGGCACAATCGGACACGCTCTTGACGGCGCCGGCAAGCGGTCCGGCAAAGAGGCCGTCGCCGGTCTTCTGAAGCTGGTCCGGATAGTCCTTCACCAACTTCGCGGAGATGTTGCTCGCAAAGTTGCTTTGAATGAACTGCGCGAACTGCGGGCTAATCGCGGTGGAGACGAATCCCTGCCCGAGCCCGGATCGAAGGACGTCAACCGATCCGAAGGCGAAGAGCTTGTTCTTGATAATCGGTCCGCCCACCGTGCCGTTATACTCGTTGCGGCGGAACACCGGAACCTGGGGCTGGAACACGTTCCGGGCCTGAAGGGCGTTGTTCGTGTGGAACCACCCCGCTGTGCCGTGAAACTGGTTCGTGCCGCTCTTGGTGACGATGGTGACCGAGGCGGACGAGTTGCGGCCGTATTCCGCCGAGAAATTGTTCACGCTGACCCGGAGTTCCTGCACCGCGTCGGCGCTGGGGCTGAAGTTGCTAACCCCTCCGCGGGGGCTGCCGTTTACGGAGGCGCCGTCCACCTGGAAATTGTTCGATTCGGCGCGCTGCCCGTTGGCGTTCATATTCACGCCGTATTCGGCCGAGAAGATGTCGCCGGTGGCCTGGGCATAGGCCTGGCCGCCGCCCGATGGCAGGCCCGTAACGCCCGGAGTCAGAACCACCAGCGTCATGAAGTTGCGGCCCGTGAGCGGCAGTTCGGAAACCTGCCGTTCCTGAATGTGTCCCGAGATCCTGGCCTCACCGGTCTCAATCAGCGGCACTTCGGAGGTGACCGTCACCTTCGTGGTTGAGGTGCCTAACTTCAACTGCAGGTTGACCGTCTTGGTCTGGTCGCCTTCGAGGACGATGTTCTCCTGCACCAGGGTGTCGAAGCCCTGGGCCGTGACGCGAAGCGTGAACGTGCCTGGCGGCAGCGCGGTGACGCGATAGTACCCCTCACCGGACGTCTTCACCGTTCGCATCACGCCGGTGGCGATATTCTCGACCCGAACTTCAGCGCCCGGCACGGCCGAGTCGGTTTGATCGCTGATGCGGCCTTCGACTGTGGTGGTGAACTGCGCGTTGAGCGGAAGCGTCAGGGCTACGAGCGACAAAAGCAGTGCTGGAGCGAAATACTTCGCGATCCGGCACGAATCCCAGTAAGGAGCAGTACGACTCATTGTCCCTCTCCTGGATCCCAGCAGATTTGGCGCGTGCCGGTAAGCGGCTCGCGACCGGTGGAGTAGTATAAACATACTACAGTCGCCGGTGTCAATAAAAATCTGATCGCTCGCGTGATCGCTCGTTTATCTTTGCATACCAGTGAGTTAGAGCCTTTGTAGCCGTTTGCAGCCTAAAGAACGAGTGCTGACTCTTTCAACAGCGAGCTGGAGGGCGGACTTCGAGACCAGCTATTCCGGAAAGCGCTATACTCTTTGGAAGTCGTTCCACGATGGCGCCGAATGCCTGCCCAAAATCGGCGATAGCGGTCCTGGTCGCCGGCATGGTCCTGGCACAGACGCCTGGTCAGTCGGTTTACCAGCAAGCCGCGGGCGCACTCCAGCGAGGGAACCCGGGCGGCGCGGTCGATCTTCTCGAACCGTGGTTGCGCAGCCAGCCGAAGGACCTGCGCGCACTCACTCTGATGGGCATGGCTCTGACCGCGCAGGGCCGCGCGGAAGACGCGAACCGGATCTATCGAGAGGCTTTGCAGATCGGGCCTGAGTTTGCGCCGGCGCTCCGCGGGTTGGCGATGAATGAGATGGCGGCCGGAGAAACGCCGGCGGCCCGAAAGCACTTTGAGGCTCTACTGAAACTGACGCCCGCCGAACCGGTGGCCCACCTCGCACTTGGCGAGATCCAATGCGGCGAACGCCGGTACGCCGAGTGTCTCGACCATTTCGAACACAGCGGCGGAACCTGGAGCATCGATTCACGAACGATTCTGAAGTTCGCCGACGCAGCTATTCAACTGAAACAGCCGGCCAGGGCCGAAGCGGCGCTCGCGAAGATGCCCGCCACCGCAGATCCCGAACAACACCTGCAAGCGGGATTGATGCTGGCGCGGCTGGAGAAGTACGAACCTGCGGCCATCGAGTTTGAGCGCGCCGCGAGCGACCCGAACGCGTATCTGGCCGGCTACAATCTCGCACTGGCACGGTTGAAGGCGAACCAGCCCGACGCCGCCGTCAAGACCGCATCCGCACTCATCGGGAAGGGTTCGCGCACCGCCGAGTTGTACAACGTTCTGGCCCAAGCCTACGAGAAGAAGGGACAGACTCGCGAGGCCTTCGATGCTCTTCGGACCGCGACGCAGATCGACCCCGGCGACGAAACGAACTACCTGGACCTGATCGCGCTCTGCCTGGATCACAAGAACCTGGATGTGGCGCTCGATATCGCCAACGTGGGCGTGCGCCGACTGCCGAAGTCGGAAAAGCTGAGCCTCCAGAAAGCGATCGTGCTGGCGATGCGGGGCGAATTCGAGGAAGCGCGCCAGGCTTTCGCCGCTGCCTCCGAGTTGAATCCGGATAAAGGGCTGCCGAAGGTAGCGCTGGGGCTGGTTCTTCTGCAGATGGACCGGGCCGATGAAGCGGCAAGGGTCCTGCGCAACAGCGCCGTCGGAAAAGAGGATCGGTACCTGGTGAACTGGTTCCTTGCCGAAGCAATCAGCCGCGGAGCTTTGGACGCCGGCGGAGCCGAAGAGAAGGAAGCGGTCGCCGCGCTCCGAAGCTCGATCGGACAGCGCCCCGACCTGGCGCAGCCCAGGGCGCTGTTGGGCAAACTCCTGCTGAGGAGCGGCGATCTGGACGGAGCCATCGACCAACTGGAACGTTCGCTCGAAATAGAGCCCGGCAACACGGGCGCCACCTATCAACTGGCGCAAGCCTACCGGAAGAAAGGCAACACGAAGCGCGCAAACGAACTGTTCGCCACCGTCAGCAAAGCCAAGTCGCAGGAGCGCGACGACCTGATGCGGAAGGGGCTCGAGTTGATCAAGGAAGGCGGCAAGTGAAGTGGCCTGTGGCGATCCCGATCGGCGCCATCGCGTTTCTGGCCGCCATCGCGGCAGACCAGCCTGCAGGTGAGATCCGGTTCACGGATGTCACGGCGGCGGCGGGCATTACCTTCCGGCATTCGAACGCCGCCAGCGCGGAGAAGTATCTGATCGAGACCATGGGGTCCGGCGCGGCGTGGATCGACTTCGATGGCGATGGGCGCCTCGACATTTACCTGGCCAACGGCGCTGCCACCAAGGTCTGGCAGCCGGCGAAACCGCCGCGGGGAGCCCTGTATCGCAACAACGGCGACGGCACCTTCACCGACGTGACGGAACGCGCTGGCGTAGGGGCCGAGGGCCTGTTCGCCATGGGCATCGCGGTTGGCGACTACAACAACGACGGGCGGCCTGACCTGTACGTCGTCGGCTACGGCCGCAGCATCCTGTTTCGTAACGACGGCGACGGCAGGTTCACCGATGTCACGGCGCAGGCAGGCGTGGCGAACACTGGCAAGTGGGGGTCGAGCGCGGCATGGCTCGATTACGATCACGACGGGCTGCTGGACCTGGCGATCGCCAATTACGTGCGACTGGTCGCCGGAGAACAACCTGTATTGCGGCGAGATGCGGCCTGGATATCGATCCTACTGTCATCCGAACAAGTTCAAGAGCGAGAAACCCACTCTGTACCACAACAAAGGCGGCGGAGTTTTCGAGGACGCCACCGTTCGCACGCACCTGGACCACAGGCCGGCGAATGGGCTGGGAATCGTTACGTTCGACGCCAACGGGGACGGCTGGACCGATATCTTCATCGCCAACGATTCCATGCAGAACTCGCTGTTCCTGAACAAGAGGGACGGCACGTTCGAGGAGTCCGCTGTACCGGCGGGGGTCGGTTTCGGAGAGAACGGCGAGGTGGAAGCCGGAATGGGCGTTGACGCGGCCGACTACGACGGCGACGGCCTGCCGGACCTGTACGTCACGCACCTCGATTTCGAACTGAACCGGTTGTACCGGAGCATGGGCGGCGGAGTGTTCGAGGACCGCACGGAGCCATCCGGCCTGGGGCACCAGGCATTCAACCTGAGCGGATTCGGCGTCCGGTTCGTCGATTACGACAACGACGGCCGGCGCGACCTGTTTCTGGTGAATGGCCACGTGCTCGACAACATCGCCCTGCAGCACCCACGGACAAAGCACGCCGAGCCGAAACTGGTGTTCCGCAACACGGCCGGGCGTTTTCGGAACGTCACTGCCCAACTCGGGCCGGACCTTGCGGAACAGCGTGTCAGCCGCGCCGCGGCGTTCGGCGACTACGACAACGACGGCGACATCGACGTTCTGGTGAGCAACAACGGACAGGCCCCGCAGTTGCTGCGTAACGATGGCGGCAACCGGAATCATTGGATCGAAGTACTTCTGACCGGCACTACCTCGAATCGCGACGGCTACGGCGCGCAGGTACGGGTGACCGCCGGCAGGACCACGTCGGTGGAGGAGCGCAAGGGCGGGATGAGTTACCAGGCTGCTCACGACCCGCGACTCCATTTCGGACTGGGTGGAACCACGCTGATCGACAGCATTGAAGTGCGCTGGCCCAGCGGCATCGTGGACCGCCTTGCAAATGTACGCGGGGACCAGGTGGTAACGGTAAAGGAAGGCAGCACGAAGGCGAACCCGAACCGATGATCGCGCTATTGCTATCGATGATGTTCGCCGCGTTCTGCGCCAGCGCGGACGAGATACCGGCACGGTATCGCGAGCAGGGGTTGGCCGCGCTGCGCGCCGGCCGCGCCTCGGAAGCGATGACGAGTTTCGAAGAGGCGGTCCGCGTGGATCCCAAGGACGCCGTCGCACATGACGGGATCGGCGTGATTCTCGCAGCGCGCGGCGATCTCGACAGGGCCGCGAAACATTTCCGCGCTGCCATCGAGGCCAAGCCAGACTTCCCGGAAGCGCGGTTCCACTTGGCACTGGCGCTCGAGCGGACCGGCCAACTAGAGGCGGCGATCGCCGAATATTACCGTGCCATACAAGACCAACCCGGATTCGTCCAGGCGCGTTACATGCTGGCCGGCGCGTGCCAGAGAACGGGCGATCTCGACGGTGCGGAGCGATTGCTTCGCGATGTGGCCGAACGCGCGCCAGATTTCGCGGAGGTCCGGCACAACCTGGGCCTGCTGCTCCAGCAAAAGCAGGATCCCGGCGGCGCGGTGGAACAACTCCGGGCCGCATCGGCGCTCGAGCCGCGCAACCCGCGGACGCTTCTCGCGCTCGGCATCGCGCTGGCCCAACGCCACCAGGACAACGAGGCTGTGGACGTACTCAGGAAGGCGACGAAACTGGACCCCGGTAATGCGGAGGCCCATTACAATCTGGCTGTCGCACTCGCTACCGCCGGATCGGAGCCGGACGCCGAGGCCGAGTTTCGAGATGCGATCCGGCTGAAACCGGATCATGCGCAGGCGCGCCGCGGGCTGGGTGTGAACCTGATGCACGCGGGCCAGCTCGACGAATCGCTCGACGAACTACGGCGCGCGATAGCGTCCGATCCGTCCGACGCCGAGGCGCTCAATAATGTGGGGCTCGTGCTGCTGCGCATGAACAAACCCGGCGAGGCTATCGATATGTTTGAGCGCGCCATTCGCTTGCAGCCCACGCTCATCAAGGCCCACAACAACCTGGCACAGGCGTATCTGCGCGGCGGCCGCCGTGACGATTCTCGCCGTGAGTCGCAGCGGGCCGGGGAACTGACTGCGCAGGAGCGCGGGCTTGGCCGGACCATGGTGCTGATCCACTCGGCACGCCAGCGGCTAGCGCGCGGCGAAAAGAAGCAGGCCGTTGCGGAACTCGAAGAGGCGGCGCGGCTCACGCCCGCTTTCGCGGACGCGCACTATTATCTCGGCATCGCGCTGGCCGGCGCTCCTGGAGCCGTCGCGGCGTTCCGGAAAGTGCTGGAACTCAATCGCGACCGCGGCGACGCACATCTGCAACTGGGATTGCTGTACGAAGCCGCGGGCCGCCGGGCCGACGCACTCGATGAATACCGCGCAGCTGTTCGGCTGGCGCCTTGCAGCGTTGACGCACTGAGCGCCGAAGGGCGCGCTCTGGCCGGTTCCGGCGATGCCAAGGCAGGACGGACGGCTCTCGATATCGCGCGGGCGCTCGACTCTAACGCTCGATAGCGCCGGTGTATTCCGTCTCCACGTTGTCGAAGAACACTCCCTGCAAGCGCCCGGGTGCAAGCTTCGGGAGTTTCAACTCGAGAGCGTACTCATGGCTCGGTTCGAGCGACGACAGATCGGCGTAGAAGCCCACAAACGAAGGTCCGTGCGGCCGCACCGAAGAATACGCCTTCTGCAATGGAAAATCCCGGCCGTCGAGCCGCAGCGACGCTTGCATGCGATCGTCCGGCTCAGCCATCTGCACAAATAGCAAGAGCCGCTCAGGCACAAGCCATGTCGTGCGATAGTCATCGGGCGTCCACGGAATCGGCCAGCGCTCTTTCCGCTCGTGCAGTTGTTCAAACACGCGGGTCGGGATCGAGAATCGGCCCGCCAGTATGCCGTCCGAGGTCGCGCCAACCTCCACCGGCTGGCTGTGGCGGAATGGGGCGCCGGCAAAGCGCACCCGCACGCCGACGAACCCGGGTTGAACCTGCGGGTGCGCCAGGACGCGCCCGTTCGCGGTTACGCTCTGAACGGTGCTCCCCGATGGCAGTGCGACGAGCAGGTCCTGCTGCGCTCCCGCCTCGCCGCGCACGCCGCTGAGTTCCAGAACCCCGCCCGAAAGCGCCGCGCGGCCCGGCGCCCCGAACAGAACCGGCCCCCCATCCTGTTCCGGTACGGGCAAGACCTCGATCACCATCGCAGTCGTCCCGTCCACAGGAATCGACACGCGGTCCCCGAAACGCCAGTATCCCGCTCCCGCCTTGCCGATGAGGCGTCCTTCGAGCGGAGCCCACTCCTTCAGGATGAAGCGATCGCCCGTCTCCAAACCGATGCTCGAATCCAGGGCGAACTCGGCGTTCAGCCGGCGGCCATTCGGATTGAACAGGAAGAGGTACCCGCGGTTGCCTACGAGGGCGGATGTCCCGTCCACTTTCCCGAGAGCGGGTTGACCCAGGATGGTCCGCGTGTGACGAAGATACTCGCGATTGTTCGCGGTCCACTCGATCCATTTGCGGAACTCGGCTTGATCGGACGCGCGCGAAGTTGCGGTACTCCTCGAGGTCGCGCGCCGGGATCATGTTCAGCACGTTGTTCCATCCCGCGGTTCCAATGGACGACAGCAAGGAGAATCGCCAACCGAGGTAGTCCCAGTCGCGCACGCGGAACGGCAGAGCGAGTTGCTCGTCCATCGCCGTGCGGGAATCGCGGACGATCTTTACGGGCAGCTCTCCCTTGTCGTCGATCCGCGGCGTCTGGTGCGTGATGAATCCGGGTACCAGTTCGGAGGGCGCAAAATAGACGTTGCGGTAGAGCCAGGCGGTGTAGCGGAGCCGGTCCGCGGAAACACGGTCGAAGTGCAGGTCGGGGAAGGGCACGAAGCTTTCCGGCTGCTCGTCGTTGTAGGTGGGGTGCGGGTACGTCCCGGCCAGCCAACTCCACGGGCCGTACAAGTGGTAGGCCTGGCGGCCGTCGATGACGGCATCGGGCATCCGGCGCCGCAACTCTTCCACGACTCTCCGCCAGCCTCGCCATTGCGCGTAGCGGCTTGCTCCCGGGTACCAGAGAAACGTGTGGTCGAACGAATAGCCGCCGATGCCGGTGCGCTGCGCGAAGCCGACCAGCGCGTCGATGAGCCAGTCCTGATACGAGCGTACGCCGAGGTTGGCGCGCTCGGGCTTCGCACCAGGAACGAGCCATTCCGGATGCTGCTGCGCCAGGAACCCCAACACGGGATAAACATACGCCAGCAGCTTCAGATTCTTCGACTGCGCGTATCGAAGCATCTCCGCGACGGATTCCGGAACAGGATCCGACTCGATTTTCCATTCGCCCGTTCGGATCTTCTCGCCCAATCCGAGCCAGAGCAGGTTCTCCCAGTGCCAATCGTCAGTGCTCAGCGCGCGCAGGGAGATGGCCGTATTTGCGGGTGCGAACAGTACGTGCGCGGCCCCCATGCTCTGCGGCGCGGTCAATGACGCGCTTATACTCGGCGCGCCCGTCGGGTGTCGAGATATCGATCTGGTAATCGTTCACGCACCAGCCGACGAAAACGTTCACCGGAGCGGGATGACGGTCGAGCAGAAACGCCCGCACAGTACCTTGAAACGCCTCCACCTCCGCGACGTCCATCCCCGGCGCGGGCTGGTTCTGGGCGAGTTTCCACTCCGGGATCATTTCGGCCGGCAGCAGTCTTCCGGAGAGCGTGTAAGGAGCGAGCACTCCGCGGTCGGATTCGAACGCGCCCCAGGCCGGGTTCCAGTCGAGATCGGGTTCGTAGGAGATCTCGAATGAGCGGCGGTCGCGCTCGAACTTCAGAAACGGGTTCTGCACCAAAGCCAGCAATCCCCGGCCGTCGTCGAAGCGCAGAAAGCCGCCGCAGTCCCGCGTGCCGAGCCTCTCGGAAGGATGCGAGCAAACGTAATCCTGCTTCACCGGGTCCGCCAGTCCCATGCGAAATACCGAGACGCGCCCGACGTGGAATGGCTTCGCGGACGAGGCTTGGATTCTCAACTGTTTGCTCACGAAATTCCAAGAGGGTTGGAGTTCGTACACCACTTCGACGGCGAAGCCGCCGCCGTTGAAGCGGTAGCGAACCGATGAACCATCGCGCGTCATCGCGGGCTTGGGCAGCTTTTCGCTCTCGATGGTTCGTCCGTCAAGAGTGGCCGAGAACGCATCGGAGGTACGCCGGCGCTCAACAGCGCCCCGAATGGATGTCAATCCGCGGTCGTCGAATTGCGCGCGGATTTTCTCATTGACCAACTCGACCGCTGCCCACAGCCGCATGCCCGAGGTCAGCAGCAGAAGAATCGCGAGAGCGCCAGTCCTGTAAACCATACAGACGGATTACCAGCCTGCGGCGGCGCGCGTCAAGTCTCAGAAGCGGATCACGAGCGGCGTGCCGTCGAAGACCGCCGAGCGCCGTTCCTGTCCGGAGGCCAGGCTGATCTCGAATTCCCGCCGCGCCGGAGGAAGCATCCCCGAACCCTCGGCCAGCCGCGCGGTAAACGTGCGTGTCCTATCGCTCCACGACATCCGCACGGCCATCCAATCGCCTTTTCGGTAATTGAATGTCAGGCCGTCGTCTTCATACAGCGTGAAGCTACCGTCGTCGCCAGGATAGACGCGCAGGCTGAGAGGGCCGGCCACCTTCTCCGCCGTGTGCTGCTTCACAGGACCAAGCGGAAGAATCGACCCGGCCCGCACATACAGGGGGATCGTCTCCAGGTCCACCGCGCGAGTAATCTCGTTTCCGCCGTGGAGGCGCTCATTGGTCCAGAAGTCGAACCACAGGCCGCGGGGCAGGTAGACACGCCGCGATGCCGCGCCCTTCTCGGTCACGGGCGCAACCAGCACGTCGCGTCCCCAGAGATACTCGTCGCTGCGCGACGCCGCGTTGGTGTCATCCGGGTAGTGGAGCCACAGCGCGCGAATCACCGGCATCCCGGTTTGACAGCACTCTCGCACGGCGCTGTAAAGATACGGCATCATGCGATACCGCAGGTCGAGGTACTTCCGGCATATCGGCTCCACCTGCGCGTTATGCAATTCCTCCGGTCCCGGGTTGGCCACTTCGCCCGAAGGCGTAATCTCGTTGGGCCCGAGGTCGCCGGTGTTCCATCCCCACGGGAGCCGCAGCTTCCACGTCCGCCCGTGCGAGCGGAACAACGGATTGAAGGCGCCGAACTGAAACCATCGAACGTACAGCTCGCCCGTCAGTTCTTTCGTGGGGACGAAGCCGCCGATGTCCGTTCCCCAATAGGGGATACCGGTCAGGCCCGTGTTGATGGCGATGGGCACGTGCGTCCGCAGCGTCTCCCAGGTTGAATACACATCGCCCGACCACAGAAACGATCCGTACCTCTGCATGCCCGCGTACCCGTTGCGGTGGAGCGCGTACGGGCGCTCGTTGGGACGGTCTGTCTGGGGGCCCTCCCAGTACATGCGGTTGCGGGTCAAGCGCGAAGTGACGTCGAGCGGGTCGCCCTCGTCCGGCCACCAGCCGTCCACACCTTGCGCGAAATCCTTTCGATGCGCGTCCCAGTGGCAGGCCGCTTCTTCCTCATCGAAGCGGTTCACATCGCAGCGGTCGCGCGCCGAGCCTCGCAGGGTACGCGACAGGATCACGGAGTGCAGCACCACCCGGAAATGTTGAGCATGAAGTTCGTCGATCACCGCTTTCGGATCTGGGAACACGTCGTGATTGAACGAAAAAGATCCGTTAGCCGTGTTCCAGCCTGAAGGACAAAAACCCGTTCCGAGATAGATCAGCGCGTCGCAGGGCAGCTTCTTCTCACGAAACGTCTGCGCGATGCCCACCACCTCTTCGCGGCTGGCGAGCGTTCGATGAGACTGCTGGTATCCCAACGCCCATAACGGAGGCATCTCCGGTAGACCCGTCAATCGCGCGTACTCGCCCATGATGATTTCCGGATTTCGCGATGCCACTACGAACAGGTCGAGCGGCAGCGTACGCCCGGAGAAAGGCTGGAACACCGCCTCGGTTCCGGTGAAATCGAACGTTCCATACGGTTGGTGGATGAAGATCGCCCAGCCGGATGTGCCGATGATCCAGGGCACCGGCACGCGCCCCCCATGGGTGTGCAGCCGGTAGCCGCCCTGTCCGCTGCGCATCGGGTCCTTCGATCCGCGCCGGTCGAACTGCGGGCCGCCTTCGCCGAGTCCGAGCAGCATCGAATCGACTAGGAACGCGAGTGCACCGGTCTCTTGATCGACACGCAATCGCTGGATGACGCGCCCTTCCGCCTCGAGCAGGAAGCTCATGCTATCCGGCTCGAACCTGACCGTCCGGCCCGCTAGTTTCACCTCGGCCGCCTTTGAATCACGGATCCGCCCGGCGGGTTCGGGCCACTTGCGCGCGACAAGCGAGCCGTCATCCGGAATCGCTTCGGCGCGTCCTTCCTCAACGGGGACGATGCTGATTCGCGTCGTGCGATCGCTCGTCGCGGCGATCCGCACCTCCACCTCGCGCCCCGCTACCCGAAGTCGAGGGTTGTCTGCCGCCGCAGGCTTAGCGCCCGCGATGACCATACCCGCGGTGCCGGTCAAGTTCAGAATCTGGCGGCGGCTCGGCCGCTCCCGCTCGTTGTGTTCGTTCAGCATGATCGTCCCGCGGTGCTAGTCTAACATCCATGGTCGCAATCCGACCCGTGTTCGTTCTTGTCGCGGCGGCGGGTATTGGGCGGCCGCTTCAACCCGTGCCTCCGGGGTAGGTGAAACTACTCGAGAGCCAATTTCTGCCATGCCTACAATTAACTCGACCCACGCCAAGTGTGCGCAGCGCACCGGCCGTACTTTTAGTTAAAATGCAGATCACCGCCTGCGGGCGCCAAGGTCCCGGTGGCGCCCAGGGATCGGGGGGCGGACCCAAATCTGATGCGGTTTTGATACGGTCGCGAAACTCTTGCCTCGGAGTGGTACCTGAACCCGGCTAACCGGCTGAAAAAACTCGGCAGGCGGCAAGGGATTCAAGTTGTCCTCCTGCTTGATTGTCAGGAGGTCAATTCTGCTCTTTGTAAGTGATTGAAATCAAATGGTGGGCGCGACAGGACTCGAACCTGTGACCTCCTGCGTGTGAAGCAGGCGCTCTAACCAACTGAGCTACGCGCCCTTCCAGGGCCGGAAAATCCAGTCTATCAAATGCGCAGGGGCGTGTTGTGTGGTCGATCGCTCTACGAGGCGCGGCTGGGCATGATCGAGAAATACTCGATGAAGCGCTTCTTGGTTGAGCCGGGCGGTGGCACCGGACGCTTCTCCACCAAAGTGTGGGCTAGACGGACAAACCCTCGGCCCAACTCGCTGTTGGACTCGATTGCCTTTCCGGCCGTCAAGGCCCGATGAACGCCGTTGTAGTCGTTCGGGAACGTCATCATGACGGGCAGTCCCAGAATCTGCTCGATCTGTTCCGGCGTGATGACCGGCCGGTTCGACACCCGGTTCACCAGGACGCTCACCCGGTCCTCGAGATCCAAGGATTTGATGAACGAGTACTTCTCGCGAGCCAGATGCAAAGACGGGATCTCCGGCGTGCAGACCAGGAAGATCCGCTTCGATTCATGCATGATTTCGAGCGAGTACTTCTCGAGATTGCCAGAGAGGTCGAAGCAGAGCGCCCGGTAGTTCCTGCGCATGAAATCGATCAAGTAACGGATCTGGGCGGCTTCAATGCGGAACCCCGGATTCAGCTTGCCCGCGTGGAGGACATCCATGCGGCCAACCGACGTGACCAGTTGCGGCCAGAGCGCCTCGTCCATTTCGAGCGCATGCTCGGCGGCGTCGGCCACGCAGTACCCATTATCGAGTTTGAGCATGAAACGCATCATTCCGGAATTCAGATCGAAATCCGAGAGAATGACGGAGGTATCCGGGACGTTGGACAGGGCGACGGCGACGTTCAGCGCGATGGTGGATGCTCCAACGCCGGCTTTTGACGGCAAGAACGAGTACACCAGATCACTCGTTTGGAAGCTGGGGGGACGCTTCATGAGCATCTCCTGCATCCGTCGCAAGGCTTCCTCGAGTTGATTCTGGTGAAAGGGTAACGGAATGAACTCCCGGATTCCCGCGCGCATCGACTCGAGCAGCACTTCGGGATCGGAGGCGCGACTGATCGCGATGATTTGCACGCCCGGAGCATTGGACTCGACCTGCTTAACGAGTTCGGCTGCCCTACCCATCGACTCCGTGCTCAAGAAGACGACCTCTGGGGCCGCCGCCCGGAGCAGTCTGGTCAATTCCACGAGATCCGGGTAGTGATCGACCGTGCGGACAACGCCTACACGACCGATATCGGCCAGCGAACGCTCGAGCCGCAGGGCAAGATCCTGATCTCCACAAATTATGACACCACGCAGCATCAGCACTCCCCGTTATTAAGCCTAGAGAGTTTGCTGGTCCTCGACAATTACCGAATGTGCCTATTTTGCACGACCTTGGGCCCTAGTAGGAGCCGCTGCGATGGTACTTACACCTAGGGTGATCCTCCTAGCACTGACTGATGTGGCGGATTCATACGGCCGGAGACAACCGCAATTTCACGTTTTTGGATACCCCGATGACGAGCGTTCACAAACCCCCGAACCACAGCTAGCGAACTGAAAACAAAAGAATTCCAATGTACGAAAAAACAGGGGTGTATTGGGCCGGATGATATCTTCAGGGCAGAGAGAGAAGACTATGCGGTTGAGCGGGCGCCCCTAGGGGCGCCCTTCGCATTTTAGGAGGAAGCATGGCGAGGAAAACCGCCGCGGGAAAGCCGGGTCGGAAACGAGCACCGAAAGCCGCGGACAAAGGACCCGAGTCCAAAGAACCTAAGACGATGCGGGGCGCCAAGAAGTGCGACCGGCTCGCGACGGTCAGGAACCTGATCGGGAAGTGGGAGGAGAAGATTCAGAAAGACGTGAGCAAGGGCGGAGTAGCCGAGTTGATCCGGCTCTTTGGACTTGAAAAAGAAATGAGCGAGACGAGAGAAACGGTGAAGGAAATCAAGGTGACATGGGTAGAACCAACAGAGGCGGAATCGTCCAAATCGGAATAGAGTACAGCGCGCTGCCATCGCAGCGGAGATTTCATGCGTCGCCAGCGCGCTTCAAAGGATTTTCGGGACCGATTGGTTCCGGCAAGAGCCAGGCGCTCTGCCAGGAAGCCATCCGGATGACGTACCTGAACGCCGGACGCCTGGGACTACTCGGCGCGCCGACGTATCCGATGCTGCGGGATGCGACGCAACGGACGTTGTTCGAGTTGCTCGAATCCAACCGGCTCGGCTTCGACTTCAACAAGGCCGAGAACTTCATCGTTATGAAAGATACACGCTCGAAGGTGGTGTTTCGGTCTCTCGACGATTTTGAGAGGCTGCGCGGCACCAACCTGGCGTGGTTCGGGGTAGACGAATTGACATACACCCCGGCCGAGGCGTGGCTGCGACTGGAAGGCCGACTGCGCGATCCCAAGGCTACGATGTTGTGCGGGTTCGGGGTCTGGACGCCAAAAGGTTTCGATTGGGTGTACGAGCGGTTCATTGCCAACCCGGTGGAAGGCTATGACGCGATCATCGCAAGGCCGTTCGAAAACAGGCACCTGCTGGACAAGGTGCCGGACTTTTACGAACGCCTGAAGTACAGCTACGACGACCGGTTTTTTCAGCAGGAGGTGCTCGGCGAATATCTGAATCTCTCCGCGGGTCGGGTTTACTACGCATTTGACCGCAAGAAGCACGTTCAGCCAGTTGCCGTGGACTATTCACGGCCCCTGTTGTGGGCGCTGGACTTCAACGTGAATCCGATGTGCTCGTTGGTGCTCCAAAAGGTCGGCGACACGATACTGGCTCTCGACGAAATCGTTCTGAACCGCGCCAGTACGAATGATGCCTGCGAAGAGTTTCAGCGCCGTTTCGGGTATCACGGCGCCGGCATACAGGTCTACGGCGATGCGAGCGGCGCGCGAATGCAGACGGCGGGATCGACGGATTACGAGATCATCACCGACTTTCTGCGGCGCAATGGCTATGAGTTCACAATGCAAGTGCCGAGGTCCAACCCAGCCGTACGCGACCGGATTGCGATGGTGAACGCTGCATTTGAAAACGTGAAGGGGCACGCGCGACTATTTGTTCACGCTAAGTGCAAAGAACTGATCAAGGATTTCGAGCAGGTGAGCTATCAAGAGAACACCACGATGATCGACAAAACGAGCGATCCGCGCCGAACGCACCTGTCCGATGCGATCGGATATCTGATCTGGCAGGAGTGCCGCGAACCAGTAGGCGAACGGCGGGAGCGCCTGTTTTGAGCGCTCGAGAAATCAGTGACGGAAAAGGAACCACGACTGTGTTTGAAATCGACCAAGAGCATCCGGAATACAAGGCAAAGAAGGCCACTTGGAAGAAATACGGCGATCTCTACACCGGAGGCCAGCATTTCCTGGACAACGCCGCCGAGTATCTGATCCAACGACACAAAGAGCCGATCGAAGTGTACAGCGAGAGGCTGAGCCGGGCCTTCTACGAGAACTATATCGGTTCCATCGTCGACTGGTACGGCGCAACGCTGTTCAGGCGCGAGCCCCTCCTATTGTTCGAAGGTCCTAACGACGCGGGCAGAAAGTTCTTCGGCGCGTTCTCAGACGACTGTGACCTGCGCGGTACGAGTCTAACGGACTTCTTCCGGAAGCGCTTCATTGAAGCACTCGTTCACGGGACCAGTTACATCTTAGTGGACTTTCCAAAGGCGCCGAAGCCGGTGGGAAGCCGGGCTGAAGAAGACGAGTTGGGTGTCTCCCGGGCGTACCTGGTGGGCTATTCGCCAGAAGAGCTCACGAACTGGAGCTACGACCAGAACGGGAGATTTGAGTGGGTGGTATTGCGTAACCAGCGCATGCGAAAGGAACGGCCCGAAGGAGAGTGGAGCACTGAGATCACTTGGACGTTTTACGACCGGGAGAAATTCCGGACGTACCGGCAGGTTCGGAAGCAAGAACAGTCGGGTGATATTCAGCTGGTCGACTCAGGATTTCATGGCCTGGCAAAGCAGAAGCGAGTACCGCTGTTTCAACTGGAGTTGCAGGAAGGACTCTGGCTGGTGAACCGGGCGGGCTCGCTGCAACTGGAACATTTCAACAAGTCGAATGCGCTCTCGTGGGCATTGACGATGGGACTCTTCGCGACGCCGGTGATCTATTCGGAGCGTAAATGGAACCAGATCGTCGGCGAGTCGTACTACATCCAATTGGGCCCCGGTGACAAGTTCGGGTGGACCGAACCCGAAGGGCGTGTGTACGAGATCGCGGCGCAGAACCTGACCCGGCTGCAGGAAGAGATCTATCGCGTCTGTTACCTGATGCAGTTGGGCGGACCGCTGGACAAGGCGAGCCAGTCCGGACTGAGCAAGGCACGCGACTTCTCGGTCACCCAAGAGGTGCTCCGATCGTTCGGAGACAGCGTGAAGGACGTGGCGCGCCGTGTGCTACGTGCGGTGGAGGTGGCGCGAGAGGACGGTTTGCGGGTGGACGTGTCGGGGTTGGATGAGTTCGACATCGGCGATTTCAGCACCGAACTCGACGACGCGGAGCGACTTCTGGCCCTTGGAATTGCTTCTCCAACTTTAAAGAAGCAGATCTTCCGGAAGCTGGCCTTGAAGTACCTGTGCGATGTCCGTCAGGACATCAAGGAAGAGATTGCCGTGGAGATCGAGCAAACGACGACCTAGCAGTCCGAGTCCGGAAGCCGGGCGAGGCCGGCGGCGCAGAGATGATGAGTGAGAAACAGGAGGCATATGGAACAAGCAGATGTGCGAGCGATCATTCGCGATGCGATTGACGAGTTTGTCAAACTCGAGCGCGTCAAGGCGGAACCCGCCTACAAGGTGGAACTCACCGAGGAACGCAGGCGCAGAGAACAACTCGAACAGCGAGTGAATGAGCTGGTGGAAGAGAACAGCCGCAGCCGGGCGCGTGCTGAGGAAATGGAGCGTGGCAGCTCGATCCGGACGGAACTCCAGCGGCTTGGGGTTGCGAAGATCGACCTTGCGTATCGCGCAGTGAAAGATGAGGTCTGCCGCGCCGAGGACGGGCGGCTGATGGCCCGCACGGAAAGCGGGGAATTGCCGCTGCGCGAGTACCTCGCACACTTCGTGAACGAGAATCCGGAACTGCTGCCGGCCCGAATGACGGGCGGTTCGGGTGCTGCGCCGTTCAGCAAGAACCCGGTGAACACCGCGACATCCGTCGATATCGACAAGATCCGTCCGGGGATGAATCCGGAGGAACTCGAGAAGATCCGGCAAGAGATCGCGCGCGTTGCATCCCAAACGATGCGAGGCCTTTGATCGAGCAGATGGAGCGCCGGGTGCCTGTTGCCATACGGCCCCGGCTCTTGATGAGTTGAATAGTCAGAATCAGAGGAGAGGAAAGAAAACATGTCAGCTATTACTTCGGCTAATGTTGCGAATGCAATCGTTAAATTGGTGGCGGTAGATGCTCTGCCGGCACTGATGGGGAACCTTGTCATGGGTAACCTTGTGAACCGCAACTACGAGCCGGCATTGGCCCAGGCGGGCGATACCATTAACGTACCGATTCCTCCGACATTGGTGGCGAATAACCTCGCCGAGGGCGGAACGGTGCAGACCCAGAACCCGAACCTGGGCAACGCTCAGATCGTGCTCAACACGCATGCGGAGGCAACATTTCAGATCCCCGACGTCACGAAGGTGTTGGCGGTCCCCGACCTGCTGAAGTTGTACATGCAGCCCGCTGTCATCGCGCTTGCCGAGAAGATAGAGTCCGACCTGCTGGCCCTGACGTCCCAGTTCACGGCCAACGCGCCCCTGGGTGTCCCGGGCACGGCGGTCACAGAGGCTGTGATCGATTCAGCCGAGACGGCCCTTTTCGCTTCACGAGTCCCCGCCAGCGCTCCGAAGTATCTGGTGGTGGACGCCAATACCTATTCGCAACTCCGCCAGATTCCGCGGTTCAGCGAGTTCGGTTCGGCCGGCGACGCGGGACTCCGCGCGTTGGTGGACGGCAGCGTTGGGAAGATGAAGGACTTTTTCATCTTCCGGTCGCAGTTCGTGCAGAAGACCGGAAGCGGCCCGTCGGTGTCGCACAATGTCGCTTTTGCGAAGGATGCGATCGGCCTGGTGGTCCGCCGTCTGCCGCAGCCCTTGCCCGGCACCGGCGCCATCGCCGAATACGCCGAGTTGGGCAACTTCGGTGTGCGGGTCACGATGAGCTATCAGCCCAACACCCTAGCCCAGCAGTTCACGGTCGATGTCCTTTACGGCGCCGGGATCCTGCGGAATAACCATGGCGTGCAGGTGCTGAGCTAGCCTTTGCGTTGAGCGGCTAGCTACTTTTTCAGCTAGAGACATTGGGCCGGCCCCAGAGGGCTGGCCCTTTTCAATTTGGAGTGAACGTGGACTTACGAGCATACTACCAACAACTTCGGGAAATTGAAGCGTCGATCACGGACGAGTGCGTGGTGGTGGTCAGCAGCGCCACACCGGACGGCGGTAAGGCGGGAATCCGAACAGAAGTCACCCGGCCGGATGCGGCGCGGATGATCGTTGAAGGCCGGGCACGGCTGGCGACGGCGGAAGAAAGCAAGAACTACCGCACCGAACTGCGCGAAAGCAAACAGCGGATTGATGAGGCAGCGGCGGCAGCGCGGCTGCAGGTGACAGTTATTTCGGACTCCGAACTGCGCGCGGTGCGCGACCGGGTTCGTCCGTCGAAGGTCTGAGGTGAGACATGGCTTTGTTTACCGACGGCCCCCCAGCGACCATTGATGACCTAAGGCGTTACGATAGCTCGGCGGAAGGACTTTCCCGTGATGCGGGAGTAGACCTGAATGCGAAACTCCTTGTCGCGGCAGAGGAAGTTGGACAGGAGTTGTTCGAGTTCCTCCTGTTTCTCTGTCCCGCGCAGGGCACAACGGCCAGCCCGTTTCTGAATGTGCCGCCGGCCGAGGCGGCCAGGCACAAGATCGGGCTCGCCGATGTGGTGGTGAATGACCCGCTCCGGCGGTGGCACGCGATGCGAACGCTGGCGGGCCTATACCGCGACGTGTACTGTTCTGACGTGAACGACCGTTACCGGCAGAAGTGGGAGAGTTATGAAGAACTTGCGCGGAGAGCTGCGGAATACGCGTTCTCGACGGGGATCGGACTCTGCAAGAATCCCGTACCAAAGGCACCTACAGCATTGGTTACAGAGGCAGGCGGAGCGGCGACACGCATTGACTGCGCCGTCCACATCACGTGGGTGAAGGCGTCCGGCGAGGAAGGAGCGCCGAGTGACGCATGGAAAGCGTCGCTGGGGACCGGTGATCTAATCACGGCACCGTTGCCGGCTCCGAGCGGAGTGTGCGGCTGGAACGTCTACATCGGCGTGGACCAGGGCGTTCCGCTAAAGCAGAACGAAACTGTGCTTCCCCTGGACGCAATGTGGGTACTACCGCCGGAGACTCTTCGGGTGGGCGCTCCAGTGAGTGAGGGACAAGTGGCCGATATTCTTGTGGTCGAAAGGCGGATCATTCCGCGGGGGTGAGTATGTCCGACATCGCGATACGAGTCAGCCGTGCGTCCTTGGATCTTTTTCGGGGCAGCGAAGGACTGCCCGCCGCAGTCGGTGCGTTGTCGGTCGCTTCCGGCATCACCGCCCAGCCGTTTCGGCCGGAGCAGGTCGAGTTAGCCAATGTCGCGGCGGAGTTGGCGGAGAAGGCGTCAGTGGCGAGATACCCGGTGATCCACGTGTATTGCGAGCGTGTAACGAACCGGCTGAAAGAAAAGTTTCGGCGCTTTTCGGGAACTGTGCGAATGGTGGCCGAGGCAAGGGTGTCTCATATCGGCATTGAAGGAATCGAGCAACGCTCGCACTTCCTGGCCGACGCAGTCACCGAGGTGCTGGACCAGAGTCGCGGTGACTGGGGCAATGGGATGTATTTCGGCGGAGGATATGAGGTTGCTTATGGTCCCGTCAAGCAGGGCGGAAGAAACTTCATCCAGACCACAAAAATCTGCTTCGACGTGGAGGTTAGCTCCGATTGAGGTGGCGAGCTGAAGTCAAACGCGAAAAGTTAAGGATAGAACGGCATGCCAAGTTATATTTCATCGAACAACAACCGCTTCTACGTCGGTATTGAAGCGAGTTACGGCGCCGCTGCTGTGGCGCAATTAGATCGAATTCCAGCGGTCTCCCTGAAGGCGAAGCACCAGCGGGAGCGGCTGCAACGCCGGGATAAGACCGGCACACGAACGTTTTTGGGGTTACCGTCCAACGGCAGATTCCAGACGACGTTCGAGCTGACCACCTACATGAGCGCGTGGACGGATACCACCAAGGCGCCTGCTCACGGAGCTCTGCTACAGGCTGCTTTGGGGGGAGGAGGGCTGAAGTTTGGTGGGGGAGTGCTGTCCTCAGCCACCGGCCAGCGAATCACGTTGGTCTCGCCGCATGCCTTGGCCGTAGGTCAGGCCGTGGCGGCGGGGGGCGAAATCCGGTTTGTCGCCGGTGTGGTGGACGCGCGGACCGTGCTTCTGAATGCGCCGTTCAGCTCCGCGGTGAGTGCGGGCCAATCAATCGATGCGACCTACTCCTACTTGCCCGCCGCGGAACTCAAGAGCGCCACAATACTGGACTGCTGGTCGCCTGTGAGCGCCGTACATCGTCTGTTTGCGGGAGCGGCCGTCGATCAACTTCAGATCGACGTTAACGGCGACTTTCATGAATTCAAGTTTGGCGGCTATGCGGCGGACGTGATCGATTCTGCGAGTTTTGCAACCGGCCAGGCGGCATTGCAGCAATTCCCTGATGAACCGGACTCGGCCGGATTCGACTATTCGCTCGTTCCGGGACACTTGGGCCAGGCATGGATCGGAAGTGTTCCGAACCAGATCTTCACGTTGTCTTCCGCCCGCGTGTCGTTCAAGAACAACACGGATCTCCGGGCGCGCGAATTTGGCCATGTGCTGCCCACTGCCATCGTGCCGGGCGAGCGTGAGGTGGACGTGAACTTCAGTGTTTACGCGCAGGACGATGACCAGACCAAGGCGTTGTATCAGGCTGCGCGGCAACAGTCGCCGGTGAGCGTGATGTTCCAACTCGGTCAGCAGAGCGGTCAGCTGTGTGGTGTGTTTATGAACAGTGTGATGGCGGAAGTGCCGGAGTTCGACGACGGCGATATCCGTCTTGTGTGGAATTTCCAGAAGTGCCGGGCACAGGGGAGCGGAGACGATGAGATTTCTATTGCGTTCGCTTAAGCCTTGCCGGTATCGAAGTTACACGCAATGCGGTTCACGGGTGATCCCGGGAGTGACTTACCGCATTCACAAGATGTCGCTCGGGAGACGGATCGAACTGGCTGAGGCGATCCGGGACTTGGCCGTGGAGCGGGAATTCCACCAGGCTGGGGAATCGCCTAAGGAGCGGGTTGAGGCAGCCGCGCTATCCGCGAAGATCGACCGCGTCTATCTAAGTTGGGGGTTGGTGGAACTGGAGGGCCTGGTGATCGATGGCCAACCGCCTTCGGCCGAGGTGCTCTATTCCAGCGGCCCGGAAGACCTGCTGAGAGAAATCGTGGACCGAATCAAGCTCGAATGCGGGCTGACGGACGAAGAAAGAAAAAACTGATCATCGCCTTCCATTTCCAATTCGCGAACCAGGCCGCTTGGAAGTGCGGTGATTGCCGGAAACAGGGCCTGGAGCGCGGGCGGAATTGTCCGTGGCTTACGCCGGAGGTCGGAGTGAGGCCGCGCATCGTGTGGGCGCGGCGGGAGGTGACAGCACGTGTTTGCCCCCATGGGTCGATCAGAGCCGAATCACTCAGGTGGCTGGAGGAGTTCACGGTTTGGAAGGCCAGCGGGTGCCCGGGACTGACGCATGTTCCGGCGCGAACCGCGGAGGCGTTTCTTGTTCTAGAGCAGCAACTGAGGGCGGAGCAAAATCATGCAAGACAAGACAATTAGAACCGAGCTGAATAAGGTGCTCAGCGCGCCGGCGGTGACATCGTCGTCGGAGGCGGGGCAGGTAATGGCTGTAGTAGTGCCAAACCCATCTACGACGGGCGGCGACGGGGCGAGCGGCAACAATATTCCGTCGAGCGCGTCCCAGAATTCGCTCTCGGATGCAGTCGCCCTGAGCACGGCGCAACTCGCGCAGGTACGGTCCGCGGTAGAGAGCCAGTTGGCGCTCCTTACCGAGAACACGCGGGCGCTGTCTGAGAACACGACCGCGAAGTCGGTCGGTTCGGCCGCGACGAACGTCGCCGGCTCAATGCTGAATACGATTCTCGGGGGCGGGTTGCTGGCGCCGGTGATCTCTGGGCTGATGAGCCTATTCGGGGGTGACAACCAGTCGGAGAGCGTAACTCCGCTCGTCAAGTTCGCATTGCCGTCTCCGGTACAGTTCAACGCCGGAGTACAGGGCGGCGCTTCGTCCGGTGTAGATTACGGGCAAAATGATCAGCCGAGATTAGCTGCCAGCAGCGCCGTTTCGCCAGCTCAACAGATCACAGTCAATGTCACGGCCATGGATAGCCGATCATTCCTCGACCATAGCAGCGAAATCGCGAGCGCGGTGCGACGTGCGATTCTCGAGTCGAGTTCACTGAACGACGTGATTGGGGAGATGTGAGATGCCGTCCTTCCCCATTCTAAAGACCGGGGCCGTTGCTCAGTACCCTGCTGAACGGCAGATTATCTTCAGCACGCAGGTGCTCGAATTCATCGACGGCAATGAGCAAAGGTTCCGCGAGTACCGGCAGGCGATTCGCCGGTGGGTGATTCGCCTTGACATGCTCGATGAAGGCGAGTTCCAGGCCGTGGCCGAGTTCTTCGATCAAGGCGATCCGGCGTCACCGTTTTCCTTCACCGATCCATGGGATGGAACGGTGTACCCGAGTTGCGTTGTTGAAGGCGACGAGTTGCAAGGTGAATTCCTGTCGGGCGCAAGGGTGAAAACGGAACTGAAGATCAAGGAGAGCCGAACGTGATGCTGATATTCCCCCAACTAAGAACAGGATCCACAGCGCAGTACCCCCTGGTGCGAAGGCGACTCACCCGTGGTCTGATCAACAATCTCGGGGACGGAAGCATGGTGACTCATTCGGATTCGAGCCCCCGCCTGAATCGCTGGCAACTCGGGTTCGGCAATTTGACGGATGTCGAGGCCGAGTCCTTGAAGAAGCTGTTCCAGGCAGTGGAAGGACGAAGAGGTACGTTTACCTTCTTGGACCCGGCCGTTAACCTTCTCGCCCACAGCGAAGACCTGGGTAAGAACTGCTGGACCAACGGTCCGATGATTCAGCTGACGAAGGGCATCGACGATCCACTCGGTGGCGCACGTGCCACGCGCCTGATCAATGCCGGACAGACCGATCAGGCGCTCTCTCAGACCTTGCCGGCTCCGGCGTGGTTTACGTATTGTCTGGGCGTCTACGCGCGGTCTGTCTCGAGCTCCAGCCTGACATTGACACGCTCGGCGACATCCGACGCGCAATCGCGGTTGCTCATGCCCGGCTCCGCGTGGGCGCGATGGGCCCTCTCAGGAGCGCTGAACTCTACCGGTGAGTCCGTCACGTTCTCGCTGGTGCTGCCTCCCGGCGGTTCAGTTGATGTATTCGGTATTCAAGCGGAGCCGCAGCCCGCGTCATCGGCGTATCAGCGGACAGACAGCCGAAACGGTGTCTTCTCGCATGCGCGATTCGATGACGACGTTCTGCGCCTGGTCTCGGACGGCCCTGACCAGCATCGATGCGACTTACAGATTGTAGCAAGAGACTGACACCCATGCAGGACTTCAACATCATCAAACAACAGGAATCCGGTGAGACCCCGCTGTTCCTGTTCGAGTGCGTTTGGCCGTCGGGCCGGCGTGAACTGTGGAGTACCCACAAGGTTGACTTAGACGGCGCGAGCTATCGTGCCCGGGTGCTGAGTCACAACCTGTTTGAACTGAAGTCGTCACTCGATGACGGAGCAGACGGCGCTGCGAAGATCTCGCTGGTATTGGCTAATGCCGATTCCTACTTCTCCGAGATCGAATGGCTGGAAGGATTCAAGGGCGCGCAGTTGACCGTTGGATTCGTATTTTATGATCTGGCCGGCGGCGATGCCGTAACAGAGAAACGAATTGTGTTCCGGGGCATCGCCGGGCCTCCTGACGAAATTGCGGCATCCACGTTCAAGGTGACTTTCGCGAACCGGCTCAACCTACAGCGCGCACAACTACCCGAAATCCGAATACAACGCCGTTGTCCGTGGGCGTTTCCAGGGACTGAGGCACAGCGGAAAGAAGCACTTGATGGCGGCAGCCTCGGACGGTATTCGCCGTTCTACCGGTGTGGCTACTCGGCGGGCGAGACTAACGGGTTGGGAAGTCTGGACACCGACGGCCAGCCGTTTGGCAATTGCGGATATACACGCGCCCAATGTGAGGAGCGGGGGATGTTCGACCAGGATGCATCGGGAAAGACTACCCGGCGGTTCGGTGGAATCGAGTTTGTCCCGGCGTCGGTGCTGGTCCGCGGGTACGGAGAGAAGGGGATGCACGCCTCCGCAGTCCTTGATAACGAAGCTCGCTACAATGATTTCGTTCCGCTGTTGTATGGCACAGCGTGGTACCAGCCGCCGATCGTATTCGCACGCAATGACGGCAACTTGACCCGATTCGAAGTGTTGTTAGGCGCCGGCGAGATCGAGCGTGTCATCAAGGTGGTTGTGAACGACGTGGAACTGCCGGAGGCGGTGGACGGCGCGAATATGACCGGGACTGGCTGGTTTCGCGTAGTCGGCCGCGGTGAGGTTTCGGGAGCGTTTAACTCCGATTTCTGTGACTCCACAGGAAAGGCGCTGGGGGATCCGTACGGTAGCATGGCGCTGCTGTCCGTGGTGGTTCCGAATCGAATCAACAATGGTTCTTCAGTCCCCCGAATCCAGGTTTTGGCGCAAGGGCTGAAAGTCCCCCGATTCGACGCCATCGGTACGCCGCTTGACGACGCTTCCACCAACAATCCCGCATGGGTGTTGCTTGACGTCTTACGCCGTAGCGGTTGGTCTGTAGACGACATTGATGTCGCGAGTTTCGCGGCCACCGCAGCGTTTTGCGATGAGCCCGTGGAGACGAAGGATCTTAACGGGAATTCGACCACCATTCCCAGGTACCAATGCAACCTGATAATTCGAAAAAGGCGAAGCGCCGCCGACATTGTTCGGGGGGTGCGCAATGGATCGGCGTTGCTGTTGACCTACGGAGCCGATGGGCGCATCATGCTGAGGCCGGAGGGTGCACTGGCGGTGCAACAGGCCAACCGGTCAGAGTCATCCAATAGTGTCGACGCCTTGGATGGCGGGTGGCCGGCATTCGAGTTCAGCGACGGCTCAGCATCGTTCTCGGGAATTCTGCGCAAGCCGAATGGAGAGCCGTACATTCGCTTTTGGGCCCGGAATGCGGCCGAGTCGCCCAACCGTTTCTCCGTAGAGTTCCAGGACGAGTTCAACGAATATCAACAGGACAGCCTATCGCTGGTTGACATTGACGATGTCACCCTCATGCGTCAGGAGATCACGACATCCCTGACGGCGCTCGGCTTACCCAATTTCGACCAGGCGTCACGAATTCTGCGGCTGCAGTTGAACAAGAGCATCGAAGGTAATCTGTATACGGAGTTTGCAACGAGTGTCCGCGGGTTCGGCCTGATGCCAGGCGATCTGATCGCGATCACCTATGAGAAGGAAGGCTTGACGCGTCAGCCGTTCAGGATCGTCCGTGTCGCCCCAGGGTTGAACTACCGGACGGTCGTCATCACGGCCCAGTACCATGACGACGAATGGTATACCGGAATTTCCATCGGCGGGCATGCAGGCCGGCGTGAGCCGTCGTTCGGCCTTGGTATCCCGCGGCCATTGTTAGGGGACGTATTGGATGATACAGGTGCGCCCGAGTTCTCCGTAGCGGAGGATGCGAAGCAGTCCGCCGACGGAAGCTACAGTGTTCAGCTGAGCGTTGGGTATTCCACCCCAACTAAGCCAGGCAAGTCGGCCGCTGCCATTCCATTACTCAGCCTCACTCCCGTGATTCAGAGCGAAGGTGGGTCGCTCTCCGGCGGTCAGACACTCTACTATGCTGTTAGCGCTGTAGACGAGCAGGGGAATGAGGGCTCACTGTCATTTACGGTTCGAGCGACGGTTCCAGCGGGAGCGGAAACGAACCAGGTGACACTGACCAACCTCAGCTTCTCGCCCTCAACTTCCGGGTTCCGCGCTTACCGGGGAGTCACGCCGGCGCAGTTGATAAGAATCGCGACAGGGGTGGCCACAGAGACGTCGTTTACGGACACCGGCCTGCACCCATCGGAGGTCTCCAGTCCTCCAGATGAGAACTACGATCACGCAAATTTCTACTGGCGGCTGGAGATACAGCCGGAAGCCGGTGCGGATATTCACGGGCCGAACCTGATCGGAAACAGCACGCTGCACATGCTTGTGAACGAGAATCGCGGAATGGTGGTGCGGATCTCGGCGGGTGCGGGCGCCGGCCAGGAACGTTCCATCACGGCCAATGATGCCACGACGTTAACGGTAAGCCCGAGGTGGGATTTCGAACCGGGACCGGACAGTTCGTTCGTGATTGCGGAGCCGAGTTGGAAGTTTGGAGCACTCACGAAACAGGGTCCCGCCGAGTTCGAGATTCCGAACCGCGAAGGTGCAACCGTCGAGATTACGGGCCGGTCGGCCAATGTCCACGATCAGGAGTGCGCAGCGGAATTGTCAGCGATCACACGGTGGAGGATCGGAGGCGCGGGCACTGCCGTGATGGACTCTGACGTTCCACCGGCTCCATTTTTCGGGTTAATTCCAGCCGGTCACGGTACGGTGGAATTGAGCGGCGTCGGGTTTGAGTCGGTGGTCAATACGCGGACAATCTCCGCGGGTACGCTGACGTTGCTGTATATGGACGAGATCGCGGGAATCCCGGCGCTCGTGGTGACGTCCACGTTCGATGACACGGCCACCACCGTTCCGCTCACTGGAAGTCCTGCGCCGGCAGCGGGCGACATCGTGCAGATCGACGGCGAGATCATGATCGTAAGGACCGTGGCAGATGACGGCGCGAGTTGCGAAGTCACTCGGGCTTCTCACGGAACGTCGGCGCTGGAGCACGTGACGGGGACGCCGGTGATTGCTCTCTCTCGTAGGGTATACATTGTTCCCTTCGTGCGGGATTTCTTCGGAAGCCCTTCGAGCGGCAGCTACTCTTTCCCGGTTTTCTTGCCGGACGTCAGGATTGGCGCGGCCGAGTTGTTCCTGACGAACTCTCGCGGCGACAGTCCAGTGACCAGGATCTCGTTTACGACTCTGGACGATTACGGCATCCGGACTCTGTCCGGCGGCCAGTTCTCGATTCAACTGGAGGGAACGCTCGCCATCCAGACTGATGCTGCTCCTCCCCTCCTGGTAGAGGACGCGCATGCGGTCCGCGATATCTACGCAACCTTGCGAGAGTCTGCCAACGGAGCGGTGTCTTTACGGCTAAAGCAAGACAATCAGCCGTATTGCGATCTCACGATTCCCGCAGGGGTATCAATCGCTTCTGTGAACGGGTTCGGGATGCCTCCCTTGAAGGCGAAGTCCCAGCTCAGTCTGGATATCGTGGGAGTGCCTCAGGCGCCAGACGCATTTCCGGGCGCAGATCTCACTCTCACAATTCGGATGTAATCTGTTTGTTGAGCTCAGGCGGCAATCCACGCTATAGTTTGGATTGCCGCTGTGCTTCTGGTCCAGCACGTTTCCAAAATCTTCCCTCTCTACAGCCGTCCTTCGGATCGCCTCCGAGAAGTGTTGCCCTTTTTTGGCAAGGCTCGCCGCACTGATTTCTGGGCTCTCCGCAATGTGAGCTTCCAGGTGGAAAAAGGGGAGGTGCTGAGCCTCATTGGGCCCAACGGATCCGGAAAGAGCACTCTCCTGCAAATTGTCAGCGGCATTTTGCAGCCCACCACAGGACGTGTCCTCAAACAGGGGCGCGTGGCGGCCCTGCTCGAACTCGGAGCCGGATTCAATCCCGAATTCACTGGCCGCGATAACGTTTTCCTGAATGGCGAGATCCTTGGATTATCCCGCCGTGAAATAGCGGCCGCCTTTCCCCGCATTGAGGAATTCGCCGGCATCGGACCTTTCATTGACCGTCCGGTGAAGGAGTACTCGACTGGGATGTACGTCCGCCTCGCATTCTCCACCGCCATTCACATTGAGCCCGAAATCCTGATTGTCGATGAGGCCCTCGCGGTGGGTGATGCGATCTTTGCCAATAAATGCGTGCAGAAGTTCGAAGAGCTGAAGAAGCGAGGCGTGACGGTTCTGTTTGTTTCCCACGATCTGGGATTAGTGAAGAGGCTCTCGACGCGAGCGATTTTCATGCTGAATGGGCAGATCGCCGCCGAGGGTGAACCCAAGGACGTCGTCAATCGATATGTGGGTTTCGTGCTGGAACGCGAAAACGCGGACGTGAAACCCGAGACGGAGCCGGATCACAAGCTCCGGCCAAGTTTTCGCCACGGCGACGGCGCCAGCCGCATCGTAAACGTCGAAATCCTGAACGCTGACGGCGAACCGCGTAGGGCGCTGACCAGCGGGGAGCATGTGACGATTCGTGTCACTGCCCGATTCGCGCGCCCGGTGACGAGTCCAGTCGTGGGTTTGCTAATACGTAATCGCCTGGGAATCGATGTTTTCGGAACCAATACGCGTGTGGAGCAACTCGAACTTGGCGATTATCTCCCTGGAGATGTCCTCGAAATCGATTTCGCACTCGAGTGCAATCTCAGCCGGCAGGAGTACACCGTCACCGTTGCCACTCAGTATACCGACGGACTGAGTCAGGATTGGCTCGACGACGCGCTGCAGTTTACTGTGATTGAGCCCAAGGAAATAGCGGGCCTGTTAAACTTGAGACCGACTATCCGCTGGAGAAAGGCAACCGAGTGATCCACCGACTATGGCGACGATAACTGACGCAGGCAGCACCGGTCCCACCGACACCCGTTTCTTCGGACATCCACGCGGACTCGCGACGTTGTTCTTCACGGAGATGTGGGAGCGCTTCAGCTATTACGGGATGCGGGCGCTGCTGATCCTGTTCATGACGGCCAGCGCCGCTAATGGCGGACTCGCGTTTGACGTGCCCAAGGCTGGAATCATCTATGGCCTGTACACTGCCAGCGTCTACCTTCTCAGTCTCCCCGGAGGCTGGATTGCCGATCGGATGATTGGTGCGCGGCGCGCTGTTCTGTATGGCGGGATTCTGATCATCTGCGGGCAGTTCTGTCTGGCGATAACCGGTCTCGCTCCGTTCTACACCGGGCTCCTCCTGATCGTTCTCGGCACCGGACTGCTGAAGCCGAACGCGAGCACCATTGTCGGATCCATCTATCCCCCAGGCGACAGCCGCCGCGATGCCGGATTCTCCATCTTCTACATGGGGATCAACCTGGGAGCGTTTCTATCTCCGCTGATTTGCGGATGGGTGGGACAGAGAATCAACTGGCATCTTGGTTTCGCTCTTGCCGGATTCGGCATGATGATCGGACTGATCCAGTATGTCGCGGGCGCAAAGTACCTGGGTGAGGCGGGACTGGCTCCCGCCGCCAGAATCCAGATCGGCCGGGGCGTTGTCATTGGGATTCTTTGTGTACTATCCGTCGTTGGCCTGCTCGCGTTTCTCATCTGGAACGGGACTCTGTCTTTCACGGCCGAAAACATCGGGGATGCCTTCGGTTTGGGACTTTTAATTCTGTCGAGTTCGGTGTTCGCGTGGCTGCTGTTCGGCCGGGGATGGTCGCCGCTAGAGCGAAAACGGTCGCTGGCGATCCTGGTTCTGTTCATCGCGGCCACCCTGTTCTGGTCCGCTTTTGAACAGGCCGGCAGCTCACTCAGCCTTTTCGCGCAGCGAAGCACCGATAACCGGGTGTTTGGATGGACGTTTCCGGCCAGTTGGTACCAGTCATTGAACGCTATGTTCATCATCAGCCTGGCGCCGGTGTTCGCATGGATTTGGATTTCATTGGGCAGGCGAGATCCGTCGAGTCCCACAAAATTCGCCCTGGGCCTATTGTTCGTCGGGCTTGGCTTTGCCGTGCTGGTTCCAGCCGCGGTGATTGCCGGATCGGGAGTGAAGGTCAGTCCCTGGTGGCTTGTACTGACTTATATCGGTCACACCGTTGGGGAGCTGTGCCTGAGTCCAGTTGGACTGAGCGCCATGACCAAGCTGGCTCCGGCGCGGGTAACTGGGTTGATGATGGGCGTCTGGTTCCTGGCGCTCTCGGTTGGTAACTATCTGGGTGGTCGGCTCGCGTCATTGTATGTCTCGCTGACCGTACCATCGCTGTTCGGTATCGTTGCCGGCTTCTCCATTGCCGCCGCCCTGGTACTTGCGGTGTTGGTGAAACCGACTGTTCGACTCATGTCAGGAGTGAAGTAGCCATGAACCTACAAGCTATTCAGCAGGCAATCCGCGAGGCAGGCGTCGACGGGTGGTTGTTTTTCGATCATCATTATCGGGACCCGCTCGCCTATCGCGTCCTGGATCTTTCACCAAAGGGCATCGTATCGCGGCGATGGTATTACTTCATTCCCGCCGAAGGAGAGCCCCGGAAACTCGTCCACCGGATCGAGTCGTACCACTTGGACTCGCTTCCCGGAGGCAAGACCGCCTACTCGGGGTGGAACGAGCAGAAACAGGGACTGGCCGGACTGCTCGCCGGAAGCAAACGCGTGGCCATGCAGTATTCGGCCGATTGCGCCGTGCCGTACGTATCCATGGTAGATGCGGGCACCATCGAACTTGTGCGCGCATGCGGTGTCGAGGTGGTCACGTCGGCGGACATGGTCCAGCATTTCGAGGCGCGCTGGAGCGAAGATCAACTCGAAAGCCACCTTCAGGCCGGCCGGTTGGTGGATGCGACGCGCAGAGAGGCCTTCCGCTTTATCGGGCAGCGGATCCGCGCGAACTTAACCGTGACCGAATGGGAAGTACAGCAGTTCATCGCCGACCGATTCAAGGCTGACGGACTGTTCACGGATCACGGGCCGAATGTGTCTGCAAACGCCAATGCGTCGAACCCGCACTATGATCCGAAACCGGGCGGGTGCTCCGAGATAAAGCCGGGTGATATCGTCTTGATCGACCTCTGGGCGAAGTGCAACCGGCCTGATTCCGTGTACTACGACATCACCTGGATGGGGTACTGCGGCGAGAACCCACCGGACTCATTCCAGAAGATTTTTCACATTGTTCGTGAGGCGCGAAATCGGGGTATACAGCGGGTCCAGGAAGCTGTAACGGATGGCCAGGTGCTCCGGGGGTTTGAGGTGGACGATGCGGCTCGGAGTTACATCAGGGAACAGGGATACGGGGACTACTTCTTCCATCGCACGGGCCATTCCATCGGCACGGATGTTCACGGTTCAGGCGCTAACATGGATAATCTCGAGACACACGATGACCGGCGAGTGATCCCGTGGACCGGATTCTCCATCGAGCCGGGGATCTATCTCGCCGATTTCGGGGTGCGTCTGGAAGTGAATGTCTTCGTTGGCGAATCAGAGGCTCGGGTGACCGGCGAGGTGCAGGAACAGATCGTACTGATATAGAAGAGCGGCTCCAGCATGCGATTTATACATCTGTTGTCCTGCGGCGGCACAATTGAGAAGGTGTATTCGGAGCGTACCGGATCGGTTGAGAACGTGGAGGATAAGATTGTGCGCTATCTGGACCGGCTGCGCCTGCCGGAGGCCGAAGTGCAGACAACCAGGTTGATGAATAAGGATAGCCTCGACATGACCGACGCGGACCGGCAGGTAGTGGTGGACGCTGTGATCTCGAGACTGGCTGAGCGAAGGGCGCCAGTGGTAGTTACGCACGGCACCGACACAATGGTGGAGACGGGATTGCGATTAAGAGCCGCAATTCCATTGTTAGACGTACCAATTATTCTAACGGGTGCAATGACACCGCTAGGTTTCGAAAATAGCGATGGGCTGCAGAACTTGACGGAAAGCCTGTTTGCCGCGAATCTGTTGCCGCCGGGAGTTTGGTTGATAATGCACAACCAGGCATTTCCGATTGACTCGGTGCGGAAAGACAAAGCCCTGGCGCGATTCGTATCCACCGACAAGTTAGGCGCCCGAGTGGGCGCTCTTCCGGTCCTCGCCGGATGAGAGTGCTTGGATGATCTGGGTGTACTTAGCTAACGACGCCGCGACGGCCCCGTGTAAGTCAACTGCCTGGCAGCCCGTGAGTAGCTCTAATGCCTCATCTACTGTCTGGGCCACCCAGACGTGGAATTGTCCCGCCCGTACGGCCTCCACCACGTCGTCCCGTAACATGAGATGCCGCCGGTTGGATGCCGGAAGAAGGACACCTTGTGTACCCGTAAGCCCGCGTGCGCGGCACAGGTCGAAGTAGCCTTCAACTTTCGCGATCGCACCGCCAATGGCTTGTACGTCGCCGTGCTGGTTAATGGATCCCGTAATGCTGATGTCTTGCCGGACGGCTGTCTCCGATATGGCTGACAACAAGGCGCACAATTCGGCAAGAGAGGCGCTGTCGCCCTCCACCATGCCGTACGATTGCTCGAAAACAAGGCTTGCCGAAAGTGTTAGCGGGCCCGATTGACCGTACTGACGCGTGAGATACCCGCTCAGAATCAACACGCCTTTGCCGTGGATCGGGCCGCTCAATTCCACCTCGCGTTCTATGCTGACTACACCCCGGCGGCCCGCGCCGACCGTTGCGCTGAGGCGGACAGGATGGCCAAACGTGGAGTCGCCGAGCGACAGGACGGACAGTCCGTTAACGGTCCCCACAGCCATCCCGGATGTGTTCATCAGGACTGTTCCTTTGGCGAACGCTTCCTGAGCCCTTTCCTCAACGAGATTCTGGCGGTAGCGCCGCGCATCCTCTGCAGCGGCAATGTCAGCGGCGGTGACGGCGAGGTGCGAGTTCTGGCCGGCTCCGTGGGCGGCCTCGCGGATGAGGTCGGCGATATCGCCAAAGCGCGTCGTAAGCTCGTCCTGATCCTCCGCAATGCGCGATCCGTAGTCGATGATGCGGGCCACCGCGGCGCTGTCGAAGGGAAGAGTATTCTCCTCCTGGGCGATCGTATTCACAAACAACGAATAGGCGTGCTCGGATTCGGCGCTGCGTTTCATCGTAGTGGTGAAGTCCGCCTTCACCTTGAATAGTTTCTGGAAGTCTTCATCATTCCCCAGAAGGAAGTAGTAGACGGCTGGACTTCCGATGAGCACAACCTTGGTGTCCAGCGGGACTGCCTCCGGATCCAGGCTGACGGTACTCAGGAGTCCAACCTGTGTTCCGAGTTCTTCGATGCGCAGGGATCGATTCTTCAAGGCGCGTTTGAGTCCCTCCCAGGCGAATGCGTTCATCAGGCACTCCCTGGCTGGAATGATCAGATAGCCTCCGTTGGCGCGGTGAAGCGCCCCGGGCTTGATCATGGTGTGATCGGTCACGATGCCGCCCAGGGTGGTCACGTGCTCAATGCGTCCGGTAAGGTTGTAATAGGTCGGGTTACTCTCGACGACCACCGGCGCTCCAGTCAGGTTCTTGTTGTCTACCAGGACATTCACCTGATATCGAACCAGGGCTTTGTCGCCGCCCGAAACGATCGAGCCGAGGGGCGTGGGAGCGGGTTCGGGCTCCTTGGATTTCTTCAGGTCGTCGGCATTGGCGACGATGTCTTTCTGCATCGCATCGAGATACCCGAGGACGGCGGGCTGGTCCTGATACCGCGCTCTTACCTCGTCGATGAGATGGCCTGTGGCAAAGGCGGCGGTGTCGGTATCCACCGTGCGAATCGCTTCGCGGGCTGCCTTTTCGAGATCGCGAATCGCACGAAAATGCGCCTCGATTTCATGCTGGACACTCTCGCGGGCGAGCGCCAGGCGTCCTTTCTCCTCGGACGTCAGCTTTTCCAGATCTTCCTCGGTGGGCAGTTTGTCTCCGATCAAGGGAACCATCAAGAGGCCTGCCGGACCTTTCAGTAGCTGAAAACCGGCGTTCTTGCAGTGCTGTTCGATGCGCTCCAACTCCTCTCGGCGCTTCTGTTCGAGCTCGCGTACCACCTTGTCGCGATGGCTGGAGTATTCATCGGCGTCGAAAGCTTTGGTGAGTTCCACCTTCAGTTCCTCCACCAGCGTATCGATGTCCTTCTTGAACTGGACGGCCCCTCCGGCGGGCAATGGAAGGGGAGTTGGACAACGGGGATTCGAGAAGTTATAGACGTAGCAGTAGTCGCGAGGGCGCGACTCGCCGGCGGCACGGCGCTCAAGGTATTCCCGGACCAGTGTCGTCTTGCCGGAGCCGGTCTGACCCATGGCGAACAGGTTAAATCCGTGGCTCGCGATGCTGGTGCCGAACGAGAGCGCCGCCACAGCCCGCGGCTGGCCCAGGATTTCTGTCAGTCTGGGCAGTTCCGCGGTCGTCTCGAAACCCAAGGCCTTCGGATCGCACCTACGCCTCAACTGGTCAGAGGAAAGTTCGACGGGTTGCGCCATGCTTCGATATTGAGACAGGCTAAATCCGGGCGCAAGGGTAGCGGCAATCGCCGGCCTGTCAACGGCTGGACCAATACTTCCAAATAGCCGGATCGCTCAGCATCTTGATGAACAATCCGCCGACCACCGACCGCGCCTGGAATCCGCGCTGCTTCGCGTCGGTGGTCCAGTACCAGTCGCTCAGCGGCACCCGCGTCGGCGTTTCGTTGGCGAACTCGTACGCCGGCGACACCAGCGCTTCGAAATCGGCACGGGAATCGGCCAGCGTGGCGGTCCAGACGAATCCAGTCGAGCTTCGTATACTTCTGCGCGATTGTCGAGCGGCAGGCCGTAGCGGCTCCTGCATGCGTCTTGTAGAAGGCGATCTCCTTGCGCGCGACGTCCGGCGGGAAACAGGTTGAGCCCGAGCAAGCGATCCCACACCAGGTTGTATTTCTGGCTCCACGTGCCCGGCCTTGTCGAACGCCAGCCGGTAATGGTCGCCGTCGTCGGCCAGCGTCCATCCACTTGCGCGGCGAACTCCTCCGCGGTCTTGCGGTATGCCGCAGCCTCGGTCGTTCGCCCCGTCAACTCGGCACAGCTTGCGCGTACGCCCCCAAGCGCCACGATGGCCTTGATCGAGAGGTTGGCGTTGTGCGCCAGATGGCCCGCGAAGTCGTCGGTGCAGAGCTGATTCTCCGGGATCGAGGCCCTTCTCCTTCAGATACTCGGCCCACTTGCGTCAAATGCGGCCAGTACGTCTCGGCGAACTCCGCGTTGCCCTCGCTCGTGGCCAGCGCCAGCGCGAGGATCAGCATGTTGCCGCTCTCTTCCACCGGCATCTGGTTGTCTTCGTTCTGCTCGCCGCCGCCGTACACCTGGCCGTTGGCCTGCGGGTACGTTCCCAGATCATGCGGCGCGAACGGGAAACTTCCAGCGCCCCATCGCGCGCGTAGTCCAGCACCGGACGCAGCTGCGCCTTCAGCAGCGTCGGATTGAACAGCAGGAAGAACGGCGCACTGGGATAAAACACATCCACGGTGCCGATGCAGCCGTTGCTGAAGTTTTCCTTCGGAAAGTACAGCGGGGTGCCATCGGCGTCGGCCACCAGTTTGTGCGCCGCCAGCGTTTGCCGGTACGCCAGCGCGGCGAGTCGCGCATACGCGTTCGCCGCCGGCACTCCGCAGAGCGGTCATCAACTCGTCGTCGAATGCCTTGCTCTTAGCCGCGAGATCGCCGTACTCGAGCCCGGCATCTCGCAGCAGGTCCGCCGCACCCGCACCGTTCCGACGCCACCATGGCTCGCACCCTGCGCTCGAAATACTCGAGCGAGTAGAGGTCGTCGTACGCGATCATCTGATACCGGCGACACCGGGAGTTGACCCGCCGTGCCGAAGGTGAACTCCAACGGCCAGGACCGGCAGTCCATCACGGCGTCCCGCGGGCTGCTCCTTGAGATTGTCATTGTCGGGGAGCTTGCCGTCCTTCTGGAAACTCTGCTCAGAGCCTGGGGGCGGGGAAGTGCGCCTGGCTCACGCCATCGGGTCTGTCGGCTGCCAGATACAGATAGCCCCAATCGATTCGTAAGTCATCGCCGACCTTCTCCAGCACCGGCTGCTGCCGCGATCCCATCCGAAGAACATCATGCCCGTCCACTCGGAACCGCGCCCACGCTACCGGTTCCTCAGGAGTGTTGACGGCCAATTCCGACGATGCATCCAGATAGGTGTCGATCTCGTGATCCCGGCCATCGGTGGACGAAACCTCCCAAACCAAATAGGTCAGCGGCCGGGACTGGACGTCCAGGTCCTTGGGCAGCGCCGGAGTCAGGAAGGTGAGTCGGAGTCCGATTCCGGCGCCGGCGAACTGGTAGATGGTTCGAGTGGGCAGCACGTCCACAGCGGTCTGCGGCAGCGGAGGTACGTTCTGAGGCGCCCGGCCCATGACGCGATAACTCTTGCCGTCCACGCGGATTAGCGCCAGTGAGACTCTGCGGTTTGCCCGTCCAGTGCCGTGTGTCGTCATCGTACAAGTGGTCTGCCATGGACCAGACACTGAAGTACGGGTCGTGCGCGATGAGCGGGACCGCAGGCGGGCGGAACGGCGCGGTCTGTGCCGAGACCGAGAGTGCGGCGGCGAGGAAGAGTACGATTCTCATGGCGAAATCCATTTCATCACGGATTCAAAGCCGTTTACCGGCCCGACGCTTCGATCTCACGCAGAGTGGCCTGGTACAAGGCATAGGCTTGAGCGGGCGGCGTACGATCGGCGCTGTTGGCGACGCTCAGGACCGCGCTCAGACTCCGCAGCGCAGCGTTCAGACGGGCGATGCGAGCATCGCGCTGGCCCGAGGCGGGCGCCGTTCGCGCTTTCGCGATCAGCCCCGACACGAGCTCGATTTCGCGAACCGAATTCATGCCCAGCTCGAACTGCGATTGGAGTTCGGCCGCGGTGGCCGTGGAGCGCGGATCCAGGACGACTTCGAGCGGCTGTGTCAGTGTGCGTCCAGCTGCGGTGAGTCGAGCCACATACTGGCCGGGACGCACGAGAGGTCCCGAAGCCGGACCTTCTTCGCCATCGACGCCGGGCGGTCCGTAGCGGAGATCCCATACAAAGCGGTTCATCCCCGCGTTGCAGGTCAATCGCCGGGGCGGCGGGATCCAAAGATCCGAAACCACCGGGGTCCGCTGTCTCATAGCCGGAACGTCGCGTGTGGTGAAACGCCGGAACAAATCGCCCGCGCTGTTCAGGATATCCAGCGTGCAGTCTTCACCGGCGGACTTGAGGTTGAAGTCGATGACGGCGCCAGAGGGCGGATTCTTCGCCTGCGGCACTTCGGGCGGCAACGGCGTACCGGGGAACACGTCGTTCAGAATTCGTACCGCTCGCGCTGGCCGGTACAGCCACGCGTCTGCGTCTCGCACTTCCGGCGCGGTCTGCCGGAGAGAGGCGAAGTTATCGAGGATCCAGAACCCCCGGCCGTGCGTCGCGACCACCAGGTCATCATCCTTCACCACAACGTCGCGAACGGAACTCACCGGCAGGTTGCGCTGAAGCGGCTGCCAGTGGTCGCCGTCGTCGAACGAAACATATACGCCCTTTTCTGTTGCCGCAAACAGCAGGCCCCGCCGCGCCGGATCTTCGCGAATTGCGTTCAGGAACGAGTGATCCTCAATCCCGTCGTTAACGCGTGTCCAGGTGTTACCGGAGTCCCGCGTGCGGAACAAGTATGGCTGGTAGTCATCGAGGCGATGACGATCCACGGCCGCGTAAGCCGTTGCGGCATCGAAGTGCGATGCCTCAATATGCGTGACTTTGCTCCAGTCAGCCAGTCCTTTAGGCGTGACGTTGGTCCAATTCTTGCCGCCGTTGTGAGTGACGTGAACCAGACCCGTATCGGATCCCACCCAGATCAAACCGGCGTCGAGCGGCGAAGGCGCGATGGAGTAGATCACTCCATACCCGCGCGATTTCGCATTCGCGACGCTGGGCGGGCCCTCCGCCGCCGGGGCGCCCGGTTTGCGCTCATCACCCGTAAGGTCCGGACTGATCTCGGCCCAGTTCAACCCACCATCAGTGGACTTCAGTAGTACCTGCGCGCCGAAGTAGAGCGTCTTCGGGCCTTTCGTCGAGAACACCAGCGGAGCCGTCCAGGGGAACCGGTATTTCCTTTGCGGCATGTCGATGCCGAAAGCGAATGAGGGCCATGGCGTTATGTTCTGACTCTGCGAAGTCCGCTTGTCGAAGCGCGCCAGAGAGCCGTACGTGTTACCCACATAGACGATGTTGGAATCCTCGGGATCCGGCGCGATCGCACCGCTTTCCGCACCGCCTACGGCGCGCCGGTCATACTCGCTGATGGTTCCGTGATCGGAACGGCTGGGCAATGCGACCGTGCCGCTGTCCTGCTGGGATCCGTACACCCAATACGGGAACTGATGGTCCACCGCGACGTGGTACATCTGCGCGGTGGGCTGGTTGTACCACGGCGACCAGGTCTTTCCGCCATCCACCGTGATGGTCACACCCTGATCCGTGCCGGAGATCATGCGTGCCGGATGGTGCGGATCCACCCATAGCGAATGATAGTCATCGCCTCCCGGCGCGCCCTTCAGAACCTCAAAAGTCTTTCCCGCGTTACGCGACCAGTACAGCGCCACGTTCGGAATATAGACCACGTCCGGGTTGTTCGGATCCACGGTAACCTGGCCGAAGTACCACCCGCGGCTTGTGATTCGCGGATCGGAACTTGCGCGCGTCCAGGTGCTGCCGCCGTCGTCGGAGCGGAACAGTCCGCCCTCCTTCGCCTCCAGCAGCAGATACACCCGGCCATCACGCGCGACGGCGATGCCCCCGCGACCGCGCGTCTGCAGCGGCGGAAGGCCGTCACCCGGTAGTTTCGTCCAAGTCTCTCCGCTGTCGGTGGACTTATGCACTTCCGAACCGCTGATCACCACCGGAGCGTACGTGCTCCATGGCGGACGCCGGGCGCCCCATGTCACCGCGTAGAGAACGCGGGTATTGCCCGGCTCGAACGCGACGTCCACCGAGCCGGTTTCGGAGCCGGTATTCAGCACGCGCTTCCAATTCCGCCCGCCATCGACAGACCGGAACAATCCGCGCTCATCGTTCGGTCCGTAAGCATGACCCAGCGCAGCCACGAACACGGTGTCCGGATTCGTGGGATCCACCAGCACTCGCCCGATCTGCATCGTGTCCCGCAAGCCTGCGCGACTCCAGGTCTTGCCCGCGTCTGTCGATTTGTAGACGCCATCCCCCATCGCAAGATCGGACCGGATGTCGGTTTCGCCGGTGCCCACATAAATCACGTCAGGATTCGAAGGCGCCACCGCCATGTCGCCGATGGATGCCACCGGATTTGCGTCGAAGATCGGCGTCCAGGTGAGTCCGGCGTTGGTGGATTTCCAAAGTCCGCCGCCCACCGCGCCGAAGTAGTAGAGATTTGGATTGCCGGGCACACCCGTCGCGGTAATTACCCGACCCGCGCGAAATGGGCCGATGAAGCGCCACTCCAACCCCTGGAACAGGGCATCGGGAAACGTCTGTCCGGAGAGTGAAACTAACGAGAAGAGCAGAAGGGCGATTCGAGTAGGCAACATCGGCGTTTCTGCAATCTTAGCGTATCGGGCTCCGCCTTCATGAGAAACTTGTTGGCGATGAGACTTCTCAGATTCGCTTGCCTCCTGCTTTCCACGGCCGCCTTGGCCCAGACGGATCCCGCGAAGTTGAACGCCATCGCGGGACGGATGACGGAGTTCGTCAACCAGCGCGAAGTCCCCGGCGCCGTTACGCTGGTGGCCACCCGGCAAGGAGTGGTACACCTGGCTGCCGTCGGTACCGCCGATCCCGCCGGCAGTCGTCCCATGCGCACGGACTCCATCTTCTGGATCGCGTCCATGAGCAAGCCGATCACGGCGACGGCTGTACTGATGCTGCAGGATGAAGGCAAACTGTCGATTGACGACCCGGTAGCCAAGTACGTCCCCGAACTCGGAAACCTGCGGACCGAGGATGGACGACCGGCGGTGATCACGCTGCGCCACCTGCTGACGCACACGTCGGGAATGGGCGAGGCCTCCAAACAGGAGAGCGACGCGGCGCGGACCCTGGCCGATCTCATCCCTGCGTTCGCCGCCAAGCCCGTGGGATTTGCCCCGGGGAGCCAGTGGCGATATTGCCAATCGGGCATTAATACGCTGGCTCGTGTGGTGGAGATTGTCTCGGGAAAGCCGTTCGCCGACTTTCTCGCGCAGCGGATCTTCCGGCCTCTCGGCATGAAAGACACGACCTTCTATCTGTCGCCGAAGCAGCTGTCCCGGTATGTCACGCCCGGCCCTCCGCGACGGGGACAAACTGGTGGAGACCGGCATCGATCTGCTGCATGGGGATTCCCCGACTTCGACCAGCCGTCCTCCTCTGGGCAACGGGGGATTGTTCTCCACGGCCCCGGATTATGCGCTCTTCGCGCGAATGCTGCTGAACGAGGGGGAGTTCAAGGGCAAGCGTTATCTCTCGGCCGAATCGGTGCGACTCATGAGCACGTATGCCACGGGCGATCTGAAAGCCGGATTCACCCCCGGCTGCGGCTACGGACTTGGGGTAGGCGTGCTGAGGGAGCCGCAGGGAGTGACGGCGATGCTCTCGAAAGGGACGTTTGGACACGGAGGCGCATACGGAACACAGGCGTGGATCGACCCGGTGAAGGGCGTGGTGCTGATCCTGATGATCCAGCGCGCAAAGCTGCCCGGCGGCGACGCATCGGAAATCCGCAGAGTGTTTCAGGAGACAGCCCTCGGTCAATAGCCGATTTTAACCGCCGAAAGTCTGCTCTGATATGTTAGTCGTGAGCCCAAACTCATGACACCGCGCGAGCGTATTCTCACCACGTTGAACCACCGTGAGCCGGACCGGGTTGCCATCGATCTCGGTTCGTACCGCTCATCGGGCATTTCCGCCATCGCGTACCCCAGACTCCGTGCCGCCCTCGGCCTTGAACCGCGTCCTATTTATGTCTACGACCCGGTCCAGCAACTGGCCATCGTCGATGACGATGTTCTCGACTGGTCCGGATCCGATGCCATAGAGATGGGGCGCGGGTTCTGCCTGGAGGAGAAGTGGTGGGCCGATTGGACTCTGCCCGACGGCACTCCGTGCAAGATGCCTGTATGGGCCGTCCCCGAGCGCAGCGGCGCCGAGTGGGTCTATCGTTCACCGAGCGGCAAGGTGATGGCCAGGATGCCGGAAGGATCACTGCATTTCGACCAGACCACCTGGCCGTTTCTGGACGGTGAAGAAGATCTTTCGCGGATCGCCGAACTCTATCCCGAGCACATGTGGACGGGCATCGGCTCGCCTCCCGGGCCGTCTGTATCGAGTCCCGAAGAGCTGACCGCGGGCGTCAAAGCCCTGCGCGCCCGGACGGACCGTGCGATTGTCGCGCTGTTCGGCGGCAACCTGCTCGAGATGGGGCAGTTCTACTACCGCATGGACAACTTCCTGATGATGCTGGCCGGAGAACCCGCGCGCGCCCACCGGTTCCTGGACGCGCTGGTGGAGATCCATCTGGCGAATCTCGAGAAGTTCATGGCCGCGGTGGGCCCGTACATCGACGTCATCAATTTCGGCGACGATCTGGGCATGCAGAACTGGCCCGCAGATTTCGCCGACGATGTATCGGGAGTTCTTCAAGCCGCGGCACGCGATGATGTGGGCGCGCGCGAAGCAACTCGCGCCCGCTCAAGGTGATGCTGCACTGCTGCGGCGCGCGTCCGTCCGCTGCTGCCGGACCTGATTGACGCCGGCCTGGATGCCATCAACCCCGTGCAGATCAGCTGCCGCGGCATGGATGCCGGAAGGACTGAAGCGCGATTTCGGCAAGCGACCTGGTCTTCTGGGGCGGCGGCTGCGACACGCGCGACATTCTGCCGTGCGGCACGCCCGATGAAGTCCGCGAGCACGTGAAGTCGCAGGTGAAGATCATGGCGCCGGGCGGCGGATTCGTCTTCCAGCAGGTGCACAACATCCTGGCCAACGTGCCGCCCGGAAAACATCATCGCGATGTATGAAGCGGTGAAGAATTAGTATGTCCGCCCCTGTGTTGGGCGGTATCGCCATGATCCTGCTGGCCGGCATCATGGCCGGCAATTGCATGCTGCCGATGAAGTTCTCGCGGCGATGGAAGTGGGAGAACACCTGGCTCGTGTTCAGCCTGGTCTCGCTGGTGGTGCTGCCGTGGGCGCTGGCCCTGCTGCTCGCGGGCGATGTGCTCGCCGTCTATCGCGGGCTCACGCTCGGGCAATGGCTGCTGCCCTTCGTGCTCGGCGCGGGTTGGGGGATTGCGCAAGTCCTGTTCGGGATTGTCCATCGCGCGGCTGGGACTGGCTCTGGGATGTGCGGTGATCATCGGACTCGGATCGCTGTTCGGCACGCTGGTTCCGTTGTTCTTCAAGAATCGCGAGGTGCTGGGCACAGGGCGCGGCGCACTGATCCTATGCGGACTGGCCGTGATGGTAGCCGGGATCATCGTATCGGCGAGGGCGGGACGCGAGCGTGAGAGCAGCGACACCAAACCCGCGGGCAGTGGCTATGCCCTGGCCCTGGGGATGGCAGTGCTGTGCGGCTTGATGGCCCCGATGGTGAATTACTCGTTCGCCTTCGGCCAGGACATCGCCGATCGCGCCATCAGCATGGGCGTCGCACCGACGCGTGCCGGCTACGCAGTATGGCCCGTCGGACTGTTCGGTGGGCTGATCCCCAACATCTTGTACAGCGTCTATCTCCTGTTCCATAACCGCACCTGGGGCCTGTTCCGCGGGCCGTGGATGGTGGATGCGGGCCTGGCTTCGCTGATGGGGATTCTCTGGATGGGAGCCATGTCCATCTACGGCGTCGCCGCGGTCTACCTGGGAGTATTGGGAACGTCGGTGGGTTGGGGGCTGTTCCAGATCTTCAACATCATGACGGCGAACGTCTCTGGAGTGATGACCGGAGAGTGGAAAGCCGCGCCTAGGCACGCGATGCGCACGCTTTATGCGGGGTTGGCCCTGTTAGCGGTCGCCACGGTCATCCTGGCCGCCGGAAATCGCTGAGGCAATGTAATCGCATCGTTGTTGCGATAATTGGAGGGGCGCTATGGCAACGCACAAGATTGCGATTTCCGATGATCTCTGGGCCCAACTTCAGGCGAAGTCCCAGGCCGAGGGCAAGGCGATTCAAGAGCTGGCCGAGGAAGCATTGCGCAAGGGCCTCGAGGACGGGGAGTGGCAGGCGCTGCTCGGGTACGGCGCGGAACGGGGTCGTGTCCTTGGATTCCGCGAAGAGCAAGCCGCCGACGTCGTGCATGGTTGGCGTGAAGAGCAGCGCGACCAGTGATTGCTGTCACCCTCGACACAAGCTTCTACATTGGTGCCTTGAACTCCCGTGGGGCCGGTTCGCGGCTGCTCGACATGGCGCGGGCCGGCGCAATCCGAATCGACATTTCCGAGCCGATTATGACCGAAACGCTTCGGGTACTGCGAGAGAGATTCGGCTGGGATGGATACCGGCTTCATGATTTAAAGCAGACTTTTTCCAGAATCACGAATCAGGTCGCACCACAGCGAATGCTCGATGTGATCAAGGAGGACCCGCCCGATAATCGCGTGTTGGAATGCGCCGTCGAGGCAGGATCGGATTACATTATCACGTGGGACAAAGACCTTCTCCGAATCGGGCAGTACGGTCGAGCACGAATCTTGACAGTTGCGGAGTTTCTAAAGATCGAGCCAGCGCCTGAGCGCTGAGAGAGAATCAACACCCCGCAAACCGTAGTACGATTCTCTCCAGGACTCTCCACCATGAATCGTCGAAACTTCCTCACCGCTGCAAGCGCTGCGCCCATCACTGCCCTGGCCGCGCAATCCACACCATCACCCGTCGGTACGGCAAGCAAGCTCAAGATCACCGGCGTCAGACTCGTCAACACACGCCAACGCAAGCGTGCGCCCTCCTACACGCCATCGGCCGGATCATGGTCCACGCAGAACGTCGAAGTCGCCAGCCCCATGTCGATCTATCCGGAGTACAAGGCGACGCGATCCCTGTTCTTCCCGGACCCCGGCAAAATGCCCGGCTTCACCGTCGAGATCACGCACCGACAAGGGCATCAAAGGATACGGCAACGGCGGCGCGGGCGGCGGCATGGTGGTGATGGAGCATCTGTCCAAGCTGCTGATGAGCGAGGATCCCTTCAACATCGAGCGCAACTGGGACATCTGCTGGCGCTCCACCATGCCTTACGGACGCATGGGCATCACAATGAACGCCATCAGCGGCGTCGACCTCGCGCTGTGGGACATCATCGGCAAGGCGCTGGACATGCCGGTGTACCGGCTGATCGGCGGCGAGGTGAAGCCGCGCATTCCGGCCTATTGCACCGGCAACGACATCGAACAGCACGTCGAGTTCGGGTTCAAGCGGCTGAAACTGGCGATTCCGTACGGTCCCGCCGACGGCCAGCGAGGGCATGAAGAAGAACGTCGAACTGGTGAAGCGCGCGCGGGCGGCCCTCGGCCCCGACGGCGACATCATGCTCGATTGCTGGATGTCCTGGACCGAGCGCTACACGCTGGAGATGGCCGAGATGGTGGCGCCCTATCGCGTCTACTGGATGGAGGAGGGCCTGCAGCCGCACGATTACGCCGGCTTCGGCCGGCTGAACGCGGCCATCAAATCGACCCGCATCGCCACCGGCGAGCACGAGTATGGCCGCTACGGCTTCCGCTATCTGCTGGAGCACAACGCCGCGTCCATCTGGCAGCCGGATATCAACTGGTGCGGCGGCCTCACGGAACTGCGGCGCATCGGCGCGATGGCCGCCGCCTACGACATCCCGGTGATCCCGCACGGCGGCGGACTTCGAGCTGCCATCCATTGGATCATCGCCAACGTCAACGCGCCGTGGGCCGAGTTGTTCATGCCCGCGCCCGGCGGTCCGAAAGAGGTCTACCAGCTGTGGGAGGAGCAGTACCAGATCAGCCGCGGCCCCGAGGGCATCTACACGCGCCCACCCGACCGGCCGGGCTTCGGCCAGGATATCGAGGTGGTATCTTAGCCAGATCGTGTACATCAAGGAACTCTGGCGATATCCAGTGAAGTCGATGGCGGGTGAGCGATTGGCTCAGGTCGAGGTAAGCCCGCTGGGATTTGCCGGCGATCGTACTGTGATGGTCATCAGGCGGCGCCGTGTGGTGACTTCACGAACCGACTACCGGCTACTCGGGCTGAAGGGATCTCTGGGCGAGGACGGCATCTCGCGGATCTCCGGACATCCGTGGGATTCGCCGGAGGCACTGGCGCTGGTGAAAGGCGCCGCCGGTGAGGACGCGGAACTGGTTCGCGACGAAGGGCCGGAACGGTTCGACGTGCTGCCGCTTCTGGTCGCCACCGACGGAGCGATCGCGCACCTGGGCTTCGATGGCCGCCGCTTCCGTCCCAACATCGTGATTGGCGGAGTGGAGGGACTCACGGAACGCCAGTGGCCTGGGCGCCGCTTGCGTGCCGGAACGGTGGAAATCCAGGTGGCGCAACTCCGCAGCCGCTGCGTGATGACCACGTATAATCCGGACACCCTGAAGCAGGACCTGAACGTTCTGAAAAGAATCGTCAAGGAACTGGACGGAACGATGGCGCTGAATTGCTCGGTGATCGCCGGAGGGCTGCTCGAAGAAGGCGCCGCCGTCACGCTGGAATAATCAGCGGCCAGGCCCGCGCGGATCGGTAGTCATGCGGTAGTCGCCGGTATTGTTCTTATCGACGAACTCGATGATGACGTCCGTTCCGATGTCCTTGAGAGAGCGATAGCGCCAGGCCTCCCACGGAAAATTCCTGCCATGCGATCCTCCAGTGGGATGCGATTCAATCTCGTCGGGTGGCCCGTACTGGATGTAGATCCGTCCGCGATCGGTCTTCCAGCCGGGCGTGCCCGAACGCGATGTGAACCGTCCGTCCGCATAAGCAATGCGACGATAGTGTTCTTCCTTGAATTCGTTTTTCGGAGTACCCGGCGTCGGGTCGCGCCGCAGCCAGAACTGCTCGATGAAGTGCTCACGCTCGTCTTTCGTTGTGAGGCGCTCGAACGCGGCGCGTTCCCGATCCTCGATGATGTACACCACATCTTCGTTGAGCCACTTGGTGTAGGGCGAGACCTCGGGAGCCGGCGCAGGCGCCGGAGCCGGTGCCTGCCAGCCGGCGACTGCAGCCGTCGCCGCAACCATCAGGACAGCCGCCGAAAAGAAAGGCGCCAGAACGCTTCGGGGGCATTCCGGCCGGATCAGCAGACGGCGAACTCGTATCATGAGAGATCCTCCAGTAGCCGCCAGAGCAGCTTCGTGCGCATCGAGGCGGGTTTGCTCCAAGGCGGTCAGGGCGGCGGCATACTCGTGCCGGTTGCCGCTGGCGCTAACGGCCAGGTCGTCGCAGCAGTTCTCCCGCTCGGCGCGAATCACCTTGGAGATCCACCAGATCGCCGGGTGATAAAACAGGAAACCTTCTGTCGCTGTCTGCAGCAGGTTCACCAGATAATCACGGCGACGGATGTGCGCCAGTTCGTGCAACAGGAGCGCTTCAAGTTGCCCCGCCGGCATTCCCGCCAGCAGCCCGGCCGGCACCAGAATCACGGGACATAGATAGCCGATCACAACCGGAATGTCCGAGATACCGGATTCGAGCAACTTCACCGGTTGTGAGACCCGCAGCCTTTCACGGAGTTGGATCAGCCGTTGCTGCCAAGCATCGGGGGCCGGACAGACACCCCTGCGGCACAGGCGCCGAGCGTTGATCCATCCCGTCAGGTTTCGCAAATGAAAGAAGACGACGCCCACCATCCAGAAAGGCGCCATCCATGGCAACAAGCTCTCCGCGCGCAACCGGAGCGGCGTGCGGGCCGGGACCGAGTGATCGTCCACGGGAGCGGATGGTAGGACGATGGCAACGGTTGTAGCTCTTCCGCTGCTCTCCGGCAGGACGCTGTAGAACGTGACGCAAAACCCCGCGGCGATTGCGAGCATGGCCAGGCAAGCGCAGGCGTAGCGGACCCGCGGAGACCGGGCGACGAAGAGCACCGCCAGCAACACCATGGCTGCAAAGGCGCCCTCCCAAAGCGAATAGAACAATGTCCAGCCAAGCGCCTTCGCGAAGGGCGTCTGTACCAGTTGATCCAGGGCCGTCATCGCATCCCCGCTTCGTATTCGTCGAGCAATTTGCGCAGTTCGGCCATCTCGCGCTTGGAGGTCTTCCGGGCAGACAGCGCGCCCAGAAGGAGGGTGCGCGCGGATCCGTCGAAGGCTCTCTGCAGCAGGTCGCCCGCCAGTTGACGCTGGGTCCATTCGCGGGATTGCGCAGTCTCATAGACGTGAGAACGCTGCTCATCATTGCGGCGCAGCAGTCCCTTCTCCGCCATCACCTGCATTTGTTTCAGGACAGTGGTGTATTGAGTCGGCTTACGTTCCGAGATAATCTCGTGGACCGTGCGGACCGTGCTCGGTCCCCGGCTCCAGAGAACCGTGAGGATTTCGAGTTCTGCATCGGTGGGACGTGGCGGCATCTACGATAATCGTAGTACGACAATCGTCCTATGTCAACGGGAAATCGCTATTGCACGCGCACGATGTCGCCCCACACCACCTGGTATGCCTCGATGTCATTGTCCAGGTTGTGCCCGGCGCGGATGAACACGTGCGTGTTCCGCTTCAACCCTTCGGCATCGACACGCTGCCCGTCGCCGATATAGCGGGTGTCCTGGCGGAGAAGAATCACCTTCTGGCCTTCCCCTCGGGTTCGCAGTGTCAGGATATTGTGATCCACGCCTACCACCACACCGGCGAACGTCAGGTCGCCTCTCGGCGCAAACGATTCCGTCGGACTCCAGGATCCCCGGAAGCGTGGCCGCCCGCCCGGCCCCAGCCCGGACTTCGATGCCGACGCATCCGATACGTGCACAGTCCGCGCGTAGCAGGTTTGCGAACCCGGACGGCGATCGGTCACGATCTCCAACCGGTCCCCCTTCGACATCGCCGCCGGACCCACCATTTGATTGTCCAGTTCGAAATACGTCTTACGGTCGAACGAGCACTGGTAGTCCCGTCCTTCCGCGGTTCGTACCTCCAGTTCCCCCGATGTTGCTCCGCTCGGTTCCCACTTGACCAGATCGCCCCGGACGATGCCGATGGGAGCCTGCTGGGCGCTGGCGGCGCAGGCAAAAAACACCAAGTGGACGTATCGCATCAAGTCGCCTTTGGCGGTCCCTTCAAGTATAAGCTCCAGGATCGGCGGTCATCGGAGCGAATGTTACAATAAGAACGCTATCGCTCTACCCATCATCAACTCCCTCATTCCCTCTATCGACGCTGCCCTGGAGCGGGCGGGTGCGTGGTTTCTGAACTCCGGTATTCGGGAACGCGCCGGTGGAGTGGCCCGGTATTACTTATCTGACTCGGGCCGCAACGCGCCGGTTTCCACGGAAATTACGGGCTATGCGGTCAGCACACTGCTGTACCTGGACAGCCTCATTCCCGGACAGCAGTACCGTGAGGCTGCGGAGCAGTCGGCTCAGTTCCTTCTGCACGATGCCTGGAGCGAATCGAGCGCCACCTTTCCCTTCGAGCCTGTTGTCAACGGTGGCCCCGCCTACGCCTATTTTTTCGATTGCGGCATCATCGCCCGCGGGTTGCTCGCCGCATGGCGTGCTACCGGACGGCGGGAGTACTTTGAACGCGCGAAAGAGTGCGGGCTTTCCATGGCGTTCGACTTCATGGCCGAAGAGGCGATGCACCCGGTTCTGCGCTTGCCTGAGAAACAGCCTTTGGCCCCGGAGCAGCGCTGGGCGCGCCGGCCGGGCTGTTATCAACTGAAGTCGGCCCTGGCATGGAACGAACTGGCTATTGAGACAGGCCACCGGGAACTCGCGAGCGCCTTCGACCGCATGGTGAATTACTCGCTCGCTACGCATGAGAGTTTCCTTCCCGGCGAGTCCGATCCTTGCCGGATCATGGACCGGTTGCACGCTTACGGCTATTTTCTGGAAGCCCTATTGTTCGTGTCAGGCCGTCCTGAGCTGGCCGGGACCATTGCCTCCGGCGTGAAACGCATGTCCTCGCTGCTGCAGCTCATTGCCTCCGCGTTCGCGCGGTGCGACGTCTACGCCCAACTGCTTCGCGTGCGGTTGTTCGCCGATCAAATGGGAGCCTGTCCCCTTGATCGTGCGGCAGCTGAGCGGGAAGCCGCAAATATCCTGGAGTTCCAGGCCGGCGGATCGGACCCTCGCACCGCGGGCGGTTTCCACTTCGGAAAAAAGCAGGGCGACTGGATGCCGTTTGTGAATCCTGTGTCGACGGCATTCGCGGTACAGGCGCTTGCCATGTGGCGCGAATATGACGACGGCGGCATTCGAACGCCGTTGCTGGCATTGATTTGACGCAGCCTGCCGCGGTCAAGGTTCTCTTCGGGTCCTGCACCACAGATCACCTTTCCCGCGTACTCGCCGAGTTTCAGAAGATCCGGCCCGAGTTGCCCCTGGTGGTGGTCTCCGAATTTCCCCCAAACGAAGGCGAATGGATTCCCTTCAATTTCCGCCGCAGCCTGCGCGAGAATATCGAGCTGTGCCGCGCGCGGCTGGCAGGGAGGCGGATTCAGCTGGCCACAATCGCACTCGAATCTGCCCGGCCATACCGCCGCCTGCGGCTTATGGGTCTCCGCATGGCGCCGCTTCGGACGGTTGTCTTCACCGAACATCTGAGCCATTTCTCGCTGCACCCGCGCGATACTTCCGTCATCCTGCGACATTTCGCCTCTAGGCTCCGGCAGGCGGTTCACGCCCAAACCCATCCCGGCGGGTGGGTCCACACCTGGCTATGGCGATTCGGCCATCCCTCCGCACTTCGCCGGCCTGTCTATTACCGGACCGCGCAACTGGGCGGAGCCGTCACCCGCTGGCTGAAGCGGCACGCGCCGAAACGGGAGATCGTACTCCCCGCCGAGCCGCTGCCGGCAGGCATCTCGGTGGTGATCCCCTCCCGCAACGGCCGCGACCTGCTGGCCCAGTGCCTTCCCCCATTGCTCGAACAGCTCGAGTCCGGCGAGGTCATTGTGGTCGATAACGGCTCCGACGACGGCACTCCGGAATTCCTGGCCTCTTTCCCGCGGGTGATCGTGGAACATTCCCCGTCGCCTTTGTCGTTTGCCTGCGCGGTCAACCGCGGCATCGGGCGGGCGCAGTTCGCCCGGGTGTGCCTGCTCAATAACGACATGGTGGTGGAGCCCGGCTTTATCTTTGCGCTGGACGCCGCGTTCCAGCGCGTGCCTCACCTGTTCTGCGCCACCGCCCAGATCTTTATGCCCGAAGGTCAACGGCGCGAGGAAACCGGCAAGGCCGTGATGCCGCCGAAACGATCCCCAACCGAATTCCCCGTCACCTGCGTCGAACCGGTCGAAGGAGAGGACGACACCTATGTGCTGTACGGCAGCGGCGGGGCCTCTCTCTATGACACCCGCAAATTGCGTGCGCTGGGCTGCTTTGCCGAAGCCTTCGATCCCGCCTACGTCGAGGATCTCGATGTCGGGTTCAACGCCTGGCGCCTCGGCTGGCCAACGGTGTTCATATCCGGGGCTCGCGTTCTGCACCAGCATCGCGCCACTACTTCGCGATACTTCACTGAAACGCAGTTGAGGCTGGTCTTGGAGCGCAACTATCTCCGCTTCCTGGCCCGCAGCGTCACCGACCCACGACTGTTCGCCTCCCTTTGGCAGGAAGCGATCTGGCGCATCACCGTGGACGGAATCCAACATCCCGAGAACGCCGAGGTGCTTCGCCAGGGCAGTTTGGCGCCCTCCTGGATGGAGCCGCAATGCCGGGCTGCGATTCCAGAAACCGAGGTGCTCGCCATCGGCAGCGGGGCCATCTCCGTCTTCCGTGGACGTCCGGATTCCGGCCGGCCTCGGGTCCTGGTAGTGAGTCCCTACGTTCCGTTCCCGCTCTCGCACGGCGGCGCGGTCCGCATGTACAACCTGATGCTCCGGGCGGCCCGCGACTTCGAACAGGTGCTGGTGTGCTTTGTCGATGAACTGCATCCGGCGCCGCCCGAACTGTTGGAGATCTGTTCCGAAATTGTCTACGTTCAGCGCTTCCGCACTCACGCTCTTCCATCTACCGAACGGCCCGACATGGTGGAGGAGTTCGATTCTCCCGTGTTTCGCGCCGCACTCCACCAGACAGTGCGAAAGTGGTCTCCCGCTATCGCCCAACTCGAGTTCACGCACATGGCGCAGTATGCCGCCGATTGCCGCCCGGCGCGCACCATTCTCGTCGAGCACGACATCACCTTCGATCTCTACGCTCAGCTTCTTAAGCAGCGTCGGGACTACGAAACCCGGCGGCAGCACGAACGCTGGGTACGCTTCGAGCAGGATGCCTGGGGCACCGTGGATCGCGTCGTGACGATGTCGGAGAAGGACCGGCGCGCCGTAGGCCGTCCGCATGCCGTCGCTCTCCCGAACGGCGTGGACCTCCAGCGTTTCCAGCCGTGCTGCGGCTCGCCCGATCCCTGCCGCATTCTCTTCATTGGATCTTTCGTACACCTTCCCAACCTGCTTGCGCTGGACTTCTTCCTGCGTGAGGCGTGGCCGGCACTGAGGTCCCTGGGCGCGGTGCTCCACATCATCGCCGGACCACGGCCCGAGTACTATCTCGATCTGTATAAGCCGCGGGTGCAACCGGATCTCGATCAGGGGAACATCGAAGTGGAGGCCTTCGTCTCAGACGTGCGTCCCGCTTACCGCCGCGCGACGGTGGTGATTGCGCCGCTGTTGGCCTCCGCCGGAACGAACATCAAGATCATGGAAGCAATGGCGATGGGGAAGGCCGTAGTGAGTACGCCAGCCGGGATCAACGGACTGAACGACTTGGAAAACGGCCGTGATGTCGTGGTGACTCCCACGGGAGCCGGAATGGCCGACGCCATCACCGAACTCATCCGCAACCCTGCTCGCCGCCGCGAAATCGAGCTACAGGCGCGGGAGACCGTTATCCGCCGCTACGACTGGGACGTGATCGCGGACCAGCAGAAAGCCTTCTACAATACTCTGCTGGGAACAGGTGTGGATTCCTGACCCGCAGTTCCCTGCGCTAACCTTGGATGGGCGACCCCTCCGGGGTCAGCCAGCCACGACCATGCTCTATCTGACAGAAGATGAAGTCCGCCGTCTGCTGCCGATGTCCGAATGCGTCCGGCTGATGCGCGAGACATTCGATGCGCTCGGGTCGGGCGCCGCCATCAACCAGCCGCGGCATCGTATATTCCTTCCGACTGGTTCCGTCCTCCATTCCATGGCGGGAGCCATCGGCCCCTACTTCGGGACAAAGTTCTATTCGGCGAACGTAAAGCACGGCGCCCATTTCTTCTTCATGCTCTTCGACGCGTCCACGGCGCGGCCGCTGGCCATGATGGAAGCCAACTGTCTGGGGCAGATCCGCACGGGAGCGGCGTCGGGCTACGCCACCGATTTACTGGCGCGGCCGGAATCGAAAACGCTGGGAGTAATCGGATCGGGGTTCCAGGCCCGTGCCCAGATCGAGGCGATCCTGCACGTGCGAAAGATCCGCCAGGTTTCCGTTTATAGCCGCAATGAAGCCCGGCGCGAGGCGTTCGCCGAGGAGTGTACCCGCGCCTTCGGTCTGCCGGTGATTGCCATGGACTCCGCAGCCGAAGCTGTGCGCCACGCCGACATTGTCGTTACCGCCACCTTCTCCAAGGACCCGGTGCTGGAGGACGCGTGGATTCACCCCGGTACCCACATCAACGCCATGGGGTCGAATCAGCCCCAGCGCCGGGAAATCCCGGCCGAGGTAATTGCCCGGGCCGCGATCATCGCGGTGGACTCCGTCGAGCAGGCGAAAGTCGAGTCCGGCGATCTGCTTCTGGCGTGGTCGGAAGAGGATTGGAAGACCGACCGGCTGATTGAATTGAAGAACGCAAAAAACGTTCCCCGCGCGCCTCAGGACATCACTCTCTTCAAATCGAACGGTTTGGGAGTGGAAGATGTTGCCGCGGCCGGCTTTATTTACGAGCAGGCAATGGATGCGGGAATCGGCCGCCCGCTCTATTCCTGAGCGTTCATCTGTTGGTCCGAGTCGCGCCAGGCGCTGATCTTCAGCCGGCGGCAAACCCAGCACAGCTGCTCTTCCAGATTGGCGGTGTTCGGGGAACAATCGGCGCTGCATACCGTGCACTTGGCCTGCGGTCGCAACGTATCCACCTGAATCGACTTTTTGGCCTTTTCCAGGAGATCCGCCGAGATCACCGGTTCCACGGTATGTACTGGCTTTCGCTTCAAACTTTTGCTCCCATCCCTACTATAGCCGATCGGTCCCAGATGTCACGGACAAAAAACTCAGGCCGCCCGATCGAGGCGAAGAATGTATGCCGCGTCCAGGGCGGAGGTACAGCGCGGGCACTTCTGGCCCGGTTTGACGAACATCCGGCGGCCCTGATGTGCGATTTCAGCATTCACGGTGTGGGTGCACATCGGACAGTGAACAGCCCCAGTGGTGACGATCGTCTGCCCGGGAACGGAATTTGGCGAGGTCATCGGTTTCCCTCCTCGCTGCTACAGACGCAAATACCCAACGGAAAGATGCGGAAAAAAATGTGACGCGCGCCGGAACTTCGCCCGTCCGGGGGCTCTGTGTCACACATAACGCTCGAACGACCGCCATTCCAGACCCGGAGGCGGATCAAGATACTTTTCGGCATCCAGCATACGCTCAACGTAAGCGTAGATTGCCGTCACGTCCTCCGGGCTGTTAATGGAATGCAGCCAGAGTGACCGGCCCCGAAACAGAATCAGAACCACGTTCGCCAGGGGGCATGGCCCCAGGCACCCGGAGATGGTCAAGTGAAAACGCCGCCGGATGCCGCGCGCCTTCCACTGCTGCTTGAATTCATCGAGCGGGAGAGCCGGGAATCCCTTGTCGGTGCGGCCGCAGCAACAGCCCTGGCACACAAACAGGTGGCCGTCGTGCACCCGGATCTCCTTCGACACTCCATCGGAGCGGGTGATCCACCGGCGGGGCGACTCATCGAACGGTGCGCTCATACGACGACTGGACGCGGCGGCTTGCTCAATCACTCTTGCGCAGAATCACTGGCTGGCCGTGGGGAGTATGACGGTATGCATCGATCCAGGCTTCCTTACGGCCGTGTAACGCACTCTCATCCGTCAACCCTTTGCTGGTGACCAGGTGTTCCAGCGCTGCCAGCCAGTGTTCGTAGTAGTGGCTGCCATCGTCCGGCTCGCCGCGTTCTTCCGCCCGCTTCAGTTCCGCCGCAAGTGCCGCCGCCCATTCCTTCCAGGTGAAATGTCCCTCCTCCGACAGCTTAATGGCGAGCGCGAACGCCTGGGCCTGCCAAGGCTCCGCAAACACCGGACCTCCTTCGTCCCGGGGAATTCGGGGAAGGGCAGCGATCTTGTCCTGGTGAATGCCGGGCTCAGGCGCGCTCAAGGTAACCATCCCACAGATCGAGGTGTACGGAGTCGATGGGAGAAGCCTGCTCTCCCCACAGCTCACGGGCAGTGAAGCGCACCGAGTATACATGCTGCCGGTGCTCGCCCTCATACTTCGAGTTCGTGTCCGGGTAGTTGTACACGCCGTGATCACGAAAAACGACACCGGTTTTGCCGCGAGCGTAGCGCGGCAGCCGCGTATGTCCGATCGGATTCATGATTCGAGTACGCACGTGGTCACCGGCTCTGAACAGCGGAACCACCGCGGGATCGTCGCTCGACTGCATGCCCCGCGTGATGCGCCGTGCTCCCTCAACGGTCATGGCCGGAGTCGCTTTGGTCGATTCCGGAGCCGGCTTGCCGCCCGCCAATTCTTCTTTCATGACCAGGCCGTATTGAACAACCTGCTTTTCCAGAGCGGCCAGCCACTTCTCGTAATAGCTCATCCGCAGGTAATCCGCGGGTGGCAGGAGTTCGATGTCATGCCGCCACGCATCGACGTTCCACTTCCGCCAGGCCCTCATTGCGCGAGTCAGCGCATACACGCGAGATTCCCAGCGCGCGTGGAACACCGGTTCGTTCTTCTCGTATCGGATTGGGCCCATGTCCTGCATGCCGCCCATGTCGTGCACGCCGTTCATGCGGCTCCTTTCGTACCCGGTACGGACGCCTTCGCCACGCCCACCATGGCGTCGCGTGATACGAGTCCGGCGAGTTCGTCTTCGGTCATGTTTTCGCTGCCGGCAGGACGTTCGGGCATCACGATGTACCGCAGTTCCGCGGTGCTGTCCCAAACACGAACTTCAACGTCGTCCGGAAGCGCCAACCCGAACTCCTTCAACACTCCCCGCGGATCGATTACAGCGCGCGAGCGGTAGGCGGCCGACTTGTACCAGATCGGCGGCAATCCCAGCACGGTAAACGGATAGCAGGAGCACAACGTGCAAACCACCAGGTTGTGTACCTTCGGTCCATTCTCCAACACCAGCATGTGTTCGCCTTGCTGTGGTTGCATCCCTGAAATCTCGGCGATCGCAGAGGGCGCATTCGCGAGGAGTCTCTTGCGGTACTCCGGATCCACCCATGCCCGCGCGATCACACGAGCGCCGTTGCGCGGACCGACTTTGTGCTCGTACAAGTCGATCACCGCGTCCAGCGCGGCCGGATTCACCAGCCCCTTCTCCGTCAGAAGCGATTCCAGCGCTTTGACCCGGAGCGTCGGGTCGTTCGGCACTGTTGAATGTTCGTGCCCGTGGTTGCTGTCACCCTCTTGCGCATGCATGTGTGTACTCGCAACTGCTGCGCCTGTTCCAGCCAGGAACTTCCGCCGACTCGTGTTCATGTTCGTACCCAGGACGCAGGACCGCGCCGGCGATGGCCGGGCGGGTAATGCGTTGTAGTGTACCAGAATTCGGGGTAGTCGTTTCAGGATTTCAGCCCGGCCTATATGCCGGCCCGAGCCGGAGCACGGGTAACCTCGCAGATAGCCTGAACCAGTTCTTCCAACTGAATTGGCTTGCTCACGTACCCATCCATCCCGGCCGTCAGGCACCGCTCGCGGTCTCCCGTCATCGCGTGGGCGGTCAACGCGATGATGGGTGTTCGGTACGATCCGTGCTTCTCGCGTTCCCGAATGCGGGCCGTCGCTTCAATTCCATCCAACTCCGGCATCTGGATGTCCATGAGGATGACATCGAAACGCTCGCGCTCGAGCGCGTGGAGCGCTTCCATTCCGTTTGAGGCCACCACCACCGAGTGGCCGCTCTTCTCCAGTAGTCGAGCCGCGACCTTCTGGTTTACCGCGTTATCCTCCGCCAGCAGGACTCGCTTGCAGTGCAAAGCGATGGCGTTAGCTGTGCATGGGATTACCGGCGCTTCGGGAGCGTCCGGGACTTGGCACGGCACATAGAACTCGAAGAGTGTTCCCTGTCCGGGTTGGCTCTCGAGCCGTATGCTGCCGTTCATCAGCTGAATCAGCTTCGCCGAGATTGCGAGTCCGAGTCCTGAACCTCCATACTTCCGGCTGATGGAGCCATCGGCCTGGGTGAAAGCGCTGAAGATCGCATCCCGCTTATCCGCGGGGATGCCGATGCCTGTATCGCGAACGGCAAACCGTAGCCGGCCCTCGCCTGGGTACAAATCCACGCGTACGTCGATTTGGCCGGCCTCTGTGAACTTCACGGCGTTCCCGATCAGATTCACCAATACCTGCCGCAAGCGAAGGGGATCTCCAAGAACCCGTTCGGGAACTGCAACATCGCATTCCTCGCTTATGTGCAGCCCCTTTGCGTGGGCATTGACTTGGAGAAGCTGAACCGCCTCTTTAACGAGCTTTCGTACGTTTACAGCTAACGATTCAACGTGAAGCTTTCCAGCCTCGATTCGCGACAGGTCGAGCACATCGTTCAGTAAGGCGAGCAGTGAAGTCGCAGAACTGCGGGCGATGTTCAAACACTCTCTCTGTTCCTCGTCGCCGGCCAGGGAAAGGGCCAGTTGAATCATTCCGATCACTCCGTTCATGGGAGTGCGGATTTCGTGACTCATGTTGGCGACGAACATGGACTTGGCCGAGTCCGCGGCCACGGCCGCCCGTTGTGCGCCGCGCACACGGACCAGCAACACGAATAGCAGGATCGACAGAACAGCGAGCCCTCCCGCTAAATGCCAGGAGACCTGGATTGCCGAGCGGGCTTCGGTTGCCCGGTACAGCGTCTCGGCTTCACCGCCGTAAAAATAGCTCCAACGCCGCATGATGCGTTGGATGGAACCGTCCGCCATCATGCGATCGATCTCTTGCCGGAGATGATCCGCCACAGGCGCACTGTCCCCAACGGACGCCATTGCCAGTTGCTGGGGCGGGAGATCGAGCCCCAAGGTCATCAGTGTCTTGCTTCCACAAGCCGGCGGCCGTTCCAAGGCAAACTGCTGAACAGCCCGCGCTTCCATTACCGCCACATCGGCGCGCCCGCCGCAAAGGTCGCTGATGGCGGCTTCACGAGAGGGTAAGCCCAGCGATTCGGCCTTCGGAAAGGTCCGCCTTACAATCTGCAGGGCAAGTGGAAAACGAGCCGATGCCACTCGTCGAATCTCTCGCTGGCCGGAAACGGTTACGAAGCGCCGGTCTACCGCCACCGCGATGAACGAGTTACTCAGGTAAGGCCGGGTGAAGTGAAATTGGGGCCACAAGTCTGGTTGAACCGAGAGTAGCGGCCACAGATCCACTGTCTTTGCTCTCAGTGCTGAGTGGGGTCCTTCCTTCAGCAGCACCCACTCGAGCCGAACTCCAGAGCGTCGCGCCGCCTGCTCTATCACCTCGCCGATCATGCCTCCCGTCTCGCCTCGATCATCCATGAAGTGATATGGGTACGCGTTGTCCGTTCCAATGAGGTAAACGCGATTGAGATCGACTGGTTTGCGGCAGGAGATGGCAACGAGGCAAGCGATCGCCGCCAGAAGGATCACTGCCCACCGGAACGAATGCCGCATCCGTCGCGTCACTGAAATGCTGGTAACTCGGGCCATTGGCCTTCTCACGTAGGCTTATCGGCACAGAGAATGGGCGGTGTTAGCCGCTTGGCTCCATGGCACAGTCGCGGACTCCACTCGGCCGGGCAGCTAAACTGGTACAAGGTGCGCAAGCTCTTCGTTCACAGTTTCGGCTGCCGGGCTTCCCAGGCGGATGGCGCGGCAATAGAGTCCGCTCTGTCCGCTCGCGGGTGGGATTCGGCCCAGGCTGCGGACGACGCCCAACTCGTCGTTCTGAACACCTGCACAGTGACGCAGGCCGCCGACCACGACCTGCGTCAGGCGGTCCACCGCATTCACCGCGAGAATCCCGATGCCCGCATCGTCGTCACCGGCTGCTACGCGCAACGCGCGCCGGATGAAATCGCCTGTATTCCCGGAGTCAGCATGGTGGTCGGGAACTCGCACAAGGTTCAGATCCCCGATCTTCTCGACGACCACGTCCCCTACCACGGACAGGTCCACGTGGGGGACATCTTTGAGCAGCAGGAGTTCCTGTCCGCGCCCGTGGAGGACGCACTGGGCGACCGTACCCGCCCCAACCTCAAGATCCAGGACGGCTGCAACAACCGCTGTTCTTTCTGTATCATCCCGTTCGTGCGCGGCCGCAGCCGCAGTGCCCCGGCCGAGCAGGTGATCCACCAGGTCCGCGGCCTCGCCCGTAAATACCGGGAAGTGGTGTTGAGCGGAGTGAACCTGGGCCGCTGGGGACGCGAGCACGGCTTCTCGGCCGAACCCATCCGGCTGGTGCATCTGGTTCGTCGTCTCCTCGATGAGACCGAGGTGGAGCGTCTACGCCTGAGTTCGGTGGAACCCATGGATTTCAGCGACGATCTGCTCGAACTCATAGCCGGATCCGGGCGCATCGCCAGGCATGTCCACGCGCCGCTCCAATCCGGCTCCGATACAGTGCTGCGGCGCATGCATCGCAAGTACCGGCCCCGCCACTATGAGGACCGCGTGGGTAAGGCGCGGGCGCTCATGCCGGATGCGGCAATCGGAGCCGACGTGATGGTCGGGTTCCCCGGCGAAACGGACCAGGAATTTGAGCAAAGCCGGGCGTTCATTGAGAGCCTGCCCTTCACCTACCTGCACGTCTTCACGTATTCGGCGCGCCCAGGGACTCCCGCCGCCGGCAGCGCGGACCAGGTGCCGTTGCCCGTACGCAAGGAACGCAATCGAATTCTGCGCGATCTCGCTGCCGCCAAGAATCTCGCCTTCCGGCGCGCCATGATCGGGCGGACGCTATCCGCCGTGACGCTGGACAACGGTCCTGTCGCGCTAACTAATAATTATCTGAAGGTGGAGTTAGCCAGCCCCCGCCAATCGAACCTCCTGATCGACGTGAACATCGGTTCCGTCGGCAACGGCACTCTCCGGGAGCGCTCCGCATTGTCCGTGCTGAGTTGAGTTCTACATCGCCAGCAGCGCGGCCATCAACTCGATTCCGTCCCACAGATTCCGGATTCGGACATTCTCGTTGGCGGCGTGCTGGTTGTTGTCGTGATTGACGATGGGAACGGTAATCGTCGGGGCTTTCAGAATGTCTTCGATCGCATACAAAGGCACGCTTCCGCCCATCGTGGGTAGCTTCACCACCGGTCCCATGGCGCTCTCGGCGGTCTCGAGCACCAGCCGCGAGATCGGCAGATCCATCGACGTGCGAACCGCCCGATAACCGAACTGACTCGTCCTCACCTTGGCCACCTTCGGGTGTGCCAAGCGCGTTTGCGCATCGGGATCCTGATCCACGACGAAGTACCCCTGCGAGCGGATGTGATCGGTGAGCCGCGCTATGGCCTGTTCGGGCGTAATCCCTTTCACCAGCCGCATGTCGATGGTGGCCGTGGCGGAGGCAGGGATCACGTTGCTCGCCTGCGCTCCAATGCGAGCGCTCGCCATCCCGCGAACGTTCAGCGACGGAAGGTTCAGCAATTCCGTGAGGCTCGCCCCGTGGCCTTCCGTGCGCCCCAGCCACAATTCGCGCTTCAGATCCTCATCGATGGCGGGAGCTTCGGCGATCGCCCGTTTCTCGGTTTCACTGAGCGGTTCGATGCCCTGGTAGAAATCCTTCACCAGCACGCGGCCGTCGTCGTCCCTCATGGAGGCGAGCAAGCGCGCCAGCATCATGGCCGGATTCGGTGCCCAGTTGCCGTAATGCCCGCTGTGGAGTTCCCGCTTCGGGCCATACACCGTAAGGTCCAGGGTGGTAACGCCGCGCGCTCCGAACACGATCTGCTGGCGGCGGCTCTGGTGGACCGGTCCATCGCAGATGAGCCAGACATCGGCGCGGAGCAGGTCCTGGTTGCGCTCGATGATGGCGGGCAGGTGCGGCGAGCCGGCCTCCTCTTCCCCTTCGAAAACGAACTTGATGTTGGAACGGAGCGGGATTCGTGCTGCCTGCAATGCGTCCAGAGCGGTGGCGATGGCGATGATGGGGGCCTTGTCATCTGATGCCGACCGCGCGTATATCCGCCACTCGGGATCGATGGCCCCTTCCGGCGGCAGCGGCAGAATCTTTCCATCCCGATCGATAGCCGCACTGCGCAGCACCGGCTTCCACGGCTCCGTCGCCCACTCCGCCGGATCCAGCGGTTGGCCGTCATAATGCGCGTAGAACACCACCGTCCGGCTCGCGCCCTGCGTGAGGAGTTCGCCATAAACCGTAGGAGGTGCGCCGGGAACCTCCAGCAGCCGGGTAGCCACTCCCCGCCGGCTGAGCAGGGAAACGATCGCGTCCGCATTGCGGCGGATGTCTGCCGGATTCCGCGCCAGGTTGGGCATCGCCAGCAGGCCCGCGAATTCCATCAAAATGGCCCGTTCGTGGGCTTCGCGCCACTGGCGAGCCGCAACCGACGCGGGGTTTCCGGCCGCCAACACGCTTGCCGCCATTAGAAACAGGGCCGTCGTTCTCATCGGATCATCCTTCCTACGTGTGCGCTCACGCCCGCAGCCAGGCCCGAAAGGCTGTAGCCCCCTTCGAGCACGGAAACCACCCGGCCCCCGGCGTGTTTATCGGCGATCTCCAGAACGATGTCGGTCATGTCCGCAAAGTCCTGGTCGGTCAGCATCAGGCGGCCCAGCGGGTCGCCCTCCCGCGAATCGAACCCGGCGGAGATCAGCACCAGGTCTGGGCGGTATTCATCCGCGGCCGGTTTCAGCTTGTTGGCGAAAGCTCCCACCACGTCATCGCGGCCGGCACCGGCGGGAACGGGACAGTTCAGAGTCGTGTTCTTTGCCGAACCTTCGCCAGTCTCGTGAGCCAGTCCGGTTCCCGGATACCAGGGATATTGGTGGGTGCTGAAGAAGAACACCGATGGGTCCTGATAGAAGATATCCTGTGTGCCGTTCCCGTGGTGCACGTCCCAATCCACGATCAAGACGCGCTCCGTTCCGTGCACCTTGTGTGCATGGCGGGCGGCGATGGCTACGTTATTAAGGATGCAGAAGCCCATGCCCCGATCGCGCGTGGCGTGATGGCCGGGAGGCCGAACCGCGCAAAAGGCATTGCCGGCGGCTCCCGTCAGTACCGTGTCCACGGCGTTCAGGACCCCACCCACCGCCTCCAGAGCAACATCCAGTGACCGTCCGCCGATGGCGGTGTCCCCCGTGCTCAGATCCCGCAATCCTCTGGCGATGTCGGCCTTCACGGTCTCAATGTATTCGGTCGAATGGCAAAGGGCGACCTCGTCGGGCGTTGCCCGGCGGCGCTCGATGCGCGGGTTGCCGTTGAGCGCGCCGAGTTCATCCAGCGCCTGGGTCACCACCTCGTACCGCTCCGGGCGATTCGGGATGGCCCGGACCTGGCGTGTGCCGCTCAAAGTAGCGATCGAGGAGGAATGCGGTTCTTGGCATGCGGAATACCCGCTAGCTTACCTGAAATAGTCTGGCCGTTGTTCCTACCATACATAGGAGAACCGCTCGGGCCGCGGGTAAAGGAATAGCGAACTTCGCCCGATGGTTCTATTAGGCGGAGTTCTAAACGTGCCCCCAGACAGAGTCCTGTCCCAGGAAGAGATCGACAGTGTATTCCGGAACCTCCGCGAAGGTTCCGGTGAAGAGGATCCTGCCAAAAAAGCTCTGCCCTACGACTTTCGCCGTCCGGACCGGATCGCCAAAGAACAGCTTCGTGCCATACACGCACTTCATGAAAACTTCGCCCGGAGTCTGGCCTCCAGCCTCTCGGCGTACCTGCGCGCATACGCCGTTGTGAATCTGGTCTCGGTGGAACAGCTTTCGTTCGTGGAGTTCTCCCAATGCCTGCCGTCCCCGAGTTGCATCGTTTCTCTGGGAATGAAACCCTATGACGGCAACGCACTCCTGGAGATCAACCCGGCCTTGGTATTTCCAATCCTCGAGATGCTGCTCGGAGGTAGCGGAAAGAGTTCGGCAAAGTACACTCGCGAAGTTACCGAGATCGAGCAGAGCATCCTCGAGAGTTTCTTTAGGATTATTCTGAACGATCTCAGGGCTGCCTGGCAGCAGGTGACCTCCATGCAGTTCACCATCGACGCTTTCGAGACCGAGCCGCAATTGCTGAAAATACTGGCGCCGAATGAGGCGGTGGTCGCCATTAGCATGGAGGTAAGGCTGGGTGAGAGTTCCGGGATGATGAATCTCGGCATACCGTCAATCATCATTAAAATGCTGCGTCAGAAGTTTGACCAGCAATGGTCGGTCCGCAAAACGGAGGCCACCGAAGGCGAACACCAGCGATTATTCCGGCTGATCAAGCCGTCGCAGTTCCGGATGGATTCGCGGTTGCAGGGTCCCACCCTGCGGGTAGAGGACCTGCTGAAGATTGAGGAAGGTCAGATCCTCGCTTTTGACTACCCTATCGAAGCACCTGTCGATCTCCTGGTCAACGGACGCCTGAAGTATCGCGGACACGTTGTTACCACCGGGCGCAAGCGGGCCTTCCACGTGGACGAACAGTATAGCCCGCACGAGTAGTTCAGGCCTTCAACACCGTTTCCGCTTCGTCCTCGCGAGTGCCCTTGGGCAATTGCCGGTATCCCGTGATCAGGCGCGCGCCGCGGTTGTACGTCAGATACAGGAATCCCCACTGGATGAATACCAGCACCCGGCTCTCAAACTCAACGATGTACATGAGGTGGACGAACAGCCATACCAGCCAGGCGAAGAAGCCCGATACCTTGATCTTGCCGTCGAAGAAGAACGCAACGGCGGCAGCACGCCCAATTACGGCGAGGCTGCCTTTATCGAAATACCGGAACGGTCCGGTCTGCTTGCCGTCCAGCCGCGCCTGAACGAGTTTGGCGGCGTAGCGGCCCTGCTGCATCGCTACCGGAGCCACCCCCGGCAGTGGTTTGCCGTCCTGAGTCACTGAGGCAAGATCCCCGATCACCAGGATCTCGGGATGCCCTGGCACGCTGAGGTCGGGAGCCACCAGGATGCGGCCCTGCCGGTCGAGTTTGGCGCCGGTACGGTCTGCAATCACCCGGCCTAAAGGTGTCGCGGTGACGCCGGCGGCCCACACCACGGTCTTCGCGTCGATTCTCTCCTGCCCCGAAGGGCCCTGTAACGTGACGCCGTTTTCGTCGATGGCGGTGACTTTCACGTTATTGCGTGATCGAACTCCCAGCTTAATCAGGGATTTTTCAGCGGCGCTGGACAGTTCTTCGGGAAAGGGAGGCAGCACCCTGGGGGAACCGTCCAGCAGCAGAATCCGGGCGTCCTCCGGGCGGATGGACCGGAACTCGTGCCGGAGCGTGTCATTGGCGATCTCTCCCAACGCGCCGGCAAGTTCGACCCCGGTTGGTCCGGCGCCGACGACAACGAAAGTCAGCCAGGCTTTGCGTGCAGCAGAGTCCTCCTCGCGTTCGGCCGCTTCGAAGGCGAACAGGATCTTGTGGCGGATGCGAGTGGCGTCTTCAATCGTCTTGAGGCCTGGCGCGTGCTGCGACCACTGATCCTTGCCGAAATAGTAGTTTTGCGACCCGGTCGAGACAATCAGCGTGTCGTATTCGATTTCGCCGTCATTGACGATGATCCGCCGCCGTTCGGGATCGAGGTCGTAGGCCTCGGCGAGCAGTACCTGGGTGTTCTTCTGCTTCGCCAGGATGCCGCGAAGCGGGGACGCCACTTCGCCGGGAGACAAAGCTCCGGTCGCCACCTGGTACAGCAATGGTTGGAATAAGTGGAAGTTACGCTTGTCGATGAGCGTCACTTGCACGTTCGCTTTCCTGAGTGACTGAGCCGCGTATAGCCCCCCAAACCCGCCACCGACAATAACTACTCGATGCATCAGGCTCCCTCCTTGAACACTTTAAATTAGATGCACCGGCGGGCCGAATCAGTGCGACCCCGGGAGCACTCAACTATATGCTTGATTTCATGATTGCGGAGTGTTAATCTCGAATTGTTCGTGGATTGATTTAGGATCGTTCGCGCGATCCTGCTAATTGCAACCACGCTAAAAAGTGCTAAAGGCGAGTCGGTCTTCACGAGATTCAAACCCTTAGGGCCTAAAGCACCCTAGGGGCTTTTTATTTTAGGGCCGATCGCGCTTTCTGCAACGGGAGATGTCCCATTGGGAGGGAGTGCATATGAAGTTCCGGCCTGAGGTCGAACTGGAGACCGCTGCCCTGCGGGGGCTGGATGGCGAATTGGTCCTGGTCCGCGCCAAAGTGGATTCCAGGATGCTTGAGGAACTGCTGGAAGCTCTGGCCAACGCAGACTTCCCCATCAACCCCGAGATCCGTCACGGTTTCCCGGATACCATCGTCGAGTTTCCGGCCTACGAGAACCAACTTGCTGAGATCCGCTCATTAGTTCAGCGCGCCGGCCTGCGGCATGTGAATCTGGAGACGGCGAACATGCTGCGGGCGATCGCCTAGCTGGCAACCGTGCGCCAGGTCACGACTCGGAATCGGGACATCCCCGGTGGCCGCATCGTTTCGCCAGAGCCGCCATCAGGCGCTCGTGGACGTCTTCCGGAATCTGCTGCGGCTCCACGCCCTTGTAGACCCGCAGGGTCTTCCGGGTCGTGTCGAAGATCACGAAGCAGTTCGGGCATTCGGTCACGTGGGCATGCAGCCGTGCTCGCAATTCCTGATCGGCGGTTTCGTCGAGGAACTCGTTCAGTTCTTGCAGGAATTCCTTACAAGTAAGCAAAGACGTCGTCTCCTTTGCGCTTGAAGAAACGTGTCAGCTTCTCGCGCAGCTGTAATCGCGCGCGAAGCAGACGGCTCTTGACGGCTGGAACGGATATGTTCAAGGTCTGCGCCGTTTCCTCGGTACTCAGTTCTTCGATGTCTCGAAGAACAAAAACGGTGCGAAAAGCTGGTTTCAGACTCTGAACGGCTTCATTTAGGATTTTGCCGAGTTCGTCCTGGGAGTACTTCTGTTCCGGATCCTCGTCCCAGACAGCGATTTCGCGGACCACGGTCTCCTCCCCGGTATCCACGGGCTCGTCCAGCGGGACCGTACGATCGGTCTTGCGCTTGCGGAGCTTCATCAAGGCTTCGTTGACCGCGATCCGGACCAGCCAGGTGTAGAATTTGGAGTTACCCTGAAAGTCCCCCAGGTGCTCGTAAGCTTTTAGGAAGGTCTCCTGTAGAACATCCTCGGCGTCTTCATCGTGCTGAGTGATATTCTTCGCCAGACGATAGATCTTGCGTTCGTACCGCCGCACGAGGTCGTTGAATGCGTCTGCATCGGCGGCGCGCGCACGGGTAACCAGGTCCAGTTCTTCCGTGCCGGCGGCGTCGCTTGTAATATTGGTTTCCGCCACAGCGATCTCTATGTCAGTTTAGCAGCCGTCGCCGCGAACCGCTTTACGGAATCAGGACATCTCCGGGCAGTCAGGTGGGGTAGCGCCGTCCGGAGTTCTCCAATCCCTTTCGGAGTTTGGAAACCCGGAGGCGCGGCTCCCATAAGAGCCGCGCCTCCCTGCCGATCCCTCAGAACTGATAGCGGAGCGCGAACTGCAACTGCCGTGCCGCTGTTGCACTGGTGACGACGCCGAAGTTGTTGCCGTCATAGGCGGTGTTGGGATTCCCCAGGCTGACGCTGTTCGGCAAATTGTACGACTCGGCGCGGAACTGTATCAGATGGCCTTCGTGGATTTTGAAATCCTTCTGCAGCGCCAGGTCCCAGTTGTACCGGCCGGGCGCGTTGATCACAAAAGCTCCCGAACTGCCGTAGGTGTACGGCGCGGGCAGCGCGAATGCCGCGACGTTGAACCACTGCTCCACCGTCTTCGGCCCGCTGTTCGGATCGATGCCGGTTGCGTTCGGTCTTTGGTAGGTCCGGCCGACATTTGCCCGATCCTGGTTGACTCTGGGATTGAGCGGAGCGCCCGTTTGCGCGCGAGTGATCCCCTCTCCGGACCATCCGCCCAGGACTGCGTTCACGAAAGGATTCCAGCCCGACCCCCACTTCTTGCCGTGTCCGAAGGGGAATTCGTAGACGTAGGCAATCTGGAATATATGCCGGATGTCGATGCTCGCCCGCTCCCATTCCTGCCTCAGGTCATAGGGATTCTGAACCGTTGCTTCAGCCAGCGACGAACTGTTGGTCATGGCCCGGCCCCAGGTGTAGTTGGCGTTGAGTTGCAGACCCTTGCTGAACCGCTTCACCAGGTTCACGCGCATCGAATGGTAATTCGAACTGAACTTATTGTTACCGCCGTCCAGATCGCCGAAGTCGGGTAGCAGGCGCCGCGGCTGAATTGGACCCGGTGCGGGAGTCAGCGCTGAGTTGATCGGATCGTAGCCCACCTGCTTCTTGTTCGCGTTCCCTACATAGCCAACATCCAGCGTCATGTCCTGCATTAGCTGGCGCTGTACGGTGAAGTTCCACTGTTCGGAGTAGGGCGTCCGGTTGTTTGGATTCTGCGGCCAACCTCCGATCGCCGAGGTGTTTTGGAACGACGGGCCGGGATCCGTGATCTTCAGGTCCGGCTGCACGCCCTGGTTGGCCGAGAAGTTCTGCTGAATGGTGTACGGCCAGAACTTGCGCATATCCTGTAACTCCTGAACGAAGGTGGAGTTATAGAAAATGCCGTAAGCGGTTCGAATCACCGTCTTGCCGTTCACCTGGTACGCCAATCCGACACGTGGAGCGAAATTCGGATAGTTGTTCCGCATGAGAGAGGGACCGTATCCCCCGGTCTTCGCGGGCTCATTAGCGACGCCAGTATCCGGGTCGATTTCCGGGTTCGTCGTGGCCCACAGCAAAGTCCCCGAATAATGCCCCGTCTGCGGGTCCCGACCAATCACCAGGTTGCCCAGCCGGTTGGTGTCTTCGACGGGAGCGGGAGTGGCCTCGTATCGAAGTCCAACGTTCACGGTCAACCGGTTGTTCACCCGCCAGTCGTCCTGCACGTAGTACGACTGCACGTTGATCTGGGCCTCCGTGACCGTGTTTCCCGTACCTCTCCGAACTGCGCTGGGAAGCCCCAGCAGCAGGCTCGCGAAGCTGTCTCCCGACTGCGGGTTGGATTGAAGGTTGGTCGTACTCGGGTCGAAATTGACGCTGCCGTCCATCGGATTGGTCGTGTTCGTCGAGAAATGCCGCCGGCTGTAATTCACGCCCGCTTTCAAGGAATGGCGTCCCATTACCTTGGTGAAGTTTGCCATGTATTGATAGATGTGGTCGCCTGTAATTTGTCCGCCTGCCCCGGCGCTGAACTCTCCGTCCGCCGAAAACGACGGAATAGGATTGAAGAGCACCTCCGGAATGAACATCGTGATTCCTGCCTTACTCAGGAACTCCTGCCGCTGGATCCTGCTGTTCACTGGCGGTTGGGGAAGCAGTGGAACGTTGCGCCCGAACTTCACCTCCAGAACAGTAGTGGGGCTGAAGATGTGATTCCACGAAGCCATCATGCTATCGACATCGAAACGGCTCAACTGAGTGAGGTAGCGGATTACCGCCCGGTTGGTTTTGTCCGACGCGCTGTCGGCTCCATCGAAATGACAGCAGATCTTTCGAGCCGAAGTTATGATCGCCCCGCACCTGAATCGCGTCGCGATCGTTCGAATACCCCTGTGTGTTGACGAAGTTGTTGGTCAGTCCGGGGCGGTTCGGCAATGGGATCATCGTGTCCAGCCAGAATTTCATGGCTGGGCTGATTCGGTTTGCCGGAATGATGTTTCCCGCGAAGGGTTGGCGGAGAATGGAGCCGTTCGGCCCCTCGGTGCCTGTGTAGGGATCGTATAGTGTCTTGGCGATCGAGCTGAGGTCGCCGTCGCGCTGTGCCTGAGTGGGGAAACTGCTGATATTGGTCTGACCTCTGCGTGCGCGATAACCCTCCCAGCTAAAGAACCAGAACGTCTTTTCACGTCCGTGGTAAATCTTCGGGATGATCACCGGGCCGCCTGCCGTGACGCCGTATTGATTTTGGCGGAAGGGCACTTTCCCGGTATTCTGCCGGTTCGCAAAGAAGTCGTTCGCGTCGAACTTGTCGTTTCGCAGGTACTCGTACGCGCTGCCGTGCAAACTGCTAGTGCCCGACTTGATGACGATGTTCACGTTTGAGCCGGACGAGCGCCCGAACTCCGCCGACGTGTTGTCCAATACGCGGAATTCCTGGATGGCATCCATCGACGGCGACATGCCCGGCGAATTCATCATCATGAAGTTGTTGTCAACTCCGTCCACGGTGAAGTTGTTGTCCTGCCGTCGCTGCCCGTTTACGGAGATCATCTGGGTGCCGGAAAACGTTCCATTGGATTGGCTGCCGCCCTGGTCGCTGGTTCCCGGCATCAGCAGGATCAGGCGAGTGTAATTACGGCCGTTCACCGGCAGCCGGGCTACCTCGTTGCCCGTTACAGTGCCACCCACACTGGCGTCCTGCGTCTGCAGCACGGTTGCAGTGGCCTCTACTTTTACGGTCTCGGTGACGACGCCTACTTCGAGTTTGAAGTCAACTTTCACGTTCGCGGCCGCATCCACAGCGATGTTCTGCTGCACTTGGGTCTTGAAACCCGGGGCGGATGCCGTCACCTCATACGTTCCAGGGTGCAACGGAAAGACACGATAGGAGCCTGTTTCATCGGTGGTCAGTGATCGGACAACATCCGTAGCAGTGTTTTTGACCTTTACGACGGCATTGGCGATCCGGCCGCCCTCCGGGTCACTGACGTCGCCGACGATGGTTGCGTTATTGGTTTGAGCGATGGCCATCCAACCCAGTGCACAAAGTGCCAAGGCTGACACACCGACCCTTATGGAGACTCTAGACATGGTGCCCCCCCCTCTTTCTTAATTCGATTTCCCAGGTCATCGACGGAAGTGTACCCATCTCAGACGTTTGGAGGAATGTATCACGGAATTCGTCTTTGTGCAAGCGATATCACGAATATCGGCCCAACTTTTTCGTTAACGTTAGCGGTTAAGTTATAGGCCCGACGTCACCGTTAACGAACGTGACATCCCCGATGTGACCGGCGATCACCCGTGTATCATGAACGAAACAGCCCGTTACGGGCCTTCGCGTTCTGGGATGATCATTTGACCAGTCGAAAATATACGTCCATCGCCGCGGCGGCGACCTTTGTTGCCGTCTGTTTCGCGCAGGGAACATCCACCCGCAATGCCGCACCCGCCCCCAGAGAGGCGCCGTCTGGACGGTCCTTCCCAGTCAGATTCACCGACGTGGCGCAATCGGCCGGGCTTCGGATGCGCTTCACCTCGGGCGACGAAAAATCCAAGCGGTACATCATCGAGGCGAACGGCACCGGGGTCGCCTTCCTCGATTACGATCGCGACGGCCGTGAGGACGTCTTTCTGGTGAACGGATCGCGTCTGGAAGGTTTTGGCGAAGGCAAAGCCCCCACGAATCACTTGTATCGGAATGAGGGGAATGGCCGCTTCCAGGACGTCACCACTGAGTCCGGTATGGCCCGATCCGGCTGGGGCAGCGGCGTCTGCATCGGGGACATCGACAACGATGGTTTTGACGATGTTTATGTCACCTACTGGGGAAGGAACGCCTTGTTCAGGAACGACGGCAAAGGGAAGTTCACCGACATCGCGCCAGCCGGCGGTGTCGCAGGTACGGGTAAGGAATGGAGTTCCGGCTGCACGTTTCTTGACTACGACCGTGACGGACTGCTGGATTTGATGGTCACCAGCTATCAGGCGTTTGATCTCGCCAGCACCCCGCCTCCCGGTAAGAGTTCAAATTGCGAGTGGAAAGGGCTGCCGGTATTCTGCGGCCCGCGCGGTCTCCCTTTCGGCAAGATCACCTTGTATCACAATCGGGGTGATGGAACGTTTGAAGACGTCTCTGCCAAGTCGGGCGTTCGCGCGCTGGAAGGCTTTTACGCCTTCACTCCCGTGGCCGCCGATTACAACGGCGATGGCTGGATTGACGTCTATATCGCATGCGATTCGACGCCCAGCATTCTTCTCCGCAACAACCGCAACGGGACCTTCACCGACATCGGTGCCGAGACGGGCGTGGCTTTCAACGAGCACGGTTTTGAGCAAGGCGGTATGGGCATCGCGGTCGGCGACTTCCTGAATGACGGTCGCCTTCATATCGTGAAGACGAATTTTGCGGGCGACTACCCCAACGTGTACAAAAACGTCGGCGGCGGTATCTTCGAGGATATTGTCCTGCGGGCGAGACTCGCGGTAAATCCGCAATACGTGGGCTGGGGCATCGGCCTCGTGGACCTGGACAACGATGGCTGGCGGGACATCTTTCAGGTGAACGGACACGTCTATCCCGAGCTCGACACGCGCAACGGGCAAGAGCGTTATCGCAATCCGCGCATCGTTTATCGCAATCTCGGAAGAGGCGTGTTTGAGGACGTAAGCGCGATGGCTGGACCCGGCGTGGAGGAGAAGAGATCGAGCCGGGGCGCGGCGTTCGGGGATTTCAACAACGATGGCGCAGTGGATGTCCTCATCATGAACATGGGGGAGGAACCCTCGCTGCTGCGCAACGATCTGCAGAGCGGCAATCATTGGTTGAAGGTGGAGTTGCAGGGAACCAAGTCCAACCGGAGCGCCATCGGGGCTACCGTTCACGTCATCGCTGGTGACCGGAAACTCACGGACGTAGTCCTGAGCCAGTCGAGCTATATCTCGCACAACGACTCTCGGCTGCATTTCGGACTCGGCTCGGAAACCGCCGCCGCCAGGATCATGGTTCAATGGCCGTGCGGGTCTTCAGAGACTTTTCCGGGAGTGCCCGCCGGGAACCTGGTGCGGCTGATAGAAGGCAGCGGACAGACTCAGATCGTATCCATGCCGAAGTGATATGCGTCTGCTTTCCGTATTGTTGTACCTGAGCGGCGCCGCCGCACAGGACCCGGCCGCGCTCTCCGAACAGGCGCAAGTGGCGGCCCTCCACCAGCAGAACCAGGATGCCGAGCGCTTGTGGAAGCAGGCCATCGGACTCTCTCCCGGCTATTTTCCGGCCCTCTTCAACCTTGGCTACTTCTACTTCAAGCAGGAGAGATTTGCCGACGCGGAACCCTTCCTGCGCCGCGCGGGGCAGGCCTCCCGCACTGATTTCAATACGCGCTACCTGCTCGGTGTTTCACTCTCGAAACTGGGGCGCCCGGAAGATGCATTGCGCGCCTGGCGCGAAGCGTTGGATATTCAGCCGAAGAATCTCCGATTGATGCAGGTCATGTCCGTGGAGTATTACAAAGGTCGATACTTCGCTGAAGCCGCTGACTTGGCCCGTAGGGCGCTCGATGTCGAGAGCGGCAATGAAAATACCTATTTCCTCGCTATCAAGGCTTATCAGTCGGCGGGAGACGATCAATCTGCGGCGGACATAGCTCTACGCGCCGTCCAGAAGTTCCCCGACTCGGCGAGAGCTAACTTCGAGTACGCCTATCATCTCCAGAAGGTGGGAAAGATCGAGGAGGCGGAGCGCCGTCTCAAGCGGGCCATGGCGGCTGACCCATCCTACGAAGAACCATTTTTCTTCTATGGCAACCTGCTGGTGGACCAGGAGCGCTACGGCGAGGCAATCCCGTACCTCCGGTCGGCGATCAGGAATCGCAACGACTACGTGCCGGCGCGGGTGGTGCTTGCGCGTGCGTTGATGAACCAGGAAAAGTGGCGGGAGGCGATCGCGGAGTTGAACGAGACCATCGCGCTGGACCCTCAGCATCCGCAGCCTCACCTCCTGTTGTCGCAGATCTATTTTCGTCTGGGCGATGAAGCAAAGGCCAAAACTGAAAAGGACATTTCACTCCGTCTCCGCCGGCAGAACCCGGCGATTCTGGAGGCCGTCCAGCCACGCCCGTTTCCAGCCAAATGACGTTCCGATTTGGGGTTGTGGACCGGTTGGCTGTATACTTCCGCCATGGGTCTCCTGATCTGCCCCTCCTGCTACAGTTCAGATGTCAATCGTTCCCGCAGACAGAGCCTTCTGGATCACTTCCTGGCTATCTTCGGTTACTATCCTTACCGTTGCGCCGCGTGTTCACATAGATTCCGCCAGTGGGGCGACACAGCGCGCCAATCGTAGTCAGCGGGCACCAGTTAGTTACCAGCGCCGTCCGTAATAGGACTCATAGCCTCTACTGGACCGGAAAGCCCGCAGTTCGTTGGCGTCGCGAGCCAGCATGTCACGCATGCGGGGTTCCAGTTCTCGCGCGCGGGAGAGATGGGACGTGTCGCTGATCACCTCATCCAGTGGTCCTTTGTCGAACTTGCCTCGCCGCAGGCGGTCTTCAAACCGGTTGAGTTCGCGAAGCGCGTGGTCAAAGCGCCCTCGCTGGGCATGTGCGTAGAAGCTGGATGAAGCGGCACGCTCCAGATCGGCGCGAACCTGGTTGATGACTCCCGGCCTCTGGTATCCATGATCGCCGTTATAGCCCGAATCATAGCGATATCCGCCGTAACTTTGAGCGAATGCGACGGTTGCCAACAGACCCGCGCCCAAGGCCGTCGAAAAGATCATTCGTCCCATTTGATTCCTCCGACCGTGAGACGCCTGTTCGAAACCGGGAGGTACGGGTTGCCGCATTAAAGTGGGTTAGTGAAACTGGCCGCCCCAAATCAATGGCGTTAGGAGACGTAGCTTGGTGCTATGCACCCTATTGCGGACAAGAAGACCCGAATCAAACCGTAACCCGATATACTATCGGTTTCCGGGAACATGACATTAGCAAACCTTCGGACATGGTGCAGGCGACCTCCCTCTGTCTGTCCCTCAGGATCCCCCTCCTCGCGACGCACTTCAAGTGCGTGAGGTGTGCGCCCGGATGAAGTGTGAGAAATCAATGCGCTGGCAACCCACACAACCACGCGAGCAATACCTCGACCGACGAGGCGTGACCTACGTCGAGCATCTACTGCAGGACGTCCGCTATGCCTTGCGGATGTTCCGCCGCGCTCCTGGATTTACGGCGATCGCTCTGATCACGCTGGCCCTTGGAATAGGGGTCAATACCGCCATTTTTTCCACGACAGATGGCGCGCTGCTGCGAGCCCTGCCTTATGCTGAGCCTCATCGTGTGGTGATGTTGTGGGAAGACGGCAGTCTCGTCGGATTGGGCAAGAACTGGCCGGCTCCAGGCAACTTCGGTGAATGGAAGAAGCGTAACCATATGTTTGCCGATATGGCTGCCATCCGCACCGTTTCGGCAAGTCTGGCGGGCGATCCCACTCCGGAGGAGATTTTCGGCCGGCGGGTCACTGCAAACTTCTTTTCCGTACTGGGCGTGCGGCCAATTCTGGGCCGAACCTTCACCGTGGAAGAGGAGCGCCAGCGAGCGCCGGTGGCGGTGGTCAGTTACGGTCTGTGGCGGCAGCGCTACGCACAGGACCCCAATATTGTCGGGAAACAGATCCGGCTGGACGGAAGTGACGTCAGTGTGATCGGAGTCCTGCCGCGTGACTTTGCCCTGCAGAGGCGCAACGTTTCCTATTGGATGCCGCTGTCTCTGAGCGCCGCCGATCTGCAAAACCGGAGCGCCCATTTTCTCTATGTGATCGCTCGACTGAGAGCGGGTGTAACCGTGGAACGTGCCCGAAGAGACATGCGTGAGGTGGCCGCCGCAATGTCCGCGGAATTCCTGGAAAACCGGCGGGTGGGCGCCATCGTCGTCGGCATTCAGGAAGAACTGTTGGGGAATGCGCGCGTCGGGTTGCTCGTACTGATGGTCGCGGCCGGATGCGTGCTCCTGATCGCATGCGCCAATCTGGCGAGCTCTGCTACTGACCCGCGCCGCGTCGCGCCAGCGCGAAATCTCGGTCCGCATAGCCATGGGAGCAGGGCGTGGAAGGCTGGTCAGGCAGATGGTCACGGAAGGTCTCTTACTGGCCGTGGCGGCCGGGTTAATGGCGATGGTAATCGCTCCGGCCGGCATCCACGTTTTGGCGAAATTGGTCCCGCAGACGCTCCCCCCGAGTGCCGACGCGCAGTTGGATTCACGAATGATCGTCTTCGCCTTGGGACTGTCGCTGGTTACCGGGCTGCTATTCAGTCTTGCACCCGCCCTGCAGGCCGGCCGCAAACCCCCGCTCGAAGCGCTGAAGCAGGACGGGCGCACGGGCATCGGCAGCCATGGGCAAAGAGTTCGCGACGCACTCGTAGTAACGGAGGTCGCCCTGGCGCTGGTGCTGCTGGTGGGCGCGGGCCTCATGCTTCAGACGGTAGCCAATCTGCAGGCACTCGCTCTCGGGTTTCGATCCGATCACCTCCTGACCCTGCGCACCGTGTTGCCACCGAAGTACCGCGACCAGACGGCGCGGCTGGCCTTCACGGACCGCGTTCTGCAGGGCGTGCTGACTCTACCCGGGGTAGCCGGCGCCGGCTATGTATCGACTCTGCCGTTTGAAAGCCGCGGAGACACCACCCGGTATCGGGTTCAAGGCCGCCAACCCGACGCGAACGATCCCGGCGATGCGCTGTATCGCGTGGTTTCAACCGACTATCTCCCCGTACTGGGGGCGCGCCTGCGTGAGGGGCGGTTTTTCCATCCTGGGGACGGTCCGGAAGCGCCTCCCGTTGTGGTGATTAATGAGTCCTTTGCCAGGCAGTACTGGCCCAGGGAGAGCGCCCTCGGCCACCGGATTGCGATCAGCCAGGGCGATGTGGCGGTTTGGCGCACAGTGGTTGGCGTGGTGGCGGATTTGCGCGAGCGTGGGTATGAACTGGCCATGAAGCCCGCCCTGTATCAACCGGCCGCGCAAGCCGCCCGGACTCCGCGCGACCTCATCGTTCGCACCATCGGGGATCCCTTGAGCATCGTCCCGGCGGTGCGCAGCGTGATTGCCCGGGTCGACCCGGAGCAGCCCGTTTCATGGGTTCGCACAATGGACGAGTTGATCGATGGGGATGTTGCCGATCGGCAACAGATACTGAAACTGCTGGCGACGTTCGCGGCGTTAGCGCTGCTGCTGGCGTGCGTGGGTTTGTACGGCATCCTCTCCTATGGGGTGACTCAGCGCCGGCGCGAACTCGGTTTGCGCATGGCCTTGGGCGCCACGGCCGCGCGCGTGCAGCGTATGGTTGTCGGCCACGGTCTGGTGTTGACCGCCATCGGCCTGGTAATCGGGTTGAGCGCCTCGCTGGCGCTCACACGTCTGATGACGAACCTGCTCTACGGAGTGGAGGCGGCCGACCTGTTGACCTTCGCCTGCGTGACGGCACTCCTGGGAGCGGTGTCTGCGTTCGCGTGCTGGATTCCCGCGCGGCGGGCGTCGCGTATGGATCCGATCGCCGTGCTGAGGGAAGAATAGAACTCCAGTAATCACGCGTAGTCTACGCGCCATAAGTGATTGATCACGCTATCGGGCGAGGTTCATTTTGCGAAGTAGCCCGTTCCATCGCGCATCGCTCCGAAGTTCGTCCAGCATCGGGTGTACCGCGATGCTCTCGCTCGCGAACGACCGCCGTTCGACCGCGCGATCGAGCCAGTGGAACGTGTGATCCTTGTCGTGGACCGCGAGATACAATACTGCGAGCAGAACAGGACTCATGTCCGATCGTGAGGTGTATTCCTGGATCAAACGCCGGGCCATGGCGGGCTCGCCACCTCGGGCGCGGGCGTAAGCCAGGACGCTTGCCACTTGAGGTGCCCCGCCAGTGCGCGCGGAAACCTTTTCCAGAACGGCGATCGCTCTCGGATACATCGCCTGGGCTATATACGTAAACCCAAGACAATAATAAGGCTCGAGATAATCGGGAAACGCCTGGAGGGTCTGTTCACACTGGCGAATCGCCCGGTCGTACCGGCGTGAGTAAAAAAAAGAATAGCCGAGCGCGTTGTTGGGCGACGGCGCCAGCGGGTCGAGTTCCAGCGCGCGGCGGAGTTCGGCGAAGCCTTCCCGATCGCGGCCCATATCGATCAACATCGCCCCATACCACTGATGGATCGTCGATTCTCCTGGGCTCAGTTCCAGGGCCTTGCGGAACTGCTTCTCGCGTTGCTCCCAATTCCACTGGTCCACGCACGACTCCAGCCCCGCATAAGCCTCCCCAAGGTTGGGATCGAGTTCGATTGCTTTCCGGGAAGCTCGGCACGCCTGCTCACGGTAGTCCGCGCGGTCGGTCGGGTACGAAAGGACGGCATACGCATCGCCAAGACCCGCATAGGCCAAAGCGTAGCCGGGGTCCCTGGCAATAGCCTGGTCGAAAAAGCCGATCGCGGTCTGCAGACGATCGGAATTCCGCAGATTCCAATTAAACCTGCCCTTCAGATATAGGTCCTGCGCCTCCAGGTCCACAGGGCGCGCGCCTAGCCTCGCCTTCTCTTGAGGCGTGATCCGAATGTGCACTTGTTCGGCGATCGTCTGCGCGATTTCGGCCTGCAGGCTCAAGACGTCATTCCCAGTTCTTTCGAAACTGTTCGCCCAAACGTGGCGATCAGTGGATGCGGAGATCAACTGGGCGTTGACTCGCACCCGGTCGCCGGCGCGCGTAACGGTCCCTTCCACCAGATAGTCCACCTTTAACTCGCGCGCAATGTCGTGGACGGTTTTCCTGGTCCGCTTGTATTGCATCGCCGACGTGCGGGACACCACCGACAATCCGTGAATCTCTGCCAGGTCCGTTGATAACAGGTCGGTCATGCCATCAGAGAAGTAGTTCTGTTCTGCATCCGAGGAAAGGTCCTCGAGTGGAAGCACCGCGATCGATGGAATGTGAGACGACGGCATGAATCGTATCCAGAACAGGATCGCGATCGTGAGTCCGAAGACCAAGGCGCCAACAATCCAGGTCGCCGCCTTCCACCCGGGTTTACTCTCCACCGTGGTGGGCGGCGCTGCTGCTGCCTCCCGGCGCTGTTGAAACGCCACCCGATAGCCGCCCTTCGGTAGAACGATCTCCACCGGGTCGCCACGTCCCTCGCCCTGATAATATTCGGCGAGCTTCTGGCGGAGCCGACGCGCCTCGGTGCGCACAATGTTGTCCACGCGTGGATCGAACGACTCGTCCCTGCGGAAAACCTGGAGGCCCAGGACATACTCTTTTAGCTGGCCTGCATCACCGGTTACCGACCGATCGACCAGGAACCTGAGAAAACGGCAGAGTTGCGGCGAGTTCACGAACGCCTCGCTGGCCAGCACTTTGTCAAGGTTCACGCGAACCTGCTCCGGCGGCATCCAGGTGATTATATCGGGTTTGGGTATAGGGCCCTTCGTCAATCCAGCAGCCGAAATTTGTGTGACTTGCGGGAGGTGAACTACCGTAATCCGCACCCGTATCACTGGTCTTTCTTCCGGGCGCCCGTTAGGATTCCGTCATGTGGCGGGCCCCGAAGGCCTGCCCGGAGGGAACCGAAATGAAACGTGATACGCACCGTTTCCGGCGATACATCTCGATGCTTCTGGTGACAACTGTATTTGCCGGCATCGCTATCAGTGGTCCTATTGCCTACCTTGCGACTGCCCGCCAGGGACAGGATGTGTCCACTTCTCTCTCGAATCCGTTCGGAGTGCTCGACCTTGGCACAGGCATGTTTAGTTCGCGCGGGAACACTCCTGTTCTTGTCGGGATGGGAACGGCCGGTGGCATCCTTTACGGCGTCGATGTGTTCGACCAGCTCGTGACCATAAACCCAACCAATGCCGGCATCAGCGTCGTCGGATCGCTCGGGATCAGCAGCGTCCCTCCCAAAGCCGGATACGCCTCCTTCGACGTCTTCGCGTCGGCTTCCGGAGGACTCTACGGGCTCGACTGGCAGAATAATCTCTATTCCGTCAATCCTTCGACCGGGGCGGCGACGCTAGTTGGGTCAACCGGGATCCCCGTCATCGTTTCCGGAGGGATCTTCGGCACGGGACTGTCAGGGGACGCCAACGCTCTGTATCTCAATATCGGCGAGATTCGAGATCCAGTCACCTTCGCCGATGTGATTCCGTCCTCGATCTATCGCATCGACCCGGCGACTGGTACGGCGACGCTTGTGGGCGGCATACCCAAGCTACCGTTCCTTGGCGCCGGCTTCGTCGATGGCTCGATCTACATTGGGAAGGGGGATGGAGGAGGACTGGTTCCACCGTCCGAGATCTGGAGATTCGACCCGGTCACCGCGAGGGTTCTCGGGACGGTCACATTGGATCCGGCATTGTCCGGGTTCGACGTTTTTGCGATGGTCGAAGCGCCAGTCCCGGAGCCCAACTATTCGGCAATGCTTGGTCTTCTTGCCTTGGCGTTTGTGATGCGGCAATTCCTTCGGCGATCGATTCACAGAACCTGATCGACATGGGCAGCAATCTCGGCGGCCTGATCTCTCCCCCGCCGACGCCGGTAGCTGGCGTCGCGCATCGGTTGGGACGGAGCGCTGCTGGTGGCGGCCGTGCTGGGAGTGATCGCGGCCGTCTTCTGGCTCCGCGTCCCGGAACCCCGCCACCGCCCGCGTCGCCGGACACTCCAAAATCAGAGCCGCCCATCCGCAATCTGCTCCGAGATAGAATGTTAAGTTCATGGCCCACAAACGAATTGGAATCCTCACCGGCGGGGGCGACGTCCCCGGCCTCAACTCCGTTATCAAGAGCGTCGTCTATCGCGGTTGTGAAAACGACTGCGATGTGATCGGCATTCGCCGTGGGTGGGAAGGTCTGACACATGTCAACCTGGCCGATCCGGACAGCCGGAACCGCTACATCCTTCCGCTATCCCGCGAGAACACCCGCACCATCGATCGCACCGGCGGCACGTTCCTGCACAGCAGCCGGACCAACCCAGCCAAGATGAAGAGCCTGCCCGACGTGGTGAAGGGCCAGGAGTTCCCGTCCAGCCAGAGCACCAAGGGCGGCATGACGTCCACCGTCTACGACGTCAGCAAGCAGGTGCTGAAGAACCTGGAAACGCTGCAACTGGATTATCTGATTTCCATCGGCGGCGACGACACACTCAGCTATGCGGCGAAGCTGGACAAACTCGGGTTCAAGGTGATCGCCATCCCGAAAACCATGGACAACGACGTCCAGAATACCGAGTACTGCATCGGCTTTTCGACGGCGATCACGCGCGCAACCGACGCCATTCAACGTCAGCGCACCACCGTCGGATCCCACGAACGGATCGGTATCTTCCGGGTTTTCGGCCGGGATGCCGGCTACACGGCGCTGTACACCGCCTTTGTCAGCTCCATTCGCTGCTGCATTCCCGAATACAAGGTCAACTTGGACAAGCTCATCGCGATGCTGGTGAACGACAAGAAGAACAACCCGAGCAACTATACCCTGGTTGTTCTTTCCGAAGGCGCGGAGTGGGAAGGCTACAAGGTTCAGGAATATGGCGAGCCCGACGCCTATGGCCACCGCAAAAAGGCCAGTGTTGCCGAGGCCCTCGCTGCCGAAATCAAGAAGCGCGTGAACGAAGAGACCATCGTTAGCGACCTGACCTACGACCTGCGGTCGGGCGATCCGGACTTTGTGGACAAACTGGTGGCTTCCACCTTCGGAACCATGGCCCTCGACGCTGTGCTCGAGAACAAGAGCGGTCTCATGTCGGCGCTGGTAAATGGCTGCTACACGTTGATGCCGATTCCGGATCCGAAACTCGGCCCGCGGCATGTGGATATCGAGACGATGTACAACACTGACCGTTTCCGGCCGAACTATGGCAATAAGATCGGCCTGCCGATCTTTCTGACTCGGGCGGTCTAGTCGCTTGAACTGGCTCAGCCGGCTGTTTCGAACACGGAACCAGCCAGCTCCCTCCACCCTCGACATCGCGCGTTTCTTCAATGAGGCGGCGCGCGATGAAGAACATTTTCCATCCTCCATCGATCCACGCATCTATCACGTCCAACTCCTGCTGGCCCACTTGGGCGACGTGTCCGGTGGGACCGTAGCTGACGTCGGATGCGGTAAGGGCCGCTTTGCCCGAATCGTCGCCGATCGCAATCCTGGGGTGCGCGTAATCGCCCTCGACCTGGCCGAAGCGATGTTGCGGGCGGCCGACGGTGCCTTGCTGCGCTGCGCCGCATCCATGACGGCTCTCCCTCTCGCTACCGCGTCCTGCGACGGCGCCTACGCCACGGAAAGTCTGGAGCATGCCATCGACATCGAAACTGCGGTGGCCGAATTGTGCCGGGTGGTGAAGCACGGCGGCCGGATTCTGATCATCGACAAGAATGTCCGGCACTGGGGAAAGCTGAAAACACCCGAATGGGAGCGCTGGTTCGGGCAGAGCGAGCTCGAGCGATTGCTCCGGCGGCACTGCCGTGAAGTGTCCAGCCGCTACATCAGCTACTGGGAGGACGTTCCTCCGGATGGGCTCTTCATCGCCTGGCTCGCTGTTAAGTAACCAGCCGGCATCGGGCGCGTCTCATGTTTATATGAGGCGGAGGAACTTCCTGCTCGCCGCCGCGGCGGCCCCGCTGGTCCGCGCATTCCAGGATTCCGACGCCCCGCCGGTGTTCCGGCTGGACGTCTCGTTGATCACCGTGGACGCCAAGGTATCGGCGCGCGACGGGTCGGACATCGGCAATCTGGCGCCCGAGGACTTCATCGTCCTCGACGAGGGCCAGCCTCAAAAAATCAGCCATTTCGGGCGTTTCTCCACTCCCGTGGATGTTCTGCTGGTGCTGGACATCGGCGCTGGAATGCGATCGTCCCTGCTGGAACTCACTCCTCGTGTGAGCGATGCCATCGCCCCCCTCCGGCACGGTGATCGTGCGGGCGTGATGCTCTTCGGCACCTTCGGCGAGGTCATCCAGCCGCTCACCACCGACCTGTGGTCGATTCCGAAAAAAGTAGTAGACACCATCTACAAGGACAACTGGGGCGGCTCGTCACTGGTGAATGAAGCCCTCGTAACGGCGGCGCATTACCTTGGAAGCGAACCGGCGACCGGCCGCCGCACCATTGTTCTCATCACCAATGGAGATGCCGCGGGCCGAACCGCCAATGCCGAGGTTCTGCGTTCCTTGTTCCTCGCCGATGCGGTGACCAACGTGATTCTGGTTGGTCCCGAAGGCGTGGCGGGGCGAACCGTGGGATACCGCGCTCCAGGGAACCGCCAACCCGATGTCACCGAATTCGCGAGAAGAACCGGAGGGGCCGTTATCGAAGGCCAGAACCCCGCGGCGGCCCTGCGCCGCGTGATCCAGGACGCGACCACCCGCTATAGCCTGCAATATCCCGCACCTCCCAGCGAGCCGGGAAGCACCCGGAGTATCCGCGTCGAGCTATCCGGCCAGGCGCAGGCCAAGTACCCGGGCGCGGTGATCCGGGCCCGGTCGGGTTACGTCGTTCCGAAGTAGGCGGTATCATTTCAGATATCCATGGAAGAGGTCCGACCCGTTTCCGAGCAGGAATTGTGCGGCGCGCTGGCCGCGGCCGCACACGCACGCAGCATCGTTTCACTCGGCGGTGCGTTCTCCAAACAACGCATGACGGGTGCCTCCTGCCCAGCCCCCCGCGTAACGATCTCCACCGCCGGGCTCCGTCGCGTCCTGCAGTACGAACCCCGCGACCTCACCGTCAGCGTCGAAGCCGGCCTCCCCTTTGCGGAGTTCAGCCGCATGCTCGCCGAAGACGGACAGATGGTGCCGCTCGATCCGCCGTGCTTCGATCGGGCCACGGTGGGCGGCGTCGTGGCATCCAACAGTTCCGGTCCGCGCCGTCGCCTCTACGGAACCGCCCGCGACATGGTCATCGGTATGAGCTTCGCCAAACTCGACGGGAAACTGGCGAAGTCCGGCGGCATGGTAGTGAAGAACGTCGCCGGATTCGACATGGCCAAGCTCATGATCGGATCGTTCGGAACGCTGGCGGCCATCACCGTCGTGAACTTTAAATTGACTCCCAAACCACTTGAGACCCGCACATTCCTGCTGCAATTCGATTCTGCCCGCACCTGCATGGAAGCGCGCGACCGCATCGCCGCCGGAGTGCTCCAACCCGCGGCGATGGACGCGCTCAACCCGGCCGCCGCTCGGCGGGTGGGCCTCGATGGGTTCGCATTGCTGCTGCAGGCGGGCGGAAGTGCGCGCGTCATGACCCGCTATGCGGACAGCCTCCCCGGCGCGGTGCAGATCGATGGCGAGCGAGAGCAGAAGATTTGGGCCGCGATTCGCGAATTCACGCCGGCCTTCGTCGATCAGCACCCCGCGGCCCACGTGGCGCGAGTCTCCGGGACGCTGACCGAGACCGCCGCTGTCCTCGCATCCAGCGCCGTCCCGGTGGTGGCGCGTGCCGGCTCAGGGGTGTCCTACCTGCACTTCGAAACGCCTGAAAGCGCCAGCGAGTGGACCGCCGGGGCCAAATGGCGATACGTGTTCGAGTACGGATCCGCCGCATCCAGTGAGACGGATGGGCCCGATTTCGAAGTGATGAAGGCGATCAAGAACCTGTTCGATCCCGAAGGCATTCTGAATCCCGGACGGTTGTATGGCCGCATCTGAAGTCACCCTCCACGCCGACGCGCCGCAGCAGTTCGATCTCGACCGCTGCGTCCATTGCGGCCTGTGTCTGAACGCCTGCCCGACCTACCGGGAACTCGGCCTCGAAATGGATTCGCCTCGCGGGCGCATCTACCAGATGATCCAGGTCTCGACAGGTAAGGCCGAGATCACGCCCACATACATCCAGCACATCGACCTCTGCCTGGCCTGCCGCGGGTGCGAGTCGGCCTGTCCATCGGGAGTGCAGTACGGCCGCCTGGTCGAGGGCGCGCGCGCTCAAATCGAAGCTGGCCGCGAACGCCCGCTGCTCGCGCGAACGGCGCGTCGTTTCGCGTTTCAGCATCTGCTGCCGTCGCGCTTCTGGATCCGGCTGGTAGGGCGCATGCTGTGGCTCTATCAGCGCTCGGGCCTGCAACATCTGATCCGATCCACGGGACTCCTCGATGACCTCGGCGATCTCGGGAAAGCCGAGCGTCTCTCCCCTCCGGTAGAAGCTCCGTTCTTCTTCGACCATTACGGACAAGTATTCCCAGCCGAGGGTGAACGGCGGTTCCGCGTCGCCCTGCTCGGCGGCTGCATCGCCAACGTCTTCTTTGCCCGCCTGAACGAAGCCACGGTTCGCGTTCTCCAAAAGAACGGATGCGAGGTCAGCGTCCCTGCCGGCCAGACCTGCTGCGGCGCCCTTCACGTTCATTCGGGTCTGTCGGAAGAGGCGCGCTCGCTCGCCCGCAAGAACATCGACGCGCTCCTCGACGGCGGCTACGATGCCATCATCACAAACGCGGCGGGCTGCGGATCCACCCTGAAAGAGTACGGAGAACTCTTGCACAACGATCCTGCCTACGCCTCGAAGGCTCGTGACTTCGCGTCCCGGATGCGGGACGTGAATGAGTTTCTCGCCTCCATCGAGTGGAACCGGGACTTCGGCTCCCTCCCGCTTCGCGTCACCTATCAGGACTCCTGCCATCTGGCCCACGGGCAGAAGGTTCGAGCCGCGCCGAGAAAGCTGCTCCGCTCCATCCCCGGCCTCCAGTTCCGCGAGATGCCCCTTTCCGACCAGTGCTGCGGCAGCGCCGGAATCTACAACCTGCTGCAACCCGAGATGGCTTCGGCGGTGCTCGAAAGGAAAATGGCGACCATTCAGGTGACTCCGGCCGAGGTGATCGTCACGGCCAACCCGGGCTGCATGCTCCAACTCCGCGCCGGTGTTGCGCAATACGGGAACGGACAGCGGGTTGCGCACGTGGTCGAGATCCTCGACGAGGCGTACCGTGCTGCACATCACTAACGGACAATCGGTCTCTCTGGCCGAAGCCGGGATGGCCGGCGACATCGTCTATTGGAACGACGTGCTGCATGAAGGCCCGGTGCCTCCCTTGCCCCTGGACGAGTTGAGCCAGCTCCGGGCCGGTTTCCTGGCGCGAGCGTGGGCCGAGCCCGAAGAGGAGATCCGCTCCTTGTTCGAACGTCGCGACACGGCGTTGAAGAACTTCCGCAATCATGAGGAAGTCGTACTGTGGTTTGAGCACGACCTCTATGACCAATTGCAGCTGATCCAGATCCTCGACTTCCTCGGAAGCCAGCCGCGCGGCGATACCCGCGTGTCGTTGATCCAATCCGGAACGTATCTGGGTCCGATGCAGCCGCACCAACTCGCGGCGCTGTTCCCTTCCAGGCAGGACGTCCAAGCCGCCCATTTCACCACCGCGCAGCGGGCGTGGGCCGCCTTCCGCGCTCCGGCGCCGGCCGGCCTCTTATCGCTCGCCGATTCCGATACCACCCCGCTTCCCTACCTCCAGGCCGCGATCCGGCGCCACCTGGAGCAGTTCCCCTCCACGCGCGACGGATTGAACCGGACGGAGCGGCAGATCCTTCAGGCTGTGGCGAACGGCGCGGCCACCATCGGCGATGCCTTTCGTGCCTGCCAGGAAGAGCCGCTGTTCATGGGCGATACGCCGTTCATCGGCTACGTTCACGACCTCTCGGCCTCTCGGAAGCCGCTGCTCGAAGAGTCCCAGCGGGGCCGCCCCATGGACACGCAACTGCGCCTGACCGCGGTGGGACGATCGGTCTTGGATGCCCGCCAGGATCATCTGGAACTGAACGGCATCGATCGCTGGCTCGGCGGCGTCCACCTGGTCGCGCCCGACAGGATCTGGCGCTGGGATGGATCCACGCTCCTCGGCTGACGATCCTCTCAGTATTCGTGAGCGGATCCTCGGCTGTTCAGCACCATATCACTGTAGGTGCTAGGAATGACCACCGAAGAGACGTTTCGGGCGATGCAGCGGCTGCCGCAATTCCCGTCCTTGGCTACAAAGTTGCTCCGCTTGCTCTCCCATGACGATGCCGATATCAAATCAATCGTGAACTTGATCCGCAGTGACTCATCCATGACCTCGGAGTTGCTGCGTGTGGTCAATTCTCCGGTTTACTCGTTCTCCGGACGGATCAGCAGCATTCAGAACGCCGTCACGCTGATGGGGTTCGACACCGTCAAGAGTTTCGCCCTCACCGTGTCGATGAGAAGCTATCTCCAAGGCGCCATGCGTCTGGACCTGCTTCGCAAGATCTGGCGGCACAGCCTGGCCTGTGCGATCCTGTGCGAGGACCTCTCGGCCGCCTGTTCGCCCGTGCGGCGCCCGGACGACCGCGCCTACACCGCCGGATTGCTGCACGACATCGGACGCCTGTGCCTCTTCGTCGAACACCCCGCCGAGTACGCCGATCTCCTGCTGGCGGACACCGGCGAGGCCAATGACATCCTGAAACACGAGCACCAGCTCTTCGGCGCCGACCACTGTGAAGTAGGTTCCTGGCTCGCCTCCAATTGGGGATTCCCGGAGGAGTTGCAGAACGTCGCCGCAAAACATCACGACCCGGTCAACACCGCCGATTTCGGCCTCGTGGACATGGTCCGCGTCGCGGTTCTCCTGGCCGACAAACTCGGTTTTGGAGTGGGCTCCTCCACCACGCCGCAATCGATCCCGGAAATCCTCTCGATGCTTCCCGTATCGGCCCAGTACCGTTGTGACCCGGATCCGCAGTTAATGAAGGCCCGCATCACCGACCGGCTGGACTCGTTCGACTGACGCTTGTCCCGGTTAATCCCGTACCCCTCTGGAATGTCAGTCCGCAGATGTGGGGCAGACCCCCGGCCTGCGCGGGACTCTCAGTCCCGCCCGCCCACCCTGCTGGCCCCACCCCCCTCCCGATTGATAAGCTCTCCCAAGACACATGAATCTAGCTTGGTCGCAAAACTACGATCCGCTCGGCAATACCTTCCTCTCCACCCTCGCCGCCGCACTGCCCGCGGTCGCCCTCTTCTACCTGCTCGCCGTGCGGCGGATCGCCGCGTGGAAAGCGGCCGTCTGGGCCTTTGCTTTCGCCGCCGTCCTGGCCGTGACTGTGTTCCGCATGCCCGCGCACATGGTGGCCGGAGCCGTCGCCAACGGATTGGTCTACGGCTGGTTCCGGATCGCCTGGGTAGTAGTGGCCGCCGTCTTCGTGTACGAAATCACCGTGGAATCCGGCCAGTTCGAAATCATCAAGCGATCCATCGGCGCCATCTCCGACGACCGCCGCTTGCAAGCACTATTAATCGCCTTCGCATTCGGAGCCCTGCTCGAAGGCGCGGGTGGCGGCGGGGCCCCCGTGGCGGTAAGTGCCGCCATGATGATCGGACTCGGATTCCCGCCGTTCCAAACGGCCATGCTCTGCCTGCTCGCAAACTCGGCGCCCGTCGCCTACGGAGGACTGGGCAATCCCATCCGCACCCTCACTGCCGTCACCGGATTGCCGGAGCCCGACTTCAGCGCCATGGTGGGCCGCATCCTCCCCCTCACCACGCTGTTTCTCCCCTTCTGGATGGTGCGGATGATGGCCACTACGCGCGACACCTTCGCCGTCTGGCCTGGACTGCTCGTCTGCGGATTGACGTTCGGCGGCATCCAGTTCTTCTGGTCGAACTTCATGGATGCCTCACTGGTGGACATCCTCGGCGGCATCGGAACGCTCCTGCTTCTCGCATTCTTCTTCGGCAAGATCTGGCGACCCTCCGTGTCGTGGAACTTCCCCGGCGCGCCACCGTTGCCCGTCGAACGCAAAGCCTCAGGATTGACCACAAGGCAGATTCTGGTCGCCTGGTCGCCGTTCATCCTGCTCAGCGTGTTCGTCGTGATCTGGGGCCTACCCTCCATCACCCGCGTGCTCGACTCCTTCTCCATCAAAGGACCGGTGCCCGGACTCCACAAGCTGGTTCTGCGCCAGCCGCCCGCTGTGACCGCCGCGTACGCGGAACCTGCGGTGTTCGATGTCGCGTGGCTGTCCAGCGTAGGCACAGGCACGTTCTTCTCCGGCCTGGATCGTGGGCCCGCTGCTCGGGCTTTCGCTAACCCAATTGTTCCGGCTGTTTCTGCGCACGCTGTCCAGGTTAAAGTTCAGCATCGCCGCGATCCTGGCCATGCTGAGCCTCGGCTATCTCACGCGATATTGCGGTATGGACGCGACCCTCGGGCTGGCCCTGGCGCACACTGGAATCCTGTTCCCGTTGTTCGGAACGTTGATCGGATGGATTGGCGTGGCCCTGAGTGGAACCGATGCCGGATCGAACGCATTGTTCGGCAGTCTGCAGATGATTACGGCGCAGAAGCTCGGCCTGAGCCCGATCCTCATGGGCGCGGCCAACAGCGCCGGCGGCGTGATGGGCAAAATGATCGCCGCGCAGTCGCTGGTAATCGCGTGCGCTGCCACGGGACAGGAAGGCAAGGAAGGAGCGCTGTTCCGCGCCATCGCCGTGCACAGCCTGATCCTGGCCATGGTGGTGGGCCTGATTGTCCTGATGTACGCCTATGTGTTCCCGGGCGCGATTCCGAGCGGCCATCATTACTGGTAGGCTGCGTAACCGCTCGTCCCCATACGCGTCCTACTGACGGGCGAGCATGTCAAAGCACTGGACTTTCACAGCCGTGGTTCTCACCTTGGCAATGGCGGCCTGCACGCAGGCCGATGATGCGCGGGTCCGGCAACGCGCTCGCGAGGCCGACGAACAAGCCAAAGCCGCTGGACGCCAAGCCGGCGAGAAAGCGCGCGAGGCGGGTCGCGAGCTCAAGAAAGAAATCCACGAAGCCGGCGAAGAACTGCGCAAGGACGCCGACAAGGCCAATCAAAAACTGAAGCGCGGCATGGGCGACGCCGCCAAGTGACGTGGCGCAAGCGCCCAAGCGTGCCGCGTCGCCACTCCTGGCGACGCTCGGTCCTAACTGAGGCCATTTCGCCTGCGTCTCCGTGAACCGCCGTGAGATACTTTCCTTGAGCAATGGCCAACCCGGAACAGATTGGCCGGCGAGTCGCAATCACCAGCATGTTTGTGAGCGGGTCGCTGGCCGCGTTGAAGATCATCGTGGGTCTCATGGCCAATTCCATGGCCGTGGTTTCCGACGGCGTCGAGTCCGGCGCCGATGTGGTCGCCTCAGGCATCGTCCTTTTCGGGCTGTCCCTGGCGGCCAAACCTCCGGACGCCGAGCACCCCTACGGACACGGACGCATGGAGACTATCTCCGGCTTTGCCGTCGGCGTCATATTGGGCGTCACTGGATCCGGAATCTGCTTTCAGGCCGCGCTGCACATCAACGATCACCGGATACTGGCCGGTTTCGCCATCTGGCCCTTGATCATATCGATGGTCGCCAAGTTCGGATTGGCCGTAACCAAGTTCCGCGTGGGACGACGCATCAAGAGCGACGCGCTGGTAGCCGACGGCTTGAACGACAGCATGGATATCCTGTCCGCCGCAGCGGCCCTGGTGGGCGTCTCGCTGGCGTTGTGGAATCCGGAACGCTTTATGTCGGCGGACAATTACGGCGCTTTCTGCGTCGGTATCATCGTCGTGTTCATGGGAATTCGCGTCGTGCACGACACCACTCAACAATTGCTGGACCGCATGCCCAACCAGCACATGATGGGGGAGATCCGCAGGGTGTCGTTGCAGGTGCCGGGAGCTCTGGCGGTGGAAAAGTGTTATGCCCGCAAGACGGGATTGCGGTACCACGTCGATCTGCATTTGGAAGTGGACCCGGAGATGACGGTGCGCGAGTCGCACTGGATCGCGCACCAGGTGCGGGAGCGCATCATCGAAGAACTCGAGTGGGTCGCGGACGTTCTGGTGCACGTGGAGCCCCATTCGGTGGCTACAATCGAATCTGGGCCACGATGGAAAATCGGGAACTAGCGCGCATCCTCTCCGAAACCGCCGACCTGATGGAGATCGCCGCGGAGGACGGATTCCGTATCCGTAGTTATCGCAATGCCGCCGTCGCCATTGAAGGCTACCCCGAACGCGTCGCCGATATTCTGGCCAACCCCGAGCGCAAGGTGACCGATATTCCGGGCATCGGCAAGGGCATCGCCGGCGCCATCGACGAGATCGCGCGCCGTGGATCGTTCGAGCGCCGCGACCAACTGCTCGCGCGGTATCCCATCGGCGCTCTCGAGCTGCTCAAGATTCAGGGCCTCGGCCCAAAGAGCATCGCGCTGATCTGGGAACACTACCGCATCAGCAGCATCGACGCGCTGGAGCGTCTCTGCCGCGAACAGAAGCTGCGCGAGCTGCCCCGCATGGGGGCGAAACTCGAGGAGAAGGTGCTGCGGTCCATCGCCGCCTACCGCCAGAGCGCGGGACGCTTTCTGCTCAGCTTCGGACAGAAGGCCGCCGACGAGTTGCTCCAATACCTGTCGGGAACCAACGGCCTCGAGAAGCTTTCGGCGGCCGGCAGCCTGCGCCGCGGCAAGGAGACCATTGGCGACCTCGATCTGCTGGTAACCGGTCCGGGCGCGCCCGCTGCGCTCGATCGCTTCGTCGATCACCCAAAGGTGCATGAGGTGCTGGTGAAAGGCGCTAACAAGGCCAGCGTGAAGTTCGGGCTGGAGGGTCTGCAGGTGGACCTGCGTGCGCTGCCCGCCGACACGTACGGCGCGGCCATGCAGTATTTCACCGGCAGCAAGGAACACAACGTCCACCTGCGCACGCGAGCCCTCAAACTCGGCCTGACGTTGAATGAATACGGGTTGGTGCGACTGGAAGACAATGTCCGCGTCGCCAGTGAGACCGAAGAGGAGATCTACCGGAAACTCGGTCTCCCGTGGATACCGCCCGAGATGCGCGAGAACTGCGGCGAGATCGAGGCGGCTGCGGAAGGCCGTCTTCCCACGCTGGTGGAACTCGGCCAGATCCGCGGCGACGTTCACATGCACACCCGCGAAACGGACGGACGGGCCACGCTCGAGGAAATGGCGGACGCCGCGCGCGAACGCGGCTACGAATACATCGCCATCACCGACCATTCGAAGTCGCTGGCCATGACCAACGGACTGGATGAGGCGCGCGCCGTGGCGTTCGCCCGTCAGGTCCGCGAACGGAACCAGGACGGGCTCGGCATCCACGTCCTGTCAGGACTGGAATGCGACATCCTTCGCGACGGTTCCATGGACCTGTCCGAAGACGCGCTGGCCGAGTTGGATTTCGTGATCGGCAGCGTGCACAGCTACATGAACCTGGAGCCTGCGGAGATGACGGACCGCCTGCTGCGCGCGCTCGAATGCCCCCAACTTCGTGTCATCGGGCACCCGACCGGAAGGATCCTGCTGCACCGCGATGCTTATCCGTTCGATTTCGAACGTGTGGCGGCGGAAGCGGCGAAGCGCAACGTGTGGATGGAGATCAACGCCAGCCCGGAAAGGTTGGATCTGCACGGCCCGCTGCTGCGCATCGCCAAGGCCAAGGGCGTGCGCTTCGTGATCGCCACGGACGCGCACCACCCGAAACATTTGGCCAACATGCCGTTCGGAGTGATGATGGCGCGCCGCGGCTGGCTCTCGCCGGAGGACGTGATGAACACGCTCCCGTATGATCAGTTCCGGAGCGCCGCAAAGGGAGGACGCTAATGGCTGTCAGGAAGACTGACAAGATGAAGCTGGTTTCGTCCGAGGAGATTCTCAAGACGCCGATTTTCCGAGTCACCGAGGAGGTCGCCGAGGGACCGGATTTCAAGATCCACCGGTCGATCGTACAACACGCCGGCTCGGCGGTCATGATGCCCGTGGACGAAAAAGGCCGGATACTCTTAGTGCGCCAATACCGGCTCCCGGCTCGCCAGTATCTGTGGGAAATACCAGCCGGCCGTCTGGATCCCGGCGAGACGCCCCTCAAGGCCGCGCGCCGCGAACTGGAAGAGGAGACCGGGCTAAAGGCGAAGACTTGGAAGAAGCTCGCCTCCTACTATCCGAGCCCCGGCTACGTAAGCGAAAAGATGACCCTCTTCCTCGCACAGGACCTGACGCAGGGAGTGCCCAAACCCATGGGCGACGAACGCATCGAAACCCGCTGGTTCACGTCGAAAGAAATCGACGATCTGATCCGGGAAGGAAAGGTCGAGGACGGCAAAACCCTGATCGGCTACCTAACCTGGCAACGCTACCACAAACGATCATAGTCCGATGTGGGGCCGACGATGGCAGCGCCTGGCGAATCCTCGTCGGTCAGTCCATCATAGAGGTACCTCCCGCTGAACGATTATGGCTGCGAAGCACGGCAACCCCGATCACAGCCCGTCCGGCACCCCGAATAGCGTCCCACGGCCGAGCAACCAGTAGGGATCCAGTCTGCGCTTGACGTCCATCATGGCCTGAATGTGCTCCGGCGCGTACTGGATGGCCAGCAAGTGCGCCTTCCGCTTTCCCAGCCCGTGCTCGGCGGACACGGTGCCTCCCAGCGTCACCACCTTGCGGGCGAACTCCGTCAGCAGCCCAGTTGCGATCTCCGCTTGATCCTTCGTTGCCGGCAGCATGTTCACGTGAACATGGGCATCCCCAATGTGGCCGAAAATCACGTACTGCCCGGGCAGTTCCTGTTCCAGCCGCTGTCGATAGTAGGCCAGCATCGCACCGTTCTGCGCGATCGGGACCGCATAGTCGGTACCCATTTTCAGGAATCCGCGTTCCTGCACCGTAGTATTCACCAGTTCCGGCAGGGCATGGCGAAATGCCCGGAAGTGCTCCCGGTCTTTCGCCGACATCGCAAACCATGACGCGTCGATATCAGCCTGGGCGTCGGTCAGGTGCGCCTCCCAGGCGTCCACGTCATCGCCCTCCGCCTCGATCAGTAGGGCGGCGCCCGCTCCTTTTGGTATCTCCGGATAACGTCCGCGCAGCAGGTTGAGCGAGTTGCGATCCAGGTACTCGAGCATGCAGAGTCCCTCGATCGCGCGCCATCTCTCCACCGCCGCCAGCGCAACATCGTCGGACGGGAAGAAGACCACGCCCGAAAACACCTCGGCCAACACGGGAAGCAGCGCGAGCTTCGCCGAGAGGATCACCCCCAGCGTGCCTTCCGATCCGCAGAAGAGGTCGATCCAATCCATGTTCGTTTGAAGCCGGTACCCGGCAGTGTCCTTAGTCGTGTTCGGAACCGGAATCGACGGGACCGGAAAGTCCACGCGATCTCCGCGGCTGTATTCCGTTACCGTTCCGTCCATCAAGGCCACCCGCAATGCCTCCACATGGCGCCGCGTACTTCCATAACGGAAACTGCGGGATCCGCTGGCATTGGTGGCGATGGTTCCGCCAACGGATGCGGTCCACTCGGTAGGGTCGGGCGCATAGAACTGGCCCGTCCGAGATGCAGCCTGCCCCAGATCGGCGATGCTCACGGCGGCGCCGGCCCAAGCGAACCCGCTCTCGATCTCGATCTGGCGGAAACGCTCCAGCGACAGCACCAGGCCGCCCTGTGCCACCCGGGCGCCGGTCAGTCCGGAACCCGCCCCGGCAATGGTGACCGGTACCCGATCCGTCCGCGCGTGATCGAGCGCGGCTATGACACCCTGTTCGTCGTTCGGAATGGCGACATCATCCGCCCACCCTTGAAACCCGGAGGCATCGGTCGTGTAATTCGGACTTACCGTCATTCATTTCAGGATACAGTCCGGCTTCGGCCCAATTCCGTCCTGGGTTCACGAGCTTCTGCGGACATCGCACCGGCTGCCAGCGAATTCACTCAACTCCGGCAATGCTCCCGACCCTCTGTAACAAAGAGGTAAATAGATTGTAAATACGCCGGCTTCGCATTGTGGCCGCAAAGGTCTCGGCTTATAGTTGCATAATGCGTAAGTCAGTGTTTCTCGTTTCGATGGTTCTGTCCGCCGGTGTTCTCTCCGCGGCGACCGGCTACTACAAGCACAACCTTGTCGCCGATACGGCCGGAGTCGCCGATTTCACCGATCCAAATCTGGTCAATGCCTGGGGTATCGCTACCTCTGCCACCAGCCCGTTCTGGACGTGCAATGGCGGCACCGGCACTTCAACGGTCTACGCGGCGAGCAACACGCCGGGTGCCGCGCTAGGGACCCCGAACGCGAACCTGAAGCCGAGCGTTCCGGGAGCCGGAGGCGCTACCAACGGCGTGTGCACTGGCATCGTGGCGAATAGCGCAACCACCGCCTTTATGATCAGCACGGCTGCGAATCCGACTCCGCGATCGGCCAGTTTCATATTCGCTACCGAGGATGGGACCATCTCGGGATGGGCCAATGCGGTTGATCCGGCTCACGCCATCCTTACGGTGGATAACTCGAAGACTGCGGTGTACAAAGGGCTCGCGATCATCACATCGCCCACTCCCCAACTATATGCAGCTAACTTCAAGACCGGCGCCATTGACGTCTTCGACGCCAATTTCAAGCCGGTTGCGTTGCCGGCCGGCTCCTTTACCGATTCCTTTGTCCGTTCCGGTTTTGCTCCCTTCAACATCTGGAACCTTGGCGGCAAGCTGTATGTCACCTACGCGATGCAGGACGCGAACGGCAAATTCGATGTGCCTGGCCCGGGGAATGGCTACGTCGCAGTATTCGATCCTTCCGGGAAGCTGCTCCAGCATTTGGCTTCCGCCGGCCCACTCAATTCGCCTTGGGGGATTGCCATCGCGCCGGCCACATTCGGTACTTACGCAAACGCGGTGTTGGTCGGAAACTTCGGCGATGGTCTGATCAGTGCCTTTGACCCGAACAGCGGCGCCTATCTCGGAACGTTACAGGATTCCACTGGCGCCAATATCGTCATACCGGGGCTGTGGGGCCTGATCGTTGGAAATGGCGGAAATGGCGGCGATAAGAATTCCGTGTTCTTCGCCGCGGGACCTGGTGGGCAAAAACACGGGCTTCTGGGCAGCATCCAGGCGAATCCGATCCTATCCGCCGCTAACGTCACCAATGCGGCGCAGCCCGCGGGGGGGATCGCGGCTAATACCTTCGTAACCATTAAGGGCGCGAGCCTTGCCGCCACCAAGCGGTCCTGGCAGGCTGCCGACCTCACCGGGAATCAACTTCCCGCTTCGATCGACAATGTCACGGTCACGATGAACGGCAAGCCCGGGTACATCTCTTTCGTCAGTCCGGCGCAGATCAATTTTCTCACTCCCGCGGATTTGCCGAACAGCGGCTCTGTCGAGATCGTGGTCACGAACAATGGGTTGGCCAGCAATTCCGTCACACTGGAGGCCAAACCAGCGGCGCCGGCGCTGTTCCTCATCAACAGCGACAAGTACGTTGCCGCAACCCACTCGGACGGGAAGTCCCTCATCGGTCCCCCTACGCTGATCGCGAATGTTACCACGCCCGCCAAACCGGGTGAAACCGTGGTGTTGTACGCGAATGGCCTGGGCCCGACAAATCCCGCAATCGCTAACGGAGGTGCCGTGTTCCCGGCGGTGCCTCTTGCGGCTATACCGGTCGTGCTGGTCAACTCAGTTCCGGGCAGTGTCGTGTACGCCGGCCTGGTAGCCAGCGGTTTGTATCAGATCAACGTGACGCTGCCGTCCGCCCTCCCGGATGGTGACATCCCGGTGGTGGTTCAGGCCAGTGGGATCGAGTCCCCTGCGGGCGCTTTGATAACGATCAAGAACTGAGTTCCTCTGACGCAACCAGTGCGCTCGCGGACTGCCCGCGAGCGCCATCCGGCTATCCTGCCTGCAGCCGCCTCTCTTTCTCCGTAGTTCCTCAGTAATTGACAAAGTAATACTGAGTATTTTACAGGGAATTCACAACTTTATTGCGACTTTTGAATCAATAACTCTTACTATCGGACTCCATGAGGCTGAAGTTTACCACACTAGCTCTTGCATCTTCGGCAGCCGTCCCAGTCGCCTTGCTTGCTTTCAGCACTGGGCCTCCGATTAAACGTACCGGCGCACTCGTTGACGGCGGGCTGAATTGTACGGCCTGCCACGCCACCTATGCTCCCGCTAACTCGGACCCGCGCGGCAAGGTGATCATCGATGCCGGAACCTACACCCCCGGTGTCCCGCAAACGATCACGGTCCACGTAACGCATCCGACCGCGGTCCGCTGGGGCTTTCAGATTACCGCCCGATTGGCGAGTGACGAGACCAAGCAGGCGGGCACCTTCACAGTGAACGACATAGTGCGCGTCCGTTGCGACGCCACTCCCGCCAAGGATGCGCCCTGTAATGGCGCACTGGAGTTCCCGGAACACAAAAACGCGCCGGTGACAGGCGCGGGTGAAGGCTTCGCATTTACAGTCCAGTGGACCCCGCCGGCCACCGATATGGGCGACGTGGTTTTCTATGCGGCCGGAAACGCGGCTAATAACAGCCATTCCCCCAGTGGGGACTACATCTACACCACCAAGAAAACCATCGGTAAGAGCTGCCTCCTGAAGGATCAGCCCGTGGTCACGAAAGTCGTCAACGGAGGGTCCTTCCAGGACGGACTCGCCTCCAATACCCTGATCACCATCTTCGGCTCGAACCTTGCCGCGGGCAATGCCAAGCGTACCGTGGATACGGGGTATATGGTGAACGGAGCTTTCCCCACGCAGTTGGGATGTATCGCCGTGGAGATCGATGGTAAGCGGGCGCCGATCACCTACTCGCAGGGCGACCAGATCAACCTCCAGGTGCCGACGACGTCCAACGTTGGGCCCGTCAAACTGCAACTGATCGCCAACCCGGACACCATCTACACGATGACGGGCGACCCGATGACCATCCAGCTGCAATCCGCCGCGCCGGCGTTCTTCACCTTAAACGGAGAAGAGCATCGCGGCACAGTTCGCCGGTACGCGCGACGTCGTTGCCGATCCGGCGGTTGTCCCAACTGGCAAGTTCGCCAAACCGGGCGATATGGTCACGCTGTACGGTACGGGCTTCGGTCCCACCACTCCGGCTGTGGCGGCGGGCGATGTCGCAACGGGCCAATCGAAGCTCGTTGGACCAGCCACCGTGATGATCGGAGGCATCATGGTGCCGGATACCGATGTCCAATACATCGGCCTGTCGCCAACCTCGATCAGTGGACTGTACCAGTTAAATGTGAAGATACCCGCGGCTGTGCCAGACGGAAACGCAGCGGTAGTGGTACAGGTTGGGAGCCTGAAGACGCAGGACGGTGCCGTCCTGCCAGTGAAAAAGTAGATCGCTGGCAAGTGGCGCTGGCGGGATGCGGCCGGTCTGGGGTCCCGGTTGCATCCCGCGCGCATTTTTCATCGTCGTCCGACGCGCGAACTGAGGCGCATCGAGTTCCCGATCACGGAAAGGCTGGAGAGCACCATCGCTCCAGCCGACAGAATCGGGTTGAGAATCCCGGTGATCGCCAGAGTGATTCCCGCCACGTTGTAGAAGAAAGCCCAGAACAGGTTCTGCCGTACCACCCGCATCGTGTCCTGAGCGATTTCGAAAACGGCCGTCACTCTCTCCAAGTCGCTCGACATCAGGACCACCGGCGCCGCCTGCATGGCGAGATCGGTCCCCGATCCGAGAGCGATTCCCAGATCGGCCGTCGCGAGTGCGGGCGCGTCGTTCACGCCATCCCCCACCATCGCCACCGCCAGTCCACTCTGCTGGTACGCCCGGATCACGTCCACTTTTCCCGCCGGGAGCACTTCCGCGCGGAACTCGTCCACGCCAATCTCGGAAGCTACCCGTGCCGTCGTAGCGGCCGAGTCTCCCGAGATGAGCGCGGTGCGGATACCGCGCCGCTTCATTTCGCCGATCACGCCGGCGGCGCCGGACCTCAGCCGGTCGCCGAACGCGAGCGCACCTTCCACCATCCCATCGCGGCCGAAGAACGCGACCGTGCGGCCTTGTGCTTCCCAACCCGATACCTCAGCCTCGATGGCGGCTTCCGGGATCGCGCCCGCCTCGGATGCCAAACGTCGATTGCCCGCGAACACGGCCGAATCGTCCACCCGTCCGGTGATGCCGCTGCCTTTGGCGATCACGATCCCGCTGCCCGCGGGAATGTTCAGTCCCAGCGATTCGGCGTAGCGAACCACGGAGCGTCCCAGCGGATGTTCGGAATACTGTTCCAGCCCGGCCAGGCGAGGCAATCGCGGACTGGTTCCCGTCGGCCGGGTAGACTTCGAGCACGCTGAAATCGCCATGCGTAATGGTGCCGGTCTTATCGAACACCACCACTCCGATCTTGCCCGCGAGTTCGAGTACGCGGGCGTCGCTCACCAGGATCCCGCGCCGCGAACAGGCGCCCACCGCGGCCGTAATGGCGAGCGGAGTGGCGATGCCCAGCGCGCACGGGCACGCGATCACCAACACCGCGATGGCCCGCATCAGCGCCGTCGCGGTATCCTGGCCCGCCAGCAGCCATCCCGCCAGCGTGAGCGCGGCCACTCCCGTCACCGCCGGAACGAAAACCCTCGCCGCCCGGTCCACCGTGCGCTCAATCTGCGACCGGCTGTTCATCGCCGTTTGCACGGACTGGATAATCTGGTTCAGCGTGCTTTCAGCCCCCACGCGTGTCGCCCGGATCTCGAGCACTCCGCTGGTGGCCAGGCTTCCGCAAATCACTTCATCGCCCGGCAGCTTGTGCGCGTAGCGCGGATTCGCCCGTCAGCACCGATTCGTCCACGTGCGAATCGCCCGCTGCCACCACGCCATCGGCCGGAATGCGTTCGCCCGTCTTGACCAGGAACACCATGCCCGGTTCCAGCGCCTCGATGGATACGAACTGTTCGCGGCCGTCCCGGACCAGGCGGGCCTTCTTCGGCATCATGCGGTAGAGCAGCGCGATGGACTGCGCGGTCCGTTCCTTGGCGCCGCGCTCCAGTACTTTCCCCAGCAACACCAGCATGATGATGGCGCAGGCCGTATCGAAGTAGTAGTGCTTCCCGCCTCTCGACTGCCTCGGCGAAGCTGTAGCCATAGGCCGCGAGAATGCCGAGCGCGAGCAGCGACTCCATGCGCAGCGTCAGGCTTCGCAGCCCGAAAAAGGCGCCGCGCAGGATCGGCCAGGCCGAGTAGAGGACGGCGGGTGTCGCCAGCCCCATCAGCACCCACGGGACGATCGCCCGCGCCGAGTCCGAGATCGATTCCCAGTAGCTCGCGTAAACCACCAGGCTGACCGTCATGACGTTCATCCATAGGAAGAACGCCACACCCAACCGCAGCAGCAGCGAGCGCCGTTCCGAATCGTCCCGTTCGGTTTGCGCGGTGTATTCGGCGGCCCTGTAGCCGAGCGCCTCCACCCGATCTGGAATGCGTGCGGGTGGGACGTACAGCGGGCAGTACTTCACCTTCAGCAGGTCGGAGGTGAACATCACCTCTGCCGAAACGACGCCCGGTTCCGATGCCAGCGCGTGCTCAATCACCCATCCGCAGGACGAGCACCACATTCCCGAGATCTGGAACACGGCATCGCGTGTCTCCGCGCCTTCGGGAATCTGGAACTTGGAGGCAGCCTTCGCGTTCGAGATGAGCCCCAGGCGCAGGCTCTCGCGGTACAACTCGGTATCGCGGAAGTCGGCGCCGTGAGCCACCACGCCGCTCTCCGTCAGGATCGTGTAGACGTTCATGCAGCCCAGGCAGCAGAACTCGCAATCCACCTCGGCGATGCGGCGTGTGTGCGGATTCCGGCCCGCCGGAAGCCCGCACAGGGCACAGGAACTCATCTGTGCGACAGCTGCGTGCGAGTCCCGAAGGTTGCCCTTCTCATCCAGCATGATCGGGTTGGCCTGCTTCGCGATGTAGTAACAGACGATCAGGATCGCGCAGAACAGCACGAACACGCCGCCCAAAAACTTGGGGAGAAACGCTCCTCTGGAATCGAACCGGTACACTATTGTTTCCTTTCAGGCGGCATCAGGAACGTCTCCTCGAACGTTTCCTGTTCCCCGATCGGAGCCGCTTTCACCACAATGCGAAAATGATTCACGTCCTGCGCGCCCGCGAACCTGGCCGCGGTAACCTCGAACTTTCGCTCGGCAGTCGCGCCGGGTTCCACGGCCACTGGATTCTGCTCCGCCAAGATCCGGGCCCCCGGCAGTCCCTCGGCAGTGAACGAGATCTCCGCGCGCTTGCTGCTGCGATTGGCGATCTTCACTCGGAATTGGTTGTACACCGCGCCGGCATCATCCAGGCGATAGAGCGTGGCGCGCTCGGGCGATAGCTGCACCAGAACCGCGCGGCGCATGCCCAGCGCCGTCACCAACCCGCCCAGGTACAGGAGCGTGATGGCAACGATCACCACCCGCTTGGCGTCGCGGATGCCAAGTTTTCGGTACCATCCTGTTTCCGCTTCCACCAACTTGCCCGTCTCGCCCCAGGTGTAGTGGATCAAGCCGGCTTTGGGTGTCTTGAGACGCCCCATGATCTGATCGCAGGCGTCGATGCATTCGCCGCAGTGTACGCACTGGATCTGAAATGGACCGTCGCGGATGTCGATACCCATATGACAAACTCGAACGCACTTCTTGCACTGGATGCACTGCTTCTGATCGTCGCGGTAATGGACCAGCAGCGTATTGTTGTCGCCGAGAATGCCCTGCAGGTATCCGTACGGACAGACCGTCGTGCAGAACTGCTGGCGCAGAATCGTGAAGTCGAGAAACGTGATCAGGGTGACCACCGCTCCGGTGATGCCGCCCGCCGTCTGCAGGTCGAGTTTGAGCAATCGTCCCAGCAAGTCGCGCGGTTCGACGAAATACGCCGTGAATACGAAGGCCAGGAAGATGGACGCGAGCCCGACAATTCCGTAGAACGACAGCCGCCACAAGCGGTTCCGCGCCGCGGCGCTCCACTTTCCGAAATACTTCGTGATCTTGCGCTTCAGCACGTCCTCGAGTTGAATGGAGGTCTCGCTGAAAATCATCTGCGGACACGCGTACCCGCAGTACACGCGCCCGAAGACGATGGATGACGCCACGATCACGAACATCAGGAACATCAAGGATAAGAAAATGATGCCGAACTCGCTGATCCAGAGTTCAACACCGAAGAAATAGAAGCGCTGCCGCGGAATGTCGAACCGCATGACGTTGAAGAACGGCAGTGCGACAAAGATCAGGAAACAGATGAGATGGATGGTCTTGCGAGTGCGGCGGTAGTTATGTTGCTGAATGACGTTCAGCTGGTTTTCACATGCCTGCATGACAGCTCATTTGGGGAATCCGCGCGATCCAACCGCGCCACAAAAGCATGACGCCCATCAACACTACACTAGCGGAAGCGATTGCGTTGCTCCATCGTCCCAGCCGGAATCCCACCACGGAGGAAAACAGGCCCAGTCCCAGCAGCGCTCCGGCGGTCCCCGCGCCGAACGCCACCATGGAAGCCGCTCCCGAGACGGCCGAACCGGTGGAAGCCGCCTTCAACAGGGCCGCGTACAACAGACCACACGGCAGAAAGCCCATCGCCAGCCCCAGCCACAATTTGCTGAGCGCGCCCGGAGCCAGCATCAGCCGGCCGATGGTTCGAGAGAACAGCTTGGAAATACCGGTGCGATCCAGTTGCACGAGCCGCTGGGTGGGCACCGATCCGGTCATGAATATTCCGGCGATGATCATGAGAACACCGGACACGATCGCCGCCGTCTGCTGCATTCCGGCCAGCCGTCCCACCAACCCCATCGCCTGCCCGGCCGCGCCCGCGACCGCGCCGAGCAACGCGTAGGTCGTCAGACGTCCGCCGTTGTAGCAGAGATGACTCGCCGCAGTTCCGCGTCCGCCCATGCTGTAAGACAGCACGATAGGGCCGCACATCTGCGCACAATGCAGGCTGCTGACCACCCCCAGCCCAAACGGTACCGATAACTCAAGTGCTGTAAACATTACGTTTCCGACGTGGCGCACGCACTCATGCGTGCCGTGTCGAGACTCTTCTCGACACGTCTTGTGCGTTCATCACGCCCCCGCCGCCCGCGTATACAGAATCTTAGGATTCGCCACCGGCAGACTCACGCACTCCCGGTAAAAATCGAAGTGCTTCATCGTAATGGCGTGGGTCGGACACCGCGAAGCGCACATCGCGCAGCGAATGCACGTCGTTTCATCCTTCATCATCACGCCGCCCAGCGAATCGAGTTCTTCCGGACTGAGCGCCGTGAGATCCGACTCAGCCACCCCAAATCCCTCGGCCGCCGTCGTCAGCCATTGCGGATCCGCCACCAGTTTGCTCAATCCCACCAGCCGGATCAGGTTCTCCGGACACACGTCCACGCAGCCGTTGCAGGCCACGCAAATGGAAGTGTCGAACACCGTATCGACATTGCACCGCAGGCACCGTGCAGCCTGGCGGCGAGCGTCCACTTCCGGATAAGTCTCTTCGACGATCTCCAGCGACGCGGCGCGCCGGTCGCTCTCGAGCACCGGAGGATTGGTCCGGTCCAGCCGGTTCCAGCCTTCGGCCATCGTGTAGACTGCGGGCTTCCACTGCTTGCGCAACGCGACATCCGTCCGCGTCCCGCGCAGGAAATCGTGCATCGACCGCGCCGCGATCTGCGCCGAAGCGATGGCGTCGATAAACAGCCTCGGGCCATGCGCGACGTCGCCGCAGGCAAATACGTCCGGAGCCGACGTCTGATAGGTCTCGCGATTCACCTTCACCAGGCCGCGCTCGGTTTCAATACCGTCCGTGGGGCTCAGGAACGACAGGTCCGACGTTTGCCCGATCGCAAAAATGAGGCTGTCGGCCGGGATGTCCTCTACCTGGGATTCGTCGAAGGTCGGATTGAAGCGCCCCTCGCCATCGAACACCGAGGTGCAGGAGATGGTGCGCAGTCCGGCCACCTTCCCGTTCTCGCCCAGCACGACGCGCGGGCCCCGGCGGTTATGCAGCCGGATCCCTTCCTCGCCGCCTTCCACGATCTCCACCTCGTCGGCCGGCATTTCGGCCCGGCTCTCCAGGCAGACGATGTGGATCTCCTTATCCCCACTCATGCGCAGCGCGGAACGGGCGACGTCGTAGGCCACCTGCTCGCCGCGCTCCATCTCCGCCAAAGCATCGCCGCGTTTGAGAGATTCCACCGGACGCAAGGCCGAACGGGCGACGTCATACGCGACATTGCCGCCGCCGATCACCACCACCCGCCGCCCCAACGGCAGAGCCTCGCCTTCATTGAAAGCGCGCAGAAAATCCATGCCGTCGAAGACACCTTCCAAATCCGATCCCGGTAGGGGCAACCGCCGCCCCTTGGGGAGTCCGATGCCGAGGAAGATCGCCTTGAACCCGTCGCGGCGCAGGCTCTCGATGGTCATGTCTCGGCCCAGGCGCAGGTTGCATTTCAATTCGACGCCCAACGACAGGATGGCCTGAATCTCGTGGTTCACCAACTCGCGGGGCAAACGGAACACCGGAACGCCTACCCGGAGCATTCCACCCGGCTTCGCGCTGGCCTCGAATACCGTCACCTTGTAGCCCACCTGGGCCAGATCGTGCGCCACCGTCATGCCTGCCACGCCAGCGCCGATCACGGCGATCTTTTCGTAGTCGCCCCGGTTCGACGGCAGCATGCGAGTATCACCCGCTTTCCGGTGCATCGAGTAGTCGCCTGTCTCGGGACCGAACTGGCTGGTGACGAACCGCTTCAGCGCCCGGATCGCGACAGGTGCGTCCAGGTCGCCACGCCGGCAGTTTGCCTCGCACGGAGCGCCGCAAACCCGCCCGCAAATGGATGCGAACGGGTTGGTGGCGCGGGCGATCCGGTAAGCGTCCTCGTAGCGGCCCTCCGCGATGGCGTTCACATATCCACACGCGTCCGTCTTCACCGGACAGGCGTGCCGGCACTTGACCATCTCCACCCAATACTCGGTGGCGTCAGGTACCCGTACTTGGAAGAAGCCGTTATTCATAACGAGACGGAGTTAATCTTCGTGCTTGGAGTCCCGGATGGCAAACAGAACCACCGTGACAACGAACGCGAACGCCAGGGCCGCGACAAGGTACATCAGCCCATTGGCATCGCCTGTCACCTTATCCATGGCCTGGACGAAGGGGCCGCGTTCGGAATGGCTCACTTCGCCGTTGATATACAGAATCAGATAGGACGCCGCCGACACCCCGATCACCGGGAACGCGAGTTTCAGGAATCCCGGTACCTGCGTGTTCTTCTTCTCGGTGATCCAGCCCCCTGCGTAGTCCTTCAAGGGCACTTCCGCACTTGCTTTCTTATCTGCCATCGGATCCTCCCTCGTCGTCGTCCTGCATCATTCGGTACTTCGGATCCTCGCTGTTTTTGCCCCAATAGCCAGCCTTGAATGAGATAATCATCCAGGCCACGGTGAACAGCGTCAGCACCGTGAACAGGAAGTAGGAGAGAAACACGCTCTGATAACTGTAGTCCATATCTCACCTACTTTTCGTAATCGTTGTTCGGACGCCAGTTCTTCGCGCGGCCGAGTGTCTGGATGTAATCCACCAGCGCCGTGAACTCCTGGTTGTTCTCCACAATCCACGGGAACGGCGGCATGATCGAGCCTGGCACCAGGTCCCGGGGATTCCGGAAGTGCGTGCGATGCCATTGGGTGTCGTACTTGCCCCCAACTCGAGACAAGTCGGGTCCGGTACGCTTCGTGCCGAACATGTGCGGATAGTCGTATACGAACTCATCGGGTGTCGAGATGGGTGACGGTACGCCCTTCCATCCCGAACGCACTGTATCGGCAAGCAACGTCCGGGTCTGCTGCGTGTGGCAGTACCAGCAGCCCTCCCGGACATAGATCGCCCGGCCAACCAGTTGCCGTTCCGTATAAGCGACCAGTTTGCCCGTAGGCCCCTTCGAAGGGTCGCTGTTCTCGAACGGCTTGGACCAGCTCTTGTCCACCAGAGGCGGCACCACGGTCGTCAGCGTCCCGCCGATGAAGAAGAACACGAGAGCGGCTCCGACTGCGAATGCGAAGTTCGAATCTGCTTTTCGTAACATTGTGTTCTCCTGTCAGGCGGCCTTGGCGAGCGTTTCAGGCCGGTCCTGGGCTCCGACAATCGTCGCCAGTATGTTATACGCGAACGATACGATGCCCAGGAACATCAGGATTCCCGAGAAGAATCGCACCAGCCACACCGGCTGCAGCGCCTTCACCGTGTCGATGAACGGAATCGAGACATTGTTCCACTGCCAGCCTTGCCAGAATCCCCCGAGCCACAAAGTGACAAAGAATCCCAGTCCTCCCACCATCAGGAACCAGAAGCTCCAGTTAGCCAGCACGTCGGAGAACAGCTTGCACTTGAACATGCGCGGAACGGTGTGGTAGCAGCCGGCGATGGCGAAGAACGAGAATGCTCCCAGCACGGCCATGTGAGCGTGACCCGGGATCCAATCGGTCTTGGAGACAATCGCGTTCACCGTCCGCAGACTGTGCATCGGGCCCTGGAAGCAGGTGAGCAGGTAGAACACAACGCCCGACATCAGGAACTTCAGCGGCACGTTCTCGCGTAACTGGTGCCACTGGCCTTGCATGGTCGCGAAGAAGTTATACACCACCGCCCACACTGGAATCAGCAGCATCACTGAAAACGCGATGGCGATGGTTTGCAGCCACTGCGAGATCGGCCCGTGCAGCATGTGATGGGCGCCGGTCCAGACATATACGAATGCCAGGGACCAGAATCCGATCATCGACAGCTTGTGGCTGTGCAGCGGGGCGTTCGATGCCTTCGGGATGTAGTAATACGCCAGCGCCAATCCCACTGGGGTGAAGATGAGTCCCACGGCGTTGTGTACGTACATCCAGTTCAGGTTAGCCTGGTTGACACCCGTGGTGAACAGTACCGCGAAGTTACCCGTGAGGTAGACGAATGCGGTCCACAGAATGGTGCCCATGATGTACCAGATGGAGACATACATCTGGTCGTACTTGCGGGACGCGATCGTCATGAAGATATTCGCGCCGAACATGATCCATGCAATCACCACCAGGACGTCTTCCCAAGTGGGTAACTCGGCGTACTCCAACCCTTGATTGAACCCGGCCAGCAGGGTAACTACCGCGCCCAGAATGATCACATTCCACAGGATCGCCGTGGCAACCCCGAGTTTTTCGCTCCATAGCTTGACGCCGCACAGCCGCGGAATCAGGAAGAACGTCAACCCCATATCGGCCGCCAGCAGCCAGCCGAACAGCATCCCGTTCACGTGCAGAGGACGCAGCCGCCCGTACGTCAGGTATTGCACCGTCCCCAGCAGCGACGGCCATACGAACTTGGCCGCGATGGTGACGGCGATGATCCCGACAATGAAGAAATAGACGATCGAACTGATCAGAAACCACTTGGCGGTCGTGTCTTCGTGCACGATCGCGCCGCCGCCGGCCGTGGTGGCCGGGTACGGCTGTACTCGGCTAATATCCTCTGGCATTAAGAGTCCTCGCTGGTGTCTTGGCGTTGATGCTCCGGATGAAATTGACCAGGTCGCCCACGTCGTTCTGGGTCAACCCATAATCGATCCAGGACGGCATGGCCGTGCCCTGAACCCCGTAGAGAATGGATTGGAACAACCGCTGGTCCGCCACGCTATCCACGAACGCTGCATTGCGCAGGTTGCGGGGACGCGGCAGGATGTCCAATGAGTTCGGGCCCTTTCCGTCGGCCTTGCGGCCGTGGCAGCCCCCACAGCGGCTGACGAAGGTCTTTTCGCCGCGCGCGATGGAATCGGCATTCGAAGCCACCGGGTTCTTCTCCGGTACCTGCGGCGCCTTAATGTCTTTGCGCGGTTCCTTGGTGAAGGTGGTGAGCACATACTGCAGAACGCCCGTGACTTGTTCGTCCTTCAGCACGTTGCCCCATGCCGGCATCGACGTCCCGGGCACACTCTTCTTAATCGAGTTCGTTAGCCGGTCCAGCGGCTTCGAATTCATGAAGCCCGCCTTGGTCAGGTCGCGCGGATACGGATCCAGATACCATGCGATCGGTCCGTGGCCGTCGCCCTTCTCGCCGTGGCAGCGTTGACACAGATTCTTATAGGTGTCGGCCGGAGTCATGGCGACCTGCGGCTTCAGCGTTCCCAGATAGGCAGTCATGGCGCGGAAGTCGGAATCGGGGAACCGGAACGTCGGCATGATCGAGTCCGGCGTCCGGGACTTGGGATTCTTGAAGTGGTCGTAAACCCACTCCGGGTCTCGCGTGAGACCTTCATAGCTCAGGTCCGGCGCGATGCCGCCATCCTTCTCCAGCAGCTTGTGGCACGCTATGCAGGACCGCTGCTCGATGACGTCCTTACCCTTGGCCACCAGGGCCGGTCCAGTGAGTTCCGGAATCTTGGCCTGGGCCTCGGCGGAAGGCTTCTTCGCGGCCAGCGCCGCCTCATAGCGCTCCAGTCCGGTCTCGGCGAAATTCATGCCGCGACGGCTCTTCAGAAAGACCACCAGCGCCTTTACATCGTCCGCCTTCAGATGGAAGTTCGGCATGATCGAAGTGGCCATGTTGGCCGTAGGATCCACCACCGACTCCCACAGGTAGTCGATCCGGAATTTCTTCCCGACCTCAGTCAGTTCCGGCCCCAGCGTGCCGTCCGAAATCCCTTCGATCTTATGGCAGCCATAGCAATTCTGAGCGAAGAACAGCTTGCGGCCTTTGGCCACCATCGGCGTGCCGGCGAAGTTCTCCGCCGTGTGGCACTGCGCGCAGGCGGCCTGCATGTATTCCTTGCCCTTCAGATTCGGTTGGAACTCCTTGCGCCACGTCGGCCTGAGTGACGTAGCCGAGCATGGGCTCCGGCCAGTACTCGTCCTCACCGTGGCTGTATTCCTGCTTGAGCCCGCGGCCCTGCCCGTCGTGGCAGACCGTGCAGCCGAAGTCGGTGAACTTGTGGCGGCGCTCCCACTTGCCGTTCTGGAAGGTATCGCCCAGTTCGACTGAGTACGGATGGGTGCGCAGCGGATGCGCGTGATCCTTGAACCGCGGATCGTCCATGGCCACGTGGCAGGTGGCGCAGCGGTCCACCCGCGTGTCGCCGAACTGCGTCACAATGTGCTGCTCGATGCGAGGCTTCCGCTCCCCGAGAGCGGCCTTCTCGGCATCGGTCTTGGCCAGTGAACGGGCCTGGTCGAAGTACGCCGTCTGATAGTTCTCCCACTTGTGGAAGAACTGGTTGTAGAACACGATCCCGTGAACGATGAGGATAACGAAACTACCGATTGCCAGTGCCAGTCTCATGGGTCAGCCTCTCATTTCCACGGGGAGACGAACTCCCAGTTGGCGCCGCGGAAGAAGGTCCCGACGGCAACAAAAATCAAATTCAGGATCACCAGCGTCAGGAACACCGTGTTGGAGAGCAGCCGCTCACGCGCAAACCACTTGCCGACGCCACCGGGGCCGCGGTCCAGGTAGGGGGCCAGTATCAGCAGCAGGACGAACACAGTGGGAACGCCCACGCCGCCCCAGAATGCCGAGTAACTCACCATCTCCTGCAAGCCCAGGAAGTACCAGGGCGCCTTGGCCGGATTGGGCGGATGCATCACGTTCACCGGCTCTTCGAGCGGCGCGTTGAACATCAGAGACAGCGTTAGAATCACCGCCAGTACCAACACGAAAACGAATAGCTCGGCGATCACCAGGTTCGGCCACGAGAAGACGCTCTTGTCGGGAATGTTCCCAACCTTGGTGAAGGGCCCGCGAACGAATCCCTGCAGCCCGTACACCTTGTCCTTGGCGAGTTGAACCGCTTTCACCGACACCGAGATCGGAGCCGGCCCAGCCACGCCCGCCGCTTGGGGAACCGCGTCGGAATCTTCAGGCCGCGACAGCCCGCCGTCCTTGCGAATCCGCCAGAAGTGGACCGCAATCAACAGCGTCAGCACCACCGGCAGCACCGCCACGTGCAGCACGTAGAAGCGCAGCAGCGCTTCCTGACCCACCGTCGCGTCGCCCAGCAGCAGGAACTTCATGTCCGCGCCGACCACCGGAGCGTAGCCCGCAATCGACGTCCCCACCGTAATCGCCCAGAAGGCCAGTTGGTCCCACGGGCAGCAGATATCCGGTAAAGCTGAGGAACAGCGTCACCAGGAACAGCACAACTCCCAGCACCCAGTTGAACTCGCGGGGCTTCTTATAGGATCCGGTCAGAAACACCCGGCACATGTGCAGGAAGACCATCGCTACCATGCCATGCGCCGACCAACGGTGCATATTCCGCAGAAACGTCCCGAACGCTACCGACCCGCGCAGGTCCAGCATCCGGTCGTACGCCTGCGTCGTCGAGGGCACGTAGTAGAACATCAGCAGGATGCCGGTGACCACCAGGATCAGAAACAAGAATAAGGACATCAGCCCCAGCCCCAGCGTGTACAGGGGCCGCAGCGTGTTCTGGTGGACCTTTACGGGATGAATGTGCAGGAAGAAATTGGTGAAGCTGGTCTGTGACCGCTCCAGATCGGAATGCGGGAGCGGATTGCGAAACAACGACTGCCACATGTTGGACGGCATCTCGCGGATGCTGGTCCACAGTGTGGGAGATTTGGTTTCGGTGCTCATACGTTGAGGTAGCTCCCGGGCTCCACTTGCGTGTCTTTATCCACCTCGATCTCGCCGCTCGGAGCGAGCGAAACCTTGTACCAGGGCAGGGCTTTAGGCGCCGGACCGGCGGTCACGTTGCCGTCCTGATCGTAATGGGAACCGTGGCAGGGACACGCGAATCCGGTATCGGAGATTCCGACGATGCAGCCCAGATGGGTGCAGGTGGTGGAGATCGCCGCCATCTTATTGCCTTCGCGGACAATGCAGATCCGCTTCGCTTCGAGCGCGATGCGCGTGCCCGACGGAAACTCGTCCGGTTTGCCGATGTTGAACCGCTGGGGTTGGCCGTAGGTCGCCCGCGGTTTGATAAAGACGAAGTTCGAAAACGCGCTTAATACGGCCGATCCGCACAGCCCGAAGCTGCTCAACCAGGCCAGCATGCGCCGCCGGTTCATGGGAGGGTCGGCCGCCCCGCTCTTCTCAGGTATGGCTTTCTGAACCATCGCCATCTTCGTTGCTCTCCTTGGAGTTGTCCACCAGTTCTTCCAAATCGGACCAGAAGACCTGGTATTTCGCGTCTTCCATGTTGCGGAAGTAATCCCGTTTCACGGCGAATACGAAGATGCACGCCGCGCCCAGGCCCATCATCAGGCTGGCCGCCAGCGCGATCCACGTGAGTTCCATTCGCCTACCTCACTTAACCGCCAAGCCCGCAATCGTTGCACGCCGCAGCACGGCCGTCATCGCTTCCTGTGCTTCCGCCCAGACACAATGCGCCGGGCACCATCCCTTTCGAGTGCAACTGTCTCCGGGCAGGAGACAGGCGTTCAGATGTGTCGGCCCCTCGATGGCCTCAATGACGTCCAGCAGCGTCACCTGCTCGGGCGCCACCGCCAGGGCAAACCCGCCGTTCATGCCACGTTGGGAATCGATGAGCCGGGCCCGCGCCAGTGATTGCAGTATCTTGCTGAGGAAGTGTTCCGGCACCTCGCCGGCCTCCGAAAGCACGTTCCGGTTCGGGCGGCTCCCGGGCGGAAGCGTCGCCAGATGGATCATGATCCGGACGGCATAGTCGGCTGCGCGTGTCAGCTGCATGAGGGGAGTAAAGTAAATTAGAGTCTTTTTGTCTTATTTTGTCAAGAGGTTCTTGAAAAGATTTTTTCCAACCTCAGATGTGGGGCAGGCCCCCGGCCTGCGGCGGCCTCTCAGGCCGCCTTCGTTCCGTATAGACTGGCAATATCATGCTCGATACCCGTCGCGGATTCATCACCGCACTGCTCGGCGCCGGCGCCGTAGCCTCCGCCGCCCCATCCAAAAAGCGGATCCTCATCCTCGGCGGCACCGGATTCCTCGGCCCCGCCACCGTAGCCGCCGCCAAGGCTCGCGGACATGAGCTGACCCTGTTCAATCGCGGGAAAACCCGTCCCGGACTCTTCCCTGACATCGAGACCCTGCTCGGCGACCGCGACCCCGACAAAGGCGAAGGACTCAAGGCGCTCGTCGGCCGCAAGTGGGATGCCGTCATCGACAACTCGGGCTACTTCCCGCGCCAGGTCTCGGCTTCCGCGAAACTCCTGGCCCCGAACGTCAACCGCTACATCTTCATCTCGTCCATCTCCGCGTACGCCGACAACAGCATCGAAGGCCAGGACGAAACAGCGCGCCTCGCTACCACCCCCGATCCGACGGTCGAGAAGATCACTGAGGAGACCTTCGGCCCGCTAAAGGTCCTGTGCGAAAAGGCCGTCGAAGCGGCGCTTCCCGGCAAGACCATCGTGGTTCGGCCCGGCTACATCGTCGGCCCCGACGATCCCAGCGGTAGGTTCACCTACTGGCCGGTCCGGCTCGACCGGGGCGGGGAAGTTCTGGCTCCCGGCGCCCCCAACGATCCGGTGCAGATCATCGATGTCCGCGACCTCGGCGATTGGTTGGTCACCCTGATCGAGCACGAAAGCCTGGGTGTCTTCAACGCCGCCGGACCGCGGGATCGCCTCGCCTGGGGCGATCTGCTCGAATCCTGCCGCAAAGCCACCGCTGCCAAAAGCAGCCTCACCTGGGTCCGCGGCGACTGGATCGCGAAACAGGCCAATGACGTCTTTCCCATCTGGGCGCCTTTCGGCGGCGACACCCGGGGATTCCACACCTGGAAGAATACACGCGCGGTAAAGGCCGGCCTGAAGTTCCGTCCACACGCCGAGACCGTGAAGGACACGCTCGCCTGGTACAAGACCCAGAGTGAAGGCGGCCGGACTAGGCTGGCCGGGCCGCCCGCGGAGAAGGAATCGGCGCTGCTGACCACCTGGAAACGCGAGGGCAAGTCATGAGCAGCCGGCGAGCGTTCCTGGGAGCCGCAGTAACGGTGGCAGCCGCTGCCGCCCAAACGCCCCAGGTGGTCATCGATCCGGCGCCGCTGTTCGACATCTCGCCCTATCTCTACATGCAATTCATGGAGCCGCTCGGGATCACCGACAGCTCCGTCGAAGCAGCCTGGGACTACGACCGCGACGACTGGCGCAAGGACTTCATCGACACCGTCGCCGATCTCGCCCCCGGCGTGGTCCGCTTCGGCGGCCTGTTCAGCCGGTACTACAAATGGCGCGAAGGCGTCGGGCCCGCGGCCGCGCGCCCCTGGATGCGCAACTACGTCTGGGGCGGCAAGGAGACCAACCGCGTCGGCACTCACGAGTTCGTCGACTTCTGCCGCCGCACCGGCGCCGAGCCGCTCTACTGCGTCAACTTCCTGAGCGACGGCGAGAAGCGCTTCATCGACGCTGGAGGCGTCTCCGGCGATGCGGCCGAAGCCGCCGATTGGGTGTCCTACGCCAACGATCCGGACCATCGGGAACGCGCGCGCACGGCGCACGCGGACCCCTATGGGATCAAGCTCTGGCAGCTCGGCAACGAGACCTCGTATGGCGACCGCGACCTTCGCCACGCGACGAATCCATCGCCCACACCATCGAGTTCGCCAAGGCCATGAAGGCGCGCGACCCGTCCATCCGGTTAATCGGCTGGGGAGACGCGGCACAGCGTTGTGGGCCCCTGAGTTAGTGAAGCGCGCCGGCGAGTACGTGGATTACGTCGCCATCCACATGATGGGACAGAGCCCGAAACGCCCCGATACGGTGCTGAAAGGGCTGCGCTATCAGAGCGATCCGGAACGCGCCTGGCAGGAGTTGCTCGAGCTGTCGAACAACGTGGAGGCCCGCGTGTCCGCCTTGGAACAGGCGTGCCGGATCGCATCCGCCTGGCCATCACCGAAGGTCATCTGAGCCTTCAGCCCGGCAACGCCAACCCGATTCTGACCGAGTGGCTCTCGGCGGCCTATCACGCGCGGTCGCTCAATATCTACCAGCGGCACGGCGCCCGGGTGAAGATCGCCACCGCGGCGGATTTCCAGGGCAACCGCTGGACGGTCAACGCGGTCATGCTGCAAACGCCGCGGGGCATCAGCTATCTGAACCCGGTAGGATCCATCGCGAGGCTCTTCAAGAAGCACAACGGGAACCAGGGAGTGGCCGTAAAGTTGTCGCCATCGGAGTTAGACATCGCCGCCAGCCGGACAGGAAGCAAGGTCTTCCTCCACGTTGCGAACCTGAGTTATTCGAAATCCATCCCGACCGCGCTAGCAGTCACCGGGATGAACATAACCGGAGGCCGCGTGTTAGAGATCGCCCCCGACAACCCAAGAGAATACGTAGGCCTGGACCAACCCAACATCTTCCAACCGAAGGAACACAAACTAACCAGTTCCCAATGGTCCTTCCCACCCAGATCCGTAACCGTAGTCGAGTTAGATATGTAGGGTGGGCTTCAGCCCGCGCGGGACTTCAGTCCCGCTCCTGAGTTGGTGCAGTCCGAAGTGGGGCAGGCCCCCGGCCTGCGGCGGCCTCTCAGGCCGCCTCCTAACTCATCCCAAAAATCCGGTCCACCGCCGCCGAAATCCGCTTAATCTGATCCGGATCCCCCTTCTCAAACCCATACTCCGGACTCATCCAACCCCGGTAACCCATCTTCACAAAAGCACCCATCACAGCCGTCCAATCGACATCCCCCTCCAGCAAAGGCACGAACCTCCCCTGCTCTGCCCGAGCCGAAAACTTGTAATCCTTCAAATGCACCCGGCGAATGCGAGAACCCAGCGTAAGAATCCAATCCTGAGGAAACCCGAACTGCATGATATTCCCGACATCGAAATGAGCCTGCACAAACGGACTACGGAACTGGTCCATGAAAGCCCGCATCTCCAGAGGACTCACCAGAAACTTATTCCAAACGTTCTCCGGAGTAATACAAACCTTCCGCTCAGACGCATAAGCAACAACCGACCGCAGCGCCTCGGACACGCGATTCCACGTGTCCTCATAACCCACGCCCAACCGCCCGCCGCTACCCAGCCGTCCCGGCACCAGCAGCATCGCATCACAGTTCAAAGCCCGGCAGATATCGATCACCCGCCGCACCACATCGACACCCTGCGCGCGCTTGGCCGCATCCGGACTATTCAGCGGATTCGGGCTGAGCGGCCCCGACATCCACAAACTCACCACAGTGCAGCGAGCCTTGGCGGCGGCATCGGCGATGCGCGCCAGTCGGTCCGCCGGCGTGTCCATCGCGATGCTCTGTCCCAGGGGAATCTCCACCCCATCGAACCCGGCATCCCGAGCCGCGGCGAAATACTCTTCCACGGGCATCGAATCGGGAAAGATCACCGAACAGATGCTCTTCTGAAAGCGCGGTCCCGGCGACTGCAAAGCCGCCGCCGCGCCAAGGGCAAACTCCCTACGGTTCATGACGACCAGTGTATGTCAGAGTGCGGCCCGCTTCCTCGCGGCCTAGAGAGCCGCTTCAACCGTAGTCAGCGGCAGCAACAAGGAAAGCGGAGCGTCCAGCAACGGGAGCGCGCCATAGCTCGCATACCATTCTGCAACCCTTGCGTTCTTGGCATCGATCAGCATCGCAACACCACCCACTTCCGCGGCTGCCAACAGACATCGTCTACTCGCCGAAAGCAGAAGTTGCCCGCCAAGCCCCTGCCCTTGCGCCTTTATGTCCACCGCCAGGCGCGCCAGACGGAACGTCGGCACGTCATGACGGGCCAAGCCGCGGCGGACCAGCTCCGGTGTTCGGGCATACGCAATCGACGCGGGACTCACGCTGTAGTAGCCGAGAATCGTCTGGTCGTCGTTGTTATCGATTGCAAGAAAGGTCTTCGCGCCGCCCACTTCGTGGCTCTTGCGGGCATAGCGTTGCAGGAATTCGTTCAACGCCGCTTCGCCGCAGTCGAAGGACTCTCGATCATGTCGCCTGCTGATCGGCTCCTCGTGCCACTTCTGAATGCTCATTTCCGCTTGGGCAGCGATCTTGCGGCGGCGAGGAGTTTCGCGTTCGGCTTGGGTGGGTTTTCCAAAGCCGCCAAAACGCGGAGGCTGTCCCGCTCGGAGAGTTCCAGATGTTCTGCCTCCCGGATCACGGCCCGAGCCGCGCTGACGCTGTGTTGGCGGACGAAATCAGTGAGATCCGTGCGCCGCAGCGCCGCCGCCCGCAGAAGCATCGCCTTCTCCTCGGCTGGAATCCGCAAGGACATCCGACTATTGTCTTCAACCGCCTGTCGGGGCATAGCCTGACTCCTTTCCGCTGTACATATTCAAATAGTACACGATTCCAGCTCCGGTCTCAGCCGCCCAGGCGATGGCTGAACTCAGCGGTCGCGGTCGATCCGGTAGATCTGGGAGGTGGAGTTGTCTTTCAGCACCACCAGCTCGTCCTCGGGCGTCCACCACGATCCGGGCGAAAGCAGCCCGAGGACGTTGAACTCCTTGACTTCCCGGATGAGTTCCACCTTCCGCGTTGCGACCGCCACGCGGACCAATCCGGCCACCGTCTGTCCGTAGACGTAACGGCTGTCCTTCGTCCAACGGGGGAACCCCAACCGCCCAGTCACCAGTTTCTCCCACGTGCCGGCCTTGAAGCTGTACACGAAGGGCTCTATTCTGTCGGAACTTAATGCAACCAGCCAATTCCCATCCGGTGACCAGCGCGACGAGAACATCCCCTCGGAACCCGGCACCATCCGGACTTTCCTGGTTTCCAGGTTTCCGATGGAAACATGCTGATCTTTACGTTCGGACTCTAGATAGAATGGAGCGAACACCAACTGCTTGCCATCCGGCGACCACGTCGGATCGAATGCGGCCCCCCGCACGCCGGGCACGGGGATCGACCGTCCGCCTCGGGCCGGGATCGTATAAATCCGAAACGACTGCCCCGTTTTCCTGCCCGCGAAAGCAATGCGCGTCCCATCCGGCGACCAGCGGGGGTTGTAGACCAACAGCGAGTCCTCAAGCAGCACTCTGCCGGTGCCGTCCCTCTTCGAGGTCCACAAAGCGCCGCCAGGGAAGTCGGAGTAGGCGATCCACTGCCCGTCCGGCGAGTAATCCAGACAATCGGCGGACAATCCGTCGAGGTAGGGCTCGAAGACTCCGGTCTTCCGATTCAACTTCATCAGTTCGCCGACGAGCACTTGGCCCCAGGCGTAAACAGTGAGTGAATTCGCAGGGTGCTCGAACGGAACGCTGAATTGGATGGCCCCGGAAGTGAGCCGGACCGGCACAGACTTCCGCATCCAGCCGAGCCACTGCCGGGTGCCCTGTACATAGATTTCCTTTTCTGAAACGAAGTAAAGCCGGTTGCCGTCCGGCGACCACTGCCCCGAATTCTGCTCGCCCATGAATCCGGGTAGGAGTGGCCTAATTCCGCTCCCGTCGGCCCGCACCTCGCGCAGCCCCGGGGTTTCGCCCGCAGATTGGAAAAATCCGATCCGTTCACCCGATGGGTGCCAAAAAGGGTACGACGCCGAGGACCACTCGACGTGCGCGAGAGGCCTTTCCTCCCCGCCATCGATTGGCCTTACGAAAAGGCCCTCTTTGCGGCTGAGCAGGAGGGTCCTCATATCGGGAGAGATCGAGATCCCATAATCTGCGCGGGCCCTGCCGATCGATTGCCGATTGTCTCCGTCGAAACCCACCAGCCAAAGTTCCAAGTCAGGGAGTCCGCTTGCGCACCCGACCAGAATCTGCCGATGGTATCGGCTCGTGCCAAGGATGATAGCATCCTCTTTGTCCCCGATGCATGGAGATCGCTGGTTCTGGGGTTCACCCCCGCCCGTTGACACGGAGCGGAGTTCCCAATTCCCATGGAGCCGTGCGCTGTAGAGGATTCTGCCGCCCTCTGCAGCCAGAAACGGGAACTTCTCGAATGCATCGTTAGTGAGTTGCGTCACCTTCGTTCGCGGCTGAGACGCCGGCCACAACCCCGTAACCAGCACGACACTCAGCACCCCCACCGAGGCCGCAACCACCATCGCAGCCGCCCCTTCGGCGGCACCACCGGCACCGCAGGCCGTTCCTCTTCCACCGGAGCGACAAACCGGTACCCGCGCCGAGGCACCGTCTCCACATACAATGGATGGTCGGCCGAGTCTCCCAACACCTCCCGCAGTTTGTTTACCGCCTTGTTCAGGCTCTGCTCGAAATCGACAAACGTCCCCTCCGGCCACAACCGCTTCTGTAACGCGTCACGCAGAACCAACTCGCCGGGATGTTCGAGCAGTGCGGCCAGAATCTCGAGCGGCTGCTGCTGGAGCTTCATCCGGATCCCGAGCTTCCGAAGTTCGGGAACAGCCGGGTCAAACTCGAACATGCCGAACCGCTGCATGCCGCATCTCTCCTAATGCGGGTCAATTCTAGCACCGCAATGGTCGAAATGATACAGGGAATCCGGCCTGAAAAACCGATAATTATGGACCACTTCGGACAGGAAGGTGCCACTTCACAGGCGGTTCCTGAACGGATCCGCCTCCGTCCATGGAGATCTCGGAGTATCCGGCCCAATCTCGGGCCATGAATACTCACAAGGCGCTCACCTGGATCTGCTGGACCGCCTCCACTCTGTGCTCCGCTCAAACCCTGACCATCCGCCTGTACGACTACTCCGATCTGAAGGAGACCGAGATCATCCGCAGCGCCAAGGTGGCGGGCATCGTGTTCGGCCATGCCGGCATCGGGATCACGTGGCTGCACTGCCGTGGCGCGGTCTCGGCCACCCGCCCGGATACCCGGTGCCAGACCGAACTTCGGGACAACGAGGATCGTGGTGAAACTGAATGCGGTGGCGCCCCAGGGCAAAGGCTATGGAAGGATGGGGCTGGCCTATGCCATGGTCCAAAAGCAGGGAGGCAAGTACGCCACCGTGTTGGTGCCGGCCGTGCGCCAGCGGACACAGGAACTGGGCCTGGCCTTCGATCTGCTCCTGGGTTACGCCATCACGCACGAGGCCGTCCACTGCCTGCTCGGCCCCGCCCACTCCCACTCCGGATTGATGCGCGAGGCTTGGGATCGTAAGGACGGCGAGGCAATCGGTCGCCTGAGCCTAAGGCTCACAAAGCAGGAGGCCCGCAATGCAGTTCTCTCCGTGAGCTCAGTTCCCTCTCCGTGAGCCCCGTGTGAAACTCAGCGTCGCGGTACGAGCGCATACGTTCGATCCCACGTCGGCAGCGAGCCGATTGCATCACCCGTGATTACGATCTCCACGCGGCGGTTCTGCGCCCGGCCGGATGCCGACGCATTCGATGTGCGAGGGCGCGAGTTTCCGAAGCCGCGCGCCACAATGCGGTCTCCGGTTTCTCCGCTCCTCATGAGCGCGTTGCGGACCAAATCGGCCTGCCGCTGCGTGAACGCGAAGTCGGGAATCGCGCTGTGCCCGTCCACTTCCAGGTGAAGATCCGGATAGGGTCGAATCGCCTCAACCAGCGGCCGCAGGTACGACGGCAGTCCGGCGCTGATCGCGGTGATTTCGGGCAGTGTTACGACGATGCCCCGGCCTGAATCGACCACCTCGTATCGGCCCTGCAACGAAGAGAGTATGCGCTGTCGATTCGTGGCCGCTTGCGGCTGGTCGCGCTGGAACTGAGAACCATCCACTTCCACCGGTGGCGGTTGCGAAGTCGCGGAATCGGGAACAGCCGCGGGGGGTGGCTGCGGAGGTTGCTGGACTGCACGCTCCGCGTCCATCCGCGCCTGCTGCGCGCGCTCCGCCGCAGCCCGTGCTTCTTCGGCCTGTCTGTGCGCTTGCTCGGCGCGTAGTTGCTCCGCCGCGACACGTTCCTCCTCCGCCCGCTTAACGGCGATGGCCCGGCTATCTTCAGCTATTTGGGCCGCCTCCCGCGCGAGTGAAACGATGTCCTTGCTCAGACGATCGGGGTAACCGCGCGCTTGCTCGTATAAGGCGCGGGCGCGCGCAATACGATCGGCCGCATACCGCTGAGCGCCTTTCGACTCGGCGATCTGAATCGCGTTCTGTGCCTGATACAGTGCGACGACGGCATCGTATTGATCTCGCGGCAGCGGCTTTCCAGCGGGAGCTATTGCGGCCCCAGTGTCGTAGGTGAATTCGTTACGCGGAAGAAGCTCGTAACTCGCGTTTACTTCTTCCACCCGGCCGATCGTCCCGGAGCCAACCCGGTTCTCGAGTACGACCACGTCGCTCGGTTGGGATACCGAATAGTACGGCTCCGCCGTGACAATCATCGCGAACGTCTGCATTGGGGTGCTCGTCGCGAGTTTGCCGTTTCCCGAGCCGTTGAGCGTAAGTTCGCCGAGATTTTGCGCCCTTCCTTCGGGACTGATTGCCCAGACCACGTAGGTCAAATACTGCGCTCCAAAACGCGAGGGCGGCGGCACGTTCGTGAACCGCGTCTTGATGAACGTCGCGCCTCGTTTGGGCTCCACCGCCGCCTCGCCGCGCGAACCATTCAGCAGCGGGGTCGGAGCGAAGTCGATGCGCGTGGGAGCGGTCAAATATCCGTAATTGATCGCCTTCGTTGTTCTGGAGACGATGGTCACTCGGTACAGCGCCTGCGGCTCCATCCGGGTTTGCGCAAGGGCAGTTACGGCCAGCCCAAAAACCACTAAGGTAACGGTGATAATACGCATACAAACCTCAGAGGTTTAGTGAGCAATTCCGTATCCGTTTTCCGTGAGCTCTATTACTCTCTTGTGGGCACTGAGTGAAATTCGATACCCCGATGTCGGCCGTTCACGAACCCCGAATTCCCCGTAACTTTATCAAACAAAAGAAAGAGCGCCATTCAGTTTTTGAGGCCTCTCTTGCCTCACCCGATAAGCTGTAGATGGAAATGGATACCTCAACTAAATGCGCTGCCGGCGAGCCGTCGATGCTCGATCCGGTTTACGGCTATCGCGACGACTTAGCCGAGCACTACAAACCTGCCAGCGCTTACGAACGCTTGCTCCTCGGGGTAGCCGCTCAGGCCCTCAAGCGCTTCCACGACGCCCAGACCCTCGAACGGCGCCTGTTCGAAAAGGTGGACCCGTTAGAACTCCTCACCAACAGCCCCGACACCTTCAAGACCGTCACGCGCCACGTCGCCGATTGCGAACGCGCCTGGCGCAAGTCGCTTGAAGAAATCCGCCGGGCCATCCGGCAGCGCGAGGCCGGGCCCAAGGTGCCAAAGCCCTATCCGCGAACCTCACGCGCCGCCCGCAACAATCCGCGCCTCCGAACATCCCAGTGCCACCGCCCGCGCCGGTCCAGTCCCGCCGCGAGTGAAACCCTAAAACCGTCGGCCCTCTCCCGCAGCAACCTCCGGCCGGACCTTCGCAGGATCGTCGGCACCGGAGACCGGATCTTTGAAAATTGAAACTCGGCCTGGGGCCCTCAAACGGCGCCGGCTGTTTTAACCCGGCAACTCCCACGACGGGTCCCACACAACCCGGGACTTCGTCTGGAACGCCTGGTTGGCCATGTAGCAGGTGACCGCGGAGTAGTGGCCTTCTTCTTCGTTCGCCACCGTCTTCTTGCGCGTGCGCATGCACTCCAGCCAGTTCTTCAGGATGTTTTCCGCGTTGGCCGGCGACGACGGCACCTTGGCAGCCGGTTCCTTGCTGTACTTCGAATTCGGCGTGTAGGTGTAACCGATCTCGCCCTCTCTCAAGTACCGTTCGGCCCACAGCACGCCGCCCGTGCCTCGCAGTTCGACGCCCGCCGAGGTCCGCACGCCCGGCACCGTGAGACATTCCGCCGTGAACGTCGCCATCACGTCTTCCGGATACTCCCAGATGCAGGTCACCACGTCCGGAGTATCGCGGCCGTCTTTGAAGAAGTACGTCCCTCCGCCGCTCATGGCCGCCAGCGGTTTCCGGACGGACAGCCAGTGGTGGGCGGAATCCATCACGTGAATGGCGATGCCCATGATCATTCCGCCGTCGTAATGGAGCCACTTATAAGGACTGAAGAAGATCTCGGGATTCCATGCGACCTTCGGGCCCGGGCCGGTCCAGCGCTCCCAATCGAGTCCTTCAGGCTTGCGATCGAACCCCGGAGGCGCCACGAACGTGTAGCCCGAGTTCGACGTGTACCAGGTCCGCGCCAGCCCCACCTTGCCGATGATCTTCGTATCGATGTACTTCTGCTTCGCCTCCACGAAGTTCGGCAATCCGCGTCCCTGCATCCCCACCTGAACGATCCGCCCGTTGGCCCGCGCCGCCTTCACAATCGCCAGTCCATCTTTCGGGAAGTGGACCATCGGCTTCTCGATATACACGTCCTTGCCGGCGTTCATCGCGTCCACCGCGACAGTGGCGTGCCAGTGATCGGGGGTGGCCACAATAACGGCGTCCACATCCTTCCGCTCCAGGATCTGCTTGTATTCGAGATACTGCTCGACGTCGCCGCCGGCGATCTTCGCGGCCTCCGCGCGCCGCACGTCGTACGCATCGCAGACGGCGACAAACTGGAATTCGCCGGGGGCGATGCTCTTCAGCGTCTTCATCAGGTACTGGCCGCGTCCGCCCGTACCGACGACGGCGATGCGAATACGGTCATTGGCTCCGGACGCGCGTCCGGCTGAGGCGGCAGTCAACGTGGCTGTGGCGAGGAAGCTCCTGCGCGATGAGTCCATGTCGCGTACGCTATCACTTGCAGACGAACTTTACCAGCGCCCGTCCCAGGCTGATCTCGTCGCCCGGCTCCAATTTCACGCCGCGCACTCCCCGGTGAACCTCGTAACTCAGCCCATCGCGTATGATCCAGAGTCCGCAACTACCGCCGCCGGAGGCGCCTGGCTGATAGGAGCGATCGTTGAACAGCCGGTATTCGCCGGTCTTCTTCGAGTGCGTGACGTGAGCGTGCTCGCGCGACACCGTCCGGCTGATCTCGTTCTCTTCATCGAAGGCCAGATCGTTCCTCCGCGACGGACCGTCCGCGCGGAAGACATCCACCGTGCGCCCGATATTGGTGCGGGCCTTGGCGAGCGGCACTTCGGCGACGTTGGCCTTCCCCTTCGCCACCACCAGTTTCGCCGACCGTTTGCCGCTGACGGCGGCCGCCGGAGCGGGCCGCGATTCCGTCTCCACCACCAGCCAGTGCTCTTTCGGTCCCGGCAGTTCCGGAGTGGTCTCCACTTCGACGTCCAACTGGGCCGGGAAACGGTAATTCGACTTCGTAGAGCCCCGCCCTGAGCTCGCCCTGGCAGAATTCCGCGAAGAACTTACTGCTGAACACCTTCGCCTGGTCCGCCGGAACGCCCAGCAGCCGGATGTGAACCACGTTGTACGGAAACACATTGCGTCCGCCCACCCGATGACTGCGTGCCTTCACCTCATCGAGCAGCGCCAGCCGGATCTCGGCCAGTTCCGGCACGTCTCGGGCAATCTCAACCACTCCGAATGGGGCTTCGAAAACTGCTCGCCCGAGTTTCTCGATCCAATCAGTGATCGGCATTCTGCTCCTTGATGATCCCCAGGTCCCGCGCCGCCTCGATCACGTCCCGTGCGATGGGTGCCGCCGTCAGTGCGCCGTATCCGCCGTGCTCCACTACCACGGCGAGCGCAATTCGTTCTGACGGCGGACCATCGTAAGGGGCGAAGGCCGCGAACCAGGAATGCGGGGCCCCTTCATCCATCTGTGCCGTTCCCGTCTTGCCCGCCACCTGGACATTGAGTCCGGCCATTGCCCGCCGGCCCGTTCCTCCGGTCACCACGGCCCGCATCGCCCGGGCAATGAAGTCCGCCTGCTCTGTCGGAAGTATGTCCGTCGCGGCTTTCACCCGAAGATTGCTGTCGTCCATCACCCAGCGGCCTTGCGGCATAGCGCCGCCGCGTGCAATCGTCGCCGCCACCCGGGCCATCTTGAACGGCGTGATCAGTACCGGACCCTGGCCGTACGCCGCGAACGGAAGCATCTTCCGCACTTCCGCCGGGTCGCCCGCCGGAATCTCCAATAACTGCGCGGTTTCGATCAGCGCCTTGGTCCCCACTTCGCTCACCCCGAGTTGGGCGAAGTAGGCGTTGCAGGAGACCGTGATGGCTTGCGCCATGTCCGGGCTTCCGTGCGCCGCATCTCCCACATCGTCTCGAATCGGGCGATTCCAGCCGGAGATCCGCGCCCCCACACGGCCATCCCCGAGCGGACCGCAATGGAACCGCTTTCGTTCGAGCTTCGGATCCAACCGCAGCGCCGCCATCGCCGTAACTAACTTGAACGTCGAGCCCGGAGGATACTGCCCGTACCGAGCCCGGTCGAGCAACTGCTCCGGCGTTCCCGTTCCCGAGGCCGGAGGCGTGGGAGCGCTCACCAGCGCCAGTACATCGCCCGACTCCGCATTCATCACCACCAGCGCCCCATGGTCCTTGTGCGCCGCCTGCAGCCGCCGCGCGAGAATATCCGCCGCTTTCATCTGCAGGCGGATATCGATCGACGTCCGAACACTGCGGTCCCGCGACCTCAGCTCCTCGAGTCCACGATGCCCGGGTTGATGCCGGTAACGGACCAGCGGAGCCAGTTCCTTCAGATCCGCGAAGCCCTGCAGCTTCGGGTTCTGATCGTGCTCGATCAGCGACGAGTTGGAGGCGTGGAAGTTCTCGCCGGTCCGCAGGTCGCCGATTACGTGGACGGTCAGCTGCCCCGAATGGATAATAGCGGTTGTCGAGGCGGGAGCAGCAGTTATCGAGCGAGACACCCAGTTGCTCATACTTCGCCCGATCCCGTTCCAGCTTCGACCAGTCGCTGGTTGCCAGTACCACGCCGTTTCGATCCAGGATGTCGCCGCGAGTGAGTTCACGAGCCAGCGAGTTCAATCGCGGATTGTGCTGTGGCCGCTTGACGCCGTCTTCCTGGAACACGTTCGTATCCCGGGCAATCAGGTCGCGATCGTGCAACACCTGGATGTAGCCTGCCTTGGCCGCCAGCACCACGGTCATCGCCAGCAAGGGAATGGATAGCCACCGCACCGGCCCCGCAAACGGCTGCGTGACCGGGTCCGCCCGGCGCCGGCTCGAAATCCCCAGAATCACGGCGAAGATAAAGAAGTTCGCCAGCATGGCTGAGTTACCCGAACTCAGAAACGGCGACACAACTCCCGAGAGAGGCAGCACTCCCAGCACCCCGGCCGAAATCAGCAGCATCTCGAACGCGATCAGCGCGCCGAATCCCAGCGCGAGAAAGAACCCGTACTCATCGGGGGCGCTGCGGGCAGCCACCAAGGCGCGGTGAAAGAGGAACACGAACAACAGCGCGATCACCAGCACGCCCGCGTAGCCGAACTCCTCGCCGATGGCCGGCATCACCAGGTCCGTGTGCCCGGCCGGGATCATTCCCGGATCGCCCTGTCCCGGGCCCGATCCAAGCGGTCCGCCGGTGGAGAGCGCCCAGTAGGCGTGCGCGATCTGATCGCCGCCGCGAACGTCGTTGTCCCACGGCGAGGTCCACATCGAGATGCGGTCCACCACGGTGTGCGGCGTCTTTGCCCGATAGCCCACGTACACACCGCCCACCAGCAACATCAGCCCCATCACGGCCAGTCCGGCCCGGCCGCGCGCGACGGCGAACATCGTCAGGAACAGAAACCCGGTCACCAGCGCCGGCCCCAGATCCTTCAGGACGAAGAACATCAGCAGCGCGCAGCCGGTGGACCACATCACCGGCAGGGCGTGACGAAAACGAGGCAGGTCGAGCCACCGCAGCCAGGGAGGAAGCAGGTGTTTCTCACGCAGGTCGCGCAGCCATTCCCATTTGCTCGCGAAGTACGCCGCCATGAAGAACACCAGCAGGACCTTGATCGCCTCCACCGGCTGGAACGGCCCCAGGTTCACCTTCGAGTCACTTCCGGTCGGCCCCGACCCCCTCAGCACCAGCGCCACGAACAGAGCGAAAGCGGCCAGCAGCGGCGTGTAGATCTGCCGCGAGAAACGGCGGTAATCGAACAGCTTCAGCAGTGGCAGTAACAGGAGACAGCACCCCGCCGCGGCGCCCCAGGCAAACCGGCTGAATTCGAGCGTGTCCCGCAACGGATCGCGGATACTCACGGACAGCGCCAAACCCAGGCCAGTAAGAAGGTGCAGCGCCGGCAGGATCGCCGGGTCGCCGCGAAACCGCCTGACTCGCCAGCACAGGTGGACCAGATAGAAGGACGCGAAATACACGCTGACCCACAACAGGAACTGCCGTAAATACTGGCCGGAGTCCGCACGACCATCAGGGGTTTCAGCTTCGCCATCATCCGGCGCAGCGGCGTATCTCCGGCCCTCACCCGGGCGATCGCTCCGACATTCGGCACGTGATCCGGACTTCCGAATCATCTCCCAGATGTTCTCGGAGGCGGTCTTTCGATCCGCGGCATCCGGAACCACCAGCAGGAACGGCTCGATCGCTTCCGGCCCCTGTGCCGAATTCAGGTTCAGCAGTTCACCCGCTTCGAGCCGCGCGCGAAGCTTCCGGAAAGTCCCGCGATTTAGCGTTGTACACCAGGAACAGCGCCATCGCCACGAACAGACTGGATGCCACCAGCCACGGCAATTCACGACGGCGCTCTGCGGGAACCGGAGGCTTCAGTGCCTCGGGGGTAAGAGCAATCGGCGATTCCCAACTCTTGGTTACCGCCATCGTCGATACCTCGGTTTCTTCGCCAGTGCTGCCAGGCGTGCCCGTTCGCGGTCGGCGCTGATCTGCTCGACAGACGCTTCGAACTTATAGACCCGAGCCAGGCTGTGATCGACGTTCGAATATCCCCGGATCGGTTCGTACGCCAGCCGGGCCCGTTCGAAGTCGCCCTGCATCGGCGCGAGAAGTCGCCGCTGCTCGGTCAGCGTCTTGGCCGTCACCCATTGCCCGTACTCCTCAACCGCTGCGTGCAGGTACGCGTCGGCCTGCTGTTCCGTCTCGCGCGGTCCGGGCTTCTGGCCCATGCGCTCGGCTGCGTGGAACTCCGCCATCGCCTGGCCGGCGTTATGCCGGTAGTAGACATACACGCGGGCCAGCCCCAGGTGCGGGTCGGGCGACTTCGGCAACATCGCCGCGGCTTGCTGGAAACTCGCGAGTGCGGTTTCCGGAGATGACGCGAGATTCTGATAGCCTTCGCAGATCGCGAGTTTTCCCTTGAGCTCCGCCGAATCGGGCTGCAACTCCAGCGCGTGCTTCAGCGCCGCCGCGGCCTTGTTCCAGCCGAATCGCTCGACCACCGGATCCGAGCTGTTCCGGTAGTCCTCGATCACGTCGTCGCCCACCGCGGCCAGTCTCGCCCCCAGCCCTTCCGTGATGTTCGACATCAGGGAGTAACTGCCGAAGTACAGGTGATCCTGCTTCAGCCGCTGGTACAGCCGCCAGTCCGATTCGATCCCGGCCAGATCCGACTTGACGTAATCGTGCCCGGCCCGCAGCGGTGCGCTGTCGCGCCAGTAGCGATACAGTTGCGAAGCCGGCATGAAGCACAGCAGCCCTATCACCAGGCCCGCGATCAACGACCACATGACCACGTTGAATTCCGAGAGGACTTTCGAGAAGTTCTGTATCTGGAAAGAAGGCCGAGGCGAAGTACGACGCGGATTCGAACGCGCCTTCTCCACAGTCGCGTTGGCGTCCCAGGCCGGCTCCCGATCGGCTTCAGCCGCGGTGGGCTTACCGTCCAGGAACAGTCGCAGGTCCTGCTCGAAGGCGTTCGCCGTAGGGTAACGGCGCGTGCTGTCGGCTGCCAGCGCCTTCCAGACGATGGCGCGGAGCGGGGCGGGGCAGTCCTCCGGAACGGCGCGCGGCGGCCGTCTCGATTGGATCAGGTTCTCGAGCTTGCGCGTAGTCTGGGCCTGGTACGGAGGCATTCCCGCCACCATCTCGTACAAGGAGACCCCCGTGGCCCACAGGTCGGCGAAGGGGTCCACGCTCCCGTTCTTGATCCGCTCCGGCGAGCAATAGGCAGGGCTGCCGAGATTGTGCTGGGTCAGGTTGCGCGTTGCCGTGATGGCCTTGGCGATGCCGAAATCGAGCAGCCAGACTTCATCATGCGGGCCGATCTGGACGTTGTGCGGCTTGATGTCGCCGTGCACCACGGCTCGTTGCTGTCCGTCGATCTCGGCCTGGAACGAATGGAGCGTCGTTAACTGGCTGCAGATCTCGGCGCAGTAACGCGCCGCGCGCACTGCGTCCAACCGGTTCTCCTTGCGGATGACTTCGGCCAGGCTGCGCCCTTCGGCATATTGCATCGCCAGAAAGAAACAGCCGTTCTGATCGCCGTACTCGTAGACTTCCAGGATCCGCGGATCACGTTCGTGCAGTTGCTGCTGGATGGCGGCCCCCCGGCGCTCGGCGTCCACAACGATCTGGGTCAGCGGATCGCGGCACTGCTCGACGATCTTCAGGACCACCCTGCGATTGGCCTCCGGATCGAGCGCTAGGTAGACATCCGTCATACTGCGGCCCAGCTTGCGGATGATCTCGTACCTGCCGAACTGCGTAAAGTGAAGTGCCGGCGTCATCGGCGCACCCACATGAACAACATCCCCAATACAATCCCGACCACCAGCCAGACCAATCCCCCGGCCAGCCGCTTCCAGCGCCGCCGCCCGTTCCGCATCCGTGTGATCGCGTGCCGGCCGCGGGCGTCCGCCATTTCCGGCGAGTGCACACCGAGAAACTCCGGACCCGCCACCAGCACGACGCTCACGTTATCCGTTCCTCCTCGCTGATTCGCGGCCTGAACCAGCGCCTCGGCGATCTCCCCCGGATCCCCGGCATAGGTTTCCACGATCGCCCCGATTTCGCCGGATGTCAAAGCATCGCTCAGCCCATCGCTCGATAGCAGCAGCGCGGCCGAGGGATGAAACGGGAAGCTCTTGAACTCGATGAAGTCGTCGTCGTCCGGTCCACGGAGCCGGGATCCGACATCGCGGAACACTTCGTTTCGCCGCGGGTGGGCCATCGCCTCGTCCTCGGCAAGCTCACCACTGTCTTCCAGTTCCCCCACCGGTGAATGATCCGACGTCATCTTCCGAAGCGTCCCGTTCCACACCAGGTACAACCGCGAATCGCCGACATGGCCGACGGCCACCGTGTCGTCTCGCACGACAGCCAGCGTCAGAACGCAGGCCATCCCCTCGCATGCCGGATCCTTGCCGGCCATCTCGAAGATGTCGTTGTTGGCGGCGGCGATCGCCCGCCGCACCTGCCGCTCCAGGTCGGTCTCCGGCGCCGAGAACTCGCGCACAATGGCGTCTACCGCCGTTTGTGCCGCCACGTCCCCCGCAGCGTGCCCGCCGAGTCCGTCCGCTACCAGAAAAATGCCGGCGGCGTCATCGGTATACACGCGGTCCTCATTGGAAGTTCGCACCGGTCCGGTATCGGTCGCCAGCCCAGACCGGCATCCGACAGCGGTCTTCATCGCGAAGGCCGTCCTTTCCAGTTCACCGCCACGAAGACAGCGACAAAGGCCAGCAGTGCCGTCACAAAGATGGCCGGGGTATTGGGCGGGAGCGTCATCGACGCACCTCGAACTGCAGCGTCAGCACTTCGGCCACGCCGATCTCGGCCCGCTCCGGCAAGGTCTGCTCGGCATCGCGCTTCAGCCGCTTGCCGTCCAGCCAGGTCCCATTCGTGCTCTTATCCACGATGGAGAACAAACCGGTCGCCGCGTCCCGCCGCAACACCAGGTGCTCGCGCGAGACCTCGTCGTTCGTGTAGAGAGCCAGGTCCATCGGCTCGTCGTCCGCCCCACGGCCGATCCGAACCTGGTTCTGCGTGACCAGGAACAACTGGGGACCGCTGTCGTCCTCATAGCGGATCTCGGCGAAGATCCGGCTGGTCTGTTTGCGGGTGTCGGTGTGGGGCTGCGGCTGAGCCTGAGCGCGGGCGGACTGGACGGCGGTGACGGATGGCTCGCGATTCATCAGGGTCGTCTTCGTTCCCTGGAACCCGGGCTGTGCCGCCTCGCTGAGTTCCGAGTGGATCTCGACGTCGCCCAGCGGAACCGTATCCTCGATGTCGGCGAAGAACTGGATCACCCAATCCTTGGCGGCAATCCGGTACTCTTCCGCCTTCTTCCGCTTCATCCCGAACACCTTCTGCTTGCTGTTGAGCCGGGCCACCCGTGCGCCGAGGGCCCGCTTGGCGTCCTCGGCAACCAGGCTAAAGACACCCGAAAGCCGGGTATGGTCTTCGGGGTGAAGGTACACGCTGAACACGCAAGGCAGCAGGATGGTGTAAGCCATCTCGAACGCCCCGAGCTCCATATTTCGGACCAGTTCGTCGATAATGACCTTACCGCTGAGCCTCTGGCTGCCCACGATCGGGCCATTTTGGGGCACGTTGTTTCCTCCATCGAGCTGACGTATTTGAGCGTAGTCGGTTTCCAAGTTCCCCGCGAGATGTAGGAAAAGTAATTGCCGTGTTAACCTTCCCTGCAGAGGAGATGTACAGCATGAGAACTCTATCATTGATCGCCGCCGGCTTGGTGGCCGTCGCCGCACTCACCGCTCAAACCGGAAATCGCAGGGTCACGCAGAACGCACAGAGCCCACCGGCCGACACCAGCATCACGTTGGGCGGCCACAAGATCACTATCGAATATAACGCTCCTTCCGCTCGGGGACGGAAGGTGGAAGACGGACTCGTTCCCTATAACAAGGTCTGGCGTTTCGGAGCGGATTCGGCAACCACCATCACCAGCGATGCCGACCTCACCATCGGCAATCTCAAGGTGCCGAAGGGCGCGCATACGTTGTTCATCCTCGCTACCGAAAAGGGCTGGACTCTGATCGTGAACAATCAGACGGGGCAGTGGGGACTCACCTACAAAGAAGATCAGGATCTCGGGCGCGTTCCGATGCAGGTGACTAAACTCGACACGCCGGTGGAAACCCTGAAGATCTCGCTCGAGCCCGCGGGCGCTGCCGGAGCCACATTGAAGGTTCAGTGGGGAAACACTCAGGCCGTGGTAGGAATCAAAATAGCCTGAGTCCTCTATGAAGAAGCTTTGGCTGGTATTGATTGGGGCGGGGGTGGCACTCACGCCCGCCCTGTCGCAGAAAGAATCGCGGGTGGCACTCTCCGGCCGGTGGGATCTGACGGTGGCCACCGCTAAAGAGACCTATCCATCCTGGCTGGAATTCACCGAAGCCACCGGTGGGCCGAGGGTTCGAATCGTCGGCCAGGTGGCCAGCGTACATCTTCGGAGAGAACGTGAAAGTGCGAAGGTCCGAAGCTGACGTTCACCACCTCGGAATGGTTCGGCAAGCCGACCAAGGTCACCTGGGATGTCAGCGCAAACGCGGGCCGGTTGACCGGGATCCAGCGCCGCGAGGATGGAACCGTGGGCCGGATCACGGGCGTTCCCCAGCCGCCGTTAAAGAGGAAAGCGCCCGAGCGGTGGTCACAACCCGAACCGCTGTTCAACGGAAAGGACCTCACCGGGTGGGTGGCGGACAATCCTTCCGAGAACCACTGGAAGGCCATCAAAGGCGAGTTGGTCAACGAGAAGGCGGGGGCTAATATTCGCAATACCCGGTCGTTGGAGGACTTCAAGCTTCACATTGAATACAATTGCCCAAACGAAGGCAATAGCGGAGTTTATCTACGCGGACGATATGAGATCCAGGTGGCGTACGAGAAGCCTGGAGTAAATGATCGCTTCCACGATATGGGCGCGATCTACGGATTCCTGGCGCCCTCGACGGAGATCGCACCGCGGCCGGGAAAATGGGAAAGCTTCGACGTGACCCTGGTCGGCCGGATGGTGACGGTGATCCGCGATGGTGTGAGGACCATCGACAATCAGGAGATCCCTGGGATCACGGGCGGCGCGCTCGATAGTCACGAAGGAGATCCCGGCTTCCTCTACATTCAGGGCGATCATACTGGCGGGATGAAGTACCGCAACATCACGGTCTCGGTGCCGGAGCGATAAGCTAGTAGCACATGAAACGTGCTGCCTTCGCTCTCCTACTGATATCGTTCGCTGTCTACGGTCAAAAAACACGCGGACCGCAAAGGTTGGATCCAGCTTTTCAACGGCAAGGACCTGAAAGGCTGGTCGCCCAAGATTACCGGCTATGAACTGAACGACAACTTCGGAAATACGTTCCGCGTGGAGAACGGGCTTCTGAAGGTCTCCTACGATCAGTACGGCGACGAGGGGTTCAAGGGCCGGTTCGGGCATATCTTTTATAACCAGAAGTTCTCGAACTACATCGTGGCCGCCGAGTACCGGTTTGTCGGCGAGCAGGCCAAGGGCGGTCCGGAGTGGGCCTTCAAGAATAGCGGGATCATGGTCCAGTGCCAGCCGCCGGAGACGATGAAGAAGGACCAGGATTTCCCGATCTCGATCGAGGTGCAACTGCTTGGGGGACGGCCGGAAGGTGATCGTCCGACCGCGAACGTCTGTACCCCGGGTACGAACATCGTGATGGACGGCAAACTCTTCACCACGCACTGCAAGAACTCGACGTCACCGACGTTTCGCGGCAACGAGTGGGTTCGCGTGGAAGCCGAGGTTCACGGGTCCGGCGAGGTGATCCACCGCGTCAACGGTCAAGTGGTGCTCCGATACGAGAAGCCGCAGATCGGCGGCGGATCGGTGACCAACTTCGACCCCGCCGTTAAGAAGGACGGCATGCTCCTCGAGGGGGGCTACATCTCTCTGCAGTCAGAGAGTCATCCGATCGAGTTTCGCAAAGTCGAACTGTTGGACCTGACCCGGCCACGGTAAAACTGTGATACTGTGATCGTATGCGCAATATCACAGTTGCAGTCGACGATGAAACTTATAAACGCGCCCGCGTCGCCGCAGCCGAGCGCGATACGTCCGTCTCTGCGCTGGTCAAAGCCTATTTGGAGCAACTCGCTTCACACGAAACCGAAATCGAGCGTCTAAAGCGCCAGGAACGTGAGATCCGGAGCCGAATCGCGGCATTCACCGCTTCGGACAGGCTCTCTCGCGAAGATCTCCATAGCCGATCACGCTGATGCACTTTCTCGACACCAACATCCTGCTCTACTCAATCAGTCAGAATCCGGCTGAGTCGTTCAAGCGGGATCGGGCACTCGCGCTCTTGGACGATGATTCGGGCGCATTGTCTATTCAAGTCTTTCAGGAGTTCTATGTTCAGGCGACCCGGGCCAGCCGTGCCGACGCAGTTCCTCATGATCTCGCTGTCGGTCTGATCGAGGCGTGGTCTCGATTCCGCATTCAGGACATGACTCTCTCAGTCCTCAACGTGGCCTTGCGAATGCGAAAAGCCTGTGGATTTTCATTCTGGGACAGCGCAATCGTCGCAGCTGCGTTGGCCCTCGGTTGCGACCGGGTCTATACCGAAGACTTGACCCACGGGCAAATCATAGAGGGTCTTGCGATCATCAATCCATTCCGTTGATCTTACCGCCCGATCGGCTGCATCCGGCCGTCGCGCATACCGGGCTGATCGCCGCCCGCAGGCTGCTCGAAGCGCACGGACACCAGCTTCGAGACGCCCGGCTCCTGCATGGTTACGCCGTACAACGATTGTGCCGCTTCCATGGTCCGCTTGGCGTGGGTGATTACGACGAACTGCGTGTGCTTCGCCATCTCCGTGAGCAGGCGGGTGAGCCGCATGATGTTCGGTTCGTCGAGAGGGGCGTCCACCTCGTCGAGCACGCAGAACGGACTCGGCTGGTAGCGGAAGATGGCCATCAACAGCGCCATCGCCGTCAATGACTTCTCGCCGCCCGACAGCAGCAGGACGCTCTGCAGCTTCTTGCCCGGAGGCGAGGCCACGATGTCGATGCCGGATTCGGCGAGATTCGTCTCATCCGTCAGACGCATCTCCGCGCTGCCGCCTCCAAAGAGGGTGGTGAACATCTCCTTGAAGTTCGCGTTGATGGCCTCGAACGCTTCGGCGAACCGTTTCCGCGATTCGTGATCGAGATCGTGAATGGCCTTCTCGGTGTCCTTGATCGAATCGATCAGGTCCTGGCGCTGGGCGTTCAGGAAGTCGTACCGCTGCTGGGCTTCCTGGTGCTCCTGCAAAGCATCCGCGTTCACCGGACCCAGGGCGTCGATACGCCCCTTGATCTCCTGGTATTTCGCTTCCGCTTCGGCCAGCGCGTCGTCATCGAGCACGGTCTCTTCGCCCTGCGCGAGTTCTTCGAGCGATGCGCTCAGCTCTTTGCGGCTGGTCTCGTCCAGGTACTTCAGCTCAGCCTGCTTCTTCACCAGCTCGAGTTCGAACTGCGACCGCCGCTCCTGCACAGCCTGCGCGTCGTTGCGCAGCGTCTTCAGCAGTTCGTCGGAAGCCGTCAAGTTCCGCGCGCTCCGCAGCCTCCTGCTCAGCCAGCCGCGTCACCACTTCCTCCAGGGCAGCGATCTGTCCGGCCAGATCCTTGGCCCGGGAGTCCAGTTCGACGTTATCCTGCTCGAGCCGCGTCCGATCGCTCACCAGCCGCTCCAGCGTGAAGGCCAGTTGCTGCTTCCGCTGGGTGAGATCCCGGATCTGGTTCTCGAGCCGCGACCGCGACGCCTGCTCCGCCCGCCGCCGCTCTTCGAACCCAGCCAGATTGCGCCCGCAGCACGGAATGCTCCTCGGCCACCTGGGTCGCCTTGGCCTGCAGTTCCGCCAGCTGCGCCCGAGCCTGCTCGAGGGCCTGCTCATGGGTGAGCCGCTGCTGATCCTTCTGCGCCACCAACTCCAGGTTGCGGGCCTTCTGCTCCGCCGAACGGTCCGACTCCTTCTTGAGCCGCTCCAGTTCCAGCCGCGCCACTGACAGCCGCGAGGTCGCCCGGTTGTACTCCTCGTTCAGCTTGCGGAACTCGTGGTCGAGTGCGAGGGCGTCCTTCTCCTGCGCCTGCTGCGTCCCGCGCAACCGTTCCAATTCTTCGGTCAACCCGGCGATCTGCTCCTCGATGCCTTCCAGCAGACTCGAGGTCTGATCCATTTCGCGCTGGCGAGTTTGAACCTGCCCGTTCAGTTCACGCAGCTCGCGCTTCAACGCCAGCGGTCCGCTGGCCAGCTTCTTGCCGCCACTGACCGCGTGTCCTTGATAGCTGACACCGTCCGGAACCAGGAAGATCATCTCCGGATGCTCGACCGCCAGCGATTGCGCCGCCGTGCGATTCTCGGCGAGATAGCAGCGATCGAGCCGCGGCAGCAGCATGGTGGACGCGTTCGTCAGTCCGTTGGTGAACCGCAGCATGTCGCGCAGCGGCGCGATGATGCCTTCCGCGGTTAACGAGTGCGAAGGCACAGCCGGGCACTTCGGAATGCGGCGGCTCTACAAGGAACGTCGCACGCCCATCAACGTCGCTCCTCATCAGGTCGATGCCCTGCTCGGCGTGCTCCCAGCTCTTCACCACCACGTATTCGAGCTCTTCGTGCAGGAACTCTTCAGTGGCTTTCTCATAACGCGTGTCCGCCACTTCGACGAAATCGGCGAGTACGCCGGCGGGCTGGAAGTTGTTGGCCTGCCCGCGCTCGACGGCCTTAAACAGCCGCTTCACCGATTCGGTGGTGTAGGAACGGTGCGAGATGATATCGTTCAGCGAATCGCGCCGGGCTTTCTGACGCGCCAGTTCCGCCCGCAGGTGCTCCAGCTTGCGGCGCGCCTCCACCAGCCGGTTCTTCTGTACCGAGAGTTCTTCTTCAACGCCGCGGCGACGGTCCTGGATGGACTCGAGTTCCATTTGCCGGGCAGCCATGCGCGGCCGAGAGGTCGGCCTTCACGCCGTCCAGCCGGACCCGCTCGCTTTCGGCGACCTCCGCTTCCTTCTCCGAACGCGTCCGATCGCGCTGGATGGCGGCGAGATACTCGTCCATTTGCGCCAGCTGGTTCTTGAGCGATGAGGTTTCGCCAAGGAGCCGGAGCACCTGCTGCCGCGCGCTCTCCATGGTCCGCTCACGCTCTTGTAGCGATTGCTGAATCTGGTCGCGCTCCTCGGCTTTCACGGTCAGCCGCTGCCGTACCGATTCGGTCTGCTGGTCCAGTTCTGCCAGGTTCTTCGTGTGGACCTGCAGTTCGGTGCCGCTCTGCTCCAGGCGACGGGCAATGTCCTGCGGTTTCGGTCTCGCCCTGGGTCAGGCGCTGTTCGATGCCGGCGATCTGCTTCGATTGCGATTCCAGCCGTCCCCGCGTGCGTTCGGCATCCACCTTCAGTTCGGCCAGCTTGCCGCGATTCTCCGTGAGTTCGGCTTCGGTCTTGTAGGATTGCTCCAGCAGCCGGGTCTGTTCGGCGTCCTTCTCCGTTACCTGCGCCGACAGCGTCTGGAATTCCTGGGTGGCCTGGTTCAGGTCGAGCGCGAGCTTGGCGGCCTCGCGTTCCAGCATCCGGAAGCGGCCCGTGAGCGCCACTCGCAGGTGAGCCACCATGTCGGTTCGCAGTTCCTGGTAGCGCTTCGCCTTCGAAGCCTGACGCTTCAGCGAGTTGCACTGACGCCCGACTTCCTCCAGGATGTCGAACACGCGCGCCAGATTCTGTTTCGCGCCTTCGAGCTTGGCTTCCGCGAGCCGCTTCTTGGTCTTGAACCGGGTGATTCCGGCGGCTTCCTCGATCACCGAGCGGCGGTCCGCCGGCTTGTTGCTGAGGATCTGGCCGATGCGCCCCTGCTCGATGATGGCGTAGCTTTCCGGACCCAGGCCCGTCCCCATGAAGATGTCCTGGATGTCCCGCAGCCGGGCGGCCCGGCCATTGATGAGGTATTCGCTGTCGCCCGACCGGAACAGCCGGCGTGTAATGGTTACTTCGCCGTTGTGGGCGTGGGCTGCCGTGATGGAGGTTCCTTCGGCCTTCACGTGGCCATGGGCGTGGCCGTTTACACTGGTCGCGACGCCTGCCGTGTCGGTGTGAACGTTGGCGGTGGGGTCCACTTCATCGGCCGTGACCACCTCAACAGGACCCTCGCCGTGCAGGCGCGGATCCACCAGGGTCATGGTGACCGAGGCCATCCCGAGAGGTTTCCGCTCCCGGGTGCCGGCGAAGATCACATCTTCCATCCGGGCGCCGCGCAGGCTCTTGGCCGATTGCTCGCCCAGAACCCAGCTGATGGCATCGCTGAGATTGCTCTTGCCGCACCCGTTCGGTCCAACGACGGCAGCGATGCCGTTACCGTTGAACCGCATTTCGGTGCGGTCGAAGAACGATTTAAAGCCTTGTATCTCGACGCGCTTCAGTTTCAGCAATGTAGTCGAGCCCCTTCCATCATTTCACTCGGGGGGGATGCCTCTATACTAAACGCCCAACACCCGGTTGTAAAGCGGGTCGTGTACAGAATCTCGTGGCATCCCAAATTCACCGTCTATATATTGTGGTACGGTAACGAACCAGACCACAAGCGATGTTTCAGGTTACTGACGTGAGCGGGAGGCGAAAGGTGTTGAAAAATCAAGACCTACTCAGGATCGGCGCGGCCGGACAACTCCCGCCGGAGCCAGGCCTTGGCCACCAGCCAGTCGCGTTTGACGGTTGCGGGAGAAATTCCGAGCACCTCGGCCGTTTCCTCGATGGTCAGTCCAGCGAAGAACCGGAGCTCGACTACCCGGGCCTGCTGTGGGTCCATCTGAGCGAGTGCTTTCATCGCGTCGTCCAGATTCACCAGGTCCAGATCGCGGGGAGCGGAAGCATCCAGAGCCTCGTCGAGTGTAAGTTTGTATACAGTTCCGCCGCGCTTGGCTGCCTGGCGAGCCCGCGCGTGATCCACCAGAATGCGCCGGATCAGTTCCGCCGCCAAGCCGAAGAACTGGGCTCGATTCTGCCATCGGACATTGCGCTGATCGACCAGACGGAGATACGCTTCGTGCACCAGGGCGGTGCTTTGCAGGGTGTGTTCGGATCGTTCGCGCCGGAGATATCGACCAGCCAACCGCCGCAACTCGTCGTACACGAGCGGCGCCAGCGCGTCGAACGCCTCGCGTTCGCCATTGCCCCATCGCAGTAGTAGTTTGGTTACGTCGTGCGGCTCCGGTGTTTCCATGCCTCCCGACGATTGTCTTTCATCGCGGGGGGCAATGCAAGGAAGGCGGGTCAAAATTACGAGACTGGTACTGGCCCTGCGGCTACCGCTCCCTTACGATCGCGGCTCGGTAGGTCGCTTCTTCTACTGAGCCGCGCACGTCAGTAAGCGGTATCGGCAAGAAACGAGGTGGTTCGGTCCAGGAAAATCGCTAGCTGATCGTGGTGCACCCAATGGCCGGCGTTGGGTACGCTCACTAACTGACAGTTCCGTATGGCCTGCACGCGGGGATCACCCGACGGATCTTTGGCGAAGCTCTCCGTGCCCCAGAACAACAGCACGGGACAGGTGATGCGGCCGAAGATCTCGCAGACATCCGCGATGTGATGCCCGTGCGGCGGCAGGGCACGGACATAGTTGTCGAACTTCCATACCATTGAGCCGTCCGAGTTCCAGTTGGTGCCATGCAGCGTCAGGTGACGCGCCACCTCGTCGGACAGGTGCGGATTCGCCTCCCGCATCCGTTTCACAGCCGATTCGAGATCCGGATAACTGCGAGCCTCCCGGCCTTCGAGGCCGCGCACATCCTCAATCCAACGCCGCAACCGCGCCGATGCCGGGCCGTGCACCCGGTGATCGGGCGCGAATCCGATGCCTTCAATGTTGACCAGCTTTCTGACACGATCGGGATAGATTCCGGCGTAGTGAGTGACGATCATCCCGCCCAGCGAGTGTCCCACCAGGTAGAGCGGGAACCCGCCGATGATGTCGAGCAGGGCCGACAGATCGAGGACGTGTTCGGCCAGCGTGTACATTGCGCCCGGAGCCCACGCGCTGTTACCGTGTCCGCGCAGATCGAGCGCATACACGTGGTAGTCATTGCGGAGCGCGCGGGCCACCCAGTCCCAGTTGCGCGCATGGTCGAGCCCGCCGTGCACCAGCACCAGCGGGGGCTTGCCTTCGGTTCCCCAATCCCAAAACTGTAACTTCAAGCGATCGGAGTAGAAGAAGTGTGAGATCGGTTCCAAGAAGTACCCCCGGCCAATTATGTTAGCGCGCTCGGGCGCTGGTGGACTTCATAAAAAACATGAATTGGACGAAATGTGCGGATTTGCCTATGCTGGAGTTGTCAGTTATCACTCCGTCCCCGTAGGACCCACCGTTCATTTACCCCGTCTTCGCGTCAGTTTTCCCGGCAAGTCCACGGACTTGCTTCCGAGTACCCGTAGAGGAGAAAACCAAAATGAAAAAGCTTGTCTCGATGTGTGTGTTGGCGCTTGCCGCTGTGTTGTCCGCCGGTTCCGCCTTTGGCGCCGGAACGGGCATCACCGTTCACGTGCCGTTCGATTTCGTCGCCGGTACGGCCAAGTTCCCGGCCGGCGACTATTACGTGTCGCAGGACGATTCCAGCGTCGTGTTCATCACGAATCTGCAGACCCGAACGTCCTCGGCCATGATGCCGGAATCGAGCGTCGCCACCGGCTACTCCGCGCAACCGGGTGTGAGCTTCGTGAAAGTGGGCGGCAACTATTTCATGAAAGTGGTGCGTGTGGAGAGCGGCCGCGGCTTCCTGATGCGAACGGCGCAGTAACCCGGCAGCGCCTTGGAGTGGGGGCCCCTGGGAGGAGGGCCCTCACTCATATCGCAACGCATCGATGGGGTCGAGGAAGGCCGCCTTCCGGGCCGGATAGTAACCGAAGAAGACGCCCACCAGCGCCGAAAACACGAACGCCAGCAGCACCACCGCCGGACTGATCAGCGTGGACCAGTGGGCGAAGTACGAGATGGCTACCGCCGCGATGCCTCCTATGACGATGCCCACCATCCCACCCAGCAAGGACAGCGTGACGGCTTCCACCAGGAACTGCGAAAGGATGTCCTTCGTCTTGGCCCCGACGGCCTGCCGCAGGCCGATCTCCCGGGTCCGTTCCGTAACCGACACCAGCATGATATTCATGATGCCGATGCCGCCCACGATCAACGACACCGAAGCAATGGCGGCCAGCAGAATGGACATGACCCGAGCCGACGTTTCCTGCGCGGAGAAGACCTCCTCGAGATTTCGAACGGTGAAATCGTCATCCTGATTGGCCTGCAAACGATGCCGCTGCCGCAGCAGCTGACGCATCTCTTCCTCGGCCGCCTTCATCTGATCGGGACCGCGCGCCTGGACCATGATCGAACCGACCGAGGCCGCGTTGGCCTGGCTGGCGCCCAGGACCTTCTTCTTCGCCGTGGTGATGGGAAGCAACACGACGTCGTCCTGATCCTGCCCCGTGGGCGACTGACCCTTGGGGACCAGCGTACCCGCGACAGTGAACGGTACGCTCTTGATGCGAATGACCTGACCGACCGGATCCACGCCGCCGAACAGGTTATCCGCGACGGTCTTGCCCAGCAGCGCCACCTTGGCAGCGCTATCAACATCCTGCGTGGTGAATGCCTGCCCCGATTGAATCTGGATGTCGCGGATTACCAGGTAGTCAGGCGTGGTTCCCTGAATCCCCGTGGCCCAGTTGGCATTACCGTACACCACCTGTCCTGCGCCGCGGCTTACCGGCGCAACCGCTCCGATGGCCGGACACTCGGCCGCGATGGCCTTAGCGTCGTCATCCGTCAGCGACACGGCGTTGCCGGAGCCAAGGCGGATTCCCGAACTCGTGATACTGCCCGGCAGGATGATGATCAGGTTACTGCCGATGGAGGCGATCTGCTCCTGAATTCGAGCGGTGGCGCCGCTGCCGACCGCCACCATCGCGATTACCGCCGCCACTCCGATGATGATGCCGAGCATGGTGAGCGCCGAACGCATCTTGTTCACGCGCAGCGCACGGAACGCGATCTTCACGCTGGGAAGAAGCCTGTTCATACGGTTACCTCTTCTAACTCCTCGGCCTCCGGCATCGCATCCAACTCCGTCTGGGCGTCACGCACCCGCTCTGCCACACGGTCGGTCTGGACACGGCCGTCCTTGAAGACGATGACTCGATCGGCATAACTCGCGACGTCCGGTTCATGAGTCACCAGCACCACGGTGATGCCCTGTTCGCGGTTGAGCCTTTGGAAGATGGTCATGATCTCCACGCTGGTGCGCGAATCGAGGGCGCCGGTCGGTTCGTCGGCCATGATGATGCGGGGATCGTTGATCAATGCCCGCGCGATGGCGACGCGCTGCTGCTGGCCGCCCGACAACTGGTTCGGGTGGTGATGTTCGCGTCCCGCGAGGCCCACCGAGTGCAGCGCGGCAATGGCGCGATCGGCGCCGTCCCGATTGGCGTGGCCGTTGTAGAGAAGCGGCAGTTCGACGTTTTCCAGCGCGCTGGTGCGGGCCAGCAGATTGAAGTTCTGGAACACGAATCCGATCTTCCGGTTCCGGATCTCGGCCAGTTGGTCCCGATTCAGGCCGCTGGTGGCGACCCCATCCAACAGATAGCTTCCCGAGGTCGGCTTATCCAGGCAGCCCAGAATGTTCATGAAGGTGGACTTACCCGAGCCCGACGGACCCATGATGGCGACGAAGCTACCCTGCGAGATGGTGAGAGACACGCCGCGGAGGGCATGGACGGTCACGTCGCCCATCTTGTAGGTCTTTACCAGGTTGGCGGTTTCGATTAGTTCCGGCATTTTCGATCTCCCTTCAAAGACGTGTCGAGAAGAGTCTCGACACGGCACGCAGAGTGCGTGCGCCACACGGATCGGACCCACCCGCGGCAAGCAAAGAAATCAGGGTTCTAGTAGTACACGGAGCGGACCCACCAGCGGCAAGCAAAGAAATCAGGGTTCTAGAAGCCTGGGCCTCTCATGCGGGGTGCGGCCGGCCGGCTTTGGTGCTGCCTGTCTCGGAGATGACGATTTCGTCGCCTTCGCGGAGATCGCCGCTCGCTACGGCGGTGTAATTCCCGTCCGAGATTCCCAGCGTGCACGGCACCGCGCGCGGAACACCATCCTGGCCGATGACCCAGATGGTGGTCTGCGGCTGCGCCTGTCGCGGTCCGGCGGCATGCACCGGGCTATCGGTCTTCAACAACGCCTGGGATGGGCGGTACCGAAGCGCGGCGTTGGGGATCTTCAGGACGCTGTCCGCCTTGTCCACCAGCATCTTCACGTTGGCGGTCATGCCGGGGAGCAGCTTGAGGTCGGGGTTGGAAACGGCCACCACCACGTCATACGTGATCACGTTCTGCACGTTGATGGGCGCCTGCCGGATCTGCGAAACCACGCCTCGGAATGTCTTGCCCGGATAAGCATCCACGGTGAAAATCGCGGGCTGCCCGAGCCGTACACGGCCGATGTCGGCCTCGTCCACGTTGGTGTCCACCTGCATCTTGGTCAGGTCCTGGGCGATCTCGAAGATGGTGGGCGCCTGGAACGACGCGGCCACGGTCTGACCGACGTCCATCCGGCGCGCGACCACGGTTCCATCCACCGGCGCCAGGATGCGAGTGTGCTCCAGGTCCGCCTGTGCCTGCGCCATCGCAGCCTTCATCTGCATCACCTGCGATTTCGCCGAGGACAGTTGTGCAACCGCCACCGCGCGCTGGGCCTTGGTGGCATCCACCTGCTTCAGGGACGCGTCCACCTGCGCTTCGGCGGCCTGCTGCTGGGCCACGGCCTGGTCATAGACGGCCTGTGCGGTTTCGAGATCCTCCATCGACAACACGCCTTCCTTTGCCAGTTGATCTCGCCGGTCGAACTTCACCTTGGCGTCCTTCACCGCGGAGACCGCATGGGCCACATTGGCGCGGGCCGATGCGACGTTCGCCACTCCGGTGGCGATGTCGGCATCCGTCTTCTCGATGGCAGCCTGGGCGTTCAGCACCGCCGACTGTGCGCTGTCAACGTTGGCGCGGGCCTGATCGACGCGAGCCTGGTAGATCTCCGGGTCGATGAGAGCCACCAGTTGACCCTTGGCCACCTTCGTGTTGAAGTCGGCGTAAAGAGCCTTGATGTTACCCGACACCAGGCTGCCGACCTGCACGCTAACGACGGCATTGCTGTTGCCGGTGGATGAGATGGTGGACCGGATCTCGCCGCGTTCCACGCGAGCCGTCTGGAAATGACTCCTGGGTGAGCCGTGGAGGGACCAGTAGAGGGCGGCTCCGGTGACGACGAGGGCTCCCACTCCACCCACGATGAAATTGCGTTGGATCATTGCTGTTCCTGCCTTCCACTTACCAGACGATGGCGGGCAGGCCGAGGGCTGTCACGTTTCGTGATGATTTCGTAAGGGTTTGTATGGGGGGAAGTGGATCAATACCGCTTACTAACGTGCGCGGCTCTGTAGACTCACTACCGAGCGGCGACCGTAAGGAAACGGGTTTTAACGCGGATACGAGGGGGAGAAGGGCATACGCTTGGGGCGGGGCAGGGGACGCCCGTTGGATACCCACTCGGGACCGCGCGGTTCCAGGTGCCTCGCCATCCGTCCGCGCCAGGTGGCTAGCGTAGACGCGTGCTCGACACTGCCCGCGAGATCGTCTAACTCGTGTGGATCCGCGGCGAGATGGAATAGCTGTTCGGACCCGTCGAAGGCGTGGAAGATGTACTTGTATTGCCCATCGGTCAACGCAGTCCAGTGGTTCGATGGATCGTAGCAGACGTCGTGTTCGAGATCGATCCAATCCCGCCGGGCAGTCAGCAGGTTCTGCCCATCGCACGCTTCGGGCACGCTCACTCCCGCGGCGGTGAGCAAGGTGGGCAGCACGTCGCGGATCTCCACCGGAGTCCGATTCACCGAGCCTGCCGATGCTCCGGGACCGCGCACCAGCATCGGAATCCGCGCCGAGGCCTCGTAGGCGTACGACTTACGCCATAGCCAGTGATCGCCGGTCATGTCGCCGTGGTCACTGAGAAAGATGATCAGCGTGTCATTCAGCCACGAACGCTTCTCGAGCGCCTCTAAGACTCGACCGACCTGCTCATCGACGAATGACACGGATCCCGAATATCCCACCCGTGCTCGTCGGATGGCCGCTTCACCAACATCGCCGTGCCAGATGTCGTCAGCCGGACCGCTTCGTGGACGGTACTTGCCGGCCCACTTCCCGGCTTGGGCCTTCGGGAGCGGAGTGTCCTGGTAGCGCTGCCACCAACGTGTCGGAGGATCGTACGGGCTGTGCGGCCGGGCGAAGCTGACCTTTAGAAACCATGGCTCCGGCTTTTGATAGCCCTCAATGAAGTGGACCGCCGAATCCGCAGTCCAGCGCGTGGGGTGCAGCCGTTCGGGCAGCACGTACGGCTTGGCCGTGCAGTCGTTCCATCCGATCCCGGTGGCGTCCGGATCGAGATTCGGCGCCTCCGAGGCGAACCACGAACGGTAATCGCTGCGGAAGTCCGGCGATTCCACGCGCCCGCTCTCATCGAGCAGCGTCGCGTGAAACCCGTGCAGGTTCCGCTGCGGAGTCCAGTGCATCTTGCCGATGCCGTAGGTGTAATAACCGGCATCGCGCAGCTGACGGGGCAGCTCCACCGGATATTGCCGGGCCACGTTGGAGTAGCCGAGCATCCCGTGGCGCCAGGGCGACATCCCGGTGAGCAGCGCCGCGCGGGCGGGCGTGCAGGTCGGCGTGGACGAGTAGGCGCGTGAGAACCGGACCCCTTCGCGCGCCAGCCGGTCGAGATTGGGCGTGGACACTGAGGCGTTTCCGTCGCAGCCCATCCAATCGGCGCGATGCTGATCGGCCATCAGGAGCAGCAGGTTCGGTTTCGATTTCGCGAACGCCCGCAAGGCTGCCGGGGCGGTGGCGGCTGCGCAAAAGGTCCGTCGAGTCATGGTCAGGCGTTGTGAGCCGAGCGCTAGCGGTGCTCGGCCATCCCGCACTCCTTATGCACCGCGCGCACCGCGGGTTCCAGACCGTCGCGGCGAACCACTACGGCGATGGTCAACTCGCTGGAGCCCTGGGCGATAGCGATGATGTTGATGTTGTCCCGCGAGATGGCGGTGAAGATGCGCCCGGCAAGACCGGGCGTGCCGCGCATTCCTTCACCCACGATGGCCAGCAATCCTACGTTGAGATCCACCTCCAGGGGCTTTACGTACCCGTGCGCCAGTTCGATGGAGAGGTCCTCTTCCAGGTGCTCGGTCACCATCTCCAGTTCGTCCTGCCGGATGAGGAAACAGAAACTCTGGCGGTAGCTGGAACTGGTGAGGGCCAGCACTTCGGCATTGCAGCGGGCCAGCGCGCCGAGTCCCCGAGCCATCAGGCGAGTGCCGCTCAGCGCGGAGCTGTCGGATTCGATGGAGACCAGCGCGACCTTGGTCATCGACGTCACCGCGCGGGGTCCCAGACCGCTGTGGATCTCGGGCACGATTTTGGTGCCGGGCTTGTCGAGGGCGAAACTGTTCTTGCTCCAGACCGGGATCTTCCGTTCCACTAGCGGCGCCAGTGTTCGCGGATGCAGCACCTTCGCGCCGTTATAGGCGAGTTCGGCGGCTTCGGCGTAGGTCACTTCTTCGAGGACGCGCGCATCGCTGACCACGCGCGGGTCGGCGGTCATGATGCCATCGACGTCGGTCCAGATCCACAGTTCGGACGCGTTCAGCGCGGCGGCCACGATGGAGGCCGAGAAATCCGACCCGCCGCGTCCAAGCGTGGTGGGACGGCCGTCCACGGTGGCGCCGTTGAACCCGGTGACCACCGGCAGCGCCTTGGCCTCGAGCATCGGCCGCAAGACCTTCTCTGCTTTGTGCGTGGTCTGGTCCATCAAGGGGCTGGCGGCTCCGAAGACCGCATCGGTGACGACGACGTCGGCTGCGTTCACATCTTTCGAGGGGATCCCTTGGGTTTCGAGATACGCCGCCATCAACAGCGCTGAAAGCCGTTCGCCTGTGGCCACTGCCTCATCCAGGGACCGCGGAGGCCGCACGCCCAGCATCAGGATGCCGCGCGCGATGCGCTCGAAATCGGCGATCAGCCGTTCGATCTCGCCGCGTACGCGCTCGCGTGCCGGCTCCGGCAGCAGTTCCTCCATGGCCTTGAGGTGGCGCTGGCGAAGGTTCTCGATATCGGCAACCAGGTCCACTTCATCGCCGCCTTCGGCCCTACGCATCGAATCGAGCAGCAGGTCCGTCACCTTCGACATGGCGGAGACAACGCACACCACGGGGCGCTGGGCGTATTGCTGGGCTGCAATGCGGGCGGCAGTACGGATCCGGTCGGCCGACCCCATGCTGGTGCCGCCGAACTTCATTACAAGCAGGTTATTCAACGAACGACTTCCTTTCCATTGGATACGCGGCTGCGGATGACTTTGAGCACCGCCTCCTCCACTTCCTCAATCGTGAGTCCGGTGGTATCGACGTAGATCGCATCCGGAGCCTGTACCAGCGGAGCTTCGGTACGGGTGCGGTCGCGCCGGTCGCGATCCGCCATTTCCCGGGCGATGGTCTCGACGCCCACATCCATTCCTCGCTCGCGCAACTCTTCGGCGCGGCGCGCCGGCGCGGACGTCGGGCCTTGCGTCCAGGAAGATCTTGACGGTGGCGTCCGGGAAGACGACCGTGCCGATGTCGCGACCTTCCATCACTACCGACGATCCGGCGGCCATGTCGCGCTGGGCCTCCACCATGGCCCTGCGAACTCCCGGCAGCGCGGAAGCCTTGGATGCGGCATCGGAGATGGCGGGCTCGCGGATCGCCTCGCTCACGTCCTCGCCGTTCAGCAGCACCGTGGTTGCACCGGCGGCGAACTCGATGCGGGCGTGCCGGGCGAGTTCGTCCAGCTTGTGCGAGTCGTCGGGCGCGATGCCGGTCCGCAAAGCCCACAATGCCACCGCCCGGTACATGGCCCCGGTATCGATATAGATGTACCCGAGCCGGCGGGCTATGGCGCGGGCGATGGTGCTCTTACCGGCTCCAGCGGGTCCGTCGATTGCCACCACGATGCAACGCGACATCAACGGCCTCGTCCGCTCTGGTCATTGCGGAAGATCTGTCCGTCCTTCATGACGAATCGCACCTTTCCGATGTTGTCGATACTCTCGAGCGGATTGCCGTCCACCGCGATGACATCGGCCAGATAACCGGATTCCACCGAGCCTAACTGTTTCGACTTGTCCAGCAGTTCAGCCGCGGCGAGCGTGGCGGTCCGGATCGCATCGATGGGCTTCATTCCGAACTCCACCATGATCGGGAACTGCTTCCAGTTGTCGCCGTGAGGATAGACGCCGCCATCGGTTCCGAATGCCATCTTCGCACCGGCCAGGAATGCCTTGCGGAAGTTTTCGCGCTGCAAGCGTCCGATCTGACGCTCCTTCTCGATGGATTCGGGAAGCATTCCGGCCTTGGCGCCCTCCTTCAGAATGTAGTCATCGTTGTAGATGTCGAAAACCAGAAAGGTGCCGTGTTGTTTCGCGAGCGCGATGCCTTCCGCGTCGATCAGGCTGGAGTGTTCGATGGAATCGACACCCGCGATGATGGCGTCCTTGATCGATTGAGTGCCGTGAGCATGGGCGGCCACTTTGCGCCCGAGTTTGTGCGCCTCCTCGACAATGGCCTTCATCTCCTCCACGGTGTACTGCGGCGTGCCCGGCAGGTCGCCCTTGGAGAGCACTCCCCCGGAGGCGCAGATTTTGATCACGTCGGCGCCGAACTTCACCACTTCGCGGACCTTGGCGCGCGCGGCCCAGGGCCCGTCGGCGACGCCCGGCGCGGTGAAGTGAAACTCGGGGGCGAGCATGGTCTCGTCGCAGTGGCCGCCGGTGATTCCGAGAGCCGGACCGGAGACGATCAGGCGGGGTCCCTCGACGTCGCCGGCGTCGATGCCGTCGCGAAGGGCGACATCGGAGTAGCCGTCGGCGCCGACGTTGCGCACGGTGGTGAAGCCCGCAAGCAGCGTGATCCGCGCGTTCTTCACGCCGGTGACGGTGGAGCGCGGCACGGAGACGCCGAGGTGCTTGTAGCCGGCATCGGAAGGATTGGCTGTCAGGTGGTCATGAACGTCGATCAGTCCCGGCATGCAGGTGCTGTTTGGCAGATCGACGACCGTGGCTCCGGTGGGGATGGCCACCACAGCGCCCGTTTGCGCGATTTTGCCGTCTACGGCGACTACCACGGCGCCTTTCTGCAACTGTCCCGAGCGGACATCGAGCAGGCTGCCGCATTTGAGGGCGATGGTGGCCGCCGGGAGCAGGGCGGAGGCGGCGAACAAGCAGAACAGCGCTTTGATCATGGCTGGGTGGAACTATCAGGATACCAGCGGGCGGATCTACAGCCCTAGTTCGGTGGCGCGGGCGATCATCGCTTCGATACAGAACGCGATGTGCTGGTCCAGTTCGACGCCCAATCCCTGGGCTCCGTTGAGGATGTCGTCACGATTCACGGCCCGGGCGAAGGCCTTGTCTTTGAGTTTTTTGCGCACGCTCTTGACTTGCACGTCGCGGATGCTGCGACTGGGCTGAACGTAGGAGCAGGCGGTGAGGAATCCCGCCAGTTCGTCGCAGGCGAACAGCGTCTTTTCGAGCGGCGTCTCGCGCGGCACGCCGGTGAAGTCGGCATGAGAGAGGATGGCCCGCCGAATTTCGGGATCCACGCCGCGCTCGGCCAGGATGGGTTCGCCTTTGACGGGATGGTCGGGCAATTCGGGATGGATTTCCCAATCGAAGTCATGCAGCAGGGCGGTGACGGACCATTTGGTCTCGTCCTCGCCGAACTTGCGGGCGTAGGCGGCGACGCAGGCTTCAACGGCGAGTGCGTGGCGGCGGAGGGTATCGGTTTTTGTGAACTCGCAGAGGAGTTCCCAGGCTTGTTGGCGGTCCATGTGATGGCTCTCGTTCCAGGATATGTTATATTGACTTTAGTCCGGCAAATTGTGGGCCTGTGGCGCAGTTGGGAGCGCGCTTCCATGGCATGGAAGAGGTCGTGAGTTCGAATCTCACCAGGTCCACCATTTAGAATCAGTCACTTCTCCTCTGGCCTATCTGCTTTTCTCCGGTATTCTGGGCACTTCCGGAATATTCCCTTTTTTGTACCGACACTCACTGCACAGCCGTGCTATTGACTCTCATTGACTGTCCGTGGTCGCTTGCACCTGCGCCCGCTCTCTATCACGTGACTTGTACATCAACGGCTGTTAGGTGACGACGCACTGAGCCATTTTCGGCGGACACGGGCGGCGCCAAGGGCCCCAGGCAGCGGAGCGGGCGGTGCACCGAGACACCCGGCGAGGCACTGAAGATGCTAACATTTGCGAACTATTGCGGCCCGCTCAATTCGTGCGGACGAGCAGCAAAGAGCATTATAAATGAATGATTTACCTCGTCACTTGACCATTTGTGAGAGGAATCACGGCTGGGAATCCTCATCGTGCACAGACCACTGTATGCGTGGGACAGTTCAACGGATAACGGCAACTTCACGTTGCTGTATGGATCGCTGAGTTATCGGCGTTGCTAGCGATTCCGTTCAGAGCCTCCGCGAGGATAGCGATCGCCCCGGCAATCCGTTTTTGCTACAAGAATACTGGGTTCGGGTGATTCCCTGGAGCGGCCTGGCGCTTCTAATCTATGCACAGGACATGAATAACTTCGATCTCAGGCGGAGGGCGATTATCTCGGGTGTCAGGCCCGAAATCGATTGTGGCCGGTTTGCGATCAAGCGCACGGCCGACGAGCCAGTCAGCGTAGAAGCCGATGTATTCGCCGACGGACACGATGCCGTGGGGTGCCTCTTACTTTACCGGAGGGAAGGCGCCGCGGACTGGAACGAAGTCTTAATGCAACCGTTACCGAACGACCGCTGGAAGGCGGAATTCGTAGTGCGAGAACTGGGCCGCTACGTTTATACGTTGGAGGCTTGGGTGGATCAGTTTCGGACCTGGCGACGCGACTTCGTGAAGCGCGTCCGGGCAGAACAGGATGTAAGGGTCGATCTGTTGATCGGCGCGCAACTGCTCGAGGAGGCAGCGGGCCGCGCTGGTTCTCCCGATCGAGAACGGCTGCAAGCCTGGGCCAGAGAACTTGGGGGCGAATCCGATCCCGCGCAACGCCAGGAGTTGGCGCTTGACGAGGAGATTGGGGCCATCGCGCAACGCTATCCGGACCGCCGCCTTGCCACGCGCTACGAAAAAGAACTTTCGGTGATAGTGGACAGAACGAAAGCCCGCTTCAGCTCCTGGTACGAATTCTTTCCCCGGTCGTGTTCGCCCGAACCGGGCCTCCACGGAACTTGGCGTGATGCCGAAGCCAGGCTAGACTATGCGGCCTCCATGGGCTTCGATGTCGTCTACCTACCGCCCATCCATCCCATCGGAATGGCTTTTCGGAAGGGGCGCAACAATACGACCACGGCCCAACCAGGTGACGTCGGGAGCCCCTGGGCGATCGGATCGGCGGAGGGTGGGCATAAGGCGGTTCATCCAGAACTCGGAACCGTGGAGGATTTCGAACGCTTCCTCGCTAAGGCTACCGGCCTCGGACTCGATGTCGCCTTGGATGTCGCTTTCCAGTGCTCGCCGGATCACCCTTACGTCCGCGAACACCCCAGCTGGTTCCGCCACCGTCCTGACGGCAGCATCCAATATGCTGAGAACCCTCCGAAGAAGTATCAGGACATCTATCCTCTGGATTTCGAAACCCACGATTGGCAAGCCCTATGTGAAGAACTGACCGACGTCGTGAGGTACTGGGCTGGAAAAGGAATCCGCATTTTCCGCGTCGATAATCCGCACACCAAGGCCTTTCCGTTCTGGGAACGGCTCATCACCGAAGTCAAGCGGGAGTATCCCGAGACGATCTTTCTGGCGGAGGCCTTTACACGGCCCAAGGTCATGTACCGGCTGGCCAAACTCGGCTTCACGCAATCGTACACTTATTTCAGTTGGCGAAATACCCAAGCCGAACTGATCGAATACTTCACCGAACTGACCAAGTCGGAAGTGCGGGAGTTCTTCCGGCCTAACCTATGGCCCAACACGCCTGACATCCTTCCCGAGTATCTTCAGTTCGGAGGCCGGCCGGCATTCATCGTCCGGCTTGGTACTGGCGGCCACTCTGGGCGCCAGTTATGGGATCTACGGACCCGCCTTCGAACTTGCCGAGAACCGCGCACTTCGTTCTGGGAGCGAGGAATATCTCGATTCGGAGAAATACCAGCTCCGGCACTGGGACATCGACAATCCTTGGACCTTGAGGGATTTGGTCTCCCGAGTGAATCAAGTAAGGCGCGAGAATCCCGCGCTGCAAAGCGATTGGAGCTTACGCTTCCACGCCGTCGATAATGAGAAGCTGGTTTGCTACAGCAAGTCCACCCCGGATCTCTCCAACGTGATCCTGGCGATCGTGAATCTGGATCCGGACCACACGCATTCGGGCTGGGTGAGTCTGGACCTGAAGCGTTCTCGGCGTGGACGCCGACCATCCGTACCAGGTGCATGAGTTGTTGGGAGACAGCCGATACCTGTGGACCGGCTCCCGCAATTACGTGGAGTTGAATCCGAAGACGGTTCCGGCGCATGTCTTTCGAATCAGGCGAAAGATCCGCACCGAACGGGATTTCGATTACTTCCTGTGATGAGGGAATAACGATGATCAGCGCGTTTTTGACCGATTTCGACCTTCACCTTCTGGCGGAAGGGAAACATTACCGAAGTTACGAAAAACTTGGCGCCCATCTGCGCGAGATCGACGGAATTCAAGGCGTTCAGTTCGCTGTCTGGGCCCCTAACGCCAGGGAGATCTCCGTCATAGGGGACTTTAACGGATGGCAGACCGGGACGAACCCTTTGCCGGTTCACCACAGCACCGGAATCTGGGAAGGGTTTATTCCGGCAATCGGCCCGGGAACGTTGTACAAGTATCATGTCGTCTCCCAATATGACGACTACCGTGCCGATAAGGCAGACCCGTACGGATTCGCTGCCGAGATCCGGCCCAACACGGCTTCCAAGGTTTGGGACCTGACTGGCTACGAGTGGGGCGATGACGCTTGGATCGAGGCTCGCAGCCGCGCCCAGGCGCTGGATGCGCCTATTTCCGTCTATGAGGTCCACCTGGGATCGTGGGCGCGAGTTCCTGAGGAAGGGAACCGCTGGCTGACCTACCGGGAGATGGCTGCGCGGCTGCCGCAGTATCTGCACGACATGGGTTTCACACATGTCGAATTCCTGCCCGTAACCGAGCACCCGTTTGACGGTTCCTGGGGATATCAGACAGTCGGCTATTTCGCTCCCACTAGCCGGTTCGGCTCTCCACAGGATTTCATGTACCTCGTGGACACATTGCACCAAAATGGCATTGGAGTGATCCTCGACTGGGTACCCGCGCACTTTCCGACCGATGAACACGGCCTCGGGTACTTCGACGGGACTCACCTGTACGAACACGCCGACCCCCGGCAGGGGCAGCATCCGGATTGGGGCACCTTCGTCTTTAATTTCGGCCGCAATGAGGTGCGCAATTTCCTGATCAGTAACGCCCTGTTCTGGTTCGACGTATACCACGTGGACGGCCTGCGTGTGGACGCGGTGGCCTCGCTGCTGTACCTCGACTATGGCCGCAAGCAGGGCGAGTGGATTCCCAACCGGTACGGCGGCAGGGAGAACCTGGACGCCGTCGATTTTCTGAGGAATCTGAACGAGGCCGCATACGGCGCCTACCCCGGGGCGATGATGATGGCCGAAGAGTCCACCGCCTGGCCAGGGGTCTCACGCCCTAACTATTTGGGCGGTCTGGGATTCGGCTTCAAGTGGAACATGGGATGGATGCACGACATGCTCGATTACATGTCTCAGGACTCTATCTACCGCTCCTATCATCACAATCGGCTCACCTTCAGTCTGATGTACGCCTTCTCGGAGAATTTCGTGCTGCCGCTCTCGCACGACGAGGTAGTACATGGCAAGGGCTCGATGATCGGGAAGATGCCGGGTGACGACTGGAGGAAGTTCGCCAATCTTCGCCTGTTATATGGCTATATGCTGGCTCATCCCGGGAAAAAGCTCCTATTCATGGGTGATGAGTTCGGTCAGTGGAAAGAATGGAATCACGATCAGAGCCTCGACTGGGACCTGCTGAATTATCCAATGCATCACGGGCTCCAACGTTGGGTTCGCGACCTCAACACTTTGTACCGTGGCCAACCGGCGTGTCACCAGCGTGACTCGGAAGCCGGCGGATTCGAGTGGATCGACTGCAACGACAGCCAGCGCAGCATTGTTGCCTTTCGCCGCAAGGGATACGATCCGGAAGGCGAAATTGTGTTCGTTTGCAACTTCACGCCGGTGCCGAGGCAGAACTACCGCATCGGAGTTCCGTCGCGCGGTGATTGGGAGGAAATCCTGAACGGCGACGCCGTACTGTACGGCGGAAGCGGCCAGGGTAATTTGGGCAACGTCGGCACCGCTCCTATTCCAATGCACAATCAGCCATGGTCGCTGAACCTGACCCTACCGCCACTCGCCATGGTAGCTTTCAAGCGGAGCGATCCGGCGGTACGAGGGGACCAATGAAGCTCAAGGGAAGCGCACAAGATCCGCTGTGGTACAAGGACGCCATTATCTATGAGACCCACGTAAAGGCGTTCTTCGACCGCAACAATGATGGCATTGGCGATTTTCAAGGCCTGACGGAGAAGCTCGATTATCTGCAGACCCTCGGAGTAACCTGCCTGTGGCTGCTGCCGTTCTTTCCTTCTCCGTTGAAGGACGACGGCTACGACATCTCCGACTATAACGACGTCCATCCAAGCTACGGGACCATGGATGATTTCAGGACCTTTCTGAGCGCCGCCCATGAGCGCGACATCCAGGTTCTGATCGAACTGGTGGTGAATCACACCTCGGATCAACATCCCTGGTTTCAGGCCGCGCGGCGCGCGCACGCAGGATCCGAGGAGCGCGATTTCTACGTATGGAGCGACTCCGACCACAAGTATGGCGACGCCCGGATCATTTTCACCGACACCGAGAAATCCAACTGGGCATGGGATCCGGAAGCTAAGGCTTATTACTGGCACCGGTTTTTCTCCCACCAGCCGGATCTCAATTTCGATAACCCGGCGGTGGCGCGAGAAGTGGTGCGCGCGATGCAATTCTGGCTGGACATGGGAGTGGACGGCATGCGCCTCGACGCCATTCCGTACCTGGTGGAGCGGGAAGGCACCAACTGTGAGAATCTGCCGGAAACGCACGCCACCATTCGCCATATCCGAAGAGCGCTCGATGAGCGGTACGCCAATCGTATGTTCCTGGCCGAAGCGAACCAATGGCCTTCCGACGTTATCGCCTACTTCGGCCAGGAGGACGAATGCCACATGGCGTTTCATTTCCCCCTGATGCCGCGGATCTTCATGGCCCTTCGCCTGGAGGACCGGCATCCCATAACGGAAATCATGGCCCAGACTCCGGCCATCCCAGCTTCGTGCCAGTGGGGTCTGTTTCTGCGGAATCACGACGAACTGACACTGGAGATGGTAACCGACGAAGAGCGGGACTACATGTACATGGCCTACAGCTCGGACCCCCGCATGCGGATCAACGTCGGCATCCGCCGGCGTCTGGCGCCGCTGATGGAAAACAACCGCCGGCGCATCGAGCTGATGAACAGCCTGCTGTTCTCATTTCCAGGAACCCCGATCATTTACTACGGCGACGAGATCGGGATGGGGGACAACATCTATCTCGGCGACCGTAACGGCGTGCGGACTCCTATGCAGTGGACGGCCGACCGGAACGCAGGCTTCTCACGGGCGAATCCCGCCAGGCTGTACGGACCGGTGATCATGGATCCGGTGTACGGCTATGAAGCCATCAATGTAGAGGCACAGCAGAGCGATCCTTCTTCACTGCTCCACTGGATGCGTAACATGATTGCGCTGCGAAAGCTGTTCCAGGTGTTCGGTAGGGGTAGCTTGGAGTTTCTGCACCCGGAGCAATCGCAAGGTCCTCGCCTACCTTCGGAAATACGAAGACGACCAGGTGCTGTGTGTCGCCAACCTGTCGAGGTTCGGCCAGCCCGTGGAACTGGACCTTTCATCCATGGCCGGGATGATTCCCGTTGAGATGCTGGGCTTCACGGAGTTCCCGGCCATCGGAAAGACTCCCTACCGCCTGACCTTGGGCCCCTACGCATTCTTCTGGTTCGAATTGCAGGGGGCGCCGGAGCCGTACGAGATCCGGCTTCCCGCTGAAGCGAACGAAGCCTGCCCCCTGGTGCTCCAACGGGATGCGGAAGAACTCTTCGACGAACGAGTTCGAAAATCGCTCGAGACGGCGATCCTGCCCGAGTATCTTCCCCGGCAAAGATGGTTTGGAGGAAAAGCGCGCACCATCAAGGCTACCCGCATTCTGGATTGGATGTGGATCCGCCGGGACACCGCCGGCTCCGCGCTGGTCCTGGTGGAGGTGAACTACACGGACGGGAGTTCCGAAACCTATGATGTCGCGCTGGGAATCGCCGTTGGGCGCCAGGCGGAAGATCTGAAGGTGTCGCGGCCTGAGGTCGTGCTGTGCGATCTGCGAATGGCAGGCGCCCCGGGCGTGCTGTTCGACGCGACGGCGGACGATGACACTTGCCGTTCGCTGCTGGAAGGCATTCAAACCGGCCGCCGGGTTTCGGGGCACGCCGGACAGGCGGAGTCGTTCCCCACCGCGGCACTCTCTGAAGTGGGCGCGGACCCGGCCCGACATGAATGTCGTGCGCGGTTCGGCCGAGCAGAGCAACACATCCGTTCTGTTCGGCGGCAAGCTAATCCTCAAACTGTTTCGGCGGCTCGAGCGGGGTCCGAATCCGGATTTCGAAATTGGCCGTTACCTGACGGAAGAAAGCAAGTTCGAGGCAATTCCCGCCCTGGCGGGCGCGATCGAGTATGCCGCGCCCGCGCAGGAGCGGTGCACGCTGGCCATGATCCAGGAACTGGTGCCGAATCAGGGCGACGGGTGGAAGATGACGCTCGACGAACTCGGCCGCTACTACGAGCAATGTGCAACCCTGGGCACTTCCCCGAAGCGGATCGAGGGGACCGGCAGCAGCCTGCTCCAATCTTCCAATGAGGACATCCCCGCTGCGGTTCGTGAGCGAGTAGGGTTGTATATCGACGCCGCCGCCGCGCTGGGCCGGCGGACCGCCCAGATGCACCGCGCCCTTGCGGCTTCCACGGAGAACGCCGCCTTCCAACCGGAACCGCTGACTACCCAGGATGCTGCGGGCGCTGGCGACGGCGCTGCGCGAGCATGCACGCAGCGCGTTCAGTGACCTGAAGGCCAGCCTGTCCGGCCTGCCCGATGACATCGTGGAACGGGCCGCAACCACGCTCGGACAGCGGCAGCGCATCCTCGACCGGTTCCGCAGCCTGGAGCAGATCGATACGGACATGGTTCGCATCCGGATTCACGGAGACTACCATCTGGGTCAAGTCTTGTGGGTCAAGAACGACTTTGTGATTCTCGACTTTGAAGGCGAACCGGCCCGTCCCCTGTCGGAACGCCGGATGAAGCAACCTGCGCTCAAAGACGTGGCCGGCATGCTCCGCTCCTTCAGCTACGCAGCCTTCGCCAGCTTGCTGTCATTCACGGCGAGGAGGCAGGAAGAATATGAGGCCTTGGAACAGTGGGCCGCTTTCTGGGAGAGGTGGACGTCCGCCGCGTTCCTGAGAGCGTACCGGCAGACGGCGGCGGACGCAACATTCCTATCGGCCCGGCCCGAACACGTCGAGATCCTGCTCGAGGCGTTTCTCTTGGACAAGGCTCTCTACGAATTGAAGTACGAACTGAATAACCGCCCCGCGTGGGTACGTATACCCTTGCACGGTATTCTCCGCCTGGCGGATTAGCCGCCCCTATCTCAGAGGTGATGAAAGCGGCTGGCAGCGTCTTCCTGTTCCAGGTTCCTGCCGGCCTGCCGTTCCAAGGATCGGCTGACCACGTCCTTGGACCCCAGTCCCACGGCCAACGCCAGTGCCAGGACGATCCCGCCGAACAGGATGCCAAAGGCCAGGCGCACGATCTGGCCGCCAATGCCGACATGCTCCAACGCCATGGCGCCCGCCAAAACGAGCACCAGCCACTTCACACCCAGGCTGAGCAGACGCGCCCACTGGATATGAAGGTTGACCGCGCTGATCAGAACACCACGCGCGGCAAATCGCGCAAAGACAACGCCCGCGATCAATATCAATACTGCGGCGAAGACGTTGGGCAGGTAGTTAAGCAGCCGGATCACCAACGTAGAAGTCAGAGTGGCGTCAAGCGCGCTCAGACCGATCAGCAGGCCCACCAGAATGATGAGCCAGTACGTCACCACCGACATCAACCGCGACGGGCTGCCCGAAGGCGACCACTCCCCGAGGCTGGACAGCCCCCAGTGCTCCACTCTGGCGTCGAAATCAATCCGCTGCAGAGATCGCCGGATCAGCATGCGTGCGATCCAGGCGAGGGCGGTGGCAAACAGGAGCACCACGGCGAACGCCAGCAATCCGGGCAGGAACTCGGCAATGCTTCTGGTGACACGTTCCGCGGCGTGGTTGAGGATTGCGTGTATCTCGTTCAACATTAGAACTCCTTCGAATGGCCCATCCGGATGACTATGGGTTGAACCGGTCCGGCCACCTCCATCGCGAAATCAGGTATTTCTTTTGGGTTTCGAAATGCCTCGAGAGTCGCTCGAGCCGTTCTTCGATTGCTTCTTCCGTGCCATTCCGCATCTCCCCGGTAAAGGAGGCTGCCCATCCCAGATACAGCGGTGTGATCGCCTCGAGCAGATGGTCACGGCCCATCACGCGCAGGTGGTACCCGAGGGCAAAGTCGTAGACCACCCTCGCCCAGAGCTCATCGGAAAAGCGAAAGTCCGTGTCGGCCTGCCGCTCCATTCGGCGCAGTTCGAGCAGGTTCGCCGGCGGCAGACACCAGCCTCCAGATCTCGATCAAGTCGTGGCAGCCCTGCCGGAACGTCTCGATCATCGGCGCACGAGCGAGCTCGGGCCCGTCGGCCTCGAGCTCCAGCGGCGGCCCGAACCAGGGCACGACTTCCGCGCCTCGCACCTTTTGCCAGAACGAAGCAGTGTGCTCCATTTGTTCGAAGACAGCGGAAAGCACCTGGCGCAAAGTGCCGCTGAAGGCCGGCGGGACCTCACGCGGGTGTAGACGGCGGGGGCCCAGGAAACACTGGCCAATCCGGAAGCCACGGGTGATTGCCGGTATCGTGCTCCACGGATCCGGAAGCGGCGCCGCCGAGGTGTTCGAGGCCGTCTGGGCAACATGGAGATCCATAAGTGCGGCCGAGAAGCCCAGGTCCGCACCGGCCGGCTGTCGCAACCGCTTGCCGAACAGTGCGCGTACCAGCGGAGACAGGATGCCGCTGTTGATGAGACCATCAAACCGTTGCCGGCGATAGGAGGGGACAACCAGGTCCACCTCGCCAGCGAAGACGGGACGGACCAGCCGGTCAATCCACTCCGGCGCGATGGTCTCCACTTCGGCATCGAACAGCGCGCATGCCTTGGCGCCGAGTTGGCGGGCCAATCGAAATATGGCGAGCGCGGCTTCGACGCGGCCCGGCACCCCGGCCAGGGGTGCCGATAGGCGGTCCACAGGATACAGCGGATAAGTAACTGGCGAAGCGGGACGCGACTCCCGACGAGTTCGCCAGATGCTCCGCGGTTCCGTCGCGCGAACCGCCGTCCGCGTTGACAATGGCGATTGGCCGCCCCGAAAACCCATCGTCCAAAGCACGCAGAACCGCTTCAGTGGTTCGATCGAACGTCTCGCGGTTGTTGTAGGTCGGGATGCCCAGGACCACATCCGCGGCCTGGATCGAATCGACCTGCTGTTGGGTGTCCTCGAATGTGATTCCCTGCTCACCGGCCTTCTGCATAGTGCAACGCGGTTGCGCTCCTCTTCATCCTCTCACCAGAGCCTCGGCGGCAGGATCCCGTTGAGGCAGTATCCGGATCTGGAAAGGCCAGTGCGATAAACTGAAAAAGAACATGAACATCAAGGCGGGCCCTGCTTGGGCGATAGCGATGCATTCGGCCGACCGCCAGTGGTTGTAGCGCCCCCGCTGGCGGCTAGAGTGTTCGGCGAGAGCGCCGCCGAATCGCAGCGCCAAGCGGCCCTCGACGTCTTGCGCAAGTGCAGTCACGAGAACGGACTCCAGGCATCGGGAAGGGCCTATGGCCATCACCAAGTCTGGTCGCGTGACAGCATGATCTCCCTGCTGGGCGCGTCGCTGGCGGCGGACGGTGCGGTTCACGCGTCGTTGCGGGCCACCCTCAAGACTCTCGCCCGCCACCAGTCGCCCAGCGGGTGCATCCCCAATCACGTCGACCTAGCCGGCAGTACGGCCAACTTTCGCGCCTATGCCGACGGCGGACTGTGGTTCGTGATCGGCAGCAGTATCCTCGAGCCAGACTACGGGACCATTCGACGAGTCCTCCGTTGGTACGAATGTCAGGATGTGGATGGCAGCGGACTGATCAGCATCCAGGAAGCCTCCGATTGGCAGGATCTGTTCTGTGTGCGCGGAAAGGCTCTATACGTAAACTGCCTGTACGTGGCGGCCTTGCGCCGGGCGGCAGCCTTGGCGGAGGCGTTGGGACATCTAGGCAGGCGAAACGTTATCGTGACCGGGCCGATGTGACACGAGCCTCCATCAACCGCTGTTTGTGGTACGCGGGCGACCGCCAGATGACTCGCCACATCGCGGATTCATTCAGTACCGCAAATCCCGACCTCGATTCGCTGGGGAGGCGGCGCTGGATACCAACTAAGCAGATTTTGTGCGATGCGGAGTATTACCTGCCGTATGTCAGCTTTCGTGAACCTGGAGAATGGTTCGACACGCTCGGGAACTTGCTGGCGATACTCTCTGGAGTGGCGGATGAGCGGCAAACAGACAGGATTCTGGATTTCATCGACATTCACGGTCTCGACCGGCACCCCAGCCCTTCTATCTACCCGGCGGTCTTGCCCGGCTCCCGGGAGTGGCGCGACTACTACGAATCGCTGAATCTTCCGCATCACTACCACAACGGTGGCATCTGGCCCTTCATCGGCGGCTTCTACGTCGCCGCCCTGGTGAAGGCGAAGCGTTACCGCAACGCCGTTTCCGCTCTCGCAAGGCTGACGGACTTGAATCGCGAATCGGAGTTTTGCGAGTGGCTGCACGGCGAGACACTTGTGCCGATGGGTGTTCGCGACCAGGCTTGGTCCGCCGGCATGTATTTGTATGCGGCAGAGTGTGTCGGCACCGGCCTCGTCCCGTTCTTCGTTGAGTCAAAGGACGCCGCTGAGCCCGAGAAGTAACTCGTGCCTCCTGCACTTGGTACAGCTCCTGACTCTAACAGCGTACTCGCGGCGTTACAAGGGAGCGCGCTTCCATGGCATGGAAGAGGCCGTGGAGTTCGAATCTCACCAGGTCCACCAAACTCCTTCCAACCATTTCATACAAACTTATCCCTCTACGAGAATGTGGGCTCTGCGCCACTAATGGGGTTAGTCGGGCAGCGCGGCATCGTCCGCCGCTATGGCGACGCGGAGCTTGCGCAAGACATCTCCTATACGCCACACACTCAGGTCCTTGGATTGCGTCAACAACCAGTCCGTCTTGGTCACCGTCGTCTTGAACCGATCTGCTGGTCAGCCTATCATTCGAATTCTTCGGACGTCTCCGCGAAGTTTCTCGAATCTGGCAACTTGCTTTTAGACTAGCCGCGGTTCAGCGTGAAGGGAGGTGCTTGATAGAGGTCGCTGTCCTATGCCTTTGAATGATCGCATCGTCGTCGATCCGAAGATCCTGACCGGGAAGCCGGTCGTGCGCGGCGCGCGCATCGCGGTCGAGTTCGTGGTAGAGCTGCTCGCGGGGGGAGCCACGCGCAAATCCTGGCGAGCTATCCCCATCTTTCCGAAGAAGACATCCGGGCATGTCTCGGCTACGCAGGCGAGCGGGTCGCCAAGTAACGCCCCCTGGTCCGGTTTTGAGTGCAAAATAGAGTTGGATGACCCGGGACCAAGCGATCACCGAGATTACGCGCCGTTTGGTGGACTACCACCAACCGGAGCGCATCTATCTGTTCGGCTCAGCCGCCCGCGGGGACGGTGGTCCCGACAGCGATCTCGATTTCTGCGTGGTCCTGCCGGACGATGCGCCCCAAGATCTTTACCGGCCAGGAGTGTACCGGGCTCTTTGGGGCGTCGGCACGGCTGCTGATGTGGTCCGATGGCCGGCAGGTGACTTTGATACGCGCGCCGTCCACGTGAAGGCATCCCTGCCAGCGACGATCATGCGAGAAGGGAGATTGCTCTATGGCGCCCGAAGAGTCGCGGCGTGAAGAGGCAGTCCGCTGGCTTGCCCAGGCACGAAAGGACCTCAACGCCGCGGCGTGAGCCATCACCCTCGGTCTTCTACGTGGCGTGCGCGCGAATCCAGTGGCATCCTAACCACGAACAGCGGTATCGTGTGGTCATGGGGATGAGCGACGTGCCGAGCGAACGCTACGATCAGGCGAAAAGGTCCGTGCAGGCCCTCGGTCCTGCTGACCAGTTGCGGCTCATCGCCGAACTCGTGGGGCGGCTCAGTGGCGAACTTGACCGGTCTTCGCGCCGGAGCCTTCTCGAACTCCAGGGTCTAGGCAAGGGAATCTGGACAGGTATTGATGTAGATGAATACCTGCGCCGGGAACGTTCGTCGTGGAATGGATAGAAGCTCTTCGGGGCTCCACCGTCGGCCTCGACACAGGTCCGCTGATCTACTACATCGAAGAACACCCCACCTTCCTGCGTAAGATTCGACCGTTCTTCGAGGCTGCAGAGCGCAACGAATTTCGAATTGTGACTTCGTTTGTCACCCTGATTGAGGTCCTGGTCAACCCACTTCGCGAAGGCCGGCCCGAGTTGGCCGAAGAGTATCGTAATGTCCTTCTCCAGTCACCCGCTTTGACTGCAATTCCTGTTGACGAGGGCATCGCCGAGGAAGCTGCCAGGCTGCGCGCACGTCATAGCCTCCGGACGCCTGATGCCATTCAAGTTGCGACGGCGATTCGATCGGGCGCGTCCTGGTTTCTAACAAACGATACCGAGTTGGCGAAACTGCCTGAAATCGCGGTGCTCGTTTTGAAGCAATTGCCGTAGCTTCGTCAGACTCGCGATTTCCCGGCAATACCGTCCGCTGGGGAACAATCTGACTACCTTTACCGTCTATCCCAGTGATCGGAGGACGCTATGCTCGAAGTTCGGAACGTGACGAAACGGTTCTCGGGCATCGCTGCCCTCACCGATGTGAGCTTCACCGCCCATCCTGGAGAAGTTACCGGATATCTTGGACCCAATGGGTCCGGAAAGTCCACTACGGTGAAGATCGTCACCGGCCTGCTCTCTCCCAGCGAGGGCACCGTCTTCTACAACGGCCGCGACATCCGTGAGGATCCGATCGAATTCAAACGCCGGGTCGGCTACGTGCCCGAGGAGCCGCACCTGTACTCGTATCTCACCGGCGAGGAATACCTGGAGATGACCGGCGAGCTGCGGGGGCTCCCGCGCAAGCTCATCCGCGAAAAGGCCGGCGCGTTTCTGCGCCTCTTCGGCCTCTACGGCGATCGTTTCGTCCGCCTCAGTTCGTACTCCAAGGGCATGCGGCAGAAGGTGCTGATCGCTGCGGCTCTGCTCCATAACCCGGAACTGATCATTCTCGATGAGCCCTTTTCCGGCCTCGACGTCAGCTCCGCGCTGGTGCTGCGGCGCATGATTCCGGCCTTGGCCGCCACCGGAAAAGTCATCCTCTACAGCTCCCACGTGCTCGAGATCGTGGAGAAGGTCTGCGCCCGCGTCGTCATCCTCCACAAAGGCCGCGTCGTAGCGAACGACTCCGTGGACCACCTGCGAGATCTGATGAACATGCCGTCGCTCGAAGACATCTTCTCGCAACTCGCGGTGGAGCAGGACGTGGATCGCGTGGCCGCCGATTTGGCGGCGGTGGTGCTTGCGTGACCACTAGGGAACCGTCACCGAACGCGTATCGGGTGCTGGTGCGGCACTTCCTGAACCGGCTCTTCGATTCCGAACTCATCGCCGCTGAAGGCAGCCTGCGCGATTCCGCCATCACAGCGGCCTCGCTTCTCGCTGCAGGCGGCGTCATCGTCGCCTATACCACGGTCGTCAAGCACTGGTTCATGAACGTCCGCACGCCCGAATGGATCCGGCAGGGGGTCGCCTGGTCGGATCGCGAGTTCATGATCTCGTTGTCGATGGCCCTGGTGGGCGCCGTCGCCATTCTGTGCTGGGAGTCGGTCTTCCCCGACCGGCGCGATTGCCTGATCCTGAGCGGCCTGCCCGTACGCCAGTCATCCATGATCGGAGCGAAGCTCACCGTGCTGGCCCTGGTATTTCTCGCCGCCACTACGACCCTCAACTTCGCCTCCACGTTCTTCTTTCCCATCGCCACCATGCGTACGGGAACGGTGAGCGAAGGCCTGCTTGCGTACTCGGCGCACATCATAGCCATCGGGGCCGCCAGCGGATTCGTGTTTCTAGGAATGCTGGCGGCGCAGGGGCTTCTGGCAAACCTGCTGCCGTACCGGGTATTCCAGCGGGTCTCCGCGTGGGTCCAACTGCTGGCGCTGTTTACCGTCCTGCTGCTGTTCTTCATGATCCCGCCCATCGCGACATTCGGAAGGCTCACCGATCCGGCCAATCGCGGGACCGCGCTGCTGCTTCCGCCATTCTGGTTCCTGGGACTCTATCAACAACTGCTCGGCACCCGGCATCCTTTTATCTGGGAACTGGCGCAACGAGCGCTGTGGGCGTTGGTGATCGCGGCCGTATCCGCGGCGGCGCTCTACGGCATCGGTTACCGGCGGCTCATGCGCAGGACTATCGAGGAATCAGGCGCGGTGGGAGAGAGCGGCGTCGATCGCTGGCGCCGGACCACCCGCCTGATCGACCTGCTGTGGCTGTCGCGTCCCGCTGAAAGGGCGGCGTTCCATTTCATCTGGCGGACCATGACCCGCAACCGCGGTCACCGTCTCATGCTCGCGGCTTATGGCGCGCTCGGGCTGGTTTACCTGGTGGACGGCATCGCCACGCTGGTGAAGAAATCCGGCGGGCATGCCTTGATGACGCCGAATGCGGAGCTGAGCGCGTTCCCATTAGTTCTGCCGTTCTTCGTGCTGCTCGGATTGCGCGCGCTGTTCAGCCTGCCCGTGGAGCTTCGGTCCAACTGGATCTTCCGTCTCACGGAGACCCGTCAGGTAGGCGACTATGTGCGCGGCGCACGCAAACTCATGGTGCTGGCGGGGATCGTGCCGGCGTGCGCCCTGTCATTCCCCGTGTACGGCATCCTGTGGGGCTGGGAGTTGGCTCTGGCCCATGAAACCATGTGCGTGCTGATCTCGCTCACGGTGCTCGAGTTGATTATGGCCGGCTTTCCCAAAGTCCCATTTACCTGTCCGTTTCTGCCGGGCAAGGGCAACCTCAAAGTCACGTTCGCCACTTATGTAGTGCTGTTTCTCTCCGTTGCCTACATGCTCATTCGCCTGGAGTTGTGGCTGGCTACGGGAGGACGGCGCGCGCTGATCGGAATCGGGATCGCCGCCGCGGTCTATATCTGGGCGTTGCTCCGCCGCCGGGAGCGGGATGCGGGGCAGATCGGCATTGTGTGGGAAGAATCGCCCATCTGGCACTTGCAGACGCTCGAGCTTTCGCAATAGCGATCGGTGTCCGTTTTCGCGACGAATGGATCCCCGAACCGGACACGCTGGCGCCAAGAAGTTGCGCAAAGATGTGGACTTAGGTGAGGAAACAGACGTGCATATCTGAAATCGCTCAGATATGGTAAACCGCTATCACGCACTCGACAGCATGCGAGCGACCATGATGCTGCTCGGCATCTATCTGCACGTCGTGGTCGGCTACTCGGGGGATGGCCACTGGCCCTATATCGATCCGCATCCCACCCCGGTGCTGAATTTCACGCTAGGCATCATACATGGATTCCGTATGCCGGCCTTTTTTGTTATGGCCGGTTTCTTTGGATCGCTCTTGTGGAATCGCCGCGGTCCCGCCTCGTTTGTGTCGAACCGTTTGCGCCGCATTCTGATTCCGTTTGCTCTGTTCTGGTCGCTGCTGTTCCCGTTGATGGCGGCAATCGTTGTGAGCCTGGACAAGAGAGCCGATACTCCCCCCTTTACCATCGGTGCCGTTCTCTCCCGGTTGCATCCAATGCACCTGTGGTTTCTCGAGTATCTGCTATTGCTGTATTTGATCGGCGCGGTGGTGGCGCGGTTCGTCCCGGCCGGCGTGTTCGAGCGGACGCATGCGCTCTACCGTTGGGCGCTCCAACGGTCCTACGCGCCGGCGCTGTTCGCACTGTTCTCCTGGCTGCCGCTCGTAAGCATGAAGGGCAATCTGAAGGATTGCGACGGGTTCATGCCGGAATGGCGAATCCTTCTCGCCTACGTCGTCCCCTTCGGCTGCGGATGGATGCTCTATCACAGCCGCGACCTGCTGTCCCGGTTTGAGCGGAACATCTGGGTGTACCTTGCGCTCGCGGTCCCGGCATTCTTTGTCTACGGGTTGGCGTCCGGCCGGACTCATCCATATATCAAGTCGGCGGGCAACGTCCTGATGTGCTGGCTCCTGATCTTCGCCTGCACGGGGTTGTTCCTGCGTTATTGCAGCCGCCCGAGTCCCCGGTGGCGATACATGTCGGATGCCTCGTACTGGCTCTACATCATGCACATGCCGGTCGTCGTGGGACTTCAGGTGGCCTTCCAGTTCGTGCCGCTACCCGCGCTGGCCAAAGTGCCCATCGTACTGGCGCTGGCGGTGCTGATCCTGGTGGTGAGCTACGATCTCATGGTGCGCTCTACGTGGATCGGTGCGCTGCTGAACGGCCGCCGCTACCCGCAACCTGCCTGAGGTCCGCGAGGAAGCCCTGGCCGCGGCCGGTTGATGCTACCGTATTCGAATGAAGGCGCTATTGATTCTCGCAGTGATCATGGGCAGCACCGTTATGAATGCTCAAGACGACGGTCTCTGGCAGGGATATGACCCGGAGTGGGGCCATGTATCGGGTCAACTGGTGGCGCTGGCGAACGCCATCCCGGCGGAGAAGTACGGATGGCGTCCAGCGCCGGGCGTCCGCTCAGTCAGCGAAGTGATCATGCACATCGCTTTGGCGAACTTCTACCTGCTGAGCGTGACGGGGCCGGCGATGCCCTCCGACATCAAGTCCAATGACATGGAGAAGACCGTCACGGCGAAGGCGGAAGTTATCGGCTACCTGCAACGATCTCTCGATGCCGTAAAGTCCGCGCACGCTGGGGTGAAGCCCGACGACTTAGCGCGCAAGGTGAAGATCGCCGGAAAGCCGGCAACCGTGGACGGCATCTATCTCCGCATCATCGTCCACGCCAATGAGCACATGGGCCAACTGGTGGCGTACGCGCGAATGATCGGCGTCGTGCCGCCGTGGTCCAAGGGCGGGGAATAGCCTCTGTCAGGCGTCCCCTTGAGGAGCGTCATGGATGCCTAACAATCCGCACAGTATGCGCGGAAGCTCGTTCTTCAACTCACGCGCCACACATACCCTCACCGCCGCCTGCCATCGCTGCACGTATTCGTCGGTTCCGGGGAGATTCCGAACGGCAGTGACCAACACTTCGCAGAGATCCTGATATAACTTCGGCGTCAGCGGCGGCGCGGTCTGCAGAAGATCGGAACACCGGGTCAGAACCTCACTCGCATCAACCGGACTTTCGTCGTTCTTGAGTTCCTCCAACAGGAGGCGCGCAGGTGCGAAGATACTAGCCAGCGTCGGATCACTCGGCGGACCGCCGTATAAGATCATCTCGATTGGATCATCGTCGTAGACGATCTCTGTCGATGTTTCGCTCTGCGGATCCACCAGCGGATCTTCCATTGTTCGTCCGCCTCCTCGGTTAACTTCTCGAACGAGAATCGCGCCGGATGAGACGGTCAGTGCCACTTGTCTGGAATCAGGCGCCGGTAAGCATCCATTCGCTCGTCGAAGTGACGCACGACGTGCTCTGGAAAAACCGGGTAGTCAATGCCGGTTTCATCGCGAATCCGCCGTACCACCGGCAACCATACCACGCGGGAGATCCGGCGTAATATGTCCGATGGGAAATATGACAGGGGAACCACGCGCACCTGCACTCGTCTTCGCGCAGCGTCTTGATAAACCGAGGACGGAAGCGTATGTCCATCGGGCGCCACCACGGTGATGGCTCTCCTGGCGAAAGGAATTGCCATCCGTATCAAGGTCAAGTGCCACGGTTCATTTACGAGCTCGATACCGTACCGCTCACGATAGAGCCGCCTGAGGTCCTCGATGGTATCCTCGTTTCCGACCGGATTGCGGGTGAGTTTCGTCTCGATTGCCCATTCGGCAGTCCGACGGACGCAACACTGTGGCCAGTAACTCAGTTTCCCGATTATACTGTCGGTTCTGACCTCATAACCTTCCCGGCTAAGTTCGACATCGACGCGCGAATCCGTAACCGCTGCCACAGCGGTAAACATCAATCCAGCACTCGGCAGCTTGGCCTCGTCCCATGTTTTAGGGTACTCGTCGTGCAGATTCTGCAAGCTATCAGCTGAGAACTTCCACTCCCAACGAGCGCTGTCCGCCAGGCGAAAGAGCCAAACGACCGGAAAGCCGTCCAGGTCCGCATCTTCATCGGACGACGAAATGTGCACTTGCTGTCGCGGATCGCACCGGACGTAGATCTGATCATCTCCCTTTGCCGCGCTCCGGATTGTCGTCTTCACATCAATGCCGTCGAGGAGGCTGCCTTCGAACAGTTCGATGTGCGGTCCGGTGTCCTGGCTGCGCGCGAGACGAATCGCCCGGAATAGCAGGGCATTGATCAAGTCTTCCGTCGGAACCCAGGTTTCCGTACCACTGCTCAGAGGAGGAACAGCAGGCTCAACCTCATTCGGCCACTTCCAGCGGATAATGTTCAGCGGAATACTGCACCGTCCAGGAAAAGACTGAACGAAGAACGGCTGACTGCGCCAGCCATCGCCGGCGATGAGTTCCGCTCGGAGGGCGGAATCCGGTGCCGACGCCTGGGTCCCTCGTCCTGCGGAAGGCGGCGACGGACGGAGAACTGCCAGGTCTGGGTAATCACATGGGGCGGCCCACTCAATCTCCATGCAGACGTCGGCCAGCTTCCGGCAGAAACCCTCACTCATCACACCTCGCGCGGCTCCCATCGCCGTAAAGATGTCCGGCGTACGGCATTGCCGAAGCACGCACAAGTTTCGCAGCAGGCTCTGGAACGCATCCCTGGAGTCGAAGTCCTCACAGTCGCGGTCTAACTGCTCGGGACTATCCTCCGGGAGGAAGTGCCGGAGATACGTGTTCTCGAGCATCTCCTGGAAAACTTCATACCAGTCCCGCGTCGCCCCCCGGAGCGACGTTTTTCGCGGCGATGCGCTTTTGCGCTGGTCCTCGTAATAGTCCGTGAATACCGGGAAGGTATCGAGGTGGTGGATAGCCAGGAGCGGATGCAGGATGACGCGGGTAAACAGATCCAGATCGTTCTCCGTTGGAGCGGGATAAAGCGCCGGTTTCGGGCTCGCATCCATCAACAGAGTTCGCAGGGACCGCCAATGAGCCAGACCGCACACGAAGACGATTCGCTTGTGAGTTGCCGCGAGACCCTTCAACCTCGCCGCCATGGCCAGTTCACGCCTGGAATCGACCTCGTCATCGCGCTGCTGTTCAGCATACGTTCCATTCAGCCGAACGTAATCCTCAAGAGCACCGCTCGCGCTCGCAGGGTCCTGAAGCATGATCGCTTTCCGATGGCGTTCCGCGGTCTCCTCGAGATCCACTCCATAGACGGGGATGTTTAACTCGAGAGCGCATCTCATTGCCTCGATTATGGAGTCCGTGGAAGACAGGGGCAGCAGGGTGAAGGCGGAGTACTCCAAGTAGCGATGCAGAAGGTCAGGCGATAACTCGTGCAGTTCCTTGCCCGTCAACTCCTGCAGGCGCACGGCCGTCTTTTGAAACGAGGGACGAATACGGCGGTTCGGCTTCATCAAGCCGAGCATGCAGGGGAGCTTGACATCGCGGCCTGGAGCGACACCCAACTCGCGGAGCCAGGACGTTGCTGCTGCGACCGTTGCGGGACCAAGTTCGACGGCGATTGCATCCGGCTTCTGCGTCGAGCAGAGCCAGTTCACCTCCTCGGCAAACGCGAGACGAAAATGAACGGATGGCGCTGCCCAGATGGAAGCGTCGCCGATCCTCAGTTGCAGCGAACCCGTCATGTGGTTTGTGCCCGCCGCTGCTGCCAAAGCTCCTTGAGGGCGCGCTCGAGGTGTTTCTCTTCGACTGTTTCCGCCCGGACCTTCGGGTCGAGAGACAAGCCCCCTTGCTCATCAATGCCGGAGAAACCTCCGACGGCCTCGAAATCCGCCAGGCTAAGAGCCAGGTTGAAGGTGTACACGACGTCCCGTGGCGTCGGGAAAGTTCCCGAACAGATCTCCTCCCAATGAATCCAGAAAGAGGTCAAGAGGTCCTCCGCCTGGCTCTCGAGGCGCGGGTGGCGGCTCCGGACAATCTCCTCGATTTCCGCTTTGGGAGGATAGCCCACCATGACGACGGGTCGCATTCGTGATCGCAGAAACTCCGGCATGGCATTACCTTCCAGGTCCGCGGTGTTCGTAGCGGCGACGAACCGGAAACCCGGGTGGGCCTCGACGCGTTCACCGAGAAGGGTCGAGTCAATGTAGCGTCTCTCATCCAAAACACTGACCAGCAGGGCCAATGCGCGGGGCCTGATTTTCGCGATCTCATCAATGAAGCAGATTCCGCCATTCAGCATGGCGCTCACCAGCGGCGACACGATGTAGTCCATCTTGCCCCTGCCCTGATCGCTGAAACGGACGGCGCAGGCCAGGTCTTCAGCGGTGACGTCCTCATGCCCCTGGAAGATAAAAAGATCCTTGCCGGTGCGGTTTGCCAGTTCGTATACCAAGTGGTTCTTGCCTACCCCAGGCTCGCCCAGCAGAAGCGGCGAGAGAGGCATTCTGTCGGGGCCGGCCATCCAAGCCGCCGTAATCATCTCCATTTCCGCTTGGCGGCCAATTAGCGGAGATGTCGTCGTCAATTTGTAGGGCCTGCTTAGGAAGACCTGCTTCTGTCCAATCTGTTGGGTTATTTGGCTCACTGGATCTCCTCACACACAATGCGGAAGCCGATGTGCGGCGATCGGCATGTCACTATCCTTGCGTCATTGCTCGCCAAGCGCAGGGTGTCCGCCGAATAGTCATAGGCGCCGCCTTTGACGATCCGCCGTGGGGCGCCGTTCTTGACAATGTCAGTGCACCATTCCCAGACATTGCCTCCCATCTCGCGGCAAGTGGCGTCAGTTGCCTTTGCAGGGAAAGCGCCAACTACGGTAGGTCCGCGGTAGTGCCCACCATAGTTCGCCAGATTCGGATTGGGGTTGTCGTCGCCCCACGGGTACGATCCGTTGTTTGGAAAAGCAGCCGCCCGCATCCACTCACTCTCAGCGGGCAGACGCCACGCCTTGGAAGTCAGTCTGGTCAACCACTCACAGTACTCCTGGGCGTCTTCCAGGCTTACGTACGTGACCGGCAGCCAGGGCCCGCTCAGCCGGCGTGCACCGGCGTCCTCCTGTGCTTTAGGCCGTAAGTGCAGCGGAGGCCGCCATCCGCTTTCCCGGGTGAACCGGTAGTATTCTTGGTTTGTCACAGGATACTTACCAATTCGAAACCCGGGCTCGCCGCTCGTGGGATGAATCGCGATAGTCTGCGGTTCTTTGGCTCTCGACAATTCTAGAGCGAATTCGAGCGCCTGGTCGGTGGACAGAAAGCGACTGTTCGGATCGGCAGCCAGACAATGATAGGTGAGACAGCGCCACGGGTCATCCCAAAGGCTATCGGGTGGCACGTTCATCGCTTCCGCCGGCAACCTGCGAAGTTGGGCGATGAGTCGGCCCAAGGCAAACACGTCGAGTGCCGGGCCGAAGGTCCCGGACTCGCGCCGTAGTTCGGGCGCCACGGCGTCCAGATCCTTGGTGCACCGGCTAAGGCGCCTCAACAAGGGGGACAAGAGCTCGTCGCCCGGAGTGGCTTTGGTGGCAGCTTCGAACCCTGTCACCAGCAAATGCTCGTGGTCGTCCATCAGAAAATGCCGGGGAGGCAAAGCCAATAAATAGATGTTTCTTTCCCGAGCAAGACGGCAGACGTGCGCGGCAACTTCGATCGCCTGTACAACCAACCGGTCCGGAAGAGGTTGACCTGATTGGAGCACCTGCTCGAGATTCCGGCAACGGGGCACGCACTTCGCAATCAGGAAGGGAACTCCGTCCTTCTTCCCGGCTGCGTCACTCGATTCATCCAGAGCTACCACCCGGGGATCCGCGATTTCCCGCCAACATTCCTCCCGTTCGATGAACCAGGCGCGGATCTCTTCGTCCGCAGCACTGTCCGGCCGGAGGACGTGCGCGATGCGCCCCTCACCCGAGTCGACGTCCTTTACCTCGAACAGGTCCGCGTGAAGGCCTCGATAGACAGGCGCATTTGGCCGTCTGAACCGCTCCCCGACTACCGTCAGTTCTCCGGAAGGGAACACGGCCTCGTGAATCTTGTTCCAGGAATCCTTATCCAGAAGTGCGTCATCCCAAATCATCCCAGGCGTGCCGGGCGCGCCGAATCCGAAAACGTCCTGACAGAGTTCCTGGCCCAGCCAGCCGCAGACTCCGTCGGCGCTCTCCGAGGCCGAGATACCCCCCATCGCCTCGAAGGGCCAGAGTTTGGTCAGAAAGCCTGGTGGCGACGGGTCGTCTGTGTTTGGGCTACGCTGCAGGCTGAACCATCCATATACTCGCTCGTCTCCCATTTCCGGACGACGGTAAGTCATCACGGGGGCCAGGCGGAGTGCCCGGCGGCGATCTACTCTGAGGAGATAAAGGTGATTCTCCTCCGGCTGCAACGCTGACTGCTCATCGGTCGTGAATTCAAATGAGCTGGGTTCCAGTCCCCGGAGGATCCTTGCTCGATAAGTGCGAGAAGCGGGAGTGGTCCCGGTCACCACCAGCAGGATATAACGCCTGAGAAATCCCAACTCGGCGAACAGACTGCTCAGTCCCTGGCGCAAATCGATCATCGCCTGAAGCTGCGGGTAATAGGGGTCTGATAATTGTTCCTCGCATCGAACTATACGGTCGAGTACCCCACTGTTGCGCCCTTCCCACCCGGCGAACTCGGCGATGAAACGAGCGGCGTTCCGATCCGATTCATTTGCACACGCCAACCGCAACAACAGACGCCAGTCCGCGGCAGGTACCCTTGCTTGTGCGAGCGCCTGAAGGCGGTCTCGCCGATCTGCGCTCTGAAGTCCGAAGACACGATGGACGACGCTGTCATGTAGCGCCAGCAGACATGTGAATCGCAGCGCTTCGCCTGCCAACCTGCGCAAGGCATTTGAGTCTTCCTTCCTGAAATTGTCGTTGTACAGACCCGACAGAACAGACGGAAAATCTGCGTTAATGGTTCGTGCTACGCTCGCGGCGGCGGCTTCGGGACTAATCTTGACAAACGCCAGCAGCACCTTCTCGCGTAAGTCATTGTTTTCCTGAAACTGGTAGTAGATCTTTGTGGTTGACCTGAGATCGTCAACGTATTTGCTCTGCAACTGACGCTGCTCAGCGGTATCTCGATCAACGGATGGATCAACCTTCCATTCGGCGGCCGGTGTGAAGAAGAACAGGAAAGTAGGTTTTTGCCACCTGGTGGCAAAGTCATATTCCATCTGGGTATACGATCGGGTTGAGCCAGGAGGTGCGGCGCCGAACACGGAACCTAGCAGGCAGACGACCGCATCACAATCCTTGATCTTGTTCTCCAGCAAGGACGGCAGTTGGGCATAATCCACGCCAAAGTGCTTCTGCTCGACTGGTTCTGCCTGGATCTGTCGCAGTACGTCGTCAACCGCTCTTCTGAACGGCGCCAAGTCCGCTGAGGTGCCGCTGATAAAAACTCTCATCGTTCCTCACTAGCCGCAGGCTCCTTGATATTGTACAGCCGCAATGTTCAATGAAGGGCGGCGCCGTTCGGTGTCGAACAATCCCGGAGATCCTCTCAGCCGCTTCTCTTGGCGGGACCTGGAGTGTCCTTTCAAGTTCGCGTTAGCCCGCCTGAGCGGGCGCTCGTTGGAGCAGGCGGGGCGATGACGATAGAATAGGCAGAGACGGTACGATTCCGAAAGCGTACCACAGTGACGGGTGCGTTCAAGTCGGTCAGGACGCTGTGCGAAATTACATTTGCGGTTGGCGCTTAGGGGTACCGGCGCGCAGCTCACAATGACGAGGTGCACTTGACTCAAGAGGGAAGCAACTGGCTGTCGGACAACGCCGGAGCCATCGCATCCAGGCTCGCATCACTGGCCGGCAAGAAGGACGGCCGCCTTCTCGACCGCAAGTCCGACTTGCACAGGATCATGATTTTCAAGGAAGGGTCGGAGATTCGTCTCCACTTCCTCGATCCGCGTTCACAGGGCGCCGAGACGGAAGATGTTCCTGGCCACATGAGCGGCCGGATGTCGGAAATCGACCTGAACAACCCGCTGTTTCTCATCGCGCCCTATACCCAGGCCCTCACGTTACCGCTGATTTGGAAGAGCGAACCCGAAAGGGTGTACATGATCGGCTTCGGTGGAGGCCGTGTACCGATGATTCTCCACCACTACTTCCCCCATCTGACGGTCGAGAGCACGGAGATCGATCCGGAGGTGATCAAAGTCGCGGCTTCACATTTCGGGATATCCTATGACCACCGCCAGAAGACCGCGATTGAAGACGGTCGCGAGTACCTCAACCAGCGCCCGGCTACGATGCGCTATGACTTCATCTTGAACGACGCATTCCGGGGTACGGGATATGGTCCGGTTCACCTCAGTACGGTCGAGTTCTACAGGAAGTGCAAGGAGCACCTGGTCGAGGGCGGAGTGGTGGCGGTAAACCTGGTGGAATCCGATCCGATTTTTCTGCAAAAGGTCAACACGCTTCGGGAGTGCTTCAAGAGCGCTTACCTGCTGGTTGATGAAGACGCGACCGTGATTTTCGGAACAGACTGCGAGCCACTCACGCCGCTGGAACGCCTAAGTCGAGCCCAAGCGATACAAGACCGGCACCGCTTCACGTTCGACTTCATGCGCAAGGCTCGGGCGCTGAGAGACCTGGCCGATTGCGGCGATCTCCTGGCGCGAGTGGGGTCTACGAGCGAGGTTCTGACCGACCGCGGCATTGCTCCGCTGGTGGAGAAACTGCTCAAACCCGACGATCCTATCTTCTTCAACCTGGGGCGCAACGACCTGTGTCCGTGTGGCTCGGGCAAAAAGTTCAAGCGCTGCCATGGCCGCTGAAATCGCCTGCGTCGTCATGCGACCGCTACATTCCGTGCGGCAGATGCCGGGCGTGCCGGCGCCGCACACCCTGGAAGGGCACGGGTCGGATATCTATGCTGTCGCGGTGAGCGGCGACGGGCGGCGGGCGATCTCGGCCTCCAAGGACTGCACGTTGAAGGTGTGGGACTTAGAAAACGGCCAGTTGAGGCACACCTTGCAAGGCCACGCTGCTGAGGTCCTGGGAGTAGGTATGAGCCGGGATGGACGGCTTGCGGTCTCCGCATCCTCCGACGGCACGTTGAAGGTGTGGGACCTGGACAGCGGCCGGTTGCTGCGCAATCTGGTGGGCCATACGGATGCGGTCTGGGCCGTAGCGGTCAGCTGGGACGGCCGGCGCGCCGTCTCGGCCTCTTTGGACCGCACGCTGAAGATCTGGAACGTGGACAGCGGCCAGCTTCTGCGCACGCTGCAAGGACATACCGACGGAGTCTGGGGCGTCGCCGTCAACTGGGACGAACGTCGCGCCGTTTCGGCGTCCTTAGATCGTACGTTGAAGATCTGGAACGTGGACACTGGCCAGCTTCTGCGCACTTTGGAAGGACATGCAGATGCGGTTTATGGTGTATGTGTCAGTGAAGACGGGAAGCAGGCCGTCTCCGCATCGTCGGACCGAACATTGAAGGTATGGGACCTTCAGAACGGCCAGCTCATACGAACCCTGGAAGGCCACACGGACGCGGTTTGGAATGTGGCGCTCAGTGAGGACGGGAAGCGCGCCATCTCCGCATCTTCGGACCGAACACTGAGGGTTTGGGACCTTCAGAACGGTCAGCTCCTGCGAACTCTCGAAGGTCACACCGATGCCGTCTGGGGAGTTGGGGTCAGCTCGGACGGAAGGCGGGTTGTTTCCGCTTCCAAGGATCGCACATTGAAGATTTGGGAACTGGAGAGGGGCCAGTTCCTGCGAACTCAACATGATCACCTGGCCGACGTCTATGGAGTCGGGGTGAGCGCGGACGGGCGTTGCGCAGTTTCTGCTTCCAAGGACCGCACTCTGAAAGTATGGGACGTGGACAGCGGCCAATTGCTGCGCACCCTGGAAGGCCATGAGGACGCGGTCTGGGGTGTCGCGGTGAGCGGAGATGGGCGGTGCGCGGTTTCTGCTTCCAGGGATCGCACCCTGAAAGTGTGGGACGTGGATAGCGGCCAATTATTGCGCACCCTGGAAGGCCACGAAGATGCAGTCTGGAGCGTCGGCCTGAGCCGGGACGGACGGCGCGCTGTGTCCGCATCATTAGACCGAACGCTAAAGGTCTGGGACGTAATCGCCGGGAAAGTCGTGCGCACCCTGAGAGGCCACGAGGATGCGGTACGGGGCGTCGGCGTGAGCCAGGATGGCCGCCGAGCCGTATCCGCGGCCTTGGACCGTACCCTGAAGGTGTGGAACCTGGATAGCGGCCAACTGCTGCGAACCTTGACGGGTCATACGGATTCCGTCTGGGGCGTAGGGGTCTCCTGGGACGGCGGGCGTGCAGTGTCCTCATCGTTGGACCGTACGCTGAAGGTCTGGGATGTGGACAGCGGCCAGCTTCTACAATCCCTTGAATTTCCAGAAGATTCGGTCTGGGGCGCAGGCCTGAACAAGGACGGGCGCCGGATCGTCTTCTCTTCCGACCGGGGTCTCACGGTGTGGGATGTCGATAACCGCACATCCATCGCGACATTCAGCTGCGACGCGATTCCTCACTGCTGCGCATTCGCAACCGATAGCAGATTGATCGCCGGCGATGCTCTGGGGTGCGTCCATTTTCTGGAGTTGGGAGCCGAACAACTGGAACTCCCGTAACCGCAGCGCAGCGTGGTCTCAACAGGTACAATAATAGAGACCTCTTAGTCTTTTTAACTGAATCAAGACACTCCGCTTCCAGTACTCGACGGGAGCCGGGCAGTACCATCATCGGGAGATCTCTAAATGGCAGAAGCAACTTGTGACATCGGTTTGATCGGGTTGGCCGTGATGGGCCAGAACCTCGTTCTGAATATGAACGACCACGGCTATAAGGTGGCCGTCTTCAATCGCACCGTTTCCAAAGTGGACGAGTTTATCGCCAACGAGGCTGCGGGCACCCAGGTCGTCGGCACTCACTCCATTCCGGAGCTGGTTTCCGTCCTCGCCAAGCCGAGGCGGATCATGCTCATGGTGAAGGCCGGCGACACAGTCGATAAAATGATCGACGCGCTGGCGCCGCACCTCGAAGCCGGCGACATCATCATTGACGGCGGCAACTCCCACTTCCCGGATACCGACCGCCGCACCCGGTCGCTCGAAGAAAAGGGCCTGCTCTTTATCGGAACGGGTGTTTCCGGCGGTGAGGAAGGCGCCCGGCGCGGCCCGTCCATCATGCCCGGCGGCAGCCCCAAAGCCTGGCCGTACGTCAAGGAGATCTTCCAGGCGATCGCCGCCAAAGTGGACGACGGCACGCCCTGCTGCGACTGGGTTGGCGAAAACGGCGCCGGCCACTACGTGAAGATGGTGCACAACGGCATCGAGTACGGCGACATGCAGTTGATCTGCGAAGCCTACCAGCTGCTCAAGGACGGTCTCGGCATGAATGCCGACGAGCTGCACGAAGTCTTCGCCGAATGGAACAAGGGCGAACTCGACAGCTACCTGATCGACATCACCGAACAGATCTTCGCCAAGAAGGACGACGACGGTCAACCCGTTGTGGACAAGATCCTGGACACCGCCGGACAGAAGGGCACCGGCAAGTGGACCAGTCATCAGCGCTCTCGACACCGGCACCCCGGTGACGTTGATCGGCGAGGCCGTGTTCGCGCGCTGCCTCTCCGCCATGAAGGACGAACGTGTGCGCGCCTCGGCCATCCTGCCCGGTCCCGCGCCCGTGAAGCCGCAGGATCGGGCCGCCTTCATCGAGGATGTCCGCCGCGCACTGTACTGCTCGAAGATGATCTCCTACGCGCAAGGCTACATGCTGCTGCGCGAAGCGGCCAAAGAGAACAAGTGGAACCTGAACTTCGGCGGCATCGCTCTGATGTGGCGCGGCGGCTGCATCATTCGCAGCCGGTTCCTGGGCAAGATCAAGGAAGCCTACGATAAAAACCCGCAGCTCACCAACCTGCTGCTCGACAACTTCTTCAGCGCCCTTTGATCAACTATCAGGCATCCTGGCGCAGCGCCGTGATCCAGGGCATCCAACTCGGCGTGCCCACTCCGGCGTTCTCCACGGCTCTGGCCTTCTACGACGGCTACCGCACCGCGCGACTGCCCGCAAACCTGCTGCAGGCCCAGCGCGACTTTTTCGGCGCCCACACCTACGAGCGCCTGGACAAGCCCCGCGGCGAGTTCTTCCATACTAACTGGACAGGCCGCGGCGGGCGTGTCTCTTCGGGTACCTACAACGCATAATCTCCGCCACCGGCCGCGGCTTCCATTCGGGGGCCGCGGCTCCGCGGCGGGAATCCATCTTGAGGAGAATACGAATGAAATATGGTCTGAACATCAGGCCCGCGGGTGGGCTCGATCTGGTGTCGCTGGGCGCTCTCATCCACCGGCTGGATCCGGGCATCATCCCATTTCGCAAAGCGACCGAGTGCCACATTCATGTCAGCGGCGGCGAGTTCAACGTCGCGGCGAATCTCGCCGATTGCTTTCGCTTGAAAACCGGCATCGCCACAGCGATGGTGGACTACCCGATCGGCGACCTGATCGCCGAGCGCGTGCGCGCCATGGGCGTCACTCCGTTCTACAAGTACTTCAAGCACAACGGCGTCACTGGACCCAACATGGCAACGGTGTACAGCGATCGCGGCCAGGGCGTGCGCGCCCCTGTGGTCTTCTACAACCGTTCGAACGAGGCGGCGCAGCAGCTCAAGGCCGGCGATTTCGATTGGAAGAGCATCTTCGAGGGCGGCATTCGCTGGTTTCACAGCGGCGGCATCTTCGCGGCCCTTTCGCCCACCACCTCCGACGTCATCATTGAAGGCATGAAGGCCGCCAAGGCGGTCGGCGCTGTCACCTCCTTCGACCTCAACTTCCGCGCGAAGCTGTGGGCCTTCTCCGGGGGAAACGATCACGCCGTCGAAGTGAACCGCAAGATCGTCGAGAACTGCGATGTCATCGTCGGCAACGAAGAAGATCTGCAGTTAGGTCTCGGCCTGAAGGGGCCCAAAGTGGCCGCCAAGTCCAAGCTCGATCCGAGCGCCTTCTTCGAGATGATCGATCAGGTTCTCGAGATGCACCCGCACGTGAAGGTGGTGGCCACCACGCTCCGCGAAGTCCACTCCACCAACCGGCACAGTTGGAGCGCGGTAGCCTGGATCGACGGGCAGAAGTACCAGGCGCCGACGGCCGAACTCGACGTGCTCGATCGCGTCGGAGGCGGTGACGGTTATGCCGCCGGGTTCATCTACGGCCTGCTCAACGGTGAGGAACCGGAGGACGCCGTGAGACTCGGCTGGGCTCACGGAGCGCTGCTGACCACCTTCCCCGGCGACACCACCATGGCCACGGTGGAGCAGGTACGAGCCTTCGCCAAGGGCGGCTCGGCGCGCATCCAGCGCTAGTCAGCAGGGTAGAGCATTTCTGGTCCGAGGTGGGGCAGCCGCCCCGGCTGCGGCGGACTCTCAGTCCGCCTCCCCCCCGCCCCCTGGTTCCCCGGAACATTTCGAAACCCGATCTCGTACTCCTTGGAGAACGGGAAAACTCCATGAGCACGAACGGCAATCAGAAGAAGCACAAGACACGGAACCGCATCATCGTCCTTTCAGCGATCCTGCTGCTGATCGGCGGCACCGGATTCGCCCTGCTCGGGTCTCTCCGCCGGTCTCCCACCCTCGACCCATCGAAGATCGCCACCGTCGAACGCGGTCCCATCGCCCGTTCTGTGGTTGCCACCGGAAAGGTGCAGCCCCGTACGAAAGTAGAGGTCAAGTCTAAGGCCAGCGGCCTGGTCAAGAAGATCTATGCCGATTACGGCCAGTACGTGAAGGAAGGCGACGTCCTAGTCGAACTGGACAAGGAAGAACTGTCCGCGCGGGTACGCGAACTTCATGCCACGATGCAGGTGGCGCAGGCGGCCGTCCAGGCTGCCGAGGCGAGCCTGGAGCGCAGCAAAGTGGAGGCCGAAGGTCCTGACCTGCCGTACCTGAAGTCGAACATGGACCGCTCTCTCCAGATGCTGAAGGACAAACTGGTCTCGAAGATCGTCGCCGAGGAGTCCGAACGCAGCTATCAGCTCGCCCTGAACAAGCAGAACACCGCCATCCGCAGCCTCGCCGTGGCCCGCGCCGAGATCGTGCGATCCCAGGCCCTGGTGTCGCAGACCAAAGCCGCGCTCGAGCAAGCCGAAGAGAACCTCCGCAACTCCACCATCGTCAGCCCGATGACCGGACTGGTGCTTTCGAAGGACGTCGAGGTCGGCGATGCCGTCAGCTCCATCCTGGTGATGGGATCGCAGGCGACGCTGGTGATGACGCTCGGCGACGTCAGCGAAGTGTACGTGCTCGGCAAGGTGGACCAGGCGGACATCGGCAAAGTCTATCTGGACCAGAAATCGCGCATCGTCGTGGAATCATACAAAGACCGGAAGTTCGACGGCGAAGTGACCAAGATCTCGCCGCTCGGCGTGGAGAAGGACAACGTGACGACGTTTGAGGTCCGCGTGTCCATCCGCAATCCGGGTGGTGTGCTGAAGGCCAACATGAGCGCCAACGCCGAGATCATCCTGCAGGAAAAGAACAACGTGCTGCTAGTGCCCGAGACGGCCATCATCTACGACAAGAGCCGCAAAGCCAGCGTGGAGGTCCCGGATCCGACCCAGAAGAACGGCAAGCGGAAGGTGCCCGTCGAACTCGGCATTTCGAATGGAGTCAAAACCGAGCTGATGGCCGGCTTGAAGGAAGGCGACAAGCTGGTGCTGCAGTAGCACCGCCGGTCTCAGCGAGGACACCGCCATGACCCTCCGCGACCTGCTGATGGACGCCATGCGCGCGCTCTGGGCGCACAAGATGCGAACGTCGCTCACCATGTTCGGCATCGCCTGGGGCATTGTCTCCATCACCCTGATGGTGGCCGCCGGGGAGGGGCTCCGCGTCGGTCAGAAGCAGCAGGCCGACAATCTCGGCAAAGACCTGATGATTGTCTTCTCCGGACGCACCAGCATGCAGGCTGGCGGACTTCGGGCCGGCCGCGCCATCCGCTGGACCGATACGGACCACCTGGATGTGCAGGCCGAGGCGACTGCCTGCAAGTACGTGCTCCCCGAACTTGGCAACGAACAGCCCATCCGCAGTCTGTACAACAACGCCAATCTACTGGTGACGGGATCGCTGCCCGGCTTCGAGGATCTGCGGTCGATTCCGGTGGGCGAGGGACGCTTCTATAACAACGCCGACCTGGCCGAAGGCCGCCGGGTGGCCTTCATCGGCAGCGACGCGAAAAAGCAGCTCTTCGCGGAGAGGCAGGCCATCGGCGAGACCATCCACATCGGATCCATACCGTACAAGGTAATCGGAGTGATGCTCGCGAAGGAGCAGGATTCCAGTTACGACGGCCGCGACATCTCGAAGATCTTCATCCCTTTCAGCGTGATGACCCGCGATTTCCCCAACAAGCCTCCCGCGCTGCCGCATACCATTGACCGAATGCTGGTGAGTCCCAGGACGGTGGAGTATCACGACGAGTGCAAGGCGCAGGTCCGTCGCGCACTCGGCCGGCTGCACGGCTTCGATCCTACCGACAAGGAAGCCGCGCACATCTGGGACACGCTTCAGGACGCCAAAGCATTCGCTCAGATGACGGACGGCATGAAGTACTTCCTGGGAGCCGTCGGCGTGGTGACGCTGTTCCTGGGCGGCATCGGTGTGATGAACGTGATGCTGGTGGCGGTGCGCGAGCGTACCCGCGAGATCGGTGTCCGCAAGGCCGTGGGCGCGACGGCGGCGGCCATCCTCGGGCAGTTCTTCGCGGAAGCCATGGCGGTGGTGTTGATCAGCGGCGGCGTCGGCCTGGGCATCGCCTACGGCATCTGCGCCCTGGTGAACCTGATCCCGATGCCGCCGTTCTTTGCGGGCCTGCTGCCCACTTGGCAAAGCAGCCTGCTCTCGTTCGTGCTGCTGGGGACGGTGGCGCTGTTTGCGGCGCTCTATCCGGCCAATCGCGCCGCTGCCATCGATCCCATCGAAGCGCTGCGCTATGAGGCGGGAGGCTGACGATGTTCTCCGAACTGTTTCTCCAAGCCTGGGACGCACTGCGGCGCAACCCCACGCGTACGCTGCTCACCATGACCGGTATCGTGTGGGGCATCGTGGCGGTGACCCTGCTCATCGCTTACGGCGATGGCTTCCGCTACGCCCTGGTCCGCGGATTCGACGCGTTTGGGAAGAGCGCGGTGGTGGCGTGGCCGGGACAGACCAGCGAACAGGCAGGAGGCGAGCGCGCGGGCAGGCCGGTCAAGATCGAAGCCGCCGATCTCGAGGTTGTCAAGGCGGAAGCGAGCCTGGTGAAGCAGGTGTGCCTGGAGACGGTCAGGTGGCATCCCATCAACTTCGGCGAGCGCATGGTGAACACTGCGATACGGGGCGTGGCTCCTGAGTACGGCGAGATCCGCAACGAGATTGCCAGCGATGGGCGGTGGATCTCGTCCGAGGATTTCCAGGAGCGGCGGAGAGTCATTGTCCTGGGCGGAATGCTGCAGCAGCGTCTGTTCGGTGGACGCCCGGCGGTGGGTGAAACGGTGCTGGTGGCGGGTCTGCGATTCACCGTGATCGGCACGATGGACCGGAAACTCCAGTTCAGTAACTACTTCACCAGCGACGACGAATCGGCGTTCATCCCCTACACCACGGCGGGCGACATCTGGAACAACCGCTATGCCAGCGTGATGGTCTTCAGCCCGGTGAATCCGCGCTTCGAGAAGGCCGCGGAAGCGCAGGTGCTGGCGGCGATCGCCAAGCGGCAGCGTTTCTCGCCCACCGACAAGCGGGCCTTTCAGATGTTCGGCCGCGAGGAGTTCCGCCCCATCATCGATGGGCTGACCATCGGGCTGAAGGTGCTGCTGATGTTTATCGGCGCGCTGACACTCGGCATCGGCGGAGTGGGCGTGATGAACATCATGCTCGTCTCGGTGGAAGAGCGGGTACGCGAGATCGGACTGCGCAAGGCGCTCGGCGCCAAGAAGCGGCACATCCGAATGCAGTTCCTGCTGGAGGCGCTCACCATCACGCTAGTGGGCGGATTGCTCGGCATCGGCCTGGCCTATGCGATCTCGGCCATGGTGGGAACCCTGCCGCTGATGGGGGCCCTGTTCGAAGACGAGTCCGGCAAAGCAGACTTGCCGATGAAAGTATCGGCGGCGACGGTGATGCTCTCGACGGCCATTCTACTGGCCGTGGGGGTCATCAGTGGATGGGTGCCCGCGATCCGGGCATCGCGGCTGGACCCCTGCGACGCTTTGCGCTGCGAGTAATCCGCTCAGGCGTAGCTGGAAACAGCGCCGAGGTTGCGTGTACCCCTATCCTGCTCCGCCTTACGGGTGTAGCCGCTCTCGCGGAATGCCGCCATTGGATCTTCGGCCAGCCCCTTTGACTTCCGCCATTCGCGCATCACCGGCCGAACGTCGGTGAAGAACGCCGTCCTCAGGCATTCCTCCGAGTCCACCAGGTCGGCCAATCCCTGCTTAGCGGCGAGCTGCTCGTGATCAACCAGCGCCGCTTTCAGAAATAGCTCCTGGGCGTTGTTAGACGTCTGGATGGTCTCCTCGATCTTATTCTTCAGGTTGTGCGATTGATCCACCATGTAGGCGATATCGGGCGCCTGTCCGCGCTCCCACGTGAAGTAGCAGATCTCGTGAAAGATGCGGAACACCTGGTAGGGATCCATGCAGCCCAGCGTGAGGTCGTCGTCGGCATAACGGCGATCGTTGAAGTGGAACCCGCCGAGCATATCCTCGCTGAGCAGCCACGCCACAATCTGTTCGATATTCTGCGTCTGGTAGTGGTGGCCGGTATCCACCAGCACCTTGGCCCGCGGACCGGCGTGCTTCGAGTAGATGTAGGCCATGCCCCAATCGGCGATGTCGGTGGCGTAGAAAGCGGGCTCGAACGGCTTGTACTCCACCAGCATGCGCTGGTTGCCGGAGAGGGACGCATGCACGGTCTTCAGTCCGTCGGTGAACCAGTCCTTGCGCGCGCGGATGGACCCGGTGCCGGGATAGCTGATGCCGTCGGCAAACCAGAGCGACAGGTCGCGCGAAGCGGTGGCTCGTTGAATTTCGACGCAGTCGAGAATGTGCGAGAGCGCTTGTTTCCGAACCTCGGGATCCGGGTTGCCCAGTGATCCGTTCTTATAGCACTGGTCCTGGAAGACGTTCGGATTGATGGCGCCGATGCGAACCCCGTTGCCGGCGGCCGCCTTCATCACCGCCTCGACGTCCGCGAGCCCGTTCGGGAAATCCCACAACACGTGTACCGCCACGCTGGGGCAGCATCCCGTGAATTTGTGGACCGCGCCCGCGTCGGCGAGCTTCTCGGCCGTGTTGGTGGCAGCCGAGGCCTGGACGAATTTGCCGAAGCGCGTGCCTGTGTTGGCGAAGCCCCATGAGGGCAGCTCGATGGTGAAGTTATCGAGCGCTTTGAGAGCAATATCGGTTTGTTTGGAAGTGAGCATATCCCGTCTCTGCCTTCGACTGTATTCCACAACGGTGGGTCGCTTCAACCGGGGTCTCCCCTACAATCGGTTGAGGGAGGAAATCGAATCCACCATGGCTCCGTCAATCTCGTTCACTCATCCACGCGACGAAATCCTCGGGCTGATGCAGCGCATCTACGGCTACCGCATGACCACCACGTCGGGCGGCAATCTCTCGCTCAAGGAAGACAACGGCGATGTCTGGATCACCCCAGCGCGCGTGGACAAAGGCGGGCTAACGCGATCCGACATCGTGCGCGTGCGGCGCTGACGGCAGTGTGGATGGAACCCGCGCGCCGTCCTCCGAACTGCCGTTTCACCTGGAGATCTATCGGCGCCGCCCCGACATTCGCGGCATCGTCCACGCGCATCCCGTGGCGCTGGTGGCGTTCAGCCTGGCGCACCAAGTGCCCGATACGCGCCTGTTTCATCAGGCCTGGACTGTCTGTGGGCGCGCCGGATTCGCGCCCTATGAACTGCCGGGTAGCGAAGCGCTAGGCCGCAGCGTGGCCGGCATCTTCGCCCAGGGATATAACTCAGTCATTCTGGAAAACCACGGCGTGGTGACGGCTGCCTCTAGCTTACAGGAGGCGTTCCGCCGCTTCGAGACGCTGGAGTTCACGGGCAAAACCATCATCAAGGGGCGCCTGCTCGGAGAGGTCCGGTATCTGAACGACGAAGAGCTGGCGCTGCCGGCGCGCCGCGCGGTCGAATACCCCGTGTTCCAGCGCGACCAAGCTTCCAGCGCCGAGCGCGAATTGCGGCACCTGCTCTGCGAGTTCACCCGCCGCGCCTACCGTCAGCGCCTGTTCATCAGCACGCAGGGCAGCTACTCCGTTCGAGTTGACGAGCATTCGTTCCTGATCACGCCGTACAGCGTGGATCGTGCGACGGTGGAACCGGGGGAACTGGTGTTGGTGGATCGCGGACGTGTCGAAGCCGGGTGCGTACCGAGCCGGGCGGCACGCAGCCATCAGGCCGTTTACGATCGGCACCCCTCTATCGGCGCAGTGATTAATGCCTACCCGGTGAATGCAACGGCCTTCAGCGTCACCAGCGCCCACCTGGACACCCGCACCATTCCGGAAAGCTATATCGTGGTGCGCCAGCCGGCGTGCCTGCCGTATGGAACGCACTTCGAAGACGATCAAGCGATCGCGAAGCACGTATCGCCGGCACAGCCGGTCGCGATTCTGGAAAACGACGGGGTGCTGGTGGCCGGATCCGGCGTGTTGGAGGCGTTTGATCGCCTGGAGGTTCTGGAATCGACCGCCGAAGCCATCATTAACTGCCGCGCTGTGGGGAGCATGGCTCCAATGGGCGAAGAGGTGATCCGGGAACTCGAGGCAGCCTTCTTCTAGGTGCGGCTTAGTTCATAACCGTGGTCGGCGATGTGTGCCCATAACACTTCCGAGTCATGACCCTTGAGCGCGAAGATCTGGCGGACCAGGTCGCATACCGGTTCATAGCCGCGCTGGTAGAACACCAGGATCGATGGTCCGGCGCCGCTCAAGGCGCACCCGAGAAGGCCCGGTGCACGGAGCTTAGTGATCTCTTCGAGTCCCGGCACCAGCGGCGCGCGATACGGCTGATGCAAACGGTCCTCTAGCGCAGCCGGGAAGGCCCAGGTTGCGCCCGCGGCGAGTGCCGCGATTAATAACGCGCTGCGCTGGACGTTGAACACCGCATCCTCGCGCGAGTACGTCTTCGGGAGCACTTCGCGGGCTCGCACTGTTGGGAGGTCGAAGTCCGGAACCACCACCGCCACGCCATAACGCTCCGGAAGGTCCAGACGGACGGCGCGCGCCACACCGCCGGAATCGATCGCGCTGGCGCAGATCGAGCCCAGCACGCACGCCGCCACATTGTCGGGATGGCCCTCGATCCGGGCCGCCTCATCGAGAATCCGCGGCGGTTTCCAGTTGAGTTCGAGTAACTCATCCGCGATGACCACACCCGCAGTTAGCGCTGCCGCGCTCGATCCCAGGCCCTTGCCGATCGGGATGTCGTTGTCGATCTCGAGTTCAATCGGCGGAAGCGTGCAGCCAACATCGCTCGCTACCGCCAGAGCGGTCTGCCAGATCAGGTTGTCTTCCCGGGTGGAGATACAGTCCGCGTCCCGGCCCATGGCACGAATCACCAGGGCGTCGGAGCGTCGGAACCGGCACTCCAGGTACACGCCTAACGCCATGCCCAGCGCGTCAAATCCAGGCCCGAGGTTCGCGCTCGACGCAGGGACCCGGATCCGCCACGCCTTAGGGCCCTCAACCATTGATTGAGACCTTGCGGCCTTCCTTGCACGATGTGTAGATGGACGTGACCAGTTCCAGCGCGCGATAGCCCTCTTCACCCGAGACAAGCGGTTTGCGGCCGGACTTGATGGCATCGCCGAAATCGAGGAACTGGCGCTCGAACGGCTCGAGCGAGATCGCCATGGGATCGGACGCGCCGGAGGCAACGTTGCGGTCCACGGGAGCAGGCTCGCCCTGATCGTCCTGGACGTCCCAGGTAGTCAGTTTGTCGCCCGATATGATCGCTGTGCCCTTGGTACCGTGGATCTCCAACCTCTCCGTGTAACCGGGCCAGAATGCCGTGGAGGCCTGCAGTACCCCCGTGGCTCCGTTTCCGTAGCGCATGACGGTGGTGATCACGTCTTCCGATTCGATCTTGTGCAAGGCATGCAATTGCCAGTAGCCGAACACCTCGGCTACCGGTCCGGCCAGCCACAGCAGCACGTCGATCTGATGGATCGCCTGGTTGATCAGCGCGCCGCCGCCCTCGGTGGCCCAACTCCCCTTGATCGGCCGCGAATAATACTCGGCGGACCGGTGCCACTTCACGTACGCGTCGGCCTGCAGGATCTTGCCCAGCCGCCCGTCCGCGATGGCCTTCTTCAAGAACTGGCTGGAATCGTCGAAACGGTGCTGGCTGACGACGCCGAGGACGATGCCCGCCTTCGCGGCGATGTCGATCATCTCCTTCGCCGTTTCTGGATTGGTGGACATCGGCTTCTGCACCTGGATGTGCTTGCCGGCCTCAGCGCAGATCCTCAGCGGCTGCAGCCGGAAATCGGGGAACGTGCACACATCCACATAATCCACGTTCGGATGCCTGCAGAGTTCTTCGATAGGTGGGGACGAACTCGCACCCGTACTGTTCGGCGAACTTTTTGCCGTAGGCCTCGCTGATGTCGGTGCAGACCGTCACCTGGTAGCCGATGTTCTTATATGCCTGGGCGTGCTTGTGCGAAATGGCGCCCGTGCCGATGATTCCTACTCGCATGGTGGTTGTCCGAAGTCACTAGCCAGTTTAGCGAATAACGCGCTACGGGCGGCAATCCGCTAATTGGTAAGGCCGTTGCCGGTACCGCAGACCGACACTTCCAGTCCCATAGCCTGGAATGCCGCGGCTTTGGCCGCCAGCGCGCGATTGGCTCCTGCCGCATCCGGCGCATAGGCCACCTGGATGTGATTCGCCTTGTGCCGCGCCATGAACTGATCCCGAGTGACGCCCTCGGTGATGGCGTGCATCATGGGCCACTGCGGCGTGGTGATATTCCACCGGCGCGAGTTCTCCTCGGACGGCAGTTCGATCGCCCGCGCCCGTCCGATATCGGCCTTTAGCTTCCCGTCCTCGACGAACACCCGGCTCCACACCACCTCGCCCGGCTTGCTGACGCCCTTCACCGAACCGCCGCCCAGACGGAAGTACATCGCGGGCTGGCGCTCGCTGCTGGCTCCCGCATAACCGCCGATGAAGTGGTTCGGCGGAACCGCGCCCGAGATCTCCAGGACCCACACGAACTGGCCGTTGATACTCCTCGCCGTAGCGGACGTCGTGCAGCGTCGTCTCCGGATCGAAGCCCAGAGCGCGCCACACGCGGTTCGTCACCAGCGCATCCAGGCCCGCGCACTCGTCCACTTCGTTGAAGTGGGGCAGCGCCTGTCCTTCGTACAGCACACGACCGTTGCCGGCTCGCGGTGACCGGCGGGCGGTCCACGTTGTTCAGCAGACCTTCGGCCAGATCGGATGCCGGAGCCAGGTCTTTCAGGCCCTGCTGATACTGAATGCCGATGGTGTCGCAGCCGAATTCGTCGGCAATGCGCAGGGCGGCGATGTACATCTTGCACTGGCCCAGAATCTGGTCATCGGTAAGGTCCGTCTCAGGGTTCGGTCCGGTGACGAACCGCATGCCGCGGGCTTCCAGCCACTGGCGCACTGCCAGCGCCTCCGCGTCCGGACACCTGGCACATGGCGGCATACAGGGCGGACTGGCTCAGCCGTTCCTTGAAGACGCCAGTGGGATGCAGCAACTCGTCGGGGATGATGGCGTTGTACATGCCCATGCAGCCCTCGTCGAAGATCGCCCATGATCGCCTTGTCGCTCCGGAATTCGAGCGGCAATCTGGCTTCCCAAGGCCGCGGCATCGCCGGGCAGTTGCAATCCGGCGAGCGGCTGCACGTGGCTCAGGTCGTGGGTGACGCGCTCGCCGTTAAGCCAGTGACGCAGACCGCGCAGGAAGAACTCATCGGTGAAATCCACGGCTCCAGAGCGTGTTGTACGCCACGCCGGCCTTGGTCAGGGAGCCGTTGAGATTGAGCATGCCCACCAGGCCGGGCCATTCGCCGCTCCAGTTGGCGACGGTGAGAATCGGTCCGCGATGGGTGTAGAGTCCGCTGCAGCACGTGATGGCTGTACTGCCAGACGGCCTCGACCACGATCAGCGGCGCGTCCGCTGGAATGTTCCGGAACACCTCCATGCCGTGCTTCTGGCTGTGGATGAACCCATGTTTCTGCGCGGGGTCGTACGGATGTCCGCGGCGAACCTGGCGGCCTTCACGTTCAATGGCCGCGATTACCGCCTTTTCGACGCGCTCCTGGGCCGGCCAACACTGCTGGTTCGCCGAGTTGCGAAGGTCACCACTTGCTACAAGGTAAATGGTTTCCGGCATGGTGGGTGTATTCTCCTGGTTGAGAGACTTTCGTTAGCTGGATCACTCGCCAGAAAACGACAAAATCGCTCGTCTTTATCGTTACCGATTGTATCAATATCAGAGGCCGCAGTCTGATGTGGCGCACGTACTCTACGTGCCGCGTCGACACTATTGTCGACGCCCGGCTTCCGTGTGTGGACGCCAGGCGTCGCCATGAGTGTCGACGCGGCACGCAACGTGCGTGCGCCACGTCGCTAGCGCCGGTCCAACTCCGGCATGACGACCTTCTTCCCCTTGTGCGCCGCTTCGAGACTTTCGACGATCTGCATCTCCCGCTTCCCTTGGTCCGGGCGGTGCAGCTTGAAGTACAGCGTCGCGAGTTTGGCGTGCGGTTCCACCCAATCCGGACTCTCGGCGGTGATGCCCTCGATATCCCGCACCGCGCGGTCGAGTTCGCCCGAGGCCGATCGCACCAACGCCATCGCGTAACGCGCCGGGAGAGAGACAGGCTGAATGGCTAAGGCGCGCTCGAGATACTTTCGCGCTTCTTTCAAATCGCGCTCGCGATAGAGAATCGCACCGAGATGGAACAAAGCTTCGAAATCCCGCGGATCGGCTTCGAGAGCTTTTCCAAATGCGGCTTTGGCGCCTTCTTCGTCATTTACTCGATCGCGCGCCATGCCGGTCCAGGTCCATACACCGGGGATCGACGGATTCAGGCGGAGAGCCGTCTCCAGATCATCGCGCGCCCTTTGAAACCATCCCAAATCGAGCGCGGTTGCGCCGGCCAGCATCCAGGCATCGGCGTTGTTGGCCAACTTGCCGGCGCGTTCGAGCGGTTTACGCCCTCCTCCGGATGGCCACCCCGCACCAGGGCTGCGCCGAGTTGGTACTGTAGATTCGGATCGGCCGGATGAGCCGCGGCGGCGCGTTTCAGGAGCGCCAGCGCCTGTGCCTTCTGTCCGGCTTTGGAATAAGCATCGGCCAAGAGTGCGACCACCTGCAAGTCGTTAGGGTCATCCGAGTTCAGCTTCTCCAGTTCGGCAATCGCCTCCGGGAATCGTTGGGAACGGTGATAGGCGAGAGCCAGCATGCGCCGGATCTCGGGTGTCTGCCGATCGCTGGGCGGCGCCGATTCGAGCACCTGGATGGCTTCATCGAACTGCTCGAGGCCAGTCAGCGCAACCGCGAGATTCGTGCGAACTCGAATCGCGTCCGGCCGGAGGGCGAGTAAGCGGCGATAGTCGCGCACCGCGGCGGTCAGGTCCCCCCGCCGCTGTTCTTCCACAGCGCGGCGGGCGAGTTCGGACGGGTTCGGATCCTGAGCGGCCAGCAGGATGGCGACGGGCAGGAGCGAGAGGATACACTGCGGCGACCTCGACACGAAGCCTATAATAAACTCCCATGGCCTTGTCGCGCCGACGTGCGCTTCAAATCCTGGGAAGCGCGTGCCTCGCTCCGATCGCAAGGCCGGCGGTGGATGCCCAAAGCGCGATATTCGCCGAAGTGCCGGCTCAAAAGAGCGGCATCCGGTGGGTGCACGACAACGCCAAATCCGTTGAGCATTGGCTGCCTGAATCGATGTGCTCGGGCTGTGCGTTCCTCGACTACGACAACGACGGGTGGATGGATATCTTTCTGGTCAACACCGGACCGGCGCCGTTCTACCTTCCAGAGAAGCCGCCACGAAATGCTCTCTACCGCAACAACCGCGATGGCACGTTCACCGATGTCACCGTTAGAGCGGGTCTGAATTCTCCCCGGTGGGGCGAAGGAGTGGCGGTCGGCGATTATGACGGCGATGGCTATCCCGACATTTACCTGACATGCTACGGCGGGAACGTCTTGTACCGCAACAATGGCGACGGCACCTTCAGCGACGTCACCGCCAAATCGGGTACTGCGGGAGGCAGCGGTTGGTCCACCTCCGCTGTGTGGTTCGATTACGACAACGACGGTCGGCTCGACCTGTTCGTCTGCGGCTTCGTCGATTACGATTCCCCGGCCCGCATCACCTGCGGCGATAACGGGCAGGGAAGGCGCTTCTACTGCATCCCGAGGATCTTCGAGGGCCGGCGCAGCCTGTTGTTCCACAACAACGGCGACGGCACGTTCACAGAGGTGGGTGGATCCGCCGGAATTGGAAAACATCCCGGTAAGGCTCACGGTGTGGCCTTAACGGACGTCAACGGCGATGGATTGCTGGACTTGTTTGTCTCCAACGATACGGTGCGGAACTATTTGTACGTCAATCGCGGCAGCGGCAAGTTCGAGGAAGTCGGAATCGAGGCAGGGGTCGCCTACGCGGATAACGGGCAGGCCCGCTCGGGAATGGGGGTGGACAGCGCCGACTACGACAACGACGGCAGAATCGACCTGTTCGTCGCCAACCTCGACCGCGAACGGTTCTCGCTATATCGCAACGAAGGCGACGGCACATTTGCCGACCAGTCCGACTCGAGCGGTATTGGAAAGGCGAGTTACTACCTGAGCGGGTGGGGCCTCAAGTTCTTCGATTACGACAATGACGGCAATATCGACCTGTTGGTATCGAACGGCCACCCTGATGACACGGTGGAATCGTATTCTCCCAAAGTGACCTGGGCCGAACCGCTGCTCCTTCTCCATAACGACGGAACCCGGTGGATGAACGTGAGCGCTTCAGGCGGCCCGGCGTTCCGGAAGAACTGGCCCGCGCGCGGCTTAGCCATCGGGGATTTCGATAACGACGGGGGAGTGGACGTGTTGGTCAGTAACAACGGAGCGGCGCCCCTGTTGCTTCACAACGAAGTGGCACGGCGGAATAACTGGTTGGGTCTCAAGCTGGTGGGGGTCAAGGCAAATATCGACGCAATCGGCGCGCGGGTCACATGGAGGTTTGGCGGCACTACCCGGTCCGTGATGAAGACCAACGGCGGGAGTTATCTGTCGGCTCACGACCCTAGATTGGTGCTGGGTATCGGGCGGGCGCCCAAAATCGACTTCGTCGAAATCAAGTGGCCACCACCCTCGGGCCGCGTGGAACGCATCGCTTCGCCTCCTATAAACCGTTACGTGACGGTAATTGAGGGCAAAGGGCTGGTCTTCACGTGAGGCGACGGGACTTCCTCGGAGCGCTGGCCATCGGAATGCCTGCGCGGTTGGCAGCTCAGACAGGGCCGGCGCTTCCGCAATTCGTAGATGTCGCGGCCCGGTCCGGTGTGAACTTCCGCTACGAGACCTCCCGAACGGCGCGCAAATACCTGATTGAGACAATGGGTGGCGGAGTCGCCATGTTCGACTACGACGGCGATGGCCGGCTGGACCTGTTTTTCGTGAACGGCGCCGCGCTTCAGGATTCGATGGAGGGTCGCATGCCGGACAAGGCGAACCCGAAGTTCTGGAACCGCCTGTATCACAATAACGGCGACGGCACGTTTACCGATGTAACGGAGAAAGCCGGGGTTCGGGGGCATTCCTACGGAATGGGCGTCGCCGTAGGGGATTACGATAATGATGGTCGCCCGGACCTGTACGTTACTAATTACGGGCGTAACATCCTCTATCACAACAACGGTGACGGCACGTTCACCGATGTAACAAGTAAAGCGGGAGTTAGCGGCGGAGGATGGTCGGTGGGCGCGTGCTTCGTGGATTACGATCGCGACGGTCATCTCGACTTGATGGTGTCACGTTACCTGGAATGGGACATCCATAAGAATCCCTGGTGCGGCGATGAATCGCGGAATTTCCGCGCCTACTGTCATCCGGATGTGTTCAAGCCGGCGCCGCACATCTTGTACCACAACAACGGCGACGGCACCTTCACGGACGTATCGGAAAAAGCTGGATTGGGCAAGTTGCCCGGAAACGGCCTGGGTGTCTCCTTCAATGACTTCGACCAGGACGGTTGGCCCGACATCCTGGTGGCCAACGATGCGCTTCCGCAGCAGCTGTTCCGTAACAATCGAGATGGCACGTTCACAGACGTGGGATTGGCCAGCGGCATCGCCCTGGATGAGGACGGCCGTGCTTTTTCGGGAATGGGGGTTAGTTTCGAAGACTACGATAACGACGGGTGGCCCGACGCTTTCATCGGAGACCTGGCTAACCAATCGTACGCTCTGTTCCGCAACAACCGGGGTCAGTTCGAGTACTCCACCCGCACCTCGGGTGTCGCGCGCCATCACGCAGTTGCACTCGGCTTGGGGCCTGCAGTTCGTCGATTACGACAATGACGGATGGAAAGACCTGTTGGTGGCTCAAGAGTCACGTCATGGACAATATCGAGCAGACGCAGCCCACCCTGCGATATCGGGAGCCGCTCCTGCTGATGCGGAACGTGAACGGGCGTTTTGAGGATGTGTCTCATGCTTCGGGCAGTCCCTTCAAAATTCCCATGGCCGCTCGCGGAGCGGCGTTCGGCGATCTCAATAACGACGGGTTTGTGGATGTCGCGGTAAGTTGCCTGGACGGGCCTGCGATGATCCTGCTCAACCAGGGGAATCGGAATAACTGGATCGGCTTTAACACGGTTGGCAAAGCCAGCAATCGGGATGGAATCGGCGCGCGCGTGCGCATGGTCAGCGGGTCGGGCAGACAACAGTTCGCCACGGTCAGCACGGCGGGTAGTTATGCTTCGGCGAGTGACAAGAGGTTACATTTCGGGCTGGGACGCGACGCGAAGGTCAAACTGGCCGAGATCTCTTGGCCAAGCGGAGCGGTGCAACGGCTCGAAAATCTCGAGATAAATCGACTGCACCGTATCGAAGAGCCGGACCGGAAATCGTGACCGGCCCCCCCCAAATGTAAGTACCTTGGCGTGACTTAAGCTCCCCAACGAAGCGTTCTTGTCACGGTAAACCTCGGGGTTTCCATTTCAATGCCCGAGGATTTTCTTTAAAGTAGCGACTAACTAGCTGTGCGCCGTGCATCTACTTTGGGAGGGACAGCGGCGGATTGGCGCTTTCCTAGGGGGGCTAATGAAGTTCAATAAAGTTCTGGCGCTGCCTGCGGAACTATCCTGATCGCCTCTTCGGTCTTCAGTCAGACTACGCAAGGGATCCTCGCCGGAAACATCTTCGATATCAGCGGCGCAAGCGTTGTGAACGCGAAGATTACGGCCACCAATATTGCCACGGGCGTCGTCTCGAGCACCATGTCGTCATCTGATGGCGCATTCCGGTTTCCCGCCCTGCTGGTGGGTAAGTATGACTTGACGGCTACGGCTCCGGGATTCCAGACCGTGACAAAGACTGGAGTGGAAGTACTGGTCAGCAATACCACGGCAATCAATCTCACCTTGCCGGTCGGCGCTGTCACTGAATCAGTGGTGGTGAGCGCGAGTTCCACCACCATTCAGTCGGAGAGTGTCGATGTGGGTACCGTCATCGATACACGCCAGGTCATCGAACTCCCGCTGGCGTTGGGCGGCGTTGGCGCCATGCGGTCGCCGGAGGCGTTCATGTTTCTGGCGCCGGGAGTGACTGGACCGGTACCGCGAACAGCAACAACGGTATCTTCATCTCGAAGACCGGAGCCGGACAGAATTTCGGTAACGAGGTGCTACTGGATGGCGCCAGTACGCTGCGGGCGGAAAACGGATCGTCCTTCGATGAAGCGGGCCCTTCGGTAGAGGCCATCCGCGAGTTCAAGATTCTCACCTCTACGTTTCCTGCCGAGTACGGTCACACCACGGGCGGGGTAGAGAGTTTCGTCACGAAATCTGGCAGTAATGCCTTCCACGGTACGGCATACGACATTCTCAAGAACGAAGATTTCAACGCGAACACCTGGTTTAACAATGCCTACGGCACTCCACGGCAAATCGACAAGAAGAACGACTATGGCGTAAATTTGGGTGGTCCCGTCTGGATACCCAAGCTCTACAACGGCAAGGACAAGCTCTTCTTCTTCTTCAACTGGGAACAATATCGGGAGAACGCCGGCGGCACCACGGCCAGCACCGTGCTGACGGACGCTGAGCGCAACGGCAACCTGAGCGCGTTCCTGACCAACCAACAGATCGGAACCAACGCCTGCGACGGCTCGCCAATCTATCAGGGGCAGATCTTCGACCCGTCTACCACCAAGACGGGTCCCAACGGAGTGCTGTGCCGTACAGCCTTCCCGGGAAATCAGATCCCTGCGAACCGAATATCTCAAGTCTCGAAGAACTTCCTGAGCTATATGCCGGCTCCGAATCAAGGTGGCATCGTCAGCGGAAACGGAATCGTTGCCAATAACTATTTGTTCTCGGCCGCCAATCCGCTCTACAACACGACTTACCAGGTTCGGATCGACGACAATCTGACTGACCGGCACCGGCTGTTCTTCAGCTATCACACGCGCGAGAACACGCGCTACTCCGGCACGCAAATTGCGCCCCAGCCGATTGATCCCGGCGGTTGGCCGCAGGACTTCATTACGCACTACGTCCGGGCGGGCTGGGAATATACGATCACGCCCACTCTGTTCAATAACTTCAATGTGGGTTTCAATCGCACCAACAGCATCAATGTCGCCGCGGCCGTACAAGAGTCATCCGCGGGCAATTTCAGCTGGGCCGACAAATTGGGTATCACGAACATAACCGGCGTCCCCGGCCGCCAATTCCCCAACGTCGGGATGGGCGAGAGCATCCTGTACATGGGAAAGGGCAATCAGGACGACCTGATCGACGGCGGACTGCGGTTTAACGAACAGCTCAGTTGGGTGAAAGGGAAGCATAGTCTGGGATTCGGCGCAGACGTTCGCACTCAGCTCTTCTCTCCATTCAACCTCGGGCAGGACAGCGGATACTACAACTTCGGCCGGGCGCAGACTGCCGCAAGCCAGGCCCTCAGCGCTAATACGGGAAACGGGATCGCCAGCTTCCTGTTGGGCGATCTGGGTAGCGCGGGACGGCAAATCACAGGGCACGTGGCGCGCTGGACGCAGCAGTATTACGCCGTATATGTCAAAGATGACGTGAAACTGCGGCCGAATCTTACGGTGAACCTCGGGCTGCGTTGGAGCGTCGATGTGCCGCGCAAGGAGTCGTACAACGACACGTCGAACTTCGACCCGAATGTCCCCAACCCGGGCGCGGGCGGACGACTGGGCGCCCTGGTGTTCGGCAACAACTGCGGCGGGTGTAATCCGAAGTGGGCGGATACCTACTACAAGGATTTCGCGCCGCGCGTCGGGATCGCCTGGACTCCTTCCCGTTTCCATGACCGGATCGTGATCCGTACCGGTTACGGCATGTACTACTCGCCACTCCAATACACGGACTTCGGCGGCAACATGCAGCAGGGCTTCTCGTCTTCGCCCGCTATTTCCAGCTCCAACAACTTCACGCGAGCGTTCAATTGGGACACTGGATTTCCGAACGTTCCGATGCCGCCATCACTGGATCCGACCCAAAAGAACGGCCAGACCGGCATGGATTACATGAAGCCCGAATACGGGCAGCCCGGGCGGATCCAAAGCTGGAGTTTTCAGATTCAGGGCCAAGTGACCAAGGACATGGTAGCCACCATCGGTTACGTCGGACAGCGCTCAGTACATTTGCGGTCGGCAATCGACAACGTCAACAACGTTCCGTGGGCGCAAACGGCGCTCGGCGACCAACTCGTCCAGGACATTAATGGCAACACCGCGGGAGTACCGCTTCCGTACTCGGGATTCACGGGCAATGTTCAGCAAGCGTTGCGGCCGTACCCGCAATACCAGTGGATCTACACCGACGTCCTGCAGAACCGCGGCAGCGCCGCTTATGACGCGCTGCAATCCACGCTCGAACGGCGCTTTGCCGCAGGCCTTCAGACGCAGGTATCGTTCACCTGGCAGAAAACGATCACGAACTCCGACAGCTTGCTGCCTGGAATCAACGGCGGCATCGCCCAGGTTCAGGATCCGCAGAACCTGAGACTCGACCGTTCCGTCAGCAGCCAGGATGTCCCGATCATGTTTGTGGGCGCCTGGATTTATGAACTGCCGTTCGGCAGAGGAAAACCGTGGCTGAAATCGGGATTCGGCGCGGCGGTTCTGGGCGGATGGCAGTTTGGTGGTGTCTTACGGTACCAGAGCGGCGTCCCAACCACGTTCTGCGGCGCGGCGGGCATTCCCGGGTGGGATCAGTGCATCCGGTTCGACCGGGTGCCCGGACAATCCGTCTTATCGCAGTCAGTGACGAGCGGCAACTTCGATCCTTTTACGGACCGGCAGTTCAATCGCGCTGCGTTTGCCGACCCGAACGCCGGGCGTACGGGAAATCAGCCCTTCCGCCTGGGCAACTTCCCGCGAAACAACACCGATGCTCGAACATGGGGCTACCAGAACGAGGACTTCAGCCTTATCCGCAATTTCAGGGTTCGCGAACCGGTCTCGTTCCAGTTGAAGGCGGAGTTCCTGAACGCGTTTAATCGTCACATTTTCTCGGCCGGAAATCAGGGTCCAAACGATCCGAACTTCGGTTTGGTTACGGGTACGCTGGACTCGCCGCGAAACATTCAATTCACCTTCCGTTTGAATTTCTGAACTGTACCGGACCCGGGGACTCCTGCCCGGGTCCGCTCTATACTGGAACGGTAGGTCGTCTCTGATGCTTCGCGCGCAGTTGTTGCTGTTGTTTGTCCCGTTCCTCGCGCGAGGCGTCCAGGAAAGCTCGGCCGATATCGGCACGCGGGCGGCCCAGCGGATGGAGCGCGGCGATTACGTGGGCGCGGCGGAGGTCCTTCGTCCCTATCTGCGACGCTCACCCGGCCATCCGGACTTATGGAACCTGTTGGGTATCTGCGAGTCGGAAAGCAATCATACAGACGCAGCTCGCGAAGCTTTTGAAAGCGGACTCCGGCTGGATCCGGGTTCCGTCGGCCTGCACGAAAATCTCGGGTTTCTTTACTTCCGTAATGAGAATTACGCGCAGGCGAGGAAGTATCTTTCCGACGCGATCTCGCTGGGGAGCGACAAGCCTGGGGTAGCTTTCAGCCTGGCTGCGTCACGCATACGGACCGGCGAACGGGAAGCCGGATTAGCGCAGCTAAAGGAGTTGGAGCCGGGGCTCTCTCGCGAGCCGTCCTATTGGACCGAACGGGGCTGGGCCGAGCTTCGCGATAGCGCGGCGGCTGCTTCGGAGAGTTTCGACCGCGCGCTCGCGCTTGCCCCAGACGACCTGCGCGCGCTGAACGGCGCCGCCTCCGCGGCTGAAGCCAGCCACGAGGATGAACGTGCGCTGAGCTATCTGGTGCGCGCGAAGAAGGCGGGCCCTGACGATCTCCGGACGCTGCTTCACTTCGGCAGCGTGTGTCTTCGCCGCGATCTGACTATCGATGCGCTGGATGCCATCGAGCACGCCTATAAACTGGCGCCCTCGAACAATCTCGCGCTGTTCCTATATGCGCGGGTGCAGATCGCGTTCCAACACTGGCAGGAATCCCACGACCGGTTCACCGACTTCGATCGCCGCGTGCCGAACTACGCCCCCGCGCAGTATGCCCTGGGATGGCTGGACACGAAGCTGAACCGGCCGGCCGAAGCTCGTGCGCACCTGGAGAGAAGTGTCGCGCTCGATCCGGGCCAGTTGGACGCCGCGGTCGAACTCGCAGTGCTCGACCTGAACGAGGGTCGGTTGGATGCCGCGGAGGCACGGCTGCGGGCGGTCCTCAGTAAACAGGCGCGGCACAGCAAGGCGGCGGTCGCCTTGGGTGACGTCCTGCTGCGACGTGGAGATCTTCAGGGGGCCAGGAGTCAGTATGAGGCGGCGATCGACTCCGACCCGAAATCCGGTCCGGCGCACTACAAGCTCTCAACAGTCCTGCAGCGAATGGGCGACACAGATCGCGCCGGGCAGGAGCGTCAACTGGGGGCGAATCTGAACGCGGAGGAATTGCGGGCCGGAAAAACCGTGCTCATGCTATCGGATCCCGAAGGGAACCTGCTGAGCGGCATCAAGACGAAGGGCGAACAATGAAAGCTCTTTGTGTGCTTCTCGCCGTGTGTTGGATCGCCCACGCGGAGGATAGTGGCCGGTTCACCGCGGGGCTGAAACTCTACCGAGCCGGAGACTGTGTCGGAGCGATCAAGAAGTTCGAGGCATCCGCATCGGCGTCGGAACCTTCCCCGGAGCGCCCCTTCTATCACGGCGTTTGCCTGGCCCGCCAAGGCTATTGGGAGCGCGCGGAGAAACTGCTGTCACCGTGGGCCCACGATCATGCAGCCGATGCACGCGCCTGGTACTGGCTCGCGCAGGCCCACTTGTACCAGAAGCACTTCGAACAAGCCAAGGAGTCCATCGGCCGGAGCCTCGCCATCGACGGACAATCCGCTGACGCCTTTCGCACGCTCGGGGAGATCGAACTCGAGTTGAAGAACCACGATGCCGCGTACCGGGCGTGGCTCAAGGCCCACCAGTTGAATCCGCGCGACGAGCGGACCGATTACTATCTCGGCCGTCTGTTCTTCGAAGCAGATTTTCTGAACGAAGCCGCCGCTTGGTTCCGCGAGGTTCTGAAACTCGCTCCCGGCCACTATGCGAGCATGACCTATCTGGCACAGTGCGCCGAGCGGATGGACATGGAGCCTACCGCCGTCAGTCTGTACCGGGCGGCCATTCGCGAGAGCAAGGCTCAGGGGAAGCCCTACTCATGGGCATTCGTGAACCTGGGGAAGCTATTGCGGCAGCAGGGTAAGGACGATGAGGCGCTGGCGGTACTCGAAGAATCGGAGAAGACCTGCCCGGAGGCGCACGGACTGACCATACTCGCTAGAATCCTCGAGACCCGCGGGGAGAATGCCCGGGCCGAGACGATCCTGCGGCGAGCCATTCAGATGGACTCGTCGATACCCGATGCTCATTACCGCCTGGCGCTGTTGCTGCGAGCCAGCGGTCGAACCTCCGAGTCTGAGGTGGAGATGCGCAAGTTCCAGGACGCCAAAGCGGTGGAGGAGCAGAACAAAGTGAGAATCCAGGCGATTCGCAAATGACCGGAGCGCTCTATCTGCGCTCGCTCTCCACCATGTGTTTGAGATTTTCGATCTGCTTGCGCAGTCCGCTTTCGCGGGCCACCAACGAGATCACGTAAATCACCAGGACAAGCCAGGCCGCCAGAAAGCCGTAGAACATATAGCGGAAATTCCGGTTGTCGGCCTTGGCGGACACCTCTAAGTTGATCGTGCGATTCTGTCCCGCGGCGAGTTCGACGTCGCGGACGGCGAACAGTCCGCGACCGGGTTTTTCGACGGCCACGCTGTACGTGCCGGGATCCACCTGCAGCGCATAGGACCCATCCGGCGTGGACCGTACTTCCTTCTCCACTTTGGTGGCCTGATTCGTCAGGCTCACTTTGAGGTCGGGGATGCCGGCACCGGTGTCGTCAACGACTTTGCCGCTGACGGTGACGGTTTGGGCGGCGATGGGAAGTGCCAGAGTGATGAGGACGAGTGCTGCCCGAGTTTTGAATGTCATAGGTTCAGATTCCGTTCATACCGTGTGCACGAGCCGGCGCATGGCATCAAGTTCGCGCCGGGTGTCTTCCTGCCGCATCCGCAAAGCGATGAAGATGATGGTCAATAGCGCCATAGCCAGCACGTTCCACCAGGCCGCCGATTCCATAGCCGGGTTCATCCCGCCCCCGCCCGAGCGGATCTTGAGCACCGGGCCGGGATGCAGGGTCGCCCACCACTCGATGCTCTTCCAGACGATGATGATGTCCACGAAGCCGAAGACGGACAGTACCGCCGAGAGGCGCGCGCGCGTGGTGGGTTCGTCGATGACGCGGCGCAGCATCAGGTATCCCGAGTAGATCAGCAGGCAGATAAAGTACGACGTCAACCGCGGATCCCAGGCCCACCACACACCCCAGATGATCCTCGCCCAGATGCTGCCAGTCACCAGCGTGACGATGGCCAGCGCGAACGACACCTCGGTGGCGGAAGCGGCCAGCGCGTCGAATCTGAGATTGCGTTTCACCAGGTACAGGCCGCTGAAGACCAGCGCCACGAAGAAGCCGGTGAACGAGACGATGGCTGCCGGCAGATGGAAACAGAAGATCCGCCAGATGGCGTCCTGCCGCGCTTCGTCCGGCAGTTCGAGAAGGATCACATACAGGTTGCGCGCGAGCAGAATGCCCGCCACCACCGCGATCACGTACAGAAGTTTGTCCCGCATAGTTCACCCAATCAAAACAGTTTCCACCAGGGCCGTGGCCAGCGCCGTGTAGATCACATCGAAACCGACCAACAGCCGTAGCCAAAGCATATTATCCGCGCTCAGAGGCTTGCCGGCCAGCAGGTCAGTGGTCAACTGGATCGCTCCCAGCAACGCCGGTATCATCATCGGGTATACCAAAATCGGCAGCATCAGTTCGCGCAGACGAAGGTTAACGGTGAGCGCGCTGAACATGGTGCCGATGACCGTGAGTGCCCAGGTGGCCAGCGCCATCACGAACAGCAGTCCCCCGAATTGCACGGTCCAGTTGATGTTGTAAAAGATTCCGAACACCGGCAGGCACGCCAGTTCCAGCGCCATCAGCAGAACCCAGTTACCCGCGCATTTGCCCAGGTACAGCGCCGAGGACGGGAGCGGCGAGGCCAGCAGCGCGTCCAGACAATCGTTGCCAAGTTCGCGCGCGAAGCTGCGATTCAGGATCAGTGTGCCGGCGAACGCGAACACCAGCCACAGCAAACCTCCTGAGAATTCGCGCACCTGTTCGGAGCTGGGGTCGAAGGCAAAGCTGAGCAGCAGCAGCACCACCATGGCGAAAGAGAGCGATGCATTGATCGCCTCCTTACTGCGGAACTCGCTGCGCAGGTCTTTCAGCGCGATGGTGGCCACCGAACGGAGATAGTGCATCACGCCTCTCCGTAATTCCGGTACAGCCAGCCGGGGTCGTCGAGCATTTCCTGCGTGCGGATTCCCTGGAATCCCAGGTGGCCGCGGTTGATCAGCACCACGTGCGAGGCCAGTTCCAGGGCTTCCCGGAGCTGATGCGTGGACATCAGGATGGTGCGGCCGGATTCGCGCGCCTGTTTGAGCAGGCCTTGCAGGACGGCGATGGCTCGATCGTCGAGCGCCGTGAACGGCTCGTCCAGCAGCAGGACCGAAGGGTCGTGGAGAAAGGCGCGGGCGACGGCCAGCCGCTGCCGCATGCCGCGGGAGAACTCGCGGACCAGACCGTCCTTGACGCGGTCGAGGCCGGTCCGTTCCAGCCAGTCCATCGCGGTACGTGAGGGATTCGCGACGCCGTAGAGGTTGGCGAAGATCTTCAGATTCTCGTAGGCCGACAGTTCGTCGTACACGGCGATGCCGTGCCCAAGAATGCCGATGCGGCGGCGGGTCTGGACATCCCGAAGGTCGTGTCCGGCGATGCGGACCTCGCCGCGAGCGGGACGGGACAGTCCCGCGATGATCCGCAGGAGGGTGGTCTTGCCGGCCCCGTTACGGCCGAGCAGAGCAACACAATCGCCCTCCGCCACTTTGAACTGAATGTCCTTGAGGGCAGGGTAATCGCCGTAGTACTTCCAGACGCGATCGACGTCGACCGCGCTCATTTTCCGGTTTTGCCTTTCGGCGAGCCGGAGCGATAGAGGGCTACCAATCCGAGCAGCAGGATGGCTGCGGCCAGGGCCAGAAGCACCGGCAATTGTCCGTACACCCTGGGATTCGTTTGCTGAACCTGCGGCGCGCCGGTGTCTTCCTCCGCTCCGGCTTCGGCGCCCTCGGCGGGAGCGGCCGTCTCGGCGGAGCCTTCGATGGACACTTTGTAGGACTGGGCGTCGGTGGAGTAGATGGATACTTTGCCGCTTGGATCCGCGCCCAGCGCTTTTACGGCATCTCCCTTGAGGGTGAGCCCGCGGGGGACCACCAGGCGGGTGTCCAGGATTTTCTGCACGTTCCTGCTGGCGAACTCGGATCCGGGCGGCATCGTGTAGGCGACGTTGAATTCGGTTTCGCCCGGCTTCACCGGGAAGTTGACCTTGAATACTCCCGCGCCTTTGGTGGCTTCGGCGGGCCGCTGTAGCGGCATGCCGCCGGGAGCGCTGATGGTAACACGAACGCTGGAGGCCTCCGCGCGAGGAGCCGGGACGTAGAATTGCAGGGTGCCGTCTACGGAGTTGTTGTATGTGTGCTTGGAGTCGTTCTTGACGAAATAGACTTCGTTGATCGAAAGCTGATCGGTCGCCGGCTGGATGAAGACGATGTGCTGCGAGATCTTGGCGATGGCCGGATCCTTGGTGGCGTCGTAGACTTCCACCTGAATGCCGGTGTTGGGGGCTCCGGGCTGGACCATCTTTGTGTAGGAGACTCCCTGGTAGATGGCCTGGATGAGGTGCATTCCTTCGGAGGGTTTGTCGATGCGGAATTTGCCCTCAGCGTCGGTTGCGGCATTGCCAAGGGACTGCATTCCGCCCTGGCTCGGTTGAACCAGGCTGACGACCACGCCGGGCTGCGGCTTGCCAGTAGTGCCGTTCATCACCGTGCCATCCACGGCGGCAAACACCGGAAGGGCGAGCAAGACAAGAAGTGTGGGGCAGGCCCCCGGCCTGCGGCGGCCTCTCAGGCCGCTCAAGGGGAGTAAGAGCCGGCCGGGCATCAGACGATCTCCTTTCCGCACGCGCCGCAAAACTTCAGAGCGATGGGGAACTTGGCGCCGCAACGAGGGCAAACGGTCGCCCCTTCCGGCTTCTTCACCGGCGCCGGAGGAGGTGACGAGCCCTTCACTCGATCCAACTCCGCCATCACGCCGGCCAACTCAGTCTGCAGGGTCAGCTTCGTGGCGTTATAATCGGCCTCCGATAGCTTCCCGACGCGGTATTCGAATTGGAGATCCTTGAGATTATCGTAAATTCGGGCTTTGCGCTGTTCGAGGTGTTCCCAGCCCGTCACGGCGTCAGGCTGCGGAATGTCCTTGTCGCGAACGAGCAGAGTATAGGCGATTGCTCCGACAGTGAGCAGGACAGCGGCGGCGAAGAGCATCAGTCGAGTTTGTCGAGATCCTTATCAATATTGGTGCGATACCGCTCGAGCGTTTCCGCATCGAGTTCGGGAGCGCCGGCGGGCGCACGCTTCGGGTGAAACTTCCGGATGAACAAGTATATAGCGCACAGACCGATTCCAATGGCGACCCAGGGCATGATCCAGGCCAGCCCGCTGAATCCCGTGGTGGGTGGGGCGGACAGCGCTTGCAAGCCCTGCTCCTTCACGAACACCTGGACGATTTCGTCGTCCGACTTGCCGGCCTTCTGCATTTCTCCGATGCGTTCGCGGGCCGGCTTGGCATAGTGGCATTCCAGCATCGGACAATCGCCGACGGTATTTGTGCACCCCTTGCACAAACAGGCCAGCCGCATTCCGACGCGCCGGATATCCGGCGTCAGCAGGTCCGATGAACTCTGAGCCAGACCGGATGGCGTCTGTGAAAGGCAGATCGCCATCAGGCCCAGAACCAGGAGATTACTTTTGAACTGTCGCATGTTTTTGAGCGATGCCGACCGTCTCGGTGCGCGCATATTGCAGCCGCACCTTGGGCGGCACCAGGCACACCAGTGTGCCGAACAGCAGCACCCAGTATCCGATCCAGATCCAGCTGACCAGCGGGAAGACGTAGGCCTGGATCACCGCTTTCGTGTTGTCGGCCGACATTCCGGCGAAGTTCAGGTACAGATCCTCGTTCAGCCGTCGCCGAATGGAGACTTCCGAAGTGGGCTGCTTGCTTGCCTTGTACAGCCGCCGTTCCGGTTCCATGGTCCCGATTTCGCTGCCATCTTTGGAGACGGCGACAATGGCCTTATTCCAGACGTAGTTTTCGTTCTCGCCGTCCAGGATGTCGGCAATGCGAAGCTCGTACTTGCCGATGTCGGTTACGCTGCCGCGCGCAACTTCCACCGTGGCGTCGCGGTTGAATGCAGCGCCGGTGAAGCCGATGAACATCAGAACGATGCCCATGTGGACGATATATCCGCCGTAGCGCCGGGTGTTGCGATGCGTCAGTTCCACGGCTCCCAGCAAGCAGGTTTTTACCCTGCTTGGCTGCGATGGCGCGCGAGCCTTTGAAGAACTCCATGGCCACGGTGGTGCTGACAAACAGGCACAGGCCGAACGAGAGGAGCGCGTAGAAGTGCCGGATTCCGCCCGCAAACAGCCCGATCATCAGGGCGGCGCCCAGCGCGGTTGGCCACAGGAAAGCCCGCTTCAGACTTTCGAACGAACTCTTGCGCCATGCGATCAGCGGTCCCACGCCGGTAAGAAACAGCAGGAACAGTCCGATGGGGATGTTGATGCGGTCATAGAACGGCTTGTCAACGCTGATCTTGTCGCCCGTGATGGCCTCGGAAAGCACCGGGAACAGGGTTCCCCACAGCACGGCGAAGCAACTGGCCAGCAGGATCAGATTGTTGAACAGGAAACTCGACTCGCGGGAGATAACGCTTTCCAATTGCGACTCGCTCTTCAGGTACTGCAGGCGGTCGAGAATCAAGTACACCGTTAGCGCGATCCCGACGGCCAGGAACGCGACGAAGTAGCGTCCGATGGACGATTGCGCGAAAGCGTGCACGGAACTGACCACGCCCGAGCGGGTGAGGAAGGTGCCGAAGATGCACAGGAAGAACGTGGTGGAGATGAGCACCATGTTCCACACCTTCATCATGCCCTTCTTCTCCTGCATCATCACCGAGTGGAGAAAGGCGGTGGCGGTAATCCAGGGGAGCAGGGAAGCGTTCTCAACCGGGTCCCAGCCCCAGTAGCCTCCCCAGCCGAGGACCGCGTAGGCCCATCCCGCGCCGAGAAGGATTCCGGTAGTCTGGAACAGCCATGTGACGATGGTCCATCGTCGCGTGGTGGCGATCCACGCATCGCCGGGCTGTTTCGTGATCAGGGAGCCGATGGCGAAAGCGAACGGAACGGTAAAGCCGACGTAGCCCAGGTACAGCATGGGTGGGTGGATGACCATCGTCCAGTACTGCAGCAGCGGGTTCAGCCCTTGGCCGTCGCCCAGGTTGACGATGTTTCCGCGGCCTGCCTCGAACACCTGGAACGGACTCAACACGAAGGTATCCAGGACGAGGAAGAAGGCTAACGTAGTCATCAACACCGAGGTGACCCACGGCATCATGTCGCGGAATTTCTTCCGATTGGTGAACACGACTACGGCGGAATACGTCGAGAGCAGGAATGCCCAGAGCAGCAGCGAGCCTTCCTGTCCGCCCCACCAGGCGGCGAACTTGTAGTGCAGGGCCATCGCCTTATTGCTGTGGGCAGCAACGTAAGCCATGCGGTAATCGCCGGCGATCAGCGAGTAGACCAGGATGCCGGACGCCACCGTCACCAGTCCCCAGACGGTGTAGACGGCACGCTGGCCGCTGACCAGCAGGTACGGCTTGTCGCGCCACTTACCGACGAGCGATGCGAGGACGGAATAGGTTGCGAAGCAGAAAGCCAGAATGAGGGAGAGAGCGCCCAGATTTTCCATATGCCCCCGGAATGTTCAGTAACTCGAGTGCCGCAGCACTACATGGAGGTCGAGCCGGCCGGACGCATCTGGCCGGGTTTGGCTTCGTACTTGGATGCGCACTTGGCCTGGATTTTGCTTGCGCGAAAGACTCCGTCGGGGCCCAGTTTTCCATCGGCGAGAGCCTGCGCGCCATCGCGGAACGTGTCGGGAAGCGGGTCGATCCCGCTGTAAACTACCTTCAACTTGGTGTTTTCCTGTGAGAGGGTGAACGAGACTTCGCGGCCAGCTCGCTCAATGGAACCGGGCGCCACGTCACCGCCCACGCGGATCCGCTGGCCCTTGGCGCGCTCGCCCATTTGCTGCAACTCGGAAATGGTCTTGTAGTAGGTTTTGGTCTCGTTGATCCCACCGGCGGCCAGCCACACCAAGGTACCGACGATGGCGGCGATGAGAATCCCGAACTTCGCCCAGGTTTTCATGCGTTGTGCTGCTCCTAAGTATTCAGTATAGCGCTGTAGTCCGCTATCTCACGGGAAGGGAGGACCGGAGCATCTCCCGGGCGCGGCAACCT